>NZ_JBTMWZ010000001.1:0-2273675 GCF_054489265.1 Chryseobacterium sp. A321 | reverse complement strand
ATATTGCTTCGTCCGATTATAATTATAAGTACAACGGTAAGGAACTACAGGTAACAGGAATGTATGACTACGGCGCACGTTTTTACATGCCGGATCTAGGAAGATGGAGTGTTGTGGATCCGCTGACGGAAAATCAACCAAACAAGACACCATACCATTATGTAAGCAACAATCCTATCAACAGAATAGATCCAACAGGGATGTTAGACAATCCTATTTATGATACGTACGGAAACTTTTTAGGTACAGATCATAAAGGATTGCAAGGTAAAGCTATCGTAATGAATAAGGAAAACTTTACACAAGGTATGTCCCACGAAGATGCTCTTAGTCATAGTTTAGGTGCGAAAGGTTTAAGCAGTTTCGAAACTCAATCGAGTTTGCTTTCACATTTCAACGGGCTAAAAGACAGACCAGATTATGATGGAAGCGTAACTTTAAATGAAGCTAATGATTGGTACAGAAATGGCAATGGAGAACCACTTTTTGCTGATTTAGGACGGTTAAATTTAGGTTCTATTACTCCAAACCAATTTGAAAACAACGATATAACGTACTTTAATTTATTATTCAGAGGAAATAGAAAAGATGGTCTTGTTTATGGAACAATAGGACTGACAAATCTAGGAAATAATGAAGTAAAAGGATATTTTGATGACTATGATTTTGATATAAGACCTTGGAACAGTGCGGTAAATGTAATCAGGAATATAGAAACTAAAGTAGGTGATTGGAAATCAGGTAATGGAACTGGTTATCGAATTCATTTCTATGGAAAAGGAAGGATAAGCCCTAATAGAGAAGTTTTTACACCTGATAACCCAGGATTACTAAAACCGGGAGAAATTAAATGGTAATTTTAGATTTAATATTGTAGAATATGAAAATTATAATGTTAATATTATCTACAATGCTTTTTGCATCGTGTGGAGGAGGGACGAGTGATTATGCTGAAAAACTTCCGGGAGGTTACCAATTTATAAGTGAAAGCAAAGATCAAAGTTTTATATATGGCAAGAATAAACAATTTATTCCTTGTAGTGTTATATCTTATACATTTAATAATGATTTTATTTTAGTTTATCAACAGCCTTCAGATCCCTGTATTCACACAGAAGCTACAGGAATAAAGATCGCAAATATAGATGTGATACAATTTTGGATTATCGATGTACAACAAGAATCACTAATGGGGCCATTTACATTATCGGAATTTATGAACCAACGTAAAAAAATGGGTGTACCTGATGAATTAGAGCTTATAATAAAAATATAGATTTTTTAAACAATAGATCATAAACACCAGACATTTAGCTTGGCATTTTGGTTTTTTGAGGTATCAAATAAGTAGTAAGAGCAAGGATAGTATCATTATCGAGGGATGCCCGTATCATACTTATTTGTTCGATTTTTTTTATTGAAAATATAATTTCTTTTCGAATAGAAACGCCCTAATTGATAATCTGGTCAACATCCATATTGTAGTCTTGCCTCGTGCTGTTAATTTTCAGCTGGTATTATGTAATGACTAAACCTTCTTCCTTGCTGACGCTATTTAAAGGAATCTATTTTTCTGCCTTTCAACATACGTTTTGCTGCATTGTAATCGAGGTAGTAAGTCACTTTTAAGGAAAGGGTATTGAGCATAGGTTGATCAAATACATTTTGCAAATTGTGTTTCAAATTGTTAATTGCTTGTGCTTGATAGCTGTCTGCTGCGTTACGATATAGCAGTGTGAGCTGGCTGCCAGGCGCAAACCACCAGCTGTACCTCAAATCAAGATTCCAGAAATTATAAGATCCATCTTGACTGGTTAAATAAGAGGTGGGATTTAAGTTCCCATCCAGAGCTAAACTATGGAAATCGAGGTAATTAACAGTAGACAGGTAATGACGAAATGAAAGATTTAAGGACATTTTTTCGTTAAAAATGTATTGTGATTCAATTGAGTTTTCAAAGGTATGCACATCACGTCTCCCCATTATAATATCTCCTTTGTTGATCTCGACGAAACCTATATCACGAAGATGAATGTCTGTGTTAAATCCATATTCTATCGAGAAGCGATCCGATACACGGTATCGAAAATCAAGTTCCGTGACATATCTGGTCCTACCTGGCTGGTCGTATGTGTAGATTTCGGTATAACCTCCATAGCTAAGTTTTTTACGTTGATCAGAATTGTAGAAAATCCACGGATTCACCATCATGGGTACATTCAAGTGTCTACCAAACATCCGCGGCTCATACATATCCTTCTCACCGAAGGGAGTCACAAGGAGACCAAGCCCCATGTTCTGAAATTTTTTATTAGTTACACTTAAGGTTTGATGAATGTCAAAGCTTCTATATTGATAAGGTTCTAATCGATTCGAGTAGTTTACATTTAGCTGGTAATTTAGATTGTTTAGATTCCCTCTAGGATTTAAATATCGATAGGAATAATATCCGTGATAATTCACGAAATTATTACCTCCTGTATACCCTAAATCGTCGATAGAGTAATTTTTGGTTCTAAGTTTCGCATCTAGAGTATAGCGGTGTGCTCCAGCGGTTTTACCCGCTCCAAGGGAAGCCTCGGTACCGTAAAGGTACCCGTTTGTATTCACGATGCTTTGTTTTAGACTTCCAAAGACATTGTAAGTGTTTTCCTTGTTCGAAATGTCCGCAAGCAAGGCGCTTACGTTAGCATCCCGAAAATGTCCATCTCGTGTTACATTCGTATTGACTAGGGTAACAGAGGAGTTTCCACCAAATCGTTGGTCGAGAACCAGTACGTTGTAATTACTCCAAGGTTCTAATACAACTTCTCTTGATTCCCCCGTGCTAGCATTCGATACTTTCGTAGTGAGTTTTTCCGTGACTGCATTGAAAACACCGATGCCTAGTCCTTTTTTAGTCCTTCCCGAGAGCTTAATCGCATTAAATAAATTGACTTTGGATGCTGTGGCCCCCGCTTCTTCGCCGGGTTGAAGATTTAGGCTCCCCGTAGGACTTCCTCCCACTCTGCGGGAATAGAATAGGTTCCCTTTTCCAAAGAGTTCGGTTCCTTCCATAAAGAAAGAGCGGTTCTCCTCGTATTGTTGTTCAAACGGACCTAAATTTAATACAGCCTCGTCAAAGGAAGCTTGGCCAAAGTCGGGAATAAGGGTCATATCTAATGTGAAGGCTTCATTGAGACCGTATTTTAAATCCATACCCCCATTCACATTCAAATCGCTATTTTGCTTGTAATTCGTAAAATAGCTTGATAGATAGGGAGTGAAGGAAAGTCTCGTAGGGGGACTTAAGTTTTCCATACCTGTTAGAAGCCCGTCATACAATAAAAACGAACCCTTCGCATTGTCGACAAAATTCCATGTATATTGAATTTGCTTTTTTTGCAAGTTGGTGATGAAATTGATTCCCCATTTTTGAATTTGTTCTTTTGGGAATCGTAATTCAGAATACGGAATTTTTATTTCCGTTTTCCAGCCTTTGTCGTCGCGTTTTACGGCGCTGTACCAAATGGCATTCCAGCTGTAGTCATCGTTTGCGTTAATTAAGATCTTTGCATCGGCTTGGACGCCTGAGGCTTGTACCAAAAATAGCAAACTTTGCTGGTTATCGTTATTTCCATTCAACGTAATTGCGAAAAAATCATCATTTCCAATTTGATCCCTTTCCATTAGCTCGCGAGCTATTTCGTCGGGATTAGGATGAAGTATTTGTACTCCAAAATAGATTCCGGTATCGTCATATAGGACTTTGACCGTCGTGGCATGCTCTGGGAGTTCTTTTTGGCCCTTGTTTGGGGATCTTTCGATAAATTGATTTGCGATGGGCGCATTTGCCCATGCGTCTTCGTCCATGACTCCATCAATTCGGATGGGGCTTGAGGTACGTACAGTCACAATCTCCTTTGGAGGTTGAACCGTGGGGGTTTGCTGCGCCTGGGCCAAGCCAATTGCAAATAAAAAACAGCTAAGTGTAAAGTATACTTTCATCGTAAGGTCCATCTTACTATAGGACACTAGAAGACTTTACTTTGTTACATCGAAAAGGGAATTAATTGAAAAAAAACGAAAATAGGATCGTTTTTTTTACTTGAATTTCAACGGATATTTCACGTTAGAATAATTTTCAATGCTTGCTTTCAGAGAGCCGACCGTTAGCTCCGCTTGGACTAAAAGCGGTACATGGTTGCGATCATTTGAAATCCACATAGTCACACCTTCTCTCGCCTTGAATACGCGTCCGCTCAACACCATAGGGGTGATTCGAATGGCACTAATGGATCCGAATTTTGTTTTTATGGTTTCGTATTTGTCAACACGAAGTTGGAATGGAAAAAGATTGTCGTCAATCCAAACGTTCATTTTTATCGTTCGTCCAGGTTTGAGTTCTAGACTATCCAGTCCTCTCAAATGGTAAAAGGCCGATAGCATGTCTTGTATTCCTTTTACAGTTTGAATTCTCCTTGGAGGATTAGAAGGCGTTTTCTTGTCCGTGAGTACAAGGCTGTGATTGCGCTGGTTGAATTTTGCTTCTAGATGCTGCGAATACCCCCCTTCTTTTACATTCCGGATGTAAAAGCTTGGAAGTCCTGTGTTAAAATTGATATAACTTTCGTACAAATCATTCACTCTAAATAGGGCTCTTACAGCACCTGTCGACTGTCCTATACCTTTTACATAGAGATGGGGCAAGCCCCCGTACGTGGTTTTTTGCGCAGACAAGGTCGCTGTACCCGCATTCAAAACGCCGTAATGAATTCTATAGTGCAATATTTCGCCTGATTTAATGTTTTCTAACTGCCCATACCCAAAGACTAGGAAAGAGAGAAAGAATAGGCTGAAAATTTTCTTCATAGCATGTGTTTTGCAAATACTTTGCCATTGTTAAAAATGCTTCTATTGTGATATAAATCAGCTAATAGGTCAATTCGTACTTAGCCGTTTGCGAGGCTAATTTCGTATTTTTTTTGTACTTTCGCAAAGTTTAAATAACCAAATTTTAAAGAGCAATGATCACGACCGACTTACTTATAATCGGCGCTGGACCTACCGGTCTTTTTGCCGTGTTCGAAGCAGGATTACTTAAAATAAAATGCCACATTATTGATGCGCTTCCTCAGCCTGGAGGTCAGCTTTCTGAACTTTATCCTAAGAAGCCCATTTTTGACATCCCTGGATTTCCAAGCATTAATGCAGGTGAGCTTGTGGATAATTTGATGGAACAGATCAAGCAGTTTCAACCGGGCTTTACTTTAGGAGAAACCGCCGTAAGCCTTGAAAAAGTTGATGACGATTACTTTGAAGTGGTGACAAACAAAGGAACTGTGCATCGCGCAAGAGCGGTTGCTATTGCAGGAGGCTTAGGTACCTTTGAGCCTCGTAAACCTGAGCATTTAGAAAACCTAGCCCAATTTGAAGAGAACGGAATAGAATACTTTGTAAAGGACCCAGAGCATTTTAGAGGAAAAAAAGTAGTGATCGCTGGAGGTGGAGATTCTGCCTTAGATTGGAGTATCTTTTTGGCTGACATTGCAAGCAGTGTCACGTTAATTCATAGAAGAAATGAATTTAGAGGAGCACTCGATTCAGTAGAGAAAGTTCAAATTCTTAAAGATCAAGGTCGAATTAACCTAATTACACCGGCTGAAGTGAAGTCACTGAAAGGTGGCAGTCATTTAGAAAGCATTACGGTGGAAACCAATGGGGAATCTCTTGAAATTGAAACCGATTTCTTTATTCCACTTTTCGGACTAACACCGAAATTAGGGGATTTAAACAATTGGGGACTTGAGATTGAAAAGAATGCAATCAAAGTAAACAATTCTCTAGATTACCAAACCAATATTGAAGGCGTATATGCCATAGGGGATATCAATACCTACCCAGGAAAGTTGAAACTGATCTTATGTGGATTCCACGAAGCTACCCTTATGTGTCAAAGTGTTTATAACCGTATGAACCCAGGAAAAAAATTCGTTTTAAAGTACACGACGGTAAGTGGAGTAGATGGGTTTGACGGAAGCCGTAAGGAAGCGGAAAAAGCCGTGGTTAAGAAAATTGATTAATCTAAACAAGTTGTAGAATGTCAGACATCACCGTAAATCTTATTGACCGCGAAGGTGTGCGCCATGAAATGGTGGTACCCACCGATATGTCCATGAATTTGATGGAAGCGATTCGCTCTTATGAGCTAGCGGAGGAAGGGACCATTGGCGTATGCGGCGGAATGGCTATGTGCGCATCCTGTCAAGTCTATGTACTAGGAGGTCAGGATTCACTAGAAGACATGGGAGACGAAGAGGATGCCATGCTTGGTGAGGCTTACCACGTGAAAGAAAACTCTCGTTTAGGCTGCCAGATCTTTTTAACGCCAGAACTTGATGGATTAGAGGTCGCTCTCGCACCTTATCCGTAAACCAATAGCAAGAACAAACAAAGAGCCGTCTCCATTTCTATGGGGACGGCTCTTTGTTTAAAATAGGTTCTTTTTTGCATTCACGGTATTCCCCTTAAAAGGCTTGCCGCAAAAGGCGCTATTCCTTTTTTATTTCTCAGGAATGTTTTTGAGAATTTCTTTTAAGAAATCCCAGAATTTTTGAGTAGAAGAAATACTTGCTTTCTCGTCCGGCGAGTGAGCTCCTCGGATGGTAGGTCCAAAACTAACCATTTCCATCTCGGGGTAATTCGCTCCAATGATTCCGCACTCTAGGCCTGCGTGACAGGCAACTACTTGCGGTTTTGATTTGAATTTCTCTTCGTAGATCTTTTCCATGATTTTCACGATTTCAGAGCCAGGTTTTGGCTTCCAACCTGGATAAGCGCCGCTTAGTTCCACTTCCATTCCGGCTAAGGTAAAGACCGCTTCAAGTTGATTGGCTACACTGGTCTTACTCGATTCTACTGAAGAGCGAGATAGGCATAAGATTTTTAGGTCTCCGTCTTTAAGTTCCACTCTTGCTATGTTGTTAGAGGATTCTACTAAATCTTCTACATCCGGGCTCATACGGTACACTCCGTTGTGAGCAGAACTTAGCGCTAGGACTATTTTTTTAGAATCCTGCGCAGAAATTGATTTCTTTTCACTTGAAAAGTTTTCAACTTGGATCACTAGGTCTTTTTCAACGCTTGCGAACTCATCCAGGATTTCTGCTTTTAGAACGGTACACGCTTCAATAAATTCTACTGCGTGGCGTACGCTTACAACCGCAGAGGCTTCTCTTGGAATCGCATTGCGAAGGCCTCCTCCGTCGATGGAGACAAGTTCGAGGTTTTGATCTTTTAATCCTAAATGGAGAAAACGGGCAAGAAGTACATTCGCATTCCCTAATCCTTTGTGGATGTCCATGCCGGAATGTCCCCCATTAAGTCCTTTGATTTCGATTTTTACACCCATACCGCTTGCGGCCTGAAGACTGTAGTTGGCTCTCGCACTTACGTCTACGCCACCAGCGCATCCGATGTCAATTTCATCGTCTTCTTCAGTATCTAAATTGAGAAGGATTTCTCCAGTTAATTCTCCCGGTTGAAGACCCATTGCACCTGTCATGCCAGTTTCTTCATCAATTGTGAATAAAGCTTCCAAAGCAGGATGCGGAATTTCGGTAGATTCTAAGATGGACATAATGGCTGCGACTCCAAGTCCATTGTCTGCACCTAGAGTAGTTCCCTTTGCTTTTACCCAATCTTGGTCAATTTCCATTTGAATACCCATGGTATCAAAGTCGAAATTGACGTCGTTATTTTTTTGACAAACCATATCTAAGTGGGATTGCATCACAATGGTTTTTCGAGATTCCATGCCTGGGGTGGCCGGTTTTCGTATAATCACATTGCCTACAGAATCTACTTTTGTATCAAGCCCTAGGCTCGTACCAAATTCTTGAATGAAGGCAATGACTTTTTCTTCTTTTTTGGAAGGTCTTGGAATGCTATTTAGCTTTTCAAAATTTTTCCAAATGACCTTAGGTTCTATTGTGGTTAAATTCATAAAAGTTGATTTTGCTCAAATTTAAGGATTAAATTGCGCAACTGAAATTTTCTCAGCCTTAAGTTCACGCTTGTTAAGGAAATTTTAACATCCACATTCGCCGTAAATCATAGATTCGATGATAATCCCTTCCTCTGTCGTAAGTGTCATTTTGCCTTGATAAAGAGCCGTCTCTACTTCTCCTTGATCAATTTTTTTAGCCTTCAGTAGGAGATTGAAATCTTTTCCTTTGGATTCAAGTATAAGACTGTCGTTTCCCGTGACCTCATTTTTGTCTCCATACTTAATTTGAATCCCGTTGTCGCCAAGTTGCAAGAAAACGCTCTTTTCAAAATCGTCTACATAAATGTAGTTTTGATTAATGAACTCTTTGCGAGTGGCCCCGAAATAGCAAGAACAGCCCTCCACTTGTTGGGGGAACGCAAAAGATTTGAAAGTGAGTTTTTCGCCCTTTTCTAGTGCTTTTTGTACGGATGAGTTTGCAAGGGTTGGACTAGTTTTCATTTCGGCTTTCGATGAGGTCTCCTTCTTTTGGCAAGAAAAGAGAAGAAAAGCACTTAGGATCAAGGAAAAAACGAAATAGGTTTTTAGTCTCCGCATAGATTTTATTTGATATTCAAAGATAAGAGGAAATCCATTAGTTTCCTATATGGAATTTCTTTAGGCTCAGTCAAATATTTTATCTTTGCGCGATGGAGTATCCGAGTAAAGTTTTATCAAAAGCAGTAGAAGAGATTTCGGGGCTTCCTGGAATTGGGAAAAAGTCTGCCCTTCGCCTTGCACTTCATCTTCTAAAACAGCATGATTCTCAAGCGTTAGCGCTATCTGAGGCCATTGCAAAATTAGTGACTGAAATAAAGTATTGCAAAGAATGCCACAATTTTTCTGACCAAGAGGTATGTGATTTGTGTCGAAGCGAGAGTAGGGATTCTTCCCAAATATGCGTGGTGGAAGACGTAAGAGATGTAATGGCCATTGAGAACACGGGCAAGTTTAAGGGCAAATATTTAGTTTTAGGAGGCAAGATTTCCCCGATGGAAGGGGTCGGGCCCTCGCAACTAAATATAGGGGCTTTAGAGTCCAAACTCAATAGCGGAACCATAAGAGAACTTATTTTCGCTTTGAGTGCGACGATGGAAGGAGATACGACTGCGTACTATCTATATAAAAAATTAAAGTCGCATCCCGTTGCATTTTCCTCCATTGCAAGAGGGATTTCGGTAGGGGATGAGCTTGAATATGCAGATGAAATTTCTTTGGGTCGTTCCATTCAAAACCGTGTACCCTACAGGGAGTCGGATTAAGGGAAGTTGCAAATGCAAAATCGACCTTAATTTCAAATTAAGGTCGATTTTTTTATTGTAATGTTTTCCCCGATCGTGCTCGAGGTTAACGTAAGCTCTCTTTATTTCGTTGCAGGTAGGGTCGCTGCCGGTGTACTTTGTGCAGGCGCCGAGGTTGCAGGCGCTGTGCTTTGTGTAGGAACGGCTTGACGAACGGCCTTAGGGCTAGGTTTAGCAGTCAGAACTACACTTAGTACAATTAAAGCTACAATGACAATCCCAAGTGTCCATGTTGCTTTTTCCATGAAGTCGTTTGTTCTTTGAACCCCAAATTGAGCGGCTCCTGAACCCCCGAATGTTCCTGATAATCCTCCACCTTTTGGGTTTTGTGCCATCACAATGATGATCAGTAAAACCGATGCGATGATGATTAGGATCATGAATAATGTAAAAATTGTACCCATCTGTTGTCTTAAAAATTAGGTTGCAAATATACTCATTTAGTTCTATTTCCCAAAACTATAAGTCGTAAAACTTTGGATCGCGGGGTCTTTTTAAACCCTGGAGCCAGCCAGATGAAAAAAGCCGTCTCAAAATTTATTTTGAGACGGCTCGCTTTCGTTCTTTACCTTGTGTATTCTCCCTAGGTCAGGGAATTAAGGTTAGACCTATTAGGGACTGAATACCTAGAGATTTATTTGAAATCCGCTGGGGTTACATTTTTATTCATTTCCACTTTGGTCACAACCACTGTAAAAGATTGTGGACCTGCCTGCGTTTCAAGAGTCGTTGGAATTTTAATCCCGTCGAACGCCTTGTAATCTTTGTATAGTGTAGTGGAAAGAATATCGCCCTGAGGTGTGGAAATAGTCTGCTCCGTTTTAGCAAGTTCACCGGTTTTCACATTGAAATACTCGATTTTTTTTGCATCGGTATTGGATACTTTGTAGAAATCTACCCCCGCTTCGCTAACTTGTCCATCCACTTTGCTTTTTGCAAAAGCAGGAGAAAGTACTGGGAAAACGGTATTGTATCCTTTTAATCCTTTGACTTGCTCTGGAGTGAAATCAATTTTTTGTCCCATTTGAGAAACGTATCCTGCATTTCCATCAAAGACATTTTTGATTTCGATTCCCATGATTTTGATCAAAGTAAGGGATTTGTCTGGAAACTCGTATTTGCCCGTGAATTCTCCTTCCATGTTCATCATGCTCATTTTGCCTTCTTGAACCATGGTTTTTATTTTGCTAACTGCTGTGGCACCGCCTACAAATTCTAGGTATTTTGCCTTGATTTCATCCGTCGTTACGTTGACCTGCTTTTTAGCAGCCGCAGGATCTGCAATTGTATTTCCGTAAGAATCATAGAAATTAATTGGATATCCTAACTTACGTAAACTTGGAGTGATTTCTTCTGCTTTTCCAGTCACTATAATTCTTGCCTGCTCAGGTTTGAAGTATTTCTTGGCTACTCGAAGAACGTCATCCACGCTCACTTTGTTAATGTTTTGAATGTACGATGCATAGAAATTCTTGTCTAAGTCATTCGTTTTTGTGGTTAACGCTTGGCTTGCCACGGTTTGCGGACGCTCAAGGGATAACACGAAGTTGCCTAAGAATTTAGCCTTTACATTTTCAAGTTCTGTTTGATCAACTTTGTTCAAAGTCATGCCCTTGATTTCTTTGATCGTTTCGACCACTGCCGAATCCGTTACGTTATTTCGAACCGTTGTACTTGTCATAAAACGACCGATATATCTCGAGTCAGAAACGCCACCTCTTGCTCCGTACGTCCAACCGTGAGCTTCGCGAAGATTCATGTTCAGTTTGGAATTGAAGTCACCCCCTAAGATGGTAGAGGCCACTTGAACCGCATAATAGTCTGGGTCTTTCTTTGTAAGTTGCACAGGGTAGGCCACTGAAATAACCGATTGAACGGCATTCGGCATGTTCACAACATCTACTTCCGTTTTCGTTACAGAAGAGACACTAGGAAGTGCTGGGATTGCAAGATTGCCCGCTTTCCAGGAAGAAAACTGTTTCTCTGCTAAAGTTTTTGCATCTTTTTCATTAATGTCTCCTACAAATACAAGGTATGCGTTGTTTGGTTTGTAGTATTTGTTATAATAGTCTTTTACATCTTGTAAGGTGATTGCGGAGATTTTCTCTTCGGTATCGTACTCAGCGAAAGGATGGGTTTTTCCGTAAGTTAGAACACTAGTCATACGAGAGGCTGCTGCATCCACACTTTTCGCATCGGCTTTAAGTCCTTCTATGTAGCGTGCTTTCACTGCATCAAATTCAGCCTGCGAGAAGTTCGGATTCAAAGCTCCGTCTGCAAAATAACCGAAGATTTCATTGAAATATTTGGTTAAAGCAGAAGCGCTAGCGCCTTCGCTCCAATAGCTTACACGTGCACCTAATTGTTCGATTTTATTGTTGAACTCGTCTTTAGAAAGACTTTGGGTTCCGGTTCCTAGCATTTCCCCTAGAAGACCGTCCACTCCTTTCTTCGCACCTAAAGCAAAGGGTTTGTTGTCGATGCTTAGCGTGGTGCTAATTCGAGGAAGTTTATTGTTCTCAACGACAATGACCGTAAGTCCATTCTTTAATTTGAACTCATTCGACTTTCCGAGGTTTACCACAGGAGCGGGTCCTGGTTTTGGCATCGGTCTGTCGATTTGTGCGCTAAACGACACAGCGACCAACGCCAGGGCAAGGGATATTATTTTTGTTCTCATAGAAATTCTCTGTTAATAATTAGTTGGTTTTTTTGTCTTTCGTGGATTCCGGTAAGTAATTCACGATGACACGTTGGTTTTTGCCTAGGTATTTTTTAGCGACCTCTCTAATGTCTTCTCTTGAGACCGATTGGTAGGTTTTCAGTTGCGTATTAATTTTGTTCGTATCGCCTTGAAGCATGTAAGCGTCTGCAAGTTGATGTGCGATGTTTTCTACGCCAGAACGCTGAGACACAAAACCATTTTCTACCGTGTTAAGTAGTTTTTGGTAGTCAGACTCTGAAATAAGGTCCGTTTGCACTTTCTCAATGTCTTGCTGGATGTCCGCTTCTAATTTCTCTAGAGGTACTGCTCCTTGTGGAAGCACGCCAATGGTATAGATTCCATAATCTTCCATTTGACGGTTAAAGGCGAAGATTTGCAACGCTTCTTTTTTCTGGTCTACATATTTTTTATACAAAACAGAACTTTTTCCTCCTGACAAGTAGGTAGATAGCATGTCTAATGCAACGGCATCTTTCGACTTGTTGTCTGGCGTTCTATAGTTGATGGCAAGTAAAGGAATCTGAATGTTGCTATCGTATTCCGTTACGCGACGCTCTTGGGTGATAGGCGTTTCTTTCGGAAAGCTTTTGGTTAACGGAGCTCCTTTTGGAATGTTTCCGAAATACTGTTGAATCATTTTCTTAGCTTCTGGCGTTTTGAAATCTCCAGCCACGACAAGAACGGCATTGTTAGGGATGTAAAACGTTTTGCTAAAATGTTTGAAGTCTTCTAATTTCGCACTGCTCAAATCTTCAAAAGATCCAATGACGCTCCAACGGTACGGGTGCTTGTCAAAAATATGGGGAGACAAAGCCTCACCGTAACTAAAACGGCCGTAAGGTTGATTGTCTAGCCTTTGTCTTTTTTCTTCTTGTACTACTTCTTTTTGCGTGTCTACACCCACTTGGTTGATAATGGGCTGTAACAAACGGTCTGATTCCATCCAAAGTCCTAACTCAAGGTTATTGGATGGGAAGGTTTCATAATAGTACGTACGGTCTGTGGTTGTATTTGCATTGTTTGAGCCTCCATGAGCGGAAACAATTTTAAACCATTCCCCACGATCGATGTTATGAGTTCCCTCAAATAATAAATGTTCGAAGAAATGGGCGAACCCTGTTTTCCCCGCTTGCTCATCTTTCGAGCCTACGTGGTACATTACCGAGGTCGTTACGACGGGTGCCGTATTGTCCTGGTGAAGAATCACGTGAAGACCGTTGTCTAAATCGTATTCTTCAAATTTAATTTGCTGTGCGCTTACAAATGCCCCAAGTAGGGCAATGGCCGCAGCAGAAAGAAGTTTTTTGTTCATAGTATGAATTTTGTAGTATATAGGTGGTTTTTTTATATCAAATGTTACATTTTGGTCGTTTATAAAGATAAAAAAATATGCGATTCCCAAAGGGGATTTCAGTGCATTTTTATTATTCTTACAAAATCTTCGGTTTTGAAATTCTCTTTTTTCTGTTTTGTTCTTATTTTTATGAAGGCAAGATCCGCTTGTTTTGCACGTGACTTTCCCCTCGATTAAAATTTTGTTGGGGAATCGTTTATCAGTCGTTTTCGATTCCTGGGAAAACAGAAATTGTTTTGTCAAAAAAGCGAGAAAATATTTCCTTAACTTTGTAAATTCTAATATTTTTCACTCAGCATAATGGATTACCTCAAAGGATTAAACGAAGCCCAACACGAAGCAGTTATTACTACAAAAGGACCTCTTATGGTGCTTGCCGGAGCGGGTTCTGGTAAAACCCGGGTGCTTACAATGCGCATTGCGCATCTCATTACCCAAGGGGTAAGTCCTTTCCATATTTTGGCTCTGACCTTTACCAACAAAGCAGCCAAGGAAATGAAGGAGAGGATCGCAAAAGTGGTGGGTCAAAGTGACGCCAAGTCGTTATGGATGGGAACTTTTCACTCTGTTTTTGCAAGGATTTTAAGGAGCGAAGCGATGCTGCTAGGATTTCCGTCTAATTTTACCATTTACGATGCGCAGGATTCTTTGAATGTGCTTAAAAAAGTTTTGAAAGAACTCTCTATTGACCAGGATCTTTACAAACCGAAAAAAGTTCTGAGTCGAATTTCTAATTATAAGAATAATTTAATCACCGTAAAGGCTTATTTTAACAATCCGGAGCTTATTGAGGCGGATGAAAAGGCCAATATGAAATCCATGGGTGCGATTTACAAAAGATACGTAGACACATGCTACCGGAATGGAGCCATGGATTTTGATGATTTGCTGTTAAGAACAAATGAACTTCTTACTCGTTTTCCTGAAGTTCTTGCTAAATACCAAGATCGGTTCCGCTATATTTTAGTAGACGAGTACCAAGATACCAACCATTCTCAGTATTTAATTGTGAAGGCTCTTGCTTCCAAATTTGAAAACATTTGCGTCGTTGGAGACGATGCGCAAAGTATCTATTCCTTTCGAGGTGCGAACATCTATAATATCTTGAATTTTAAGAAAGATTACCCGGATGCGGTGACTGTGGCACTGGAGCAAAATTACCGTTCTACTCAAAACATTGTCGACGCAGCGAACGATGTTATTGCTAAAAATACCCAACAGTTCAAAAAGAATGTTTTCAGTGACAATGAAATTGGTGAGAAAATAAAAGTGTACCGGGCGCTTTCCGATGCGGACGAAGCTGGATTCGTAGCGGGAAACATTTGGCAACTCCACAATTCAGAGCAAAAGAACTTTAGTGATTTTGCCATTCTTTATAGGACCAATTCTCAGACAAGAGCATTTGAAGATGCACTCAGAAAGAAAAACATTCCGTACCGAGTGTACGGAGGCCTTTCTTTCTATCAAAGAAGAGAAGTAAAAGACCTATTGGCATATCTACGCCTGCTTGTCAATGAAAACGATAACGAGGCCTTCAGCCGAATTGTAAATTATCCTACCAGGGGTATTGGAGAAACGACGCAGAACAAACTGCTCGTTTTTGCAGATTCAAGAAACCTAAGTCTGTCCGCGGTCTTAGCGGACCTGCCTATGTATGCTCCCAGTTTAGGGTTAAACAATGGGGTCCTTAGAAAACTAGCGGATTTCTGGAGTATGATTCAGGCTTTTAAAGTCCTATTGAAGTCGGAGGATGTCTACCAAGTTGCGATGGAAGTAGCCAAGCGCAGTGGGCTCATCAAATTCCTAAAAGACGACCAAACTCCAGAAGGAATCTCAAGGGTAGAGAATGTCCAAGAGCTCCTAAATTCCATGCGCGGATTCATAGACGAGCAACAACAAATTGAGGATGGTGATCCAAGCCTTAGCAACTTTCTAGGGTCCATTGCGCTCTCCACCGATGCGGACAAGGAGAAGGACGACGATCCTAACAAAGTGTCACTAATGACCATCCACTTATCCAAAGGGCTAGAGTTTCCAATTGTCCATTTGGTAGGTCTTGAAGAAAATCTATTTCCTAGTTTTATGAGTTCTTCGACGCGAGAAGAGCTTGAGGAAGAAAGAAGGCTTTTCTATGTGGCCCTAACTAGAGCGGAGAAGAGAGTCTTTTTGACGTATGCGATATCAAGATTCCAATGGGGAAAGATTACGGATGCGGAGCCTTCGCGGTTTTTAAGTGAAGTGAATACGAATTATATGGAATTTATCAATCCTGCAATGGAGAGTCGCTTTGTGAATCATGCAGGGCTCAAAAGTTCACTCTTCGATGACCAAGTAGGAGAGCCTCGAACTTTTCGAAAATTGGAGCCTAAAAAAGCCCTTCGAAAAACGCAGGAATTGGAAGAATCGAAACTATCAAAGAATTTAAAACCAGTGACCAGCGCTAGAATAAACGGTCCGAGTGGAACGAGCGATCAAGATATTGAGGTTGGAGACAAAGTACGCCATGAACGTTTTGGGCTGGGGGAGGTCCTCTTTTTGGACGGAAGCGATCCGAGCAATATCAAAGCTAAGGTGAAATTTCAAAACGAGGGAGAGAAAAACCTAATTTTAAAATTTGCCAAACTAATTAAACTTTAATTGTGGCTCCCAAGGGTTGGCAGGAGACTGAATCCAGAAACCTTAGCCCTATTGAACCAATTCCTCGAAGAGACGCTCAAAAGTCGCCTGCAGATCTGAACTTTTGCCTGGATGCGGTCTTGAAGTTTGAATGGAACTACTACGAAGGGCCGTGAGCCAGCGGAAACGTTCCGTTAGATCGAGCTCAGCAATCGGTCCAGACGAAGGATCCCCCTTCGCAATGCGTTGAAAGTTTTCTAAACTTTGTTTTACCTCCTGGAAATCCAGTTTGCTTTGCATGAGATTAAATTTCTTTTCACAAAGATGAATGCGAGACTCAATGTATTTTTCTTTTTTTGAGAATAGAATAAGTCCCACGTTAAAAAATTCTTCGCGTTCAACTTGGGGTACCAATCGGATGACCGCGTACTCGTACAATTTATTTTCTTGCATTTTTGGCATGGTCTAGAAATAGGTGTGAGTTATCAAGTCTGGTTTTCAAAAACGTGTGGTAAATCGCTCGGATTTCCTGCGGACTTTGGTCGGTGTCTTCCCACTTGAGCCACTCCATAGGAATTAAATTCACGACCTCCCATAGGGTCTGGTCGTTTAGAATGCTCTTTGCAAATTCATCTGCCTGATCGAGTCGATGGGCTTTCGGAAGTAGCACATGGTCTTTCACGTAAGGAAAAGGAGATTTCGCCGCTTGGTCAAAGTTTTGCCAAGAGTGATGAAAATAAAGGGAGGCGCCGTTGTCAATGACCCAAAGCTCCTTGTGCCATAACAAAAGATTTGTGTTTTTGTAAGTGCGATCAATGTTGGTAATGAAGCAGTCTAACCAAACGATTTTCGAAGCTAATAAATAATCTACCTTCATGCTGGGTTCGTAACTAAGGGCACCCGAAAGATAATGGAGCCCTAGATTAAGTCCTTTTGAGAATTTTAGTAAATCTTGGATTTCTTCGTCTCCTTCGGTTTGACCAAATTCTTCTCCAAGATGAACCAGAACAAGTTCCGGCATATTTAAGCCAAGTAGTTTTGCAAGGGTACCTCCAATGAGTTCGGAAATTAGCATTTTAACGCCGTGTCCTGAGCCTTTAAATTTCACAACGTATTTGAAATCGTCGTCGGCTTCGGCAAGAGCCGGCAGACTTCCGCCTTCGCGAAGGGGAAGAATGTAGCGTGTCACGGTGACAGAACGAAGGGATAGATCTTGCATAAGGCAAATTTAGGGTTAAAGTTTCTATTTTGCATGATTTATTTGATGGAGGCAAAAAGACGGTTTATAAGCAAAGGTTGCTGAACTAGTTTTGTTTATCTTTGTCCCTATGTCACAACCACACGATAAACGTCTTTTTTTAGTGGATGCTTTTGCCATGATATTTCGTGGCTACTACGCGCTCATCCGAAGCCCTAGAGTAACAAGTACAGGCATTGATACGTCTGCAATTTTCGGGTTTACCAACTCTCTAATCGAGCTTATCCGTAAGCAGAATCCAACGCACTTGGCAGTGGTTTTTGACGTGGGAAAGGCGAGTGTCAGAACAGAGCAATATGCCGAGTACAAAGCCAACCGCAGTGAGACGCCCGAGGCAATTAAAATTGCCGTTCCGTATATTCATCGAATTTTAGAAGCGATGCATGTGCCCATTTTAGGTATAGAAGGGTATGAAGCAGATGATGTAATTGGGACCATTGCATGCAAGGCTGAAAAGCAGGGGTATACCACTTACATGGTAACTCCTGACAAGGACTTTGCGCAGTTGGTCACGGAAAATATAAAAATCTACAAGCCGGGTTCCCGGGGAGCTGATTTTGAGATCTTAGGAGTCGAGCAGGTAAATGAAAAATACGGGATTAAAGATCCAAAGCAAGTGATAGACTTTCTTGCCATGATGGGAGATGCCGTAGACAATATACCTGGGCTAGAAGGCGTTGGGGAGAAAACAGCAATGAAGTTTTTGCAAACCTACGGGAGCCTTGAAAATCTTTTAGACCACACCCATGAATTGAAAGGAAAACTAAGAGAAAAGGTGGAGAATTCGGCGGAGCGTGGGCGACTTTCCAAGACGCTTGCCACGATTATTTGCGATGTGCCCATCGATTTTGACCATGAGAAGTACGACCTGGAAACTCCTGATTTTGAGAAAGTAAGAGAAGTGTTTGATGAGATTGAATTCAGAAGACTCTACGAAACTCTATACCGAACTTTTGCCCCTCAAAGCACCACGGAAACGAGTGCGATTTTACCGGAATCTACACCTAATAAGAAAGCTTCAATTGTGAATCCGGCGCATGGGGTACAGCTTGATCTGTTTGCTGATTTTGAGCAGCTAGAAAGGGCCACATCAAGTAAACTGACTTTAGAAGAGAATGATCATTTCTACCAAACCATAGACTCTCCCAAGATGCAGCGTGTCTTAGTGCAAAATTTGCTCTCGCAAAAGGCGGTCAGTTTTGATACGGAAACGACTTCACTCGATGAATTGCATGCTCAAATGGTGGGGCTTAGCTTTAGCTATAAAAAAGGATTAGGCTATTACATTCCTATTTCCTCGGATCTAACCCAGGCCAGAGCGACCCTCGCACTCTTTCAGCCCTTCTTTGAAAGCAAAGAAGTCATTAAGATTGCACACAATTTAAAATACGACTACAAAATACTAACCCGCTACGGGATTCAATTTGAGGGTCCTTTGTTTGACACCATGATCGCTCATTACCTGTTAAACCCAGACGGGAGACACGGGATGGACTATTTGTCGGAAATGTACCTAAACTACGAACCTGTGCCCCTCGAGCGGTTAATTGGGAAAAAAGGGAAGAATCAATTGTCTTTTGCCGATCTCGATATACAAACTCAAACTTCGTACGCAAGTGAAGATGCAGATGTCACGTTTCAATTGTATGAACTTTTTGCACCTCAATTGGTTACGGAAGGGCTAGACTCTGTCTTTGAAACTATAGAAATGCCCCTTTTAAAAGTTCTAGCAGGTATGGAGCTAGAAGGAATCCTATTAGACCAAGCGTGGCTCGAAAAGGAAAGTCAAGATCTAGAATCGGATTTGCGTGGTTTAGAACGTCAGATTTTTGAACTTGTCGATCAGGAGTTTAATCTGAATTCTCCTCGTCAGCTCGGGGAAATCTTATTTGATAAACTCGAGTTAGATGCGAAAGCAAAGAAAACCAAGACCGGACAATATGCTACTTCCGAAGAGGTTTTGCAGAAACTTTTAGGGAAACATGAGGTGATTAAACCCATTTTGGAATACAGAACTTTACAGAAGCTAAAATCGACCTATGTCGATGCACTTCCAACGCAAATTGATCCCGTGGATCAACGTGTTCATACGCGTTTTTCACAAACCACAGCCGCCACCGGAAGACTTGCTTCGCTTAATCCAAACCTTCAAAATATTCCCATTCGAACCCTTCGAGGGCAGCAGATCCGTGGAGCTTTTGTGGCGAAACCCGGATGCAAGATTCTGGCGGCAGACTACTCTCAAATTGAGCTTCGACTGATTGCGGAGATTTCAGATGAGACCAATATGCTGAAGGCTTTTCAAGAAGGGGAAGACATTCACGCGGCGACCGCTGCGAAGCTTTTTGATTTGCCAATTCAGGAGGTATCAAAATCTCAGAGAAGCCAAGCCAAAACGGTGAACTTTGGTATTATTTATGGACAAGGTGCCTTCGCATTGGCGGAGCAAACAGGACTTTCGAGAAAAGAAGCGAAAGCGATGATTGAGGCCTATTATGAATCCTACCCGAAATTAAAAGCTTGGATGGCAAGCCAGGTCGAGAATGCGAAAGCAAAAGGATTTGTCACCACTCTCATGGGACGTAAACGCCATTTGAAAGATATTAATTCTGCCAATTTTGTGGTCAGAGCACATTCGGAAAGAAATGCAGTCAACGCTCCCATTCAAGGGTCAGCAGCGGACATTATAAAGCTGGCAATGATCCGAATCGATCAAAAATTGAAAGAACAGAATTTAGAAACCAAAATGCTCTTGCAAGTGCACGACGAATTAGTGTTTGAAGTTCCTGAGAATGAACTCGAGTTGACCACAGAACTCGTGCGCCACGAAATGGAAAATGCGGTGGAAACGGCGGTTCCTTTAACCGTTGAGATAGGCGTTGGCAATACGTGGCTAGAGGCCCATTAAATTTAAAAAACAAACAAAATAGGGGGCTACATCAAAAAGTGCCCCTTTTGACGATAGATTAGTATGACACAATACGAAGAAAAATACACAACCGACGCAAACGGCTACACCTACGAATGGATCGAAAATGACGCCCACAAGGTGAGACTTTATACGCTAAAAAATGGACTTCAAGTTTATTTGGCAAGCAACTCAGAGCACCCGAGAATTCAAACCTATATCGCGGTCCGTACAGGAAGTAACCGAGATCCTAAGGACAATACGGGGCTTGCCCATTATCTCGAACATATGCTTTTCAAGGGAACCTCTAAGATCGGTACTTTAGATTGGGAGAAAGAATCCTTGTTAATCAATCAAATTTCAGAACTATACGAAGAGCATAAAAAGGCTTCTCCTGAAAATAAAAAGGAAATCTACAAGCAGATCGATGCACTTTCTCATAAGGCAAGTAGCTATGCGATTGCAGGAGAATACGACAAACTGGTCTCCTCTTTAGGGGCAACCGGAACCAATGCACATACATGGCTTGATGAAACGGTTTACAAAAATGCAATCCCTTCCAATGAATTAGAGCGATGGCTTAAAGTGGAGCGAGAGCGATTTGGAGAATTGGTTCTTCGTCTCTTTCATACCGAATTAGAAACGGTATACGAAGAGTTTAACCGAGCGCAAGATCAAGACTCTCGCCAGGTGAACGATACGATGATGAGTTTGCTGTTCCCTACCCATCCAAACGGACAGCAAACGACCTTAGGAAAGGCAGTGCATTTGAAGAATCCTTCCATGAAGGCGATTCATGCTTATTTTGATCAGTATTATGTACCGAACAATTATGCCATGGTTCTTGTAGGCGATCTTCAATTCGAGGAAACCATTGAAATGGTGGATCAATATTTCGGAACCTTTACGCCCGTGGAGCTCCCTGATGATGAGGAAATTGTAGAACAGCCTCTCACTGAGATTCAGACTTCTGTGATTCAAAGTCCTTCTTCTCCAAGACTGCATTTAGGATGGAGGACGCCGAGTTACGGTACTCGAGCGTATTATCTTGTAGACATGATTTCAAGTTTACTGACCAATCGTGGGGAAGTAGGACTTCTGGATTTGGATGTGAATAACAAGCAAAAAGCCCTCTATGCAGGTGCTTATGCCATGGGGTTCAAACATTACGGAATGATTTCGTTGGTTTTAGTACCGAAAGAAAATCAAAGTCTTGAGCAGGGGAAAGCACTGCTTTTCGAGGCGCTAGAAAAAATAAAAAAGGGTGAGTTTCCGGATTGGATGCTTTGGGCCATTGTCAATGATTTTAAACTTCAACAAATTAAAGGTTTAGAGTCCTCCGATGGGCTTGCAACCAATCTCTATCAAACCTATATTCGAGGGCAGTCTTGGAAGCAAGAACTTGAGGAACTTTCTATCTATGAGTCCATCACCAAGCAGGAGATTATGGAATTTGCCAATGAATTTTTCATTGATAATTACGTAGAGATTTTCAAAGAAAAAGGAGCAAATCCTGACCTCATTCGGGTGGAAAATCCAGGCATTACACCGGTAGAATTGAACCAAGAAGCTCAGAGTGAATTTGCGAAATCACTTCTTCACATGGAGAGTTCACAAATTGAACCTGAGTTCATCGATTACAAAGCAAAAATCACAACCCGAAATGCAAACGGGAAAACACTGAGCTATGTGAAGAATCCTCTGAACGAAAGGGCGCAACTCTTCTATATTTTTCCAATGGGGAAAGATCATGACAAAACCCTGGAGCTTGCTATTTATCTCCTTCAGTATTTGGGGACCTCGAAATATAGCAATGAAGCCTTAAAATTAGAATTTTTCAAGCTAGGGATCACATTTGATTTCCAAATTACTTCGGATGAATTGAGCATTGTTCTTTCAGGCCTGGAACAGAACTTAAATGAGGGAATTCGTCTTTTAAACCATTGGATTAAGGAGCTTGAAGCGGACCAAAACGTGTATCTGGAATTTGTTCAAAGCATTGTGGAAAGTCGTGAAGTGGCTAAGAATGACAAAGGAAAGATAAGTAGTGCCCTTAGGAGCTATGCGAAATTCGGCAAAAATTCACGTCTGAGAGATGTGATATCAAAAGAAGATCTCGAAGCTCTTTCCTGCGTTGAAATTGTGCAAAACACGAAGTCCCTGTTTTCCTTTCCGTACGAACTGTTTTTCTACGGGAATGATTTGGAAGCCTTTGTTCGTTATATTACCCCATTTATCGAGCCAGAGACGAGGGGAATACCCAAGCCTCAAACCTACGATACTCCGAAAGGTGAGGGTATTTTATATTTTGTTAATTACGATATGGTCCAGGTTGAACTTTCCAAAGTAGGAAGGTCAGAAGTGGTGAATCCGAAAACCTTTGGAATCGCAAATGTATTTAATGAATATTTTGGCAGTGGTCTTTCAAGTATTGTTTTCCAAGAGATTCGGGAGCGTAAAAGTTTAGCGTATTCTGCTTATGCTCAGTACCAAACGGCAAATCGCATAGGCGAGCCCGATTATTTGCTTAGTTTTTTAGGAACGCAAAGTGATAAATTGAGTATAGCTCTCAATTCAATGGATCAGTTAATGAAAGAACTTCCTTACTATAAGTCCCAATTCGAGAGCTCAAAATCCCAGGCGCTTAAGCGGATTGCTTCCGGAAGGATTCGACGCAGTGCGATATTCAGTAATCACCATCGACTAAAGAAACTAGGCGTCGATTATGACATTCGAGAAGAGATGTACAAACAAATTGAAAGTTTAACGTTTGAACAATTAGCCTCCTTCTACCAAGACCGAATTAACGGTCTGAAGTACAATATGGCATTGATTGGAAACCGAAAGGAACTAGATTTTTCTGAACTTGAAACCCTAGGGACAGTAGTCGAGCTAGATTTAGATGAATTATTTAATTTCTAGACGCTATTTAAGTTAGAAAGAATTAACCTGCGAAGCCATTTTGGCTTTGCAATAGAATTGATGTACCCAAGTTTAGGGCTAAGAAAGTCTTGGTTTTTTACGTTGCTGCTATTTTTCAAAAGAAAGGACTATGGAAAAGGATCGAATGTATATGCATGAATGCATTGAGCTCGCAAAAATGGCACTAGAAAATGGGAATCCACCTGTTGGGTCTTTGCTTGTGCATGAGCATCAAATCATCGGTAGAGGAATAGAGTCTGGGAAATCCTCCGGTGATATAACAAAGCATGCGGAGATTCTAGCCATACAAGACGCGTTGAAAAATGGCTTTGCAGAGGCTTTGCCTCATTGCATTTTGTACTCGACTCATGAACCTTGTCTTATGTGCTCTTATGTGATTAGACACCATCAAATTGGAAGAATTAGATTTGGATTGCACGTGCCTCTTCTAGGGGGCCAATCTTCAGAGTTTAAAATTCTTGAAACCGAAACGATTCCCAAATGGGGTAGAAGGCCAGAGATTAAAAGCGGTTTGTTGAAACACGAATGTGAAATCTTAAACGATCAATTCACAGAGTATCTTTCAAATTTAGAGTAGGTGATCGCTCGCAAACTCATGCAGGTTGTTCACAAGGGAAATAGGCTTTCCTACGCTTTGAAAATCCTTAGTTAAAGGGATTATACAAACTTGGTATTAAACTGCTGTCCTATATAGTGGTATATCATGCATAAAGGCAATCTTCTGCCATTTTTCCTTCTGTGCTTAAAGCAAAATAAATATTGATTTACGAAGAAAAAAGAGGAAGTAAAATAGTATGTATTTCAATGAGATAAATTATCTTCGAAGCTTAAATTAAGATCATAAAAATGGATTTATTTGCTGCTCTAGACTGGCCCAATTTCGCGGATCCTCAAATTTGGGTTTCTCTATTGACTTTGACCTTTTTAGAAATTGTTCTGGGAGTTGACAATATTATTTTCATCTCTATTATATCCGATAAATTACCAAAAGAAAGAAGAAGATTCGCACGGAATATTGGACTTGCGTTTGCCATGATTTTCCGGATTGTTCTCCTTTTAATGATTAGTTGGATCATCGGTTTGAAAGATCCCGTGCTCACACTTGACTGGTTTATGGAGCCCAATGGAGAAGGTCAGTTGGCATTAAGTTGGAAAGATTTGATTCTATTGGCGGGAGGTATTTTCCTGATAGGTAAGAGTACATTTGAAATTCATTCGAAGATGCAATTCCAAGAACATGAAGTAAGTTCTACTACAAAGTCCGGTGTTAGTGGCCTTTTGACCATGGTCATTTTACAAATCATCCTGATTGACATGGTATTCTCGCTCGATTCCATTCTAACTGCAATTGGCCTTGTGGATAACGTAATGCTTATGATTATTGCGGTCGTGATTTCCATGGGAATTATGATGCTCTTTGCCGGTCCAATTTCTGCCATTATTAATAAGCATGCCAGCCTGCAAATGCTAGCGTTGGCCTTCTTGGTTGTGATTGGGGTAATGCTTGTCGCCGAAGGTATACATCAACATGTTAGTAAAAATATTATTTACTCCTGTTTGGCATTTAGTCTTGTCGTTGAAGTGCTTAATATTCGTTTCCGGAGCCGCGCCGAGAACCTCAGAAAAATTAGTCCTGAACTCGAAAAGAATTTTGAAATCAAGGATTCGGAGAATCCATAGAGTAGAATCGTATCCTCTCAAATGGATACAGATCCTAGAAAAGCCAATGAATTCGACTTAAGCCAAAATGCATTGGGAAATATTCATTATAAAGTCTGTTCCATATCCTATACGTACAGAATAGTAGAGCATGGAGATCCTAGAAAGAAATAAAAATTCCCTCTACATAATTTACGTGAGGGAACCTTTAGAGGGTAAAGAAATGCGTACGCGAGTCTTATTTCTTAATGATGCTAAATATGTGTCGCAGAATATCTAATTTTTGATCTTCGTCGGTTGTGGGACGTCCAAGCGTTTTCCAAGCCTGCTCGACCTCTCCCTCAAGGAGAAGAGCCTGCGCTTTAAGGTGAATTTCTTTGTCTGCTGAAAAATGACCTTCCGGAACGGTCTCCACATTGGCAAGCAAGGCCAAATCGTTTCCTGTAAGTACTGTACTCGTTAAAATGACTTTGGGTAAGTTGTCAAACCCAATTCCTTTTTTAGTTAAAGGTTTTGGGACTTTAAATAAGTTGGCCTCATTGTTTCGACCGTAATAGGGACCGCCGAGGCGAGAAACGAGATCTAATTTCATTTGGTCTAGTCTTCCTTTCGAATCCAAGTATTTTGGATCTATGTGAATATGTTCCACTTGGCAGATCACCAAGTTCCCAGAGCCCCCTTCCGAGCCTAAGGATTGAACGATAAGAACACGGCATTCAAAATTAACTGGGCATTCCGCAATGAGTTTAGGTTTTACTTTTACACCCTCCATCATCGTAAAACCTGCTTTCACAAATTCATTAACGCCTTCTTCGTATTCCGTGGAACTGAGACTCACCTGTTGAACGATGTCGTAATTTACAATCCCAATTACAACCTCATTCGTTTCAATGATATTTTCTAAGGTATGTTTTGTTGTGTTGTCACGAACTCTTCTTGAGGGCGAAAATACAAGAATGGGCGGGACCGTAGAAACCATATTGAAAAAGCTGAAAGGGGATAAGTTGGGTTCCCCTTTTTTATTAATCGTAGAGGCAAGGGCAATAGGCCTAGGCGCAATTGCCGTTTGCATTAAGGTTTGGAGATCTTGCGAACTTAAGTCTTTTGGATCAATTGTTTTCAAAGAAATTGTTTTTATAGATTAGAGAAGGGTATAGGTCTACCCATGACCCGTTTATTTTGCGGGAAGTATCGTTCCCACAACTTCCCCAAAGCCGACACGAATGCCGTCTTTTTCTGCCCAACCACGCATGGATACCGTGTCATGATCCTCTAGGAATTTTCGTTTCTGCCCGTCGTTCAGCACAAGGGGCTTTTCTCCGCGGTACGTAAGCTCAAGCATAGAACCAAAAGAATCCGGTTCCGTGCCCGAGATCGTTCCGGAAGCATACAAGTCGCCTACTTCGACATTGCATCCATTGACCGTATGATGAGCAAGCTGTTGAGCCATATTCCAGTACATCGTCTTGAAATTGGTTTGGGTAAGAATTACTTCGGTGCCTTTGTCCGGAGTAAGCCCCACTTCTAGGTTAATATCAAAGTTCTTTTTGCCAGAAGATCTTAAATACTCTAATACTTCTGGTTCTTGTTTCGGAGATTCCGTTCGGAATGGGTCTAAAGCTTCAAGTGTCACCACCCAAGGGGAGATCGAACTTGCGAAATTCTTAGCAAGGAAGGGACCTAAGGGAACGTATTCCCAAGATTGAATATCCCGAGCTGACCAGTCGTTAAAGAGTACTAAACCAAAGATGGCATCCTCAGCTTGTTCGACACTAATGTGATCGCCCATCTCGGTGTTTTGGTTTACAATAAACCCGAGTTCTAACTCAAAGTCAAGTTGGTTACACGGTCCAAAGGTAGGAAGTGGTTCTGTTTTCGCTTTGGTTTGCCCTTTGGGCCTAATGATTTCAGTTCCTGAAACCACAATGGAAGAAGCTCTTCCGTGGTAAGCAACCGGCAAATGTTTCCAATTTGGAAGAAGTGCATTCTCGGGATCGCGGAATAACTTTCCTACGTTTGTGGCATGTTCAATGCTAGAGTAAAAATCCGTGTAATTTGCTACATGCACTGGCATAAGCATTTTTACTTGGTCTAGGTTGAAAAAGCATTCTTCAATGCTTTTTTCGTCCTTCGAAAGAGAAGATCCCTCCAAAAGCAGAGACTGAATTTTTTCTCGTATGCTTTTTGTGATGGGTTTGCCTAGTTCAATGAGTTCATTAAGTGTGTAGGCTTCAAATATATTGTCCTGAAGTCCATCTACGTCATTGAAATAGCCGAAATCATATAAGGTGGCCAGGTCAATGACAATGTCTCCAATTCGGGTTGCGCAGGCGATGTATTCTTTATCGAAAACGGCCACACCAAACGGAATGTTGTGTATAGAGAAGTCTGAATTTTCAGGATAGGATACGAATGATTTCATAAGTTAAATTTAGAACTTAAATATATAAAAAAAAGTTCATAACCTCGAAGGGTTATGAACCTGCTTTTTCTTAGATGTATAAAGCCTTTACAGCCTTCTACTTTACGGATAGCTAATCCATCGATCTTTGGTGTTTACATCGACCAAAACCAAGGTGTTATCCTTTTCCATTGCAACAAAGTTTTTTGCGATGGGAAGTGGTAGTTTATTTCCTTCAAGTTCATCAAATCGAAAGGAAAGAACCCCCGAATCGGATTTGATCACATCTCCTGAAAAGACATTGGAACTACTCTTTTTTAAAGCTTTGTCATCAAATACTTCGACATATGTTGCTTGATTACCGGTCACGCTTATAATTTGACGTTCTGTATGGTCTTCGAAATCTTTGATTAAAACAAATTTTTGAGCCTCTAAATCGACGTTCTTGAGCGATTTGAATCCCGGATTTTGCTTTTTCAATTTGGCTAGACGGTAATTCGCTTTCTCGAACTGTGCGTGCACATTTCCGAAAGCTAAAAATATACCTATCATTAATAATAGTTTTCTCATTGTGTTACTTTTTACCTCAATAAGATTACAAATATCAATCCAAACCAATTTTAAAGATTTCCTCGTAATTCCTGTTCGCGTTCTAAAGCTTCAAAAAGTGCTTTGAAATTTCCTGCACCAAAGCTTTGTGCTCCGTGTCGTTCGATGATTTCAAAAAAGAGAGTCGGTCTATCCTCAACCGGTTTTGTGAAGATTTGAAGTAAATACCCTTCCTCATCGTGGTCAATTAGAATTCCGAGATCTTGGAGTTTTCTTAAATCTTCGTCAATTTCTCCTACTCGGGTTGGTACCATTTCATAATAGGCTTCCGGTGGAGGCGACAGGAATTCGACGCCTCGAGCTTTAAGATCGGTGACCGTTCGAATGATATCTTTTGTAGCCACAGCAATGTGTTGTACACCTTCGTCTTCGTAATAGTCAAGGTATTCCTCTACTTGTGATTTCTTTTTGCCTTCTGCAGGCTCGTTAATTGGGAACTTTGCAAACCCGTTTCCGTTGCTCATCACTTTTGACATTAAGGCGGAATATTCTGTATTGATCTGTTTGTCGTCGAAACTAAGTATATTGACAAAGCCCATTACTTCCTCATACCATTTTACTACGGGAAGCATACGATTCCACCCCACGTTGCCTACACAATGGTCTACATAAAGTAGGCCTACTTCACTTGGATTGTAGGTCGATTCCCACTTGCGATACCCTGGCATAAAGAGTCCAGAATAGTTTTTTCGCTCTACAAACATATGCACGGTTTCTCCGTACGTATAGACGCCAGAACGAACCACTTCGCCCTGTTCGTCTTGAATGGTGGTTGGTTCTAAGTAAGGTTTAGCCCCTCTTTTGGTGGTTTCCTCAAACGCACTCGTTGCATCGTCAACCCAAAGGGCTAGGATTTTGACTCCGTCCCCATGCTTTTTTACATGTTCATTAATTGGAGAGTCTGATTTTAATCCTGTAGTTAAAACCAGTCTTATTTTGCCCTGTTGCAAAACGTAGCTTGCACGGTCTCTTACGCCTGTTTCCGGTCCCGCATAGGCGACACTTTGGAATCCAAATGCCGTTTTGTAAAAGTGCGCTGCTTGTTTTGCATTGCCCACATAGAATTCAATGTAATCTGTCCCATTGATAGGAAGGAAGTTTTCTGCTTTTGCAATTTTTTCTGCAAAGGTTAAATTTGACATATAAGGGTAGTTCTTTGAAGTTTGATTGCCCTAATTTAAACAAATAATCTGAAACTTTAAAGGGTTGATTTCTTGTCTTTTGAGAATCGTTTGGTTGCTTTTTTTATAGGTCCACTGGAACTTGAATTCTTTCTGCGCCAAGTAAGTCAACGCAAAATAAAACTGCGTTGCAATGAGTTTCCGCTAGAAATGGCGGTGCAAGTATCTACTTGGGGGGGTAAATGAAGAGTATAAAAAAGGCAGTTTAAAAAAACTGCCTTTTGAAAAGGTTTAATTCTGTTTGAATCGCTCAAAAACGGCCCGCTCTAGCATGTCACGATCGTCCGGATGGGCAATGCTGATAAGCAGTTGTGCTCTTTGTCGAAGATTTTTTCCATAAAGATTGACAGCGCCGTATTCCGTGACAACCCAGTGCATATGCCCTCTAGTGGTCACAACTCCTGCTCCTAATTTCAGGTGAGGCACAATCCGTGGAATTCCTTTTTTCGTTCTTGAGGAAATGGCAATGATTGGTTTTCCTCCTTCACTAAGAGCTGCTCCTCTCATGAAGTCCATTTGACCTCCAATTCCGCTAAACTGAAACGTTCCGATAGAGTCGGCGCAAACCTGTCCGGTCAAATCGACTTCGATCGCGGAGTTGATCGCGGTCATTTTGTGGTTTTTCATGATGTTGATAGGGTAGTTCACGTGCTTCACATCTAAAAATGTGATGGAGGGATTGTCGTCCACAAAATCATACAGTCGGCGCGTCCCAAAGCAAAAGCTGGTAATGGTTTGGTTGTTGTGAGTACCTTTGTATTTGTTGTTAACTACGTCATTTTTGATAAGATCAATGACCCCGTCGCTTAGCATCTCCGTATGAATACCTAGATCTTTATGATTGCCAAGGCTTTTTAATACCGCATCTGGAATGGTTCCAATCCCCATTTGTAAGGTGGAGCGATCGTCAATTAATTCGGCTACATTCTTTCCAATAAGAAGTTCTTCAGCCCCTACTTTAGCTCCGTAATCCACCGTGAGTAATTCTTCTTCATTCCAAACCGCTTTGCTGATTTTTGAGACGTGGACGTTGCCATCGCCATGCGTACGTGGCATCTTTGGATTCACAACCGCAACGATGATTTTCGCGGTGTCTACAGCACTCCGTGCTACATCCACTGAGGTTCCTAAAGTGCAATATCCATGTTGGTCTGGGGGAGAAACGGTGATGAGTGCGACATCAATCGGTAAGTATCCGTCGCGAAATAAAATAGGAATTTCACTTAAGAATACAGGAACGTAATCGCCATGCTCGGAATTGACTGCCTGACGAACAGGAGTAGAGGTGAACAAAGAGTTGATATAAAAGCTATCCTTGTACTGTTCTTTTGCCACTTCCATGTTCCCTTGTTGTGTAATGGAGACAAACTCGACGTTGCGTAGCTCGGGAGCTCTTTCGGCAAGAGCATCTAGAAGAATATTTGGTGTACAGGCACTTCCGTGAGAAAAGACGCGGTTTCCACTGTGAATGACAGAAACTGCTTCTTGAGGACTTACATAGTTAAGCATGATAGTAAATTTTGTTTAGTTGCTGAATTTATGAGCTATTTCAAAGATACGGGATTTAAGGCGCAAAGGAAAGATGATATTTGTCAAACGAGGCCTATGTTTCATCAAAGATATCACACTCATTATTCCATCAGACGGTCCTTAATATTGTTTTCAGGAGAGTCAAGCCAGGACGTCATGTAGGAAGGATCCTCCACTTTTAAGGCTTCTTCCGTGAGTTTAAGAGGGCGGAAAGGATCAACCATCACTGCGAATTCATCGGTGAATTTCTTGCCGATGCTGCGCTCCATGGCCCCGGGATGAGGTCCGTGCACAATCCCACCGGGATGCAGGGTGAAATCCATCAAATCAATATGGTTCCGACTCATAAAATCGCCCTCTGTATAGAAGAGCACTTCGTCACTATCAATGTTGGAATGGTTGTAAGGGGCAGGAATGGACTCGGGGTGATAATCATACATTCTAGCCACAAAGGAGCAAACTACAAAATTATGTGCTTGGAAATTCTGATGAACAGGCGGGGGTTGGTGGATTCTGCCTGTAATAGGCTCGAAATTCTTGATGTTAAACTTGTAGGGGTAGAAAAATCCATCCCAACCTACGACGTCAAAAGGATGAGTCGCATAGGTGAAATCCCAAATTTGATCCTGTTTCTTTACTTTAATTAAAAAATCGCCAATCTGATCTACCGGGGTCTCTAGCTTTGGAGTCGTAATGTCTCGCTCACAGAAAGGTGAATGTTCTAAAAGTTGACCAAATTCATTCCGATAACGCGACGGAGTGGTAATTGGCGAATTGCTTTCTAAAATGAAAAATACATTGGTGTCCGTGTCAAAATCAAGTTGATAGATCGTTCCCCTAGGTAAGATTAAATAATCTCCAAATTCAAAGTTTAAATTCCCTAAGAATGTTTTTAATGTGCCCGATCCTTCGTGCACATAAAGTAGTTCATCGCAGTGGGCATTTTTGTAAAAATAATCCATGGAATGGCGCGGTTTGGCAAGTCCCATTTTAAGATCATCGTTCACCATTAGAAATTTACGACTTTCAAGAAAGTCATCTTCAGGCGTTACGTTCATTCCCTTAAACATTCGCGGGGTTACATTCCTTGCCACTGCTATTTTGGGAGCTACATCTTTTGGTTCTCCAATCGTTTTGATTTGAGTGGGTCGATGCAAATGGTAAAGCAGAGAGGAAATGCCGTGAAAGCCTTCTGTGCCGAAAAGTTGTTCGTAATAGAACGAGTCCGATTCGGATTTAAAAACCGTATGTCTTTTTGGGGGAATTTTCCCTTCTTGAATGTAATGCATGATACAAAGTTTGATTCTTGTAAATTTAATTAAAATTTTGGATTCCTTGACTTCGGCTTGTATTTGGAAAGGAATGAGGCTTCTAATAACTTGAAAGTTTGTTTGCAGGCAAAAAGTGCTAAAAGGAGGCACGCTAAAGAGGACTTTCAATTCAGCACTTTCGTTTCCTAAGGCGCCATGCTTTTCAGCGTGCTCGTTTAAAAGAGAACTTAAAAAACTGCCTGTCTCCAAAGGAAACAGGCAGGAAAATTTACTTTAAGTTTAAGGAAAGCCTAAGACTTTGTAGATCTATCCTTAGGATTGCATTTCAAAGGCCATTAGCGCTTCATAGAATTCCTCTTCCATGATTCCTAGGTGCTGCAAAAGGTGCTGGAGTCCCTCCAAATGTTCAATAAGGATTTCATCTTCTAGCGTCAAGGGAATTGATCCAATGGAGGTTTTTAAATAATGGGACTCAAGAATCGAAACCTCATAGGGAATCTTTCGAAAAAAACTTGGTGCTGTTTTTAACTCCTTATGAAGCTCTAAGGCCTTGGCCGGATACACTAGGATTCCGCCATTTACAATTTGGTTGAGTAGAGTTTGATACTGCTTATATAAGGGCGAAGTAGTCACAAGAACTATATTGGGCTCGAACTCAGCTGCTTTTTCTAAGTTTTGATGTTCTACCAAAACGAAATCGCTTCCGGGGCTTTCGACCAGCGATTCCCCTTCCAATTGATAGAAAATCGATTTTTGATTGAATTCAAGAACGTGAATAATGAATTTTGCGATCGATTGGTGATTTGTAACGATCGAGACTCTTGTTTTGTTACTAAAGTCATGCAATGCAGAATTTGACATACGTGGACTACCTTTTATTGTCTTAGTTTTTTGGCCTGGATAAACGATTCAAATGCTTGAATTATTGAATTCCATCTAGCTTGATGTTCTGGAATGATAAAGCTACCATCGTCTTTGAAGAGCTTTTCGTTTGGAGTTTTTACCTTGATCGTGGTGGTGATGTTGTCGTAAACTTTCTTGTAGTCCTCGCGAATTTCTTTGAGTTTACTGGTCTCAATTGCTTTTTGAATGAGAGCTTTCTCTTCATTAGAGATGCTGGTTTTCTTATTGTATTTTTGGTTCTGTCCTTCAAAATAAAAACGAGCCGTGTTTCCTTCAATAAGAAGGTTTTCGTAGATCGGTGCATATCCGCCACTGCGACTATAACTTAATTCGTAGTGCTCAAATACCGACTGGTTTGTACAGCTGTAAAGGCATCCAATCAGTAAAATTAATAGGAGTTTCTTCATGGGTTTGGGTGTTTAAAGACTTGTATTTTGAATTTCGCTTTTGCTACTTCGTTCTTTTTCGTAATCGTGAAGCACATTGAAATCAGGGGTCTGTTCGATGGCTGCCATAATTTTATCTAAGATTTGTTGGGCCGTATCGTTCTCGTAGTCAATGTCAAGCGGCTTTTTGATTTCTAGCGTAGGTTTCACTCCCGTCACTTTGATTTTCAATCCTTTTTTATCAAAAGCCCTTCGAAATCCGTTGATTTTGATGGGAACCACGATGGGTTTTTGTTGTTTAACGAGTTTTGCTGTTCCTTTTCTTCCTTGGGCGAATGCAGCAGTGGTTCCTTGAGGGAAGGTGATGACCCAGCCATTGTCAAGTGCCTTCATGATATTATCCACTTCGCTCATGTCCACCATTCGATTTACGTTTTCTCCTTTTGCACGCCAAGTTCTTTTTACCGTGACGGCACCCGCGAGTTTGAATATCCGAGAAAGAATCCCTTTGTTCATCGTTTCTTCGGCCGCAACGTAATAAAAATCCACTTTGGGATTGAGTAAGTACACTGGGTTTTTAATCGTGTCCAGATAGCCATTGTTGACCGAGCAAAACACATGGTACATGGCTGCCACGTCGGCAAAATAGGTTTGGTGATTGGATACAAAGAGTACGTTTGAATCCGGAAGATCTTTGAAATGCTCAGATCCTGTAATTTTCAATTTATTAAACCCATTAAAACGACGATAAGAAACCATTCCTAAAATAAAAATGATTAGTCGTTTTAGAAAATAGGGAGTACCGAATGCATCGGTAAAAATATTTTTTTTAGCCATTGATTACCTGGTAAAATAGAGTGCGAATTTACAAATTTTTCAGCAAGTGACTAAATTCACTTAGGATCATTGAGGTCGCTCCCCAGATGATATAGCCGTTGAAATTAATGACCGGTACCTTCTGTCCTCTCGAGTCAGGAAGAACCATTAGTTCGGGCGTATCTTTTAGGGTCATAAACGAAGAGACCGGGAATTCGATGAGCTCCATCGCTTCGCTTTTTTGAAGAACAAAGGTAGGGTTCTTTCCCGTATACGATATGTAGGGATACACGTAAAAATTGCTAGGTGGAATGTAAATGGGAGAAATTTCTCGCACAACGCGAATGTAATGAATGTCAATTCCCATTTCTTCACTGGTTTCCCTTTTCGCCGTATGTGCAAAATCCAAATCGTCGGGTTCTCGGCTGCCACCAGGAAGGGAAATCTGCCCGCTGTGTCGATCGTTTATATTATGCGTACGAACCATTAAGGGAAAATGCCACTCTCCGTCTTTAAGGTAAAGAAGTATGTTGACCGCCGCGTACCTTGGATCTCGACTGACGATTTGTTCATGAGTGAAAAGGGGACGGTAAGGAGGGGAGTATCTTGAGTGGGCCGATTCTCCATGTAAATCTGCCTTTTTAATTCGTTCTAGAAAATCTCTACCAAAAACTTGCATTTCACAAATTTAGTCAAAATCTTCGTGCAGAAGTTTTAAGGAAAGGTTAAAATTAGGATCTCACGCAAAAAGGTCCCTACAAGTAGAGACCTTTTTTTTTGCGCTCATGCGCTTATTTTTAGTTCGAGTAACTTGCGATTTCCTCTTTGTTTGCATTGTACAAACGATATTCTAAATACTTAAAACTATCCCTAGGGATAATGGTAACCCATTTTTTATACTTTAGGTACCATTTAGTTTGAATACTCATGATTCCTTTTGTGAGGTAAGCCTCAACGAAAGGGTGAACGTGAAGGTAAAGTTTTCCTTTTTCCTTCTGCATTCTGTTTCTTATGAGCTCTTCCATTCTTTCGACCACGACAATCGGTGCTAAGATCTCACCGTCCGTGTTCGGATTTTGCTCCGCCGTTTTAATTTGCTTCTCAGGTCTCACCCTTTGTCGAGTGATTTGAATCAGTCCAAATTTACTTGGAGGTAAGATTTTATGTCTTGCTTTGTCTCTACGCATTTCCTCACGAAGATGTTCGTAGAGTTGTTTGCGATGATCGGCACTGCTCATGTCAATGAAGTCTACGACAATAATTCCGCCCATGTCTCTTAGCCTAAGTTGTCGAGCTACTTCGGTGGCGGCCATTTTGTTCACACTAAGTGCGTGGTCCTTATTGGTCGTGCTTGAGGCGATATTCGGACCTGAATTTACGTCCACCACATGAAGAGCTTCGGTATGTTCAATGACCAAATAAGCACCCTTTGAGCTTGGAATATTCACGTGTTTACCGAAACTCTGCTTGAGTTGTTTCTCCACATTGTAATATTCTAAGAGTGGGATATGAGAATCGTAATGCTGGACAATGTTCTTTCTTTCCGGGGCAATAACCTCTAGGTAGTGGGTAATTTCCTGGACCATGTTTTCATCATCGGAAATGATTCCGGTGAAATCTTGGTTGAAATTGTCTCGCAAAATAGCAGACGCTCTATCTTCTTCACTTAAAATCTTTGAAGGGACTTTTTGCTTTTGAATGTTTTTGAAAGTCGATTCCCATTTGTGAATCAGCTGGTTCATATCGTTATGAAGCTCAGCGACTTTTTTACCCTCTGCTACGGTGCGAATAATCACACCGAAGCCTTCGGGTTTAATGCTTTCAATTAAGGTACGAAGTCGTTCACGGTCTTCCGCACTTTTGATCTTTTTAGAAATCGAAACTTTGTTGTCAAAAGGAATCAAAACTAAAAATCGGCCCGTTAGGGAGATTTGAGTAGAGATTCGAGGTCCTTTCGTAGAGATGGGTTCTTTCGTGATTTGAATCAGAACCACATCGTCTTTGGACAGCACCTTGTCTATGGTGCCGTATTTGTTAATTTCTTTTTGAACCGGAAAATTTTTGAGGCTAGAAGTTTGATGACGTTTTGCAAACGTATCTTTCAGAAACTTCTGATAACTTAAATAATCGGGTCCTAAATCTTGGTAATGCAAGAATGCGTCTTTCTCGTATCCGATATTGACGAAGGCTGCATTAAGGTTCGGTGCAAGTTTTCTAACTCGAGCTAAAAATAAATCGCCGACACTAAACTCTCTGTTGTCCTCTTCTTCGTGGATTTCAAAAAGCCTACCGTCTTCGAGCATCGCAATTTTCGTGCGCTCATTTTCATGAGAAATGATAAGTTCTTTTTTCATTGCTCTAATTTATTGTTAGACTTGGGTTGATAGGGCTACAAACTGTGTTTAAACAAAAATATAGTTAATGAATAAAGCTTCATCAACTATATTATTATATTGTTCTAGAAAAACTATTTCTTTTTCTTGTGTCTGTTAGCTCTTCTTCTTTTTTTTCTTTTGTGCGTCGCTACCTTATGTCTTTTTCTTTTCTTTCCGCTTGGCATTGTCGTAATGTGTTAAGGTTAATATTTTAGTTAAATTTTTATTTTACTGCTACTTTCGTTTTCACTTTTTCCACGAAGCTTTTTGACGGCTTGAAAGCGGGGATGTTGTGCGCTGGAATTTCAATGGCCGTATTTTTAGAAATGTTTCTTCCTGTCTTCGCTGCTCTTGTTTTAATGATGAAAGATCCAAAACCTCTTAAGTATACATTGTCACCATTGTACATTGAGGTTCTTATCTCCTGCATAAATGCTTCTATTACTTTTTGGGTTTCGTTCTTTTCTGTACCCAATTTGGTGGAGATCGTATTTACCAATTCTGCCTTTGTCATTTCCTTAATTGTTTTTAATTTTGGTGTGCAAATATAAGAAGATTTTTTGAATTGAAACAAACAAAAGCCTGATTTTCTTAACATTGATTAAAGTCTGACTCTGAGTCGGTAACGGTTTTTCAATCGAGGAAAATTTCCACTCTATTTTGCATCGAAATTCTTGGAATCTGCAATTCTTGATTGTGAATTTTTGATTGTGAGTTGCCTTTTTTTTGAATCTCTATTAAATAGGGGTCTTCTGCGAGTCTCTTTTTTAGCTTTTCTCTTTCAAGTACTAAATAAATTTTTGAAGTCCATATTTTCTATCCTAAATAAGTTTAATATCTTGCGCGCCAATGAAGACAGACGTTGAAATGGGACAGCAGCTTTTGCTGTGGTACCATCAGCATTCGCGATCGCTACCCTGGCGTGAAACGAAAGATCCTTATTCCATTTGGATCTCGGAAATTATTATGCAACAAACAAGGGTAGCTCAAGGCACTCAATACTATGAGCGTTTCATTGAGCGTTTTCCTACAGTGCAAGAACTAAGTGAGGCAAGCTTAGATGAAGTACTTCTTTATTGGAAGGGACTAGGGTATTATAGCCGTGCGATTAATTTGCACAAGGCAAGTATTCAGGTTCAAAAGGATTTGGATGGAATTTTTCCAAGGGATTACGATTCCCTTCTTCACTTGAGAGGTATCGGGAAATATACGGCTGCTGCCATAGCCAGTATTTGTTTTCAAGAGCCAAAAGTGGCGATTGATGGGAATCAGTACCGGGTTTGGTCTCGTTATTTCGCTGATCGATTTGATGTGACGAGTTCGCGAGCTTTCGAGCACTTTGCCCAGCTTGCGCAAAGACTCATGCCTACGGAGGATCCAGGCGGATTTAATCAGGCGGTCATGGATTTAGGCTCGAGTATATGCAAGCCTCAAAACCCAAACTGCATAGAGTGTCCTTTGAATTCGACCTGTCTTGCCTACGCAGTAGGATCGCAGCAGAAGTTTCCTGTGAAATCCCGAAAGGTAAAAGTGGGAGTGGAATCGCTCCGTTATTATTTTGTGTACCATGAGGATGTTTTTTTAGTTCGGCAAAGGGACGAAAGTTCCATTTGGAAACGCCTCTACGAATTCCCACAGGAGCTTCCAGAATCTCTAAGCTCCCAGGGGATAGATAGCCTTGAAATTCGTCATCAGCTCTCCCATAGAACGATGAGCATACGAATCCATACAGTTAAGTTGAATTCTCAAGACGATTTTAAACTGTATTCAAGAGATTCTGGAGTTTTCCCTATGGCCTTTCAAGACTCCAATCTCAAATCTTTTCCTCGTCCGTTAGATCAATTCATCAAAGAATGGGCAAAGAATAATCAGATTGGAGAGGGCAATTTAGAGAAGACAAAGCGATAGAAAAGTACGAAGTGTTTTTATTAAGCGAAAAACCGTATTTTTGCCTCGCGCGAATAAAAAATGAAATGAGGCACAAGTCCTTATTTCCTAAGTCGCAAAGGGCAGGCACGAGGGTTTCTTGAGCACCCTTTTAAATGATAAATTAAACGGAAATAAATGAAACTTTTGGTTGTAGGTTCCGTCGCTTTTGATGCGATCGAGACCCCTTTTGGAAAAACAGATAAAATATTAGGAGGTGCTGCTACCTTTATTGGTCTTGCCGCTTCGGTTCTTAGAACCGATGTAAGTTTAGTGAGCGTGGTAGGAGGAGATTTTCCTCAAGAATATTTAGATCTTTTAGAATCTAGAAACATAAAGACCGAGGGAATTGAAATCATCAAGGAAGGAAAAACATTCTTTTGGAGTGGCAAATACCACAACGATTTGAATACCAGGGATACGCTTGTAACGGAAGTGAACGTCATGGAGAATTTTGATCCAAAAGTGCCGCAGGATGCGCAAAATGCAGAAATTCTAATGCTAGGAAATCTTCATCCCTCCATTCAACTGTCGGTACTGGATAAAATGCAAACGCGTCCACAGCTTGTGATTTTAGATACGATGAATTTCTGGATGGACACTGCATTAGAGACTCTTTTAGAAATGATTAAAAGAACCGATGTGATCACCATTAATGACGAAGAAGCGCGTCAACTTTCCGGAGAGTATTCTTTGGTAAAAGCAGCGCAAAAGATTCATGAAATGGGACCTACCTATGTGATTATAAAGAAAGGAGAACACGGTGCTCTTCTTTTCCATGAGGGGAAAATCTTTGCCATTCCCGCTCTTCCGCTAGAAGACGTTTTCGACCCGACAGGGGCAGGAGATACTTTTGCAGGAGGCTTTGCTGCACATTTAGCAAAAACTTCAGATTTGTCCTTCGAGAACATGAAATCCGCACTCATTGTAGGGTCTGCCATGGCTTCCTACACGGTGGAGGAGTTCGGAACGGAAAGACTTCAAAAAGTAAGTGTGGAAGACTTGCGTACCCGGGTCAACGCATTCAAACAATTAACGACATTTGAAGTAGATTTGTACTTCGATTAATCTTAAGATTATATGAAAAAAATAGTATATCTATCCCTTACGCTCCTTTCAGGACTCGGTTTTGCGCAAGTCATGACTGTAGGTTCAGACAGTATTTCGCTTCAGGATTTTAAAAAAGACAATGAACAGACTTTGAAGTCTGTCGGCATCACTCAAACCCTAACAAGTACGCAAGATTTCTTGCTCTTTCAGCAACTGGCAGAAGAGAAAAAGGCAGACACGACGATGCATTTTCGCCAGCGAATGGCGCAGAAAATTCAGGAGTTGCATGATCAGTATTTTTTCGACCCTGCACAAGTAGAGCGCATGACTCAGTCTTACGTTCAGGCCAACAAACTAGAGAGGCTCGTGCATGTGTTCACTTTGGAGAAAGAGGAAGGGGATGCCACCGATTACGCCAAGGTTTACCAGGATGTGGTGAGCGGTAGAATGACAATGGATCAGGCGATTTCAACCTACATCAAAAAGGACATTAAACCGATTTACATTAAGCCAGGTCTAATTGGAGAGGACCTGTATAAAGAGTTAATGGCGGCCAAAGCTGGGGGGTATACGAAGTTACATGATCAGGGACGCAGTGTAACCTTTGCAAAGCTAGTCAGCACAAGACCTAGTTTGGGGTATATGATCTTTGGAACGCTTAGATATGCCGACGATGCAAATGCACCGAAACAAAAAGCAGCAATCTATAAGGCGCTTACCTCAGGAAAGGCCTTTAACGAGGTGACCAAGGAATTTGGAACGACTCAAAATGAAATTAATGCAGGAGGTGCCGTGATGGGCTCTCCAAGTTTACCTGACCACGTATATGCAGCTCTAAAAGGCATGAAGGCGGGAGAGTACACAAAAGAACCCGTGCTTTTTAATGGGAACTATTACGTGTTCCATATCTATGACTTGGTTCCTTACGAAGTGACGGACAAAACCAAAGAGCTTTTTCGTGCAGATATGCTAAATAGCAATTACCTGCAGGCTTTGGAGGATCAGGTGATTAAACAAAGGCAAACGAGTCCGGATTTTAGTCTAACCAATGACTTTAAAACCGTAGAGAAATCGTATGCAAGTTTTAAGAATTTTTCCAATCCGAATGCAATCCTGTGGAGATATAAGAACCATTCGATGGACTACAAAACACTGAAGGCGGAAGTGGAGCAGCTTTATCAAAACTTGGATACGGTGACGCCATCCCAGTGGAAAGCGCTATTAGACATACGAATCAAAAGCGATTTGTACAGTGTGTATTCCCAAGAGTTTTTCGCAAAACCGCAGGTGAAGACGGCTCTTGAAACAGAACGTAGAATGCTTTTTTCTGAGTATATTTACTCCGATCTTCTTAAAAGCGAAGTGGATGCTTCTGATGCAAATCTCAGACGTTTTTACAACGCAAATAAAAATGAATTTCAATGGGAGGAAATGGCCCAAGGTAGAGTGGCGATTTTGAGCGACGAGAGTTTAACGAAGTCTGTGATAAAAGCCATAGAAGATCCTGCCAAGTGGGGAGACCTTAAAAAGAAATACGAGGGGAAGTTGAATAAAGAAAATAAAATTCTAGTTTCCTTCCAAGAAGGTGAGATGTATAGCGACGCTGAAATCTTCACCCAATATAAGGTGCCCTTTAAAAAAGGGGTCTTTTCGACCAAAATGAGTGCGCGTGACGTAGTCATTGCGATTGATAAAATTACTCCTCGAACTTTAATGACCTTTGAAGAGGCCAAAGACGATGTAATTTCGAGAGTTACGGAAGAAAGACTCAAGGCGATTTTGCAGGAACAGAGAGCGAAAACCCGAATCGTGGTGCCCGCTGCATTTATGCAGGACCTAGAGAAAAATTTTAAGAAATAATTATAAGTTTATTTTGAGCGGAATCCGCAAAGAATCCTAATTTTGCAAACTAGATAGTTTTATGATGGTAAATAATGTAAAATCACTTTTTTTAAGTGTGTTTTTTATAACCCTTTTTGCAGGAAGCGCTCAGGGGCAGCAACTTCAAAAAGGAGCATTAGTGGATGGGATTACGGCGGTAATCGGAGACGAAATTGTTTTGGAGTCGGACATTGACGAACAAATGAATTACGCCAAGCAGCAAGGTGCCCAAGTGAGTGACCGCTGTACGTTTCTTGCAAACATCGTGAACAATAAGCTTCTAATCTACGAAGCGAAGCGCGATACGCTTATTGAGAATAGAACGGCGGCAATCAAAGAAATGGCAAACGAGAAATACAACCAAATTCTTTCCCAATTCCCAGACGAGAAAGCAATGCTTGCAGGCTATAAGTTTCGTAATTCTTACGAGATGAAAAATGCCATTGAAAAAATTGACGCGGACAATTACTACGGTCAGCAAAAATATGCTAGAATTACGGAGAAAGTGGATGTAACTCCAAACGAAGTAACCGATTTCTATACGTTGTACCAACATCAATTGCCAATGGTAAAAGACGAGGTTTCGGTTTCGCAGATTATGATGTATCCTAAATTAACGGAAGCGCATAAAGACGAACTAAAAGCCAAACTCTTAAAAATCAAGCAGGATATTTTAAATGGAGAAAGTTTCGAGCAAATGGCTCGTATTTACTCTGAAGATCCTGGATCTGCTGCTCAGGGTGGTCTTTACACCAATGTTTCGAGAGGGAAAATGGTAAGGCCTTTCGAAGCCGCTGCCTTAAACTTACAAGAAGGGGAGATGTCAGATCCTGTAGAAACTGATTTTGGCTACCACCTTATTCAACTGGTAAAAAAGAGCGGGAAGCAGTACGATGCGAGGCACATTCTTTTAAAAGCAGAACCGAACGCAGAAGAAATTGAAAGTGCCAGAAAAGAGCTTGATTCTATCCGTACAAGAATTATTGAAGGAAAATTAACCTTTAAAGAAGCGGCATTCAAATTCTCGGACGACAAGAACACGAAATTTAATGGAGGTACTTTGACCGGTGCCGATGGAGGGGATAAGATCGAAAAGATTGATCTTCCCGCTACGTTAGCGTATCAAATCGTAGGTATAAAGCCTCACGACATGACAGAAGTATTCCAAGACCAAGCCGCCAACGAAAGAAAAACAGTGAATATTGTGATGGTAAACGAGGAAATCGCTTCTCACCAGCTCGCGATTGAAACCGATTATGAGAGAATTAAACATCTCGCTGCGGAACGAAAGAAGGCACAGCTTGTTGAGAAATGGGTGAAGGAGAAATTATCCGATACGTTTATCTCAATTAACGAACGATACAACCACTGCGCTTTTACCAGTGAGTGGAATAAAGAAAGTGAATAACCCTAGAAAATCCTTTAGAATCTCTAAAGGATTTTCTATTTTTGGTACATGAGCAATTTTATTCATTTTGGCATCGCAGAGAAAATGTACAGCGAGAAACAAAACCGTATTACCGAGCTTTTCAAAATAAAATACCCCATTATTCAAGGGGGCATGATTTGGCATTCCGGATGGCGTCTTGCGAGTGCTGTGTCCAATGCGGGAGGGTTAGGCTTAATTGGGGCAGGAAGTATGTATCCCGATGTTTTAAAGGAACATTTAGTCAAATGCAAAGCGGCTACGGACAAACCCTTTGGAGTGAACATCCCCATGCTCTATCCCAACCTAGAGGAAATCATTGAAATAGTCCTCTCCCACGGCGTAAAAATAGTTTTTACTTCCGCGGGAAGTCCTAAAACGTATACAGAAACGCTTCAAAAAGAAGGAGTGAAGGTGGCACATGTCGTGTCCTCTACCCAGTTTGCGGTCAAGTGCGAAGATGCGGGCGTGGATGCAATTGTGGCGGAAGGTTTCGAGGCGGGTGGACATAACGGTAGAGAGGAGACGACCTCCCTTGTTTTGATTCCGAATGTGAAAAGACATATAAAAACTCCGCTCATTGCCGCAGGAGGAATTGCCCTGGGTTCTCAAATGAAAGCAGCCCTAATTTTGGGAGCTGACGGAGTTCAGATCGGCAGTCGTTTTGCAGCCACGAAGGAAGCAAGTGCACACGATCTATGGAAAGAGCATATCACAAGTTTATCGGAGGGAAGTACAATGCTTTCTTTAAAGGAACTGGCGCCGGTTAGAATGGTGAAAAATGAGCTCTTTAACCAACTCGAGGAGATTTATGCATCGGGAAGAGATAAAGAGGAATTACGGCGCGTGCTCGGCCGAGCAAGAGCCAAAAAAGGAATGTTCGAGGGCGACTTAGCAGAAGGCGAACTCGAAATCGGGCAGGTATCCGCCCTAATAGACCAGGTGCTCAGTGTGGACGAAGTCTTTGAAAAATTACTCGAAGAATTTCGATCGGCTACGTTTGTCGATTTTCTAGCTTAAAGCAAAAAAACACCAAGGAGGTGTTTTTTTAGGTCGTGATTTCAATTTTATTGATCTTCTAGAAGGGCCTGAAGTTGAATGTATCCACCCCCGTTGTAGCCTTCTTTTAATCCATTGTCATAAAGAAGTTCAAGGGCTTTTCCACTTCGGTTTCCACTTCTACAAAAGAGAATGACCGGATGGGGTAAGCTAGTGATTTCCTCAGCGCGTGCCTCTACCTCGCCTAAAGGTATGTTGGTGGCTCCTTCAATTGCACCGTCCATTTCTAGTTCAATCGGTTCGCGTACATCAATTAGATGGTAATTTCCAGAGGTTAAGACTTCTTGTATTGTACTCATATGCTTAGAATTTTTGCTAAAGTAGCAAATTTTTTAAATTCTATAAGGAAATTTCGAGGAATTCTTGAGCTCTCTTTTTTTGACATTGGAATTTGCTTTATCTTCGCAGTGGAATGAATGCATCAAAAGAATCTTGGACCCAATTGATTAAAACCAAAGCGAAAGCATTTGGGTTTCAAGACTGTGGCATCTCTGAGTCTGGGTTCTTAGAACAGGATGCAAAAGCGCTTGAACGTTATTTGAAAGAGGGCTTTCAGGGGAAGATGCAGTATATGGAGAATCATTTTGATAAGCGTGTGGATACAAGACTGCTTGTAGAAGGTTCCAAATCTGTAATCTCTCTGTCGTACAATTACTATCCAAGTGAGGAGCTTCCCACGCTTGATAATTTTAAAATTTCAAAGTACGCCTATGGTGAGGATTATCATCCTATTATCAAAGGGATTTTGTCGCAGATGGTTCAGGAGCTACAGGACGAAATCGGAGAGTTTTCTTTTCGGGTTTTTGTAGATTCAGCTCCCGTTCTTGAAAGAAGTTGGGCTCGCAAATCCGGAATAGGTTGGGTGGGAAAAAATGCGAATCTAATTACCAAGCAAAAAGGCTCTTTTTTCTTCTTGGCAGAGATTATCTGTGATTTGGAACTCGAGTATGATTCTCCGATGGGGGATTATTGCGGAAGTTGTACCCGCTGCATTGAGGCATGTCCTACCGAGGCCATAGTGGAGCCTAGTGTGATTGATGGCAGTAAATGCATCTCGTACGCTACCATTGAGCTTAAAGAGTCCATTCCTGAATCGTTTCAGGATTCGATGGAGGATTGGATGTTTGGATGTGATATTTGCCAAGATGTATGTCCTTGGAATCGGTTTTCGCTTCCCCATAAACAGCCAAGGTTTGATCCCAATCCAGGCTTAGATCAATTCTCAAAAGCACAGTGGAAAGAACTAACGCAGGAGCTATTCTCCGAGGTGTTTCGAAAGTCTGCTGTGAAGCGCACAAAATTTAGTGGACTAAAACGGAATATTGAATTTCTAAGTTGAGAGTACCTTACTTAGTTTAGGGTTTTTAGACTCACCGATAGATCTAATTCATCTTGCACTTTAATGGAACCTCCTAACCGAGTGGGCGGTGAGATGTGAAAATCACTAAATTGAATCCTTTTGGTTCCCACCAGTTGATTTCCTTCTTGGAATAATGTAATGTCATAAGTCTTTTGACTGCGCATGAGTTGAACCTCCAATGTGGCTTTGTAGTAATTGCTCGTACCTAGCTTTTTAAGTTTTACAAAACGAATCGAAAGGGTCGGATACATCGTGTGGCTTAGAGTTTTACGAAAGTCATTTGTCATGAGTTTATTTCGGCAATCAAAATCAGCCACTTTTAACTGAATGTTTGGCAGTTTGTCACTTTGCAAGGCGGGCAGTAGTGGCAAGTTTGTGTGGGTGCATTTAAAAGTATTCACATTCGTTTTGCCTGCAATTACAATGCTGTTGTTTTGGGCAAATAAGAAGAAAGGAAGCAGTAGAATTAATAACTGTGCAAGTTTCATAAAGCAAGTTTCTAGAAAAAAAGGGGGCAATTGGATTGCCCCCTTTCCAAAAAAATTTAAAAAGATAAAATTAAAAACCTATGGTCGCTTCTAGCATAACTCCGTTGAATTGACCACCCATAAGTGGACTAGAGGCACCCCATACAGTGTCGTTGTTATAGGTTTGATCTACATATTCGATTTTTGCAAGTACATTTGGGGTCATGTACCAACCCGCACCGATGTTGTATCGATCGATTGAGCGTTTTGCTGCATTTTTGTCGTCTTTGCCAGAAACCGTGTTGTATTTGCCACCGAAATAATACTGCTCCTTCTGGCCAAATCGATAGAGAAGTTCAGCAGCAAGCTGCGTGTAATTACCGCGAGTATCTCGTTTCGCACCACTTACAAGCTTGTTTCCACTTACATTTTCGAAGGTTCCGAAGAATTCAAGTCCTTGGTACTTTACGAACGGGTTGATTTGGATGGCGGTCATTTCTTTAAACCCAGGATTGAATCGTCCCGTAGCGTAATTGCTGGTTCCCATTGCATCCATTTCGGTTAGTAGGACATAGTAATAGCGAGATCCTGCTCGGTCCGCACCGTAAAGGTTGCCTCCAGTGGTAAGACCGTTGGTTTTCATGATGGATCCTGTTAGTCTAACGCGTAGATCCTTGTCCACTTGTTTGTCATATCCTACCTTAGCATAGAGTGACGGTTTGTTGTCGTTTTTTCCTTTTACAGCGGTTTGGTTGAGTTTTCCATTCGATACTCCCACCATGCCTAAAAAGTTTTTGTGAAATAGGTAGGCTTCTAAAAAAGGTTCTGTAGTGAAGTTGTCCATCACTAGGTTCCCAACAAACGGGTTGTTTAAAGCCTCAGCGTTGTCGGTGCGTCGAAAATGCGAGTCTCCATAGTTAAGTTCATCCATCCCCACTTTTACTCTCGCGTACTGCATTACATTTGATAACAGTCCTTCGGAGATGAAATCTAAGTCATCAATTTGGATGTATCCCCCTTTTACCCACGCTTCGTTATGGTGACGCGCCGATAAGTAGGTTCTTAAATGCATTTTAACTCCTTTGGCTAAATAGGCATTCACATCTAAATTGGCGGTGGGAAGATTGACATCACTTCCTAAATTTAAGAGCTGAATTGCCTCGCCGGTAGGTTGTCCGCTAGCGTCCAATTTGTACCCTAGATTTCCTTTAGTAGAATGATCCAGTGCTTGGAATTGCAAAGCGAAATCTCCTCCAATCGATACTTTGATTCCCTCGTAGTCAGGAGAATTTACTTTAGGATCCTCAAAGATATTTCTTTGGTATTTTTCCGGTGCTAAGTAGGCTCGCATTTCGCTGTTCTGTGCAAACGATATGCTACTGGCAGTAATCGCGATGGCGAGAGCTAATTTCAAGTTTTGAGTTTTCATTGTTTTATCATTTTAATGTTGCTATTCTAATTGGTTACGATGGATACCGATACTTTTACTTGGTCTCCTGTCTTTACTCCCATGAAGCCCGGGGTTTCCATTCCAAAGTCAGACATTTTTAAATTTTGAATTCCAACGATTTTGTAGGCATTTCCAGTTTTTGTAAGTGTCACGGGCATCGAAATTGTTTTGGATTTTCCCGCAATCGAGAGTTGAGCGTTCACTACCGATTTGCCTACATTTAAACTTGAAGTGGTAAAGGAAATGGTAGGTGATGTGCTAGCCTTTAAAGCACCGTATGCTTTGTTGTCCATCATTTTCCCTTTGCTACTTTTGAGGTTTTTCACAGGCATCGTAAATTTTACATTGGTTAATGTGTTCCCATTCTGTTGGGCGCTAAAGGAACCCGTAGTGGAGGTCATTGTCCAGTTGTGCATGGGTGAGGTTCCCTCTACACTCACATTTACACTTTTGCTCGAAAGCTGTTGGGCACTGAAAATTCCAGCTACAAAACTTAGGGACAAGGCGAGTAATTTGACTCTTGATACTTTTCTCATTATTGATAATTTTAATTGGTTTCATTTTCTTATACAAAGATACCTAATGGTTTGGGTATTCGTAAATATTTAGAGAAAATTATAAGTGATATATATCAATACTCGCTAATGTTTTACATATATTGTAATTTAAGTTGATGGAATATAGCGATTGTTCAACGTTTGTTTAATTATTTATTAGTTTGATAAAAATTGATGGTTTTAAATTGGGAATAGTAGAAACCTTAGCAAAAACCACTATGATGAAAGTCATTCTAGTCGTTTGTGATTAGGATATAATTAAATTGTAAATTATACAGATGCGCCAAAATTAGAGAAGAATTCTCTCGCAGTTATTAGCTGAATTTTCTGTCGCAATTAGATATTTTGGAAAGAAGGTGGTCAAATTAACTGTTCTAGAACAGAACTGACTCCAACGCAGGATCTGGTATATCGTTTAATAGTAAAAAATAAAAAAGTTGCTAGAAGAGAATTAGCAGGAAATCTAGAAATAGAGGATTCCGAGATTGAAAAACACGTCCATAATAGGAAGGACGAAAGGTTCTTGGCAAATTATTTAGATGCAATAAGTTGCAAATTAATAGTATGGAACATGATTCACTTGCCTTGATTTATCCGTCTATTAGGTGCAAAACAAAACCTCTCGGAACCAAAAAAAAGTAATCTATTGAAATTCAATAGATTACTTTTAATTAATAGTACCCAGGACCGGGATCGAACCGGTACGCCAATGGCATTGGTGTTTGAGACCAACGCGTCTACCAATTCCGCCACCTGGGCAATTTTGGTGTGCAAATATAAGGTAAAATTTAAAATTTAAAAATGTTTTTCTCGAATTTGTTAGAATTCAATTTCAAGACCATCGTAGGCTAAAGAAATGTTCGGGTCAAGATCAGGGTCGTTTTCTAGGTGAAGACCAAAATGATGGCTGATGTGCGTGAGAAGTAAGACCTTGGGTTTTAGCTCTTCATTGAGTTTTTTAATATCAGGAAGGATGAAGTGGGCGGGGTGCGGGTCTTCTTTTCGAATGCAATTTAAGATGAGGTAATCCAGATCTTTTAAATTTTCTTTTTCTTCTTCAGGAATCAAACTTGCATCCGTGATGTAGGCTAAGTTCTTGAATTTATACCCAAAGATGGGAAGGGTATAGTGTAAGACTTGGATGGGCGTAATAAGAGTGTCCCAAAGTGTAAAAGGAGTCGCGTTAATTTCATGAATCTCAAAAGAGGGCGCCCCGGGATAACGATTCTCAGCAAAAGCATATGGAAATCTGCCTTGTATTTCTTTTGCCACGCGCGCTTGGCAGTAGAGTTCAAGGTCTTTTCGGGTGCGAAAGATCAGGGGGCGTACGTCGTCAAGCCCAATAATATGATCGTTGTGTTCGTGCGTTATAAGTAGGGAATCGACCGAGGTTTCCTTGAATTTAAGCATTTGAGCGCGGAAATCAGGTCCACAGTCAATTAATATTTTATGATTTGAGTCTGTGGTTAGGATGGCCGAGGCTCTTAGGCGTTGGTCTTTAGGGTTTTGTGAGGTGCAAACCTCACAACTGCATCCTATGACGGGGACGCCTTGGGAGGTTCCTGTGCCTAGAAATTTCAGTTTCATTTTGCGCTCGGTTATTATTTTGGTAAATTTACAAAAAAATATAAATGTCCGAGATTAAGCAATTCTTAACCCCGAAACAGAAGGCATTAGCAATCAATTTAGACCATAATATATACGGCACATTTGCAGAAATCGGTGCTGGACAGGAAACGGTACGCCATTTTTTCAGGGCGGGCGGTGCCTCCAATACGATTGCAAAAGCAATGTCCGCATACGATAAGGAATATAGCAATGCAATTTATGGGACGGAAGACAAAAATCGTTTTGTCACCCAGACCCGTCTAAAGAAAATGCTTAGTCACGAAATGCGACTCATAAGCGAGCGGCTAAACCAATCGGAGATGCCAAACCGTCGCTATTTTTCCTATGCCAATACCGTCACAACGATAAACTATCACAAAACGTTTAAAGGTCACGGTTGGGTGGGACTTATGTTTCAGCATCAGCCGAATGAAAAGTATAGTGAGATTATTCTTCACGTCCGATTTAAAGAAAACGAAGCGAGTTTACAGCAAGAAACGTTGGGGAATTTAGGCGTGAATCTTATCTACGGTGCCTTTAATTATTTTGACAATCCCCGGAATTTGCTCAAGTCTTTGTACGATGATATCTCAGTGGACAAAATTGAAATTGATACCATTCATTTTGAGGGGCCCGCTTTCCCTTATGTGGACAATCGCCTTATGTCTCTGCAGCTTGTGAAAAAAGGAATGACGGATGCCGTGATTTTCAATTCGGAAGGAAAGAACATGCTGCCTGCCGATATTCTCTATAAGAAAGATGTTTTTGCGGTTCGAGGTAGCTTTCGGCCGGTGACGCTCGTTAACACCGATATGTTTGAGAAGGGACTTCAGATGTTTCTAAAAGATACAGAAGGAAAGCCTGAGGATACTGTCATTATTTTTGAAATCACCACGTTTAATTTGCGTGCCACCGGTCGTATTGATGAGCGGGATTTCTTAGATAGAGTCGATATCTTAGCCAAGCTCGGTTATACGGTTATGGTTTCCAATTTCTCTGAGTATTATAGACTTGCGGAATATTTTACAGGCTATAACATTCGATACTTCGGGATTGCGATGGGCGTAAACAATCTTCTGATGGTCTTCGAAGAGCAATACTATGAGCATTTGTCAGGAGGTATACTCGAAGCATTCGGAAAATTTTTCCGAAAAGATATGCGGGTTTATCTCTACCCATACAAAGATCCAGACACCAATTGTCTACTCACATCAAAAACGTTGAAAGTAGATCGTAAGGTAAAAGAACTTTATAAATTTTTTATTGCCAACCGGCAAATTGTAGATGTAGAAGAATATGACCCAAGTGTACTTGAAATCTATTCGCGCGATGTGCTTGCGAAGATCACAAACCAAGAAAACGGATGGGAGGATCAACTTCCGGAAGGCGTGGCGGAAATGATCAAAGAAAGAGGACTGTTTGGGTATAAAGAATTTCACTTTGAATAAATCATGAAAGAGCTAAAAAAAAGATTGTTATTTATATTAGAGAGTCCTCAGGGAAGCTTTGAAGGCAAACTGAAAAAGATTTGCCAATTGTTAGATCAAGAGATCGAACATTTTAATTGGACTGGATTCTATTTCCGAAATGGAGACAAGGAGGAGTTAGTGATTGGTCCTTACGTAGGAGCTGAAACAGACCATACAGTCATTCCTTTTGGAAAAGGAATTTGCGGACAAGTAGCGGTTTCTAATGAAACATTTGTCGTAGCAGATGTACATGAGCAAGCAAATTACTTGGCTTGTTCCCTAGAGACCAAAGCGGAAATTGTGGTTCCAATTCTTAAAGACGGTGTGAATGTAGGGCAAATTGATATTGACTCTCATACGCCCAATGCATTTACACAGGAAGATAGAGAGCTTTTGGAATGGCTTTGCGAGGAAATCGCAAAGATTATAAAATAGAGATGAGTTCTCTATAATCCGACTCAAACTCTAGCAAATGAGTTCCGTACCAGCTAAATGCTTCTCCATTGACCAGATGGATTTCTAGGTGTGGATAAAGGGAAAGAAGTTCCTTCTTATGTTTTTCTTTGAAAGGATAGGGTTCGCTTGAAAGAAAAAGAGTTTTTTCTCTGGCGAGTTCTTCAAGAGGAACTGTGGGATAGCGCAAAGCATTTTCATGCGAGTTTTTAAATCCTAGTTGTTCTAGCATAGCGTGGATAAAGGTATCGCCGCCTACACTTAAATAAGGGTCTTTCCAAATGAAATAGGTAAGACTCTTTTCTTTTCTTCTCGGAAGAGAATTAAACATTTGATCTAATTTCTCGTTAAAGCAGTGGGCTAAGGATTGTTTTTGGAGACGTTCCCCGAGCTCGCTAAGAAATTCCTTATTGTCGTTTAATGTTTTAATATTGGTAACCCAAACATTAAATTCCAATTGAAGCGTCTCGACTTGGACTTTTTCATTTTCTTCTTTGCTTGCCAAGATGAGGTCGGGCCGCAAAGCTCTTATTTGCTCCAATTTAAGATCCTTCGTGCCTCCAATGATTTGCACTTGAGAAACTTTCTCTGTAGGGTGGATGCAAAATTTTGTTCTTCCTACAATCTGGGAACTATCGAGCTCAAAATCAAAAAGTGTTTTGGTGAAAGACGGGACTAGAGAGACAATACGCATTTGAATCGATTTGAAAATTAAGGGCCCCTTACGACTTACAAAGGGTAGCTTTTTTCAAAGATAATATTCTTTTCGAAATTAGAACCGTTCCTCAAGGGCAATCCATGCTTACCGTATTTTTCGAATGTACTTACGGATTTCGTTTAATGCCCCGGTGGTTCCAATCTTAATAGAGTTTTCTGTACTTCCAAGGATGCGTTTGTTTTTACGATAGGTGTCGTAGGAAGATTCACTTAAGAGTTCTCCATTCGAATTGTACATTTTTAAACTTACAATTACTTGATTAGAGAGTACGTATTTTCCAAAACCAACTTTGAAATATTTTATTTTTGGAACTACGGCAAGATCAAAATTATTGATTTTGCAAATTTCCTTGAGGGTTTCCACATCTACATCATCGTAAATCATTGGGGTTTCCACTCGGTTTACTACAATGTTTTTAGATTTAGAAAACTCTTGGGTAACGCCGTCAAAAAAAGTTTGATAGGATGGGAATCGAATCTCTTCTATTCCAGGGTCAATTTCCGGATTGAAAAATAGCACCTGTTGAACGTTCTGTGAGCCAATATTTGAATTGGAAAAACTAGGTCCCTGTGCAGCGGATACGTTTATGCAACTCTTTAAAATTACAGCACTTGCCGCAACAAGTAAAATGGGAAATAACAGTTTTTTCATCTTTGTAGTAATGATGCAAAAATAGAGCCAATTCCTGGAATTTATATTATAAAATTTAAGATTTTTTTAACACTTTTTACGGGACTAAATTTTCGTTCAAAAACCGGTTTGCTCAGATTAGGGAATTGTTGTACATTTGCAGCTCGTTACATAATAATCATTAAATAATATTTGCATGTACTTAACATCAGAGAAAAAAGCGGAAATTTTCGCAAAACATGGCGGAGTTCCAGAGAACACTGGATCTGCAGAAGGACAAGTAGCACTTTTTACTTTCCGTATTAACCACTTAACAGGTCACTTGAAAAAGAACCAAAAAGATTTTGCAACAGAGAGATCTCTTGTAAAGTTAGTAGGGAAAAGAAAAAGACTATTGGATTACCTTAAAAACAAGGATATTACTAGATATAGAGCGATTATCGCGGAACTAGGACTTAGAAAATAATCCTTTTCAAACTAAAAAAAATACCGATTCTATTAAGAGTCGGTATTTTTTTTTTGAGACGGTTTTCTATTTGATATTTAAGTAGAATATTAACCTAATATAGTAGACTACGGAATGCAGGGTGAGCAATTTGGATGATTTCTTAAATTCAGTTCAAGCCATGGATTTTACTTTCTAAGAAGTAATAGAACTTTGGTAGCAAACGTTGTATTTTTTAATTGCTGAATTGTCTGCTGTCACTTTTGACGTCAATGTCCAATGAAAAAGGAAAGAAGAACATAGAATGAATCTAAATTAATAAGAGGATTCAAAATAACGAAAATGTTTTTTTGAACCTAATTTTTAATTAGACTGAATCCAAATGTTGATCAATTAACTGACCATTAGGTTTTTATATTGAAATAATTTTTAATTTTACTCGTAGAATTGAGTTCAATTAACCTGAAAGTAGAAACAGCTTTTGGGAGCTCACTTTCAAAAGTAGCTATTTGAACTATTTATAGTGTTTCGGTAATTTTTATTACCGATTGAATATAACAATTTCTAGGGTGACACTTTGGCTTAAGAAATTGAAATTTTAGGATTTTTACCTTTTGTTTTTTCGAAGGTTCTTTTTAAAGGAAGAACACTTCATGAACTAATTTCCAAAACCAGTTAGCCATGAGAAAAATGCTCCTTTTTCTCCTAATCCTGATGTATTCTACTTTTCAGGCACAGGTTGAACTTTCCAATTTCCCTAGTGTATTAAATTCGCCAACTTCGCCAGAGGCAGCATGGGATAACGAACATTCAAATGTGGGTGTAGGTCCTTACTCTGGATCCACATCCGTGAGTATACCTCTTTATACCCTTGAAGAAGACGGGTTTTCACTACCTCTTTCTTTGTCCTATCAATCCACCGGGATTAAACTAGAAGACATGGCGACGTGGGTGGGGTTGGGATGGAACCTCTCGGTAGATGGTACCATACGCCAAGAAGCTCAAGGAATTAGAGACTCGTTTGATAATACAAAATTTTCGACGACTAATGGATACGAAGCACTTTATAATAGGATTGAGAGTTCAGGTGGGTATGGGAGTATCAAGATAGAGCCGCAGAAAGGGGATACCGAACCTTTTATGTGGAATCCTGCTACCGGTGGTGATGTAGGTAAATGCTGTAACAATATTAATCAGAGCTGTTTTTATACACTGCCTGTAGGATCAGATAATCCCCATACTCTTTTTAATCTTAACGCTGGGGAAGGTGCCCCTGATATATACCATTTTTCTTTTGCAGGCCATCAAGGGAAATTTTATATAGATCCAAATACTTCAAAAATCATTGCTATAAATCAGAGCGAAAACATCCGCTTTGAGGTTATACCAGATACTAAAATAACCGCCTACCTGCCTAATGGGATTGAGTTTCACTTTGCTGCTGTTGAGATACTGTACTTGGATGGCTACATAAAGTTTAATGAGTTTACAGGAAGAAACTACAAACTTACAGAGATCAAACTGAAAAACGGACAATCTATTTATTTTGAATACGAAAATCTAGAAATCCAAAACAGTCACATTTCTGAGCTCGACCCGCTTCATGTGATGAATTACAACACACGAAACGATGGGGGCTCGTTTCCCTACCCTCCATCTGTTACCGTAGGTCCAGATCCCACAAGAAATCAACAGTTGAAAACCATGCTTCGTAGTGAAGTGAAGCAACTTTCTAAAATTCACACCCGTTTTGAAACACTAGTGTTCACGCTTGAAAGTAGAGAGGACATTCTAGTGTTACCCGCAGGAAATATTAAACGTTTAAAATCAATTGAGGTCCTAAGAGCTACTGATCAAAGGAAAATCAAAGCATTTGATTTTCAATATTCTTATTTTGATTATAGTGCTAAAGGAGTAAATTCAGATCTTAATTTATTAGAATCGTATGGAAAACGTTTAAAACTTCTCAGTTTACAGGAATCCTACTTCGATAACCAAGGAACTAAAATACCGCTTGGTTTACCCTATCGGTTTGAATACGATGAGTCTCAAATCATGCCTGCTCGAAATTCCTTGTCAAAAGATATGTGGGGATATTATAATGGATCTAATGGCAATGGAACTCTTATTCCAGACCTTGAATATTTTGACTATCCACGCATTTTCAAATCTAATACTTTCAATCAGACCTATTTCACCTATGCACCAAAGCTCAACAATCGTTATGCTAGCGAGCCCCATGCAAAGCTATATAGTTTGAAAAAAATGCATTATCCCACAGGCGGATTTAGTACGTTTGAATATGAACTACAATCATTTACGAATGTTTTCGTCCCTGATCAAACTCAAAACGCAAAGGCCCTGAAATCCGTTCAATTAAATAACCAAGGTAGAAACAATTCAACAAACCAAATTACCCAGGTTACCTTCCCTGCCAGTAGAACCTTAACAATTAAATTTGATCATGAGATTTTTGATGGCTATACAGGATTGCAAAATCCCAATCAGCCTACGTATTCCTATGAAGAGTTGAAAAGTTTTACCATTGAATTTTCTAGACAAACACTTAATAGTGCAGGACAGGTTATTAGTACTCAAATCCTAAAATCCTGGAACCTATCTTCCATCTCTATGCCAATCTTTTCATCGACTCATAAGGCGATTTGGCAAGAGCAGCTAGAGGTCCCATTTATGTCAAATGTTTCCTATCAATTAAGAATTGTAGGTCCTAGTTCTATGTATAAGCAAATTGATACCTATCGAATTGCAGGGGTAAAGGCTAGTGCCAAGTTTTATGATGATACAGGCGTGGATACTTCTCAAGGAAAAGGAGGGGGTATCCGCGTGAAACAAATAGACCTTTATGACCGAACCAATGCGATTGTGGAGCGAGAACAATTCTCCTACGAGGGAGGCAAACTACTTAATGGTTTTACCCCTATTGAAACGAAACGATATTTCCTCTTTGGTTGTGGGGGAAGATGTCCACATGAGTATATTTCTGATTGGTATAACCTGCTTTCAATCAATTCTGAGACTTTGGACAAGTCCAACGCATTTGCAATAGGTTACAACACAGTTAAAAAAGAGAAAATAGACCTGACAGGGAAGGCAATGCGAAGCCTCATTACAGAATATAACTATTTAAATTTCCAAAATCAAAGCTCAAGTGGATTTAGCGTGATTGAAGATCCTCGCAATGGGCTGCTTCAAAAAGAATTCTTATGGGAAGGCCTAAGTAAGCTAGCTCAGAAAACCTATACTTACCAGAATCTTCGACCACTAAATAATGTTTTCTATAGTCTTCAACTAGTTCGAAACGTATATACAGATGGTTATAGTCCTTGTCTAGGAATGTCCTCAGGTGCAGATTCCAAGACTATATACTCGTACTTTGCCACCCCTTTGATTTCAAATTACTACCGATTAACGAACATTAAGAATGAGGAGTATACGACCGAAGGAACGTTAACTCAAACAGAAAATTTCCACTACAATAATCAACATATTTTAAGCAGTCTTGAGCGGTCAGACGTGCAGGGGAAGAAGTCTAAAATAAATTATTTTTATGCTCAGGATCTTGCAGATCTTGGGTTGCTAGCGGCCAACATGTCAGAGGTTCCACTTGTAATTGAGCGACTGGAGGATCACGGCCAAGGACTTGTAACCCAATCTAAAATTGAATATAAGTACGAAGGCCCCACCTTCAAACCCACCAAGAAGCTGGTATGGAATATAAACAATCCGACTAGTAACAAACTCGAAATATCCTACGATAAGTATGATCTCACAACATCCAATTTGTTGCAATACACAGGGCCAGACCAGATTCCCACCGTACAGCTTTGGGGCTATGGAAATCGATACTTAATTGCGTCCATTAGAGGAGCGACCTACCCCGATCCAACGTCGCCGAAACCAACAGACATTCCTCAGAATTTAATTTCTGGATTGTCAGAATCTACAGCCTCGCTAACTTCCTTTAGGGAAGCTCTTAAGTCCCGTGATTTTCTTATTTCCACATTTCAACATTCTCCACTTTATGGTATAAGTTCCATTACAGAACCTACAGGGACGAGCTCCACTTTTGCCTATCATCCGTCTGGGTATTTAGAGTCGAAAAAGGATATTGATGCACATATTGTAGAAGAATACTCAATGGGTAAAATGAAATTAGGAGGGGTAAGTTATGACAATACATCCCAAAGTGGGATTTTCACAAGGGAAACATGTCAAGATACCGAGATTGGCAACGCCTATACTTATATAGTGCCACAGGGCAAATACCGATCGTACCTGAGTGTCGCAGAGGCAAATCAACTCGCGCAAGAAGACGTCTTGAGAGAAGGACAGATCGCAGCCAATAACTTTGGCACCTGTAGTTCTGCCCCTATTAGCACTTGCAGTTTTACAAAAAATCCCGCCATAAGTTCTTCTACTTTTACAGTCATTTTCTCCAATTTTAGAATGCAAGGAAAATTAGGGCAAATCGCCTTGGTGTTCTCTACGGAAACGAGTTACGCATGGGGTAATTATCAATTTGTAGGAACTGTGGCTAGTCCTTGTACTCCAGGAATGGTCAGAACCATCGAGCACATTGAAAATGGGCGTAAGTGGAGTTCTCAAATTAATCCAGACGGTAAAATTTATCTCAAATTAATTTCTGGACCCACCTTTACAAGTTCTCAAGTGATTAATCTACAACTTCAGTATCTGAAGTAAAACTTCAAAACTAAACACCATGACAAAAGCTCAATTATTTGGATTTAATCTACTGTTTCTTTCGGGGGTAATGGGTGCGCAAATTGTTCTACCCTCTGGGGTAAAGACTACGGAGAATTATATTTTCTCACGACAATATTTAGAACCTACCACTAGCAGTTCTACGGTTGCAAAACAAATCCAAAATGTGGCGTATCATGATGGACTGGGGCGAGCTTTTCAAAATATTAGTATAAAATCAACTCCTTCGCAAAAAGATTTAATTACACCTCGTGCTTATGATGGATTTGGCAGGGAGACAATTCAATTCTTACCGCTTCCTCAGGTGCAAAGTTTAAATGGAGCTCCCTTTGCCGTAATCAATACCTCGAATGCAACAACGCTGTATCATGACACAAATAGGCTTTTTGAAGAAAACGTCCTTGAACCTCCTCCACGAAGTAGATTACTTGAAAAACGAATACCCGGAGAGCCCTGGGAAAACAAACCTTCGCTCTATAGTTATAGCACCAATTCCTTAGAAGAAGTTTTAAATTTAATGGCCCAAACTTCGTGGATCAACGGCGTAAATGTTTCGGCTTTGCTGCTCGCACAATCTTCAAAGTTCTACCTACCAGGTTCTCTTCGTAAGATAACTCGCAAGGATCAAGACGGGTCAACATTAGCAGAATTTAGAGACTTCGAAAATCGGCTTTTGCTTAGCCGCCAATATACAGATGCCGGCAATCAAGACACGCATTTTGTTTATAATGAATATGGGCAACGGGTGTTTATTATTTCCCCGCTTGCTTCCGCGAAGCTCTATTTGAAAGCACCAGGTTCAGTGCTCACTTCAGAGGATCCCTTGCTGGCTGAGCTTGCTCAAAGCTATCGATATGATACCTGGGGCCGCGAAGCGGAGTTTCGAGATTTTGGGAAAACGTGGTCCTATCGAGTTTTCGACAAAGCAGACAGACTGGTTCTTTCTCAAGATGGACAATTAGGAATCCACAATATGTGGAACTATTACAAATATGATCCTTTAGGTCGTCTTATTTACCAAGGGATATATCAAAGTAATTATTCATACGGTAGTCCAGGAAGGGCCAGTGAGCAAATGGCGGTTAACCTACTTTCAAACAATTCTGAAGTGCGTAGTACGACGGGGTCTCCATTTAATGGAATTAATCTTTTTTATACCACGGCTAGTGCATACCCTACTTCAAACTTCACAGTGGAAGAAATTCATTATTACGATTCTTATCCACCACAGAGTGATTTTCCTTTGGGACAGTACCCTGGCAGTATTGAAGGACAACCCTTACTTCTCTCGAAGTCCATTGCGGGACAGGGAGTTTTAAGCACCAACTCCTTGGAAGTTGCACAATTTGTAAAATCACTTGAGCAAGATTTGTGGCAAAAGTCCTATTTCTATTATGATCATAAGCAAAGGCTCATCGCGAATTATGAAGTTCATCCGGGAGGAGGGTATACAAAAAAACATTTGAAACTTAATTTTTCAGGACAAAATGAACGTATAACCACCTTGCATAAACGTCTGGCAAGTGACGCCGAGCATTCCGTAGTGGAAAACTTCACCTACGACCATAGTGGTCGGGAAGTAAGTCATACTCATCAAATTGGTCTAAATCCACCTGAAATGCTTAGTGTAATGGTATACGATGAACTAGGACAGCGCGCACAGATGAAGTTGGGAGGTACAACTTCCTCACCCTTACAAATACTGTCTTATAAGTACAATATACATGGATGGCTTGAAAGAATTAATTCCGTGGAATCCATGTCTTCTCATTTATTTGCGCTTTCCTTGTATTACAATGCGACAAGCCCTACTTTCTCTAGCAACCCTCGTTTCAACGGCAACATCAGCCTTACCGCGTGGTCGACCCAGCACCCAAATAGTGACCAAAAACTGCGGGCCTATGCCTTTGAGTACGATAAAGCCAATAGATTAATTCAAAGTCAGTATTATCAAAAAGAACAGACCCTAATTAAGTCCACTCTTTATGATGAACATATTACCTACGATTTAAATGGAAATATAAATACCTTGGTCCGTTATAGTGATCCCTTAACACAGGGAACCCCCGAGAAAATTGATGACCTTATATATACCTATAAGGACAATGGGTTAAGTAATAAGATTCAATATATCAAGCCCCCTGCAGGGGTGGCAAACAATCCAAAAGGATACAATGCTTTAGGTTTTGCGTATTCCTACGATCGAAATGCAAACGTAACGAAAATTAAAGATACCGGCATAGAGGCTATCCTATACAACCGTCTAAATCTACCAAGTGAAATTGCCAAAACGTCAGATACGCTACGATATGAGTACTTAGCTGATGGCAGAAAACTGCAATTACAACATCAAAATACGGGTACAATCTACTATGGAGATTACCTTTACAAAACTCAAGGACTATCCTCGACCTTGGCCTATATCAAAACCAACCAAGGATATTTTGATATTTCAAGAAATGCGTACATTTACAATTATATGGATCATTTGGGAAGTGTAAGGCTTTCATTTTGGAAGAATGGATCAGGAACCTTGGACGTAATAGAAGAGTCAAATTATTATCCATTTGGACTTCAGCATGAGGGTTACAACAATGCCGCGATTCCCTCCGACTATCTATATAAATTTAATGGAAAGGAACTACAAGAGAAAATTGGAATGTACGACTACGGTGCTAGGTACTACATGCCTGTGATTGGAAGGTGGATTAATGTAGATCCGCTTGCGGAGAAGATGCCAAGTTGGTCGCCGTATGTTTATACCTATAATAATCCTATTAGATTTATTGATCCAGACGGCAGAAGTCCTTTAGATCATCATTTTGATATTTTTGGAAAATTTATATACGACGACCACAATGGATCTCACAATATTATTATACATGGTGTAACATGGTCTGCAATGCCAAGTCAGCTTGATCAGTCATATGGTAGTAGAAAAGCTCTTATGAGAATAGCTATTTATTACGCATCTAAAAATGGAATGTCTGGAACTTTTGGGGCTGGACCCTCTCCTGTAGGAAATTTAGCTAAAGATAATCCTGGTTTTACTTTAGCAACTAGTCCGTATTCTTCTATAATCAATACGAAAGGAGGATTGAGTGAAAATATGAATGACTATTTCAACTTTACAAATGTTCTTAAACACGAATATTTTCATAAAATAGACTTTCTTAATGGAAATAAGACAGAAGGAAAACTTTATAATCATTTAGATGTATATTTGAAACAAATGGGAGATCCTACATTTAAGAAAGGAACTGAAGATTTTCAAAGAGGATCAATAGGTTCATTTGGTAATTATCTTTTACAAATGAATGAGGATGAAAGAAATACAGATAAATTAGATGGTTATATAAATCAATTTAACAAATTGAAAACAGGATATAAAATTAGAACAACCCAGCATAATAGTAACGGAACACCATCAATGGAAGCGATAAGTCCTAATGGTGGAACTTTTCAACTTAAGAGAAATACAAAAGATATTAAAGAATAGTATATGCGTAAAATAATGATATTTTTTTCTTTCGCATTGTTTCTTAATTCATGTAAGGATAAATTGAAACATCAAATAGCAACCAAAACATCTGAATATTGGTTAATTGACGATGAATATAATAAAAATACTTACAGATCTTATGGCTACCAATTCTATGAAAATGGGGAATATAAACTGTTTGTAATTAGGAGAAATACAAAACAGATACATCCTTATAGTGGAGGAGATATAATCTACCCAGATAATAAATGGAAATTATTTGATGACAGTATAAAAATTGGAAACAATAACTTCAAATTAGACATTATAAATGACAGCATTCTAGTTTTAAAGAATATGAAAAATGAAGAGAGAATTTTAAAAACAAATTATAAAAATGATTATGTCAAAATGAAAAACCCACTAAATTAAATTTCCCCGCTTCTCAAAGTCTCCCGACTTTGAAATAGAAACCTATGTAAAATACAATACCTTCGATAAGGAGCAGGGTATTTTAAAATCGAAAAGAAAGAAAATCAATGAGGACTTCCACCGCGATAGGCTCTACTACAACGAAGAGAAAGACCAGTACATCTGTCCGATGGGACAACCCATGAACAAAATAACAGAAAGAAGCCGGAAAACCAAAAGTGGGTTCAGTCAAAAGAGTTCGTTGTACCAGGCTCAAAACTGCAAAGGGTGCCCTCTGCGAGGGACCTGCTTCAAAGCACAGGGGAACAGAATCGTAGAGAGGAACTCGAATTTAGAACGCAATAAGTCCAAAGTGCGGGGAAACATGCTGAGCGAACTTGGAGAAATCAAACGCAAGCAGCGTAGTGTGGATGTGGAACCTGTATTTGCTCATATCAAATCCAACAGAAACTTCAAACGATTTACACATATAGGAATACAAAAAGCAGAATTAGAGTTCGGATTACATGTGTTAGCGCACAATTTAAGAAAGAAATGTGCTTAAACAAGAGCCTCTTTTTGCTCAATCACTACAAATAGTGCAAACCCACAAAATATTTACTTAAAAATTAGCATATAAAAGAAACCGCCTCAAAATTGTATTGAGACGGCTTCATTTTTTTTGGTTTGATTTTCATTAGACTCGCCTGCCAGTGAGTAGATTGATTATTGCCAATAATATGATGGCTCCTACTGCTCCTGTAAGAATCTGACCTAAAATATTGGTTCCAAATGTAGTTCCAAGTAGCCAGTAGCCAATAAAGCCTCCAACAATTCCTACGACAATGTTACCCAGAAGTCCTAAGCTTCCTCCTTTAAAAATTTGAGACCCTAGCCATCCGGCTAAAGCTCCGATAATAAGTGTCCATAATATTCCCATAATTTTATTTTTTTAGTACTTTGAATAGCGCTAGATTTATGCCACAGAGCGGTAAAATGGAAATTTTGAAAAAATTCTTGAAAATTATAATTCTTATCCTTTAGGACCATTCGCGAAATGAAGATAGGGTAAGACCTTTCCGAATAGCCTCTGAAAATTTATATTTAATGGAAAGCAAATCTAAGTAAGGAGATTGAAGAGCTAGATTGTAGAAATTCAGGGTCTGATTTTTCGAAAACTCGGCGCGAAGTGTTTAGAATTTAGGGGTTTTTCATGATAAAATCGTTAACTTTGCCCACGAAAATTTAAAATGTTTAAATAGTAATCGCACTCAATACGGAGTGCAACAAAGACGAAAGTAATTTTATGAATGCTCCACAAGCAATTATTGAAAAATTTCAATTAAAAGACGGTCGTGAAGTAACGATCGAGACAGGACGTTTGGCCAAGCAGGCAAACGGATCTGTAGTTGTAAGAATGGGAGGTACGATGCTCCTAGCTACCGTTGTAGCAAACAAAGATGCCAACCCAGGGGTTGATTTCCTTCCCCTTACCGTAGACTACAGAGAAAAATTCTACGCGGGAGGTAAGATCCCAGGAAATTTCTTTAGAAGAGAGGCTCGACCTTCAGACGAAGAAATTTTAACGATGAGATTAGTAGACCGTGTTCTACGTCCCCTTTTCCCTTCTGATTTTCACGCAGAAGTTCAGGTGATGATTTCCTTAATCTCTTACGATAAAGAAGTAATGCCAGAAACCCTAGCGGGTCTTGCAGCTTCCGCTGCCATTGCGGTCACTGATATTCCTTTCAATGGACCCATGTCAGAAGTACGTGTCGTAAGAATTGACGGAGAGTATAGCATCAATCCAAGTATGGAGAATCTTGCAAAAGCAGATCTTGATATTATGGTGGGTGCAACCAAAGATTCAATCGTAATGGTAGAAGGCGAAATGAAAGAAATTTCAGAAGCGGAAATGCTAGAAGCGATTAAATATGCGCACGACGAAATCAAAGTACAAATTGAGGCTCAAGAAAGACTAGCGGCAAGAATTCCTGCGACAGCAGTCAAAAGAACCTATGAGCACGAAACCCATAACGAAGAGATTCGTAAAAAAGTTTGGGAAGAAACATACGATAAAGTATACGAAGTAGCAAAATCTCCTTCTTCTAAAGAGGAAAGACATGATCGATTTGCAGAAGTTCTTGAATCCTTCTTAGCTCAGTACTCGGAAGAAGAAAGAGTAGAAGTTGCTGGATTTGCAAAAGTATATTACCACGATGTAGAAAAAGAAGCGATGCGTCAAATGATCCTTAATGAAGGGATTCGTTTAGACGGAAGAACGCCTCAAACGATTCGTCCTATTTGGTCCGAAGTAGATTACCTTCCAGGAGCGCACGGTTCTGCCATTTTCACGAGAGGGGAAACTCAGTCTCTTACTGCAGTGACCTTAGGATCTGTGAAAGATGCGAACATGGTGGATTCCGTAGCGATTAACTACGATCAAAAATTCTTCCTTCATTACAACTTCCCACCGTTTTCAACCGGAGAAGCAAGACCTCTTAGAGGAACTTCTAGACGTGAAGTAGGACATGGGAATTTAGCTCAAAGAGCTTTAGAAGGAATGATTCCTGCAGAGAACCCATACACGATTCGTATTGTGTCTGACATCCTTGAGTCAAATGGATCTTCTTCCATGGCGACTGTATGTGCAGGTACTCTCGCTCTTATGGATGCAGGGGTGAAAATTTCAAAACCAGTTTCAGGGATCGCAATGGGGTTAATTACAGACCCTAAATCAGGTAAATTCCAAGTTCTATCGGACATCTTAGGGGATGAAGATCACCTAGGAGACATGGACTTTAAAGTGACCGGTACAGCGGACGGAATCACAGCTTGTCAAATGGACATTAAGATTGAAGGCCTTTCTATGGACATCATGGAAACTGCCTTAAACCAAGCAAGAGAAGGAAGACTTCATATTCTTGGTGAAATTCTTAAAACGCTAGATGCACCAAGAGAAGATGTGAAACCACATGCACCGAAAATGGAAATTCTTGAAATTGGAAAAGAGTTTATCGGAGCCGTAATTGGACCTGGTGGAAAAATCATTCAACAATTACAAAAAGATACCGATACGGTGATTGCCATTGAAGAGATTGGTGAAATTGGAAGAATTGAAATCGCTGGAACAGACAGAGATAAAATCAATGATGCCATTGCAAGAATTAATGAAATTACATTTGTTCCTACCGTAGGGGAGGTTTACAACGGTACCGTTGTAAAAGTAATGGATTTTGGAGCGTTTGTCGCGATTGCAAAAGGAACCGAAGGACTTCTTCATATTTCAGAGATTGACTGGAAACGTACGGAAAAAGTACCGTATGAGGAAGGGGATCAAGTAGAAGTGAAGTTCTTAGGGTACGACGATCGTAAAAAGATGAAACTTTCTAGAAAAGTTCTTTTACCAAGACCTCCAAGACCGGATCAAAAACCAAGATCAGAGTCTTCTAACCAAGAGGATCAAGCGAACAATTAATTTTTTCTCGCTTACACTATAAATTCCCGCTTCTGCGGGAATTTTTATTTAATTTTCTTTTGTTTTTTCATCTTTTGAATCTTCAAATCCACTCAGGTTGTTTTGGCCTGAAAATTGTCAAATGGGATTAATAAATCTATTGAATATGAGTCCAACATTATTAAGAAGAATTTTGATCTGGGTCGCTCCCCTCGCGATAGGATTCATCGTGAAAAAGTATGAGCAGAGACAGGAGGAAAAATCACTGGCAAAGCGACAAAATTCTTAAAATCAAAAGCAGTCTTTCTAAAGATTGCTTTTTTTCATTCAAAATCATCAAGCTTAATGGGTACAACTTCTTTTCTAAAGGAGGGAATTGCGGGGACCTAATTGTCCTGTCGACTGCTCATACTCTAAATAAGACTTATATCCTTTTCGTTTCGGGTCGTTTTTGCCAGCGTATTCGTAAGAAGAGAAAGGGAATTAACTTCGAGATAAGCCTTATTTTCTCTCTTCTTTGTAAACATATGTTTAAAATATAAATAATTATTAATCAACTCGTTGGCTTTAAAATTGAAAGGTAGGTTGCAGAGGGTAGGGTGTTTTGGCATAAAATTTTCAATAGTTGCTACCATTAAAAGTAAAATTTAAAAGTAACTGTAAAATTTAATAGTATGAATACTTTAAAAAAATCAATCCTAGCCGCTGGATTATTAACGGCAGGTATCGTAAGTGCACAGTCAGCTGATATGCGTAATATTTTGAAAGTGGGTGTAAATGCAGGAGCTGCAGTACCTGCAGAAAATGCATCGGCTGCGGTCGGAGTTGAAGTGGCATATCAAAATCTAATCACTCCTGGATTTGGATTGGGGGTTGCCACAGGGTACTCTCATTATTTTGGACGTGAAAATGATGTAAATGGTGTAACCGTAAATAACAACGATTTCGGTGTTGTGCCCGTTGCAGCCTTAATCCGTGTATATCCAAGACAGACCGGATTCTATTTAGGTACGGATGTCGGATACGGATTTATTACAGGTGACGATAAGGTAGCTTCTAACACAGGATTAATGGTCGATCGTCCAGACGGAGGATTCTACATTAAACCAGAGATTGGATACCATAACCAAGATTGGAATTTCTCTGTTCAATACCAAAAGGTATTTACAGGTGACAAAGGAGAGATTGGAGACCAAAAATACAATGCAGGAGCATTGGGCGTAGGGGTTTCTTATAATATTCCTTTAGGCCGATAGGTCCAAGAAAGTTTAAATTAGGACCTCCTCATTGATTGGGGAGGTTTTTTTTTCGTGGTTTTAAGAAAGTTTTTTTATCTTTGAGAGTAAACGTACACCTATGAGTCCTAAAACGAAATTTCCACTCTATTCGCCTGGAAGTGAGTGCGAAATTAATAAAAATAACAACCTGCTAGTTGCTGACCTTCGAAAGGATCAGAGTGTATTAGGGGTCTATGATTGCAAAAATGGGGAAATTACCCTACGAATCGAGAAGACGTATCCCACGTCCGATTTTGAATCCTTTACGCAGATGGCCAAAGGCTTTATTTCTGAATTGCAATTAGAATCTATCAAAAAGTTTTCAATTGCCGTGCCTGGACCTGTGATTAACGGGAAATGCGAAACGCCCAATTTACCTTGGGGGTTAGAGGCGGAAAGCATTCAGAAAGATCTGAATCTGGAAAAAGTATATTTGGTTAATGATTTAGAAGCCACTGCCTATTCTTTGTCGGATGTTTATGATAGCAATTTTGAGATTATTCACTCTTCCAAAGACCGTCGCCGAGGAAATGTGGCACTACTTGCTCCTGGAAATGGGCTTGGAGAAGCTGGACTTTTCTATGACGGTACCTTTTTACGGCCGTTCGCCACAGAGGGAGGCCATACTGAGTTTTCACCTAGAAATGACTTTGAAGTTCAATTTTATCAATTCCTAACCAAGATTTATGGAATTGTCACTTGGGAAACCGTTCTTTCTAAAGACGGACTTTACAACATCTATCGTTTCCTGAGAGATGTAGGCCGACACGAAGAAGAGCCTTGGTTAACCGAAAGACTTAAAAATGAAGAGTTTCTAACGGTCTTCGCAGAGGTTGCAAGAGAAAAAAAATCAAGGTTAGTTAAACTAACGCTAAACATGTTTTTGGAGTTTTTAGCGAGAGAATCAAACAGTCTTGTGTTAAAATTAAAAGCGACCGGCGGTTTAATCATTACGGGGGATATTACCCAGGAACTTAATGATCTAATCGACCACCAGAAGTTTTATAAGAACTTTAAGATTTCTGACCGTATGGAGCATCTACTTAAAGATATTCCAATTTACATTCTAAAAAATAAGAAAGGTATTTTAGAAGGGGCCGCTTATTATGGCGCCTTTAGAGAAATGAACTAATATTAACCCATGTAACGCTCGGGAATGTTTTTCTGAGGGTTTGGATAGGAGAGCAGGAAAGATACTTTCCTGCTCTTTTAAGTAGGAGAATCTTTCAAGAAAAAGAATCAAGATGCAAGAAAAAACGAACATTTTTGTGATAAGCGGTCTTGGAGCAGATTTTTCCGTGCTACAGAGACTGGAATTTCCCCCAGAGCTCAATGTGGTTTTTTTGGATTGGCTTATGCCGGAGAAAAAGGAAAGTTTTAGCCATTACGTACATAGAATGGCAGAGAGAGTGGACGATTCCCAGCCTTTTTATTTGTTAGGATATTCTTTTGGTGGACTTGTTGTTCAGGAGATTTCAAGAATTAAACCGGCCCAAAAGACCATTATTTTAGGAAGTATTCGGAGTGGAAAAGAAAAGTCCTCTCTTCTAAGGGCGGGTGAGATGACAAGGCTTTTTAGATATGTTCCTGCCGGACTTTTAGACCCCAATTTGAAAGTGATGAAATATGCTCTGCATTATTTGTTTGGTGCCACGAGTTCAAATGTTTTGAATTATTTCACAGTTCGGGATAACCGTTATCTAAAATGGAGTCTAAATCAAATTGCTCATTGGCGTGCAGAGCCACTAGAGGGGGTGATTCAAATATTAGGCGATAAGGACCATATTTTCCCGATTAAAAATTCTCAACCCGACTATGTGATTTCTGGAGGGACCCATCTTTTTCCGGTCACAAAAAGTAGGGAAGTATCCTCCATCATTAAGGAGGTTCTCAACTTGAAAGATTAAGAGATTAATAGTATCTTTGTTTTGTTATCATAAGTTATGCAATCAATAAGTGTTTTTGAAATTATTAAGGTCGGCATAGGGCCGTCAAGCTCCCATACCATGGGGCCTTGGAATGCAGCCGAACTTTTTATTAATTTAATCGAGAGAAGTAGACCGATTTCTGAGGTGAGCGAAGTGTTTGTAGAATTCTTCGGTTCGCTTGCGAAAACAGGGATTGGGCATGGAACCGACATTGCCGGAATGCTTGGTTTGTCGGGAGAGAACTTCCAAACCATAGATACCAATCTAATCGATCAAAAGGTTGAGGAGATAAAGAGCTTGCAAAAACTTTGTTTAGCGGGGAAATCATGGGTTCCTTTTGTCTACGGACATCATTTGATTCTAAACAAAACCAAAAGTCTAGATTTCCATCCGAACGGCATGATCTTTAAGGCTGTCTTTAAGGACGGTGAAGAGATTTCTCAAGATTATTATTCTGTGGGCGGTGGCTTTGTGGCGACTAAAGAGGACAATTCGATTGAAGAGTATAGTGTCCGCACCCTTTATCCTTGTCACAGTGGAGAAGATATCCTTCGCAATGTAGAAAAGCACAATTTGCCTCGCATCTCTGATCTTGTGTACTTAAATGAAGAGAGCTGGCGAACCAAAAAGCAAATTGATGAGCACGCACTTTATATTTGGGATCAAATTCAAACTTGCGTTTACAAAGGTGTAAACAAAGAGGGAACGCTTCCTGGCGGTCTAAATGTAAGTAGACGTGCTGCAGGATTAAACCGAAAATTATTAGGTGAAAAGACCTATCAAAATCAAAAGCAGTGGTTTCAAATGCTTGTGGAAGCAGACCAATCTTTTAATTCCATAAACAAATGGGTTACTTGCTACGCATTAGCTGTGAACGAAGAAAATGCAAGTTTTGGGCGCATTATTACCGCACCGACCAATGGAGCGAGTGGAGTGATTCCAGCAGTTCTTATGTATTCCCAAACCTTTACCCCTCACCAGGGAAAAGATCAGATTATTCGATTTTTACTCGTCGCTGGCGAAATTGGCACTTTGTTCAAAAAGAATGCGACAATTTCTGCAGCCATGGGAGGATGCCAAGCAGAAATTGGAGTTTCTTCCGCCATGGCCGCGGCTGGTCTTACTGAAATCATGGGAGGAACGCCGGGACAGGTCCTTATGGCAGCAGAAATAGCCATGGAACATCATTTAGGTCTTACTTGTGATCCTATTCGGGGACTGGTGCAAATTCCATGTATTGAACGAAATTCCATGGGAGCGATGAAAGCGATCACAGCTGCGAACATTGCAATTGAGAGCGACCCTTCGAAAGCTCGCGTTACTTTAGACGAGGTGACAAGATCTATGTGGGATACCGCTCAAAGTATGAGTGATCGATTTAAAGAAACCTCTGAAGGAGGACTCGCTATTGCGGTCAATGTACCGGAATGCTAGGAGAGTTACTTTTCTTCTAGAATCGGTCGAATACGATTTGCGTTCAAAATGAGTTCCTCTAAAAGTTCGTAGTTTTCTTTTTCAAGTGCACTTTTAAATTTTCGAAGTTGCGAGATATGCTCATTCAATACATCGAGTACGTTTTCCTTATTTTGTTTGAAGATAGGAACCCACATATCTGGGTGTGATTTTGCGAGTCGAACGGTGGAGGAAAATCCAGAACTGGCCAATTGAAAAATGGTGTCCTCTTCTCTTTCTTTTTCCAAGACGGTATTCGCAAGTGCGTAAGATGTAATATGGGATATGTGTGAGATGTAAGCTGTGTGCAAATCATGGTCCCTTGCACTCATATGCAAAATATTCATTCCTAGACTGCGAACTAGGGATTCTACTGTATCTAGCGCATCTTTATCGGATTTTTCGGGATCACAAATAACACCGGCTTTTGACTCAAAGCTGTCCAATTGTGCCGATTCCGGTCCGCTGTTCTCTGTTCCCCACATAGGGTGAAAAGCAACGAAGCGACCTCGCATCTGATGGGCTTCCACAGCCTCAGCAATGCCTTGTTTGGTAGAACCCACATCCATCACGACGCTCGAGCGAGAGATTCGATCGAGGATACTTGGGAGTATTTTTTGAGTGACATCCACAGGGACAGCCAGTACGACCAGATCGGTGTTCTGGGGCAAAGTATCTGGCGAGGAGATCTCATCAATAATTCCAAGCTTTAAAGCGGTTTGCAAGTGCGTGGAATCCAAATCAATTCCATAGACTTTTTGCGCCAGGCCTTGTTCTTTTAACCGGAGCATTAAGGAGCCTCCTATGAGTCCCGTTCCAAATAAAGCAATAGTCATGAGTTATAGCCCATTAAGGGATTTAAAATTGGCTTTTTCATCGCATTTTTCGAAGGCAATTTCATAGCGTGGATTCTTTTTTGGGTACTGAATAACGTACTGAGGACAAGGCTTTTTTTGCGCATCACTGCGCGTGAAATCGACTTCCCCTTTCGTGATTATACTGTCTTTAAGGAATTCAGGTGTGACGCCTTGATCCTTCATCTGCTGAGTAAATGTAGGGTCGTAAAAAAAATCTTTACTTAAGGTTTCTGCAACCACCCGACTGTTGGGTAAATACCCCGTACACGTGGCTCCTTTTTTATTAAGTATGAAAAATACCAGGATAATTCCGGGAATTAGACCGATCAGATAAAATTTTAGTTTTCGCATGAGTTTATGTGGCATGTGGACGCAAAAGAAGTCCTGCTTGCTCTTGTTTTCTTATTAAAAAATGAGGAGATTAATGTCGTGGTAGGTAAGAGCAAATCGATCGCATACCGATTTGTTTGTGTGTCGTCCTTTGTACATGTAGAGGGACTCTTTCATCTGGGCCTGATGCATTAGCATGTTGTCAAATCCTCCTTCTTGGTCGTAATTTAAAATATAGGACAAAAAGAAATTAGAAATTGCCTTTGTGGTTGTTCTAGGAATACGGGAAGTTAGGTTAGGAAGTCCACAGTGAATAACATCGTGGCGGATAAAAAAAGGATCCTCCATGGTGGTGAGTTCGGAGGTTTCCGAGACCTTCCCATGATCGATCGTTATGTCGATTAGGACACTTCCTTTTTTCATTTTCAGTACCATTTCCTCAGTGATCACAGGGGTTTCATTTAAAGACGGCAATGCTCCAATCACCACGTCGGCACGTCGCAGGCTTTTAGAAAGCTCTTTTGGATCAATAATGGAAGTAGGAACTCGACCGTCGACAAGCGTATGGAGTCGGCGCAATTTGGATAAGGAGTTGTCAAATACCTTTACGCTTGCCCCTAGTCCTATGGCGGCTTTCGTAGCAAACTCGCCTACAATTCCAGCGCCAATTACGAGGACTTCCGTAGGACGAACTCCCGTGATTCCCCCAAGCATAAGACCGTTGGAAAGTGCCAAAAGTTCGGATGCGTAGAGAATTGAAGTGGTTCCTGCAATTTCTCCGATGAGCCTTACGAGTGCAAGTTGATGGTAATCGTCTGTGATGAATTCAAAACCAATAGCATTGATTTTTTGTTCGGCTAGTTTTAGAAAGTATTCTTTGTCTCGTAGATTGATTTGCAAAGCCGAAATAAGGTGAGTCCCTGTTTTTATGTAATCAATCTCTTCAAGAGTAGGAGGATTGATTTTCATAATGAGCTCTTGACCAAATGCTTCCTTGGGATCGGTCGTGATTCTAGCCCCTGCCTCTGCATATTGAATGTCTGAAAAGAACGAACCGTTCCCGGCCCCTTGTTCCACAATGATTTGATGACCGTGGTCGGTTAAGACTTGAACAGCGTCCGGCGTAAGGCAAGTCCTTCGCTCATTTAAACAAGTTTCTTTGGGAAGTCCAATTGTGAATTTTTTTCCTTTTTTAAACACTTCAAGTTTTTCCTCTTTGGGTAAGAGGTCCTTTTCCGTGAATGGAGTAAAAATCGTACCGCTCATAGGTGGTTTTGTATTAATAGTAATTCAGTCGCAAAGATACAAATATCCTAAACTTATAGAGGTAAGGACTACTGAAAGTAAACCTTTCGTTTCTCAAGAGAATTTTCAATGCGGAGTTCGTGGTAACCCTCACTTTTCAGTTCCTCTTCAAATACCTCGGGCCATTCCACGATACAAAGGGTATTGGGCTGCTCAAGATAGTCTTCAATTCCAATGTCATACACTTCTTCTTTCGATTGAAGGCGGTACAAATCAAAATGATATATTTTTAGTTTTGAACCTTGGTAGGTGTTTACGAGGGCGTAGGTAGGGGAGCTAACCGAATCGGGGCTGCCGAGCTGGCGAACAAGTTCCTTCGTAAAGGTTGTTTTTCCGGCTCCCAGATTGCCTTTTAAAAGCAAAACGGGCTGCTTCTCGATTTGAGGAAGGAGTTCTTTTACGACTTCAGGCCACTGCTCTAGAGAGGTAAGTTCAAATTGCAAAGGAGTCATGGAATTCAGGTTTAACGGTAAATTTGAACTTCGATTTTTCCTTCGCTCGTAACTGTACCTCGGTACATTCCCGCTGTATTGAACGGCATAGCGACATTTCCATTTTTGTCGAGGGCGATGAGTCCTCCGTCACCCCCTAAAGCCTCAATTTCTGCAATAACTTCAGAGCCTGCGGTTTGGATGTCTTTGTTTTGGTATTGCATTTTTGCGGCAAGGGTTCTTGCGGCTGTGGTGCGAATGAAGTATTCTCCCCATCCGGTACCTGAGATTCCGACCCACTCGTTTGCATAGGTGCCTGCACCAATCAAAGGAGAGTCACCGACACGGTTCCATTTCTTACCGGTCATTCCTCCTGTAGAGGTTCCAGCGGCAAGGTTTCCTTCTTTGTCTAATGCAACCGCGCCAACCGTTCCGAATTTATAATCCACATCTAAAAAGCTAGGTTGGGTTCGAGAAGTAGTCGATTTTTCATTTTCGGTTTTTTTAAGAAACTTTTGCAAAGATTGGAAGCGGTCTTCCGTATAAAAATAGTCAGGGGAGACGATTTCTAATTTTTGTTCGTGTGCAAATACTTCTGCACCTTTTCCTACTAACAAAACATGGGGTGAATTGCGCATAACGGCAATGGCCGCTTTGATAGGGTTCTTAATTGTGGTTACGCCCGCAACGGCTCCGGCGTCTAGGTTTTTGCTGTACATGATTGCTGCATCCATTTCATTCTTCCCTTCCGCGGTGAAGACGGCCCCTTTTCCGGCATTAAAAAGGGGTGAATTTTCAAGGATTTCAATGGCGGCCTCTACGGCCTGCACGGCGCTTTCGCCTTTTTCAATTTGAAGATATCCGGCCTTTAGAGCCTCAGAGAGTTTGGCTTTGTAAGCCACTTCCTTTTCGGGCGTCATGTTTTGTTTGGTGATGGTTCCTGCGCCCCCGTGTAGAACGAGAACATATTTCTCTTGAGAGAACAGAAGGGAAAAGAGACATAGAAAGGGTAAAAGGAAATAATTCTTCATTGAAAGTAGTTTTAATCAATCAAAGATAGAAATTAATCATTCAAGAAAGGGAGGTGTGACTAGGAAATTTCGAAGCAGACACGTATTTCAAGCTTTGCAACGAAAGAAACCAGGGTGTGATAGATTATTCCCTAGGAGCGGTCGCTTGCTTTTCCAAAAAGAATTTTTAAAATGACTGGGATCGTAGTGAACACGACAAGAAGAAGAACGATGAGTCCCAAGTGTTCTTTTAAGTCAATTCCAAATTCATGTATAAATAACTGGTCAAGGTAATGACCTGCAAAAACGAGGATAAACGACCAAAGGACTCCTCCAATAATATTGTCAAGAAGAAATCTTTTTTTGTCCATTTTTACGATACCGGCTACGATGGGAACGAACGTCCGTACGATAGGAAGGAATCGAGCGAGAATAATCGCGACGCTTCCGTGCTTTTCGAAAAAATCGTGCGCTTGAAATAGGTATTTCTTTTTGAAAAAGAAGCTATCTTCTCTTTTGTAGAGTGCAGGGCCGGTTTTACGACCAAACCAATATCCAACCTCGTTTCCAACGATGGCAGAGAGGGCAATGCAAAAAGCTAGGATGGTGGTGTCCAGAAATCCACTTTGGGTACTTCCAAACGTGGTTTGTATGATTTCGACCGAGTAAATTCCAGAAATGAAAAGTAGACTATCGCCTGGAAGGAAAAAGCCTACAAAAAGGCCTGTTTCCGCAAAGATTATAAATATGATAAGCCAAAATCCTCCAATCTTAATGTAAAACTCTGGATTCAGTAAATCCTTCCAACTTTCGAAATGCTCCATTCATATTATCTCTAGCTACAAAAATAATTGAAAAAAAACCGAATGAGAAATTATTATGATTATTTAACAGAGTCCAATGTGAAATTTTTTCTGGCTCTACTTTTTTTGCGGGAGGGAGACTGGGTTTTCGCCTTACGGTTTAAAGTCCTAACTCGTTGTCGTCCTGATGGCCGCTTCCATCGGCCATTAAGAAGGCTTTTAAGAAGGGCGTTAAATCTCCATTCATCACGCCGTCGACATCAGAGGTTTCGTGACTACTTCGTACGTCCTTAACGAGTTTGTAAGGATGCATGACATAATTCCGAATTTGACTTCCCCATTCTATTTTCATCTTTCCGGCTTCAATTTCATTTCTGGCCCGCATTCGTTCTTCGAGTTCCATTTCGTAGAGTCTCGATTTTAGAAGTTGCATGGCTTTCTCCTTGTTTTGAAGTTGAGAACGGCTTTCTGAATTTTCAATAATGATTCCGGTAGGTGCGTGACGAAGTCTCACAGCTGTTTCCACTTTGTTTACGTTTTGTCCCCCAGCACCTGAGGAGCGCATCGTTTCGAAAGAAATATCAGCAGGATTGATTTGGATGTCAATGGTGTCATCTACCAGAGGATAGACATAAACCGAGACAAAACTTGTATGGCGCTTTGCATTCGAATCAAAGGGTGAGATACGAACCAGCCTGTGTACTCCGTTCTCGCCTTTTAAGTATCCAAAGGCGTAATCCCCCTCGATTTCTAAGGTCACGGTCTTCACTCCTGCCACATCGCCTTCTTGAAAGTTGAGTTCTCGAACTTTGTAACCCTGGTTCTGTGCCCACATTAGATACATTCGCATAAGCATAGAGGCCCAATCGCAACTTTCGGTTCCGCCGGCTCCAGCCGTGATTTGAAGTACGCACGAGAGTTCATCCCCTTCTTGCGAAAGCATATTTTTAAATTCAAGATCTTCTACCTTCTCCACTAGCAAAGGGAATTGCAATTGCAATTCGGCTTCGCTTTCGGGGTCTTCTTTTGCAAATTCAACGAGTACTTGTAAATCTTCAAACGTGCTTTGGATTTCATTATAGGCCTCAACCCATTTTTTCTTCGTTCGAAGTTGCTTTAGAAAAAGTTCAGCTTCTTTTGGTTCGTTCCAAAAATCAGGAGCCGTCATTTTTTCCTCTTCGTTTTGAATTTCAATTGATTTTTTCTCAATATGAAGAAATTGGTACAGAGACTCGATTCGGGATTGTATATCTTTTAATTGATCAGAACTTATCACACATTTGATTTTTGCAAAGATAGGATTTTGACATTTTAGAAAAGGGAAATATTATTTTACTCTAATGGGGCCCTCAAAAGGATTGGAACTCTGCAAGAGGCACCTAAAGGAACCTTCTCAATCCTTACAAGCAGGATTGGGCCAGAGTCTTATTATTTTTGAAAGTGGTCTTATTCCCCAAGGTTCATATCCTCAGTAGGATCGAGGGAGTCGTTATGAGCGAATCCAATCTGACGACGAGGGAGTTCTTGTACTTTATAAGAGTTTAATTCTATTTTAAGGGCTTCGATTCGACGCGAAAAGACATCGTAATCACTTGCGCTCACTTCGTAGATGAAATCCTGTACAGAGTTTAAGTATTCCTCTGTAAGTTTGCCTGTTGCTTCTGCTAGACTATGTTGAAGCAATTTCGCATCGATTTTGAAATGAGGAGTTTTGAGCTTTAAGTACTGGGTACGCAGACGTTTTTTAAAACTTTGTGTAAAATCAATCACCATCGTATTGCTGAAAAGTTTCATTTTTTCTGTCACAGGAGTCCAGAAGGGTTTCTGATCGGCTTTGTTGAACTTAAGGATTTGAAGAAGTAGAGCATCTTTCTCTAGGTTCATGGTGAGGTATCGCATAATCATTTGAGCGCGTTCGTCTCGGTTGGGCGGGAACACAGGGATCCGCACATCAAATCGTCCGGGTGCAAAGACCTCACTATCCATCCCAGAGAGTGTATCTGCTGCGACGACCATGAGTAGCTTTTCATTTACAAACTGATGAATCGAATGCAAAATGATGTCTTTTACTTCCTCAGTACTGGAATGTTGGTCGTGCTCGCTAGAGCGTTCCCTTGCGATGGAGTCAAAGTTTTCCATGAAAAGAAGTACCTTCGATTCCTTCATCATAGTGGTCAGAAAATCGGTGAAATCCGTCTTCTCGCCATTGATGAAAGAGGTTCCTAAATAGGCGTTTTTCACGGCTTTAAACTCATAGTCGATGATTTCTGCCATTTTTCGTGCCCAGAAAATCTTTCCACTCCCCTTAGGACCGTAGAGAATGATGCCGGCCGGTTTGTAAATCCCCCAATCTTTCGTTTGTTGGGGGTCAATGAAGGGGTGGAGCATTTCCGTAATGTGAAAATACAAATCGCGGTATCCTATGAAATCACGTTGAGCGAGGGGAGTTTTCTTTCCGAAGTAATCGTAGACAAACTTATAGTTTCCGCCTAATGCATGGTCAATGCCGTAGCTAGAGACTGAGGATTTATAAACGCCGTTTTCAAATAAATTGGGCTTTTGTTTTTTGATAATAGTTTCTACCTCCTCTACGGGTTGGTTAATCTGCTTTGCAATTTGTTTAGAGGTTTTTTCTTCCACTAAGTCTTTTTCATATCGAATCAAAAAGGCCTTGTTTTCCCTAGCAAATTTTAAAAAATCATCTTTCACTTCTAAATTGGGATAGAGGCATTCTTGCAAATCCAAATCGAAATCGTCAATAAATTGTTTGATGCTATAGGTAGAGACGCCAAGTTCAAGCGCTAAATCGGTAATTTTCATAGGCTAAATATAATTAATTTTTAAGACTAAAGCTTAAGGAAGGGGTCGTTTTTCGACCCTGCAAAAGAAAGCTCAAAAAATGTGCCCCCGAAACCTGCGCCTTAGCACAACATTTGTACAAATTCCTTAAATTTGCCAACTTGCAAGAATCATGTAGCGATTTTGCATACAAATAAATCAATTCGATATGACCTCACAAAAGATACGTGCACAATTTTTAGAGTTTTTTAAAAGCAAAGAACACCTAATTGTACCTTCGGCTCCTATTGTCTTAAAAGACGATCCTACACTTATGTTTTCCAATTCAGGAATGACTCAGTTTAAAGATTATTTTCTTGGATATAAATCCCCGAAAGCGCCGCGAATTGCAGATACGCAAAAGTGTTTGAGAGTTTCTGGGAAACACAATGATTTGGACGATGTCGGCCGCGATACGTACCACCACACGATGTTTGAGATGCTAGGAAATTGGTCTTTTGGCGATTACTTCAAAAAGCAGGCAATAGACTGGGCATGGGAACTACTAACGGAGGTTTATAAAATCCCGAAAGAGGATTTGTATGTAAGTGTGTTTCAAGGAGATTTAAAAGAAAATTTGGAGCGTGATCAAGAGGCATACGATTTGTGGTTAAATCACGTCTCAGCAGATCGAATCGTGGAAGGAAATAAAAAAGATAATTTCTGGGAAATGGGAGAGAGCGGCCCTTGCGGTCCTTGCTCCGAAATTCACGTGGATTTGCGAAGTGAGGAAGAAAAAGAACTTGTAAAAGGCTCAGAACTTGTAAACCAAGATCATCCACAAGTGGTTGAGATTTGGAATTTAGTCTTCATGGAATTCAACCGCAAAGCGGACGGGAGCCTAGAGAAGCTACCGAATCGACATGTAGATACGGGAATGGGATTTGAAAGGCTTTGTATGGCTCTTCAAAAGAAATCCTCCAATTACGATACCGATGTTTTTACTCCCCTAATTGAGAAAGTAGAATCTTTATCAGGAGAAACCTATACAGGGATTTTAGAGAACTCCAAAGACATTGCCATTCGCGTGGTGGTGGATCACATTCGTGCGGTTGCCTTTGCGATTGCAGATGGGCAGCTGCCTTCCAATACAGGAGCAGGGTATGTGATTCGACGCATTTTGCGACGCGCAATCTCTTATTCTTACCGATTCCTAGGCATGAACAGAGCCTTTTTGTATGAACTTGTTGAAGTATTAGATGGCCAAATGGGCGATTATTTCAAAGAGCTTCGCAAAGAGAAAAAACTAATCACAGAAGTAATCAAAGAAGAAGAGATTTCCTTTTTGAAAACCATTGAAACAGGGCTACTTCGTCTTGATCATACCATAAAAGAAACCATCGCCAACGGGGATACCACGCTTCCTGGAGACCGAGTGTTTGAACTTTACGATACCTATGGATTCCCTGTGGATCTCTCTCGAATCATTGCACAAGAACGTCATTTGTCAGTGGATGAAGAGGGGTTTGACGCGGAGATGCAAAAACAAAAGCAAAGAAGCAAAAAGGACTCTGCAGGTAAAGTCTATGACTGGGTCGTTTTAGAGGAAAAGAGTGAGAAATTTGTAGGATACGACGTGCTTGAGACCAAGTGTTCCATTACACGTTACCGCAAGGTTGAAAACAAAGACGGAGAGTTTTTCCAAATTGTTTTGGATCAATCGCCATTCTATCCCGAAGGAGGAGGGCAAGTAGGGGACCATGGAATTTTAATTCCAAGTTATGCAACGCACTTCGACCTTTCTGCACCCGAATTATACAACGTGGAGAACAACCCTGAGGTGCTTGAAGTATTAGATACCAAAAAAGAAAACAATTTAATTGTCTCTTTAATAAGCGAACTTCCAAAGGATGTCGGCGCAGTTTTCTATGCGCGAGTCGAGGGAGCAAGAAGAAAAAGTACCGAAGCAAATCACTCGGCAACGCATTTATTGCATGAAGCGCTTCGTGAAGTACTGGGTACGCACGTGGAACAAAAAGGTTCGTTCGTGGGTCCTGAGTATTTGCGATTTGATTTTTCGCATTTCTCGAAACTCACTGCAGAAGAATTGCAAGAAGTGGAAGAGAAAGTAAAGCGCAAAATTCAGAAAAACATTTCCCTAAAAGAATACCGAGAAATCCCTATGGCAGAAGCCGTGGAGAAAGGAGCTATGGCTCTGTTCGGGGAAAAATATGGCGATCAAGTTCGTATGATTCAGTTTGACAGTTCAAAAGAACTGTGTGGAGGAACCCATGTACGTTCCACCGGTGAAATTGGTCTTTTTAAAATTGTATCGGAAAGCTCAACCGCGGCTGGAATCAGAAGGATCGAGGCCATTTCTGGCCAGGCAGCCATGAACTATTATAAAGATTTAGAATCGACCCTTACTTCTTTAGGAGGTCTTTTAAAATCAAAAGATCTTCGCAAATCCATTGAAAAATTGCTGGAAGAAAACCAACAGCTAAAAGCGGAGTTAGAAATTAGTAAGAAAAGCCAAGCGGTCGCACAGACAGAAGAATGGAAGAATCAGTATGAAGCAAAAGAGGGAAGAAATACACTCGTGAAAAAAACCTCACTTGATGCCTCTAGCATAAAAGATTTAGTTTTTGAATTAAAGAAACAAGTGCCTCAGTCCTTGACGGTCATTATTTCTGATCATGGAAATAAACCCCTAATTACGGTCGGTGTTTCTTCTGATCTTGAGGATAAATTCAATGCAGGACAAATTGTGAAGGATCTCGCCAAAGAAATTCAAGGCGGCGGCGGTGGAAATGTAGGTTTTGCCACGGCAGGAGGTAAAAACCTTGAGGGCATTGAAAATGCATATCAAAAAGCCTTAAGCCTTTAACAAAAGACGAAATAGAAACCACATAAGAAGAAATTAGCATCGTTACGATGCTTTTTTCGTCTTTTTTTTCCATGGAGTGCTAGGCATGTTTAGAATTTGTTTAATTTCATTCCTCTCAAATACACAAACGATGAGTCGACTTCTCTTTTTCCTGGGTCTTTTGGTAAGTTCAGGGGCCTTTTCTCAATCTCAATTGCACTTTGCAAAGGATGCGAACGTAGATTTATCCCAAGTAATTCTTTGGTGTGAGGGAAAAAAACTAGACTCAAAGAAACTTAGTCATGGGCTTGAATTTCAAACTTCCTGTCCTGAAATTCGAGTGCAAGTCGAAGGGTACGAGGATCAAATTCTACAGGTAAAAAAGCAAATGCACGTTCAACTCTCTACGGACCCCGTAAAAGAAAGCAGGATTGAAAGTGTAGTCATTAAAGACCAAAGCGATTCCAAAGCAGTCGAACTTCTTGATAAAGTTCGTAAAAACTATCTGCAAAATTCCCCCTACAGTTTAGCGTCGTTTCTCTACCGGTCTTATGAGAAAGTATCTCTTGATTTAGACAAAGATTCGCTTAGTTTGTATCAAGAGGTACTTGATGCAAAGCGTGATACGATTTCCTTAGAAGCAGAACTTAAGGCAAAAGACAAAAAGAAGAAATCCCCTTGGAATGCGGAAGAAATGCAGCAGGTTGCAAGGGATAGCAAAGGCTTTTTGTGGGAGAGAGCCTTAGAGTACCGACATTCCAAGACACTAGGGGAGAAAACTCTCGTGCTAGACAATCGGATTTCAGGACTAAGTGAACCTTTGTACCGTCTTTTAGCGGTTCGAAGTGATCGCTCCACCATTCCCAAAGTAATTCAGAGTAAAAACAAGAATCTTTATCGGTTTTTTCTGACCGATACCCTCTTCTACGAAGGTCGTGAGACGTATGAGATTAGCTTTCGAGAAATTCGAAAAAGCAAAGTGACGAGCTCCCCAAAATACAATGGAAGGATCCTTATAGATTCACAGAGTTACGGGGTGAAACGTATAGAAAGAGAAAGCAGTTCAGGTTCAAAACGTACGCTAGAAAGTTCTTGGAAACTCCTTGGGGGCAAATGGTTCCTAGAGCGAGAAGATATTGAGATTAAAATTGGCGAGATCAATTTAGCGAAAGACTCTGTTTCGCTGCAAGAAGCACCTGGGTTTGGATATTATGCCCTACTGAACGTAGACTATTTTGATTGGCAGCCCAATGATCAGTTTGAAAAAGAAGATTTTAAGGGGTATGAGTTTGAAGTGAAAAACTCGGATGGAACCCATCTATCGGAGTATCGAACTCGGCCCTTAAGTTCACGAGAGACTCAAACCTACCTCAAGATCGACAGTTTAGGTCAAAAGCACAATTGGAATCAAGCAGCAGGATTTTTCTCAACCCTAACAAGTGGAAAGTTGCGCGTAGGAAAAGTAGATCTGCTCGCGGAGCATTTCGCTCGGTATTCGAAGTACGAGGGACTCCGCTTGGGTGTAGGAGCGAAACTAAACGAGCACTTTAGTCCGCATTGGTCTCCAGAGGTCTATGTGGGGTATGGATTTAGGGATCGAAAATGGAAATACGGATTGGCTCTCGATTATCTTCCCAGCCTTTCTCGCCATTCGAAGTTAAGAGCGGAGTACTATTCGGATGTAAAGGCCAGTGGGCTTTTCAATGAAGAGCTTTGGAGCTTCAAGATGCAACTGATGAATTCGGGCGTGAACATTAGCAACGAGAAGTATTTTTCAACCCAAGGGGGGAAGCTAAGTTGGGAATACGATTTACTACCTGATCTTACGATGAAAATAGGGGCCAAGAGAGAGCGTAACAAGGCACTTTTCCCCTACAATTTTAAATCCCTGGGAGATGAATTTGATGAGTTTAGTTTTCTAGCCACCTTAAAGTATGCACCGGGATCTAAATCGATGATGACGCCGGGTGGCAAATTTACGTACCATACCGATTTTCCAGAAATCTATTTGCACTATGAGCAGGGTCTTTCTCTACTCGGTGGAGAGACAGAATTCAAGAAAATTGAACTTCTCTTTACGCACCAATTTAAAAATCCATGGGGTGTGACGGGTACCCGAGCGTACATGGGGAAAGTCTTTGGAGATACGCCCATATGGAATCAGTTCCAGATGAATGGACTCTCGGGTGAGAAGCTAGCCACGAGTTTCACGCTCACTTCCTACCTTGGATTTGCCACGATGCCTGGAGGTCGATATTTTAACGATCGTTTTGTTGGATATTACTTAACCCATCGACTGCCTTGGTATTTTAAGAGCATAGGTCAGAATACCTCTAGTATTGATGTGCTTTACAAAGGAATTATTGGGGACATGAAATCTCCGCAAAACCATGACCTAGACTTCCATCCATTAAATAAACTTTACCAAGAAGTGGGTCTCGAATGGAACAATTTCTTGAGTTCTTATTTCAATTTAGGGTTCTTTTATCGAGTGGGTCATTACCAAACCCCAGGATTCAAAGGAAATTTCGCCGTTCAGTTAAAATTAAAATTATTAGGGTTTTAGAAGCAGAGTGCCCGATATTATAAACAAAGTAAAAGAGCCCTTTCCGCACAGGAAAAGGCTCTTTTACTTTATAGGGTATCGTGCTATTCTTAGGCCGGTTTTATGCGTTAGATTTGCTAAAGGAAGCATTCTCCAAAATGACTGCATAGCCTTGTCCTACGCCAATACACATGGTTGCAAGCGCATAGCGTTTCTTGGTTTTCACAAGTTCTAAAGCGGCCGAATAGGTGATTCGAGTGCCACTCATTCCTAGAGGGTGGCCTAGAGCGATGGCTCCTCCGTTTGGATTGACTCTTGGGTCATCTGGCTCTAATCCTAGTTCTTTTAAACAAGCAATACTTTGCGCTGCAAAGGCTTCGTTTATTTCAATGATGTCCATGTCCTCTAGGGTAAGCCCTGCTCGTTTCAGCGCTAATTTGGTCGCTTCCACAGGTCCAATCCCCATGATTCTTGGCTCGGTCCCTGTGACCCCAGAAGTCACTATTCTCGCCATGGGAGTAAGGTTGTATTCTTTTAAAGCACTTTCGGAGGCGATTAATACGGCAGCGGCTCCATCGTTTAGTCCAGACGAATTTCCAGCTGAAACGGTACCGTTCTCTTTTACAAAGGCAGCTCTCAATTTGGAAAGTCCTTCCATCGAAGAATTGGGTTTGACAAATTCATCTTGATCGAATTGAATAGGATCTGCTTTTCGTTGAGGAATTTCGATAGGGGTAATCTCTTCGCCTAGCCTTCCGCTTTCCATTGCTGCTTTCGCTTTCTTCTGGGAAAAGAGTGCGAACTGATCTTGTTCTTCTCGGGTAATCTCGTATTTTTCAGCTAAGTTTTCAGCCGTGTTTCCCATTGCATCCGTTCCGTAAAGTTCCTTCATTTTCGGGTTTACAAAACGCCAACCAAAACTACTATCGTAGATTTTTTGATCACTTCCAAAAGGGGCAGCAGATTTGGATAGCACATAAGGTCCACGTGTCATTCCCTCTACACCTCCTGCGATGAAAAGGTCTCCTTCGCCTGATTTAATGGCTCGAGAGGCTTGTACGATTGCGCTCATTCCTGAAGCGCATAGCCTATTGACCGTTTCTCCAGGAACGGAGACGGGAAGCCCCGCTAGAAGGAGAGACATTCTTGCTATGTTACGATTGTCTTCGCCGGCTTGGTTTGCACAGCCAATTATGACATCATCAATTTTGTCTAGGGGTAGATTCGGGGACTTCTTTAACAGTCCCTTTAGGACATCTGCTAATAAGTCGTCGGTTCTCAGTCCTGAGAGTGTTCCTCTAAAACTTCCAATGGCGGAACGAGTTCCGTTTACAATGTATGCGTTTTCTTTCATTTTATACTGTTTTTAATACGGGCAACTTACATCGAATTAATGAGGGTCGTCGCGGTGTCTAAATTCTACTTTTAAAATTAATTTATGAAGATATCGGATTAAGTATCCTGTGCTTACCACGACAAAGAGTCCAATAAGACAGCCCCCAGCGACCGATAAGAATCGTTCAATAGAAGCGATATACCCTTCGTCTGGTTTTTCCAAAACGATAATAATCACGGCAACAATGGCCGTTCTAGAGACACTTGACAGTTTGAATGCGTTGGACAAAAGAGCCGCCACCACAATTCCAATCAGCGTTTTCCAAAAGAGCTCAAAGGGCAAAAATACCACTACAAATCCCGACAAAGCACCCACTAAATTGGCTTTAACTCGGTCTGTGGTTAACCGAGGAGCGTCTTTTCCTTCGGGTGAAATCACGAGCATAATGGAGAGTAGGGCCCAAAACAAGTCAAACTCGGGAACCAGTTCCATTAGATAATATCCAAGGGTGAATCCAAGAACGCACCTATAAATGTAAATGGATATCGAGGAAAACAAAAAATTGCGCACTCCTGTCAGGACTCTCATGAACTATCGCTTTGCTTACAAAAGTATCAATTTCCAACCACCTAAACGAAGGATATATCTTCCGTTTTGGAAAAATAAGACTTTCCATTAAATCCTTAGTTTAACTTTTCTACAAACTCGGCGGAGGTTTTTTCCCGAACTTCCTCAATTGTGATTCCAGGCATGAGCTCAATGAGCGTTAGCTTTGAATCAATATATTGAAATACAGCTAGGTCCGTGATAATCATATCCACTGCAGATCTTGTCGTGATGGGTAGATCACAAGCGGGTACAATTTTTGGGTCGCCGTTTCGTTCGGTATGCATCATGGTAATAATTAGCTTCTTTGCTCCCGATGCAAGATCCATGGCTCCACCCACTCCTAACAAAGGCTCACCCGGTACGGCCCAATTGGCTAGGTTTGCCTTTTCGTCGACTTGAAGTCCGCCCATGATGGCCACATCAATATGTCCTCCTCGAATCATTGCAAAGGATTCTGCACTGTCAAAATAAGAAGTCCCTCGCAATGCCGAGACCGGTAATTTTCCTGCATTTACCGGATAGTCCATAGCTCCACCCTCCTTTGGTGAAGGACCCACTCCAAGCATTCCGTTTTCGGTATGCAGAGTTATTTGGTGCTCAGGAGTAATTAAATCGGCTACTAGGGTAGGTATTCCAATGCCTAAATTGACTACTTCTCCTTTCCTTCGTTCTTTAAGTGCTCTTTGTGCCATGCTGAGTCTTCTCAGAGAGACGGATTTGGCACTTTGACTCACGGCGGAACTTCCAAGTTCTTCAAGGGTGGTATGCGCCTGAACAAGATAGTCTATGTAGCAACCAGGCGTATGAATAATTTCGGGTGAAAGTTCGCCTTCTTCGACCAAGTGCTCAACCACTGCAATGACTAGATCGGCTGCCGTCGCAAAGGCTTTATTGAAGTTCTGCTCGGTCATTCGGTATTGCAAGTTGCCTGAACGGTCCGCTTTCCAAGCCCGAATAAAGGAAGAACCTTAGACGAAAAGGGCTAGGGTAGGTTTTGCCACCAAGGGTTAGGCTGAATTTCGTTTTGGCTCCAATCGATGCGCTCACCTATTTTGGGCGTTAAGATCGCTTGATCGGGCTTTCGAAGTGCCATCATCTTGCTAATGGGTTCGTTCCATGCGTGGAGTGCCAAAGCAAACTTTCCGTAATGGACTGGAACCAGGGTTTTCGCCTTTAAGTCTTCCATTGCTTTTAAATTTTCTCCGGGTAGAAAATGAATGTATCGCCAATCCTCATTGTACTGCCCATTTTCTAAAATGGCCAAATCAATGGAGTCGTGTCGTTTTCCAATTTCTTTGAAATGATCTCCGTACCCGCTGTCTCCTCCAATGAAAACCTTTTGGGTCGGGAATTGAAGCAAGAAACTGCTCCATAACGTTTGATTTCGTTTGAGTCCTCTTCCTGAGAAGTGCCTTGCCGGCTCTGAATAGACAGTGTATCCTCTTGTTAATTCATGGGATTCGTACCAATCTAGTTCAACAAGTTTGCTAGACTCTAGTCCCCAAAACTCTAAATGTTCTCCCGTTCCAAGTCCGGTAATGACTTTTTGTGTCTGGTTGAAAAGGGCTTTAACCGTTTTGTAATCTAAATGATCCCAGTGGTCATGCGTAATAATTAGGTAATCTAAAGGGGGGATGTCTTTCGTCTCATAGAGATCACTTCCTTTAAATGCTTTTACACTGAATGAGAAAGGACTTGCATGGCCCGAAAAAACAGGATCGACTAAAATACGTTTTCCATCTAGTTGCAGGTAATAAGAAGAGTGTCCCATCCATACCATCGTGTTTTCAGAAAGGGGTATGGAAAAGAGGTCTGTTTTTGTAAATTCAAACGGATTCTTAGGTTGTATCTGAGGACTTTTCTTAAATAGCATTTTGTACATCGCGCCTACCATAGTGGCCCCAGGTGCCATAGCCGGTGTATCTAGTAAATTATCAAACTGATTTCCTCGGTAATGCGGAGAGTTTTGAATTCGAACTAAGCGTTCTCCGGAGGGGGCTTTTCCAAAGGAAGGACTCCTTAGAATGAAATACCCTACGATTGCAATAAGTAAGGTGAGAATAAGGAATACGAACAGAACTTTTAGTAGTGGATGCACAATGAGTGGATTAAGTCTGCAAAATTAACCCATTTTTCTCAGGTTTTTGATTTGTTCTCTCTATATTGTATATTTTTAAACCCCACGAAAAAAGTAGGATGAACGATACAATTACTGTAGTGCAAATCTTTAATCAGCCCTTAGAAAAGGTTTGGAGTGCAATAAGCGATGCAAGTGAACTTCAAAAATGGTATTTTGAGATCCCTAGTTTTGAATTAAAGCTACATCATAAATTTCATTTCTATGAACCCGGGGATGAAAAGAAATTTCTTCACGCTGGAGAAATCGTAGAAATTCAACCCTATAAAAAGCTTTCGTATACTTGGTCTTATCCCGAAATTTCGAATGAAACTACACTCGTGAATTGGGAGTTAGAACCTTGGGGAGATCAAACTCGCTTAGTCCTTAGGCATGAGCATCTAGATCATTTTAAATTGTTGGGTGAGGGGTTTTCCTTCGAAAATTTTTCATTCGGTTGGAAAAGCATCGTTAGGGATTCTTTGAAAAGCTATTTAGAAAATTGAAAATCACGTTTCCAGAAAGGTTTTTTTTGGGAAGCCAAAAAAAGGGGAATCCCTTTTTGTCTGAGCCATGATATTTCAGTAATTTCACAAATTCGATCCAGGCATAGGCCTGAAAGAAGTAAATTTGAAAAAAAAAGAAATGAAACGTAGTTTATATATTGCTCTGATAGGTTTAGGCGTATTAGTATCTTGTAGTAAAGAAAAAGAAGTTTTAAATGATTTAAACAGCTATACCATTGAGCGTCAATCGCAGGGGTTTCATTTTGGGGATTCTCTTGAGCTTCCGCAGAGCGTGCTGAAGGATGCGAAAGAAATAAAAATCAGTTTTGGAGACAAGGAGACCTCAAGTCTTATCATTGATCCCAATTACTTTTCCTTAGGAGATAATGCCGTCACCTTTTTAATTACAACCTCAAGCGGGGAAGTTTTAAGCCAAGATGCGACCATTAATGTTTTTGCTGCAAAGCCTGAGGCTAATATTTCCTATGAAATAGTGAAAGAGTATCCTCACGATACGGCAAACTTCACGCAAGGCTTTCAATTGGAAGGAGAAACTATTTACGAAAGTGACGGGCAACATGGGCTCTCTCAACTTATAAAATATACTTTGGGTTCCACGCAGGTGCAGAAATCCATTCATCAACCTCAAGAAGTGTTTTCGGAAGGAGCCACGATCGTAGGGGATAAGATCTACCAGTTGACTTGGCAGAATAAAAAAGGATTTGTGTATAACAAGTCAAGCTTGGAGCTTCTCTCTGAATTTCCTTACCCCAATGTGATTGGAGAAGGATGGGGGCTTACCTACGATGGGAAAAGTCTCATTGCCTCAGACGGGACCAAGAATCTTTATTTCCTTTCTGTAAAGGATCCCTCTCAGTTAGAACGGTATATTTCCGTGGCAGGAAACACCCAGGCTTACGATCAATTAAATGAGCTCGAGTATCACGAGGGCTACATTTATGCGAACGTATGGCAAAACCCAATCGTTTTAAAGATTGATCCTAAAACAGGAGAAGTTGTGGGGAAATTCGATTTCACGCAGCTTGCTAAAAAACATACGACGGGCAATGATGATGTGTTAAATGGGATCGCATTCAAAGGAGAAAACATGCTGGTAACAGGTAAAAATTGGCCTACGATTTACGAAGTTCAAATAAAATAATTAGCAGTCCCTAAAGGTAGAAATGCTCCGGATTGTGGATAAATTATAGAGTCATAATTTTGAAATCAAAGAGAAAGAGATTTATCTTTACGCGCTTTAAATGTCCCTGCTTTTTGGGCCATACTCATAGATCAACTTAAGAGATTTTTTACACATGCACATCGCAATTACAGGAAACATTGGCGCTGGAAAAACCACGCTCACGACAATGCTCGCGAAACATTATGGCTGGGAAGCCCAATTTGAGGACGTGGATCACAATCCTTATTTAGAGGACTTTTATGCCGACATGAGCCAATGGAGTTTTGCACTTCAGATTTATTTTTTGGGCAGTCGTTTTCGACAAGTCAAAGAAATTCGTGAAAGTGGAAAAAACATTATCCAAGACCGAACGATTTATGAGGATGCTCACATATTTGCAGAGAATTTGTATGACATGAGTCTCCTTTCCCAAAGAGACTATGACAACTATCTTTCTGTTTTTACTTTGATGAAATCTTTTGTGCAGGCACCTGATCTTTTAATTTACCTAAAGAGTGATGTTCCAAATTTGGTAAAAAAGATCTACAAACGAGGAAGGGAATACGAGGCAACCATTAGCATTGAATACCTCTCTAAGTTGAACCAAAAATACGAAAGTTGGATTGAGAATTACAAGGAAGGAAAATTACTTGTAATTGAAGTGGACGATCTGGATTTTGTAGAAAGGCCTCAAGATTTTGGCTTTATTCTTGAACGCATTGAGGCAGAGCTTCATGGACTTTTTTAACTCCTTCATACCAATTGCATGCTGAAAATTTTACATAATAACAGTTGTTCTAAATCTCGATCTGTTCTTGAATACCTTGATGAAAATGGGGTAGAGTTCGAATTAATTGATATTGTAAACGATCCTCTTTCTGTCTTAGAGATTGAAACGCTTCTAAAAAAACTAGACGCTAGGCCTCTTGATATTCTTCGCAAAAACGAACCGCTCTACAAAAGCACATACGCAGATAAGACCCTAACGGATTCTGAGTGGATGGAAATTCTCTCCCAAAATCCAAATTTAATAGAGCGTCCTATTTTGATAAAAGGATCCCTAGCGATGGTCGCCCGACCTATTGAAAAAGCAAAGTTTTTTATAGAAGCCTAAAATCTAAAGCATCATTACACCAGGAATTTTGGAAACTTCTTTGTAGAGGTCAATCACCTGATTTGCATCCATGACAAAGGCCAGGATACTGGCGGAAATGTACTTCCCGTTTGAACTTTCCCTTGTTGAAATCGTGTACTTTAGTTTGTCAAAGATTTGATACAAATCTGTGAGTTTTGAATTGTCGTTTGGGAATATGAATTTATAGAGATAATCTTCGGGAAAGCTATGTGCGCTTTCCAAGTTGGCTTGTAAATTAGTGTAAAATTCTTCTGCAGATACGCCCTTTGGTAGTGGGCTGTTGGGTTGGTCCATAAATATAGATTCGATATAAACTAGAGAGGTTAAAAGTTCGAGGCGATAAATATAAGATTTTTTTTATTTTGAATTTTGAAGTGCATCTAAAAGTTGATACGAATTTTGCATTTCATGATTTTCAATAATTTTAAAAAGTCCCTCCACCATTTGCTCCGATGCAAGTCTACTGAGTCCCCCTGAGGCAAGGTTTAGATTTTGATCTCCTGTTCCTAACAGTCCTCCTAAAAGGTTGTTTCCTTGAAGTGCTAAATTAAGACTTTTTACAATTCCGTATTCATTTAGTTTTTCATCCACTTTCGGTTGAATGGCAAGCAAAAGTTGATCTGCTGTTTTTGCTTTCAAAAGCCTTGTAGCAGCTCCTTTTCCACCATTCGCGACTTGCATAACGTCCTGAGCCGTTAACGAGTTTACAGCATTCCTTAAGATAGGTTCTGCGGTTTGCACCGTATACGCTGCAGCCTGGGCAATGTATTCTCTTTCTTTCTGGACGAGACTGGGTGAGATTCGCTCTAAAACGGAATTGATCTCTCTTAATGGCTTAGGCAAAGCCTGATCGATTAATTCATTTTGCATAAACGCATTTTTATTAGAGAAAATTCCAACTCCTTTGGTGATTCCTCCCAGCAATATTTGTTTTAAAACGGTGATTCCAATCCCTGAGGTGGCTAGTGCCAGACAAGATTGGGTTAAAACGCCGATCGAACCCACTGCGAGGCTCGCTACTAATACGGTTTTTGCTTTCATATATATGTTTTTATTTAGAAAAAGCATCGGATGCTAATTAGATGTTTCAAATATTAAGCCAAGTTCTTTCGATAGAGGCCTTGGGTCAAGCGTTCGGGCGTTAGGTAAGAAAAGTTAAGTAAATGCTAAAGTTTACCAAATATTTTCTAAATTTGAGATAATAAACGCGCGTGTGTTTAGACCGCTCAAGAGAGATTTAATTCAAAAGTTAACAGTATGAAAAACAGCAATCTAAAGTTTCCTTGCCTTATTGCCGCCTTTTACTTCGGTTTTAGCGTGCAGGCACAGACGACTCAAGATACAGTGCGAGAGCAACAAATCGAGGAGGTCGTTATGATTGGGTACGGTAGTCGTAAAAAAGTGGACAATACGGCTGCAATCAGCTCAATTAATGCAGAAGAAGTCAGCAAGACGAAAGTGTTAAATGCGACGCAAGCGATTCAAGGGAAGGCTGCGGGTGTTAACGTGACCGCTTCTGACCTTCCCGGTTCGACCCCCTCGGTGGTCATCCGTGGATTAGGAACCGCACTGGGAGGACGTGAACCTCTTTATGTGGTGGACGGAATGATGGTGGGAGGTATTTCCAACATCAATACAAACGACATTCTCACGTACGATATTTTGAAAGATGCCTCGGCACTTGCAATCTATGGGAACCGTGGAGCCAATGGAGTGATCATTATTACGACTAAATCCGGTCGAGGTCGAGGTATATCGGTCGAGTACGATGGATTTATAGGAGTTCGTTCACCCCTGCGCAAAGTCAAAATGGCTGGAAGTAATCTCTTTTCGTATTATACCAATACGGCTTTGAGCAGTACAAAATTCTCTCAGGATCAACCGGTGAACACCGACTGGTTTGAAGAAATCACACGCCAAGGTGTTTACAACCAACACAACGTGTCGGTATCGGGTTCTTCTGAAAATGCGAAGTACTTTTTTAGTGCGAGCAATTACGATGAAAAAGCGATTCTAAAAGGTTCGGATTACAATCGTACCACGCTTCGAACCAATAACGAATTTAAAATCAACCGCAATATTACCCTCTCCCAGACGATGAGTGTGGCTTTCTTTAATGTAACACCTAAACCTTTGGGTGCCTTTACGACGGCTTACAAACAATCTCCGATCGTACCGGTGCGTTTTGAAAATGGGAAATGGGGAGTTCCTTTTGTAGGTGCAGATGGATTCGCAGGGACTACTGGCTCCTCTTTTAATAATGTAGGAAATCCCGTAAGTCAACTTTTCTTCAATGACGAGCAGCAGCGAAGCATGCAGCTTCAGGGAAGTGTGAAGTTAGACATTAAATTTGCTAAATACTTCACCTATACAGGTCAGTTTTCAGGGCAATACAACAACGGAAAAGCCTACAGTTTTTCGGATACTCGAGAAATATGGTTAGCCGCGGATCCTACCCGTACGGAGGCGCAATATAGCCCAGCAGATGCCGTCAACTCGCTTAACAATAGTCGTTACACCAATTTTAATTGGGCGGTGACGAATTTTGTAACCTTTCAAAAGAGATTTGGACTCCACGATGTGGAAGCCACAGTGGGAACCGAGACCACAATCTATGATGGAGAAGAACGAATTGCCTTTACAAGACGAAATGTTCTTCCTAATCGCAATTATTGGGATCTTGCCGGAACCAATTATGCAGATGAAAACCTTACTTCTCTTACAAGTGTAAAAGCAAACGATGCAAACACCCTTTCTTTCTTTGCAAGAGCGCAGTACAAATACAATAATAAATATTTGCTAACAGCTACCATTCGTCAGGATGGCTCTTCTCAATTTGCACAGGATCGCAAATGGGGAACCTTTCCTTCCTTTGGTGCAGGATGGGTGATTTCCGAGGAAGAATTTCTTAAGGATGGTGCTTTCGATCTCTTGAAAATTAGAGGAGGTTGGGGACGTTTAGGAAATCAAAATGTTCCTTTAAACTTCCTTCCTTTTGCGACAGGAGAAAACATGAATTATTACTTCAACGGTCTTACCAACGGAGGAGGTACTACTATTAATCAACTTTATGACCCTCTTCTTTCTTGGGAAATTGTGGAGGGAAGTAACGTCGGGCTTGACATCGAGATATTATCTCGCCGTTTAAGTGGTACGTTTGATGTCTATAAAAAGGTCACCAATAACCTAATTCTACAAGCCACACCGATCTCTACTTCTGGACTTGAAATCGCGGGATATTCCCATTTAGGGCAAGTAACCAACAAGGGGGTTGAAGCTGCCTTAAATTGGAAGGACCAAGCAGGGGAAGATTTTTCTTACTCCATCGGAGTCAATTATTCCTATAACCATAACGAAGTAAATCAACTCGCTTCCGAAAATGTGAACGACATCAACGGAGGAGGACTTGGAAATGGACAGTGGACTAAATTGTTGAATGAAAAAGCGGTAGGCCAGCCTTTAGGTAGTTTCTATCTTTGGGAAGTTGCGGGGTATGACCAAGACGGAAAAGTCATGTATGTGGATCACAACAACAATGGCATCACAGGCTCTTCGGATTCTGAGGATCGGCGCTTTTTCGGCTCATACATTCCGAAATCCAATGTGGGAATTAATCTTGGGGTGAATTACAAAAACCTTGATTTTTCAGTGAATGGATACGGAGCCTTTGGAGGCGTGGTTTACAATGGGAAAAAAGCCCAACGTTTCTCCGGAGAAAACATTGAATACGATGTGGCAAGCAACTTTTGGACTCCAGACAATACAGGAGCTTCGAATCCTGCACCTTTTAACAGTGTACCGCTTGCCTCTAATTATTACTTAGAGAGTGGCGATTATTTTAGGATCAACAATATTACCCTAGGATACACCGTGAAGAATGTTGTCGATTATGTTTCGTCGGTTCGATTCTATGTGAATGCAATCAATCCGGTTGTATTTCAGAAATTCTCAGGATTCACCCCTGAACTTTCTGCTGACGGGAATCCCTACGGAAACGCCGGAATTGAACTGGATGCTTATCCTACACTTCGATCGTTTGTTTTTGGTGTAAATGTTAAATTTTAATTTGAAAGTCATGAAAAAGAAAATTATATTAGTTTCCGCTTTAGCCCTGTTTGCACTTAGCACAAACAGTTGTAGGACCGACTCTTTGGACGTCACACCTACTTCCAATATTTCGACTCAGGACTTATCCCTTTTTAATAACAACGAAGGAGCAGAAGGGTTTTCGAATGCCGTGTACGCAAAATTTTTAGACTGGAATTTAAGTTCGTTTGCTTGGATCGGGATTACCAATATTATTAGCGACGATGCAGACAAGGGGTCGTCCCCTGGAGATGCAGGTGGCGACAAGGACCTCTTGGATAAACTGGATTTAACCGCTACGGGAAGTTCCTTTAACGATGTGTGGCAGGGTTCCTATCAAGGGATTAACAGAGCCAACCAAGCCCTTGAATACATCCCGCAGCTGGACAAAGCGGATGCGGCCCTTCGCGAACGACTTGTAGGCGAAGTGAAGTTCTTAAGAGCGTTTTTATACTTCAATTTGGTTCGAGGATGGGGAGGAGTTCCCATCGTAGATCATGTGCCGAGTCCGAGTGTGGAGGAGGATCGAGTCATGCTGCTCACACGAAAAAGTGCGGAAGAAGTGTACGCTTTTATTATTAAGGACTTAGAAGATGCAGCCATGGTGCTTCCACCCAAAGCAGCCTATTCAGGGAACAATGTAGGTAGAGCGACCAAGGGTGCTGCAAATGCACTGCTTGCGAAGGTTTACCTCTATCAAAAGAATTGGCAAAAGGCGCTGGATCATGCTAACTTAGTAGTAGGGTATGGGCTAACACCTGATTTTGCAGATATTTACAAAGTTTCTGGAGAAAACAACCAAGAATCTATCTTTGAAATTCAAGGAAAAGGAGGACCGGGAGAACCTGGCATTCAACAGTATTCTCAAACCCAAGGCGCGAGAGGTGCTGGAGGTTGGGGATGGGGATTTGGCACGCCTTCTCAAAATCTCGTCGATGCGTTTGACGAGGCTGGAGATACGGAGCGTCGCGATGCGACCATTATCTTTAGGAATTCTACTCTTTACGATGGGCGTGTAGTGCCTAGCACTGTAGAAAATCCCTATTACAATTACAAAGCGTACTCTTCCAATTACACAGGTTCTGACGATTCGGATACGAACATTCGCTACCTGCGCTACGCCGAGATTTTATTAATTAAGGCGGAAGCTTTAAATGAATTAGGACAAACGGGCCTTGCCGGAGAGGAACTTAATAAAGTGAGACTTAGAGCCAATTTAGGGGTGACCACTGCGAGCTCAAGCACGGCAATGCGCACCGCAATTTGGAAGGAAAGACGTTTGGAGTTAGCCCTAGAGCACGATCGCTGGTTTGATTTGGTCCGTACCGGTCAAGCTAAAAGTGCAATGGCGGCAGATGGCAAAACTTTTATTGTCGGAAGACATGAATTGTTTCCAATTCCTCAGCCTTTCATTAGTGAGTCAAAAGGGCTAAGTCAACCGAATCCAGGTTATTAATTATTTAATATTACTCTTATGAATTATCAAAATACAATCAAATATGTGGGCGGTACCTTTCTAGGGATGCTGCTTCTCTCTGGATGCATGGATAGTATTGACAAAGACAATCCACCCATTCCATACCCGTCCATCGGAGGGTATGAAAACTCGGATGATATAGCTAGCAGCAATCTGCTAAGCAAACTTAGTTTTGAAAACAATCTTTTAGACGCAAAAAACAGTATCTCGGGAGCGGTGTCCACCAAAGTGGGTTATGCGCAAGGGATCAAAGGAATGGCCTACAGTGGTTCTTCCACAGAATCTCGATATGCCGTAGGCCAAGGATCCAGTGCTATCACGGGTCTTAATGATTTTACCGTCGCCTTTTGGATGAAAAGTAACAATACAGTAGCGCCAGATCCTCCTGGAGTTGGAAAAGGAGCACAAGGGATTTTCTCTGTGGTTCGTCCAGCAGAATTCTGGGGTGGAATTAACCTTTTTATTGAAAATCCAGACAACTCCAAACCCGATCGAATTCGTTTGAAACTTGGGGTTGAAAATGGACGTTCCGGTGTGAACTGGAAAGGCCAAAGTGTCATAGCGAATTTGGACGGTTACAAAGGAAAATGGGTTCATGTGGCCTTTGTCTACAACTCGAAGGAAAGCCGATGCTACGTATACCAAGACGGAGAACCAGCTAAGAATTTAGAAGGGTTTGCTTATTCTCCAGCCGGTGGAACGTTAAGCGGCTACGCTTCTTGGTTTTCTGACGATCCGGGCGGTATTGACAATCCAAAATCCGTGGCAGGGTATGGGAATTTAGAAATGGTGGGGACCAATGGACAAGTGGTCCTAGGTACTCATCAATTTGAAACTCTGCCGCCGCTCAATAACGGTTCGCAACAAGATTGGGCCACAAGTTACGCAGGGCAATTGGATGAGTTTAGACTCTACAATGCAGCTCTTGCCCCGGCGGATATCATCGCGCTTTACAAGCTTGAAAAAGACGGAAGATAATTGACTTCGAAAAGGGTCCACTTGGGCCCTTTTCTTTTTAAAAAAAATACAAATGAAATTTGCGATCCCAACTTTATTCTTTTTCGCGCTATTAACCAGCTCTTGCTCGGGTGGTCGCGATTCCCCCGGAGGAGGCGGTACGCCACTTCCCACACCACCGGGTCCTGATCCTGCACCGGTCACGTATACCGATGTGGAACTTTTGGATTTGGTCCAAAAAGAAACGATTTCCTACTTTTGGGAGTTTGCCGAATCCAATTCGAAATTAGCTCGAGAACGATACCATACGGACAATCCTTCGCTTGATCAAAATGTGGTGACCACAGGAGGATCTGGATTTGGACTGCTCAGTTTGCTCGTAGGTATTGAGAAAGGGTTTCTTCCTCGCTCACAAGCAGTAGAACGACTTACTACAGGTCTTAGTTTCTTGGAAAAGGCAGAGCGGTTCCACGGCGCGTGGCCCCATTGGATCGATGGGCAGACCGGCGCCGTGAAACCTTTCGGTCCTGGAGACGACGGTGGAGATTTGGTGGAAACTGCATTTCTTGTTCAGGGTCTAATTTGCGTGCGAGAATACTTTAAAAACTCTTCCGTTGAAGCGGAAAAGAATTTAGCCTTAAAAGCGGATGAACTTTGGCAAGGGGTTGAATGGAACTGGTACACTCAAAACCAAAACACACTGTATTGGCACTGGTCGAAAAACAGTGGGTTTCAGATGAATATGAAACTGCAAGGATTTGATGAAACCTTAATTCCATATATCCTTGCAGCTAGTTCACCAACTTACCCCATTTCAAAAGAAGTGTATAAAGAAGGATGGGCACGCAGCGGTGGAATTAAGAGTGCCGGTTCGCTTTACGGCATTCCCTTAGTGGTGAATCATAACGGTCACTCAGGAAGTGTAGGCCCTCTGTTTTGGTCGCATTATTCTTTTCTCGCGCTCGATCCAAGAGGTCTATCGGATGAATATGTCAATTATGGAAACGCTGTAACGAACCACTCTAAAATCATGTACCAATATGCATTAAGTAATCCGAAAGGATATGTCGGATACGGTGCGAAAGGTTGGGGATTAACGGCAAGTTACTCTCGAAACAGTGATGGGTCGACAGGGTACAGTGCCCATTCGCCGTTAAATGATTTGGGTGTAATCAGCCCGACAGCGGCTCTTTCAAGTATGCCCTATACCCCTAGTGAAAGTATGGAGATGCTTCGATTTCTTTACAACGAAAAGAAATCGCAGTACGTGGGTGTGGCAGGCCCCTACGATGCGTATAGCCCCCAGTACAATTGGGTGAGCCCACGGTACTTGGCCATTGATCAAGGAACGATCACCCCCATGGTAGAGAACTACCGAAGTGGATTTATTTGGAATCTTTTTATGAAGGCTCCTGAAATTAAGGTGGGACTTAAAAAGCTCGGGTTTAGTTCTAGCACCCACACTCTTTAAAAAGGAAGATAATATGAAGAAATTAATTGTATTTACTCTTGCGCTAGGATCGATTGTTGGATCGTGTACAGCAATGAATTTAACGAAAGACTCGCCGGAAAAAGTGAGTTTTTCAAAAAGTGATACAGACCTAATGGATCAGGTCCAAAAGCAAAGTCTGAAATATTTTTGGGATTTTGCAGAGCCCAATTCTCTCATGGGCCAAGAACGCTACCATGAAGACGGGGTATACCCTTATAACGATGCGCATGTAGTGACAACAGGAGGTTCAGGTTTTGGACTCATGAGTATTTTAGTGGGCGTAGAAAGAGGCTTTGTGCCACGCACTGAAGCGGTTGATAGACTGCATAAAATTGCGAATTTTCTTTCCACAAGTGAGCGGTTCCATGGTGCTTGGTCTCATTGGATTGATGGGAGAACCGGAAAGGCTGTCCCGTTTGGAAAAAAAGATGACGGCGGAGACTTGGTCGAAACCGCATTTTTAGTTCAAGGAATTATTACAGTACGAGAGTATTTTAAAGAAGGAAATGCGCGGGAGAAAGCCTTAGCTAAGAAAATGGATGAGTTATGGAGATCGGTGGAATGGGATTGGTACACAAAAGGAGGAGAGAAAGTCCTTTACTGGCATTGGTCCAAAAACTATGGATGGGAAATGAATTTCCCTTTGGAAGGATATAACGAATGTTTGATTACTTATATTCTAGCGGCCTCTTCCCCTACGCATCCCATTGATGCAGAAACGTATTACAAAGGTTGGACGAGAGACGGAAGTTACACCACAGACAAAACAAAATACGGTCTTCCTCTTCTGGTCAATCACAACGGAGCGAGTGAATACGGTGGGCCCTTATTTTGGGCGCAATATTCTTATCTTGGGTTAGATCCTACCGGACTACAGGACCGACAAATTCAAAATTATTTTGATCTGAACCGAAACCATGTACTTATTAGCTACCGCTATGCCCTCGAAAACCCAAAGCACTTTAAAGGTTATGGACCTAATTATTGGGGCATGACTGCTTCTTATTCCAGAAATCCAGATGGATCCACTGGCTATACCGCTCATATGCCCTCTAACGACAGAGGCGTTATAACACCCACGGCCGCGCTTAGTAGTTTTCCTTATACGCCGAAAGAATCGATGGATGTTCTTCGGTTTTTATATGAGCAAAAACCTGAATTTATTGGAAGCGCAGGTCCCTACGACGCGACCTCAATCCATTATGACAATTGGGTAGCCAAACAATATCTAGCCATCGACCAAGGCACGATTTCTCCTATGATCGAAAATTATAGGACGGGACTTTTATGGAAGCTTTTCATGAATGCCCCAGACATTCAAGCAGGACTAAAAAAACTTGATTTTAAATCCGAAAAATACAATATCAAATGAAGATAAACCTTTTGATAAACCAATGCATACGCTACTTTAGTCTTGTTTTACTCCTCAGTATGACAAGCGTAAGTTTTGCGCAAGAAATTCACGCGAATTTCAGCAAGACGGTGTCGATCGAATCTGAACTTGGGTATGTCCTAGACTATCCTAAAGAGAGCAAATCTGCGGTCCCTTTGATTGTTTTTTTGCATGGCTCCGGGGAAAGAGGAAGTAATCTGGAATTGGTCAAGGCCCACAGTCCTTTTACGTACAAAGAGCTAATTAAAGAGCCGGTTGCCATTTTAGCACCCCAGTGTCCTGCAAATGAGTGGTGGGATACACAGGCTGTTTATGCACTCATTCAGGATATTCAAACCAAATACAAAATAGATCCGAGTCGAATTCATCTCACCGGCCTCTCTATGGGAGGATGGGGAAGTTGGAAGCTAGCCAATGAGCATCCCGAAATGTTTGCTTCTCTAAGCGTGGTTTGTGGTCCTTCGGATCGATGGATGAAGGCAACTGCGCATCAGTACAAGGATCTACCCATCCGTATTTTCCATGGAGGAAATGACGATATCGTCTCTCCAATGGCCTCTATTGAGATGTACCAAGTCATTCGTAAAATCAATCCAAACGTGAGTCTGACGATTTTCCCAGACGATAACCATAATTCTTGGGATTCTACCTATAGCAATCCCGAATTTTACACCTGGATGTTAGCAAATAAGAAACAAAAATAATAGAATAATGAAGAAGTTAATTTTAGTTGCGCTCCTGGCTCTCAGTCCATTTGCGATGGCACAGGAGCTCGTCCATCAGCCCGTTCAAAAGTACCAAACGGCGGACTACCTGGCCAAAAAGAAAGTATTTATAGACCAGCTCCTTCAAAAAATGACCTTAGAGGAGAAAATAGGTCAGCTCAATTTACCGAGCGCCGGGGATTTCACCACAGGACAAGCGCAGAGTTCGGACATTGGAAAAAAGATTGAACAGGGGTTAGTCGGAGGGCTATTCAATATCAAAGGCATTGAGAAAATTAGAGCCGTTCAAAAAGTAGCGATGGAAAAGTCGAGACTTAAGATTCCCCTCCTTTTTGGGATGGATGTCATCCATGGATACGAAACCACATTTCCGATTCCCCTCGGGCTTGCCGCGAGTTGGGACATGGATTTAGTACAACGTTCTGCGCAAATTGCTGCAAAAGAAGCGGCTGCGGACGGGATTAACTGGACATTCTCTCCGATGGTGGATGTTTCAAGAGAGCCTCGATGGGGACGTGTCTCCGAGGGTGCAGGGGAAGATCCCTTCCTTGGAAGTGAAATCGCAAAAGCCATGGTGTATGGATACCAAGGGAAGGATCTTTCCCTTGAAAGTACGATTCTTGCCTGTGTAAAGCATTTCGCTCTTTACGGTGCACCGGAAGCAGGACTTGATTACAACACTGTGGACATGAGTCACACCCGTATGTTCAATGAATATTTCCCTCCTTACAAAGCGGCTGTGGAGGCGGGCGTTGGTTCCGTAATGGCTTCTTTCAATGAAGTGGATGGGATTCCAGCGACTGGGAATAAGTGGCTGATGGACGATGTCTTAAGAAAACAGTGGGGATTTGAAGGGTTCGTGGTAAGTGATTACACAGGAATTAACGAGATGGAACAACACGGTATGGGAGATTTGCAGACCGTTTCCGCCTTGGCATTAAATGCAGGAACCGACATGGATATGGTAGGGGAAGGCTTTCTCACTACGCTTCAAAAATCGCTCAAAGAAGGAAAAGTAACGGAGGCGCAAATTACCTTGGCTGCAAAACGAATTTTAGAATCAAAATACGATTTGGGGCTCTTTGAGGATCCGTATCGATACGGTAGCAAGAAAGAGGCAGAAAAAGAAGTTTTTAAACAAAAGAATCGCGACGAAGCAAGAAAAATTGCTGCGGCTTCGATGGTACTCTTGAAAAATGACAACCAGGTACTTCCTTTAAAGAAATCAGGAACCATTGCACTTATTGGTCCCCTGGTTAAAAATTCAGTCAACATGCCAGGAACATGGAGTGTTGCCACTACGCACGGAAGTGCAGTCACTCTTTTAGACGGACTTCAAAAAAGTGCGGGTAAAAATGTCAAGATCCTTACAGCTAAGGGTTCAAACGTAGAGGAAAATGAAACGTTGGAAAATGTGTACGCAGCCCATGGTAAAGTAGTAGATCGAGATTCCAGAGGGAAAGAGGCTCTACTTAAAGAGGCCGTGGATGTAGCAAATCAGTCGGATGTAATTGTGTTAGCCATTGGGGAAAGTGCAGAAATGAGCGGAGAATCCTCTTCACGCGCAGAAATCACAATTCCAGAGGCGCAAATCGATTTGCTAAATGAACTTAAAAAAACGGGCAAGCCGATCGCGGTGGTTCTTTTGACGGGAAGACCTTTAGCACTCTCAAATATGTACGAAACTCCGGATGCCATTTTGAACGCCTGGTTCCCAGGTACAGAAGCGGGACTTGCGGTAGCGGACGTGCTATTTGGAGAGGTGAATCCTTCCGGAAAATTACCTATGACCTTTCCTCGTAGTGTGGGGCAGGTACCAATTTATTACAACCATAAAAATACAGGCCGACCGCTCAGTCCGGAGAAAACTGCGAAATGTGAATACGAGCGATTCCGCTCAAATTACATGGACGAATGCAACACTCCGCTTTATCCGTTTGGTTTTGGATTAAGCTATACGAACTTTTCGTACTCTGAACTTTCTATTTCAGATAAGGCCCCGAAAGGAAATCAAACGATTGAAGCCAGTGTGACAGTAACCAATTCAGGAAACTACGATGGTTCGGAAGTCGTGCAATTGTACATTCGCGATTTGGTGGGTCGTAACACACGCCCTGTGAAAGAATTGAAAGGATTTGAAAAGGTTTTCCTTAAAAAAGGGGAAAGCAAAGTGGTTCGCTTCCAGATTCAACCCGAACTTTTAAAATATTACGACAATAAGCTTCTTCACGATTGGGAAGAAGGAGATTTTGACATTATGGTGGGAACGAATTCTCAGGACTTTAAAACGCAAAGAGTGCACTGGTCCAAGTAATCGAGTGAATCAATTTTGTATTCATAATCGCTGCCTTAGGGTGGCGATTTTTTTTCGCTCAAAACCGACTTTCATCTCTCAATTAAAATCCATAATTTTGCCTAAGTCTAAACCTTAAACCAATCGAATGAATTCCTACAAAAATCCATTGGAAGAGCGTTATTCCAGTGAGGAAATGCTTTTTAATTTTTCACCCAACAATAAATTTCGCACTTGGCGTCAACTCTGGATCCATTTGGCGGAGATTGAAAAAGAACTTGGATTAGAAATTTCACAAGAACAAATCGACCAGCTAAAAGCGAATCAGGACGATATAGATTTTGAAAAAGCAGCCGAATACGAGAAAAAATTTAGGCACGATGTGATGGCTCACGTCCATACGTATGGCGATGCCGCTCCTTTAGCCAAAGGAATTATTCACCTGGGTGCTACGTCCGCTTTTGTGGGAGACAATACGGATTTAATTCAGATCCGCGACGGACTTAAACTCATTCGAAAGCAACTGGTAGGCGTCATGCAACGTCTTTCTGATTTTGCAATCGAATATAAGGATTTGCCTACTCTTGGGTTTACGCATTATCAACCTGCTCAATTAACGACTGTAGGGAAACGTGCCACCTTGTGGCTTCAATCCCTAGTCCTTGATTTTGAAGAATTAGAATTCTTTTTAGACACCCTTCGTTTTCGTGGTGTAAAAGGTACCACAGGTACTGCAGCCTCCTTTTTAGAACTTTTTGAAGGGGATTATAGCAAAGTGAAGCATCTTGACAAAGAGCTTTCAAGACGATTTGGGTTTGAAAAAGTGTTCGGCGTTTCTGGTCAAACTTACGACCGGAAAGTAGATGCCAAAGTGGTAGCCCTACTTTCGAATATCGCACAGTCAGCCCATAAATTTAGCAACGATTTAAGACTGCTTCAGAATTTAAAAGAACTCGAGGAACCTTTTGAGAAAAATCAAATTGGATCTTCCGCGATGGCCTACAAAAGAAATCCAATGCGCTCGGAGAGAATTGGCGCGCTTGCCAAATTTGTGATGTCCCTTTCAAGCAGTTCCGCTATGGTGGCCTCCACCCAATGGTTTGAAAGAACTCTTGATGACAGTGCAAACAAAAGACTTACCATTCCACAAGCCTTTTTGGCGGTGGATGCCATTCTACTCATTTGGAATAATATTCTAAATGGGATCGTGGTTTATGAGAATAGAATTGGAAAGCATATTGAGGAAGAACTTCCGTTTATGGCCACAGAGTACATTATTATGGAAGAAGTGAAAGCCGGAGGTGACCGACAAGAGATTCACGAAGTGATTCGTCAGCATTCCATGGAAGCGAGCAAAAAAGTAAAAATGGAAGGAAAAGAGAACGATCTCTTGGAACGCATCTTAAGCGACGAAAGTCTAAGACTTGATAAGAGCAAACTAAGGGAGGTTTTGGATCCCAAAAATTTCATTGGCTTTGCGCCTATTCAAACGCAGGAGTTTATTGAGAATGAAGTTCAGCCTATTTTAAAGAAGTACGCTCACGAAATGGGCGGTAGTTCTGATTTAAAAGTATAAGGTAGTGCAGCCCCTTGGGGGCTGCCTATTTTTTTAAACAAAGTAAGAAGAAAGAGTACAATCTAGTAATTAAGCATTCGGCCTGAAAGCCGCATGAGAGTTGAAATGAAAAAAAGAATATTCGTAGAAAAAAGGGGTCTGTTTGATGTAGAAAGTCCAAAGATTTTGGAAGAGATTAAAGCAGTCGTACCTACCATTCAGTCCGTAAAAGTTTACAATGTATACGATCTTTTTGGTCTAAGCAGCGAGGAGTTTTCCAAAGTGGTTCATACCACGTTTGTAGATCCCGTGACGGACGAGCTCCACGAAGAGAATCCAGCCCAAGGTCTCTACTTTGCCACGGAATATCTTCCCGGTCAATTCGACCAAAGAGCGGATTCGGCAGAGCAGTGTATTACGCTGCTTACCGGAAATGACCAAGCAGAAGTCCGCAGCGGTTCTCTTATTGAACTTCAAGGAGTAAGCTCAAGCGATATGGACCTTATCAAGGAGCACCTTATCAATAAGGTGGAAAGTCAGGAGAAGAATCTTGAGGTTTTGGAAATTCCAAAACAAGAAGAGCCCCAACCTGTCCCGATTCATTCCGGCTTTACAGCCTACACTAATGCGCAATTAGAAAAGTTCCATAAAGAACATGATTTTTCATTTGATATGGAAGATCTTACCTTCATTCAGTCTTACTTTCAAAAGGAACAAAGAGATCCTTCAGAAACCGAACTTAAAGTACTAGACACGTACTGGAGCGATCACTGTCGCCATACGACCTTTGAAACGGAACTTACCTCTATAGAGTTTGAAGGGTATCAAAAGGAGGTGCTCGAGCGCATATATAACGATTACCAATCCAAAAGAGCCTTTTTAAAGCGAGAGCATAAAGCTATGTCCCTTATGGACATTGGAACGATCGCAGCAAAGTACTTATACAAGACAGGGAAATTAGAAGACTTGGTGGTCTCTGAAGAGATCAATGCGTGCACAATTGAAATAGAAGCGAACTACGATGGAAAGAAAGAGCCGTGGTATTTGCTATTCAAAAATGAGACGCACAACCACCCTACAGAAATTGAACCCTTTGGGGGTGCCTCCACCTGTTTGGGAGGGGCAATTAGGGACCCTTTGTCGGGTCGTGCTTATGTGTACCAAGCAATGCGACTATCCGGATCGGGTAATGCATTAGAGCCTGTTTCTCAGACGCTGCCCGGAAAACTTCCTCAGCGTACGATCTCGAAAAAAGCAGCCAGTGGATACTCTTCTTATGGAAACCAAATTGGACTGGCTACGACGTTAGTCGACGAAATCTACCATCCTGGATACAAAGCGAAACGTATGGAAGTAGGTTTTGTAGTGGGAGCTGTGCCAAAAGATTGGGTAAAACGTGAAGAACCTTGTCCAGGAGATTTAGTGATTGTCCTTGGGGGTGCCACAGGACGCGATGGAGTAGGCGGTGCCACAGGAAGTTCCAAAGAACAGGACCAAGACTCTATCCATACACTTTCCACTGAAGTTCAAAAAGGAAACGCCGTCGAGGAGAGAAAAATTCAAAGGCTTTTCAGAAATCCTGAAGTCACAAGACTGATTAAAAAATCCAATGATTTTGGAGCCGGTGGAGTTTCCGTAGCCATTGGAGAAATTGCCTCGAGTTTGTCCATTCATTTAGACGAAATGCCGCTTAAATACGAGGGCCTTAGTGGAACTGAACTTGCGATTTCGGAATCTCAAGAAAGAATGGCCGTGGTGATCGAGCCGGGCGACAAAGAGAAATTCATTTCCCTTTGTGAAAAAGAAAATATTCATGCCTTTTCCATTGCGAAAGTGGAAGATTCGGGTCGCATGCAAATGTTTTGGAAAGGAGAGAAAATTGTGGATTTGAGTCGTGAATTTTTGGACACCAACGGGTGTCGAAAAATACAGACTGCCAAAATATCTCATTTAAAGCCTTACAAGGAAGATTCGATCGAATTTTCAAAAGAAAATTTCCTTAGTCTATTAAAAGATAAGAATGTAGCCTCTCAAAAAGGGCTTCAAGAAATGTTTGATGCCTCTGTGGGAGGAACGACCGTGGCGATGCCTTACGGAGGAACCTACCAAGAAACCCTGATGGAAGGAAGTGTGCAAACCTTGCCTGTGATTGGAGCAAAAGACGTAGATACGGTTTCGTTCGCCTCTTGGGGATTTGATGCGCACCATTCAAGTGAAAACTCCTTAAGTGGATCCGCTCTTGCGGTCGTAGAAAGCGTCTCTAAGATTGTGGCAATGGGCGGAGATTACCGCACTATTCGTTTGAGCTTTCAAGAGTATTTTGAGAAATTGGGTCAAGAGCCTGAGAAGTGGGGAAAACCACTATCTTCTCTACTGGGTGCCTACGATGCTCAAATGAATTTTGAGCTGGCCGCGATTGGTGGAAAGGACAGTATGAGCGGGTCTTTTGAGAATTTGAATGTGCCACCTACGCTTATTTCTTTTGCTTGTGCACACGGGGAGAAGAAGAATGTTATTTCACCGGAATTTAAAAAAGCAGGGAATTATATTTACTATTTCAATCATACGCTCGATGCGAGCGGAATGCCTGATTATGAGTCGTTAAAAGCGGTTTATGGAGAAGTCCATGAGATGATCAGAGCCCAAAAAGTAGTGTCTGCTAAAACGATTAAAAAAGGCGGTCTTGCCGTAGCAATAGCCAAAATGGCTTTTGGTAACCGACTGGGTGCTGTCGTTTCGACTTCAAAAGAAAGTCTGTTAACCAGTTCACTTGGAAGTTTAGTTCTTGAGTCTACTGAGCCTCTTGACAGTTCCCACTTTGTAGAAATTGGAAAAGTCTCGAGTGAACCTATTTTGCAAATTTCAGAAGAAAGCTTCTCAATCGAAGAGCTTTTAGGAGCTTACAAAGGTACATTTGAATCGCTTTTTCCAACCAAAGAAAAGGAGGTTGTCCTTTTGAACATAGACGAGAGTTTAAACTCAATTAAGTCTTCTCCACTGATAAGAAGAGGCCATGGAATTGCAAAACCTAGGGTTTTTGCACCGGTTTTTCCAGGTACAAACTGTGAATACGAGACCATCAATGCATTCGCAAAGGAAGGGGCTATTGTAAACAGTTCAACCCTTGTGAATTTGACCACAGATTTGCTAGAGCAAAGCATTGAGAATTGGGTTAAAGAAATTCAGAATTCTCAGATTCTCGTGTTCTCTGGAGGATTCTCTGCGGGCGATGAGCCGGATGGATCCGCGAAATTCATTGTGAACGTGCTTAAGAACGAGCGAATGAAAGAAGCCGTCATGAACCACTTAGAGAAAGATGGGATGATTCTAGGCATCTGTAATGGTTTCCAAGCACTTGTGAAATCAGGTTTACTTCCCTACGGGGAAATCCGAGATCTGGATGCAAGTTCTCCCACCTTAGCACATAACTCCATTGGTAGACATATTTCTCAAATGGTCCGTGTAAAAGTAGTAAGTGAGCATTCCCCTTGGCTAGCGGGAACCTTAGGAGAAGAATACACAATTCCGATTTCCCATGGGGAAGGAAGATTTGTTGCTTCCAAGGAGGCGATTGAAGAGCTTTACCAGCATGGACAAATCGCAACCCAGTATGTAGATCTCCAGGGGCAAGTAGCCCACGGAATGCCTTTTAATCCAAACAATTCGTTTTTTGGAATTGAAGGAGTGACCTCCAAAGATGGAAAAATATTTGGTCGAATGGGGCACACAGAGCGATTTAGCGAAGGACTAATGAAAAATATTCCAGATGCAAATTACCACAATGTCTTTAAAAACGGAGTGGATTACTTTAAATAGGAGATTCATTTACTAGAATACGGAGAAGGCGGGAAGCAAAAGGTTTCCCCGCCTTTTTTTTAGGATGCCCATGCAGAATTATGCTTTGAGTATCAGGGCTCTTAGGTGAGGTAAATAGATTACAAGTCCTACGAAAAGAGCAAAGAGGGAAGCCAGTAGTACAGCGCCTGCTGCTATGTCTTTAATGAGTCCAATTTTATCGTTCCTATTAGGCTCGATAAAATCCGCCATTTTTTCAAGAGCCGTGTTTAGGAGCTCCATGCATAGAACAAGTGCACACACGAGCAGCAGAATTGAAATTTCTACATAGGTTAGATCAAAAATAACAATGAATACGAGGTTTAAGACGAAGGCAAAAAGCTCAATTTGCAAATTGCGCTCGGTGCGAACTGCATGTTGCAGTCCGTTAAGCGCATTTTTAAGACTGGAAAGAAAAGTTTTGTTGTTCATATTGAGTAAGGGAAAGGTAGGGAATCTAGGAGAAATTCCCATAATAAAAAGAGAGAATATTGTTAATAACTAAAGCCACAAGTTTTCTCTATTTTCCCTTTATTTGTTATATTTGTAGAAATTAAATTGATTTATGAAATTTATCGTTTCAAGTGGAGAGTTGCAAAAAGCATTGCAAACCGTAAGTGGAGTGATTTCAAGCTCTCAATCCAGACCAATTTTAGAAAATTACCTATTTGCTTTAGATCAAGATCAATTGCAAATCACGGCTTCGGATGGAGAAACTACGCTTATTACAAGTCTAGATGTAAAATCTGATGAGTCCGGAAGATTTGCGGTGCCTGCGAAGATTTTTCAAGATTTTGTGAAAACCTATGGAGAACAGCCTCTTACTTTGTCAGTAAAAGACAACGATGAGGGGGTGGGAAGTCTACTTGAAATTTTAGACGAGAAGGATAATTTTGCAGTGGCCTTGGACAATGCAGAAGACTATCCTGAACTATCTGAATTTAATGCTACTCAAAAAGTAGTGATTCCTGCAGGGGTTCTTTCCGAAGCCTTAAACAACACTTTGTTTGCGACTTCAAATGACTCTTTACGACCTGTAATGACCGGGGTGTTATTCCAGTTTACAGAAGAAGGGACGAATTTTGTTTCCACAGATTCGCATCGTCTTGTGGTTTACAATAGAACAGATCTTGTGGCAGAACCGATGGAGTTCATCATGCCGAAAAAGCCACTGGCTATTTTCAAATCAATTTTATCGAACACAGCGGAAGAGGTATTGATTGAATTCGCTGACAATGTAGCGAAGTTCACATTTGGAAAAAACATTTGGATTTGCTTATTAATTGATGGGAAGTATCCAAATTATACAGCAGTCATTCCAAAGGAAAATCCAAACATTCTAACAATCAATAGAGCTCTGCTTCTTCAAGCGATCAAAAGAGCCTCTATTATGGGGAATAAATCCACGAATCAGGTCCGTTTTAAATTGTCTGGTAACATATTGCATTTGCACACAGAAGATCCTGAATATGCAAACAAGGCAGATATGCAGATTCCTTGTGATTACAACGGCGAGGATATTAACATTGGATTTAGCTCTAAGTTCATAACAGAAATGCTTTCTGTTCTTGCATCAGATGACATTACCATTAAAATGTCAATGCCAACCCGTCCTGGAATTATTGAACCCATTGACGGTTTGGAAGACAATGAAAATTTATTGATGCTTTCCATGCCTGTCATTGGGATGTAAAATGCAATCAAATTCAATGGACTCAAATTCAAAGTGGGTGCATGGATTAAATAAATACAGTAGGAGCTTGCATAAGTCGAGCTCCTATTTTTTTTTAGGCAGTAGACTAAATGGAATTTAAGTTCTTTTGAATTCATTTTGGGGAGAGAATCCTTTTGAATTTCCCAGAGCTATATTTTAATGTCTGCTCAAAAATACCGATATTTGCGCCCGTATCTGTACACAAATTTAAGAGTAAATGAAAATCTCAAACAACTGGTTAGGCGAATACCTGAACACCGATTTAAAAATAGAACGCATAGGAGAAATCCTAACCGATATAGGTTTAGAAGTGGAAGGCATAGAGCCTTTTGAAACCATTAAAGGGTCTTTGCAAGGAATCGTTGTGGGTCAGGTAATGACGTGCGAAAAGCATCCCAATGCGGATAAATTAAAAGTAACCACAATCGATGTGGGCGCTCAGAGCCTACTGTCCATCGTGTGTGGAGCACCCAACGTGGAGGCAGGTCAGAAAGTAGCGGTTGCCACTGTGGGTACGAAGATCTATGCAAAAGATGGAAGTTTTTTTGAGATAAAAAAAGCCAAACTGAGAGGAGAAGTTTCAGAAGGAATGCTTTGTTCCCAAGTGGAATTAGGCGTTGGTGAGGACCATTCTGGAATTATGGTTTTAGAAGAAGATTTATATGAAGTCGGAAAACCTCTAAGCGATTATATTGAAGTAGGGAGTGACCATGTTTATGAAATTGGTTTAACCCCTAATAGAACCGATGCAATGTCCCATTACGGAGTTGCGAGAGATTTGCATGCTTATTTAGCCAGCAATTCTCAGAAGTCTGATTTTGAGAAATTAGCGCCTCAACCCATGGAAGGGCAAAACGAATCTGATTTAGAGATTGTAGTAGAAGATTCAACTTTAACGCCTCGCTACGTGGGCGCTTTCGTGGAAAATGTAACCATAGAAGCCTCACCCGAATGGCTTCAAAATAGACTCCTAGCCATCGGTCTATCCCCAATCAATAACGTGGTAGACATTACCAATTACATTCTTCACGGCCTAGGTCAGCCCTTGCATGCTTTTGATGCAGACAAGATCGAAGGCCACAAAGTAAAAGTAGGTACGCTTGCGAAGGGAACGAAATTCACCACCCTAGATGGAGTGGAGAGAAGCCTTTCGGGAGAAGAAATTATGATTAAAGACGGAAGCGATAATCCCATGTGTATCGCAGGGGTCTTCGGAGGAATGAATTCGGGCGTAGGAGAAGAGACTCAAAGGATTTTCCTAGAGAGTGCGTACTTTAATCCTGTAGCAGTCCGGAAAGCAGCCAAATATCACGGATTAAGTACGGATGCCTCTTTCCGTTTCGAAAGAGGAGTGGATCCTGCTCAAACGAAAACAGCACTTTCGTACGCAATTAAATTGATTGAAGAGATTGCAGGTGGACAGTTGGTCGGTGAAGTAATCGATCTCTATCCAAGCGTGATAGAGGGGCAGTACGTCGTTTTACGCTATTCAATGCTTGATCAAATCCTTGGAATTAAAATCCACAGAGAGAAGGTCAAAGAAATTCTAAAGTCTCTAGACATTGCTATTTTAAATGAAATTCAAAATGGACTCGAACTTTCGGTTCCTACCTTTAGAGCGGACGTAACTCGAGAGATTGATGTCATTGAAGAGATCCTTCGTATTTATGGATACAATAAGGTGGAATCGCCTGCGAAATTTTCGTTTTCCCCTGTGAAATTGAGTACAAATGACCAAGACGAACTTGAAAATTCGTGGGCTCGAACGCTTCAAAGCGCTGGGTTTAATGAAGTAATGAATAATTCTTTAACCTCGATTAAGGATCCAAAGGATGCCGTTAAATTACTAAATCCATTAAGTGGAGAGTTAGCGTACCTTCGTACGTCTCTGCTAGAGGGTCTATTGCAAAACGCAGCCTATAATATCAATCGAAAAAGTGCAGATTTAAAGTTTTTTGAACTAGGAAAGATTTATCATAAGACGAAATCCTACTCAGAGCGCAAGCAACTCGCCCTGCTTACCACCGGTAAGGACCAGGCAGAGAATTGGAGGTCGCAAGGAGAAGTAAGCGATTTTTATCGCCTTAAAGGATATGTATCTCTTCTCTTACAGCGCCTTGGGCTTAAATGGGAAGAAGAAGTGCTAGAGGACGCGCGATTTAGCGATGGCCTTGCTTTGAAAGTCGGAAATCAAATTGTGGCAAGACTTGGAATTGTTTCAAAAGAGGCGTTAAAGTCAGCAGATGTAGATCAGAAATGTTACTATGCAGAAATCGAACTTCAACTGGCCCAGAGTCTGAGAGAAACAGAGAATCTTAAATTTCAAGACCTTCCTAAGTTTAACGTGATTCGTCGTGACCTCGCTTTGCTAGTAGATAAAAATGTAAGCTATAGTGAGCTTAAAAAAGCAGTAGAGAAGAAGCCTTCCCGCTATTTACGTAAAGTGAACTTGTTTGATGTTTACGAAGGCAAAAACCTACCCGAGGGTAAGAAATCCTACGCGCTAAGCTTCGAGTTACTCAACGAAGAAAAGACACTCGAAGAGAAAGAAATTTCTCAGGTGATGAATCAATTGATCGCTTTGTTTGAAAATGAATTTGGAGCAACTCTTCGTTAAGGGATCTTGAAATTCTGAATTGCGCAGCGCTGTAATAGGCCTATTTTTTGATTAGAAAAAGCTTAAATTCAAGACGCAGTCCGATTTTTATTTATACATTTGATTTGCAAAATTACATTTTATGAAAAATATTTGGTTAGTTCTATTCGCGTTTCTTACCCTCGCTTCGTGTACAGCGATTGGATCCGTGGGTAAAGTAGGCTCGAAGCAAACGAGTATTGCAAATACGCAGTGGACCGTAACGGAATCCGTCTCAGGTCCAAAACCTACGCTCCTAATTGAAGAGCAAAAGATTGCAGGGAATGCAGGCTGTAATTCTTATTTTGGAGGTGTTGAGCTAAACCCATCCGTGGGTGGTTTTTCAACTTCCGCACTCGGATCGACAAGAAAAGCTTGTGAAGATATGACGACAGAAACGAACTTTCTTGGTCTTCTGCAAAGTGCAACGCATTACGTTGTGAATGGGAATACCCTTGAATTGTACAAAGACAATTTACTTCTTATGAAGTTTACAAAAAACTAAGAAAGGAATCTACTTTCAAAAAACAATACCGCCGAGAGAAGCTCTAGGCGGTATTGTTTTTATAGACCTTTTACTTAAAAAAACAATCTGCTTCCGGAGGAAAGCAGATTGCATATTTTAAGTATTAGAAACTAAAAGAATTAGTTCTCTTCGTCTTCTTCGTCGTATTTGGCTAATTCTTCGTCACACCATGTGAAAGCCATTTCTACTACTTTAGTGGCTTCGTCTGCCATGGTTTCTTCGTCATCTCCTTCAAGATCGTCTAACCATTCTACTTCTTCTTCCTCTACGTTAAGGATAAATCTTGGATATTCTGTATGAACTACAAATAAATCTTCCGGCATTTCGGAATTGTCGGCTAATAAAAATTTAGGTATTTTCATTTTTGTAATGTTTTAATGGGGTCAAAGATAAAGAAAATTGTTTTAGCAAATGAATCCCCTATTTTAAATTTTGTTAAAATCCGGTTGCAAAACTTTTAGCTACAATTTCTGCTTTTTTTGTGGTGGAATAGTCATAAAACCCTTCTTTTGATTTTACTCCTAGTTTTCCCGCTCGTACCATATTTACGAGAAGAGGATTGGGAGCGTATTTCGGGTTCTTAAATCCATCGTGCATTACATTTAAGATAGCAAGACAAACGTCTAATCCAATGAAATCTGCAAGTTGCAATGGACCCATAGGGTGCGCCATTCCTAACTTCATTACTGTATCAATTTGCTCGACACCTGCTACGCGGTTGTATAGGGTCTCAATCGCTTCATTGATCATAGGCATTAAGATTCGGTTGGCCACGAATCCGGGATAGTCATTCACTTCCACTGGCGTTTTGCCTAGAGCCTTGGACCATTCAAACGTTTTGTCAAACGTTTCTTTAGAAGTGGAGAACCCTTTAATGATTTCCACAAGTTTCATTAGGGGTACTGGATTCATAAAATGCATTCCAATTACTTTTTCAGGTCTGTTTGTAACAGATGCGATTTGGGTAATGGAAATAGAGGAGGTATTGCTGGCAAGAATACAATTCTCAGGCGCAAGTTCATCCATCTGTCTGAAAATCTTTAATTTTAACTCTAAGTTTTCCGTCGCGGCTTCTACAATTAATTCTGTCTCGTCGATGGCCTTGCTTAGGTCTGTGAATAGCGTGATACGATCTAAGGTATCCTTTTTTAAAGCTTCGGTAATGGTTTCTTTCGAAAGCATCCGATCGAGATTAGAGGTGATGGTTTTTAGTCCATTTTCTAGGGCCTCAGTAGAAACGTCTACCAAGTTTACTTGAAATCCATTTTGTGCAAAGGTGTGCGCGATTCCATTGCCCATGGTTCCTGCGCCAATTACTACAATCTTGTTCATACTATTTTTTTTATTCTTCCTTTTTAGTTCTTATTTTCATTCCTGTTCAACGTAATAATCGTAAATCCATTTCGAGATCGTCGCGATCATTTGCGTGTTTGTTTTGTCATCTAATTTCGAATCTGAAATTAGAATGGAAAGTGCGTAATGGTTGTTTTTGGGAGTGGTTACAATTCCAATGTCGTTTTCCGCTCCGGTGAGACCCTCCTTGTTTTTCCCAGATGCGCCCGTTTTGTGGGCCGTGGATCCCTTAGGGAGAAGCGCTTTCATTTTATTGCTGCCGGTTTTTGTATTGAGCATTACTTTATAAAGAAAAGCGGTTGAACTTTCTGATAAAGTTTTTCCCTCATAAAACAATTTGAGTAGAGAACTTAGTTCTTTTGCAGATGCCGCATTCTGATATTGACGCTCCCAATCTTCGTGCATTTGCTCTTCATTAAATAGAATCTGGAATTCCTTAAGTCCAAAGCTGCGAATAAACTTCTGCGTTTGCAAAGGTCCACCCCCTAATCTTAGTAGAACATCGCAAGCATTGTTGTCACTTTGCGCAACGGCATATTCAATGAGTTCACCGAGCGAAAGAGTCACATCGCCAGTAGGATATTTTACCTTTAAAGGAGACCAGGTATTGTCTAATAGTTCTTCTGCTTTGACAAGGATAGGACTCGTAAGGGAGTAGGTTCCTTTGTCGACAAGAGAAAGAACTTTGATTGCGATGGGAAACTTAAATACACTTTGCATCGGCAAGGCCTTATTCTCGTTCCAGTGAAACTGAAGTGAATTTTCAATCCCGATTGCAGAGACCCCTAGAGTGAGAGGTTTCCCCTCTGTTAGCGTTTTAATTCGTTCAGATAATGACTGTGCGGAGCACTGGATAGAAATTAATCCAAACAGAAGTAGGAAAAGGCTGTATCGAAGCATAAGAGATTAATTAGAAGGTGTTGGAGACTTTTGAATTAAGTTCATGATTTTAAGGGCCACTTCCAGTGCCTCCGTTCCATCTTCAAGAGAAACTTCAACTTGGTCATCTTTTGCAATTGCTCTTGCGAACGCGTTGAGCTCATCCAAGATCGCATTGTTAGGTTCGATTGCTGGATATTCAAAAAGTATTTGATTTTTTTCACCCTCAGAACTCTCAATGATCATATCAAAATCGGAAGGGTTTTCTGGCGCGTCTTTCATTCGGATTACCTCTGCTTTTTTTTCTAAGAAATCGACCGATATGTATGCGTCTCGCTGAAAAAATCTAGATTTTCGCATGGCTTTCATTGAAATTCGAGAGGTGGTTAGGTTCGCAACGCAACCGTTCTCAAATTCAATTCTAGCATTGGTGATGTCGGGCGTTTTTGACACGACGCATACACCGCTGGCATGAATGTCTTTTACTTTTGATTTTACAATGCTTAAGAGAATATCAAGATCGTGAATCATTAAGTCAAGTACGACCGAGACATCTGTTCCCCTGGGATTGAATTCCGCAAGACGGTGAATCTCGATAAACATGGGATCCTGAATGTACTGCTTGGTGGCAATAAAGGCAGGGTTGAAGCGTTCCACGTGTCCAACTTGAGCCTTGATCTGATGCTCGTTGCAGAGCGAGAGAATTTCTTTCGCTTGTTCTAAAGTTTGAGTGACGGGTTTTTCAATAAAAAAATGAATTCTTTTTTCAATTGCTTTTAAAGCGTATTGATAATGATAAAGAGTAGGAGTAACAATGTCTAGCATGTCAATTTGATCCAAAAGCTCCTCGAAATTCTCAAAGTACCGGTATCCAAATTCTGCTTCAATTTTTCGGCCGTTTTCTGTGTCGGCGTCATGGAAGCCCACGAGATTATAGTGTTCGCTTTGTTGTAGAAGTTTTAAGTGAATCTTCCCCAAATGCCCTGCGCCCACGAGACCTGCTTTAATCATGCTTTATTATTTTTGTAAAGATATGGATTCGAAAAGAAAAATGAAACTCTTTGGCCTATTTACCTCCGTGGAATGTGAGGAGAAAGCCCATGGAATCTCGTTTTTAATTGCTATTTTTGTCCTATGCCAGATAGTTTTGTACACAAAGGAAAGCGCCGTAAGCTCGTAGAGTATCTCCATCAAAAACTAGGAATCGAAGATTCCCTAGTGCTTGAGGCTATGCAAAGCGTACCCCGTCACCTTTTCATTGAAAGTATCTTTGCAGATTACGCCTACGAGGATCGGGCTTTTCCGATTGCGGCTGGACAAACCATTTCCCATCCCTCTACTGTGGCAGAGCAAACGCAATTGCTACAGGTGTCTTCAGGGGATAAAGTGCTTGAAATTGGTACCGGAAGTGGATATCAAACCGCAATTCTGGTTGCGATGAAAGCACTCGTTTATACGGTGGAAAGGCAAAAAAGCTTGTTTGATTTTTCTTCTGAGAAATTAAAACAGATAGGACTCCGAGCTAAGTTTCATAGTTTTGGCGATGGATTTAAAGGGCTTCCAACGTTTGCCCCCTTTGATCGTATTTTAGTGACTTGCGGGGCTCATGAGCTTCCCACCGAACTTCTAAAACAATTGCGAATCGGTGGAATCTTAGTGATACCGTTAGGGCCTCAAGAAGAACAAGTGCTAATGCGCTTTACTAAGATTTCAGAAACAGAGTTTGAAAAAGAAGACTTTGGTGCCTACAAATTTGTGCCGATGCTCGGCAAGACCCACAAGTAAATTTGCGCAATTTGTCCAAAAATTGTACTTTGGTCAAAGACTTATTTTACATGACTTTTCAAGAACAAATACAAGCGGGAATCCCAAGTGAACTGCCTGCTGAGAAAGCGTACGATTCTAAAATCAATCATGCGCCAAAGCGCAAAGATATCCTAAACAAAGAAGAAGTGAATCTTGCACTTCGCAATGCACTTCGGTACTTTCCGGAAAAATTCCACGAAACATTAGTCCCTGAATTCAAACAGGAACTTTTGACCTATGGGAGAATTTACATGCATAGGTTTCGTCCTGAATATCCAATGAAGGCACGAGGGATTGAGCAATATCCTGGAAAAAGTATGCAGGCAAAAGCAATCATGCTCATGATTCAAAACAATTTGGATCCAGCGGTGGCCCAGCACCCTCACGAATTGATTACGTATGGAGGGAACGGCGGTGTTTTCAGTAATTGGGCGCAGTACTTACTTACGATGCAGTATTTAAGTGAAATGACAGACAAGCAAACCCTGGTGATGTACTCAGGTCATCCGATGGGCCTATTCCCTTCCCATGAAGAGGCTCCCCGAGTCGTGGTCACGAACGGAATGGTCATCCCGAATTATTCCAAACCAGACGATTGGGAAAAATTTAATGCATTAGGGGTTTCCCAATACGGTCAGATGACCGCAGGTAGTTATATGTATATAGGTCCACAAGGCATTGTGCATGGAACTACTATTACTGTACTCAACGCATTTCGTAAAATAAACAAGGATCCTAAAGCAGGACTTTTTGTAACCTCCGGTTTAGGAGGAATGTCCGGTGCCCAGCCCAAAGCGGGGAGCATTGCTGGATGCATTACGGTGTGCGCTGAGGTAAATCCGAAAATTGCAAAAATCCGTCACGAGCAAAAATGGGTGGATGAAATTATTGAAAATCTAGAGGAGCTGGTTGTTCGTATTCGAAAAGCAAAAGAAGAAAAACAAACGGTTTCACTTGCCTACTTAGGGAATGTAGTAGAAGTTTGGGAAACGTTGGATGAGGAAGGAATCACAATTGATATTGGTTCCGATCAAACCTCTCTTCATAACCCATGGGCTGGAGGATACTATCCGGTGGGCCTTAGTTTTGAAGAATCGAATCGCCTAATGGCGGACAATCCTGAAGCTTTTGCAGAAAAAGTTCGGGAGAGTCTCCGTAGACATGCTCGAGCAATTAATAAACATACAGACAACGGCACTTATTTCTTTGACTACGGGAATGCGTTCCTGTTGGAAGCCAGTCGCGCAGGAGCAGAGGTGATGAATCCAAATCCTACACTTGGACGAGAGTTTAGATACCCGAGCTATGTGCAAGATATTATGGGACCTATGTGTTTTGATTACGGGTTTGGTCCTTTTCGATGGGTTTGCAGTAGTGGGGATCCGAAGGATTTGGAGCAAACCGATCGCCTGGCTTGCGAGGTACTAGAGGAACTACTGAAAGTTTCGCCTCCTGAAATTATGCAACAGATGAAAGACAATATTCATTGGATCCAAGAGGCGCAAAAAAACAATTTGGTAGTAGGTTCCCAAGCGAGAATTCTCTATGCGGATGCACAAGGTAGAATGAAAATTGCCGAAGCATTTAACCAAGCAATTGCGGCAGGAATAATTGGTCCAGTCGTTTTAGGACGCGACCATCATGATGTTTCAGGAACGGATTCTCCGTACCGTGAAACCTCAAACATATACGACGGTTCTCGATTCACAGCCGACATGGCCATTCAAAATGTGATAGGGGATAGTTTCCGAGGAGCGACATGGGTTTCTATTCATAACGGCGGAGGCGTCGGTTGGGGAGAAGTAATTAACGGCGGATTTGGAATGCTATTAGACGGGAGTCCTGAGGCAGACCGAAGATTAAAATCCATGCTTTTCTGGGACGTTAATAATGGAATTTCTAGGAGAAGTTGGGCCCGGAATGAAGGGGCGACTTTTGCCATTAAACGAGCTATGGAACTTGAGCCCAATTTGAAAGTGACTCTCCCAAATGCTGTGCGTGACGAATTGTTAGATTAATATGCATTTGGAATCCGATAATTTCACTTGTGATATAAAGAAGTCTCACTGTATCTTAAACAATATCGAAAATTAGAATATAGGAAACGCTCGCAATTCGTCAATTGCGAGCGTTTCCTATTTTAGGACCCTCTAATTTGATTTGTCTACCTATTTGTGATGGAGTTGGATAAAATTAACCTGTCCAAATACCTAAATTTAGTACGTTATTCTTTCTAGGAATTCTTATAATCACTTATTTTATCCTTTTTGGAACCGGCAATTCTGACTTTTGTTTTGGCTGAAAACGTTAGTCCATAGCAATACTTTTTAATGATTTCCTTCGTAGCACTTCCCCTGCAGCATCACTGGCACAAACTAGGCCTCCAAAAAGCATAATTATATCTTTGATTACAAGTCGACCTGCCGCCGAAAGAAAAGGAAAACCATGGTCAGGCCCACCCAAATCTGCAACCCAAGTCTCTGGGGTTGTGATTAGGAAGGATAAGGTTACCAAAGACATTCCAAAGGTTAAAAGTCCACCTAAGACTCCAACTCTAGGTAGCCAAATACCAAGTAAGACCAGCGTACCAATTAAGAAAATTACGGTTCCTAAAGCATAGGAAAAGACATACGTTCCATTGGATTGATGCCATTTAATGTTTTGGGGTACTACTTCTCCCTCTTTGTTTTTGTGTTGCTTATAAGAATCCGCATCAGAGGTATTTTTTTGATAGAAGAAGCTCATAAATGGAGAGTTTGCTACAAAAGGCACGATACCGTCGGCCTCGTATTGAAAGGCTTTTAAGCCGCCAATCCAAGCCATTACGACAAAGATAGAAATTCGTAGGCCGTGAATAAAAGGCCTTTTACTAGAACTAAGAAATTCAAAGAATGCTGTCATATTTTGTTTTTTCAAAGGTAGGGCGATTGCCTTCCAAAGAAAATGGACAGTTATGGAAAATGAATGGATAAATTTGCCTCTTTAGGACGGCTGTGCTACAATTGAGATGCCTACATGCGTTCGAAATTCACTAGGAGAAAGTCCTGTATGTTTTTTGAAAAAACGACTAAAATAATAGGCATCCTCAAAACGCAGTTCAGAAGCAATGGTTTTGATTGAATCACGCGTTAAATGAAGTTTTTTCTTTGCTTCTAAAATTAGACGCTCGCTAATAAGTTTAGAGGGCGGTTTCCCAAATTCTTTCTTTATCTTTTTAGAGAGTGCGCTAGGCGACATATGCAAAGCATCGGCATAAAAGGAAGTGTTTTTTTGTGTGGTGAAATGTGCTTCGACTAGTTCTTGAAATGGACCCAAATGATCAGAAAGAGGACCTTCTTGTGTAGTACTTGTTAAAAAATCACTTTTTTTCTTCGTGCACAAGGCTAAAATCAGTTGCAAGTAGGATTGCGAAATTGACCTAGAAAACGAGTCCTTGATGGAAACTTCTTTGATCTTCTGAATTAGAGAAATAAGTTCCTCAATAGATTTAGCATCCGTAGGAAAGTGTGGCTGTAAATAAACGTTGTTGAAAAGGAGTCCATTGCATGCCACTTCTTTTTTGTGGTATTCAATGCAGTAGAAGTCTCCATGAAATTTTAGTCCCCAAACTTCTCGTTGGGATTCTATATTTAGGCAGTGGCTTTGGTAAGGGGAAGTAAATAGCACCGTAGGTCCTTGAAAAGGGTAGGAGATTCCCTCAAAGGTTAAGCTTCCTTTGCCCTCGAAAAGATAAAGCCTATAAAAGGAGTCACTTTTGGTGTTTTCTACTTGCTTTCTCGACTTAGAGAAGACTGTCAACGAATTTTCCACGATGTAAAAGTACAAAAAAAGACCTCCGCAAAAAGTGCGGAGGTCAGCAGTATTCATTTGAGAATGGGACTATAAAGAATTTATAATCTCATTTAATACCGTACTTGGTCTCATCGCGTTTTCTGTTTTTTCTCTGTCTGCATGGTAGTATCCGCCAATGTCTTGGGCAGAGCCTTGCGCAGCGATAAGCTGCTCATTGATGAGCGTCTCGTTTTGCTCCATTTTGTCTGCAATAACCGCAAAGGTTTTTGCCAGCTCTAGATCTTCACTTTGATTTGCGATTTCACGAGCCCAATACATGGCTAAATAGAAGTGAGATCCTCGGTTGTCAATCGAACCTAATTTACGTGCTGGCGATTTGTCATTTTGTAAAAATAGGGCGTTGGCACCGTCTAAGGCGTCAGCAAGAACTTTGGCTTTTGGGTTGTCTTGCGTTTGCGAGAGATGTTCTAAACTGGCTTGCAAGGCTAAGAACTCCCCTAAAGAGTCCCATCGCAAATAGCCTTCTTTGATAAACTGTTCGATATGCTTTGGAGCCGAACCTCCTGCGCCTGTTTCAAAAAGACCCCCTCCGTTCATAAGCGGAACGATGGATAGCATTTTGGCTGAGGTTCCCAGTTCTAAGATTGGGAACATGTCCGTTAAATAGTCTCTTAGGACATTCCCGGAAACGGAAATTGTGTCCTTTCCTTCACGTCCTCGTTTTAAGGTTTCAAGCATTGCGTCTTTTACATCCATAATTCGGATGTCAAGTCCGCTCAAATCATGGTCTTTTAAATAAAGTTCCACTTTTTTGATCATTTGCGCATCGTGCGCTCTGCCCTTGTCTAACCAGAAAATGGCAGGGGTATCGGATAGGCGGGCGCGGTTTACTGCTAATTTCACCCAGTCTTGAATAGGTGCATCTTTGACCTGGCACATACGGAAGATATCTCCGGTTTCTACAGTCTGCTGGAGAAGAACTTCCTTATTTTCATTTTCGATTCTTACGGTTCCCGCAGACTTCAATTGGAATGTTTTGTCGTGAGATCCGTATTCTTCTGCTTTTTGAGCCATAAGTCCTACGTTAGGAACGGTACCAAAAGTTTTGGGATCAATAGCCCCGTTTGCTTTCATGTCGTTCACAATGGCATCGTAAAATCCAGCGTACGTACGATCCGGAATTAGACATACAGTGTCCTCTTCTTTCCCTTCCTTGTTCCACATTTTGCCTCCTCCTCTTACTAAGGCTGCCATCGAGGCATCCACAATAACATCTGAAGAAACGTGGAAGTTGGTAATTCCTTTGTCAGAATTAACCATGGCAATGCGAGGCCCTTTTTCCATTGCTTGCTGCAAATCTCTTTTGATTTCAGCTTCTTTCGCATTCCCTTCGATTTTTTCATAAAGGGTCGCTAATCCAAAGTTAGGATTGATATCCAAAGATTTGAAGGTATCTGCATATTTCGCAAAAACGTCTTTGAAATAGGTTTCTACCACTGCGCCAAAAATAATAGGGTCCGAGATTTTCATCATCGTCGCTTTTAAATGGGCAGAAAGAAGAACGTCCTGAGCTTTTGCTCTATCAATGGCATCTTGAACACTTGCTTTAAGAGCGGCCAAATGCATCACAGAGCTGTCAATGATTTCTCCTGCTAGTAGGGGCGCGAAATCCTTCAAAACAGTTTGCTCTCCATTTGCAGCCTCAAATACGATTCGGTATTTGCATGCCGACTCTATTGTGGTGGAGGTTTCTGTCGCGTAAAAATCTCCTGAATTCATGTGCGCAACCTCGGTTTTGCTGTCTGGTGCCCAAGTGCCCATACGGTGTGGGTTTGCTTTTGCGTAGTCTTTTACAGATTTTGGGGCTCGACGGTCGCTATTACCTTCTCTTAGGACAGGGTTTACTGCGGATCCTAAAACCTTTGCATAACGGGATTGAATTTGCTTCTCTTCTTCGTTTTTTGGTTCTGTAGGATAATTAGGTATTTGCAGTCCTTGACTTTGTAATTCTTGGATCGCTTCCTCTAGTTGTGGAACCGAGGCGGAAATATTCGGAAGCTTTATAATGTTTGCTTCTGGGGTCTTTGCTAGTTCTCCTAGCTGAGTTAAATAATCGGGAACAAATTGCTCTGAGGAAAGTCCTTCAGGGAAGTTTGCTAAAATTCTGCCGGCAAGAGAAATGTCTGGAACCTGAATTTCAACTCCTGCTTGTTTCGTAAATGCCTTTACGATCGGCAGAAATGAATTGGTAGCCAGCATAGGCGCTTCGTCCGTAAGGGTGTAATAGATTTTTGCTTGTGACATTATTGTGTTGTTTTTGATTTTAATTTATAGGATTACAAATTTACTGAATTTTAACAAGAACACGAAGTTTAGCCTAGACCACAATCGGAATAAGTACAAGATTTTTAATAAAGTTTTAACCCTCTGTTAGGAAAGGTTGTAGAAGAAATTGACTATCTTTGGGAGAGATAAATTTATACATTATGGCAAAAATCACATTAAAAGGAAATGAAATTAATACTGTAGGAGAGCTTCCTACGTCAGGCAATTCCGTAAAGGATTTCACGTTGGTTAATCAAGATTTGGAAGAGAAAAAACTTGCGAATTACGAGGGGAAGAAAAAAGTATTTAATATTTTCCCAAGTATTGATACGGGAATTTGTGCTGCGTCTGCGCGTGAATTTAACAAACGAGCTACGGCTTTAGATGGTACCGTGGTTATTAATGTTTCGAAAGATCTTCCATTTGCATTGGGTCGCTTTTGCGCAGCAGAAGGTTTAGACAATGTCGAAACACTTTCTGATTACAGAGGAGACTTTGGAAAAGAATACGGAGTGGAAATTAGCGACGGACCAATGAGAGGTCTTTTGTCACGCGCCGTGGTAGTAACGGATGAAAATGGTAAAGTGTTGTACACAGAGCAAGTGCCTGAAATTACAACCGAACCGAATTACGAGGCAGCGATCGAAGCCTTAAAATAAAGAGAGAAACTAGTTCTTTAAAAAAAAGTGCACTTTACTCAAGTGCACTTTTTTTGTGTGATGAAAGGGAAAAATTTTATTATACACTTTAAAGAATCCAGTAAGAATAAGGAATCCATGGTTTTTGTGTGGGGAAATACAAATTTAAGGGTGCGAAAAGGGTCCTTTTTTTTTTAATTTTAGAATCGAGCGTTTGACTAGCACTATTTATTTTACTTATCTTTATCAAAAATTAACGTATGGAAACAATCAATTCTGAGGTGATGCTGCTGGCTCCCGTAGAAAAGGTTTGGGATTCTTTTTCGGATCCTAAGCATGTCGTAAAGTGGTTTTTTGTGATTCAGAGCCAGAGATGTGAAAGCGCGGTCAACGAGTTAAGAGAAGGAGGGACTTTTCGCTATGTAATGAGCACCAAAGACCAAGGTTCGGGATATGATTTTACCGGCACGATTAAAACGTTTGTTCCCCGAGAACATATCTCTATTGTTCTCACAGACGGTCGTGAAGTAGAATTTAATTTCCAGGCCATCGACCAAGATGCCACGAAATTTAGTATGGTATTTGAACCAGAAACCAAAAATACTCACCAAACTCAGAAGCGTTTTTGGGACGTGGTCTTAAGTAATTTTGAAAAATATGTTGAGAATCTCAAATAAGAGATTTCTAGTCCCTTGCCTTTCTATTTTGACCCACTAGAATTTAGAGAGTAGCGAGGAAGTTTTCTCGTAGTTCCGCACAGTATGATTCAAAATAGCTGCTACAATATCCCCCATCGTTTTGCACTGCAGCAGCGCCGGATCTCTTAATTCGGCGTAAATTTCGTTTTTTAGTGTCTGGATTTTTTCCTCACTAGAGAGAGCTTCTTTCCGCATGATGCGAAGCAAGGTCGAGATTCTCTTTTTGGCTACAATCATGCGTTTTGCCATTAAAGAGCGCTCTTCGTGTTGGTACTGTTGGATGGAAGAGGTCTCAATGTTGTCCATCACAAGTTTAACATAAGGGAAGTTTTCCTTAAAAAATTGGGGTTTGTATACATTCGAGCGTCCTTCGTAGCTTTGTTGGTCAAAGTCAATGCTTCGAATTCTGTATTTAATTTCATCAAAGTCAGGCGTGAGAACCATCACAAAATTGTAAGATCTTTGGTCGCCAAGAAGTCTTAAAAAGCAGCGCTCATTAAATTTTACAAATTCTTTTGCGATTCGTTTTTTGTTTTGGTTTTCATCCATCCACTTGTTTAGAAAAACATCGCCAGGGATCCCTGAGACATGCTCTTCAATGAGTGTATCGCGGTAGACAAGAAAGTCGATACGATTGGGAGAGAGTAGATACTCTAGTTCAAGTCCATAGACGCGGGAGGCGTCTGCTTTTTTGACATAAAAATAGTCGTGAATGTCGTTATGGGAGTTTTTGATCTTGATTCGAAAGGGGTGGGAGTTTCCAAAAGTACAATAGTCAATACTGTCCACTTTTAGATGGGATTTTGCCTCTTGATTTCCATCGGAACGCAGACGCTGATAAATTTCAACTAAACCTGCATGCAGTTCTATCATTTCATGGTAAGGGTACATCACGCCTTCCCAAAGGGTGTCATTGCCTTCCTGATCGGTAATAGGAAAGTGTTCAGTGTAACGCAGAAGGTCTTCGTATTGGACGCTTAATTTTGCAACCCGATCAAATCGTTTTAAGTAATGTAGGAAAGGCTCACTAAGAAGGTATGAGGGCTTTTTTTTGGAGATTTTGATGTCTGCGCCGTTTTCCATTCGTGCCTACTTTTAAGTTTAGAACTTAAAAGTAAGGAAAAAGAATTACAATTGCTATTTTTGCCTATAGAATACTGAACTTGAAAAATTACTATTACTTTCTCGGCATCGACTCGAAATCTACTCTGGAAGAAATCAAATCGGCGTACCGTAAGCTTTCCCATAAATACCATCCTGATAAAAATTCGGAAGATCCCTTTTTCAATCGGCGATTTACGGATTTGAAGGAGGCCTACGAAATCCTTTCGGATCCGGAGTCTCGCTCTATTTATGATTCTTGTTTGGAGGCCGATGATAGAAGTCCTAGAAGTCCTTTGCCACCCGTCATTAAATCCTTTACGGTCAATAAGCTACAGGGAGAAAAAGGAGAAGAGGTTATCTTGAAATGGAATACCTTGCATGCGGACGTAGTCAAGATAGTCCCCTTTGGTCTGGTAAAGTCTTTTGGAGAGAAAACTATCGAATTGCCTGAATTTGATCAAGGGCAATATCAGATCTTACTCCATGCTCAAAACACGCTTCTGCGTAAATCGGTCGTGCAAGGAATCACCATATATGATAAAACTCATGTTTCGCAAAAGGAGGTTCCTTTTAATGAGAAAAGCAAAAAACAAGGGGAATTGCAAGAGAAAAGACAAAGTAGGATAAGAGGGCAGGTGGGATGGCTGGTTTTGCTTGTCTTATTAGCGCTACTTGCGCTCTACTTATTTCGCTAAGAAATCCGTCGTATGAGCGTTAGGCCATTTTTAATCGACCGGGGCATTTCTTGCATCGTTTGCCCTTTTTGAATTTTTTACAACACTTCTTTTTTCCACAATACATCGCCTCTGCATTACTGCGTGCAGGGGCTAAGGGCGCGATTCGAAAAGCAATGCTAGAATTCATTTTGCAAATATATATCTTTATTTAGAATAATTCCAAATAAATTTAAAGCTTTTTGAAACTTGAGTGCTTAGGAGTAGGTTGCTACAACCGACAAATTATTGTATTTTTACCATTCCATTTTTGAATCAATAAAATCTGATATAGTATGAATACACACGAGTTTGTGAACCGCCACATTTCCATCAATGAGGCTGACCAAAAAGCCATGTTGGAGCGCATTGGAGCATCGGATCTGGAGACTTTAGTCTCTCAAACCATTCCCGATTCCATTCGTTTGCAGAGTCCCCTTAATATCACACCGGCCTTAAGTGAATACGAGATGCTTGAGCATTCGAAAGAACTAGCCATGAAGAATAGTGATTTTGCCAATTACATTGGTTTTGGGTATCACGATACGCTTTTACCTTCTGCTGTGAAAAGAAATGTATTTGAAAATCCTTCTTGGTATACGGCCTATACTCCGTACCAAGCCGAGATCGCACAAGGAAGATTGGAAGCCCTTTTAAATTACCAAACCGTGGTGTGCAGCCTTACGGGCTTTGAGCTTGCGAACGCATCTCTACTAGATGAGTCGACTGCAGCCGCGGAAGCGATGCACATGTTTTTTGAGAGTCGTACCAAAGCTCAAAAAAAAGGAGCGAATAAATTTCTTGTCTCTGACTTGGTTCTACCTCAAACCCTTGCCGTTCTTTCTACAAAAGCGGAAGGTCTTGAAATTGAACTCGTCGTAGGAGATCATGCTTCGCATGAGCTAGACGAAACTTATTTTGGTGTGCTCTTACAATACCCAGGGAAAAACGGGATTGTACTTGATTATACTAACGATATTACTCGATATAAAGAACTAGACCTTCAAGTCGCTGTGGCTTGTGACCCGCTAGCGCTTGTGAAATTAAAATCACCCGCGACCATGGGAGCCGATTGCGCCGTAGGAACTTCTCAGAGATTTGGGATTCCGATGGGGTATGGGGGTCCCCATGCTGCCTTTTTCGCTTGTAAAGAGGACTATAAACGTGTGATTCCAGGTCGTATCATTGGAGTCTCCCAAGATGCACAGGGAAATAGAGCACTTCGTATGGCGCTCCAAACCCGAGAGCAGCACATTAAAAGAGAAAGAGCTACTTCTAATATTTGCACCGCGCAAGTACTCCTAGCTGTGATGGCGGGAATGTATGCGGTGTACCACGGTCCAAAAGGTTTAGGCTTTATTGCGGATCAAATTCATTTTAAAACCAATGCGCTTTCCAATGCTTTGCAGGTTTTAGGATACGACGTAGAAGAAGAACCTGTATTTGATACTGTAAAAATTACACTTTCTGAGGACGAAAAAGCCCAATTGAAACTTCGCATGACGGAGCGCAAAATCAATTTGAATTATTTCACCCCGGGAATTGTAAGTATGTCACTGAACGAAGGAACCACCTTAGCCAAGCTAAATAATTTGGTGGAAGCTTTTGCTCAGTTTAAGGGAAAACAGGCCTTTGAATTGGTGTTGAAATCCGATTACACAATCCCTGCAGACCTACTTAGAACTGACGCGATTCTCTCGGAAGAAGTGTTTAACTCCTACCATACCGAAACAGAACTCATGCGCTATATTAAGCGTCTAGAAAGAAAGGATTTATCGCTGACACATTCCATGATATCTCTTGGATCGTGCACCATGAAATTAAATGCTGCTACTCAAATGCTTCCTCTTTCTTGGGGAGAATGGGGGAATATTCATCCCTTCGTTCCAGTAGAACAGGCCCAAGGATACCAAGAAATGATTGCAGAACTTGAAAAAGACCTTTCTGAAATCACAGGATTTGCGGCGACCTCTCTACAGCCAAATTCAGGAGCGCAAGGAGAGTACTCTGGACTAATGGTCATTCGAGCGTACCACATTTCAAGAGGAGATTCCCACCGCCATATTGCACTAATTCCACAATCGGCGCACGGGACCAATCCTGCTTCTGCTGTTTTAGCCGGAATGAAAGTGGTCGTGGTGAAAAACTTAGAAAATGGTGAAATCGATAGCGAAGATTTAAAAGCGAAGGCAGAACTGCATAAAGAAAATCTTGCAGCGGCCATGATTACCTACCCATCGACTTATGGATTCTTTGATGAAAACATCAAAGAGATTATCCAAATTATCCATGACAATGGAGGACAAGTTTATATGGATGGAGCCAACATGAATGCGCAAGTAGGATTTACTAGCCCAGGTCATATTGGGGCGGATGTATGCCATTTAAACCTACACAAAACCTTCGCCATTCCACACGGAGGCGGTGGCCCAGGGGTAGGACCTATTTGTGTAGCGAAGCACCTTGCTCCTTTTTTACCGACCAATGCGAATGTAAGAACAGGGGGAAGTCAGGCGCTCAAAGGAATTTCTGCAGCTCCTTACGGTTCTTCCTTGGTACTTAATATATCCTATGCGTACATTAAGATGTTAGGAACCAAAGGTCTAGAGCTTTCTACGCAATATGCTATTTTAAATGCAAACTACTTGAAAGAAGTTCTTGCCGAGCATTATCCGATCCTTTACCAAAACGATAAAGGCCGCGTCGCCCATGAATGCATTGTAGATTTTAGACAATACAAGCCGCTAGGCATCGAAGTAGCAGACATTGCAAAACGACTTATGGATTATGGTTTCCATGCTCCTACTGTATCATTCCCCGTAGCCGGAACTCTTATGATTGAACCTACGGAATCGGAAAGCAAAGCCGAAATTGACCGTTTCGCGGAAGCTTTAATTGCCATTAAATCCGAAATTGAAGAAATTGCTAGCGGAGAAGCGGACAAAGAAAACAACGTACTTAAAAATGCACCGCATACGGAGCAGGTGGTAATTTCGGATGCATGGGATCGCCCCTACAGCCGTGAAAAAGCTGCCTATCCATTGGATTGGGTACGAGACCACAAGTTCTTTGCCACGGTCTCTCGAGTGGACGAAGCGTATGGGGACCGGAATTTAATTTGTACTTGTGAGCCCATAGAAGCTTATATGTAAAACCTACCCATATTCGAATGTTTTTAAAAGAATTCCTGGATTAACCTCCAGGAATTCTTATTTTTGGAGTATGCGATTAAACCAAATCTACAGCCATCAACGAACCGGGAACCAAGGTGGGCTTCCGGGGAATCGAAACGATTTTCAACGAGATTACGATCGGATCATATTCTCCTCTGCTTTTCGTCGTTTACAAAATAAGACTCAAGTTTTCCCATTGCCCGGTAGTGTGTTTGTACACAATCGATTAACCCATTCCCTTGAGGTCTCCACAGTAGGAAGAAGTTTAGGAGCCATGGCAGGAGAATTTATCGTCGATCGGTATGCAAAGGATCTAAACTTGAATGCCAAGGACTTCTACCTTCACAATTTAAGTCAAGTCGTGAGCTCAGCCTGTCTTTGCCACGATGTGGGGAACCCTGCCTTTGGGCATTCCGGCGAAGATGCCATTGCGAGTTATTTCCAACGAAACGAGTCCTGTTTAAAGCAAAGGTTTACGCTTGAAGAATGGGGGGATTTTGTAAACTTTGAAGGCAATGCAAATGCGATGCGGGTTCTTACCCACCAGCAAACCGGAAAGGACAAAGGAGGGACGCAATTAACGCACACGACCTTAGCATCCATTGCAAAATATCCTTGTGAATCCTTAGGGAAAGCGAAGGGAAGTTTGCATCAGAAGAAATTTGGATTTTTTCAAAATGAAAAAGAAACTTTTGAGCAAATCGCTTTAAGTGTGAGTCTTCCCCAGCAAAGTAGGGATCCGCTTATTTACAAACGTCATCCCTTTGTATGGCTTGTGGAAGCAGCCGATGACATTTGCTATAATATCATTGATATGGAGGACGCTCACCGATTGAAAATCGTATCCACAAGTGACATTGAAGGACTCTTTATGGAGTTAATCCGTTCCGAGAATCCCAATACCCTTCGAGTCGAGGCCAAATTGCAAGTTCTCTCGAACGACAATGAACGAATTTCGTATTTAAGAGCCAAGGTCATTAATGCGCTTATCAACAAAGCCATTCAGAATTACAAAAATCATTTTGAACCGATTTTAGAGGGTAACCTCAGCATGGCGCTAATGGACACGTACAAAAAGGAGAACAAGGCCTTTCAAGAAATTGAATCCTTCTCCATTGAAAAAATATATGGACATCGCTCCGTGGTGGAGATCGAGAATGCGGGCTACAATGTCATGTATGAACTCTTAGATCATTTTGTTCCTCCGATTCTTAAAACCCGACAGGAGCGCAAATCCTATGAGAAAAAAGCGATCGAACTACTGCCTACTCAATTTTTATACGAAGAGGGAAGTGATTATCAAAAAGTCCTAGGGGTGGTGGATTTCATTTCCGGAATGACCGATAATTTCGCAACGGATCTGTACCGGAAAATTAAAGGGATAGAAATTGGAATGAGTGTTTAGAATTTCATAGAATTTACCTATCTTTAAACACCGATTTTAATAAAAAATAAAATAATTTAACTATGCCTATACTTGGAATTCTAGGGTTTATTGCCCTGTTAATTTTGTTTGCTTCTTTCTTCATTGTGAAGCAACAAACCGCCGCGATTGTCGAACGTTTTGGAAAACTACAAAGCGTGCGTCATGCAGGTTTTCATTTGAAAATCCCAATGATTGATCAAATTTCAAGACGAGTCAGTCTTCGGATCCAACAGCTTGATGTCATTATCGATACCAAGACTTTAGACAACGTATTTGTGAAAATGAAAGTATCCGTACAATACCAAGTGATTAAAGAACAAGTAGCGGATTCCTTCTATAAACTTGAATACCCAGAAGGACAGATTACCTCCTACGTATTTGACGTAGTGAGAGCAGAAGTGCCGAAAATGAAACTAGACGATGTATTCGTTCGAAAAGACGACGTGGCCATTGCAGTGAAAAGCGAATTGCAAGAAGCGATGCAAAGCTATGGATACGATATCATCAAAGCTCTAGTGACGGACATCGACCCTGACGAACAGGTTAAACATGCGATGAACCGTATCAATGCAGCAGAAAGAGAAAAAACAGCCGCTGAATACGAATCCGAAGCACAGAGAATTCGTATTGTAGCCGTTGCAAAAGCAGAAGCGGAAAGCAAGAAACTTCAAGGGCAAGGGATTGCAGACCAAAGACGTGAAATCGCCAAAGGTTTAAAAGAATCCGTGGAGATGTTGAACAATGTGAATATTAATGCCGCAGAAGCTTCGGCACTGATTGTGGTAACCCAGCATTATGACACGCTAAACTCAGTAGGTTCTAACAACCGAAGCAATTTGGTTTTACTACCGAATTCCCCAACGGCGGCAAGCAACATGCTAAACGATTTAGTCGTTTCAATGGCTGCGACGCAGCAGTTTTCGGATCTAGACAAAGCTCCTTACCCAGAAGCGAAAAAGTAATTCGGAATTTCACCCGTAAGCAAATTTGCAACAGGCCGTCTCGATTGAACATCGAGACGGCTTTTTGATAGAGGAGAAGAATTTGGATTCTTGTTGCTAAAATGGGAAAACATTTAGCGGATAAGGACATCGTAGGTTCCAGAGTGCCAATCTTTAGATAGAAACAGAAAGAGCAGGGGTATCGTAGGGTTTGAAGAAAGTGAGACGTCTTTAGGACGCCTACTCTTACGTGTCATAGGTAGGATGGATCCCATACAATCCTAAAGAAAAAGACCACAAAGTGCAATGTTCTTTCCTTTGTGGTCTTTTTTTTGGTGTTTGAATGCTATTTCAAATCGCCATTCATTTCTTTCTCAAGCTTGCTGTTTTTCATTCCGAAACAGAAATAGATAATAAGCCCGATAGCGAACCAAATCGCAAACCAGAACCAATTGTCATGGGTCATCCCCGTAAGTAGATAAAGACAAGAAGTAAGCCCTAGCAAGGGGATTAGATTGAGTTCTTTTACAATAGAGAGAACGGCAAGTACGGAAGTTACCACAAGGAATATGCATAGAGACATATTGAATTCTCCATCGATTGGATCGCTCCAGTTGAGTAAATTATGGAAAAATTGAGGTTGCCAGTAATAAAAGCCAAGTACACATACTACAAATAAAGGAGTAAAGATGTACTTAGAACTGACAAATGGCAAATGAAATCTGCCTTTGATTTTTTCCTTTCTCGGCATCAGTAAAATCCCTCCGTTGACTAAAATGAAAGCGAAAATGGTTCCAATACTAGTAAAATCTAAAATGAAGGATTTATCGGTGAAAAGAATGGGTACCCCAACCGCAATTCCGGTTGCAATCGTAGCAAAAGAAGGGGTTTTGTATTTCGGGTGAATGGTAGCAAAACTCTTTGGCAAAAGCCCGTCTCTACTCATGGCATACCATATTCTAGGTTGTCCCATTTGGAATACTAATAATACGGCAGTTATGGCAATAATGGCGGTAATGGCGACTGTGAATTCCATCCAAGGTATGTTCGCATTTTGAGGTGCAAAGATAAAGGAGAGCGGATCGCCTACTCCTTCGAACTTGCGGTAATCCACCATTCCGGTGAGAATTAATGTCAGGGCGATATAAACCAAGGTACTTGCCACGAGCGAAATAATCATCCCCCTAGGTAAGTTTTTTTGCGGGTTCTTGGTTTCTTCCGATAGTACACTAAGGGCATCAAATCCAATGTATGCGAAGAAGACTCCTGACACGGCGGCCATTACGCCCGTGAACCCATTCGGCATAAAATTGGAAACTCCTTGCGAATCTATAGGGGTCCAATTGTCCGTATTGATAAAGGTAACACCTACTGCAATAATAAGTACAATCACCGCTAGTTTTAAGATCACTAGTAAATTGTTGAAATTCTTACTTTCTTTAATTCCAATGTAGACAAGGGCTGTAATCAATATATTAATCACGATAGCTGGAATGTCCACAATAAATTTGAAACCAAAAAATTCGGGTGCTGAATTCCATGCGTTCAGTAAACCTGCATGTTCAGAGCCTCTCTCCACCGCTTTCATGGCCTCAGGATAAGAGGTGGCAAGGTAGTCAGGAAAGTAGATACCAATGCTTTCTAAAAAACTCGTAAAGTAATCACTCCAAGAAAAGGCAACGTAGATATTTCCAAAAGAATATTCCATGATTAGGGCCCAACCAATGATCCAAGCAATCAGTTCTCCGAAACTAGCATAAGCGTAGGTGTAGGCACTTCCTGCGGTAGGAATCCGGCTCGCGAACTCCGCATAGGAGAGGGCTGTGAATGCACAAGCAATTCCACAGATGACATAAAGAGTGATGACACCAGGTCCTCCGCGAAAGATGGCTTCCCCTAAACTGCTAAAACTTCCTGCACCAATAATGGCAGCTAAACCAAAAAAGACAATGTCCCACATGCCCAGGACTCGATTTAGGTTGGTACTCTTGTCTTCTGGGTTGTATTTTTTTCTTCTGAAAAGTTGACTCATAGTTTAGTTTAAAAAGCAAATGTAAGTAAAATTGTTTTTTTCGAAATGTAAAATAGGCGTTTCCTTTATTTTCTTTTTATAAATCAATCTTTATTGCTGATTTGGTAAGCCGCAATTAAAAGCTCGCATATGTATTGAAAGTGATTCAGTTATCCACATCTTAACAATAAGTTAAAAAGTTGTATATACAATAAGTTTTCGATAATTTCGTTGATTAAATGTTATTAACTTTCTTTCAAAATACAATGGGTACCAATAAAATTATTCTTTCTGCGGCAGTTGTTTTTTCAGGCATTGCCTATGCACAACAGTCGCAATACTATACACCAAAAGAACAGTACCGCTATGATTTGGCTGAAAATCTGTATCAGACTAAAATCTACAATGCCTCTCAGTTTGAATATGCAAGGCAGTATTTTTATAACCAGCAGCTAAGCCGAAGTCAAAAAGAGGCTTCTCAATTCTTTGACAACGTGATTGGTGTTATGTTAGAGAAGAGCTACGCAGAGAAGGGGCTAGAAGCTTTTATGAAAGAGTACCCAAATTCAGCTTATTTTGCGCAGGCCAATTTGCCTCTAGCCGATTATTATCTGGCACAAAAGGACTTTGCCACTGCACTGGAAACCCTGCAAAAGGTGAATCAGTATCAACTCTCCAAGGAGGAAAACGCAGAGTATATACTAAAACTAGGGTACGCCAAGTTTATGACGGGTGACACCGCTGGGGCCTTAGAAGCATTAGAAGAAGTCTATGCTCAATCGCCAGGGGAGACCAGAGGTCAAGTTGCCTACATGCTAGGGCATCTGTATTATTCGGAAAATCAAAATGAAAATGCATTCCATTATTTTGATTCCATTAAAGAAGATCCACAGTTAGGATCCCTCGTAAGACCTTATTATGTTCAGCTTTATTTCAATAACAAACAATACGACCAGGCCATTGAGGAGGGACGCTCTCTTTTAGATTCTAGTATATCGGAATCTTATAAAATGGAAGTGCATAAAATAATTGGAGAAAGTTATTTCATGAAGGGGGAGTATGCTGAGGCTTTTCCTCATTTAAAGATCTACCTTGATTCTCAAGGCAATCCCTCGGAGAGTGATTTGTACGAGATGGGTTTTGTAAGCGCTGAGGCCGGACGTTACCAGGAGGCCGTAAGCTATTACAATCGCCTGATTAACTCTAATTCTGCGTTGGCTCAAAATGCCTACTATCAATTAGGAAACGCGTATTTGCAAACCGAAGCGAAGAAAGAAGCACTTTCTGCTTTTCGTTCTGCCTACCAAATGACTTACGATCCCAAGGTACAAAAGCTCTCCCATGAGCAATACGCAAAATTAAGTTACGATTTGGGAAACCCTTTTGAGGCGCCACCCAAAGTAATTCAGAACTATATTGATTTGTATCCTCAGGATGCAAGTACCGTTGAAATGGAGAAATTACTTGTCAAGTCCTACCTCTATTCCGGAAGTTTTAAAGAAACCCTATCCGCAATCGACAAACTTCCGAACTCGACACCTGAAATTGATAAAGTAGACCAGGAAGTTTCCTATATGTTAGGAACCGAAGAATTTAACAAGGGGAATTTAGACCAGGCGGAGGCTTATTTTCTACGAAGCTTAGAATTTCATCTAAATCCTGAATTTAGAAATCGAGCATTGTACTGGCTCGCACAAACCTATTACCAAAAAGGAAATTATCCCTCGGCGATTGTTCGTTTTGAAAGTTTAGCTTCCGAGAGTTTTCCCGAAAAATCGCAATTAGAGTATGACCTTGGATATGCTTATTTTAAATCTGGGAACTTTGAAAAAGCGCAAGAGCATTTTAAAAATTACTTAAAGGATCCAAGCGAGGCCTTTAAAAACGATGCGGAACTAAGACTAGCAGACACCTACTATGCAAACAATCAATTAAACGAAGCGATTGCGCTGTACGATAAGACGACCAATGCAAATGATTATACCCTGTTTCAAAAGGGAATGGCACTTGGATTTAAAGGAGACTCGGTCGGGAAAATTGCGGCCCTAAGTTCTCTTACGTCTACCTATCCTGATTCTGATTACGCGGACGATGCACTTTACGAAATTGCAGTGGCCCATGCTTCAAATGAGGAGTTTGGAAAATCAAATGAATTTTTCAATCGGGTGATTAAACAAAGTGCAGATCCTGATTTGGTAGCGAATGCTTCTATCTATCTTGCGCAAAACGAGATGGATCAAGGAAAAGATGCAGAGGCCCTCAATCGATTAAAATCCCTAGCAGAGCGATACAAAGATACCTCGTACGCAGATAAAATTGTTTTGGTGTCTAGACCTCTCTTTATTGAAAAAGGAGATGTGGAAGGATACCAGAATTTTGCTCGTATGATTGGAGTCAATTTAAATGCCTCTGATCTTGACGATGCAACCCTTGGCTCTGCGCGCGGATTCTATAGCCAGAAAGACTATAAGAAAGCCATTCCACTTTATGAAAGTTATTTAACCAAAAACCCTTCCGGTGCGCCACGTTACCAAGCGCAATTTGAATTAGGCGATAGTTTCTATCGCTCTGGCCAGGAGGCCAAATCCCTTGTGGTTCTGCAAGAGGTAGCTGAGGTTCAAAACGATTACCAAGGGGAGGCTCAAACTAGAATTGCTCAAATTTATTTAGCACAAGGCAATACGCAGGAGGCGAAGATTTACTTAGAGGCTCTAGCGAAATCGTCTAATGTGAATTTGAAGGATTTTGCGAATGTGCAACTTATGAATTTGTATGCAAAACAAAACGACCTTTCAAAAGCGCAAACCTACGCAGCCCTTGTGCTTCAAAACACGAAAAACTCGGCCTCCGTACTAGAAAGTGCAAAAGTAATTAGTGCTAGAGCGCAACTTCAGAGTGGAAAAGACGGACAGGCCAAATCGGCTTATGCCTCTTTAGAGCGCTCGTCAAATGCGAGTGTGGCCGCTGAGGCTCTTTATGCAAAAGCATACTATCAGAACAAGGAGAAAAGCTACAAGTCCTCCAATGAAACGATCTTTAAGCTAGCCAATAATTATGCATCCGAAGAGTATTGGGGGGCAAAAGCCCTCGTGGTTATGGCTAAAAATTACATCGGTTTAAAGGATAACTACCAAGCAAGTTACACACTGGATCAAATTATTGCCAACTATAAGGATTTCCCAGACGTTGTGGCTGAGGCGAAAGAGACCAAAAAACAAATTAAATAGAGAATTTGATTGCCTTGAATTAGGAAATTACAATCGCATAACGGATTTACTTTTAAAATGAATAAATACACTCATAAACTAATAGTACTCGGGCTTTTTGTTAGCTCTGTATCAGTCTTTGCTCAAATTCAAGAAGAGCGTTTGGTCCTAGAGAAAAAACGTGAGCCAGAGGTGAAGAAGATCGAGAAAAAGAAAACATCGGTTGAAACCATTAAAAATTATCCCCCTGAAGAAAAATCAGCAGTTCCGGTAAAGTACGATATCACGAACGTGCCCGCTTCTTCGGATTTTCAAACCTCGACCATTGCGGGATCCGACATTGCTCCAGACTTTCAGGCGGATAAACAGGCCAATTATTTCCGGGTAGGATATGGCAATTATTCTAAATTTTTAGCCGATGGAGCCCTCTCCACGAAAATTGAAGACAATTTGGAACTAGGTGCGGATCTACACTTTTTATCCACAGGTGGGCTTAAAAAGGACTATGCTTGGAGTTCTAAACAAAGTGCGGCAAGCGTAGGAGCGTATTTGAACTCCTACGGAGAAAAAGGAAAATTAAACATCAATGCCAATTTTGCGCTTGATGATTACAATTTGTACGGAATTTATGCAATGGAACCGGCCAGTTCGGTAGACCTTCAACAAAAAGTGACGGAATTTAAAGTGAATGGGTACTATGACTTTTATTCGAATGAAATTTTAAACGATGTAAGAGTGAAATCTTCTTTTCTTTCCGATCATTTTGATGCGAAAGAATCGCAAGTTTCCCTCGCCGCCAATCTCTCCAAGCATGGAGTTAGTTTGCCCATTAGCGATCTCGTGATGAATGCAGACCTAGGAGTGGGACTAGAGTCTTTGAATTCTGAGTTTTCTCTTCTCAACCAAAATCGTAGCCAATTCTTGAATTTTGAATTAAGTCCAGAGGTAACTTTTAGAAAAGGAGAATCGTATTTGAGAGTAGGTTCTGGTTTTTCTTTCCTCAGCTCTAAATATAACAATCAAATGGCTGTAGCAAGAGAAACTTCGAACCAGACCTATTGGTTTCCCAAAGCTGAACTTCTACTCGCTGCAAGTCCAGAATTTAAATTTTATGCAGGTGTTGACGGAGGATTAGAGCTTAACTCTTATAGTGAGATGCTAAGCGAAAATCCATTCCTTGTCTCGGACCAATTGGTTAGACCGACCGAAACGAAATACCATTTTTATTTTGGTTTGAAAGGAGATCTTGATCAACAATTTAAATACGATTTAAATGGGGGATTTGGGAAAGTAAATGATCTAATGTTCTTTGGAGCAAATTCTATTTTTGACTCAAACGACACGCTTAATCGTAGCGCATACAACTATGCCAATACGTTCTCGGCTTTGTATGATAGCGGTACACTTAGTACAGTAAACGCAAGTGTTTCCTATTTTCCACTTGCGAACTTAGCACTTGATGCTGAGGTGAACTATGAAAGTTATGATTTAGACAATTACAGTGAGGTCTACAATAAGCCTTTGGTGAAAGCCTCCATAGGAGCACAGTACACCATGCTGGATAAAAAACTGCACCTAGGTTTTAAAGGAATTTTTGCTTCTCAAAGAACCACAAACTCGTTTAATATCTCCCCTGTGCTTAATCCGGACGTTCCAGGTTCTACGGTTCTAAGTTCCACTGAAAATACTAACGATAAGGTGAAAGGCTATGGAGATTTAAATCTATCGGCAGAATACAAAATTCATAAAAATTTCAGTATTTTTGCGCTCGGAAATAATCTTCTTAGCAGTAAGTACGAAACCTTTAAAGGATATAAAGTACTGGGCGCCCAAGTGGTAGGAGGTGTGAAAATCACATTCTAATAGCGGTTGGTTTTTCGGGGCCCATAGTTTAATGGATAGAATTAAAGATTCCGGTTCTTTAGGTTGAGGTTCGATTCCTCATGGGCCTACTTAAACCCCCTATATAAGGGGGTTTTCTTATGTCTAACCCCGAAATCTCCAAAAACAGTCGTGTTAAATTCAGTGGCTAGGAAGGTCAAAGGGTATGGCACAAGTTCCCCCCATTTTTATTGTACATTTGTATATGGATCAATTTATTCGGACTCTCAGTTCTTACGCTACTATTCCTAGGGAAGAGGCAGAGAGATTCTATTCGATTTTCAGAGTGGAAAAGTATAAAAAGAATACCTTATTACTAAGTGCGGGTAAAGTCTCCCATGAGGTATTTCTTGTCCAGAAAGGAGGTTTACGGCAGTTTTTCACTAACGAGAAAGGTACCGTAAAGACGTGCAATTTTACTTTTGAGGGTGAATTTGTGACGGATCTTGAGAGTTTTGCCAATAAGACTCTTTCAACAACTAACATTATTGCGCTAGAACCGACCGAATGCCTTGTGGTAAGCTGTCAAGACTTGACCCGATATTTATCAAATTCTCCATCTGTCACTGTGTTTTTTAATTCTCTTGTCGAAAAAACAGCCATGGTTAATATAAGACGCATTCAATCCTTGATATCCCTATCACCCGAAGAACAGCTGGGTGAATTGCTCCAAGAACGACCACAACTCTTGCAACGGGTACCCCAACGTTATGTAGCTGAATACTTAGGTGTCGCGCCAGAAAGCCTGAGCAGGATCAGAAAGCGGATCTTGACATCTCCAAAGTCTTAACCCAAATCATCATTTTTGAGATTGCTTCTCTCTATTTTTGTAAGGTAAACAAAAATAGAGAAGAGTTATGGTACAGGTTGTATTAGGCGCAGGAGGAAGTATAGGTAAACTACTTGCGAAAGAATTAAAAAAGTATACAGAAAAGGTTAGATTAGTCTCCCGGAATCCAGAGCAGGTAAACCTTGACGATGAGGTAGTTTCTGCAGATCTAAGAGATGCGGATGCTGTGGAGGAAGTACTGGCTGGCGCGAAAGTCGCCTATTTGGTTGTAGGGCTGAAGTACGATAGCCGAGTATGGAGAAGAGATTGGCCCCTAATCATCCAAAATGTAGTCAATGCTTGTGTGAAAATGGGGACTAAATTGGTGTTTTTCGACAACGTATACATGTACGATAAAAATGCAGTTCCAAATATGACCGAAAATAGCCTTGTGGTACCACCCTCTAAGAAGGGAACTGTACGGATGGAAGTGGCTCGGCATATCATGGAAGCGGTGGCGAATAGAAACCTTAGTGCACTAATCGCCAGAAGCGCCGATTTCTACGGGCCAGAATCCAAGAATGGCCTATTAAATATATTGGTTCTAAATGCGGTGGCAAAAGGCAAAAAGGCAAGTTGGCAGTCCGATTCGCATAAAGTCCATTCGTTTACTTACATACCTGACGCTGCTAGGGCCACTGCCATGCTAGGCAATACGGAGAGTGCTTACGGGCAGATCTGGCACCTGCCAACTTCCTCAGAACGGTTCACCGGACATCAACTTATGGCATTGGCATACGGTATCAAAAAACGCAGAACCTCTTACCGAGTTCTAACTCCTTTTGTGCTATCTCTGGGCGGGTTGTTTGACAGATCCATACGTGAGCTGAAGGAAATGCAGTATCAAAATGATCAGGATTACTACTTCGACAGCGACAAATTCTGTACGGCCTTTGCCTTTACTCCGACAAAGTACCAGGAGGGTATAACTCAGACACTGGAAAGGATATTGTAATCTTGAAACTTTAGGCCATCATACGGCAATTTGAACTCTTGTAAGGTATTACTTACATCGAGGGATGTCGACCGTTCACTATTAAATATAGGATAACGGTTTGCTTGAGCTTCGGCTATTGAAGTGAAAAGACATCAAATTCCATCCTCTCAACCTTCAATTAAAAGTTAAATTTCATTAAAGATTATAATATTATAGCAAGATAGGCAAACGAATCAGTATTTTTGCACTTGTAATAACAAGGCTATGGAATTTATACAAACGGTTTTAGACTTCTTTCTAAATTTAGACCAGCATCTCTTCACTATGATTATTGAGTATGGGGTCTGGATTTATCTTATTTTATTCCTTATCATTTTTGTGGAGACGGGCCTTGTTGTGATGCCCTTTTTGCCAGGGGATTCTTTGTTGTTTGCAGCCGGTACTTTTTGTGCAGGTGTAATCGGCGCTACAGGGGAAACTGCAAGTTTGAACTTATGGCTCGTACTTTTTATTTTACTCGTCGCCGCCATTCTTGGCGATACCTGCAATTATTTACTAGGTGAAAAATTGGGTCTTAAGATGCTTAATTGGAAAGTAAAAGGAAAACCCGTGGTAAATCCTAAATACATTGAACAAACGCAAGAGTTTTATGAGAAGAACGGACCTAAAACGATTATTATTGCGCGGTTTGTTCCCATTGTAAGAACCTTTGCTCCCTTTGTGGCCGGTATTGGATCTATGCATTATTCTACATTTATTCGGTATAATATAATCGGTGGCTTTGTTTGGGTGGTCGGACTAACGCTGATGGGGTACTTTTTCGGGAACATTCCTTTTGTACAACAAAACTTTGAGGTGGTGATCTTTGGGATTATTGGACTCTCACTACTTCCGATGGTTTGGGAGTATATTAATATGAAGTTTCTGAAAAAAAAGTCAGAAGTTCAATAAAAAAATGCAAGGACTAGATTTTAATTCTGGTCTTTTTGCATACAATGCCTACCCATAGCAGTTTGGAAACTATTGCCTCGATATTCGGAAAGGCTGAAAAATAGTTATGTTTTCGAAGATTTTTGTTCTGAAACCTTAAGGTTAAGATTTTAATATTAAGGAAAAATTATTTTTTTAAGTTTTTTTTATCAAATTGATTAAGATTCCTTACTTTTGTGGCGTCAAAAAATGAATATGCAAAACATTAGAAATATTGCGATTATCGCACACGTTGACCACGGTAAAACTACTCTGGTTGATAAGATCATCCATGCGACCAGTGTATTTAGGGAAAACCAAGAGTCTGGTGAGCTAATCATGGATAACAATGATTTGGAAAGGGAGCGTGGAATCACGATTCTTTCTAAAAACATTTCTGTTACTTACAAAGACACAAAGATCAATGTAATTGATACCCCTGGTCACGCCGATTTTGGTGGAGAGGTAGAAAGAGTACTTAAAATGGCAGACGGTGTGGTTCTTTTGGTAGACGCATTTGAAGGGCCCATGCCCCAAACTCGTTTTGTACTTCAAAAGGCATTAGAACTTGGACTAAAACCGATTGTGGTTATTAATAAAGTGGATAAAGACAATTGTCGTCCTGAAGAAGTTCACGACAATGTATTCGATTTGTTCTTCAATTTAGGAGCGACGGAGGAGCAGTTAGATTTTCCAACCTTTTACGGTTCTTCAAAACAAGGATGGTTTAACACCAGTCTTACGCCAGGAGATACAATTCTTCCCCTACTTGATGGAATCCTTCAGTATGTACCGGAGCCAAAAACAGAGGAAGGTAGTGTGCAAATGCAAGTAACTTCACTTGACTTTTCTTCTTTCTTAGGGCGTATCGCCATTGGTAAGATTGCAAGAGGAGTCATCAAAGAAGGCATGTGGATTGGTCTTGCGCAAGAAGGCGGCAAAATAATCAAAGGAAAGGTAAAGGAACTTTATGTTTTTGAAGGTCTAGGAAAGAAGAAAGTATCCGAAGTATATGCAGGAGATATCTGCGCAATTGTTGGTTTTGATGCTTTCCAAATTGGAGATACGTTCGTAGATCTTGAAAACCCAGAGCCATTGGCTAGGTTGACGATCGATGAGCCGACTCTAAACATGACGTTCTCTATCAACAATTCCCCTTTCTTCGGGAAAGACGGGAAGTATGTAACATCCAACCACCTTAAAGAAAGATTGGAAAAAGAGCTTGAGAAAAACCTTGCCTTAAAAGTTCAACAGACTGACGATGCGAATACATTCCTTGTCTTTGGTAGAGGTATTTTACACCTTTCCGTGCTTATCGAAACGATGAGACGTGAAGGATATGAGATGACCATTGGTCAGCCTCAAGTAATTCTAAAAGAAATTGACGGAGTGAAATGCGAGCCTTATGAAAGTATGGTGGTTGACGTTCCAGAAGAATATGCAAGCCGTGTGATTGACCTTGCCACTCAACGTAAAGGAGATCTTCATATTATGGAGACGAAAGGTGAGATGCAACACTTAGAATTCGAAATCCCTTCTAGAGGATTAATCGGATTAAGATCACAAATGCTTACCGCTACTGCAGGGGAAGCGATCATGGCTCACCGTTTTGCAGAATATAAACCATTCAAAGGAGCGATTGCAGGGAGAGGAAACGGAGTGCTTGTTTCCAAAAATCAAGGACCTTGTACTGCGTATTCAATTGAAAAACTTCAAGACCGTGGACGTTTCTTTGTGGATCCAGGTGAAGAAGTGTACATGGGAATGATCGTGGGGGAACAAAACAAACCCGGTGATCTTGTAGTGAATATTGTAGAAGGGAAGCAGTTGAACAACATGCGTGCTTCAGGAAAAGACAAAGACGGAAATATTGCCCCAAAAATTCTACTCTCCTTAGAGGAATGTATGGAGTATATCCAATCTGACGAAGCGATTGAAGTGACACCGAATTTCATTCGTATGAGAAAGAAAGTACTTTCTGAAGAAGAAAGAAAAAGAAACGATAGAATGGCGAAATAAGAAAGCTACTCTATATCATAAATAGAAATCGTCCCGAATGAAATTTCGGGACGATTCTTTTTTTGTCTATGGGTAAGAATGAGCACGATCCCCAGACCTTTTGACCCCAAATGTTTAAAGTGTGTTAAAATACACACAGAAGTCCGTTTTTCTATTATTTTTGCCTCATGAAGAATTTCTCCCCTAAATTGTGGTTTTTTGTAGTTGTAAGCGCTTTTTTCCTAATAGGCTGTGCGACTCAAAAAGACCCCAAACAACCTCCTGTAAAAAAAGAAATTGTAAAAAAAGAAATAAAGCCGCAAGAGCCTAAACCAAAGAAAGTTCCGCAAGTGGTGCTGCCGGAAGTGAAGCGAGAGTTTAGAGCGGCCTGGATTGCCACGGTGGCAAATATTAATTGGCCGTCCAAAAACAATCTATCGGTAGCGCAGCAAAAGACAGAAGCTCTTGAAATTCTAGATCGTTTAAAGGAAGCGAATTTCAATGCGGTGGTTTTTCAAGCTCGACCTTCAGCCGATGCATTTTATCAGAGTGATCTTGAACCTTGGTCCTATTTTCTTACCGGAGAGATTGGGAAGGCCCCAAGTCCTTATTACGATCCTTTAGAGTTTTGGATAGAAGAGTCACACAAACGAGGAATGGAGCTGCATGTTTGGCTTAACCCTTACCGAGCTCATCATACAACGGGTGGGAAATTAAATTCTAAGAGCATTGCTAGCACCATGAATAAAGTCACGTATCGACTTCGCAATGGCATGTACTGGATGGATCCTTCAGATCCCACCGTACAAGACCATACGGCCAAAGTGATTCGGGATTTAGTGGAAAGGTACGACCTAGATGCGGTTCATATAGACGATTATTTCTATCCGTATAGAGAATACAATGGTGGAAGAGATTTTCCAGATCAAAAACTATACGCTTCCTATCTTGAGTCGGGAGGGTCTTTAAGCAAACCGGATTGGAGACGTGCGAATGTAAATAAATTTATTAAAAGGATTTATCACGAGATAAAGGAAGAAAAAGCTTGGGTTAAATTTGGCATCAGCCCTTTTGGAATTTGGAAACCAGGATATCCTGCGGGCATTAGTGGAACAAGTCAATACGACGAACTTTATGCGGATGCAAAACTATGGTTAAACCAAGGGTGGGTTGATTATTTCTCCCCTCAACTGTATTGGAAAGAAGAAGGTCCCCAGCGCTTTAGTGCGCTACTTAGTTGGTGGGAGGCTGAGAATACCCAAAACAGGCATTTGTGGCCAGGACTCAATACCATTGGAATCAAAGGAGTGGACGACAAACCGACTGAGATTCGAGGGCAGATGAGTACCATACGTCAAATCATGGGGAAGGATGCGGGAGAAATTCATTACAGTGTGGATGGCCTATTAAAGAATGGAGAAATGTATTCTGTGATTCAAAGTGCCTATCGACAACCTGCGTTGGTTCCTGTCTCGCCATGGATCCCTTCGGATAAACTTTCGAGGCCCTTAATTGAAAGTACTCTCAATGGAGGTGTAAGCGTAAAGCTGAGTTGGAATACAAATCCGGGGGAATCCGTTTCCCAATGGGTTCTTTATACTCAATATGGTAAAGATTGGGAGTATGAAATTCTAGAAATGGATACAAAAGTAAAAGTGCTTGATTTGAATCGTTCTGGCGAAAAATTACACGCTGTTGCTCTTAAATCGGTCGATCGATTGGGTAATCTCTCCCCTTATGTTCTTCAAATGTACTGAGTAGCAGGTAATTAATAAATTAAAATAAAATTTCATCAATTGAATTTTAATTGTATCTTGCAGCAAATTATTTAATGAGAAATTCAATCAATGTTCATACGTCCGTTTGTTGGTTTCCACTTAATTAATCAACACTATTTATTTTTTTTATTATGAACATTTTTATTTCAAATCTTAACTACAACACAGTTGAGTCTGAGTTACAATCACTTTTCGAAAACTACGGAACAGTGGACTCTGCAAAGATTATCATGGACAGAGAAACGGGAAGAAGCCGTGGATTTGGATTCGTTGAAATGCCAGAAAACGAAGAAGCGTTGAAGGCTATCGAGGAACTTAACCAGAGAGAATTCAAAGAAAAAGTACTTAACATCTCAGAAGCTAGACCAAAAGAGCAAAAGCCAAGAGGCTTCGGTGGTGGCGGTGGCTACAACAGAGGTGGAGGAGACAGAAGAAGAGACTGGTAATTCACTAGTAACTTATAAGAAAGCTTCAGGAAACTGAAGCTTTTTTTGTGCTTAAAAATCGTATCTTTGCGCACTTTAGTATTTTATAAACCTGAGCTTTGGTTAGGAGCCAAGCTCGCTATTACACACTAAGAATATGAAATGTGGTATCGTAGGACTTCCCAATGTGGGCAAGTCAACCCTTTTTAACTGTTTGAGCAATGCCAAGGCACAAAGTGCTAATTATCCTTTCTGTACAATCGAACCTAATTTAGGAACCGTTTCCGTACCGGATACTCGACTTGTAGAGCTTGAAAAGCTTGTGAATCCAGAACGAGTCTTGCCTGCAGTTGTAGAAATTGTGGACATTGCAGGACTTGTAAAAGGAGCGAGCAAAGGAGAAGGTCTGGGAAATCAGTTTCTAGCCAATATTAGAGAGTGTGAAGCCATCTTGCATGTTCTTCGATGCTTTGACAATGGAAATATTATTCACGTGGAAGGTTCTGTAGATCCACTAAGAGACAAAGATATTATAGACATTGAACTTCAACTAAAAGACATTGAGACAATCTCAAAATCAGTCGATAAAGCGAAGAAATTCATTAAGTCAGGAAAGAAGGAAGATATTCTTGTTTATGAAACTCTAAAAGAACTTCAAGAGTTTTTGGAAAGTGGACGCAATGCAAGAGAGTTTGTGACAAATGATTTAACGCAGCCTATTATTGACGAAGTACAATTGCTTACGAAAAAGCCCGTGCTTTATGTTTGTAATGTCGATGAGAATTCCATTAAGAATGGGAACGAATGGATTGCAAAAATCGAAGCGATGGCTGAGCAGGAAAATGCGGAGGTTGTTGTTTTAGCAGCGCAGATAGAGGCGGATATTAATGAACTAGATACCTTTGAAGAAAGACAAATGTTTTTAGAGGAGTTAGGATTAACCGAACCTGGAGTTAACCGTCTGATTCGTAAAGCTTATGAACTACTTCAACTGCAGACTTATTTTACGGCAGGTGTGAAAGAAGTAAGAGCTTGGACCATTGGAAAGGGATGGACCGCGCCACAAGCCGCGGGTGTTATCCATACAGACTTTGAAAAGGGTTTTATCCGTGCCGAGGTAATTAAATATGAAGATTTTCTAAATTACGGTTCGGAAGCCAAAGTGAAAGAAGCTGGAAAGATGGGCGTAGAAGGAAAAGAATACATTGTGAAAGACGGAGATATTATGCATTTTAGATTTAATGTGTAATTAACGAGCATCACAAGAAAGAATAGACAAGGCTATCTACGAACAAGTGGGTGGCCTTTTTTTTATATCCAAACTCAATTTTCTTTCTATATTTTTAGTTTTATCTTTTATTTTAAAAAATGAAACTATCTTTAATGCAATTTCTGCGCTTAGTCACAAGATTGATTTCGTAGAAGATTTACTCACTAAATAAATATTTTATGGCAAAAAAAATTGCAGTCTTGGTCGGGAGTTTGAGAAAAGATAGTTTTAATCGCAAAGTTGCGATGCAGGCCATGGAGCTTGCTTCTGAGAATCTAGAATTGGAACTCATTGAAATTGGGGATCTTGTTCACTACAATGAGGATTTAGACAAAAGTGAACCACCCAAAGCTTGGGTCGATTTTAGGAAAAAAATTAAAGACGCAGAAGGCTATCTATTCTTTACGCCTGAGTACAATCGATCTGTCCCAAGCGCCCTGAAGAATGCACTTGATGTAGCTTCACGACCTTATGGAAAAAATGCATGGGCTGGTAAGCCTGGAGCTGTGGTAAGTGTTACCCTTAGTGCGCTAGGTGCCTTTGGGGCAAACCATGTTCTTAGGCAATCGATGGTATTTTTAGACGTTTATATGATGCAGCAACCGGAAGCCTATATAGGCAAGGCCAGCGAATTATTTGAAAAAGATGGTACGATGGTCGAGGGTACGAAGAAGTTTTTGCATTCCTTTATGGATGCCTTTGAAAAATGGGTCATGCGCTAGAGATAATCTTTTGATTAAAGTGAAATGAATTCGAATGAAGAATCGAATTCATTTTTATTTGGAGTAAATTTGATAAAATTTTCAGGTCGATGAATCTTATTTTTAAAGAGAGAACCATTCAAAAAGCATTAGTGATTGGCTCGGCATTGCTACTGTGCTTTATCCTTTTTGAATTAAAGTATTTTGTAACGGGACTTTTAGGATCCATTGCGCTGTACGTAGTGTGTCGAGGTATTTTTCTCAAATGGATTGAAAAATACCATTGGCCTAAAGAATTTGCAATTTGGGTGATGCTTTTGCTTATCGTGGTGTGTTTTGGTGTTCCCGTTTGGCTAATGCTTGAGTTATTGATTCCCAAAATAAACGAGATTGTTCAGCATCCGCAGAAAATGATCCAAAGCTTTGATCCGGTACTTGCCTATATTGAATCGAATGAGTTTATCCAACGCTTCGATTTTTCAATTAGTCAAGATCAAATTCTTGCAATCGTTAACAAAGTGCTTGGGTATATTCCTTCGACTCTTAATTGGGTGGGACAGTTTTTCGCCAATATATTTGTTGCTCTATTTATTCTCTACTTTATGCTTTCGAGCAATCGCTCGATGGAACGGGGTTTAAAAGAAGCACTTCCGTTTTCGCCTGTAGGCAAAGACTATTTTGTGAAAGAGAATTTAGCCCTTATTCGCTCTAATGCGTATGGTGTTCCAATTCTCGCATTTAGTCAGGGGGTGATTGCAGTCCTAGGTTTCAGCCTGTTTGATGTGCCGCAGCCGGTGTTTTGGGGACTTTTGACGGCGATTGCCTCTGTGATACCTGTGGTGGGAACGATGCTTATTTGGGTTCCGGTTAGTGTATACCAAATTGCGACCGGAGACCTTCAACAGGGACTCCTATTGGCTCTGTATTGTTTCATTTTTGTAGGGGGAATTGATAACGTTCTTCGTTTTACACTTTTGAAGAAAATGGCGGACATACATCCTCTAATTACCGTCTTTGGTGTTTTGCTAGGGCTTCAGCTTTTTGGTGCCATGGGGCTTGTTTTCGGACCTTGGCTTCTATCCATTCCATTTATCTTGTATAAGATCTATAGAATCCAAAAAGACGAGCCATCTTTTCTCACTTCGGATTCCGTTTTGGTCTGCGGGGAGCAAGAAGAAGATTCCTCTTTGGAGCAAATCTAGCGAATTGTGTGTCGTTTAGCAGATCAAAAGAGGGATTTAGCAGCGTGAGCAATTTTTGCCACAAACAATTGGCTCCACGTTCGAAGTGTCTTGAGTCCAGGTTCATCGAGTCATGTCGTGAGCTTTTCATGTCCGCTCGAAGAGCAGGGGGTGAAAAGGAGCGAAATTGCATCTTTTTTGCTATAGATTAGAGCAATTTCACAAAACTTTTCCACAATATTTTAAATTTCGTTTTCAATTCATTATTTTTGGAAGTTAGTGGCTAGTAGAAGGTTTTTGCCTTTTTCGGCTGCTGGTGAATAGATTCAATAACTATGATAGAAAACAACCAAGTTCAATATACCGAAGACAACATCCGTACACTGGAATGGCAGGAGCATATTCGCCAGAGACCCGGTATGTACATTGGGAAATTAGGAGACGGTTCTTCTGCGGACGATGGTATCTACATTCTTCTCAAAGAAATTATTGACAACTCGATTGATGAGTTTGTCATGAAATCGGGTAAAAGAATTGAAATCAAGATTGACGAAGGAAAAGCTTTAATTCGAGATTACGGTCGTGGAATTCCACTTGGAAAAGTAGTGGATGCAGTTTCCAAAATGAATACAGGAGGGAAATACGACTCCAAAGCTTTCAAAAAATCGGTAGGTCTAAATGGTGTAGGAACCAAGGCGGTGAATGCCTTGTCTGATTTTTTCCGCGTACGGTCGATTCGGGATGCTCAGGTAAAAGAAGCTACTTTTTCGAAAGGAACCATTACGCATGATTTGCCTATTGAGCCTAGTGCCGAACGTGCTGGAACTGAAATTTCATTTGTACCTGACCATGAGATATTTCCAAATTTCAAATTCCGGAAGGAGTACATCGAGCGCATGCTTCGGAACTATGTTTATTTAAATCCAGGACTAAAAATTATATTTAATGGGGAGACTTTTTATTCTGAAAATGGATTAAAGGATTTACTACAAGAAGAAATCGAAGGGGAGATTTTATACCCCATCATTCACCTGAAAGAGGAAGATGTTGAGATCGCGATTACGCATAGCGATAAATCGCAATCAGAAACTTATTTTTCTTTTGTCAACGGACAAAATACAACCCAAGGGGGAACCCACTTAAATGCATTTAAAGAAGCCTATGTAAAAACGATTCGTGAGTTTTTGAATAAAAATTACGAAGCGGCTGATATTCGAAAATCGATTATCGCTGCGGTTTCCATTAAAGTCATTGAGCCTGTATTCGAATCTCAAACCAAAACCAAGTTAGGTTCCAATGACATGGAACCAGGGAAGGAATCGGTTCGAAGCTTTTTGAATAATTTTCTAAAAAAGGCACTTGACAATTATTTGCACCAAAACCAGGAGACTGCGGAAGCGGTCCAAAGGAAAATTTTGGTGTCAGAAAGAGAGAGAAAGGAACTCTCAGGGATTCAAAAATTAGCAAGAGAAAGAGCGAAGAAAGTTTCTTTGCACAATAAGAAATTAAGAGACTGTCGTCAGCATTACAACGATCAAAAGGCGGTTCGCAAGGCAGAAAGCCAGATTTTCATCACGGAAGGGGATTCCGCTTCCGGGTCCATTACGAAATCTAGGGATGTGGAAACTCAGGCTGTATTTTCCCTTCGTGGAAAGCCTTTGAACTCCTACGGACTTACCAAGCGTGTCGTGTATGAGAATGAAGAGTTCAATTTACTCCAAGCCGCTCTTAACATTGAAGACTCCCTAGAAGATTTACGCTACAATCAAGTGATCATTTCAACCGATGCTGATGTGGACGGAATGCATATTCGATTGCTAATGATTACCTTTTTTCTTCAATTCTTTCCCGATCTTATCCGAAATGGACATTTGTATATCTTACAGACTCCTTTGTTTAGGGTAAGAAATCGAAAGGAAACTCGCTATTGTTACTCCGACCAGGAAAGAATAAAAGCGCTTAACGAGCTGGGTAAAAATCCAGAGATCACTCGATTTAAAGGTCTAGGAGAGATTTCCCCTGATGAGTTTAAACACTTTATTGGGAAGGATATCCGACTTGAGCCTGTGGTGCTAGGCAAAGACCAAACCATTGAGCAATTGCTTGAATTTTACATGGGGAAAAACACACCTGATCGTCAAAATTTTATTCTTGCGAACCTGGTAGTGGAGGATCCTGACATTGAAAAGAAAGAGCAATTGGAAGATGAGGTCGTCGTATAGAGCACTGTAAGTGAAGTGAAAAAAGAACAAAATAATCAGACATAAGTTGCTTTAACGAAGCATAAAAACGAATGACAGAAGAACAGTTAAACGAAGGAGAAAGCCTAAAGAAAGTTTCCGGTCTTTACAAAGATTGGTTTTTGGATTACGCATCCTATGTGATTTTGGACCGGGCCATACCCTCCGTTTTTGATGGGTTTAAACCCGTTCAAAGACGTATTATGCACTCCATGCGAGAATTAGAGGATGGTCGTTACAACAAGGTAGCCAACATTGTCGGCAATACCATGAAGTACCACCCTCACGGGGATGCTTCCATCACCGATGCCATGGTTCAAATTGGGCAAAAAGATTTGCTTATTGATACCCAAGGGAACTGGGGGAACATCTTCACAGGAGACTCCGCTGCAGCGGCTAGGTATATTGAAGCTAGACTTACGCCTTTTGCTCTTGAAGTGGTTTTTAATCCGAAAACCACGCATTGGGCAAAATCCTATGACGGTAGAAATAACGAACCGATCGACCTTCCCGTAAAGTTTCCACTGCTTTTAGTACAAGGAGTAGAAGGGATAGGTGTAGGACTATCCACTAAAATATTACCTCATAATTTTAACGAATTAATCCAAGCTTCCATTTCCTATTTGAAAGGAAAATCGTTTCAAGTGTTTCCTGACTTCATCACGGGGGGAATGCTCGATGTTTCTGAATATAATGATGGAGAGAGAGGGGGCAAGGTGAGAGCAAGAGCTCGGATCGTCCACAAAGAAAAAAACATTCTTTCCATTACTGAGCTTCCTTATTCGAAGAACACGAGTGATTTAATAGACAGTATTGTCAAGGCCACAGAGCGTGGGAAAATCAAGATTAAGAAGATTGAGGATAACACATCAGATAAAGTAGAAATCCTAATTCATCTCCATAGCGATGTGTCTCCAGATAAGACCATTGACGCGCTTTATGCATTTACGGATTGCCAAGTTTCGATCTCGCCGAATGCCTGCGTGATTGTAGGGGACAAACCGATGTTCCTAAACGTTTCTGAAATTCTTCGCCGAAACACGGACCATACGGTTTCTTTGTTGAAAAGAGAACTTGAAATTGAACTGCATGAACTTCAAGAAAGTTGGCATTTTGCTTCTCTTGAACGGATTTTTATTGAGAATCGAATTTACCACGATATTGAAGAGGTGAATTCTTGGGAAGAAGTTCTTCAGACCATTGATATGGGACTTAAACCTCACACGAAGCATCTACTAAGAGCCGTGAGCCAAGAGGATATTTTAAAGCTAACAGAGATTCGAATTAAACGCATTTCCCGATTTGACTTAGATAAATTTAAAGAAACCATTGCTTCTCTTGAGGAGCGGATCGAGAAGTGCAAATTTAACTTGGAGAATCTGATTCCTTATGCGATTGATTACTACCTAGGGATTCAGAAAAAATACGGAAAGGACCGTGTACGTCAAACGGAAATCCGCGTATTTGATACCATCGATGCAACCAAAGTAGCCGTGGCCAATGAGAAGTTTTACGTAAACCGAGAGGAGGGCTTCATTGGAACTTCCCTTCGAAAAGACGAGTACTTATTTGACTGTTCTGACATTGATGATATTATTGTCTTTCGCAAAGACGGGACGATGAAGGTGATGAAAGTAGAGGCGAAAACGTTTGTAGGACGCGATATTTTACATGTCGGAATTTGGAAGAAGAATGACCAAAGAACGGTGTACAATACGATTTACCGACAAGGGAAGTTAGGACCTTATTTCATGAAGCGTTTTGCAGTCACTGCGGTCACTCGAAATACGGATTACCCACTGGCCTCCGATGAAAAAGGCTCAGAGCTGCTTTATTTTTCAGCGAATCCAAATGGAGAGGCGGAAACTGTAAGCGTGGTGTTAAAGCCAAATGCAAGAATACGCAAGAACAAAATCGATATTGATTTTTCCGAACTGGCCATTAAGGGACGTAATGCAAAAGGGAATTTGGTTACGAAATACATGGTGAAAAAAGTGGAAATGAAAGAGGAGGGAGTCTCTACTCTTGCCCCAAGGAAGATTTGGTTTGATCCAACCGTGAGACGACTTAATGTCGATCATCGAGGAGAGTTTCTTGGGAATTTCAAAGGAGAAGACAAGATTTTAACCATTAATGCCCAAGGCGAAGCAAGGCTGGTTTCTTTTGATTTGATGAATCGATTTGATGACGAATATCTAGTGCTAGAAAAATGGAATCCTTCGCAAGCCATCAGCTGTATCTACTTTGACGGCGAAAAGCAGATCTATTATATCAAGCGATTCCTCTTTGATAATGTGGCCGGTGTTCAGCAATTTATGCCATCGGAACATCCTAAGTCTTTTATTGAACATGTATTCACCGGTTCTGGAGCCACGGCAACCCTTAAGTTTGCGCAAGAAAAGGGCAAGGAAAGAGAAGTTGAAACGATAGAAGTCGATGCGTTTATTTCCATAAAAGGAATAAAGGCCATTGGTAATCAATTAACTAAAAACAGAATAAAAAGCATTGATCTTGAATTTCCTCCAGAGCCTGAAGAGCCTGAAATGATCGTAGAGGAGCCTGAGAGTGATCTGCATTCTGGCTCTGAGGACCAATCGCTAGAAGAAGGAACGATTGGATCTCTTTTTGAAGACTAAGACCCTGCTTTTTCGGGACCTTTACAAAATGGCCGAAGGGCCTAAATGAAATAATTTATGAGCGTAGTGTTAATTGGGATTATTGCAATCACCGCCCTAGTGAGTTACATGGGGTTTACAAATGGACAAATCTTTGAAAAATACAAATTCAATGTTTCTGCCATAGTACAGAGAAAAGAATACATTCGGCTTCTTTCTGCAGGTTTTTTACATGCAGACTGGATGCATTTCTTTTTCAATATGCTTACGCTCTACTTTTTTGGTCCAATCGTGGCCCAAGCATTCGGAGAGATGGGGCTTATCGTGGTTTATTTTGGCTCAATCCTTCTAGGGAATTTGTTTTCACTCTACCTTTACCAACATCAAGGATGGTACTCCGCAATTGGCGCGAGTGGGGGAGTCTCTGGAATCTTGTTTGCCGCCATTGCGGTTTATCCGCAAATTGGTATTTATTTCTTTTTTATACCGATTCCTATTCCAGGGTATATCTTTGGTCTTCTGTATTTTTCCTACTCCGTTTATATGATGCTAAATCCGAAGGCAAACGATAACATTGGACACGCTGCCCACCTTGGGGGTGCCTTTTTAGGACTCATCTATTCCGTCATGCTGATGCCCCAATTGGCACTAACCAATTGGCGCTATTTGCTAATCATGGCCATTCCACTGCTGTATCTGTGCTTCGAAATTTTTGTACGAAAAAAGAAGATGTAACAGAGAAAGAACCCTTATTTTTTACCGATAATGAACCGGTCGTTTCCAGAAAGATCTTGGATTAATTTTACTTCCGAAAGGAGGGATTGGTAAAGTTCTAAGGTTTGGTTACCTAGCTTTTGGTTGATCTCAAGAAAGAGATAACCACCGGCATTTAAATACCGATTAACAAGACTAGCGATCCGTTTATAGAATATAAGTGGATCACTGGTAGGAGAAAACAGCGCGATGGTCGGTTCAAAATCTTTTACACTGTGGTCAATTTCATTTTGCTCCTCGATTCCTATGTAGGGTGGATTGGAAAAAATCACATCAAAACTTTGCTCTAAATCTTCTGAGAGAATGTCTTTAAGTAGGAAGTTGATTTCTGTTTTGTGCCTCTGCGAATTTTCTTTTGCGACCTCTAGTGCACCTTTGGAGATGTCCAGTGCATGCACCTTGGCTAAAGGAAAATTTTTACTAAGTACGATGGGAATTACCCCTGATCCTGTGCCAATGTCAAGTAGTGAGAATTCCGTTTTTCCAAGGGAGGTACTTTTTAATTCAAAAAGGGCAAGTTCGATAAGTTCCTCGGTTTCAGGTCGCGGAATGAGAACTTGGTCGTTCACTTTAAATTCAAGTCGATAAAAATCGGTTTTTCCAAGGATTTGTTGGTAGGGTCTACCCGTTTTGAGTTCTTTTAGAATCTCTCGGAAGGATTCGGTATCGGAAACCTGGATTTCCATCAATAAAGAACTTCGAAGCGCTATTGAATTCAATTCAAGAACCTCATAGGCCATGATTTTAAATAGCTCCTCAATTTGCGACTTGTCATAAAGCCTTTGAAGTTCAAAGTGAAATTCCTGTTTAAGGTCGCCTACTGTCATAATACCAAGGGCTAACGCGTAAATACAAATTTGGAGGACGTGGAAAGTTCCGTATCAAAGCGATAGCCTTCCAGGTTAAAAGCTTGCACTTCGTTTAGCTTCTTAACTTGGTTCTGAGCACAGTAGCGGACCATCAAACCGCGCGCGTGTTTTGTATACACGACAATCGTTTTAGGTTTGCCCGATTTAAGTTCATAGAATTCAAAATCGATTACAGGAGCTTTAAGTTCTTTAAGGTTTAAGGCTTTAAAGTATTCTTTGCTCGCCAGGTTTAGAATCACATCTCGTGAATGGAGCTGCTTATTTAGTTCCTGAGTCAGTTTTTCGCGCCAAAACTGATAAAGATTCTCGTAATTATCAAATTGAAAAGGTCTTCCCATTTCAAGACGGTAGAGCATGATGCGGTCGGACGGTTTTAAAAGTCCATATAAACCCGAAAGAATGCGATAGTTCTTGTTTAAGTACTGTAAGGACTCATCGTCTAGCGACTGTGCATCGAGACCTCTATACACTTCGCCTGCAAAGGCAAAGAGAGCGGGGGCACTTTGTTTGGAATTCGGTGAAGAATTCCATCTTTGATTGCGCTCCCAATTATCATGGGCCAAATTGGAAGAGATTTCCATTAATTCCGATAAAAATTTCGGAGATTTCTCTTTTAAATGGGATTGAATAAGGGTAGCCTCTTGAATAAATTTGGGTGTGGAGGTTCTTGAAAACCCGCCCACCTGCTCAAGGTTCATAAGTTTAGCAGGGGAGGTTATTAGCTTCATAATAGATCGAGAATTTCTGACAATTAATTAAATTTACTTGAAATTAAGCGAGTTGACCCTTGCCTTCTCTTATAATTTCCGGTTCACCAGAGGTGAGATCCACGATGGTGGAGGCAATGTTGTCTCCGTATCCAGAATCGATAACGAGATCCACCAGATGGTCGTATTTTTCTGCTATTAATTCGGGGTCTGTGGAATATTCTAAAATTTCATCTTCGTCTCGAATAGAGGTCGAAGCAATGGGGTGGCCTAGTTTCTCTACTAGCATTTGAGGTACTATATGATCCGGTACCCTAATCCCAATCGTTTTTTTTCCTTTGTACGCAAGTGGTAAACTTTTGTTTGCTTCTAAAATGAAGGTGAAGGGGCCGGGTACATTGTTCTTTAAGATTCTGAAAACCGAGGTGTCAATAGGTCTTGTGAAATGCGAAAGGTGGCTTAAGTCGTTGCAGATAATCGAAAATTGAGATTTTTCTAACTTAATTTTCTTAATCTGTGCCAATTTCTCCATGGCTTTTAAATTGTTGATGTCACACCCTAGAGCATAGATCGTATCCGAGGGATATATAATTAACCCTCCCTTTTTCAAAGTGTTAACTACTTCTGTAAGTAAGTTTTCTTGTGGATTGTCGGGGTAAATCTTAAGTATTTTTGCCATACAACAAAGGTATTAAAATCTGCGCACTCTTTGAATGTTAATTTTGTCTTTGCAGTATTGGGTTAATTTCGTATATTTGCAATCCAATATCGCGGGGTAGAGCAGTAGGTAGCTCGTCGGGCTCATAACCCGGAGGTCGCACGTTCGAGTCGTGTCCCCGCTACAAAGGCCTTTTAGGCATTAAGATACATCGCGGGATAGAGCAGTAGGTAGCTCGTCGGGCTCATAACCCGGAGGTCGCACGTTCGAGTCGTGTTCCCGCTACTACGAGAAGAGGATCATTTTTATGATCCTCTTCTTTGCTTTTGATCCTTTACTCATGATAGATTTACCTGGACGTGCCATTTTAGATTATTTTCAAGGCAATAAGAAGACTCGACTTTATGTTCACGATCGTTTTGGACCTCGTGTGGAAATGCCCATTTCCATGTATTTCAGAGGGGTAAGGGCGATGCCTGAACTGGAACTAAAAGCGTTAGAGCAGGTGAAGGGAGAAGTCCTTGAAATTGGAGCGGGAGCTGGATCCCACGCCCTGGAATTGCAAACGAGAGGTTGCACGGTGCATGCTTTAGAAATATCTCCTTCTTCATGTGACGTGATGACTCAGCGAGGCGTAAAGACGGTTATCTGTGAAGATGTATTTGAGTATTCTGCACAAAAATACGATACGCTACTTCTTCTTATGAACGGGATCGGACTTTGTGGATCGCTCGAAGGATTTGATAAGTTTTTGCAAAAGGCAGAATCCCTTCTAAGACCCGGTGGGCAAATTGTTTTTGACTCTTCCGATATCGACTATATGTATGCTTATACTCGTAAGCCCTCCTTTTATTATGGACAGGTAGAATGTGCCTACCAATACGGCAAGGAAATCACCCCTTGGTTCCACTGGCTTTACATTGATTTTTCAGCGCTTAAAAAAAGAGCACTTTCCTTAGGATGGAACACTGAATTCTTGTTTGAAGATGAGCATTACCAATATTTAGCAAAACTCACGAGACTTAGTGAGTCTTAAGTCTTAGCTACGATCTTTGACCGCGAGGGTACTTGTGAAAGGAAAATAATACACTTAAAATTCAGTACTTGAAAAGAGTGGGAGTTGCTCATCTTTTTGGGAAATGATCACCTTTTCTGTAGGAACTCTCCAGTCAATTTCAAGAGTTGGGTCGTTCCAAAGTAAGCCGCCTTCCGATTCTTTATTGTAATAATTATCGCACTTATAGGCGAAAACGGCCGAGTCACTTAACACGGAAAATCCATGCCCAAATCCTCTAGGAATGTAAAATTGAAGTTTGTTTTTTTCGGAGAGTTCCACTCCATACCATTTGCCGAATGTGGCAGAGTCTTTTCGTAGGTCTACTGCCACGTCCCAAACGACTCCTTCTAAACAGGAAACGAGCTTGGCTTGGGCATGTTTTTCTTTTTGCCAATGGATTCCTCTCACGACCCCATAGGTGGATTTAGAAACGTTGTCTTGCACAAAATGGCCCTTCATTCCTGTGAGCTGCTCAAAGCGAGACTGGTTGTATTTTTCATAGAAATAGCCTCGTTCGTCTTCGAAGAGGGTGGGTTCGATAATAAAGCAGTCTTCTAGTGGTGATTTGACAAGTTTCATTGTGCAGTCTATTTGAACTTCATTTTTTGAAGGGGTTTTTAGAGAATAGACCTTTTCCATTTTCGAGGGAAGGGTTAATTCCAGTTCTAAAACGCAGGCGTAAAAGTACTCATTTTTCTAGAAATTTAGCAAGGGAGCAGAACGGTAAAAAAAAGCTGTCACAAAAATTGATTCTGGACAGCTTCTTTTACTATTCTACGGCTTTCTAATTATGCCATTTTCTTTGAATCTTCAATGAATTGCGCAAGTCCTTTGTCCGTTAAAGGGTGATTTAAGAGACTTAAAATCGGGCCTAAAGGTGAGGTAATTACGTCGGCACCTAATTTTGCACAATCGATGATGTGCATGGAGTGACGGATGGAAGCGGCTAAGATTTCCGTTTTGAATCCGAAATTGTCATAGATCGTACGAATTTCATCAATTAGGTTTAACCCGTCCATGGAAATGTCGTCTAGTCTACCAAGAAAAGGGGAGACGTAGTTTGCTCCCGCCTTCGCAGCTAAAAGTGCTTGTCCTGCAGAGAAAATTAAAGTGCAATTCGTTTTGATTCCTCGGTCAGAAAAGTATTTTAGAGCTTTTACTCCGTCTTTAATCATTGGAATTTTCACCACGATATTGGGATGGATTTTTGCAAGTTCTTCACCTTCCTTAATCATTTCTTCATAGGTGGTGGAAAGAACTTCAGCGGAGATATCCCCGTCCACGATTTCACAAATGGTTTTGTAATGCTCGTTAATGGCCTGCTTGCCACTAATGCCTTCTTTTGCCATTAGAGAAGGATTGGTAGTCACCCCGTCTAAAATTCCAAGATCTTGCGCTTCTTTAATTTGCTCTAGATTCGCTGTGTCAATAAAAAATTTCATTTTTACTTATAAATTTATTGGTTGCGCAAATATACAAATTCTTCAAGGATCCTTACTGATTTTCATTGGGTTCGTTTCACTATAGAGGTAAAAATTCGAGTTGTGTTTTCGGGTGTGTGCTGCGTGGGACTCGCTCGCAAATTCTAGATATTCCCGTCTTTTTGGGTGAAAAATTTTATAGCTGCCTATAAAATTGATACATTTGAGTAAACAATGCGTTCGATACTATGAAATTCACTACCAGCAAAACCCATCTTTTTATAGGGGGAGTCCTTCTAATGATTTCTATTCTTGGTAATGCTCAGCAAAAGACCTATGCGAATCCTATCAATATAGACTATGGATACACGCCTTTTGAGGTTTTTTCTAAACAGGGGAAGCATCGGGCAACAGCCGATCCTGTGATTGTCAACTTTAAAGATCGACTTTTTCTTTTTTCGACCAACCAAGAAGGGTATTGGCATAGTGACAATATGCTGAATTGGGAATTTGTCTCCCGAAAATTCTTAAGAGACGATAAATATATTCATGATTTAAATGCGCCTGCCGCATGGGTCATGAAAGATACGCTATACGTATACGGATCGACATGGGAATCGGATTTCCCGATTTGGAAGTCCACGAATCCCACCAAAGACGAGTGGGAGATTGCAGTCGATACCTTAAAAGTAGGAGCATGGGATCCGGCCTTCCACTACGATGAGGATACCAACAAGCTTTTTCTTTACTGGGGTTCCAGTAACGAGTGGCCTCTACTGGGCACCGAAGTGAACATGAAAACTCTGCAGAGTGAAGGGTATGTAAAACCGATTGTGAAACTCAACCCTGAGGACCACGGATGGGAACGGTTTGGAGAATACAACGACAATGTCTTTTTGAAACCGTTTATTGAAGGAGCCTGGGTGACAAAGCATAATGGGAAGTACTATATGCAGTATGGCGCTCCCGCGACTGAATTTAGCGGATATGCAGACGGAGTTTATGTGTCCAAAAACCCGTTAGAGGGATATGAATATCAGAAACACAATCCCTTTTCGTACAAACCGGGAGGCTTTGCTAGAGGGGCGGGTCATGGATCCACGTTTCAAGACAAGAACGAAAACTATTGGCACATTTCCACTATTTTTATTTCGACGAAAAACAATTTTGAAAGGCGACTAGGAATTTGGCCTGCAGGCTTTGACAAAGACGATGTCATGTATAGCATTACTGCGTACGGGGATTACCCTACCTACCTTCCCGAATATGCAAAAGGAAAAGATTTTAGCAAAGGACTTTTTACAGGCTGGATGCTTCTCAATTACAATAAGCCGGTGCGGGTGTCCTCTACTCTTGGAGGGTATCATGCGAATTATTCGGTGGACGAGGACATCAAAACCTATTGGAGTGCAAAAACAGGAAACAAAGGGGAGTGGTTGGAGACCGATTTAGGAGAGATTTCAAGCGTGAATGCGATTCAAATTAATTATGCGGATCAAGATGTTGAGTTCATGGGGAAAACCCTTGGGAAGTTTCATCAATACCAAATCTTTGGATCCACCGACGGGAAATCCTGGAAACGAATCGTAGATAAAAGCAAGAATAAAACCGATGTACCCCACGATTATGTTGAACTAGCCCAAAGCGTCAAGGCTCGCTATATAAAAATTGAGAATTTAAAAATGCCCACGGGGAAATTTGCTTTGAGCGGACTGCGAGTCTTTGGTAAAGGGCCTGGTGAGGCTCCTGGCAAGGTGCAAAATTTTGTGCCCCTTCGTGCCGACCCAAAAAAATTTGGAGAACGACGAAGCATTTGGATGAAATGGCAACAAAACCCGCTTGCGGATGGCTATGTAATCTATTTTGGAAAAGATCCCGATAAGCTCTACGGTAGTATAATGGTGTACGGGAAGAATGAGTATTTTTTTACCGGCGCCGACCGTACCGACAGCTACTATTTTCAGATTGAAGCTTTTAATTCGAGTGGGATTTCCCCACGTTCCGAGATTTTTAAAAGTGAATAAACAGAACCCCAAAAAAGAAAATAAAATGAATCGAATAACAAACGGACTGCTCAGTATCGCTTTTTTGGCTTTCTTCGCACTTGCGAGCGCTCAAGAAGGAGACTCTTCAGTAGACCCTAAGTTAGAACCCATCTTCCTAGTGGATGGAAACTTGGCGCATAGTGGGGCAAAAGAAGTGGAGGTAGAGAATATTGAATCGGTAGCGATCTATAAAACCCCTTCCTCCTTACCCTCTGAGCTGAAGGGATTAACGAACCATTTAGATCGTTCTTTGATTTCTATCACGCTTAAAAAAATTAGGGAAGTGGAACATCCCGTGGAATTAAGTACGTTAAACCAAATGTACGACTTGCGAGCTGAGGGTCCCATCTACCTTGATGGAACGCAGCTATTTCACAATCATTTGAAGATCTATCCATCTGCAATTAAGGAGATAGAGGTAAAAGGAACGAAACAAAATCCCTACCTAGCCCTTACACTTGGAGAATCAGGCAAATCCTCATCGCTTCTCCGACTTCCCGTGCAACCGTGGCTACTGGAAAAACTAGATTAACAAACTAAATTTTATATTTTCGTTCGAATGACCATCGCTTATTTAGGCCCGATCGCCTCATTTACAAGTCTAGTAGCTCAAGAATTGTTTCCGGAAAATACCCTATCTCCGCAAAGCAGCATCCGAGATTGTTTTCTAGCGGTCCAAAAGGGAGAGCTCGACAAGGCGGTTGTTCCGCTTGAAAACTCCATCGAGGGAACGGTGTCCATGACACTAGACTATCTTTATGACTTTGATGGGATCTTTATTGAAGCGGAGGCTGTACTGCCTATTTCACATCACTTAATGGTTCATCCGCAAAGTCAGGAGGTTCAAGCGATTGTCTCGCATCCTCAGGCCTTAGCTCAGTGCTTCCATTCGTTGGATACAGATTTCAAAGCGGTCCCTCGCATGGACTACCATTCGACCTCAGGCGCCGCAAAATACATTAGTGAACATCCTGAGAAAAACTTTGCGGCGATTGCCAATACGACGGCTGCGGAAATGTACGGTTTGCAAATTATTCGTCGTGACATTCATGATTTTGAACAGAATCATACGAAATTCATTGTGATCAGTAAGCAAAACCACACCTTAGATTTACCACTGGAGGCAGCCGAACAGAAGTCTTCTCTTATTCTTACACTGCCAGAGGATCACGCAGGAGGACTTCATCAAGCTTTGTCCGTATTTGCTTGGCGCAAAATGAATCTTTCTAAAATTGAAAGTCGTACTCTTAAAAAGAAGCTCGGATCTTATTTTTTCTTTATAAACATAGTGGGTGAGTGGAATTCTGCCCAAGCTCTTAATGCGGTGCAAGAACTTGAAAGTTTAAACATCCAAGTGAATTTTCTAGGACATTACAAGGAATACTTAATTGAGGGATAATTTAATACTTGTCTTTCCATTTTTTTGAAAGTTCCTCCTTAATTTTCTTTTCTGTTGAATTGGAGCCCGGCTCATAGAGCTTTGTGCCTGAAAGCGATTCCGGTAAGAACTCGAGTTCCACGAAGTTTCCACTATGTGAATGGGCATATTGATACTCCTTGCCATAATCCATTTCTTTCATTAGTTTCGTAGGTGCATTTCGCAAATGCAGCGGCACAGGAAGATTCCCCGTTCTTTTCACAAGTGCTAAAGCCTCTCCAATGGCTTTGTAGGTTGAATTTGATTTCGGAGAAACGGCTAGGTACACTGCGGTTTCACTTAGAATGATTCTGGATTCCGGATTTCCAATCACATTGATCGCTTGAAAGCATGTATTGGCTAGAGTGAGGGCCTGAGGATTGGCAAGACCAATGTCCTCAGCCGCCAAGATGAGCATACGGCGCGCGATGAATTTAATATCCTCGCCTCCCTCTAACATTCTGGCAAGCCAGTAAACAGCGGCATTGGGATCCGATCCTCGAATGGATTTAATAAAAGCGGAGATGATATCGTAATGCTGTTCCCCATTCTTGTCATAAAGAGCCATGGTCTGTTGTAACGTACCTAGGACATCTTCGTTGGATATCTCCGTGTGGGAAGTCCCTAGATATTGGTTTAATACAAGTTCAATGGAATTGATTAATTTACGTGCATCTCCTCCGGAATACTGAATAAAGGCCTGCGCATTTTCCACAGAAAAATCCGATTCATTCGATTCGTTATAAGCCTTCAAGGCAATTCCCAGTAATTCCTCGAGATCTTCGTGCGAGAGAGATTTAAGGACGTAAACTTGCGATCTTGAGAGCAGGGCTGGAACCACCTCAAAACTTGGGTTTTCCGTCGTGGCTCCAATCAGTACAATCCATCCTTTTTCCACCGCATGCAAAAGCGAATCTTGCTGGGACTTGTTAAAACGGTGAATTTCGTCAATAAAGAGTAGGGGAGACTTTCCCGAAAAAAGATTTTGTTTTTTTGCCTCTTCAATAACTTCTCTAACCTCCTTAACTCCACTCGAAACAGCAGAAAGTTTAAAAAATTTACGGTTTGAATGCTCCGCTATGATTTCTGCTAGCGTTGTTTTGCCAGTTCCAGGAGGGCCCCAAAAAAGGAGGGAGCTCAGCGTATCGTTTTCGATCATTCGTCGAATGGGCCCCGAAGGCCCTGTGAGATGCGTCTGCCCAAGAACTTGTTCTAAGGTTTTGGGTCTTAATTGTTCGGCTAAAGGAGTGTTTGAGTTCAAAATCTCGTCAATTTTAGTTCAAAGGTAATAATAAAGAGTTTTGCAATCTTTAATTTAAAATTATTCTGCTATTTTTGCAAGGACTTGGATTCAAAAATAAAATACCTTGCGATCTTGCCCCTTGTGGGTTTAATACGCTTCTATCAACTTGCTATATCCCCCTGGTTGGGGAGCAACTGTCGGTACCATCCGACCTGTTCGCAGTATATGCTAGAAGCCTTGAAAGTGCACGGGTTGTTTTACGGTCTCTATTTGGGGACTAAGCGAATTTTAAGTTGTCATCCTTGGGGAGGGCAGGGATATGATCCTGTACCACCTAAAAAAAATAAAGGCTAAAAACTTAGCTATAATTTGAAAATAGTTGCTATGAAATCTGTATTTTTTCATTTTTTTATATTAATGGTTGTGGCTTTTAGTCCGCAATTAACAGCGCAGTCTTATCCCAACGGACTCTCCGATGCGAATTTAAAAGTGGACGGAAAAGACCTACCTGTCAAAGTGTTTTCCACTACAGATATTCAGGCGTTTGTTAATTTTCCCGAGAATAATACAGATTCCTCTGCCCTAGTCATTTTAAATTCTGTGGTCAATTCCTACGCACAGTCTGGCGTTTTTGAAGGGTACCGCAATTCCGGTTTTCAAATTTTAGATAAAGAATGGCGACCTATTTCTTCAGAATCTTTGGTTTCGCCTGAGAATTGGAGCTACCTATACAAACCAAGATCGGTTGCAGACGTAATTACACCTGAAAAAAAGGTGAAATTAGAAACGGAATATAAGATATGGAATCCCTCCACAGCCATTCATTTAGGGCCAATTTCACTTCACTACTATAGTCTGATGTTTGTGTTAGCCTTTGGGCTTGGGTATGTGGTCATGGGACGCATGTTCAAAATTGACAATGTAAACCAAAAGTATTTGGAGCCCTTATTTACGTGGACTTTAATTGGAACCATTTTAGGCGCAAGGCTTGGTCACGTTATTTTTTATCAACCTGAACTCTTCAAGCAGGATTTTTGGAGTGTATTTTTACCCATTCAAACCAAGCCAGAAATAAAATTCACTGGATTTGCTGGGCTCGCAAGCCACGGTGCTGCCATCGCGTTAATCCTAACGACCCTGTATTATTCATTGAAGATCATCAAGAAAAATCCGCTATGGGTGTACGACCGGATCGGAATCGTGGTGGCTTTAGGCGGAACCTTTGTTCGAATTGGAAACTTTTTCAATTCTGAAATTATTGGAAAACCCGTAGACCCAAGTTCTCCTTTTGCAATTTTGTTTCCTCAAATGAGCAGTGAATATGGAGCTACCGTTCCACGCTATCCGACTCAGCTCATTGAAGCAGGAGGTTATTTCTTGCTCTTTATTCTTATGTGGGTACTGTATCGATATACGGCTAAGAAGTACCAACAGGGCTTTCTTTTCGGTGTGTTTTTCACGGTCCTATGGTCCATTCGTTTCCTTGTTGAATACCTTAAAGAACCGCAAGGCGATGAGTTTATTAGTATTGCGGGATTAAATACAGGGCAAGTCTTGTCCATACCTTTTATCTTAATAGGAGTGGCCGCGATGATTTACTCGAGAAGATTTAAAATCACACAGGTAGAAAATGAAAAGCCGGAGTAAGAATCAGGTTTTAATAAAGACCCTTAATTTTAATTAACCCTTCGTTTTTGTGGTAGAGCATGCAGACGACCTTGTATGCATCCGTTTTGCAATGCTGTATTTTCTTGTAGGAAACCCGAGTACGCTTTCCTTTTAGTAACTCTGCGTTGAAAACGTGGTAATCCCGTGCTTCCATGTAGAGGTGCATTCCAGTACAGTACCGTCCAAGACCACAAGAGCTACCTAGAAATCGAGGAATTGGATTTGCATGTGTTAAGCGAAAATTACGCAGTTATTAAAAGAAGCAGAAATCGAGCCCCTTCTATAGGATCTTTAAAGTACGGTACCCGGTGGTACTTCGACTGGGGCTTTGCCCACTTCAAATATTCGAGTCGATTGGCTTCCTCCAATGGAGATTTTCTCGCCCCTCTTTCGAATCCAATTTCCTTCCCGAAGTCCAACCACTTTTGTATCATTCTGCGTTAGAAACTCAAGAATTCTGGTTTCTCTCGTTTCGCCGTTATGTTTGAGGGTGGGGTCCGGATCTAAGTAATGTGGGTTTAGATTGAAAGGGACCAGACCAAGACACTCGAAACTAGAGGGCTGCACGATCGGCATGTCATTGGTAGTTCTCATGTTAAGACCTCCAATGTTACTCCCGGCACTTGTGCCTAGATATGGCTTTTGTTTTAGGATGTTCTCTTTCAAAACCTCCATTAAATTGTTTTCATGCAGAGTTTTAACAAGAAGGAAGGTGTTGCCTCCCCCTGTGAAATACCCTTTTGCGGATTCAATGGCTGCTTTCTGGTCTTCAAACTCATGCAGTCCTTTGATGGAAATACCCAGAGCTTCAAAAAAGAGTCTTGCCTTTTTCGTATACTCCTCGTGAGAGATTCCAGAGGGACGAGCAAAAGGAATAAATAAAATCTCGTCTATTCCATGGAATAAAAGTTTTATCTCTTCTGTTAAGTAATCCAAATAGCTTCCTTCATAAAGAGTGGAGGTGGAGGCAAGAAGTATATTCATAAAGTAAAAGTATTTTAAGTTCGAAGTCCAAAGTTAGTCTTCTTTCCAATTTTTTTCAATTAATTCAGATAAGAATTCAGGGCAGCGGGTTATTTTCTTTGTTTTGGCGTCAAAAAAATACAAAGTTACCTCGGCGAGTGAAATAAGTTCCTTCTGCTCATTATAAATTTCATATTCAAAATGCATTCTTACCCCTGGTTTTTTTTTCAAATAGGTATGAATGTCCAAAACTTGGTCATACAAAGCAGCCTTTAAATACTTCATCTTATACTCGGAAACAGGCAGCCAAATTCCTTGGTTTTCAAGTTCATCGTATGAAATTCCGATGGATCGTAACTGCTCTACTCGGGCGGCTTCGAGGTACTGCGCGTAGTTGCCGTAGTAGACGTATTTCATAGGGTCTGTTTCGCCGTAACGAACACGATGTGAATGGATTGTGTGTATCATAATTTTCTATGAGAAAGAAACATACAAATATATTTCTTAATAATCAAGTTTGATAAAGTTTTTTTATGACAATATTTTTTGTCATCTTTGTTTTCTACTTTTGAGTAGTCAAATATATACTTTCACTTCGATTTTTTGTTTAATTTATGGATCAAGATTTATCATTGATATGGGAAAAGTGTCTGCAATTCATGCGGGACAATCTTAATGCAGCAGAGGATAATGATGATCTGAAGAAGTTGGAAAGATCGTTTGATCTTTTGTTTGATAAAGTGGAGCCACTTTCGTTAGTGAACCACAATTTAACTCTTTTGGTTCCAAGTGATTTTTACAAAGAATACATCGAGGATACCTATCTCTCCCTTTTGTCGGCCGCTTTAAGAAAGAATATTGGAAAAGGTGTGAAGCTTTGGTATTCTGTCATGGAGAACAAGCCTTCTGGTAAAGAAAAGCCCATCGTACAAAATGTAAAAGGGAATTCCGTTCCGGCCCCGAAGATTCAACAGGCCATGCCTAAGTCTTCGAACTTGATTAATCCTCGAGTGGCTCCAGGAATTCAAAAAATAAACATTGATTCAAATCTGATTCCTCATCTGTCCTTTGATAACTTTGTGGAGGGTGAGAGCAATAAATTCGCATCCACCGTAGCGAAATCCATCGCGAAACGTCCTGGGGGTACTGCATTTAACCCTTTGTTTTTGCATGGTGGTGTAGGTGTAGGGAAGACTCACGTAGCCCATGCGGTTGGACTGGAAGTGAAACAGAATTTTTCAGATAAGGTCGTTTTGTATCTCTCCTCTGAAAAATTCATTCAACAATTTGTATCTGCGGCAAAGGCCCAGAACAAAACGGAGTTTCAGAACTACTACCAAATGGTGGACGTGCTGATCATTGACGATATTCAGTTTCTTTCTGGAAAAGCAGCGACACAGGATAGCTTCTTCCATATTTTCGATTATCTGCACCAAAACGGAAAGCAAATTATCTTAACCTCAGACAAAGCGCCTGTGGATATCCAAGATATTCAAGAGCGAATTGTTTCGCGTTTTAAATGGGGACTTTCTGCAGAAATTAAATCTCCTGATTTTGAGACGAGACGAAAGATTATCGTTGACAAATTAAGTCGAGATGGAATTGTCCTAACGGATGATATGGTGAATTACCTTGCGGGCGAGGTGAAATCAAACGTAAGAGAATTAATTGGAGTAATCAATTCTGTGATTGCCTATTCCACGATTTACAAATCCGATTTAAGTCTAGAGCTTTTAAAAGATACCATCAATAAGATTGCCTCTACTCAGAAGAAAGTAATTAACATTCCTTACATTCAAGAAGTGGTGTGCGAGTATTTTGGAATAAATCGTGAGCAGCTGCTTTCTAAGTCTAGAAAAAGGGACATCGCACTTCCAAGACAATTGGCGATGTACTTCTCTAAGGAACTTACTTCAAATACATTTTCTAAAATCGGGGAAGAAATGGGTGGAAAGGATCACTCTACTGTAATGTACGCTTGTGAAACCATCAAGGATACCTCCAAAATAGACAAAGAAATTAAAAAATATGTAAAGGAGCTCTCTGAGAAGATTAAAAAATAGATTCTCCGACGAGACTACAAATTAAAATGAAGGATCCAGCGTTCTTCATTTTTTTTTTAAATTCGCTTCTAATTCTGATTTTAAAAGACCATGAAAATTCTAATGCTTTGCCTTGGCAATATTTGCAGAAGTCCTCTTGCGGAGGGCTTATTACGATCCAAATTGCCCAGCAATTTTGAGGTAGCTAGTGCGGGAACTAGTTTTATGCACCAGGGAAATTCGGCAGACAGTCGTATGATTCAAACGGCAAAAAACAGAGGTCTAGATCTTTCTATGCATCGAGCACAAGGCTTTAAAAGGGAGCATTTGAATATGTACGATCGGATTTATTGTATGGACCGATCTAACCTTGAGAATGCGCTTGAGTTGGCTGAAACTAAGGAACAGACGCGTAAAGTGCAATTGCTTCTTGAAAATAGGGGCGAGGTACCTGACCCTTATTTTGGCGAGCAGGAAGGTTTTGATGAAGTTTATGACTTGCTCGACAAGGCACTTGATGAGCTGGCCGCTGAACTTAAAAGAACCCATTAATAGAACGATATGCTTATACTTTTACCTGCTTACTTGAGCGAACTTACACCGAAGAGTCATTTTGCACCGGTGATCTCCGAGTATATCGCAAAGATCGATTGCTATTTTGTTGAGAATGAGAAAACCGCTCGTCGTATAATTAAGTTCTTTTGTCCCGAAAAAAAACAAAGTGATCTTAAGTTAATTCTTCTCAACAAGTACACCCAGACGGAGGAGTTAGGGGAAGGACTTGGTTGGTTGAAAGAAGAAGCGGATTGCGGACTTTTGTCAGAAGCGGGTCTTCCTTGTCTTGCCGATCCCGGCAATATCCTGGTTTCTTGGTGCCATGAAAATGGGGTTCAAGTGGTGCCTATCAATGGTCCCTCTTCCATGATTTTGGCATTGATTGCAAGTGGATTTAACGGTCAGCAGTTTACCTTTAGCGGGTATTTGCCGATTGATAAAGCAGAACGTAGGCATAAGATTGTGCAGCTTGAGCAAACGGTTCTTAAGACAGGAACCAGTCAAATTTTTATGGAAACTCCTTACCGCAACAATGCGATGCTAGAAGATCTATGCAAAACACTTTCTCCTCAGCAGAAGCTATGCGTCGCCTCCAATATTGGGCATCCTACCGAGGAATTCATTCAGACTTTGAAAATCTCAGAGTGGAGAAAGAAAAAGACAGATCTTCACAAGATTCCTACCGTATTTGTGATTGGACGTTAAGCTTCAGATTCTAATTTTGAAATCAAATTCTTTTTTACCTGCGTTAGGCACAGGTCTTTTGCTTTTGCATAAGAGATTTCATAGTGGCGATCGATTCGACTGAGCTCTTTTGGAAAATTCTCGAGAAGCTGATCATAATACCGGTCCAATTGCTCCTTAGAGGGCATGTGAAAGGAAATATGCACTTGGAACCTTCTTAAAATCGCCGTGTCGACAACCTCTGGATGATTGGTAGCGGCAATTAGAATTGCTTTTTGTGGAAAGTAATCGATGAGTTGAATCAGAGAGTTTACTAGCCGTCGCATTTCGCCCACTTCCTTATCCTCTAAAGACCTAGCTTTTCCAATATGGTCAAATTCATCCAGGAATAAAATCGCTTTGTCTCGTGAGGCTTTATCAAAGATTTGTTTTAAATTTTGAGCTGTTTCTCCGATGCGTGGACTCACGAGATTGCTCAGATTTAGGATGATTATTGGACGAGAAAGAGCATGGGCAATGGCTTTGGCAGCCATGGTCTTTCCAAGACCCGAAGGGCCTGTGAAGAGAATTTTATTATTTATTTCAAGTCCGTAATGAGCCAGTTGCTCGGTAAACTTTTGTTCTTTCAAAAGTTGCTCGAGGGCCTCTTTTTGATCTTTCTGCAATTGCATGTCTTCAAGGCTTACGCCTGGATCCGGAGCTAAAATTAAATCGAATAGGTTCATTTGGAGTGGAGTCTAATGCAAAGATAACGCTAGTTTCGTAGAATACAAAGCAACGAGATTCTCATTTTCTTTCCTTTTGTATTTAGCGGATAGTTCAAAATAGTGCAGGAGTATTTAACTAATTTCTGTACTTTTAAAGTCTAATTTATCTTCGTAGAATCGAATTGTGGAACTGATTTTGTTTCGTTTCGAATGAGAAAATAGGGTTTTCCCCCTTCGATGGAAGCTTAGATTTATAATTTTATATATGAAATATAGTGCCCTACTGTTTGTTTTTATCAGTGCCTTCGCCTTTGCTCAGTCAACCGCTGAGCGTTTAGAAAGGCAAGTTCAATCTCTTTTAAATTCTTCTGCCGCTTACTCGGCAAGTCTATCCTTGTACGTCGCAGACGAAAATGGAAATTTACTCTATGAACACCAGGGTAGAAAGGGACTTTCAAGTGCCTCCACTCAAAAGATTTTTACTGCAGGTGCTGCTCTAGAGTCTCTTGGAAGTGATTTTAAATGGAAAACGACTTTGTCCTATGAGGGGCAAATTTCAAACGACGTTTTAAACGGTAGCTTGTACGTGTTTTCCAACGGAGACCCCACGCTTGGCAGTTGGCGTTATTCAGGCCATAAACCCGAGGATTTTGAAAAGGCAGTGGTGTCGGCGCTAAAAGAGAAGGGAATCAAAAAAGTGTCTGGAAACCTGTGGATCGACGATTCCAATTTTGATTTTCAAACCATACCGGGTGGTTGGCCCTGGAACGATTTAGGCAACTATTATGGAGCCGGTGTATTTGGTGTTAATTGGCGAGAGAATCAATTTGACATGAAAACGTCCGGAAAAGAAATCCGGGGATTCAATATGGACTTAGAAGGAGTAAAATGGGTGAACGATTTAAAAGCGGGTGGGAGCTCGGATCAAAGTCTTGTGTTTACGGCTCCTTTTTCAAATGTCGCTTATGTGAATGGAACCTTACCCAACAAATCCATGACCGTGTCCGGGGTTATTCCCAACCCACCTTTACAATTAGGTTTAGAGTTAAAAGCAGGGCTTAAAAAAGCAGGAATTGAGCTGGAGGGAGAAGTTAAAACCTCGTCTCTCGAGAGAATTGAATCGGGGGAAAAGGCGCGGGTTCCCAAAGGAACGCTACTTCTAGAGTATAGATCTCCTTCGTTAGAGCAAGTGGTTTACTATTTTATGAGAAAAAGTGTGAACCTTTATGGGGAAGCTCTTGTAAAAACCATGGCCAAAGAAAAAACAAATTCCGATTCATTCGACGGCGGAATTGCCTACATGAAGGATTTTTGGAAAGGCAAAGGAATTAATTCAAAGATGATCAATTTTGCAGACGGAAGCGGGTTGTCCCCTCAGAATTATGTGTCTGCAGAGGCAGAAGTAAAAGCGCTTTTGTGGAGTAAAAAACAAGGGTGGTTCGATGCGTTTTACAATGGATTTCCGGTGCAAGGCAACGGGATGAAAATGAAAAGTGGAACGATGAAAAACACGAAGTCTTTTGCGGGATACCACCGCAGTTCAAATGGGAAAGCCTATGTTTTTGCAGTCATTTTGAACAACTACCAAGGTGGAAATATTAGTCAGGCTTTGTACGATGTACTCTCTCCTCTTAAATAAGGAAAAAAAGAGAGAAGGGAAATAAAAAAAGCATCGCATGAGAAAGATTCGTGCGATGCTTTTTTTAAGGAATAGACCCTATCTTTTTAAGAAGTTTTAAGGTCTACTTCGATGTAATAGTTTGGACTCACTTCAAAGGTTTCACCTTTTGAAAGTTTGATACTTTGCCAAAGAGCCGTAGGGTGAATCGTCCGGTTTTTATTTAAGTGAATAGGCAAGGAGAAATTAGGAACTGTGTTTTGAAATCGAAACTCAAGAGTTCCTTGGTCTGGATTGTGTAAAAGTTCTAATTTCGGGACCTTCACTCCGCGTAAGTACTGATTAAAGACTGAGGAGAGATCCCTATCTAATAGTTTTGACATCTCGTTTTCAATTTGTGCAGAGCTAACCATCTGATGGTAGAAGGTTTTGTTAAGAGCTCTAAGCATGTGGCGGAATTTTGCATCGTCGTTTACGGCTTCTCGTATCGTATGCAGCATACTTGCTCCTTTGTAATACATATCGCCACTTCCCGATACATTCACACCATAAAGCCCAATGATGGGTTTGTCATTTTGAATGGCTCTTCGGGTTCCGATTTGGTAGCGGTCGGCAGAAATTGGGTCTAAATAGTTTTCGGTGAAAAGCGTTTCCGAATAGCTAGTAAACGCTTCTTGAATCCACATGTCTGCTTTTTCGCTTGCTGTAATGTTGTTGGCGAACCACTCGTGTCCGGTCTCGTGAATGATAATGAAATCCCACTTGAGACCTACTCCGGTTTGGGAAAGATCACGTCCTAGGTATCCGTTTTCATAGTTGTTGCCATAAGCGACATTGCTTTGATGTTCCATTCCTAAATAAGGAGTTTCTACTAGTTTGTAGGAGTCCTCGTAAAAAGGATAAGGACCAAACCAATATTCAAAGGCTTTCATCATCGGCTTTACTTGCGCAAATTGCTTTTTGGCTTTTTCTAGGTTATAATCCAAAACCCAATAGTCTAAATCCAGAGGTCCTTTTTCTCCTTCATAAGATTCTCCAAAATGGACGTAATGGCCTATGCTTGGTACCATAGAGTATCCATTGATTGGGTTTTTTACTTCCCAAATATAACTTGTAAAATCGCCCTTTTGAGTTTTGGAAACTAAGCGTCCGTTTCCAACACCCACTAGGTCGCTAGGAGTTACAATTTCCATGGTCATGCCTTCATCAGGTTCGTCAAGCCATTGGTCTTTAAGGGGCAACCATAAAGAGGGTCCTTCTCCTTCCTGAGCCACGCTCATGAAAGGACGGTTTTTCTTGTCTTTTGCGAAGACCCAGCCTCCGTCCCAAGGTGCTTTCTTCGCGATTTTTGGTGCGCCAGAGTACCCGATGGTAAGGGCGTATCGTTGTCCTTTTTTTAAGGGAAGTTTTGGGGTGAGAAACAGAAAGTCACCTTCTCTTTTTTCGGAAATCAACCCCAAGTTGTGTTTAAGGATCTTATAGTTCATTGGAGATTGTAGATCAATTTGCAGGGTCGTATTTTTCCGATCTTCAGTCACTTCAAAAGTGATGGTGTTTTGGCCTTCTAGGGTTTGGGTTTCAAAGGTTGGCTTTACAACAATATCGTATTTTTTGACATCCCAAAAATCCCGGTATTCCGTATTGGACCCTTTGAGGGTATCTTGCCGGGTAAATGTTTGTGCGCTCAAAAGTGCGCACGAAATAGAAAGTAAAAACGTAAGGATTCTCATATCTTCAATTATAAGACCCAAAAGTAGTAAAAAATGGTGACCTTTTTAAGGGGTAAGGTGGTTTTATGCCGCTATGATTCTAAAAACTACACGACCTTTTGAGCTCGTTTTTGCATTTTGTTATACGTGCGTTTGCAAATGCCAATGCTGAATTCGTAAAGAACTAAAAGAGGTAGGGCAGCCATGGACATGCTTAGCACATCGGCAGGGGTAATGACGGCTGCAATGACCAAAATCACAACGAGGGAATGTCGACGGTAGGTTTTAAGAAAGGTAGGGGTTAAAATACCAATGGCAGTCAAGAAATAAACAATAATAGGAAAGAGAAAAACAATTCCCATACCGACTACAATCTGAAAGAACAAGGCAGCGTAATCCGATAGGTCATACAAAGGTTCAATGATTTCCGATATTTTAAAAACAGCACCAAAATTAATTGCAAACGGAAGGATCAGATAATACCCACACAAAATTCCTAAAAGGAAAAGGACCCAAACTGAATTAATAAGCAGGGAAGAGTTTTTTCGCTCTTTGGGATGAAGCGCGGGAGAAATAAATCTCCAAAGCTCCCAAACAAGATAAGGGAAGGAAAGAACAATCCCTCCAATAACCGACACGCTCATCATGACATTGAACTGTTGGTAGAGCTTCTGCACCCTTACCGGGAAATCCGCTGGGAGTTCAATTGCGTTGGTGCCTACGAGTTCTTGAGAAAGATAATTGATGGCACGAAACGTAGGGAAGTCATTTTTCACTGGACCAAAGAAAATCTGGTCAATAATCCATTCGATGTTAAAACCTACCACAAAGCCACACAGGATAATGGCGATAATGCATCGAATTAAATGGCCTCTTAGTTCTCCAATGTGCCCAATTAAGGACATGTCTTTCTCGCGATCCACAAGCTTGATTTATTTTGGTTTTGAAGTTGCGAAAATACGCAATAAGTTACAATTCGCCTAGCGAAACAAAAGGGGTTTGAGGGGCAGGTTTACAGAATGCCTTCGTCCAAAAGACGATGGATATCAATAATTCCGTAATAGGTATTCTCATCGGTCACAATGATTTGACCAATATTGCGGTCTTTCATTAGTGCCATTGCGTCTTTTGCAAGCGCGTTTTTGTCGATGGTCTTGGGGTTTTCGCTCATAATGTCTTGGGCAAGCATTTGGGAAATGTCCTCGGTATTCAAAAGCATTCTTCTTAAGTCCCCGTCGGTAATAACCCCTGTGATTTTCTCTTGATCGATCACGACGGTCACCCCGTGAGAGGAAGCACTAATCGAAATGATGACTTCTCGTATGTTTGCATTGGGGGCCACTTGTGGTTTTTGAGTAGATAAAAACTGCTCCACGGTAGCGGTTAAATTTTTGCCTAAGCTACCGCCTGGATGAAATTTCGCAAAATCTTGTTCCTTAAATCCATTTAGCTCCATAAGGCAGACCGCAAGAGCGTCTCCTAATGCCATTTGAACGGTAGTGGAACTGGTAGGGGCTAGTTTAATGGGGCAGGCCTCTTTTTCCACATGCGTATTAAGGACCACATCTGAGCTTTGTGCCAGTTTGCTCTCCAAATTCCCAGTCATAGCAATTAAGTTGCTAGAATACGATTTTAAGTAAGGAAGAAGGGTGACGATTTCCGGGGAATTTCCGGAATTTGAAATACACAAAACCACATCTTGCTTTTGGATGAGTCCTAAATCTCCGTGGATTGCCTCTGCTGCATGAAGAAACTGCGAGGGGGTTCCCGTAGAGTTTAGCGTCGCTACAATCTTATTTGCAACATGGGCGGATTTTCCAATTCCGACAATAATGAGTTTTCCACTCGCTTGGTTGATGAGTTGGGCGGCCTTTGCAAAACTTGAATCGATTCGCTGACTGAGTAATTCAAGTTCAGAGATTTCAATGTCAATAGAGCGTTTTGCCAAAAGGATTAGATCTGAATTTTTCAACTTAAAGTAGTTTTAGATAATTTACCCAAGATAAGATTGCCTTTTAAGGGATTATTTAGTAACTTTGGGTAATGTGCAAATTTAGCAAACAAAATTAGATGGGGACGAAAAACACGGATTTATCGCGTGAATTGAAGAAATATTTTGGGTTCTCTACTTTTAAGGGACACCAAGAGGAGATTATTGAAACGCTTTTGGATGGGCAAGACGTTTTCGTTTTAATGCCTACCGGCGGAGGTAAGTCACTATGTTATCAACTTCCCGCACTTATTTCTCCAGGGACGGCAATTGTCGTTTCTCCCTTAATTGCACTGATGAAGAACCAGGTCGATGCGGTCAATGGACTTTCTTCCCAAAAAGGGTTAGCGCATGTCCTTAATTCTTCCCTTAACAAAACACAAACCACACAAGTGTTTAGCGATATTAGAAGCGGCGTGACCAAACTTCTTTATGTGGCTCCTGAATCTCTTATTAAGGAGGATTATATGGAGTTTTTAAAGGAGGTGCCCATTTCTTTTGTGGCGATTGACGAGGCGCATTGTATCTCCGAGTGGGGGCATGACTTTCGCCCGGAATATAGGAACCTTAAATTAATTATTGATAAAATTGCAGACGTGCCCGTTATCGCCCTTACTGCAACGGCTACGCCGAAGGTGCAAGATGATATTCAAAAAACGCTTGGCATGAGCGATGCCAAAGTCTTTAAATCGAGTTTTAACCGAGCCAATTTATTTTACGAGGTTCGCCCAAAAATCAACATTGATAAAGAGATCGTTAAATTTATAAACGCTCGAAAAGGAAAATCAGGAATTGTCTACTGCCTTAGCCGTAGAAAGGTGGAGGAGTTCGCGCAATTGTTGCAAGTCAATGGCATTAACGCAAGACCTTATCATGCCGGACTGGATCAAAAAACCAGAGTCGCGAACCAAGACGGTTTTCTAACCGAAGATTGTGATGTGATAGTGGCGACCATTGCGTTTGGAATGGGTATTGACAAGCCCGATGTGCGTTTCGTTATTCATTATGATTTTCCAAAATCCCTTGAAAGTTATTACCAAGAAACAGGTCGTGCAGGCCGAGACGGAGGCGAGGGCTACTGTCTTGCTTTTTACGATCCAAAAGACATTGAAAAACTAGAGAAATTTTTAGCGCAAAAACCCGTTTCAGAACGAGAAATCGGACTACAGCTTTTAAACGAAGTGGTCGGCTATGCGGAAACCTCAATGAGCCGTAGACAGTACTTACTTTATTATTTTGGCGAGCGGTTTGATCCCGTGCACGGAGATGGGGCGAAAATGGATGACAACGCGGTGAATCCTCCCCCTGTGGTGGATGCTTTCTCGGATTTGAAAAAATTACTTGAGATTGTAAAAACATTGGGAGAAAAATTCAAGTCGCGAGATTTAATTAGCCTGATTATGGGCAAAGAAAACTCAGTCACCAAATCCTATAAATTAGAAACAACCAATTTTTTTGGAATTGGAAAGGCGCATTCTGACAATTACTGGAAATCGATCATTCGGCAGGCCAATGTGCAGGATTATCTAACCAAGGATATTGAAACCTATGGAGTTCTTAAACTCTCAAGCAAGGCACTTCGTGTTTTATCCGGTGAAATTGAACCTGAATTTAAGATTGCGCAAGACCGGGAGTATAATTTAGAGCAGCTTCGAACGGAGTCTGACAAAAGCGATGTACTGGCTGCAGGCAGTATGGATGAGAACCTTTTTTCTCAGCTTAAGGAGCTTAGAAAGACCGTTGCGAAAAAGCATCAAATCCCTCCGTATACAGTCTTTATGGATGCGAGCCTAGAAGACATGACCATTCAGTATCCAGTGACCTCTGAGGAAATTTCAAAAATCTATGGGGTGGGCGAAGGAAAAGCACGTCGGTATGGAAAGGAATTTGCCGAGTTTATCGCTAAGTACGTGGATGCAAATCAAATTGAGCGTACGCAGGATATGGTGCTAAAGCAGGTGGCTAACAAATCGAGTCACAAAGTTTTTATCATCCAGAGTACGGACAAGAAATTAGACTTAGAGGACATTGCTAGAGCAAAACATCTAACGATGGATGCCCTTCTAAAAGAAATGGAAAGAATCGTCTATCAAGGCACGAAGTTAAATATTGATTACTACCTCGAGGAGTTTATTGACGAGGACATTGTGGAGGAATTCATGGATTTCATGAAACAAAGCGATAGTGATAGTATGAAAGTCTTGACAGGAGAATTTGGTGAAGACTTAAGCGACGAAGAGATTCGTATGCTCAGAATTAAATTCATTTCTGACATTGCAAATTAATTCTTATTCTTAACTCTATACTTGGAATTTGAGGGAAGGTTCTTTTTTTTGATAATCCATAGATTTTGCCACTCTTTTTTGTTTTTCTGAGAATTCAAAATAGATTTCGCTTTAAATTTCTGTACACTTTTGTGATTTAGTAAAAATACATATATCTGTTTTACAGTTAAATAGGTAAAAATATTTGTAAACTTTTTGTAGTGTAAAGGAATTAATGTACATTTATTTCATTAAATTACTTAGATCCATGGAAAGTTCAATCGCCACCAAAAAAACAAATCCTATTACATTTGATTCCGCCACATCTAAAACCCTAGAGTACTTCAAAGGGGATGATCTCGCGACGCGTGTTTGGGTAAGTAAGTATGCATTAAAGGATTCTCAGGGACATCTTTATGAGTCTACCCCCGACGATATGCACTGGAGGATTGCTGACGAAATCGCGCGAATTGAAGCAAAATATCCAGATCCTCTCTCAAAAGAGGAAGTCTTTGAACTCATTCGAGATTTTAAATACATTATTCCCCAAGGAAGTCCCATGACCGGGATTGGAAATCATTTTCAGATTGCCTCCTTGTCGAATTGCTTTGTGATTGGCAATGGAAGCAACAGCGATTCTTACGGAAGTATTATGAAAGTGGATGAAGAGCAGGTGCAGCTAATGAAAAGAAGAGGCGGAGTCGGGCACGACCTCTCGTACATTCGTCCGAAAGGGTCTGCTGTGAAGAATTCAGCCTTAACTTCCACCGGACTTGTTCCTTTTATGGAAAGGTATTCCAATTCGACAAGAGAAGTGGCGCAAGACGGACGTAGAGGTGCTCTGATGCTTTCTGTATCGATTAACCACCCGGACGCAGAAGATTTCATAGATGCGAAATTAGAACAAGGAAAAATCACAGGAGCGAATATATCCGTCCGAATCGACGATGCTTTTATGAAAGCGGTAAAAGAGGACTCCAACTATACACAAAGTTATCCTATCCATAGCAAAGAGCCCAAAGTCAAAAAGGACGTAAAGGCCAAAGAGATTTGGAATAAAATCGTACACAATGCTTGGAAGTCTGCCGAACCTGGCATCTTATTTTGGGATACGATTCAAAAAGAATCGGTGCCCGATAGCTACGCCGATTTAGGGTTTGAAACGGTTTCTACGAACCCCTGTGGAGAGATTCCTCTGTGCCCCTACGATTCTTGCCGACTTTTAGCAATAAACCTTTATTCCTACGTTCAAAATCCTTTTACCCAAGAGGCAAAATTTGATTTCGATTTGTTTAAATCCCATGTTCGTTACGCGCAGCGTATGATGGACGATATTATTGATTTGGAGGTAGAAAAAATTGATGCAATTGTTGCGAAAATTGATTCCGATCCGGAATCGGAAGAAATCAAAGGAACCGAAAGATCTCTTTGGTTCAAAATTCGAGAAAAAACACTTCAAGGTAGAAGAACTGGGGTAGGAATAACTGCGGAAGGAGATATGCTCGCAGCCCTTGGTTTCCGTTATGGCAGTGAAGAGGCCGTTGCATTTTCTGTGGAAGTTCACAAGACCTTAGCCATTGCAGCCTACCGTTCATCCGTAGAAATGGCTGCGCAGAGAGGAGCCTTTGAAGTGTACGATGCCAAGCGGGAAGAAAACAATCCGTTTATCCTCAGAATAAAAAAAGAAGACCCGGCTCTTTACAAGGAAATGGTGAAACACGGGAGACGAAACATTGCGCTCCTTACAATTGCACCGACGGGAAGTACCTCGCTAATGAGTCAAACGAGCTCAGGAATTGAGCCGGTTTTCATGCCGGTATACAAACGACGCCGGAAAGTAAATCCAAACGACAAACAAGTCCGCGTGGACTTTGTGGATGAGGTGGGCGATTCTTGGGAAGAATACGTGGTTTTCCACCATCATTTTAAGACTTGGATGCTAGCGAATGGAATGGATACGGAGGTAAATTACACCCAAGACGAACTCAATGCATTGATTGAAAAATCTCCTTATTATAAGGCAACATCTAATGACGTGGATTGGTTGAGCAAAGTAAAAATGCAAGGCGCAATTCAAAAATGGGTCGATCACTCGATTTCGGTCACGATTAACATCCCGAACGAAGCGAGCGAAGAGCTTGTGAATGAGCTTTATTTAACCGCTTGGGAAGAAGGATGCAAGGGAGTCACTGTGTACCGTGACGGTTCACGTTCGGGCGTACTGATCTCCAATGAAGAGAAAAAAGAAACGAAAGAATCCACAAGCGAGCTCAAACCGGGATTCCCTACCAAGCGCCCCGTATCACTAGAAGCTGACGTGGTACGTTTTCAAAACAACAAGGAGAAATGGATCGCTTTTGTCGGTCTTATCGACGGAAAACCCTATGAGATTTTCACGGGTCTTGCAGACGACGAAGAAGGAATACTATTGCCTCGTTGGGTGAACGAAGGGGTCATTATTAAGAACCGAGATGACAATGGCACCTCCCGCTACGATTTCCAATTCAAAAACTTACGAGGATATAAGACGACCATTGAAGGCCTTTCACATAAATTTGATCCTGAATTCTGGAACTATGCAAAACTGATTTCTGGAACCTTAAGACACGGACTTCCTCTAGAGAGTGTGGTAGAGCTTGTAAACCGAATGGAGTTAAACCTCGAGTCGATTAACAACTGGAAAGCTGGCGTAGCCCGCGCTTTAAAAAGATATATTCCAGACGGAACAGAGGTACAAGGACAAAAGTGTACGAATTGCGGATCGCCCGAGGTTATGTACCAAGAAGGATGTCTTACCTGCAAGAGCTGCGGAAGTTCCAAATGCGGATAGAAGCAATTTTCAAAGTCAATTGCACTCGGATTTAAAAAGAAAAGCTCTTTAAGAAGTTCTTGCTTCAAATGCGAGGGGATGCCGTAAATTTTTGTAATTTTGTGAAAACGAATATTTAATTCTAACAAAGAGAAAATGAGTCAATTTGATGTTACCGTAATCGGTTCAGGTCCTGGAGGATACGTTGCAGCTATACGAGCTGCTCAACTTGGATTTAAAACTGCTATAATCGAAAAATACCCAACCATGGGGGGAACTTGTCTTAACGTCGGTTGTATTCCGTCAAAAGCTTTATTAGACAGTTCAGAGCATTTCCACAATGCGACTCATAATTTTGCGAATCATGGAATTTTAGTGGATTCTCCAAGAGCCGACTTAGAACGAATGGTGGCCCGCAAAAATGAAGTAGTTGAACAAACCACCAAAGGGATTGAATTCCTAATGGACAAAAATAAAATCACAGTATTTCAAGGAGTTGGTAGTTTTGAAAGCCCAACTCAGGTAAAAGTAACCAAAGAGGACGGTTCTTCTGAGGTGATCGATACGAAATACAGCATTATTGCGACAGGATCTAAACCCTCAGTTCTTCCTTTTGTTACTCTTGACAAGGAGAGAATTATTACTTCCACAGAAGCGTTAAGCCTAAAGGAAATTCCAAAGCACCTTGTGGTTATTGGAGGAGGGGTCATTGGTCTTGAACTCGGGTCTGTGTACAAGCGTTTAGGAGCAGAAGTAACGGTTGTTGAATACCTTGATAAAATCATTCCAGGAATGGACGGTTCCCTTTCAAAAGAACTTCAAAAAGTTCTTAAAAAGCAAGGAGTGAAATTTATGCTTTCTACTGCGGTTTCAGCGGTGGAAAGAAAGGGCGATAACGTGGTGGTTACTGCAAAAAACAAAAAAGACGAAGAGATTACCATCGAAGGAGATTATGTCCTTGTAGCCGTAGGTAGAAAACCCTACACCGACGGACTTGGACTTGAGAAAGCGGGCGTAGAATTAGACGAACGCGGAAAAGTAAAAGTAAACGAACATCTTCAAACCAACGTGCAAAATATTTATGCCATTGGAGATGTAATCAAAGGGGCCATGTTAGCCCATAAAGCTTCGGAAGAAGGAGTCTTAGTGGCGGAACAATTGGCGGGACAAAAGCCTCATATCGACTACAATTTAATTCCAGGAGTAGTTTATACTTGGCCAGAAGTAGCTGGAGTTGGAAAAACACAAGAACAACTTCAAGAAGAAGGCCGTAGTGTGAAAGTAGGGAACTTCCCAATGAGAGCACTGGGTAGAAGTAGAGCTTCCGGAGATATTGATGGATTTATCAAAATCATTGCAGACGAGAAGACAGACGAAGTGTTAGGCGTTCATATGGTCGGAGCTAGAGCTGCGGATATGATTGCCGCCGCGGTCACGGCAATGGAATTTAGAGCCAGTGCGGAGGACATCGCAAGAATGTCCCATGCGCACCCGTCGTACGCAGAAGCCATTAAAGAAGCCGCACTTGATGCAACTTCTAAAATAGCGATTCACATGTAATTCAAGTTTTCATAATAAAAGTAGAGAAGCCGTCTCAATTTGATTTTGAGATGGTTTTCTATTTGATATTTAAGTGAAATCTTAACCTAATATTGTAGACAACTTGAAGCTTCCGTTGAGTTGTTGGATAAGCTGGCTAAATTTTACGGCATTACCATTGACCAAATTGTACATATGGATAATGAAGTACCTACCGAGATAACCCTCGAAGATAAAACCGCAAACGAATAGGTGCGACTAATTGCCGAACTTGACGAAAAAGATAAATCTATTATTTTCGGATTGATTGAAACAATGCTTACTAAAAAGAAATTTAAAGACTTCTTCAACAAAATGTAGCGGCATTGTAAATTTAAGCTAAAAACTCGGGATTTTTTTTAGTTATTTACTATAAATTTATATGTGATAAACGTCATTATTAAAGTAATTAACACACTAATTATATTTGCCCAAACAGTATGCCTTTTATAAAATAATAATGTAGAAAGCTGTATTAAAAACAAAGGTACTATTATGTATATATCAACATAATATGCTCCAAAAAAATTTTTAGATGGTATTAAATTAATTATTACAGCTTCGATAAAAGAAATTACAATACTAATAAATACTATTTTATTTGACCCCATTTTCTTGTAATTTTCGTCCTACTTGTTCTATTCTCTTATCTGCTGCCTTTCCAGGTCGTGCTAAATCAAAATGAGCACCATTATCCCCATCTCCTAAAAAACTATTTTGTATTCCTCCTCTTATAAATTGCCCCTCCGATTTAGGATTACTTAGTAAATCACCCTCCATATCATGTCTGATAATATTACCTATTTAACCAGCTTCCTGATACTCTTGCAGTTTTGTCATTAAATCACTTCCATCAGAAGTAGGACTTCCTATCAAAATCAAATTGTCAATTTTATACCCTTTATCTGCTAATCCAATTGCAAGATGCTCTTGCAAAACAGCTCCGTAACTATAACCTGTAAGATTAAGTTGTTCTCCGTCTTTTAATGGATTCTTGCTTAAATCGTTAATGATACCTTTTAAAGCTTGCTGATATTGCTTATCACTTGTCGCAAAATGTTGGTTAGGAGCTGAAAATTCACCTTGTGTCCAATAAGATTGTTTATTTCTATAATTATTAACAAAGCCAATATCTCCCATTTTACCATGGTTTGCATTGACTCTCTTAAAATCTTTTATACCTAAAGATGTCCATATCGATTTAAAACGACTTGCATAATTCCAGCCATCGGAATCATTTCCTGCTCCTGCCACAAAATAAACTCTTCTTCCATCGGGGTCTATTGCATTTATTGGATTATTCATCACGTAAACATAAGGTGACCACCCTACATACTTCTCCGCTAACGGATCCACAACACCCCATCTCCCAATATCCGGCATATAGAATCTCGCGCCATAATCATACATCCCTGTTTCTTGCAGTTCTTTGCCGTTGTACTTGTACTGATAGCTGGTCGTAGCACTTGAGGTCGAGTTGTATCCTTTGTGCTTTAGCCCAAAGGGATAGTAATTGTTTTCTTCCAGAAGGGTAAGAACGCCTGCGCTGTTTTTATAGTAGCTCACCCGAATGTTTCCTAAGTGATCCACGTACTGGTAAATATACGCGTTTTTTACAAAATCGTAATACCCCTCTGCGGTCTTACTAAACTGCAAGAGTGGAGCCGTAGCAGAACCCTCATATTGAAACGCGCCCTGGTACTCAGTGGTCTTAGTTCCATAGGTCTTTCTTAGTTTGGTGCCATCGGCTAAGTAGGTGTAAGTTGTGAGGGTGTCCCCCACGGCAATAGCGATACGGCTTTGGAAAAAGACTTATTGAAGAAAATTTTTGATATTCAAAAATTAGCCAAGGATAAAAAAAACGTGGTAATGGAACTGCTCGATTCGTTCCTTAAACAAACAAAACTGCAAAGTATTATGTAATATAAAAAACGCCGAGCTGTAAGCCTGGCGTTTTTTATATTTGCCTATAGTGTTTTATTTCAACTTCTTACCGTCTTTATCTGTAGCATAATTTTCGTGAATATTGATAGTCAAATAATCAGAACTTGTTTTAACGTATAGTGGGGCTCGCAATTGTGAGGATTTTTACTTTATAATTGAGTGTAATATATCACTCCGTCGTGCCTAATTGATATAATCCAATCTAAATTTTCATTAAATATGTCAATATCATCAGATGCAGGAAACCAAATATCTTCAAAGTAATTGTAAAAGTCATTTAGAGAAAATTTATCTATGTTTTCAAATGAATTCCAATTTATAAATAAATATTCTTCTTTTTTAATATTCAAATTATTAAGTAGTGATAGAAAATCAAAATTATCATCTTCAGCATTTGCATCATCTAAAAAAAAATGATTATCTCTCAGACTATTTTCAAAATTATCTTTTTTTAGTCTAAATTTATCAATTACTCTTTTTTTAAATTCTATGCAATCTTCTTTTTCTAATTCAAAATAGCAAGGAAAATCCTTTTTATATTCTTTTTTGAATAAATCTTTTTTAAAATCGTCCATTACATTATTTTTTTATTGGGATAGCAGCGCTAATTCCACCTTTCCCTCTCTTTCCTCCTGTGTAATCCCAATAATTAACGTGCGGAAACTCTTCACCAGAACCAGGTTTCGCATTTGGATGGGCTGGATCAAGTCTATATCCTTTAGAACCAGTTCCTCTTTGAGGGCTTCAAATTTTCCAGTCCCAACTTTAGGTAACGTTTCTGAAGCCTGTAAACCAATCATAGACTTTGCTTCAGTCAATGCACCCCTTGTTCCTGTAAGACTTCCTTTTGCAGCCGTTAGAAGCTTTAGCGCATCATCTTCTTGTCCTTTTACAACAAGTAGAGGAAGATTACAATCAGATGACGAAAGAGCCATTCCTCCAACTTCAAAAATACCCAATGGATCTCCTGCTCCTCCTACATACTCAATAGGACCATCAGAAAAGCCCATTTTGTCGGCAAACGTAGGTCTGTGCTGAACTCCATTTATTGCTATTCCTCCACCCCCATTCCCATCTACCGTCCGGGTCGGTGTAGCTTATTGGGTTATTAAAGCCAAATCTGTACGGTGTCCAACCTGGTCTTTTCTCCGCCAGCGGATCCACCGTTGGTTATTTCAGTTTTTGATAACAATTTTTGTCGGGCAAATCAACTGCAAAATGACCCACACAAAATTCAAGTCTACCTTTCTTTTTCCAAACATACCCTAAGCCATTACTTACAGTATCTTGTAAGAGTTCGGGGAACTCTACTAAATCTCTATCTAAATTAAAGAAGTAGGGTGACTTAAATTCTATTACATCTTCTTTTACGCTCCATTCTCCCTGCATTTCTAATACAAGCTTTTTATTCTTGTCGTAAACCTTTCTGTGATACTTATTATGTTCTTTTAATTGTATGGTATCAAATGTATTTTTGTAATCTTCTGGTGAATAAACCCCGATTAAATCTTTTTCCGTATAGTTACACGAAGCAAACAATACGCCTATCAAAAAATATATTCCTATTGCTTTCATAATTTTTACCATTTAATTGCAGGCAAACGTTGAGACTCTGTGTTTTTATACTCCTGCCTTGACTGTTGAATACGCTGATTCCAGTTTAGCCTTGTCTGTGTTTTTTGTTGGACTTCGCCCATTGTTTCAGTCCAAATATAGGTCTGATGAGTATTGCCATTCAATCGGAAGTCGGAACGATCCCAACTTGGTGACATTCGGTACATAAATGAAGTCATTGACTTACTGTCATTCATCATATAAAGAACCTTATCGCCTAACTTATAATAAGATCAACTTGCACGACCAATAAACTGTTCCCAACCATCAAAACCTGCTGTTAATGGATTTATATCTCCATAATCAAATCTTACAGGGCCTTTAGATTTCCCCTCTGAAAGAACCGCTGATCTTGCCTTTGCACCATAGGTTGAAAATGCATTGTCAAAAGAACCAAAAACACCTGTACTTGTATTATCAAAGTCAGCAAACATACTTTTTTCAGCTCCTTTTCCTTGATCCCATTCATTAAATAATGTTCCCCAACTTGTATTATTATCTCGTTGGGTATAACCTCTGATTAATGCTTCTCCTCCGGTAATAATATTAGATGCTCCACCTACTTTATCAGTGATTTTTGTATCCCCATTTGCTTGATGATGAAAATCTATTTTATCTCCTCCTAAATCACTAATCTTATTTCCGTCTTTATCAAATTCGTGGTCAAGCATCCCTGTTGGATCTATTCTGTTGATAGGGTTATTGCTTACAAAATGGTACGGTGTCTTGTTTGGTTGAACTTCCGCCAACGGATCCACCACTCCCCATCTCCCAATATCCGGCATGTACATCCTCGCTCCATAATCATACATTCCGGTCTCCTGGAGTTCTTTGCCGTTGTATTTATACTGATAGCTGGGCGTAGCACTTGAGGTCGAGTTGTATCCTTTGTGCTTTAGCCCAAAGGGATAGTAATTGTTTTCTTCTAGAAGGGTAGGAACGCCTGCGCTGTTTTTATAGTAGCTCACCCGAATGTTTCCTAAGTGATCCACGTACTGGTAAATATACTCGTTTTTTACAAAATCGTAATACCCCTCTGCGGTCTTACTAAACTGCAAGAGGGGAGCGGTGGCAGAACCCTCATATTGAAACGCGCCCTGGTACTCAGTGGTTTTAGTTCCGTAGGTCTTATTTAGTTTCGTACCATCCGCTAAGTAGGTGTAGGTCGTTAGGGTGTCTCCCACGATTTTCGTGGGAAGGTTTAAAGGGTTGTATTTAATTTGAGTGATGCCTTTGTCACTATGACTTGTCATATTGCCATTGGCATCGTAGGAGATCGTAGCTCCTCCTAAAGGATAGCCTAGAGGACTTCCACTTTGATCGACCACCTTAACGAGGGCATTTCCCGAGTAGGTGTAACTCAGCTGATCGATCTTTTGGGCTGGCGACTGATCCCTCTCTCCATAGCGGGTAAGAGATTTAATATTCCCATTTACATCGTAGGTGAGATGCTCATCGTAAGCCCCTGAGGCTAGATCTGAGGAGCCGGGTTTAGAGTAATAACTCCCCAAAAGCCTATCTCCATTATCGTAGCGGTAGCTGTAGCGCCTTAGAAGGGGACTCGCACTCTTAGAGTTCCAATCCATCTGGGATATATTGCCGTTGTATTTCGCGTAGTGTGGATGTGGAACCTATATTTGCTCATATCAAATCCAACAGAAACTTCAATCGATTCACACACATAGGAATACAAAAAGCAGAATTAGAGTTCGGATTGCATGCATTAGCGCACAATTTAAGAAAGAAAGGAGCTTAAACAAGAGCCTCTTTTTGCTCAATCGCTACAAATAGTACAAACCCACAAAATATTTACTTAAAAATTAAGCATATAAAAAAACCGCCTCAAAATTGTATTGAGACGGCTCCTTCATATTTATAAAGAGTACATCCCCTAGGAAAGCGGCGCGAAATGATTTCCTTTTTTGGATTTTATGTTCCCATAGGTACTCCCTTATCAATTAAAGTTTAAATTTGCATTAAATATTACATATGGACATTGGAAAAATACAAACCCTAAAAGTTTCAGAACAAAACTCGTCAGGCTATATTCTTGAAGACGATTTAGAATGGAACGCTTTTTTACCCAAATTATTTGTCAAGGATTCCTTGAATGAGGGGGATGAGATTCAGGTATTTGTATTTCAAGACGATGGACGACTTAAGGCAACGACCGAGACTCCCTTAGCCCAAGTGGGTCAATTTGCTGTCATGCACTGTGTGCAAAGTCTTCCTAGTGGAGCTTTCATGGATTGGGGGATTATCAAGGATCTCTTTGTTCCGTACAAACAACAAAAATCTAAAATTGAAGAAGGCAAACGCTATCTGGTCTACGTGTATATTGATGAACCCACCGGTTTAATTACAGGTACCACGAAATTCAAAAGAAACCCACAATACGAGGATCTTCCCTTTGCTCCTGGCGACCAGGTCGAACTCCTAGTGATGGGAGAAGGAGAGCTGGGATGGAATGTCGTAATTAACCAAAAGTACATTGGGCTGATTTACGCCTCCGATGTGTATAAGAAAATGTATCCACTTTCCATCGAAACGGGCTACATCAAGCAGTTAAGAGAAGACGGCAAAATTGATGTTTCCTTGCAGAGGGAAGGATATGAACACATTGATGAGTTTCAAAAGGTAATTCTTGATAAACTGGAACAGAATTACGGTCTGCTTTACTTAACCGATAAATCGACGCCTGAAGAAATTAAACAGGAGCTCGAGATGAGCAAGAAGAACTTCAAAAAAGCAATAGGTGGTCTTTACAAAGACAAAACCATTGAAATTTTAGAAGACAAAATTAGACTGATCTAATCTCCACTCTAAAAGAGTCATTACTGCCTTATCTGAAATAGCCTTACACGTCCTTTTTCCAGGATTTCATAGCCTCGTCATAGAGAATTCTACGGGTCGTTCCATCAGAATATATTTTTTGCTGCGTAAAATACTCGAAGTTAAAGCCCTCTGCGCTTAATTTTGTGGTCGTCGTTGCGGCCTGATTTTCTACAAAAGAATAGCTTAGAAGGATTTTATAGTTGCGTCGCAGCTGAGAATTGATGCTTCGCATGAGGTTCGAGGTGTCCTTATTGTTTTTGTTATTGTAGGTATTGCGACAAGAATCGTTGCAAAATTTTTTATCGGAGCGCCCCACAAGGCGCTCGCCACATTCTAAGCAATTCATGGTTTTTTTTCAAATATAAACATATTCTTTTTTATTCGATTGCAAACGACTACAAATGTAAGTAAGTGAGTACGAACCGAATCCCTCCTAAACGATTTTGAAACTTTGCTTCCAAGTAAATACCCGAGAGGGGTGAAAAGAATTGTTTAACCAAAATTACAGTAGTATGTCTATTAGAAATCGAGTAAGTTTAATTGGCCGTACAGGAGGCGATGTTGAAATTGTAACCTTTGAAAACGGAGGTGTGAAAGCTTTGGTATCCCTGGCCACAAACGATTATTACATGAACCAAGAAGGGGAAAAAGTGGAGGAAACCCAATGGCACAATTTGATTGCCTTTGGGAAAACTGCAGAAATTCTTCAGAAGTATGTTTTTAAAGGAAAAGAAATTGCAGTGGAAGGGAAAATTCAGTACCGCAGCTATGAAAATTCCGAAGGGCAAAAGAAATCCATCACGGAAATCCGGCTCAGTGAAGTGATTTTACTAAGCTAGTTCCACGGACGATGAAACTTAAATTGTTCACACTTAGAGCGGCTGAAAAACTGCTGGAGGAAGATCAAACTTTGATCAATGCATTTTTTGAAGAGCACCAAGTAATCCAAATAGAAACCGCTTACATTGGCGTGGGCGATACCCTATGGTCGGTCGCGGTTATTTATGAGATTCCTTTTCAGAAAAAAGGTTTGAAAGAGCAGGCCACTAAGCTTCTTTCTGAGGCCGATGGAGTTCGGTTTGAAGAACTCAAGAAATGGAGAACTGCCCATGCTCGTAGTCAAAACGTTCCGCCTTACCGCGTAGCGACGAATCGGGAGTTGCAGGCCGTTCTAATCCAGAAGCCTACAGATTTAGAATCACTTCGATCCATTCCAGGGTTTGGAGAGGCAAAAGTGAATTCCTACGGAGAGGATCTTTTGAAGGAATTAAAAATAATTTTCCCGGTATAATTTTATATTTTTTTTTCGTGTTTTAGGGTTGCGCTTTTTACTTCGGTGGAAAGCGCATTTTGTATGGATACTTAAATCCAGTACTCCTTTTCAAAGCAGAGAAGGGAACTAAAGGTAAAAATCCGTATTTTTGCCATCTGGCTTTGTATAAGGCAAATCCCATTGAATTACTATCATTATGAAACCAAGTTTAGCAAAAGGAACGCGTGATTTTACAGCAGAAGAGCTGCAAAAGAGAAGATATATAATTTCTGTACTTCAGAAGAATTTTGAACTTTTTGGCTATATGCCTTTGGAAACACCGAGTTTTGAAAACTTAAATACACTCACAGGAAAGTACGGAGAGGAAGGGGACCGATTGATTTTTAAAATTCTTAATTCTGGTGATTTCTTATCAAAAGTAAATAGCCAAGATTGGGAAGGGAAATTAAGTCAGAAATTAGTAAGTCAAATTAGTGAGAAGGCACTTCGCTATGATTTGACTGTGCCTTTTGCACGCTTTGTAGCCATGAATCAAGGAAAATTGACGTTCCCATTCAAGCGCTATCAAATCCAACCGGTATGGAGGGCGGACCGTCCACAAAAAGGTCGATTTAGAGAGTTTTATCAGTGCGACGCGGATGTAGTAGGAAGTGAAAGTTTATGGCAAGAAGTTGAACTTGTGCAGCTTTATTCAAAAAGTTTTGAGGATTTAGAACTTCCGGTCGAAATTCATTTGAACAACCGCAAGATTTTAATGGGATTGTCACAATATGCAGAGATTGAAAGTCAGCTGATTGATTTTACAGTCGCCTTAGACAAACTCGATAAAATAGGAGAGCAGGGAGTTCGTAACGAAATGATGGAAAAGGGGATTTCAAAAGGGGCTATTGACAAAGTTGCTTTTCTATTTGATGAGACCCTTACACAAAGCGAAGTTTTAGAGATTCTTACGACCTGTTTCGCAGAGATTCCAGAAGGAAAACAAGGAGTAGAAGAACTTCTCTTTGTTTTGCAAGAGTGCGAAAAAGTAGGACTTACAAACAAGCTCGTCTTTAACATTACCCTTGCCAGAGGTCTAGATTACTATACAGGAGCTATTTTCGAAATAAAAGCCCTGGGGGTAGAAATGGGCTCTGTTGGAGGAGGCGGTCGCTATAACAACTTAACTGAAGTGTTTGGAGTTAAAAATATGCCTGGAATTGGGATTTCCTTTGGCCTTGACCGAATCTATCTGGTGTTAGAAGAATTAGGACTGCTCACAAAGCACCAAGGGGCAACCACGGATTATCTTTTTGCAAATTATGGATCGCAGGAATCTTCAGCAGCACAAAGCGTTTTAGCAAAATTACGAGCGAAGGGCTATTCTTGTGAGCTGTACCCAGAACCTGCGAAGCTGAAAAAACAGTTCCTCTATGCTGAAAAGAAAGGAATTCAGAACCTTGTATTTTACGGAGAAACTGAAATTCAAAACGAAAACATTTCGATTAAGGATTTAATTTCAGGAGAACAAAAGACCTTGAGTTTGCAGGAATTTTTGCAATAGAATTTCAGCCACTTTTTCCCCATAAAAAATCCAACTAAAATCAATTAGTTGGATTCTCTTTGTATAATATGAATGTGAAAATTAATCCATGTGGATTCTTGATTAGTTCAAGTCAGACTTAATGTCTTGCGCTGTGTCTTCTGCTTTTTTGGTGTATTCACCCGCTTTGCTCTGAACTTGTGAAGCGACATCGTTCGCTTTGTTTTTAATATCAGATCCCCATTTGTTCACGTTGTTTTTCACGTTGTCAAGTTGATCTTTTACTTTTTGTTGGTCTTCTGGGGTTGAATTTTTGTATTTCCACCATGCAAAAGCACCTAATCCTAATAAGGCGAGTAAGCCATTTCTTTTATTACCCATAGTTGTGTTTTTTTTAAATTAATTTTTGAATTTGTATACCTACAGTAATGTAAAATACGTGCCAAAATTTGAAGGCTGCTATTAAAATTTTGTTAAAATTGATTAAATGAAATGGAATGGGTTATTGAAGCAAATTCTCACTCTCCAATCTCAGGTGGAAAGTATAGATTTAAGGCGTCAATTGGCCTAAAGAAATAACGATACCTAGATTTGCGTTGAAATCATAGGACATTGCTTCTTACACTATAATAGATAGGAAAGGGCTTTTCAGAAGCAAGCACTTAAGAAGGATAAAAAGAAAAGATTTTAAGGAGAGTCCCTAATCAAATACTTCCAGATGGGTTCCGTCATAGGAAGCGAACACCATGGTAGGATGAGAATCCAAATGAAAAATATTTCCATGGGCATCGATCCCAATTGCACCTGCAAAGCCATCGATTTTTTTAAGTTCCGTAAATGTTTTCGTAAAAGCCGTTTCAAGGGTCGCACCGTCACTGACTCTTGTGACGATCTTGCAGGCTGTAGCGTTGCTTACAATGTCTTCTCCCACACCCGTACAACTAACGGCGCAAAAAGAGTTTGCATAATTTCCAGCCACAGTTGCTGAGTCTGAAACCCGACCTGGAATCTCAAAGCCTTTTCCACCGGTGGAAGTCGCTGCGGCTAGTTTTCCGTTTCTATCTAAAACGACGCATCCTACCGTGCCTTTGCCTTCGCTTTTTTTCTTGGCAAGGTATTCCGCTCTACGGCTTGGAATTTCTGTGGAATAAGAATCAAAGCCTAATTTCTCGGCATATTGCTTGGCTCCCGGACCGCTTAGAATTCGGTCCTCTACTTGGGCGTCCATTAATTTTTTCGCGACCTCAATTGGGTTTTTAACTTCTTCTAAATTGATGACCCCGGACATTTTTTGAGTTTCTCCATCCATCAGTGCTGCGCTCATTCGAATGACCCCATCGCTTTGAATCTGCGAGCCTGTTCCCGCATTAAATAAAGCATCGTCTTCTAATAAACTCACAGCATACGTGCAAGTCTCCACTGCACTATGAGAGGAAAGGTACATGTACGATTTTTCAATGATGGTTTTAAGAGCGGATTGCTTTGCTTTTTTCGTTTCTAGGCTTTGATCGCTTTCGGAGAAAAAGCCTCCGTGGATAAGAAGTTTCATAGATTTAAGCTTGAGGTTGGGTTTGGTACTGTGAATTGACAATGGTCATTTCTTTCGTCGTAAGATCGAAATGGTCGTCTTGGGACATCACGTGCACCGTTAGATTATCAATAGACACAGGTTGTCCGAGATGAATGTTGGTTAGGTTTGTATCTTTAATAAAGCGACCGTCTACAATGATCACAAGTCCAGAACCAACGGCTGTCATCACGCCATCGTAAATATAAAGGCCGGTGTCTTCTCCAAGTCCGATTCCTAAGGTTCTCGGGTTGTTGACCACCGATTGGAAAAGTCTGCCAATTCGACCTCGTTGGACAAAGTGAGTATCAATAATCACGTCATCAATAAAACCTAGCCCCTGTGTCGTTTTCACTTCCCCTTTTAAAAGAGCTTCACTGCTAGAGCCTTGATAGATCATATTTTCTGAGGCAGCTGCCGCACCTGCAGAAGTTCCCGCATACACGAAATTTTCAGTTTGGTATTTGTTTAGAATGGCATCGTGAAAGCGCGTCCCTCCTAGAATAGAGGAGAGTCGAAGTTGATCGCCCCCTGTGAACATGACCACGTCAGCCGCATTGGCGCGAGCCACAATGGCATCACTGTTTGCCTGCTCTCGGTTCGTTATGTCTAGAATTTGAACATTTTTTGCTCCTAAGAATTCAAAGGCTTTTTTATACTCAGGTCCTACAATTTGTGCAATCTGGGAAGCTGTGGGAATGACCTCAATGACGGAGTCTTCTTTTAATCGTGCTTCATTAATGATCTTTCGCAGAATTCCTTTTTCAAAAAAATTTAGATTTTGTTCTACATTGGAGTCAAAATCAGTTTCAGCGAAACTGCCTTTATTCACAGCGCCGCCAATGACTATTAGTTTTCCTAGTGGCTTCATGGTTGCAAAGTTAGAAATAATTAATTTCTTGAGAAATTCTAAGCAAGGATTATCGGTTTACAAGACCATTTTTTAAGCTGAACTTAAATAAGTTAATCAGAAATATAAAGTTTAATTTGATTCTTTGTTGAAACCAAATTATTTTTGAATTATATTTGATTACAATTTAATCGTCAACCTACCCCATTCAAAGATGAAAATAGAAAAGATACAAGTACTACGAGGACCCAATATTTGGAGTATTAGAAGAACGAAGCTCATTCAGATGAGACTCAATTTGGAAGAACTAGAAGAATTACCGACCAATAAAATACCCGGATTTCGAGAGGGAATTGAAAAGTTAATCCCTAGTTTACTGTCCCACCGATGCTCAGAAGGAGAAGTGGGTGGTTTTTTTCACCGTGTGGAAACTGGCACTTGGATGGGGCATGTCATTGAACATGTGGCCTTGGAACTGCAGACTTTAGCAGGTATGGATACGGGGTTTGGTCGAACAAGAGAAACCAAATCTCCGGGGATATATAATGTGGTATTTAGCTATATCGAGGAAAATTGCGGTGTTTTCGCTGCAGAAGCTTCTGTAGAATTAGCACAAGCTTTGGTTAATGGCGAGACTTACGATTTAGAGGCAACGATTCAAAAGCTAAAAGAAATTCGAGAGCGCGAACATTTAGGACCCTCGACGGGTAGTATCGTGCAAGAGGCAGTTTCTAGAAAAATTCCGTGGATTCGATTGGGAAAAAATTCCTTGGTTCAACTCGGGTACGGTGTGAATCAAGAGCGCTTTCAAGCTACGATCACGGGGAAAACCAGTTCGATCGCAGTGGACATTGCATGCAACAAAGAGCTTACAAAAAAGATGCTTGATGATGCGGCTATTCCAGTACCTCTAGGAGGTTTAGTTCGCGATGAGCAGGAATTACAAGAAACCATTGATAAGATTGGATATCCTATTGTATTAAAGCCCTTAGATGGAAATCACGGTAGAGGACAGTCTATCAATGTCACCACGTGGGAGGCAGCCGCAGAGGGACTTGTAGAAGCACAAAAGATATCAAGTCGTGTGATTGTTGAAAAATATGTCACGGGTTATGATTTTCGAGTTCTAGTCATTAACAATAAACTTGTTGCCGCTGCAAGAAGGGTTCCTGCTAGCGTGGTAGGGGATGGAGAGACGAGCATTCAAGTTCTTATCGAGAAGGAAAATCAGGACCCGAGAAGAGGGTTTGGGCATGAAAAGGTGCTTACGGAGATTCATGCGGATCGAAGCACAGACGAACTTTTAGATAGATTAGGGTACACGTTAGAAACGGTTCCTCAGAAAGGTGAAATCATTTATTTGAAATCTACGGCAAATCTTTCGACAGGGGGTACCTCGATCGATGTGACCGATATGGTTCATCCGGATAACATTACACTGTGCGAAAGGATTTCAAAGATTATTGGTCTAGACGTTTGTGGGATTGATATCATGGCTGAAAATTTAACCCAGCCTCTAAAAGAAACAGGAGGTTGTGTCCTTGAGGTCAATGCAGCACCCGGATTCCGGATGCACCTGGCGCCCAGTGAGGGACTTCCTCGAAACGTCGCTGCACCTGTCGTCGAAATGCTGTACCCTCCAGGAAAGCCATTTCGAATTCCGATCATTGCCGTGACCGGTACCAATGGGAAAACCACCACTACGCGAATCATTTCTCACATTGTAAAAAACAACGGGTATCGAGTAGGATTTACCACTTCCGATGGAATTTACATTCAAAACACGATGCTTTCCAAAGGCGATACCACAGGGCCGCTTTCGGCTGAATTTGTATTGAAAGACCCCACAGTTGAGTTTGCGGTGTTAGAAACTGCTAGAGGCGGTATCTTACGTTCAGGACTAGGCTTTGGACTTTGTGATATCGGGGTTCTTACCAATATTAAAGAAGACCATTTAGGGCTAGACGATATTCACAATTTAAAAGACCTAGCACGTGTGAAACGCGTGGTTTTAGACAGTGTGAAAAAGGACGGTTGGTGTGTTCTGAACGCAGAGGATGAATACTCGATGAGATTGGTGGGAGATCTCGATTCCAATGTCGCACTTTTTAGCCTTGATGAGAACAACCCACACATCGTAAAGTACTCCAAGCAAGGTAGAGTAACCTGCATTTACGAAGAAGGATTTATCACGATTAAAAAAGGAGATTGGAAAATTAGGATTGCCAAAGTGACTAACATTCCCATTACTATGGAAGGGAAGGCGAAATTCATGATTGAAAATGTACTAGCCGCGTCTTTAGCCACCTATTTATATGGATTCGCGATCGAAGACATAGCGATGGCCCTACGGACTTTTGTTCCGAGTGCTCAGTTAACGCCGGGAAGATTAAATATTTTTAAGTTCAAAAACTTCAAGGTTTTAATCGATTTCGCGCATAACGCAGCGGGTTATGAAGCCATTGAAGATTATTTAAGCAATGTGGAGGCAACCAAGAAGATCGGAATTATTTCCGGAGTGGGCGATCGCCGTGACGAGGATATTCGAGAATGTGGAAAAATTGCAGGACGTATGTTTGATTATATTATTATTCGAAACGAAAAGCACCTTAGAGGTCGAAAAGAGGAGGATATTAATCAATTAATCATCGACGGAATAACATCTTCAGGTAGAGATGTGAGCTACGAATGCATCTCTAAAGAAATTGAAGCTCTTAAACATGCAATGGCTATGGCGGAGGAAGGAACCTTTATTACCGCATTGAGTGATGTGGTGGATAACGCCATCGAACTGGTCCAGGATTATCAATTTAGAGAACAGCAAGAAGAACAGAGTGGATTGTAATTTGAATTAAGATCCTAATTTTAGAACTTCTTGCGGATCATTCATAGAACGGGACACTCGATGAATCGTATTAAAGTTTTAATAGATTCATCGAGCCTGTTTCGTCTACAATGTTATAATTGAGAGCCTTAGCTAAAACGAATATTTGATCTAGATTTTCTCTTAGTTGTACTTTACTTTCCTGTACTAATTTCTTTTGGTTGACCGATTTTAGTGCGTGGTCTTTTGCAGCTTTTTGGATTTTTTGCAAATCCTTTTGCTCGATACGATTGAAGAAGGAATCGTCCACAGAACTTATCTCAACACTCGGAATAATTCGGATTTCGGGATCGGGAATTGCGAGAATGGTCAGGGTTCGATTTGTGCTATCCACCTCGACTTTGAGTTGATTCAAATCGTAAGAAACTTGTGCATTGGTTTTCGTGAAAGTGACGATTTCTTTATCCATTGTAGGTAGGAGTCCGCCTCCTAGAATCTCCGTACTCATTTTCGTACGCTGAATAGTAGAGAAATCTTGCTCCATCACGACCATTTTATTCATTTTGCGGATTTGATTTGTAATGACATAGTAAGAGTTGTCGACCTTTTCATTTGAACTTGTAAGGAGATTTTTCAAAAGAAGTCCGATTAAAAGCGTCAAAAGTACACCGATCAAAAATGCGGGAATATGTTTTGAGTAGTTGTTCACAAGTATAAATTATTAAGGTTGGACGGTTTGTAAAATGCGGAGAAGATCTTTCTCAAGACTTTCTGATTGCGGACGCTCTACGATGCGTCCTAGTTCTTCGCCGTTTTTGAGAAGGAGAAGAGTAGGAACTTTTTCAATTTGAAAGTTTTGAATTTCTTTTTTAGGTTCTTTTTTCTCTTCGTCTACTGTATAGAGAGTAAGGCTAGAGGTGGGAAGCTCTAACCTTTCAAAAATTTTCATAAGCCTAGGAACTTGCTCTTGACTATCCTCGCACCAGGTTCCAAAAAACAATACTTTTTGAATGCTTTTTAAATCCAAAATACGTAGTTCATCAAGAATGCTTAAATCCAAGGGGTACTCGTCGTATTGCGGTTGAAACCACGATGCAATAGCGGGGCGTTTAAGTAGATCTTGAGATTGTATCCCAGTAGAGTCCGACATAGCGTTTTAATTGTGCGTTAAAATGAGATTACTTTAAGTATTTCCCTAGTTCTGCGGGAGAATAATTTAGGCTTTTTAATACTTTATTATCTTGGGTTCTGTAGACGTTAAATTTACCGTTTAATTCTTTTGTATAACAGGCAATTCCTTTATTCCTATACTGCTCGAGGGTTTGCTCTGCCTCGTTTCGATCTTTGCAAGCTTTGGATAGATTGGATCGATGCACTTCTTCAAACAACGATTCAAATCTATCAGCCATACCAAATTCCAAAATCGCGCCATTGAGCACATACTGCAAATCGCAGAGTGCATCTGCTACCTCGATGAGGTCCTTTTGCGCAAGTGCTTCTTTTAATTCATCCAGTTCTTCCTGCAATAGCCGAACTCGCAGCTCAGCTCTTTCTTTAGCGGGAATTTGCGGACTGGTTAAATGAGGGACTGAAAAAACCGAATGAAATTCGGCTACTTTTGAAAGGCTGTCTTTAGTACTCATAGGGTAGAATATGGGGTGGTTTCAATAAAAAAAGGCTGCACAAAAGAGTTTGAACCTCCTTTAACGCAACCTGTATTTTTGTCTTTGTCTTAAATGTTAATGAGAGATTGCTCTTCCAATTACAAGTCTCTGAATCTCGGAAGTTCCTTCGCCAATGGTACAGAGTTTAGAGTCTCTATAGAATTTTTCGACAGGAAAATCTTTGGTGTATCCGTAGCCTCCGAAGATTTGCACGGCATTGTTTGAAATTCGAACACAGGCCTCAGAGGCGTAAAGCTTCGCCATCGCGCCTTCTTTGGTCATTTTGGCTTTGCTGTTTTTTAAAGTGGCCGCATTTCGGATTAGAAGTTCAGAAGCCTCAATTTCCGTTGCCATGTCTGCAAGCATGAAGTTCACCGCTTGGAATTCATTGATCGCTTTGCCAAATTGTTTTCTCTCTAAGGAATATTGTAACGCGGCTTTGTAAGCTCCGCGCGAAATTCCTAGACTTAATGCCGCAATTGAGATACGACCTCCGTCTAAAATTTTCATAGCCTGCTTAAATCCTTCGCCTACTTCTCCTAACCTGTGGGAATCCGGTACACGAACCCTATCGAAGATGAGTTCTGCCGTTTCCGAAGCTCTCATTCCAAGTTTATTTTCTTTTTTACCAGAGCTAAATCCTGCCATTCCTTTTTCCAAAACAAAAGCGGTCGAATTGTTTTTGGCTCCAATTTCCCCAGTGCGGGTCATGACCACTGCAATGTCACCTGAGATAGCGTGCGTAATGAAGTTTTTGGCTCCACTGATAATCCAATCGTTTCCGTCTTTGACGGCAGTAGTACTCATACCGCCTGAATCAGAACCTGTGTTATGTTCTGTAAGTCCCCACGCGCCAATGGTTTTTCCAGAGGCGAGTTGAGGGAGCCATTTTTGGCGCTGCTCTTCGTTTCCGAATTCATAAATATGGTTAGTGCATAGGGAATTGTGTGCGGCAACAGAAAGGCCAATGGAGGGGTCTACCTGCGAGATTTCATCAAGGATGCTAACGTATTCTTGGTAGCCTAATCCAGATCCGCCATATTCTTCCGGGATTACAATTCCCATGAATCCCATTTCTCCCAGTTGGTGAAACAATTCCTTTGGAAACGTTTGAGCTTCGTCCCACTCCATAATATTGGGGCGTATTTCTTTTTCCGCAAATTCTTTGGCGGTCTGTGCGATCATTTTTAAGCTTTCTTGCAGTTCTGTTTTCATAAATGTTGTTTGCGTAAATATAGACAAAAATGCGCTTTTTAGAAAATTCTTTTATCCTTTAGCTATGAGGTTGTTACTCGTTCTTTTCGGAAAAGTCTTTTCCCCTCACGAAATGCTTTGTTTCTTTGGTATTAGGTTTAAAGCTAATAATTAAACAATATTAGATGATTAGCTTATTTAAGCGGATATTAGACTTTTTACTTATATAGTTGTATTATTAGTTTTATTGCTTATTTTTGCTCTATGAAAGCGGTCATCACGGGAGACATTATTAATTCAGAAAGCACCGAGACGGAAATCTGGCTAAAGCCCTTAAAAGCTTTGCTCTCTCATTGGGGCTCAAGTCCCAAGGATTGGGAGATTTATAGGGGAGATGAGTTCCAAATAAAATGCGAACCTCAGCTTGCTTTTAAGTACGTACTTGCGATCAAATCCCTAGTCAAATCGATTGAAAGTTTGGATGTAAGAATGGCAATCGGCATCGGGGAGGAGAAATTCACATCTGAAAAAATCACAGAGTCCAACGGATCCGCATATGTTGCTTCCGGTAGATTGTTAAATCAGTTAAAAGCCGACGGCAAGACCCTAGCCATTCAGACCCCGAACCTTGCGTTAAATGAGGAATTAAATCTACTCTTTAAATGGGCCTCGATCGATTTTGATAGTTGGACGTGGGCCGTTGCTCAAATTCTACACGAATTCATTATTCTACCTGGAATTACTCAAGAGGAATTAGCACAAAAATTTAGCATCACACAGTCTTCCGTAAGTCAGCGACTGAAAAGAGCGAACCTCGATCTCATTTCGCAAACCGAACAATACTATAGACTAAAAATATCTCAGCTGTAACATGATACTCTCACTGCTCCTTCTGGCCCATTTACTCGGAGACTTCTTGCTCCAACCTAAATCTTGGGTACAGGCGAAAGAGCGTGATACGTACAAAAGTGTCTACTTATATGCCCACGTTATAATACACACCCTTTTGGTACTTCTTTTCCTTCCACGGGAGTTTTGGTGGTTTTCGTTGGTGATTGGGAGTACACATTATCTTATTGATTTGTTGAAATTAAGGTTCCAAACGACTTCCACTAAGGTGAAGTGGTTTTTTGGGGACCAAATCCTTCACTTGATTGTGATTCTTTTGTTATGTGTGGGAATGGACCAATGGAGCCTATCGAAAGAAACCCTACTGGTCAATACGCCTCTAATTCTAGGCGCCGTCTTTGTTACGATTCCCTGCTCAGTGATGGTGAAAAGTTTGATCTCGAGCTGGACTCCGTTCACGCCTTCTGCCGAAAGCACACAGAGTGAATCTTTAGTCAATGCGGGCCATTATATTGGAATTTTGGAGCGTCTTTTGGTGTATATATTTATCGTGACTGGACATTGGGAAGGAGTCGGTTTTATGATTGCGGCTAAATCTGTATTTCGATTTAGTGACTTAGCTCAGGCCAGACAGAGAAAGTTAACCGAGTACGTACTAATAGGTACACTACTTAGTTTTGGACTCTCAGTGGTAAGCGCACTGTTAGTAATTGGAATTTATAATTAGATCCTAATAAAATTTTTCCTTGACAAGGAAAAGCAAATGTAAAAAGTATGAACGTAAAAGGAGAGATGCTCTACGAGGGCAAAGCAAAGCAGATTTTTTTAACCGAAAATCCAGAAGAAGTCATTGTGCGTTTTAAAGACGATGCCACCGCCTTTAATGCACAAAAAAGAGGTTCGTTTGATCGAAAAGGGGAATTGAACAATGCAATTACCACCCTCATTTTTGAATACTTAAAAAAGAAAGGTGTAGAAACGCATTTTATCAAACAACTAGACGATCGCGAACAACTCGTGAGAAAAGTAACGATTATTCCTCTTGAGATGGTAGTTAGAAACTATTCCGCAGGAAGTATGGCCCAAAGGCTAGGCGTGGAAGAAGGGATTAAATCCCCCGTCACGATCTTTGATATTTGTTACAAGAAAGACGAATTGGGAGATCCCCTAATTAATGACTACCACGCGATCTTTTTAGGAGCTGCCACAAGAGAAGAATTAGATCAAATGTACAAGCTCACAGCAGAAATAAACGAGCATTTGGTAGAATTGTTCGACCGTATGAACATTATCCTCGTCGATTTTAAAATTGAACTAGGAAAAACTTCCGACGGAAAAATTATTTTGGCGGATGAAATTTCGCCTGATACCTGCCGTTTGTGGGATAAAGATACGATGAAAAAACTCGATAAAGATAGATTTAGAAGAGATCTTGGAGAGGTTACAGAAGCGTATGTAGAAATTTACGAGCGCCTTCAAGCCGCACTGGAAAAATAAGGACAACCAAAAGACGAAAGTCTAAAGTTAGAGAAAGTCAAATGAAAAATTTAAACAACCACCGAAAAGCCTACTTAGAGCAATTTAAAACCAGAAGTTACGGACGTAACCTTTTGCGTAGCCAAAGTGAGGAGCGCCTCGATGCACCTAGCGAAGAGTGTGGGATCTTTGCACTGTATTCCGAAGAAAATACGGATACTTTTTCCTTATCGCAATTCGGACTCTTTGCCTTGCAACACCGTGGACAAGAAGCTTGTGGGATTTCGGTGATGAACGATGGAAAGATTGTCAACATTAAAGACGAAGGTCTTGTTTTAGATGTTTACAAAGAAATTCGCAATCCGGAAACTTTTATGGGCAATGGTGTAATAGGGCATACCCGTTACACGACCGCTGGAGACAAAAAGAAATTCAATTTCCAACCCTTTTTTGCGAAGAATGAATACGACCAAATCATTCTCTCGATTGCACACAACGGAAATCTAACCAATGCCAGAGAACTTAAAAAGGAGCTCGAAGCGGAGGGTGTGGTCTTTAAAGCAACTTCCGATTCGGAAGTGATTTTAAGATTAATTCAAAAGAATTTAGATTTAGGCCTTCGCGGGGCTATTAAATCGACCATGGAAAAAATTGAAGGAGCCTATTCTGTAGTAGGAATTACAAGAAATAAATTCTTTGCGTTCCGAGATTTTCACGGAATCCGCCCGTTGGTCTTAGGAGCTATTGATGAAAAGACCTTCGTTGCAGCCTCTGAAACCGCTGCTCTCGATGCCGTAGGCGCTCAATATGTGCGAGATATCTTACCTGGTGAAATTGTTTACACGAGCGATCACGAGAAGGGATTGCAATCCTATATGGTGAGAAAAGATTGCGAGAGAAAGTTATGCTCTTTTGAGTACATTTATTTCGCACGTCCTGATTCCACCTTAGAAGGGATTAATGTCCATGAGATTCGAGAAAAATCAGGAGAGAAAATTTGGGAACAAGCCCCTGTAGAGGCTGATATTGTCATAGGAGTTCCAGATTCTGGAGTTCCGGCGGCCATTGGCTTTTCCAAAGTTTCTGGAATTCCTTTTCGCCCTGTTCTCATCAAGAATCGCTATGTAGGAAGAAGCTTTATCATCCCCACGCAAGAGATGAGGGAGAGGATTGTAAATTTAAAACTCAATCCTATCAAAAGCGAAATTAAAGGCAAGCGAGTGGTTATTATCGACGATTCGATTGTTCGGGGAACAACCTCAAAGCGCCTTGTGAAGATTTTGAAAGAAGCCGGCGTAAAAGAAATTCACTTCCGTAGTGTTTCGCCTCCTATCATTGCGCCTTGCTACTTAGGGATTGACACGCCCTCGAAAGACGATTTAATTTCGGCAAATATGAGCGTAGAAGAATTGAGAGATTACTTAGGAGTGGACTCGTTAGAGTTCTTAAGCATCGACAATTTAAAAGTGATCCTAGGATCCGATAAGCATTGCTTTGGGTGTTTTACAGAAAAATACCCAGTGGCTAAAGGAGAACAAGTAGAACTGTTTGATTAAGATTCAGCCAAGTTTTACTTTAAATCTAATGAAAAGGCTCTCTTCAATACGAAGAGAGCCTTTTCTTATAAAAAGATTGATTGTTTCTAATTCAATTTAGAATTTAAAAGTAACCCCTGCTTGGAAGACGTTATTTTTGTTGTCAGCATCCGATCCGAAATCTTGATTGCTTTCGTCCGTTGCATCTGTGAATCCTGCTACGTAACGAGCATTAATTCCAATGTTGTTTGTGATGTTAAATCCAGCACCAAGTCCAACACCAAAGTTAAATGAGTTGAAGTTGTCTTTGTTTAGATCTGAAGATCCTTCAAAGCTACCTGATTCAACTTTTGATTTTGCTCCTACAAGGAAACCAAATTCAGGACCTGCTTCTAAGTAGAACTGAGGAACTACGTTATATTGGAACATAACAGGTACTGTAATGTAATCTAAAGTTAAAGTACTGGAAGCATTTCCGTAGTCGTATTTTGAACCTACACTGTTGTAAAGAACCTCAGGTTGAATACTAAAGTCTTCTGCAATCGGAGCATTCATAAATACACCTGCATAATACCCAGTTTTTGAATTGGTCTGTACATCGTTGTCATCAGAAATGTTGGAAACATTTACACCCGCTTTCACTCCAAATTGTTGAGCAAACGTTAATGAACTTACTGCAAGGGCAGCACCTAATAATAACTTTTTCATATTTTCTAATTTTAAATTTTACTTCAAAGTGAGTGGCAATTTGCATGCCAAAAACCGTGGATAAACCTCGAAATTATTCTACAAAATATTATATATAGTTGATTATTAATGAGATAAATTTAAATAACTGTTTGGTTTTTCATTTGATTACAGAGCTCGATACGTATCCAAAACCAAGAGTATTTCGGAATCACTCACCCTTTGATTCACCAAAGAATTGCCAATTTCGCAAAGAAGTGTAAAGTTAATATCTTCCAAAACTTCGTTCTTTTTGTCATGACGCATAATTTCAAGGAGCGATTCGTTCGAAAAGGATTCAATGGGTAAAAGAGGATAGAGGGAAAGGATCTTTTGCTGAATGGAGTGAGCCTGAGACGAGTCTAAGATGCCTCGTGCAAGCGATAGCTCAGTCTCAATTACCATTCCGATGGCTACACAGTGACCGTGGGTAACTTCCATTCCTGATTTAAGGTAAAGACTCTCAATAGCATGACCTACCGTATGACCAAAGTTGAGTGCTTTGCGAAGATTCTGCTCTTTAAAGTCCTTCTCTACCACGGACTGTTTTAATTCCATGGATCTCAGAATTAGAGGAGCTAGGGATTTCGCATTGTACTTGGGGAGAGTGGTGAGGTCCTCCCAGTGCTTGGAATCTAATATTAAGCCGTGTTTAAGCATTTCGGCTAGCCCACTTAAGATTTGCTCCTCAGGCAAGGTTTCAAGAAATTCAGGATAGACAAAAATAGCCTTTGGAAATTCGAAGGTGCCAATTAAATTTTTATAAAATTGAAAATCAATACCCGTTTTTCCTCCGATGGACGCATCGCACATGGAAAGCAGGGTGGTAGGGATATGAATAAATGGAATTCCTCGTTTGTAGGTAGATGCTACAAAGCCTCCTAAATCACTAATGACACCCCCTCCTAAATTAATGAGTAAGGCTTTGCGGTCCGTGTGAAACTCAGCTAAAATTTCCCACAATTGCAGCGCTGAATCTAGGTTTTTCAATTCTTCTCCCGCTTCTATTTCAATGATTTCAAAAGGAATTTCAGTCCTTAGATTTCCCAAAAGGGTCGGTAGACAATGGTGATGGGTATTTTGGTCCACTAGAATAAGGAGTTGACTTGGGCGGAGGTCCTCGATCCAGTCATTTAAGGTCGTGAAGTCCTGGTCTAGAAATCGTATCATGAAATTTATTTTTACAAAAGTACAAATATGACTTTTTTCATCTGAATGTTCGCTAAACAATTATTAAATTTGAGCACTTAATTATCTTTTACCATTATGTCCCCATTTAACGATACAAAAATTGCCTTTCAGGACAAATCTAGTGCTCAATTAAAGAAAGCGTACTGGATGTTTAAAGCTATTGAAAACCCCACCCTTACAAATTTAGGAATCAATGTTTTAAATTTCACAATTAAAAATGAATTCCCATTTGTAGAATCCGTGGTCAAAAACACGCTTTTTGAACAGTTTGCAGGGGGAGAAACACGCGAAAAAAGTCTACAGGTAGTCAATCAAATGTATACTCATCACATCGGGAGTATTTTTGATTATGCCATTGAAGGCAAGGAAGATGAACATACATTTGATCATACCTGTGAGGAAATCAAGCAAAACATTAAGTTTGCTCAGGGCAATCCTGCCATTCCTTTTGTGGTGTTTAAGCCCACAGGATTTGGTCGTCTCGAACTCTACAGCACCGTGCAAGCGGGAGGGGTCCTAACGAGCAGCGAGATCAAAGAATGGGCTAAAGTTAAAAAGAGGTATGAAGAAGTATGCGCCTTAGCCTACGAGAAAGATGTCGTGCTAATGGTGGATGCCGAAGAAACGCAAATGCAAGATACCGTAGACGAACTGGTAACCGAAATGATGGCTCTCTATAATAAAAAGAAAGCGATTGTATGGAATACGGTTCAAATGTACCGTACCGGCAGACTCGAGTTTTTAGAAAAAGACTTGCAAAGAGCGAGCGAAAAAGGATACTATCTAGGCTATAAATTTGTAAGAGGGGCCTACATGGAAAAAGAAAGAGCGCGCGCGGCAGCCCTAGGACTTGCCGATCCTATTCAGCCTAATAAGAAAGCGACGGACGATAATTACAATGCAGCGATCGATTTTGTAGTGAATCATTTAGACCGTGTTTCGGGCTATTTTGGGACGCACAATGAAAAATCAACCGAGCTCATCATGGATAAAATGAAAGAAAAAGGTATGGAAAACTCCCATCCAAATATTTTCTTTGGCCAACTCTACGGGATGAGCGACAATATTACCTACTACCTAGGAGAGAATAAATACAATGCTTCAAAATACTTACCTTACGGACCGGTTCGTGATGTAGTTCCCTACCTAACTCGCCGAGCACAAGAAAATACGTCCGTCAAAGGGCAAACCGGACGAGAATTAGGACTAATAGACCGCGAGCTTAAGAGACGGAATTCTTAACCCAATAGTAGAAAAGAAAAACTAAAGCCGTTTTGATGTATAAATCTAGGCGGCTTTTTAAATTAAATTTCCCTTACTTTTGAATTCGTACTAAAATAAGATGGATTGGAATTTGTAAAAGTTATATTGCCTCTGAATTTACCGGGAACCTTCACTTATAGGATTCCTGCGGTATTGTCAGGTTTAGTAAGACCGGGCCAGCGTGTACTGGTTCCGTTTGGAGGAAAGAAAATTTACACAGCCATTGTCCATGAGGTGGATGTAGAATCTCCAGAATTGGCCGTGGTGAAAGAGGTGATAAGTCTTCTAGATGATCACCCGATTTTACCTGCGGAGCAGCTCGCATTCTGGGACTTTTTAAGCTCGTATTATCTCAGCAATTTAGGGGAGATTTATCGCTTTGCTTTTCCAGGTTCTCTAAAGCTAGAGAGTGAAACCTACGTGAAACTTACACCGGAGGTCAAAATCGATTTTGAAAACCTGGATTCAAACGAAATGTATCTCATTCAGGCCTTAGAAGTACGACAGCTTATCAATTTTTCGGAAATTGAAGCCTTTATACCCAAAAAAGAGATAGTAAGGACGATTCATAGTCTTATTGAACTCAGGTACATTGAGATTGACGAGAGAATTGCGGAAAAGTACAAGGCAAAGGAAGTCTTGTACGTGAAATTGGATCCCCTCTATTTGCAGGGGGAAAAGTTTACTCAGACTTTGGTAGAATTAAAACGCTCGAAAAAGCAACAAGCACTTTTTCTAACTCTGGCAGAGAAACAGACTGAAGCCCCTGAGGGTTTAATTCGAAAGTCAGAGTTAATGCAAAGTCAAGAATTTGGACAAGTACAGCTCAAAGGCTTAATTGACAAAGGAATTGTTCAACAATATCTCTTAGAGAAAGATCGTATTGAGCGTTTTGAAGGAGATTTAGAACAAATGGAATCGCTTAGTTTAGAACAGGCCCGTGCTCTAGATGCGATCGAGAATGCATTTTCGAAAGGATCCAATGTGCTCTTGCATGGGGTCACTGGATCTGGAAAGACCCATTTATATATGGAGAGGATTGCCCAAACGCTCGAAAAGGGAAAGTTTGCTCTTTATCTACTGCCTGAAATTTCACTGACCAAGCAAATTATCCACCGTCTTGAAGTAAAATTTGGCTCCGCACTTGGGTATTACCATTCCAAACTTTCTGATTTTGAGAAAGTCGAGGTATGGAAAAGGGTTAGTGACGGGACCATCCAATTGCTTATCGGTACAAGAGCCTCCCTTTTTCTTCCGTTCGAATCGCTAGGTTTGATTATAGTTGACGAGGAACACGATCAGGCCTACCGGCCGAAAGGAGTGCAGCCTTATTTCAGTGCGCGGGAAGCAAGTCTAAAGTTGGGCCAGATTTATGGCGCAAATGTTTTGCTGGGTTCAGCCACGCCCTCGGTGGAAAGTTTTTATTTAACCCGAACAGAGAAGCTAGAACTAGTCACTTTAAAAGAGCGTTATAAAGACGTTGAAATGCCTAAATATAAACTCTTAGACTATAAAGAGGCGATGGATTCCAAAGCCGTTTCGGGTGATTTTGCCGAGAACACTCTTTTGGAAATGAGTCAAACTTTAGAAGCTAGCGATCAAATCTTAGTGCTTCACAACAGGAGAGGATATGCCAAGGTGCTGGAGTGTGAAAGTTGTGGGCATGTGAGTTATTGTAGCAATTGCGATGTGATCATGACTTATCATAAGTTTTCAAACGAACTCAAATGCCATTACTGTGGACATAAGACGGCCAAACCCAAGAGTTGTCCCCGCTGTCAGTCTCCAAAATTGAATACAAAAGGAGTGGGGGTAGAGCAACTTTATGAACAGATCGTAAAGCTCTTTCCTCAGTATCAAGTTGAGCGTATGGATGTGGATTCGATGCGCCGTAAATTTGCGTACGAACAACTCTACGAACGAATAGAAAACCGGGAAACCGATATTGTTGTGGGTACGCAAATGATTTCAAAAGGCCTTGATTTTGATCATATTGAGCTTGTCGTCATACCGCGCGCCGACCATCTTTTGTACACACAGGACTACCGGGCTGAAGAACGGGCCTACCAACTGATTACTCAAATCGCAGGACGTGCAGGACGCGTTTCAGGCAAAGGGCTTGTGCTGATTCAAACTTTTAATCCCGAGCATGTGGTGTTCGATTTGATTGAACAGCAAGATACGCAGGAGCTGTATGATCATTTTTTGAATGAGCGACGCAAATTTCAATACCCTCCCTTTGTAAAGACAGTATTTATCGAATTAAAGCATCGCAAAGAAGATAAAGTGGGTCGGGCAGCCCAATTTTTAGGATCCATTTTGAGGAAATACCTTCCATTGGATTGCGTTTTAGGCCCTGAAAAATCACCCATTGCCAAGGTTAATTTATTGTACCAGCATCAACTTCTGCTTAAATTGCCACGAGGAGCGAAGTACCATACCTACAAAGATTTGATCCGTAAGAGTCTGGAGGAATTTGATGAGGTCAGCGGGTATAAATCGATCAAGAAGGAAATCATTGTTGATTTTTAACGTTTTTTAACACTATTTATCCTTATTTAATGAGGGTAAACCTTTGGTTTTCAATTATAATTTCTATTTTTGGACGTTGATTAAAACACAGGGATCTCGTTTTTTAGAGCCCCCGTTCTTTTAACCACTCATGTGAAAATTAGATTTTGATGATTAGAGTAAAGAATTTAGCAGCGGCAATGATGCTTGCACTTGCGCCGCTGTCCTTCGCGCAAATGGGAGGTATGCCGTCTCATTTGTCGCAATTCGAGGAAAACCAGTCTGGTGGCGCATCCCTCGAAAAAGAAGCCGACCTTTGGTCTCTTAGTGCAAAAGATCTTGTAAACACCTCAATAGACAAACTCCTTGATGATCCCGTACTTAGAAATGCGAATTGGGGTTTTGTTTTGTACGATCCTTCTACTAAAAAGATTGTAAGCGCATACAACGAAGGAGAGGCCTTGATTCCCGCCTCTACCACCAAACTTTTAACTACCGATACAGCCCTTGCCCTTCTGGGTCCTGATTTTAAATGGAGCACTCAATTAGAGTATTCCGGAGAGATTAATTCTGAGGGTGTCCTTACGGGGGATTTATACATTGTCGGAAGTGCGGATCCTTCACTAGGTACAGGAAAAGCAGGTGCCCTTTCTTATGGGAGTCTTATTAATGAGTATATCGCCGCATTGTCCGATTTAGGAATTAAGAAAATTGAAGGGAATCTTATTTTGCAAAATGCTGTATTTAAATCAAATCAACTTAGATCCTTGCCCGCAAATGTAGTTTGGATGGAGCACAATAACTATTACCTACCTGTGGGTTCTACTCAAAATATAGACCCTAGAAAAGAGAAATTAACCATTTCAAAGAAAAATCCTTTTGAGCATCAAAAGCAATATTTTTATATTTCTCCTTACCAAGACAAACTTGTGTTTGCCGATGAATTTGACGGGAAACCAGTGCATACCACGCTTCCTGACGTTCCTCATTACTTAGGAAATACACTGAGAACCAATATGATCAAAAAGGGAATTTCGATTTCAGGAAAAGTAATTCCAAAGCCGATCGACAAGGATCCCGAAAACCGAAAATTGGTTATGACCTACCAGTCTCCTCGTTTAAAAGACATTGTTTACGATACCAATCAAAGAAGCGACAATGCACTAGCCGAATCTCTCTTGCGAATGGTAGGGTTCCAGAAAATGGGAAGCCAGACCTTAGCTTCAGGGAGAGAAGTGGTCGTGAAGCATTTAGATGAAAAAGGATTTGATACTTCAGCTTTAATCTATATGGATGGAAGTGGGCTTTCGCGTAACCATCGCGTTACTCCAATCTCCCAAGCGCTTTTCTTAGCCGACGAAATGTCCGAGCCTTACTACCAAAGCTTTTTTGAATCCTTGCCGATTGCTGGGCAAACCGGAACCCTTAAAAAAATGTTCTATGGTGCCGGTCATGGGCATATTTTCGCTAAGACAGGGACTTTAAATAAGGTCAAGACTTTGGCCGGATATGTCAAAACCAATTCAGGGAAAACCCTTACATTTTCACTCTTAATTAATAACTACAGCGGTTCGGTGAGTCAGGTGAAAGCCAAGATGGAAGAACTACTTGATCCCGTGGTCGCACTATAACGTCCCTTTTGATTGATACGGTTCAAAGTTAGAACATAGGAAACGGTTGTAAAGAAAGGCTTTACAGCCGTTTTTCAATTTTCAAGGTGGGGTTTTAAGGAGATTTTGCATTAAGTGCTAGTGCATCTCTCTAAGGGATATTCCAAACCCTTGCTTTCTATTGCAACCAACGTTTCAATTCTTAAAGTGAAAATCTACATACTAGTTTTTAAATGGGTACTTTTTCGATGTAGTACCCCGCATTTTTTTTTCGTAATTTAGCCTTTCATTAAACCAATATCAACTATGATTTCCACTGAATTTCTTGCCAATCTCCAAAAGGAGCTACAAACGATTAAAGACGACGGTCTTTACAAAACAGAGCGTATTATTGAATCCCAGCAATCTTCTGAGATTGTGGCCAATCAAAAAACGTTATTAAATTTTTGTGCGAACAATTACTTAGGGCTTGCAAACGATCCCAGAGTGATGAAGGCTTCACAAGAAATGGTAGACCACCGCGGGTATGGGATGTCTTCTGTTCGATTTATTTGTGGTACTCAAGATATTCATAAAACGCTGGAAGAGAAAATTTCAGCATTTTTGGGAATGGAAGATACGATTCTCTATGCGGCTTGTTTTGACGCAAATGGGGGCGTGTTTGAACCGCTTTTCACGGCGGAGGATGCCATTATTTCAGATGAGTTAAACCACGCTTCGATTATTGATGGCGTAAGACTATGTAAGTCTGAACGTTACCGTTATAAGAACAATAATATGGAAGATTTGGAAGCGCAACTGATTGAAGCGAATAAAAAGGATCACCGATTCAAAATTATTGTAACCGATGGAGTTTTTTCCATGGACGGAATTGTAGCCGACTTAAAAGGGGTGTGTGATCTTGCAGATAAATACAATGCGCTAGTGATGGTTGACGATTCCCATGCGACTGGATTCATTGGAAAAACAGGAAGAGGTACTCATGAAGCGAGTGAGGTGATGGGTCGTGTCGATATAATCACTTCGACTTTAGGGAAAGCCCTGGGCGGCGCACTCGGAGGATTTACCTCTGGAAAAAAAGAAATTATTGAGATGCTAAGACAGCGTTCACGCCCTTATCTTTTCTCGAACTCTCTTGCCCCGGGCATTGTAGGGGCAGCCATTAAAGTACTAGATTTAATTTCTGACGATACTTCCCTTCGAGACAAAGTAATGGACAATGCTTCTTATTTTAGAGAGCAAATGGTTCAAAGAGGCTTTGATATTCCGGAAGGAGATGCAGCGATCGTTCCTGTGATGCTGTACGATGCACCTCTAGCGCAGAAAATGGCAGAAGAAATGATGGAGGAAGGGATTTATGTCATCGGATTCTTTTATCCTGTGGTCCCTAAAGGAAAAGCGAGAATTAGAGTGCAACTTTCAGCAGCCCATACAAGAGAACAGCTGGATAAAGCAATTCAGGCCTTTGAAAAAGTAGGAAAAAAACTGAACGTGATTTAATTCTTCGGTCTCTTTTAGATAATTAGTTTCTCAGATGAGAAATTTAGAGTAGGGCTTTTCTTAGAGAAAGGCCCTAACTATTGAAATGGTACTCATTACGATAACCAATATTCCAATAACGACGAACATTTTTTTAACGGGTAGTTTTGCGGTGAGCATTGCAGAGAAAGGTGCCGTAATAATCCCGCCTAGGAGCAGTCCCAGAACAATGTTCCAATGCTGAATACCAATTGTAATAAAGAATGTGATGGCGCTAGTTAGGGTGAGGATAAATTTACTTACGGTGGAACTTCCCACGACATAGCGAGGAGTTCTTCCGTCTTTCATTAACGTACCGGTCACTAGGGGACCCCATCCGCCACCTGCAAAGGAATCAATGAATCCTCCGACAAGTCCTAAAAAACCAAGGTTCGTGTCCGTCTTGGCTTTTCGTTTGTGTTCTTTTTTACGTTTGAAAGCATTTCTTAGGATATTGATTCCAAGATAAAGGGTGTACACAGAAATTATAGGCTTTACAATATGAGCATATTGTTCTCCAAAAAAACTTAAAGCGAGCGCTCCAATAATCGCTCCCAGGATTGCCGGAAGGGCAAGTGCTTTTACCAATTTCTTGTTTACATTTTTGAGCTTGAAATGGCTTATGCTTCCCGCTGCTGAAGTGAAGGTCTCGGCGGAGTGAATGCTGGCACTGACCACAGGCGGTGCCACATTTAGCATTAAAAGAATGGTGGTGCAGAGTACCCCATAGCCCATGCCCATACTACCCGCGACAATTTCGGCTATGAAGCCCACCAAGAGCATTTTGTAAAAAATATGATTGTCCTGACTCAAAAAATTACCGATGTCAGGAAAGAGTTTGAATTCGACTAGAATGTAGGAAAACAGGCCTAAAAGAACAATGAATCCAATGATTCCAAGGTATATATTTGCACGTCTCCTTACAGCTTTGACGACCTTGGAGAGGTTGTCGAACTCTGAATCTCGCAGGGTAGACTTCTTTTTTTGATTCAGATAATCTTGCGTAAGCTTATCTAAATGCTGGAGTTCGTCCGAGATGTTCATCAACGGATGTTTGTGCGCAAATTTTAATCTTTCAATAAAAGGATCGATGTCTTGCGGCAAACTTTCTTTGACGATGCGACGAATTCTATGCTGAACCTCAGGAGCAAATTCTCCGAGCTTAATGCCCATGGAGAGCTGATCGGTTTGAAGTAAATCCGCAAACGAAAAGTCACTGCTCGACGGTTTCCCCATGACATGGATCAAAATTTTTCGATTTTGGATCCACTCAAGGAGTTCTTCTTCTAAAAGATGCGCTTTCGGACTTAAAATGACTAAGGTTCGGTCCTTTAAATCTTGGGATTCAATGGTTTTATTGAATAACGAAAGCTCAGGATGCTTATCGCTAAGTTCCACGAGCTCTTTGCTAAATTCCAAATCGTAGAGTTCGATTGCCCTTGGAGAGGAAGATCGAAAATTCTCTCGAATTAACTGAAGGCTATGCGGTCCACTTCCCACAAGTACCATAGCCCAACTTTCTGCATTTAAAAAGAGGGTTTGGTCCAAAGGGTTGTGCGGCTTTTCCATTCTTTGCTTTATCGAATCATAACAGCCCCTACCGTACTGTTGCTGGTTTGGTCCACTAAAATGGCACTTCCCGTTTGACTGTTTTCTTCAAAGCTATCAAAGACTAGCGGTGAGGCTGTTTTCAGCTTTACTCGAACCACTTCGTTTAATTTCACCGGACCATTTAGGCTATGACGTTCTAGTGTATTCACGTCAATAATTTCGGATATTTCCTTCACAACTGCTTTTACGACGCGGCTTTTGTGTTGAAGGAAGTATTTATTTCCCTGTTGCAAGGGTTTATTATCTAGCCAGCACACCAGCGCTTCTACCTCGTTTTCCATCTTCACTTCCTGGCTTTCTAAAACGAAAGAATCGCCCCGAGAAACATCAATGTCCTCTGCCAAGTGAATAACACAAGGTTGAGAGGCATAAATTTTTTCTACTTCTGAGCCTGCAGTTTCAATTTTAGAGATCGTCGTGGAGATTTCCTGAGGGAGGATTACAATGCGATCGCCTTTTGAGTAGAAACCAGAAATCACTTGCCCTGCGAAGCCTCGGTAATCATGAAGTTCTTTGGTTTGAGGTCGGATTACATACTGAACTTGGAAGCGACTGTTTTCGGAGTCCTTATTTTCTCTGATTTCAAGCGTTTCCAGATAAGAAAGAAGGGGTCCCTCCGTGTACCATGGCATTTCGACAGAGGATTCCACTATGTTAGCTCCTGTAAAGGCAGAAATAGGGAAGTATTTTACATTGGTGAGTCCAAGGTTTTGGGCTACCTTCTCATAGTCCGATTTTATTTGCTGGTATTTTTCCTCAGAATAATCCACCAAATCCATTTTGTTCACCGCTACAACGACGTGCGGCATTTGAAGCAGAGATGCAATTATGGAATGGCGTCGGGTCTGCTCGATCACTCCGTGACGAGCATCCACTAGGATAACCATGAGCTGTGAATTGGAGGCCCCTGTAATTAGGTTTCTCGTGTATTGAACATGACCCGGTGCATCGGCTATAATAAACTTTCTGCGGCTTGTATTAAAGTAGCGGTAGGCCACGTCAATTGTGATGCCTTGTTCTCTTTCTGCACGCAGTCCGTCGGTTAGAATTGCTAAATCAATTCCGTCTTTATTTTTGTTTTTAGATTGTCTTTCCAGCGCTTCTAGTTGGTCCACTAGGATGCTTTTGCTGTCGTAAAGCAGGCGACCAATTAAGGTGCTTTTTCCATCGTCAACACTTCCGGCTGTTATAAATCGTAATAGGTCCATTTGTTTTCTCTTGCTTTAGGTTTAAAGTCTACCCTTAAAAGTAGCCTCCTTTTTTTCTGTCTTCCATGGCCGCCTCTGTGGCTCTGTCGTCAATGCGGGTTTCGCCACGCTCTGAAATACGCGAGGCCGTGATTTCAGTCACCACTTCGTCCAGCGTGCTAGCATTGCTTTCCACGGCGGCTGTACAGGTCATATCGCCCACGGTTCTATAACGAACCCGCTTGGTTGAAATTTTGTCCTCTGGATCAATTTGAATGAAATCCGAAACGGCGATGAGTTGACCCTCGTGTTCTAGGACTTCCCGATCGTGCGCAAAGTAAATTGGGGGCAATTGAATGTTTTCCTTCTTAATATAATTCCAAACGTCTAATTCAGTCCAATTGGAAATAGGAAAGACTCTTACGTTTTCTCCCTTGTGGATTTTCCCGTTGTAGATATTCCAAAGTTCAGGTCTTTGGAGTTTTGGATCCCATTGTCCAAATTCATCACGAACGGAGAAAAATCTTTCTTTGGCTCTTGCTTTTTCTTCGTCACGACGGGCTCCACCTAGGCAAGCATCAAATTCAAATTCTTCAATTGTGTCCAAAAGAGTATGGGTTTGAAGCCAGTTTCTTGAGGCAAATTTTCCTTTGGGTTCGGTTAGGTTCTTTTCCCGAATGGTATCTTCCACTTGACGAACAATAAGGGTTGCCCCTATTTCCTTCGCAAGTTTATCTCGAAAGTCTAGGGCTTCTTTAAAGTTGTGACCCGTATCAATGTGCACGAGTGGAAAAGGAATGTTCATGGGTGCAAAGGCTTTTTGAGCCAAGTGTACCATCGTAATGGAATCTTTTCCTCCACTAAATAGCAGTGCGGGTTTGTCGAATTGGGCCGCTACCTCACGCATGATGTAGATGCTTTCAGCTTCAAGTTGCTCTAGATAATCTAAGCGGTATGGATTCATATAGTGATCTTTAGAATTAGTTTGAATGCAGTCCGCATTCTTTATGGGAATCTTCCCACCACCAACGGCCGGCGCGTGGGTTTTCTCCGGGTTCAATAGCTCTCGTGCAAGGTTTGCAACCTACACTGATGTAGCCTTGTTTGTGTAGGGGTAGTTCTTGGACATTATGCTTCTCTAGGTAATCAAGTACGTCTTGATAACTCCAATGGATTAAAGGATTGAATTTGTAGAGGTTTCGCTGGGGGTCCCATTCAATCATAGGCATTTTTTCTCGGTTGTCAGATTGCTCTGAGCGTAGCCCTGTAATCCATACTTTGGCTCCTTCTAGGGCCCGGTTTAACGGCTTTACCTTCCGGATTTCACAGCACAACTTTCGGTTTTCTACAGATTGGTAAAACCCGTTAATTCCTTTTTGTGCGACGTACTGTTCTACTTCCTTTGGATCTGGGAAAAAAAGCTTTGTGTCGGTCTTGTATTTGGCTCGGTTTCGGGCCAAAAGGTCATAGTGTTCGTAAAACAGTCGACCCGTATCAAGAGTAAAAACTTGAATAGGAAGTTGATTTTTAAAAATAGCGTCCGTGAGAACTTGGTCTTCTTGTCCAAGTGAGGTAGAGAACACAATACCAGAGGGATAAAGTTCACATACGCGCTCGAGGGCTTTTTCGAGGGAACTCTGTTCAATCTCTTTTATGGTTTCTAGCTCTAACATAGGTAGGTTGTTTTCGCAGCAAAGGTACTTAATTATTAAAAACCGACAAAATTAGTAGACTAATAGATAACGTGGCAGGGAAGGGGAGTAGCCTAGATTGGAGTACGGAAAAGAAGACAGGTAGAATTGGGATTGAACCCTTCACGACGGACTATATTAGGCCGTAGGAAGTTGAAGGTTAGGATCCAATTCATGGTCTGCTAGATCGAGGAGTGATTTTTTCTCAAGCACGGCTAACGTGGCATCTCGAACTTCTACAAATACATCGTGAAGGCCACAGTGGGGCTCACTACAGTTAGCGCACTTTTCGTAAAAATTTAAACTTACGCACGGGATCAGGGCAATAGGACCGTTGACGAGTCGAATGATTCTTGCTAAGGAAACGTCCTTAGGGTCAAGGTTTAAAAAATAGCCGCCACCTTTCCCTTTTTTGCTCTCCAGAATACCATCACGTCTTAATTCTAAAAGTATATTTTCTAGAAATTTGAGAGGAATGTTTTTGCTTTGTGCAATTTCAGAGATCAGAATAGGCCCAGTTTCATGACGGTCTACGAGATACCCGAGGGCTTTAAAGGCGTAATGTGATTTTTTAGAGAGCATGAAACAAAATTAGTCAAAATCTTTGAGCTTCTCAAATGAACTCTACGACTCTAAATTCCAAAGAAAAATCCCTAGATTTGAAACCAAAATAGACCTTTTCATGTTCAGTAAAGAAGAAGCTCAAAAATTAAGAAAAGAATTCTGGACTGCTTTTGGAAAATCTTTTCCGCGCAAATGGATTCTTTACCATACGAAAATCAAAGATTTTTCGTTCAAATTCCACGCAGATCCTTCGAAGGCGAGAGTTTCGATTGATTTGGAAATGAAGGATCCAGAACTTCAAGAGTTGTACTATAACAAACTCTGGTCTTTAGAGGATCAATTGAAAGAAACGTGGGGGAGTCTCGAGAAAAGCGCTGAGCTTGAGATTGAGAATGGAAAAATTCTTTCTCGTTTTTGGGTAGAATTACAAGGAGTGTCTATTTACAACAAGTCCACTTGGCCTTCTATTTTCGCATTTTTCTACGACAAAATGGAGAAAGTAGAAATCTTCTTTTACGAGTACGAAGATTTTATTCGAGACGTGTAGGGCTTACTTTCTCGCTTTCTTGCCTTTGTTCACTAACTTTACAGTAAGGGTTATGCAAATCACAAGGACTACAAATCCGAGTATAAGTTGCCACCAATAGGCAAAGATTGCCGATTTTAGAAAGACGGTAAATACAACCAGAAAGAGAATAAAGGTTCCAATTTCATTGAATTGCCTTAATTTTAAATTCGAGGTTGAAAGATCTGCCCCATGAATGGATTGAAGTTCTTTAAGCTTTTTATAGCACCAATAGTGGTATGCAAAAAGGCCAATGAGAAAAAAGGCTTTAATATAGAACCAGGAAAAAGGGTCAGTTTGAAGTAGAGGGAATTCTGGATAATGGACGCACAAAAGCGAAAGTCCGCTCAGCAGCATGATGGTAAATGCAGGTACTGTAATAAGATTCCATAGCCTTGTGGCCATAAAAAGATATTGTTCGCGTAGCACCTTTTTGCGATCTGCTTCGAAATCGTCCGTGTCTTTGTAATAGACAAAGAGACGAACCAGGTAGAACAGGCCTGCAAAGTAGCTAACCATGAATATTACATGTATCGCTTTCAGAATTAAATAGAGCATGAGTTAGGCGTAGTTTAATGTGCAAAGTTAATTGAAAAAATGAATATTAAGTTGAACACTTAAAACGATTCACCCACGGAGTCCGTAAATTCTACATACACGCTCTCGCCCACATTGAGGCCAAACAAAGTTTTGGCACCGTTTCTTTTGTTTCCTTTGTAAATGCATAGTTCAAGAAGATCCGCTTCGTTGAATACTGCTACAGCCTTGCCGTGGTATTCATGTTCGTTTTTCCAATCGCTTACAAATTCAGTAGGATTGTTATAGACGGAGGTTAAAGCGAGGTTTCTAAATTTGATGGTGTAACTTTGGTGGTTGGACTTTAATTTTTCAAAAAACTTTTTGTGGATGTTTGAGACTAGATTCCCGAAGTTGTCGATGTACATAACTTCTCCAATGATCATCTTTTCACTTTCATTGTGCACGGCTCGAGCAAAAGATAGGGATTTAGGGTTTTTAATTTTTCGTCCAATTACTTCCGAGACGCCGCCTTGAATCAAATGGACTGCAGAAGGCACAAAGATATCCACGCCCATAGAGCGCACATCGTCGTCAAATCGATTGTTAAGGGTCACCTCGTAGACGCCGTCCGGTTTAATATCAAAAAAGATTAAATCCAGAAGTCCATTGTCCGCACACAGAAAATAGTGCCCGTCCGCTTTGTATAAAATACTGCGCACATGCTTGCTATAAGAACTGTCCACGGCGATCACATGGACACTACCGGTGGGGAAATGTTTGTACGCGTTTCTTACTACGTAGGCAGCTTGCAAAAGGTTGTAGGCTTCGATCTCATGCGAGATGTCCATAATGATTGCATCGAGTTTTTGACTCAATATACTTCCTTTTAGTGCGGCAACGCGGTAATCGACAAGTCCAAAATCAGAGGTGAGCGTGATGACAGGCATGGCGCAAAAATAGCAAATTTCAAGCGGACCTAAAAATAAGACTTTGTGGAAAACTAATTATTTTCGTGTGCTTTTTTTTGCTAATTTTAAGCATCAATTACCAATTGCAATCTATGTTTGAATTAAATTATGAACTTTCTGGTATTGCCATGAAGGAATTTTATGGAGTCCAAAACCAGAATTTTAACCTGCTCAAATCGAGTTTTCCGACCCTTAAGATCACAGGGCGAGATCATTCGATACTGGCTTTAGGCGACCAAGAAACGCTTGATATTTTGAAAGGAAAGCTTGAGGATCTAGTGGCTTTCATCTCGCAAAACAATAGCATTAGTTTAAAAGATGTGGAGAACATCCTTAAGATTAAAGATGAGAATGAACGCAAATTAGTGTTCGATCAGCATATTATTGTAAAAGGTGTAAATGGAAAAGTAATTAAAGCCAAAACGAGCAATCTGCAAAAGCTCGTATATGAAACAGAGAAGAAAGACATGGTCTTTGCCATAGGTCCTGCCGGAACGGGAAAGACGTATACCAGTGTTGCGCTTGCCGCAAAAGCCCTTCGGGATAAAGAAGTTAAACGAATTATTCTGACGCGTCCTGCCGTGGAAGCAGGGGAGAGCTTAGGATTCTTACCCGGGGATTTGAAAGAAAAATTAGACCCGTATTTGCAACCTCTCTACGACGCGCTTCGTGATATGTTTCCCAATGAAAAATTGGAGAGTTACATTGACAAAAAAGTAATTGAGGTCGCACCACTTGCTTTTATGCGAGGGAGAACTCTTGACGAGGCATTTGTAATTCTAGACGAAGCCCAAAACACAACGCACGCGCAAATGAAGATGTTTTTAACCCGAATGGGGATGAATGCCAAGTTTATTATCACGGGGGACCCAAGTCAAGTCGATCTTCCTTTAAGACAAAAATCAGGGCTTAAGGAAGCCATGCGAATATTGAAAGAGGTTAAGGAAATCGGATTTGTCCATTTAACAGAAGAAGATGTGGTTAGGCATCCCGTAGTGCGCAAGATTATTTTGGCCTACAATACGGAAGAAAAGCGGATGCGCGACGAGTAAGGAAGTTCCTTAAGCTATTAGGGATTCCCTTAACCTAAAAACAAAAAGAATCGCTCAAATGGGCGATCCTTTTTTTTATCTAGGGTTTAAGAGCCCTTACATTTTTCCACCGATACCAGGTATGCCTTGTCCTCCTCCCATTTTGCCCATCATCTGCATCATTTGTTTTCCTTGTGGGCCTTGCATCATTTTCATCATCTTGCCCATTTGTTCAAATTGCTTCATGAGTTGGTTCACATCTTCTAGTTTACGGCCTGCTCCTTTGGCAATTCGTTTTTTACGGTTCATATCAATGGTAGAAGGTCGTCTTCTTTCCTCTGGGGTCATAGAGTAAATAATAGCTTCGATGTGTTTGAAAGCATCGTCTGAGATCTCTACGTCTTTAATGGCTTTTCCCACACCTGGAATCATTCCCATCAAATCTTTCATATTCCCCATCTTTTTGATCTGGGCAATTTGTTTAAGGAAGTCATCGAAACCAAATTCGTTTTTTGCAATCTTTTTATGAAGTTTTTTCGCTTCTTCTTCGTCAAATTGTTCTTGTGCTCTTTCCACTAACGAAACCACGTCTCCCATTCCTAGGATACGGTCCGCCATACGTTCCGGATAGAAAAGGTCTAAAGCCTCCATTTTCTCTCCGGTAGAAATGAATTTGATTGGTTTTTCAACCACGGAACGAATGGTTAATGCAGCTCCCCCTCGTGTATCCCCGTCTAGTTTTGTAAGAACGACTCCGTCGAAGTTCAGGGCTTCATTAAAGGTTTTCGCTGTGTTCACCGCATCTTGTCCCGTCATAGAGTCCACCACAAATAAGGTTTCCTCAGGCTTAATGAAATAATGAACCGATTTAATTTCGTTCATCATTTGCTCGTCAATTGCAAGTCGACCTGCTGTATCGACAATGACCACATCAAAATGGTTTTCCTTTGCATGTTTCACTGCATTCTCAGCAATCGAGGAAGGGTTGGTGGCTCCTGTTTCCGTATAAACTGGAACTCCAATTTGTTCCCCAAGAACTTTCAGCTGTTCAATGGCGGCAGGTCTGTATACATCACATGCAACTAAGAGTGGCTTTTTCGCACGTTTGCTTTTTAAGTAATTGGCAAGTTTTCCTGAAAACGTAGTTTTCCCCGAACCTTGCAATCCGGCAATTAAAATAACAGAAGGTTTTCCTGATAAATTAATCCCTTCTTGGGTTTTCCCCATCAAGTCGACTAATTCATCATGAACAATCTTGGTCATTAATTGTCCAGGTGTAAGACTCGTAAGTACATCTTGTCCTAACGCTTTCTCCTGTACTCGTTTGGTAAGGTCTTTTGCAACTTTATAGTTTACGTCGGCATCGACTAGAGCACGACGGATTTCCTTTACGGTTTCCGCCACATTGATCTCCGTAATCTTACCGCGACCTTGGATATTATGTAGCGCTTTATCTAATTTGTCCTGTAAACTTTGAAACATATAATTAATTTAGGGACTGCAAAAATAAGCAAATATTATAATTTTTTAAAACTTGTTTATCTTCGCGCCATGAATTGGATGGATATTCTTCTTTTAATGGCCTCTATTGGTGTACTAAATGGCTTTATGTACTGGGTGTTTACGCGGTTTTTTGTTTCAAAAGAAAATGGTGCGTTAAAATTCCTAGGACTAAATGTTCTAAAAGATTTTATTTGGGTGATTGTGGGGATCTCGATCATGGAGTTTAGTACGACTGGATTTTTGATCTTGATTGGAGTCTTCCTACTAGCCTCTTTTGTACTCTATTTTAAGGTAATTAAGCGCCTAAATAAATTATGATAAAAATCAATTTAAGAAATTGGCAGAATCTAATTAAATCGATATATTTGCAAACCGATAAAAATATGTCATGATTAAGAGATTTTCTTCTTTCTTTTTTGTTCTTTTATTAACGTTATCAGGAGGTTTAGCCTCGGCTGCGCAGGAAACGGATCAAAACGAATTTAGTGCAGTTGAAATGATTATGCATCATATCTCTGACGCAAATGAATGGCACGTGTTTACTCTTAACGAAGGCACGCCAGAGGAAAAGCATTTTTCGATTCCACTTCCTGTGATTCTGAAAGACCAAAACGGATGGCATACTTTTATGTCAAGTGAGGTTGCACACGGAGAAGTGATAGAAGGATACACAATGAACCATGGTGTTATTGAGTCCACTGAGGGAGTCGAACGTGCAGCAATGTTCAGCTTAATTGGAGGGAGTCAAAATTCACAAGATGTCTTTTTTGATTTTTCGATCACAAAAAACGTAGCAGGAATGTTTGTATCTGTTATCATTCTACTGTTTCTGTTTATTGGAACGGCAAGAAGTTATAAAAATGGCATTCCGACTGGAGTAGGTAAATTTTTGGAACCGCTAATCGTTTTTATAAGAGACGAAGTGGCGATACCAAACATCGGTACTACTAAATATAAGAAATTTATGCCTTACCTCTTGACGGCCTTTTTCTTTATTTGGTTTAATAACCTATTCGGCCTAATTCCTTTCGCACCGTTTGGAACCAACCTGACCGGAAATATTGCAACTACTGCTTTTTTAGCAATTGTGACTTTGGTTATTACAGTGTTTAGTGCAAATAAATATTATTGGAAGCATATTTTCAAGCCAGATGTACCTTTTGCGCTATATCCAATCATGGTGCCGATTGAAATCGTCGGTGTGCTAACAAAGCCTTTTGCACTTATGATGCGTCTCTTTGCGAATATAACCGCTGGACACATTATGATTCTTGCGATTATCTCTCTAATTTTCATCTTTAAAAATGCAGCTCTTGGACTAGCTTCGGTTCCACTTGCACTTTTCGTGTCGTTGCTTGAACTCTTAGTGGCGGCTCTACAAGCTTATATTTTTACAGTTCTTTCCGCACTTTATATTGGGATGGCTGTTGAAGAGCACTCAAGTCATTAATTGCGAACAATTTGAAGATATTTTAATTATCGCATTTTTTGGATTGTATTGGCAGATACAATTTATCTTAAGTGGCATGATTACTATAGAAGATTAAAAAAATATCACAAATTGGAATTAATTTTTTAGTGATTAAATAATCGGACATTTCCAATTAGGAATGGATTTAATGATATGAATATTAGTTAGATTCCATTTTTACATATGACGATTGTCACGATGTTGATATGAAAAAAAAACACTATTTTTGCAACGTTTAAAATCTATAAAATATGGAAGCTATGACAGGATTAGGATTAATCTATTTAGGAATTGGTTTAGCAGTACTAGGCGTAGGTCTTGGTATTGGTAAGATTGGTGGTCACGCTATGGATGCAATTGCAAGACAACCAGAACAAGCAGGTAAGATTCAAGCGGCTATGCTTATTGCAGCAGGTCTTATTGAAGGTGCTGGTCTGATTGCAATTATCTTTGGTGCGTTCATCGGAGGAGGGAAATTCTAAAGCAATTAAATCTTGGCAGTGAAGCGGTTGGCTGCTGCCAAGATTTTTTTTATTGTCGTAGTTAAATAACAATTTAAAAAAAATCAATTTTATGATAATCGAACCGGGAATTGGCTTACTGTTTTGGATGGGACTAACCTTCCTTATTCTTTTATTCCTTCTTACGAAATTTGCTTGGAAGCCTATTTTGAATATGGTAAACGAGAGAGAAACGTCAATCGTAGATGCATTGAATCAAGCAAAGTTGGCAAAGAAAGAAATGGAGCAGCTTAAATCGGATAATGAAAAAATTATTCGTGAGGCGAAAATTGAGCGTGATGCAATTTTAAAGGAGGCGAGAGAAATCAAAGACCGCATTGTAGGAGAAGCAAAAGATGTTGCGAAAGTAGAAGGAGACAAAATGATTGCTCAAGCGAGACAAAGCATCGATGCGGAAAAAGCTTCTGCAATGAATGAAATTAAGCAACAGATTGGAACTCTTTCTGTGAGCATTGCAGAATCTATTTTGAAACAAAAATTAGACAACTCTGAGGCTCAATCTACACTTGTAGAAAATTATTTAAATAACGAAACTCTTAATAAGAACTAAATGCTTACATCTAAAGTTGCAAAAAGATATGCTCAAGGGCTTTTGGATTACGTAAGTGAATCCGGGAGTGTCCAAGAGGTCTTTTCAGAAATGAAGGACTTGGTAGAGTTGATGAAACAGTCAAAAGAACTGCGTCAACTTTTTGCTTCGCCTGTGGTGGATTCGAAAAAGAAGATCTCGATTGCAAGTGAGATTTTTAAAGAGTTCTCTCCGGTAAGTCAAAATATTATTACCTTGGTGATTAAGCAAGGACGCGAAAGTCATTTGCAAGATGTTGCACAGGAGTATATTAATAAGGTGGAAGATTTGAACGGAGTTCAAAGAGCTACCTTGAGTACAGCAAGTACTCTTGATAAAGTAACGATTGATTCCATTGTTAAGAATTCAAATCTTGTGAATGTAGATTCCAAATTTGATTTGACCTTACAAGTGAATCCAGAACTTTTAGGAGGGTATGTCCTTCGTGTGGGAGATCAACAGATCGACCGCTCAGTACGCTCGCAACTAAATCAGATCAAGAAAGATTTTCAATTAAACTAGTATTTAAAAAAACCATAAAATGGCACAAATAAATCCGGCTGAAGTTTCAGCAATTTTGAAACAACAATTAGCAAATTTTGATACTCAATCCAATGTAGAAGAGGTGGGAACCGTTCTAACCATTGGGGATGGTATTGCTCGTGTATACGGACTTGAAAACGTACAATACGGTGAGCTAGTGAAATTTGAAGGAGGAGTCGAAGGCATTGTACTTAACCTTGAAGACGATAACGTTGGGGTAGCTTTGTTAGGCGAATCTAAACTAGTGAAAGAAGGGGACACTGTGAAAAGAACTCAGCGTATCTCATCTATTAAGGTAGGTGAAGGAATGCTAGGGAGAGTCGTAGATACCTTAGGGAACCCAATTGATGGGAAAGGCCCAATCGGCGGTGAATTGTACGAATTGCCATTAGAAAGAAAAGCGCCAGGGGTAATTTATCGCCAGCCGGTAAACGAACCACTTCAAACAGGAATCGTCGCAATTGACTCCATGATTCCAATCGGAAGAGGACAAAGAGAACTTATCATTGGAGACCGTCAAACGGGTAAAACCACGGTTGCCATTGATACGATTATAAATCAAAAAGAATTTTTTGACGCGGGTGAGCCTGTATACTGTATCTATGTGGCGATTGGTCAAAAAGGATCGACGGTAGCACAGATTGTAAAAACTCTTGAAGACAGAGGAGCCATGGCCTACACGGTCGTTGTAGCTGCAAACGCTTCTGATCCTGCACCTATGCAAGTTTATGCCCCAATGGCAGGAGCTGCAATCGGTGAGTTCTTCAGAGACACCGGTAGACCTGCATTAATTGTTTATGATGATTTATCGAAACAAGCGGTTGCTTACCGTGAGCTTTCTCTTCTACTTAGAAGACCACCGGGACGTGAAGCTTATCCTGGGGACGTATTCTACCTTCACTCAAGACTTCTTGAGAGAGCTGCAAAAGTAATTAAGGACGATCAAATTGCGAAGCAAATGAACGACCTTCCAGAAGCGCTTAAGCCGTTAGTGAAAGGAGGAGGATCGCTTACAGCACTTCCAATTATTGAAACCCAAGCCGGAGACGTTTCTGCTTATATTCCTACGAACGTAATTTCTATTACAGACGGACAGATCTTCCTTGAGTCGGATTTATTCAACTCTGGGGTTCGTCCTGCAATTAACGTAGGGATCTCCGTATCTCGTGTAGGAGGGAATGCGCAGATTAAAGCCATGAAAAAAGTATCAGGTACTTTGAAACTAGACCAAGCTCAGTACAAAGAGCTTGAGGCATTTGCTAAATTTGGTTCTGATCTAGATGCAGTAACCCAAGCGGTTATTTCAAAAGGAGAAAAGAACGTAGAAGTATTAAAGCAACCTGTGAACTCTCCACTTCCTGTGGAAAACCAAGTAGCTATGATCTATGCGGGGACAGAGAACTTACTTCGTAATGTACCTGTAAGAAAAGTGAAAGAATTCATGACCGATTATGTTGAATTTCTTAAAACGAAGCACCCAGATACGATGGCTGCAATCAAGTCAGGAAAGATTGACGATCAAATTACCGGTGTTTTAAAACAAGCCGCAGCGGATATCGCTTCAAAATACTAAATTTATGGACTCAGGTATCGTATCGATGCCTGAGCCTTAACTTATATTAACCATTTAACAAAAGAATGGCAAACTTAAAGGAAATTAGAGGGCGAATTACTTCGATCTCGTCTACAATGCAAATTACAAGCGCCATGAAAATGGTGGCAGCCTCTAAGCTTAAAAGAGCTCAGGATGCTATTGTAATGCTTAGACCTTTTTCGCAAAAATTACAGGAGATTATTGAGAATGTAAATTCAAGTTCGGATCCCGATCAGATTTCTGTGTATGCACAGTCACGTGAGGTGAAACGAATTCTTTATATTCCCATTACTTCGAACAAAGGACTTGCAGGTGCGTTTAACTCTTCGATTATCAAAGAGCTAAATAGTTTACTAACTAGGAATGCATCGAAAGAAATCGAAATCCTTGCAATTGGTAAAAAGGTATACGATTCCGTTCGGAATTCTAAAAAAGTTTTCGACAACCAAAGCCCGCTTTTGGATCATTTGAGTTTTGATTCGGTTGCAGGGGTAGCGGAAGTGGTCATGAATGAATTCCTCGAAGGGAATTTTGATGAAGTGCACATTGTGTACAATCAGTTCGTGAATGCAGCCACTCAAGTGGTGCAAACCGAGCAACTTCTACCTATCTCCATGCCAGAAGTTAGTGAAGAAGGAGAGAGCGAAACCGATTATATCTTTGAGCCAAATAAAAGTGAGATTTTGGACAATCTAATCCCTAGATCGATTAAAACTCAACTTTTCAAAGCGATTTTGGATTCCTTAGCCTCTGAGCACGGAGCCCGAATGACGGCCATGCACAAAGCGACGGACAACGCGCAGTCCTTGAAAAATGACCTTGTGATTTATTACAACAAGGCAAGACAAGCTGCAATTACCAATGAAATTTTAGAAATTGTATCGGGAGCGGAAGCGCTTAAGAATTCGTAGTACAATTTACTCTTATATAAAGGCATTAAATCAAACCCGATTTAATGCCTTTTTTATTTTAGGGAGAATTTAAGTTGGGGGTTTCGTATTTAAGGGAAGTTAAGTATTTTTGACCTATGAATGTACAGGAGTTTTATAGTCTTTTTAAGCAGTGTGAGAAGGTGACAATCGATAGTCGTACGGTGGAGAAAGGAGATCTCTTTTTTGCATTTTCTGGTGAAAACTACGATGCGGGAAAGGAAGCAGCAAATGCGATTAAGAAAGGAGCACTCGGTGTTATTGTGGAGCGGAAGCAGTATGAAGATGCAGAAAACCAGGTGTTTTATGCAAACAGTACCCTTCAATTTTTGCAGGATTTAGCTCTATACCATAGAGAGCAATTGTCAATTCCTATTATTGGACTTACAGGGAGCAATGGGAAAACGACCTCTAAGGAACTTTTAAGTTCTGTACTTCAAATGAAATTTAATGTGCAGTATACAAAAGGAAATCTCAACAATCACATTGGAGTTCCCCTTACTCTTTTGTCTATTCGAGACGAGCACGAAATAGCCGTGGTCGAAATGGGGGCAAATCACAAACGTGAAATTGAATTTTTATGCACGCTTTCAAAACCAACCATTGGATACATTACTAATTTCGGGAAAGCGCATTTAGAAGGCTTTGGGGGCTTTGAGGGCGTAATTGAAGGAAAGAGTGAACTCTATACTTATATTAAAGAAAATGGAGGTCTACTCGTGATCAATACGGACGATTCTATTCAAGTTGAGAAGTCTAATGGCTATACTTCGCTTTTAAGGTTTGGTTCCCAAGAGAAAGAGTACCGTTTTGAAAAAGTGGTTCAAGATCATTTTATAGGACTTAAGTATAAGCAAATGCAATTTCTGTCAAAACTCACGGGAGATTATAACTTCTCAAATCTAAGTGCAGCTGTCACTTTAGGGCTTTATTTTGGAATTAAGTTTGAGCAGATTTCTACTGCGATTGAATCCTATGAGCCTTCCAATATGAGATCTCAGGTGGTGAAAAAGGAAGATCGAACCCTCGTCCTTGACACGTACAATGCAAACCCGAGCAGTATGAAAGTAGCCCTGGAAAACTTTAAATCCTTTGAAGGCTCGAAAGCCATTATCATTGGAGACATGCTAGAGTTAGGCCGCGAAAGTGAGAAGGAACATAAGGAGATTTTAGAATTCGTCAAGAGCCTTTCTTTTCAGCAGGTTCTCACGGTCGGCCGTGAGTTTAGCAAAGTAAATCCCAACGGATTTTTAAGCACTTCAGAGCTGGCCACATGGCTTGAATCTAATCCTATCAAAGCGGATGCGATCCTATTAAAAGGATCGAGAGGAGTGGCACTCGAAAAATTAATACCTTTATTGTAGCGTAGGATCGGGTAGTATCCCACCCTGAGTCAGGATTAACTCAATGTTTTTAAATGTACTAGGAACGACCTCACTCAGGAGTTCTTTTTGCGATTTCCACTCTGCTTTGGTAATGCCTTCTTCAGCTTGTGGAATAGGGGACTTACTGCCGAGATAACTCATATGAAACCAATAGGTGGTTTTTAAGATGCGAGTACCCGAACGTTCAGTATAGGTGTGAAACGTACTGTTAATAAACTCTTCGAGCACGAGTTCTTGCAAAGAGGTTTCTTCCTCTACTTCCCGAAGTGCCGCTTGTTCCAAGGATTCTCCTTTTTCAATTTTCCCTTTTGGTAGATCCCATTTTCCGAGTCTATGGATGCAGAGAATTTCCTCGCGTTGGTTTTTCACCAGTCCACCTGCAGCTTCAATGACTTTGAACATGTGGGTGAAATCTTCCCAAATTTCTTCTAAATCTTCTCCGTAAACATTAATTTCGGGGCAGGAGGTATTTTCGAGGAGATCAATTGCAATCTCAAGAGTAGCAAAGCCTTCAAACCTAAGGTTTTTTTCAATGTCATAGGGATACCTACTTAAAGTAAGGCTTTTTTCGTTGATAAAAACTTTATACATTTGCAAGGCTTTTAATTAATCTTGCAAAAATATAAAAATGAATCTAGAAGGAAGAAAAATTACAATTAATAAATCCGTTAATGAGTTAATGGAGCTACTTAAAAACCCATCGGATTATGAGCAGTTGATGCCCGAAGGACTCCAAAAGTTTGAAACTCGTGGAGACGGTTTTAAATTTGGATTAAAAGGAATGCCTGAAATTGCCCTTAAAATTGATTCGGTGACGCCGGAGAAAGTAGCCTTGGTATCGGCAAGTTCTAGTTTAGATTTTGCTCTGAATGGAATGATGAATGCTGTAAATGAGAACCAAACAGAAGTTCAATTGCTTTTTGAAGGGAAGTTCAATCCTTTTATTAAGATGATGGTGGAAAAACCGCTTCAAAATTTCATTAATTCCTTGACTGATAAATTAGAGCAATTGTAAGGCAAGAAACGCTTAGATTTACTTAAGCTCTAATTCCGATATAAGAAAGTACCCGCAAGGGTGCTTTTTTAGTTTGAGTCATCAAGTATAAGTCGGTGGGTTTGAACGGTCCTTTTCTAGATTAAAAGTCCGCTGCTGTGGTCTTCTGTACTTCCGGTGACAGAACAAAGGACATTGTTCTCGCCTCGTAATCTTAAAACCCCCATAAAGGCAAAGATTAATGCTTCTTTAAATTCAACTAACTCCCGAGGGGGTAGGGTGAGAGTTTTGCCTGAGAAAGCCTCGGTTTGTTCTAGCAAATAGAGATTGTAGGCTCCTCCTCCTGTAATTAAAATCTTCTGCAAGTCATTTTGCTTTAAAACTTGAGACAGTTGCATGGCAGCATGTTTTGTAAAAGTGCTGATTGCATTCTCTGGATTTAAACCCACAAGCAAAGGGAAAATGTTTTTCTCTGCCCATTCCCTCCCTAAAGATTTAGGACCTTTCTTTTGATAATAATCGAGCGCATTTAGCTGATCGAGTATTGAAGAGTTTATTTGGCCCTCTCGTGCTATATTTCCTTCTGGATCGTAGGGTTTGGATAGTAGGTTTGCAAAATGATTTAGGACTATGTTTAAAGGTCCTATATCAAAAGCAATCCGTTTGTTTTCTTGCACAAAAGAAATGTTTGAAAACCCTCCAAGATTGAGACAGGCATCGTAGGTAGGAAAAAGCAATTGATCTCCGATAGGGACTAGGGGAGCTCCTTGCCCTCCCATAAGGACATCCTGGCTTCTAAAATCATACACTACGGGCAAAGGATTTAGCACTTTGATTGCACGGCCCTCACCGATTTGATACGTGAACCCGAGTTGAGGCTGGTGAAAAACCGTATGACCGTGCGAAGCGATCAAATCCACTGGACTTGCACCTAGGTTTTCGCGAAACTCCTTTGTTTTTTCTCCTAAATAAAATCCATATCTAGAATTAAGTTCTAGTAGAGATTCCGCATTCAAGTTTAGGGCATTTTTTAATTGGGTTTGCCAGGTAGGCGAATAAGGAAGCGTGGCCGTTTTTAAGATTTCGTATTCCCAAGGAAGATCGAAGGGTTTGGTAAATCGAGCATAGCATAGGTCAAGTCCGTCAAGACTTGTACCAGACATAAGACCGATGGCGTAATAATGCTGCACTTTGCTACTTTTAGTGATTCTTGTGGGCGATTGAGACCCCAAGTTAAAGATATTTAAAGAACTAAAGAAAAAAGAGCTCTATTTTCCTGCTTTGGGAATCTCCGTTGCGGGGAAACTTCCTGAATTGTTTGTAAAGGTATATTCTGAGAAATCATCTTTGGCTACCATTCCATTGGCTCCTACAAGCATAGAGCCGTCCTTGTCGGAAACGTAAACTGTGTCCGAGGTGTACATTTTTTGCTTGCGCCGATCCCAGTAAATAGATTGCATCGCAAAACTTTGGCCTTCGCTGGTGATGATTTTTACATTTCCTTTTGCCGTGTAAAACTGTCTTAGTTCGTTAAAACGAGCATAATCAGACCATATTTTGCCCGGTATCTTTGGGTTTTTTTTATCAAAATATTCCAGGTAAATTCCTTTGGTCGCCTCAATGTATGGAGAATCTATGTATTCGTATTTTTCGATGATTGGAGCTCTAAATCGAAGGTTGATTTGGCCACTGTCTCTACGAACAATGTCGGCATTGTAGAGAATCTGGGAAGCAAAATTGGGAGTTTTTTTGGCAGGTGTTTCTGCGATCGATTCGTCGCAGGATTGAGGAATAAAAAATATAGCACACCCAAAGAGGATGGCTATATTTTTAGAGTATTTCCCGAGGCCTAAGCACATGGGTTAATCGTATTGTCTTTTTTGGAACCACTTGTCGGCAAAATTAAGTCCGATTCTTAGGTTAACAAAGGTTTGGCTGATCATGTTGTTGTCCATTGTTCCTCGTTTTCCAATTTCCACACCTACGTCCATGCCGTTTAAACGGTTCACATTAGCATTGGCGAAAGGCAAGAACATCCCGCCAGTAACCGCAAATTTATTAACGTTGGTGGCGCTCGTTGAATTTTGAGGAGATAGGCTTAAATCTCCTTTTTCGTAGTAAGCACCAAATCGGTAGGTTACACGGGAGAAATAATTTCTAAAGTTGTTATAGTTAGGTAGAATCCAACCCCCTGCAGATACTCGGTAAGAATCTTGGTAAGCAAATGGATGTCCGACAAAATCAATGGTTTCTCCTTTTTTGTAGTCGATCTGACCACTGTAGAACCATTTCCCATCTTTTCCGTATCCAAGTCCTAAGGAGGCTTCTTGAGGTAATAGGTTGGTATCGTTACTTGTTCTTTGTTCAATGATGGATTCATTCAGATGCTCATCGGAAGCCGCATAGTAGTAGGTGCTGTTCTTGTACCTAGCTAGTAAATCTCCGGTCGTACCAAAGGTATAGGTGGCTCCAACGGTAATCTTTTTGTCGTTTTCTAATTTCTTCTGGTAGGTAGTTCCCGCTGTAAAGTTAAAAGAACTGATTCGGCTACTGGTTTCGAATCCACTAATCAACTCAGCATTCGAGTAGGTTAGCTCTTCAATGTCGTATAGTTTCCCAAAATAATAGTTGGTTCTTAATCCAAGGGCGAAGGCATCTGTAATGTTGTAAGACAAGGCAGCTTGCACAGTAGAAAGGGTTCCTTTACCATGGAAGCGGTTCGCTTGCACGACATCATTTTCTAGAGGTGTGTTTACTAAGATGTCGTAATTTTTAGAACTGTAAGGTTGGTAGCCTAGTCCAAATTTCACTTTCGGAGAAATCGGAAAGGCTAATGAAATATTAGACAAATAAGTCGAATGCTTCGTGGATTTACCGTCTTGGTAATTGCTCTTGAAGTAGTTATTCTCATTGCTCGCCTCGATAGTGAAAGAGGTAAGTCCCAGATTTGCGTTCGCTGCCGGGTTTGAGAAATTAAACTTGTTGTTGAAATCGTTGATGTACGCGGTGGAAATTCCTCCCATAGCGGCGATATCGATTGTGTTGTCGTATTTGATATCTCCAATTCCAAAAGCGGCATACGGCGTGTTTCCGATGGTTTGTGCAGAAATGCTCGCTCCCAATGCTATGAAAGACAGTACAAAAATTCTTTTCATTCTAGTTATATAAGTTCAGAAAGCAAATATCCTAATTATTACTGAAATCTGAAAATTTAGCGCCGTTAAAGTTTGTTAAGTGCAAAAGTTTTCTTTTGCCGTCTACTTGCGCAGTTGGAGCGAAATTAGGGAGATTAGATTTAAGAGATTTCAGTATATTTGAACCAATGAATTGGGAAGATATTGTAGGTCAACAAAAGACCATTGAGCAACTTCGCGCTTCCATAAAGGATGGACGCGTAAGTCATGCGCAACTGTTTGTAGGAAAGATGGGGTATGGCACCCTTGCTTTGGCTCTCGCTTTTGCAAGAGAGATCCTCGGAAGTCAAACGCAAAACGGAGCCTCCAAGGTGGAGAGTCTCAATCATGTGGATCTGCATTTTAGTTTTCCTGTTTTCTCAGAGAAGGATAAAACGGTAAGTAGCCGTTTGTATAATGAATTTCGTGAGGTTATACTAACCAATCCCTATGTGGATTATATTGATTGGATAGAGCAGTTTGACAAAAGTGCACAGTTTTATATTTCCGTGAAGGAAGTGGAAGCCCAAATCGAAAAGTTCAATCTGAAAAGTTTAGAGGGAGGAAGTAAGATCCTTATTGTGTGGGGAACGGAGAGAATGAATAGGGAGGCTGCAAATAAATTTTTAAAGTTTTTAGAAGAGCCTCCAAAAGACACCTATATACTCCTGTTGGCAGAATCTCTCGATGATTTCTTACCCACGATTCTCTCGAGGACTCAAATCGTGGAGATTCCACCGATCGAATCCAGTGCACTTTCAAACTATTTAGAGACGCACAGTTCACTGGATTATGCCCGGCGAGAGGCATTGCTTTTCAAAGCGCAAGGAAATTTGCGAGAGCTTCAAAACCTGATGGATGCTCAGCACAATGGATCCGAATTTGAGGCCCTGTTTATCCAGTGGGTTAGAGAGGCATTTCAAGTTAGAAAAAAACCAGAGATGCTACGGAATGTGATTTTGTGGGCACGTCAAATCGCAGAGTGGAAGATCGAAAAGCAATTGCGCTTTTTGCAGTATTGTGCAGACACTTTTCGACTTGCTTTGCTTCAGAATTATGGGAATTCGGAGTTGGTTTATCAGAAGATTACCGAAGGAACCTTTCAGTGGGAAAAGTTCTCACAGTTTATCCACGGTGCGAACATTGAGGATATTTTAATTCAAATTAGTGAAGCCGATTTTCATTTAAAGCGCAACGGCAATCAAAATATTGTGTGGACCGATTTGGGAATTAAACTTTCTCGCTATATCCACCGAAAAGCGCAATAAGAGATACGAAATAGAGATATATTGAATAAAATAAAATAGCCCGAGTTAAAAACTCGGGCTATTTTTAGGTATAAAGTAAGCTTTTAATTAAGCTTCTTTTTCTTCTGTTGCTTCTGTTTCAGTTTCTTTTGCTTTTGCTGGTTTTTCCGCTGCTTTTGGAGCCACGACTACCGGAGCATCAGAAATTACGTCGAATTCATAGTTGTACTCAACATCTCTGTGCAATCTTACTAAAGCGCTGAATTTACCAGTTCTTTTGATTGTATTCCCAGGAATTTTGATGTATTTTCTATCGATTTCAACACCTTTTTTAGCAAGTTCTTCAGAAAGATTTGCGTTGTTGATTGAACCGAATAATTTATCTCCCGATCCCACTTTAGTTTCGATCGTAAGAGAAGTTTTCTTCAATTGTTCGATTTTACCTTGAGCGTCTGCAACTAATTTTGCTTCTTCTTCTTTTCTAGATTCAAGCGTAGCTGCTAGAGTCGCTTTGTTTTTTGGAGTGGCTAGTAAAGCGACTCCTTTTGGTAGTAAGAAGTTTCTTGCATACCCTGGTTTTACCGATACGATATCGAATTCAAGGCCTAAGTTTTCAACGTCTTGTTTTAGAATAATGTCCATTGTTGTCCTTTTTGTTTTTAAAGTTAGGTGCGCTATGCAACCAACAATTGTTAATGTTATTTAAGCATGTCTACCACGTATGGCATAAGTGCTAAGTGTCTTGCTCTTTTGATTGCAGCAGATACTTTTCTTTGGTATTTTAAAGAAGTACCTGTGTAACGTCTTGGTAAGATTTTACCTTGTTCGTTTACGAATTGAATAAGAAAATCTGCATCTTTATAATCTACGTGCTTGATTCCGAATTTTTTGAATCTACAGTATTTTTTTTCAGATTTCGTATTGATATCAACAGGAGTTAAAAATTTAACTTCTGATTCACCTCCTGCGGAGGCTTGTTTTGCCATGTCGTCAATTGCCATTGTAATAGATTTTTAAGGGTGAAAAATTAAGCTCTTGCAGATTTGTTTTTAGCCCTTCTTGTAACGGCGTATTCAATTGCATGCTTGTCAAGTTTTGTAGTAAGGTAACGAATTACTCTTTCGTCACGTTTGAAAGCAGTTTCTAAATCTGCTACTACAGTTCCTTCTCCTTTGAATTCGATCAAAGTGTAGAACCCGTTCTTTTTAAGTTGGATCGGGTAAGCTAATTTTTTAAGTCCCCAGTTTTCTCTGGTTACAATTTCGCAGTTGTTTGACTTAAGTAAGTCTTCAAATTTTTTCACTGCTTCCTCCACCTGAGCATCAGATAGAACGGGAGTTAAAATGAAAACAGTTTCGTAGTTGTTCATAATGTTAATATAATTGATAAATATTTCGAGGTGCAAAATTAGTTATAAATTCTTAATCGCACAAAGTTTCTTTGCATAATATGAATTATTTCGCAGGTTTTTACCTTTTATGCGTAAGACTTAGGGAAGAGAGAGGGAGTAAAGGATCAGATTTTCGCTAAATCCTCAATTTGAGACTCCGTTAGGCGATATACATCCCACTCTTCCATGGCAGAAGCACCTAAGGATTTGTAGAAGGCGATCGAAGGAGAGTTCCATTTGAGTACGGACCATTCCATACGTCCACACCCTTTGTTTTTCGCTCTTTGGGCTAGTTCTTTCAAAACCTTCTTGCCGTAGCCTTTGTTTCGATGCTGCGGTTCAATATATAAATCTTCTAAATAGAGACCGGGTTTGCCGACAAAGGTGGAGAAATTAAAAAAGTAGAGTGCGAAACCAATTGCAATTTGGTTTTCTTCTACTATAATGACATGTGCATACGTGAAATCGAACAATTGCTTTTCCAGTTCTTCGGGCGAAGTGCGCACGTCGTTTTCCATCTTTTCATACTGTGCTAATTTTTTAATTAGTTCGAAAATTAGAGTGGAATCTTCTTTTTTTGCGTCTCGTAAGTTTAACATAAGAATGAAGTCTAAGGTGATAAGCGAAAGAGATACTGCCTTACGGTTAGGAAAGGCAGTAGGGTTTTTATTCTTTAAGGATAAGAGGGGATTAAACCTCCGTATTCATATCCCAGTTTTCTAAATAATCGTTTACGTGCTTTAAGAATAGGCCTCCAAGAGAGCCATCTACCACACGGTGGTCGTAAGAGTGCGACATAAACATTAATTGACGAATCGCAATTACATCTCCGTCTGGAGTTTCTAAGACCGCTGGTTTTTTCACAATCGCACCAATGGCCATAATCGCTACTTGAGGTTGTGGTATAATAGGGGTTCCCATTAGGTTTCCAAAACTTCCGACGTTTGAAATGGTATAAGTGGCTCCCTGCGTGTCTTCAGGTCTAAGCTTTTTAGCTCGAGCTCGGCTTGCAAGGTCATTAATGGCTTTTGCTAGTCCAGACAAGGACAGCTGATCTGCATTTTTAATGACAGGAACAATCAAATTCCCATCCGGCATGGCCGTGGCCATACCAATGTTGATGTTCTTCTTTTTAATGATTTTATCACCATCCACAGAAACATTGATCATTGGGAAGTCTTGAATGGCTTTCACAATGGCCTTCACGAAAATAGGCATAAAGGTAAGTCGTTCTCCTTCTCTTTGTTCAAAGAGGGCTTTGTTTTTCGCTCTCCATTTCACCACGTTTGTTACATCGGTTTCAATAAAGGACGTGACGTGTGGAGAAATACGTTTGCTATTTACCATGGCCTCTGCGATGATCTTGCGAACGCGGTCCATAGGGATGATTTCATCTCCTGCGCCCACGGGAATAGGGGCTGTTTTCACAACTGGACTTGCAGGTGCTTTTGCGGCAGCTGGTGCTGAACTAGGTGCGGAATCTTTCGATTCTGCTCTCTTTTCACCTCGAGTGGAAATGTACTTTAAAATATCTTCTTTTGTAATTCTTCCCTCGAGTCCTGTTCCTTGCACAGATTCAAGTTCGCTTGCTTCTATTTTTTCTTGTTCCGCTATGGCTTTTACCAGAGGGGACAGGTATTGTCCTTTGCTTCCTTCCGTATTTTTAGCGCTACTTAATGGTTTTTCAAGTTCCTTAATCTCTTCTTCATTTAAACTTGGGATTTGCGTTTTTACCTCTTCGATCGGTTTTTGCTCCTGCGTTTGCTCTGCTTCGATGGAATTCCCTCCTTCGGTTTCTAGTATAGCAATGGCTTCGCCTACCTTTGCGATTTCGTCCTTCTGCTTAAGAATTTTGATTATTTTTCCTGAAACGGGGGTTGGGACATCCGAGTCCACTTTATCCGTCGCTATTTCCACTACGGAATCGTCTTCTCCAACTTGATCTCCTTCGTTAAATAACCAAGTGATAATTGTGGCTTCCATGACGCCTTCGCCCATGCTTGGAAGTAATAATTTGTATTCTGCCATTTTTTTCGATTTTGGAATTTTACAAATATATAAATTTTCAGTTATAAAAATTGTGAAATTAATAATTCACAAAAGATTGTCTTTATTTTTAAATTTGAAGCAATTCGGAAATAAGGAATTGCAATAGATGTAGGCGTGGAGAGTTCAATTTAAAAACGGTTTTTCTTCTCAAAAATAGAAGGCAAAAAAAGTTGGAGATTTGAGCAGAAGGTGCCTAAAAATGAACGCTGGAGTTCCTGTATCGCATTCTTAAAATAAAAGAAGCAGGCACTGAAAATCGAAGTTTTATGGCCTGCTTTAAATTGCGGATCGGAAGGAATGTCTTTTTGGAAAGATTCAGAAAAATACAATCAAATCTCAGTTGACTTTGAGTGCTGCTCTGAGTAAAGCAGGAATTCCGACCCAAAAACATCATTAAAATGTTTTTGAATTTTTTCTTTAACTTCCGCGATTTCCTCTAAGGTAAATTCCTTCTCAAGTTCTCTTTGTAAAGAGGTCACGGCTTTGTCTTTAATGCCGCAAGGAATGATGTATTCGAAATAGCGCAAATCTGTATTGACATTGAGGGCAAAGCCATGCATGGTGACCCATTTGGAGGTCTTCACTCCCATTGCGCAGATTTTACGAGCAAACGGTCTTCCCACATCAAGCCAAACTCCGGTTTCTCCCTCGCTACGTTCTCCTTTTAAACCGTATTCTGCGATGACCCGAATAAGGACCTCTTCCAAATTGCGCATGTAGAGATGGATATCCGATTTGAAATTGTCAAGATCTAGAATAGGGTAGCCCACAATTTGACCAAATCCATGGTAGGTGATATCACCTCCACGGTTCGTATGGACGAAGGAGGCATTAATTTGCTTCAATTTTTCTTGGTCAATCAGCATATTGTGCTCATCGCCACTTTTCCCAAGGGTATAGACATGAGGATGCTCCACGAAAAGGAAATAGTTTGGAGTGGTTTCCTGGATTCCGTCGGTGCGATCTCGGTTTTTTAATTTTAAATCAATAATGGATTTCATGAGGGTTTCTTGATACTCGAAGGCATCAGGGTAATCCATTACTCCTAGGTCTCGAAAGATAAGTTCTTTATTTTGGGTTGTCATATTCGCTATTTTGGGAACAAATTTATGAAAATTATAGTATGCTATGAATACGAATTGAGAAGGAAGTTGCTCACAATCGCTTTGCCTTCTGGGGTGAGAATGCTTTCAGGATGGTATTGTACGCCGTGTAAATCGTATTTTTTGTGTTGCAAAGACATAAGGGTTCCGTGCTCATCTTCGGCTGTGATTTCTAAGTCTTCAGGAAGGGTATGGGGATCCACTGTCCAACTATGGTAACGTCCTACACGGATTGAATTGGATAGGTTTTTATAAAGTTTCGCTTCTTGCCTAGTGATATTTATCTGGGTTGAAATTCCATGGTATACTTTCTCCCCATTTCGTAAACTTCCCCCAAAACTCTCCGCAATTGCCTGCATGCCTAGGCAAACACCTAGAATCGATTTTTCCTTATAAAACTCTTTAATTACCTCTAAAAGTGAACCGGCCTCTGAGGGGATTCCATGTCCTGGGGAGAGCACTATTTTATCGAACTTTTTTATAAGCTGTGAACTTAATTCATCGTTTTTCACAACGGTAATTCGCTGCTCAAGTATCCTTTCTATAAGCTGGGCGAGATTATAGGTAAAGCTATCGTAATTGTCAATAAGTAATACTTTCACTTTTAAAAATAGAAGCAAATCTAAGAATTAGATTGCAAGAGGCAAAAGGACTCATGGAATTCATTTTAATTCTTAAGGGAAATTAAGGCGTGGATACTTCGGTCTAAACGACTCGACATCCGTAAATTTTCCCTATTTTTGCATTCTCAAAATTCTTAACTATGTCATTATCAGAACAGGAAATTATCCGACGTGAAAAACTACAAAAACTAGGTGCGATGGGAATCGAAGCATTCCCAGCTGCAGAATATAAAATCTCCCATTCTACCAAACAGATTAAGGAGTCTTTTGAACCGGGTCTTTCTGTGAGTGTAGCAGGTCGATTAATGTCTAGACGTATACAAGGAAAGGCAAGTTTTGCCGAACTTCAAGATTCTGAAGGAAGAATTCAGGTCTATTTCAATCGGGACGAAATCTGTCCAGGAGAAGACAAAACCTTGTACAATGAGGTTTATAAACATCTCCTTGATATTGGAGATATCATCGGGATTAAAGGAGAGCTTTTTAAAACTCAAGTAGGCGAAATGACCCTGATGGTGAAAGAATTTACGCTTCTTGCTAAAGCACTGCGTCCTATACCCCAAGCAAAAACGGATGAAAATGGGGTCACGCACGATGCATTTAACGATCCAGAACTTAGATACCGCCAACGTTACGTGGATTTAACCGTAAATCCGCATGTAAAAGAGGTCTTTATAAAACGAACCAAAGTGTATAACGCAATGCGTTATTTCTTTAATAAGGCGGGTTATTTTGAAGTGGAGACTCCGGTATTGCAAGCGATTCCAGGAGGAGCTGCGGCAAGACCTTTTACGACGCATCACAATACACTAGATATTCCACTGTATTTACGAATTGCGAATGAACTCTATTTAAAGCGATTGATTGTCGGTGGTTTTGAAGGGGTTTACGAGTTTGCAAAGAATTTCCGGAACGAAGGAATGGATAGAACCCATAATCCAGAATTTACCATTATGGAAATCTACGTGGCCTACAAGGATTACAACTGGATGATGGACTTTACGGAGCAATTCCTAGAGTTTTGTGCTACAGAAGTGAATGGGGAACCCCAGTCCACTTTTGGTGAACATCAAATTTCTTGGAAAGCACCTTACCCTAGAGTTTCTATGACGGAGGCAATTTTAAAATATACAGGTTTTGATATTACAGGGAAAAGTGAACAAGAACTTCGTGAATTCGCTCAGTCCATTGGGATTGAAGTGGACGAAAGCATGGGGAAAGGGAAATTAATTGACGAGATTTTTGGCGAGAAATGCGAAGGGAATTTCATTCAGCCTACCTTCATTACAGATTATCCCGTAGAGATGTCGCCGCTTACGAAAAAGCACCGATTCAAAGAAGGGCTAACCGAGCGTTTTGAATTAATGGTATGCGGAAAAGAACTTGCCAATGCCTATTCGGAACTAAACGACCCAATAGATCAAAGAGAACGATTTGAACAGCAGCTGTCCCTTTTAGAAAGAGGAGACGATGAGGCGATGTTCATTGATCAGGACTTCTTAAGAGCCCTCGAGTATGGAATGCCTCCTACGGCAGGACTTGGAATTGGGATGGACCGACTCGTTATGTTTTTGACAAACAATCAATCGATTCAAGATGTCCTATTCTTTCCACAAATGAGACCAGAAAAGGTGACCCCGACCGTAGAGCTAGGAGAGGACGAAACTCTCATTCTAGATCTTCTTAAAAAGGGACCGGAAAGCCAACCTTTGCAAGATCTTAAAGTGGCAAGCCAATTGTCAGGTAAAAAATGGGACAAAGCCACCAAGCTGCTTACCAAAAATAATCTCATTAAGATTGAAAAAATCGAAGAGGTATTAACAGCCACTCTCGTTTAAAATAAAATCAATAGTACGAACTGCTTCCTTGGGGAAGCAGTTTTTGTTTGTAGTGATCTCTTTTTTCTATTTGAAAGGATATTGGTGAAAAAACGATAGGTTCCTTTTTTCAACTTGTAAGGGATTTGGGATCTGAAAAGCACAAGAAAGAGGCCTATAAAATGAAAAGCTTGAGAGGAGGCTACTGCTTTTATCACATTTGTTTTGATATTGCCTTATTCAGGTCTAATTTTCCTTTGAAAAAAGCAATATTTTTCGTAAATTTGCTAGTCTTTGCATTTGAAAATGAAAGGCGAAGTAGACGAAAAAAGTTTAGTAATAAATTTAGGTTTTTAAATAGAATATGAGTCAAAAACAATATACAGCAAGCAGTATCCAAGCCCTTGAGGGGATGGAGCACGTGAGGATGAGACCCTCGATGTACATCGGCGATGTCGGTGCAAGAGGTCTACACCATTTGGTTTATGAAGTGGTCGATAACTCTATCGATGAGGCGCTAGCTGGACACTGTGATCGAATTGAAGTGGAGATTCATGAAGGGAATGGAGTTCTCGTGACCGACAACGGTCGAGGAATTCCTGTAGACTTTCACGAAAAGGAGCAAAAATCCGCCTTAGAGGTGGTTATGACTAAAATTGGTGCCGGAGGGAAATTTGATAAAGATTCCTACAAAGTATCCGGAGGACTTCACGGAGTAGGGGTTTCTTGTGTGAACGCTTTGTCGAACCAGTTAATTGCCACCGTTCACAGAGACGGAAAGATATACGAGCAAGAATATTCGCAAGGTAAAGCCTTAGCGGATGTAAAAGAAATTGGAACGGCCGACGATACAGGAACTACTGTGTTTTTTCAGCCAGACGATACCATCTTTCAGGAATTAGAATACAATTACGATACCCTAGCCACGCGTCTGCGTGAGCTTGCTTTCTTAAATAGAGGAATTACCATCACGCTAACCGACCAAAGAGAGAAGTTAGAAGACGGCAGTTACAAATCCGAAATTTTTCATTCGGAAGGAGGGCTAAAAGAGTTTGTTGAATACATCGATGGGAACCGTGAATCCATCATGGACAGTGTGATTTTCATGGAAGGGTCAAGAGATGACATCCCTGTGGAAGTAGCCATGCGTTACAACACGTCTTTTAATGAAAACTTGCACTCTTATGTAAACAACATTAATACCCACGAGGGGGGAACCCATCTTACAGGGTTTAGAAGAGCCCTTACGAGAACTCTTAAAAAGTTTGCAGATGAACTTGGACTTCCTGCCAAAGAAAAGGTAGAAATTACAGGGGATGACTTTAGAGAAGGTCTTACTGCAATTATTTCTGTCAAGGTGATGGAGCCTCAATTTGAAGGGCAAACCAAAACCAAATTAGGAAACTCGGAGGTGGCCGGTGCGGTGGATAAAATCGTCGGTGAAATGCTTACCAATTTCCTTGAAGAAAATCCAAACGAAGCCAAGCTAATTGTCCAAAAAGTAGTTTTGGCAGCCAAAGCAAGGCAAGCTGCGAAGAAAGCTCGGGAAATGGTTCAACGTAAATCTCCTTTGGGGGGATCTGGACTGCCTGGGAAATTAGCGGACTGTTCTTCAAAAGATCCTGTGATTTCTGAATTGTTCCTTGTCGAGGGAGATTCTGCAGGGGGAACCGCCAAGGCGGGTCGGGACCGACATTTTCAAGCGATTCTACCTTTGCGTGGGAAGATCTTAAATGTGGAGAAATCGATGCTTCATAGAGTGTACGACAACGAAGAGATTAAAAACATTTATACTGCGTTAGGCGTTTCTGTAGGAACTGAGGAAGATAGCAAAGCTCTGAATTTGAACAAACTTCGTTACCATAAAGTGGTGATCATGACCGATGCCGATGTCGACGGTGCGCATATTTCGACCCTGATTCTGACCTTCTTCTTCCGCTATATGAAAGAATTAATTGAACATGGGTATGTGTATATTGCTTCTCCACCGTTATACCTCGTTAAAAAAGGAAACAAAAAGCATTATGCTTGGGATGAGAAAGAAAGGGAAGAAAGAACCCTCGAGATAGCACCAGACGGGAAAGGAGTAGATATACAACGATACAAAGGTCTTGGAGAAATGAACGCAGAACAACTTTGGGATACGACAATGAATCCTGAATCTAGAACTTTAAAACAAGTGACCATTGACAATGCGGGGGAAGCAGATCGCGTCTTCTCTATGCTAATGGGAGATGAGGTGCCTCCACGTCGTGAGTTTATCGAGAAAAATGCAAAATATGCAAAGATCGACGTCTAAGATTTTGTCTTGTATGTTAAAACGATTGAATACAATGCTCTGCCTCGCGCAGAGCATTGTTTTTTTTCATTCGAATAGCCTTATTTTTTTGGAGCATTATTTGTATGACTTAGAAGGAAACCGAAATAAAAAATAAATATGAAATCAATCTTTATCTCCGCATTTGCACTAGGTATTGCCCTAGTGTCCTGTACGAAAACTTCTACCAGTGAAACCAATCAAGCCAGCGATACTCTCGCTGTCATGGACCAAAGGATCGAGTTTGCTTACGATTCTCTTGTCGCTATGGACTCCCTCAATGTGAGTGATTCTGTGAGTGCGAAATTCAAGCAAAAAGTACTTGTGTTTACAGGACTTGATAAGCCTGTCCTGGATAGCTTATACAAATCAGAGCTTTACGATAGCATTGCACCGGATGTCGCGTATTCAAGACCCGAAGTACAAAGCCTACTAGAAGAAAGAAAAAGTCAGTATTATACCCAGACCAAAGCCGATGTTTTGGACTTTAGACCCGGCTCTCGTCAAGTTTGGGATCGAGTCTCTGAAATGAATGTGGTAGGAAATGAGAACGGATACCTTACGGTCCATTATACGGGGTACGGGTATACAGGAGGTGCGCATGGATACGCCTACGATTTGTATAAAGTGGTCGACATCGAAAATCAGAAAAGAGTAGAATTAAAAGACATCGTGGCACTCGACAAAGTAGATTGGAACAAGATACTTCTAAAAGAAGCGGACGAAAGAAAAGAAAATTTCTTTGAGCCTGAGAAATTGTCTTACAACAAGAATTTTTTCTTCGATGAGAAAGGACTTAGCTTTACCTACAACCAGTACGAGATTGCAGCCTATGTGTATGGCATCATAACAATCACGGTTCCGTACGCGGCTATTTCTTCAGCTCTTACTCCTGAGTTTAAAGAGAGAATGGGAATTCAGTAGTAGGGTTGATCTTACTTAAAAATATCAAGTAAAAATCGTACTTTCCACCCATGGATCGCACCGTATTTATTATCAATCCGTTTTCGGCCAAAAGGCAGTCGGAATTGTTTATCAAAAAGCTTAAAACAAAGGTAGACCCTTTGCATTACTACCTTTCTGAGTCGGTCGAAAAGACCGCTGAGTTTATTTTGGAAACGAAAGATCAGTATGACGTGTATGTGGCCGTCGGAGGGGACGGCACCATTGCGTCAGTGGCCAAAAGTTTAGTGCACTCCTCTAAAATATTAGCGGTGTTTCCAGCAGGATCCGGCAATGGGTTTTCGAATGAAACACACTTTAATACGAACCTGGAGGTGCTCTTGCAAAAACTTAAGGCGCGTAAGAGCCGTAAAATTGATACCTTTAAAATAGGTCCATATTTGTCGATCAACGTGTCTGGAGCAGGATTAGATGCCCGCGTTGCAAAAGAATTTGAAAACACAACCCGAGGGTTTAAAAATTACATTAAAGTCACGCTTAAAACTTTTTTCAATTACCGCCCAATTCATGTGGTTTTCCATACGAAGGAGTTAGTGAAATACAGTGGAGAATATATGATGCTCAATCTAGCTAATACTCGGCAATTTGGTAATTTCGCGTACATAGCGCCGAAAGCAAGCAAAAGCGATGGTCTTGTCGATCTCGTACTGGTTAAGAAATTCCCATTACCGTACACCCTATTGTTTGCTTTTCGATTGTTTACCAAAGCCTTGAAACAAGACTCCTATCTAACCTACGTTCCCATATCAAAAGCGGAGTTCTCCCTAGATACCACGGTTTTTCAAATGGATGGCGAATTTGTAGAACTGAATTCACCCATAGAGATTGAAGTCTTGCCTCAGAGTTTGAATATTCTGATTTAATCCTTTATTCTCGTGAAACGGAATCGTCTCCTCGAGAGTCAGCAACCCCTACGGCGCTTCCATCTTCTTGTACCGCTATGATTTCAGTTCTGCCGATCTGGTTGACCGTTTTAAATACATAATTCTTGGATTCTAGAACCTTTAAAGGCGCTGTATTAAATCCTTTTTCTACTTGCACCGATTCGGGTAACCATTGGTGGTGGAATTTCGGTGCATTTACGGCGCGGTTTGGAGAAAGTTTAAAATCAATCAATCCGACAATTGTTTGGTACACGGAAGTGGGTATTGTAGTGCCCCCGGGAGTTCCTACCACTAAAAAGGGTTTGTTATCTTTTAAAACGATAGTGGGTGTCATAGAAGAAAGCATCCGTTTGCCAGGTTCAATCGCGTTGGCTGCGCCTCCCACAGCACCAAACATATTGGGAACACCGGGTTTGATGGAGAAATCGTCCATTTCATTATTGAGTAGAAACCCCGTTCCTGGCGCGATGACTTTGCTTCCATAAAGTCCGTTTAATGTGGTGGTCACAGACACGGCATTGTGATCCCGATCGAGGATGGAGATATGCGTGGTTTCCGTGCTTTCTGCAGGCTGCTTAATAATTTCTCCCACCTCCGCACTTGGTGTGGCCAAAAGGGGATTGAACGACTTCCATCGTTCTTTCAGATAGCTCTGTGAAATAAGACGCTCGGTGGGATCTTTGACAAAAGCTGGATCCCCCATAAATTCTGCTCGGTCTGCGTACGCGCGACGCTGCGCTTCAATCATAACCTGCATGGCTTCTGGCGATTGAAAACCCATTTGATCTAAATGGGCAAAGGAGCTCATTCTTAGCATTTGAGCTAAAAGAATTCCGCCGCTAGAAGGCAGGGGCATGGTGAGTATTGAGTATCCTTTATAGTCGAACTCCAAAGGAGTTCTAAAGACTACTTTATAATTTTTCAGATCGTCAAGAGATAATATTCCTTTTTGCAACTGAACTCCTTTTGCGACCTTTTCAGCGGTCGCTCCCTCATAAAAACCTTTGGCTCCCTCTTTCTTTATTAACTTTAACGTGGTGGCTAGATTTTTCTGAATCAAAATGTCGCCTGGCTTCCAAGGCTCTTTTTTCACCAGAGCAATGGGATGAGAGTTGTGTTTTATAAATTGCTCGCGATGTGCATTGAGTAAATCTGCTTCCCTTTTGGTGATGGCAAATCCTTTTTCGGCAAGTTCAATGGCAGGGTCGATTAGTTTTTCCATCGGCAAGTTTCCATAGGGAAGGGTTGCAAACATACCCGCAACAGAACCGGGAATGCCGATGGCTAGACCTCCGTCTTGAGACAAGCTCGTGTCCGCATTTCCGCTTGAATCCAAATACATGTCCTTTGTGGATTTTTCGGGCGCTGTTTCTCGAAAATCAATTGTGAATTTTTCACCTGTGTTTTTCATTCCAACCAAAAAACCACCGCCGCCAAGATTCCCCGCCTGAGGATAAACTACGGCAAGAGCCAGTTGCGTAGCAATGGACGCATCGAATGCGTTCCCTCCCTCTCGAAGGATTTTGGCTCCCACTTCGCTTGCTAGCGGATGGGCGGAGACGACTAGCCCTTTGTTTTTTACATGGATTTCCTTGTAGATCGTATGCTCAGTGGCCTGTCCAAAGGCGAGAGTAGAAACAAGGGTGAAGAGAAAAAGTAATTTTTTCATGAATTCAAATCGTTTTTAATCGCTTCTAAGGAGAAACGGATGGATAAAGATAAGAAGAAGTTTGAAAAAGGTATTAAAAAAAGGCAAAATCCAAAAAGCAGTGGTTTTTCTGGACAGATCGGGTTGAAATCATCGCCTACATAAGGCTTTGAAAGGTTTTGCTTTTTTTATAGGGCGTAATTTTCTACTTTTGTAAGAATAACTAATCAATTAAACTAATCCCCCGATGCAGGAAAAAATTCTTATTACAGGCGCTTTAGGTCAGATAGGTACAGAACTTACCAACCGTTTGGTTAGCCTGTACGGAAAAGAAAATGTAGTCGCTTCTGGTCTTGATCGATTCGACAAAAATTTGACCTCCGCAGGCTTTTACGAGCGAATGGACGTGACCAATACCCAACTCATGCGACAAGTGATCCAGGAATATGAAATCACAACCGTATACCATTTAGCATCCTTGCTCTCGGGAACTTCCGAAAAACAACCTTTGTTTGCGTGGAAGCTCAATTTGGAGCCGCTCATTAATTTATGCGAAATGGCCAAAGAAGGACTTCTTAAAAAGATATTTTGGCCGAGTTCCATTGCTGTTTTCGGAAAAGGAATTCCCAAAACAGACGTAGGACAAGACGTAGTGCTCAATCCAACCACGGTTTATGGAATTTCTAAACTGGCAGGAGAGAAATGGTGTGAGTATTATTTTGACAAGTACGGAGTGGATGTACGAAGTATACGGTATCCAGGTCTTATCTCTTGGAAAACCCCAGCAGGAGGAGGAACGACAGATTACGCAGTAGAAATATTCTACGAAGCGGTTGAAAATGCAAAGTACACGTCCTTTATAAAAGAAGATACGGCGATGCCCATGCTGTACATGGACGATGCAATCAATGCTACTCTTCAGTTAATGCAAGCCGAAAAAGAATCCCTTAGCGTGAGAACTTCTTATAATCTCGGAGGGATGTCCTTTACACCGGCGGAACTTGCAGAGGTGATCAAGAAAGAAATTCCTGAATTTGAGATTTCTTACAAACCTGATTTCCGACAAGAGATTGCGGACTCTTGGCCTGCTTCCATTGATGACCGTACTTCGAAAGAGGATTGGGGACTTCACTATGAATTTGGCATTGAAGAAATGGCTAGCGACATGATCAAAAACTTAAGGAATAAACTTAAAAAGTAATCCAAAATATACTTTAAGTACTCAAAAGTAAAATATTAAAAATCAGTTAATTAATAGAATTAACTGATTTTTACTTTAAGTAATGATAGTTTGTGTAAGGAATTTAATTTTAGCTCATCGTTTTGCCAAAACCTGCAATTTTAGACTCTTTTGTTTACCGTATTTTTGTGCATTTCTCACAGCATTTATGTTCTTGCAGGGCAAGCTTTTTTATTCATTTTAGGATTTCCAGTGGAAATTTATCCTCTGCAAATGACAAGGGATTGCGTTGAGGTTGAAAGATTCTTTTGCAAGTTTGATGGGCTTTGTTGTCGATATTATTTTTCAGAGTAAAACCAAATCAATCCTTTTTAAGGAAATACCTTATCTTTGCCGAGTAAAACATGAGAGAAGAACTGCACAAGTTCTTTTTTTTTAACTCTACTCCATGAATTTAACTTTCGCCGATTTCGATTTACCAGAGAAAATATTAGATGTTCTTGCGGATCTCGAACTTTTTGAACCCACACCCATCCAGACAAGAAGTTTCAAACCGATCTTATCGGGAAGAGACGTGATGGGCATTGCGCAAACCGGAACGGGGAAAACCCTAGCGTATTTACTACCTACTCTCAAACAGTGGAAGTATAACAAAAACGGCAATCCTACACTGCTTATTCTGGTTCCTACAAGGGAACTAGTGGTTCAAGTCGCTGAAATTGTTGAGAATTTAACTCAAAATTTATCGGCAAGAGTCATTGGGATTTATGGAGGTAAGAACATAAATACGCAGAAGAAGTTATTTAATACGGGCTGTGATATTTTAGTTGGAACTCCAGGACGGGTGATGGATTTAGCGATTGACAATGCAATTTCGCTAAAAGAGGTCCAAAGACTGATCATTGATGAGTTCGACGAGATGCTTAATTTAGGTTTTAGACCGCAGCTTACGCATATCTTCGAAATGATGCGAGAAAAAAGGCAAAACATCCTCTTCTCAGCTACCATGACGGAAGCTGTAGATGATATGCTTGCCGAATATTTTGCGGGTCCAATGGAAATCTCACTGGCTAAATCAGGAACACCGCTCGAAAAAATTGAGCAAAGCGCCTACAAAGTAGAGAATTTCAATACGAAATTTAATCTCCTAAAGCATTTGCTTGAAACGAGCGAGGATCTTTCCAAGGTTCTTATATTCACGAATAACAAAAGACACGCAGACCTTCTATTTTCTAAAATAGAGGAAGTATTGCCGGAAGAATTTGATGTAATCCACTCCAACAAATCTCAAAATTATAGGCTTCGAGCCATGAAACGCTTTGAGGATCAAGAAGTAAGAGGGTTAATTACTACGGATGTTATGGCTAGAGGGCTTGATATCTCGGACATTACCCACGTAATCAACTTTGAGGTTCCTGCAGTACCCGAGCAGTACATTCACAGAATTGGACGTACGGGTCGTGCCGATAAAGATGGGAAAGCCATTACGTTTTATACCAAAAAAGAAGAGCCGCAGCTTCTTGAGATCGTGGTTCTAATGGACAAAGAACTCCTCGAGATGGAATTTCCAAAAGAAGTAAAAGTAAATCCGAAGAAAATCGCATCCGAAGAGGACGAAGTCAAAATGAAGAATGCGCACACGGTGAAAATACAAGAAGGAGGTGGCGCCTTTCATGAAAAAAAGGAAAAGAACAGGAAAATCAACCTAGGAGGTCCAAGCAAGCGTAAAGTCCCAAAATCCAAACCCGGTGCAAACCGTGCACAGGCCAAAGCAAAATCCAAAGCAAATAGGAAAAAATAATTCCCCTATTGCTTTGATTCTTTGTAACCGTCCTTTGCTACATTTATTTTAGATAGGGAGCAATGACCTTCGCCCAATTCTGGTAGCCTTTTGGATTTAAATGCAAAAGGTCTTTCAAAAAGAGTTCGGTTCGAGGGTTTCCATCTTTGTCCTCAATCGAGGGGTTAATTTCAATATAGGAAGAGTTCTCTTTGCTTTCTACAAACTGTTTGATTAGAGCATTTCCTTTTTCCATTTCAGGCCACAGCGATTCGCGACTCGGTGAATGTTTCATGGATAGGTAATCGATTTGAGCCTCAGGATACCTCGTACGAAGGGTATTGTAAAGCGTTTCAAATCTTTCTCGTACTTGCTCTGCTTTTGCAGGTTCTACATCGTAGGCAATGTCATTTTCTCCACAATACACCAGTATTTGTTTGGGCGTGGGAACCTCTAGAAGTTCCTTAATATAAAAATTTACGTCGACAAGTCTTGACCCTCCAAACCCGAAATTAATGAATTTTTTAGTCGGGAAATAGTCTCCAACATCTTGCCACATGGTCAAGGATGAACTGCCTAGCAACAGAATGGCATCAGAAGGCAGGTTTTCAGTGGTTTTCTTTGAATTAAGCGATTGGATATCAGACCAAAAGGCGGGCTTCTCCTGCGTAAAGGCAAATGTAAAGCATAGCAGTAATAGAAAGGAGATGTATTTTTTCATTTTTATTTATTTTTGCTCTTCGGCGTAGGTTAATAACTATTTTCGACAATTTTTCGAGCGATTTCAGGGGTTAAATCCTTTCGTTCGCCCTGCAATAGCCAACCTCGGTCGGTAAAAGCTTTCTCCACCTTCTCGCCCGAGTCTTGAAAATCGTTTGTGTACTCTGATAATTTGGTTTGAATGTCTAAGGAATGGAAGAACTCTTCTAATTTTTCAATTCCCTGCTTTGCTTTCTCTTCAAGTGAACCTTGCGTTATATTCCAAACACGCTCGGCATATTGCGCTAGTTTTTCTTTCTTGTTTTCAAACATAGTTCGATAGTGTGAGGGGGCAATAATGGCAAGTGTTCTTGCGTGGTCAATTCCATACTGCGCTGTCAGTTCATGCCCTATGGCATGTACAGACCAATCCGTAGGTACCCCCTTTGCAATGAGTCCGTTAAGCGCCATCGTGCAGGCCCACATGAAATCGGATGCGTTCTTATAATCAAACGGACCTTTTAATAGAGGAGTGCTAACTTCTTGAAGCGTTAAGAGAATGCTTTCGCTAAAGCGATCTTGTAGTTTTGCATCCGTAGGGTAGGTGAGGTATTGTTCTAGAACGTGGGTGTAGGCATCTGCTATTCCGTTGGCAATTTGTCTTGTGGGTAGAGATTTAATGACTGTCGGGTCAAGCACAGAGACCGTAGGAAAGAGACCCGGACCCCCAGAAGATAATTTTTCGTTCGTTTCTTTTCTTGAAATCACATATCCGGAATTCATTTCGGATCCTGTGGCAGGAAGCGTTAAAACGGTGGCGAACGGTAACGCCTCATTTGTATGGGTGCGAACCCGCTTACTCACAAGGTCCCAAGGTTCCCCTTTGTAGCACGCTGCCGCGGCAAGAAATTTCGTGCCGTCAATCACAGAGCCTCCGCCCACGGCAAGCAAATAATCAATCGAGTTCGATTTAATCACTTTTAAAGCCTCTAAAAGTACCGAATACTCGGGATTGGCAGGAATGCCTTGGAATTCAAGAACCTCATGGGATTTCAGTGCCGATTTCACTTGATCGTAAATTCCATTTTTCTTAATACTGCCGCCTCCATAGAGAATTAAAACCTTTGCGTCTGCAGGAATTTCCCTTGCTAGGTTTTCAATTTGTCCTTCCCCGAATAAAATCTTCGTCGGATTTTTATAGTCAAAATTTAACATTGTATCTTTTTGTTCAAAATTACGAAGTATTTTTAAGAATCTGTGGCATCCCTCGGTGTTTTTTAAAATCTTATTAAACCATTATTACTATACTACAACTATATAAGAACTATAGTAGAAGTTTATTAATAGATACGATTGGAAGTGGACTGAAAGTGTATGCATTAAATCATGGAATCTAGGAAAGTCTTAAGATTTTTTACGCTCTTGCGAGGCTAATTTCGATGTTCAATTCGAGGAGGGTTTTTCGTCTTTCCGGCAGTTCGACAGCGCATTTATCCTTTCAGTTCCAGGTATAGAAAATCAAGGGAGAAAATCCAAAGAAAATTTTCATACTTGCCTTAATAAACGTATTTTTGAGCAATTAAGACAGATACGTCGAAGGACGAACAGCAAAAAAAGAGCAAAAGATGAAAAAGATTCAAATGGTTGATCTCCAGAGTCAATACTTTAAAATAAAACCGGAAGTAGATAATGCGGTTCTAAACGTAATGAAGTCAGCAGCGTTTGTAAACGGTCCTGAAGTGGAATGGTTTCAAAAAGAACTGGAAGAATATTTAGAAGTGGGCCACGTGATTCCTTGTGCAAACGGGACAGACGCATTGCAAATTGCGTTAATGGCTTTAGGTCTTAAAGAAGGAGATGAGGTGATTACAGCAGATTTTACTTTTGCTGCTACGGTGGAGGTAATTCATTTGTTGAAATTGAAAGCGGTGCTGGTCGATGTGAATTACAATACGTTTACCCTAGATCCTGAGGCTGTGAAAAAAGCCATCACTCCTAAAACCAAAGCCATCATCCCTGTGCATTTGTTTGGACAATGCTGTGAGATGGAATCGATACTAGAAATTGCAAAAGCAAACCAGCTTTACGTCATTGAGGACAATGCCCAAGCCATTGGAGCAGAGTATACCTTCGCAAACGGTGATGTGAAAAAATCGGGTACCATGGGAACTCTTGGAACCACCTCTTTCTTTCCCTCCAAGAACCTAGGTTGTTACGGAGACGGGGGTGCATTGTTTACCCAGGACGACGATTTAGCTTATAAAATTCGAGGCATTGTCAACCACGGTATGTACGAACGTTATTACCATGACGAGGTGGGTGTGAATTCTCGATTGGATAGCATTCAAGCGGCCGTACTTCGTCGCAAACTACCCAATTTAGATTTGTACAATGAGGCTCGCCGAAAAGCAGCGGATTATTACGACGAGGCATTTAAAGATCATAAGTCTGTTTTAATTCCAGCACGAAATGAGAATTCGTCTCATGTTTTTCATCAGTATACGTTAAGAGTGACAAACGGCAAAAGAAATGAACTTCGTGAATTCCTAGCCGAGAAGGAGATTCCTGCCATGATTTATTATCCAGTTGCCCTTCGCAAACAAAAAGCATACTATCAACCTAGCAATGACGAAGATTTCGTTCACACAGACCGTCTTTTAGACGAGGTGATTTCGCTTCCGATGCATACGGAACTGGATGACGAGCAACTGAAATACATTTGTGATAGTATTCTAGAATTTTTTAATTAAAGAACATACACGATGGCAATTTTAGTGACCGGTGGACTCGGATATATTGGTTCGCACACAGTGGTTGAACTTCTAAATTCTGGTTTTGAGGTCGTAATCGTGGACGATTTGTCCAACTCTGAGAAGTTTATCCTTGATAATATTGAAGAAGTTAGTGGGAAAAGACCGGTGTTTTATCCCTTTGATTTAAAACGACGAGAATTGCTAAGCCAGCTTCTCGATGCGCATACCATTGAAGGCTGTATCAACTTTGCGGCCTTTAAGGCGGTAGGAGAGAGTCAAGTGAAACCCATGGACTATTATGAAAACAATTTGTTTTCACTGCTCAATCTCTTGCAAGAATTTAAAGAGAGAAATATGGGTAATTTTATCTTTAGCTCTTCCTGTACTGTGTATGGGCAAGCAGATCAAATGCCCATAGAAGAATCCACTCCGCTTAAAACCCCAGAGAGTTCCTACGGGAAGACCAAACAGATGGGAGAAGAGATATTGATGGATTTCGCTCGAGCGCACCAGCGCAAAGTATCCTTACTTCGGTATTTTAATCCAATTGGAGCTCATCCCTCAGCAAAACTTGGCGAACTTCCAATAGGAATTCCTAATAATTTAGTGCCGTTTGTCACGCAAACTGCTGCTGGAATTCGCGAAAAACTACTGATCTACGGAGACGATTACCCAACCCCAGATGGAACCGCAATACGTGATTATATCTACGTGGTGGATTTAGCCAAAGCGCACGTGGCAGCCTTGCAAAAGTTAATGCAGAACCCTAACTCCACCGTGCTTGATATTTACAATTTAGGAACAGGCAAAGGATCCTCAGTTTTGGAAGTAGTGCATGCGTTTGAAGAGGCAAATTCAATCAAGGTACCCTATGAAATCACCGCTCGTAGAGCAGGCGATATTACTTCTGCTTATGCGGATGCGTCTAAGGCAGAACGTGAATTAAATTGGAAAGCAAATACCTCTCTGCGCGATGCGCTTAAAACAACATGGGAGTGGCAAAAATACCTCAAATCGAGAGCAAGTGATAGCAGTGGGATATCTTTTTAATAGAAAACTCACTCTTCCTACAAATACGAAAACTGGCCTAGAGAGATTCTCTAGGCCAGTTTTGTTTTCCTTTAGCATGAGCTTGCTAAAGCATTTGATTACATCGGTGGCATTTCGTCTTCGCCAGCCTCTGCATTGCTATTAATGTCTTTCTTTCTCTTAGGTTGATCCACTCGGTCTCCTTCTCTAAATCGATATGTAAAGGATAGAGAGAATTGTCTAGGCTGCCATTGCATGTAAGATTCTCTTTGGAATCCGTCTCCGTACGTAAAGTTCGTTCTGTTTCTAGTATTGAAGATGTCTTGGATGTTAAAGCTAAACGTACCGTTTCCGTTCCAAATCGTTTTGGAAGCTCCTAAATTAAGAGCGTACATTGCATCTCTTTTGGAAGTGTCTGTTTCTTCTCCTCCTCTGTAGAATCCTTGCAATTGTACATTAAGAGTCTTGTCAATTTTAAACGTGGTATTAAGTCTAGCTCTTTGTGAGAATCCTTTTCCGTTAAAGGACATCGAAGTGGGAGTTTCAACACCGTCAATTAGGGTTGTATAATTAAATTCTCCTTCAGAACGGTATCCATAGAGGTCTAAACTACCCATTAGCTTTAACCAGCTGAAAGGATCGTAAGTAAAGTTCATGTCTAAACCGTAGCGATCTTCGAATCCGATATTGTAGGGTTTGGTTTCAAATCTTTGACGCTCGAAATTGTAAATGTTGACCATTTGCGTTTCGTCTTTTTCGTGATTGTAATAAAGCGTCGGGTTGAAGGTTATTTTTGATTTTTGGAAACTGTACCCAAATTCAAAAGAGTCTACATAGGAAGGGTTCAAGTCTGGGTTTCCGCTAAAGATGTTGTCACTGTCGTTGTAACTGTTAAACGGAACTAGGAACCAAGATCTGGGTCTGTTAATCCGTTTTGAGTAGTTTAATAACAACTGATTGTTTTCGGTTAGATTGTAGCTTAAAAACACAGAAGGGAAGAAGTTGCTGTACGATTTACTAATGGCCGGTTCTGTATTGGTGAGACTTCTAAAATCCACGTCAATTTTTGAAAGCTCCGTTCTTAAACCAAGTTGGTATGCGAAATTGTCTCCAATTTTGCTTTTGAATTGAGCGTAAAATGCATTGAACATTTCTTTGTAGTTCGTCACGGATGTGAAATCAGGATTCACGACGCCTTCGTTCCATACAGCGTAATCGTAATCGTTGTTACGAGAGTCAAAACGGTATCCCGCCTCAATTTTTGAATACTCTCCGATCGGAAGCTCATAATCTACTTTTGCGACCACAGAGCGGTTTTTTGTTTCTTGAGCCGTTTGGTCCATTGTATTATACGCTGGAATTCTGGTTTCAAAAATATCGCTTGAGTTCGTGGACTCGTTATTTTGAAGACTTACCGAGGCAGCGATTGTGGATCCTTTGTCCCCAATCTCGTGGTCAATACCAAAATCCGCTTGGAAGGCGTTGTTGTTATTAATTCCACTAGTTCTTCTTTCTTTGCTGATCGGATACTGCGCCGTTGCGTTGTCCCTTGTAATTCCACTGTAATCACTTTCTGTTGAGATTACACTTTCGTTTTCTCCTTCGTAATGACGAAGAGTTACCGACCCGTTTACAGACGTTCGATCCGATAGGTCATAAACCAATCCAGCCGTACCGTTGTAATTTTTCATTTCGTTGTTGGTCACGGTATTGCTGTTGGAACGTAGAAGTTGATATAGGGTACCTCGATCGTCAAAGGTCGCATTGTTATAGCTGTTTCCTTCTGATTTACGGTATCCTCCTCCGCCATTTAGGAACCAAGTCGCGTTCCCACGTCTCCAGCTTAAATTGGTATTAAGACTCGTGTTAGGCAAGTACCCTAGCGTTCCGGTTACACTCCCGTTAAATCCAATTCTCTTGTTCTTCTTTAAGATGATATTTAAAATCCCTGCGGTTCCAGAGGCTTCGTATTTAGAAGAAGGGTTGGTAATGACTTCAATTCGATCAATCTGATCTGCAGGAATGGTTTGAAGAGCATTCGCCCCGTCGTCAATTCCTAGTAAAGCGGACGGTTTTCCGTTAATTAAAAAACGAATGTTTGAGTTTCCTCTCATGGAGACTGTTCCATCGGTATCCACAGAAACAGAAGGAACGTTTTGAAGAACATCCTGCAAGTTTCCTCCTTTGCTAATCACGTCGCTAGATGGATCGTAAGTTCTCTTGTCTAGTTCCACCTTATAAGGTTTTGTGGTGGCGGTCAGAGTAATTCCCTCAATGTTGGCTGTAGGCGCCATGGTCATGTTGCTTTCAGGTTCTAAAACGATCGATCCTAGGACCCCAGCATTTAGGGTTCGTCCTGAAGATACGTACTTTTTAAAGTCGATAGCCTCGACCGTGATATCGAAAAGTCCTGGGACGATTTGAAGCTCGTAATGACCGTTTTCATCGGTCAGCGTAGCATCGCTATATAATAAATCGCTCTTGCTAGAGAATGCAATTGAAGCATAGGGTACGGGGTTGTTTGCCTTGTCCACTACATTTCCGCTGACACTTACTTTTTCTTGTGCAAAGGCAAAAGCGGCCGCCGAAAGTAAAAGAGTTAACCCCAGAGTTTTTCTGGTTAGTTTTTGAGTAATTTCTGTCTGAATCATCAAGTTAATTTTACGCAAAATTCAAGTGAATTTTGTTAGTTCTACATGTAAATAAGAGTAATTTTAATTTGCACGGATCGTTCCCGATTTCCGTACTACCCCCATTAGACGTAAGAATCCCCTAAATGTTAAAAACAAAAATTCTTAAAATGTGTTAAAGTTTATTTTGATGCGGTTTGTCGATCAAGCCACTGCTGGTAATTTCGCGCATTTTGGGCATGTTCGATGTCGCTCGAAGTGAAACGATGGAGTCCAGGACGCTGAGGATCAGCGGCCATGAAGATGTATCCGTGTGATTCTGGATTTAGTACTGCATCAAGAGAAGATTTATCCACCACGCAAATCGGACCGGGCGGAATTCCTTCGTTCGCATACGTATTGTAGGGAGAGGGGTAGCGAAGATGTTTATAATAGACACGTTTGATCTCAGTTTGGAACCCTGTGTCTTTTCGGTGCGCATAGATTACGGTGGGATCGCTTTGAAGTTTCATTCCTTTTCGGTAGCGATTTAAATAGAGTCCTGCAATGGTTTTTTGTTCGTCTGGTTTTCCTCCTGATTCTTTGTAAACAATCGAGGCAAGAGCGTAGATTTGATTTCGTGTTAACCCAAGGGCTTTTTCTTTTGCGATTCTCTCAGGAGTCCAAAAGGAATTGTACTGGGTTTCAAATCGCTCAAAAAATTCTTGTGGGGACACGGTCCAAAAGAAATTATAAGAATCGATTAAGAAGTATTTTTTTAAATCCTCGGCATTCGAAAGTCCTTTGGATTTTGCAATTTTATCAAATTCTCTAATGAACGTTAGCGAATCGGCCTGTGTTTTTCTCGCCACACGCCCCATCATTTGGTATACATCACTAAAATCTCCAATTCGGAATGTAATGTCTACTTGGTTCCCATTTTTAAGCATTTGAACCAACTCTTGAGAGGTTTTTCCTTCCACTACTTTATATCGGCCGGCGTGATGTCTTTTTTCCAAATCCTCCTTTTTGGCCACTTTTTCGAAGCGATCCATGTCTTGGATAAAGGGTCGAATGCTGTCTAGGATTTGTGCGTAGGAAGCGTTACTTGCCACATGAAAGTACCCTTCTTTTTTTACATTATTGGTCTTGAAATTTAAAAAATATTGAACTCCCCAGAAGGCAAGTAGAACCAGGACGAGGGCAAGAATTAGTTTGCTGTTTTTTTTCATTCGATTAAATTAAAAAGATCCTTACAATTGAATTTCTGTTTTAAAAACTCTAAGGGCAGGACCCTCTAACCAAATGTTAGAAAATTCAGTGCCATTCTTTTCCGCCTTTACGACTAATTCTCCTCCTTTAACTTTTATATTTACCTTTTCCAGATCCTGGTCTTGTAAATAGGTGAGGGCTGCGGCTGTGACTCCCGTTCCACAGCTATAAGTTTCGTCTTCGACCCCTCGTTCGTACGTCCGAACAAAGAGAGAATTGGTTCCTAAAACTTGCACAAAATTCACATTAATTCCCTGGGATTTAAACAGATCGGAATTTCGAATTTGACGACCCTTCTCAAAAACAGGGTACTCTTCTAACTTCTCTACGTAGGTTACGTAATGAGGGGAGCCTGTGTCCACAATGCTTGCCTTTTCTAGCGTCTGAATTTCCTTTACATCAATCATCTTTAAAGTGACAATGTCTCCGGCGATAGAAGCCTCGTGGTGTCCGTCAATGGCGCTAAATTTACACTGCTCCTGAATAATTCCTAAATCCCTTGCAAAGGCAACAATGCATCTACCTCCGTTCCCGCACATCGTGCTTTCACTGCCGTCTGCATTGTAATACACCATTTTAAAATCCAAAGCCTCATCCTCTTCCAGAAGGATCAGCCCGTCTGCTCCAATTCCGAACCTTCGATCGCACCATTTCGCAATGAGTGCTTTGTTTTCTTTAGGAAAACCGCCCTGGCGGTGATCCACAAGAATAAAATCATTGCCGGTTCCTTGGTATTTGTAGAATGTAAATTGAGCCATCTTATATTATGCTATTGAGGGGGTAAATATACTAAAAAGTAGAGTTTTATTGGGGCGATGACTCTAGTGTAGTAGAGGTTTTGCTTAATGCTGCGCTTTTTTTCCACTCCAGATAGCCGATTACGGCCATTAGCGTGAAAACAAAATATTGGAAGGAGGTAATTGCAAGTCCTTTATAGATGAAAATAGGAATGCAAATTAAATCCCCTAGAATCCAGAAAATCCAATTTTCTACCTTTTGTTTGGCCATGAGCCACATTCCCACTAAAAAGACAGAGGTCGTAAAGACATCAAGCCAATTGGCCCAATCCAAATGGTAGAGTCCCAAGGAGACTCCCTCAGTAGAGAAGCCCTGGTCAATGGCCGGTTTGTAATAGTAAACGAGGGTCACAAGCACGAGGCTGAGAAGAAAAAGTCCAAAACTAAAAATCCACTCCTTTTTCGAAGTCCTTTTTACTTCAATGTGCACGTGATCATTTGAATTTTGGTACCAAAGAATCCAGCCGTATACGCTCATAAATGTATAATAGACATTGATCATCATGTCGCCCAAAAGTCCGAAGACAAAAAGAATGTACACATACATTGCAGTGGAAATAATTCCTGTGGGATACACCCAAATGTTTTTTTTAATGGAGAAGAAAACACTGAGAAGACCAAAGAATGCGGCTAGTATTTCAAGCACGATCTGGTAGGCTTCATAACTTTCGTAGGGGGAGATTAAAAGTTCGTAGAAATTCATTAGTCAAATATATTAGAATTTCTTTGAAATTGAATTATCAAACATCCGCAAAAGGGCAAATTCCTTAATCGAAACCAAAGAAATTATTCAATACCCTTCCCTCAATTTTTTTTCAATAATAATGGGATAAAATAGTTAATAGTTCGTAAAAATTTATACTTTTGGAAAATCAAAATATTTAAACATGTCAAATTTGTGGAGGACTAAACCTCTTAATCAACTATTAGCAGAGGCAGAGGAGTCTGAAAAAGGACTTAAGAAAACACTAACCGCAAGTTCCCTTGTAGCCCTAGGGATTGGTGCAATTATCGGTGCTGGATTGTTTTCGATCACCGGAATGGCAGCAGCCAACCATGCAGGGCCTGGAATTATGGTGTCCTTCATCATCGCTGCGTTGGGTTGTGCCTTCGCAGGATTGTGTTATGCAGAATTTGCCTCTATGATTCCTGTGGCCGGTAGTGCTTATACCTATTCGTACGCCACTATGGGTGAATTTATCGCCTGGATTATCGGTTGGGATCTTGTTTTAGAATATGCGGTGGGTGCTGCTACGGTCGCCTCGAGTTGGTCGGGGTATTTAGGAAAGTTCTTTTCCAATTTTGGAGTCGCACTCCCCGAGAGATTTATGATGACCCCCTTTGATATTACTTCCGCAGGAGAAGCCGGTCTGGTCAATTTGCCGGCTGTGTTTATTGTGGTGATTATGTCCCTGGTGCTCATCAAAGGAACCAGTGAATCCGCATGGGTCAATGGAGCGATCGTGATCTTGAAGGTAGCCATTGTGATTATCTTTATTGTCATTGGATTTAATTATATCAAACCTGAGAATTTAACTCCGCTAATTCCGGAGAATACCGGAAAATTTGGAGAATACGGCTGGTCGGGAGTCATACGGGCGGCGGCCATTGTTTTCTTTGCCTATATAGGCTTTGATGCAGTTTCCACTGCAGCGCAGGAAACCAAAAATCCGAAGAAAGCCATGCCTATTGGGATTTTAGGATCGCTTATTATTTGTACTGTACTCTATATCGTGTTCGCTTATGTGATGGTAGGAGTCGTGCATTACAAAGAATTTACCGCCGGTGGCGGTGGCGATCACTTAGCGCCTGTGGCCATTGCCATTGAAGCGATGGGTGACGTCGTAAATGGAGTGGTGGTTCCTGCTTATCCTTGGCTTAACACCTCTATTATCGTAGCGATTTTGCTTGGATATTCTTCCGTGATCCTTGTGATGTTAATGGGACAAAGCCGTGTGTTCTACTCCATGAGTAAGGACGGACTGCTTCCCAAAGCGTTTTCAGAAATACATGAAAAATTTAGAACTCCATTTAAAGCCAATTTGTTTTTCCTTGTGTTTGTGAGTCTATTTGCGGCTTTCATTCCGGGACGAGTGGTAGGAGAGATGACCAGTATTGGAACTCTATTTGCCTTTATCTTGGTTTGTGTGGGTGTACTTGTGATGCGTAAAACGCAGCCCGATGCGCCTCGTGGATTCCGAACTCCTTTGGTTCCCCTTATTCCAATTCTTGGTATTTTGGTATGTTTTGGAATGATGGCTTTCCTTCCTTTTGACACCTGGATTCGACTTGTGTGCTGGATGATGATTGGTCTGGATGTGTATCTATATAGAGGAATTCGTAATTCCTTCCTTGGAAAACAGAATGAAACGACGCACGATCCTAAAAATTATCGAATTACAGCGCTTTCAGGTGTGATTTTAACCCTTGCATTAGCGGTTCTCACATTCCTGCATCATCAAAATGCAGAAACGGACGATTCAGGTCTTATTATATTCTCAGTAGGGATGATTGTTATCCATTCAATCTACTACTCCTACCAGTATTTTAAAAATAGAAAATAAGTTTCACTTAATGCAGCAATCCTAGCTCCTAAAGCTAGGATTGCTTTTTTAGTATGAAGAATAGATATCCAATGGGAGTAGTGGTGTTTTTACTACTCCTAAGCCAAGGCCTATGGGCCCAAAAAAGCTCCGTTCTTTTGAAGGACGACATCAGCATTCGAAGTATTTCAATTTACAAGGGAAAGGTTTTTTATGCGGGATCTAAATCCAAGATTGGGTATGTGAGCCTTCACAGGCCTAGCGATCAAAAGCAAATTCAGGTCTCTCAGCCCAACTTAGAGTTTCGATCTCTGGGGCGCCATGGGAAATTCTTTTATGCGACCTCCATCGATACGCCTGCTTTTTTCTATAAGATAAACGTGAAAACACTAGAAGCCACACTTCTTGGAAAAGACGAGTCTAAATCTGCATTTTACGATGCCATCCATTTTACAAACTCAGGAGAGGGTTGGACCTTCAGTGATTCGGACACGAGTTGTCCTCGAATCGCAAAATTTAATTTCGCTACGGAAACTTGGGATATGCAGTCGTGCGATGAGCTTCCTACCTTAGCCATAGGAGAAGCTGCTTTTGCTGCAAGCAATACCAACATTGCTTCGAAGAAAGATCGGCTATGGATTGCAACGGGAGGAATTAAGTCTAGAATCTTGCGACGTGATAAGGGAGTATGGAAAAGGTTTGAAACACCGTTTGTCCAAGGCATTTCTTCGAGTGGAATGTATTCAATTGATTTTTATTCTGAAACCCTTGGAATTGCCGTGGGAGGAGATTACACAAACCAGACTTTGAATAAAGGGGTGATTGCAACGACGAGAGACGGAGGGGAAACTTGGGAACTACAGGCCGAGGGAAAAAATGCAGGGTATTCCACTTGCGTCAAATACAGACCAGGGTCCAAGGGGAAACAAATTGTGGCCCTTGGAGACCAGCACCTTTCCTTTTCAGAAGACGCAGGTAAAACCTGGCGTGTGCTTTCCAATGAGAAAGGACTCTACGCCTGCGAATGGCAAAATTCAAATACGCTGATCGCCGCGGGTCGTGGCAAAATTGTAAAATTTGATTTTAAAGGACTCTAGGCAAATGAGCCAACTTCTCGCATGAGGCTGATAGATGATATTATTCAGTTTTGAAATTGAGACTCTATTATAATTTGTATTTTTGCCTCATGAATCAAACGCTCATCGATAAATACAACATTCCTGGACCTAGGTATACTTCTTATCCTACGGTCCCTTTTTGGGAAGAGTCTGAGTTTTCCACTGAAAAATGGGAAAGCTCTGTGATTAAAGCTTACAAAGAAAGCAATGCCTCCGAGGGCATTTCTATTTATATTCATTTGCCATTCTGCGAAAGTTTATGCACCTTTTGTGCCTGCCACAAACGCATCACGAAACAGCATACGGTAGAAACTCCTTATTTAGAAACGGTTTTAAAAGAATGGGATCTTTATTTGGGTCTTTTCGAAAATGAGGTTCCAATTATTAAAGAACTTCATTTGGGAGGAGGAACTCCCACTTTTTTCTCTCCTGAAAATTTAAGATCTCTTTTAGAAGGGATTTTTAAAAAGGCAAAAATTGCACAGAATCCGGAGTTTAGTTTTGAAGGTCATCCCAACAATACCACTGAGGCACATTTACAAACTCTTTACGATTTAGGGTTTAGACGCTGTAGTTTTGGAGTGCAGGATTACGATCCCAAAGTTCAAAAGGCAATCAACCGAATTCAATCGTATGAGAATGTGGAGAAAGTAACTCGCCTTGCGCGAGAAATAGGATACACCAGTGTGTCCCATGACCTAATCTTTGGACTTCCTCACCAGAATTGGGAGAAAATGAACGAGACCATTTTAAAAACCATGACCTTAAAGCCAGACCGAATTGCATTTTATTCGTATGCGCACGTGCCTTGGATAAAAGGAGTGGGACAAAGAGGATTTGACGAAAATGACCTACCAAGTGGTGAAGAAAAACGCAAATTGTATGAAAATGGAAAGAATCTTCTTGAAAACTTGGGCTACATAGAAATCGGAATGGACCATTTCTCTTTGGAGAAAGACGATCTTTACCAAAGTTTAAAATCGGGTGAAATCCACCGGAATTTTATGGGCTACTCTTCTAGCAAAACCCAGCTTATGGTGGGACTTGGAATGAGCGCAATTTCTGATAGTTGGTACGCCTTCGCGCAAAATGATAAGTCCGTAGAGGCCTATCAAAAACGCGTGGAAGAAGGGAAACTTCCTGTGGTGAAAGGACACATTTTAACCTCTGAGGATTTGCTTGTGCGTCAGCATATTTTGAATTTAATGTGTCGTTTGGAAACGAGTTGGAACGGGGATAACTACCTTCCTGAATTAGAGAATGCAAAAGAGAGACTCTTTGAAATGCAGCAGGACGGACTGGTGGATTTAAGTGATAACAAAATTAAAATCACGGAAAAAGGAAGAGCCTTTACCCGAAATGTAGCCATGACTCTGGATTTAAGAATGCTTCGCAACAAACCGGAAACGAGGATTTTCTCCATGACCATTTAGAAGCGACATTTTTCTAGTTTCAGACGTTTTGAAAGCGTACTCGAAGTTAGAATCCAGAAAATCCTGCAACTGCTAGGCTTTCTGGATTCTAACTTTGCTACTTTAACAGAGGGAACAAATCGCAAAAGTGCTGTTAAAAAATCCTTAATTGATTTGGAAATCATTATATTTGCCCACGAAAAATTAATGCTGTAATTAAAATGCAAGGAAAAGGACTCATCACACTCGTGGCCATTGTTCTAGGACTTATTTGTCTAAACGAGCTTTTGCCGACGTGGTACTCAGGAAAAATTGAAAAGCAAGCCGAACTAGTGGCGGGAGACGATCCGGTAAAATACCAAAATGAACTCACAAGGCTTTCCAAAGACACTTTAAATCTAGGTTTCACCAAATTATACTATTCCAAAGCGAAGGAAAAGGAAATGAAACTTGGTCTTGACCTTAAGGGCGGGATTAACGTTCTTTTGGAAATTAACCAGAGAGATCTGATCAACAACCTAACCAATTATTCCACCAACCCTGTGCTTATCGAGGCGCTTGACCGCACCGACGAGGGAATGAAAAATTCGACCAAAACGTATGTCGACTTATTCTTTGACCAGTTTGAGATCGTAAACAAGGAGAAAAATGCGAATTTGAAGTTGGCAGATCCAGAGATTTTTGGGAACACCAATTTAACGGAGATAAAGTTCAACTCAACTGACGAAGATGTTCGTAATGTGGTTCGCACTCGAATTGATCTTTCCACGGGTACTGCATACGAAGTAATTAGAACCCGTATTGACAAAATGGGGGTGACTCAACCGAACGTACAAAGAGTACCAGGAACGGGAAGGATTTCTGTAGAAATGCCTGGAGTAAAAGACATTGACCGAGTTAAAAAAATGTTGCAGACCTCTGCAAAACTGCAATTCTGGGAAGTGCAAGAAATTCAGGAGATTTTCCCGTATTTCCAAACCCTTAAGACTTTGGTGGCAACCAAAGGGGATTCTATGGGGGTAGCAAAAGACCTGAATTTTGAATCATTACTTCAATTAAATACGTTGAAATCCAATGGAGTTGCGAATGTAAAACTCTCGGATACAGCAAAAATTAATAAGATTCTTGCAAGCAAAGTGGCCAAGGACGCAAGACCTAACCATATTAAATACACGAAATTTGAATGGGGATACAAGCCGGAAGCGGGAGACCAAGACAATTTGGTTCTTTATGCCGTAAGAGGAAATATCAACCAGAAAGCACCGGTAGACGGAGCAGTAGAAACGGCTAACATTAGTTACGATGAATTAGGTCGTATTGTAGTCGATATGCAAATGGACAGCAAAGGGTCTCGTGATTGGGCTACTTTGACTGAGAAGAATGTGGGAAAACCCGTAGCGGTGACTCTAGACAATGTAGTTTATACTGCGCCCAACGTAGTAAATAAAATCCCGAACGGTAGAACTCAGATTTCTGGGAACTTCACCCAAGAGGATGCGCAAGATTTAGTAAACGTACTTGGAGCAGGTAAACTTCCAGCAGGCGCGAAAATCGTGCAAGCAGAGGTGGTAGGACCTTCACTCGGTGCTGAATCTGTAAGCTCAGGACTGTGGTCCTTTATCATTGCCTTTGGGATCGTAATTTTATATTTGATCTTCTATTATGGTGGTGCCGGTATATACGCTGTTATTGCCATGACGATTAACCTATTCTACCTTATGGGAATCATGGATTCGGTGGATGCTACCCTTACCCTTCCAGGGATTGCAGGGATCGTGCTCTCGATGGCCATGGCGATTGATGCGAACGTAATTGTTTACGAACGAACCAAGGAGGAACTTTTTGCCGGGAAGAACATTAAAGAAGCTTACAACGAAGGATTCAAATTCTCCCTGTCTGCGATTATTGATGGAAACTTAACCTCACTTTTGACGGCGGTGGTACTATATATTTTTGGTACAGGTCCGATTAAAGGGTTTGCTGTCACCTTAGGGATTGGTATTTTAATGTCCATGTTCACCTGTGTACTTCTTACACGTGTCATGATCTTTAGTCGTTTGAACAAAGGGAAAGGACTTTCTGTATGGACTTCTTTGTCCAAAAATATCTTCAGACATACTTGGGTCGATTTCATTGGCAAAAGAAAATATGCCTACATCATTTCTGCAATTATTACTGTGGTATGTATCGTATCGATTGTCACGCAAGGATTTAAATTTGGTGTTGACTTTAATGGGGGACGTAGCTATGTAGTAAGATTTGAACAGCCTGTGGTCGCAAACGATGCCCAAACCAACTTGGAAGGGAAATTTGTCGATGCAGAAGGTGAAAAAAATGCCGTCGATGTGAAAACTTTCGGTAACGAACAACAACTGAAAATTACGACGGACTACCGTGTAAATGAAGAGAGTCTTGCAGCAGATCAGGATGTAGAGGCTAAATTGTTCGAAGGACTCCAGCCGTATCTTCCAAAAGATGCAAGTTTGGAATCATTCCGTAGTTCAGGACAAGAAAAATACGGTATTGTAAGCTCTATTAAAGTAGGACCTACCGTGGCCGATGACATTAAGACAGGGGGCGCACTTGCTCTAATAATCTCCTTAGTGGGTATCTTCCTATACATATTGGTTCGATTCAAAAAATGGCAGTTCTCTGCAGGAGCTGTGGCGTCCCTTATTCATGACTCAGTTGTGATTCTAGGAGCGTACTCTCTTTTGAAAAATGTGATGCCGTTCAGTATGGAAATTAACCAGGACTTTATCGCAGCAATCCTTACCGTTCTAGGGTACTCCATTAACGACACGGTAATTATCTTTGACCGTATTCGTGAATACCTCCAAGATAAGAAGTCAGCGGATTTGAAGAGCCTATTTAACGATTCTATTTCAAGCACACTTGGTAGAACCTTTAACACTGCCTTTATGACCTTCCTTGTGATTCTTGCGATCTTCATTGTAGGAGGTGAGAACTTAAGAGGATTTATGTTTGCTCTTCTGATCGGGGTTGGATTTGGTACGTATTCCACTTGGTTTATTGCCTCAGCAATATCCTATGACCTTTTCCGTAAAAAAGGGTTTAAGCCAGAAGATGGCGAGACAAAAAAACATGTAAAATAAGTAAAAATCAAGTTTGATTTTTATGCGCAATGTCCTTCGAATGAGGGACATTGTGCTTTGAGGAATCGGGCTTGAAACTGCAAGTGGAAAGCGATGCTATCCAATTAATAATTTTTTATATTTGTAAGATGGATTACAAAGAGTTAAATATCCGAGGGATCTCCTATAGCCAGACTCAGTCTGGAGCCTATGCGCTACTTTTGGAACACATTCCGACCCAAATTAAATTGCCGGTCGTGATCGGAAATTTTGAGGCGCAGGCCATTTCTCTTGGACTTGAAAAAGACATTCAGCCGCCTAGGCCCTTGACCCATGATTTGTTTGCGACATTTGTCTCTACCGTGAATTATGAAATGGTCTCCGTGTTAATTTACCAGATTGTAGACGGCGTCTTTTTTTCCAATATGGTCTTTCGGGAATTCGGTACCAGCAAAGAAATCGTGATTGATGCAAGAACTTCAGATGCCGTGGCGATGGCCGTTCGTTTTTCCGCTCCGATATTTACCACCTCGCAAGTACTCGAAGAAGCCGGAATCCTGCTCGAAATTCAAAAAGAGGAGTCAAGTGAGCCTGAATTTAGCCCTTCTCCCAGTGAGTTGGGTTCTCAAGATATATACAACCTACCCCTAGCAGAACTAAAACTTCTTTTAGAACAGGCCGTGAAAGACGAAGATTTTGATGCTGCTCTTGAATTGCAAGAAGAAATCAAAAGAAGGAAAAAGAATCTAGATTAATGACCCAACGCCCTTAAGGCATGCTTTCTTTCAATTAATTAAAAGAACCGCTGCCCAAAAAGGGCTTTTTATTTTGACCATCTTATGAATGTAAAATTAAGACTTACCATTTTAAGTTTCTTGCAGTTTTTTGTCTGGGGAGCTTGGCTAATTACAATCGCTGTTTATTGGTTTTCCACCAAACAGTGGGGTGGAGCCGAATTTGGAGCTGTATTCTCAACCATGGGAATCGCTTCGATTTTCATGCCGGCCTTAATCGGGATTATTGCCGATCGATGGGTGAATGCAGAAAAGCTGTATGGAGTGCTTCATTTCCTTTATGGGGGAAGTCTTCTGTTAATGCCTTCGCTAATCAATCCTGACCAATTTTTTTGGGTTATGCTTTTAGCCATGCTTTTTTACATGCCGACAATCGCACTTTCAAATTCGATCGCTTACAACGTTTTAAAAAACAGTGGAAACGATGTTCTCAAAGATTTTCCACCCATTCGGGTTTGGGGAACCATTGGATTTATCATCGCGATGTGGGTGACCAACCTTACGGGCAGTAAAGATTCCGCGGATCAATTTTACATTGCAGCAGTGGTGGCTTTTATCTTAGGGATTTATGCCTTTACACTTCCGGATTGTCCACCGCAAAACAAAATCCCGAAAGACGCACCGCTAAGTGAAAAATTAGGGCTGAAGGCTTTTTCCTTGTTCAAGGATTATAAGATGGCTCTTTTCTTTTGCTTTTCCATGCTCCTTGGAGCTGCGCTTCAACTCACCAACATGTACGGCGATACGTTCTTATCTGATTTTGCAAACGATCCTAACTATGCCGATAGTTTTGTCGTGAAGCGGTCCACCATTATCATGTCTATTTCTCAAATTTCAGAAACGGTCTTCATCCTAGCAATTCCTTTCTTCCTTAAGCGATACGGAATCAAAAAAGTGATGCTTATCTCCATGTTTGCATGGGTTCTTCGCTTTTTGTTACTGGGATACGGAACGCCAGAAGGAATGGGTCTTGTGTTCATCATTGTTTCTTGCATCGTGTACGGAATGGCTTTCGATTTCTTCAATATTTCTGGATCTCTCTTTGTGGAAGGAACCACCGATTATAAAATTAGAAGTTCTGCGCAAGGGGTCTTTATGATGATGACCAATGGATTTGGAGCGGTGATGGGAAGTCTTGTGAGTGGTTGGATGATTGACACATACTTTACACTTCCTGGCGGAGGAAAAATGTGGCATGAAATATGGCTCGTGTTTGCTCTCTACGCCTTTGTAATTGCCATTGCCTTTTGGGCGCTATTTAAGCATAAACACACCCCTGAAGCCTTAAAAACGATTACACACTAAGGCTTACTACAGAGCCGAAACACATAAAAAAATACACTCTTTCGCAGTGTATTTTTTTTTGTATTTTAGAGCCGAATCAATTTTAACGAAAATTTATAATTTTAAATAGATAAAGAGCAATGAAAGAAGTATTTATAGTCGCCGCGGCAAGAACCCCAATGGGTAGTTTTAATGGAAGCTTATCAAGTGTACCGGCTACCACCCTAGGTTCGGTGGCCGTTAAAGGCGCATTGGATAAAATTAAGTTAGAGCCAAGCGAAGTAGAAGAAATTTTCATGGGAAATGTACTGCAAGCTGGGGAAGGACAGGCACCTGCCCGTCAGGTGGCTCTAGGAGCAGGACTTTCTACCGAGACTCCGGCCACGACCGTGAACAAAGTATGTGCATCCGGAATGAAAGCGATTTCCATTGGAGCGCAAACCATCAAGTCAGGCGATGCTGAAGTGGTCGTGGTGGGAGGAATGGAGAACATGTCTCAAGTACCTCACTATTACCATGCGCGAACCGCAACCAAATTAGGGGATGTGAAGATGCAAGACGGTTTATTGACCGATGGTCTGACTGACAAATATGGAAAAGTTCATATGGGAGTTTGCGCTGAGAAGTGCGCCGCCGAATATGAGTTCTCAAGAGAAGACCAGGACCGCTTTGCGGTAGAGTCCTATACGAGATCCGCAAAAGCTTGGAGCGAAGGAAAATATAGTGAAGAAATTGTCGCTGTGGAAGTACCTCAAAGAAAAGGGGATCCGATTGTGGTGAATGAAGATGAAGAATACAAAAATGTAAACTTTGACAGGCTCTCCACGCTTCCTACCGTTTTTCAAAGAGAAAACGGAACCGTGACGGCGGCCAATGCCTCCACCTTAAACGACGGGGCATCCGCACTGGTTTTAATGTCAAAAGAGAAAATGGAAAGTTTAGGGCTAACACCTCTAGCAAGAATTGTGTCCTATGCTGATGCTGCGCACGAGCCAGAGTGGTTTACCACGGCACCTTCTAAAGCTCTTCCTAAAGCCCTTAAGAAGGCAGGTCTTTCCCTTGATGAGATTGACTTTTTTGAATTTAACGAGGCGTTTTCCGTTGTGGGACTCGTAAACAATAAAATTTTAGGTTTAGACAGCGCGAAAGTCAATGTCAATGGGGGAGCTGTTTCCCTTGGGCATCCACTTGGAAGTTCCGGTGCGAGAATTGTGGTCACTTTGGTAAATGTTCTAAAGCAAAACAAGGCTCGTTATGGTGCTGCAGCGATATGCAATGGAGGCGGAGGTGCTTCTGCGATCGTGATCGAAAACTTAGCGTAAAAAGCTACACACTAATTAAAAATCCATTAAGACTTAAAAAAAAGGTTGTGTTCTTAATGGATTTTTTACTTTTGTCTAAATTATACTAATTTCATGTCAAATTCCTCTCTCTCCCCACAAGGGGTTATAAAGAATAATCCTAAAATCATGAAGGGGTGGGCCTTCTATGATTGGGCAAACTCTGTGTATTCCTTAGTGATCACCTCGACGATTTTCCCAATCTATTACTCCATCCTTACGACCCAGTACGAAAGAAAGGAATTTTTAGCGGATCAGAATCGTTGGATCAACGTTCCCGTTCGTCATGAAATTGAACTCTTTGGTCAGTCCTACCATCCCGATGCAATCTATGGGTACTCCTTAACGATTTCGTTTTTCATCGTGGTTTTGATCTCTCCTTTTCTCTCTTCCCTTGCCGATACCATAGGGAATAAGAAATCGTTTTTGCAATTTTTCTGTTATTTAGGAGCGACCTCTTGTATGGGACTCGCCATGTTTACGGGAATGGAGAACGTGTTTTTAGGGCTTCTCTTTAGCATTACCGCGAGCGTAGGCTTTTGGGGCTCTTTGGTGTTCTATAATTCCTTCTTACCCGATATTGCCACTCGGGACAAGCAAGATGCGCTTTCGGCGCGAGGGTACGTCTATGGATACATAGGATCCGTGGTTTTGGTGGTTCTTTGCCTACTTCTTATTATGGTTGTGGCCGAGGGACCGAAGGAGCAGTTGATTTATACCCGCGTTAGTTTCTTACTGACCGCAGCCTGGTGGTTTGGTTTCTCCCAATACACCTTTAAACATTTGCCTGTCTTTGGGGATATCAAAGAAAAACTACCGAAAGACTTAGTGCTTTTGAACTATAAAAACATCTTTAAAAAGCACGAGGAGAATGGTGGTTTCTTTGAAGTTCTAAAAGACAATGTGAATTTCTATTGGGACATTGCAAGACAAAGTTTTCGTGAACTTTTTAAAGTGGGGAATATTTTGTTTAAAGACACCAACCTTAAATTCTTTCTTTCGAGTTTCTTCTTCTACAGTGTGGGAATGCAAACCATCTTTCTGATGGCAACGCTCTTTGGGAAGAGTGAAATCAATTTGGACCAGGGAAGATTAATTGCCACTCTTTTGGTGATACAGATTGAAGCGATTATCGGGGCGATCTTATTTTCGAGACTCTCGAGACGAATCGGGAATAAGAACGTGATTTCCATTGCCGTGGGTCTTTGGATCGTGGCTTGTCTCGCCGCCTTCTTTTTGAACCGCGAAGATCCAAATGTAGAGTATCAATTCTATTTTGTAGCGGGTATTGTAGGACTTGTGATGGGTGGACTTCAAGCCATGTCTCGATCTACCTATTCGAAACTACTTCCTGAAAACTCAATGGACAATACCACGTTTTTTAGTTTTTACGATGTGCTTGAGAAATTAGCGATCATTCTGGGGACTTTTATCTTTGCGACGCTGATTGAAGAATTTAATAACATGCGTTATGCCGCTCTCTCCATGGTTCTGTTCTTTTTGATTGGATTGGTTTTAATACGGTTCGTGAAAGGCAGTAACAGCCCAAATAAGGAAGTTCTTTAAACGAGAGTGATTTAAAAAATTGTAAAAAGCTAAACCTTCATTATATCAGTGGATTAGCGGATGATTTAGGCCCGGTTTTTGCATACTGCACTAAAAATATAATATCGTATCTTTGCCGCAAGGTTTAAGACCTGTAATTGAAGCGTATGTCCAGTCCTTTATTCTATGCGAAAATACTTCTCTTTGGAGAATACGGAATTATAGAAGATTCCCAAGGCTTAACGGTACCTTATAGTTTTTATAAAGGCACGCTAAAGTTCTCTGATTTGGATTCTGATTTTGAAAAGCGTTCAAACGAAAGTTTGCAGCGCTATATGAAGTTTCTGGAAACTCTTGAACTGCCTGCAGAATATGAGTTAAAGGTGGATGAATTCCAAAAGGATTTAAAGAAAGGTCTTTTCTTTGATAGCAACATTCCCCAAGGGTATGGAGTGGGGAGTTCTGGCGCCCTGGTAGCAGCTATTTTTGAGCGCTACAGCCGAATTAAATACCCAGCGGATTTAATTAGCAAAGATGAACTAAAAGCGCTAAAGAAAGTTTTTGGACTTTTGGAGAGTTTTTTCCATGGCACCAGTAGTGGAATCGACCCTTTGATTTGCTATATGAACCTGCCCATCTTAATTGAATCGAAAGAAAGTGTCGATAAAGTGTCTCTACCTTCTCAAAGCGAAGGGAAAGGAGCTATCTTTTTAATTGACTCAGGAACCGTGGGAGAAACCGGTCCGATGATTCAAATTTTCTTTGATAAGATGAAAACAGAAGGGTTTAGAAAGACCCTGAAAGAAGAATTCATTCGCTATAACAACGCTTGTATAGAAGCGTTCCTAAAAAAGGATATGAATCCTTTTTTCCGAAACTTAAAGAAACTCTCTCTTTGGGCCTTTGATCATTTCAAGCCTATGATCCCTGAGAGTTTATACAAGGTTTGGAAGAAAGGCATTGATTCCAATGCTTACTATCTGAAGCTTTGTGGAAGCGGAGGAGGAGGCTATATCTTAGGATTTACAAAAGACTACGAGAAAGCTAGTAAAATGCTAAATGGATTTAACAAAGAAGTGATCTATCGCTTTTAAATCGAATCTGAAAAAGCAAAATTAACTCGCCCATGAAACAGAATAGCCCGCTGATGTACCGTGTATCTCAACTGGTAAGTCTCCTAATTGGGGCCCGGATTTTCATGCTGCTACTCTTTACCTTTGCCCTTTACGTATCTACTTTTTTTATAATCAACCAAGAAGAAACCTTAAAGCAATTTGTCTTTGATTATAAAATTCATGGGATTATCTTTTGTAGCATTCTAAGCATTGGTGCAGGAGGGATCATCAACCAATTTTACGACCTTGAGAAAGACCGAATTCAAAAGCCCTTTGTGACGAAGCTGCAAGGCTTTTTGAAGCAAAAGTATTTTCTGTATTCCTATGTGCTGTTAAATGCATTCTCCCTGGGCATTGCCTACTTTCTTTCCCCACGAATCTTCGTCTTTTTTCTATTCTATCAATTTATGATGTGGTTTTATAGCCACAAATTAAGCAAGATTGTGATTGTGAATAACCTTACGTTTGTAAGTTTGACCCTTTATCCTTTTTTTGGAATGCTTGTTTACTATCAGCATTTCTCGCTGAATTTATTTTTGATGGCTGCTTTTTTGTTCTTAATCCTTTTGGTGGTCGATGTATTGAAGGACTTCTTAACGCTAAGGGCCGATGTGCTATTTGACTACCAAACTTTGCCCATTGTCCTTGGAGTGAAATACACCAGTGTACTTGTGGCTGTACTACTTGTGGTCACCATGGGGGTAGCTTTAGGAATTGTAGCGCGAATTCAGTCCTTTAATTACCTTACCTTTTATTTTAGCAGCTCCATTCTTGTGCTTTTGTTTGCCTGCATTCGAGTGGTTCGTGTTCGACTTGCAAGAATCCCACTGCTTCTAAACACCCTTAGGGTCTGGATTTTCATTGGAGTAGTGTTCATGCTAGCCAATGGGATTTACGAAAAACTTCATTAGCGATTTAATTCTACCTTCTTAATTGCGCAAAATGACTTAAATTTGCAGCCTTATTATGGCGAAGAAAAAGCAAAATTCCGCTGCCATGGGGTTTATTTTTATAACCCTTCTAGTGGACATAACCGGTTGGGGAATTGTAATTCCCGTAGTTCCGAAATTAATTGAAGAACTGATCAATGCAGACATATCGGAGGCGGCCAAGTATGGAGGTTGGCTCGGGTTTCTCTACGCATTTATGCAGTTTGTTTTTGCGCCTATCCTTGGAAACCTAAGCGACAAATACGGTCGCAGACCTGTGATTTTGCTTTCGCTCTTAGGGTTTTCCATAAACTTCTTTATTCAGGCTTGGGCACCCACCATTTTGTGGCTTTTCATCGGACGTATATTCTCAGGTATTACCGGGGCGAGTGTCACGGCAGCCAGCGCCTACATTGCAGACATTTCAGACGATTCCAATCGTGCCAAAAACTTTGGACTCATCGGGGCAGCCTTCGGACTTGGATTTATCATTGGTCCGGTCTTAGGTGGGGTTTTAGGGGTGTACGGAGCCAGGCTTCCCTTCATCGCAGCCGGTGTTCTTTGTCTTGTGAATTTTCTTTATGGAATTTTTGTTTTGCCAGAGAGTTTAGAGCCGAAATACCGTCGTGATTTTTCTTGGAAACGAGCCAATCCGATTGGAAGTCTTTATCAGATTAAAAAACATCCTGAAATTTTCAAACTGCTTCTTGCCTGGTTCCTGGTCTATGTGGCTGCGCATGCGGTACAGACCAATTGGGCTTACTTCACCATGTTTCGCTTCTCTTGGGACGAACGAATGGTGGGAATCTCTCTTGGGGTGATGGGAGCTATGACCGCCCTAGTTCAGGGGTATCTCGTGTCCAAAGTCCATCCGCGAATTGGTAGCGAACGCAGTATTTTGTATGGAATTCTCTTTTACGCGGTAGGAATGCTTTTATTTGCCTTTGCACCCGAACCATGGATGATGTTTGCCATTCTTGGAATCTATACTTTAGGAGGAATTGCAGGTCCTGCTCTTCAGTCCCTAATTACCTCCAAAGTTCCTAAGAACGAGCAGGGGGTTTTGCAAGGAGCCCTTACAAGTGTAGTGAGTTTAACCTCTATTATTGGTCCGCCTATGATGACCAATGTCTTTTATTATTTTACGCACGATACGGCCCCTTTCTCATTTCCGGGAGCTCCTTTTTTCTTAGGGTTTCTTCTTATGGGACTTAGCGCTGTGTTTATCTATTATGTGTTTCAAAAACAATCCAAATAACAAAAGAAGTAGGCCTTTTTTAAAGGCGATGTAGAAGTGGAATGGAAAATCTTTATTAATTTAGCAGCATGGAATTAGGATTCATGGAAATGGTCGTCATTGCAGTGGCCATTATCGTACTTTTCGGACCTGACAAACTGCCTTCAATTGCGAGAGACCTGGGCTCTGGGGTTCGCAAAATGAGAGGCGCAATGGACGATATAAAAACCGAAATTCTTAAGGAAACCCACGAGCCGGTTTCTGAGATTAAACGAGAAATAGACAAAGTGAAAATGGCGGCCAAAGAGTATACTCCTGTGCAAGAAATAAAGCAGGAAATCGAAGACTTAAAAAAGGCCACCACGATGGATAGCAATTCTCTAGTCAAGGACGAGGGTGCTGAGAAAACGGCCCTTCCTTCTTTTGAAGATCCCACCCACGAGGGTCCGGTAAGCCGTAGATCATGACGAGTCTCTTAGAATACGATACAGAGCTCTTTCTTTTTCTTAATAATTTAGGAGACAGCTCTTTTGATTCCTTTTGGCTCCTTGTATCCAAAACTTTTATTTGGATTCCACTCTACGTAATTTTCCTCTATTTATTAAAATCCAATTTCGGTTGGCGAAATTTGGCTTTTATGCTTCTTTTTATTGCTCTGGGTGTGACCATCTCGGACCAATTGTCCAACGTCTTTAAATACGGAATAGAACGACTTAGGCCCTGTCATGAGCCTTCGCTTGAGGGTCTGGTTCGAGAAGTGAAGTGTGGAGGCCCCTTTGGGTTTTATTCGGCCCATGCCTCCAATACCTTTTTTATTGCAGCCTTTATGTTTTTGCATTTAAGAAAGCGAATTAAGCCCTATGCGATTTTGTTTCTTCTTTGGGCAGGGGTCGTCGCGTACAGCCGAATTTATCTAGGCGTGCATTATACACTCGATGTGATTTATGGAGCGCTAGTTGGGGGGTTGCTTGGAGGTACTTTTTATGCCTTAAGTTTAAAAACACTTAAGTAATTCTCCTAGGCGTATTAGGCGTAACTTCCTCAAATTGAAATTAAAAAAATGTTTATCTTTGCCCCAATGTTTATTAACTTTTAAATGGACTCAGACTTAGTCAAGATTTTATTAGCCTTATTTTTAGTATTACTTAATGGTTTTTTCGTAGCTGCTGAATTTTCAATCGTCAAGGTACGCTATTCACAAATTCAGCTCAAGGCTGCAGAAGGCCACAAATTAGCCAAGCATTCCGAGCACATCATCAAGCATTTAGACGAGTACCTTTCTGCCACGCAGTTGGGAATTACGCTTGCCTCACTGGCCTTAGGTTGGGTTGGGGAGAGCGCGATGCACCATCTAATTGAAAAGGTCTTCATACAATTCAATTTGATGGCTGACCCTACGACCATTACCACGTTGTCGCTTGTGATTAGCTTTTTAATCGTGACCGTGATGCACATTGTCTTTGGTGAATTGATTCCCAAGTCCATCGCAATCCGGAAAGCAGAACCGACCACCATGGCGATTGCCGTGCCTCTTCGTGTGTTTTACACCGTCTTTAGACCCTTCATTTGGACCATGAATCAAATGTCGAATGCCTGTCTAAGGCTCATGAAGATCAACCCAGCCTCAGACCAAGAAATACACTCCACGGAGGAATTGCAGCTTCTTGTAAAGCAGTCTGCAGATTCGGGAGAAATTCAGGAGGAGAACTATGAGATTATCAAGAACGCATTTGATTTTACAGACCACTCTGCCAAACAGATCATGGTTCCTCGTCAAAATATTTTATCCATTGATCTTGAAGATTCCATTGAGGAAATCATAGAGCAAATCATGGACAGTGGATACTCTAGAATTCCTGTGTACGAAGATTCCATCGATAACATTGTCGGCATCTTTTACGCCAAGGAGATTGTAAGGGAGTATGTAAGAAGAAAAGCGACGATGGACCACGAAGTTTTACGTTCGCTTATGCGGGATGCCTTTTTTGTGGTGGGAAGCAAAAAGATTTCAGATTTGCTCAAAGTCTTCCAACAGAAGAAGCAGCATTTGGCCATTGTCATTGATGAGTTTGGAGGAACCGAAGGGATTATTACTTTAGAAGACATTCTAGAGGAGCTTGTAGGTGAAATTCAAGACGAGGAAGACGATGAAGATAAAATTGTGGACCAAGTAGGAGAAAATATTTTCTGGGTTCAAGCCACCCAGCCTTTGGAAGAGATTAACGAGAATCTTCCGAAAGAGTTTCCACTCTCGGAAGAAGGGGAATTCAATACCCTTGCAGGGTATATTTTGCACCAACTAGAAAACATTCCGGAAGAAAATCAAGAGTTTGAAATCAACGGGTATCAGTTTAAGATCCTGAAGATGAATAATAAAAGTGTGGAGGTAGTAGAACTAATCTATGAAGACGAGTCTACAGACCAGGCCATAGACGAAGAAATGACAGAGTAAAAATGGCAAGTGAAAGACTTTTAGGGACCCTTTCCCTAAATCGCGATTATAACGATCCAAAAAGAGAAAAAGAGGAGCAGCAAGATGTGCTCGTTTTAGAGGAAGATGAGTTTGAAAATAAGCTCGTGGTTTGGAACGACGATGTGAACACTTTTGATTTTGTAATTGACTGTCTTGTGAGTATCTGTAAACATTCTTTAATTCAAGCAGAGCAATGTACGCTTCTCATCCATTACAAAGGAAAGTGCACCGTCAAGTCAGGTTCTTTAGAGGTACTTAAACCGATGCATGAAAAACTCTTAGACAAAGGCCTCACAAGCGAAATCGTTTAAGACTTTTCGTGAAACAAAACTAGGAGCCCCGCATTGGAAATGCAGGGCTCTTTTTTTAGTTTTATGTCTCTACATTAGAACGGATATCCGAATGCGAAATTAAGCGTAGGCTTAAAGGGTTGCCATTTGCTAATCACCCAGCGGTCTCCCTCGGGACGGTTGGGGTCATGGACTTTCCAAGCCGCGTCGAGACGAAGTGTAATATAAGCCACATTGATACGTAGTCCAAGCCCTGCACCTACTCCCATTTGAGAGATGAATTTGCTAAATTTGAACTGATCCCCAAAGCCACTGTCTTTTAGATTCCAGATGTTACCTGCATCCACAAAGGCAGCTCCCTCAAACATGGAACTAAAAGGCATTCTATACTCAATGTTGGTGGTTAATTTGATGTTATCCATCACATAGGCCCTTACCCGTTCGTCTAATTGAGAGTCGGCGGGTCCTAGACCTCCGAAAACCCTCCAAGCTCGGATGTCGTTTGATCCTCCATTGAAATAAGAACGCACAAAAGGCATGGTAGAGGAATTGCCATACGGAATTCCAATGCCTACGAACTGGCGAAGTGCGAGGGTGTGTTTATTGTCAAAGAATTGAAAGTACTTACGTACGTCAAAATCGAACTTTACAAATTGAGAATAGGGAATGTTAAAAATGGCTTTTTGCTCATTTTGCGCCGCGATGCCTTCACTTTGGGAAGCCTCTTTTGCAAGGATGCCTAGGAGGTTTCCGGCGGTTTCTATTTTTCCATTAAAATAGAAAGGGTTGATTCTATCTTTCTTGCCAATCTCGTTGTAAATGAAATTGTAGATCACAGAGGAGATTAAAACATCTTGGGTTTGTCTGTCCTTGTTTATAATCGATTGGCGGAAGTTATTGAATAGGTCTAAATCCGGTCCTGCCAAATTTTCCTGGTAAGGCAAATCTTGGAGAATTTGACTTGAGACTTCATCGGAACTCACTTGTCCCTGCATGAATTCTTCATAGAGCGTAGGGGAATAGAGTTGGAACATTTGGTCCCTGAATTCTCCATCCTTTGGAAAGTATTCGTAATACCGGTCTTTGTTTTGGGTTAAGCTTAATTGCGTATTGAATAACGAAAGTCGGTGGGTCACCACATCGTTTATATTAGCGAAGTAATTAAGTCCCGTATTAAAGGAGATTCTACCTAGACCAATGTTATTTTGTACACTCACTCCTAAATTGACATTGGAAGTTGGAGAGTATCGTTTTGGGAAAAGCTTATACGAACGGAAGGGAAGTAATAGCCTAGGGAAACTTAGGGTTCCTTGCGCAGAGACTTCGTACGCCACAGAGCGTTTGTCTAAGTTTTTTGTGTCCTTCACGCTTCCCACAATTCCGGAAAGCCCCACCGTTAAGTTTTCCGCTCCTCCAAAAACATTTCGTGAGGTTAAATCCACAGAGGGCGCGAGACCAAAATTGAGGATTTGAGAATAACTCAAATCGAGGGCCGTTCTTAAATCGTATTTGGGTAGAGGAGCGAGGTAATAAGCCACGTCTATAATACTGTCTGAGTTCTTTCGTAAATCCTCTTCGTAACTAATAATACTAAAATTATTCATCGCCGAGAGGTTTCGTTTCGTAAGGTCAAGATTCCCTTGGTCATAGACTTCCCCATTTCGAAGAATAATAGGACGCCAAAGGGCAGGGGTCTTGTACTGATCATCCAACTTATAGATATTAATCCCTCTTAGAGAGTCTTTCACCGTTAGAGGAACATCTTCCATGGTTTCTACCACATAAACCTTTATATCTCCTATGGTAGCCTTCTTGTAAGGAGTATGAAGAGAGTCCTTTTGGATCTCCATCACAAGGGGTATGTTTTTACGACTTTGAAGCGTGTCGGCTGTGAAATAAATTTCCTCGTTGCTTGCGTTAAAACGATAGTAGCCCTCTTTACGCATCTGCTGAGTAATTCGATCGACTTCGTCCTCTAATTTTGTTTGGTCTAGTATGTCCCCTGTTAAAATTTTGCTTTTCTCGAATTGACTCTCGTACTGCGCCTTGATGTTTGGATCCGGTATGTCGTAATAATACTCAGAGATTCGCGTAGGGTCGTTGTGCTTAATTTGGTATTCTACTTCCGCTTTTTTAGCGCTCGAGTCCAACTTGTGGTGAAAATTGACATTGGCATCCCAATAACCACGAAATACAAGTCGTTTCCTTATGTTGTCAGCACTGTTCTCAGATTGACTTTGGTCTAAAATGACGGGAGGTTGTCCAATGGTGTGTAAAAAACGATCCATGAAAAGGTTCTTTCCTACGTCTTGGGGCATGTCGTATTTTAAAAAGAGCGAGTCCCGTAGTTTTTGATCGCGGATTTCTGAAGGGTAAGTCATGTACTCGGAGAGTAGGGTGTCGTATTTGGGTGTCGCTAAATTGTAGGCCATCAGACCGATAGGAAATAGAAACAGAGCCTTTTTGTTAGGAGATTGACTCACATAGCCGGGAAGTTCACTAGCGTGTTCTTTTGAATCTACGTATTCAAATTTGTTTTTTACGAGTAAATATTCCCCATCGGGTACTTTTTTCGTCGTACTACAGGCATAAAGAACACCTATTGATGTTGCGACAGAAAAAAATATGTGATACTTTTGAAAATATTTCTTGCAATGCTTACCGCTCATACTATAAAAGTTATACAGTCTTTAGACAAAAAGAAGTTCAGACAAAAATACAATTTGTTTTTGGTTGAAGGCAATAAAACCATCTCTGAACTTTTTAATTCCGATTATAAAATTAAACAAATATTCTCCTTAGAGCCAAACTCTCTTACTCAAAGTCCTTCGTATAAGGAGTTGATAACAGAAATTGGGCCAACCGATCTAAGGAAAATTAGTTTTTTAAAACATCCGAAAGATTCCGTTGCCCTCGTGGAACAAAAAGATGAATCTTCGGTGCTAACTGGGACTAAATTGAATTTGGTTTTAGACGGTTTGCAAGATCCAGGCAATCTAGGAACGATCATCCGACTAGCCGATTGGTTTGGGATTGAACAAATCGTGTGTAGTGAAGACACAGTAGATTTATACAATCCGAAAGTAATCCAAGCCTCTATGGGATCCTTTACTCGCGTGAAGGTCCATTATTTGGATCTTCCTACTTTCCTTGAGGAATCCGAACATATAGCTGTCGGAACCGATATGCAGGGAGAAAATCTTTATGAGTTTGCGTTTCCTGAAAAAATAAACCTCATTTTAGGAAATGAGGGAAATGGAATCCGATCTACCCTAGAGCCTCTGCTTGAGCGAACCCTTACCATTCCGCAATTTGGCGAAATCCGCTCCACCGAGAGTTTAAACGTCTCGATGGCAACAGGCATTATTTTAGGCGCTTATTTTTCGAACCGATAATCGGGACCTAAGAAGAATATTCTAGATTAGTTTTTCTAAACTAGATACGCTTTTGTTTTTCTCGTATACCTCAAGTTTGGATCGCAAGAATCGAAGGGCCATTGGAGCCACATAGATTAAGACGAGTCCTAAAATTCGATTTCTCCAGCTTTTGCTTTTGATGCTTTTCTTGGCTAGATTCCCCACAAGGGCTGCCGTGCCTAACTTGAGAGAAGTTTCTAACAAGTTGGACTGAGCGTTGGTGTGATCAAAAGCTAGAAGGGATCGGTTGCTTTTTTTTCCTAACAGTGAGTTTCCAAGTCCTTTAATCAAAGGAGCCGTTTTGATGGCCAGTTTCTTCTGACCGTCTTTTGATGGTTTTTCCGTCAAAAACTGGTCGGAGAGTCCTCCACTGAGAAGACTTAGTGATTCTTTTGGACTCTCAAAGGTAAGTAGGCCCTCTAGTTCTTGAACTTCGGCCTTGAGTTCGAGCTTTCTTTTTCTTAGCTCCTCGATGGTCGTAATTTTGGCCATAATCTTAGTCGTTTATAAATTTGATGATTCCTCCTGCCACTTTGGATGTGATGAATTTTCGCAATACAATTAGCAGCAATAATACAAGCAGGTAGAAACCCGCTACGATGAGTATTCCATAGCCGTAGTTCCCGAGCAAAGAACCAATATAGAGTCCTACACCGATATTAAATAAGAGAATGAAAAACAGAGCAGCCAAAGCTGCCAGGCCGAAGAAAACAAGGAGTCCAGCGCCTTTCGAAGATTTTTCAGTCGCTTCTAATTTCAGGAGCTCGAGTCGTTTGCTAGCGTACTCTTTAACGAGATGAATCATACGTAATAGAAATTTGGTGTGAATTTACAAAAAATGGGAAACTTAAAAAAGCTAAGTTTCCCATGAATATTTAAATGCCTAGCCTTGGAGAAAGGCGCCTTTGTTATTTTAAGGCGTCCAGTTCCGTTTCAATGTCCTTTGAGACTTCTGCTACCGTTCCTGCAGCCTGGCTTTTGTACTTATCATAGCCTTCTTTTACAGAACTCGATACTTTGTCCGCCGTCTCTTTGACTTGCGAGGAAATTTGACTGAATTGATCTTTTACTTTTTCCGACACAATGCCGTATTGATCTTTTACCTTTTCTGCGGTCTTACCGTACTGCTCTTTTACCTGCTCAGAGGTTTTCCCGTACTGTTCTTGCGCTTGGTGTGCTAGATCGTCCGCTTTGGATTTGATTTTCTTTCTGGTTTCTTTTCCTTCTTCAGGTGCATAAAGCATTCCTAAAACTACGCCCGCGGCTGCTCCTGCTAAAAGCCCTGCCAATACGGCCGCTGTATTATTTCCTTTCTTTGCCATTTGTTCTTGAATTTTGATGTTATTAATCGTTTAATGGTTCTTCTGTGAAGGTGCAACAAAAATGCCAAATTGAAACCGATTGGTCATAAAGTATGTTAAGGTGGGAATTATGATATTTTTTCGCTTTTCAGCTCAAAATAAGACAAAAATTCTCTTTTTACTTCGTGATATGAGACAAAATGAGTGCAATGGTTTGCTCTTTGGTCAGCTTGGTATTGTCGATCAGAATTGCATCTTCTGCCTTACGAAGAGGGGATACCTCGCGTTCACTGTCCATCTTGTCACGCTGCTCAAGGTTCTGTTTTACTTCCTCTTTACTCGTTTTTTGTCCAAAAGAAAGCAGTTCAAGGTATCGGCGAAGAGTCCTTTCGTCAATACTGGCGGTCAGGAAAAACTTATAATCAGCGTCGGGAAGTACCGTGGTGCCTATATCACGACCGTCCATAATTACACCGCCTTTCTGCGCAATTTGCCGCTGAGTAGAAAGCAAAAAGTCTCTGACAGGTGCTTGTTTTGCGATGTAACTTACATGGTCGCTAACTTCCGGAGATCGGATTTCCATTGCGATATTCTGTCCATTAAGATAGAGGTCTAGTTCGTTTTCATTTTGTTTAAACTCGAGTTCAATACGATCAAAATGGGAATAAAGCTTCTCTAGATCCAAGGACTTCTTAGATGAGCGGCACTTGCTTAACGCAAAATAAGTGATTCCACGGTACAGAGCTCCTGTGTCGAGGTGGATTAAGCCTAGCTTTTTCGCAATTTCTTTTGAAATCGAACTTTTTCCTGTGGAGGAAAATCCATCCATGGCAATGACAGGTTTGCGGTTCATAAAGAAAGTAGTTTAGTATTAATCAATGTACATGGGATCAAAGTGGTTGACTTTTAAAAAATGCCTTACAAAAGTAAGTCATTTTGAAAGAGCTTCAAAAATTAAAAGGTTATTTTAATTGCCAGGCTACAAATTATCGACATTTCCTTATATTTGCACCTAGGAAAATAAAAGAAATGAAATACCAAAGAATCCTTCTAAAATTAAGTGGAGAAGCCCTGATGGGAGAACGTGCTTATGGAATTGACAACAATCGCCTAGAGGAGTATGCAAAAGAGATCAAAAAGGTAGTGGATCTAGGATGCCAAGTGGCCATCGTCATTGGAGGAGGTAATATTTTCCGAGGACTTGCAGGAGCTGCCAATGGAATGGACCGTGTTCAAGGGGATTATATGGGAATGCTTGCCACCGTGATTAATGGGATGGCACTTCAAGGCGCCCTTGAGAACCTAGGGGTGTATACCCGTTTGCAAAGTGCCATTGAAATGGATAAAATTGCAGAACCTTTTATTAAGAGACGTGCCACACGCCACCTTGAAAAAGGGCGAGTGGTGATTTTTGGAGCCGGTACAGGAAATCCTTATTTCACGACGGACACGGCCGCAACGCTTCGTGCTATTGAAGTGGGAGCAGATGTCATTTTAAAAGGAACCCGTGTCGATGGAATTTACGACAGCGATCCGGAGACCAATGCCGATGCTGTGAAATTTAATTCCTTAAGTTTTAAAGAAGTCTTTGAAAAGAACTTAAAAGTAATGGACATGACCGCCTTTACCTTAAGCCACGAAAACCATTTGCCAATTCTCGTGTTTGATATGAACAAACAGGACAATTTGCTAAAAGTGGTGCAAGGAGAGCAGGTCGGAACCCTTGTGAACTAATTTTTTTTTGGAGTAGAATCCAAAGAGCATCAAACAATGTGTAACCTATCAAATTATATATACGTAATGGAAGAATTAGATATAATTGTGGAGTCAGTGAATGACGAAATGAATGCCGCAATCAAACACTTAGAGCACGCGTTTCAAAAAATACGCGCAGGAAGAGCCTCGACAACGATGGTACAAGATGTAATGGTGGAATATTACGGTGCCCCTACACCTCTTTCTCAAGTAGCAAACGTTTCGGTTCCAGATGCCATGACCATTTCAATTCAACCATGGGACCGTACCGCAATTCGTTCTATTGAAAAAGGAATTATTGATTCCAATTTAGGGTTTGCTCCTTCTAACAATGGGGATACCATTATTTTGAATGTACCTCCTTTGACCGAGGAACGAAGAAGAGATCTTGCAAAGCAAGCCAAAGCAGAAGCAGAGCAAAGCAAAGTGACTGTACGTAACGCGCGTCAAGAAGGAATGAAGGAACTAAAAAAATTGGACGGCATCTCTGAAGACTTAATCAAACAAACAGAAGCTTCTGTTCAGGAGCTTACTGACAAGTTTATTAAGGTAATTGATGAACAAGTCAAAGTAAAAGAAGCCGATATTATGAAAGTGTAATTGTCGCTTTCCTATTATATACGAAAAAGGGATCTCGAGTTTGAGATCCCTTTTTTAATCCTCAAAATCTCTTTTGTTTTGTTTGAAATTTCGCTTTTCTTTTTGCAATCGCTTTGATTTGTCGTGTTTTTCATCTTTGTTTTCATCACTCTCAAAACAGATGCCGTCACGACCTAGGGGTGAATTTTGCTTTACCATCAGTCCGTCAAGTGTACAATAGGGAAGTCCGCATTCGTGTTTGGAATAGGTGCCGAAATTACGGTGTCCAAAGCGTTTTTCTTTCAGGATCTTTTGTTGGTTGTCGCGGACACTTTCCCAAAGTACTTGGCTCTCTTGTGGGGTCAAGTCCTCACCTAGGGAAACCACTTTCATATAGGTTCTAGGATCTTTGAGCTGGAGGAAATCAAATGTTTTTTGGAAAATCGTATGGGCAAAATCACGGATTTCTAGAAGTTCATTCAAGGTGAGCATTTCGTTTTCCAATAAGGAGCGATACAGTCCCAGAGTATTAAAATCAGAATATTGCTTGTGGTTTTGTATGTAGTGCAAGTATTCTTCTTTGTGAAGCTGATTGAAAGGTTTGTTGATTTTCATTTGCATAGCGAAGTTTAAAGGCTGATTCTTATGTAATCTCCATAAGACGAACTGTTTGCATACTAAAGTAGTAATTTTCCGTGAATCTATTTCACGAAAGGGAGATTTTTTTAAGAATGCAGAAGTCTAAGATTTAGGAACGCAGCTTTTGCGCATTCGAGTTCTTTGGAATAACATCGAGTCTACTGATATCGCTTGTGTTCTTCAGGCTTTTTTTGAAATCTTGCAATAAGCGGTTTGAAGAAGGCGCGGTACTTTTCTGCATCAAACAATTGAGAGTCTCGAACGGCTTTAATCGTGAGCCAAACTGCAAACGGGAAGAGCACTAGATTCGGGATCCAGGCGGCCAAGTACGCGTTCATTTTCCCTTTCCAGGATAGGTTTTCGACCGTTAAATTCATGACATAGAAGATGATGAAAATTACGATGGCAATGACCACCGGAAGACCGACTCCTCCTTTTCGTATGATGCTTCCTAGACTGGCTCCAATGAGGAAAAAGATCAGACACGTAATGGAGTAGGCGAAGATACGCTGTTGGTGCATGATCATCTTGTTTTGAAATTTGATGATTCCATACATTTGTTCCTCCTTGCCCTTAAGTTCGTTTTTCTGTGATTCTATTTTGTTGTAGGCAGAATAGAGCATCTCTAATTTCTGGTCACTTTTGATTGTGTCCAGTTTGTATTGAGGTTTTAATTTTTGGTCTTGCTTTTTGTTTGCTTCAATAATTTGAATGTAATTATTGGCTTGGCTAACGAGGGATAGGCCCATGCCTTCGACGATTTCTTTGTTTTCCTTTTTCCTTTCTACAATGGTATGGTTAATTTGTCCGAAGGTCTGGAAGCGGTAATCGTCTTTAATTTGTTCTTTTTCGATGGCATTGCTAATGAGCTCGCTCACGTCAAAATGAGAAACCAAGGTGTCAAATTTAATGGCCTGGTTCGGCTGCTTTAAGCGCTGATAATAATCCTTGTTTTTATAATTATCCTCAAAAACATAGCCGTCGAAAAGAAGCAGTTTTAAATAATTTTTGTCGGCCGCAGGAACAAATTTTCCAGACTTTGCTACAATGGCCTGTTGATCTTCATAGATGTTGGTCGATTTATGAATAAAGACCCCTTTTAAGTTCTCTGCATTTTCACCCGAAATTTCATCAAATTTCACAGCAAAGCCAGGGAGCTCATGAATGAACTGTCCCGGAGTAAAGTTTAATGCAGGTTTTGTGGCCGCAATATTGTACAGCATGTTTTTCGCCTTTCTTTGAAAATCGGGCGTAATGTTGTTCTGAAAGATAAAGAGTATGCTCGCAAGAAGAACATTTACCAGGAACAAAGGCATCATCACACGGACCAGGGAAATCCCTGCTGCTTTCATGGCAGCAAGTTCATAACGCTCCCCAAAGTCTCCAAAGGTCATAATAGAGGAGAGCAGAATCGTAAGGGGAAGGACCATTCCCACGACCGTGGCCCCCATGTAGAATAAAAGTTTGATGATTTCAAAGGTACTTAGCCCTTTGCCCATGAACTGAGCCATCTGAATCCAGATGATGTTCACAATGAAAATGAAGAACAGCACGCTGAAGATAAAAAGAAACGGCCCGAAAAAGGTCTTAATTATATAGCGGTCTAGTAATTTCATTGGGGCAAAAATACTTAAAAAGTCACAAAGCAAAAACTTTGTGACTCTATTCTCTATGGATTTTTTGAATTATAATTCCGTGATCAGATAATTTTGATACGCTTGACGGTTAAATTGGAAAAAATTAGACTCTAATTTTTGGTTTGCACGGTAGTCTTGAATGGCAATTACAGCCACTTGGTTGTCTGTAGAATACTGTTCTACTTTTACCAGTTGATTCTTCGGCGAATTTACGTAGATAAAAACATATTTAATCCCACTCTTTTTTACGGGGGTTAGCTTTATGAGGTCCGTTTGAACTCCATTGAGCTGGCGTTTCCCAACATAAGTAGTTTGGTAATTGGTCTTGTAAGTATCTAAATAATTGGTAGGCGAGAACATCATTTCGCTCCCCGAAGCCTTCGCAATGGTGACTTCCCTATCGTCCTTGCTAATGTTGTATACTTTGGATCCGTCAAAAAGTTGCTCGGTGTCCATAATCGTTAGCTTGTACTTGGAAGGAGTTGTATAGAAGATCCCGGTCTGCGTTTGGGTGACCTTACCTGCAGGTCCCGTTCCGTATGCAAATTTAAAGTACGTGTTTTGGTTAGATTTATAGGTTTTGGAAACCGCATCGAGAATTGTTCTCGATTTTTGATCCGCACTCTGTGCGCTTAAGGTGCCTAGAAATGCAAAGGTTCCTAGTGCTATGGCAATTTTTTTTATCATTGTTACTTTCAATTTTGTGAATTACTTTATCTTGGATAAGCTACTTCTTCAAAAGTTAAACCGGCAGCCCTCAAGCTGCGTCTTCAAGTCTTTCCAAGCTTACGGGCGCAATTCTTCCAAAAATTGTTCCAAAGCATTTAAGTCGGTAATCAAAACCTCTCTTGCTTTCGCTCCATTAAACCCTCCTACGATTCCGCTTGCCTCCAATTGGTCCATGATGCGACCCGCTCGGTTGTATCCTAATTTTAATTGACGTTGGAGCATAGAGGTGGAACCTTGTTGGGTCGAGACCACAATTTTGGCCGCTTGTTCAAAGAGGGCATCTTTTTCGTTGGGGTCAAACTCAACGGTGCCTGAAGAACCTTCCTCTTGGGGTGGATCTGGAAGAACCATGGCCGAACTGTAACCTTTTTGAGCTCCAATGTAATCCACAATCCGTTCTACTTCCGGGGTGTCTACAAAAGCACACTGGAGTCGAACGATTTCATTGCCGTTAAAATAAAGCATGTCTCCTTTTCCGATGAGTTGCTCGGCACCAGGGGAATCTAAAATCGTACGCGAATCGACATTGGAAATCACACGGAAAGCAGCCCTTGCTGGGAAGTTCGCTTTAATCATCCCTGTAATTACGTTCACAGAAGGTCTTTGTGTGGCCACGATAAGGTGAATACCCACGGCTCTTGCGAGCTGGGCTAGTCTGGCAATTGGATGTTCCACTTCTTTCCCTGCCGTCATAATAAGATCTGCAAATTCATCCACAACCAAAACGATGTACGGTAGGTATCGGTGTCCGTTTTCAGGATTCAACTTGCGTTCAGAGAATTTTTTGTTATACTCCTTAATGGTTCGACAAAATGCATTTTTTAGAAGATCGTATCGAGTGTCCATTTCCACACATAAGGAGTTCAGTGTGGCAATTACTTTTGAGTTTTCCGTAATGATCGCTTCGTCGGTACCAGGTAGTTTGGCTAGGTAGTGGCGCTCAATTTTTGAATAAAGGGTAAGCTCCACTTTTTTAGGATCCACCATCACGAATTTAATTTCGCTTGGGTGTTTCTTGTAGAGTAAAGAGGTTAGAATCGCATTAATCCCCACAGACTTTCCTTGACCGGTTGCTCCTGCCATCAAAAGGTGAGGCATTTTGGCTAAATCGGCCATGAAGATTTCGTTTGAAATGGTTTTTCCAAAAACCACGGGCAAATCCATGTCCGTATTTTGGAATTTTTGAGAAGCGAGTACGCTTTTCATGGATACCATGGTAGGGTTCTTTCTGGGAACTTCAATTCCAATGGTCCCCTTGCCTGGCATCGGGGCAATAATTCGAATCCCGTGCGCAGAAAGATTTAAAGCAATGTCGTCTTGCAGTTTTTTAATGGCAGAAACCCGAATTCCAGCATCGGGCACAATTTCGTAGAGAGTGACCGTGGGACCTATGGTCGCTTTGATTTCGGAAATTCCGACATTAAAGTTTTTAAGTAGTCCGACAATTCTGTTTTTGTTTTCTTCAAGTTCGTCTTGATTAATGGAAATTTCTTCGTTTCCATAGTCTTTCAAAAGTTCGAGGGTGGGCATTTGAAATTTGGCCAGTTCCAATCGGTGATCGAAAAGTCCATACTCTTTGACAAGATCTGCGGATTTTTGTGCCATCTCATCCCACTGATCTTCCTCTTTTGCAATTTCCACGTTAAAGTCAAAAGAGTCTTCCTTTGTCGTTTCTGATTTTTCAGTAAATTCCTTTATTGGAACTGTACTCACAGGAGTATTTAAAGTGGAGGTAAGTGGAATTGTACTACTACCCAAGGATTCTTTTTGGGTACTTAGTGGGAAACTAGGCTCTGTTGTAGTGGGAAGGGTAGATACTGGCGAATCTTCCTCAGTCTCATCTTCGATTCGCTCCTCATCTTCAAACGAATTTGAACTTGGTAAAAATTCTTTGACTTTTCCTAGAGTGCTATCGTTAATATCGTTAAGTCTTTTTTTGATCGCACTGGGTCTTAAATTGAATTCAAGAATAAAGTAAAGTGCTATACTAGAACCTAATACTAGCCAAAGTCCTACATTTCCAATCATCGAGGCTAAAAAGTCCATGATTTGATAGCCATAAACTCCGCTCAGTACGCCTTCTCCTTGGGTGACTGCTCCTAGGAAAATAGGAAGCCAACAAATGAAAAATAGGGAATGACCAATGGTTTTCCAAGGTTTGAAATATTTCTTTTTTAAAATAAGGGTACCCAGCATTAAAATAAGAAAGGCGATGAGGAAGGCTGCGATACCAACGCTCTGGAAAATAAACAAGTTGCCCAGATAATCGCCTAATTTCCCAATGAAATTAGAGGATTTTATTGTTTTGTCGAGCATGCTACCTGCCTGGCTTTGGTCCGCTTTCCAATTGAATAAAAAGGAAATAAAGGACAAAAAGAGTATGAGGCTCAGTAGAATGAAAAACAGGCCAAAAAAGATGCGCGGTTTCGAAAGCGTTTTGTTATCGCTAAGTGTGCGGCTTGTGGAGGGGGTTTTAATTTTCTTTTCCATAAGTTCAATCTTGGCAAATTTAATGTTTTTACTTTAGAATTTGGTCATCGCAGTAGAATATCTAATCTCCAACTTTTGCAGGGATTTGTCTCAAATTTAGATGCAAATATCTTGATGGAAATTCGTGTGTTAAGATTATAGGGCGTATTTTTGCATCCAAACGGTAAAAATCGACTCTAAAGTCGGTAATGTCAAGATTATGAAAAAGATTCAAAGCATTTTAATTTCGACGAGAACCATGGCGGTTCTTCTTTTAGTTTATGCGGGCGCAATGGGCTATGCCACATTTCTAGAGAACGATTACGGTACCCCAACGGCAAAGGCTCTTGTTTACGAGGCCAAATGGTTCGAAGCGGTGATGGTTCTGTTAATTTTAAACTTTATTGGAAACATAGGACGCTATCGTTTGTGGCGTAAAGAGAAATGGCCAGTACTCGTGTTTCACTTGTCTTTTGTCCTTCTGTTTTTAGGAGGTGCCATTACAAGATACATTAGTTTTGAGGGCATTATGCTCATTAGAGAAGGGGAAACCTCGAACGAAATTATTACGGACAAGACCTTCTTTAAGATTCAAATGGAAAAATCAGGCGATGTCCTTAGTTATAAGGATGTGCAGTATATGATGTCCCCAATTCACCATAACTTTAAAGCCAATTATGATTTTCACGGTGAAAAAGTGAAAGTGAAAGCTCTTGAATATGTACAGCGAAAAAAAGACAGTTTGGTGGCGAGCGCCGATGGTCAGGAGTATCTTCACTTTGTGACCACAGGCGATCGCGGAAGACTCAATTATTATTTGAAAGAAGGAGAGTCTAAATCCTTAAACGGAACTCTCGTGAGTTTCAATAACCCGATTGAAGGAGCGATTGAATTTAAAAAAGATGCGGACGGTAAGTTATCCTTGAAAACACCCGTCGATTCTAAATATATGGTTATGGCAACGCAGGACAGTGGTTCTGTAAAGGCAAATGTTTATGAGCCTTTAGCACTTCGAAGTCTCTATACGATTAACGACATACGAATTGTGGTTCCAGAAGGACTTACAAAAGGTTCCCTTCTTGCTTTTGAAGGAGATCGAAACAAGGACAAAGCTGTCCCAGATGCACTTACAGTAGAAGTGCAAGGGCCAAAAACGACCCAACAGGTCGAGCTTGTCGTGGAAAGAGGAAATCCTAATTTGTATAAACAAATCACCCTGGACGGAATAAACATTATGCTAGGTTTTGGTCCTAAGATTTACACCACACCGTTTGCAATTAAATTAGATGACTTTGTGATGGAAACCTATCCAGGAAGTTCTTCTCCAAGTGCGTACGAAAGTCACATTCAAATTATTGACGAGGGAAAACAGACGCCTTATAAAATATACATGAACCATGTACTCAATCACAAGGGGTATCGATTCTTCCAAGCCAGTTTTGACCAAGATAGACGAGGTACTCACCTGTCTGTGAACCATGATTATTGGGGAACGCTTGTGACGTACATTGGGTATTTCTTACTCTTTACCTCCATGTTTATTATCTTCTTTTGGAAAGGCACTCACTTTTCAAAATTAAATACCATGCTAAAGAACCTCAATCGTAAAAATACGACTCTTGCGCTTTTACTTCTTTTAAGCGTCGGCCTTAATGCGCAGAAAATAGAAACGCATGGTACCTCGGACGGAAGTCCACAAATGAGGGCTACGAATCAGAGCGCAGCCAATGCGTCGACCCATGCCCTTGAGGATGGTACGATTCATGCAAACGATTCGAATGCTACGGCTTCCAACCAGCCTCAGGCTTCCAATCAGAATTCAGTTGCACAGTCGATGACGGCCCTACGAGTAATCTCTGCGGACGAAGCCATCGCGAAATCTAGAATTTCGAAAGAGCACGCGGATAAGTTTGCTTATTTGCTCGTACAGAATTACGAGGGAAGAATTGTTCCGATGAGTACACAAGCTTTAAATGTACTTCGTAAACTTTATAAAAAGGATAAATTTAAAGGAACAGGGGATAAGGAATTAACTCCTGAGCAGTGGTTTTTATCCATTAATACCGATACGCCAAGTTGGACTATGGTGCCCCTTATTAAAGTGGGAACCAAAGGAGGAGACGAACTTAAGAGAAAAACCAAAGCGAATGACGAGGGGTATACGGCCCTTATGAATTTATTCCCATCAGATCAGAATGGAAATTTGAATTACGTTCTTGAGGAAGATTATAATGCTGCGTTTGCAAAGAAACCAGCAGAGCAAACCAATTATGATAAAGAAGTTATTTCTGTAAACGAAAGAGTTCAAATATTTAATGAGTTTTTCTCTGGTCAATTCATGAGAATTGTCCCTGTGAAGAACGATCCAAACTCAACATGGCATTCTTGGCTAGATCAGAATTTTGAACCGGACATGGAATCTCAAAAAGTGATGGGTCCTTATTTCTCCTCTGTGCTTCATGCGCAACAAACTGGAAATTGGGCTCAGGCCGATGCCGCACTTCAAGACCTTTCGAATTACCAACAAACTTGGGGGAAAAATGTAGTTCCTAGCGAATCAAAAGTCAAGGCGGAGGTCTTGATGAATCAAGTGGATATCAACTTCCGTTTGTTAATATTCTATACCCTAATTGGAGGACTCCTGATCATTTTAGGATTTGTGGATCTATTTAAGAAGAAAGCCATTATCGCAAAACTCATAAAGGTGGTTCTCTATATTGGTGCAATCGGATGGTTCTTACAACTTCTTGGTTTAATAGGACGTTGGTACATTTCAGGACACGCGCCTTGGAGCAATGGATACGAAGCAATCGTCTTTATCTCCTGGGTTGGTATTACAGCCGGGTTTGCGCTGTACCGTAATTCAAATGCCTTAATTCCGGCAGCTGGATTTATGGTTGCAGTGATTATGATGGGCTTTGCTCATGGAGGCTCTGCGCTGGACCCTCAGATTACTCCGCTTGTACCTGTTCTAAAATCCTATTGGCTAATTATCCACGTAGCGATCATTACTTCAAGTTACGGGTTCTTTGGGCTCTCCTTCGTGATTGCTATTATATGCCTCGTGTTTTACCTTCTTGCAAATAAGAAAATCTACAAATTGCATAACGAAAGAACAATTAAAGAACTCACTATTGTGTCAGAGATGTCCCTCACCATAGGGCTCTATGCTTTAACCGTAGGAACCTTTTTAGGGGGGATCTGGGCAAATGAATCGTGGGGTCGTTATTGGAGCTGGGACCCGAAGGAAACTTGGGCTTTTGTTTCTGTAATGGTGTATGCTTTTGTTCTGCATATGCGTCTTGTACCGGGTCTTCGAGGAAGATGGGCGTTCCACGTGGCAAGCATGTTTGCTATTTCTTCCATTATTATGACCTATTTCGGAGTGAACTATTACTTAAGTGGACTCCATTCCTACGCGGCAGGAGATCCTGTTCCTGTACCGGCATGGGTTTACATAGGAACCGTTTCTATGCTTCTTTTAGCTACCGTTTCCTATTTCAAATTCAAAAAATTAAATAAAAAGAACTAAGGAATTCTTAGTAAAATAAAGCAGCCGCCTCACTATAATTTTGAGGCGGTTTTTTGTAGTTGTTGTACCCGAAGATTAAACACATTGCTTGTAAAGGGGTGAAACTTTATTCGCCAAAAAATTAGCTACAAGACAAGAATAGACGGACTTCAAAAGTGTCTGTTCTTTCTACAGATAAAATTTCTTCCAATTTCACTTTTTTCAGATCAAAAAACTTTTCAAAGCATTTTTTTTGAAATAAATTATCTTTTATTATTTGTTGGTAAAGATAAAATATCTAAATTTGCACTTTGTTTTAGATAAAAGTGGAAGAAGAAATTGAATTTACAGTAATCGTGGCACAAGCATCCCATAAGATATATGTGCCTGAAATTTTACAAGAAATTGAAGTATCAGCCCTTGCGAGAGGAACCGGCATTGCAAAACGCAGCGCCTCTTACGTGGAGCAAAAGATTGAAGAGAACAAAGCAATCATGGCTTTTACTTCGAAGGGAGAGTGGGCAGGGTTCTGTTATATCGAAACCTGGAGTGATAAAACTTACGTCGCCAATTCAGGCTTAATTGTCAAAAGAAAATTCCGTGAAAAGGGACTTGCCAAGAAAATTAAACTTGCCACATTCGCGTATTCCAGAGAACAATTTCCGCAAGCCAAGATCTTTGGATTAACCACAGGTCGGGCGGTGATGAAAATCAACAGCGATTTAGGATATGCTCCCGTTACTTATGACGAGTTAACCCAGGACGATGTGTTTTGGAAAGGTTGCGAAAGTTGCGTGAATTATGAAATTCTAAAAAGCAAAGAGCGAAAAAACTGCCTTTGCACCGCCATGCTTTACGATCCTCATGCTCAAAAGAACAAAGGGCGTCAGGATGCTGGCTTAACAGAAAGTAAAAAAGCAGGACTCCCTCTGTTTGCAAAATTTAAAAATAAGAAACAATGGTTATGGAAAAAGTAGTTTTGGCCTACAGCGGTGGGCTTGACACGTCGTTTTGTGCGGTGTATCTTTCAAAAAGTATGAATTTAGAGGTACACGCTGTTTTGGTAAACCTAGGAGGGTTTAGCCCCGAAGAATTGGTAGAAACAGAAAAAAGGGCACTTGAACTTGGCGCGGCTAGTTTTCATGTACTGGATGAGCAAAAGACCTACTACCAAAACTGCCTTCGGTTTTTGATTTATGGAAATGTGCTTAAAAACAATACGTATCCACTTTCTGTAAGCTCAGAGAGAGTCTATCAGGCCTCAGCCCTTGCTCAGTATGCAAAGAAGATCGGAGCTACTTATATAGCCCATGGTAGTACAGGGGCCGGAAATGATCAAATCCGTTTTGATTCCATTTTTCAAATTCTTTGTCCTACTGTAGAAATCTTAACGCCAATCCGAGATTTAAACTATTCGAGAACGCAAGAGATTGAGTTTTTACAGTCCCATGGATTTAAAATGGATTTTAAAAAATCCATGTATTCTATCAACAAGGGGATTTGGGGAACCTCTGTCGGAGGAAAAGAAACCTTAAGTTCAAACCTCCCTTTGCCTGAGGAGGCATATCCTACAAAGGTCACAGCAAAAGAGTCGCTTGTGGTAGGTCTTACCTTTGTGAAAGGAGAAGTTATAGCGGTGGACGATAAAGAGTTTTCAATGCCTTTAGAGGCTATCCAGTATCTTGAATCTTTAGCGCAGCCCTTCGGGATTGGACGAGAGATCCACGTGGGAGATACCATTATAGGACTCAAAGGCCGAGTCGGTTTTCAAGCTTCTGCAGCGATGATTCTTTTAAAAGCTCACCATCTGCTAGAAAAACATACCCTAAGCAAAGCTCAGCTTCTCATGAAAGACCAGTTGGCACTTCAGTATGGCAATTACCTGCACGATGCGCAGGTGCTAGATCCTGTAATGAAAGATCTCGAAGCGTTTTTCGAAAGCTCCCAAGACAAAGTTTCAGGGAAGGTCCTTGTTCAACTTAATCCCCATTATTTTACGCTTCTAGGAATAGAATCTCCTAATGATTTAATGCAGAGCGCAGCAGGGGTGTATGGAGAAGTGAATAAGGGGTGGAGCGCACAGGATGCGAAAGGATTTTCTAAGATTTACGCCAATGCACTAAGTATATACCATCAAATTCACAGTCATGAGTAAAGAGCAAAATCAAATAGCGGTTGGCATTGTAGGTGCAACCGGAGTGACGGCAGGAGAATTAATACGAATTCTTCTTTACCATCCCCACGTAAAGATTTCCTTCTTAACCTCAACCAGTATGCAAGGGCAAGCGGTCTCAGAGGTACACAAAGATTTGCTAGGGGAGACTTCATTAGTGTTTCAAGAAATTATTGAGCCTGCAGACGTTATCTTTTTATGCCTTCCTCATGGGGAGAGCAGAAATTGGATGGCAGAAAATAAGGAGCACTTGGGAACAGGTACTCGAATTATTGATTTAGGCAATGATTTCCGGGTGGATGAACTTTGGGACGAAAGTAAATTTGTCTATGGTCTGAGTGAATTTAATCAGGATCAAATCGCAAAGGCTACGCACATTGCGAATCCAGGCTGTTTTGCGACCGCCATCCAACTTGGCCTCTTGCCACTTACGAAAATCGAAGAAATCGACAAAGTGAGCTGCGTGGGGATTACAGGATCCACCGGCGCAGGCAAATCCCTAGTTCATACGACCAATGCAAATTGGCGTACAGGCAATGTTTCTCCGTATAAGACTTTCACACACCAACACAACGATGAGATCTTAAAAAGAATCTCCGTAGTACAGGAAAAACCGATAGATTTTCAATTTGTGCCTTGGCGCGGCGCTTTTACCCGCGGGATTTTTGTGACCTTAATGCTAAAAACTCTGAAACCCTCGTCCGAAGTGATTGAAGCCTATAAATACGCATACAAATATTCCGATTTCGTGCATGTTTCTCCCGGTCCGATCGATTTAAAGCAAGTTGTAAACACGAACAAAGCTTTGATCTACTTGGAGCAAGTAGGGCAGGATTTGGCGGTGCATGTAGCGATTGACAATCTAATCAAAGGTGCCTCGGGGCAAGCGGTACAAAATATGAACCTCATGCTTGGACTAGCTCCTACCTGTGGACTTCAGTTAAAAGCCTCTGTGTATTAAGTAAAAAGTAGAAGAACCTTAAAGAAAGGAATTATGAAATTATTTGAAGTCTATTCTCGACTTCCTTTAGAGATCGTGAAAGCAAAAGACTGCTATCTCTGGGATGAAAACGGTAAGAAGTATCTGGATTTTTATGGAGGACATGCCGTGATTTCAATTGGACATAGCCATGCTCACTACCAAGAATCTCTTTCTAAACAGCTGAGTTCAATCGGATTCTATTCGAATTCAGTTCAAAATCCCTTGCAAGAGAAGTTGGCTGAACTTTTAGGAAGAGTAAGTGGTTACCCGGATTATGAGCTATTTCTTTGCAATTCCGGAGCAGAGGCCAATGAGAATGCTTTTAAATTAGCCTCTTTTTTTACAGGGAAGAAAAAGTTCATTGCCTTTCACGGTGCCTTTCATGGAAGAACTTCTGCTGCAGTGGCGGCCACGGACGACCCCTCCATTGTGGCTCCCGTCAATGAATCTGAGAATTTTATATTCTGTGAGTTGAATAATCCTCTTATGTTTTCACAGATTGTTCAGCAGCACAAAGAGTCTTTGGCCGGTGTAATTATTGAAGGAATTCAAGGAATTGGCGGTGTGCACCTTCCCAATTCTTCTATGCTTGAAACGATCGAAACTTTAGCTAAAAAACATGGATTTCTTACGATTCTCGACGAAGTGCAAAGTGGCTACGCTCGAAGCGGTCGGTTCTTCGCTCATCAACACAGCACCCTTAGGCCTGATCTAATTACAATTGCCAAGGGCATGGGGAATGGATTTCCAGTTGGAGGTGTGCTTATTAGCCCTCGCATTCCTTCTCAAAAAAAGATGCTTGGAACTACTTTTGGTGGGAATTACCTAGCCTGCGCAGCGTCCATCGCAGTTTTAGAAGTGATTGAAAAGGAAGGTCTTGCTAAGAATGCTGCGGACTTAGGAGATTATTTATTGGAAGAATTAGGTGAAATTCCGCAGATTGAGCAGGTTCGAGGGAGGGGCCTTATGGTGGGAATTGATTTCCCAGGGCCGGTCTCTGTTATTGCGCATCAATTAAGAGTTGAGCATGGAATTTTGGTGGGCAGTGCTTCAGACCCTCGAACCATGCGACTTCTTCCCCCTTTAACTATAAACAAAAAAGCGGTAGATGATTTTCTTCACGCTTTAAAACAAATTTTATCATGAAAAACTTTACATCCCTCGCTGATGTGACCAACCTAAAGGAGCTTCTTTTGCATGCACATCAGCTCAAAAAAGATCTTTACGGCAATTCAAAAGGAGGTCAAAATAAAACCTTAGGTCTTGTATTTTTAAATCCGAGTTTAAGAACGAGACTTAGTAGTCAAAAGGCCGCTGCGAATTTAGGCATGCAGGTACTTTTGGTCAGTCCAGGATCCGAGGCTTGGACTTGGGAGTTTAAAGACGGAGAAGTGATGAACGGCAGTAGCTCGGAGCACGTAAAAGAAGCGGCGAGAGTATTAAGTGAATATTGCGATATTATCGGACTTCGTTCTTTTCCTGGTCTTAGCGACCGAGAAAAAGACTACAGCGAGGACGTTTTTAAAAGCTTCGTCTCGTACGCAAAAGTCCCTGTGATTTCCTTAGAATCTGCCACTCGGCATCCGCTTCAGAGTTTTGCTGATTTAATCACGATTCAAGAAAACTGGAAATTAGAACGTGCACCAAAAGTGGTTCTTTCCTGGGCCCCCCATTCCAAAGCGCTTCCTCAATGTGTGCCCAACTCTTTTGCCGAATGGATGAATGCTGCTGAGGTTGATTTCTCCATTGCAAATCCCTTAGGATACGATTTAAGTCCTGAATTTGTACAAGGAGCCAAGGTGTATCACGATCAAGATGAAGCTCTTGAAAATGCGGATTTTGTGTATGTGAAGAACTGGTCTTCTTTTGAAAATTATGGCACCATGCCGAAGGTGCAAAAAAACTGGTTGTTACAAGAGAATTTTCTAACAAAGAACCCTCAGGCTAAAGTAATGCATTGTCTTCCTGTTCGACGCAATCTAGAGATGAGCGATGCACTGCTTGATAGTGAGAATTCCCTAGTCTATCAGCAAGCTAGCAATCGTACCGTGGCTATGCAGACCGTACTCGAACGAATCCTTAAAGGAACTTTATAAACTAAGGATGGAAAAGCAGCAGGTACAGGTCCTTAAAATAGGAGGCGAAACTCTAAATTCTCTTTCGGCCTTAAATCGGGTAATTGAGATTATATCAAAGCACAAACCTCAAAACTTGGTACTTGTGCACGGGGGAGGAACCCACTTAAATCACTATGCGAAGAGACTCGGAATTGAGCAGCGAATGGTAGATGGACGTCGAGTAACGACCAGGGAAACCCTTGAACTCTGTACCATGGTGTACGCAGGACTTCTCAATAAACAACTCGTAGCGAAATTTAGCGCCTCTGGACTAAGTTCTTTAGGACTAAGTGGAGCGGATCTAAAATCCGTTCAATCGAAAAAGAGAGAAGTAAGCCTAGTGGATTATGGACAGGTAGGCGATGTGCAAAATGTAAACCTAGAAGTCTTCTCTCAACTTTTGAGTTTGGGGGTACTTCCGGTTGTTTGTTCCTTGACGCTGGGAGAGGAGTATGAACTTTTGAACACGAATGCAGACTCATTAGCTTCAGAAATCGCGATTAAATTGTCAGAAAGGTTTGAGGTCAGTCTACTTTACTGTTTTGAAAAAGAAGGGGTTTTGCTCGATGTGAATGAGGAAGAAAGCCTTATTCCTGTTCTTTCGCAGCCTGAGTTTTTGAATTTAAAAGAATCCCAAAAGGTGGCAGGAGGAATGCTTCCTAAATTAGAAACGGGATTTAAGGCCTTAGAAAAAGGAGTGGCGAAAGTGCAAATTTTGTCAAGTACAGGACTTGAGTCCGCGCTCTTTGATCGGAAGGTAGGAACCCAATTAATCCTTGAATCATGATAGAGAAATTACAGCGTAAAAGCGAGATAATTTTAAAGAAATTGATTGAAACCCCTTCACTCAGTACCCATGAAAATGAGACGGCCGATTTTTTAGAAGTTTGCTTTACCATGGAGAAGATTCCTTTTCAACGAAAAGGAAACAACCTTTGGGCAAAGAATAAATATTTTGATCCTAAACTTCCAACGATCCTGCTCAACTCCCACCACGACACAGTGGCACCGAACCTGTCTTATTCGAGAGATCCTTTTGAGGCCTATGAAGAGGAAGGAAAAATCTATGGACTGGGAAGTAACGATGCGGGCGCTTCTCTCGTGGGATTATGGGCTAGTTTTGTCTTTTTCTATCGCAAAAAGCTGCCTTATAATCTTATTTTCGCGGCAAGTGCCGAGGAAGAAATTTCAGGGCAGAACGGAATTGTAAGTATTTTGGAAGACTTGGGTAAAATTGATTTTGCCCTAGTGGGCGAGCCCACCCAAATGCAATTGGCAGTAGCTGAAAAGGGACTCGTGGTCTTAGATTGTATCGTTTCAGGCACGCCCTCGCATGCAGCCCATGCCAATGCTGACCATTCGATTTACAAAGCCTTAAAGGAAATTGAAAAAGTAAGTCACGCGAAATTTGAAAAATGCTCGGACCTTCTAGGCGAGGTGAAATCCACCGTCACGATAGTCTCCGCTGGCCACCAGCATAATGTGGTCCCCGACCAAACGAATTTTACCATTGATGTACGTACCAATGAGTTTTATTCGAATGAAGACGTGGTAGCTTATTTTGAATCGTTATTGGAGGCAAAGGTGAAGGCAAGATCTTTGCGACTGAATTCCTCAAAGATTAATTTGGATCATCCACTTGTTCTTGCTGCGAAGGCGAAAGGACACACGCTTTATGGATCTCCTACGATCTCTGATCAGGCACTTATGCCTTTCGATTCTGTGAAAATGGGCATTGGTGATTCCACGAGATCCCATACGGCAGACGAATTTATTTACAAAACCGAACTATACAATGGAATAGAGGAGTATATCGGACTTTTGACCGAACTATTTCTATCGAAAAAAAATTAAAATATGAACAATTCAAGTGAGAAGGCCAAGGTGACCAAGCTTTGGGCAAAAAATTCGACCAAGAGCAAAGGACTAGAAATTATTGAAAAATTCACGCTAGGTAAAGATCCTGAATTTGATTTGCAACTTGCCAAGTATGACATTATAGGAACCACCGCTCATGTGAAAATGCTCTCTAAAATTGGATATCTTGAAAAGCAGGAGCTCAGTGAAATCCTTGCGCATCTAGAGATTCTCCTGGACCGCGCTGTATCCGGGAATTTTGAAATAGAACCTGGCGTAGAAGATGTTCATTCTCAAATTGAACTTTCTCTCATTCAGGCCGTAGGGGCTCCGGGTGAAAAGATTCATACAGGGCGTTCTCGCAACGACCAAGTTTTATTGGCCATTAAGCTTTTTCTCCGAGAAGAGGCGCAAGGCCTCGCACAGGCCACAAGCTCCTTGTTTGGTACTTTAATTTCTCTCTCTGGAAAATACGAGAAGGAACTGATGCCTGGGTATACGCATTTTCAAATCGGAATGCCTTCCTCTTTTGGGCTTTGGCTAAGTGCCTTTGCTGAATCCTTTAGCGAAGACCTTGAAATTCTTGCTACAGCCTATAGCATTGTCTCAAAAAACCCTTTAGGCTCAGGAGCGGGATACGGCTCTAGTTTTCCCTTGGATCGAGATTATACCACAAACGAATTGGGTTTAGAGAAGATGAATGTCAATTCAATTTATGCTCAAATGACAAGAACCAAAGCGGAAAAGACTCTCGCATTCGCCATGGCCTCTCTTGCCTCAACGCTCGGAAAACTAGCGAACGATCTGTGTCTTTTTAGCAATCAGAATTTTGGATTTGTGGAGTTTCCTAATGATCTTACCACTGGCAGCAGTATCATGCCCCATAAAAAAAACCCAGATGTTTTTGAACTGATTCGAGGGAAGTGTTCTCGAATTCAGGCTCTTCCTACAGAGTTAACTTTGCTAAGTCATAACCTAATGACAGGGTACAATCGGGATTATCAACTCACCAAAGAAATTCTTTTTCCTGCCCTCGAGGATTTAAAAGATTCTATTGAAATCATGGAGTTTATGTTAGGCTATATGGAGGTGAAAAAAGATCTTCTAGATGAGAAAAAATATGAGTATCTTTTCAGCGTTGAAAAAATTAATGAGCTCGTTCTTCAGGGAGATAGTTTTCGCGAAGCCTATCGGAAAGTAGGAAATTCGATTGAAAATGGGACTTACCACTATGAAAAAAAGAGTCTATCTCATACCCACATTGGAAGTATTGGGAATCTCAGTTTAGAGCGAATCGTCCAAGATTTTAACGACGTGTACAAAAATTTTAAAGATGAAACCTCTTGATGCCACGGATCAAAAAATCCTAAACTTATTGCAAGAAGACTCCACGATTTCGGTAAAAGATTTAGCCGAAAAAGTAGGACTTTCCTTTTCACCCACCTACGAGCGTATTAAAAATATGAAAAGTTCGGGGGTTATTGAAAAGTACGTCGCCGTAATCAACAAAGAAAAGGCGGGCTTTGAGTTGACGGCCTATTGTAATATTACCTTAAAAGAGCAGTCCCTAGAGAGACTTCAAGAATTTGAAACCAAAATCATGTCCCAGACAAAGGTCTTGGAGGTAGTAAGCCTTTCGGGGACGTACGATTATATGATTAAGGTGGTGACGAAAGACATCAAAGAATACAACCGTTTTATGACTGAAGTCGTGGCGAATATTCCTAACATTGGCCAGTACCATAGCCATATAGTTCTCTCTGTCATCAAGGAGGAAACCAAATTAACGTTTATGCCAGATGACAAAGTATAAAATTCAAAAGTCGCCCTTTCACGTACCCACCACGGATGGGAAAACGATTCTCGAACATTGGGGAAATTCTATGGGAACGCCGGGCCTATCCATAGCCCATATGAAGGCTCCAAAAGGTTGGAGCGAACCCTTCCAGACTCCCGAATTTGATGAATACACCCTGATTGTGCGAGGCAAAAAACGTTTTGAAATCGAGGGAGAAGTCCTCGATTTAGAAGAGGGACAAAGCATCTTAATTCAGAAGGGAGCAAGAGTACGTTATAGCAATCCTTTTTCTAGGGAATGCGAATACGTTTCCATTTGCCTTCCGGCTTTCTCGCTCGATCTCGTGCATCGAGAGGAAACGTAAACTAATTAAACTCTACCCCTAAACTTATCAGTTCCTTTTTTAAATCCGTGGATTCTGTAATCCAAACGGTAAGAAAGCCAAGGCTCTTTGCCGTTTTACAATTCTCAAAATTATCGTCTATAAAGACGGATTCTTCTGGTTTTAGATCGTAACGATTACGTAAAACATGCCAGAGTTCAGGATCGGGTTTGATTAATTTTTCCTCACCAGAAACGACAATTTTCCCATCGAAAAGTTTGAAGAAGTCATAGTTTTCTAAGGCATAGGGGAAGGTTTCATGCGACCAATTGGTGAGACCAAACAGTTGATAAGGAGTTTTAGATAGTTCCCTAAGAACACTTACTCTATGAGGTATATCCCCGCGAAGCATGGTCGTCCAGTTTTCGTAGTAGCCACGAATCTCTTTCTCCCACTCCGGATGCTGTTTCAGAAGTATATCCGTTCCCTCACTAAGGAGTCTACCTTTGTCCTGTTGTGCATTCCACTCATTCGTGGCCACGGAATCTAAAAAGTATTCCATTTTTTCGTCGTCCTGGAAATAGTCTTTGAAATAATATCTTGGGTCCCAGTCCATCAGGACTCCTCCAAAATCAAATATGATGTTTTTAATCATGAGCGGTTTTTATTTGTTCAATGGGCCTTTCTTTCTTTCTTTCTTTCTTTCTGAAAAAGATAAAGCCAAGGGTTATAATAAGTAGTAGGTGAAGATAGTAAGAATTTAAGAGAAGATCTACATACTCAATTTTAAAGCCACTTAAAGATATTAGGATGAGTACCTGCGCTCCGTAGGGAATTAACCCTTGAATGTAACAGGCGAAAATATCCAGAATGGAAGCTGAGTTTTTAGCTTCTAGCTCGTACTTGTCATTTATTTCCTTTGCCACTTTACCCGAAATTAAAATCGCAATTGTGTTGTTCGCGACACAAAGGTTCGTGGCACTGACAAGCGCTCCAATTCCAAGAGAAGCGCTCTTTTTGTCAAAGATGAGTCGATTGATTGCACTTAAAATATATTGAATTCCTCCTGCTTTTTCTACTAAGGCGGCAAGACCTCCTGTCAAAAGTGATAGGTAAAATATTTCGGACATATTGGTAAATCCTTGGTAAGTGGTCTTGCTTAAAGTTAGGAAATCAAAGCTTGAATTCCACAATCCAAGTATTGCGGCTGAAAATAGCCCCAAAAATAAGGTCACAAAGACATTGACTCCTTTAAGGGCTAAAGCAATGACAATTAGGTAGGGTAGAATTAACAAAAGGTCAAAATGCAGGTTGGAGGTCTCGATAGGACTTGGAGATCCGTTTCGACCTGCAAATATAAAAAAGCCAAGTGCGAGAATCGCAGCTGGCAAAGCGAGTTTGAAATTCGCTCGGAATTTATCTTTCATTTCACAACCCAAACTTTGTGTGGCCGCGATGGTGGTGTCGGATATAATGGAAAGGTTGTCTCCAAAGATCGCTCCGCATAGCAAAGCGGCGCCCACTAAGCCCAGTGGGGAATCGCTCTTACTTGCCAGTTCGATTACAATCGGACCTAGTGTGACAATTGATCCTACGGAAGTTCCCGAGGCAAAAGAAAGGAAAGAGGCAATCACAAAAATACCTGCCGCAAAATATTGCGGGGAAATATAAGTCATTCCTAAGTTCACAATGCTATCGACGCTGCCTGCCGCTTTCGAAACCGCAGCAAAAGCGCCAGCTAGGAGATAAATAATACACATGGTAAGAATCTGTCCGTCACCGCAACCTTTTAAAAAGGTGTCCATTTTCTTCTGTAGGCTGCCTTTAAATAAAACAAAGGCCGCTACAATTCCCATGAGTGCAGCGAGTGGGGAAGGAAGGGCATAAAAATCTTGGTTGTAAATTCCAAATCCAAGAAAGGTAACGACAAAGACCAAAAGTGGTACAATGGACAAAAATCTATTTTTTATGGGTAGAGTGCTCATGAAGAATTAAAATTCAAATTTTATAAATTCGTAACCTTTTTCAGTGGTTTTAGCGAGTAGATGATTAAGCCCATTGCTGAGGAGAATGGTTTCTGCTTTAACGATAGAATTATAGCGGGCAATTTGTTCAAAGGTACTTTGCGAAAGCGGTATTTTAGGGGCTTTGCATTCAATTAGAATCTTGGGTAGTGTTTTCTCAGTCACAACCAAATCTAATCGTTTGGTAAGACCGTTAAGGGTTATTTTTTTTTCAGACAACAATGAAGAAGGCGCGTAGCCTTTCTCATGAAGGAAATAGTGAATCCAATGCTGCCTTACCCATTCCTCGGGGGTAAGTAAAAGCGAAGTCTTGCGAACTGAATCATAAATAAAAAACTTATCTTTGTCTCTACGGATCGCAAAATCAAAATCCCTCGGAAAATTCAGTTTTGGCACTTGCACAAGTATGAAAGAATTAGATTTACTCATCAAAAATATTAAAAATAAAGAACTTCTTCCGATCTATTTTTTTCACGGTGAAGAGCCTTACTATATTGATTTGGCTGTGAGCGTGTTAGAGAATGAAGTTTTGCAGGAGGACGAAAAGGCTTTTGGCCAAACCGTGCTCTACGGTAAGGAAACAAATATAGCTCAAATCATCTCCTATGCGCAGCAATTTCCAATGATGGGAGACTATAATCTTATTATTGTAAAAGAGGCGCAAGACCTTCGGTTTGACGAGAAAGCAGGCGAAATATTCAGTTCCTATGTAGAGAATCCCATTCCTACGACAGTCTTAGTGCTGGCCTACAAGCACAAGAAAATGGACGAACGTAAAAAGTTCATGAAGAAACTTAAGTTAAAGTCCATGGCTTTCTTAAGTGAACCGGTTAAAGAGTATCAAATTGGATCGTGGATCACCAATGAATGCAAAAAACTAGGGATTCCCGTAGAGCCCTCCATTCCTGCATTACTGGCAGACCATCTTGGAAATGATCTTTCTCGAATCCGCTCGGAACTAGACAAACTCAAATTGATTTTAAAGGAAAATCAAGTTCTCGATGGGAAAATAGTAGAGACTCATATCGGAATTAGCAAAGAGTTCAATACTTTCGAACTTCAAAAAGCCATAGGACAAAAAGACAAGGAAAAAGCAATGCGAATTGCATATTTCATGAGTAAGTCCTCGAAATCCAGTGGAGGAACTACCACTTTGTTTTACCGCTATTTTTGCAATATCATCTTCTTTCACACCATGAAAGGATTGCCTCAGCAAGATGTTTTAAAAACCATGGGGCTGGGTCATGCTTTTTTTCTAAACGAGGTGCGAGATGCAGCCTCGCGTTATAACTTAAAGCAAGCGACCCGCGTGATTTCAATAATTCGAGATTACCACATGAGAGAACGAGGAGTGGGATCTGCCGCGGTAGACAGTGGGGAGTTACTCTGTGAATTGGTATACAAAATATTGAATGTCGACAAAGTAAAGGTCGACTTGTAACCGTATGAATTATTGAATTTGCATCATTGACAGAATTCATGAATTAAAGCTGCATAAAGTTAGATTTTAACACGACTTTTGAGCGTTGATTTTAAAAATGAGCCCAATTTTGGGCAAGTAAACATATATAAACATAGACAAATACTTATGGAAAGCATTTTAGACTGCCTTATAGTAGGGTCCGGCCCTTCAGGATATACGGCTGCGATTTACGCGGCAAGAGCGGATTTAAAACCAGAACTTTATACAGGTCTTGAACCTGGAGGTCAATTAACGACTACAACCGAAGTAGACAACTTCCCCGGATATCCGCAGGGAGTTACAGGTCCTGAAATGATGCTTCAATTGCAGGCTCAGGCAGAGCGTTTTGACACCAAAGTGCATTATGAAATGATTACCAAGGCGGAGTTTTCTTCAGAGAGAGGAGGTATTCATACGCTTTGGGCTGGAAACAAGGAATTGAAAGCGAGAACTGTAATTATTTCTACCGGTGCCACAGCAAAATATTTAGGCCTGGAAGACGAGAAGACTTATTCTGGTGGAGGGGTTTCTGCATGCGCTACCTGCGATGGCTTTTTCTACAAGGGAAAAGATGTCATCGTTGTCGGTGGAGGCGATACGGCAGCGGAAGAAGCTACCTATTTGGCGAAATTAACGAGTAAAGTAACCATGCTTGTTAGAAAAGGAGAATTCAGAGCTTCTAAAGCCATGATTCACCGTGTGGAAAACACCCCGAATATCGAAGTGAAATATTTTCATGAATTGGTAGGAATTGAAGGAGAAAACGGACTGGTGGAAAGAGCTAAAGTCCTTAATAATCAAACGAACGAAATTTCGGAGATTGAGGTGCATGGGATCTTTATTGCGATTGGACATAAACCCAATACAGAGGTCTTTAAAGAGCAGATTACCACAGATGAAAATGGATACATTGTGACGGAGAAAGGTTCTACTCGTACCAACTTACCGGGTGTTTTTGCAGCCGGAGATGTACAAGATCACATCTATCGTCAAGCAATTACGGCTGCCGGTTCTGGATGTATGGCCGCAATGGATGCCGAGAAGTATCTTGCGGAATTAGACTAGAAAGAAATGAAAAGTCTAGTTCTTGTATTCTTAGGTGGAGGACTTGGAAGCGTACTTCGCTTTTTAGTATCCGCTTATACACCAAAATTAGGATCCATCGGGTCTTTTCCTATAGGAACGTTCACAGTAAATCTTATAGGGTGTTACTTAATTGGACTTTTCTCTGTTTTTTTCTTGAAAGAACCAGGCGCTAAATATTTTTTGATCGGTGGTTTTTGTGGTGGGTTTACGACGTTCTCCGCTTTTGCCTCAGAAACGACTAACTTGATGCAGAATTCACAGATGCCAATTGCCTTATTATACGTACTTCTAAGCGTAATAGGAGGGATATTAGCCGTCTATCTAGGGATGTATACGGGCAAATCTTAATTTTTCACCTTGAATATAAGGGTGTTGTAATAAATCTTTGTAAAATAGTTGTGCAAAAGTGAAAACCTCTTTATATTTGCACCACTGAAAACGAAATTATTCGTTTTTTGGAGAGATGGCAGAGCGGTCGAATGCGGCGGTCTTGAAAACCGTTGACTGTAACAGGTCCGGGGGTTCGAATCCCTCTCTCTCCGCTGGTTGGGAAACCAAAATAAGCTAGAACGCTGTAAATTTAAATGTTTACAGCGTTTTTTTTGGCGCAGTATCAATAAAAATCAAAATAGGTCAAGATTTATATGTTCTGTTTCGTGTCCGATTTTATTTTTAATTTCCTTCCTCTTTTTCCAGTCATATTTAGCTTTATTTAATGTATTTCATTTCGCTAAATCTTGTCAACCCATTGACCTTTAACAAAAACACCGGTGATTTTTCAGCATCCACACTGTCAACGATCTTTTAAAAAAGACGATGGTTTAAGGTCAGAAAAAGCCATTTTAAGAAAATGGGGAAACAAAAAGTGAAAATGGAATTTAATGCGGGGTTAAAATTCAGTTCTGGAATTCATTCTGATACAGGAGAGGAATACATCCTCTCGATCGATATACAGATTCTATTGCATTAAAATAAAAGTAAAATTAAATTAGACCTTACTTCGTGCAAAAGAATTGGGTCTTTGCCTTCGCATACCTTCTGTTGCAAATGGTATGCGCAGATTTAAGAAGACAAAGCCTATTAATTATTCGAATTCTCTCATTGTATTTATCTATTGATTAAGTTTTAGTTTGAGGCCTAAGTGCCGTAAATTTGCAGCGAACTTAAAAACAATATATATTATGTCATTAGTAGGAAAACAAGCTCCACAATTTTTAGCTCCAGCTGTATTAGACGGAGAAGAGATCGTTTCTGATTTCAAATTACCAATCGGTGAGAAAAACATCGTTTTATTCTTTTACCCAAAAGATTTCACGTTTGTGTGTCCAACTGAACTTCATGCATTTCAAGCGAAATTAGCGGAATTTGAAAAAAGAGATGCAGTGGTAGTAGCGGTTTCAACGGATTCAGAAGAAACACACCTTGCCTGGTTAAACACGAATAAAGACAACGGTGGAATCGAAGGAGTTAAATACCCAGTGGTTGCAGACTTAGCAAAAACGATTTCCATGGATTACGGAGTATTAGCAGGAGAGTATGTAAGTGATTACGAAACAGGTAAAGTTGTATTTGAAGGTCTTCCTGTAGCCTACAGAGGAACTTTCATTATCGATAAAAACGGAGTGGTAAGACACGAAACCATCAATGACCTACCACTAGGTAGAAATATCGATGAGTACGTAAGACTTCTAGACGCGATTATTCACGTTGAGAAATTTGGAGAAGTTTGTCCAGCAAACTGGGAAGAAGGAAAAACAGCGATGGCAGCAACGAAAGAAGGAGTTGCAGACTATCTGTCTAGCAACGTTAGTTTAAACTAATTCGTTAAAACACCAATAAAATCAAACACAAATACTATTCATATGTTTATAGAAGCAACAGAAGATAATTTACAAGAGGTATTGTCCCAGAACCCTAAAGTGCTAGTTCAATTTGGCGCTGCATGGTGTGGAAACTGTCGATTGCTTAAACCAAAAGTAAAAAGACTAGCGGAAGCAAATCCAGAAGTACAGTTTGTATATGTGGATGCGGAGAAATACCCTGAAAGCAGAAAATTAGCGGAAGTTACCAATTTACCTACGTTTGCCATTTACAACAATGGTTCGTTCGTAAATCAAGTCGTAACCTCTAAAGAAGAACATTTAAAAGATATTACCAATGAAATTGCCGGTTTATAAAAATTTAGCAAAATCAGCTTCCAATGAAGCGATGGAGAATGCGTTAGAAGTCCTTGAGATTTATGCGGATTCCCCAGCAGTGAAAGAAGAAGAAAGAGAAGCCATTGGTGAGATTATTTCTAATATTTGTGGCGCAATGGAGATGAAGTCGATGGTAGACGGTGGAATGAGTGAGCGTGATGCTGCAAATCATTTTATGAAGCGAGTTTTAGGTGCTATTGCACAATAATTAAGTTTCTCTTAAAAACTTTAACCCGAGGCCACAGCCTCGGGTTTTTGTTTTATAATCCGCAATCTGCCGAAGGATTAGAAGTGGAATGATTTAAAATAAAGTAGAATGATTTCGTTTAAATCCGAGCAGTCCGTACTTTTGTTGAAATAGGGTGTCTTTTCGCAGTTTAAGATAGAAAGGTTCATTCAAGTGCTTTCCAAACCAGTATTAAGATAAATTATACCATAAACAGTGCTGATTAACCCATGGTTTAAAGACAGTCTGTTTTATCTTTGCACCGTATGGATATTATGGAGCATGATATAAAAAAGATTTTAATTCCCTTGGATTTTTCAAGGAACCAATTAAATGTGGTTAATCTCGCGGTGCAAATTGCAACCCAAAATTCTGCCGCACTGCATCTATTGCATGTGGTGGATTCAAATTTATTAGGTTCGGGTAGCGCTTTTTCTGGGAAATTCTTTTTTCATGGTGCTGCAATTCTCGAACGTTCAGAAAAAAAATTACAAAAGTTAAAAGAAACCATTGAGTCCCAGGTGAACATTCCCGTGATTATAGAGTCTCAGGTAGGAGAGTTAACGGCCGTAGTTAGAGATTACGTTCCTACACAAAACATAGACTTAGTCCTTATGAGCGTAGGGCTCAAGAAGATTAAAAACCTTTTTTCGACAAACAAAGCCTATTCGGTCGTTAGTCAGAGCGAGGTGCCTGTCATTACAGTTCCTGAATTCTGTGAAATTAAGGAGCTTAAAAGTGTGATTTACCCAGTGAGAGAAGTGGACGGGGTTATTTCAAAATTAAATTCATTGATGCCCATACTGCTTCGAAAAAACGCCACTGTGCATCTGTTCGGGGTGAGGTCTTCTCAAAAAAGAGAGGAAGATAGACGTCCGATTGGAAATGTGCTTAAATTCTTGAAAGTGAGAATGAGGCGCAAAAAACTTGCGGTGGGAAGAGTCGATACGGTAACTACCGACAGTCCTGCCAAGGAAATCCTCGCACAAGTCTCAAAATTCGGTCCTGATCTTCTTGCAGTAAATGTGACCACAGAACGAAGTCTTAAGAAGTTATTTAAAAATAACTTTACGGAAAACATTATTAGTAAATCCGAAGTACCTGTGCTTTTTTACCGTAAGAATGAACCTGAAAATTTGGTTCAAACTTACGTTCAGATTCCATACCCAATGTACCCGGTATAACTTTAAAAAACATTACAATGCAAATTATAAAATTTTCAAATGTTGAAATTTCAAAGTCTCATCAAGAGGAGGTTGTGTCCTTTCTTTTTGAGCATCTCCAAGAATTTGGAGATTCCAAAGAAGATATATCAAAATCGATAGATTATATCTCCGACTTTGCTAACGGGAAAGGCGGACATCTTTTGCTCGCACAAGACGGAGCTACCTTGGTAGGCGCTGTCATTGTGAACCAAACGGGGATGGATGGGTATATACCGGCTAATATTCTAGTCTATATCGCTACCCATAAAGACTATCGTGGAAAAGGAATTGGTCGTAGCCTTATGGAGGAGACCATTAAAGTTTGTGAAGGCGGTATCGCTCTACACTGCGAGCCCGATAATCCTGCAAGAAAGCTCTATGAAAAACTGGGCTTTACTTCGAAGTATCTCGAAATGAGACTTAATTCCTAGGTATGTCCATTGTAACCCTTAATAAAGAAAAGCTCCATCATAACTTCTTCTTCCTAGACTCGCTCTTTAAGAAGCATTACATTGAATGGAGTATCGTGACCAAGGTGCTTTGTGGCAATGAGGTCTTTTTAAAAGAAGTACTTAGCCTTCCTATCGAAGAGTTTTGTGATTCTCGAATCTCTAATTTACAGGCAATCAAGCGCATCTCGCCTGAAGTCCAAACGGTGTACATAAAGCCAGTACCCGTGACTTTTGCGGATGATATATTGCAGTATGCGGATGTTAGTTTTAATACGGAAGTAGAGACTTTGGTCTACCTTTCTAAACGAGCGGTTGAGCTTGGAAAGATTCATAAGACGCTCATCATGGTCGAGATGGGAGAGTTAAGAGAAGGAGTTGTGCGCGGCCGACTCGTAAGTTTCTTTGAGAAGATTAAAGATCTTCCAAATATTGAGATTGTCGGTATTGGAACCAATTTGACTTGTCTTAATGGAGTGCTACCGGACTACGAAAAGATGAAGGAGCTTCACGAAAGCAAATTGGAGATTGAACAGAAATTTGGAATCCGGATTCCTTATGTCTCTGGAGGGGCCTCAGTAACGATCCCCTTGATTCTTAGAAATGAGCTGCCTTCTTACATTAACCACTTCCGAGTGGGAGAGAGTCTCTATTTTGGTACAGATGTTTTTGATAGTACAGAAATTGAGGCCATGCACCAAGATGTTTTTATGCTTCATGCAGAAATCATTGAGATTAAAAACAAACCCAATGTCCCGGAGGGAACCTTGGGCCTTAACTTAACAGGAGAGCAAAAGGATTTTAGTGATCAAGATTTTTCGGAGAGCACAAAACGAGCCTTGCTGGACATTGGTCTTTTAGAAATGAATCCAAGTGACCTTACCCCGATAGATTCTGATTTGAATATTATTGGCGGAAGTTCGGACATGCTTGTGATGGACCTTGAAAATTCAGATAGGCCGTACAAAGTTGGGGATTTCATGACCTTCAAGATCAACTATATGGGGCTTTTGAGTTTAATGAACTCGGACTACGTTGCAAAAATGCTAGAAGAAGATTACAAAAATCTAGAACCTCTGCACGAAGCCTAGCGGTCCTGAAGATTGAATCTAAATTTGCATTGCAGTTTTAGACTAGGATTGAATGGTATTTTTTATCTTTACTCGGTAATTTTGATTCACAAATGAGAGGGAATAAAACACCTGAAAAATATACGATTGATACAATTCGAGGTTCTGCGAGCGATTTCGATGGATTTAACATTTATGAATTTGAAACTTTTTTGAAGGATGCAGAGCATCTCTCAAAATCGCACCGTCATAATTTCTATACCTTCATCTTCACTTTAAAAGGACACGGATCGCATGTCATTGATTTTGAAGAGTATGAACTGAATGCAGGACGACTATTCTTTATCAATTATGATCAGATTCATTCTTGGAACATACAGGGAGATTTAAAAGGGTATGTGATTTTATTCTCCAGATCCTTCTACAATCTAATTTATACAGGAAATGAGTCCATAAAAAGCGACTCCGCGTTAGACAATTTGCCAAGCTATATTGATGTGGCACCAGAAGAAATGGGTTCTTGGACTGTTCTTTTCGAAAGTATTTATTACGAGTTTTTAAAAGGCCAAGAGTTCTCAAATGAAATCATTTGCCTTTTTCTTAAAGCATGTGTTCTAAAGATTCAACAAAGTCCAGAGCAGTCGAACTACCGCAATAATAAAACAGACCACAAAAGTGCACTTGTTCAGGAATTCGTATTGCTGGTTGGACAGCATTTTAGAGAACTGAAACTAACAAAAGACTACGCTAAGCTCCTTTCCATTACCCCGAACTATCTTAATGCGGTAGTGAAGGAAGTATTAGGAAAAGCGGCGGGTACTTTAATAAAAAACCGTACCGTTTTAGAAGCCAAACGACTTTTGGCTCATTCCAATCTATCAGTTCGTCAAGTTTCTTTGGAATTAGGCTTTAGTGACAATTCTCATTTTGGGAAGTACTTTCGAAATGAGGTGGGCTCTACACCCGTTGAATTTCGGAACCACTCCAAGGTGAATTAGTTTTGCTGCTACGTTGAAAAACAGCTTCAAACCTGCGTCGTGACTCCACCAAGAATCGAACTTGGATCTAAAGTTTAGGAAACTTCTATTCTATCCGTTGAACTATGGAGCCTTGAAAGGGCATTAGATTGTGCCTACTATTGAATTTAGGGAACACAAAAATACAAATAACAAATCCCCAATGCAAGCGCAGTTGGGGACTTTGTGTTATTTTGTTTTCGTTTATCTTGTGTTCTTTCCGTCCACAATAATTCGGTTGTCACGGTTTGCAAGTTCCCACGCCGTGGCAAAAACCAGTTGCGTTCTCTTTTGAAGTAGATCGTAATCGATTTTGTCAGGAGTGTCTGTCGTTTTGTGATAGTCGGCATGGATTCCGTCAAAATAAAAAGCGACAGGGACATTGTTCTTCGCGAAATTGTAATGATCACTTCTATAGTATAGTCTCATTTTGTCCGCTGGATCGTCGTATTTATAGTTCAGATCTAATTTCGTCGTTTTGTTATTTGCGGCCTCGTTAATGGTTTTTAATTCCGAAGAAAGCATTTCAGAACCGATTACATAAACATAATCTTTTCCTTCGTTTTCAGGATCGCTTCTTCCGATCATGTCGATATTTAAGTTCACAACCGTAGAGGCTAAAGGAAATACAGGATTCTCTGTATAGAAACGAGATCCTTGAAGTCCAATTTCTTCCGCAGTTACGTGAAGGAATAGAATCGATCTTTTAGGACCTTTTCCGTCTTTTTTAGCTTTGCTAAATGCTTCTGCAATTTCAAGAAGTGCGACAGTACCACTTCCGTCATCATCTGCTCCATTGTATACGACGCCTTCCTTGTTTTTTCCAACGTGATCGTAATGCGCAGAAATTACGATAAGTTCCTCAGGCTTTTCAGTTCCTTCGATATAAGCTAAAATGTTTTCGGAATCTGGATGCGTGGCTCCTCTACGATTTCCGAAATAAGCAGAAGGAATTTTTTGATAGAAATTGCTCATCGATGCGGGATGAGAAACTCCTATTTTTCCATATTCAGAAATCAGGTAATTTCCCGCTTTTTTCTGCCCTTCGCTGCCGGTAGCCCTTCCTTCCATCTCATCGGATGCTACGATATAAAGGTGTTTTTTCAAATCCTGGGCACTAATAGATTCGTAAGAAGATTTAAATGCCTTTCCGTCGTACCCCATGTTGACCGCGCAACTACTGAGGATAAATGCGGAAAACAATAGAACAATTGGTTTTCTCATAAATATCAAATTTTTTTTAAAGGTAAAAAAATTAAATGATAATTTGGCTATGATGTGCGGTGCATAGCGATATTCCTAGGGATTGGGTGAATGGATTTAGTTTGTAGAGGGTAGAAATAAGAATTGGATTTAGGGAATTTACGAAACAGGGTTCGAGAGGTAACTTTCCAAAAATCAACACGATGAGCGCGTTAACTCAAACTTAATTGTAAGAAGAAAAATTAGAAGGGTAGAAATAGATATTTAAGGGTTTTGTTCCGTAATTTTACCGTAGAATTAACCGTGGCGCTAGAAGGTAAAAGCTTTTTTGGTCACGGCCACCTAAAAAGAACTAGACAAGTGCAAGTTTAGTCCCACTAACAAAACCCTAATATGAAATTCAATCCATGAGCGTAGCTACTCATTTGTCTACAAAACATCTTTTGTTTGCGCTTCTAGTGGTCCTGGTTTGGGGACTCAATTTTATCGCCATATTTGTAGGCTTGAAGGAACTTCCTCCCTTTCTTTTCTGTACGATTCGCTTTGCGATGTCTGCGATACCTTTTGTGTTCTTTCTTCCTAGACCCAAAGCGCCATTTCTTACTCTGGTAGCCTTTGGACTGTTTAATTTTGCCATTCAATTCGGACTGATGTTTAGTGGCATCTACTTTGGAATGTCACCCGGACTTGCCTCTTTGGTTGTGCAGGTCCAAGTCTTCTTTTCGATTGGACTGGCCTATTTGCTATTTAATGAAAAACCGGGAATTATTAAAATTATAGGATCTCTTATTTCCTTTATAGGGTTAGGGATCGTGGCCTCGAAGGTAGGTGGAGGCGTAACTCTCATTGGTTTGGTGCTCACAGTTCTAGCTGCGCTATCTTGGGCACTAGGAAATATCTTTACGAAAAAGATTAATGCAGACTCTCCTTTGGCCCTTGTGGTTTGGGGCAATTTGATTGCCCTTCCTTTTATGGCTGCTACTTCGTTATTTGTAGACGGGCCCGAGCTTATTTTACAGTCGATTCAGAAGATTTCGTGGGTAACGATAGGGGCTGTGCTATATGTGGTTTATTTCTCTACCCATTTAGCGTATGGGCTTTGGGCCTTTTTAATGAACAAATATGCCACTTCGGTTGTGGTTCCGTACACCCTTTTGATTCCCGTGGTTGGATTTCTAAGCACAGCTCTTTTTCTTGGGGAAGAATTAACTCCATGGAAGCTAAGTGCATCGGCCTTTATATTAAGTGGACTTGTCTTTAATCTATTCGAGAAAAAGATCCTTGCCCTTTTCAAGAAATAATCTTGGAAAGGAAGTCTATTTTGAGATTCTCAACGAAAAACAAATCCGTTCTGCCCGAACGGATTTGCTAGATAAAGACATCTCATTTTTTTGATTAAACAACAACAAAAAAGAGAAGCCGACGGTGCTTCTCTCTAGATTTTATCTTCGATATTTGAGGACTTCTACGATGGGAAAATGAATTTTCATTTGATTTTCTTTTTCGAGTACATTTCAAAGATACTTAAAAAAATGAAAGTCCATATGAATAGAATGTTAAGATTCACGTCTTATCCACAAAATTTTGTGGATTAATCTACGGTAACAAATTGTAAATCAGCATGATTTATCTACAGTTTTTCAGCGACATATTCTGCCGTGCGAGACTTTTTGTTTTTTGCAAGTTCCTCTGGTGTGCCTGTAAAAACCAGCTCACCGCCGTGTTTTCCCGCCTCAGGACCGATGTCCACAATGTAATCGGCCGATTTCATAATATCGGGTTGGTGTTCAATGACCATAACCGAATGGCCCAGTTCAATCAAAGCTTGTAGGGAAGTAAGTAGTTTTTGAATGTCATGGAAATGAAGTCCAGTGGAGGGTTCGTCAAAAATAAATAAGGTTTTGTCTGTCGTGTATCCTTTCACAAGGAAGGAGGCCAGTTTAATACGCTGGGCTTCTCCACCGGAAAGAGTAGAGGAACTTTGTCCGAGTTGCAAATAACCAAGACCTACATCTTGGAGCGGTTTTAATTTGGTCACGATTTTGGTTTCCTCGTTGTCTTGGAAAAACGCAAGGGCTTCGTCCACTGTGAGGTGAAGGATGTCTGAAATGTTTTTGTCGTCAAATTTAACTTCGAGAATCTCATTTTTGAACCTCGCGCCTTTGCAAACCTCACATTCAATTTCGATGTCTGCCATAAACTGCATGGAAACGTTGATCACACCTTCTCCTTTGCATTCGTCGCATCGTCCTCCGTCGACGTTGAAGGAGAAATGCTTGGTTTTGTATCCCATCATTTTGGAAAGTTTTTGCTTTGCAAATAACTCTCGAATGTCATCGTAGGCTTTTAGATAGGTAACGGGATTGGATCGGGAAGATTTCCCAATTGGATTTTGATCAATAAGCTCTAGGTTTTTCACTAATTTTTTAGGAAAACTTACACTGTCGTAATCCCCTTGTTTCCCTCCGTGTCCAAGTTGAATTTGAATGTCATTTTTCACAATGTCTTTCATGAGTGTGGATTTTCCACTTCCGGATACCCCAGTAATGACCGTAAGCATCTCAAGGGGTAGATCTACATCCATGTTTTTGAGGTTGTTTTCCCGAGCCCCTCGAACTTTAACATATTCTTTGGGTTCTCTTCTTTTTGCTGGGACTTTAATTTCAAGTCTTCCGGTTAGGTATTTGGAGGTCAAGGTATCTGCGTTTTTGAGAGCAGTAAAATCCCCTGCAAACACGAGTTCTCCTCCTAAGTAGCCTGCCTCTGGACCAATGTCAATGATATAGTCCGCGGCTCGCATGATGTCCTCGTCGTGTTCCACCACAATCACGGTATTGCCTAAATCCCTAAGATTTTTTAGAACATGGATTAAGTTTTGGGTGTCTCTCGAGTGGAGTCCAATAGAAGGCTCATCGAGGATATAAATGGACCCTACGAGGGAGCTTCCAAGGCTCGTGGCTAAATTGATACGCTGACTCTCTCCACCGGAAAGGGTGTTGGAGGTTCGGTTTAAATTTAAGTAGCCTAGTCCTACTTTTAAAAGAAAATCAATTCGAGTTCGAATTTCATAGAGCAATCTTTTGGCCACCTCTTGATCATAAGGGTTTAGTTCAAGAGATTCCATTACCACTTGGAGTTCATCCAAAGGCAGCTCGATTAAGGATTGAATGGAATGAGAGTCTACTTTGACCCACTGAGTTTCTTCTCGAAGTCGTAGCCCTTCGCATGTAGGGCAAAGGGTTTTCCCGCGGTAGCGCGAAAGCATCACACGGTACTGAATTTTGTATAGGTTTTCTTCCACCATCGCAAAGAAGCGATCAATACTAGGGAAGTTTTTAGAACCGTCTCCTTTCCATAAGTAATTCTTTTGCTCTTTGGAGAGTTCATTGTAAGGCTTATGAATCGGGAAGTCTTGTGCTTTTTTAATAAATTCTTTCTTCCATTCGCTCATGCTTTCTCCTCTCCAGCTAGCCACCGCATCTTCGTACAAAGAAAGACTTTTGTTAGGAATCACCAAATCGGGATCAATTCCAATTACTTTTCCGTAGCCCTCACAGGTAGGGCAGGCGCCTAGAGGGTTGTTAAAACTAAAGAAATGAACATTGGGTTCTAGAAATTCAATGCCGTCCAATTCAAATTTATTGGAAAATTCAAAAACTACTTGGGTTTGCGTGTTTTTAAGCGAAAGATTGCCTCTTCCTTCGTAAAAGGCGAGTTGGATTGAATCGGCTAAACGTTGAAGAAAGCTTTCTTCCTCTTGATAGAAAAACCTCTCAATGACTAGATTTACTTCCATTTTAGGCTCAGGAACAAATCCAAAGCTTTCAAGATCCTCAATAGCCACTACATTTCCATCGACCTCAAGTCGGTTGAATCCCGAGAGTTTCAAGGTTTTCAAAACTTCACTGAAATCTGCTTTTGTAAAACGAAGCGGGACACGAAGTAGAAAAGGGGTTTCTTTCTCTTGGGTTTTTAGAAAGTCTATAATGCTTGTCACCGTATCTTTGGTGACCTCGCGGTTCGATACGGGTGAAAAGGTTCTTCCAATTCGCGCAAAGAGCAATTTCAGATAGTCGTAGATCTCCGTGGAAGTACCCACCGTGGATCGAGGATTAGAGGAAATTACCTTTTGTTGAATGGCAATGGAGGGTGCTAGTCCCTTGATGTCGTCAATTTTGGGTTTTTCTAGTTTGCCCAAAAATTGTCTTGCGTAGGAACTTAAACTTTCCACGTACCTCCTTTGACCCTCGGCATAAATGGTGTCAAAGGCAAGAGAAGATTTTCCGCTTCCGGAAACGCCTGTAATCACCACGAGTTTGTTTTTGGGAATCAGGACGTCAATATGTTTGAGATTGTTAAGATGGGCATTTTTGACAAATAGCTCCTTCTTAATATCGATAGCATCAGATGTTTTCATGTTGAAATTCGAGAGCACAAAATTACGCAAAAATATTTGCCTAGTGCGGTGCATTGATGGGAAGAATCTTTGGAACCATTTTCTGAATTAGTGCTCTTATAGGTTTCGCCAATTTAAATTAGAATTTCCATAGATAAATAGTGTAATTATCCTTGTTGTATTGCGAAAAACATAATTATATTTGCCCCTAAAATTGCGCAAAATACTCATCAATAAAGTGTTTTTGGCAATTTATTAGATTATACAATTTTAGATTATTTGTTAAAATTTTACATTTATGAAAAGATCCAGAGTCGCGATTTTCGCCCTTTTTGTTGGGATGTCCCTTTTTGGGCAGAGTCAAGAAACCGAATTAGAGGAAGTTTCTATTGAAGGGAAATTCATGTCACTTTCTTATAAAACTCTCAATGAAAATACGGTGGTAATCACCCGACGGGATATTGAAAGTTCTCCTGCGCAAAGTTTGGATGAAATTCTACAGCAAACCTTAGGGCTTGATGTACAGCGCCGAGGGGTGTCCGGTGTGCAATCGGATGTCTCAATTCGGGGAGGCTCTTTTGAACAAACCCTGATTTTGATTAACGGAATCCGCATGAACGACGCGCAAACTGGACACAATTCCTTTAACATACCTGTGGATCTAGAGAATGTAGAGAGAATTGAAATTGTAAAAGGCCCTGCTGCGCGGCGTTTTGGTAACAATGCATTCGCAGGGGTTGTCAATGTAGTCACAAGGATAAGTGAAAAGGATCATGTTCGAATCAAAGCGGAACTAGGGGACTACTCTTCCTACGGACTCAGCGCAAGTGCTGCGCTAGGAACGGAAAATTTCCGGCATTTACTTCAAACCTCAACAAGTGCCTCAGAGGGCTATCGACACAATACCGATTATAAAATTCAAAATGTTTTTTATCAAAATGAACTTCGTATCCCTGAGGGAAAACTTAAATTTCAAGCAGGATTCACGGAGAGGAAATTTGGAGCCAATGGGTTTTATGCCTCGCCGTTGGCCACGGAACAATACGAAGAAACTCAGGCTTCTGTTGTAAGTATTGGACTGGAGAAAGCCGTGGGGAAGGTCCAGCTTAAATCAAATCTATTTTGGCGAAGAGGTCAAGATCTATACTTATATGATCGCGCCATGCCGCAGGGGTATCGAAATATGCACATTGGCAATACGTACGGGGGCGAAATTAATGTAGGAGTCCCATCAAAACTTGGGTATTCGGGCATTGGAATCGAACTAAGGCAGGAAGATTTAGCGAGTAACAATCTTGGGGGACGAAACCGTTTCTTAGCGCAAGGATTCTTTGAGCATCATTTTTCTTTCTTCGAAGAAAAATTGCAAATAGTCCCTGGAATCACTTGGGCTAATTACTCTGGTGTGGGTTCCTTCTTTTATCCTGGACTTGATCTCGGGTACAATCTTAGCTCTAGGCATAAACTTTATGCAAACGCCGCAAGAGTGCATCGCATCCCAACCTTCACAGACTTGTATTATGTGAGTAAAACCGAGATAGGGAATCCCGATTTAAGTCCTGAAAATGCATTTAGCTATGAGTTTGGATATCGGTATTTGCATAAAGGGATTCTTGCCAAAGCGAGTGTCTTTGGTCGCGAAACGAAGAACGGAATCGACTGGATTAAAAACGAGCCTGCAGATCCATGGGTGGCTCAAAACGTGGGGAATATTTCAACCCTCGGGTTTGAGGCTGAGCTCTCGGTTAGACCGAATCGTTTCGTACAGTCCTATTCCCTAGGCTATACCTATTTAAATCAAGAACTTGACACGAAGGCAGAGCTTTCCAAATACGTACTCGATCATCAGCGTCATCAGCTAATCGGAAAACTTGAAAATCGCTTGACAAAGCATCTTACCACTGAATGGGTTTACCGTTTTCAATCGAGAGCAGACGGATATAGCTATCACCTCCTAGATGCGAAACTGCAATACGAGCTCTCAAAGGTGGAACTTTTTCTTCTGTTGCAGAACTTAACCAATACGCAGTACCACGAGGCCTTCGGCGTACCTATGCCGGGTCGCTATTTTCAAATAGGAGCAAGTGTGAGACTTGATTTCAAATAAAAGAATTAAACAAAAAAACGTACTTTTGCATCCATGAAAAAAATATCCATTTTCCTTGCTTTTTTCTGGGCAGTTCTTCATAGTGCGCAGCTTTCGAGCTACAATTCGATGAGCCTTAATTACAAATTCCACCCGAAATTCTTTATTTTCGGAGAAATTCAACTAAGAGGAATTGAGGATTTTTCGTATCCTGACTACTATGAGGTTAAAGGAGGGTTAGGGTATAATTTAACTTCCAATCATAAACCTTTGCTTGGAATTGGAAGGTATGCCACTTATTCAGAGCATAATTTGGACAAAGAAGAATTTAGAATTTGGTTGCAGGACGTGGTGAACGTGCAAAAAGGAGTCGTCAAGTTTGAAAATAGAGTGCGAGCGGAGAAAAGTTGGTTTTACGAACCCGACGTAGATAAGAAAAGCGGCAGAACAAGATTTCGTTACCGTTTAAACGTTTCGGTTCCCTTAAATAAAAAGAAGATTGAGCCGGGAACTATTTCTGTGAACGCTTACAACGAGGTCTTTTTTACGCCTTCAAAAACAGAACATGCCTTCTCTCGAAATCGTTTGTATAGTGGTCTAGGGTATCAGATTGACGAAACCATTGGGCTAGCAGGCGGTTATTTGTGGCAAAGAGAATTTGCCTCCAAGGGGAATAAAAATATAAATTTTATTTATTTCGCGCTTAATTTTAATATCGATTCCACGGACGACGAAAAAGACTATAGTTTCCCAAGTGCGGATTAACTTTCCGTTTAGTATTTCGCAATTAAATACCGGTACGCATTATGGTACTTTTGAAGTCTCTTGAAATCGTGAGAACTAAGTTCATCCGGATACCGGGCAAGATCCATATTGTCTCTTAAATCATTTAGTTTGACAGAAATGGCAAGTGAAGAGGCTTCAATTCTTAAAATAAAGTCGCTATAACTTTCTTCGGGATCCATTTTGCTTAAGCATTTTACGGCAAAGAGAATGTCGTTTGGAAACCCAACACTTTCAAGATATTCCAAATTGTATTCTGGGCAGTCTTCGACCACATCGTGAAGAGCACCAACAATTTTTTCGTCGAGTGTGCGACCCGCAGCGGAGACTCTTAAAACATGGGCTATGTAAGGAGCGTGATAGCGGTCGGTTTGACCTTTGTGCGCTTTGTTCGCAATCTTAATTGCTTTGTGTAATAATTCTTGTTTTGTCATATAAGAAAAGGTTCCGAAAAGTAAAATTAACTATTATTTTGGTTTTGAACAAAAACTAATTGTGTCATTTTTTCTTGAAAAAGTAGGAGCAAGGGTCCTTAAATTAAATCTTATTAAGTAGTTTTGAACTCGAAAACGAATTTACTTATGAGTTTATCGCCGGAAGGCCAAATAATATTTAATAAGCTTTGTCAAGAATTAAGCATGGATGGGTTTAAACGACTTAGCGAAACTTCGTTTTACCAAGTGGTAAGCCGCATTCGGGTTTCGCTAGTGGACAATGCGCTTTTTGTGGAACAAAACGGAAAATGCTATAGCATTATACCGGAAACCCAATGGGCTGCGCTGAGCTCAGGGATGGAACCTATTCTTTTCAAACTAAAACTCATGCTCGTCTATGGACTAAGGTCGGAAATGGAAAGGGTGAGTAGTCTTTTTTCTCAGATTTTTTTAAATTAGTCTCTACCCATAGAACGCGCGTATGGAGAAAGTAATCAATCTCTTTGATTTTCGTAAAAAAATTAATTTCAAAAATGAACTTTTCGCCGGTCTCACCGTCGCCATGACGATGATTCCGGAATCGCTTTCCTTTGCCATCTTAGCCGGACTTTCTCCTTTAACTGGACTCTATGCGGCTTTCTTGATGGGACTCGTAACGGCGGTTCTCGGTGGAAGACCTGGAATGGTTTCAGGGGGAGCAGGGGCCACCGTTGTTGTGCTCATGGCCCTTGCAAGTTCGCACGGCGTCGAGTATCTTTTTGCAGCTGTGGTCTTAGGAGGTTTTATTCAGATTTTAGTCGGCGTATTAAAATTAGGGAAATTAGTCCGCCTAATTCCGCAGCCTGTCATGTATGGGTTTTTGAATGGACTTGCCATTATCATTTTCATGGCTCAACTCTCGCAGTTTAAGGTTTTCCAAAACGGAACGGAAAGTTGGTTAGAAGGCTCGGCCCTTTACCTAATGGTATTTCTAACTCTTCTTACGATCGCCATTGTGTATGTGCTTCCAAAATTCACAAAAGTAGTTCCCTCTTCTCTGGTGGCCATTGTGGTGGTTTTTGCCCTGGTGTACTTTCTAGGAATCGACACTCGGCAAGTTCAAGACATTGCATCGGTTAGTGGTTCGTTTCCCAAATTTCATGTGCCAAATGTCGCTTTTACTTACGAAACACTTCAAGTTGTTTTTCCCTACGCTTTGGTCATGGCCGGTGTAGGATTAATCGAGAGTCTTTTAACCTTAAACATGGTGGATGAAATCACGGCCACAAAAGGAAACTCCAACAAAGAAGCCGTGGCGCAAGGTGTTGCAAATGTCACCAATGGATTCTTTGGTGCTATGGGGGGCTGCGCGATGGTAGCTCAAACCATGGTGAATCTTGGTGCAGGAGGGCGCACACGAATTTCAGCGATCATTGGATCGCTAAGCATTCTACTAATTATTCTCGTGGCGGGTCCTGTAATCGATCAAATTCCTATGGCTGCTTTGGTGGGAGTGATGATGATGGTGGCCATTGGAACTTTTGAATGGGCCAGTTTTCGTATTATTCGTAAAATGCCAAAAGCCGATATTTTGATCGGCGTGTTAGTGGCCCTAATCATAGTCATTAGTCATAATTTGGCATTGGCCGTTTTGATCGGTGTCATACTTGCGGCACTGGTATTTTCCTGGGAAAGTGCAAAACGAATTCGAGCCCGTAAATTTCTTGATAAGGAGGGTGTGAAACATTATGAAATCTACGGCCCACTTTTCTTTGGCTCAACCACGGCATTTCTCGAGAAATTTGATCCCGCAGGGGATCCTTTAAAAGTGGTGGTCGATTTTAAAGAAAGCAAAGTGGTGGATATGTCCGCAATCGATGCACTCAATAAATTGACCCAGCGCTATTCTAAACAAGGCAAAATCGTTCACTTAAAGCATCTAAGTCCGGATTGTCGAAAGTTATTAAGCAATGCGGATGCGGTAATTGACATTCATATTCTAGAGGATCCATCCTACGTGGTTATGAAATAGACTTTGTTCTTACTAATAATGGAACCGAACAGAAGGAGGTCTATTTGCAAGGATTTTGAAGTAATAGGGTAGGCTAAAAACACGGTAATATGCAATGCTATTTTATTCTAAATTCAAATTTTTCACTTTAATTCTTCTTACCAAGTTAATACCTAAAAAGGTAATTAAATTTTATACTTAGAGACCGTACTGTTTTTTGGAGGAGCTTACCCATAGAAGGCTACGCCGTAGATGGAACGGGTAAAACCAGAGATATAAAAGTAAGTAGCCGCCCCAATACGGAGGCGGCTACTACAATTTTCGAAAAGGATAACTCGTTTTTAGTAAGCTCCTTTGTCAATGAAGTGCGCCGCAATTTTCTCGGTTAACTCCACAACATTTGGTGTGTTTGTGTATTTTGTAAATCGTCTAAGCCCTGAAAGCATCATACGCTGTTCGTCACCTTCTGCAAACGAAACAATTCCTTCTTTTGCAGCTACGATGGTCTTTTCTACGGCTTTGTAAAGATTTAGTCTAGCCATGCTCGCTTCTACAGAATCGCTTGCAAAATGCTTTTCAGCTCGTAGAATAGCGGATTCAGCGATGTATATCTGGTTTAAGATTTCAGAGGCATTCAGAAGCAAGTGCTGTTGGTTTTCGATCTCCGTCATGTATTTTTGAAGAGCAGCTCCTGAAACCATTAAAAAGACTTTCTTTAAGTTATGAAGCACCGCTTTTTCTTCTGACATATATTCGGAGAAATCGGGAACCTCAAACGATGGAATTCCCATGAGTTCTTTTCCGATAGCCATGGCAGGGTTGAGCAAATCAAGTTCGCCTTTCATTGCTTTTTTGATAAGCATCCCTACGGCCAGTAGACGGTTGATTTCATTCGTACCCTCGTAGATTCTACCGATACGGGAATCACGCCATGCCGCTTCCATTGGTGTGTCTTCGGAGAAGCCCATTCCACCGTATATCTGAATTCCTTCGTCGGCGATGTGTTGAGTTAAATCCGAAATGTAAACCTTCAAGATAGAACATTCTACGGCAAACTCTTCTAAAGCTTTTAATTCCGCTTTCTGGTGGTCCATTCCAGAGGCGGCATTCTCTTTAATTTTGTCCTCTACATTTTTCGCTGCGCGGTACGCGGCGGCCTCAGAAACAAAAATACCCGTAGTCATTTCTGCTATTTTTTTACGAATAGCTCCAAAGGTAGAAATCGATACGCCGAACTGCTTTCTTTCCTTTGCATACGCAATAGAAAGATTCGTAATGCGTCTTTGTCCATCTAAATTGGCAGCACCTAATTTGATACGCCCTGCATTAAGTGCGTTTAGGGCAATTTTAAATCCATTGTTTCTTTCTCCCAGTAAATTCTCTACAGGAACTTTCATTTCATTGAAAAAGACCTGACGAGTCGAAGAGGAGCGAATTCCTAGTTTGTGTTCTTCTTCTCCCAAAGTAAGACTTTCTGGATTTTCTAGTTCGGATCGATTGATCACAAAGCCGGTGATGTTTTTATCGTCTTCAATTTTGGCAAAAAAAGTAAAAGTATCCGCAAAACCTGCATTCGATATCCACATTTTTTGTCCTGTCACAAGATAATGAGTTCCGTCTGCGGAGAGCTTTGCTCTAGTTTTGCCCGAATTAGCATCTGATCCGGCGTCCGGTTCTGTCAAACAGTAAGCACCAAATTTTTCTCCCGTAGCGAGAGCCGGTAAGTATTTTTGTTTTTGCTCCTCCGTTCCATAGAGTAGGATAGGAAGGGTTCCAATTCCGGTATGAGCACCGTAGGCAGTGGCCAAAGAACCGTTTGAACCTGAGACCACATCGCAGACAAGCATCGTGGTGACAAAGCCCATTTCAAGTCCCCCGTACACCTCGGGAACGGCAATTCCTAAAGCTCCAAGTTCTCCAAGTTGTTTCATACACTCCTCAGTCAGAGCATAATCTTTCTTCTCAAATCGTTCTCTTTTTGTGTCGACCTCGCGCTCCATGTATTCCTTTAGCGAATCGCGTAGCATTTTTTGTTCTTCAGACAGTTCCTCTAGTGAGAAAATTTCTTCTGCTGGGATGTCCTTGATTAGGAATTCACCCCCTTTTATTGTGCGGTTTTCAGTATCGCTCATTGTTTTTACTTTTTATTCGTTATAGTATTTCAAAAATAGAGGCTGCGCCCTGTCCGGTTCCTACGCACATGGTCACCATTCCGTATTTACCTCCTCGGGCTTTCATTTCGTTCATTAGTTGCACGGTAAGTTTCGTTCCTGTGCAACCAAGCGGGTGTCCAAGTGCAATGGCTCCACCGTTGACATTTAAAATGTCTGGATTTAGATCCAGTTCTTTAATTAGTGCAACGGATTGAGAAGCGAAAGCTTCGTTCAGTTCAATAAGGTCCATGTCTTGTAAGGAAAGACCTGCCTGCTTTAAGGCTTTTGGAACCGCGTACAAAGGACCCATCCCCATGATTCTTGGTTCTAACCCCGCGGCCGCGTAGGCCACCAATCTCGCTTGAGGTTCAAGACCAAGTTCTTTTACCATGTCTTCTGACATAACCATCACGAAGGCAGCTCCGTCAGACATTTGAGATGAATTTCCTGCCGTGACACTACCTCCGTTAGCGAAAACAGGGCGAAGTCTAGCAAGTCCTTCCATGGAAGTGTCCTTTCGTGGACCCTCGTCTTGTTTGAAATCAAACTTTTTGGTTTGCACCTTTTGGTTCTCATCCAAAAAAGTATACTCGACGGGCAAAGGAACTATCTGACTTTCAAATTTCCCTTCGGCCAGTGCATTGAGCGCTTTTTGATGCGAACGGAATGAAAACTCATCTTGCTGCTCACGAGAAATGTTAAATTGAGTGGCTACCGCTTCTGCCGTGTAGCCCATTCCCCAATAGTAATCCGGATTGGCTTTGGCCATGTCAGCTTCAGGCACAGGCTTGTAGCCTCCCATCGGAATGTAACTCATACTTTCCGTACCTCCTGCGATAATGCAATCGGCCATACCGGCCTGGATTTTAGCACTTGCAATAGCAATGGCTTCTGAACCCGAGGCGCAGTAGCGATTGACTGTCACTCCAGGTACCTTTTCGGTGTTAAGTCCCATGAGGGAAATCAAACGAGCGACATTTAACCCTTGTTCCGCTTCAGGCATGGCATTTCCTACGATTAAATCGTCGATTCTGTTTTTGTCTAAACCGGGCAATTCTGCCATTAGTTTTTCAATTACTCTTGCGGCCATCACGTCGGGTCTTGTGAACCTCAGACTTCCTTTGGGCGCTTTTCCTACGGCTGTTCTATAGCCTTTTACGATATATGCTGCTTTTGACATTTTTTTGTTCTTTAAGATGAAAGATTAATTACGAAGTGGTTTCCCTTTTTGTAACATATACTGGATACGCTCAAGCGTTTTGCGTTCCCCACAGAGCTGTAGGAAGGTCTCACGTTCCAGGTTTAAGAGGTACTGCTCACTCACGGCTGTAGGTTCAGAAAGGTTTCCTCCGACCATCACGTAACCTAATTTGTCCGCAATCTTTTTATCGTGCTCTGAAATATAACGTCCTGCAAGCATTTGGTCGGTCCCTACGTAGAACATTCCGAGGGCATCTTTTCCAAGCACCGTTACCGTTTGTTCAATTGGCTGAGTATAGCCCTGCTCGGCAAGAAGCAGAGCGACTTTTTTCGCTTCCTTGATTTGTCGGTTTTTGTCTACCACCACAAGGTCTTTGTGAGGTTCTAAAATTCCCATATCATAGGCTTCGTACGCAGAAGTGGCTACTTTTCCCATAGCGATGTTCATAAAGACATCGCGCAGACGGTTTGTTTTCACATCGTCTTTGCTGAATTCTTTTGAGGTTCTTAAAGTGAACTCTTTGGTTCCACCTCCGCCAGGGATTACACCGACTCCTGTTTCCACAAGACCGATGTAGGTTTCTGCTGCCGCGACCACTCGGTCCGCGTGCATGGTCATTTCACATCCACCACCAAGGGTCATCCCATGGGGAGCAACCACGACGGGAACACTGGAATAGCGAACTCTCATCATGGATTTTTGGAAGTACGCAATGGCCATATTCAAATCGTCCCAATCTTGTTCGATAGCCATCATTAGGATCATAGCTAGATTGGCTCCCACAGAAAAATTCGTCCCCTGGTTACCCACTACGAGGGCTTCGTAGTCTTTCTCCGCTAATTCAATGGCGCGGTTTAGTCCGTCCAGAACTTCGCCTCCTAAGGAATTCATTTTTGACCGGATTTCAAAATTGATTACTCCGTCCCCCAAATCTACAATCGCCGATCCTGAATTGCTCCAAAGCGTTTTTTCTTTTCGGATGTTGTCAAGGATAATAAAGGATTCTTGTCCTGGGACTCCTTTGTAAGATTCATTTTCTTGCGTATAGAACTGTTTGTGTCCTTGGCCGTCGACTTGGTAAAATGACTTGACATTTTGAACCCAAGGAGCGACTTCATATCCTGCTTCTTTTGCAAGGGCTGCCCCTTTTTCTACGCCAATGGCATCCCAAATCTCAAACGGACCGTTTTCCCATCCAAACCCGGCTCTCATGGCATCGTCAATTTTATATAGATCGTCCGAAATCTCTGGAATTTTATGAGAAACATAAGCGAATAGGGAACCGAAGGATTTTCGGTACAATTCAGCTGCTTTGTCTTTTCCGCCAATTAAGACTTTAAATCGGTCAATGGGGCGGTCAATTGCTTTGGTGAGTTCAAGGGTCGGGAAACTGGATTTTGCTTGCGCTTCGTACTCCATGGTTTGGAGGTTTAAGCCTAGGATTTCTGAGGAACCGTCCTGATTTTTTACTTTTTTGAAGAAGCCTTGGCCGGATTTGGATCCTAACCACTGATTCTGCATCATCGTTTCAATGTAGGGAGGAAGTTGAAAAACATCGTTGAAATTGTTCGGTTCCACTCCACTTTGGTGAACGCCTTTCGCCACATGCACTAAGGTATCTAACCCGACAACATCCGCAGTTCGAAAGGTCGCAGATTTAGGTCGACCGATGACAGGCCCTGTTAGTTTATCAATGTCTGTAACGTTTAAACCTAGTTCGCTGACCGAATGAAGTAAGTTCATGATGGAGAAGACTCCAATACGGTTGGCGATAAAGGCAGGAGTGTCTTTTGCAAGAACAGTCGTTTTGCCTAAGTATTTCGCGCCATACTCCATGTAAAAATCAAGTACATCGCTCTGGGTATCCTTTGTAGGAATAATTTCAAGTAGAGGTAAATAACGCACAGGGTTAAAGAAATGGGTGCCTGCGAAATGCGCTTTGAAATCCTCGGAACGACCCTCAGCCAAAAGGTTGATAGGAATACCCGAAGTATTGCTTGAAATCAGAGTTCCTTTTTTTCTGTGCTGTTCGATTTTCTCGTAGACCGAACGCTTGATGTCAATGCGTTCCACAACCACTTCAATAATCCAATCGGTGGATTTAATCTTTTCTAAATCGTCCTCAAAATTACCCGTTTTAATTCGGGAGGCGAATTTAGGGGAATACAATAAAGCGGGGTTTGATTTTTTAAGTTTTTCTAAATTTTCGTTCGCAATGCGATTACGTACAGCTTTACTCTCTAGGCTAAGGCCCTTTTTTTGTTCTGCGGCATTGAGTTCATTTGGAACAATGTCTAACAGCAGGACTTCGACGCCAATGTTGGCGAAATGCGCTGCGATGCCAGATCCCATAATTCCAGATCCAAGTACGCTCACGTGTTTGATTCTGCGTTTCATTTATTTCTTTTTATTGTTTAATTGCTTAGCGGTTCGTAGGATGGTGGACATCACTTCTCGAAAAACATCGAGTTTTTCCTTGTCTACTGTATCCACGATAATCTGATTGAAGTTAAGAACGACATCTTTCGAAATGTCCCGGTGTTGAAGTCCTTTCTCCGTGAGTTTAATAATTACTTCACGCTTGTCGTGCTGCGTCTTTTCTTTGTATATATACCCGTTGTCTTCTAAAAGCTTCACGATTCGAGTGAGGGAAGTGGGCTCAATTGCCATTTTGGGTCCCAAATTCGTGCTTCGGGTGCCGTCTTTGGGATCTATTTTGAGTAAAGTGAGTGCCTGCACTGCGGTGGAGTCGTATTCGGAAGCCATGTCTGAATACATCTTGGAAACTGCGAGCCATGTGGACTTTAAGATCAAATCTATGTTGTCGGATTTCTCCTTTGAGGTCGTTCTCATTGTATTTGCGATTGGGTTATTTCAAATATAGAAAATCTTATGCATGCATAGTATATTTTAAATGTTAATCTTTTGTTAATTGTTGATTATCAAGTATTTAAAAAGTATGAATTGCATAATACTATGCATGCATAGTATTAGAGAGCAGTATGTAATAGGCTGATTTATAGCAAGGTAGATAGAAGCCGCTGCAAATCTTCGTAGGAGGACAAGGTCCACTTTTTTTCCCTGAAATAGACTTGCCAATGGCCCTCGGAGCGGAGAAACTTAAAATTAGAAAAATCGCTTTGAAAATGCTTTTGCAAAAAAGAGTAGAGTAGCTCCTTTTCAAGTGGGCCTGCTTCTATCTCCGGAGGAACAAAGCCTTGGTTTAAATCAAAGAGAAGAGGACGGATGAGTTCTTGATGCTGAGAGAGTAGATCCTCAGAAACGCCGCTGTAAAATTGAGAATCTTTGATGAGCCAAATTTTGTCTGCAAATTCTTTAGCCAACCGAAAATCATGAGAGGAGAAAAGTATTAGCTTCCCGTAAGTCTTTGCAAGATCTCTTAATAGTTTCAAGATCATGATCTTGTTGAGTTCATCCAAATGCGCCGTAGGCTCATCGAGCAAAATAAAAGGCGAGTTCTGGCAAAAAGCTCTCGCGATGTATGCTTTTTGAAGATTGCCTTCCGAGAGCTGCGAGAGCAAATGATGCTGGTAGGATCCAAGTCCCAGCTTGTCTATAATATCCTGCACCTCTGCTTGGTGAGATTTGCTTAGTTTAATGTAGTAGGGATAGTAAATGTATTTCCCTAAGGCCACAAGGTCATAGAGAGTAAGCTGAGGAGGTACGCTTGACTTGGAAAACACCACGGCGGTATGGTGAGCCTTTTGCACAGAACTTAAATTTTTTAAGTTCTTGCCCTCCATGAGGATGCTTCCTTCAAGAAGAGGTATTTGTCCTAAGAGCGAACGCATTAAAGTGGTTTTTCCCACTCCGTTATTTCCTACCAAGAGAACCACTTCTCCTTGAAAAAGAGTAGCATTTACCTTTGAAATCAGCGGAAATTTATAGCCGATGGAGACGTTTTTTAATTCTATGTAAGGACTTAGGCTCATGAGGAAGTTCTCGGTTTTAGAAGCATAAGCAAGATTACTGGAATCCCAAAGAGCGAAGTAATCACATTAATAGGAAAGAGTGTAAGCTCACTTATACTGGAGAAAATTAGCATGATAAGAACTCCAATTAGCATATTTAAAATCCATTGGTGCCATAGTTTAGCAGGATTCCAAAGCATCCTTGAAAAATGAGGTACGACAATTCCTATAAATAGTATAGGGCCAAGAAAGGCCGTCACGCTCGCAGACAAAAGAGACGAAGCAAAAATCACGAGGTATTTTAAATGGTTCAGGTTGACCCCGAGACTTTGAGCGTATGGGAGTCCAAGAGAACTGCCTATCAAAGGTTTAATGGCTCGAAAACTCACCCCTAACCCTAGGATTACAAAGAAAGCGAGAACCAGAAGTTGATTTTGATTGACTTGATTGTTTGCCCCAAAGCTCCAAAGGATGTAGTTTTTCAAACTTTGATTGTCCGCATAAACTTGGAGAACTGAGACCACTGCTCCTGCCAAGGCAGAAATCAGGAACCCAAAAATAATTAAGAAAGAAGGGTCCTCAAAGCGCTTAGAGATAAGCATTAGAATGAGCATCAAAAGAAAGCTTCCCACAATGGCTGTGAGTGAAATAAAGCCGTTTTGTAAGAATTCAGGAACTTCTAGATCGTACGAAAGAAAAATATAAAGCGCAACGCTCAAACTAGCCACCGAACTGATTCCAAGAACGGAAGGACCCGCAAGAGGATTTTGAAAGTATTCTTGAAGTAAAAACCCCGCGGTGGGAATGCTTACTCCCGCCAAAATCATAACCAAAACCCGATGGATTCGAAGAGAAGCAATGCTTTGGTTGGGAGTCGAGAAAAAGAAGTCCTGCCACGATAAATCCAAATACCCAATGCTTAAATTGCTTCCCACTCCCACAAAAGCGAGCACAACAAGCAGCAGACATAAAGTCTTAAAATTTAGGGACTGTTTTCGCAGGAGGGATTTCAATTGGGTTCGTTTCGTAAAAGGATGCCGTGTTACTTGATGGTAAAGGCAGAAAACTGCTCTTGCATATGCTCTTGGGTCATCATTCCGACAATTTCTTTCTTTTGGGTTCCCTGACGGAACTGAGTGAAAGGAATAGAGGCTCCTTCCCATGACTCAAAGTTGGATCTGAAAAAATCTTCACCCAAAGCCTGGCCGTCTAGTAAAACAATCTTGTCTAAGATTTGATACTTGTCTCCAAATTCCGGGACTTTGGTGTTCCAATCGGATTTTTCATCAAGACTCACAAAGGTGAATTTTACTTTTTTCCCCTCAAGTTCTTTGATTTTATCTTGGAAGTGAGGCATTTCTTTTACGCACGGTCCACACCAAGTGGCAAAGAAATTCGTTACATAGAGCGTGTCGTTTGAAAGCTTAAGCGATTCACTAAAGGCCTGAGGAGTAACTTCTTTAATGCTGGCTACCGCTTGGGTTTGCGCGCCCGCAGAATCCGCGGCAGTCCTAGAAGAGAGATCTGCATCGCTCACGGTGGTTTCTTTTTTACAGGCTACTAAGCTTAGGGATACTACAAGTAGGAGGCAAATTCTTTTCATAATTTTTCTTAGTTTTGTTACACCTATGGAATCAACTTTACAGAAAGTCAAAAAGGGTGTGTTTCACCCGCTAAAAATAACGAAAAAACAACAACTTACCAAAAGTACTTTTTCCTTGGAACTGGAAATCCCGACGGAATTACAATCAAATTTTGAATTTCTTGCAGGGCAGTATGTGACCCTTGAGTATGAGCATAAGGGAGAGAAGTACCTGAACGATTATTCCATGACCGGAATGAGCGGAGGGTCTTTTTTAACTCTAGGAATTAAAGTAAACGATGAGCTGAGTTCCACAAGTAGTTTGATTCATGCGCATCCCGTGGGAAGTTATTTGGAGGTGTCCGAGCCTAAAGGACGCTTTACGATTGTCTCAAAACCTCATGAGTTTAGAACCATTGTGGCCTTCGCAGCGGGCATTGGAATTACTCCGATCCTAAGTCATTTCAAAACCCTGCTGAAAACAGAGCCGCGCACGCGCCTTTTTCTCTTTTATGGCAATAAAACAAGAAAAGACGTTGCATTCAAAGAGGAAATTGATGCCTTGGAAATGGAAAACAGAGAGCGCTTTAGCGTTCACTATTTTTATTCGAGGGAAAAGCTTGGAAATGCTTTTTTGGAAGGAAGACTGGATGCGAAAAAAGTGCATTTAATCATTAATCAAGTGATGATGATCGATGATACGGACGAAGAATCTACCCTTTGGGATGCGGTGGATCACGTGCTCATCTGTGGAAAGGGGGAAATGATTAAATCCATCGCTAGAGCCTGTTACGAGAACGGGATTCCCAAGAAGCAAATCCATTTTGAACTCTTTGAATCCTATAACGAAGATATCTACCCGGTCGAGGTGGAGCTGCCGCATATTAGTCCCGTCCATGTTAAATTTCTGTACAATGGGCAGTGGCACGAAACCGATTTGGATTCCAACAAAAACAAACTTCTGCAAAGTCTATCCGTTCAAAATTTCGAGCTACCTTTTTCTTGTAAATCGGGAATTTGTGGGTCGTGTCAATGCAAGTTAGTGGAAGGAGAAGTCGAACTTCTTGAGAACGAATATTTAACCCAAAGCGAAGAGTCCAGAGGGCAAATATTAGCCTGTATGTCTTACGCGTTAAAAGAAAAAATTGTCTTAGATTTCGATCAACTTTGAGAGGCGCTTTAAACATATTGAAAATTTTGCTTCGAGTCTTAGAACTTGCCGTTCTAGTGATGATGTTTGCCAATGTTTGGGTTTTTGCCCTAACCAATGGGAGAACCTATACCAAAATTTCAAAAATTCCACCTCGCAACTCCGCCCTGGTCTTAGGGACTTCACCTAAAACCATGAGCGGCAATGCCAATCCCTATTTTATTGCAAGAATGGAGGCGGCTGCCCTTTTGTACCATCACGGCAAGATCAAACGGATTATTGTGAGTGGCGAGAAAAGCAGAGGCTACGATGAGCCTACCGCGATGAAGAACTTTCTTGTATATCAAGAAGGAGTCCCTGCAAATATTATTCTAAAAGATTCCAAAGGGCTGAGCACCAAAGAGAGTATCGATCGATGCAAAGAACTTTATTTAGAAAGCAATGTGATTATTGTTTCACAAGGGTTCCACAATTTTAGAGCTTTGTTTTTTGCTAGAAATATGAAAATGAATGCCCTGGGTTTTGATGCGCAAGATATATCCAGACCCGAAAGCTTTTACCGAAACCAAATGCGAGAGTTTTTCGCTCGGGTTCTTGCCGTGGTGCATTATGTATTTGGAATTGGCTAAGGAGATAGGGACAAAGTCTCTTTGGTTTTAATTAAAATATTATCTTTGTAAAAAATATTTAAACATGCTGGTCATAGGTATCGCAGGAGGAACTGGAAGTGGAAAAACCACAGTGGTAAACAAAATTCTTCAACAACTTAGCACAGAAGGCGTAAACGTGCTTTCACAAGACAATTATTATCATGACAACCAGCATCTTTCCCTGCATGAAAGGGAATCGCTGAATTATGATCATCCGAAATCCATCGATTTTGAGCTTCTTACAAGCCATGTAAAGAAACTAAAAAACAAAGAAAACATAGATCAACCCATCTATAGTTTTGTGACGCACAGCCGTACGGGAGATCATGTGACTATTGAGCCGAAAAATGTATTGATTGTGGAGGGTATTTTGGTATTAACTCACCCCGAACTTATCAGAGAATACGATTTGAAAGTGTTTGTCCATGCCGATTCGGACGAGAGACTCATTCGCCGGATTCGCCGTGATACTCAGGAAAGAGGACGGGACTTAGACGAGGTTTTGCATCGCTATCAAACCACGCTTAAACCGATGCATAAGGAATTTATTGAGCCCTCAAAAAACGAAGCGGATTTGATTGTTCCCAATATGAAACACAACAATGTGGCGATTGACTTTTTAACCACAGTGATTAACAATTCTTTGAAAAAATCTATGTAATGTCGAAATCGCAAATCAAAGACCTAAAACCCAAATCCAAAACCGTAAGGCTTTTGAAGACGTATGTACTGAATAAGTATTTTATTACGATTGTGGCTTTTTTGGTCTGGATGACGCTTTTTGACAGTACGTCGTATTTGGTTATCAATGATTTGAACAAAGAAATTGACAAATACGAAACCCAACTTGACTATTACAAAACCGAATACGAGAAGAACGATTCGTTTTATAGAAAATTAATGAATAACAAGGACGAAAAAGAAAAATACGCACGAGAGAATTACTTTATGCGTAAACCCGACGAGGAGATTTTCATTTTGGTCGTAGATTCCAGTAATATTAAACCTGCCACTACTCGTTAGTGCTCTTAAAGCTTAGTGCATGTCTGAACCTATCTCCATAGAAGCCTGGGAAGAGCTCGTAAAAAAACAGCAAAACCTTGAGAATTTATACGAAAGTCTTTCCAAAGAGAATTTAGAAGGACTCGTGGTCAAGCCTATCTATGCAAAAGAAAAGAAAGAAAGAGCGGTACTGCCCCGACTTGAAGAGTCAAGTAGTTTGGTGGCCCCTTACCATGAGAGTCTAGAGCAAGATGTGTATAGTTTTGCCTTGGAGAACAATGTGGAGGACCTTGAGGACAAAACCTTGTTTGTAACGAGCAAAGAGCTTTGCGAGCATATTGTGACGGACTTAAATCGCGTCTTTCCCCTGGTAGAACCTTTTGAGGAGTCCACTCAAAAACTTAGCGATCAACTCGTCAAAGAGTTCTTAGCTAAAGGATTTGAACGGGCGCTTTGCATCGATTTGACACTTTATCAGAACGCAGGAGCAACCATGGTGCAGCAGCTTGCTGTGGGCCTTGGAAAACTAAAGGAACTTGTTGAGGTGTTTGGACCTGAGTGTCTAGAGGAGGTTCTGTTTCGCATTTCGGTAGGATCCAATTACTTTTTTGAAATTGCCAAGATTCGTGCACTTAAACTTCTTTTCAATCAGTTCTGTCAAGAATATGACAAGACGGGAGTACCTTATATATTTGCCCAAACCAGCAATCGAAACAAATCCAAACTGGATATAGAAAACAATTTAATTCGCTCTACCCTTGAGCTCTCTTCTGCCATGATAGGGGGCGCCGATGCCCTGTATTCTAGTGATTATAAACTTGAGTCTGGTTCAGAGTGGAGTCGAGAAATTGGGTTCAAACAGCAAATCGTACTCGCTTACGAAAGTCTCATCAACGTATTTGAGGATGCCCTTGGAGGGAGTTATTATGTAGAAGACTTAACGCTTCAGCTTTGTGAAAAAGCATGGGCAGAGTTTCTGGAAATCGAAAAGGAGGGCGGATTTGAAAAAGCCTTTGAAAACGGATCCATTACCCAGAAGATTTACCAATCTGCCTGCAAAGAACAGAGTTGGGTTCAGGAGGGTAGAATTAAGCTCATTGGCGTAAACTTATATCCTAAGCACGAAGTAATTCGCACGGTGGAATCTCTTTACAGTCCGAATTCACTCAAAGCAGTTCGACTTTCTGAAATGTTTGAACCTTAAATCAAGTTCAATTACCCTCTATTCCCACGGTGAAATGGACTACGATTCCCTTCTCGATCCCGAGGTTCAACTTTTTATAGACACGCATTCTAACGAAGATCTGCGCTCTTTGATGCTAAAGAAATCTCCCTTTGAGAAGGTGAGTATGCGAGAGATCGTGGTGCAGATTAAGGGCAGGCAAATCGCAGCCAAAAAATATCCGTTTTTACGGACCGAGGGCATTGTGTTTCCCGAACATCTAAATCTAGAACAAAGCTCTTCCCTAGCCACAGCGGAGTACAAAAGTAGGGGGCGAAAAGGAGAGTCCTTTTTGGATTTGACCCTTGGGTTTGGAATTGATTCCTTCTTTTTATCTAAAGACTTTACACGCAGGGTTTTAATCGAAAGGGATTCGGCTCTAATTGAAATCGTAAAGCACAATTGGAAAGTTCTAGGGCGTGAAGCGGAATTTAAAACGGGCGATCTCCATGATTTTTTAAGTCATTCAAATGAAAGTTTTGATTTGATTTATCTGGATCCAGCGCGTAGAGATGCGCAGAAAAAGAAAGTGTTTTTGCTTGAAGATTTGTCCCCTAACCTGGTAGAGATTCAATCCTTGCTTCTTAAGCGTTCAAAAAAAATACTCGTTAAACTCTCCCCCTTGATTGACCTTACTTATTTGACGGAGGTTCTTGAGAAGGTGAGTAAAATAGAGATTGTCGCTGTAAAAAATGAAGTCAAAGAAGTTTTGGTTCATATGGAACAGGAATTTGGAGAAGAATCGGTTCTTTTTAAATGCGTCAATTTAGAATCGGGCGAACCGGATTTCACGTTTACTAGGGAAGATGCTGAGTGTACTCCTATATATGGTGAGCCGAAAGAGTATATATACATACCGAACAATGCCCTTTTGAAATCGGGCGCTTTTTCCCATATCGCAAATGTTTTTGGACTTGAAAAACTAGCCAAAAACACCCACCTTTACACCTCGACTCGGCTCGTAAAGGACTTTCCAGGACGTGTATTGCGCATGGAAATTACAGATCCCTCTAAGCTACCCAAAGGCAGTCAATTCAATATTATTTCAAAAAATCATCCCTTAAAACCGGAGGAAATCAAAAAGAAATACAAACTGAAAGATGGGGGAGTGAATTACCTTATCTTTACGCAGTCTGGAAAAGGAAAAATAGTATTAAAATCAATTTAATCGTTTTGCGGAGTCTTAAGTATTTCTTACTTTTGGCGAACGAAATGCATTTGGGCCTGTATTAAACTATTTGGGCCTTAAATTTAATCCCTATTGTATGAAAAAACTAGTATTTGCTGTGGCCGTATGTGCCTTTTTAGTAAGTTGTAAAAAAATTGCTGCAGGCGGTAATCAAGGAGTATTAGCCATGGAGGATGGAGTAGAGCGTTACGATTCTGAGGAATCTCGTAAAGCGAAACAGGAACCTGCGGTTATCGCTGTAGATACCTTAAGTGCCCCTGCAATGAATGCAGATTCAACCAAGGTAGAACCTCAGGCTACTACACACTAAGGAGATTCCTTACTTTTAAAGAGCAGTCCCTAAGGATTTCGTTTCCAGGTTAGGGGTTTAAACTCATAAATATTCGCGAAATGTCTTGCCCCCGCAAGGCATTTTTGCTATTTTTACACATTACGTAAATATTTGATAATGCAGCAAACCTTAAATTACATTGAGCAAAACAAAGCGCGTTTTCTTGACGAATTATTCGAACTCTTGAAAATAGCGTCCATTAGTGCAGATCCAGCGTACAACCAAGATGTTTTAGATTGTGCGGAAAAAGTAGCACAATTCCTAAAAGATGCCGGGGCCGACCAAGTAGAAGTTTGCGATACCGAGGGGTATCCCATTGTGTACGGGGAAAAAATCCTCGATCCTTCTTTGCCGACCGTATTGGTTTATGGGCATTACGATGTGCAACCGCCAGATCCCCTCGATCTATGGAAAAAACCCCCTTTCGAACCTTATATTGAAAAAACGGAACTTCACCCAGAAGGAGCTGTGTTCGCTAGAGGTTCTGCGGATGACAAAGGGCAATTTTTCATGCATGTGAAAGCATTTGAAGCCATGATTAAGACCGATTCTTTGCCTTGCAATGTGAAATTTATTATTGAAGGAGAGGAGGAAGTAGGAAGCAAAAGTTTAGAAGGATTTGTGAAGCAAAACACGGATAAACTTTCTTGCGACTGCATCCTGATTTCAGACACGCATATTTATTCTAGAGAACAGCCTACCGTGACCACAGGATTAAGAGGCCTAAGTTATGTCGAGGTAGAAGTGGAGGGACCCAACCGAGATCTTCACTCTGGACTTTATGGAGGCGCAGTTCCAAATCCTATTCATGTCCTTTCTCGTATGATTGGGGAATTAATTGATCAGGACGGAAGAATTAAAATTGACGGATTCTACGACAACGTTTTAGAAGTAAGCAGCGATGAGCGCGCCGAAATGAATCGTCTTAAAGACAATCCAAAAGAGTTCATGCAAAGCATTGGCCTTTCTGGAGTGGAAGGAGAAAAAGGATTCACGACTCTTGAGCGTACCTCCATTCGTCCCACTCTCGATTGCAATGGCATTTGGGGTGGGTACACAGGCGAGGGTGCCAAAACCGTGATCCCATCCAAAGCGTTTGCTAAAATTTCGATGCGTTTGGTTCCGTACCAAACTCCAGACGAAATCACTGAAAAATTCACTGCGTATTTCAATAAAATCGCACCCGACAATGTAAAGGTGAAAGTTACTCCACATCATGGAGGAATGCCTTATGTACTGCCTAGCGATACCAAAGAATATTTAGCCGCGAAACAGGCCATGGAAACTGCCTTTGGCAAGGAAGTTCTTCCTTACCGAAGCGGAGGTAGTATCCCGATTACCGCTATGTTTGAACAAGTGCTTGAAGCGAAGTCTGTTCTTATGGGATTTGGACTTGATTCCGATGCGATTCACTCGCCAAACGAACACTACGGACTGTTTAATTTTTACAAAGGTATTGAGAGTATTCCTTTGTTCTTTGAAAATTATGCGAAAGGTTAAAGTTTAATTAATTTCTTGGAAAACGCCCCTACTTTGGGGCGTTTTTCGTATTTTTAGGACATGGAAAATAAAGTGATATACATTACCGGAGCCACCAAAGGAATTGGTTACGGAGTGGCGCAGCTTCTGCTTAAAAGTGGATACAAAGTGGCCATTAGCGGTCGAAATGAAAAGGACGTCCAAAAAATAGCACTAGAACTAAGTCGTATTTCGATGGACGTAATCGGCGTGGTTTCGGATGTTCGGGATTTTGAAAAAGAAGAACTCGCTGTCAAAGCAATTCTAGATAAATTTGGCCGGATTGATGTGGTCATTGCCAATGCGGGCGTCGGAATCTTCAAACCGGTAGATGAACTTTCCCCCGAGGAATGGAATCAAATGATTGACACCAATTTGACCGGTGCGTTTTATACCTTGAAAGCTACGGTAGAAGCCTTGAAAGAAAGCAAAGGCTATTACATTAGTATTTCTTCTCTAGCAGGAACCAATTTCTTTGAGAACGGTTCAGCCTACAATGCAAGTAAATTTGGTGTGGTGGGATTCACTCAGGCCGCGATGCTCGATCTACGGAAATACGGCATTAGTGTTTGCACGATTATGCCCGGAACCGTATCCTCCCATTTTAATGGAAACGATCCCTCGATGAAAGACCATTGGAAGATTCAACCGGAAGACCTTGGAGAACTGATTGAAAGTATCCTGAAGATGAATCGAAGAGCGCTTCCAAGCAAGATCGAGATTCGGCCAAGTCGACCGGATTTAAAATAAACAAATTTGAACGTAATGCACTGAATAGTAAAACTTTAATTTGTTATGCATGCATAAGACTTTTTTTATTATTTTAGCAACAATTAAAATACATATAAATACATGAAAATATTAGTCTGTATCAGTAGTGTTCCCGATACTACTTCGAAAATTAATTTCACTGCGGGAGGAGAGTCTCTTGATAAGAATGGGATTCAGTGGGTGATTAACCCTCTAGATGAATTTGCGCTAAGTAGAGCCATTCAACTTCAAACCAGTGCAGGAGCTGAGGTCACCGTAGTCAACGTGGGTCCGGCAGAAAATGAACCCATTATTCGCAAAGCACTTGCGACAGGTGCAAACCAAGCAGTACGCGTGAATTTGGATCCTCAAGATAGTTTTTCAACGGCGAAGGCTCTTGCGCAAGTGGCGGGGGCAGGTTCATACGACCTTATTTTGTGTGGAAAGGAATCTATTGATTACAATGGAGGCTCCGTTCCCGGAATGCTTGCCGAGCTTTTAGATTCTCCTTTTGTGAATGCATGCGTCGGATTAGAAGTAGAAGAAGCGCAGCTTAAAGCCGTTCGTGAAATTGAAGGGGGAAAAGAAACCATTTCAGTTAAACTTCCTGCGGTTATTGCAGGACAGAAAGGACTCGTAGACGAAAAAGAGGTGATTATACCAAATATTCGTGGAATTATGGGAGCAAGAAGCAAGCCTTTAGAGGTGGTAGAACCCCAGCAACAAGACGTTCGCGTAAAAGCGGAAACCTTTGAAAGAGTAGCGCCTCGTGCGGCTGTGAAATTGGTTTCGCCAGACAATCTTGACGAGTTAGTAAGACTTTTGCATGAAGAAGCGAAAGTAATCTAATCTAAGTATTAACGAAGAAAAAATAAATAAAATGGCAGTATTTGTCTACGCAGAAACAATAAACGGAGTTTATAAAAAAGCAGCTTTTGAGGCCGTCTCCTATGGGAAAGCAATTGCAGACCTATCGGGTGAGAGTGTCACTGCAATCTCCATTAACCCGAGTGATTCTTCTGATGTGTTATACCGTTACGGTGCCTCGGAAGTCATTGAAATTAAAGACGAAGGACTAAAGAATTTTAGTGCAAAAGCAGTTGCAAAAGCAATTGGGGAAGTACTAGACGGTTCCGTAATTGTATTCCCTCACACGACGGATGCCTCCTCGGTGGCTCCCATGCTATCTGTAGCGAAGGAATATAGTTTGATTACCAATGCAATGGAAGCGCCTTCAAGTGTTTCTCCCTTCACTGTAAAGCGTAAAGCGTTTTCAGGGAAAGGAATTATGAACGCGGTTGCGACGAGTAATAAGGTGATTGTAACCGTATCTCAGAACTCCTATGGAGTGAAAGAAAATCCAGTGCAAGGTTCAACCACAGAAAAAGCATTAAGTGTACAAAACGAAGATACCAAAGTGATCTCTCATGAGCAGTCTTCTGGAAAGCTAGATTTAAAAGAAGCCGAAATTGTGGTTTCTGCCGGTCGAGGAATGAAAGGACCTGAAAATTGGGGCATGATTGAAGAGCTTGCAGAAGTACTAGGTGCCGCTACGGCCTGTTCAAAACCTGTATCCGATATAGGTTGGAGACCTCACAGTGAACACGTAGGGCAAACAGGGAAAGCGATTGCTCCCAATTTGTATATCGCAGTAGGAATTTCCGGTGCGATTCAGCATTTGGCCGGGGTAAACTCTTCGAAAACCATCGTAGTGGTGAATAACGATGCAGAAGCACCGTTTTTCAAATCTGCTGATTATGGAGTCGTAGGCAATGCTTTTGATATTATTCCTAAACTCACAGAGAAAATTAAAGCTTTCAAGGGATAAGAATTTACTTGAATCTTTTTATACAAATAGAGGACTGCGTAAATTTTACGCAGTCTCTTTTATTTTGATAAAGTCCTAAGTAGCAGTAGAGATTTGATTCCAAAGAAGAGACTCTTGTCCAGATTGTAAATATCTTGAAAAGCCATTTTCAAAATCACTATCTTTGCAAAAATATAAGTTAAATGCGCCAAGATCGAAATCAATCGGATAGACCTAGAAAACCAAGACCCTCCAAACCAAGCCCTTCAGGGGATCGGCGCCCTCGCACGCAAGAACCGAGAGAGTCCAATTTCTCAAGAGAGGCGAAAGAGCCTAAGGAGCCACAGACTTCTAGAGAACCTAGACTTTTCACAAAAGGTGAGGCAAAGTCCTTTAATTCAGCACGTCCCAAAAGAGGAGGATCAAGGCCGTTTGATGCTAGAGATAAATATTCGAAAGGAGATTTGAAATATCCAAGGAAGCCGTTTTCTAGAGGAGACGACAAAGGAGAGGATAGAGGACGTAATTTTGTGCAACAACGTCGTTTAAAGAAAATCGAAAAAGACCTTCACAAAGATACCATCCGTTTAAATAAATACATCGCAAACTCTGGAATTTGTTCTAGAAGAGAAGCGGACGAACTCATTACCCAAGGGCTTGTAGAAGTGAATGGGAAAGTGGTAACGGAGATGGGATACCAAGTCGAGAAAACGGACCGAGTGGTTTTTGACGGTCAGAACATTACGCCGGAAAAACCTGTTTATGTACTTTTAAACAAACCAAAAGGATATATCTCAACCACGAAGGATGAAAAGGCTCGTAAAACCGTAATGGATTTAGTGGCAAACGCCTCTCCCTACCGACTTTTTCCTGTAGGACGGTTAGATCGTACTACAATGGGGGTCATTCTATTAACCAATGACGGTCACTTAACTAAAAAGTTGACTCACCCTTCTTTTAATGTGAAGAAGATCTACCACGTGACTTTGGATCGTAAACTTTCTACGGACGATTTAAGAATTATTTCTGAAGGAGTTCGTCTAGACGAAGGTATTGCAGAAGTAGATAGCATTTCCTTTATTGAAGGGAAACCAAAGAATGAGATTGGAATCGAAATTCACATTGGATGGAATCGCGTGATTCGTCGTATTTTCCAGAAATTAGGATACGAAGTGGAAACCCTAGACCGCGTAATGTTTTCAGGGCTAACCAAAAAGAATATCAAAAGAGGACATTGGAGAATTCTAACGGAACAAGAGGTGAACAATTTGAAAATGCTCTAGGCAAAAACCTATCTTTTTGAAAATAAAAAAATGCAACCCTCGGGCTGCATTTTTTGTTTCGTAAATAGATTTTTTACCCCAATATAGTAACTCCCTTTTCTAAAAGTTCATAGATGGTATCGCGTCCATTGTCCGGTTTTACATTGACTGCTCGTGTTCCATTAAAATGTAGACAAGTGAGATACCCTAAATCAAAGGCATCGATCGCAGTGAATTTGACGCAGTAATCTAGAGCCAGGCCTACGATTTCCACGAGTTGAATTTCATGGTATTTGAGATAGTCATCAAGTCCTGTTTTTGCAAAGTGATTGTTGTCTTGAAATGCACTATAGCTATCAATCTCTGGGTTTTTCCCTTTCTGTATAATGTGAGTGGCTTTAGATAGGTCTAATTCCGGATGGAATTCAGCTCCCTTGGTGTTTTGAACACAATGATCTGGCCACATGAACTGAGTAGTGCCATTAAGAGTGATCGTGTTCCCCACTTGTTTTCCATTGTTGGAAGCAAAGCTTTTGTGATTCGCAGGATGCCAATCTTGTGAAAATACAATTTGGTCGTACTGGTTTTCTTCCATTAGAAGATTGATATAAGGAATAATTTCATTGCTTTTGGGGACGGCTAACGATCCGTCTTGGCAAAAATCATTTTGAACATCTACGACGAGTAAGGCTTTTTTCATATTCTTATTTTTTACCTCTGTAAGGCTTCGGTAAAGGGTACACCCTTATTTATTTATAAATATTTAATCTAATCGTGTAATTCGTTTAGCAGAATCTAAACTAACTTTACACAAATAAGCGACCGAATGCAAAAGACAAGACAAATTGTCGCTTGTACAAATTTATGAAAGATAAAATGGACATTCGATATCCGATAGGAGAATACAAACAAAGTGAAAAGATCACGGACGTAGACGTAGACAAACACCTACGCACACTAAAAGATTTTTATCCGAAATTGAAAAATCTGGTCGAGGGGTGGACCACGGAGCAGCTCGATACGCCCTACCGTGAAGGAGGGTGGACAGCACGCCAATTGATTAATCATTTGGCCGATAGTCATATGAATAGCTATTTGCGCTTTAAATTAGCCCTTACGGAAGACAATCCCACGATTAAAACGTACAAAGAAAGCGCATGGGCAGAATTGCAAGATAGTTTTTCGATCGATATCAAGCCCTCGATGCTTATTCTTAAAGGACTTCACAAACGCTGGGTTTTTGAAATTAAAGCTCTGACCAACAAGGAACTGAAACGTACATTCTACCACTCGGAATACGATCGTTCTTTCACACTTAGAGAAAGTCTTGCTTACTATGCATGGCATTGTGAGCATCATTTAGCGCAGTTGCACGCTCTCAAAGACAAAGAAGGCTGGTAATTTATTTGGCTTTTGAATCCACTATTTTTCAAAGGTGCCAATTAGGTTGCAACAATCAATTGGCTTTCTTTTAAATCGCTAAATTTCAAAGAAAATCAGTCCAAGAGAAAAATAATACATTCTGTCGGACTGAGTGGCAACGAATTTGCAATAAAAGGAAATCGGCGAATTCAATTGCTCTATTATTGATATTTACTTGATTCTTGCTTCCATAGAAATAGCGGTTAGCCATAAGTAGATAATATAAATATCAAATGGGTTGTGAGGGACTGTCGCTGTTTAACTAATAAAAAAAATAGTTTGGGATATGAGTCTTTTTAATTTGTTTAGCTCGGGTTCAAACCCTTCTTTTGAACTGGATGCACGATGGATCGCCTTGAGAAACGAAGCCGACTGGAAGGCTGTGCTAGAGGCTTCGAAGCAGAAGAAAGTAGTGGTGTTTAAACACTCAACGGCGTGCCACGTAAGTAAAATGGTTTTAAAAAATTTTCAACGCGAGATGGAAGAACAGGACAAGGAACTGGATTTCTATTATCTAGACTTACTTCAATACCGACAGCTTTCCAACCAAATTGCAAGTGACCTAAAAATTATTCATCAAAGCCCACAGCTCCTCGTAATTGAGAACGGAGTGTGCACAGAAAATAGTTCACACCAAGCAATTTCATTATCTTTGGTCTAGTTTTAGACGATGGAAAATATTGAACACTATCTTTCTGATGTTTTAGAGATACCCATGGAAGCCATCGGTATTTGCGGTGCCTATTATACCCTTCAGCACATAAAGAAGGGAGAGTTTCTTTTAAGGGCTGGGGAAATTTGCCAGAGTACCTATTTTGTAGAAAAGGGACTTCTTCGAATGTATTCGATTGACCCCAATGGCAAAGAACACATTATCCAATTTGCGCCTGAAAAATGGCTAATGAGTGACCGCAGTTCCCTCTATTTTAATGAAAAATCCAACTATTACATTGAGGCGGTTGAAGACAGTGAGATTCTTTTTTTAAGTTCAGACTTTTTCTCAAACCTAAGCATGCAGTTTCCAGGGACCATTGTCAACAATGATCTTCTTCTGCAAAAGCATATTCGTTCCCTTCAAAACCGAATCAATTCTCTATTGTCAGACACGGCTTCGCAGCGGTATTTGAATTTCCTTAAGATGTATCCTAATTTAATGCAACGAGCCCCCCAGTGGATGGTAGCTTCTTACCTAGGAATCACTCCAGAGAGTTTAAGCCGAGTTCGAAAAGAACTCGTAAGCAAAGAAAAATAAGTGCCCAAACAAAACAAAGCCACTCATCGAGTGGCTTTGTTATTAGGTTCAAACCCTTTCTTAGAAGGGTTTATTCAAAAAGGATAGAGTCCTATTTCCCTAAATAGGATTTAAGGATTTTACTTCTTGTATTGTGCTTAAGACGTTTGATCGCTTTCTCTTTGATCTGACGTACTCTTTCTCTTGTAAGGTCAAAGGTTTCTCCGATTTCCTCTAAGGTCATAGGATGCTTACCGTTAAGTCCAAAGTAAAGTCTTACTAGATCGGCCTCTCTTGGCGTTAGCGTCTGAAGGGCTCTTTCAATTTCAATTTGAAGAGATTCTAGCATCAAATCTTTGTCTGGACTTGGAGATTCACCGGAACGAAGTACATCGTACAGGTTACTGTCTTCCCCTTCCACCAAAGGCGCATCCATAGAGAGGTGACGTCCACTGTTTTTCATGGATTCTTTAATGTCATCCTCGCTCATGTCGAGAACTTCTGCCAACTCTTCTGGGGAAGGAGGTCTTTCGTTCTCTTGTTCTAGATGTGCGTAGGCTTTGTTGATTTTGTTGATGGACCCAATTTTATTTAAAGGCAATCTCACAATTCTAGATTGCTCTGCTAACGCTTGTAAAATACTTTGACGAATCCACCATACGGCGTAAGAAATGAATTTAAATCCTCTTGTTTCGTCGTACCGTTTGGCCGCTTTCATTAATCCTAAGTTTCCTTCGTTGATTAAATCGGGGAGGGAAAGTCCTTGGTTCTGGTATTGTTTCGAAACGGAAACCACAAAACGTAAATTTGCTTTAATTAGTTTTTCAAGGGCTATGCGGTCTCCTGCACGAATCTTCTGTGCAAGTTCAACTTCTTCGTCTGCCGTAATTAGTTCCACTTTACCAATCTCCTGAAGATACTTGTCTAAGGACGCCGTCTCACGGTTGGTAACCTGCTTTGTAATTTTTAACTGTCTCATGTAAACTTTTGCCCGGTATTTATAGGGCTCTACTTATATATACGTTCAAGATGACCAAAAGGTTACACACCTTTTGCTTTTCTTTTTCTTTCGCCCTTCTAAATGAGTGGAAAAGGGAGCTCTAAGACCGTGTTGGATTGCGATTTGACCAGGCGACATTCCGAAAACCCAAGGGTAAACACGTGTGGGTTTTCCATTCTCTATGACGGCTTATCGCGTTAAATTTCGTAATTTTGTACGATTTTGATTCTGATAGTCAAAGTCCTAAAATAATGAACGAAGAAATCGAATATATAGAAATATACGGCGCACGAGAGCATAACTTAAAGAATATTGATGTGCGCATTCCGCGCAATCAATTGGTCGTAATTACAGGACTCTCAGGTAGTGGAAAATCCTCTCTCGCTTTTGATACCATTTTTGCGGAAGGTCAAAGACGATACATTGAAACTTTTTCTGCGTATGCAAGGCAGTTTCTAGGAGGATTAGAACGTCCTGACGTAGATAAAATTGAAGGGCTCTCTCCCGTCATTGCCATTGAACAAAAAACCACTAACAAAAACCCAAGATCCACCGTAGGAACGGTTACCGAATTATACGATTTCCTTCGCCTTCTTTTCGCTCGCGTCTCTGAGGCTTATTCCCAAAGTTCGGGCAAAAAGCTGGTAAGCTATACAGAAGAGCAAATTTTAGAGGTGATCAAGTCTAATTACCAAGGAGAGAAAGTACTTCTATTGGCTCCTGTAATTCGCTCCCGAAAAGGGCATTACCATGAGTTGTTCGTACAAATGGCGAAGAAAGGATATGGACAAGCTAGGATTGATGGCGAGTTGCAGGACATCGAGTACGATCTAAAATTAGATCGCTACAAAACGCATGATATAGACATTGTTGTAGACCGATGGATTATCGGGGAGAATGCGACGGAAAGCCGAATGGAAAGTTCGCTAAGAACCGCTATGGAAATGGGAGAGGGAGTGATCGGTATTCAAAAACTCCACGAAACGGAAATTCATTATTTCTCGAAGAAATTAATGGATGACGATTCAGGTCTTTCCTTAGCGCTTCCAGAACCCAATACATTTTCCTTCAATTCCCCAAAAGGGAGTTGTCCTGTTTGCAAGGGACTTGGGAGTGTGAAGAAAATAAACAAAGAATATTTTGTTGAGAATCCGAAATTATCCATTAGCCGAGGTGCCCTTCGCCCACTAGAGGATATCAAAAACAACAAATGGCTAATGGGCCAAATAAAATCGATTCTTGAGATTTTTGGACAAGACCTAAATACACCTTTTTCGGAAATCTCCGCTGAGGCATTGGACTACCTTTACAATGGACTCCATAAAGAATTCAATAAAGATCTAAAATACGCTGGGATCTCGAAGAAGATAAAAGTTAATTTTGAGGGGTTAATTCCTTACATGGAGGATCTCATTGCAAACAAAGAAAATTATGACGCAGTCCTATTAGAAAGGCATTTTACGACAGAAGATGTGTGTCCAAGCTGCCACGGTGCTCGTCTGCAAACGGAAAGTTTAAGCTTTAAAATTGATGAGTTAAATATCGCGCAAGTGAGTGCAATGCCGCTGGCCGAACTCAAAGAGTGGCTGAGCCAACTGGACGGGAAGTTTTCTAAAACCCATACACTCATTGCATCCGAAATCTTAAAAGAAATCAAAACTCGTTTGCAATTTCTACTGGATGTAGGACTTGATTATTTAAGCCTTAATAGAAGTTCTCGAACCCTCTCCGGTGGAGAAAGCCAGAGGATTCGACTCGCAACTCAAATTGGCTCTCAGCTTGTCAATGTCTTGTATATATTGGACGAACCTAGTATTGGGCTTCACCAAAGGGACAACGAAAGACTTATCGCCTCACTTAAAAACTTGCGGGATTTAGGAAACTCGGTTTTGGTGGTAGAACATGATAAGGACATGATTCTAGAGGCGGATCACGTGCTTGATATTGGACCTCGAGCAGGGAAGCACGGTGGCGAAGTGCTATGGCAGGGAGATCCGAAGGATCTAACCTCTGCCCATACAATCACCTCTGATTATCTAAGTGGAAAGCGCAAAATTGAGGTTCCCACTGAGCGAAGAAAAGGCAATGGGAAGACCTTAAGTCTCAAGGGAGCGAGTGGAAACAATCTGAAAAATGTAAATGTAGACATCCCTTTAGGACAACTTGTGGTGGTCACGGGGATTTCAGGAAGTGGAAAATCTTCCCTTATCAACGGAACTCTCTATCCTATTTTAAATAAGCATTTCTATCGAAGCCTTCAAGAGCCTCTGCCTTATAAGAAGTTTACAGGCATTGAGCATATTGATAAAATTGTCGATGTGGATCAAACTCCAATTGGACGAACCCCACGAAGCAATCCCGCCACGTATACTGGAATGTTTTCAGACATTCGTACGCTGTTCTCAGAATTGCCAGAGAGTAAAATTCGAGGCTATAAGCCGGGAAGATTCTCCTTTAACGTCAAGGGAGGACGCTGTGAAACGTGCCAAGGGGGAGGACTTAAAGTGATTGAAATGAACTTTCTCCCCGATGTGTATGTGCACTGTGAAACCTGCAATGGTAAACGCTTTAACCGGGAAACTCTCGAGGTACGTTACAAAGGTAAGTCCATCTCCGATGTTCTTGAAATGACTATTGATGAGGCTGTTGAGTTCTTTCAGCCCATTCCTAAGATCTACAGCAGAGTCAAGACTTTGCATGATGTGGGACTTGGCTACATTACCTTAGGACAGCAGTCTACCACTCTTTCAGGAGGTGAAGCCCAACGAATTAAATTAGCAACCGAACTTTCCAAAAAACAAACCGGAAGCACCCTTTATATTTTAGATGAACCCACAACCGGACTTCATTTCGAAGATATTCGCATTTTGATGGATACCGTCGCAAGGCTTGTGGATTTGGGCAATTCCTTTATTATCATTGAACACAATATGGACGTAATCAAATTAGCTGATTACATTATTGATGTTGGGCCAGAGGGAGGCAAGCGTGGTGGAACCATTGTGGCCAAAGGTACGCCGGAAGAAATTGTGAAGAACAAAAAATCGGTTACGGGTCGCTTCTTGAAAGAGGAGCTTTAAGTGCACAAAAAGAATTTATTTAAGGGATTTGGAGTGCTGGAATCGATTAGCATTGAATTGTTGATTTTTTTGTAATTTTTAACTAATTGTTTGACAGTTGTTTGTATTTATTTGTTACATTTGTATTACGCTAATGTGAACGCAATGTTAACAAATAAAAAATACAACACAATGAAAAAATACAATAGTCTTAAAATCAAGGTTTTATCCTTTGGTGTTTTTGCGTTAAGTGCACTGTTCTCAGTGGCTAATGCCCAAACAGAAAAATCAAATAACGAAATCGCGACCGTGGAATTATCCAATAACGATGGATTTAATCAACTTCGAAACCTAATTGTAACGCATTTTGATTTTACAAACCCTGAGATGCAGCAAGGATTGGTTAATTCAGAACTTTCATTTGTATTGTCTGAGCAAGGAAAAATCACCCATGTTAATGCGAAAAGCGATTGCAAATTTGTGAAAAAAGAATTGGAAACCGTGCTTTCACAATTACACTATAAAGTAAAAATGGAAGATTTAAAATCAGATCCCAATCTTACTGTATTTCGTATGCCTGTGCAAGTTTTGATTGCAAACCGATAGGCAAATTACATACAGACGCTAATTAAAAGAAATAAAAAATCCATACCGCAAAGTGTGGATTTTTTTCTATTTTCGTTAGAGTCCATCAAGGACTTTAACACGTTCAAAAGAAAAAGTACATGAATTTTACCATACGCGAAATGCAGCCCAGTGACGGGCAAAGAATCCTTGAGATTTTTCAACAGGGCCTTGATACCCATCTGGCAAGCTTTGAAACGCAGGCTCCTTCCTGGGAGAGTTGGGATATGAGTTACCATCGAGTTGCAAGACTTGTTTTGCAAGGGGATGAGGGCAAGATCATTGGTTGGGCTGCGCTCAAACCCATTAGTACCCGCGCCTGTTATAGTGGCGTGGCAGAAGTGAGTGTCTATGTAGATTCTTTGTTTCAAGGCAAAGGCTTAGGAACAATCCTACTTCGTCAATTGGCGCTGGCAAGTGAAGAGCATCAATTCTGGACCCTGCAGTCGAGCATATTTCCTGAGAACGAGGCCTCCATCCGAATGCACCAAAAAGCAGGTTTTAGACTTGTGGGTACAAGAAGAAAGATTGCGAAATTAGAGGAAACATGGAGGGATGTTTCCCTTCTAGAGCGTAGAAGTACGGTTTTATTATAACGCTTTTGTCTATCTATTTCGGGTTTGGCACAATGATTGAGATTTAAATATTGTTAATGCTAAACAAATAACAAAATGAATACAATACTGAAAATAGTTTTAGGCGGTGCACTTGCTGTAAGTGTGGCTTCTTGTGGTGCAATGGATCCTTATTATGGAGGCAACCGATATCCTTCTGGTACCTACGGAAATGGAGGAGTGTATAGAACTCCTGAAGGAACGGTTTATAGACAAGGGGATGTTTATAGAGACCGGAATGGAAACATATACCGCGATGGACGCGTAATCGAACGTGGAAACGTATACGGGCGTCCGGGAATTATACGTCGTGCTCAGTCTTATAACGCGAGAAGACTTCCACCAGGACAAGCCAAGAAAATATACGGAGGTAACGCAAAAGATTATGCGCCAGGTCAAGTAAAGAAGAGACAATCCGTGTACTACGGTCAGAAGAAGAATTCTTACAAGAAAGGAAATTATAAGAAAAACAATTCCTATTATAAGAAATCAAACGACAAAAGAAAAAATAAGAACAACCAACATTAGATTAAAATCTAGTAAGGCGGCTTCCCAAAAGGAAGCCGCTTTATTTTGTTAGCGTATTTCTGCATTTTCTAAAGTGGTAGAAATTCGATCCATGGCCTTTTTGAGATCATTTTCGGAGGCCGCATAGGAAAATCGCACACATTCCGGGCTACCAAAAGAGACTCCTCCCACGCATCCTACATGCGCATTTTCAAGAAGGAACATGGCAAAATCGTCCGCATCGTTAATTTGGGTTCCATTAAGAGTTTTGCCGAGATAAAAAGAAATATCTGGATAAAAGTAAAATGCGGATTTAGGCAGCAATACTTTAAAGCCAGGTATGGATTTCATTCGATCGTAGACCAAATCTCGACGAGATTTAAAGGCCTCAATCATATAGTGATACTCTTTGGGATTCGTTTTTAGCGCTGTAATTGCCGCTCTTTGTGCTACCGTGTTCGCTCCGCTTGTCATTTGCCCTTGGATTTTATCAAGTGCGCCAGCAAGCCATTGCGGTGCAGCCGAGTATCCAAGTCTCCAGCCCGTCATGGCGTATCCCTTTGACATTCCATTGATCACGACCACTTGGTCCTTAATTTCGGGGAACACGGCAATGGATTTGTGTGTGGTTTCGTAATTGATGTATTCATAAATTTCATCGGAAATGACCACCAAATGAGGGTGCTTTTCAATTACTTTCGCTAAAGCTTTAAGCTCATCATACGTATAGTAACTTCCTGAAGGATTGCATGGGGAACTGTAGAGCAGTACTTTTGTGTTCGGTGTGATGGCCTCTTCTAGCTGCTCTGCCGTCATTTTAAAATCATTCACATAAGAGGTTTTAATAAAAACGGATTTCCCGCCCATTAACTTAACCATCTCATCGTAACTTACCCAGTAGGGAACGGGAAGGATAACCTCATCCCCGTCGTTTAATAGGGCTCCCAATACATTGACAATAGCCTGCTTGGCCCCGTTGGATACGCAAATTTGGCTTGGTTTAAAATCAAGCTCGTTGTCCCTTTTAAGTTTTTCACAAATCGCTTCTCTTAGATCTAGAAATCCGGGAACAGGAGAGTAGTGGGAGAAGTTTTGATCAATGGCCTCTTGGGCCGCTTTTTTTATGTTTTGAGGAACATCAAAATCAGGTTCTCCAAGGGTAAGACTGATAACATCGATGCCGCTTGCTTTCATTTCGCGCGCTTTATTTGACATCACAAAGGTTTGAGAATAGCTCAAGCGCTCAAGACGGTCCGAGAATTTTTTCATAGTTTTTTGATTCAATTCGAACAAAGATAAGAACATTTAATTTTCTAAATGACAAAGTTATTGTTACTTTTACATTCGCGAGAGGCTCGCACCCTGTAAATAATGCAAAACAAATGAAGTATTCCTTCAAAAACGATTATTCCGAAGGGGTCCATCCAAGAATACTACAAAAATTACTGGAGACCAACCTTACCCAAGAACCCGGATACGGACTCGATCAGTACAGCACTGAGGCGAAACAAATTATTAAAGACAAGTTAAAGAGGGAGTCTGCTGAGATTTATTTTACCTCGGGCGGAACTCAGGCGAATTTACTTGTGATTGCAGCGGCACTTCGTCCCTATGAAAGTGTCATCAGTGCACAAACGGGACATATATTCACAAATGAAGCGGGTGCAATAGAAGCCTCCGGACATAAAGTTCATGGCATAGAAAGTCCGGAAGGGAAAATTTCCTGTCAAGCGATTGAAGAATTGCTAGAAATGCATACCAACTTGCCACATCAAGTCCAACCTAAATTGGTGTACATTTCCAATTCGACAGAACTGGGTACTCTCTATTCAAAAAAGGAATTGACCGCGCTTTACGAATTCTGTCAAAAGAAGAATCTCTATCTCTTTATGGACGGCGCAAGGCTTGGTCAGGCTTTAACGGCAGAACCGAATGATTTGGAGTTTAGCGACCTCGCTAGCCTCTGTGATGCTTTCTATATTGGAGGTACAAAAAATGGAGCTTTGATGGGAGAGGCCATTGTCCTTGTAAACCCAGAGATTCAGAAAAACTTTGGTTTTATTCTAAAGCAAAGAGGAGCTTTGCTCGCGAAAGGTCGGGCTTTGGGCGTTCAATTTCTTGAACTCTTTAAAGACGGGCTCTTTTTTGAACTTGCTTCTCACTCCAACCAAATGGCCATGACACTCAAAAAAGCATTTACGTCGAAAGGCTATACTTTTTTAAGTGATACCTATACAAATCAACTGTTTCCTATTCTGAAAATAAATGAGATAGAGAAACTAGAACAAGATTATGAATTTTATCATTGGAAGAAAATATCTGAGGATAGATATGCCATTCGTTTGATTACCTCTTGGGCCACGCCTGAGGAGAAAATCCAGGAATTTATCGACAAACTTGGAGCACTTTAGCTTCGCGATGGAAGAACTGACGCTAGATGACTAGGATAATAGAATAATGCGATCAATCAAATTATAAATAATGAATATTGCAAATAGTACCGAAAAAGATATATCTGAAATTTTTAGACTTTATAAATTGGCCACCGAATTTCAAAAAGAAAGGTTTCCCGAAAACCAATGGCCAGAATTTGATAGAAAATTAATAGAAGACGAAATTGCAGAGAACAGACAATTCAAGTTAATGATTGATGATGAGATTGCCTGTGTTTGGGCAATCACATACAGCGATCCAGAAATTTGGAAACAGGACGATGGAGTATCTTCACTTTACATTCATAGAATAGCCACGAACCCGAATTTTAGAGGCAACAATTATGTGAAAATTATCGTGGATTGGGCTAAAGAATTTGCAACAGATAAGAAATTTATCCGGATGGACACTTGTGGGGAAAACCACAAGTTGATACAGCACTATCAAAACTGTGGATTTGATTTCTTGGGTATTAAAAAGCTAGAAGTTTTTTCAAATTTACCATCCCATTATGAAAATGCTGATGTTTGTTATTTCGAAATTAAATTAGAGCAATAATCAACCAAATTTTGAGTTACCGGTTCTCATTAAGGTATAGTAAAGAATTTGTATTTGACTAGATTTAAAAGCAAACGATTGGTTAATAAATTGGTTTAAAGTATTTTATTACAAAATGGGGAACTTCACAGTAGTGAAGTTCCCCATTCAATCCAAGGATACCTATAAAGGTATTTAATGAAATAGAGACTTAGTTCGTTCTCTTATTAAATTCAGCTTTTGCATCCTCCGTTGCATCTTTCGCGTTGTCGGTTGCATCTTTTGCCGCATCCTTGGTGTTTTCCCATGTTTTATCGGCCCAGTCTTTGGTTTGATCCCAAGCATTGCTTACTGCGTCTTTCGTGTCTTCCCAAGCATCAGAAACATTTTCTTTTGCTCTTTCCATCCATCCTTCCTGAGTAGGCTCTGCATTTCTTTCTTTCTGTTCGCGAATGTAATCTTTAGCTCTGTCCGCATAATCGTTTACGGTCCATTTTGCTTTGTTCACTGCGTTTTCTGCTTTGTTATAATCTTGTCTGTCCATAATATAATGTATTTAATTGTTATTTGGTAGTTATAGATTTGCAAGAAGTATTCCTGAGATTGTTAATATTATGTTAAACCGATTGGAAGTGGAAATTATGTAAATTGAGGTCTCAATAATTAAAAATCATTCTCATTGGCGGACGGTTACTGAGCAAACAAATTCCGCACTTAGTAAATGGTCATGCCTGTCAAAAAAATTTGGAGTTCGTATGTCCAATCGAGAATTAATACGTAAATTGATTAAAACACTTTAATATAAAATTGGGCTATACTTGAACTGTGGTTTATTTGGTCTCTAAATAGATGAAATCGAGGTGAAATAGGTAAGATTACACACCCCTATACGTATTTAAATAAATTTAAAATATATAGACAAATGAATTTCGAAATAAAAAATAAAGGTGAGGTATCCAAAGCATTCTTAGACCTAGGAATTTCAACTTTTGAAGAAGCTTGTCGATATATTTCACAAATGCGATACAAACGTAATTCAAACAAAGAAGATGTTTTATGCGTTTTCAAAGATCAATCGGGTACCTGCAGTACAAAACATTCAACTTTACGAAAATTAGCGGTTGAAAATAACCATTTTGAGATAAAGCTCATTGTCGGAATATTTAAAATGGATAAACATTACGCGCCACAAATAGAGAATACATTATGTCAAAATCAATTAGCATATATTCCAGAAGCCCACACCTATTTGAAAATAGAAAATCAATATTTTGACTTCACAAAACCAAATTCGAAATATTCAGATTTCGAAAATAAAGTAGTGGAAGAATTCATAATTGAATTTGATCAAGTAAATCAATATAAAATTGAGCTCCATCAAAAATTTTTAAGAAAATGGCTTATAAATCATCCTCGTTTTGATTTAAATACAATTTGGAAGATCAGAGAAAAATGCATTGCTGATTTACAAACCAAAGCGATACAAAATTCTGATTCAACGGATACACACAACTGAATTGCTTTCTAAATGGATATTATTATTAAAAGAATTTGGATAGCAGTTCAACAAAAAACCAATTTAAATACGAATCTCAAAATTATCAGCAACGCTACAATTGCAAAAAGTATTCAATAATATTTTAATGTTTTCTTGGCTTGCGTCTAGTATTAATTGGTGCAGAATGTATCTTTTGTCTCATCTAACCTAAATAATCCTTAATTTTGTTTTAACTCCATTCTTAACAATAAATGAATGAAAACTAGCACACTGAGTTCAAACTAATAGTAATGCGCGAACGAGAAAAAGAAGTAGTAGCTTTATTGATTTCTGAGAAGTGGGGTAATGGGTATTGATAAAAATGGAATTCCTGTGGGTGTAAAGGATGCTTATCAGGAGCAATTACTTATTTAAGACCGCTTAAAATCGGACAACAATGACAAAAAATGAACAAAGAGAGATGTGCTTGGTGTGAAAAAGATCAACTTTACCGTGATTATCACGATAACGAATGGGGAATACCTGTAAGAGACGACGAGAAGCTTTTTGAGTTTCTAACCTTAGAGAGTTTTCAAGCAGGACTAAGTTGGTATACCATTCTCTCCAAGCGTGAGAATTTCCGCAAGGCATTTGATTTTTTTGATTATCAAAAAATTGCTCAGTACAAGGAGCAGAAGGTAGAGCAGCTGATGCAAGATGCTGGGATCGTTAGAAATCGTCTAAAAATTTTAGCGACGATCCACAATGCCAAATGCTTCATGCAGGTTCAAAAAGAGTATGGAAGTTTTTCTTCATACCTATGGTCTTTTGTGGACGGAAAGCCCATCGTGAATTTTCCAAAAACGCTTAGTGAGGTACCCGCTACTACGGAAATTTCAGACGCACTTTCCAAAGACCTAAAAAAGAAAGGATTTAAATTTATGGGCTCGACAGTGGTCTATGCTCACATGCAGGCTACAGGAATGGTTAACGATCATTTGATTTCCTGCTCCTTTAAAAACAAATAAGGATTTCAAAATTGAAATCCTTATTTTGCTTAGTTAATGATTCGTTCTAGCACCCAATCAATCATTCTCTTTTCCGAGGCATGATGGTCCGCAACAAATTCTCCTCGTCGTCGGTTGGCCACCACGTTATTCACGGTTAAGGCTTTGTGACCTAGTAGGGCCGAAAGCCCATAAATGGCGGAGGTTTCCATTTCAAAATTGGAAACGCCAAGATCGTTTAGAGTTTCTAAGAATTTCTCATCCACACTTCGAAGTCGCAGTTGTCTTCCCTGAGGTGCATAGAAGCCCGGGAATGTGGCTGTATTTCCATGGTATGGGGCATCCTTATAGTAATGTGCAATTTCTTTGGACTGTTCCGCAAAATAGAGCATTCCTTTAATACGTTCGTATGGGAATCCTTCTAAAAAGGCTTTTGAAAATTTATTCTCAAATTCATAATCGGGGTAGAAATGAAGAAGTCCATCGAGTCCTACGACGTTTTTTGTGACCAGCATTTGGTCAACTTCGATATCGGGATGCACCGATCCGCAGGTTCCTAAGCGAAAAAGCTCTAATGAGGTATGAGAGGTCTTAAGCTCTTTTTTCTCTAAATCGATATTCACTAAAGCATCAAGCTCGTTTAGAACGATGTCGATGTTCTCAGTTCCAATCCCTGAAGACATGACTGTAATTCTTTCCCCACGAAGCGTACCTGTGTGGGTATAGAATTCTCGTTTATTTTTCTTAAGTTCAATCGTATCGAAAAAAGAGGATACTTTGGGAACTCGATCGGGATCGCCCACTAAAATGATTTTCGTGGCAATGTCCTGAGGCAATAAATTGAGATGGTATACACTTCCGTCTGGGTTTAAAACCAGTTCGGAGGCTGCAAGTTTGTTTATCATAAGTTGAAATTGATTTTTATTTTCGAATTAGAAAAAGAGAAAGTAGAGGGGTTTATCCTCCCACACGTTTTGTCTTGTACCCTAATTCCTTAAGAAGCGTCATAATCTTTTCCCGGTGATCGCCTTGGATTATGATGACGCCGTCTTTTTCTGATCCACCTAACGCGAGGCGAGTTTTTAGGGTTTTGGATAAGGCTTTTAGTTCCGATTGAGGGCCTTCAAATCCTTCGATTAACGTGACCGGTTTTCCTGCTCGCGCTTTCTTTTCAAATTTGCAGACCAAAGCTGACTTTTGCTCAAAGACTTCGATCGGTTCTTCTAATTCTTGTTCCTCATGGTCGGGAAACAAATTTTTTAATTGATCTCTTAAATCCATCAGTCAAAATTAGGAATTAATCTGGAAAGTTCCTCCTATTAATAAAGATTATGCTTCAATGGAAAGGTAGAGCAAGAAACGCGAAAGGTTTTCACGCTCTACAACTCTTTATTTCGCCTCTTCCAATTCGATTTTCGCTGATAAAGTAGGAAGGTTGGGAATTGTTTTGGTAATTTTGTAAAAGTAAAATTAGTACATCATGTCAAAAAAAGCAATACTTGCCATACTCGACGGTTGGGGACTCGGAACGGATCCTAGCGTTTCTGCCATCGATCAGGCCTCCACTCCGTTTATGGACAGTTTATATAGAAATTTCCCACACACCACCTTAGAGGCAAGCGGACTAGCTGTGGGACTTCCCATCGGTCAGATGGGAAATTCAGAAGTAGGGCATATGAACCTAGGCGCCGGCCGAGTGGTGTACCAGAATTTGGTGAAATTAAATATGGCTGTGGAAAGTGCCACGTTAGGAAAAGAAAATGCAATCACAGAGGCTTTTGAGTACGCAAAGAAAAACCACAAAAAAGTGCATTTGATTGGACTGGTTTCCAATGGGGGAGTGCACTCTCATATCAACCACCTAAAAGGACTCTTAACGGCCGTTCATGAAAATGGACTTTCAGATTGTACCTTTGTCCATGCCTTTACAGATGGACGAGACTGCGATCCGCAATCGGGCGTGCATTTCATAGATGAGCTTTTAACGCATATGCAAACCACAGGAGGAAGGTTAGCCTCTGTCGTAGGAAGATATTATGCCATGGACCGAGACAAACGATGGGAAAGAGTCAAATTAGCTTACAATGCCATGGTGAAAGGAATCGGAGAACCATCTTACAATGCTCTTGAATCCATTCAGCATTCATACGACGAGGAAATCACAGATGAGTTTTTAAAGCCAATCGTCATGCAAAAGGAAAGTCATCTTCCGATGGCCTTAATTGAAGAAGGCGACGTGGTAATTAGTTTTAATTTTCGCACGGACCGTGGACGCGAAATCACGGAAGTCTTGTGCCAAAGGGATTTTCCAGAGTACAATATGCATGCATTAAATTTGTATTATGTTACGCTTACGAATTACGACAAAGGGTTTAAAAACGTAAAAGTGGTTTTTGATGAAGAAGTTTTGCAAGGTACACTGGGAGAAGTTCTTGAAAACAATGGCAAATCTCAAATTCGCGTCGCGGAAACAGAAAAATACCCTCATGTTACTTTTTTCTTTTCTGGGGGACGGGAAGAACCCTTTGCTAAGGAGAGGAGAATTTTATGCCCAAGTCCGAAGGACGTTCCTACCTACGATTTTAAACCGGAAATGTCCGCCTACGAGATAACCGAAAATATTTTGGTTGAGATTAACAACGAAAGTGCGGATTTCATTTGTTTGAATTTTGCCAATACCGATATGGTCGGTCATACGGGTGTGTTTGAAGCGGCAGTGAAAGCCGCCGAGACCGTCGATTCCTGCATCGAAAAAGTAGCCACTGCAGCCTATGAGCATGGATATTGTGTCTTTATTTTGGCCGACCATGGGAACAGCGATGTGATGAAAAACGAGGACGGTTCGCCCAATACACAGCATTCAACCAATCTGGTTCCTTTAATTGTCATGGACAAAGACCAAGTTTGGAACTTAAAACCAGGGAAACTTGGGGATGTTGCTCCCTCGATCCTTAAAGCTATGGGAATCGAAATTCCAGAAATAATGACGGGAGAGGTTCTGATTGAGCCTTAAATTCCCATCAATGTGTTATGCTAAAAATAATTATTTAACTATCTTGCACCTCAGAAACCAACCCGATGTATAATAAATTAGTGCGACTAGAGGTCATGCGATCCTTAAGTCCAGAAGTCAATTCTTTTATCGATACTTATTTAACGCCTGTAGAAAAAATATGGCAACCTACTGATTTTCTACCGGATCCAACTAGTGACTCCTTTCAAGACGAGGTCCAAGAATTGCAGCATTTTGCGCAGGACATGGAGTACGATTTGTTTGTGACTCTTATTGGAGATTGTATCACAGAGGAGGCCCTACCCAGTTACGAAAGTTGGATTATGGGAATCGATGGCGTTGAACAAGAAAAAAGTGGAGGATGGAGCCAATGGGTTCGATCGTGGACCGCAGAAGAAAATAGACACGGAGACTTGCTTAACAAGTACTTGTATCTGTGTGGAAGAGTAAATATGCGTGAAGTAGAGATTACCACTCAATACCTGATTCAAGATGGATTTGATTTGGGAACCTCAGCCGATCCTTACCGAAACTTTGTCTATACAAGTTTTCAAGAGTTAGCCACCAATTACTCCCACCGACGAGTAGGAACTTTTGCGAAGCAAAGCGGGAATAAAAAACTAGCCAAAATGTGCGCCGTCATTGCAGCGGATGAAGCGAGACACGCCAAGGCATACAAGCATTTTGTAACGCGTATTTTTGAAATGGATCCTTCCGAAATGATGCTTGCTTTTGAAGACATGATGAGAAAGAAAATTGTCATGCCTGCCCATATGATGAGAGAAAGTGGACAGAAAGCAGGAGAGCTTTGGTCTCATTTTTCGGATGCGGCGCAGCGTTGCATGGTGTATACGGCTCAGGACTATATTGATATCCTTAAACAACTTCTTGACGATTGGAAAATTGAGCATTTTGACAACTTAAATGAGTCGGCTCAAAAAGCGCAGGAGTACCTAATGAAACTGCCCTCTCGACTTCAACGCGTAACCGATCGAATTTCCACTCCGGACCAGGAGTACAAATTCAAATGGGTACGCAGTTAACAGAGCGATTCTAAACATTCTATTAGAGCTGGAGTTTCCTAAACATCCGGCTCTTTTTTTGTACCTTTGCACTCGGAAAATAGTTTGAACATGATGAAAAGCAATAAAAAACTGGCGATAGATTTCGACGGTACTATTGTAGACGATGCTTATCCTAGTATCGGAAAACCTAAAATATTTGCATTCGACACCTTGAAAAAACTTCAAAGTGAGGGGTATCGCCTAATTCTATGGACCTACCGAAGCGGCAAAGAACTCGACGAGGCGATTGAATTTTGCCGCAAGCAAGGACTTGAATTCTACAGCGTCAATTCAAGCTTTGAAGGGGAAGTCTTTGATGAACAGAATGCGTCGCGAAAAATTGATGCAGATTTGTTTATTGACGATCGCAATCTAGGAGGATTTCCAGGTTGGGGTGAGATTTACAGAATTCTCGATGAAAAGATTGAATTTCGTGTAGAAGGAGGAGAAGTCCTCGCATTTTCAAAAATGAAAAAAGATAAGAAAAAAGGCCTTTTTTGGTAAACGAATATGATACAACTAAAAAGCATAGAAGAACTAAGACTGATGCGCGAGAGTGCACAGTTGGTTTCGAAAACGCTAGGAATGGTGGCCAGCGAAATAAAACCAGGGGTTACCACCAATTACATAGACAAAATTGCCGACGAATTCATCCGTGATCACGGGGGTATTCCTGCTTTCCTCGGACAGTATGGATTTCCTAAGAACCTTTGTATTTCTCCGAATGAAGAAGTGGTACATGGGATTCCGAACGATAAGCCCTTAGAGGAAGGCGACGTTTTGTCTGTGGATTGCGGTGTGTACATGAATGGCTTTTACGGAGATCACGCGTATTCCTTTGAAGTGGGAGAAGTGGATGAAGAAGTTAAAAAGCTCCTAAAGGTTACAAAAGAATCTCTTTACAAAGGAATCGAGCAGTGCGTTAGAGGGAAGCGTGTAGGGGATATTTCTTATGCAATTCAAACGTATTGTGAATCTCACGGCTATGGTGTGGTTCGTGAGTTGGTAGGGCATGGACTAGGCCGCAAAATGCACGAGGATCCTCAAGTCCCTAACTATGGGAAGAAGGGGAGTGGGAAAGTATTAAAAGACGGGATCGCACTTGCTATTGAACCTATGATTAACCTAGGAACTGAAAAAGTGAAGTTTCATTCAGACGGATGGACCGTGACTACATTAGATAACAAACCCTCGGCTCATTTTGAACACGATGTATGCATCATTGGGGGAAAACCCGTGTTGCTGTCCACTTATAAATTTATTTACGAAGCGTTAGGAATTGAGTCTGACGAAGAAGCTCCTTTTACGCTGGATTTCTAGATGCAGAAACTAGCAAAATACCTTCTAAATGCGTTGCCTCGGCCGATATTAATTCGACTGAGTTTAGCACTTAGACCCTTGCTTTATCTTTGGTTTCGGGGAAAAGACTTTACCGATCCCATTGACAAACGATCCTACCGGAAGTTTCTTCCCTATGGGTATGGAACCCCAAGACCCGGAGCGTTGGCCCCAGGAACTTTAAGTCTAGAAAGACACCGTCAGATGTGGCTTTATCTAGAGAAAGAGACCTCGTTCTTTTCGGATTCCTTGAAAGTCCTTCACATGGCGCCAGAACAGGCTTTTTTTAAGCGTTTCAAACGAATGAAGAACCTTCATTATGTGTCGGCGGACCTGTATTCACCCATTGTCGATGTCAAAGCCGATTTACTTCAATTGCCTTTTGAGAACGAAGAATTTGATGTGGTTTTCTGCAACCATGTTCTTGAACATATTGTGGAAGATAGAAAGGCCATGAGCGAACTCTATCGCGTCTTAAAGCCGGGCGGTTGGGGAATTTTGCAAGTTCCTTTAAAAAGAAGTGAAAAGCAAACCTATGAAGACTTTTCCATTACCGATCCGAAAGAAAGACAAATTCATTTTGGACAATACGACCATGTGCGTTGGTACGGAATGGATTACTTTACGCGTCTTGAATCCGTGGGATTCGAAGTGGAAGTACTTGAGTACTCTAAGAACTTCTCAAAACAAGAGCAAAAGCGCTATGGGCTCAGCGAGAACGAAATTCTACCGATCGTTCGAAAAAAATAAATCGGTAATTTATCCTTAACTTTGCCCTTACTTAAAATTATTGCTGTGAATACGCACAAAGCTGGATTTGTTAATATCGTGGGGAAACCCAATGCAGGGAAGTCAACCCTTTTGAATGCACTGATGGGAGAAAAGCTCGCCATCGTGACGCAGAAGGCGCAAACCACCCGCCATCGAATTTTTGGTATCTACAACGAAGAAGACGTGCAGATCGTTTTTTCGGATACCCCTGGAGTGCTTGATCCTAAGTACGGCCTTCAAGAAAAGATGATGGATTTTGTAAAGGATTCTCTTCAAGATGCAGACGTATTTCTTTTTATTGTCGACATCACCGACAAAACGGAACCTTCTGAATTTTTGATTGACAAACTCAACAAAATTCCTGTTCCTGTCCTTATTCTTGTGAACAAGATCGATATTTCAGATCAAAAAGCAATGGAAGCTGTCATCGACTTTTGGCATGGGAAAATTCCAAAAGCAGAAATTCTTCCGATCTCTGCGATTGAAGGCGTGAACACCGCTTTAATTCTTCCGAAACTAAAGTCATTACTCCCTGATAGCCCGCCTTATTACGATAAAACGCAATACACGGACAAGCCGGAGCGCTTCTTTGTAAACGAGGCCATTCGGGAGAAAATCCTTCTGAATTACGAGAAGGAAATTCCATACTCTGTGGAAGTCGTTACCGAACAGTTTATTGAAAAGGAGGGAGCTATTGTCATTGATTCCATCATTTATGTAGAGAGAGAAACCCAAAAAGGGATTATCATTGGACATAGAGGAGAAGCCATTAAAAAAGTAGGGACTCAGGCAAGGGTTGATCTCGAAAAATTTTTTGATAAAAAAATTCACTTGAACCTTTTTGTCAAAGTCAAAAAAGATTGGCGTAAAAACGAGCGAGATCTCAAGAATTTCGGCTATCGTTAGAAGGATAATGCTTTTTTGCTGCGCGGTTTAAAGGTTTTTTCTTAGTTTTGTTACCAAATCACTACTTTCTATGAATTTTCTAACTTCAATCCACACCCATCCCCGTGTTAATGACTTCATTTTACTAGTGGTACGACTCTTTATCGGCTTTGGAATGATTTCCCATGGATTTCCAAAGATTATGAAGTTGTCCTCTGGGGAGCCGATCGAATTCTATAACTTTCTAGGATTAGGATCTGAGTTTACCTTAGGACTTTGCGTTTTTGTAGAAGTGGTATGTTCGATTTTTGTCATACTAGGACTTTTCACTAGGGGAGCACTTTTATTTCTAATAGCTTTAACTGCAGTAATATCCTTCGTGGTGCACGGTGGAGATTTATTTAGTGACCAAGAAATGGGACTTCTTTACCTAAGCATTTATCTTTTGCTAATGGCTTTTGGTCCCGGAAAGTATTCCATTGACGGAATGATTACAAAGAAAAGAGCGAGTTCTGCTTGGTAAAAATTTTATTACATTTCTTTTTTAACTGACCTTTTTAGGGGAGGATGTCTCTCAAAGCCTGAATTTCTTAGTCGTTTATTTTGATTAAAACGGCATTTTCGCGACGGCATACCTGAACCTTTTTAGAGGCTTGACTTAAGGCCTCAACTCATCTATTCTAAAGAATTAGCGACACTTTGATAAGTTTTGGGCAATTTGTTATGCATATACTCATAGTTTGGTTTAATTTTCCTATTTTCGTGCAAATTGTATAAACTATGAAGTTAAAATTAACTGCCGTTTTACTGGCATTCATGGGTCTTTCCACGGCCCAGGAAAACATTACTTATCAAAAACCTTCTGCAGAAATTCTTAAGCTTGCGGATTACGAAAGAGCTCCTTCGGTCTTTATGGACAGTGGAAGAGAGTGGATGGTATTCTCGTACCGAAACACCTACAAAACTCTTGACGAATTAAACCAAGAGGAAATGCGCTTAGGAGGTCTAAGGATCAATCCCGTGACCAACATCTCAAGTAGCACCACGTATGTCAACAATATCAAAGTAAGAAAGCTTAGTGATAAGTCCGAAGTTCAAGTGAAAGGACTTCCTTCGAATGCAAAAATTGCTAATTTTGGATTCTCACCGGACGAGACCAAACTTGCCTTTACAAACACGACAGCAAGTGGAGTAGAGCTTTGGGTTGTGGATATGAAGTCGGCTAGCGCAAAGAAAATCACTCCTGACAATCTAAATGCGAATTTAGGGTCTCCTTATCTTTGGTTTAGAGATTCAGAAAATCTATTGATTAAAGTAATTCCTTCTAATCGTCCGCAATTAATCGATCCTTCGAAAGACTTACCTACGGGTCCAATCGTTTCCAACTCGGACGGAAGAGTCTCTCAGAATAGAACGTACCAGGATTTACTAAGCAACCCTCAAGACGAAGCTAATTTTGATGCTCTTACCCATTCTGAGCTTCACAAAGTGAATCTTAATGGAGAATCTAGTCCTTATAAAGACAAAGCCATTTATTCTTCTTTAAGCTTTTCTCCCGATGGAAAGTATCTTCTCTCTACGACCATTCAAAAACCTTATTCTTATATCGTTCCTCTTAGCCGATTCCCAATGGTGAGTACGGTTTATGATGAGAGCGGAAAAGAAGTGAAAGTCGTAAATGAAGTCCCAAGAAACGAAATCATGCCAAAAGGATTTTCTGCCGTTCGAATGGGGAAAAGAAGTATGTATTGGAGAAGCGATAAACCTTCCACATTAGTTTTTACAGAAGCGCTTGATGGAGGTGATCCTGCGAAAAAAGTGGAGTACAGAGATCAAATTTCCACTTGGGATGCTCCTTTTACGCAAAATCCAGTGCCTTTCTTTAAGACTCAGCAGCGTTATTCCGGAATTACTTGGACCAATTCGAATTTTGCCATTGTGCATGAGGGCTGGTACGATACCCGTAATACTAAATCCTTCTTAGTGGATTTAAAGACAGGGGACTCTAAAGTCATTGAGGATAGAAACTCGCAGGATGTTTACAGTGATCCAGGATCCTATAGCCGTACTCGCAATGAATTTGGTCAGAGCGTGGTCGATGTTCAGAATGGGAAAGTTCTTCTCATTGGAGATGGATTCACAAAAGAGGGGCAGAAGCCTTTCGTAGATGAGCAGGATTTTAAAACGCTTGCGAAGAAAAGACTCTACACCTCTTCTCTAAAAGGAGCGAAAGAAGATATTATAGATATCATTGATATTAAGAAAGGGACCATTCTCGTATCTCAGCAGTCGGCCAAAGAATATCCAAATACCTATGTAAGAAATATAAAGAATGGCAAAGGGACAGCTGTGACTCACTTTGAAAATCCTTTTGAAAGTTTGGGCAATGTCTATAAGGAAGTGATTTCTTATACCCGTCCAGACGGAGTTCAACTTAGTGGAACGCTTTATTTGCCTGCGAATTACGATCGAGTAGGGAAGAAAGAAAAATTACCTCTTCTTATCTGGGCTTACCCAACAGAGTACAAAGACAAGAAAACAGCGGGTCAAATCACTCAGAATCCTAACGATTTCACATTCCCAAGTTACGGATCGTTTATCTATTGGGTGACCAAAGGCTACGCGGTTCTAGACGATGCAGCCTTCCCAATTGTAGGAGAAGGGACTACAGAGCCTAACGATACCTTTATTACTCAACTTGTGGCCAATGGCAAAGCAGCTATTGATGCTGTGGATAAACTAGGGTATATCGACCGTACGAAAGTAGCAGTAGGAGGTCACTCTTATGGTGCCTTTATGACTGGAAATCTTTTGACCCATTCTAAAGACTACGCCTGTGGAATTGCAAGAAGTGGAGCTTACAATAGAACCCTAACGCCTTTTGGATTCCAAAGAGAGCAGAGGAACTATTGGGACAATCCAGATTTGTACAACACCATGTCGCCGTTTATGCATGCGGATAAAATGAAAACTCCAATGCTTTTAATTCACGGAGATGCGGATAATAATCCAGGAACCTTTACTTTGCAGACTGAGCGTTACTTCCAAGCTCTAAAGAATCTTGGAGCGCCTGTAAGAATGGTATTACTTCCTTTAGAAGCGCATGGATATGCAGCGAAGGAATCTGTATTACACACTCTTTGGGAGCAAGAGCAGTTCCTAGACAAATGTCTAAAATAGTACTGCAGTAAAATACATTATAGATTATTCAAGAAAAACGGTTGTAATAAATGCTTTACAACCGTTTTATTTTTTGATAATAGGTGATATACGTAATACACTAGTTAATGTCCTTAGTACACCAACTGATATACTTAATACATCAGTTGAAGAAAGGGAAAGAATCGAGGTGATTAAATTATTTATTTAAATTGAATTTGGTCGCAAATGTTTCCTAAATTTGCGACAATAATGCATGAAAATAAATATGTAAAGCATTGATTTTAAAATCCTTGAAAAATAAATAAAGCGAAGAGGGGTTCGCTTTTTTATACGGAAAATTTTCTTTCATATGGAAATTATAAAGCTGTTTCTACAGCCTTAAAATGGTTGGTGAATGAAAGTGAACTTTCTAGAGTTGCACGTGGAATCTTTGCTATTTAGAAAAAGATCCTTACTTGGGTATAATTTCACAAACAACAGAAAAAATCGCCGAATCTATCTAAATTTACCTGAAGAAAATAGATTAAAAGCATTTAACCGTATTGCTGAGAAATAGAATAATTTCGCCATTGGTAGTTGAAAGGATGACAATGTTCGAGGTGTTTATTCGTGAAAAGGCGACTTTTATGTTCTTGATATTCAAGATTGAAGCACAGGATTGTCTGCGTGAAAATAGGGTCTGGCTTACGAAATAAACAGATTGGTCCTTGAATTCAGAAACCAATCCTATTTAACATAATATAAATTATAGGGCAAAGTTGTGTTCGGCTTGATACTTTTCTAACAAAAAAATAATGACTTCTTTAATAAAAATTTATTTTATTCCATCAAAGTTAGTATACAGACAGTCGTTTAAAGGTTTCGTACATGAAAACTTAAGATAAGTTATAATATATAGCATCAAGGATGGACAACTTTGAGTAAACATCATTCTAATTTCGTTATTTAATAACATCAATATCGCTTTGCTAACACGATTCGCGATGTTGATGATTATTCATATACGTACTTACTATAGTATATATTTATCAATTTTAAGACACTTGCTCTGCAGTTTCTCAGGACTTCCCCTAGAGACCCTCACGCGTCACAAACGAACAGCAAGCGATGCAGAGACCTCCCTCAAGGAGCGCAAGCTCTACGACTCCTCCAATCGCCTCACCCACCATTACCATAAGGTAGACTCGCGAGCAGAGGAGCTTCTAAGTCACTTCACTTACGATGAGGCGCAGAGGCTCTCGAGTAAAAAGGTGGGAGGCACTCTAAGTGCTCCCTTGCAGGAGGTAAACTACAGCTACAACATTCGGGGTTGGCTCACTGAGGTAAACAACCCCCAGAATCTAGGATCCGACTTGTTTGGTTTTACACTTCGGTATCAAAACCCCGTAGCGGGCACAGGGTCTTTGGCGAAGTACAACGGCAATATATCCCAGATGGATTGGAACTCTAAGAGTGCTAGTCCCCTTCTAAGGCGCTACAGCTACCGCTACGATACTGGCGATAGGCTTTTGGGGAGTTATTACTCCAAACCCGGCTCCTCAGATCTAGCCTCAGGGGCTTACGATGAGCACCTCACCTACGATCTAAATGGGAATATTAAATCTCTTACCCGCTACGGAGAGAGGGATCAGTCGCCTGTCCAGAAGATCGATCAGCTGAGTTACACCTACTCGGGAAATGCCCTCGTTAAGGTGGTCGATCAGAGTGGAAGTCCTCTAGGCTATCCTTTGGGAGGAGCTACGATCGCTTACGATGCCAATGGCAATATGACAAGTCATATCGACAAAGGCATCGCTCAAATTAAATACAACCCTTTAAACCTTCCCACGAAAATCGTGGGGGACACCCTCACGACTTACACCTACTTAGCCGATGGCACCAAACTAAGAAAGACCTATGGAACTAAGACCACTGAGTACCAGGGCGCGTTCCAATATGAGGGTTCTGCCACAGCGCCCCTCTTACAGTTTAGTAAGACCTCAGAGGGGTATTACGATTTTGTAAAAAACGCGTATATTTACCAGTACGTGGATCACTTAGGAAACATTCGGGTGAGCTATTATAAAAACAGCGCAGGCGTTCTTACCCTTCTAGAAGAAAACAATTACTATCCCTTTGGGCTAAAGCACAAAGGATACAACTCGACCTCAAGTGCTACGCCCAGCTATCAGTACAAGTACAACGGCAAAGAACTGCAAGAAACAGGGATGTATGACTACGGAGCGAGATTCTATATGCCGGATATTGGAAGATGGGGAGTTGTAGATCCGCTGGCGGAGAAGATGACAAGACATAGTCCTTATAATTATGCTTTTAATAATCCATTCGTTTTATTGATCCTGATGGACGACAAGGAACAGACTGGGTTCACAATAGGCAGACCAATCAGGTTTATTGGAACAGCAGTGCAGTAAGCCAGGCAACAGCCGGAGCAAACGAAACCTATTTAGGGAAAAGCGGAACTTATTCAGGAGCAGACGGTTCTTATGTGAACCTAGCTCCGAATGCCACATTTACCAACACATCTTTTAACCCGTCAAATATTGGATTGGGAATAAATCTCGACCCGTTAATTCAAGGTGGAGATAATGCGCCTTTGATGAGTCAAATGGCTTTTGGAAACTCAAATGATCCGAATGCTGCAACAATAGGACCTATTCCCGACTCTCGTGGGAAAACAGATATCCAAATGTTGGTTTCGGAAAATCCTTTGGTGCAAGGCGCTGCTCTAGGACTACTTACTGGAGGAACTGGAAACGCAATAAGAGGTCTTTTAACTAAATCGGCAGCTCAAGATATAACAACGGTAGGTCGTTGGATGTCAAATGCTGAATATACTACAATGTCAAAAACCGGTCAGATGATTGAAGGAGCAGGAGGACAAACGTTTGTAGCAACGGGAGGAGCCGATGCTTTTACTGCTGCTGCAAGAGGTTCAGTATATGCTGAGTTTCAAGTTCCAACGAACAGTCTTTTGCAAGGAGGGCAAGCGAATTGGTTTAAAGTAATTGGTCCAAATGCAGGTAAAGCAATGCAAAGTGCTTTGCAGAAACAAGGAGGTCAAGTGCTTCCTCAGATAAAAAATCTTTCTGAAATTATAAAAGTAAAGTAAATATGGAGAACGTAAAGGACATAGATTGGTTTAAGCGTGAAATGGCTTCTTATTTTAATGAGTACGAACTAATTTATAAATTTTTTGAACAAGGAGATTTTGGTTCTTTAAATCAAATTGAATTCAATTCGGAAAAAATTGGCGGAAACATTGATTTATGGGGGTTAGGTTCAATAGGTATATTCGTTTGGGACTATGAAAAAAATGAAGAAATATTGAATATACTTTTAAGTCCTAATCAGGACAAGGAAAAAATAGAAGCCTTAGATAAGTTGAAAGAATTACTATAATAACAAAGCAGAGTTTTAAAAATTAAAACTCTGCTTTGTTATTTAGAAGATTATAATAAATATTATAATTTTCATCATCATAACAAACGAAAACAATCTTTTCTATAAGATTGTTATTTTTTATAAAATCAACTATTGTATCAATAGCAATTTGAGCCGCCTTTTTTTTAGGGAATTTATATATTCCTGTGCTAATGTTTGGGAATGCAATAGTTTTAATTTTGTATTCTACGGCAAGTTTTAAGCTGTTATAATATGCTAAGGAAAGAAGATTTTCTTCATTATTATTGCCTTCGTTCCAAACGGGTCCAACTGTATGTATTACATATCTAGCAGGCAGTTTTCCAGCAGATGTAATAACTGCTTCTCCAATTTTACAACCTCCTTGTTTGTTACGTATTTTTTGACATTCCTCAAAAATTATTTTACCACCATTTTTGTGTATTGACCCATCAACGCCACCACCGCCTAACAAAGATGTATTTGCCGCATTTACAATGGCTTCAACATCTATTTTTGTAATATCTCCTTTTATTAATTTAATCATTTACAACGCCGCAATATTTTTAAATTTAGCAGCTTTAATAAGTCCGTCAATAGTATAGAAAATATTCTTTTTATCTTCTTCTGGAAGTTGTTCAATATCCTGCAAACGTTGCAGGTTTTTTTTATTCAAACTCATATTCTCAGACTTGCCCAATAAATAATCCAGAGTCACATCCAAAGCGTCCGCTAATTTAGATGTCACTTCAATAGAAGGCTTAATCTCTTCACATTCATATCTTCCGATAATCGGCGCAGAAGTTCCAAAATTTTTAGCAAGGTCATTTTGTGACCATTTAAGTTGCTTTCTTACTAATATGATTTCTGTCTGAAAGTCATAATAAAGTGCTTTAAAATACCTTAAATCAAAGTATAAGACAAAAATAAAACACTTTTAGGTAATAAAAAAATAAAATGAAAGTTGCGCAACTGAAACCTATATATTATACCCTCACGACTTACACCTACTTAGCCGATGGCACCAAACTAAGAAAGACCTATGGAACTAAGACCACTGAGTACCAGGGCGCGTTTCAATATGAGGGTTCTGCCACCGCTCCCCTCTTGCAGTTTAGTAAGACCGCAGAGGGGTATTACGATTTTGTAAAAAACGCGTATATTTACCAGTACGTGGATCACTTAGGAAACATTCGGGTGAGCTACTATAAAAACAGCGCAGGCGTTCCTACCCTTCTAGAAGAAAACAATTACTATCCCTTTGGGCTAAAGCACAAAGGATACAACTCGACCTCAAGTGCTACGCCCAGCTATCAGTACAAGTACCAGGAACAAAAGTTGCAAGAGACTGGTTTCTACAGTTTTAAGTGGCGTCAATATATGCCGGATGTGGGAAGGTTTTTTAATATTGATCCGCTTTCTGAAAAATACGCTTAGCAATCGCATTATAATTTTTTTGAAAATAGAGTTATTGATGGTAGAGAATTAGAGGGTCTAGAACACATAAGTATTCATACTGCTAGTTTTGCCGGTTTTAATTCGTTTGGAGGTCCTCTTCCTGTCCCTACCTCAAATCCATATGGAGGAATGTATGTTAGAATTCAAGGTCCATTTAAAGGCGATGGGGCGAATAGACAATTTGGAACAGATCCAAATGCTAGTTCTAGAGTATATGGTATAGTTGATCTAGATTTGGGAGCTAATTCAGCTAAAGGAACTTTATCAAATGTTGTTGCAAGAGGTTCAGAATCTCACGATTTATCTAATGGAGAATCAACATATTCTAAAGCCACCTTAAGTGCTTCAGTTGTGAAAAGTTATAATCAGGTTAAATTAGATATGCATTTATCAGGAAGTAATGCTTTAGTTCCTATATCTCCTGATATTGATGTTAAGCCTTCAATGACTATTACAACAACAGCCTTATCTGACGGAAATAAAATGCTAAATATTACAGGGACTGTAAGTGGCGACGGTTTTCCGTCTAATGAAACTTATATTACTGGGCAAAATGGAGTCGGTGTTACGTTAGGTAATTTCAATGCAAATGCAGGTTCAATTAGTGGGCCAACCACTTCTTTACGAGGAGATAATAGCAGACCAATGTCTCAATTTAATCAAACGATTTACTTAGATAAAAATGATAATATAACTAAACCTCCAAAAAGTTGGTAATATGCATAGAGTAATAAATTTTTGTTTGCTATTAATCTTGTTTTTAAGTTGTAGTAAAAATTCTTCAAAAAATATAACTTACAATATTCCTAATAATTATAAAGGTGTGATTGTAATCGTTTTTGAAGAAAAAATTAAAGAAGAATCTTCAACCTTTAAAATACCAGGAAATGGTATTTTATATTCTCAATATTTACAAAATAAAGGAGTTTTTAAAAATCAATATTTTTATATTGAAAAGAATAAAATAATTAAACAGATTGAAAATTATGATTATCAACAATATCATAATAAATTGAAAGATGGAAGTATTTACGTATACGATGTGTACGATGGAAAATTTAGTATTAAACTTAAAAATAACTCAAACAAAAATTCTAATACTTACAGTACTAATGATATAAAAATGATAAATTGGGTTTATTTTACCATTGGAGATAATGAAAACCAAAGATATGATTTAAGAAAAAAAGCAAATAAAATTATTGATAGTTTACAACAGCAATTTAATAAAGAATAAGATTTTCATATAAGAATTATAAGTTTTGGCGTTTAAGACATTACCTCATTCTATTTTGTTAAACAAATTAAAGCAGAACAAGATTTAGCAATTTTATTCAGAGGAACTTTGTTAATCATAGAAATTAAAGATTTCAAATTCAGAGCTCCAAGGAGGAATCCCATAAGTGCGTTTGATAAAATTAGATTTGACTTTAAAGGAGGAATACAAAAAGCTTGAAGACAAACTTGAAATGGGCAATGCTACGTTCAGGATCGTAGGTTGTCAAAAGTATTATTAGTTTAAGTGCTGATCAAAATATGTTTACTGGTGGCGGTGGATCTAAAACTGTTGCTGGTCAAAATTCTATAAAAGCAACAATGACAGGAACAAGTCATACTAACATTGATGATTCTATGACTCCTTATTTAAAACCATTAATACAAAGAACGGATCAAGCTGTAAATCCAGTAAAATGGTTTCAGAATGTTAATTGGAATAACTTTCAGGTTCAGCCAAATGTAAGAACTGGAGACCAACAAAAGAAAGGAACTGGATCAGGTTCATAAATTGGATTAATATGAAAAAGAAATATATAATTATTATTTTAGCACTATTGGTAGTAATAGGATTTTTAAATATTAAAATTGCTTATAATTTTTCTCCTGCATATCCTTTTCATCAATTTATTTTCGATGTATTTAAATCAGAATCTATAAGTTTTGATATTAGTAATTATCCCAATAATTTTTTTATTATAGATATGGAAATACTACTATCAATAGTAATATTTACACTTACAGTTTTCATTAAAAACTCTAAATATATTTTATATTCTTCAATACTTTTATTGATTGTTTGGATTAAGAATATGATTTTATTCAAAGGAATTATCGAACAAGATATATATTTAAGTTCATCAATATTATTTTTAATTAGCCTTTTGGTATTAAATATTTTGAACTTTTGTATTGTTGACCTTCTCCCAAAAAACAGGATCAATTAAAAGTAGAGATTTTTCGATAAAATAATTAATTTTAAACAAAGGAAAATCTAATGAATACGCCCAGCTATCAGTACAAGTACAACGGCAAAGAACTCCAAGAAACAGGAATGTATGACTACGGAGCGAGATTCTATATGCCGGATATAGGGAGATGGGGTGTCGTAGATCCGTTGGCAGAGAAGATGCCGAGCTGGTCTCCTTACAGTTACAGCTTCAATAATCCGATAAGGTTCATCGACCCCGATGGAAGAATGCCAGTGCCTCCAGATGATCATTTCAATCAATATGGAAAATTCTTATATACGGATAATAAGACGACTAACAATATCGTAATACACACGGTATTTGGAAAAACCCATCAAGAAAGCATCCAATTTGCTAAAATGCAAGCTCCATGGCAAAGTACAGAATTGAAAGATATGAACTTTGATTCCGCCAATTTAGGTACTTTAGCAAATATTGCAAAACACTACGCTAAAGATGCCGGTATAGATGTAAACAACCTGTCGAATAAAGATTTTTCGGTAGGTGCATTCAACAATGTTCACTATGAAGGAGGGCAGCCATATGGTACCAATGAGTCATATAATGGTGGTAAGTACTGGGGGCGCAAAAGGGCATCTTGGACAACCAGATGCTAAACATAGTAAGATCTACGAAAATCAAAAACAGCAGCCTCTTTATAAACTTACAACGCCAAATTTCAAAGAACATGTCGAGCAAAAGATAAGGTATTATAAATCAAAAAATGATTAATTATGTTTAAATTATTTACATCTATAGTTTTTATTATATGTTTGGTGAGTTGTACTGGGCAAAGAAAAGAAATGCTAATAAACAGTCAAAAAATTTTGTATGATTCTGCTAACGCTGCTGACAAATCTTTTCAAATAACGGTAATTACTATCTTAGAGTACCAAAATAGCACTCATCTAACACATGCTGAATTAGAAAGTTTTTACATGTTAGCTGCAACAGACACGCTGGATTTAAGATTAGAAAATATTGACAAATCTAGTGATGGGTTATCGACAAGATTGAAATATAAGACTTTTGTTAAAAAGCGAGAGAATGAATATAACAATATCACTTTTGTTAAAAATGTTGAAAGCTGGGAGATTAAAAATAGGATTAGTAAAGTAAAAATAAAAAAGGATCCCAATTACAAAATACTTGCATTGATAGCCTTATGGGAAAATAATAATCCACATAAAATACAATAAACAACTCCCGCCTTTTGGCGGGAGTTGTTTATTTTACAACGCTGCAATATTTTTAAGTTTTGCGGCCTTTATAAAGGCGTCAATGGTTGCGAAGATGTGATTTTTTGTATCGTTGTCCAGTTCCTGTATCGCCTTCAGTTTTTTCAGCGTATCGTTATCGATCTGCTCGTATTCACCGATAGTATTGGAAGAATTGGAGGTTTTGTCATAACAAACGTTTTGAAGTAGTTAATAGGAAATAGCATTCCTGAGCTCCACTGGATTATTAATTTTCTTAATCTATAATGCACTAAATATACATTTAAATTATTTTCTTATTCAAATGCTATTGTTTTTTTTTCTATTAACGAGGTATAAATTCACTGTCATATTCTTAGAGAAATAAAGCCCGTCACAATTATGCATCCAGGATCCATTTGTGGCATTTCTAGAATATTAGTAAATTGAAAACTCATTTAAACCCTAGACTTATGAAAAATTTAGTTTTAGTAGGTGCAATGGTTTTAGCCGTTGTTTCCTGTAATAAGAAAACAGAAACCACTACGGTGGAACCTATTGACTCCAGTGGAATTTTTATTGATGAAGCCAATGTAACCGATTCTACCCTTGCTAGTACTAGCACCTGTTATTTTGAAGCGATTGGTAAGGACACGCTCTTTGCAAAGATTAACAACAATCTGGGAACAATCACAGGGAGTTTACGGTATAAAAACTTTGAGAAAGATAGTTCATTCGGAGATTTAGCTGGAATTGCAAACGGAGATACCTTGAAAGTGGATTATGTATTTCAGGCGGAAGGAACTACTTCGACGCGTGAAATCTGGTTTCTTCAAAAAGACGGCAAACTCATCGAAGGAATTGGAAAATATGACGATTCTGGAGAGCGTTACGCCACTCCAAAAGTGGTAAAATTTGAAAGTGGTCATAGCTTAACAGAGGCCGATTGCAATCTGGTTGCATCGAAACTAAAGCCTTAGATTGCCTCTATTAAAAAGGTAATTACAAGTAGTTTAAAAGAAAAATGCAAGCGGATAGGCTTGCATTTTTCTTTAGAAAAAAAAAATTTTATTGATAGGTTCTTTTTTATTGATAAACGCGGACGTAATCAATATAGAATTTCTGAGGATAAATACTTGGGTCTACCCCTTCTTTCCCACCCCAGTCACCTCCCACGGCCTGATTTAAAATGAGGTAAAAGGGCTGATCTAGTGGCCAAGCTTCATAGGTTTTTTCCTGATTTTCGTAGGTGTAGAATTTAACGTCATCAACGTATACATCCACTTTTTCAGGCGTCCAATCTAGCGTATAGACGTGGAACTTGTCCATGGCATTTTTCACGTATAAAGTATCTGTTTTCTGGGTGTTTATTACGTGATTGTATTTCTGCGTATGAACTGAGGAATGAATGAAACCAGGATTGTAACCTACATGTTCCATAATGTCAATTTCTCCGTCCTTTGGCCAGGATTTCATTTTCTCGCTCATCATCCAGATTGCAGGCCAAGTCCCTCTCCCCTTGGGAAGCTTTGCACGAACTTCTATACGTCCATAGGTCCATGTCTGCGTGGATTTTGTCTGCAGTTTGGCAGACGTATATTCATTCTTATCCCAAGACTCTTTGTGCGCTTCGATGACAAGCTTGCCCTTTTCTACGCGCGCATTTTTGAGTCTGTTTTTCGTGTAGTACTGGAGTTCATGATTTCCAAAGCCACTTCCCCCCTCTTCAAATTCCCATTTTGATGAATCAGGAAGTCCTTGGTAGTTGAATTCATCACTCCAGACGAGTTTTAAGCCGTCTTTCTCCAGCGGGACTTTGGTTTGACAAGAAGTGAGTGTGGCAAGTACTAAAACTGCAATTAAACTTTTCATACCTTATTTTCCTTGGATTATACGCTCTAAAATACAAAGGTTCCGACCGCACCTGCATCGAGAGATAAGGTGGCCCATTTTCCATTAATTCTTAAATTGAAGATTTCAGCGTTTGCGCTGCCGTTCTGTGCAATTAAAACCAGTTTCCCACTAGGCGTTTGAAAGGCTGCGGTACTGAGGTTTGAATTTTGGGTAGACTGAATCCGAACCGAGTTTTGAGGAACAAATTTCGAGGCGTGCGCTATAATGTAATAAGCAACGTTGCGGGTGAAGTTGCTACTTCCGTTAATCGTAATTGCGCCCTTGCAAGTGTCACATCCGCCCTGCGTATGCGGCTCGTAACGACCGTCATTCGCTAAGTTCCATTCGAGTGCGTTTTTACTCCAGTTTCTCATCGATCCTATGATTACGTTCTTCACATGCCAATTAAGATCTCCTCCAAATTCTCCTGTTGATGCCGTGTACTGTTCTGTGAAGTAAAGATTCTTGGACGGGAAGGTATTGTGAATTCCTTGCAAAACATTTATGTCTCCTCCATACAGGTGGAATGCACTTCCGTCCACGTATTGCGCTGCTTCGGTATCCGAAAGAATTTCAATTGGATAGTCAGGGCGATCGCAATTGTGATCGTAGATTACAATCTTGGTTTGAACGCCTGCTGCGCGAAACGCAGGTCCTAAATGGTTTTTAATGAATTCTGCTTGCTGCTTTGCCGACATGGATAAACTAGGATTGTTCCCAGGGTGCAAAGGTTCATTTTGCGGCGTGATTGCATCGACTGTGATGCCATTTTCTTTCATCGCTTTAATGTACTTTACAAAATACTGAGCATAGACCCCGTAGTACTCCGGTAGAAGTTCACCTCCAATACTGCTCTTATTGGTTTTCATCCAGGTCGGTGGAGACCAAGGCGTAGCCATAATTTTAATGTTAGGATTGATCGCGAGAATGCGCTTAAGCATATCCACTAAAGCTTGGTCCTTCGAGAGTGAAAATTTGGCTAAAGTTACGTCGGTTTCACCTGCCGGTAAATCGTTGTAAGAAAATACAGAACTATTCAAATCCGATGCGCCGATGCTTAGTCGAATATAACTTACTCCTATGCTGTTATCCCCTTGTCCAAATAGTTCCTGCAGAAGTTCATTTTTTTTAGAGTCGCTTAACTTATTAATAACCTCCACACTACCCCCTGTAAGGGTGTATCCAAATCCATCGACAGATTGGAATTTTTGATTGGTATTGATATCAATAAAAGGATAGGAATTCGTCTGGGATGAAAAGGCGATCACGTTTGTTTGTTTTTGGAGCAAAGCAGACTGATCCGATTTCGTAATCCACACATCTACTTCATTTTTCGCGGTCGGTGGATTCACGGGTGGATCTACGGGAGGGGTTTTCCCTCCGGGCTCAGAGGAGCGCGAGCAACAAGAAAGAGAAGTTGCCAAAAGCAAGCCGGTGAAAATAGTGGACAAAAGACGGGTTTTCATTTGAATGAGTTTAGGGTTATTGGTAGACGCGAACGTAATCAATTTCAAAAGTAGCCCCTTGAACCGAAGGATCGATCGTTCCTCCAAAGTTTCCACCCATTGCCATGTTCATAATGATGAAATAATTATGATTGAAAGGCAAAGAACTTGAATTGCTAAATGTGAAATAAGGTTTGTTGTCCACGGAGAAAATGATTGAACTTGGAGTCCATTCGGCCGAATAAATATGGAATTCGCTTGATGCTGTTGGAAGCATCATACTTCCACCTACTGCATTTCCACCGAAGTGTTCAGGATAATGCAAAGTGGAGAAGATTCGGTTCTGTTGGTTTCCCACATGTTCCATGACATCAATTTCTCCACTGCCAGGCCAAGGGACTGTGTCTATATTGGCCCCTAGCATCCAAAGCGCTGGCCATGTTCCTTTTCCGGTAGGAATCTTGGCTCGGAATTCAATCTTTCCGTATTTGAAATCAAATTTACCTTTGGTCACCATTCGGGCCGAGGTAAAGGAGCTTCCTTGAAATGCTTCTTTAATCAAATGAATTTTAAGTGTACCGTTACTAACCTCCGAGTTTTCTCTTCGGTTGGTGTAATATTGTAGCTCGTTATTTCCCCAGCCGCCATCTCCAGTTCCTGTCTCATGGGTCCATTTTTTTGCATCCGGGGCGCCGTCCACATTGAATTCGTCAGACCAAACTAATTTGGAGGCTACCTTCACTCGGATTTCAAGAGTTTTAGAAGCGAATTTATCTCCGTTATAGGCGGAAATAAACACGCTGTAAACATGGGATCCGGGAGCGGTAAACGTATAGGTAAATGCGCCTGTGCTTGAGCTAAGGGTTTCTCCGTTGACTAGCATTTTGTAGCTTGTGGCATGGTCTGCTTTCGCAGTGAAATTAACGACCCCACTTCCGTCTCCTTCTGGATTCTGAGCATTGGAGCCCACAATTAAAGAACTAACCACAAGGTTGCTCGGTGTCGGTTTGGGTTCTGGTGTCCCTGGATTGTCGCCGCCACCAGAGGAGCAAGAAACAAGGAAAAACACCAGGAAAGTTCCAAGTGCTATAAAGTTTATATTCAGTCTTTTTCTCATGATTTGAATCGGTTAAAAATAAAAAAGGAAGCGGCTATTTTCAAACCGCTTCCCAAGAGAGAAACTATAGTTACTCAACAGCAACTAGTTTTACATACCATGCATTACCCGTTTCCGTCCCCTGTACCCTTAGGTGCATGGTGGTAGGTGTAATGGATAGGATTTCATATTCTTTTTTCGTGGCCGCGTATCCAATAAAGGTCGTGTTTCCCGAAAGCAAGATACTGGTGGTCGTTGATGCCGAAGCAGCGACTCCACTTGTGGCTTCAATGAAAGCAAAGGCAGAGCTACCTCCAGCGTATGGGTAACACCCTTCGTCTCCAGAACCTGGGATGCCTGGAATTCCAGCGAGCGCACCTGTTTTTGTAAAGGCTCCTTGTGGAGTTGTGGATTTCATACCAAAGCTGGTTGTTCCTTCTTGCGTGAAGGTAAAGCTTGCGGCATAAAGACAGTCTGCTATTCCTTCTTTTTCAAAAGGTGCGGCTGCCCACCATTCAGGTTCAATTGAGGCAGGTGTGTAAGGACCCACTCCCATGTGCGCAGGTTGCGCTTTTGCTACGACCCAAGTTTTGGACGTTCCGCCTGTTAGGTTTTCTACCACGACAGGATCTGGATTGTACACACTTTTTACAGTGATATCTTTTGTCGCTACTGTAGAGGTACCTCCAGCACCGTATGCCATAACCGAAATTCGGTAATTAACATCGCCAAGTGAACTGAATTTTTTAGTGATTTTGCCTGCGGGCATAACCACATACTCTGGTTCACTTCCTAAATTGTTAATCTCTGTAAATGCGACACGATAGCTAAGAACGTTGTCTGCACTTGCGGTAATATTCACGACTCCTGATCCGTCACCGTTAGGGTTTTGAGCATCTTGTCCTGAAATCTCGGTAACAATATTTAAATTGGTTGGAGAGCTAAGAGCTCCCATTGTATACTCGTCCTCCTTGCACGAGAATAAAAATACAAGTGCAAAAGAAAGGAGTCCTGAAATTTTTAGTAGGGATTTAGTTGTCATAATATTTTAATTAATTTGTGTAATGTCATCCAAATAAACGACTTCACCATTGCCAACACTACTAGCATTAACTAGGAAAACAACCTGCGTGAAGCGATAGCCGCTGGCTATGTCTTGGTCTGTAAAGTCAAACGTAAGTTCTTCCCACTTGTTTGCTTTCGTTGTTAAAACCTCCACAAAGGGTTTGTAATCACTCCCATCTTCCAATTGGAAATGCACAGAGGTTCCGATGGTTGGCGAATAGACTAATATTTTAAATACCTTTCCATTGTCAATATTAATAGGAATGCCTCCTGGCTCTCCGAGTGGAATATAAATACCAGCCCAAGTTTCTGCTCCAACGGATTTGCTTAGTGTAAGTACTTTGTTTGAAACGTTTAAGCCTTCCGTGTTTGGATTGTCGACAAAGCCCATTCCCATACCGCCAAAGACGCCTGCTACCCCGTAATTCGTGTAAGGGGTCTCAAAATCGATAGGAAGTCCAAGCGGGTTGTTAACCGTTACATCTAAAGTAGTGCTCGCGGTAGCGGCTCCCCCACTCAGTGCCGTTACAGTTATGGTGTACTCCCCTGCTGTGGCATAGGTATGGGTCGCAGACGCTCCGTTCGCGATGACAGTGGGAACTTCAGTGGCTCCCTCTCCAAATAGGATTTTATACCCACCACTCGCAAGCTTCGCTTCCGGCTTCACGGTTAAAGTAAGTCCTCCACCGGAAACGCCAATACTAAGATCCGTTGGTGTGGCGTAAATTACGCTCAATGGATACGTGTTTACCGTTTCTTTTCCAGAAAGATCAATTGAGGTAATACTTACCGTATAGTCTCCTTCTTGATACACGTGCGTTATACTTTGACCCGCGTTTACAACGGCAGAGGCCGCAGCTCCTGTACCGTCGCCAAAGTCGACAATGGATTTAGAGATTCCAGTTCCTACCGGTGTGATTCGAACCGTTCCAGAGTTGTCTGTACTTAGGTCAAAAATCTTATCGTAGGTACCTGAATTGGGATCGGTTAATTCCGGTACGTTTTGGTCAATGCCCTCCACATCACATGCCGTAATGAGTAAGGCAAGGGCCAAAAGGCCTGTTGTAATTTTAAATGCTTTCATATCTTAGGAATTAATCTTTGTAATTTGGATTTTGTTCAATCTTGGTTCCTTGCAATTCTTGGTAAGGAATCGGTAAGATTTCATTTTTCCCTGCGACAAATCCTTTGGAAGCGAGTACACTTGCGGCATCCCCCCAACGAACAAGGTCAAAGAAACGATGCCCTTCACCTGCGAGTTCAATTCGTCTTTCTTTCTTAATGGCATCCATGGTGACAGGGACAGGAAGAAGGCCTACTCTCTTACGAACTGCATCCAAAAGTGCCTGAGCCCTTGCGCCCGTGGCGCCTAAAGCTTCCGCTTCCATTAGGTAAGTATCTGCCAAACGAATGATATAAGAATTCTGACGGTAATTTAAAACCGCATCTCCGGCTCCGTCTGTTACATCATCATTGGTTGGGACGAACTTATTTAAGAAGTATCCCGTGTCGCGATACCCTGGAGTATAATCTGCTTGCCCCGCTGCTTTAAGCGCTTTCAAGTCAAGAATCGTAGCTTCAAATCTTGGATCTCCTTTAATCGCATCATAGAACCCTTGAGTCCAGTTGTTGAAACTCCAACCTGTTGGAAGATCCGGTGCGTTCGCTCCAATCTTTGTATATCCTCTTGGGCCTACCATTACGCCCGTGGTATTTCCTTCATCGGTTCCACTTCCCCAGTTCCCCCATCCGGCGTTACTTAGGTTGGTGTGTGAGCATTCTAGAATGGATTCTGAGTTGAACTTGTTGTCTGTCACCCATAAATCATCAAAAGAATCGAGTAATTTATATCCGTACTGACTTGTTCCTCCCGGCGTACCGTTTACTAAGGCAAGTTGTGCAGCGGCTTCGGCTTTTTTGCCGTTGTAAAGGTAAATTTTCCCAAGTACTGCTCTTGCAGCTCCTTGAGAGAGTCTACCTGGATATTGCGCCGAGGCATTCAAAGGTAAATTTGGAATGGCATCTTCAAGGTCCTTTTCCATTTGTGCGTAAACCTCTTCACTTGGAGCTTGCAAAACGTCGTACATAGCTGCAGGGTCGATTGGTTCCAAGATTAAAGGCACGTTTTTGAACATTCTCACGAGGTTGAAATAATAGATCGCCCGAAGCGTTTTGGCTTCCGCTGCAAACTGTTCTTTGGTCGTGTCAGCCATAGGAACGTTTGGCAATTTCTGTAAAAGAATGTTTGCACGGAAAATCCCTTGGTAATGATCACTCCAGTAACTTCTGTGAATCGTAAATTGATCGATCGTGAAATTTTCAAATTTGTGAATTCCGACTCCATCGGTTTCCCCTCCACCTCCGGCGAAGTGATCATCCGATCCCGCATTCATGAAAGTAAGGATGTTGTCAAAACTTCCAGTGTTCTTTCTTAAAACATCGTAGATAGAAACGAGTCCTGAAAAGGCTTCACTTTCGTTTTTGTAGTAATTGGTTTCGGTTTGCTTTCCGTCGTTGGGTACGTTTAAGTACTCCTCCGAGCAGGATCCGACGCTAAAGCTGAGGGCTCCTATTAAAGCAATGTATATGTATCGTTTGTTTTTCATTGTTTTAGAATTGTAAGTTGATACCAAAGATTAAAGTTTTAGGTTGTGGGTAATACCCTTTGTCAACCCCCATAACATCCCCTCCAATTTCTGGATCGTATCCATTGTAATCGGTCAGGGTCCATACGTTGTTTCCAGTGACATAAACTCTAATTTTTTGAGCGCTTATGGCATTCGTTAATTTCGCAGGTAGAGAATACCCTAGAGAGAGAACTTTTAGTCTCACATAGTCCCCGTCTTGCAAGTAGAAATCGGACATGTTCGTGAAGTTTCCGTTCGTATCGTCTGAGGTCAGTCTAGGATAGTTGTTTGAAGTGCCTTCTCCCGTCCATCTTTGAAGCGCTTCGGCTTGATAGTTTGCTCTACTTACGTCTAGTCTTCTCAGGCCTTGGAAGATTTTGTTTCCTGTGACTCCTTGGAACATAGCATTTAAGTCAAATCCTTTATATTCGAAATTTAAACTTAATCCAAATGTGTTTTTTGGAAGAGAACTTCCTAGGAAAGTTCGGTCTTCGGAATCAATGGTTCCGTCTCCATTGGTATCCATCCATTTGAAATCCCCTGGTTTTGCATCCGGCTGGATCACAGAACCGTCGGCTGAAGTGTAAGAATTTACCTCGTCCCAGTTTTGGAAAATTCCGTTGGTTTTCCATCCGTAGAAACTTCCATAAGGAAGACCTTCCATAAGTCTGGCGACTTCACCATTTAAGGATTGAAAGCTAGCCATTCCGATAAAATCAAGACCATTTAATTTGGTGACTTCGTTTTTAAGCGTTGCGAAATTGGCGGACGCATCAAATTTCAAATCTCCAAATTTCTTACGGTAAGATAGTTCGAGTTCAAAACCGTCGTTTTTCATATCCCCAATATTCCCCCACGGGTTGTTGGTTACCCCTACATAGCCCGGGATTTGGTATTGAAGTAAAATCCCTTCGGTTACTTTTTGGTAGTATTCCGCCGTTAAAGTAAAGTTATTAAAGAGACGGGTATCGATTCCAATGTTCTTTTGCGTCGTGGTTTCCCAGTGTAAATCGTTGTTAGAAAGCGTTTCAGGTGCGCTACCAATGATGACGGATGGACCGGTTCCAAAATAGTAGTTGTATCCGTTTGCGATTAGAGATTCGTATTGATTTGGGGCAAGCGATCCGTCGTTCCCGTTTTTCCCGTACCCCGCTCTAATTTTAAGTTCGTTTACGAAAGAGTTCTCTGGCCAAAAGTTTTCTTTTGTAACCACCCATCCTGCAGAAACAGAAGGGAAAGTCCCGTATTTGTTGTTAGGGCCAAATAAGGAAGATCCATCGCGACGAACGATTGCGGTTAAAAGATATTTTTCTTGGTAGTTGTAATTTAACCTTGCAAAAAGAGAAGTTCTTCTTACTTCGTTAAAGTTATAACTATACCCTAGTTGGTCTGTAGGAGCGACCGCCATATTGAAGGAAGCTTCTCTCCAGTCGTTTGTGGGTACATTGTAATGGGTGGCTCCACTGAAGTTTCCTATTCCAGTGACATAAACCCCTTGTCCTAATAAAAAGGCGAAATCATGGTCAGAAATCTTTTTATCGTAAGTTAATGTGTTTTCTAGGTTCCAATCTAATCCATTGCCATTTCCGCGGTTTAGGTTGTTTCGAACCACATTTAAATTAAGGGAACTTAAATAATACTGTGGGTTGAAACTGTAATCACCCCAAAAGGCTTTTTTTGCCCCGAGTGTACTTCGAAGTTTTAAGTCCGGAATCAGTTCCGCTTGCAAGTACGCGTTTCCTACGATTACATCACTCCAACTGTAATTCCCCATACGAGTTTGAATGTACGCAAGAGGGTTTACAATCTCGGATTGTTGCATGTTGGAAATCCCGTAAGGGTTTCCATTCGCATCGCGAACAATCCATGGAGAGGCCGTGTACGGCGCCGAGTTGGCTCGAACGGGATCATACTCAATCGTGGGAGTTAAAGGGTCGAGCATAAGTGCGTCTGCAAGTACTCCACCGAATTCACGGTTTTGATCTCCAATTCCCACGTTTTTTTGATGTGTATAAAAGAGATTCTGACCGAAAGTTAAAATATTGTTTAAAAACTTGTGCGTAGAATTTACTCTAGCCGTTTGTTTTCTATAATTAGAAATAGGAGTTGCTACGATCCCCTCTTGTTCTTGAATCCCGAAAGAAGCGTAGAATTGAGAAGTGTCGTTTCGTCCACTAAAACTTAGTTCATGGTTTTGTCCAAATGCACTGGTATTGAATACTTCTTTTTGCCAATCGGTTCCTACACCTAAAGTAGAGAGATCATTAAAAAGAAGTCCTTCGCCTCCATTGATAGATCGTTCATTCATTAAGGCTCCGTATTCAGTACCGTTTAACAATTGAAGAATTCTCGAAGGTGCGGAATACGAAGTGTACCCATTATAGGCTACGGTCATTCTTCCTTTTCTGGCGCTCTTGGTGGTTACTAGAATAACCCCTTTCGCGGCTCTAACCCCGTAGATGGCAGCAGAGGCTGCATCCTTTAGGATTTCAATGGATTCAATATCCCCTTGGTTTAAGGTAGCAATATCTGCATTTTCAAGTGGAACACCATCCACAACCCATAGCGGGTCGTTAGCTCCGGAGAAAGTAGTAACCCCACGGACACGAATGGTGGATGAGGATCCCGGTGCACCGGAGTTCATTGCGATGGTTACCCCGGCACTACGCCCCTGCATCATTTGTCCAATACCCCCGTTGGGCGCATTTTCGAAATCTTCAGAGGTCACCTTAGATATAGCTCCTGTGACCACGCTTTTCTTTTGTACGCCGTATCCGACGTTCACTAAAACTACTTCTTCAATAGTTTCCTCGCGAACTGTATCCTTCTCCGCTTGCTGCGCCATTAAACCGGTGGCAGAGAGAAGCATGGATAAGCTCAAAACACTAAGAATTTGTTTTTTCATATTATTTTGATTTTTTTATCTCATAATGAGACAATAAATCTATAACAAATTATTAACATTGAGTTTTATTTTTTTATTTTTTTTAAAATTTGTTTATTTGCAGTGCTTTAGAGCAAAAAACAAAGGAAAATTACTATTAATTTGAGTGCGTTTATAGCTTAAAATTTCACAAAAACTGTTACTAAAACGTTAATTTTCATGGTGCACTCCGAAAAAATATCCCACTATCCCCTTGTTCTCGTCTTTCTAATTTTCTCCATGTTGTTAAACTGCATGGGCATTATGATTCTCCAATTTTCACAGCAGCAAATTTCATTTCAAGGGCTGGGATTCTTAGAAGCGTTTAAAGATTTGCCCATTGCCGTTGCCTCGCTTTTTGCCGTTCGATACATTAATCGCTTTGGCTCTAAGTATGCGCTTCTTTTCACAGTGGGTTTTGTGGCTATCTGTTGTTTAAGTGTCCCTTTTATTGGAAGCTTTTGGATCATGAAAATCTGGTTCGTCTTTATCGGACTGGGCTTTGCAGTGGGGAAAATTAGCACCTTCTCGCTTCTTCGAAGTAATTTTAAAGAGAAGCATTTAGCTCAGGTAATGAACGAAGTGGAGGCTTCTTTTATGCTTGGGATCTTTCTTGTGAATATGGGATTCGGCTGGCTCTTGGGCTCTTCTTTTAAGGAGCATTGGATGTTTGGGTTTTGGATGATTGCTCTTCTCTCGATTTTCACCTTCATTCTGCTTTGGAGAATGCCCTACGAGGAAATAAAAGAAAGTGAAGAGGTACAAAAATCCAATTTATGGGTTGGATTTGTCAAGCAAATGGATCGCAAAACGACGGTGTTCCTTCTAATTATGCTTTTGATTGTATTTGTTGAGCAGTGCCTTAATTCCTGGCTCCCGACTTTCTACAAAGGCCATTTTAATGTCTCCTCGCAGTTTGCCCTACAGAGTACGGCCTTTCTCGCACTTTTTTCGTTTGTAGGAAGGTATTTAACGAGCAAACTGATTTATCGTTTCTCTTGGTATAAATACGTTGGGAGCTGCCTTGCATTGCTGGTGTTAATGTTAGTGACGATGTACCTTTTTATCAATTTTGCCCCTGAGCACAATTTGTATTTGATTTATTTAATTCCGGCCATTGGACTGTTTCTATCGCCTCTTTATCCCATTATTAATGCCCGAATGCTTCTTCATTACGATTCTCAGAAGGTAAATCGATTGATTTCTGCGCTTGTGGTCTTTTCTTCTTTAGGGAGTGCCTTAGGCTCTATTTACATTTCGTGGGCCTTTCATTTTGATTTAACTTCCTTATATTCAGTGTTTATTTTGGTTCCTATTTTGTTTTTAGGACTTCTTCTTGTATTTTTTAAAATATTAATCTCTCAAAAAGATAATTAGTCTTAACTTTGGAAAAAACGAGTAGTGCATGAGTGTCATTGATGATTCTAAAAACAGACAATCTTTACAAGATCTTATTGATACGGACGGATTTATTCCTCAAATTTCGGTAGACTGTACCATCTTTGGCTTTCACAAGGAGAAACTCCGTATCCTTTTGTTAAAATACCACGATCTGGACCTATGGTCCATTCCTGGCGGTTTTGTATTCCATCACGAGGATCTAAGAGAAGCGGCAGCGCGCGTTCTCTATGAGCGAACGCATCTTGATAATTTGTTCCTGGACCAGTTCCATACTTTTGGTCGGAAGGAAAGAACACAAAACAACGTTCATCAAATCCTATTGGAAAACCGGGGGATTGAAGTCCCGAAGGACCATTGGATCCTTCAGCGCTTTATCAGTGTGGCCTACTGCAGTTTGATCGATTACACGATTTCCAAAACATTTCCGGATGCATTAAATGAATCGATTGCTTGGTTTGATGTAAATGAACTTCCCAAAATGGCCTTTGATCACGAACGCATGATTCATGTGGGCCTCGATCACCTTCGGCGGAATTTGGACACACAGCTTGTTGCCTACAACCTGCTTCCTGAAAAATTCACCATGATGGAACTTCAAAAGCTCTATGAGATTGTTTTAGGAGAACCGTTTCGACGTAATAATTTTCAGCGAAAAATGCTTAGCTTTAACCGTCTCGAAAGACTAGAGAAATTCTTCGACGGATCGGCCAACAAAGCCCCATATCTGTATCGCTTTAAAGATGATTTGGTTGACTTTCGAGATTGAGAACAAATTCCTAATTTAGAAAAAAAATAAAATGCCCTATTATCCTTCTACTTTAATACCCGATTACTACCTAATTGATGATCTCTTAACTAAGGAACACCTGCTTATTCGGGATTCTGTTCGCAGTTGGGTGGACTCTTTTGTCCTCCCTAAAATTGACAAGGCGGCTCAGGACCACGAGGACCTTCCCGGTTTAATGAAAGAATTAGGCGCCATTGGCGCGCTAGGTCCTTACATTCCACAAGAATACGGAGGGATGGGCCTAGATCAAATTTCCTACGGACTTATCATGCAAGAACTCGAACGCGGAGACTCCGCTGTTCGTTCAGCGGCATCTGTGCAAAGCTCTCTTGTGATGTTTCCAATTTTTAAGTTTGGCTCAGAGGAGCAGAAAAAGAAATACTTGCCTAAGCTAGCTTCTGGGGATTTTATTGGTTCCTTTGGCTTAACTGAGCCCAACCACGGGTCAGATCCAGGGGCAATGGAAACTCATTTTACAGAAGAGTCTGACCATTACCTCCTTAATGGAAGCAAAATGTGGATCACCAATGCTCCCCTTTGTGATATTGCAGTGGTTTGGGCAAAAGGACCCGATGGAAAAGTAAGAGGATTAGTGGTAGAAAGAGCTATGGAAGGCTTTTCAACACCAGAAACGCTAAACAAATGGTCCCTACGTGCGTCAAAAACAGGGGAACTTGTTTTTGATAACGTAAAAGTTCCAAAGGAAAATTTACTTCCGGGTGTTTCTGGATTAAAAGGACCGCTTTCCTGTCTTAACTCAGCACGCTACGGAATCTCGTGGGGTGTGATTGGAGCGGCCATTGACTGCTATTGCACCGCTCTGCAGTATAGTTTAGAACGTAAGCAATTTGGAAAGCCCATTGCTTCGTTTCAATTGCAACAAAAAAAGCTTGCCGAGTTTTTAACTGAGATTACAAAAGCGCAGCTTTTGTCTTGGAGACTTGGGAATTTGAAAAATGCAGATGAGGCCTCCCCTTCTCAGATTTCACTTGCAAAACGAAATAATGTTAAGATGGCTATTGACATCGCAAGAGAAAGTAGACAGATGCTCGGAGGAATGGGTATTATGGGAGAATTTCCAATGATGCGTCATGCGGCTAATTTAGAGTCCGTCATTACCTACGAAGGAACCCACGATATTCATTTGTTGATTACAGGCCATGATATCACAGGAATTAATGCCTTTTCTTAAAAAACATTCTTATTTCAAAACAAAAAAGGAACTCGAAATGAGTTCCTTTTTCTATTTCGTTCAGTAGGATTTGCTATAAACGGGAATTTCCTTTTGCTCGAATGGGATTTCGGGATTTAGAATCTCTAGAATCAGGGTTCGAATGGAATTCATCGCAGTGCTAAGATCCCCATCGACAAAGGTAAGAGGCTGAGGTCCTTTCTTTGCGTTAATAAACGACCAAATATGGGCTCTGGTTTCAATGCCTTTAAATTCCCCACTTGACTTCAAAAACCAAAGATAGATGCTTAACTGAATAGCTTGTTTTAAGCTTTTTTCAATTAGGTAATTTTCGCTCAAGTCTTTAAATTCTAAATTAAGGTTTTCCAATTTTCCGGATTTATAGTCTGTGACCCGAATGACGCCATCTAACCTGTCAATTCGGTCAATGAATCCCTTGAAAAAAACTTGGTCACCATTCTCGTTTTCAAGATCAAATGCAAGGTTGCTAAAAGGATGTTCAAGGGCAAGAATTTCAAGTTTACTTCCCTCTTTAACCAAAGCAAGATCGTACTTAATGACCGATTCTACGGCATCGCGAGCGATGGTTTTGTGTACGAAATTCATTCCCTTTTCATAAGCTTCAAGGGGGTGATCAAGCTTAATAATAGCTTCTTCAATTGCTTCATCTATTTTTGAGAAAAGTCCATTTAAGTCCTTTTCATAAAGCACTTTACCTTTAAGTGGTTCATAAAGTACTTGAAGTGCATAATGGACGAGTGTTCCGTAGCTTTTACGAGAAATTTCTTCTTCAATGTCATCTTCTTCCGAGAGTTTTAAAATCGATTTTAAATAAAATTGAATAGGATTATACATATACGAAGTGAGGTGGGTAGCAGCCACTTTTGATTTCCACTCCTCTAATCGTTCAAGTACGGATGGTGTTTTTTCAATCGTCATTAACGACTTTTGTACCGGCAATGAATCCGCGTCAACCACGGTATGTTTAATGGCATGTTTACTTTCCAGTTCAATTTGCGTTAGGAACCTTGACTTCTCCCCTGTATTGACCCCTGAGCTTAAACTGTTGTAAAGGAAGGTTGCTTTCTTTGCTTTTTGTAGCAACCTGTAAAAGTGATAGGCGTAGATACTGTCGTTTTCAAGATACGTTGGAAGTCCTCGAGTTAATCTAACGTCAAATGGCAGATACGAGTTTTGGGAGCTTCCTTGAGGAAGGTTTCCTTCGTTTGTTGAGAGCAAAATAATGTTCTCAAAGCTTAAAAGCCTCGTTTCTAAAAGTCCCATCACTTGCAGTCCCTCCAAAGGTTCCCCTTGAAACTTGATTTCTTCGCTTCCGATCAAATGGTTCATCATCACCTCGAGGGTTTCCATGCTTACTTCAAATTGGTAGCCCTCCAATTGATTGGCGGCAATTTTGAATGCATTCTCAAAGAGGGTGATGTTTTCGTACAGCAAATCGTTCTGTGTCGTGGATTTTAAAGAAAGGCAGAATTCAATTAATTCTTTGAGAAGAGCTTTTGGAGAATCATAGGGCTGAAGGATTTTGAGGTAACTAAGGTTCCCTAACAATTCTTGCAGTCGCTTTTGTGATAGATAGACCAGGTTTTTGGAGCGCAGTTGTTCTTGGAATTCATGCGTGATTGTTTTGTCCTCTTTTGTACTTTCAATGGCATTGATAATGGCATTTACGTCTCGGTAGTAGTAGGATTTGGACTTCGCCAATTGCTTGTGAAGATGAAATATCTTTTTAATGGCAAGTGAAAAATCTAAATTTTTTATCGGAAATCCCATCGTAATGTTGAGACTCTCAACAAACTGCAGGCTCTCAAGGGTTGCAGGCAGTAAATTTTCGTCCAAAAGGACGACTGCAGTCTTTGAGACTTCTAAAGGAGATAGGTTCTCTAAGAGGCTAGGAAGTACTTTGGTCTGGGATACGTTTCCCGATACTTCAATAATCTCAATGTCTTTTGGTTGAATGAACTCATTTTCAATCCAATTGAATTTTCGATGATCTCCAAATTCTTTCCATTGAAAAGAGCTTCGAAGAAATTTTCCAGCTTCTTGTCTTTTGTCGTTAAGGTAGTATTGATCTGCATCGAAAAAGCACTGAGCTTTGTTCCATTGCAAAAGACCACGCATTAAATCCTTTTCAATGGGAGTAATAGCATTGAACCCGCAAAATACGTAGCGCTGATCGACATTTGCAATAAAAGTTTCTAGATTTTCACTGGCTTTTTCATAGACCATTCCATAACTATACCACCCTTTCTCAATTAGCTTCTGTTTTAAGATTGGAAAGAAATGTGCTAATCGACGCCAGAAATTAAGGTTTTTCATTTGGGTTTCTGTAGGATCGCCAAGAGAATCTCCCCAGTTTTTGATTCTCTCTTCTTCGTGCATATAACTAAAGACCTCTTTTTCGCTTGCTTTGTATTTTAGGATGTCGTCCCAGTCTTTTAAGGCCGTGGGAAACCATTTTAAAAACTGGTTAAAGTCCTCGGTGTAAAGAGTACTGTAGACATCATAGGCAAAGAGCCATAAAGACAGGCCTTGAACCATTGGAACCCCGGCAATTTCTTCCATTAGCTCCTCAATGGTGTAAAACTCGGGTAAGAAACCCGTATAGCCATTCTCAGCCAAGTGCTTTTTAAAAAAGACAGTGGGACGTTTCCCAGGAAAAATCAAGGTGTAGTTTTTGAGGCTTGAACTCTGTTCAAGAAGTTCCAGCGTAATTTTGTTTAGAAATGAAAAGTCCAAAGGTTCTGTTTTTAGGTAGAGCCAAGATAAGAAAAAGACTTGAAAGAAGGAGCGGGCGCCCTTCGTTTCAAGTCTTTTTGTTGGAGTGTTCCTCTATCCTTAGGGGGCAGGGCTTGGAAGAACCTCAAGGGTTTTCTCAACCCACTGGTTATTTTCCTTCCAAAACTTGAGACGAAAGGTTCCGCTTCTTTTTGGCGTGAAATTTATAAAAGCCTGTGATACGGAAGTGGCGCCACATACGCTGTCCGTTTTAAAGTAATAAGCGGTTATTTGTTTTTCCTCTCCTACCTCTACTTCAGAAAAACCATGAAAAAGTTCACAATTGGCAGCAAGTTTATGATAGGTTGTGATTTGTACAGTATTGCCAAGAGTAATTGATTCGCTAGGCAGCGATACACTGTCGGTGCTTAACTCAATCTTTTGAGCAAACGTGGGATCGTCAGATCTCTGACAACTTGTTAGGGAAACAAGCGCAGTGAAAATTGTAAAAAGAAAGAACTTAGAATTCTGCATGGTCTATATTAGGAATTAAAGTGGCCTTTGGATAGGTACACTACTTTTTTGGTTTCAAAAAATTCTTCTTCGAAATGTTTACTTAAGGAAGTAAGTTCACATCGAAGGCCTGCAAGTTCTTCTCCCAGGTCTCCCCCTTTTAGGTAAAGAACCCCATTGTGTTTGCTGTTAATTTGTTCTTTTTCAAATTTCCCTTTTAGCCATTTTAAAAACTCAGGCATACGAGTGACAGCGCGGCTAACCACAAAGTGAAATTTCTCTTTTATACCCTCTGCTCTGCCATGGATCCCTCGCACATTGGTGAGCCCAAGTGCCGTGGAGACTTCGTTGACCACGAGAATTTTCTTTCCGATGGAATCCACAAGGGTAAACTGCGTTTCTGGAAATAAGATCGCTAAAGGAATTCCTGGGAATCCTCCCCCAGTTCCTACGTCTAGCACTTTCGTGCCCGGGGCAAACTCAATAACTTTCGCAATGCCAAGAGAATGAAGGATGTGCTTCTCATAAAGAGAGTCCATGTCTTTTCTAGAAATGACATTAATCTGAGAATTCCATTCCGTGTAAAGTGCTTCAAGTTGTGTGAACTGCTCAATTTGTGTTTTGGAAAGTTCAGGAAAGTATTTTAGTATTAATTCGATACCCATATATAGTGCATAAGAATTGCAAATTTAAGGTTTTAATTTTGGTCTGTAGAGAAAGTTCTTATGTTAGATAGGTTTTTTTGAGAGTCTAACTTTTTGTACTTTTGAGGCATGACTACGCGTACAGAAGAAAATTATTTAAAGGCTCTCTATCATTTGACAGAGAAAAATCAACCCGCTAGTGTAAATGAACTCAGTAAAATTCTGGGTATCAAGATGCCTAGTGTAAACAGCATGATGAAGAAGTTCGAGAAAAAAAGCTGGGTTAGTTATGAGCCGTATAAACCTCTTTTGCTTACGAGTGAGGGTAAGATAGAGGCTGCACTTATTGTTAGAAAGCATCGTTTAACCGAAATGTTTCTCGTAGAAAAAATGGGATTTGGTTGGGAGCAAGTACATGAAATCGCAGAAGAAATCGAACACATTCAATCGAGTTTGTTTTTTGAGAAAATTGACGAGCTTTTGGATTACCCTAAAACCGATCCCCATGGATCTGCCATCCCCGACAAAAGCGGCTCCATTGAGCGCTTTAATTACAAAAGCCTTAACCAAGGTAAGAAAGGAGACGTCTTGGTCTTTTGCGCTTTAACGGAATCGACCAGTGAGTTTTTAAAATATTTGAACGCAAAAAACTTGGCCTTAGGTACAAAGCTTAGAATTGATTCCGTCGAAGAATTTGACGGAAGTATGAAGGTGAGCTATGGAGGTGAAACCCATGAGTTTAGCGAAAAGGTTACGCAGCGACTTCTGATGGAGAAAGCATAAGAAAGGATTACAAAATTGTTACTTGTTCGAATAAGCGTTGGTTCAAATTGATAACTACGATATGCCTTTCGTGAGCAGACAATTATCAAATAAAAAGCCGTCTCAAAATCGAGACGGCTTATCGCTTTTATGTTTTTAGCGCTTATTTTTGCTTCGCTTTTAAAGCGGCTTCTTTTGCTTTGAACTCTTGGAATTTTACCTCATTCTTCGTGCTTTGGTAAAGCCCTTTTAGAATGGTAACGGCATCGATATCCTCAGGCGCGGCTTTGTACCACTGCTCTGCGTAAGGAACCGCTTTGGCAAAACGATCTCTACGATCTTCCATTACTTTGTTCGCCTCGTTCATCTTTCCTGCTTTTCTTAAGTCATTGTACTGATCAATGTGTTTTTGATCGTTGTCAATGTCCATTGTCATGTACGTTAGGTTCTGAAAAGCCGGTGCATAACTCGGGTCAATTTCAACTGTTTTTTTGAAATAAGATTCCGACTCCGCTCTTTTGCTAGGGTCTTTGCTTGATAGAACCCCTAAGTTGTACCAACTGATTTTATCTTGTGGGTTTTTGGCCACTAGTTCTTTCAAACTTGCCATAAACTCATCCGTTCTACCCGCGCGGTAATAAGCAAGACCTTTTAATTCAGTCAGTTTGGTGTTTTTCGGGAATTTATCCATTCCTTTCTGAGAGTACGCAATCGCCTCGTCATATCTTTCTGCTTCAATCATTAGACCGACAGCCGATTCGTAAAGCTCCTGTTCAATGTTAGGACTTGTTTCGTTTTTATACTCGGTATAGTCCGCATTTTGAGTCTTTTTCATTAAATCCCATGTGGCCTTATCAAATTCCACTTGTTGTCCCGACTTGTCCTTTGCATAGTAACGAGTCTCAACTCCTGTGTAATTGGAATCTATAAGGGTTTTGTAGATTTCAATTCCTTTTGCTTTGTCTGAAGAACGAGCGTAGGTGATGGCAGAAAAATACAAATACTGTTTGTTATCTTGACCTGCCGCTTTTAAAAGGTTGTAAACTTCTAAAAACTTAGGACCTGCAACGTCGAAATTCTCCTTGTTGTTGGCTTCGAGTGCTGCTGTATTAGCCGCTTGAATTAAAGGGTTTACCTGGCCAATAATTTGTCCAGTCAATACCGGATTGTAAGCCTCTTCTTTCAAGTTTGAAATTCCAGAAGCGTCCGCTTTGGCTTTTCCAGAAATGTAAACTTTGGTTTTTCCTTCTTTCCCTGCGTAGATTTTGTTTTTCCCTAAATCCGTAATGTTCGCAAGTTGTGCTGCTCCTTCTACGGCTTTCCCTTCTTTAATAAGGACAAGACCTTTGGTGTAATAGTACTGTTCTTGAATGTTTGGTTCTAGGACATATACTTTCCCATTCATTAGAGCTTCGGCCTGAGCAATGTTTTGTTTTGCTTCTGCAGTATTACCTGCCTCAATCGCCTTAAATGCCGCAGAAACTTCTTTTTTCTGCGCGAATGCAAAGGTCATAGAAACCATTGCTACACTTAAAATTATTTTTTTCATTCCTATACTTTTTTAACGTTATTTACTTTATTCTTCGCTAGGATCAGAGGAATCGTCTGCTTCCCCTTTTTCTATCTCTTCATTTTCCTTCTTTTCCTGCTCTTCAATGCTGCGTAAGTAAGCTTCATCGCCTAGAGTCGTTACCGCATTGTCTCCACTTTGTGGAGCCCCACTGAATTCTACAAGATCGCTATGAACTGCGCCTGGAAGTGGTTCTGTAGATTCTTCTTCAGATTCTGCTATTTCATCGTCCATTTGCACTTTCGCAATGGCCGCGATTTCATCGTTTTTCTTGAGGTTTATTAATTTAACCCCCTGTGTATTTCTACCCATCACACGAAGTTCATCGACGCTCATACGAATGGCAACCCCTGATTTGTTGATAATCATAAGACCGTCTCCGTCCACAACGTTTTGAATGGCGATCAGGTTTCCGGTTTTTTCCGTGACATTCAGGGTGATTACCCCTTTTCCGCCTCGGTTCGTCACACGGTAGTCTTCCACCGCTGAACGTTTCCCATATCCTTTTTCAGAAACCACTAATACGCTTTCTTGCTGCACATCATTCACAACAATCATACCAATTACCTCATCGCTATCTTCTAAAGAGATTCCTCGAACTCCGATAGAGCCTCGGCCTACGGCGCGCGCTTTCTCCTCAGGGAATCGGATGCATTTTCCTTTTTGAGTCGCAATCATGATTTCAGAATCACCTTGAGTCAAACGGGCTCCTAAGAGAAGGTCGTTGTCTCTAATTTCAATGGCGTTAATTCCGTTGGTTCTTGGACGTGAGTAGGCTTTAAGCAAAGTCTTTTTCACCGTTCCGTTCTTCGTGATCATTACCACGTACATTTGATTTACGTAGTCTTCGTCTTTTAGATCGTCTGTTTTAATATAGGCGCGAACTTTGTCGTCGGGTTCTATATTAATAAGGTTTTGAATCGCTCTCCCCTTCGCAGTTCGAGATCCTTCAGGGATTTCGAAAACACGCAGCCAGTAACATTTTCCTTTCTCTGTGAAAAATAACATGTACTGGTGGTTTGTCGCGGAAACTATGTATTCTAAAAAGTCCGTATCTCTTGTGGTCGCGGCTTTGTTACCCACGCCTCCTCTGCTTTGAATTTTGTATTCCGAAAGGCTCGTACGCTTAATGTACCCTAAATTAGAAATGGTAACCACTACGGTGTCGTCTGGAATAAAGTCTTCGATCGACATATCCCCTCCGGCGTAATCAATCTCGGTTCTTCTTTCGTCTCCGTATTTTTCTTTGATTTCAAGCATTTCCGCTTTGATGATTTCAAATCGTCTAGGTTCGTTCGAAAGGATGTCTTCTAGGTCGTTAATTAAGGCCATGATTTCATCGTATTCCGCACGAATCTTGTCGAGTTCCATTCCTGTAAGTCGAGCGAGTCGTAGATCTAATATCGCTTGGGCTTGAATTTCAGAAAGTTCAAATTCACTAATCAGCCCTTCTTTCGCTTGGTTTGGCGTAGAGGAATGACGAATGATTGCAATGGCTTTGTCTAGAGAGTCTTGGGTTCCTATGACCTTCATGAAACCCTCTAAGATATGCGCTCTTTCTTGCGCTTTGCGAAGTTCAAACTCGGTACGTCGTACAATCACCACGTGACGGTGATCCACGAAATGCACGATCATGTCCTTTAAGTTCAATTGCTCTGGTCTTCCGTGAACAAGGGCAATGTTATTGATACTAAAAGAAGTCTGAAGTGCCGTGTATTTGTAAAGTAGATTCAAAACGACATTCGGAATGGCGTCATTTTTAAGTTCGTAAACAATTCGCATCCCGCGTCTGTCCGATTCGTCCCGAATTTCGTAGATCCCGGGTACTTTTTCGTCTTTCACAAGTTCTGCGGTACGAGAAATCATTTCCGCTTTGTTTACTTGGTAAGGAATCTCGGTCACCACAATGGCGTTGCGATTTCCAATTTCTTCGAAGTTTACTTTTGCGCGAGTGACCACGCGACCTCTTCCTGTATGGAATGCGGCGCGCACGCCTTCGTATCCATAGATAATCCCACCTGTAGGGAAATCGGGCGCTACGACATGCTGCATGAGCTCGTCAATGGTAATCTCGTTGTTATCTATATAAGCACAAATTCCATCTACTGCCTCCGAAAGGTTATGGGGTGCCATGTTGGTAGCCATTCCGACCGCAATCCCTGAGGTTCCATTGACCAGTAGATTGGGTATACGCGTAGGCATTACCGTAGGCTCGGTCATGGAATCATCAAAGTTGTTTTGGAAGTCCACTGTGTCCTTGTCTAAGTCGGCTAAGATTTCATCCGAAATTTTCTTTAATCTAGCCTCTGTGTATCGCATGGCTGCGGGCGGGTCTCCGTCCATGGAACCAAAGTTCCCTTGTCCATCCACTTGGGTGTAGCGTAAACTCCATGGCTGCGCCATACGTACCATTGCGTCGTACACGGAACTATCCCCGTGTGGGTGATACTTACCCAGTACGTCCCCTACGATTCTCGCAGATTTCAGGTGCTTTCTATTTGAAAACACGTTAAGTCCATACATCCCGTATAATACCCTTCTATGGACGGGCTTAAGACCGTCTCTCACGTCCGGTAATGCTCTGGATACAATCACCGACATCGAGTAATCGATGTACGAGGATTTCATTTCATCCACAATGTTAATTGGAATTAACCTTTCTCCTTCTGTATTCATATAAAATCTAAAATGTTTTTCAAGGCCAAGGCCTGTGATTTCTATTTTTTACGTTCAAAATATAATAACGTGCTAATTTAAGAAAAAATTCCCGATTTTTGCCCTCAAAATTATCCACATTTCTTATAAAAATAGACAAAAATGACGGTACTGAGCATAACTTTTCACACGATTGCCTCTTCGCTCGAGTCGTGGGATTCTTATTTACAAAATGAGCTACATCAAATGGTTGAAAATCTGTATGATGTGGAGAAGTATATTATCTCCTCTGTGGAAACCGAACGCGTAACGGAGGGGCAAAACACGAATTTGCTCTTAGTCTTTGAAACCCAAGAGATTCGCTCTAGTTTTATGGAAAATGAACTTGTCAATTTGGTGGAACACGTCGAAAAGCGATTTCAGGACGAAGTCATGGTGTTTGTGACCACGTTAAATCCTTCTAAAAGTCGTTTTTGATCTAGAGTCCTTCGAGAAAGGCCATCGTGTCCACGTGGTCTGCGTATTGCGCTAGGGTTGGATTTTGAGCCTCTCCGGGTTTAATTCTGTCTTTAATTTGCTCTAGGTTAGAAACCACGCACTGCGTTTCGAGCTTGTGGGTTTCAAGGAAGCTTTGCGCCTCTTCCCACGATTTATAGGTTGAAAAATGAAGTACGGACAAAGGGCTGAAAAGCTCAGGGCTTTCTCTTAGCATGACAAAGTTGTTGTCCCAAAAAAGATCTTGGTTCAGAAGGTAAATGGCTTTGTTGTAATCGTAGTTGTTCGCGTAGCCATTGTGGTTGATAATCTCTGAGTAAGGCAAAAGGTTCTCAAAGATTCGTTCGAGCTTAAAACCTTCGGGAAGTAATAAATAGGTTACGTTTCGACAGCCTAACCCAAAGTAACTAAAGACGTCCTTTCCTAGAGCTTGCAAATCCTCATCACTGTCGTTCTCACTCACCACCGCTAAGGAGGTTCGGTTCTTTCGAATAATGCTTGGGTACTCCTTAAAGTAATACTCGAGATAACGAGCCGTATTGTTGCTTCCTGTAGCGATGACTGCGTCAAAATTTTCTAGTTTCTCAGTCAATTCATAACTCACATTTCCTTGAGAAAACTCATTCCATTTTGTAAGCAGAAAAGGAAGTAATCGCTTGTCCTTAGACGAGAGCTTAAGGACAGGAAAATGACCGCTTAAAAGTACGCAGATCACATCGTGAAATCCAACCAATGGAATGTTCCCGGCAAGGATTAGCCCTACTCTACGCGGGGTACTGGCTCGTTTGTAGGAAGAAAGCCACTCTTTGATTGCAGGTTCATTTAAAACACTTGCCCACTGGGAAAGGCTCTGTGTGAGCGATTCTTTCGTAAACCACGAATTTTCAGCCGTGGTTCTAGATAGCACCTCTTCAAGTGCGGTTTGTTCAGGGGAAAGATTCTCTCTTGTATCGAGATAATTCTGTATAAACTCACCTAATTTCGCAAGGCCTTGTATTTGTAAATCTAATGCCATTAAAAATGTTTCTCGTCGTTGGATAAGACTCTAAAAAGGGGCTCAAGGCCCTCTTTTTTAGCAAAGACAAAGATACGCAATCACGGGCGAAAAGACAAATGGGTCGCACCACCTTACGCCAGGAGCTAGCTTGCTCATAGTTAGGGCCAAAACCTGATCTATTTTAGGTTTAGAATCTCGCTAAAATTCGTCTTGAGCCGAGATTTCTTTGTATATTTGTGCAACTTTATATAAAAATTAACAACAGCAATGGCGATTAGAATAACGGATGAATGTATAAATTGCGGCGCTTGCGAACCCGAATGTCCAAACAATGCAATCTATGAAGGTGCAGTGGATTGGAGAGCCTCCGAGGGGACTTCCCTCAAAGGAAAGGTAACCCTTAAATCCGGGTTAACCGTGGATGCGGATGCTCCGCAAGAGCCCGTAAGTGATGATGTATACTTTATTGTCACGGACAAATGTACAGAATGCATGGGATTCCATGAAGAACCACAGTGTGCTGCCGTATGTCCGGTAGACTGCTGTATACCGGATGAAGACCACGTAGAGTCGGAGGAAAGCTTACTAGCGAAGAAGGCTTTCTTGCACAACGAATAATTAGTAAGGCCTCAAAGTATTGAGGCTTTTTTTTCAAACCTTGTTGTCGCTCGTCTAGAAACGATAGAAAAGATTTGGCAGAAGGTTTTTCTGTTTCACCCTTTGTCGCCTCGGCGGCAAATCAAGACCCAATTACTCATGAATAAAAAACACAATTTTAGCGCAGGACCTAGTATTTTACCTCAAGAAGTCTTTCAAAAGGCCTCGGAGGCGGTGCTTGATTTCAATGGAATTGGCCTGTCGCTTCTAGAGATTTCTCATCGTAGTAAAGAATTTGTCCCTGTCATGGAAGAAGCGCGCACAATCGTAAAAAGACTTATGAATCTTGACGATCAGTATGAAGTGCTTTATCTGGGAGGCGGAGCTTCGCTTCAATTTCTGATGAGTGCAATCAACTTAATGAAAGCGCAAAACGGGAAAGCTGCGTATTTGGATACGGGCACGTGGGCGGCGAATGCCATCAAAGAAGCGAAGAAATTTGGAGAAGTGGATGTGGTAGGTTCCTCGAAGGATAAGAATTACAATTACATTCCAAAAGGATACTCTGTAGGATCCCAGTACGATTTCTTTCATTGTACCTCGAACAATACCATTTATGGGACTCAAATGAAGGAGTTTCCCACCGTGGATACTCTTAGTGTCTGCGACATGAGTAGTGATATTTTTTCTCGTGAAATCGATTTTTCAAAATTTGATTTAATTTATGCGGGAGCTCAAAAGAATATGGGTCCTGCAGGAGCGACTCTTGTGGTTGTAAAAAAATCGATCTTAGGACACACAGGTAGAGACCTACCCTCCTATTTAGATTATAGTTTGCACATTCAAAAAGAATCCATGTTTAACACACCACCCGTGTTTAATGTTTATACAAGTTTACTTACACTTCAGTATTTGGAACAGCACGGCGGAATTTCGGCGGCAGAAGAACGAAATAAACAAAAAGCGGAACTTCTTTACAATGAAATTGACCGGAACCCTCATTTCAAGGGCTATGCGGAGCTCGAAGATCGTTCTTTAATGAACGTAAGTTTTGTATTGACGGACGAGAGTCTGAAAGAGAACTTTGATAAGGCTTGGGCTAGCGCAGGTATTTCAGGATTAAATGGCCATCGCAGTGTGGGTGGATACAGAGCAAGTCTATACAATGCCCTTCCCCTTGAAAGCGTGAAGGTGTTGGTTGAGGTAATGAAATCAATTTAAAAAACTATATTCATGAAAATCTTAGCGAATGACGGAATTTCCAAAAGCGGACTTGAGCGATTTAAGCAGGCTGGTTTGGAGGTGATTGAGCACCGCGTAGCGCAGGATCAACTGCCCGATTTTATTAACGAAAATGGAATTGAAATTCTTCTCGTTCGTAGCGCGACTCAGGTCACAAGAGAATTAATTGATCAATGTCCCTCCCTAAAAATCATTGGACGTGGGGGAATTGGTATGGACAATATTGATCTTGAATACGCGAGTGAGCTCGGAATTCAAGTCGTAAACACCCCAAGCAGTTCCGCTCGATCTGTGGCGGAGCTTGTCTTTGCGCACTTTTTTACCTTGGCTCGCTTTCTTCATGAATCCAATCGACTGATGCCTTTAGAAGGAGAAAGTCAGTTCAATGCGCTCAAGAAGTCATTTGCAACGGCTGTGGAACTTCAAGGCAAAACTCTGGGAGTTATTGGTTTTGGTGCTGTGGGACAGGAAGTCGTCAAAATGGGACTCTCTCTCGGTATGAAAGTGAAGGTTTGTACCCGTACAGCAAGAAAGGAGACCGTAGAGATCGAATTTTTTGATTCGCAACGCGTTTCTTTTGAATTGCAAACCACGCAGGACCTTCCCGAATTTTTGAAAGACCTTGATTTTTTAAGTGTGAACACACCTAAATCCAAAACGTATCTTCTGGATACGCCCGAGTTCGAAAGAATGAAGCGAGGAATTCGAATTGTAAACACCGCTAGAGGGGGCGTAATTAACGAAGTAAGTTTGCTCGATGCAATTGAAGAGGGAATCGTCACAGGAGCTGCTCTCGACGTATTTGAAAGCGAACCCCATCCTGAGCTACCTCTTTTAATGAACCCAAGTCTCTCTCTTTCTCCTCATTTGGGGGGAAGTACCCTTGATGCGCAAGAGAAAATTGGGCGTGAACTCGCAGAGCGCATCCTAAGTTTAATCCAATAATAACGACAGATAGAACGATATGCCAGTATTTAGACCGTTTAAAGGGGTAAGACCCGTCGAAGATTACGTAGACAAATTTCCAACGCATCCACTTGATAATTTTTCAATGGAAGAAATCAGTGCAAAAGCGCAGGAAGATTCTTCTTACATTCAGATGATTAAGCCGGCTCTTCTTTCTAAGTCGAAAGACATTGATCGAAACCTAAGAAAAATCAGAACCAATTACGAGCAATTGCTCCAGGATCGAAAACTTTTGCAAGATCCTTCTGCCTATTATTTATACGAACAGATTCACCCTGATAAGGTGGTTTATAGAGGACTTTTAGGACTTACTTCTGTGGAGGACTTTTGGAGTGGTAAAATAAAACGCCACGAAAGTACAATCCCTCAAAAAAAAGAAAGACTTGCGCATTACTTAGAAAAAGTAAACGTGCAGGCAGAACCGGTGTTACTCACCTATCCTGCAAATTCCAAAGTGGAGCTTTTAATGAACCACGAGGAGAAGAATGTTCCGATTTTAAACTACGATGATGAACAGGGGATTAAGCATAAGATTTGGAGAATTGACAACCGTCTTAAAATGCTTCAGTTTAAAGAGGTTTTGGAAAGTATCGATTCGTTTTACATTGCAGACGGACACCACCGAATTGGTTCGGCCGCGCTCAATGCAAAGCATATGCGCGCTCGAAACAAGCGTCAAACTGGAAACGAGGCGTACAATTTTGTATTCAGCTACATCGTCTCGAATCAATCCATCAAGATTCACGATTACAACCGCGTGGTGAGAGATTTAAACGGAATGAAACCCGCCGCTTTTTTAAAGTCTCTTGAAAAAACCTTTAATATCCACGAAAAAGGAGACACGCCGTACTTCCCTTCTCAGAAATACCACATCTCAATGTACCTCGAAGGAAAGTTCTACTCCCTTCACGTAAAGCACGAACTTCGGTCTCAAGATATTAATGTAAACTACGTAGACCACCACATGGTGGATGAGCTAATTTTCAACGATTTGTTAGGAATTGAGGATACGGATTCTTCCGATCGAATTGCCTACGTGAAAGGAACCTCTAGTATTGAGGGAATCAACCGCATAAAAGAAATCGTAGACACAACCAAATTCACAGTAGGTTTTGGAATTTATCCGGTAAGTTTTAATGAAATGATTAAAATTTCAGACCATAAAATCAGCATGCCTCCTAAGTGCACATACATTCAACCTAAGTTAGTGACCGCCTTGGTAATGTACGACATGAAGTAAAATTCTAATAAATGAGGAGCCCATTGGGTTTGTCCTCTGTAAATATTTTTCTAAATTCGTTCTTCCAAATAAAAGAACTATGAAGAAAATCTTTCTCATTCCACTCCTTTGGGGTGGAATTTTGCATTCTCAGAATGCAGACTCCATCCAATTCAAACGGATTTCTGATGAAATCCTTCTCCACGGCAAGGCCTACGACGACCTTCATGAACTAACCAAATCCATTGGCCACAGGCTTAGTGGGTCTGAGGCTTATGAAAAGTCGGTTCATTGGGCAGAGGCTAAATTGAAAGCAGCCGGTGCGGACAAAGTGTATCTTCAACCCGTGATGGTACCTGTATGGGAACGGGGTGAGGAATCGCTTCAAATCCAAATCGGAAATGAGCCCTACAAAGAAATTAAGATGCTTTCCATTGGGAACTCAGAGGGAACAGATGGCAAGGATGTTGTGGCCGAGATTATCGCGGTGCAAAGTTTAGACGAATTCAAAGCGCTGGATAAAAATAAGGTGAAGGACAAGATTGTCTTTTTTAATTTCACTTGGAGACACGACCATATCCAACCCTTTCAGGCGTATGGCGAGGCAGGAATCTACCGCCGCTCCACCGCAAGCGAGGCAGCACGGAAAGGAGCCAAGGCGGTAATTATCCGATCCCTTTCGTCCGCTTTTGATGCCGTGCCTCATACCGGATCGCTTCGCTACGATTCCGATGCGAAAAAAATCCCAGGAGTGGCCATTGGGAATACAACGGCTGATGAGCTTGCCGCAACCTTGAAGACTCAAAAAGTGGTGGCCAAACTGAATTCCAATTGCACGATGAAAGAAGACAAAAGTTCCTTTACCGTGATTGGAGAACTTGTCGGAAATAAGGACAAGTCTGTGATTGTGGTGGCAGGACACCTGGATTCTTGGGATGTGGGCGAAGGAGCACACGACGATGGATCGGGAGTGGTCCAAAGTATTGAGGCACTAAGAACCTTTAAGAAACTAGGAATTAAGCCTAACCATACGATTCGGGTGGTTTTGTATGCAAACGAAGAGAACGGAGTTCGCGGTGGATATAAATACCTAGAAGAAGTGAAGAAATCAAAAGAGCCTCATTTGTTTGCCATTGAAAGCGATTCAGGAGGATTCTCCCCTCGTGGAATTGCATTAGATATGAAAGCAGAACAAAAAGCACTAATTAAATCTTGGGCTCCCCTATTTTTGCCCTACGGAGTGTATGATTTTGAAAAGGAGCATAGTGGCGTAGACATAGGTCCATTAAAAGAAGTAGGCGTGGCATTGGCCGGACTTTCTCCAGATCCGCAGCGCTATTTTGATCTGCACCATACAGAGAAGGATGTCTTTGAAAATGTAAACCGAAGAGAGCTTCTGATAGGAGCCACGGTCATGACCCAACTCCTTTACATGGTAGACCAAAATTGGTAAACCTTTTAGGAAGTTCCCTCTTTATTATACCCTAAAAAAAAGCAATTTCGTGAATTCACGAAATTGCTTTTTTAATTGAGTAAGGAGCGGGAAATTATTTTGCCTCAATAAGTTGCACGTCAAATAACAACCATGCATTGGCAGGAATAACGCCTCCAGCGCCACGCGCTCCATAGCCTAATGTAGGGGGAATTAGGAAGGTCGCTTCCTCTCCTTCATTAAGAAGAAGGATTCCTTCGTCCCAACCTTGGATCACCATTCCGGTTCCCACTGGGAATTCAATAGGTTCTCCTCTTTTGAAAGAGTTGTCAAATTCAGTCCCGTCCAGAAGTTTTCCAGCATAATGAACAGAAACGGTGTTCCCTTTTTCTGCTTTTTTGCCTTCTGCCTTTTTCGTGATTTTGTAGTAAAGACCCGAATCCGTCTTTTGCATTCCTTCCTTTAAAGCTTCGAATTCTTTCTCCGCTTCTGCTTTTCTTTTTTCTTCGAATGCTTTGTTGTTTTCTGCAATTTTTGCTTTGCCATTTTCAAACACCTCCGCTGCATCAAATTTTTCGTAAGGTTCGCCTTTTCCGAAAATTGACACTTTTTCTAAAACGATGTCAGTTTTAGGTCTGTCGGAATGTCCTTTCTCTACTTCAGAAATTTCATCGATTACATTTTCCCCTTCTACTACTTTTCCAAAGATGGTGTGTTTTCCGTCTAACCAAGGAGTTGCCACTTGCGTAATGAAGAATTGAGATCCATTGCTGTTAGGACCTGAGTTCGCCATAGAAAGGATTCCTTTCCCTGTATGTTGTAGGTCGTTCTTTTCGTCGTCAAATTTATACCCAGGATCTCCCATTCCAGTTCCTTGAGGATCTCCCCCTTGGATCATGAAGTTTTCAATCACACGGTGAAAGATGGTTCCATCGTAAAATGGAGTTCCTTTTGGTTTGTTGCTCTGAATTTTCCCTTGCGCTAAGCCCACGAAATTGGCTACCGTTACCGGCGACTTGTCCGCTTCTAATTTCACGAGCATGGCTCCTTTTGAAGTTTGTAAGTTTGCGTAAAGTCCATTGTCTAGACCTTCGTAAAGTTCTTTGTCTACGTTCATTTTTTTATATATTGGTGTACAATTTATTAGCACGATACCGGCTAATGCGAATAGGATTTTATTAATTTTCATTCTAAATTTTCTTATGCCGTGGCGAGAAAGTTTTCCGCTTTCTTTAGGCTAAAGAAAACGTTTTGCGAAATTAATGAATTTTCATGACTATCAGAAACAAAATAACCGGGAATAATCCCGGCTAGTTTTGTCCAAAAATAGGTCTTAGATTTTATCTGCAATTCCTTCTTCCACAAGAACTCTCCATCCGAAAGGATCCTCCTTTTGGTTGGATTGGATAGAAACCAAATCGTCTTGAAGGGTAAGAGCGAAGCTGTCTTCTTTGCTTAGGATGGGAAGCTCAAGTTTCTCCTCTCCGTACCCAATCGCTTTGAAAGCAGAGGTAACCACAGCGGTTCCTACTCCCCAAACTTCTTTTAATGTACCCTCTTTATGAGCATTAATCACGTCTTTCACTTTTACATCTCCAATCACTACTTCTAAATTTCTTTTTTTCGCAAGTTGGATAAAGCTATCACGCGTCACTCCGTCTAGAATTTTCTCAGACGTAGAAGGAGTATAGATCGTATCGCCGATGCGAACAAAAACGTTCATAGTACCACTCTCTTCAAAGTTTTCATGCGTGGTGTCGTCGGTCCAAATGATTTGTTCATACCCTTCCTTATTCGCTAGTTGGGTTGGGTAGAAAGAAGCGGCGTAGTTTCCCGCGGCTTTTGCAAATCCAACTCCTCCGCTGGCAGATCTAGAGTAATAATCGGAAATTTTAACAGATACGGGCTCCGAGTAATAGCTCTTCGCAGGAGAAGCTACAATGGCAAACATGTATTTGTTTGAAACTCTTGCTTTTAATCCCTCTTCGGTAGCAAAAATCAAGGGACGAATGTAGAGGGATTTCCCTTCTCCGTACGGAACCCAAGCGCGGTCAATGTCAATTAAGGCTTTTAATCCTCCCATGAACACCTCTTCTGGTACTTCCGGCATCGCCAGACGACTAGCGGATTTGTTTATTCTAGTGAAATTCTTTTCCGGTCTAAATAAAAACACCTGTCCGTCTTTGTCTTTGTAGGCTTTCATTCCTTCAAAACAGGCCTGTCCATAGTTGAACGTCATGTTGGCTGGAGAAAAAGAAAGAGGACCGTAAGGCACTAATTTAGGCTCTCCCCATTTTCCATTCTCGTACTCACATAGAACCATGTGGTCGATAAAGTGATCTCCAAACGAATAGTTTTCGGTATCAAAGGAGTCAATTTTTGAATTGGTGGTTTTTTGAATTATCATTTTATTAAAAATATTTTTATATTTTACGATAGAATTTAATTGATAAATATAAATATTAATTTTAAATTTGACAAATATTGTTATGGAAAGAGAAGTAAAGTTCACCGAAGACGGAAGTAAAACCTTGTTTATCAAAGAATTAAATGAAGGTTATCACTCCGGGCACGGCGCCTTGCAGGAGGCTAAATACGTATTTATAGAAAATGGGTTCAAACTCGTACAACGTTGTGAAATTAATATTTTAGAACTCGGATTCGGGACAGGTTTAAATGTTTTGGTTACGATTGATGAATTTTTAAAAACGGGTCAAAATCAGGTCGTAAATTATTTTAGTCTTGAAAAATTCCCCGTTTTGCCTGAAGAGCTCGTAGCGCTAGAGTACCCCAGTCTTTTTGAAAACAAGCTTCTTGCAGGCTATTTTGATAGGCTGCACAAAGCGCCCTGGGGTGAGGCAGTGGAAGTTTGTGAGAACTTTTTTGTCACGAAAATCGAAGCTGATTTTTTTGACTTAAAGTCTTTGTCCATGCCGCCTATAGACCTCGTGTACTTTGATTGTTTTGGCGCGCGGGTCCAGCCTGAACTCTGGGAGATGGATCTAATTTCCCTGGTCGCTAACAAAATGAATGCCGGTGGACTCTTTACCACCTACAGCTCCAAAGGCAGTTTGAGACGTGCCCTACTCGATTTATCCTTTGAAGTAGAAAAAAAACCTGGGCCTCCGGGCAAAAGAGAAATGATTAATGCGCGTAAACTTTAATTGAGTAGAGGTATGACAAATCAATTTAACATTCGCATTTACGGACTTTGCCTAAAAGATGGTCATCTTTTGGCGCTTCATGAAATGTATGCGGGAGAAAAGTTACTAAAATTGCCAGGAGGCGGTCTTGAGTTCAAAGAAGGGAGTATCGAGTGTCTTGAAAGAGAATTTCTCGAAGAACTGAATTTAAAGATTGATCGCATAGAGCATTTCTACACCCAAGAAGAATTTGTGGTTTCTCGATTTCGCAAGAATGAGCAGCTCTTTACAGTCTATTATACCTGTGAACTTACGAACGAATCCGATCTATTAATTAAGGAGCCTTCCATCGAAAAAGTAGAATGGATTTCCTTACGAGAAGAAAATCCATTCCTATTGCCTGTAGACCAAAAGGTCTTTGCCTTACTTACTCAAAAATTCTTATAGAACCTCGTTTAAAACTTGTGCTAAATGAAGACCTCCTTCATAAAGTTGCTTTTCAAGAAGCGAATTAAAACGATAGAGGTACCCATAGGAGTAATTTTCATCTGGCTTGGTGTATGCATAAATCGAATTGGCCGCTTGGTGCGACTGATAGAGCCAGTCCTCTAGACTTCCTTTCATAAGCTTCTTTTTCTCTCTTCGTGTTTTTACATCCAAGATTTCTGCATATTCTGTATAGCTGTATTGATTGGCATCAATGAGTTTGCTATCCCAAAGGGAGTGCAAATTGGTGTTCTGACCAAAGTATTTAATGCGAACTTTGTTGCCTCCAAGATCCTCTGCGCGGCCTGCATGCATGGGTTGAGCTAAGTCCCCCACCATGTGAATTAAAAAACGAAGTTCAATTTCTTTCTGCTCCTTGGAAAGGTTGCCGTTTTTTAATCGATTTGCGATTGCTTTGATTTCTGTATACAATGTAGGAGCCTCTTGCGCCTCAAGGGTGCGAATGAAATCCGCTTTAGAACTTTGAGGACTCACATTGACGTAATGCCAAGTCTCGGTGTGCTTCCAATGTCCGGTGGTATCTGACTTAATGAAATCAGGCCAGTTGGCCCAGTAGGCAAGTTTTTGTTTGCCTAGGATTTTTTTGAGTTTATGCTTAGTGGAAGCTTTTAAATTGTTCTGGGCCACTTCTGCAACTATGCGGTGCCCGGTGGTGCCCCATGCAAAAACGCTTGCATATTGACACATAAAGACTGCAACTAGAAGTCTTAGGGTGATTTTGTAGGTCATTCTCTTTTTATTTTAAAGTCTCGGTATCCCGGATAGGGTTGCAAATATCCGACATTCCAGTTACTCTGCAAAAGAGATTCGACAAATTCATCGTCTCTGTATTTGTAAGGATTGTATTCTTTTTTCAGTTCAATGTCTGCTGCGTTCCCTTTGACGTTCCACCAAAAAGCGCTCCACCCCCCTCTAAGGTCCTTAATGATCTCATAGACGTTCTTTCCCGTGGCGCGGTGCATGAGTTTGGCAAAGACTTGTCCCTCAGAAGTGGTTAAATTCCGAAGCTTCTCTTCGTACTCACTTGCGAGTTCATTTTGCTTCTCTTTCGCATATTTGCGTTGGTCAGAAGAACTCATTTGGGCAAGGGTGGTTTCTAAGGTTCGGTACTGCTCTAGGGCCGTTAGAAAAAGAGGATACACCCGATTTAGTTTCTTGTTGAGAAAGAAATAATAATTTCGGTCAAGTTCGTTATTAAAATGGGGCTTTTTTTGCAGCACGAGTTCGTCCATGACCACCACGGTTTCCCCGTCAATCTCATAGATTTTTGCTTTTTGCCTCGCATCGTAATAAAACTTATTTCCGAACTCATCGGTTTGAAGGCTGCTTGCGGGGTATTTGGATAGAGGTAAGGAAATGGTATCGTTCTGCGCTTTGAGTAGAGAGCTCCCGAAAAGCAGAAACAAAATGCCTGTTATCTTGTATAATTTCATTATTTTTACAACACTTAAATTCAAGCATTAAAACTACAAAAAACATTCCCTTTCATGAAATTTGATAAAAAATCGATAAAGTTCCTTGAAACCTATTTAAACACGGCCTCTCCCACGGGGTATGAACGGGGCGGACAAAAAGTTTGGATGGACTTTTTAAAGCCTTATGTTGATGAAATTAAAGTGGATCATTACGGAACTTGCTACGGAATTATTAACCCAGAAGCGGAATTTAAAGTGGTTATTGAAGCCCATGCTGATGAAATATCCTGGTATGTGAACTACATCACGGACGAAGGTCTAATTTATGTCATTAGAAACGGAGGCTCCGATCAAATGATTGCGCCTTCCAAAGTGGTGAATATTCATGGAGAAAAAGGAGTGGTGAAAGGAGTCTTTGGGTGGCCTGCGATTCATACACGAGGAACGAATTCAAACGAACCGGTGCCCAAAATTGAAAACATCTTTATTGACTGCGGAGCCAGCTCCAAAAAAGAAGTAGAAAGTTTGGGAATTTATGTAGGGTGCATGATTACGTATCCCGATGAATTTTTCGAATTAAATGACAAATATTTTGTGTGTAGAGCCCTAGACAACCGAATGGGTGGCTTTATGATTGCACAAGTGGCTAAACTTCTTAAAGAAGGCAAAAAAGACCTTCCTTTTGGTCTTTACATCGTGAACTCTGTTCAAGAGGAAGTAGGACTCTATGGAGCCGATATGATTGCGGATACGATTAAACCCAATTTAGCGATTGTAACTGATGTTACGCACGACACCTCTACTCCGATGATTGAAAAGAAAAAAGAAGGGGATCAAAAATGCGGAGAGGGCCCCGTTTTGTTCTACGCCCCGAGTGTTCACCATAACCTTCGAGAACTCATTGTAGAGCGCGCCAAGGCAAAAAAGATTCCTTTTCAAAGAGCCGCGGCTAGCCGTGCTACCGGAACCGATACGGATGCGTTTGCGCATTCTAACGGCGGCGTTCCAAGCGCCCTAATCTCCTTGCCGCTTCGCTATATGCACACCACGGTTGAAATGGTGAGCAAAGAAGACGTGAAGCACGTCATTGAGCTTATCTACGAGACGCTCCTTGCGATTACCCCAAAAATGAATCTTAAGTACCACTAAGCCTTAGGCTAATAAACTTTTTTGAAAAATGAAGAACCGACTAATTGCTCCTTCCCTACTTTCCGCTGATTTTGGAAACTTACAGCGCGACATTGAAATGCTTAATAATTCGCAAGCGGACTGGCTGCACATAGATGTCATGGATGGACGTTTTGTACCCAATATTTCTTTTGGGTTTCCTGTAATGAAGCCCATCAAAGAGCACGGAAAGAAATTTATAGACGTGCATTTAATGATTCTTGAACCTGAAAATTACGTGGAGCAATTTATTTCTCACGGTGCGGATTTAGTCTCTGTTCATTACGAAGCTTCGCGACATCTGCACAGAACCGTCACTCTAATTCAGGACAAAGGAGCCAAGGCTGGAGTGGTTTTAAACCCTTCTACCCCTGTGATGATGTTAGAAGACATCATTGACCAAGTGGATTTGGTTTTGTTAATGAGCGTGAATCCGGGTTTTGGAGGGCAGAAGTTTATTGAAAACACCTACAAGAAGATTGCAGAGACCAAAGATTTAATCTTAAGCCATAATTCCACAGCTTTAATTGAAGTGGACGGAGGTGTAAATCTCGAGAATGCGTCTCGCCTCTTTGATGCAGGTGCAGATGTACTCGTGGCAGGCAATGCCGTGTTTTCTCACGAAAGTCCAGAGCGCGCAATTGAACTCCTTAAGCTATAAAGGATCGTGCAATTGATACGCTTATAAAAAGTCAGCTTTTGCTGGCTTTTTTTATACCTTTAATCCATGGAAACTTACCCAACATCAGTATTATCCGACCACCAGAAAGAGGCTCTGCGAAACCTGTGGAATACAGAGTATCCTAGTAGACTTGAATTTGAATCTCTAGAAAGCGTAGATCGTTATTTAGAAGGGCTCAGTGAAGCAAGACATTATCTCCTTATGGAGAGCGAGAACATTGTGGGCTGGGCAGCTCGATTCAAAAGAGAGGATCGGTCCTGGTTTGCTGTAATCTTGTCAAAAGAAGTGCAGGGCAAAGCAGAAGGCACAAAGCTCTTAAATCTGTTGAAACAGAAAGAACAGGCACTTTATGGTTGGGTGATTGATGGGAACGAGGAAGTGAAAAAGGATGGCACTTTCTACAGGTCTCCTTTGGAATTCTACCTTAAAAATGACTTCGTGGTTTTAGAAAACGAAAGGCTTGAGCTCCCTACCCTTTCTGCTGTGAAAATAGTTTGGAGAGCAAGGTAGATAGAACCCGCCTCGGTTTAGCATTTAATTGGAATAGCTTATCGCTCAAAAAATAAAGAAGCTGCCTCTAAAAAAGAGACAGCTTCTTGCTATTTAAAAAACGGGGTGAAGAATTATTCTCCTCCTTCCATTTTCTTTTTAAGTGCTGCAAGCGCATCGATATCACCTAGGGTTGTTTTTTCATCCCCAGTGGAAGCTGCTGGCTTGTTAGAAGAAGAGTTAGAACCTGAGTTCGATCTTCTTTCTTCGTCTTTAAAAGTACCGGTGTGGGAAACCACAACTCTTTTGAATTCTTTGTTGAATTCAATTACTTTAAATTCAGCTTGTTCTCCTTTTTTGATTTTAGATCCATCTGCTTTCTCTAATAATCTTGAAGGACAGAAAGCTTCTACTTCAGCATCTTCGAATTGAACTTGAGCTCCTTTGTCAAATACGTCAGTTGCAGTTCCTGTAAGAACGGTTCCTTCTGCATATTTGCTTTCGAATTTATCCCAAGGGTTCGCTTGAAGTTGTTTGTGACCTAAAGAAAGTCTTCTAGCCGCTGTGTCAAGTTCAAGAACGATAACTTCTAGTTTATCGCCTACGTTGCAGAACTCAGACGGATGCTTGATTTTCTTAGTCCAAGAAAGGTCAGAAATGTAGATAAGACCGTCGATTCCTTCTTCTAGTTCCACGAACACACCAAAGTTGGTGAAGTTTCTTACGGTTCCCACGTGCTTAGATCCTACTGGATACTTAGCCTCGATGTTTTCCCATGGATCTTTGTTCAATTGCTTGATACCTAAAGAAATTTTTCTGTCTTCTCTATCTAAAGTAAGCACTTCTGCTTCCACTTCGTCTCCAACTTTTACAAAATCTCCTGCACTTCTTAAGTGAGTAGACCATGACATTTCAGATACGTGGATAAGTCCTTCTACTCCTGGAGCAATCTCTACGAATGCACCGTAGTCAGCAAGAACTACTACTTTACCTTTTACTTTATCTCCTACTTTTAAGTCTGCAGAAAGAGCATCCCAAGGGTGTGCTTCCAATTGCTTCATTCCCAGTTGGATTCTTGTTTTCTCATCATCGAAATCAAGGATAACCACTTTCACAGTTTGTCCGTCTTCTAGGATTTCAGATGGATGGTTCACTCTTGACCAAGAAAGGTCTGTAATGTGAATTAGTCCGTCTACGCCACCAAGGTCCACGAATACCCCGTAAGAAGTGATGTTCTTAACGGTTCCTTCAAGAACTTGACCTTTTTCAAGTTGTGCGATGATTTCTTTTTTCTGATCTTCGATATCGGCTTCGATAAGCGCTTTGTGAGAGACCACCACGTTTTTGTATTCAGGGTTAATTTTAACCACTTTGAATTCCATGGTTTTTCCTACATACTGATCGTAGTCTTTGATAGGCTTCACATCAATTTGAGATCCAGGAAGGAAAGCTTCGATACCGTGGATGTCCACAATCATACCTCCTTTTGTTCTAGACTTCACAAATCCGTTTACAACCTCACCTGTATCATGAAGTTCGTTCACACGATCCCAAGCTTTAAGCGTTCTTGCTTTTCTGTGAGAAAGTTGAAGTTGACCTGTTTTGTCTTCTCTACGGTCTACCATTACTTCTACTTCGTCACCTACGGTAAGGTCAGTTCTGTAACGGAATTCGTTCAGCGAAATCACCCCTTCAGATTTGAAGTTGATGTCTACAATCGCTTCTTTGTCAGTAAGTCTTACGACTTTCCCTACAAGAACGTCATTGTCTTGAAGGTTTTTAAGCGAACCGTTGTAGATTTCTTCAAGGTCGCTTTTTTCTTTTCTTGCATCCGCGTCTAATCCAGATTCAAATGAATCCCAATCAAACTGTTCTGGTGCTACGTTTTGGTTTAATAAAACCTCCGCTTTGTCTGTCGTTTCTGACATAAAATAAATAATTTGTATTCAATATTTTTCAATTTTGGCTCAATGTGGTATAATGAAAAATAGAGAAGATGTTAATTGTTAATGTTTTAACTGTGCCAAATGCCTCCACAAAAAGTGGTGCAAAAATACGCAAACTATTTAATATTGACAATGGATTTTTTAATTTACTTAAGAGTACGCAGCACTTCATTTTATTTCTTTTTTTTTGTGTAAAAATTAGTAGCCAGCTCCCGGGCAAGAAAACGATCCGGTAGAACCGGATTTGATTTTATTGCGAGCTTGGATTGCTTTATTCACTGATGAAATATCTAAAAAAGGCTAGCTTTTTGAGGAGTTACCGCTTTGCGTGATCTATTGCTATTTCCTGGAACTTGGTTTTCTAAAGGTATTGACTTAGTATTGCTAAAAGCCAAACCAGTATTGGTATGCGAAATTTGTGATAATACCAATGTTGAAACTAAAAAAAAGGAATAATTAGAATAATATATACATATTGTGTATAATATATTTTTTGTATATTTGATTTCTAAATAATTATTTATGAGAAAGAACATTGACATTGAAGAAAGCACATTGACGAAATTAAAAATATTATCTGCCTTCGAAGAATTAAGTGTAAAATCATTGATGGAAAAAGCGGTTTCTTTTTACGTAGAATATAAAGAACAGGAAAGACTAAAATCTTTGTCAGCCGTAGAAAAAGAAGATTTGGGTTTATTGCTGCTTATGCAACAAGCGGATCGAGCGGATGTTATCAACCGTGACGAACTAATGAGTGCTTTGGACTAATGGACGTCATTATTTTAAGAAGTTTTCTAAACGATGTCAAAAAACTTAGTGATAAAAATTTAAAAAATAAAATTAAAGATTTTATTTTAGAAATTGAAGGTGCAAAATCATTAGATGAAATCCATAATATTAAAAAATTAAAGGGTTATTCAACTGCTTATAGATTAAGAATAGGAGATTTTCGATTAGGATTTTATAAAGATGGAAACAGTATTGAATTAGCCCGCTTTGTAAAAAGAAATGATATATTTAAAGTATTTCCTTAAATAAACTCATAACCTAATTGACATTTAATTGCTTGTAATTTTAGAACAGATTCTTGCGGATTTGGGTGCATATGCACTTTTGTGTATACTGAGTCTGAAAAGGTTTGTTCATTTTGGTCAAAATTGACCTTCGAACGTGGCTCAATAACGCCTACGAAAAATATAGCAAACTACACTAACTTGTACGTTTCTAATCATAGTGATTTTTTTTCACATGTCTTGTATTTGCTTTGCAATCTCATTTTCACTTCATTCTTTGCATTCAAAATCGTTGCTTTTAGGAAAAAAGAAGCTTTCAGTAATACTAAATATCTACGAGAACAGATTTAAAAAAAATTACCTTTGCAAAATGGAATTAAAATCGATTTACCAAAACCTGCAGATTCAGGATATGAATCAAATGCAGAAATCTGCCTACAAAGCTTCTGAAAATGAAAAAGACCTTCTGCTTTTGTCTCCTACAGGTTCAGGAAAGACTTTGGCTTTTTTATTTCCAATTTTAAGGAGTTTAAAAAAAGACTTTTCGGGAATTCAGGCGCTCGTTTTGGTTCCCTCTCGTGAATTGGCACTTCAAATCGAACAGGTTTTCAAATCGATGGGAACCGATTACAAAGTTTCGGTGTGTTATGGAGGGCATGATAAAAAAATTGAAATGAATAATCTGATCGAAGCTCCAGCTTTATTGATTGGAACTCCCGGCAGAATTGCGTACCATTTAAATAATGACAATTTCGACCCGACTCCTATTAAAACTTTGGTTTTAGATGAGTTTGATAAATCCTTGGAATTCGGTTTTCATGACGATATGAGTTTCATTATTAATGAAATCCCTTCTCTCTCCCAAAGGATACTTACCTCTGCCACTGCAATGCCAGAAATCCCCAGTTTTACGGGTCTCCACAATGAAGAAATTGTTGATTTTTTAAAAATTAAGGAAGCAAAACCCGATCTTCAGTACCGTAAAGTGCTGACGACTTCCGAGGAAAAATTGGATACTTTATTTACACTTTTGTGCAAAATAGGAAACCGAAGAACTCTCATTTTCTGCAATCACCGCGATGCTGTGGACCGAATTTCAGGACTTTTAAGAGAAAAAGGAATAGCTCGCGAGACTTTTCACGGCGGAATGGAACAAGACGAAAGAGAACGAGCCCTTTTAAAATTCAAAAATGATTCTTCACGAATTTTAATTACGACCGATTTGGCTTCGAGAGGTTTGGATATTCCAGAAGTGGAATCGATTGTTCATTACCAATTGCCACCTAAAGAAGACGCGTTTATCCATAGAAATGGAAGAACCGCAAGAATGCACGCGAAAGGCTTTGTGTTTTTATTAATGACCGAGGAGGAGCGTTTTCCTTTCATTAAAAACACGATTCCACAGGAGGTTCTAACGCAAGATTATAAAATGCCTTCTAGAACTCCCTTTCAAACCCTTTATTTTAGCGCTGGAAAAAAAGACAAAGTAAACAAAGGCGATATTGCTGGGTACTTAATTAAGAAAGGCGGATTGGAAATGGAAGATATTGGACTTATCGAAGTGAAAGACACTACTTCTTACGCTGCTGTAAATCGGAAAAAAGTAATGGATGTACTAAAAAAGCTTGCAAACGAAAAATTGAAGAATAAAAAGTTGAAAATTGAAATCGCAAAATAATTTTCCAGATTTCAACCTTTCCTTTTCTGAAAATTAATGTATTTTTGAAATTGTGATTCCTTTAAAATGAAATTAAATTTACCAGACAAACTCTATTATTCCATCGGAGAGGTTGCCAAAGCCTTTGATGTAAATACCTCGCTTATCCGGTATTGGGAACAAGAATTTCCGATTCTTCGTCCCAAAAAGAATAAAAAAGGAAATCGGTATTTCACCCCAGAGGATGTCAAGAATTTAAAAATCATTTATCATTTGGTCAAAGAAAAGGGCTACACGTTAGACGGAGCCCGAATTGCGCTTACCACCAACGCGAAAGTATCCGAGACGGTTTCAATGATTGATCGACTTGAGTTTGTGAAATCAGAACTCTTAAAACTAAAAGATTCCTTGGTAGATAAGCCAGAAGAATAACAGGAGATTTCCTCTCCTGTCCTCAAGGCTTGTTTTTTCTTTACTCGCTAGTTTTTGAGGAGTCCTCCACCATTTCCAAAAGTCCGCTAAGCTCCTCAGGGGTTAATTCTCTCCATTTCCCTAGCGGTAGATCAAGATGAATATTCAACACGCGGATTCTCTTTAATTTCTTCACCTCGTAGCCTAGGTATTCGCACATGCGTCGAATTTGTCGGTTCAGGCCTTGAGTAAGTACAATACGAAAGGTCATTGTGTCAATTTGTTCGACCTCGCATTTTTTGGTGATCGTATCTAAGATGGGCACTCCCCCACGCATTTTTTCTAAAAACTTTGGAGATATAGGTTTGTCGACCCGAACGATGTATTCTTTTCCGTGGTTGTTTCGGGAACGAAGGATTTTGTTGACTATGTCGCCGTCCGAAGTAAGAAGGATAAGTCCTTCGCTTGGTTTATCGAGTCTTCCAATGGGAAAGATTCTCCTTGGGTGGTTAATGTAGTCAATGATATTGTTCTTCTCGCGTTTCGTATCCGTGGTACAAACAATCCCGATGGGTTTGTTGAAGGCGATATAAAGGGGCGCCTCGGTGTCTGGTTTTACAGGTTTTCCATCCACTAGAATCACGTCATTGGCGGTTACTTTCGTACCTTTTTCGGGCACCTGACCGTTGACTGTGATGCGTCCTTCGTCTAGGAGTTGGTCCGCTCCTCGGCGAGAACAAAATCCGATTTCGGATAAATACTTATTAATTCTAATTTCTTCCACTATGCGGTTGTAAATTCAAATTCTGGGTCTAATATCGATTGGAGGGCATCGTCTACATGGTACTGCCCAATTTTAGTTCGTCTGAGTGAAGTTAAATAGCCTCCCACTTCCAATCCCTGTCCGATGTCATGCGCTAAAGAACGAATGTAAGTTCCTTTGGAACAACCCACTCGAAAATGAACAAAGGGCAAATCGATTTCGATTTGATCTAGGTAGGTGATGGTGGTAGGTCTTGACTTCATCTCCACTATTTTGCCCTCACGAGCTAAATCGTAGGCTCTTTTACCTTCTACCTTAAGGGCAGAGAAAATGGGCGGAGTCTGCATGATTTCTCCCTCAAAGGTTTTGAGGACTTGCAAAATTTGAGACTCTGTAATTCCAGAAATGTCCCTGGGACTAATCTCCGGTTTTTCTGTGTCGTACGACTCCGTCTGTACGCCTAATTTGATTGTGGCGAGGTACTCTTTCGGAGCGTCCTGGATCTTCGAGATTTCTTTGGTCGCTTTGCCTGTACACACAATAAGTAGGCCTGTCGCTCTTGGGTCTAGGGTCCCGGCATGCCCCACTTTTATTTTTTTAAGTTTAAACTCTCGTTTTAGAGCAAACTTAATCTTATTCACGGCTTGAAAGGACGTCCAGTCTAGGGGTTTGTCGACGAGTAGGATTTTTCCCTCTTGTATTTCTTCTAATGTCATTGGCTCACTTTGGCTGAATTTTTACCTTACGCAAATTGGGTGAAGTAAATAAGTAGTACGATTCCCACTACGATACGATACCATCCCCACGGTTTAAATCCGTATTTGGTCAGAACACCAATAAAAAACTTGATTGCGATTACAGCCACAATAAAGGCAATCGCATTGCCCACAAGAAAGAGCATTAGGTTGTTTCCTGTCATGAGCATTTCGTATCCTTTTTGCTCAACTCCTTGATGATTCCATGATTTTAAAAACAAAGAATAAACGGTCACAGCAAGCATGGTGGGCACCGCTAGAAAGAAAGAAAATTCAGCGGCCGCTTTTCGAGTTAGCTTTTGTTGCATCCCCCCGATAATGGAAGCTGCACTTCGTGAGGTTCCAGGCATCATGGCCAAACACTGCCAGATTCCGATTAGAAAGGCTGATTTGAAACTTACGTCCTTTTCATCCTCAATAACAGGTGAGGTGAATAATTTATCGATAAAGAGTAGAATCACTCCGCCTACAATTAACATAATGGCGATGGGCACAGGATCTCCTAATACCGCCTCAATTTTATCATCAAATAATTTCCCTAGAATAAGGGCCGGCAGAACTGCGACGGCTAGTTTTAGGTAGAAATTCAAATTTTTGAAATTAAAAAATTTCTTCCAGTACAAAAATACAACCGCGAGTATCGCTCCAAACTGAATGGAAACCTGAAACATTTTGACAAATTCGTCTTCTTGAATTCCAAAAAGGGAACTAGTGAAAATCATGTGCGCAGTCGATGAGACAGGTAAAAATTCGGTCAGTCCTTCGATGATCGCAATAAGAATCGCTTTAAATAAATCCATAAGGGTAAGATAAGAGTGCTAGTTCGACTTCTTTAAGTCGCGAACTTTATAAAGTTACTTGCTTCGTTTTAAAATGGCATACACTTCTACACAAAAGCCTAGAATAATGAGAAGAGGAGCAATTCGAATTCTTACGATAGAGAAGATCCCATCGTTCCACACATTGGGGTCGAATTTCCCGTCTACTGTATTCGCATCCGGTCCCAGCATTAGGATGTATCCTAAAGCAATCAGACCTAAACCCACAAGCATCCATTTGAAATTTTCCTTTCCAAAATAAAAGGTGCTTTCGAGTTTACTTTCCTTTTTGTTTGTCATCTTAACTGTAATATAAATCGTCAATATTAGAACGTAGGAATCTCCAAGTAGCAAAAATGGTACTTACCACGGTTATTAAAACTCCAATGGCGAGTACCAGTGCAATAAGCCAATAGTATTGAGGGTCGTTTTCCATGAAAGCCTGCCCGATTTGGCTCGTAAAGTAATACCATACACCGAACAAAGCGAGAAGTCCAATGACAGAACCAATGAGACCTAAAAGCATGGCTTCTAGAACAAAAGGCTTTAAAATAAAACGTCTGCGGGCTCCCACGAGTTGCATCGTCTTGATAATAAAACGTTTGGAGAAGATTTTTAGACGAATGGAGTTGTTAATTAAAACCACGGCTAAGACTAAAAAGAGGAGGGAAAATCCTAAAATCCATTTTAGAATTCGGTTTAAATTGTTGTAGACATCCACCATTAAAGAACTGTTGTTCTTTACGTCCACAATTCCTGCGACGCTTGAGATTTGCTTGATTGCATCGTCAATTTTAGCAGGATCAACGTACTCAGGTTTTAACGCCACTTCCACAGAAGAAGGAAAGATGTTTGTGTCAAACAACGCTTCGCTGTCGATGCCCATGCTTTTTTTTGCCTCGTCACTTGCCATTTCTCTAGAAATGTACGTCGCGCGTTTTACGGGAACTAAGACTTGAATCTTTTTAAAAGCTTCTTCTTCTAGTTTCGCAATCTTCACAGAGTCTTTCGCATCGTAATTTTCATTAAAATAAGCATTCACGACAAGCTGCTCTTTAATATAATCGGAGTACTTTTGGGCATTGATTAAAATAAGCCCCATAAGTCCAAGCAAGAACAACACAAGCGCAATCGAAATTACGACGGTAATATTACTGGAACGCAATCTTCGTTTATTAAAATCATCAACCGTTTTAGCCATCAATACAAAATTTTCGGCTAAATTAGAAAAAAACTTCCGAAATTTGCCGGATTACGGGATAAAAAAAGATGTTAAAAAATCCTAAAGCACCTTTTGTCTCGCAAGAAACCAACCTTAATAAAAATAATCTCAAATTATGAGTGTCAAAGCGAAAAAACACCTGGGTCAACATTTCTTAACGGACCAAAACATCGCCAGAAAAATTGTCGAGAGTCTTTCTTATGAAGGGTACGATCAGGTGCTGGAGGTTGGTCCGGGTACAGGCGTGCTCACGCAGAGCCTCTTAGAGAAAGAGCAGAAATTGTTCTTAGCCGAGATTGATTCGGAATCCATTGCCTATTTAAAGGAGAATTTCGAGGCAATTGACGAGCGCAATTTTGTGGGAGATTTTCTCAAAACAGATTTCGCTTTTACAGAAGGAAAACCTTTTGCCGTGATTGGCAACTATCCTTATAATATTTCTTCGCAGATCCTTTTTAAGGTTGTAGACTACGTACACCAGGTGCCTGAGATGGTCGGAATGTTTCAAAAAGAAGTGGCCGAGCGTTGTGCGGGTGTGCCCCGAACCAAAGATTACGGCATTCTTTCCGTATTGATTCAGGCCTACTATAAGGTGGAGTATCTTTTTACGGTCCACGAAAATGTATTCAATCCTCCCCCGAAAGTGAAATCGGGTGTCATTCGCTTGGTTCGCCAAGAAAGAGAAGACCTTGTGGGCATTGAAGTCCTTTTTAAACAAATCGTGAAAAACGGCTTTGGGCAAAGAAGAAAGAAACTTTCCAATGCTCTAAAAGCCCTTGGAATCCCAGAAGAATTAAAATCACACGCCTTTATGGACAAACGCGCGGAGGAACTCAGTGTCGAGGATTTTATTAGGTTCACTCATTTGTGGAAAGATGCAAAGTAAAGAGCAGAAGAATTTCCCCTTTTTTGATTTAAATTTCAAAAGCCAAGGGTTTTTAGGCCATAATGCCTATTTTTGCGCAACGAATTCCTTTAAAACTTAAAAAACGACCTGATTTTGACTGAACCGATCCTTAACCTGAAAGAGCTTTTAAAAGAAGGCATTTCTCAGCGAAATGTAAGTGAAGTCTCTGCATTGCTTGTAGAGATGGAAGCGGTGGATATTGCGAATTTCTTTGAGCATTTAGACCAGGAAGGGCAAAAGTTCGTTTACGATTTGATGGGCAACGAGCAGTCTGCTGAAATGCTTCTTGAAATCGATGAGGACCAAAGAAAGAAATTCTTAACCCAACTTTCCTCCAAAGAAATTGCGGATGAGATTATTGGGGAGATTCATTCGGACGATGCAGCCGATTTAATCGCGGAGCTATCGGAGAAACAGCAGGACGAGATTATCAACCATCTGGACGATGAGGAACACGCTCAGAACATTGTGGATCTACTTCGCTACGACGAAGATACAGCCGGAGGGTTAATGGCCACGGAGCTTGTAAAAGTAAGCCAAAACTTATCCGTCATCGCGGCGGTGAAAGAAATGCGTAAGCAGGCGGAAGATTTGGATGAAGTCTACTCTATTTACGTGGTCGACGAATCCGAGAAACTCCTGGGTACTCTAAGTTTAAAAAGACTCTTAACGACGTCTTCTACTTCAAAAGTAGTGGATGTATACAACAGTAAAATTCGCTGGGTGAAGGACAATGACGAGGCAGAAGAAGTGGCCCGTTTCATGCAACGATACGATTTATTTGAAGTCCCCGTCGTAGACTCTCTGAACAAACTCGTAGGTCGCATTACCATTGATGACGTTTTAGACTTTATTAAAGAAGAAAACGAAAAGGATTACCAGTTGGCTTCAGGGATCTCGAGTGATGTGGACCACACCGATAGTCTTTTCCAAATGACCAGGGCGAGGCTTCCTTGGCTCGTCATCGGAATGGTGGGTGGACTTGTCGGGTCTCGAGTTCTGCAAGGAAATCAGTCTGCGTTACAGACGGAACCTGTTCTTATGTTCTTCGTTCCTTTAATTGCGGCGACGGCCGGAAACATTGGAGTGCAGGCCTCCGCGATTATAGTACAAGGTCTTGCGAACGATACCTTAGGAAAGGATACCTACCGTACGCTTTTAAAAGAGGTTAGCGTTTCTGCAGCTTCGGGAGCTATCTTAGCTCTATTAATCTTTGCTTTCAACCTTCTTTTCAATCACCACGATTTGACCATTTCGCTGACCATTTCGATTTCGTTATTGGCTGTGATTATGGTGGCGGCGGTCATTGGAACCGTGGTGCCCATTGTTTTGAACCGAAATAAGATTGATCCTGCCATTGCAACGGGACCCTTCATTACGACGTCAAATGACATCCTAGGGGTGCTTATTTACTTTGCCATCGCAAGGATGATGCTACACATTTAGAAAAATTTCTACTCCTTCGTCCTTAAAGTTCCTTGGTCACTCCCAGACCAAAGAGCGCAAAATCATATTTGGCAGGATCGGTAGGATCCATCTTTCTTACTGTAAGATCTAATTCTCTTACGGTTTTCCAATCGTTTTGAACTCGCTCGACAAGACCTAGTTTTCTAGAGATATTTCCCGTGTGCACGTCGAGAGGAACCGATAAGTATTTGGGATCTAGGGATTCCCATAGGCCAAAATCCACCCCTCGGGTACTGGATCGTACCATCCAGCGCAAATACATCATGATTCGTTTGGCTGCAGAGTTTTTATAGGGCGAACTCACGTGTTTAGAACTGCGGTGCTTCGTAGGGCCTAGAAAAGAAGTTCGAAACCGCTCGATTCCATGGTAGAAATCCGTTTCACCCTCCTGCAATTGAAAATAAGACTCTAAAGAGTCCCTCTCTTTATAGAGACGTTTCAGGTTCCAAAGAAACTGCTTTAAATCCTCCCCATTAAAGGTTCTATGAACCGATCGATCCGTTAAAAAGTCCAGATCGCGCTCCGAAAAAGAGAGAACAAAATCATAGGGGTTGTTTCCCAGGTGGTTCATCATTTGGGTAGCGGAATTGATGATGGATTTTCGATTTCCCCACGAGATGGTGGCTGTCAAAAACCCGGCGATTTCTATGTCCTGTTTTAGTTCAAAGCGATGGGGAATTTGCATCGGATCATGCTCGATGAAATTGGGGTTTTGGAATTCCTCTGCCTTTTGGTCTAAAAAGGATTTTAATTCTTCAAAATGGATCATTTGAAATAAAGATTTAGTAAGAGTAAAATCTACCCTATCTTTACTCTCTCTAGTTGAGTGGGTAAAAAGCTCGCGGCAAAGACCTCTCTTGCTTCCTGAGTGAACACACTGCGGTCATGGTATCGATTGGAGAAATGGCCTAAGATCAGTTTGCCTACGCCTGCCATTTTTGCAATCTTAGCCGCTTCTATCGCTGTGGTATGTCCGGTGTACTGAGCCATTTCTTTTAAATCGTCTAGGAACGTGGCTTCATGGTACAATACATCCACTTCCTTAATGAGTGGGACTATGGATTCTAGATAGCGAGTGTCGCTACAAAAAGCGTAAGAAACCGGCGCACTAGGAGCCGTCGTAAGGATCTCATTTTTTAATACATACCCATCGCTCAGTTCAAAATCTTTCCCTGCTTTTAACAGATGGTAATCGCATTTCTCGATTTCCTTATATTTGGCAATCTCTGCCATATTTAAATGCCGGTCTTTCGGTTTTTCTTTGAATAGGTATCCATTGCAATAGATGCGGTGATCGAGTGGAATCGTGTACACTTCCAATCTTGCGTCTTCATAAATTAATTCCGATTCGTTAGAGCTTAACTCATGGTAAATCACTTCGAAGCCCTTGTGGGTTTCTGTTAATCTAAAAATCGTTTCCAACATTTCCTTGATTCCTTTCGGTCCGTAGACATGCAGCGGAATCTCGCGGCCTAGCAGTCGAAAGGAAGCGATGAGTCCGGGAAGACCAAAACAGTGATCGCCGTGCAAATGAGAAATGAAGATATGGTTGATTTTGGAAAATCTTGCTTTGGCTTTGCGAAGCTGCACCTGAGTGCCTTCACCACAGTCAATGAGAAAATGCCTCTCCTCCATCTCCAAAAATTGGGCGGTGGGTGAGGAATTAATCGTGGGAATGGCTGAGTTAAAGCCTAGAATCGTGAGGTAGCTGCTCAATCGTTGAAATTAATAAATACCGGGAGGATGCCCGTGAAAACAAAGTTAAAGAAAATAAGTGAATTTGAAGGGCTCTATGGGGCCGCATTCGAAAAGAATTTTCCCTTAGCCCTTCGACTAAAGGGATTTTTGTAAATTTGGCCGCTCACCCTATCATTAAAGTAAAGTACCTTTGATTCTTATCGCTGTTTTACTCATTAGTTTTCTTGCCTCCTTAGTTCGGTCCTCCTTTGGATTTGGGGAAGCGCTCGTGGCGGTCCCTCTGCTGCTTTTTTTCCTTCCTGCCGAAGTCGCCGTACCGCTTACCGTGATGCTATCGGTAGTCATTGCTCTTGTGATCGTAATCCAAGACCATAGAAAGATTCACTTTGAGAGTGCCAAATGGCTTATTCTTTATGCGCTACTGGGTCTGCCACTAGGAATTTACATTCTACTTTATGCAGACGAAAAGGTCGTTAAAATAGTGCTTGCCGCTCTGATCCTACTCTATTCTCTGTACTGCCTTTTTTCAAAAACGAGTCGAGTGCTTCTGAAAGAATCGAAGTGGGGATTGTTTGTCTGTGGATTTTTATCAGGAGTCTTAGGAGGTGCGTATGGACTCAATGGACCTCCCCTAGTGATTTATGGAAATTTGAGGCGTTGGAGTCCCACGCATTTTCGTGCGACCTTGCAGGCTTATTTCTTACCGGTGAGCCTTCTAAGTGTCTTAGGGTTCTATTACAAAGGCCTTCTAACCCCCGAAGTGAATAGCTATTTTCTCTACTGCCTCATTTCAAGTATTCCAGCTATTTTCTTAGGTCGGTACATCAATCGAAAACTAAAAGACGGATTTTTCTTTAAGTTCGTGTACTACGGCCTAATGGTCATAAGTCTTATTCTACTTGCAACGACCCTAGCTTAAAGAATCTCACCCCCAAAGGGTAGATTCCTTTATTAAGAAGGGAGATTTTCAAGGTCTTCTAAGAACTTCTCAAGCGCCACTCTTCGGTGGCTAATTTCATTCTTTTCCAAAGGATCCATCTCGGCAAAGGTCTTGTCATAGCCTAAGGGAACAAAAATAGGATCGTAACCAAACCCTTGTTTTCCTTTGTTTTCCGTTAAAAGCGTTCCATATACTCGGCCCTCGTAGTATTTGGGACCGTCTTTTGTGAAGTAGCACATGACGGTCACAAAATAGGCGCTGCGATCTTGTACTCCTTCTAGTTCTTGGAGAACTTTTTCAATGTTGAGTTGAAAATCATGGTCGGAGGCATAGCGCGCGGAATAAATTCCGGGTCTTCCGTCTAGGGCTTCAACGACAAGTCCTGAGTCGTCTCCTAAACTCGGAATGCCCGTCTCTTTAAAGCAGTATTCCCCCTTGATAAGAGCATTTTCAAAAAACGTACTTCCGTCTTCTATGATTTCCTCTAAAAGGTTTACGTCTCGTAAACTCTTCACTTGGAATTTTCCTTCCAACATTTGTTGGATTTCTTCTTTTTTATGTTCGTTGTGCGTAGCGACTAGTAAGGATTTCATATAGGCAAAGGTAAGAATTAATCAGCGTGATGAATTTCGTATTTTTCTGTGAATAGGTAAAAGAAGAAGGCAAAAAGAACGACCCCGATTCCTAGCAGTGCATAGGAAGGAATTCCAAAGAATTGGGAGAAACTCTCCGTGCCACTGTACATGATTAAGATACTGGAAAGTGCATTGTTAAAGGCGTGCAAAAGAATCGGCATGAGAAGAGACTTCGTTCGGTAATACACAAGGCCTAACACATAGCCTAAAAGAACCGCTCCTACAAATTGCCAAGGGTTTCCGTGAATGATTCCAAAAAAGATTGCACTGATCCAAATGGACGTGATGGGACTAAGTCCCCCCTTCTGCAGTCCTTTTTGAATGATTCCTCGAAACACGATTTCTTCAAAAATGGGCGCCATGACAACTGCCATTACGATCATGGTGAGAGGATCCTCAGAGAGCATCTGCATCAGCTGCGAAAACCACTCATAGAGTTCCCCGAAAACGGGTCCTGTCGTGGGAATAAGTTCTGTAAAGTACTCCGCAATAAACATCATGCCGAGCATGAGAGGGAAAATAAGCAGATACGTAGAGACGTTCTTGGTTGAAAAATTAAAGGAAAGCTTTTTTCCTGTGCTAGGTCGACAAATAAAATAATCAAAGGCGTAAATCGCTCCCACCCACATGAGCGCATTGGATAGGATTAAGTACCAATTCTCGTACTGAAAGTTTTTTCCAAAGGCTATCATGGAGAGTACATTTAGGACAGAGAAGCCCAGCAAAGGGACAAATCCTCCAAAGAAAAGAACAAGCGCTCCTTTCCATGTAAAAACGTAATTGGGCCTAGTTTGGGCTGAGTTTTCCATTGTCTTTTCGTCTTTAGGACAAAGATAAAGAAACTTAGAGCTTCGAACGTTTTTAATTCTAACAAAAAAACACGAATTTTGCAGCTACAAATATCTATATGGCCAGTTTAACCACAGAAATACAAAAACGAAAAACCTTTGGCATTATTGCCCACCCGGATGCCGGGAAAACCACCCTTACAGAAAAACTCCTACTTTTTGGGGGAGCCATCCAGGAGGCAGGGGCTGTAAAGTCCAACAAAGTGAAAAAGGGAGCCACTTCCGATTTCATGGAAATCGAGCGTCAAAGAGGAATCTCTGTGGCCACCTCAGTGCTTGCTTTTGAATACAAAGGACATAAGATTAATATCTTGGATACGCCGGGTCACAAAGATTTCGCGGAAGATACCTTTCGGACCCTAACGGCCGTGGATTCTGTAATTGTAGTGATTGACGTGGCGAAAGGGGTTGAGGAACAGACGGAGAAACTGGTGCAAGTCTGCCGGATGCGAAACATTCCTATGATTGTTTTCATCAATAAATTAGACCGAGAAGGAAAAGACGCCTTCGATCTTCTTGACGAAGTGGAGCAAAAGCTCGGTCTACAAGTGGTCCCGCTTTCCCTTCCTATTGGGATGGGTTCTGAATTCCAAGGGATTTACAATCTTTGGGAAAAGAACATCGAACTTTTTGTGGAGGAACGAAAACAAAAAGTAGGTCAATCGCTTAAAATTGAGGATTTATCCGATCCGATCGTAGAGGAAATGGTGGGAGCGAAAGCCGCAGAAACCCTTCGGGAAGAATTGGAACTCATTGAAAGTGTTTATCCGGAGTTTGATCGTCAAAAGTACATGGACGGAGAACAACAGCCTGTATTTTTCGGATCTGCTTTAAATAACTTTGGGGTTCGTGAGCTTTTGGATGCTTTCATTCAGATTGCCCCCATGCCACAACCAAAAGAATCGGATCTTAGACTCGTAAGGCCCGAAGAAAAGAATTTTACCGGATTTGTCTTTAAGATTCACGCCAATATGGATCCTAAGCACCGGGACCGTCTTGCGTTTGTTAAGATTGTCTCGGGAACCTTTAAAAGGAATGAAAATTACCTACTGGTAAGAGAGGGGAAGAAAATGAAATTTTCTGCGCCAAATGCCTTTTTTGCAGACAAAAAAGAAATTGTGGACGAAAGCTTCCCAGGAGACATTGTAGGACTGCACGATACGGGAAATTTCCGAATTGGAGATACGCTAACGGCAGGAGAAAAACTTTCCTTTAAAGGGATTCCTTCCTTCTCTCCAGAACATTTCCGTTATATCAACAATACCGATCCACTCAAGGCAAAACAACTTGCGAAAGGAATCGATCAATTGATGGACGAAGGGGTAGCGCAGCTCTTCACTCTCGAAATGAACGGACGTAAGATTATTGGAACCGTAGGAGCTCTTCAATACGAAGTGATTCAATATAGACTAGAACACGAATACGGAGCCAAATGTACGTATGAGCCGATTTCGATTCACAAAGCCTGTTGGGTGGAAGCCGACGAGAAGTCCGCTGAATTTATTGAGTTCGCCAGATTAAAGCAGCGCTATTTAGCACGCGATAAATTCGATCAGCTTGTTTTCCTTGCCGATTCCTCCTTTACCATTCAAATGACTCAGGAGAAATTTCCAAATGTAAAACTTCATTTCATTAGTGAATACAAAAACTAAGGAAGTTTTTTCCTTTACTAGGGGCGCCTACTTCCTGAAATAAGTCGGCGCCTTTTTGTTTCTTTTCATTTCCCTACGCTGCATGGAAACAAGCGCTTTTCTTTAAGTTTTGCGAGCGAATTTAAATTTGGGAATGCAAATTGCAGTAGCTTCTGCATTAAAAATAATCAATGAAATATTCATTCTTCTATATACTTCTACTCGCCTTTTTAAGTTCGTGCTCAAAATCCGAGTTTAAAGAAACAAAAGATACCATCCAGCAGGCAAATGAGCTATTGAAATCCGCCAAAGAAGGGCTGAAAACGATGGATTCCATTTCCATTATGGTGGAAGATTCCGCCGATTTTCATCGGGTGATTGTGCCGCAAATTGAGAAGCATAAAAAAACAGCCGAGCGGTTAATCAAGGGAAATGCAAGGACGATTGACTCGCTCAATACCGTTTTAAAAGAAACGGCAGGAACGATTGAAAAAAGTACGGATCTTTTAAAAACCGTCGATTCTGCAAGACTTGAGATTAATGAGAACTCGAGTGCAATTGATATTTTAGGCACCGTTTCTAAAACCTTAAGTAAACTCTCCAAGCAAACGAAATCAAAACCAAAAGAAGCTCCCGTGGAATCAAGCTCGAAGGGGACATCAACAGACTTAGATTCCACCACTCTATCGCCAAGTAATGCCACTCGTTCTGAGACTCATACTTCTCTAGAAACTCGAGGTTCAAAAGCGAAAATGAAAGTGAGTGTAGAGGACCTCGATCGGGCTAATAGTGTGCTTGAGAATGGAATGCATCTCTACGATGCAAAAGTGAAATCAGAAAGTTTTGGAGAAGTACAGGGCAAAGCCACTAGAGAGCTAACCCTTTTAATCCCAACTCGCCACTTTGAAAGAGCCCTTGACTATTTTGGCTCCAAACTAGGAACCTTAAGAACCAAGTCCATGGAGACTTGGAGTTTTAATGGTTCTACGGATGAGCTTTCAACGCTTGAACTAACCTTAGAGCAGTCCGCTGCCTTCGCAGGGAACGAGCCCCTTACTCCTAATTCAAACGATGCAAAAGAAATCAGCCCCTACAAGGAGCAGTCTAAAAGTGCCTTTATGCAAGGACTTGAGTATGGGAAACAGGCTCTTGTCTTTTTGCTTCCCTTTTGGCCTTTCCTTCTTCTTCTGATTATAGGAATTTATTTCTGGAACCGAGCGAAAAAAAGAAAAGAACAAAAACAGGTTTCGCCAGTGGAAACGAAAAGAAATTCTTCTTTCGAAACTAGTGTAAAAGTGAATGAGCAAACCAAGGGAGAAGCAGAGACAAAAGTGGAGACGAAGTCTGGAGAATCCTATTACAATTCTCCTTATGCTCCTAAAACCAAATCGGCACCGGATCAAATGCCGAAACCTACGCAGGAGCCCGATACCGATCCTGAGGATCCTTATGCAAAGTATAAGCCTAAGTCCTAACTCTAACTCAATAAAAAACCCACTTTCAAATTCTTGAAAGTGGGTTTTTAGTAGGAATTACCTCAAGTAATACTTAAAGCTTGCCGGGTATTAATCCACGCTCGGTGCCGAGGTAAAGTCCAACCCCTAGCGCGACTAAAAGTAGCGCAGCGTAGATAATAATAGTGCTTTTATTTCCTTTGGCAAGGGCCACGATAAAGAGTCCAAAAACACCCAGAATCACAAGTCCCATTTTGGTTAGAAAATCACTTGTGAATATAGAGGCTGCTACAGCCATCAGAGACAGTAAATGGAACACTCGTTCTCGTTTGATAATATACTTTTTCATTCTAATCTTTCAGATGGCTATTTCATATTCACGACTCTATCTACAATGTACTTTGTGTTGCCTCTCCAAGGAAGGGCTCCTTTGTACTCTTTGTAATGCAGATCAAAGTGCTTTCCACTGTTTTCTTCTAAAACCTTGAATACAGCAGGATTCTCAATGGAGAATTCAAACTCATAAGAAGTAAGATTTCCGGTTTTGCCTTTGCCAAAACCTTCTTGAATAATCTTGCCTTCGTAGGTTTTAAACACGTATCCTTTGTGAACGGCAAAATTCAGGTACCCTGATTTTACGCCTTCACCAAAGACAAAATAGTATTTGTACCAACCAAAGATACCTAAGAGAAGTATCACAACTGAAAGGGCGATCCATGTATATTTCATAAGGAAAAAATTAAAAAGCGCTTTAGAAGCTCTAGGCTTCAAAAGCGCTTTGTGTGAATTTTTATTTTGATATCGAACGGGAGATCACAATTTTTTGGATCTCGGAGGTTCCTTCGTAAATCTGCGTAATTTTCGCATCTCTCATCATTCGCTCCACGTGGTATTCTCTTACGTACCCGTAACCCCCGTGAATTTGCACGGCTTCAATGGTGGTGTCCATTGCCACTTGAGAGGAGTAAAGTTTTGCCATAGCTCCACTTTCCGAAATATCTTTGCCTTCGTCTTTTTCAAACGCAGCTTTGAAACATAGCATTCTGGCAGCTGTAATTTGAGTCGCCATGTCTGCAAGTTTAAAAGCGATGGCTTGGTGATTAATAATCTCGGTTCCAAAGGCTTTTCTTTGCTTCGCATACCCTAAAGCGAGCTCATAAGCTCCGGCTGCAATTCCAAGGGCTTGAGATGCAATTCCAATGCGCCCTCCGTTTAGTACGGCCATCGCAAATTTGAATCCAAAACCATCCTCTCCAATGCGGTTCTCTTTCGGAACTTTCACATCCGTGAACAAAAGAGAATGCGTATCGCTTCCGCGAATTCCTAATTTGTCTTCTTTCGGCCCAATTTCAAATCCTTCCCATCCTTTCTCGACGATGAAGGCATTGATTCCTTTGTGTTTTTTTTCTGCATCGGTCTGTGCGATTACGACGTAATAGTCTGCCGTCCCTCCATTGGTGATCCAGTTTTTCACTCCGTTTAATAGATAATGGTCTCCCTTATCAATTGCGGTTGTTTTTTGAGACGTTGCATCGGAACCGGCTTCCGGTTCAGAAAGAGCAAACGCTCCAATGACTTGTCCACTTGCAAGGGGCACTAAGTATTTCATTTTTTGCTCCTCGCTTGCGAATTTTTCAATTCCGGCGCAAACAAGAGAGTTGTTTACGGACATCACAACGGCTGCAGAAGCGTCTACTTTTGCTATTTCTTCCATTGCGATGACGTACGAGAGGCTGTCCATGCCTGCCCCACCATATTTAGGATCTACCATCATTCCAAGGAGTCCCATTTCGCCCATCTTTTTGACTTGCTCATGTGGAAATTTTTGATCACGGTCTCTTTCAATGACCCCAGGCAACAATTCACTCTTAGCAAAATCTCTTGCGGCTTGTTGAATCATCAGGTGTTCTTCTGATAAATTAAAGTTCATATGACGTTTTTTTATTAAAGGGTAAAAATACAATTTTACGAGGAACCTAAAAAATAAACTTTTTTTGGAGTTTGACAAAAAAATGATACATTTACAAGAGCCTTCCATAGGAATTGACAGAATTACTACAAATAAAAAAAATACTACTTATATGTCCATTAGACGCTTATTTGATATTGCCCATCACGCCTTGGCAAAATATCCGAACGAGACCATGTTTGCCACGAAGTACGAGGGCAAATGGAAACCGATTTCCTCACAAGAGTACATTAACGAAGGAAATACGATTTCTCGAGGTCTTTTGAAGTTAGGCATTAAACCTGGCGACAAGATTGCTTTAATTACCACCGCCACACGAACGGAATGGGCGGTTATGGACTTAGGGATTTCTCAAATTGGAGCCGTGTCGGTTCCCGTCTACCCTTCGATTAGCGCAGAGGACTACAACTACATATTTAACAATGCAGAAATTAAATATTGCTTTTTGTCTGATGAGGCTCTCTATGAAAAAGTGAACTCTATTAAAGGAGAAGTTCCTTCTTTGCAGGGCGTATTTAGTTTTGATACGATTCCAGGGGTGGCCAATTGGCAAGAAGTCCTTGACATGGGCATCGATTCTAGCAATCAAGGAGAAGTAGAAGACATCGCAAAAACGATTAATCCTGAAGATTTAGCGACCGTTATTTATACATCAGGTACGACAGGGAAACCTAAAGGGGTGATGCTTACGCATCATAACATTGTTTCCAATGTGCTTGCTTCTAACAGTCGTATTCCACGCAGAAAAGGATTGTCCCATAAGGATACCAAAGTACTTAGTTTCCTTCCAATTTGTCATATTTTTGAGCGCATGCTCTTTTATTTGTTCCAATACAATGGCCACTCGATCTATTTTGCGGAAAGCATTGAAAAGATGGGTGACAATATTAAGGAAGTCGAACCTCACTACATGAGTGTCGTTCCCCGACTCTTAGAAAAGGTATACGATAAAATCTACGACAAAGGCACAAGCGCGGGAGGTCTTAAATCAAAAATATTCCTTTGGGCTCTTAGCGTAAACGAAGCAAAACAGAGCATTTCTGCTCCTTCCGGCTTAAAACAAAAACTAGCAGACAAATTGGTGTTCTCTAAGTGGAGAGCCGGACTTGGAGGAAACATCATTTGTTTAGTTTCAGGATCAGCTGCTCTCTCGAGCCGTTTAAACCTTTTGTTCCAAAATGCGGGTATTACAATTTTGGAAGGCTATGGACTTACGGAAACATCCCCTGTAATCTCTGTGAATTCCGTGGGACAAATTAAAGTCGGAACCGTGGGGCATCCTTTAGAAAACTTGGACGTGAAGATTCAATCGGACGGAGAAATCACGGTGAAAGGACCTAGCGTCTTTAAAGGCTATTTTAAGAACGAGGAATTAACCCGCGAGGTCTTTACTCCGGACGGATACTTTATGACCGGAGATATCGGTCATGTGGACAGCGAAGGCTATTTGCAGATTACAGATAGAAAGAAGGAAATGTTTAAAACCTCGGGTGGGAAATACGTTGCCCCTCAAGTAATAGAAAACATTGCCAAAGCTTCTAAATTCATTGAGCAAATTATGATTGTAGGTGAAGGAGAAAAAATGCCCTGTGCCCTAATTCAGCCGGATTTCAATTTCGCGAAGGCTTGGGCCGAGCGCAAAGGGTATTCCCTGGGAAGTACCCAAAGCGAAATCGCTTCAAACGAACAATTAAAAGAAAGAATTAGTAAAGAAATTGAAGAGATAAACAAGAACTTAGGACATTGGGAGCAAATTAAACGTTTTGAGCTCACGCCTGAAGTATGGTCCATCGAAGGCGGACAGTTAACTCCTACCCTTAAATTAAAAAGAAAAGCCGTAAAAGAGCATTATTTGGATCTATACAATCGTATGTATTCACGCGCCTAGGAAAATAGAGCTTTTGTTTTTTAAATTTTAATTTATTTTTTATTTTTTTCGCTCTCTACAAATTCTAGAGAGCGATTTTTATCAGAAGATTGGCGGCTCTCTTTTGCATTCTTGAATAAGTCCTATGTGAATTTCTTCCAATTCCAATTCCTGTCATACAATGCGATAAATTCTATCAAGTTTAACAATTTTTTAGGAGAATGTTAGGCGTGAATTCTAAATATTGAAAAAAATTAATTTATGAAAAAGTTATCCTTTCTTTTTATTCTTTTTGTGGGATGTCTTACGAAATCTCAAGTCGTTTCTGGAACCATTGTATCGAAAGAAGATATGCAGCCTATTTCCTATGCCAAAATTGGCATTGAGAATCAAAGCGCGGGAACAATCGCTGATGAGAAAGGACAGTTTCAAATCCAATTGAAAAACCTTGATCCACAAACACAATTGAAGATAGAAGTAGGTGGTTTTGAACCCTATTCTACTTCAATCGAACAGTTTTTAAAGCAAAAACAACACACGATCACCCTCATTGAAAAAGTAAAAATGATTGAGGAAGTTATTATTGATCCTGGAAAATATAGTAGAAAAAATTGGGGGATTTCGACGAAAACCAAAAGGTTATTGATTGGACATACTCCTTCTAGAAGTAATGAGGAGCAGTCGAAGGAAGTAGCCATGCTCTTTCGAACCAATAAAAAAACGAAAATCGAAAAAATCAATATTAATATTTCAGATTTTAAAACCGACCGACCTGTTTTTATTCGATTTTCTCTTTATGACAAAAATCTAAAGTCAATTCTTTCTGAAGACTTACACGATGAAATCACGTCAGAAAAAATACTGGACGGCACATATAGTTTTGATGTCTCTAAGAATAACATTTGGGTCAACGATGATTTTTATGTTGGAATTCAGCTGCTAAGTGATTTCGATGGTCGCTTTTATATGAGCGGCGCGTTGATAGGAAATAAAACCATTTACCGGAAGTACCTTGGTGAATGGAAAAAGGTTCCGCTTTTAAGTCCCGCAATCAATATTGATGTGAAAGTTCAAAAATAATATCACTTCTATAAAGTGTATCCAAATTTGAATTTTAAATAAATGAAAAAGTTCGCCCTATTCCTGTTTTGTGCTTTCGCTTTAGCACGCAAAGCACAATCCATATTTTATTGAAGTTTCCCCCGCAAATCCAAATCAGATGACCTTGTATTTTGTTAGAGATATTGATATACTTGTAGATATTGAGAACAAATGTCCCCATTATTCTTCCTTTGTTCCTTTAATCCCATCAAAAAAAATGATTTTAGTAAAACAGTAGCGAATAAAGAGATTAATCTGATAGAAAGGGCCTTTAGACGATCTTCTATATGCTCTATGCCGTAGCTTTAGATTCTGCTCATATAAATTCCTAAGAATGGACATGAAAAAACCCTTGGAAATACTTCCAAGGGTTTTTAAATATCTAATTTTAAAAATTTAAAACTTTATAACGTCTTTCATTTTTTCAATTTCTTCCATCACTAAATCGTCGTCTACTAGGATTTTCCCACTGTGTTCGTCGATGATGATTTTCTTTCTTTGGGCAATTTCCATCTGCTTTTGCGGTGGAACCATGAAGAAAGATCCTTTTGGAGCTCCTCTTTCCAGACCCACCACGGCAAGGCCGTTACGTGAGTTGTCACGAATTCTTTTGTAAGACTTTAATAATCTTTGGTCGATTTTCGTAGCAAACTCTTCGCTTTTAGAATTCAGGTAATCTTCTTCTTTTTGTGTTTCTGCGATAAGTCCTTCTAATTCTTCTTTCTTGAATTTTAAATGCTGTTGATACTCTTGAATCTTTTGTTTCAATTCTTCAAGGGTTTCGTTCTTGCCTTCAATTTTAAATCCGAATTCTTTTACGCGCTTTTCTGCCAATTGAATTTCCAATTCTTGGAATTCGATTTCTTTTGCAAGGGCTTCGAACTCTTTGTTGTTACGTACGTTGTCCTGCTGAGCTTTGTACTTTTCGATCAAAGTGTTGGCGTGACTAATCACTTCGTTCTTGGTGTTAATCTCTGCGTTTTGCTCCGCGATTTCCTCTTCAAATTTCAACGCTCGTTTTTCAAGGCCTTCGATTTCAATTTCTAAATCTTCTACTTCAATCGGAAGTTCACCTCTCGTGTTACGGATTTCATCCAATCGAGAATCGATTATTTGAAGATCGTATAGCGCTCTTAGTTTTTCCTCCACTGAAATTTCGCTTGTTTTCTTAGCCATATTTTTATAAAAAATAATTAACAGGATTAGTTTTCTCCTTTGTTTTAGAGATTGCAAATTTAGGAAATTTTTCCGACAATATGTCAAATAATTGTTGAGTAACAAACTGTTCCGATTCGAAGTGCCCAATATCACAAAGCAGTATTTGATTTTCAGACAGAAAGAAATCGTGGTATTTTAGATCGCCAGTCAAATAAGCATCACAGTTTGCGCTTTTTGCAGCTTGAATTCCGCTGGCCCCGCTCCCACCAAGGACTCCGACTCGCCTAATGGGTTTGCCTGTATCGTTTGAATGGCGGATCACTTCCAAATTGAATACACTTTTTACAAGCTCCAAAAAAGCCTCGAAACTTAGAGCGGCAGGAAGTTCGCCGAAGCGGCCAAGTCCTGAGTAAGTATTTTTGTTTTCTAGTCTGTGGATTTGATAGGCGACTTCTTCGTAAGGATGTACCTTTTTAAAGGCATTTATAATCTGTGAAGATTTGTACGATTCGAAAATCAAGCTTATAAGATCCTCCTTCGCATGGCTACGCTCGTTTAAATGCCCAGAAAAGGGACTGGAACCCTCTTTCGGACGGAACGTGCCCTCTCCTTGCATAACAAAACTACACTCGTCATAAAATCCAATATCGCCCGCACCTGCCTTAAAGAGGGCTTCTTTTACCTCCTGTGTGTAATCCCGAGGTACATAGAGTTGCAATTGACTTAGCTGTCCTTCTTTGGGCATTAGGATCTTTTGATCGTGCAAACCTAAAGCCTGGCAGATGCCATAGTTCACGCCAAAATAATCGTTGTCAAAGGAAGTGTGAATGGCATAGATTGCAATTTTATTTTCAATCGCTTTTAGAAGCGAACGCTCTACATAATCCTTCCCTGTGATCTTTTTAAGTCCGGAAAATACAATGGGATGAAAGCACACGATTAAATTTTTATTCTCTTCAATCGCTTCCCCGACCACGGATTCTAAGGCATCGTGGCAAACCAGGATCCCTGTGATCTCACGAGAAAGGTTCCCGCATAAAAGTCCCACATTATCAAAATCCTCGGCACTTCGAGGGTGGATTCTAGTTTCCAATTTAGAAATTACTTCGTGTAACTGCATTTTTTCATTAAGTTTGTAGCGAAATTAGTGATAATTTTCAAATTAGAATATGGATTCAAAGCCACCAGAGTTCGAACAAGAGTTCAATTACATTCCCGAGAGGAAAAAATGGAAGCGTCAGGTATACCGCATTATCTATAGGGCCGACACGCCCATGGGGAAGTTATTTGACATTTGTCTTCTGATTCTTATCGGCCTTAGTGCTCTTATTGTCATGATGGAAAGTGTGCCCAACATTGATTTGGAGTACCATGTCTATTTTATAGTGCTCGAAGTTATTATTTCCCTCGTGTTCACGATTGAATATATCCTAAGAATTATCACCATTCGAAATAAGAAGACCTATATTTTTAGCTTCTTTGGTCTCATTGACCTTCTTGCCATTGTTCCCTTTTACTTGAGTCTATTCTTTCCAATTACGAAGTATTTCTTAATCATCCGCATGCTTCGCATGCTAAGGATTTTTAGAATTTTGAACCTGCTAGATTTCATGAATGACGGTATGTTTATCATACGTGCTCTTAGAAACAGTTCGAGAAAGATTTATATTTTCCTGCTTTTTTTAATGATCTTTTCGGTCATTGTAGGCTCCTTAATGTATATGGTGGAAGGACATCGTGAGGGATTTGAAAGCATCCCCCAATGTATTTACTGGGCAGTAGTGACGGTAACTACTGTGGGGTATGGAGATGTGGCGCCGCAAACTGGCATTGGCAAATTCTTTGCCACCATTTTGATGCTAGCAGGTTATTCTATTATCGCGGTTCCAACGGGAATTGTGACTGCAGAAATGAGAAACAAGAGACAAAACTTGGAAAAGGTTTGTCCTCGGTGTGGAAATGAGGACATAGATGACGATGCAAATTATTGCAAAAAATGCGCTGAGCGAGTCGCCCACTAGATAATGCCTTCGAAGTAACTATCTTTAGCAGCCTCGTAGCCAATTTGAAACATTTGGTCCATTCGGGTTTTCTTTCCTTCAAACATATGAAAGTTCACGAGTTCTGCGGGATTAATAAACCAATCGCACATTCCACTTTTCCCAATTTCGACTTGAGAGGTCATTAAGTCATAAGCGCGTGAAGTGACCGCCATGACTGATTTTAGATCTTCTTTTTTTGCTTCTTTCTTTGGTGAGAAATAAACTCCAATAATTTTCTTTGCGCTGTACTTAAGGACATCGGAAGGGAAATTGTTTAAGATCGCTCCATCGTTATAGAGTCCCTCTCCGATTTTGTAGGGAGTGGCAATCATGGGAACGGCGCAAGACGCAATAATCGCATCCGTTACTTTCACATCCCCCGCAAAGACCTCAAGTCTTCCGCTAAGTATATTGGTGGCCGTGATAAAGACCTTCTTATCTAAGTCGTCCATCACTCGGTCCTCAAAAACGGGATTTAGGTATTTCTTGAACATATCCGAATGGATGAATCCTCCCCCTTTTAGTAGAGAGAAATGATTCCACTTAAAAAAGTAAACGGATTTAAAGAAATCCACAATTTCTTGCGGAGATTTTCCTACGGCGTAAAAGCTGGCTACAATCGCACCTGCGCTAGTGCCTGCAAGAACATCCGGATGAATGTCTTGTTCGTTTAAGAACTTGATGACCCCGGCGTGAGCAAGTCCTTTTGTACCGCCACCGCAAAGAGCCAGACCTAGATTATACACGTGCGTAATTTTTTCTTAAAAGTAGAGAAAATATTTGAAAAGGAAATTTTCCATAAATAAAAAGACTTCCAATAAGATTACAGATCCTTTTCTTCGTTCCAATAATAGGAATCGGGGGTTTCTCGCTTGCCGAAAATGGCTGTACCCACTCGAATAATCGTAGCGCCGTGTTTAATCGCAAGCTCAAGATCTCCACTCATTCCCATGGAAAGCTCTTTCATTTCCACCGTTGGAATTTTCGCCTCTGAAATTTGATTTCGAATCAAGGCCAAACGTTTAAAGCAGGCTTCTACCTTGTCCATATCGTCACTAAACAGCCCAATGGTCATAAGTCCTTTTATCTTTAAATTGGGAAGAGAGGATACGTACCTGCAAAACGAAATAGCTTCCTTGGGATCCACTCCGAATTTACTGGCTTCCACTGAGGTATTGACTTGTAGCAAAACCTCTATGGTTTTGTTCTCCCTCTCAAGTCTTTCTTGTAGCTTTTGAGCTAAGTCCCGGCGGTCAAGGGAATGCAAACATTTTACCTCGTAGCGCAACAGTTCTTTAATTTTATTGGTTTGCAGATGGCCAATGAAATGATTGGTATGCCTGAGGGACTCCAGAGGACTGAATTTTTCCTTGAGTTCCTGAATTCGGTTTTCTGCGATGAGCGTATGGCCTGAGCTAAATGCTAAGAGAATCTTTTCAGGCTCTACTGTTTTGGTCGCGAGTAAAAGTTTTACTTCTTTGGGATCGCGATTAAACTCCTGGCAGGCGGTAAGCATTCGCTTTTCGATGGCCTTAATGTTTTCTAATAGATAAGAATCCATACTCTGTTTAGTAAAAAAGCTCCAGAGAAATCTGGAGCTATGTTAATAAAAGGTTTTCTAGTTCTAGATGTGAATTACTTCGCCGTAGGCTGCTGCGACCGCTTCCATGACCGCTTCTGAGATCGTAGGATGGGGATGCACGGATTTAATAATCTCGTGACCTGTGGTTTCTAGTTTTCTTGCCACAACCGCCTCAGCGATTAAATCGGTGACGCCCTCACCTACCATATGGCAACCCAACCACTCACCGTATTTGGCATCAAAAATTACTTTGATGAATCCGTCTGTGTTTCCATTCGCGGTTGCTTTTCCGGAAGCAGACAATGGGAATTTCCCTACTTTGATATCAAAGCCTTGTTCTTTGGCCTTCTTCTCCGTTAGTCCGACAGAAGCTACTTCTGGGTGCGTATAGGTACAGCCTGGAATGTTTCCGTAATCAATGCGTTCGATGTCTAAACCTTTGATTTTTTCGACGCAAGTGATTCCCTCTGCAGAAGCCACGTGAGCTAAAGCTTGGGTTGGGATAATGTCTCCAATGGCGTAGTAACCCGGCACAGAAGTTTCGTACCATTCGTTTACTAAGACATGTCCTTTTTCGGTTTGAATTCCGGTTTCTTCAAGCCCGATATTTTCAATGTTCGCTGAAATCCCTACCGCAGAGAGTAAAACTTCTGCTTCTAGGGTGATTTCCCCGTCTTTGGTTTTTACTTTTGCTTTAACGCCTTCTCCCGAAGTGTCCACAGACTCAACAGAGGCGCTGGTCATAATCTTAATTCCTGCTTTCTTCAGAGATTTTTCTAATTGTTTTGAAACTTCCTCGTCTTCAACAGGGACTACATTGGGCATGTATTCTACAATGGTTACTTCCGTACCCATGGTGTTATAGAAGTCGGAGAACTCGACGCCAATAGCGCCAGATCCTACCACAATCATAGATTTAGGTTGCTTCGCCATAGAAAGCGCCTCACGGTATCCAATTACTTTCTTTCCATCTTGTGGAAGGCTAGGTAGGACTCTTGAACGAGCTCCTGTGGCGATGATAATATGGTCTGCACTATATTCTGCAGTCGATCCGTCTTCTTTTGTTAATTGAATCTTTTTTCCAGGAAGCACTTTAGCCGTCCCCTTTAAAACTTCAATTTTATTCTTTTTCATTAGAAACTGGATTCCTCCACTCATTTTGGAAGCCACACCTCTACTTCTATCGATTACTTTTGAAAAATCAAACCCTGGATTTTCCACTTTATTTAATCCGTAGTCTTCGGCGTGATTCAAATAATTAAAGACATGGGCTGACTTTAATAAGGCCTTGGTTGGGATACATCCCCAGTTGAGGCAAATTCCACCCAGGTTTTCTTTTTCAACAATAGCGGTTTTAAATCCTAATTGAGCGGCTCTGATCGCAGTCACGTAGCCTCCAGGACCACTTCCCACAACAATGATATCGTAGTTCATATTGAAATTATTTAATCACAAAAATAAGGAAAATTCTTGTGAATTGAATGCGCATTCCTTTTAAATCAACTTTGAATGTTTTAGTAGCTCTTTCTAAGGGTCTTATTTTAATGGACACGCCGTTTATTTGAGTTCGCTCGATTGAGGAAATTCACTTTTTTACTTTGTCTATCGGACTTGAAAGAAGATTTTCCAGAATTAATCTTACGTTCACAGCCTAGAAAAAAATAATTACTAATTTTGTTTCATTAAGAACGTATCGCAATGAAGTACACACTTTTACATCGTGGAAAGAGTGTTTGGAAATCCACTCCCACAAAATTCATCACGTGGATGAGAAAGTCCGATCGTCAAGAGTTTGAAACCAACCAAGAGTTTATGGAGGGCTATGCCCACCGCAAAAAAATCTTCGAGTCGATCTCTCTTCGCCCTCATTCGGAAATGACTTTCCTCGAGGATCTTGAATCGTACGGTCTTTTAAAAAGAGAAAATGCGAAGCGCTGGCTTCTGTTTTAGAATAAAAAAAGCGAACCGTTCTGGCTCGCTTTTTTTATGTAGTAACTTTTTTTACAAGGCGGTGAATTTACTAGGATTGGCCTCATGAAACAAAGTATAGATTTTCTCCACGATATCGTCTACGGAAGGTTTAGAGAAATAATCTCCGTCGCTTGCATAGGCAGGTCTATGGTTGTTCGCTGTAATGGTTAATGGATCGCTATCCAGATAACGGAATCCCTTTTGTTTCTCCATGATTTGTTGAAGCAAAAAGGCAGAGGCACCTCCTTCCACGTCTTCATCGATAATAACCAAACGAGAAGTCTTTTTAAGACTCTCTAAAATCTCATGGTCTAGGTCAAAAGGAATAAGAGACTGAACATCGATTACTTCCGCGTTAATTCCAAGTTCTTCTAAACTTGCAGCCGCTTCGGTAACTACTTTCCATGTAGATCCATAGGTCACAAGGGTCACGTCACTGCCCTCTTTTGTAATGTCAATTTTCCCTACAGGGATTGTGAATTCGCCTAAGTTGTCAGGCTGTTTCTCTTTGAGTCGGTAGCCGTTCAGACATTCTACGATTAAGGCAGGTTCATCGCTTTGAAGCATTGTGTTGTAAAAACCGGCTGCGATGGTTAGGTTTCTTGGTACGAGAACTTGAATTCCTTTGACAAGATTTAAGATTCCGGCCATTGGAGATCCGGAGTGCCAAATCCCTTCCAAACGGTGTCCACGAGTTCTTATAATCAGTGGGGCTTTTTGTCCTCCTTTGGTTCTGTATTGTACCGTGGCTAAATCATCGCTCATTCCTTGAAGACAGTAAAGGATGTAATCTAGGTACTGGATCTCTGCGATCGGTCTAAGACCTCTCATGGCGAGTCCAATCCCTTGGCCTAAGATGGTGGCTTCTCGGATTCCTGTATCCGCTACGCGAAGTTCTCCGTATTTCTCCTGCATCCCTTCTAGACCTTGGTTAACATCTCCAATATTTCCGGCGTCTTCTCCGAAGACAAGGGTATGGGGATACTTTTCAAACAATTTATCAAAATTGTTTCTCACCACGACTCTTCCGTCTACTTCTTTCGAATTTTCACTAAACACGGGTTTTACCTCTTTCACAAGAGTGGATTTCCACTGAGATTCGGAATAGAGATGAGAAGAATAGTTATCCTTTTCTATTTCGAAAAGCTCTACAAATTTTTCATTTAAGGCCTTTCTTTTTTCAGACTTTACACCACGAGACAGAAGAAGTGCTCTTCGAACGAGGTGGAAAATATCTTTTTTTCCTACAGAAACAAGCGCTTTAAATCGAGCGAGATCCTCGCTGATTTTGCTTTGTTCCTCTACAAGGCTTTCCACTAGGGGAAGCAATTGGGATTTAATCTCCTGGATGGCTCCTTGGTAACTATCCCAAGCTCCTTTTTGGGCAGCCTTTGTAATTTGTTTTGCCTCTGCATCTAAAGCATTAAGCTCTTCTACAGTCGCTAGTCCTTCTTCTTTCCCGTTTAAATCTACGGTGTAATCTAAGATCCACTCTTTGAATTTGACAAGTCCGTCAAATTCACCTTCCCAAGAAAGTCTATCCTCGTCCTTGTACCGTTCGTGCGATCCTGAAGTCGAGTGCCCTTGAGGCTGCGTGACTTCAATCACGTGAACCACGACGGGAACACTTTCATTACGGGCATAATGCTCTGCTTTCCCATAAGCATCAAGTAAGGAAGGATAATCCCAAGCTCTCACTTGAATGATTTCGCATCCTTGAGCTTCTCCCTCCTTTCTTTGGAATCCAGAAAGCATCTCAGAGATATCTACCTTCGCTCGTTGGTTGTGCGTGGGAACCGAAATCCCATATCCGTCATCCCAAATCGATACAATCATAGGGACCTGCAGGGCGCAAGCTGCATTCAGGGTTTCCCAGAAATGCCCTTCTGCGGTGGAGGCGTCTCCAATGGTTCCGAAAGCGACTTCGTTTCCTTTGTTAGAGAACGTTTCACTTCCTTCAAAAGATAAGTTTTTGTAGACTTTCGAAGCCTGCGCAAGACCTAGAAGTCTTGGCATTTGTCCTGCGGTCGGGGAAATGTCTGCCGATATGTTTTTTAATTCTGTTAAGTTCTTCCAGCTTCCGTCTGAATTTAAGGTACGAGTTCCGTAATGTCCATTCATTTGGCGTCCTGCAGAGGCAGGTTCTCTCTCGACACTGGTGTCGGCATAAAGTTGAGCATAGAAACTCTCTGGCGTAAGACCGCCTACGGCCATAGCAAAGGTTTGGTCACGGTAGTATCCGGATCTCCAATCTCCCTCTCTAAAGACTTTGGCCATCGCGAGTTGAGGAAGTTCCTTTCCGTCTCCAAAGATTCCAAATTTCGCCTTGCCAGTCAAAACTTCTCTTCGTCCTAGTAGGGACATTTCTCTAGAGATACGGCCGAGCTTATAATCCTCTAAAACGGACTTTTTGAAATCTTCAAACGATAATTTTTGGGTTTCTATATAGGTGGTTTGCATAAACTTTAGCTTTTCACAAATATACTATATTTGTTTAAAACACAACCTATTGAGTATCAAGAATGTTCTAAAATCCCATTGCGAATTACGTAAAAAAAAGGAAGGAATTAGAATTTTCGTTCAATCACATAATCAAGCATTTGATTTAGTGAATTTTTCGCATCTGAATCTGGAAATTCTTGCAGTAAATCTTTTGCTTTTTGTTGATAATCCTTCATAATCATGACCGCATAACTAAGTCCACCCGAATCTTTCACGAACTGAATGAGTTCTTTTACTCGCTTGGGATTGTTGTTGTGTCTTCGGATGGTATCTAAGTAATACTTGCGATTGGTAGAACTCGCCTCACGCAAAGTGTAAATAAGAGGGAGCGTCATTTTCTTTTCCTTAATGTCAATTCCCACAGGCTTTCCAATCAGGTTGGAACTCAGGTAGTCAAACAAATCGTCTTTGATTTGAAAAGCCATCCCGGTAAACGTACCAAAATCTTTAAATTTCTTGGCTGTCTCTTCATCCGCTCCTACGGAGAGAACGCCAATCTCGCAGCAAGCGGCTATTAGAGTGGCCGTTTTCTGGCGAATAATTTCGTAGTAAACGTCTTCTGTGATGTCAAGTTTGCGCGCTTTTTCTAATTGCAAAAGCTCGCCCTCACTCATTTCTCGAATGGTTCTTGAAATGACATTTAGCAAATCGTATTCTTTGTTGTCGGTAGAAAGCAAGACCGATTTGGCCAGTAGATAATCTCCTACGAGCACTGCGATTTTGTTTTTCCATAACGCATTGATGGAAAAGAAGTTTCTTCTTTTGAAACTCTCGTCTACGACGTCGTCGTGCACCAAGGTAGCGGTGTGGATAAGCTCAATCATAGAGGCCCCTCGGAAGGTCTTCTCGGAAACCTCTCCCATGAGTTTTGCACAAAGAAAGACAAACATGGGACGCATTTGTTTTCCTTTGGTCGTGACAATGAATCGGGTCACCTTATCTAGTAGGGGGACATTGCTTTGCATGGACTGGTAAAACTTTTGTTCGAAAAGTTTCATTTCCTGCGCAATGGGCTTTTTAATTTCTTCTACAGTATTCGACACAAATAGGAGGTGATAAAAGGGTAATACGAATGAACAAATATAGGGTTTTCCGAGCGTTCGAGAAACTTATTTCAATTTTTCTAAAGGGAAGGAATACAGCGCGGGCGGTGCATGGAGAATTCGGAAGCGAAATTCTTCTCCAGAAAGGTAAACTCTTCCCTTATGTATAGCAATCGATTCGATTTGCCCAATGCTAGAACTAAGGCCTAGGAAGTACTTTTTAGGGAGGTGGGAAAAGAATTTCCCATCCGAATCTCTTTTAAATACGCTTAAGAAAACTTCCATTTTTTTGGTGTACCCAACGAGATAAAGCGTGTCCTTATCATAAGCAGCATCGGTCGCCATAAACCCTAAATCAAAGGTTTCGATTAACTGCGCGGGAATATTTGAAGAAGGATCGGTTGGAGCGACTAGATAGTGAGAGACCTGTAAGGAGCTCCACTGTTTTGTAAAGACATGAAGCCCACTGTCTAAAAACAACAGGGATTCTACGTCAAAATCATGGTCGTGCAATTTGGCTCCTGTTTTTGGCTGCTCTGGAAAATAGAATCCGATTTCTTTTTGCAGCTCAAAAGTAGTTGCGTCCACCTTATTAATTTTTAAGTTCTTTCTTGTGCCCGCATTGTTTCCAAAATCCCCAATGTAAAGGCTTAAGGAATCGGAAGCGAGAGCTTCCCAGTCTTGGTTGGGAAAAGAAAGTGAATGCGTTTTTAGAATCTTTCCGTTCTTAGGATCAAGTTCGAATAGCTCAGAGGGATTGCCGCCGTCGTTTAAAGTATAGAGCTTATCTCGATGGAAATGGAGGCTTGAATTTTCTTTTATTTTTGAATCTAAGGTAGAGACTCTGTACTTTTTGATTTTAAACCAATCGTACGAATTCTGCGCCTTGGGAAAGGACAAAAAGAAGACTGAGGCAAAAAGCAAATAGAATTTCATAAAAGATAGATTTTAAGAACCAGATTTACGAATTACGTACAAAAATCAATCCCAAGTAAGTTACTCCGCTGATTTGTTGGCAAGCTGCCCACAAGCCGCGTCAATGTCTCCTCCTCTACTTTTTCTAACCATGACCGTGACCCCCGCTTTGGTTAGTTCGGACACGTAACGCTCCTCAGCAGCAATGCTTCGGTGATCAAATTTTCCTTCTCCAATGGGATTGTACTGAATTAGATTTACTTTGGAAGGGACTTGTTTCGCGAATCGAATGAGCGCCTTAATGTCCTTGTCTGAATCGTTAATGCCTTTCCAAACGCAATATTCAAAGGTAATTACAGAGCCTGTTTTTTGATACCAATACTGTAGAGAGTCCATAATGTCGGTAAGAGGAAACTTCTGAGAAAACGGCATAATGTCGTTTCTCGTTTCTTCAATAGCAGAGTGAAGGGAAAGAGCAAGTTTTACCTTGATTTCTTCGTCCGCAAGCATTTTAATCATCTTGGGAATGCCCGAAGTAGAGACCGTGATGCGTCGAGGCGACATTCCAAGCCCTTCCGGTGTCGTGATTTTGCGAATGGCTTCCACCACATTCTTATAGTTCATCATGGGCTCGCCCATTCCCATAAACACGATGTTGCTTAGGGGTCGTTGATAGTACAGTCTACTTTGTCGATCGATTAGGGCGACTTGGTCCACAATCTCTGCCACTTCTAAATTACGCATGCGCTTAAGCTTCGCCGTGGCACAAAATTCACAGTTAAGTGAGCATCCCACTTGGGACGATACGCAGGCCGTCGTTCTAGTGGAGGTAGGGATAAGCACACTTTCCACAAGGAGTCCATCGTGCAATTTCACACCGTTTTTAATCGTTCCGTCCTCGGATTTTTGAAGCAAATCCACGGCGATCGGATTAATGGTAAATTCTTTCGTAAGCGATTCTCGAAGTTCCTTCGATAGATTCGTCATCTCCTCAATGGAATGCAGGTTCTTACTCCAAAGCCAATCGTAAACTTGTTTGGCTCGGAAAGGTTTTTCCCCGAGGGTGAGAAAATGAGCTTTTAACTCTTCAAGACTTAAGGTGCGAATATCTTTCAAACGGTATGCTTATTAAAGTTTGCAAAGATACGAAATTTTAAGCCATTTTATTTTACGTGCTCTTAGTGAAGCAGTTGCCTATAAGGTGCAATGGGTTTTTGAATTAAAAAGGACCGCTTTTTACGATCGAAAAGGAGATAGAAATCGCTGCAAACCGGAAATAAAAAAACGCCACTTTAAAAAAGTGACGTTTTGTAAAATAGAAACTCCTAAATTAAAGGATAAGCATTGCATCTCCGTAGGAGTAGAATTTGTATTTTTCTTCAATGGCTTCCGCGTACGCTCTCATGATGAAATCTTTGTTCGCAAACGCTGCAATCATCATAAGTAAAGTGGATTTCGGCGTATGGAAATTCGTAATCATCGCATTGGCCACTCCAAAATCATGTGGAGGATAAATGAACTTATTGGTCCATCCGTGGTAAGGTCCAATTTTACGGTTGGAAGAAACGGAAGTTTCTAGAGCTCTCATCGTCGTAGTACCTACTGCGCAAACTCTTCTTCCCTCTTCTACCGCTTTGTTAATGATGTCGGCATTCTTCTGGTCGATAATCGCTTCTTCACTTTCCATTTTGTGCTTAGATAAGTCTTCTACCTCAATCGGGTTAAAAGTTCCAAGTCCAATGTGAAGGGTGATTTCTGCAAAATCGATTCCTTTGATTTCCAATCTTTTCATTAGGTGTCTAGAGAAGTGAAGTCCTGCAGTCGGCGCCGCTACAGCTCCTTCTTCTTTTGCATAAATCGTTTGGTAACGTTCTGCATCTTCTTTCTCTACCTCTCTTTTGATGTATTTTGGAAGTGGGGTTTCCCCTAGTTCTTTAAGTTTGGTTCTGAATTCCTCGTAACTGCCGTCGTAAAGGAAACGTAAGGTACGTCCTCTTGAGGTGGTGTTGTCGATTACTTCAGCCACAAGACCTTCGTCTTCTGTGAAAAACAATTTGTTTCCGATACGAATCTTACGAGCTGGATCCACAAGCACATCCCATACTCTTGTTTCTTTGTCAAGTTCTCTTAAAAGAAAAACTTCAATTTTCGCTCCGGTCTTTTCTTTATTTCCGTAAAGTCTTGCCGGGAATACTTTGGTATTGTTGAAGATGAAAAGGTCCTTTTCATCAAAATAGTCAATGACATCTTTGAAAAGCTTATGTTCAATGGTTTCCGTTTTACGGTCCAAAACCATCAGTCTAGCCTCGTCTCTGTGTTCGCTTGGATGTTCTGCCAAAAGCTCCTCTGGCAAATCAAAATTAAAGTGGGATGTTTTCATTTTTTAAATTACGGTTTAAAAATTAGAGTGCAAAGATACGCTATTTGAGAGGCAAAGTCAAGTAAAGCCTAAAAGTGCCCTGCGAGAAAAACAAAACCTTCCAAGAAAGATCCTGGAAGGTTTTGTTCTAATGCTCAACGCTCTGATTAAAGCGTCTCATTTAGCCATTCAAAGAATTCCCTTTGCCACACGAGACCGTTGTGGGGATTTAACACCCAGTGGTTTTCATTTGGAAAGTAAAGGAATTTTGATTTTAGCCCTTTTAACTGAGCCGCTTGGAAAGCTTCTTGCCCCTGTTCGTAAGGAACACGGTAGTCAATGCCTCCTTGAATAATCATAATAGGTTTGTTCCATTTTTGAACATGATTCATGGGATTAAAGTCCGTGAAAGCCTTAGGGGTTGGCGATTCGGTCGGTTTTCCAATGTCCCAGTTTGCGAACCATAGCTCCTCTGTGGTTAAATACCATGAATTCATATCAAAAAGACCATCGTGCGCGATGAAGGTTTTGAATCTATTTTCATGAATCCCCGCAAGCATAAAGACGCTATATCCTCCGTAGCTCGCTCCTACCGCTCCCATTCGTTCGCTATCCACATACGGTAAATCAAGCGCATAATCGGTTGCCGAAAGATAGTCCTGCATCACTTGTCCTCCCCAGTCTCTAGAGATGGCTTCGTTCCACTCCGTACCCCATCCTGGCATTCCCCGACGGTTTGGAGCCACGACGATGTATCCCTGTGCGGCCATAAGTCCTAGATTCCATCTTGTACTAAAGAACTGAGTTAATGCAGACTGAGGTCCTCCTTGACAGTAAAGAATGGTTGGGTATTTTTTACTCGGATCAAAATCCGGTGGATACACCATCCATACACCCATCTCTTTTCCGTCCGTGGTTTTCACCATTTTTAGTTCGGTTTTAGCCGGCTTCAAGTTCGCGTAAGTCTCCGCGTTTACAGAAGTGACTGGACTAAATTTTCCATTCTTTACATTCACCAAATATAGATCGGCACTGTGGTTCATGTCTGCTCTAGACACCAGGAGCTCGTCTTTAGTTTGAAGGAAAATTTCATTTACGTCAAAGTCTCCTTTGGTAAGCTGCTTCACCGTCGTTTTTCCTTTTCCCTCTACTCCCACTGAAAACAGTTGTTTTGTCGCTTTGAAAGCGGCGGTAAAATAAAGAGATTTCGAATCTTTGGACCAGAATACATCTCCACTTACGCTCTCGTCCCAAGACTCGGTTAGGTTTTTCTTTTCGCCCGTCTTAAGATTTAAAATTACGATGTCATTTTTATCCGCCTCATAGCCTTCTCGTTTCATGGATTGCCAACTTAAATACTGGCCGTCTGGAGAGAATTTTGGATTCAAATCGTACCCCATCATTCCCTGGGTTAAATTCGTCGTGGTTTTGCTTTCTAAATCGTAGGAATAAAGATCCGTATTGGTCGATTGAGCATACTCTTTTCCGCTTAACGCTTTGGTGACATAAAGAAGTTTTGAGGAATCAGGACTCCAAACAAAATCTTCTGCTCCCCCGAAAGGACGTTGAGGTGAATCCCAAGGTTTTCCTTCGAGAAGATCGACCGCTTTTTCTTTTTTGTCTGAGACGTTTACGACAAACACGTGGTTGTATTTCCCTTCACTAAAGTAATCCCAGTGGCGGTGATTTAAATCCGTGTAAATATGCGCCGTGGATTTGGGCGTGTCTTTGTATTTTTCTTTTCCTAGGACAGTTTCTATCGTCACTTCTTTACTAAAGGCAACTTTCTTTCCGTCCGGAGAGATTCGTACATTGCTTGCGTCCCCTACAGTAAAGAACTCCGTCCAAGTTTTGCCGGAATCTTTGGATATAAAAAGGATTTTTCCTTCCTGCGCATACAGTCCGTTTTTGTCCCATTGCACTAGGGATTTTTTTCCTAAATCCAGTTCGGAAGCCATTTTGCTTCCGACTGAAAGCAAATAGTTTTTGCTGTTTGACTTTTCGCTTTTAAGATCCGTTTGGCTAACTTTATAGATCAGGGTCGTTTGGTCGGGAGAAACCGCCGAAACGCCCAGTCGGTTTAGAGTCCAGAGGATTTCTGGAGTCATGACATTTTGTGCATTCATTAAGAAAGGGGCTGCGAGAGCCATAACAGTATGTTTTAATTTCATACAGTTTTATTTATTTGGGGTTAATATATTTTTCTAATTCACTTGCGACTGCAACCGGGTCGCTAGGGCTGACTACATAGACTTTCCCTCTTTTGGTCACAATGCGAAGTGCCTTTTGTCGATTCGTAACATACCACACTTCCCCTTTGTTAAAATAACCAAAATAGCCAAAGAGTCCGCCTATACCAAAGAGTCGTAAATAGAGTCCTTTGTAGGCTTTCGCTTCTACAGATTTGATTTCTTTTAAAGGAATTTCAATGCAATGGAGTTTGGTCCGAATTTCAAAATGACTTTCCGACTTCCCAATGGAAGGAATTAGAAGCCAAGATACAGTGAGAGCAAGAAGCAAAAAAAGACCCATGAACATTCCTGAGGTTCTTGCCTCGGGGTTTGGGCTGTAGGCCCAAAAACCAAGCGCGACAAGAATCGCTAAAATGAAAATTCCTGTGACTATTTTTGAAAAGAGATCAGGATTTGCACCAGGGTATGATTTCATAGGGATGGTTAAAAGGTTAGTCTTTGTTTACGACGCCTCCTATGACGGAAGTGATGATGGAGAGTAAAATACTGAAGATAAAGGCCCATCCAAAGCCGTCCACCGTCATACCGTCTACAAAGTAATCCACAATCATAATGACCAGAGCATTTATCACCAAAGCAAAAAGCCCTAGGGTAAGCACGGTCAAAGGAAAGCCTAAAATTTGCATGATGGGCTTAAAAATGAGATTCACAATTCCTAAGACCACGGCAAAGATAATCGCCGTCCAAAAATTTTCAATTTGAACCCCACTAAGGATCAATTGTAGTACGTAGGCCGATACGGCTGTAATTAAAAGTCTTACTAGTAAATTCATAGGATAATTTTTATCAAATCTACTACTTTATTTCTTTTTATGCAATGCGCCGAGTCTCGCAAAAGGGCGCAAAAGAGCCTAAAGCAAAGGGGAAATTAAACTCATCGTACTTTCCAAAAGTTGAATGTGCTTTCCTCTTGTAAGCCATCGTTCTTTGTCTATACGTTCTGAATTTTGCAAATCCATTTCAAAATCATTCCGTAGTTCTTGGGCCGTTGCGTGGTCGTAGACCACCGCGTTTACTTCGAAATTTAAATCAAAACTACGAATGTCCATATTGGCCGTGCCCACGATCGCTAAAAAGCTATCCACGACCATGGTTTTCGCATGCACGAAACCTTTGGTATAAAGATAGATTTCGACTCCCGCTTTGAGTAGTTGTGTATAATAAGAACGGGAAGCTAATTTCACAATCTTCGAATCTGAGTTTTTGGGCACAAGAAGTTTAATTTTTATTCCGCTGTGCGATGCAATGATAAGTGCATTTAATAAACTTTCATCTGGGATGAAATAAGGGCTTGTAATTAAAATCTCCTTTTGCGCTAAATTAATGGCCTGCAAAATGGAGAACAAAATGGTGGGGGTCGGAGAATCCGGCCCACTCGAAGCAATTTGTACTACCTTATTTTCTTTGGTATCATGCTGCTGTGGACTAGGGAAGAAATCATTTGTGGGTTCAAGGGACTGCTCTGCACAAAAATTCCAGTCACATAAAAAAAGAAATTGCAGATAAAACACCCCCGGTCCCTCGATTTTAAGATGAGTATCGCGCCAATATATGTTTTCGGGAGTTTCTTTTGTGTTAATATAATTGTCGCTAATATTAATTCCCCCTACAAACCCCACTTTTCCATCGATCAAAATAATTTTTCTGTGGTTTCTATAATTGATTCTATTGGCCAAGGCAATAAAGTAAATTTTCAAGAACGGATGCGCCTCTACTCCTCCCTCGCTAAGTCTTTCCATAAGTTTCTTACACCCCCGAGAGCTTCCAAAATCATCGTATATCACACGAACTTTTACCCCCTCTTTTGCTTTTTGAAGTAAGATGTCGCCAATTTGATTTCCAATCTCATCGTCGTTATAGATATAATACTCTAAGTGGATATGGTTTTTTGCGTTCTTTAAGGCTTTAATCACTTCGGGGAACTTCTCTTCCCCGTTGCGAAGAATCTTCACGTCGTTTCCGGAGGTTAAGGGACTTAATAAATCATGCATAAGCATATAGGAAAGTTCTCTCGATTGCGACAACTTAGAATCCCGTCCCAAATAGGTTTCTTTGGAATATTCAAAAAGTTTGGTACGAAGCTCTATGGACAATTTTTCATCTTTAAAGAGTTTTTTCTTGTACATGTGTCGATGTCGGTAATTAATACCAAACAAGAAATAAAAACCCATTCCGATTACGGGAACAAAGATTGTAAATAAAACGTAGGCAAGGGATTTGGTGGCATTCTTGGTGTCAAGGATAATGCGGAGGCACACCAAAGTCACAAGGACACCGTAAAGGATTTCAAGAATTAGAAGTAGACTCATTAAATTTTAAATTCTGGGGATAAGAAGTAGAATATCCTATGTAAATCTACAAAAATTCTAGGGGCATAGATGAGAAATTCTCTAATTTCCCACTTGAAGATCCGTTGAACTCGAGTAAATAGAACCGACTAAAACTACAATGGAGCCATTTTTGTATCCCATGGTCTAGTCAAACTATAATTTCAAAACAGAGTTTCCCTGATTAACACCACTCCACTTTTGAAATTAAACTAAATGCATTTTTATGAAATCAATTCTAAAAACAGTTCTTGTCCTTGTTCTTTGTTTCACCCTTACGTCCTGCATAGTAAGTACGGCCGTAGGAGTCGTGAAAACCGCAGCCAAGGTAGGTTATAAAGTGGTGAAAGGAACCGTAAACGGTGTTAGTTGGGCTGTTAAAAAAGCACAAGGAAAAATTGACGAGGACCGATTGGACGGAAAATGGAAAATTGTAGGGCTTTATAACGGAAGCTATGATACGTTTGCGACGGATGAGAACCCTGACAATACGTATAAGAATTCTTGCATCGGAAGTGAAGAGATATTTGAATTTAAGACCAAAAGAAGCAAGTTTAAACCTGCTCATTGCAAATCTCAGGACGAGGAGTGGGTTTCTTACAAGTATAAGTATGGGAAGAATCCCCAATCCAGCGAGAAAGAAAACTACATTGAGTACAACTCTAGAAACTACATTTCGGTCATTGATGTGACAAACAAAACCCTGGTTCTTGAAGGAACCTTAAACTTAGGCGATTCCTTTGCAGGCAAACAATTAATTATGCTTGAAAAAACCAAATAAGAACAAAGTAGTGGTAAATGAAATTTCGCATAAAAACTTCATTTTTCTAGCAAAAATTACAGATTTTTCAATGAATAATTTTTATCTTTACAACTCTAAGGCATTCATTCAGAATGCCTTCTGTGTTCAAGCTTTTAATCACTGAGAATCACACTATGGAGCTAGCAAAATTTCATCACGGAAGAAATGTAAAGCGTTTTAGAGAAATGTTAGGAATCAAGCAGGAGTCCCTCGCTTTTGATTTGGGGGAAGAGTGGAATCAACAGAAAATATCCATTTTGGAACAGAAAGCAGAGATTGACAAATCCCTTTTGGAAGCCATTGCAAGAGCTCTGAAAATCCCGGTCGAAGCTATTGAGAATTTTGACGAGAAAAAGGCAGTAAGTGTACTGACGAGCACCCTCCATGAGGATCCTTGGAACGGCATTAATCTAGATAAGCACAATCCAGTGGATATTCTCTTTGAGGCTCTTGACGAAATCAAAAAATTATACACAGAAGTAATTGAATCGAAAAATGCTCAAATTAAAGTGCTTGAACGACTACTCAATAAATAGAAAAAGTAAAAACCTAAACTGAATCCAGTTTAGGTTTTTGGTATCAATTAGAAGAGCGAGAATTTCATGAAGAGTTCTTCTTCTTTCTATCCTTAGCTCAGTGAATATCACTTAAATTTTTGTTTTGCAAATTTCAATGCATGCAAGAGCGTTACTTTGGAATCCCTACTTGCCCCATGCACCACTTCATTTTTTGATAGGTTCTTTGAATATCGTGATCCAGTCCGATTGACATACGAATAAGACCATCGGAGAGTCCCATTTCTTTACGTTCCGCTTCTGGAATTTCGGAAGAAGTCGAACTTCCAGAACAAGAAAATAGCGTTTTATAAAAACCAAGGCTCACGGCTAAATAGCCTAAGTTTTCCTTTTGCATAAGTTCCATGAGTTCATTGGCTTTCTCCGTGGTTTTTACATCAAGAGTTAAAAGTCCACCAAAGCCATATTCTTTATTCATCATGCTTTTGAATAACTCATGCTGCTTGTGACTTTTAAGACCTGGGTATTTTACGGTTAATCCGTCCTTTTCAAAGTGCTCTGCTAAATACAGGGCATTTTCACTATGCTTTTTAATGCGGATGTGAAGCGTTCGTAAGTTCTTTAAGATACTCGCGGCTCGTAAACTATCGAGCGTGGGTCCAAGGAGCATGCAAGCGCCTGTATTCACGTCTTTCAAATCGTTCACGAAACTACTAGGTGCGCATACGACGCCGGCAACTGCATCGCTACTTCCATTAATGAATTTAGTCAAACTATGAATTGTAATGTCCGTACCTAGTTTCTGTGGAGAAATGGAAAGCGGAGAAAACGTGTTGTCTACCACTAGCTTTAGATTATGCTTTTGAGCTAATGCTCCTAATTTCTTCAAATCGGCCACTTCTAAGAGTGGATTGCTCACGGTTTCACAAAAAAGAACTTTTGTGTTCTCTGTGATGGCCGCTTCTACCCCTTCTAAGTCAGTAATGTCAACAAAAGCAGTGTTGATGTTATAGCTTGGAAGGAAGTTCTTCATAAAGGCATAAGTTCCTCCATAAATGGTTCGACTCGACACAATGTGATCTCCTGCTTTGCACAATTGAAGCAAAGTAGATGTGATTGCTCCCATTCCTGAGGCCATTACATTTGCACTTTCTGTTCCTTCCATTTGGGCAAGGGCCTCACTTAAATAGAGATTGCTCGGTGTGGAGTGTCTAGAATACAAATAGCATCCGTCTGTATTTCCTTCAAAAGTATCGAACATGGTTTTTGCAGAAAGAAACGTGTAGGTTGAACTATCCGAGATTGAAGGGTTTACGCCTCCAAATTCTCCAAAGTACTGCAAATCCTGAATTTTGTTTGCGGGCTCAAAGTTTTCCATAATATAAATTTTCAATTTTATAAATGTGCAAATAGTGCAACTATAAAACAATTGAATTTACTTAGTATAGATTTTTAATCTATAAATTAAAATAATTAATGAAAATAATTTTAAATTTGACGAAGGATGAAAAAATAACCGAAAATAATTCATTTTAATGCTAGACGAAAAAGACAAAAGATTGCTAATCTTACTTCAAAACGACTCCAAGAAAACCACAAAACAACTCGCGACCGAGCTTAATTTGTCCGTGACCGCAGTTTTTGAACGGATAAAGAAATTAGAAAAAAAGCAAATTATCAAAAAGTATGTGGCACTTCTTGACGCGGAAAAAGTGCAGAAAAGCTTTATCGTCATTTGCCATGTTAAACTAGTGCAGCACAAGAAAGAGTACATCACTCAATTTGAAAACGAAATCACCCAGTTCCCCGAAGTACTGGAATGTTTTCATGTCGCAGGGGATTACGACTACATCCTAAAGATTTGCGTACGTGACATCCAAGAATACAGAGAGTTTATGGTGAGCAAACTTACCAACCTCCAGCATATTGCTAGTACCCAAAGTTCTTTCATGATTAAAGAAGTGAAAAACTCCACAGTGATTCAGCCCTAGGGGTCTTATGTCGCGGTCAAGGACTTGAACCCTTTTTGATTTCCAATTCTGGGATAGATTCGCAAAAAAAAAAGCCTTGGCCGTAGCCAAAGCTTTTTCTGAATTAAGTCCTCAGCCCTGAGGTTAGTTCGATCGTCTCTTGATCACAAGATTAATCGGCTTTAATGGTTAGGGTTCCACCCTGGGTAAATAAATCGTGGGAGACATAATAAGAATCTTGTTTTTTCTTATTAACCTTAATTTCTTTTAAATCTCGCCCTTGACCTGTTTTCTCAATCACGATGGTTTTGCCGTTATCCAGTTTCCATTCGCTTTTTTCAAAAAGAGGAACAGAAACGATATACTCGGGATCAGCTGGACTTAGTGGGTAAAGGCCTAAGGCTGTGAAGACGTACCAAGAAGACATTTCTCCCGCATCGTCCATACCGCTCATGGCAAGTCCTTCAGGGCCAATTCCGTACATCGTGTCCATGATTTGATCAAGTCTCTGCTGCGATTTCTCCGGTTTTCCAACAAAATAATAGCTAAAAGGCGCTTCGTGGCCCGGTTGGTTTCCGTGGCAATACTGGCCAATGAATCCGGAAATATTCCAAGCGATGTAGTCTTTATTCCAAGGGATGGTAAAGAGCGAATCGAGTTTCGTTTCAAAGGCCTGGTTCCCGCCGTAGAGCTTTACTAGATTAGGCATGTCGTGAGGGGCAAAAAATGACATGTTCCAAGCGTTCGCTTCCCGGTACATATATTCGTAGTAAGGGTACTCGGGATTAAACGGAGTGATCCAACGGCCATCGTCCAGTCGTCCTCTCATGAAATTGGTTTGTTTATCAAAGACGTTTTCATAATTCTTTGAACGTTTCATAAGGTCGTTATAATGCGGCAGATCGTTCATTTCTTTAGCCAAAAGAGCTAAAGAATAGTCGTCGTAGGCAAACTCAAGAGTTTTACTTACTCCTGCTTTTCCTTTGGATTCGACATGTGGGCTTTTCAAATCGGGATCTGAAATGTACCCTTTTTCAATGTATTCCTTTAAAAAAGGTCGAGTACCACCCTCTTTATAGGCATTGTTGAGTAAGTATTCATACCCCTTTTTAACATCAAAATTACGGATGCCTCGCAGGTAGGAACCGGTAATAAATGGCGCTGCATGGTCCCCATGGAAGAAGGTCGGAATGAATCCGGTTTTGGTCCCGCGGTCAATTAAAGACGAAATGACATCCCCGGTTAACTCGGGTGAAATCATCCCTAGGAGAACTAGCTTATTGCGGTAATCGTCCCAAAGGGAAGGGATTTCGTAGTATTTGTAGCTCTCGGTTCGGATGCGGCCTTGATCGTCCAAGAATTCGCCGTTGCTGTCACTTCGAAGAACCGGCCACAAGAACGAACGATAAAGACTAGAATAGAACATTTCTTTTTGTTGGTTCGTGCCTCCTTGAATTTTGATTTTTCCAAGTAGCGTTTCCCACTGATCCGATCCTTCCTTTTTGATTTGATCAAACGTTTTATTTCCGATTTCTTTTTGCACGTTCTGCTTTGCGTTGGTTTCGCTCACAAACGAGAGTCCTATTTTCACGACCACAGGAGACGTCCCGTCTTTGAGACTCAATAAGGCATAGCCTTTACTTTTCTGGCTGTTGGTTTCGCTTATTTCTTCTATTTCTTCACTAAGTTCCGCATAGAAATACACCTTTTCATGACCCGTTCTCTGGAAACCGCTGACAGCAAATTTTCCCTGGGCATTTATTTTCCAGTCGTCGACGTGGTTATTCGCTTGTCCTAAATCGAAAAGCACTTGGCGGTTTGCGTTATTTTCAAAGGTATACTCATGAATTCCTGCGCGAAGCGTAGAGGTGAGTCTCACGTTCACCTTATAGTCCTTTAGATAGACTTGATAATATGCGGGTGAAGCTTCTTCTTGGTCGTGGCCGAAGGCGGATTTATAAGGGTATGTGGCTCCCTTAGGAACCGGCATCAACGGGATGTGGCAAAGGTTCCAATGCCCCTTGTTGGTATGGGTGAAGCCTAGAATGTCTGGATTCTCGTACTCGTAACCGGCTCCCGAGGTGTATCGGGTCATGGGACTTAATTGCACCATTGAATTGGGCAAGGAGGATCCTGGAAATACCAATCCAGCCCAAACGCGCATGTCGGCCGGTGGCTTGTACCCAATGATGGCCTCATCAAGTAGTGGGGCGGTTCCAATAAATGGATTCACCCAAGAGGTCAGTTTTTTTTCTTTTAAATCGGGTGCTTCTTTCTTTTGCGCGGGGCTGAAGCCCAGCAAACTAAAGGTCAAAATACCCGAAAGGAAATAGCTTGTTTGTTTCCACATAACAGTAGTTTTTTTTTTGTTTTGCCCTGGACCTTCGCCCGGGAAAACAGGATTTCAGAAGACAAATAAAAGGTCCCTTTGGTTGCACAAAGGGACCCAATTAAGTGAATAAATTAAGTAAGAAGATGGGGCCTGTGTTTGTAGGTCTCCCATAAAAGTTCGCCAAAAAGCGTGTTCGTCCAAGCAAACCAAGATCGAGTAAAGTTCTTGGGATCGTCCTTATGGAAGGATTCGTGCATGAAGCCCGTGTCACCATGGGTGGCTTTAAGGCTTTGTATGCAAGCCTTAATTTCGTTCTCATCGCTCGTGGTGAAGGCTCGCATGATTATGGCCATAGGCCAAATCATGTCCATGCCTACGTGCGGTCCGCCGATTCCTTCAGCCGCTTTCCCTTTGAAAAAGAAGGGATTGTCTAAAGAGAGGATGAGTTTACGGGTATTTTGGTACACGGGGTCCTTTGCGTCGATCGCCCCTAAATACGGAAGAGCCAAAAGACTTGGAACGTTTGCGTCATCCATTATGACTTGTCCTCCATAACCGTCCACTTCAAAGGCATAAACTTGGCCGTATTTTTTGTGTGTCACCACTGCGTGTTCTTTGAGGGCTTGAGAAACTTCTTGAGCCAATGCTTCCATCTCGGCCGAAGTGGTGGTATCGTGATGAAGCGCACGTAGCATTTCGGCCGCTTGCTTTAAACTTTCGACCGCAAAGAAGTTCGAGGGCACTAAAAAGGAGAACACGGAAGAATCGTCACTCGGTCTAAAAGCCGAAGCGATAAGCCCTACTGGTTTTACCGGATACCCAAACCCTTTAAGTGAACGGGTATCGGTGCCGTTAGGCGTGTTTCTTTGGAACGAGTACGGACCGTACCCATTTTTACACTGCTGCTCTTTGAAAACTTGTAAAATCGCTTTCATCGCCTGTACCCACGAGGCATCAAATGGCGTTTTATCGGCGGTTTCTTTCCAGTAGTGATAGCCTAAACGAATAGGGTAACATAGAGAGTCTACTTCAAATTTGCGTTCGTGCACCCCAGGAAGCATTTTGGTGTGGTCGCTTGCCCACTCTCCCGTTTTGTTGGGATCATCGTAGAAAGCGTTGGCATACGGGTCTTTTAAAATCTGCTCGGTTTGTCGATTGACCACCCCAGCAATTAGGTCTTTTAGTTTTTTGTCTTTTTTTACAAAAGCGAGATAAGGAAAGACTTGAGCTGAACTGTCTCTAAGCCACATCGCGTCAATATCTCCGGTAATTACGTAGGTATCAGGACGGCCTGCTTTTTCCTTATAGGTCACGGTGGTATCCAACGTGTTCGGGAAACAATTGTTGAAGAGCCAGACCAGTTCTTTATCTTTCACATTTTTCGAAAACTCTTTAATGACGTCTTCCACCACTCCACTGGTAAAGTGGCGTGCGCTAACAGGCACCCTTACCGTGGGAAAATTGGAATTAAACGAAGGGCTTGAGCCAAAGAGCTGGGTAGGGTTCACCATCAGAAGGCCTCCGGCCAAGGCTGATTTTTGTAAAAATTCTTTTCTGTTCATACTAAGTAGATTATGCTTTAATATTATTTTTCATTGGAAAGCGAATATGGAAGGTCTGAGGCGCGAATCTTTCGTGTCGTGTTCGGCCGTTCACTCATCTTAAATTCAATCTTCGCTCCTTTCATCAGTTCCCTGTTGCTTAGGTAGAGTTTGGTGTAGGGTTTTCCATTCACTTTCATGGATTCTACGTAGCGGTTTTTGGCACTGTTTTCCGGCGCTGCAATTTGAACGGTTTTTCCATTTTCTAGCGAGAGCGTAATGTTCTTAAATAAAGGGGCACCCAGGGTATACTCATCGCTGGCTGGGGTGACGGGATAAAAGCCCATTGCTGAGAACACGTACCAAGCGGAGGTCTGACCGTTGTCTTCATCCCCACAGTATCCGTCCGGATGCGGACTATAAAGTCGATCCATGGTTTCTCTAACCCAATACTGCGTTTTCCAGGGCTCTGCACCGTGGTTGTATAAGTAAATCATGTGCTGGATCGGTTGATTTCCGTGGGCGTACTGTCCCATGTTGGCCACCTGCATTTCACGCATTTCGTGAATGACATGGCCTTCGAAGTTGGTTCCAAAGGACGGCGGAAGAGTGAAGACCGAGTCCAATTTTTTAACGAAGTTCTCTCTTCCCCCCATGAGATCGATAAGCCCTTGGGTATCGTGAAACACGCTCCAGGTGTAATGCCAAGAGTTCCCTTCTGTAAACCCTTCAAACCAAACAAACGGATCAAACGGCGTTTTAAAACTTCCGTCTGAATTCTTAGGACGCATGAGCCCCGTGGTGGGATCAAACAAATTTTTATAATTGAGACTGCGTTTTTTGTAAAGGTCAATTTCCGCCTGAGGGCGCTTTAATTTCTGAGCAAGTTTGTAAATAGCGAAATCATCGTAAGCATATTCTAAAGTCCGTGCTGCACTTTGATTCGTGATGTCGTGGGCTACGTAGCCAAGGGCATTGTATTCCTTCACGCCGGCTCGTCCGACGGCCGTCAGAGGACCTGCATTATTAGCGCCATGAAGCAGTGCCTCGTAGAGGGTGCTAATGTCGTATTTGTGGGTGTCTCCAATCTTTAAATAAGCCTCAGAAACCACGGAGGCCGAGTTGTTCCCCACCATAATGTTTCTTAAGCCCGGACTGCCCCACTCGGGTAGCCAGCCGCTTTCTTTGTATGCGTTTGCAAGTCCCTCTTGAATTTGAGAGTTTAAAGTAGGGTACATTAAATTCAAGAAGGGGAAAAGCGCTCGAAATGTATCCCAGAATCCCGTATCGGTGAACATATAACCAGGAAGCACTTTTCCGTTGTAAGGGCTGTAGTGGAACACTTCTCCTTTTTCGTTATACTCGAAGAATTTTCTAGGAAAGAGCATGGAGCGGTATAGACAGCTGTAAAAGGTCGCCGTCTGTTCGTAAGAGCCGCCATCGACTGCAATCTTGCTAAGCTCTTTGTTCCAAAGCGCTCTACCGTCGCTTTTAATTTGATCAAAACTTCGATCTGCTGTTTCTTTTAAGTTGAGTTCTGCCTGTTCAAAACTGATAAAGGAGGAGGCCACTCGCGCTTGAACAACTTCTCCGTTATTCGTGTTAAAACTCACCACGGCGCCCGAATGGTCGGCTTTCATTTCGGCTGCTTTACCAAGCGTGTCCCCGTTAAAAGTGTGTAAATCGGTGAAAGGCTTGTCAAAGACAATGACAAAGAAATTCTTAAAATTCTGGGGAACGCCTCCGCTGTTTTTTGTGGTGTACCCTATTATTTTATTTTCTTGGGGAATCACTTTCACATACGAGCCTTTATCAAAGGCATCGACCACGACGTGCGCTTTTTCTCCTTTAGGAAAGGTAAACCGAAACATAGAGGCTCTTTCCGTAGGTGTGATCTCGGTGGTCATGTGGTAATCGGCCAGATACACTTTGTAGTAATACGGCGAGGCGGTTTCCGCCTTATGAGAAAACCAGCTTTGTCTCTCGTCTTCTTTAAACTTAATTTCTCCGGTGGTCGGCATTATGGAGAACTGACCGTAATCGTTCATCCAAGGTGAGGGTTGGTGCGTTTGCTTAAAGCCTCTAATCTTCGTAGCACTGTAGGTGTAGGCCCAGCCGTCACCCATTTTTCCCGTTTGAGGCATCCAGAAATTCATTCCCCAGGGTAAAGCAATGGCAGGATACACGTTCCCGTTACTCACTTCGTAATTGGAATCCGTACCCATTAGGGTATTGACCCAATCCACGGGCTCTTTGTGGCTCTCCACCTGAATTTCCTGAGCGCTGAGACTGAGGAAAGACAGAAAACATAAACAAACTAAAATGCGATTCATAATCTTTTTTCTTTAAAAGGTTTCTTTTGGATCTTGAGTCCAAGGAGCCTATTTATTAAAATACAGTTCTCCTGCGATAAGATTTTTAGGTCTGACGTTCGGGAGAACTGTGAATTTAAGAGTTTTTATTGGTGTTCACCACTGGGGTGTGTCACTTTACTCTCAAAATGGGAGGGAAATGTCAAATAGCGTCTGCGGAGCTCAGATTAACGAATCAAGTCCTGTTTTTGAAGTTTCGCTGCCGCCTCCAAAAGCATAAGCCCACTGAGCTGCGTCGTTAGGTCTGTTTTCCCTGTAGGGGCTACAGCCCAATTGGATCCACTCATCATCTTGGGTCTAGCGATTCCTTTTTCGTAGAACGTCTTGGCATTGTACCCTAAAAATTGAAGCATTGCCGATTGATCACTCGAATTGAGTTCAGTCTTCCCGATGAGTTCCGTGAGGTATCGCACGCCGATGCCTTTAAATAAACCGCCGTCCCCTTGACCTTCGTCTCGAAGCAGGCCATTGTCCACCAGTTTCCCATGGCTTATCAAGGCTTGTCCTGTTTTCACTGCATCTTGGAGATAGGTGAGCTCCCCTGTTGCGGCGTGTAAACGTAGACCGGCACCAATCCAAGTTCCCATATTGTAGGTAAATACCCAATCTTTATTGGTGGTCTGCACCCCATTTACTAGAGACACGTTATCCCAAACCAAGCCTGTAGAAGCCTCTATTAAATGCTCTTTTTGCCAAGCATAAATTTTCTGAGCCCACTCCAAATATTCGGGTTTGGGATCCAGTTTATAAAGTTCCATAACCAGAATAACGGCGGGAGCATTGCTTACGGCATTTTTGCTGTAAGGTGTGTCTTTCTTCCAGGCGATTCCACCACCGAAAACGTCGCTCCAGCTCAGTTGAATGCTTTTCCACAATTCGGTTGCCACCAGTCTGTAATCCGCATCGCCCGTGGCCTGGTAAGCCCGGAGTGACGAAAGTCCTAACCATAGCATGTCGTCGTTGAAAACATTCTCGTAGGTGCCTCCGTTTTTAATTTTAATCCCATCAAAAAGAGCTCGCATTTTGGCTACGTAATTTGGGTCTTTTGTTCTGAGGTAGGCATCAACCAAAACATCCAAAGCATGGGCGTTCGGCCAATAATGAAAGGCGGTACTTCCTTCGTTGTTTTCAACAAACGTATTGTTGCTACCTAAAAAGGTATTGTAGGTGGCCACTTGCATGCTGTCCGCTGTGGCCTCGTAGTTGATTTGAGCGGTGCCAATGGGTTCCAGACTTGGATCGCGAAGAGGCGTTCTTTCGTCCTCGCATCCGATGAGCACACCTAGGCCAAATGCAAGAAAAAGAAGGGGTTTGATATTCGTTAGTTGTTTCATTTTATGCTTTTTTATACTCCCTTAAAGAAGTCCGTTTAAGGAGCTCTTTAAGGGAGAACTTAGGGGTGATTAAGTCTACTTGACCGTGAAGCTGTGCGTGTAGGCAGGTACGGTTGCGCTCATATCTATGAAAGCGTCTACGGTAGCCATGTCCAATTCCGAAGCGAATTTAAAGGAGTTTTGCCAGTGGTCGCTGGTGACCGGAACTAAATACCAGTACGAATCCGCTGAATCGGCTGTTGGTCTCTGGTTGTCGCTATTGACACTTCCAAACCATTCTTCAACGTTAGTTCCTTCTTCATTCACAAAAGTGTACTTGAATTTGTATCGTTCGTCACGACCCCAACTTTGCTGATAGAATTCAATGGCCTTATCGGAAGCTTTCCAAATCGCATTGCCCTGGTACTGATATTCAAACAGGAATTCCCCAGCAGGTGCAAACCAAAGTTCAATTTTCGCCACTTCGTCCATCGTGTATTTTCCATTGCTGAAATCCACTTTAATTCGATAGACTTTCGTGTCTCCACTGTGGGTGGTTTCTCCCTCTGTACTCAGCTTGGTTCCATCTAAGTAATAGAGTTCAGGAGTTCCCGATTTACGAGTGGCCAATTGGAAAGTTCCCGCCTTGAGCTCGGTGTAGATCTCGTACTGGCTACTGCTTATTTTTTTAAATGGTAAGGCGGCCTCTAAATTAGCACCTCCTTCCGTTGCCGTACCCGTGATGAACAGTTCATCCGGAGTCGGATAGCCTGCCGGTCGTTGCACCTCAATGGTTCTAAAAACGTTTGATTTCTTCACGTTTAGACCCTTGGAAGAGAACACGGTCCAAATCAGTTTGCCAATTTCTTGTGACTTGATTCCGGCCAACGTGGCGATTTGGTTGAGTTCGGTAAAGGATAGATTTAACGTGGTTTTAAAACCGTTACCATCCGCAGGCACCACTTTTATCGGTGAGGAGAAATCTCCCCCTTCTAGGTCAAAAGCGACTTCGTAGAGCACCACGCCGTTGTCTTCGGAATGGGCACTCTGCCACTCGAAAAGGGCTGAGCTGTTCGCACCTAAATTATAAAAAGTAAGATCGGAAGGCGAATAAAGCTGTTCTACAGCCGAGACTTCGGTATGGCTTACTTGATCGTCGTCCCGGCACTGGACCGTAAGGAGCAATAGGCATATAAACGCCAAGGTTGAATATAAAGTTCTCATTATAAATAAGTTTTTGTCAATTAAATTAATAGCCAGGATTTTGGGTTAAAGCAGTATTGATTTGACGCTCGGCTCTAGGGATTGGCCAGAGGTAGTGCATAGAAGGGTCAAAGTTTCTTTGACTCACTCTTAGGTACCCATCGTCCTCGCTAGGAATTCCAAAACGTGCGCCGTGAGCCCAACCATTCAACACCTGCTCAGAAAGCTTCCAGCGTCTGATATCAAAAATTCTTAAGCCTTCCATGGCCAGTTCGGTCCGTCGTTCGGTTCGGATGAGATCACGCATCTGGGTCTGTGAAAGACCACTTGGATAAGCGGTCGCACCAGCATCGGTGAACCCGGCGCGAACGCGAAGCGCTTTAATGGTTTCGTTCCAGGTGGTTTGGGAAAATTGCCCCAATTCGTTTCTTGCCTCGGCGTTCATTAAAAGGACATCGGCATACCGAATAACCATTAAATTCAAGCCACTTTGAAGTCCCGAAAGGTGGGTAGGATCCCAATACTTACGAGTATAGTATCCCGTAGTGGTCTTGGAGGAACCCGCCTGGTATTCGTCTAGTCCAGCTCCCGTTGGATCGGTGTTTGGTTTAATGTAAATGGTTTTTACTGCACCCGATTCGTTTTTCCATTTGTATTGGTCGTAAACCACCGTGGCGGTTAGCCTGGGGTCGCGGTTCTCGTAAGGAGCTTCCTTGTCAAAACCACTACCCGATTCTGAGATGTTCTTACCGTTTAACATCACATAGCTATCCACAAGTTCCTGGGTGGGTGCAAGGGCATTGAGACGTGCGCCTGCAGAAAGCGGAGCCATATCAAAGAACTCATTCCACATTCTTTGGATTGGAACATATTGGATGCTGAAGATATCCTCATTGCTGTACTCATTTTCGGGTAAGAAAAGACCACTGTACGACGGGAATAAACCGTAAGAGCCTTTCTCTTTATTGATTAGACGATCTGTGGCCGTGACCACTTCTTGCCAACGTCCTTCGTAAAGAAGGACTCTCGCTTTTAGAGCCAAAGCCGCGCCGGATGTGATTTTTCCTCGTTCCGCCTCTGCGTACTGGTCTTTGGTTGGAAGAACTGCCATGGCATCATCAAGTTCGTTAAGTACGAATTCAATGACTTCTGCTTTTGGAGTTCTTACGGCTGTTGAAGCCTCTTCCAAAGTGGGATCGGTATGGAAAAGGGGTACATCACCAAACCAGGTCGTGAGCATAAAGTAATGGTAAGCCCGAATCACTTTAGCCTCTGCTTTCATGCGCTCAATCTTGATGGGATCGGCGTCCTTAATTTTATCAATATTTTCCAGGATTAATACGCAGCTTTTAATACCCGCGTATCGTTGATTCCATTCGTCCTTAAAACGAGGTAGAGAGGCATCAAACGTTCCCGCTGCAATGGAAGCAGCTCCCGCTTCATCTCCTCTACCGTTTACCGCATTATCGCTCAACGCTTCGTTATAGAAGAAATGATGCGAGCTTAAAATCTGCATGTAAGCATTATTAAGAGAAGACTGCGCTTTCTCGATCGTGGTCCAATAGGTTTCCTCCGTGAAACGGTCTTCAGGCACCAAATCCAGACCTTCGCAACTTGTTAAAAAGGCTAGCCCTACAACCAAACTGTATTTATATAGTGTTCTGTTTATCATGATGTCTTAAATTAAAAAGTTACGTCCATACCAAAACCATAGTAAATCGGCGTTGGATACGCTCGACCCGAATTTGCCCCACTAGATCTTAGGTTGTTGTTAAATTCAGTCAATTCAGGATCGACGAACTTCACCTTGCTTAAGGTGAGGAGGTTCTGACCTGAGAAATAAATTCTAAGATTGCTCAATTTCAAATTTGTGAGTGTAGACTCCGGAAGAGTGTACCCTAACTGCACGTTTTTAAGTCGAACGTACGCTCCATCGTAAAGGTACATGTCGCTGCCTCTTCGGAAGTTGTTCGTGTTGCTCATGCTGCCGTTATTAGCCAGGCGTGGGTAGTAGGCACCCGGATTGGACGGACTCCAATAATCCAATTGATGGGTGTACATGGTCATCCCATAATTGTAATGGAAAGGCTCTATCATTTCCCCACGAATCATCATGGTTCGTTTGCCGACGCCTTGTGCAAAAAGACTCAAATCGAAGTTTTTGAACTCCACGTTGTAGGTAAGTCCAAAGGTATAGCGCGGGAACGGATTCCCAAAGACCACTAGGTCCTTATCGTCAATGACCCCATCTTCGTTAATATCCACATAACGGTTGTCTCCCGGTTGCACGCTAAGTCCAACAGGTACCGCCGCACCTTGAATTTCCTCGTAACTTTGGAAGATTCCGTCTCTTTGAAGCCCAACATAAGAATTGAAAGGCAACCCTTCTCTAAGAATGATTTGAAGTTCTTCCAATCGGGTTAATCGTTCCCTTCCTTGGAAATCCAGCACTTCGTTCTTGCTGTCGGCCAGGTTAGCGGTCAAACTGTGGCTAAAAAGTCGTCCTCGATGTCTCCAGTTGGCACTTACTTCCCACCCTTGATTTCCTACTTTACCGGCGTTGTAGTTTGGTAACGAGGCGCCATAGGTACCCGGAACTTGAGGGGTTACTAGAATATCGCTAGTAACTTTATTGAAGTAGTCGGCCGTGAGGGAAAGTTTGCCTTTAAAAAAGTCTGCATCAAACCCTACATTGAACGTGGCTGCTTTTTCCCAATGAATATCGGGGTTTGCAAAACTGTAACCGGTTCCACCCACGGCGACGTTGTTGTAGCCGTACGCTGTTGGAAACGTGAAGTATGTGGTTTGATACTGATAATCGCCTACGTTTTGATTTCCTAAGATTCCGTAAGAACCTCGAAGTTTAATATTCCCGACCTTCTCTTGGTAATTTTGCATAAATTCCTCTTGGGTGATTCGATACCCTAGGGTTGCAGATGGGAAAAATCCCCAACGTATGTCTCGTCTGAACTTGGATGATCCGTCGTATCGAAAAGCCACTTCGGCAAAATACTTGTTGTTGTAATCGTAAGAAGCTCTACCAAAGAGTGAGTTTAGGGAACTTCGGGAGGAGCTCATATTCGAATTGTAAGAATCCGGATCGATCTCAGTTCCAGTGACGGGAGTTCCTAGCTCTGGATCGGTATAAAGCCTATAGAGTCCGATGCCGCGATCCCTGTGATTTTCATTGCTGACTCCCACAAGGGCATTGAGGTAATGACTTCCAAAGGTCTTATCAAATTCCACCATTAGCTGGGTGTTTAAGTCCAGGCTTTTTCTATGCTGATCGCGTGTGTTTTGGTCTGCACCATAAACTCCTTTGGGTGAAAAATCCACGCGCATGGTTCGGCTGAACATGTTGTTTACCCATAAATGACCACCGAAAACCGCCTTAGCTTTCAAATAATCGGTGATTTCTAGTTCAGCGCTGATGCTTCCTAAAATATCGTCGTTATCGTAATTTCTAAAGCCTCCCTTTTCTAGGATACCGAGGGGGTTAAATTCCTGAAGGACGTCGTTTGTGAGATAATTTCCGTTCTCGTCTTTCTGTTTATAATAGAGGGGAACTCTAGCCGCATCTCCTATAAGGGTCGAGGTGTTGTAGGAATGGTCTTTAATCATCTGCTTAGCGTACGCTAAGTTTGAGCTAAGTTTTAAGCGTCCAAATTCGTTATTCAAGTTAATCCGGAAGTTGTAACGCTCCATGCCTTTTGCAGGACCCACTAAATTACTTTCTTGATTTAGATAGCCAGCCGAGACTCGATAGGTGGAGGCTTCAGACCCACCGCTTACCGACACATTGTAGTTGCTCTGCATCGCAGGTCGTACAATTTCTTTCGCAAACCATTCGTAATCGCCTTGCTCCTTTAATTGGCGAATGTCTTCCGCGCTGTAAGGTGCCGCACTTAATCCCGCATTATAAGCGGATAAGTTTCGCAGCATGGCGTTTTCATACCCCTTAACCGGTTGGGTAAAGTAATGCGGAATATTATACCCTAAAAGCGTGTTTAGATCGACCTGCATCAGTCGACTTTTCTTTCCTTTTTTGGTCGTAATTAAAAGCACGCCGTTACTGGCACGTGATCCGTAGATCGCAGCACTACCCGCATCCTTTAATACCGACACGCTTTCAATATCACTCGGATTTAGGGCGTTAATATCGCCACCTACAATTCCATCAATCACCACCAGGGGACTGTTGTTCCCAAGGGTACTAATTCCTCGAATGTTGATGTTAATACCAGCACCCGGTTCGTTGTTGCCTTGCTGAATCGTCAAATTGGGTGCTTTTCCCTGAAGGGCCTGCGTGGTACTGGTGTTTGCCCGTCCTTTAAATCCTTCGCTCTGAATTTGATCGATGGCGCCAATGACCTTGGTTTTCTTCTGAGTACCATAGGCTACCACGACCACTTCTTCAATAGCCGCTTCTTTCGTACTGTCCGACTTCAACTGCTGGGCGAAGAGAGCGGGAGCCGAGAAGAAAATGGCGGCAGTGGTTAAAACTTTAAAATTATTTCTCATATCAAAGTTACTTATATAAGTTCTCTATATAAAGTGGGTCTTAATTGACCCCTCCATTCCGAATCGGATAAAAGACCGTTTAGCCTTGCACTAAGTTTAACTCTCCCCTTCTTTTGTCTGCTTTAGGGCTGACTTTACAACCGTTTCTCAGATGGCGAATTAAGGCATTGCCTTGAGTCTGAACCTGAGCGTTTATAAATGATAAAGGATGCGTTTACACACCAAGTTAACTTTTTGTTAAGTTTTGTTAACTTTTTGTATTGAGTAAATATACTAAATCGATTTAAAAAACAGCATATTTGTAAAAAAAAATTATTTTGGTCACAAGAAAGAATAAAATACAATGAATAGAAAAAATCCTTGAACATAATTCAAGGATTAAAAAGATTATTGAGAAGTATAAAAACACAAAAATGACATACTTTGTGATATTTTAACGAAAACTAGACCTAAAACGTAGTAAACCGATTTAGTAAGGTCAATTTTGGTTATTTTCCACAGAGCTCGAAGAAGGTTGAGAGGATTCTCTCTCCATAAGCTCTGCATTTAGAATCACTTTACGCGCACCAAGCTGCACGTTCTTGCGCTTTAAAGCACCGAGCATAAGGCGCATGGTTTCTGCGCCAATCTCTTGCAAAGGCTGGGCTACAGCTGTAATGGATGGGTGGTATATTCTGAAAAAGTCATTATCGTCGAAGGCCACCACACCGAGCTCACGTGCAAAGAGCTTGTTTTTAATGCGAGGGGTTTCCAGACCGGACTGAGTCAGGTAGTTGGTAGCGAAAAATAAGGAATCTATTTTTGAGTTTTTAACCATGAACGAATCAATCAAATTCTTCCCCTTTTGTTCTCTTGCTTGCGCAAACGGAAGATTTAGAACCAATGGGCTAAGCCCCTTCTCTTCCATCGCATCTTCGTAGCCTTGGAGACGGTCTAGCATTTGGGTCTGCTCCAAATCAACCGTTACAAAAGCGGTGCTTGTATACCCGTTGCTTAGCAGATGCTTCGTAGCGGAATAGGCAGCCTGTCGGTTATCGATGACCACCGCATTGCTCTGAATATTCTCGTAAAGACGGTCCACAAGAACAATGGGTACATTTTGTTCACTAAGCTCCTCTATAGCTTCTCGGCTTCCCGCAGGCGGAACGATAATGTACCCGTCCATCATGCGAAACTTGAAATATTCAATTAGCTCTGCAAATTTCTGATCGTTATTTTCGTGACTGCAGAAGATCACCTTGTATCCTTTTGAATAAGCAATGTCCTCAATAATACGGGCAAGTCTTGCGAAGAAATTGTTGCTAATATCCTCCACAATAAGGACCAGCGTGTGAGATTTCCCAGTTCGAAGACTTTGCGCAATGAGGTTGGGTTTGTAATTAACCTTCTTGGCATAGTCCAGGACTTTTTTAGTCAGCTCAGGGCTGATGTGTTTTTCTTTTGCCTTGCCGTTAAGGACGAAGGAAACCGTGGTCGTTGAAATATTCAAGTCCGAGGCCATGGTTTTAATCGAAATTCCCTGCTTTTTCATCTGTGTGGTTATCTAGCCATTAAAGATAGGCGATTGTTATTTGAGGGCCAAAAGTAGCCTGAAAACAAGCGCTTAGCGTCCGAAATCGTCCTGAACGCGCACGATATCGTCTTCGTCTGACGGGTTTAACGCATCCGTGTGAAGCCAAATTTCAGCCACAATACCCCACTCGTTTAATCCCACGAGTCGATGACGCTCGCCTTGGGCGAGTTTCACTTGATCGCCGGGGTGAAGTTCCATAACTTCGCCTTGCATGTCGTTCGGGCTCCGTACAATACCCAGAGTGCCTTCAACGACTTGCCAAATTTCAGCGCGCCGATGATGATACTGCCAGCTTAGCTTGCTGTGGGGAGCGACCACTAATATTTTTGGACTCAATTTCCCACCGATCTTTAGGTCGTTGACATCCAGTCCGTCAAAAAACTGGTCGGAAAAGGCTTGAGCCTGAGTCTCATCCATAACGTAGAAGCCACCCCAAGGACGCGTCATGTCTTTGGTTACCGCTCGAAATCCATGACTGTGAAGCATCTGCTCCACCTTTTCAAAAAACTGTTCTTTCTCCGTGTTCATGCGATTATTTCTTTTTTAGAGGCTATAAATTTAGGCCAATTGGCCCTTAGCCTGTGCATTCTAATGCTTGTTTTCTTATCTAGGCTTCGATTTGAAAGGATTAACACATTCACTATAAAAGTGCCATAATAGGACTAAGTGCCATAACAGTAGCGCTTTAGAACATATGAAGACAGGCGTTCCAACCAAACGAAAGCAAAACTTTATGCAAAACTAACTTAAAAATCTGAAATTACTAAAAGGATTTAGTAAAATTTGAGTAATATTGCACCAACCTATTGTCCAATAAACTACGACTATGGATATTTATAAAAATCAGAGCGTTGTGTTAACCCTTGATGCGGGTGGAACCAATTTTGTATTTTCAGCCATTAAAGCGGGGAAAGAACTTTTCAGCCCCATTGTACTGCCTAGTAATGCCCACGATCTTGATCTGTGTTTAAAAACCATCATCGAGGGATTTGAAAAATTAAAAAAGGCCGCTCAGCCCGACGTACCGGTTGCCATCAGTTTTGCTTTTCCGGGTCCAGCAGACTATAAAAATGGAATTATCAGCGATTTAATGAATCTTCCTTGCTTTAAAGGCGGGGTTGCTTTAGGTCCTATGCTCGAAGCGCATTTTGGGATTCCAACCTATATAAATAACGACGGTGATTTGTTCGCCTACGGTGAGGCCATTGGAGGTATGTTGCCAAGGCTCAACTCCGATTTGAAATTAAAAGGTGCAAATAAGCAGTATTCAAATCTAGTGGGTATCACCCTAGGTACAGGGCTTGGCTGCGGGATTATTCAAAACCAAAAAATTATGGGTGGAGACAACTCCGCTGGAGGAGAAATCTGGCTCGTGCGGAATTTTAAGCATGCCGATATTTTGGTTGAAGAAAGTGTCAGCATTCGTGCCGTTCAAAGGGTTTACGCCCAAGAATCTGGCGATTCAGAGTTCAGAACCCCTGAAGATATCTACTACATCGCTATAGGTCAGAAAGAAGGTCATAAAAAGGCGGCTTTAGCAGCCTTTTCAGAACTATCTACCATGTTTGGCGAAGCACTTGCCAATGCCCTTACCCTACTCGACGCTCCTGTGGTGATTGGAGGAGGGCTTTCAGGGGCTAGCGATCTTATTCTGCCTGCAGTCCTTAGACATTTAAACGGAACGATTGAAAACCTGAACCAGGAGAAAATGCCTAGACTCGTTTCTAAAGTATATAATATGGAAGATCCCGATTCCTATGCGCAATTCCTCGATTGGAAAACTCAGCAAATTCCAGTGCCTTTTACCGATCAAAGCGTCTCGTACTCCGCGGAAAAGAAACTTATTGTGGGCCTTTCTAAAATGGGAACCAGTAAGGCTGTTTCCCTTGGGGCCTATGCACACGCACTTTCGGAGCTCCGGGAAGCGGGTTATTGAACTGGAATAAGCACGCATGAGGGTCCTATTTGAAAAGCCAAAAGAAGTATATAGGACAACCTAGGACCTGTTATTTTTGAAATAAATACCTTTGTGTAAATCTATGGTATGAAAAAAACAAAATTGACTCTACTAGCCCTTGCTTCCGTACTGCTCTTTTCTTGTACGACGCAAAAGGCCCCTACAGCACAAAACTCTTCACAAGAACAAAGCACGCATACGAAGTCCAATAGTGTGGATCGTTTTGCAGATATCGAAGTTCTTAAGTACGATGTCCCGGGCTGGGATAACTTAACTCTAAAGGAGAAAGAATACGTATACTACCTAAGTCAGGCGGGATATTCTGGTCGTGATATCATATGGGATCAGAATTACAAGCATAATTTAAAGATCCGTCATGCCCTCGAACATGTTTACCAGAATTATAAAGGAGACAAGTCTTCTGCAGAATGGAGTAATTTTGAAGACTACTTAAAACGGGTTTGGTTCTCGAATGGAATCCACCATCACTACTCTAACGAAAAGATTAAACCTACTTTTTCCAAGGCCTATTTTCAGGAGCTTTTACAGAATTCAAATACCCCAATGGATGCGGCCCTAGCCGATTTACTCTTCAATGACAAAGACTCCAAAAAAGTAAACTTAGACTTAAGTAAAGGTCTGTTAACCGGTTCAGCTGTGAACTTCTATGGCGAAGGAATTAGCTCAGAAGAAGCTTCTGCATTTTACGGAGGTATGAAAAGTCCGGATGCAAAACGTCCGTTGTCTACAGGGTTAAATTCAAAACTTGTAAAAGAAAACGGAGTGCTTAAAGAAAAAGTTTGGAAGAGCGGCGGGATGTATGGAGCGGCCATTGACCAGATTGTCTCTTGGCTTGAAAAAGCTAAAAATGTAGCCGAGAATCAAAAGCAGGCAGATGCGCTTGCGTATTTAATCAAATACTATAAAACGGGCGATTTAAAAACCTGGGATGATTATAACACCGCCTGGGTCGCTGCAACCGATGGAAACATTGATTACATCAATGGATTTATTGAAGTGTATAACGATCCCTTAGGTCACAAAGGAACCTTTGAGAGCATCGTTCAAATCAAAGACTTTGATATGTCCAAGAAGATGGATGTGCTTTCCAATCAGGCGCAGTGGTTCGAAGACCATACTCCCTTAATGCCAGAACATAAGAAAAAGAATGTAGTGGGTATTAGTTACAAAACTGTGGTTGTAGCCTCAGAAGCGGGCGATGCTTCCCCCAGTACTCCTATTGGGGTAAACCTTCCAAATGCGGATTGGATCCGTGCGGAGCACGGCTCTAAATCCATCTCACTTGGAAATATTATTGACGCCTACAACGCGGTAGGAGGAACTAGCCGCCTGCAAGAATTTGTAAACGATGAAAAGGAACTTGAACTGGCTAAAAAATATGGGGAGCTTGCAAGCAAACTCCACACGGCCCTTCACGAAGTAATTGGTCATGCCTCAGGACAGATCAATCCAGGCATTGGTACTCCGAAAGAAACATTGAAAAGCTACGCCTCCACCATGGAAGAAGGCCGAGCCGACTTGGTAGGTCTGTATTTCCTATACGATCCGAAATTGCAGGAACTTAACTTGGTAGACGATTGGAAAGCGATTGGAATGTCCGCTTATGACAATTATATCCGGAATGGACTGATGATGCAACTTGTGCGACTAGAACCGGGAGCAGACATTGAAGAATCTCATATGAGAAACCGCCAATGGGTTAGCGCCTGGGTCTTTGAAAAGGGACAAAAAGACCATGTAATTGAAAAAGTCGTGCGGGATGGGAAAACCTATTTCAACATTACAGACTACGATAAACTTCACGACCTATTCGGACAACTTCTTAGAGAAACGCAAAGAATCAAATCCGAAGGAGATTATGAGGCCGCTAAAAACCTAGTTGAAAATTACGGGGTGAAAGTAGATCAGGCTATTCATAAGGAAGTGCTTGCCCGTAGTGCGAAGTATGAAAACGCGCCGTATAGTGGGTTTGTAAACCCCTACATTAATCCGGTAACAAACAGCAGCGGTGAGGTAACCGATTATGAAATTTCTTACCCTAACTCTTTTGCAGAGCAAATGCTTCAATACTCAAAAGAATACGGTTTTTTACCTGAGAACAACTAAATAGAATTTAATTTTAAATCAAGCGCAAGCCACTTTTTTGGAGTGGCTTTTTTATGTTCATAATTTTAAAGAAACTGTAGAAATCAAAAAAAAGACATAAGGCCCGCTGAATTCGCAAAGAAATTATATCTTTATACACTAATAGCTACTGTCCATGGGGTTTTCCCCATCGAAAGGAGTTCCACTACTGACATAAAAATCCATCATGAATAAAGTATTTCGAAAAAGCGTATATCTCGCTTTGCTCACGGGCTCCCTTTGCTTAGGGGCTCAAACCGTCAAAAAAGCAGCTCCTATTTTTGAAAACGGACAAGCGCAGATTGTCCCTGAATTTAAAGATGCCGAGAAATGGATCCGCACGGATTTATGGGTTGAAACAAGTTTCGATACCGATGGGGATGGCAAAAAAGACCGAATGTATGTGGATGTCACCCGACCTTACCAAACCGAAAGTGAAGGTCTCAAACTTCCTGTCATCTACGAAACAAGCCCTTACTATTCTGGCGTTGCACCCGATGTGGAAGGAGGATTTTGGGATGTAAACCATGAATTAGGGCAGCCTGCCGCTAAACCCCGTGTGCATGCTGAGGTGACAAGGACGGGAACACGTCCCATCCTATCCAACTCCCTTATTGCCACTTGGGTTCCGAGGGGCTTTGTTGTGGTGCATTCGGCTTCTCCTGGAACCGGATTGTCACAAGGCTCCCCAACAGTGGGTGGAGAAAATGAATCCTTAGCGCCTAAAGCGGTCATCGATTGGCTTAACGGTAGAGCCAATGGGTACACTTCTGCAGACGGAAATGAAAAAGTAAAAGCCTATTGGACCACAGGAAAAGTCGGCATGACGGGAACGTCTTACAACGGAACTCTTCCCCTTGCTGCGGCGACAACCGGTGTAAAAGGACTAGAAGTAATTATACCTGTGGCTCCGAATACATCTTACTACCATTACTACCGCTCGAACGGACTTGTTCGTTCCCCGGGTGGTTATTTAGGAGAGGACGTGGATGTGCTTTATGATTTTATTCACAGTGGAGAGGAATCAAAGCGCGCTTATAGCAATGCGAAAATTCGTGATACGGAAATGAAAAACGGGATGGACCGTCTTACCGGAGATTATAACGATTTCTGGGAAGGACGAGATTACTTAAACCATATGCCAAAAATGAAAGCTGCGCTGCTTATGTCCCATGGTTTTAACGACTGGAACGTAATGCCGGAGCACAGCTACCGAATCTACAAGAAAGCCAAAGAAATGGGTCTTGAAACCGCCATCTATTACCATCAAAATGGACACGGAGGTCCACCGCCAATGGAGATGATGAACAAATGGTTCACCCACTATTTGTTTGGTGTGGACAACGGGATTCAGAAGGAAAAAAGCAAAGCTTGGATTGTAAGAGAAGCGGATGAGATGGATAAGCCTACGCCTTATGCCGATTTTCCAAATCCTCAGGCCAAGTACGTACCCTTCTATTTAACCAAAGGTGCGCCGGAGAAAGGAGGCTTATCCACCACAAAAACTTCTACAAATGCAAAAGAAACGCTAGTAGATAACTACTCCTTTTCAGGAGAGAGTTTAGCTAGGGCCGACTATACGAATCACCGGCTACTTTATGTAAGCTCAAAATTAGAATCTGATATTCATATTTCAGGAGTCCCTAAAATCACTGTGAAATTGGCTAGCAATAAACCTGCTGCCAACTTATCGGTTTGGCTCGTATCCTTGCCCTGGAATGATTCTAGAAGATCTAAAATAACAGATAATATCATTACCCGCGGTTGGGCCGATCCACAGAACCATGCTTCTCTTAGAAAAGGAGAACCCTTGGTTCCAGGTAAATTCTATGAAGTTACCTTCGATCTGCAACCAGATGATCAAATCATCAAGAAAGGCCAACAAATCGGACTCTTAATTTTCTCCAGTGATAAAGAATTCACTATTCATCCAAAACCAGGAACAGAACTCACTGTGGATCTAGACGGAACGACCCTTACCCTACCTATCGTAGGCGGCAAGGCGAATCTTAAGTAAAAAAAGATACATTAAACGAATGAAGTAGAGTTCGTCCCATTTGAGAGTCTCAAGGGAAAAACTCTACTTCTTTTTTTTACTACCTTTCACTAACTCAATTAAAACCTCAAAAATGAGAAAAATCGTACTGCAATTTCTAATGGTATTATTTGGTTTTTCAGCATTTGCGCAGACAATTTACGACGGCCCACACGTCACTTATATCCAAGGAGAACCTTGGGCTTCAAGTGTTGAAAAAGGCATAGCCTCAAAAATTGAATTAAAAGATAAGAAGGTGCAAGTTAAATTTGAAAATTCAGATTATGATTTCACAGTCCCTTTAAAAAGGTCTCTTAAAAACGAGCCTTCTGTTTTTAAGCAACCGAAGAAGATGTTTGTCGTCTCGGATTTAGAAGGTCAGTTTGAAGGGTTTAGAACCCTTCTAATAGCCAACCGTATCGTGGATAAGAATTACAACTGGACCTACGGAAAAGGACATCTCGTGATTTGTGGGGATTTGTTTGATCGGGGTAGCACCGTAACGGAAATCATGTGGTTACTTTATAAATTAGAAATGGAGGCTAAAAAAGCAGGAGGCTACGTGCATACGATTTTAGGAAACCATGACATCATGAACCTTTCTGGGGATTTGCGTTACCTTCATCCCAAATATTTGGAATCTGCGGAGCTAATGGGCGTGGATTACATGTCCTTATTCACCCCAAATACTGAGCTGGGTCGTTGGCTAAGAACCAAGAATACCATAGAGAAGATTGGGGATAATTTAGCAATGCATGCAGGCGTATCTCCCGTTATTAACGAACTTGGATATTCCATTGAAAAAATCAATGAACTTTGCCGTCCCTTCTACGATCAGGTAAAAGTTTTAAAAGGTGTAGGTGATCCCAAAATTGATCCCTTTTTCGTAGGGAAAAGTTCCCTGTTTTGGTATCGAGGGTATTTCATTGAACCCAAAGCTACAGAAGCGGAGGTCAAAAGAACGCTAGAATTGTTTGACGTCAAGCGCATTATTGCGGGACATACAATTCTGGAAGGCAATGTGGCCTTTTATTACGAAGGAAAAGTTCTAGGCGTGGATGTGAACAGGCATAAAGGAGACCATCAGGCTGCTGTTTATGAAAATGGAGAATGGCATGCTGTAGATGATAAAGCGAACAAGCGATCCATCCAGTTTCAATAAGCATTCCGCTTCATTTGGTTTAATGTTCAATTGATTCGAAGACCTTTTGGCCTTATGATGAGAGTGTCTGGTTTTTCTTGATATGAAATCTTGGAACACAAAAATTAAAACCGTCAAGAATTAGTCTGAAGACGGTTTTTTTTTGCACCTAGGTAGGTATTATGTCAATAACCAAAATAATTAATTTTGGGCGCAAACTGCTACATAGTCATATGAATCATTAATGCCTAATAGTTTTCAATGGTCGAAAGCAATTCACTTCTGAAATTGTAAATATCCTCTAATGAATTTAAAAGTTTTCGTTCACCATTATCTTTTCCATGATTTAATAGTTCCAGATATTTATTTGCAGAATTAAAATGCAAGCGACAGATTGGCTTACGATTATTATCATCTAATAAAATCCCAAAATAAGATTGTGTATCCCGAAATGCAATACGCGAAGCAGGAAGTACTTCGCGAAGTATTGCTTTTATAATTTGAAATGCTTCAATCTCATCTTCTGTCGTAACAAATTTAGGGTTTTCTAGGTCCTTAGTAATGTCATCAATTTCACTGTCTTGCTTAGAATTGACCGCTTCATTTAAACTTAATGCATTTTTAAGTCTAAAGTTAATCGATTCATTAATTGAATTAGAAAACGCTTTTTTAGTGTATTCTTTAAATAAGACCATTCGGGATGCAATAAGCGGTTTGTCAAAAAACCGACTGACTAATAGTTTCACAATTTCGTCAGAGGGCTGCTGTAGCTCTTTTTCAAATTCAGAACGAATTCCTTTAATATACTTGAGAGACTCTGCAGAATCCAACAAAGCTTCTAAATTGTAACCTTTTTTTGTGAACTTTTCTATAATTTTAAGACTAGAATCTTTTAAGTTAGCCAAATCGAGCGTGAAAAATGGTTTTTCGTCCATTATATTTGGTTGCTCTAAATCAGTATAGAAATTATATTGATGTCCATTTGTTAGGACACCAAATCGAGATTTAGATACGTGGTAATAGCGATGAAGTTGGGAATTATGGGCATCGATTTTTTCCTTCCAATGCTTACATTCAATAATTAGAATAGGTTGGTCATCTCGTTTAATAACGTAATCAATTTTTTCTCCTTTTTTTGTCCCTATATCACAAATGAATTCAGGAATCACTTCCGTGGGATTAAAGATATCATATCCCAATATCTGAATGAATGGCATAACAAAGGCGTTTTTAGTCGCTTCTTCGGTATTAATTTGATCTTTGAGTGTGTCAACTCTTTGGAACAATTGTTCTAATTTTAATTTTAAATCTGCTTCCATGGTTATTTGAATTGGTGTTTGTTATATTTTTAAAGATTTTTAAATTATAATAATTTGATTAAATGCTAGGTGATAGATGCTAAGATACTAAATATTAGTTGAGGTTGTAGTGCCGTTTTTATCAGGAAATGACCAATGAAGTAAATTAACATTTACCCTTGAAATAATTTGAGATTGGCGCAATAGTACGATTCGAGTACTAATTACAGACAAAAGCATATTTTATGTATTCCCGATAGTTCTCCTATTTCAGGACTCACGAGGATTAAAATAGGTTACCGATTTCCTGCAGCTGTCCTATCAAAATGTGAGTGTTTTTTTGAACTACTTTACTGCAAGTTCGTTAAAAACTGTAGCGAGCGATCCAAGGCTTTTTTCCCATACTCATTCATCGTGAACTGATATTCGTGACCTAAACCAGGGCTTAAATTCGGGTCATAGAACAGTTCATCAGTTTTAATTCCAATATCTTTTAATTTCTTGGCAAAGAATAAGGATTGATGAAGAAGTGGATCCTCATTACCCGCGGAAATAAAAGATGTTGGGAAGTCTTTGGTTAGATAATTTGCGATGGAGGTAGTTTTTAAGGAGGTGTCTTCCTTCAAATTTTTGGTACCCAAATAAGACCAAGAAACTGTCTTGGTAAAGAAATTAGGCGCTTCACTGTCCATTAACACTTTAAGGTCATAAAAGCCACAATAAAGGATCAATCCTTTCACTTGGTGAGGTTTTAAGCCGGGCTGAAGATTGAGCTCTTTGGCATACGCAGGATTCGTGATGCTGATTGCGGTTTGAGCTGTGATCATGGAGCCGGCGGAATCCCCTCCTAAAATTATAAAATCCTTATCTACAAAGTATTTTTCATGATTTGTTGAAATATATTGCAATGCTTTGCTTACCTCAAAAAGGGGTGTCGGGTATTTCTTTTCTGGTGCTATGGTATAATCTAGTGTGATCACCACATAACCTTTAGAGGCTAAAATCTTAGCGTAATTTTCTATCTGTCCTTTAGAACCTGAAATAAAACCCCCGCCATGGGTCCAAATAATGGTGCGCAGCGGCTTCACTGTTTTAGGATGAAATACATCAAAGGTTAAGGAAGGATTTGAAGTGTCAAATTGCTGATTTTTGATAGAGATGATTCCATCGGGAACTTCTTTTTCAAGTGCACTGTTGGCTTTCTCTCCATAATAATTAAAAACGGAACGAATGGCAAGTGCGCCAGGCCATGGGGAAACTTGAAACGCCGTAAACCCAAGAGCAAGGAATAACGCAAGACCCAATAGAATTTTCTTTATCATAGCTTTGTTTTTTGAAGGGTGACTCGACTGCAATTTAGTCAAGTTTTATCAAAGTCTCTACCTTCGTGAAAGTTACGCTAAAATCACCTAGCCTAATGCGTCCTGAATGGTATAGAAAGAACATTAGTTCTGTTAGACGGCTTGAAATCAAAGCCCTATCAATCTCCCTTACCCGTCTCGGTCCTTTTTAATTCGTTCATAATATTCTGTTGGAGTCATTCCGAAAAAATCGTGAAATAAACGAGTGAACGTTTGGCGGCTTGTAAAGCCAGCCTGCTCTGCAACGCCCTGAACTGACAAATTCATGAGTTTTGCAGACTCATTTATTTGCCTTGCCGCATACTCCAATCGAAGTCGATTGATATAGGAACTGAAATTTTCTTTTTTTGTAGTCTTAATCACATAGCTAATAAGCCTAGGGGGTAATTCAAGTTGTTGTGAAACATCCTCTACTTTAATCCCTTTCTGTACAAAACCTCGATCTCTCTCAAATTGATTTAATGCAGGTATTGCGGAATTAATTTGATTTTCTGTAAAAGGTTCGGAGGGCCCCTCTACTGTTCGTAGAGCTGTTAAATCAAGAAGCTTTCCCTTCCTTAGTATGACGGATCTTTTTGGTTTGAAATAGATAAGTAAAAAAAGGCCCCCACCAATGGAGAGAATTATCAGAAGTTGAATCATACGGTCTTTCATCGATTCAGCATTCGTTCTTGATTTGACCCTATCAGTAGCGAGGTCAAAATCTCGTAGGACGGTTGAGGCCATGTAAGCCGCCTCTCTATTTCCGATACTATCTAATTTGACTAGTTGTTTTAAATAATAGTTTTGGTTCTCATGGTCAGTCTTCGATTCAATGCTTTGGATTAAGTACCTATAATTGGATCGAAGTTCCGGTTCAAAGAACCCGTACTTCGAAAACAGGGAATCCACGATCAAAAAATGTCTCTTGGCATTTGCCATGCCATATGCCGTGTTATCTATTTGAAGTATAACTTTCCCTAAATAATAATGAGTCAAGGCAAGGGCTGTAAAATCCTCTTCATGCTTTAGAATTAATAAAGCATCAGAAAGAACAGAATAGGAGTTTTTGAAATCCTTAGTAAGAAGCAGATCCATTCCACGGGCTAACATGAACTTCCCTCTTTCTTCAGAATAGTCCTCTAATAAACTTAGTTGCTTAAATCCTTCCGAAATAAGATCACGAGCTTCTGAATATTCTTGTAAATGACGTTTAACAAGGCTTTGTTGATAGAGAGAATTCAAATAGCCTTTGGTCATATTGTGACGCTCGTTTGAATGCAGTTCACCGTTCTCTAAATTCCTTTTGAAATAAGCCACGCCCTGCGCAAAATGAGAATCCGCTTCCCCGTAAAAACCAAGGTATTTCTTAACTAAGCCAATGTGAAACTGAATTTTGTAATTTAAGTAGGAATTTTTTAATTTTTGAGCGGCAGTATTAGCCTTTTTATATTCATCAAGGGCCTTTCTGTAATCCCGGAAATTATAATAGTAAACGATACCCTTGCCTAAATAAGCTTTTGCCACTAAACTTTGGTCTTTCGAAAGCTTCGCTGCGATTAAACTACTATCCGCATAGTGCAATTTTACGTCCCTGTCTCCCATAAAGTACACTGCGTCCTCATAAACGTAGGTTAGATGGTAATAATCTTTCTGGAATTTTGCAACCTTTATACTCTGATTTAAAGGCACTAGTGCCCTCACGTCATTTTCAGAAAAATGACCGTACAACTTCTCATAATAGTCATAGTTTTTGGTAAAACCTTGCGACATTGCACAGTTTGAGACCAAAATCAGGACTAAAAAAGGGAACGGATTACGCATACTCGCACGATATTCATAAAATTAAAACTTTTTTTCAATTATTTTCGTTCTTTTAGTATGCTTTGCATAATACAGGCAAATTACCACACCTGAATACATAGCAGTTACATATTTATGATTTTAAAAGAATTTTCGTTTCAAAAAAGAGGGAACGGATTATGTAGGCGAGGGAACGGATCACGATCCGTTCCCTACCCAAAAATTTTCATATGCTTGAATTACATACATTTATCCCAAGAATTCTATCAATAAAAAATCAACCGGCCGGGCTAATCTTAAAAAAATTAACCCATTATGAAAAATCAAACCTTTCAATTTGCAGCCTTCAGTGGCTTAACATTTATTTTACTATCAAGTATTTTACTATCGTGTCAAGATCGCGATTCGATGCCCGCTTCTTTAAAAGTGGAAAATTCGACAAGTACTCTGTTAAAACCTCAGGACTTAACTCTTGAAGATGACAATAAGGATACAACCAAATTGCCCCCAAAAAAAGACAGGCAGCATTGGATAGAAACTGAGGGTTAAATAAAATCCCAAATCTATGAGTACTCATAAACAGGGGATTCCTTACAGGGATTTCTTCTTTGAAAAAGATCCCATTGTAATGATAGCTTATTCTGGACAGAAGTGTCCATGCGACGGAACTTGGGAAACGATGGGTACACCTAAGACTCGAATTGTCCTAGCCAAAGACCAACTCACTCCCTCCTATTTGAGAAAGAACGTCTATTGGAAACTCCGAACGAAAGGATAAGAATGAAGGGCTACTCGAGCCATCTTGGCTGAGTGCTGTATCGATTTTTATTGAGCATAACTTACCCTAAAGTTTAGAGTCACCAGTCCTGTTTTTGAAAACAAGAATAAGGGTCTTGAAACGTAAACTTGGGAGTTATGATGAGTCTACCACGGATAGCAATATGTGGAATCTATGGTTACAAACATAGACCGACAAAAAAGATATTGAGAAGGTGCGCAACTTCTTAATTGCATGCTGCAGCATGATTGACAACTGTCAACTGTAAATTCCAGTTGGCTACAATGTACAAGGGAGAACCTATTGTTCTCCCAAATACATAGCAACCGATTGACTACAAGTAGTCAAGTACCAAATTTATTAATATTTATTTTAATCATTAAATTTTTAAACAATGAAAACCATTTCATTTTTCAGAACCAACGCAATGTTGGTAGTTGCCCTGCTAACAGCAGGAATTACAATGTCATTTCAGATAGCAGAGAACAGTCAGAATGCTGACGATGTTGTGTATCACTACATTGGGACAGATATGACTGAAAATTTCAATGACGTGAACAATTGGAGTACAATCAATAATTCTAACCCTTGTGGGGTAGAAAAAGTACTTCCTTGCAAAATCACGTTACCAGAAAACGTCAGTTTATCAAGTGTCTTGGGATCGAACAGTAATTCGATAATCCTTGATCTATCTGAAGGATTCAAATCTGAACCTTAAAAACGTTCAATTAATGGGTGGGGTCCAAACACCCCACCTTTTTTATCTCTTGTTCTTAGGCATCCCTGACATTTCGATAACTTCCTCCGGAATGGCAATCGCATAACGAAGATCATTAGGTGGCAAAGTAAAAGTTTCCCCTTTAATTGTTCTACTTAGAGTGATATTCGCGCCATCTCGGTTGTATCTTTTTATATCTGCCCATCTAAGCCCGCGGATAAGAAGTTCTTTCCTACGTTCTATACGAATTAACTCAATCGCATCAGCCTTGGAATCGGCAGTAAAACCAACAAAGGCACCCTGTTTCCAACGTGTAATTAATAATTGATTAAGCTGATCCATCGCTTTTGAAATCTGGCCTAACTGCGCATACGATTCGGCAACATTTAAATAGAGTTCATCGGCTGCAAGCGCACTGCACATCAAGGAAGAACCCGCATAATTTCCTCTGAACCCTATTCCACCACCAGATTTTTTTGTGAATTGAAGTGTTTTACGTAGGTCATTGTCATCATAACTATTATAGAAGTTTTCGTCTATATGAATACGATTCTTATGTAGGAAGTACGAAGGTGTCATTGATGTAGAAAAAAGCAATTCCGCATGGTTCATTTCAAAAGGATAAGACGCATTTTCATTTAGGTGGTTATAGTCCAGTAATTTCGAATTTATTGCAAGAGCTTTACTGCCATACAACAGCGATTTTTCATAATCTCCCATATACAAATAGACGCGAGATAGAAACCCTAAAGCTGTTACTTTGGAGGGGCGTACAATTGAGATTTGGTTGTTGGGCAAAAGCTCAGCTGCTGTATGCAAATCATCCAAAATTTGTTCATATGTTTTATCTAATGTGGTTCGCACAGAAGGGACATTCATATCTGCAGTTAATCGAAGTGGAAGTCCTAGTTCAGTTGAAGCTGTGGATTGATCATAAGCAAGGCACCATATTTGAGCGGCCTCAAGATAAGCGGCCGCACGATACACCAAAGCTTGACCTTTCAAATTCTCAGCATTTTCAAATTTATAGTGCTTTATGTTGTCTAAGATTGTATTGTGTACAACAATCTTGGAAAACAGATTTGTCCAATCATTATCACCGGGTCTTGATACTTGATCTGGATTCCACTTATAAAGCATCTTCTCATAATCAAATCGGTTATTGTCAAAGTCAGCATCCGTAACATAATAATCATCTGACGAAATTTCAGCACTGTTGCTGTAATATGTAGTCATCTGTGATCTGTCAAGTATAGCCTGATTATCTTCTAATGTTTCCGCAATTCCTAATTTAGAGTTAGACTTTACGTCTAAAAACCGATCACAACTGCTCAGTATAAATATTAATGCCCACAAAAGGCAAATGATGTTTTTCATAATTTTTAAAATTTAAGGTGAAGGCCAAGTGAATAAGAAGCCGAAGATTTTATTGAATTTGTTCCTAGGAAGTAATCGGGATCAATACCCTGTTTATTAGCCGACCATAACAATCCTAGATTATTTATCGCACAATATATCCTAAGTGTTTGAAAGGATAAACTCTTCCCTATTTGACCAAAATCATAGCCAAGATTAAGATATTGTAGTCTAACGTGATCGCCTTTTTCAATCAACGCACTTGAACCCGCATAAAAAATATCACGTGCTTGATTGGTAGAATACAATAAAGAAGGAATATCTGTAAATTTTTCATCTCCTGGATTCTGCCAACGAGAACTAAAATCACCGTGTCCAATGGAGCCAGATAATAACCTCCCGTAATCAATTGAACTACGTCTGAACCAATAACCAAGCTTGTAGCTAACAGCAATGTCTAGCGAGAACTGCCCGTAAGAAAAGGTATTAATAAACGATCCATAGGTGGTGGGAATGGCGGAACCAAAATATTCTAAATCTTCTATCCCTTTGTCTGAACCTGTTATTGCAGCATAGTCCTTACTTATCTCTCCATCAAGAAATCCTTGGGGATCACCAGTGACTGGATCAAGACCGGCCCATTTATAGGCGAAAATGGAATAAACAGGAAGTCCCACCTTACCTGATACAGCTGAGTAATTTCCCACTTTGTTAACATAATAGGATGCTGGAACATCTTTTAAATAGTATTCTGTGATTTGATCACGCGCAGAACTAAAATTCAAAATTGAATTCCATGAAAAACTTCGACTTACTATATTTCGAGTATTCAATTCTAAATCAAACCCCTTACTTTTCATACCAGCAACATTCCAAAGCATACTTTTGATTCCCGTAGTCGCATCAAGTGGAGCTTCACCAAATAAATTACTTCCGTTCTTCATAAAATAATCAATAGATCCTGCGATACGATTGTTCTTTGATGCAAAATCTATCGCAAGATTTACCATTTTAGAGGTCTCCCAACGTAAACTTGGGTTTGAAAAGTTAGATATTCGCGCGGTTACACCTCCAGTATCGATTGATTTACTTTGGTCGAAGATCAGAGTTGTAACTGCAACCATTGCAGGATCAATATTCCCACTAAAGCCATAGGAACTTCTGAATTTCAAACTGGGTAGCCAAGCAATAGAATAGAATTTTTCATTTGATAAGTTCCACGAAAAACCAGCAGACCAAAATGGATTCCATTGATCGTTTGTTTTTAGACCAAACAGATTACTTGCATCACGACGCGCACTAGCAGAAAGTATATATTTTTTATCGAAAACATATGCAGCATTCGCATACATCGAAATAAATCGATTATTAAACTCCTGTATACCCTGTCGATTTGCAACATAACTTTTACTACCCGTAATGAAATGAGGATATTGCGTCAAATAATCAATGATTGATGCAGTCTGTCGATTTACATCGTATCCATACAACCTATCCTGATCGTTGGTCGATTTCCAGGCTCTTGCTTCTGCACCTGCAATCGCAGTAAAATCATGGCGAGTAGAGGAATAATTGTAATTTAGTTGTCCTCGTACATTATTTACCCCAATAGTTCCAACGGACTTGTCTAATATTGCACCTCTAGGTACATTCCAATTAAGCGTATTGGACGAATTATAATAAGCAAAACCATTAAGATAGTCACGTGTATAATAGCTTTCCTCGTCATATAAAGTTCTGCTATTTTCATTTGTTGTCTGATATTGATATTTAAGATTAAGATCCAATCCCTTTACAATTTTGTATTGAATAGATGTATTAAGCGTAACTTCTGCGTTTGATTGTGTACTTCGCGAATGTTCCCAATCGGTTAAGGGGTAGTAATTCCAATCATAAAGACCACTACCCACTAACATATCTTTTACCCGTTGGTTGTATTTAGACAAGAACACGGCAGGCTTCCCATTTTCTTCACTAAATTGTAAATATGGAATTTGTAGATTTCCATCGACCGTCGCATTATCAAATCCTATTCGTCCCGATTTATTCTTCGTATGTGTATAGAGTGCACCAAGTTGAATTCTGATTCGATCGGACAGCTTCCAAGTGTTCTGCAAACTGAAGTTCAACCTCTTGAATTCTTCAGAAAGGTTTCCAAAATTTTCATCATATCCTAAAGACGAAATCCAATTGAAATTGGAACTACCTCCCGACAAATTCAATGCGTATTGTTGATTGTGTAGTGGCGTATACATATATCTATGGTACTGATCTCTAATGTCAATTTTACGAAGCGCATCGATTTGACGATCCGCTTCTTCAGAGGTCATGAACCCTTTTTCAGCTTGGTTAAGTAAATCTACAACCGGGGATAAAACGGGACGTGACGATGAATTTATTCTGCTTTTGTATGAACCACGACTGAATAATTCACGCTCCACATCAATATATTCCGAACTTGTCATCCTTCTATTATATGTGAGATCCGGTTTATCACTGAAAGTTGTGTTTACGGTCAATTCTACAGTTAATGGTTGTGAATACTTCCCTTTTTTTGTAGTAATGACAATAACCCCGTTTGCTGCCCTAGCACCCCAAATACTTGAGGCAGCTGCATCTTTTAAGACGGTGATCGATTCAACCATGTCAGGAGAGATGTTGTTCATATCCCCCTCATAAGGGAAATCATCCACAATAATTAGTGGGCTTTTAGGTCCATTTATTGAGCTTAGCCCCCGTACCATTAGATGTGTTTCACTTAGGCCACTGTTCATAGTAATTCCATTGGCAATAGCAGGTAATCGCTCCATAATTCCTGTTGTCACTTGCTTTCTCAATAATTTATCACCAACAACGGAATACGATCCCGTGGCGCGCTCTTTTGAAATCTGCTCGTATCCTGTAGATAGGATTACCTCTTCAATTGCCTTAATTTTGGGAACTAAAAATATTTTCAATGGTTTCAATAAAGGCAATTCAACTTCCAATTTTTGAGGAATATAGCCCTGTCCAGAAGCCAAAATAGTTAGTTTTGATTCACTAGTTTTTAAATTAAATTCACCTTTTTTATCAGTGAGAGACGCTGTTTTTGAATGCTGCGAAGTGATTAAAATTCCAGTCAAAGGTTTTTGGTCTGTCTGATCAATCACGGTACCACTCACTGTATGTTGTCCGTAAACAGACGAGAATAATACAATGAGGGAAGCTGATAATATATTTTTCATAGGAATAGTTTATTTTGGTTATTTACGGTCAGTGATAACAAGCATTAAGAGTTCCCTTTCACTCTCTTTCACATTAAATCCAACTTGACCTAGTGCAAGTTTGACCTCGTCAAAACTGTCTAATTTTAGAATGTCCTTTGAAATTTCAAGATCGAGACCCGATTCAATAATTAAAGGGAATTTCACAATTGGCAGTTCATTAAGTTCGTTGACAATATATTTCGAATCTGATTTTTTTGGTTTAGCACCTTCTTTATTTTCTGCCGAGGAACTTTTATTAAAGTTTGCGTTCTTCGTTAGAACAAAACATTTACGTCGAATTTTCTTTATTTCAGCCAGATATTCTGTGTTCTGATTTAAGTAGTTAAGCATATCGGGATAAAGTGACTTAGCTCTAGATATCGGAGCAGTAAATTCAAAACTGTAATATTTTTCATTTTTTTTAGGATCGTCTAATTGAGGAGGTCGCAATTTATCAGCGTTCTCACTCTGATTAATTATCCTATTACTACTGAATTGATCTCCTTGTGCTTGGAAAATCTCATGTACAATTCCTCTATAAATGTTTATGAGGGGCCTATTTTTAAATTGGCGTCCATACGTTATTGATCCACTTCGATGAAACTTATTGCCGTAATTTATTGCACGAATCAGCCCTTTTGCTAGAAACTGATAACTCACAAGGGATGCATCTCGTTCTAAGTCAAATTGTTCTGCCAGCATGATAGGTCGTTTGCTATCTAATTGCAATACTGTTTGAAGTACTGAATTTTGACCTTGTAAAACTTTTTTAATATTCTCAGGTGTCACCTGTTCACTATCTGTCAAATTAAGAACCTTTCCATCTTTGATCCAGACAACATAAGGGTATGCTCTTGGCAAAAACTGAGAAGTTAAAATCTTATCATCTGATATCGATTCTATAAAGTGGTATTTCTTACCGTTTTTTGTTTGAAAAAATTTTTCTAGTGTTTCTCTACTTTCATAGCTAACAGGAATCACTTTTAGTTGACCTTCTAATTCTTTTTCAATTGGTTGTAGTTTTAGAAAACTTTGCAAACAAGAGCCACACCATGTTGCCCAAAAATCTAATAAAATCAATTTGTCTCGATTCTCGCCAAAAGTTGTTGTCTTTTTCGGACTATTCACGATGGGATGAGTTTTTGTCCAGAAATCTTCAGGGAGCACATCTCCTACTTTAAAAGCTCTCTGCTGCGCAGGAATCTTAAGGCATAGAAGTACTAAAAATAATAGGGCAATGATGTCCCTGCAAAACTTTTTTTCCATAGTTTTGTTCTTGGTTTTTTTGGTTAAACAATTAATAAGACCACGCTCTTTCCCGTATTGCTTCTACTTTAGGGAAAGGGCATTTTTATTTTTAAACGTAAGTATTTCGCAATTGACCGAAGTCTTTTTTTTGGGAGTTAGATTTCCCCTCTCGTCGGCATATAACTTCTCCATTGCGAAGGAAAATCCTTCCCAAAAAAATATAATGAAGATATGAATGTAAAGATGGGTGAATAATGGCTGTCATAGCCATTTGATGCTCGATATCAGGGGTTTGGAACACCTGACTAAATTGTTTGAACTAAAAACCAACACTACCCGCAAATCAATCTTCAATCGATTTGGGTAAGTGGAAAAAACATCATACTTTTAACGTGCGAGTTAGATTAGCAGATAGTAAGTTCCGTCAACCTCAAATTGAAGGGCTGGGTTGCTTTTTGAATAGGAATGTAAGATCAGTTACCTAAATAGGCAATTTCGTCTCTACCCCACTTTCAAAAGTGGGCAATGTTGGATGTTTATCTTTTATAGGTTCCACTACCTTATTTAGGGGTTTAGGTGGTTCATGTCTTGTAAAATTTGCAGATTTTGATTTAGTAACTATTGTTTAACCGTGCTTTTTAGGTAGGTAGCGCTGGTAATCTTTTATAAATCTGGAACAACGTGATTTTTAAAGTCTTTTGCTCTTGAGATGGTAAATGATATAATAGCGTTCTCATAATATCCACTAGATTATTAAATTATGAGTTCAAAGAAAAGTGCTATAAAAAAAATAGCGGAGGACAATCCCTTACCTTCCACTGCCAAACGGGCACGACCAAGCGCCACAGACACAGTTTCCAGCAAGGGACTATCCCCCGCATTTGCAAATGTACAAAATCAACGGGGAATTAGCTCCCTTGGGTTCCGTGTCTTAAAATTGGTCGTTTAGTTTGGCGGAACTCAAAGTTTCTTATAGATAAGTATCTATAACCAACTGAAGCAAAGATACAAATAAAATCGTAATAAGCATATTTTATTTAAAATATTTAACAACTTAAAATTTTGACCACACAAAACAACAGAACTAGAGCTTTAATTAAGCAGTATCGTGAACAATTTAACTTTACGCAAAAGGAAATTGCAACACTATCTGGGCTAACGCAAAGTGCCTATAGTGCCATAGAAATAGGAAAAGGCAATATTGATTTTGATAAAGTTCACACAATTGCAAAAGCTTATGGTTTAACGATCTGGGATTTTATAAATCCAAGTAACAAAATCCCAAAAATCATAGAGTTGCCCGAATCTACTAAGATAATTGCAATATTGAAAAAAGATAAAGTTAATTCAAGCGGAAGGACCAATCTTAATCTTCCCCAACAAATTATGAAAATTATTAATTCAAATAAACTTTCGGACCAATTTACATCATCGGATATTTGGAAAATGTTACCCGTGGAAATAAAGGATTCTATAAAAAGTACGAGGGTAACGGACACTATTTCTAGACAAGCTTTTAGTGCTGTTATCTTCTTTACAGGACGAAAACGAGGGAAGGAAATGTTGTATCAGAAGAAATAATTTATATGTTTTCTAAAGTACAGTTAATATTATAAAATTTAAGCCTTGACAATTTATACTTTGTAAAATAGTCTCTATTATGAACTAACATAGTATTGCTTTTCAATTAATAAAGCCATGTCCCCTCCTAAAAAAATAGGTATAGATTATTAAACAAAAATTAGTTAGTAGAATAATTGCAGCTAGTTCCTTTTTTAATTCTTCAAATTCTTCGCCACTCACCATGTACCTCTTGGTCTGATGACCATTGCGATAGTTGCCATCTTTCGTTTTTTGATGTTTATCAGTATCTAGATGGTCATCTAGTTCTGCTTCGAGCATATGTTCTACGGCTCGTTTGTGCATTGTTTTGAAGAACGAGGTTAGATCTTCGCTGTTCTTAAAGGATTTGTAAAATTCCTTGTTGTTTAATAATTCTTCTTTGTCAATCATAACTGTATAAAGTTTAAAAATAGTAAAAAGTTATTTCCGAAAAAGTTTTGAGTTTTTAAGGACTCAAAATTTTTCAGAATAACTTTTCAACTTACACAGTTAGTGAAACACTACCAGATTTATATTTTAAGCCTATCTTCAAGGTAGCTCATTGTATTACAGTATCTATTCCCGATATAACACCTTATATCTCTTTATTTACAATGGTTTATAAAGTATATATAATACAATTGAGGTACATGATTTTGTGTTATTCCTTTAATTACAATTATTTTAAATGTTTGTTAATCGCCTTCTAAACTATGGCTTCACATTTATTTGTTTTAAAAATGATTTCGTTTCAAATGTTTTACAACAACGCTTTATATATGACCTGTAATTGGATTTATTTTTAGTTTTGAGTATATAATGGATCAATTCAATATCTGAATCATCGATAACCTAATCTTATTAAATTTCGTAATCAGTAATAGCCGGTTTTATAGAGCTATTCGTATTGTATACAAATTCTTTTTGTTTAGTAATTGGATTATTAGTTACGACAAATCTATTTAGCAAACTCTTTTCTTTTAGTTTATTTTCTCTACTTGGATTAATTGCTAAGATTAATTTATTCGGATTAGAAATCGTTCTTATAACTCTACCTGTAATATGTCTAAATTCTACATCGACAAATTCTTTAAGTTCCTGCTCTGAATTAAAATTAAATCCATAGAAATTAAACCCACTATGATTTTTAAAATACGCTCTAAAATGTGTTTTAAATGTATTTTTAAATAATTGTCTTGTTTCCAGTATTTTATCAGGAGAATAATTAGTATAGCTATTTAATACAAACAAAAAATTGATTTCATAGTAATTTATGAATAAGGTGTCCCTATCGAATAGACGCTCTTTAAAATGAGCATTTTTCTCAGTACCTTTTTCAATATTTTGTACTAAACTGTTTGTATCATAATCATTTATATCCTTTATAATACCTTGAATAAAGAAATTTGGAGAGATACTATAACCTTCTGTAATATCATCTCTATAACGTATATTTTTATTAATTAAAGAAGGTATTTTAGCATCTTCCTGTAACAAATCAATATTATATTGTATTACATTCTTTGCATAAGTGAATTGCTTATAGATAGAATTATCTCTTACGTAAGAATTATGCTTATAATACTTAGAATCGCCAATATAGAAAATACTTTCATCTGTATCTAGTATGCTATCAAACTCAAATAAATGATCTAATATCTTACCATCTTGGTTGTTTTTTAAAAAGTTTAAAGAAATACCATTGGACGTTTTTCTCTCTGAAAATGAATCTGATAATAGCTTATCAACCATATCTTCAAAAACATTATGATATTTCTTTACAATGATAAAATCATCACTTTTATTTTTGACACTACCAATAAATGACTTCTCAAAGAATAAAACTAATAGATTATAAATTGCTTTTAGTTTATCAGAATAATAATTGTTCTTGATCTTTTTAATCTTGTATATACCCGTTTCTAAAAAGATTTCAAAACGTTTTCCTTTAATTAAATTATAAGGACAATCAATCTGTATATCTACTTTATATTCATCTTTTAAATGATTTAAAACTGAATAGAAATAGGTCATTAATATTTCATCATTATTAACCTTTTTAACCTTTGTATTTAGTTTATCATAAATCGGAGTATTACCAACAAATACAGGTTGTTGCTTTCTAATGGTTTTATTCCAATTGACTTTTTTATGTTTTAAAGACTGCTGTTCTTTGGTATGAAAAATAAAGAAATCTCTGTTCTTTTTATAGAAGTTTAATAAAGAGAGTACTAAATCTAAAAACGTAAATTCATTCTTTCCAATGTTCGAACTCAATTGTAAAGTATCGCCTAATTGAATGATATTACCATCAACCCTATTCTTATATTCAGCTAACGATTTATAAAATATGATTAAGAATTTACGGAACCAATTTAATAAGGTAATGTCCCTTTTTAAAAATGATTCTACGCTTTCATTAAATAAACTTTGATACTGAAAATTCGTATCTAAAAACGTATCGTTATCCGTAATAAATAATTTAGGCAGAAAATAGTAGAGTTGATTATCATTTGAATGGTAGTAACCAACCACATCTATATATCCATGACTTCCTATTTGATGATAAAATTTATCGCCAAAACATTTTTCTAAATCATCGATATTGTATTTCGCACCTTCAAATAATATTCTCATCACTCTTCGCCAGATTCAGGATTATTTTCTGTATGTTTTTGTTTTGATTCAGCAGCTTCTGGACTTACGTTATTTTCTTGAACGTACTCATTAACTTTTTCTTCTTTTATGACAAGAGGTGGAACATTTAAAATATCTTTTAGTAAATGAATTAATAATCTGTCTTGATCTTCTTTGTTATAAAAATTATTAAATGATATATCTTTTAACTTAGAACCGTCACTGTTCTTCTCAATAAAGATATTTTCTGGATGAAATACTTCGTCTTTAAATATATCATTCCATAAATAAAATAGAACTTTATTAATGAATAAATCTTTAGATATTATATTACCAGATTTAGAAGCATCAATAAACCAATTTCCTATTTGTTTATCTTCCGACTTGGTTACATTATAAATTCTATCATTTACTTTAGCTAAGAATTCTAACCAAGAATAATGTTTATTATCATCTACCTTTATTGTGAAATTAGATTTAGCACATTTTAAATCAATAGGTACATACTGCCAATCCCATCTCCGTTTGAAAGCAGAGTCCATTGGGTATAGAGATTGGTCAGAAGTATTCATCGATGCTAAAATTGATAAGTTATTCGGCATTTGAAGTTTGCCATCAAATAGAAATTTGACTTTGTCTGCTTCTTCTGCAATCTCTTCTTTTAAATCGTGCTCTAGTCCCTCCAAGAATTGTCGTAATTCAGTTGAAGGTTCAATATTGTATTTAGGATTACGATCTAATAACTGGAATATATCACCAAAAATTTCAGCGCAATTCCCTCTATTAATTTCTTCAATTACTAAATAATAATCTTCTTTCGTATTTCTCCAAGCCTTAACATATAAATCTGTAAATACTTGTGGTACGAATTCGTATTTAATTTTATCACTATCCTTTTTATCTGTAAATGGTTTATATCCTCCTATAAAAGAATGATAATCATAATCTGGATGAAATGTAACTCTTGAATAATTATAGGCTTTTACATTAAGGTTTTCTAATTCTTCCTCAATTGTATGAGACTTACCTGTACCTGGAGGTCCGAAGTAAATTTTGTTAAAACCAGGAACTCTATTTTCTATATTTTCTGAACTTAATGTAAGAATATTATCTAAAGGCAATGATATTGAATGAATATTTTCGTGATTACTAATATAATAAAATATAAACGATGGCAAAAAAGCGCATATATAGTTTGCTCCAAATTGATGCTTGTAAAAACCAAAAAATCTTGCCTTTTGTAAAGTATCAACACTTAATCCTCGCAAACTTGGATTACTAGGATAATTTGTATTATTATCAATATTCCATCCTACAAAAATTAAACTATCTAAATCATCAGTATTCTTATAGCAGTAACATCCCAAAATAATAGAATTATCTAGATTTCTTGGATCTTTCCTATTTAGTTGTATTTTTTTTTCTCTCTCATTCCTTCTTTCATTTCTTATATTACCATAAAATACATTTATCTTAAACTCTTCTTCAGTTATTTTATTTTGATATGTAATAGAGTACAAAGAACCATCATTCACTAAGTTGAGTAATCTATATGGATTCTGAGAGAATAGTTCAGTTAAAACTTCTCTAATTTTATCTATACTCAATAATTGTACTTCTCCATTATAGTCCTCAAATTCTGACTCATGGTTAATTTCTACTCTCATACTTAAATTATTTATTTAGAATTAGTTTTATTTTTTTTGCTAACACAAAAGATAATAATGTTGGAACAGCATTGCCAACTTGCCTCCATTGTTCTTTAAAATCACCTACAAGTTTATAATCTTCAGGTATCGTTTGCAATCTCTTTATTTCCTCAATTCTCAAAAATCTATTGCGCCAATGAAAAGGTCCTTGATTATTAGAAAAACTAGCTTGAATCGTCCACGAAGGCCTTTCCTTTGTTAATTTAAGCAAAAAAGTCCAATAACGTGATTTCCATTTGAATTTTGGATTAGGATATCCCTTCTTTTCTGTAAAAAATAAATAGTTCTCTCCAGGTGGTATTTCTAATAATAATTCATAATCTTTTGAACCGGGCCTTTGTGATCTTTCTTCGTCTGTTATATTGTCAAAGTCAGACAATACATCACCACAAGTTATCCAATTTTTTTTATTGCCTTTATTTTTTGCAGGATCTATGTATTCAGACTCTGGAAAATAAAAACAACCATATTCTTTCTTTATACCTACACAAATAAATCTTTTTCTCGTTTGAGGTACTCCATAATCAGCACTATTTAAAACTTTAAAAGAAATATTATAACCCAATTTCTCCGATTCTTCAATTACAAAATTTAATGCGTCTTTATGTGTTTTATACATAAATCCATCAACATTTTCAAAAAGAAAAAATTTAGGAGATACTTCTGAAAGAACTCTAAAGAATTCAGGTACTGCAAAGCCTGCTTTTTCATCGGCAAAGCCATTATCTTTATTCTTTAAATAGTGTCTAGATTGGCTATATGGAGGGCAAGGCGGTCCACCAATAATCCCATCAATTTTGTTATAATATTCTTTGAAATTTAAATTTCTAATATCGTCACAAATAACTTTTTCCGCAAGTTTATTGTATTCTAAAGTTTTAGTAGCAGTTTCCCAATTATCTGTAGCTAAAACAGTTGAAAAACCAGCACGTTTAAATCCTAAATCTAACCCGCCACAACCACTAAACAAACTTATTATTTTCATTATATATTCTTTAATAAATTTGAAACAATCTCTTTTCCTAATAAAGAAGGTACTGCATTACCAATCTGTTTATGTATAGATCTTCTACTACCTACAAAATTATAATCTGAAGGAAAAGTTTGTATTGCAGCTATTTCCTTTATTCTTAACCTTCTGTTTTCCCAATGAAAAGGACCTTCCCAATGACCTGGACTTGCTATAATTGTCCATGAAGATAATAATGGATGTAACTTTAATAAAAAACTCCAATATCTTTTTCCTGCAATAAATTCAGGACTTAAGTGCCCTCTTCTCTCAGTCAAAGAAATATAATTTTCGCCAGGACTTACTTTTTTTATACTTTCACAATACTTCCCCTCAATAGAATCATAACCGTCACTAAAAATTTCATCACTATATGGGTAAAGCCAATCAATAACTCTTTCATAGGGTAAGAGGTTTTCACCGTCACCATGAGTTGATGTTAATGGATGAATAATTCCTTTCTTAGAAGCCGTAAAAAAAACTCTTTTTCTTTTTTGAGGTACACCAAAATCTAAACTATTTGCTTTATTAATTTTGACATCATATCCAAGTCTGCTAAATTCATTCAATATAATTTCAACTTGTTCAACGTTTTTAGGGTGCAATAAACTTTCAACATTTTCCAAAATGACTCCATCAGGTCGAATTTCAGAAATAATTCTTAAATAATGCCCAATCATATTCCTTGGGTCATCCATACCTAATCTATGTTCATGTGTTTTCCAATAACCAGCTTTTGAAAAAGGTTGACAAGGTGGTCCTCCAACTATTATTAATTTTTCAGGATTGTTTTTTTTAATTAATTTAGCATAATCATTTACTGATACATTACTAACATCCGCTAATTTGTGTTGCGCGTGAGAAAAGTATTTATTTGATTTTAGAGTTTCAATACTATCTTTATCAAAATCTACTGCTGATATAACCTTAACACCAGCTAATTGTGTTCCAACATCTAAACCTCCACCACCTGAGAAAAAGCTTAATGCACAAATGCCTTCTAAGAAAATGGGTTTTTTTTCATTAACCTTGTATCCTCTATTCTTTATTTCTATATCAAAGGAATTGTTATTTAAGTTTAAAAAATTATCTTCAAAAATTTGTTTTTGAGTATCTTGAATTTGACTTAAAAATTCTTCTTTTATTTTATATTTCATTGTTCTTTATTTTTTTTTGTAAAAACTCTAACACCTTGATTTTAAACACTTCACTTTCATCATTGAGCATATCTACTAATTTTTTAGAATAAAAAATAATTTTTAAATCATCATTATTAAATAGTAATATTTTGTTAATTTTAAGTAAGTTATTAAGGCTAATATTCTTCTCGTTCTTTTCGATTTTACAAAGAAAAGATACATCCACACCAATTTGTGACGCTAAGCCTTTTTGAGTGATACCCATTTCTATTCTCTTTATCCGTATTATATCTCCAATTTTTGTCATAGTTTAAAATTGACCAAAGCGGTCAAAAATACAATAATTGACCTTATTTTCCTAATATTCTAACATTCGAATGGTAACAAATTTTTAAAGCTGCTTTATGCTGAATAAATAATGTTAAATAATAATTATCTATATATCAAAAGGTACAATAAATTCAAATGTCTTATTTCTCATATCTCAATATTATTATCCATATTAATATTGTCCTCTAACAACTATGGGAATAAATTTCGGTAGTCGTTATATGCTGATGACGCAAGAACTCTATTCCAGCATAAATTCCATTCTCAAGGAATATTTTTTGTGCTAGGAATGTCTTAAGCAATGCCATTTTCAATTAGACTTGGCAGTTCCTGCACGACGAATTCAACGTTTTAATAATAAGTTATTATGGAGGAGTATCTAAGCCCTAAAAAATGTGAGATTTATTCATTTTTTCCTCACGTATTTTCATTCAATAGAAGCGACTATTGCATGTCTTACTACAAACATGTTTTAATACAAAACCGTGTAACCATAGTTTTAGCAATAAATGAATTTCCACAATAATCGCAAAGTGTACTGATTTGAATGTCACTTTACATGTTTGTTCATTTTTTCTGAATATTTCAGCACGTTTATTACCCTTTCAATATGTTTCATAATTCCACCTATATAAATATTTAGGCGTACTTCCTTGTACTTTTGTACGCTAAATGAAAATTACGTACAAATAAATTAACAAAGCATACAATTCAAATATAAATAATAGACAAACAAAAAACCGTTTAAAACATTAATTTTAAGCGATTTATACTTATTAGTTATTATTATTTATGATCGATAATTACGATTTATTTCCCGATACAAAACTTAGAAAATATATTCCCTAATACTTCGTCATTGGTAAACTCTCCTGAAATCTCCCCTAAGTATTCAAGAGCATATTTTAACTCGTAGGCTAAAAGCTCCGTGTGGAAACTTTGACTAACTGCCTGTTTTACTCTTACGACTGAGTCTAATGAACGATTCAGAGATTCAAAATGGCGTTGGTTTGTGATAATAACGTTGTTCTCATCTGATTTTAGAGACTCAACATACGAGGACAGCTCTGTTTTTAAGCTTTCTAATCCGACTTGATCTTTGGCTGAGATAGGAATGATTTGGGCAGCCAAATCAGGAATTAAGGCCTCTGCTAAAGTAACATCAAATGCCTCTTTGGCTGAGGAAGAAAGGTCGATTTTATTATGCAGTAGCAGAATTAAAAGATCCTTTCTTGCAAAAGACTTCACGGACTCTATAATTTCGTCAGTCGTGTTGTCGAATTCATCATAAAGGTAAAGTAAGATACTTGCTGTAGAGATTTTATCTTTCGCCTTTTGAACACCAATCGCTTCAATGGTGTCGGTCGTTTCTCTTAGACCAGCGGTATCGATGAACCGAAAGGCAGTTCCCTTAATATGAAACACCTCTTCAATGGTGTCTCGAGTGGTTCCTGCAATTTCACTAACGATGGCCCGTTCTTCTTTTAGAAGGGCATTAAGCAGTGTAGATTTACCAGCATTCGGCTTTCCGACAATGGCCACATCCACTCCGTTTTTGATGGCGTTTCCGTATTGGAAACTCTCAATAAGAGATCGCAGTTTTTCTTCTATTCGATTAAGAAGCAGGCTGAGCGCCGTGCGATCGGCAAACTCCACATCCTCTTCCGAGAAATCAAGTTCCAATTCCACAAGGGATGTGAAATTTAAAAGGTCCGTTCTCAATAAGGAGATCTCGTTTGACACCCCACCCTTAAGTTGATTTAAAGCCACTTTACGAGAAGTTTCATTTTCACTGGCAATCACATCTGCAATGGCTTCGGCCTGCGATAGATCAATACGTCCATTCATAAAGGCCCTCATGGTGAACTCCCCTGCTTTGGCCATTCGGCACCCGCAGTTAATTAACACCTCCAGTACTCGCTTGGCTATAAAAGGAGATCCGTGGAACGATATTTCCACAGAATCTTCTGTGGTAAATGTTTTAGGAGCTTTAAATACAGAGACCATGACTTCGTCAATAGACTCCGTATTTTCCATAATAAAGCCATAATGCACCGTATGGGAATCCACTAGGGTTAGATCCTTTCCGTCAAAGCATCGATTTACGTTTTCGAAGGCCTGTGGTCCAGAGACTCTTATAATTCCTAAAGCGCCAATTCCATTGGCCGTGGCTAGTGCGCAGATCGTATCTTGATTCATAAAACAAAAATACGAAATAAAGGTTGGATTTTTAAACATTCCACTCTATCGTATTTCTGGCCTTTAGAAAACGTTGCGCTTCCCATAATTATTATTCAGGATTGTGAGATCTAAAGGATTGAAATGAGTCCCTTCTACATGATTATACCTTCTACGATAGGTCTCTGTGAATGGAAAGTAAAGCGACAGAGTTTTTGTTTCTAACTCATGTTAAATTGTAAAAAATTACAAACTAATCTGTTTCAATTTATGTTCATAAATCTGAATATACCGTTCTTTATATTCATCAATTAAAAAACAGCTCTCTATCCAAGCATGAAGATTATTAAACTGTTTAGAAAAATCTTTGTAAATATTATCACGAACAATCTTCGCAATACCTAAGCTCATAGCAAATTTGTCAAAATCGGAACGTTTAATGTTTCGTTTTCGTCCACCTAAAGTCAAAGCTAAATCCTCTTTATCGTGTGGGTAAATGAGGTTTACATTCAACAAATCATAAGCTGGTGAAAACAAAATACCTTTATCGGTATGCATCAATGAGAAGTTTTTCAGGTGCATATCATTGTTTCCTGTTAAAAAAGAAAACAAGACCAATCTAAAATATTTGATTGCATCGAAACCCGAGTTGGTCGCATATTGTTTGATGATTTTACCCACACGCTCGTAAGAGCTTTTATATTTTTGTTCCGTTAGTAATTCAGATAACTGACACAAATCTTCCACATGGATTTTCTTGCCTTTTGCTCGGTCAAAACGCTTGGTGATATAAGCTAATTCACCTGTAGTCGTTCGAATTAAAGCATGTTCAGCCGTTTCAATTTTAAACAGCTTTGCTAAGTGCATCGTTAAATCTTCTACTTCGGGCATAAAGGCAAAATCCGAAGATTGTGGTTTTAAGATATAATCACCCCACAGTCCCACTAACGTTAAACGTTTATTGCCTTGATCTCCGTTTAAACTTAATGATATTTTGGGCTGAACTCCTGTCAAAGCTAATCGTTCATTTACAGTAATTTGTGCTAACTGATTTAACTTTTCTTGGTTTAATTCCAACGCAGGAACTTTTGTTGTACCAAAGAATTTTTTGGAACAAGCACTATGATATTCACCCGTTTCAACGGGTTGATAGCAGAATAAACAATTACTCATTATTTTCTTCCATTGGATATACAGAAACAGCACCAATAGTATCTCTGCATAAATTGATTAATAATTCAAAACGGTCACGTGGGTTTAGTTTCCAGTGTTTTTCGCCTATTTCTAATAACCAACCTTCGGGAATTAGACCATCAAAAAAAGGAAATAGCACCTTATTATGATAGGTATTTTGAGAAAGCGGTAACGTTAGACTGATGGCTTTGGGATTGGAACTATCCAAATAATCCTTTTCATAATGGAATGAATATCCATTATCTCCCTCATTCAATATACCGACGAATTGATCCTGAAAATATATTTTTGCCTCTCGTGCCATTATTCTCGGATTTTATCAATTACACCCACTTGTTTCCCAAACAATGCCAATACATCATTCACTTTATCTAAGCGAAGTGTTTTCTTTCCCTGTTCCAAATCACGCACAAAACGCAAGCCTACACCCGCATTTAACGCTAAATCTTCTTGAGTGAGTTTTAGTTCTTTCCGTTTTTGTTTAACAAACCATCGTATTGAATCCATAGATATACCTTTAATGGTATAAATATACGCAAAAAATTAATACGATACCATTTCGGGTATAGAAAAAGGATAAAAGTAGCATTTATACCTTTTGAGGTATAACTTTTGCGTTAAAAAATACAACATTATTCCCCATTGAATAGATTTAAAGCAGAAATTTCAATATCTCTACCCCATAATTTTATCAAACGAAAACAGCGTAGGCTGACTAATTGAGTTACAGAAAGCGGCGAATCTTCTTTTAAACTCTAACACTAGTCAGCCTCACGCCCGTGCCTTATATATGAGCGTCGGCTAAGTCTTTCTGAGTTTAGGATTCTTCGTAGTACCTCTGTATCGCATTGATTTTAATTTCACGCCTTTTAGATCTCAATCAAAGCAGAGAAATTTTAACCAAAAAAAAGAACCAGAAGCGAACTTCTGATTCTTTTTTATACTTTGAAATACAAGCTTTCTTAGAAAATCTCTCTTCCTGAAAAATGGAATTGCCCTTCGATTAAAGCATTCTCATCTGAATCCGAACCGTGAACGGCATTTTCTCCAATGCTTCTTGCGAACTCTTTTCTGATGGTTCCTTCTGCTGCTTCCGCTGGATTTGTCGCTCCGATTAAAGTTCTAAAAGCTTCCACTGCGTTGTCTTTTTCAAGAATAGCTGCAACGATAGGTCCTGAAGACATGAACTCAACTAGTTCACCGTAGAAAGGTCTTTCTGCGTGGACTTCGTAGAACTTCTTAGCGTCTGCTACTGTAAGTTGGGTAAGCTTCATGGCTTTGATTTTAAATCCAGCGCCTGCGATTTTCCCAAGGATAGCTCCAATGTGTCCGTCGGCAACTGCGTCCGGCTTAATCATTGTAAAAGTGATGTTTGACATATATAGGTTTTTTGATGGTGCAAAAGTACGAAATTTGACGAAATACAATCTTAAGAAAATTTAACTTTTATTTCTACTTTCGCGAACCGTTTTTGGCACAGATATTGAATCATACTAATTGTGATTCTCATGTTTAATTTGAGTTTTCATGGTTATTAGTTTTTACCCAGCTTCGGCTGGGTTTTTTGTTTTAATAACCCTGCTCATCGGCCTCCTCCATCAGCTTTAAATACGTGATATAACGAGACTCCTCAATCTCTCCCTCTTCGATGGACTCGAGCACTTTGCATTTGGGTTCATTGAGGTGCAAACAGTTATGGAATTTGCATTGTCTTCCTGTTTTGAAAATCTCAGGAAAATAATGTTGAAGTTCTTCTTTCTCTACGTTTATCATACCAAACTCTCTGACTCCCGGCGTATCGATAACTTGCCCTCCAAAGGACCAAAAATGCATCTGGGCAAACGTGGTGGTATGCTTCCCTTTTAAGTGCACTAACGATATTTCAGAGGTTTTTAAATTCAGATCCGGCTGCATTGCATTGACAAGCGTGGATTTTCCACTGCCGCTATGGCCGAAAAAGACAGACGTTTTGTCTTTTAGCTCCTCCATTAAGTCCTCTAAGTTCAATTTGGAGTAGGAAGAAATACTTAAAGTTTTGTATCCAATCTTCTGATACATAAAACCAATCTCTTCTGTAATTTCTTTTTCCATCTCTGAGAGCACGTCCATTTTATTGAATAAAATAAGAGGTTCGATGGAATAGGCTTCGCAGCAGGCAAGAAAACGATCTAAAAACCCAAGAGAAGTCTCTGGATGTTTTACCGTAAATAGAAAACAAGCAATATCGATATTGGAGGCAATGATATGGGCCTCCTTCGATAGATTTACGGATTTACGAATGAGGTAGTTCTTTCGAGGCTCAATGTGCGTGATCCAGGCAATGTCGTCGGCTTCCAATTGGAACTCAACTCGATCCCCTACGGCCAGGGGATTGGTGAGTCGAGTTTTAATCAGCTTGAATTTTCCACGAATTCTAGCCTCGTAGATAATACCGGTTTCTTTGTCCAAAACTTGGTACCAACTGCCTGTGGATTTTATTATGAGTCCTTTCAAAAGTGGTCGTTTACGGTTTTGTGGTCATCACACTATTTTGCACTTCCACGGATTCTTCGTGAATTGCTTTAAATAGCTTTTCAATAAATTCTTTACTCATTCCGGTTTCTTGCGCTTTTTGTCCTGCATAATCGGTAATTACTTTCCAACGCTCGGGTTGGAAAACAGCCAAGTTGTTTTCTTTCTTGACCGTACCAATTTTCTCAGAAATTTTCATTCTCTGAGAAAGAAGTTCAATCAATTGAAAATCAATATCCGATATAAGAGTTCTATGAGAACCTAATTCATCCTCGTATCCTGAAATCCCTGCTTTTCTTATTTCAAGACCTGAGATGAGCTCAGCTAAGACTTCTGGTGTGATTTGCTGGGCTGCGTCACTCCAGGCTTCGTCTGGTGATGGATGCGTTTCAATCATAGCGCCTGCGTAACCCACGTTAAGTGCTTCTTGCGCAATGGAAGAAAGTCCAGTTCTGTTACCACAAATATGGGAAGGGTCCACGATGAGTGGAATGTTTGGAAATTGATTTTTAAAATCAAGGGCAATTTGCCAGTTCGGCACGTTTCGGTATTTCGTTTTCTGGTATGTTGAAAATCCTCTGTGAATAGCGCCCAGGTTTTCAATGCCTTGCCCTAAAAGTCTTTCCATCGCTCCAATCCAAAGGGCAAGGTCTGGGTTCACTGGATTTTTCACAAGCACAGGCTTTTTCGTATCCTTTAATGCTTCCGCAATTTCCTGCACCGTAAAAGGATTGACAGTAGATCTTGCCCCAATCCATAGGATGTCCACATCCGCTTCTAATGCAGCGCGAACGTGTCCTGCGTTGGCTACTTCCGTAGCGGTCTTAAATCCAAACTCTTCCTTCACCTTTTTAAGCCAGTTCAGTCCGATCACACCGACTCCCTCAAATCCATTCGGTTTGGTTCTAGGCTTCCATATTCCCGCTCTAAAGACCGGAACTTGGTTGGTTGCTTTTTTGATTCTTTCGGCAGCTTCTAGCATTTGGGATTCGCTCTCCGCACTACAAGGCCCTGCAATAATAAGTGGTGAATTAAACTCTGAGATCCACTCGTTTTTTAAATTTTGTAACTCCATAATCGTCCTTTCCTCCTGGGGGATCTCCCCTTTTTGTTTGTAAATAGTTTGAATGTTTGCTTGATTCTTTTGAGATATGAGCCTCAAATTTAAGAAAGATCGAATTTAAAATAGGCATCCATTTCTTTTAATACTGGATTTTCCGTGGCCATCTTTTCAAAAAGGGTGCGCTTGGTCACGATTTCTTTCTTTAGTTTCTTATCTCTTTGATACTCCACCTTTATTTTATGGTGATGCACTTGCTTTTTAAAAGGTCCGAAAAAGTCGCCTTGGATGCGTTCAAATTCAGCTCTTGCCGTTTGCGATGCATGGTGCACGACAATCGTATCCTCGCCCGTTTTCACCAAACGAAATCCTGCAATGGCATTGTAAATGAGATTGTCTTTTTTCTTTAATTGAAGTAAGAATGTAGCCCAGTGGGTATCCACGTCACTTTGAGAAAAGTGATTTGTAGGGAGCTCCTCTTCTATCACGAGCGCTTCGCTCTGCTTTACCTCCTGCTTAGGATCTAGCGCCTCTTCAATGCTAAATCGAGAAGCTAATTTCTTGCCTTGCAATAAAGGCTTGATGGTTGCAGGGATTTTGACTGTAGGTTCAGGACTCTTAACGCTGGTTTCCGGAATTTCGATGCTCGCCTCAGGCTTCTTTTCTATCGTCTGAGTTGCGATAGGCTCTATAGCAGGGGCCTTTTCAGGCACCTGTACTTTAGGCGTCGCTAGAGACTCCTTCTTCTCGAGGCTATCTTTTGATGAATTTGAATTCTGAGTCTCCCCTTCTTTAAAGAGAAGAGGGGGAAGAATTAGGAATTTTTTTTTTTAAGAGCCTCAGCACCTTGCAAAGAGCAAAGCTGCATTAGGGCTATTTCCACGGTGAGTCGTGGGTTCTTGGAGTTCTTATAATTGAGATCGGCATGGTTGCAAATTTCAATACCTTCAATGAGCTCAGAAGCGCTCCAATCCTTGCTTTGTTTCGCATATTTTGCCTTGGTGGCCTCTCCTAGTTCAATAAGATTTAACGTACTCGCAGACTGCGACATCATAAGATCTCGGAAATGACTTCCCAGACCCGCAATGAAAATATGCGGATCGAATCCTTTTTTCACAATCTGATCAAAGCGTGCTAGTACCCCAGGAATGTCTCCGGTATGGGCAAGTTCCGCTATTTTCAAATATTGATCGTAATCTAAAATGTTCAGAATTTCAGCAGCTTTCTCCAGGGTAATGTTTCCTTGAGAAAACGTCGTTAGTCTATCAAAAATAGAAAGTGCGTCCCGTAAGGCTCCGTCTGCTTTTTGAGCGATTAAATAAAGAGCGTCTTCTTCGTAGGAGACGTTTTCTTTCGCTGCAATGCTTTTTAGATGCGACTGAATGTCTTCAATCGTGATTCTTTTGAAATCGTAAATCTGGCAACGGGATAAGATCGTAGGGATGATCTTATGTTTCTCTGTCGTGGCTAAGATGAAAATGGCATGCGCTGGCGGTTCTTCAAGCGTTTTCAAAAACGCATTGAACGCTGCTTGTGAAAGCATGTGCACCTCGTCAATAATATACACTTTGTACTTCCCTACTTGGGGAGCGTAACGTACCTGATCCGTGAGTTCTCGAATGCCGTCTACTGAGTTATTGGAAGCGGCATCCAATTCATGAATGTTGTAGGCGAATCCGTCTTGGGAGACCGAGCCGTCCTTTTCATTGATTTTTCGAGCTAGGATTCTTGCGCACGTGGTCTTTCCGACTCCTCTAGGTCCGCAGAAAAGCAGTGCCTGAGGCATTTGGTTGGTTTCCACCGCGTGCTCCAAAGTATCGGTCACGTGCGACTGTCCGACTACAGTATCAAACTCTAGCGGGCGGTATTTACGGGCGGATACGATGAAATTTTCCATTCTTCAAAAATAGAGAATTTTCTGGCAATAAAACAAACTTTGTCAAAGTTATTGCGAACTTTCTAAAGGGCAAATTCATCTCCAGAGTCCCTCCTCTTTTTGGGTACAAGTCGCTTCTTGAATTTAAGCAAAATGAATTACGGTATCTGGAAATAGCCCCGTCTTTAGGATTGAGTGCCTTTCCAATTCCATCTTTTATAGGTCATGGAATCTTAAAGAATTTCAAAGAGCCTTTTTTTCTATTTGTTAGAAATAAAGTATTTAAAAAAAAAGACTATTAAAAGGCAAAGATAAGCTAAACGATTAAAACCTTTGCTGTACAACGGTTTATATAATAGTAGTCTTAGTTTGGACCTTCGTGCCTGATATTCTCAAGAGTGTACTTGAGCCACTTATTTGGGTTTACGTCGTTCTTTTTGCAAGTGTGAAAAAAGGAGCAGATCATAACTGCTACCTGCAAATGGCTTGTCCTTTCTACCTAATGCAATAGATCTTATTGTATTCTCGATCGGATTATTATCGATTTTTAGGAACATCATAGCAATCTTTTCCGATCCGACTTTTAGGAAGTGTATATTTATACTCGGTCGAGATCCATTTGCGGATCCTTTTATACAAGCTCCTATGATTGCGGATAAAATCAGAATGGCTATAGTTGAAGAAATCATTGCTATGAAAATAAATGTGGTACAACATCAATGCTACCCTTTTACACACGATCAAGAACTCACATTGAAGAATCTCTCCAATTTTGAATTTGCCGATGATTATTTTAACCCAATCTTTTTCATAGGGAAATATTGGGAGTTTATAAAGTAGGATTTTGTTAATGTAGTATAAGCGTATAAGTCTATGCTATATATTCCGAAAAGCATTTCCAAATGATTATTCCCGCAAGGATTATATGAAATTTTCATAATCAGTTCAGCATCTTCTTGAGTGATATTTAATTCAATCAGAATATTGCATATACTTTATGTTCTTTATGCTTTTTTTTGTATATTTTTGCCTAAAACACAAATAGTTTTTGCTTACAAAGGATTGAATAGAATAAGGATACTTTTGGCAAAGCGAAATAAGAAAAATAAATGGCTCGCAGAAAAGCTTGGCAAGAATCAAGCAACTATTTCTCTTTGGTGTTAAAATGCAAGAAAGCCATCACTAGAAAAATAGTTTGATGTAGCAAAAGTTCTAAATGTGAATGTAAGAAAGCTTTTAGTATCGGCAAAAGTAATAACAAAGGGAGGATATGCATTCAAAGGAAATAAATTGAAGGAAATAAAAAAAGAGATAAGGAAAATTTTGAAAAATTAAAAAGTTAGGCTTGGAATGTTATTGTAGTTAATGGATGCGAACTTTACAAGAATAACAAGGACCAAGCTTTACAAAACATTTTAAGCAATATACAGTACCAATTTCGAACTTGATTTTGAAGTATGAAAAAGAAAAACGAACATATAGATAATTCCAACAAACTAAAAGCAGTGGATTTCTTCTGCTCTGGTGGCGGTATGAGCTTTGGAATGCAGGAAGCAGGGATTCAGATTATTGCCGGAATTGACTTTGATAAAAATTGTAAAACTACCTACGAAGCAAATATAAAGGGAGCAGAGTTTATACAAGCTGATGTCTTCGATTTGAAAGAAAAAGAACTTGAAAAAAAATTGTCTTTAAAAAGGAATGATGATGAGCTTGTACTTATAGGTTGTAGTCCTTGCCAGTTTTGGAGCATCATTAATACAAATAAAACAAAGTCATCTAAATCAAAAAACCTTTTGATAGAATTCTCACGTTTTGTAAAATATTTTCGTCCCGGATATGTTGTTGTAGAAAATGTTCCAGGTGTTTTAAGAAGAAAAGAAGAAAGTGGTTTAGACGAGTTTATTGAGTGGCTTAGAAATAACGGTTATGAAAATCCACACTTCAAAGTCCATAATGTAAATGATTATGGTGTTCCGCAAAACCGCAAAAGGTTTACACTAATTGCCACTCGTATTTCTCAGCATGAAATTAAGCCTATGGAATTAGAAGGGAAAAAAATTGTCGTAAAAGATGTTTTAGGAATAGACAATGGGTTTCCTAAAATAGAGCCTGGACATAAGGATAATTCGGATTTTCTTCATACCGCTCCAAATATTAGTGACATCAATAAAAGAAGATTAAAAAAAGTAGAAAAAGACGGAGGAAACAGATTAGGCTTTGCAAACGATTCCGAGTTGCAGTTAAAATGTTTTGATGGAAAAGATGACTCTTTCAAAGACACGTTTGGACGCTTATGGTGGAATAAACCTGCTCCGACAATTACAACCAAGTTTTTCAGTATTTCTAATGGTAGATTTGTACATCCGGAAGAAGACAGAGCGTTGTCTATAAGAGAGGGAGCAACATTGCAGTCCTTTCCGTTAACCTATAAATTTAAAGGAACAAGTGTTGCAAATATCGCCAGAATGATTGGTAATGCCGTACCCCCCAAATATGCAACAGCTATTGGTAAAGCAATAATCCAAAGTACAGAAAATGAGCGAACCTAAACTATTTATGAAATTTGAGGCAAACACCATACAGCATCTTGGTGTTAAAATGTATTCTACAATGCCTCCTGCGTTAGCTGAATTAATTGCAAATGCGTATGATGCCTGTGCAACAGAAGTTCACATAAAATTGTATGACATAGACGAAAAAAAGGTTGTTGTTCAAGATAATGGTACTGGAATGTCTTTTGACGAAGTAAATGAATATTTTCTTAGAATAGGAAGAAACAGACGTGAGGAAAAGCAAGAATCAAAATGTGGAAGAATTCCTACAGGAAAAAAGGGCTTGGGTAAATTGGCTCTTTTTGGCATCGGAGATAAAATAAATATTCAAACTTTCCAAAAATCAGATGGAGTTAGTTTTAACCTTCATTGGAATGAAATCTTAAAAACAACAGGTAAAGATTATGAGCCTGATTTTAAATTGTTAGAAAATAAGAATTCTGAACAAGGGACTACTATTACCTTAACTGAATTAAAAAGAAAAACCGCCTTTCCTTTACAAGATTACGCCGATAACATAGCAAAGTTATTTAATTTTCAGGATGATTTCATAATATACATATCATTGAATGATGATGAGCCAATTAAAATAGATAGCAAAACAAAATACCAAAAAATTGAGCCAGAATTTAAATGGGAAATTGAGGAAATTATAAGGATTAACCAAAAACCCTATCCAGATAAAGGAAAAATTCAAGGTACAATAATTACCACCGAAAAGCCTCTTAAAGCAAACTTGAGAGGAGTAACACTTTTTGCAAATGGACGTATGGTTAATATTCCAGAATTCTTTGGACCTTCAGAATCCAGTCACTTTTATTCTTATGCAACAGGATGGCTGAATGTTGATTTCATTGACAATTGGGAAGAAGATGTTATTTCAACAAACAGACAATCCATTGATTGGGAAAATCCCAAAACAGTTGAGTTAAGAGAATATCTAGCTTCATGTTTGTCTTTAATCGAAAGACAATGGCGTGCATTTCGAAAAGACAAAAAGAAAAAAGCTATTAATGAAAAGGTGACTTTTAATGTAGGAGAGTGGATTGAACGTTTACCTGATAATGTACAGGATCAAGTCGAAACGATTGTTAATCTATTAGATGACACTCCCGAATTATCCGAAATCACACAACAAAAAGCCATTCAATTAATACATGGTCTTGTGCCGGAATATGCAAATTTGCATTGGAGATATCTTCATCCTGAAATTAGAAGAGCGGCAGAAGAAGACTACAAGCGGAATGATTTTTACAGAGCTTTCATAGAAGCGGTTAAAAGATATATTAATACAGTTAGAGTAAAATCAAAAAGTACAAACGCAACGGATCACGCAATGATGGGAGCTGAGTTTGGATTAGGTAAAATATTACAAGTAACAGCTAAATTTAATAAACCAGACGGCTCAAAATTTCACGTAGAGACATACAAATGTATTGAAGAGGGACAAAAATTTTTATCCATGGGAATCGTCTCTGGAGCTAGAAATCCTATTTCTCACGAAGAGATCGGAGATTTACGAGATTCGAAGCTTTTTACTGAAAAGGACTGCCTAGATATGCTTAGTTTATTATCTCACTTATTTAAGAGGTTGGAAGATGCCGAACCTGCTCCCTGAAGTTGTAATTTAGATTCTAGCATTTTCTGAATTCATATTATCTAAAAGATTTGAAAAACCTTAATAGATGCATATATTTTTCAATTATAATATTATTGAAGAGGTCACTTAAATGAATGATTTTGATGTGATTATAGATAGTTTTAATACTTCTCACACCTATGAGAGTTCGGGTTCGGCTACCATATGTGACGTATCCGCACTACGAAGTACAAATTGCAGACTCCTGTGTAATCGCTAATAATAATAATAAATAATTTTTCGCAAATAAGACTATATAATCTCACCCAACTTAGTCACGCCCAAAAGTAGAGTTTTAGTTGATAATTTCTTGCTGACGTTTTTAAAATTTTGTTGGAATGTGGGAAACTCGTTGGCCTTTGCTTGAGCAAGTTTTCCATCTTTCACTAAAAATCCCTTGAAATGAGATTTTGCAATGATTTGTGAGTACGCTCATGTTATACAGATTACAAGAGGATTATTATCTTTGCTATAAGTTACAAGTTAATCCAGATGAAAAAAATTGTAATAAGCACCATAACTAAATCGTCACAGAGAAAGTTCTCCAATCTTATAAACTACTCATTATAAGGTGCTTTGGTCTTTACTCATATTTTTAAGAAAAAAGATATGGAACTACTCACTTTAAAAACATACAACACGGAAAGCGAAGCCTGGCTTGTGGCTTCATTCCTTGAATTCCATCAGGTCCCTTGCTTTATCAACAATAATTTCATCTCCACTGTCTATCCCGTCTTCAATAGTACCATTGGCGGTACCGAGCTAAAAATCAGGAGAGAGGATTTAGAAAAGGCTCTAGTTCTCTTAGAAGAGTATGAGAGGAAAAATAACGATGACGATGCAGCAGAAGATCAGAACGAGCATGAGGGCTTAAATGAATCGTAAATTGTGAATTCAGCTAATGGTACCGGTTTAAGGATATCCAAAAAGCTTATTTGCTAAATAGCCGTGAGTATACCTATCCATTTCAATCTATTTCGTTTTTTTTTAAATCGTATTCGATACAATCCAATAAGGCGTATCCTAACCAAAAGAGAAAAGCCGTCCCAGAATTAAGGGACGGCTTTTCAATTGGTAATTCGTTTGAATGCTCTTTGTTAGAGTTCTAAGACTCTTACATCAATCCGACGGTTTAGAGCCCTGCACTCGTCAGTGTCGTTTTCAGGACACATAGGATGAAGAGATCCGTATCCTTCCGCTTCTAAGTTCGCAGCCGGTATTCCAAGTTCTAATAACTTAAGTTTTACGTTTTGGGCGCGAAGCTCCGATAAGTTTTTGTTATTGGTTTCGTTCCCTGTGTTATCCGTATACCCGCCAATTTTAATTTTCATTGAAGGATTTGCTTTAAGGATTTTGGCTAGTGCCGAAAGGTTGTCTTGTGATCCTGGTAATAGATCGCTGCTCCCTGAGGCAAAATGCAAATTCTCCACAGTGAACCACTCGTTCTCATTTAATAGAGTCTTGTCTTTCTTTTCATGACGCTGGTACAAGTAATTCATTTGACTAAAGGATCCCAGTTGAACGGTCTCTCCGTTAGAAAGTTTAATTTCTTTCATTTCTCCCAGATCATAGACAAACTCTCCGTCTGCATTTAGTTCTCCTAAACTCTGAGGAGCGTCCGCTTGCGCGTCTCCAAATGCGAGATCAGAAGGTAAAACCGCTCCGCTCGCAAGCGTTAGACGATTTAGACTTTCCATTCTTTCTTTTTCAATCTTTTCATGGTGCACCGAGGATAGTGTAGGCGCAATCACAAGAGAAACAATACTCATGAGTTTAATAAGGATGTTCATCGAAGGGCCCGAAGTATCTTTGAAGGGATCCCCAACGGTATCTCCTGTGACAGAGGCTTTGTGAGGATCGGATCCTTTGTAATGCATTTCTCCGTTGATATCCACTCCGGATTCAAACGATTTCTTAGCGTTGTCCCAAGCACCTCCCGCGTTGTTTTGGAACATTCCCATAAGCACTCCACTTACGGTGGCTCCTGCTAAGAATCCTCCTAAAACTTCAGGGCCGAAAATAAACCCGACCAAGATTGGCGAAATAAGCGCCACAGCTCCAGGTAAAAGCATTTTACGAATGGAAGCGTCCGTAGAAATCGCAACGCATTTTTCATATTCCGGTTCTGCTGTTCCTTCTAAAATTCCTGGAATTTCTCTGAACTGTCTTCTTACTTCCTCCACCATGGCCATGGCCGCTTGCCCTACCGCCGTAATGGCAAGAGAAGAGAAAATAAACGGAATCATTGCTCCAATTAAAAGTCCAGCAAGGACGTCTGCTTTGTAGATGTTAATCCCATCAATTCCTGCAATTCCAACAAAGGCAGCAAAGAGTGCAAGCGCGGTTAAAGCAGCCGATGCAATCGCAAATCCTTTTCCGCTTGCAGCGGTGGTGTTTCCGACCGCATCTAAAATGTCGGTTCTTTGTCTTACTTCTTTTGGAAGTTCACTCATTTCTGCAATTCCTCCCGCGTTGTCTGCAATCGGTCCAAAGGCATCAATTGCAAGTTGCATGGCCGTGGTGGCCATCATCCCTGCGGCTGCAATGGCAACTCCGTAGAGTCCTGCGCACAGGTAAGAACCCCAGATTCCTCCTGCTAACACTAAGATAGGAAGTAGTGTGGATTCCATTCCAATGGCCAGACCTCCAATAATGTTGGTGGCGTGTCCTGTCGAAGATTGCTTCACAATGCTTTTGACCGGTCTTTTGCCCATGGCGGTGTAGTATTCCGTAATGATACTCATGAGAGTCCCTACGATTAACCCTACCATTACAGCTCCAAAGACGCCCATTTTGGTAAAGACAAAGCCTCGAAGCTCCATCGTGTCCGGAAGAAGGTATTGAGTTAAGAAATAAGTCACTATGGCGGTTAAAATGATACTGCCCCAGTTTCCAAAATTAAGTGCATTTTGAACTTTGCTCGTGGTTTCTTCTCCGTCGTCATTGATTTTCACAAACAGAGTTCCCACGATGGAGAACACGATTCCGATGCCTGCAATCATCATCGGAAGTAAGATAGGAGCAAATCCTCCAAAATTGTCATTCGAAAGGGTTTCTCTACCGAGAACCATCGTGGCGAGCACGGTGGCTACGTAAGAACCGAATAAATCCGCGCCCATACCGGCTACGTCTCCAACGTTGTCTCCAACGTTATCCGCAATGGTGGCTGGGTTTCTAGGGTCATCCTCTGGAATTCCCGCTTCTACTTTCCCCACAAGGTCAGCGCCCACGTCGGCTGCCTTGGTATAGATTCCACCTCCTACTCTTGCGAACAGGGCAATGGATTCCGCTCCAAGTGAGAATCCCATCAGGATCTCCAGCGTGCGCTCCATCTCCACAGAGTCGGTCGCCGCTCCAGGAGCAAAAATTTGTTTGATGATTAAATAAAGGGCACCCAGTCCTAAAACGGCAAGTCCTGCCACTCCCATTCCCATCACAGAGCCTCCTGCAAAGGAAACCTTAAGGGCTTTGGAAAGAGACGTTTTTGCAGCCTCGGCCGTTCGAACGTTGGCTTTGGTCGCGATTTTCATTCCGATGAAACCGGCAGCGGCACTAAAAATAGCCCCTGCCACAAAGGAAAGTCCAATGCTCCAATGCGATTTTTCGTGGCTTAGGCCCATCAGGGCCAAAAGAACGGCTACGATGATTACAAAATACCCCATAACGCGGTATTCTGCCTTAAGGAAGGCCATGGCCCCATCGGCAATGTGGCCACTAATTAGACGCATCCTCTCATTACCGGCGTCTTGCTTACTCACCCATCGACTCTGCAAGAAGGTATACACCAACGCGACGAGCCCTAATAGGGGAACTAAAATGAATAAATCCATAGAAAAATATTTTGTTAATAAGAGTTAAATATAGGAAAAATCTCAGCCGCTGTATCACTCCCACCCGAAATACTTATAAAAAAAGCAGAATTCCTGTGGAATTCTGCCCTTATTATTCATTAATGAGTCTATTTATAGCCCCTCTATCCACCAAATTTATTGGCGTAATCTCTTTTAGAAGCTTCGATCACTTCCTTGGCATGCTCTGCTCCGTAGACATCGTCGATTCTACATTTTGCAGGTTCGTCCGGAAGGTTTTTGTACGTAAGAAAATAGTGTTTTAATCTTCTCACTTCCGCTTGGGGAAGCTCAGAAATATCTCTAAAATGCCCAAAAGCGTGGTCACCTACCATAACGGCTACAATTTTATCGTCTGCTTCTCCTTTGTCAATCATTTTAAACCCTCCGATCGGAATCGCTTCCATTAAGAGTCCTCCTGACAAAATATTGTGAGAAGAAAGAACGCAGATATCCAAGGGATCTAAATCTCCCTCCGCTACGTCTGTCGATCCATTGGCGATCGCAAGGTTTTTCACTTCGTCGTGACAGTAAGTCCTAGGAATGAAACCGTATAGAGCTGGGATAATATTTGAAAATTGTTGCGGTCGGTCTACCTTTAAAAATCCGCTTTGTTTGTCAATCTCGTACTTAATTGTGTCACTGGGCACAATTTCAATGAAAACATTCACAACATTCGGAGAGTTCTCTCCTGCGGATATTCCGTGCCATGGATGCGCCTTAAAATTTGGAATCATGTTTAATCTGTTATTTAAATCTTGAATAACTTAAGTTCTCTTGCATTTTCAACTTCCTTTGCCCTCAAGCAAAGAGACAAAAAACCTGCAAAACAGGCTTTCGTACCTAGCGAAAATTTAACGGCGCAAAATTACGAATAATATCGTAATAAAACTCTGATTTTACCAAAGACTTCGGGGCTAAAGAATCATCCCGTCTTTCATTACGAGTTTACGGTCTGTAATGTCAGCTAAATTGGGATTGTGCGTGACAATGACAAAGGTTTGTTTGTAACGGTCTCTTAAATCAAAAAAGAGTTGATGCAAATCGTCTGCGTTTTTAGAATCTAAATTTCCAGTGGGTTCATCGGCGTAGATGATCTTAGGAGAATTTATAAGGGCTCTTGCCACGGCGGCTCTTTGCGCCTCCCCTCCGGACATTTGGTTCGGCTTGTGGTGAATTCGGTCAATAATATTGAGCTCCTCGAAGAGTTGATAGGCTTTTTGAAGACTTTCTTTTTCGTTTTTCCCACAGATTCGAGTAGGCAAAAGAACATTTTCTAATGCGCTAAATTCAGGAAGTAACTGATGGTACTGAAACACGAACCCAATGTTCTCGTTTCGAAATCGACTGAGCTCTTTGTCGTTCATGGAAATGAACGACTGCCCGTCAATGGTGATTTCTGTATCAAAGCCTTTGGGATTGGTAGATGCATCCAGAGTCCCTAAAATTTGCAGCAAGGTAGATTTTCCGGCGCCGGACTCCCCTACAATGGAAACGACTTCTGCTTTTTTGATGTGAAGGTCCACTCCTTTTAGGACCTCTAAATCCCCGTAGGATTTGTGAATGTTTCTCGCTTTGATCATGGGTCAAAAATATCACTAATTTTTCAATTAAAGAAAAAACCCTTTTAGAATCTGTGCTCTAAAAGGGTTTTCTATTTTCTCCTTATCGAATCTTGCCTTAAAGTAAGATGGAAATCGGTTGTTCTAAATACTGTCTTAGGGTTTGAAGGAACTCGGCTCCCGTTGCTCCATCGACCACTCTATGGTCGCATGCAAGGGAAAGTTTCATCATGTTTCCTACGACGATTTGTCCGTCTTTTACAATCGGTTTTTCCACAATCGCTCCTACAGAAAGAATCGCAGAATTCGGTTGGTTGATAATGGAAGTAAAGGTATCAATTCCAAACATTCCTAAGTTCGAAATAGAGAAGGTGGAACCTTCCATTTCGTTTGCTTTAAGTCCTTTGTTTCTAGCGCGACCGGCCATGTCTTTCACAGAAGAAGAAATCTGCGTGTAGTTCATTTGGTCCGCGTTCTTAAGAACCGGTACAACCAGTCCGTCTGGAACGGCTACGGCCACTCCCACGTTAATATTTCCGTGGTGTACGATTTTATCCGTCGCCCAAGTCGAATTTACTTGAGGATGTTTTCTTAGCGCCATTGCAGTGGCTTTAATAATCATATCGTTGAAAGAAACTTTCGTATCCGGCAAGGAGTTGATTTCTTTACGAGCTGCAATTGCTTTGTCCATATTAATGTCTACGATCAGATAGTAATGGGGAGCGGTGAATTTGCTCTCCGCAAGTCTCTTCGCGATAATGCTACGAACCGGTGAATTTTTAGTCTCGGTGGTTTCCCCTTGGGTAAACTGCATAGCAGGAGCTGCTGCTGCCGCTTGTGGCGCCGCTGCACTTTCTGCTTTTGCACTGGAAGGAACAAATTCTTCGATGTCTTTCTTTACAATGCGACCGTTTTCTCCGCTTCCTTTTACTTCGGAGAGAGAAATGCCTTTGTCTTTAGCCATTTTCTTAGCCAGTGGAGACACCGCAATTCGATCGGTAGAACTATTCGAAGTGCTTTCGCTACTTGAAGTTTCTGCTTTTGCAGGTTCTTCTTTTGCTTCTGTAGAAGCCTGAGGCTTCTCTTCTTTTGCAGGTTCACTTTTCACACCTCCAGAAGCCACGATACCCGAAACGTCTGTTCCGGCAGGGCCAATGATGGCAAGGATGCTGTCCACAGGAGAAGCTTCTCCCTCGGCTACTCCTTGGTATAATAAGGCTCCGTCAAACTCCGATTCAAAATCCTGAACGGCTTTGTCGGTTTCAATTTCGGCAAGAAGATCTCCTTCTTTTACCGCATCGCCTACGTTTTTATTCCATTTTGCCACAGTCCCTTCCGACATCGTATCGGAAAGTCTCGGCATGGTGATGATTTCTACGCCCTTTGGAAGTTCTGCGGGTGCAGAAACTTTCGCTTCTTCATTTTTTGGTTCCTGAGCTTTTGATTCCTCTTTCGGGGCCTCGCTTGACGAAGCTTCGCTTCCACCTGCTTTCAAAGAAGAAATGTCTTCTCCCTCTTTTCCCACAATGGCAAGTATAGCATCCACAGGGGCTGCACCGCCCTCTGCAACTCCTACATAAAGTAAGGTTCCGTCCATTTCTGCTTCAAAATCTTGCACCGCTTTGTCGGTTTCAATTTCTGCTAAAATATCTCCTTCCTTTACCGCATCTCCTACCTTCTTGTGCCATTTTGCAACCGTACCCTCCGTCATTGTATCCGAAAGTCGCGGCATTGTAATTACTTCAGCCATAGTCTTTGTATTGTTTAAGATTTAAAGAGTTCTTAAAAGAGCCTGCCTTTTCAAAAGGTTGCGGTCTTTTACAACTCTTAGATCCGCTTAATTTCTAGTTATTTTCAATTTTATCAATGAACGGGTAATCCTCTTGCGCGTATACATATTCGTATACTTTGTTTGGATCTGGATAAGGAGAATTCTCCATGAATTCGATGCACTCTTCTACAAAAGCGCGCGCTTCATTGTCCTTCTCTTCAAGTTCTTGTTCGCTTGCCCATCCATTGGAAAGAATTCTTTGTTTTACGAGTTCGATTGGGTCGTCCTCTTTGGCCATAGCCACTTCTTCTTTCGTTCTATACGGCTCTGCATCCGACATAGAGTGACCTCTATAACGGTAGGTTCTCGCCTCAATAAAAGTAGGTCCATCTCCTCTTCTCGCTCTTTCAATCGCTTCGTAGGCCGCTTCCGCTACTTTTTCCGGGTCCATTGCATCGACCGCTAAACAAGGCATTTCATACCCAAGTCCTAATTTAAAGATGTCTTCGTGATTCGCCGTACGTTTCACAGAAGTTCCCATTGCATATTGGTTGTTTTCCACCACGAATACCACTGGAAGTTTCCAGTTCATCGCCATGTTGAACGTTTCATGAAGAGATCCTTGTCTAGAAGCTCCGTCTCCAAAGAAACAAATGTTTACGGCCTTACGGTCAAAGTATTTGTCTGCAAAGGCAATTCCAGCTCCTAAAGGAATCTGGCCCCCTACAATCCCGTGTCCTCCGTAAAAACGGTGCTCTTTGCTAAAGATGTGCATAGATCCACCCATTCCTCCTGAAGTACCAGTCGCTTTACCACAAAGTTCCGCAAGGATTCTTTTTGGATCTACGCCCATAGCCATCGGGTGAATGTGACAACGGTACGCAGTAATCATGCTGTCCTTAGTTAAGTCCATGGCATGGGTAAACCCTGCAGGAATTGCTTCCTGTCCGTTGTACAAGTGTAAAAATCCTCTGATTTTTTGCTTTAAGTATAAAGAGCGGCATTTGTCTTCAAACCGTCTCCACATCGTCATATCGGAGTACCACTTAAGGTAAACTTCTTTAGAAAATTCGTTCATTGTAATTGAAAATATGAGGCAAAAATAAGAAAAATACTTGGTCTTTGTAAGGAGTGAACTTAAAAAAGGCATTTTCAATCTAAAGAAAATAGTTTAAATTTGATTTTACAAATATGAGAATGACTTCTTCCCCTAAAAAAACGGAGCCTTGGTGGATCTATGCCGCAAAATGGATTTCGAATCTATTTAACCCCCTAACCTCGTTAGTACTTTATTTTATTTATTTCGCGACTCAGTTTTTAACATGGCAAGAGGCGATAAAGCAATTCTCACCGATTCTTGGTCTTTTAATTCTTCCCGTGACGGCTTGGATTGTATGGAACGTAAAAACAGGTCGCTACTCCAATATGGACGTCTCAAATCGACTGCAAAGAAAAAGCCTTTATGTGTTTCTCTTACTTGCCCTTCTCACCTATTTGATCGTGACGTATTTTCTATTTGGATCTCTCGACCTAGTCATGGTTTTTCTTCTCGTTCTCATGCTCCTTATGCAAATTAGTAATTATTGGATCAAGAGCTCGATGCATACCGCTTTTAATGTCTTTGCTGCGGCTTTGTTTTTTACGATAAACCCTGTGGTGGGAATCGCCTGGCTAGGCCTAGCGGCTCTAGTCGGCGTTAGCCGTGTCGTTTTAAAACGACATAGCGTAAAAGAAGTGCTCTTTGGCTCAGGCATTGCCCTTGTGGTTAGTATTTGCTATCTTTATTTTCACATTCAAACCCAATCCGTATTGCCCCTATGAAATTAAGTCCACTTACCACTGCGGAAGAGCAGCTCATGCACGTAATTTGGCCTCTTGAGAGTCCTTATCTTCGCGATATCATGGAGGCTCTTCCCGAGCCCAAGTCTCATCAAAACACCGTCTCGACTTACCTTAAGATTTTAATTGAAAAGGATTATTTGCGAACAGAGAAGGAAGGTCGAATCTTTCGCTACATCGCAAGAGTGGACAAAGAAACCTACCTAAAGGAGAAATTGAAGAATCTTGCCAAGGAATTCTTTGACGGGTCTCTAGAGGCACTGCGCGAATATATGAACCCAAGTTCCTCCTCTTTAGGAAGAACTACAGTCTCGGGTACGAGGGAACCTGCAAAGGAGGCTGCACCTACTGAATCTACACTAGTGGAAACCCCAGTAACCCCAAAAGCTTCAGTTAAAAAGTCACCTCGCAAAAAATACGAGGAGCAAATTGCAGCTTTTGTCTCTGGACTAGAGAAAGTCAATAAGAAAAAAGGGAAAAAGAGCAAGAGCAAAAAAAGCGACTCAAAGCCCTCTAAAAAGAAAGGCAAAAAAGAGAAAAAAGAAAAAGGCTCCAAAGGAAAATAGCGTCTCTTGTTTCAAAGTTTCAAACACCCGTCTTTAAAGAATTTCATTTCTAAGCTAATCTCCGAAACTTCTAAATCGAATAAAAATGAACACAAAATTTCAAATGCTGTTCTTCCATGCAAAAGATCTGGTTCGAACCAGTCCACTGATTCTGCTCATGTCGCTTATTGCAGGGATAAGCTCTGTGGTCGCTATTGAAAACGAGAAAGAGTCATGGGCCTTTTCTTACACGGTGCTTGCCTTCGTAGCCTGCCTAGGAATCTCCTTGTTTTTCGCTTTAAAAATGGCTGCAGAACGCTATTCTAAGAAAGTTTTGCTCTACAGCATTGGCTTTTTAACTCTGGTGGGTCTCTACTTCTTTCTCCCGAAAACAGAGAAAGAATTTGGTCCTCCAGATGCTTTTCTTTTAGCCGGACTTTTTCTACTTTCTCATTTGCTTGTATCGTTTGTGGCTTACCTTCAAGAAAAGGAGTCTAAATCCTTTTGGTTTTACAACAAACAACTTTTTTTAAATGTCTTTTTAACGGGGGTATTTACTTTTGTTTTGGTCGGTGGGGTGATGCTCGCGCTTTTGTCTGTTGACAAACTCTTTGAGCTGAACTTTGATGACTCGCTCTACCCTAAGATCTTCCTTTTTTTATCAATTACCGGAAGTACCTTTATCTTCCTTCTATTTGGTTCTGGAGGAATTCAGGAGCTGGAAAAACCGACCCCTTACCCTCCCGCTCTCAAATTCTTTACTCAACTTATATTAATTCCTCTTCTCCTGATTTATGTGGTGATTCTGTATCTCTACGCCTCAAAAATTTTAATTCAGTGGGAACTTCCTAGAGGATGGGTGTCGTATCTCATCTTAATTTATGCTTGTGTAGGACAACTCGCTTTGCTTCTCGTGCATCCCTTAAAGAACGACCTAGCAAAGTCCTGGGTGAAAATTTTCAGTCGTATATTTTACTTCTCGTTAATTCCACTCTTAGTTCTTCTTTTCGTAGCCCTTTTTACCAGAATTCTAGAATACGGATACACAGAACCAAGGTATTTCCTTTTGATTCTCTCCCTTTGGCTTACCAGCGTGGTTGGGTATTTTTGCATAAAGGAAAATGCCTCGATTAAATTCATTCCACTTTCCCTTTTTGCCTTTGGAGCTTTCGCCCTATTTATGCCGTATCTAAATGCTTTTTCAAGTGCCAAACGAAGTCAGATATCCGAACTTGAAAAGGAATTGTCTGAAGCGAAGGTCTTAAAAGAGGGCAAGATTCAGTTTGATCACAAAATTTCGGATACGCAGAGTGAAAGCATCGCAGACAAATTCCATTTCTTGGCGCAGCGGGGTGAGTGGGCGTCTGTGTCTAAATGGGTTCCGAAGAAACAGATTGAAATTTTAAGTCCCGAAGTCGCCGAAAGTCAATACTGGAACTTCAAATCAAAACTTAAACATCAATTCACGAATGTTTCGAATACAAAGCCTAACGATCTAGAAAAAAGCTTTACCCTCGATATTGAGCCTCAGCTCGTAAAGACGAGCGGATTTGATTACGCCTATTCTTTTAAGGTTCCCACGCAGGTTAGTCTTCCTTTAGAAAAGGATCAATTGGATATTTCCTACAGTCCGTATGCAAACAGTCCTTCTCTACTATTCACCCTAAAGTTAGAAAACGGTAAAACGGTTTCTAAGGATCTTCTCCCTACTCTACAAAATTTGGCCCAGCCCTATAAAAATCAGGGAGGTACCATCTCCTCGGGACCCATCAGTAGCGAGTTTTCTTTAGCAGATTACAAGTTTGAATTGCATTTTCAAACTCTATCTGCTCGAGCGACGGGGACCAAGGGATCGGAGTGGGTCCTTGATCCTTTACAATTCACGATTCTAATTCGAAAGAATTAGCAGAAAATCCGTATTTTTGCAGCTTATAATTTAATTTCAAGCGAGAACATGGTTAAAATCACACTTCCAGACGGAAGCCTAAAAGAATTTGAGAGTAAAGTTACTCCCCTCGAGATTGCAAAGTCCATCAGCGAAGGACTGGCTAGAAACACTATTTCTGCGATCGTAAACGGTCAGCAGGTAGAAGTCTCTACCCCAATCACGACGGATTCTACGGTTCAGCTTTTAACCTGGAATGATCCCATGGGAAAGAAAGCCTTTTGGCATTCTTCCGCCCACTTACTGGCTCAAGCCATTCTTGCTTTTTATCCGGAAGCGAAACTTACCATTGGACCTGCGATCGAGAATGGATTCTATTACGACGTAGACTTTGGAGAAGAAGTTTTAAGCGAAAAAGACTTTGAAAAAATTGAAAAGAAAATGCTTGAAAATGCCAAGCAGAATTCTACTTTCAAACTCTACGCAGTTTCAAAAGCAGAGGCTTTAGAAGCCTACGCTGACAACCCTTTCAAAACCGAATTAATCTCCAATCTAAACGACGGAGAAATTACCTTTGTAACCCATGCGGATTTCACAGACCTTTGTCGTGGGGGACACATTCCCTCCACAGGCATTGTGAAAGCGGTGAAGGTTCTTAATGCAGCGGGAGCCTATTGGAGAGGAGACGAAAAGAATCCTCAACTTACCCGCGTCTATGGGATTTCCTTCCCGAAGCAAAAAGAACTTACGGAGTATCTTGAGCGTTTAGAGGAAGCCAAAAGAAGAGACCACAGAAAACTTGGGAAAGAACTAGGCATCTTTACCTTCTCTGAAAAAGTGGGTGCAGGTCTTCCTCTATGGCTACCTAAAGGGGCCGCGCTTCGCAAAAAATTAGAAAACTTCCTTTCTGAGGCTCAAAAAAAGGCAGGCTATGAGTTTGTCATGACACCTCATATTGGGAATGTAGAACTCTACAAAACCTCGGGTCACTTCCAGAAATACGGGGCGGACAGTTTCCAAACCATTAAGACTCCAAACGAGGGAGAAGAGTTCATGCTCAAACCAATGAACTGCCCTCACCACTGCGAAATATACAAGGTAGGCCAATGGTCGTACCGAGATTTACCCAAACGTTTTGCAGAGTTTGGAACCGTATACCGCTACGAACAAAGTGGCGAGCTTCATGGGCTTACGAGAGTAAGAGGATTTACTCAGGACGATGCGCACTTATTCTGTACACCGGATCAACTTTTAACTGAATTTGAAGGCGTGATTGATCTTGTGATGTACGTGTTTAAAAACTTAGGGTTTGAAGATTTTGTAACTCAGGTCTCGCTTCGCGATCCTGAGAACAAAGAAAAGTACATCGGATCCGATGAAAACTGGGAAAAAGCAGAAACCGCGATTATCACTGCGGCTAAAAATAAAAACTTGACCACCGTAGTGGAATACGGAGAAGCCGCCTTTTACGGACCGAAGCTTGACTTCATGGTAAAGGATGCTCTAGGTAGACGCTGGCAGTTAGGAACCATCCAGGTGGATTACAACCTTCCGGAACGTTTTGATCTAACTTACATTGGAAACGACGGCGAGAAACACAGACCGGTGATGATTCACCGTGCTCCTTTCGGATCCATGGAAAGATTCATCGCCATTCTACTCGAAAATACGGCAGGAGACTTCCCACTGTGGCTTTCTCCAGACCAATTCATTCTGCTTCCAATCTCAGAAAAATACGTGGAATATGCAGAAAAAGTTTCACAATTACTAGAAAATCACGATATTAGCGGCCTAATTGACAAACGAAACGAAAAGACAGGCAAAAAGATACGTGATGCGGAACTCGCGAAGCAACCTTTTATGCTCGTCGTAGGGGAAAGCGAAGCCCAAGCAGGAACCGTTTCTGTTCGTCGTCGTGGCGAAGGAGACCTTGGAACTATGACGGTGGAAGAGTTCATCAATTACTTTAAAAAAGCAGCTGAATTTAATGCTGAATTTGGACAGAAAGCCTAAGCGCTTTGGTTCACAAAAATAGAATATAACTTAAAATTTACTACAATAGCACAGAAATTTCATTACAGAGGTAGAGGCCCACAGAGACGTCCCCAAGAGGACGCTCACCAGATTAACGACAAGATCCGCGCAAGGGAAGTTCGTTTAGTGGGCGAAAACGTAGAACCGGGAGTATATCCTCTAGCGAAGGCTCAGGCCATGGCTAGAGAACTCGAACTCGACTTGGTGGTCATCTCCGACAAACAAGAACCGTTCATTGCCCGAATATTAGAATACAAAAAGTTTCTCTACGAACAAAAAAAGAAACAAAAAGAACTAAAAGCGAAGCAGGTAAAAGTGACTGTGAAAGAAGTCCGTTTTGGACCTCAAACCGACGAGCACGATTACGAGTTCAAAAAGAAACATGCTGAGAAATTTTTAGAAGAAGGTTCTAAATTAAAAACCTACGTATTTTTCAAAGGACGTTCCATCATTCACAAAGACCAAGGAGAAATTCTTCTTCTTCGTTTGGCCCAAGATTTAGAGCACGTGGGAAAAGTAGACCAGATGCCTAAATTAGAAGGAAAACGGATGATTATGATGATGAGTCCTAAGAAACCTGCCAAATAAATCTTCTTAATTACGAAAGGGCAAACAAAGAGATTTCGATTCGAGGTCTCTTTTTCCCATGGTATCGCCAGTGGTATCAAAATATTTCGTAATTTTGCAAACTCAATATTGATAACAACAAATACTAAGCAAATGCCAAAATTAAAAACGAAATCAGGTGCTAAGAAGCGTTTTGCTCTTACCGGAACCGGAAAGATCAAAAGAAAGAATGCTTACAAAAGCCACATCTTAACAAAAAAAGAAACGAAGCAAAAGAGAAATCTTACGCAAACGTCTTATGTTGCGTCTGTGGATGAGAAAAGCGTGAAACGTCAATTAGCCATTAAGTAGTTTTTATATAACCCTTTTTAGGTTTATAAGAATTATCCAATTCAAAATTTTAACCCTGAAACGGAGCAAATAAGCGCAATGAAATAGTTTGCCGCCCTTTTCAAAAAAACAACAATTTAATTATGCCAAGATCAGTAAACGCCGTGGCTTCTAGAGCCCGCAGAAAAAAAGTGATGAAACTGGCTAAAGGTTTTTTCGGTAGAAGAAAAAACGTTTGGACAGTCGCTAAAAACGCCGTGGAAAAAGCGATGCAATACGCTTACCGTGGTAGAAAAGAGAAGAAAAGAAATTTCAGAGCCCTTTGGATTACCAGAATTAACGCTGGAGCGAGAGAGCACGGGATGTCATACTCTCAATTTATGGGAGCTCTTAAAAAGAACAACATTGAACTAAACAGAAAAGTTCTTGCTGATTTAGCAATGAACCACCCTGAAGCGTTCAAAGCTGTTGTAGATCAAGTAAAATAAATGTAAAATTTTGTTATCAATAGAGAATCCTGAACTTTTAGTTCAGGATTTTTTTTGTTCTTTTCTGTGACCTCTTTTGCCATTACTCTCTCCTACTTCCCATGACTACTTCTTTAAGCATCTCTTAGAAATGCTTACTTTTGCACAAGCATGAACGAAAAACACATTGTGATCATTGGCGCCGGACCTGCAGGACTTATGGCCGCTTACCAACTTGCCCTTCAGGGTAAAAAAGTCCATGTGTATGAGCAAAACAAGGCCGCTGCACGCAAGTTTCTTGTGGCAGGAAAAGGAGGCTTCAATTTGACACATTCTGAACCGATAGACACTTTTGTCACCCAATACGACCGCCTTGAAATGCAAGAGATCGTGAAAGACTTTGACAATGACCAAGTCACGCAGTGGCTTGGCGAGATTGGAATCTCAACGTATGTAGGGAGTTCAGGCAAAATTTTTCCCACCAAAAACTTTAAACCCATTGAGGTTCTAAACGCTTGGTTAGAAAAACTAAGTTCACTTGGTGTCCAGATTCATTACGAGCATCGATTTGTAAGTTTTGAGAACTCTAAAGTATACTTAGAGAACAAAGGGAAACAAACGATCGTAGAGTTTAGCCATCTTGTTTTAGCCTTAGGAGGAGGCTCTTGGAAGAAGACCGGTTCTAATGCCCAGTGGATTTCTTTTCTGAAGGAAAAAAAGATTGAAATCATCCCGCTTGAGTCTGCAAACTCTGGCTATGAAACGAAAGCTACGTTTCATACCCTCCAAGGTCAGTATTTGAAGAACACGAAGGTTTCTTTTGAATCCACCTCAAAAATCGGGGAACTTGTATTTACAAAATACGGCATTGAAGGAAGTTCTATTTACTATATGAATCGCTTTACAAGGCACCGAGAATTTCCACTCGTTCTTACTCTTGATTTAAAACCGAGTGTATCCGAATCCGAAATCTTAAACCTGTTAAAAGAGGCGCCCAAGATGAGTCCCATTCTTAAAAGAGAATTAAAACTATCCACAACCGCTCTTAATCTTTTAAAGACGCTTGATAAAACAAGTTATCTAGATCCCGTAATTCTGACAAAACACATTAAAAGTTTTCCAGTAGAAGTTCTTGGCTATCGACCGATCGACGAAGTGATCTCTACCTCAGGAGGCGTGGCCTTTTCTTCCTTAGCGCCTACGTTAGAATTGAAAGAGTGTGCTTCTGTGTACTGCGCAGGAGAAATGCTAGATTGGGAAGCGCCCACAGGGGGCTACTTATTGCAGGGTTGTTTCAGTTCAGGGGCTCGAGTAGCGAAGTCTATTTTAGCGAATGCAAAGAGCAAAACGCAAGACCTTCCTTAGGACTCAAGAACTTCCTGATAGACCTCGAACATTTGAGAAGCAATGGTCTCATCACAGAACTTTTGAACATATTCCAATCCTTTTTCTGCTCGCAATTTCCTTTCCGATTCCAGACTCCACAAATAGCGAAGCTTGGCTGCAATGTCTTTGCTGCTGTACGGGTCTACATAAAGAGAATGAGGGCCTCCGGCCTCTTGTAGACAACTGTTGTTGCTTGTGATCACGGGGGTTCCGCTATAGAGGGCTTCGATGACAGGAATGCCAAACCCTTCATAAAAACTTGGATACACAAACACGCTTGCGAGACGATAAATACAGGCTAAATCCTCCATGGTTACGCCCGTTAGAAAATGAACCCTGTCTTCTAGTCCATAACGCTTTATCGCTTTTTGAACCTTTTTTTGGTACGCAGTGGGTTTTCCTACCACGATAAGCGGTATCTCGATTTCTTTAAGTTCTTTAAGGGCCTCGATGACACCTAAAAGGTTCTTTCGCTCTTCAATCGTTCCTACGCTCAGTAGAAACTCTCTAGGTAGCTTGTATTTTTCTTGAATGCTATCTAGAATCTGTAGTGGGATATCACATTTGAATGCCTTGTGGCATCCTTGATAGACCACCCGTACTTTTTGGGAATCCACCGGTAGATAAGAAAGAATATCCGTTTTGGTTTGGTTGGAGATCGCAATGATTAAATCGGCCTGCTCTGCTGCTTTTTTAAATTTCCAATAATGGATTTTTCGATCGAAGAAGGAATAATACTGAGGGAATTTTAGAAAGATAAGATCGTGTATGGTCACCACCTTTTTGATGGGCTCCTTCTCCCATCGAATCGGGAGTTCTCCAGAAAGTCCATGGAAGAGATCCGCTTTTTCTCTCTGGGCTAATTTGCCCATCAGAAATAGCCTTGCGAGCTTTCCGTTTCCAATGGATCTAAATTCTACTTTGGAGTTACCAAGAATTTCCGCTCCTCGTGCGGAAATGGATTTACCATACAAGAGATAGCGATTTTCCTTGGGCGTACGGGCAAGAATTCGGATGAGATCTCGAGAATAGTTTCCAAGACCGGAAGCGTTATGAAAAAATCGTTTCGCGTCGTAGGCAATTTTCATTTTCTTTCGAACAAAATAGAATTAGTCCACAAATAACGTAAAAAAAAGTGGATACTTTCAAGAAAAGCACCCACTTTACTCTATAAGCTTGGGTCTGTTAAACAGACACGTTGTTTTCTCTTAAAGCGTCGTTAAGCGAAGTCTTCTTATCGGTTGATTCTTTTCTCTGGCCAATAATAAGTGCACAAGGCACGTGGTAATCTCCCGCTTCAAATGTTTTGGTGTAACTTCCTGGAATTACAACCGAACGTGCAGGAATTCGTCCTTTATACTCGACGGGATCGTCTCCGGTTACGTCAATAATTTTGGTAGAGGCCGTTAGAACCACATTGGCTCCTAAAACCGCTTCCCTCTCTACGTGAACTCCTTCCACGACGATGCAGCGAGATCCTACGAAACAATCGTCTTCAATGATAACAGGTGCAGCTTGAAGCGGTTCAAGAACGCCTCCAATTCCCACACCACCACTTAGGTGTACGTTTTTACCAATCTGTGCGCAGCTTCCTACCGTTGCCCAAGTATCGACCATGGTTCCGGAATCTACATACGCACCAATGTTAATATAAGAAGGCATCATAATGACTCCAGAGGCTACATAAGCTCCTTCTCTAGCAATTGCATGAGGAACGACTCTCACCCCTTTTGCTGCGTAATTTTTTTTGAGTGGAATTTTATCGTGGAATTCAAAAGGTCCCACTTCAATCGTTTCCATGGTTTGAATCGGGAAATACATTACAACTGCTTTTTTCACCCATTCATTCACCTGCCATCCTTTTTCCGTAGGTTCTGCGACACGAAGTTCACCTTTGTCTAATAAAGAAATCACTTCTCTAATTAGCGCCTTACTCTCTTCTTGTTGCAACAAATCGCGGTTATCCCAGATCGATTCGATTCTTTCTTGTAAACTCATTTTAAATTAAGTAATTAATTGAGAACAAAAATAGGGAAAGAAGCTGTGATTAAAAAACCTTGCCTCTTCATTTCTTGAAAAAGGATCAAATTCAATTGGAAATAAGTAGGAAGTAATTGAAAGTATAGATTTCTAAAGCACTTTTTGAGCGTGCAAGTAGGCTTTGTTCCAATACGTCTCGTTTAGAGAGGAAATAATAACTCCTTTTGAAGTAGAAGCATGAATAAACTTCACTTCTCCATCGCCACCAATATCGTGCACGATGCCTACGTGGGAAACTCTTGAGCCTCCGCCTGTAGCAAAAAACAATAGATCTCCAGGTTTCACCTGGGTAATCTCAATGGGATCTCCAGTGAGGGCCTGATCCGAAGAGCGTCTTGGCAATTTGTATTCATTCTGTTCAAAAACGACTAGAGTGAAGCCCGAACAATCAAAGCCTGAGGACGTATCCCCTCCGTATTTGTAGGGAGCTCCGAGGTATTTATGCGCATCTTTCAGTAGATCCTCTACCTGAGAAGAATTCTTTCCGGCATATTTTGATTCTAAATGCCTCAGACCACTCGACCTTTCTACCGTTTTCGTAGGTATCTCTCGCTCTACCGGATTATGACCCACGGCGCGAGAAGAAGTACCACACGAAATAGCCACAGAAGCTATTAGGGTAAGTCCAACAAAGGATTTAAGTAGGTTTTCTTTTGGAGCTTGCAAGAGTGTATTCATCACAGAAAGGTTTTTAATTAAAAAAGGAGCAGCAAAATTCCAGTCTCTTTTCTCTACAAATATAGAAAATATATTGAAATATAGATTATACTACAACTATAAATTAACTATACTATAATTAGGTCAAAATTAAAAATATCTATACATTTGAATTCTTTTGCAAATTCATTTATGGCGAAATACAAAAGTTCCATCGAAATCCAGGGCGCTATTGGAGATTTGGTTTACTACCAACTCAATGGCGTAAATGTGGTTCGTCGTAAAAGTGGATTTAACAAAACCTCCTACGAAGAAAAGGAAAGCTATGCAGCGGTTCGCCAGAACAGTTCTGAATTTGGACATTGTTCCAAGTCTGGAAAAATGATAAGAGAAGCCCTTAGGGACTATATGGCCTTTGCTGAGGACAAATATCTATATCAAAAATTTGCAAAGGTAATGACCCTCATCAAAGATCTAGATGCTCTAACTCCGAAAGGAGATCGGCGCGTTTACCGAGGTCTGAAAACGGAACTAGGTAAGACAATGTTACGAGAGTTTGAGTTTGGAAAGATGCCTCGACCTAAGGGATCCCTAAAGATTTCAAAAGATCTTTTTGAAACCTCCCTTCTTCTCCCCTCTCTTTCAAAATATGAGAGCCTTGAACTTATCGCCATCACTGCGAATTTTGAAACCTATCAGACGAAGCTCAAAGTCTATAATTTTTCTTTTGAAGAAAAACCCGCTCGATTTGCTTTGGAAAATATTCCCTCAACTGAGCAAGGTGCAGAGCAGACCCTGTATTTTGCTGCCCTAAGAAAGAACGAAGACGTTCGCGCCATGGGCTTTGTATTTTAGAACAAGCAAAGTATACGCTTGCACCTGCATAGAAAAAGAAGCCATCAGTTTTTGCTTCCTTCGCTTGGAAATCCTATAAATTTATACTTTTAACCCCGTCTACTACTCTACTGATCACATATCAAAAGAATCCCTGTTAGTGATATTAGAAATGAAAATGTTTTCATATTATTTTGATTTTTATAACTTAATTCTATATATTGGAATTTAATTTTTAACTTTGCTGTATAAATTCTTTATATGAGGATTGTTGCTATTAAAACAATTAGGGATTTTTATCATCTTCATCCTACTTCCAAAACCGCATTGGAAAGTTGGTATAAAACAAGCAAATCAGCTCAATGGAAAGGATTGAATGATATTAAAAAAGATGTGAACAGTGTAGATTATGTCGGGAACAAAAGGTATGTTTTTAACATTAAGGGAAATGATTTCCGAATGGTTGTCAAAATTCTTTTTACCCCACAAATGATGTACATAAGGTTTATCGGAACACATAAAGAATATGATAAAATTGATTGTAAAACGATTTAAAAAAAAATAATATGGTACGGATAAAATCAGAATCCCAGTACAAGATGCTTCTAAAAAAAATAGACGTATTGATTGACATTGTAGATGATGAGACACCTCCAACGGATCCGGATTATATGGAGCTTGACCTTTTGACTGATTTGGTGGAAGAATACGAAACCGAACATTACTCGATTGAACCACCGTCTTTAAATGACGTTATCAAACTCCGTATGTACGAAATGGATATTACACAGGCAAAATTGGCAGACCTTATTGGTGTAAGTGCTTCCAGAGTCAGCGAATATCTTTCGGGAAAAAGTGAACCTACCTTACAGGTTGCCAAGAATCTACATAAAAAACTAAACATCAATCCGTATATTATTCTTCAATAAAAACACCAGGACTGTCAAACATACTGTCCTTTTTTAGTGCTATAAATTTCTTGCTTTGCTCTGGTTTTTTTCATGTCTATTGTCTTGATCCAGACCCTCCAAAGACTTATTGGTACGGATTCAGTAGAAAAGGCAGGTTTTGTGCAAATTGGAAGAGACAAAGGGTTTGCCAGTGCACGACAAGAAGAGATTGAAGAATACATATACCAACTAACCTAGCGTACAATGCACGAGAAAAACAAAGAAAAAATTTACAAAATGCCTTTTGCAGTGGTCTACCCGCATTACATTCAAAAAGCGGAGAAGAAAGGACGCACGCAGGCTGAAGTAGATGAGATTATCTTTTGGCTGACTGGCTTTGATAAGAAAACTCTGCAGGTTCATCTTGAGAATAAAACCAGTTTTGAGGAATTCTTTTCTAAAGCAGAAATCCACCCGAATGCTTCAAAAATTACAGGTATGATTTGTGGATACCGCGTGGAGGAAATTCAGGAAAAGCTAACTAGAGAAATTCGCTATTTGGATAAACTAATCGATGAATTGGCTAAAGGGAAGGCAATGGAAAAGATTTTAAGATCGTAAGGCTCCCTACCTATAATCGACTAGTAGATATAAGTTGCAAGGCACTGCCTTCAGTTCATTTCTTAGATATGGCTTCCAATAGCGGTTACTTTTTTTTATTATTTCTAAGAACCATTTTGTAAATCGTTGTTTTTACTATCTTTAAGTTTTGAATATCATCACTAAGGATATATAATTCAAAGACTTTAATCAACAAAGAAACTGGATTTTTCTAATTAGCCCCTTTTGGCTACATTAATCTCAATCCGTAAAAAATGTAAAAATTTCTTTTGTTATTTCAATTATCATCGTAATATTGCAATATCAAAATACATACAATGGGAATTACGAAAACAGATCTATATACGGAAGAGCAAAACAAGCTCGCCACTCTACTCAAGGTCTTGGCTCATCCGGGAAGGATCGCCATCCTACAGTATATCATCAATCAAAAAGCTTGTATTTGCAATGACTTGGTCGATGAACTGGGTTTAGCTCAAGCTACAATTTCACAGCATTTAAAAGAATTAAAAAACATAGGAATCATAAAAGGCTCTGTAGAGGGGAAATCGGTCTGTTATTGTATCGACGAAAAAGTTTGGAAAAAGTTTCAGGCGCAAATCAATGGATTCTTCGACCAAAACGTCGATGTGGATGCGTGTTGTTAGATTCCAATTCATCCACTATACTCTCAATGACCTCTTGATATAAAAAAGTAGCCCTTCAATTATCTTTTATTAAACAGAAATTTAAATTATCATGAAACTATCTGAAATCAAAGCCATTTTACCCACTTTAGAGAATGTGCAATTCAAATTAGAAAATGGAACCTTCGTTCCTGAGCATTTTCACGTCACGGAAGTAGGACAAATTCAAAAGAACTTCATTGACTGTGGTGGCGTCATTAGAAAGGAGAAAACGATCAACTTTCAGCTGTGGAATGCAGATGATTTTGAGCATCTTTTAAAACCGGGCAAGCTGCTAAGCATCATTAATTTGTCAGAAGAAAAATTAGGTATTGAAGATTCCGAGATTGAAGTTGAATACCAAGACGGTACGATCGGAAAATACGATTTAGATTTCGATGGCAATACCTTCATTTTGAAAAACAAATTAACCGCATGCCTTGCTCAGGAGGCTTGTGGAATCCCGACGGAGAAAGTACGCAAAAATTTATCTGAACTTACCGTGAATACAACCTCCAGCTGCTCACCCAATTCAGGCTGCTGTTAATCCACCCTATTCCCATGAACACAAACTTAGAAAAGACAATCCAGCAGCTGCAATTTGAGCAGCTCAGCAGCGCGGAGCGCAGAACTAAATTGCAACCTCTGATTGATTTCATTCAGGAAAAAACAGATGAGAAAAAGGAAATAAACTTAAATTTCATTTGCACTCACAATTCCCGAAGAAGCCATTTGGCGCAAGTTTGGGCGCAAGCCGCGGCCGCACACTTCAAAATTGAAAAAGTGGCCTGCTATTCCGGAGGCACAGAAGAAACGGCCTTATATCCGAAAGTAGCAGAAACCCTTTTAAACCAAGGCTTCGATGCTTTTAAAATTGGGGAAGGCAGTAACCCTGTTTACGCGATAAAATTTGAGGCCAATTCCTTGCCTATCCTGGGGTTTTCTAAAAAGTACGACAGTGCGTTTAATCCGACTTCCTCCTTTGCAGCGATCCTTACCTGTTCACAGGCAGAAGAGGCATGTCCCTTTATTGCAGGGGCAGAAAAAAGGATTGGGATTCCCTTTGAAGATCCTAAAATTTCGGATTCAACTCCAGAGCAATCGCAAGTCTACGCCGATAGAAGTTTGCAGATCGCAAGTGAAATGTTTTATGTCTTTTCAAAAATTAAATAGCGAATGCAACCTAAATTAAAATTTTTAGACCGCTACCTTACACTCTGGATCTTTCTTGCGATGGGGATCGGTATTGGAATCGGTCACTTTTTTCCTGCCGTTTCTCAAATCACGGATTCTTTATCGGTTGGGACCACCAACCTTCCCCTAGCCATTGGACTAATCCTTATGATGTATCCACCCCTGGCTAAGGTAGATTATTCCCTACTGCCCATGGCATTAAAGGATAAAAGAACGATTAGCATTTCTCTACTTCTTAACTGGATTGTAGGACCTATTTTGATGTTTGCCCTTGCGGTCCTTTTCTTGAGAGACGAACCGGATTATATGATAGGTCTTATCCTCATTGGACTAGCCAGATGCATCGCGATGGTGATTGTTTGGAATGATTTAGCAAAGGGCAATCGTGAATACGCGGCGCTCTTAATTGCCTTAAACAGTATTTTCCAAGTGTTTACCTACAGCTTTTTAGTATGGTTGTTTATAAACATACTACCTGGCAAGCTTGGTTTAGGGACATTCGAGGTGAGCGTTTCGATGAGAGAGGTTACGCAGAGTGTACTCATCTATTTAGGAATTCCTTTTGTAGCAGGGTTTGTAAGTCGCTATATTCTTGTTAAGACCAAAGGTATTGAATGGTACAAACGGAAATTCATCCCGAAAATATCGCCTCTAACCTTGTATGCACTGCTTTTTACCATTGTACTCATGTTTAGTCTCAAAGGAGACAAAATAGTAGAATTGCCAATGGATGTGCTTAAGGTAGCCACCCCTTTAATTCTCTACTTTGTACTCATGTTTTTCGTAAGCTTCTGGGTTAACAAATCCCTTGGGCTTCCGTACGATAAAAATGCGTCGATTGCCTTTACGGCTACGGGAAACAATTTCGAATTAGCCATTGCAGTTGCAATCGCCGTCTTCGGAATCCATTCCCCACAAGCTTTTGTAGGGGTCATTGGACCTTTGGTAGAAGTTCCTGTACTAATCGCCCTAGTGAGAGTAAGCCTATGGCTTAAAAAGAAGTATTATCCTACCCCTCAGGAAAAAAGAATTGAGAGTGCGAATTCGTTAACCCCTTAGGTCTACTGAGCCTGAGTACCGAATGCTTTGACGCAAAATGTGCTCGTATCGTAAATGTTATCATAGCTATTTATTAAAATTTATTCGCTTTTTTCCATTTCAAAAGTAATGCTCATCCCTTTTGAACCAAATGCGCTCTCTCATTGCAGTTAAAATTAGTTCAAAAAAGAAGAAGCAGCCCACCACAGACTGCTTCAAAACCACCAAATTTAGTTTGAAAAACTAAGTACTTTGTATGCTGCCTAAAGGGCAGCTTTTTTCCATACCAAATCGGGAATCGCATCCGTACAAGGGTTCTTATTGGGATTGACCAGTATTTGTTTTAAAACTGTGGCAGCCTGTCGTGCGTATTCATGAAATTCTTTTTCAGTTTTCATCGCTGCACTAAGGGCACTTGCTGCACAAAATGTGTAAGCCTGCACTTCTGGATCGTCGTCCGATTTATTTGCAGCCAACGCTTGGTACTTTTCTGCGATCGCCATGTACTTATCATGCTCATCCCCTGAAGTGACTATAGCCGTTGCATTCATCCGTTTTAGTACGGAGGTATCCTGGGTATTAGAAGAGGTAAAATGCAAAGTATTAGGATCGACAATTTCTACGTAATACGTCTTTTGAAATTTATCGTGATAGTACTGGTATTTATTGCCAGCAAGTAGTGTATAGGGAGTCGTTCGATTGGGTTCGTAAACGATAAGTTTACCGCCTTTCAATTCAGCATCTAAGACGTAATTCCCTCCCTCCATAGAAAAGGTTCCTTTCGAGAGACTGGCTTGCGCATGGATTTGACCCATTCCTAGTAGAAAAGAGAATATCAAAATCGTTAAAGTTCTCATGGACACTGAGCTTTTAGAGAGTTGGCTTTTGCGAAATCGTCGGCTTCGTTACAACCGTAGGTTCTAGCAAAAAACTCCCAGTTCTTCTTACAAGTGGCGGAGAGTCGATTTGGAATTTCAACGGAATTCTCACTTCCAACCGCGCACTTATATCTGTAAGTGTAGGTGGAATTGTCCACTTTCTCTTGTTCCACACCCTCGGCAAAATCTTCACCTAGCCAGTCGGCAAAATCACAACGTTCTGCACTTTGCAATACAACAAAAGCCAGTGCAAAATTAAATAGCATCTTTAACATAGTTTAAATTTTAAATCGTTAGAAATTTGGACTTAGCTCCCTGACGTCAGGATATAAGAAAAGCCCTGCCTTAAATAAACATTCAAATGTATAGTTTTCACATTCTCAATAAAATACCTACAAATAGGTATTTTTATAAAGCAAAAGGCCCGTTTGTTGTAGGAAGTATTAAGGAAATAACAAAGCTCTACCCTTTTTACGTTTTAAGTACTAGAAATGGAACGACAAATCGAAATTTGAATCCCTTTCCTTGTGGGGTTTAAAGTAGATAAAACAAAAAGGCTTGACTTAAAAGGGTAATAAGAAAGTGACTATGCGGATAGAAAGGGTCTTTTGCCGATACATATTTTAAGCGCAGGATCCTGTATCAAAGCATTTTACTAAATTTACATAAAGCAAAAAGTATGAAATCAATTTGGAACGGTGCCATTGGCTTTGGGTTAGTAAACATACCCATAAAAATGTATTCTGCAGTAGAAGACAGCACGCTGGATTTAGATATGCTCGACAAAACAGATCATTCAAACATTAAATTCAAGCGGGTTAACGAAAATACAGGAAAAGAAGTAAAATGGAAAGACATCACGAAAGGATTTTTGATTAAAGATTCCTATGTGATTTTAGATGAGGAAGATTTTGCAGCTGCAAATCCAGAAAAGACCAAAACGTTTGCCATTGAAAAATTTGTGAAAGAAGAAGAAATCGATTCTGTACTCTTTGAAGTCCCCTATTTTTTAGAGCCTCAAAAAAATGCAGAGAATGTTTATAATCTTTTGGTCCAGGCGTTATTAAAAACCAAAATGGCGGGGGTTGGAACTTTCGTGATGCGGGAGAAAGAAATCTTTGGTATGATCCGTGTGTATGAAGGAAAGATATTAATCGTGAATCGTCTTCGATTCGCTCAGGAAATCAGAGACTACAAAGAACTCAAAATCCCAAAAGACAAAGCTCCAAAAGCCGCCGAATTAAAGATGGCCATTTCTTTAATCAAACAAACTTCAGCCAAATTTGACCCCTCTGAATTTAAGGACAACTACTCTTTGGATTTGATGAAAATCATCAAGAAGAAAGCAAAAGGAAAATCATCGAAAGTAGTGACCGAGAAGAAAGAAGAAACCGGAAAAGTGGTCGATTTAATGGCGCAACTAAAAGCCAGTTTAAAAGGATCCAAAGACAGCAAAGCCTCCTAGAATATGCCTTTAGAAGAATATCATAAAAAGCGAAATTTCTCTCAGACCTCCGAACCTAAGGGCGGTAAGGGAAAGAAGGACGACTCCCTTATTTTTGTCATCCAAAGGCATTCTGCCTCCCGCTTGCATTATGATTTTCGCTTAGAAATGCAGGGCGTTCTAAAGAGTTGGGCTATTCCTAAAGGCCCTTCCTTAGATCCACAGGACAAAAGGCTAGCGATGCAAACGGAAGACCATCCCTACAGTTACAAGGATTTTGAAGGATCGATTCCGAAAGGAAACTACGGCGCTGGCGAAGTGGAAATTTGGGACTCTGGAACCTATGAGCCTTTAAATACGAAGAAAGGAAAAAGCAAGGAGGCCTCACTACTTGAAGAACTGCAATCCGGATCCATAAAGATAAATTTGCACGGACAGAAATTGAAAGGGGAATTTGCCCTTGTGAAAATTAAAAATTCAAAAGAAGGAAATGCCTGGCTCTTAATTAAGCATAACGATACGTTTGCCACCCAGGGATATAATGCAGAAGATTTTGCAGCGAAGGACTCGAAAGTGAGCGAGCGAGAATTGAATCGAGCGAGCACAGGAAAAGCGAGCAAGGTTCAAAAAAAAACGCCCGTTAAGAACTTTAGTTCTGTTTTTACCGCTAGCGAAAGATTCTCTAGTTATATTTCCCCCATGCTTGCAGAAACAGGTGAGCGTGCCTTCGATGATAAAAAATGGCTTTTTGAAATCAAATGGGATGGATACCGTGGGATTGCCGATTTACGAGAAGACAAAATAAAACTCTATTCGCGCAATGGAATCTCCTACGCAGCGTCCTTTGAAAAAATAGTCAAGGCATTAGAAGATCAAAAATACCCTATGGTTTTGGACGGGGAGATTGTGGCTTTCAATGCGGAGGGCAAACCGGAGTTTCAACTCCTTCAAAACAAAGTTCAAAACTCGAAACTCGCCCTTAGCTATCAAGTATTTGATTTGCTTTGGCTCAACGGACATTCTACGCAGAAGCTTTCTCTTATCGAGAGAAAGGAACTTTTAAAAGAAGCCCTGATTGAAAATGAGGTGGTTAAATACTGCGATCATGTAGAAGAAAAAGGCAAAGATTTTTTTAAGCAAGTAGAGACCCTGGGACTCGAAGGAATGATTGCCAAGAAAATGGACAGCCTATACCTAGAAGGCATTCGTACAGAAGACTGGCTTAAAATCAAATTTCACAAAACACAGGAAGTCCTCATTTGTGGCTATACAGAGCCTAAAGCAGGACGCTCCTATTTTGGTTCCTTGATAATGGGGATTTATGAGAAAGGAGCGCTTTGCTTTTGTGGTCACGTAGGTACGGGGTTTAAAGACGACACGTTAAAGAATTTAAGGGAAGTCTTTAGACCGCTTGAAACGGACGAGTGTCCTTTTGAAGAAGTACCGAAAACCAATGGCAAACCTACTTGGCTTCGCCCCGAACTTATTTGCGAGATTAAATTCACAGAAAAAACGAAGAAGGGAATCTTCCGTCATCCGGTTTACTTAGGCATCCGAGCGGACAAGGATCTTGAAGATTTAGAAGAATTTGAGGATTCGAATGCAAGGACAAGTAAACTCTTGGAAGGAACGAAATCAAAGAGAGAAGTAAAACTTACCAATCAAAAGAAAGTCTATTTCCCCGAAAGTGGCATTACCAAAGGCGATTTGATTGCGTATTACCAATCGGTAGCGGAGTACATTTTACCTCATTTAAAGCATAGGCCTCAATCGCTCAACCGATTTCCAAATGGCATCGAAGAATTAAACTTTTACCATAAAGATGCGGGAAAGGAGGCGCCCACATGGATGGACAAGGTCTCTATTTTATCTGAGTCTAACGATAAGGACAATCTGTATCTGATAGGCAACACAAAAGAAGACTTAGCCTATCTAAACAATTTAGGATGCATTGATTTAAATCCTTGGAATTCGACTGTGGATCATTTGCATACCCCTACGTGGTTAGCACTGGATCTAGATCCCTCCGAGAACAATACGTTCGAGCATGTGATTGAAACCGCCATGGCGGTAAAAGAAGTGCTTGATCTTTCGAAGGTGAAAGGCTACGCTAAAACCTCAGGAAGTTCGGGCATTCACATCTATTTGCCCATGGAAGCAAAGTACTCGTTTGAACAAGTGAAAAACTTCGCCCATATCCTGATGCAGAAAGTAAATCAGCTCCTCCCCGAGCTCACCACACTAGAAAGAAATTTGAAAAAACGAGGCAAAGAAAAAATCTATTTAGACTACTTGCAGAACCGATTCGGACAGACTTTGGCTAGCGTCTATAGTGTTCGTCCTAAACCCCATGCGCCTGTGTCTATGCCCCTCAATTGGAACGAAGTAAAATCAGGATTAAGCCCTACCGATTTTACGATTCACAGCGCACTTGAGAGAATTAAAAAGAAGGGAGATCTGTTTAAACCTGTACTCGGAGAAGGAATCGATCTATTGGATGCCTTAGAAAACCTAAGCCCAAAGGGTTAGAATTACCCGTTGAATTAAATAAAAACACAAAGTATGATAGAAGCTAGCGAATACACTTTTGATCTTGAAAAAATGTTTTTTGGAGATTTTGGAATCCAGATTTATCTCGAAATCATTTTGAGAGTGTTTGTCATTATGACCTATACCATTTTAATGATTCGATGGATTGGAAAGCGTGTGGTGGGTGGTATTGGGAGTACGGATATCCTACTCATTGTCGCAATGGGAAGTTCTGTGGGGGATGCCACCTTTTATCCTTCCATTCCTTTAGCGGTCTCCCTTTCGGTCATTACGCTCATTGCGCTTTTTCAAAAAATTTACGTTTCGATTGAAATCAAATACGAACCGGTCAGAAAATTCACTCACCCCAAAGTGACCAAATTGGTAGAAAACGGTCAGCTCTTGAAAGAGAATTTTAAGCTAGACGACATTGATGAAAACGAAGTCTACATGCTTCTTCGGCAGCAGGGAATTGAGTACTTATCCGAAATCAAATATGCCTACTATGAAGAATCAGGCGAAATAAGCATTTACAAATTTGAGAACCCAAAATTTGAAAATTCAATTTTACCTGAAAACATTAAGGAGCAAGAAGTGAACTAAAAGCTAGTTTTAGAGTACGGGGTTCGAAGGCTCTGCTGGTGGATGGATGATTTTTTTCAAGTAGGGAGCTAAAAAAAGCCTCGAATGAGGCTTATATAGTTTTATAAAGCGGTAGATCCCTACCCTTTTAATTATTGCTTAACAATCGTGATGTTTAAGGCAGAATATCCTTTTGGTGAACGTTCTTTTTCAAAGCGTACTTTGTTTCCTTTTTTAAGCTCTCCTTCCACGTTGTTCAAGTGGAAGAAAATGTTTTCTTTCGTATCATTTTCCGTGATAAAACCATAACCCTTGTCACTTAAGAAAGTAACAATTCCTGTTTTGATTGGATCTTCCGCTTCAATTGGAGCCGCTCCTAGTTGAATATCCTCTAGAGATACTTCGATTTTTTCTTGCTGGCTCGGCGGTGTAGAGGTTAATTGACCAAACTCATCGACATAAAGAAGCATGTCGTCAAGCTCTTTTCCTTTGTTGTTTTGAGTTTTACGCTCCTCACGCTTGAGTGCTTTTTCTTTTTGTTTCTGTAATTTCTTTTTTAAATTTTCCTTTTTAGAGAAAGAATCTGACATATATTATATTGTATTTTGTTTCATTGAAGTAGAGAGCTGTTTATAGTTTGCACATTTGCACAAACTGTACTTTAAGTTCTCTTAAAGTTTAAATTAAAAAGTTGCAGCTAAAAATTTGAAAACTGAAAAGTGGCTATTAAGATTTACTCCTCGGTAAAAGCATAAAGTAACCGTCGCTTTGTAATTTATCTGCAAAGGTACAAAAAATTAACGACACTTTCGCTACATGGCTTGGTTTCAGAGAAATATTTGATTTTGAGATGGGGATTAACTCGCCTTTGCCCCTACTCGCTTTTCATTTGAGTTCGAGGCAGTCCAATGTCTTTTTCACTCGGATAAGGTTTTCTCCACGTGGGACTTACATCTTCTTTCAATTGTTTTTCGGTCTCTCTCGACTTTTCTTTGTCGTACGCATACCGAGGGTCTGCAATAAAAGGCATCTTGGCCATCTTGAAAACCGTTACGGTGGGAAAGTGATACTCTACCTCGACTCGCCCCAGTAGAAGATAGACCCCACCTCCTAAAAAGGGATATTGACTCAGGGTATCCGGAAAATGCGCCGTATCAAAATAATCCCCGTTCGAGTCAATCCAGGTACCGAAATACATCGTGCCTTTCTTAGTGGGTACATGCTTTCTGGAAATAAGATACGCGAGCATCTTTACCTCCGTTTTGTGGTGATCCAAAAGATCCTTGGCTTTTACTTTTCCACGGTAAGAGGTTTGAAGCAAATCAAAAATACTACAAGACACTGGGAAATCCAGGAGTTCAATCTCATCAAACGCATCTTCAAAATCCGTTCTCTCTAACGAAGGAAGCGTGTAAGGCTCTATCGGCTCTTCTAAAAGACTCGGCCCTCTGTATTCGGGTTTAAAGTGAATCAGCAAAAGTCTAGCTTCAATCAAAAGTTCATTTTTCGCCTTCCCTGTAAAGCGAAAGGCGCCAATGAAAATAAGAATCTGCAAGGTTTCAATTCCTACGGGAACCCGTCTTACAAAATCTTCTAAGGAAAGATAGTCTCCGTTCTTCTCCCTCTCTAAAATCAGAAGACTCGCTAGTTTCACCTCTAGTTTCTGAAGATGCATAAAGCCTAGGTAGACCTCTTTTCCATAAAGGGTGGTCTTATAGAGGCTTTTGTTCACGCAGGGATTGTGAATGTGAGCTCCGGCCATTCGGCATTCGTGAACATAGACTTCCGTTCGGTAAAATCCTCCCTGGTTGTTAATGGCGCAGACCATAAACTCAATCGGGTAATGTACTTTCAGATAGAGACTCTGATAGCTCTCTACTGCGTAGGAAGCCGAGTGCGCCTTGCAAAAGCTATACCCCGCAAAGGATTCAATCTGGCGGTAGACCTCTTGCGAGAGCGGCTCGGGATGTCCTTTTTTCTTGCAGGACTCAAAGAAATGATCTTTCACTTTCTTTAATGCCGCTAAAGAGCGGCCCTTGCCGCTCATCGCCCGGCGCAAGATGTCGCCATCCGCAGCACTGAGCCCGCCAAAATGAAGAGCAATTTTAATCACGTCTTCCTGATAGACCATAATCCCGTAGGTGTCTCCCAGCTGCTCTTCAAAGACTTTGTGAAAGTATTCAAAGCGATCGGGATGGTTATGGCGAAAGATAAACTCTCGCATCATGCCACTTTTAGCCACTCCAGGTCGAATAATTGAGGAAGCCGCTACAAGCGTTTTGTAGTTGTCGCATTTAAGCCTTCGAAGAAGCCCCCGCATCGCAGGGCTCTCAATGTAAAAGCAGCCAATGGTTTTTCCGAGACTTAAAAAAGCATTGGTTTGTGGAGTGTCCTTAGAGAGTCGAGTGTCTTTAATGTCCACCCTAATTCCTTGGTTCTTCTCTATCATCTGCACCGTGTCATGGATGGTTCCAAGGCCTCTTTGAGAAAGAATATCGAATTTCTCAAACCCAATTTCCTCTGCCACATGCATGTCAAACTGAATAATTGGAAATCCTTTGGGAGGCATTTCAAGCGCGGTGTAATTGGTTAAGGGCTCCTCTGAGATTAAAATTCCACAACTGTGCATGCTGCGCTGGTTGGGGAATTTCTCTAGGAGCATTCCGTATTTTTGCACCGTGCTAACCACCTTACTTTTCTCGTGGGTCAGCATGGGGTTTTTGGCCAGTAAATCCAAATCGTCCTTGGGAAGACCAAAAACCTTTCCGACTTCTCTAAAAATGGAGCGGTATTTAAATTCCACATTGGTTCCACAGAAAGCCACATGGTTTTTGCCGTATCGCTGGAAAATATACTCTAAGATTGTATCTCGATCCTGCCAAGACCAATCGATATCAAAATCAGGCGGACTTTTGCGGTTTTCGTTCAAGAACCGTTCAAAATACAAATTGAGCTCCAGGGGACAAATGTCTGTAATGCCTAGGCAGTACGCCACAATAGAGTTCGCTCCCGAGCCTCTTCCTACGTGCATAAAGCCTTTGGAGTTGCTGTAGCGAATAATGTCCCAAGTGATTAAAAAATAGCCACTAAAATTAAGTTCGTGAATGACTTTGAGTTCCCTCTCAATTCTCGCTTTTGCCTCCTGATGATTTACTCCATACCGCCTTTTGAACCCTAGGTAAGCGAGTCGAGTTAAAAGCGTTTGGTCGCTTTCTCGACTGCGGGTGAAGAATTTTTTATTTCTCGGCAGAGAGAATTCAAATTCAAATTTTGCTTGGGTTAAAATTCGTTTTGTGTTCTCTATGATTTGGGGATAACGGCTAAACTGAGCTTCTAACTCCTGGGGCGAAACAAAACAGTCTGTGGACTGACAAAACTGGTGGGGTTCTAATTTGGAAAGCAGCACATTGTGCTCAATGGCTCGAAGAATCCGGTGAAGATTGTACTCTTTTTTCGTGCGAAACGTGACCGGATGAAGGACCACCATACGCTCAAAAAACGCGCGTAGATCAGGACGGAGTAAAAAGTTAATCTCAGAGGGGTTTACCCCTATAAACTCATTAGGCCTTAAGGTCTTTGGAAAATGCGCTAAGGGATACACGACATACAAATCCTTAAACTCAGGAGCCCAGGGGCTCAGGGGTTCGTTTTCACAGTGGTGGCGAGTGAGAAGTTCATTTATCTCCGAAAGACCTTCAAAACGCTTTGCGATGACAAGATAATACAGATCGTCTTTTTCTCGAACCTCTACTCCTGCTAGAGGCTTTATGCCTTTTGACTTGCAAGCTTTGTAGAAATCATAAATGCCTGTGACGGTGTTAATATCTGTCAACACCAAGGTAGAGACGCCTTTCGAGAAGGCCTCTTCTACAATCTGGTCTATGGAAAGCGTACCGTAGCGAAGGCTATGGTAAGAATGACAGTTTAAAAACATACTCCTTCGATTTAGGATTTAAGTTTGAATCCAGAGGCTCTTCCTACGGCCGATTTTCCAAAGCGGTTTTTAATCCCATCCATGGATTGGTAGAGATTAATGAGCTCTTCTGAATCCTCAAAAAGATTCATTTGGTAAGTCCCGTGCACCAAATCGGTTAAACGAAGTCCTATAAGGCGTAAACGCATACGTCGGGTGTAGAGCTTCTCAAAGAGCTCTAAAGCCACCCGACTAATGGAATGGTCAAGCGAGGTATAAGGAATTTTGACCTGACGCGTCTGCGTGTCAAAATTGGAATACCGAATCTTCACCACGACCGTAGAGGTAAGCCATTTTTCTTTTCGCAGTTGGTAGCTAAGCGACTCGGCCATGGCCGAGATCAGTCGCCGAATTTCTATTAAATCAATGGTATCGCTCGTGAAGGTATGCTCCTTCGAGATGGATTTTCTCTCGGCGTAAGGAACCACGGGAGAGAGATCGATTCCGTTTGCTTTTTTCCAGAGTTCAATCCCGTTTTTTCCAATCATTTGCTGAAGTACTCTGACGGGCATCTCTGAGAGCGTTTGAATGGTTCGAATGCCAATTCGAGACAAAAGCTGAAAGGTCACGTCTCCCACCATGGGGATTTTTCGTACGGAAAGTGGATTTAAAAAAGGGCGAATGCTAGGCTCCTGAATCTCCAAACAGCCTAGAGGTTTGGACTCTCCTGTCCCAATCTTAGAAACGGTCTTACTAGTAGAGAGCGCAAAGGAAATAGGAAGTCCTGTCTCGTGGGTCACAGATTGAGCAATCTGTTGTGACCATTTGTAACAGCCAAAAAACTGATCCATCCCCGTGAGATCCAGGTAAAATTCATCAATGCTGGCTTTTTCCATCAAAGGAACCTTCTCTTGAACCACCTGCGTAACCTCGTGCGAGAGTTTAGAGTAATACTCCATATCGCCTTTTATCACCTTTGCCTCTGGGCAAAGGCGCAAGGCCATTTTCATAGGCATAGCAGAGCGCACCCCAAAGTACCGAGCCTCGTAACTACAAGAAGCTACGACCCCCCGATCTCCCCCTCCAATAATAACGGGAACCCCGTTAAGCTTTGAATTGGAAAGCCTTTCACAGGACACGAAAAACGTGTCCAAATCCATGTGTACAATTGCTCGATTCATGGGGTCAAAATTATCACGATTTGTAACAATTTTTCGTATATTTGTTGATATAATTTATATCAATGTCAATTTTTGCCGATAACATCAGGTATCTCAGAGGGCAACTCAGTCGCTCTCAGCAGAACATCGCAGACGAACTTCTTATTACAAGAGGACGTTACGCCAAATACGAGGATGCGGCCTCCGAACCGCCTTTAGAACTGTTAATCCGGATCTCTCGATTCTATAAGATCAGTATTGATTTGCTGCTTTCTGTGGATTTGAAGAAATATCCCATTGACAAGATTCTTTCTCTTCCGGACAACCGAATCGTACTTCCAATTCGGGTGAACTCCGGAGGAGACAAGCAGATTGAAATCATTCCCCACCGAGCCTCGATGGGCTATTTAAATGGGTACTCCGATCCTGAGTACATTGAGAGTTTGCAAACCATCTCACTCCCCTTCTTAAGAAACGGAAACTTTCGAGCCTTCCCTGTGGAGGGAGATTCAATGCCTCCTTTTAATGAAGGAACCTACATCGTAGGGCAATACGTAGAATCGATTAAGGAATTAACGAAAGGGAAAACCTATATTTTCATTACAAGAAATGAGGGAATTACCTACAAGCGTTACCAAGGGAGAGACTCGAATGGCATTAGCGTAGCGGCAGACAATGAGTTCTACGAACCCTATCAAATTAAAAATTCCGAGATTTTAGAAATCTGGCAATATGCCGCTAGCATCAACACGGAAGAGCTAGGCTCTTCGTCTTTGGATGCAAGCTCCATTAAAGAAATGTTTTTCAGTTTGAAGAAAGAAATCGCAGAACTTAAGAAAGAGAAAAAGTCTTAGCTCCTAGGGGCCGGCTTCCCTAAGGGTAAGGAATCGCCCTGTCTTTTTCTATGGGCAGGTAATAGGATTTGATATTATCCTGAAGGGATTTTCTTTTCTTATTTATCTCTTCTTTGGTCGCAAGCTCGTCTTTCGTAGCAATGGAAACACCGTTTTCTCGGAGTCGATTAAGCACTTCCACAATGTTATTGAAATGATCTAGCTTCAAGGTATGCCACTGTTTTTGAGTGATTGAGATGGGTTTCTTTCCATAGTGCGTTTCTAGGAAATTATGGGTGTCGTAGGACTGCTCAAGATTTTCACTCTTCACCATCGAATAGTGGAAAATGTCCTCAGAATCGTAAACCTCAAAGATGAGTCCTGGAAGTCCCCGAAATTTATAGGGGCCTTCCTGAAAAGGAATTTCAGGAGAGAACCAAGCCGTCCACTGTCTTTCTCCAAAAGTAAGAGTGGCTTTCTGAAGCTCAAAGTTGTCCACTTTTTTATGCTCGTTTTCTATCTTCCAATCCATTTTATCCTTTGAGGAAATCGCGTAATAATCGTAGCCTTGGCGAAACATATTCCTATTTTCAAAGCTGCCGGCTTTTCGATACAAACGTTGATCGATTTCAGAATAAGCCTCGGAATTCTCTCCTGTTACCTTGTTTATAGAATCCCTTAGCACAAATTCATAATCGTAAAATTTTACGAAATCCTTGTCAATATCTAGGGCCATGTTTGTCTTTTCTTCGAAGCCATTTTTTTTGATATTCAGCTCATACAGGAATCTATGGGTTTGGCATATCGCCATACTAAAGAGATTGAGCGCTAGAAGTAAAAGTAGTTTTTTCATAGTTCCTTAGGTATTGAACAAAAGATTTCTAAAAGTAATAAATCCCTGTCTTCCCACTCTATGTTTTCTCTACAAATATGGCATTTGATGAAAATCAATTACCAACCGCAGAAAATTGGAATATAAAATGAACCTACTTATAACTCCAAGTTCGTAAGCCCTTCCCATCGAGATGCGAATGAATCCTATTTTTTAAACTTCAGAGAGTTCCATTCCAAACAATTCATTATATTTAGCTTTCCGATTTAAAAACGAATACCAAGCCTCCTAATGATTCACGTTACTTGTGCCATAATACAGCACGATCACAAAATCCTTATCTGTCAACGATCCTCCACAATGACTTTGCCTTTAAAATGGGAATTTCCGGGAGGCAAGATTGAACAGGGCGAATCGAAACAAGAATGTCTAAAAAGAGAGATTCAAGAGGAATTAGGTCTTACTATAGAAGTGGGTCAAGCCCTACCGAGCGTAGAGCATCGTTATCCCACTTTTGAAATTACTCTTTATCCCTTTCTGTGCTCACTAAAATCGGGAGCTTTAGAGCCTTTAGAGCACGCCCAAGTTGAATGGGTAAGCTTAGAGACACTTGAAAGTTATGATTGGGCAGAAGCGGATGTACCGATTGTAAAAAAACTAATCTCCTTATGAACACTGGAATCTACGAAGCGCTAATTACAGCCTCATTACGCGAAAAATTAAACTCTCTGCAAAAGGATACGTACTATCTCAATGAAGTGCAACTTGACAAAGAAGAAGCCATCCGGACTCTCTCTTTCCATTTGCAAGAAGTGATTTCGAGAGCTTTTCAGCAGGTAGCCAAAAAGGACCTCATTTTAGAAAAGCAGATTGAGATTAGCAACCGATTAATCCAGTTTCTTAATCGTGAGATTTCTCAATACAATTTTGAGCCCGATTTAATTGACGGGAACGGTCGCATTCTAATGGCCGTCTTCCATAAAATGGATTCTCATTATTCGAATCTAGATCTGCGCCTTAAAGAAATCACCCCAACGACCCGACTTACCCAAAGTGAACTCTTTACCGGAGGAAACTTGGGTCTCTCTTTAGACACGGAACTAAAAAAAGAAATCCGCTCCTCGAATCGAGTCGATCTTTTGGTCTCATTCATTAAATGGAAAGCTATTGTAATCTTGAAAGAGGCGTTCAAGGAATTCACTTCCAACGGAGGCAAACTACGGGTCATTACGACCACCTACATGGGCGCTACGGATTCTAAAGCCATCCAAGAACTTGCTCAACTTCCTAATACAGAAATCAAAGTTTCGTACAATACACAAAACGAAAGGCTCCATGCAAAAGCCTATTTATTTCATCGTGATTCAGGTTTCCATACAGGGTATATAGGTTCTTCCAATTTCTCCAGATCGGCCTTGACCGACGGTCTTGAGTGGAATGTAAAGATTACCACAAAGGAAATCCCACACATTATCGATAAGTTTCAAAAAACCTTTGAAACCTACTGGCAGAATCCTGAATTTGAAACCTATGATCCAACTAAGCATTTTGAAAAACTATCCGAGACACTAAGTCATAACAAAATCGGACGAATCGATTCTCAAGTTCTTAATTTTTTTGATCTAAAGCCGTATCACTATCAGAAAGAAATACTAAGCAAACTGCAAGTTGAAAGGCAAACTCATGGAAGATATCGCAATCTTGTGGTCGCAGCTACAGGTACGGGAAAAACAATGATTTCTGCGTTTGATTTCAAACGCTTCAAATCGGAAAACCCAAACGCTCGGCTTCTGTTTATAGCCCATCGAATTGAAATCTTAAGACAAGCCCTGCACACGTTTCGCAATATTTTGAAAGATCAGAATTTTGGAGAACTTTTAGGAGACGGCTACCAGCCTATCTACAACGAAAATGTGTTTGCAACCATTCAATCACTCACCAACAAAATCAAAAACAATGAGCTCTCCTCAACCTATTACGATTACATCGTGTTTGATGAAGTGCATCATGCGGAGGCCTCGAGCTATCAAAGAGTCATGCAATGGATGCAACCAACAATCCTTTTAGGTCTTACCGCCACGCCAGAGCGGGCTGACGGAAAAAGCATATTATCCAATTTTGACAATCAAATTGCCGCAGAAATTCGATTGCCTGATGCGCTTAACAACAAGCTTCTAACCCCATTTCAATATTTTGCGCTTTCCGATTCTGTCGATCTTGAGCATATTAAATGGGTACGAGGAAAATACGATCCTGTAGAGTTAACGAAAATCTATACCTCCAACGACCAAAGGGTTCGAGACATCATTGACAACCTAAACAAGTATTGTAAAGATCTACACGATTTAACGGCTCTAGGCTTTTGTATTAGTGTAGAACACGCCAAATTCATGCAGCAAAAATTTGAGATTGCGGGCCTGAAGGCAGGGGTTCTTACCTCTAGCAATTCACAGGACCGAATCGAAATTCTTAATGCGTTTAAAACCAAAGAAATCAACTATCTCTTCGTGGTCGATATGTTTAACGAAGGCGTGGATATTCCACAGGTAGATACCGTTCTCTTTTTAAGACCTACAGAAAGTTTAACGATCTTCCTTCAACAATTAGGAAGAGGACTCAGACTCTACGACGGAAAAGAATCTCTCACAGTCCTTGATTTCGTAGGCAACGCGAACGAGAACTACGATTTCGAATCCAAATTCCGAGCGCTGATTGGCAAAACTACCACCTCAGTCCAAAAAGAGATTGAAAACGATTTTATGCACCTCCCTTTAGGCTGCTCAATTGTTCTAGAGAAAAAAGCAAAAGAGGTCATCTTAGCCAATATTAAAAAGGCCACTTCCCTCAGGAAAAAAGATCTTGTTCGAAGACTGGAACAGTACGTAAATCAAACGAACCTTCCCCTAACCTTATCCAACTTCGTAACCTTAAACCATCTCCCTTTTCAAAGGCTCTATCTACGATTTTCCTGGACCGCTTTACAAGCGGCCGCAGGCATCAAAAAAGAGTACGACCCTAGTTTTGAAAATAATTATGTGCGACTGCTCGGTAAAAAATGGGCAGCGACGAACTCTATTTCTTATTTCCGATTCCTTTTAGATTTAGTTCAAAAGAACTTTGAAATCGACGAAACACAGCTCAGTGAGCTGGATCGATTAAGATTAACCATGCTGCATTTTGATTTTTGGGAAGCGGATAAAGCGCCCACAAATCTACTCGATTCTTTAAAGGTGATAGGACAAAATAAAGACTACGTAGAGGAAATGAAAGCCTACTTAGAGCTAAGAATTTCTCTTATCGATTTTGAGGAGTACCCTTGTGAAAACTTAAATTACGAGCTTCCTCTCGAGCTCCATGCCCGATATACAAGAGATCAAATTCTTGCCGCTTTTAGAATAAGCAATGTAGAGAAGAGAAGTTCGAATCGTGAAGGAGTAGCCCTTAACAAAGCCCTTAACACCGAGGTCCTTTTCATTAATTTACAGAAGTCGGAAAGAGACTTCTCCCCTACAACCATGTATGAAGATTATGCGATCAATGAAACGAAGTTCCACTGGCAATCTCAAAACACAGTGTCAGAATCCACTCCCAAAGGGCAATCTTACATAAACCAACAAGAACTAGATAAAAAAATTCTTCTCTTTGTAAGAGAATCGAATAAAGATGAGTTTGGGCTCACGAGCGGATACGTTTTCGTAGGTCTTGGAGATTTCTTGAAGCACGAAGGTTCATACCCCATGTCCATTACCTGGGAGTTGCAAAAACCAATACCTGAGTTTTTATGGACCGCCTCCGCAAAGATGGCCATTGGATAAAGAATCTGACTCTTTGCTTTGTTCTACTTTAGGTTTAAAGAGAAAGGCTAAAATCCAACATTTGATCGAAATTAACTCCTACACGAAGACCTTTGAGTCCATTAACGTCGTGAAGTTCTTCTAGCTCTAATACTTCTAAATCGTCTAGTAAGAGTCCTTTGTTTTGAAGGAACTGGATATATCCCTTGTACTCTTCCATTTCTTTTGAGCCCATAAAAACTAAAGAAATCTTCCCAGGTTGAGTAAGTCTTTCTAGGCTGTTTTTAAGGGTTATTTTATCGATTCGTTTTTTAATAATCTCGTAGCGAATATTATAACTTCCTTCGACATCAAAACGTCTTTCGTCCGTTCTAAAGCTAATGTCGATGGTATTCCCATTCACGAAAATTAATTGAGTGGTATCAAGGGGAACTTTCATCTGCGGCAATAAATTCTTGGTAATGCCCGCAATGGCAGCCATGGAGGTAAGTTGCCAGAGACGAATGTTTTTTAGGTAAAGAGGATTAAAGGGTTTGCGCGGCGCAATGGATTGACCAATATAAATGTCGTACTCGACTCCGTCGGTTCTAAATTTCTCAAAATAACTCGGATACGAATTCTGAATCTCCAAATTGAAAAATTCCAAGTACCCATTAATTGAGGAATTAATCAGTTGAATGGACTGTTCCAGTTCTCTTCGGCTTGCAAAGGCTTTTCCCTTGTGTGGATCCACGGCTGCTTCATACTCTGAAATGAGTTTAAAAGCTTCTGGACTTAGTTTTTTAAAATGCGCTAGAACATCGTTTACTTCTCTTTCTAGAAAATCCATTACACGAGATTGAATTCGGTCCATGGACTCTAGTTTTAAGCGCTCAATTAGCTTGTTGCACGTAAAGATCATTTCCTCGAGTATTCCAATACCCATCTTTTCACTTAGCTTTTGAAGCACGGACTTGAGATACTCTAATTGGAACTCCGTGTCTGTGGCAAAGGCACTGTTTCTTTCGAGGGTGGAATTTTTGATATCAATGGCACCGTAGAGCGGATAGACCTCTTCGAAACTAATACTTCCAATGGCAGGAGCGGGTTTGTCCGCTTCTATACTTTGTAAGTATTCCAGCGCAATCTCATTAAATTTCCATTGCACGGCCGGTTGAAGGGATGTAAACTTATCTTTAATAATTTGATCAATCTTAAGTTCAAAATCCACCGTCGCATTTTCTAGAATCTGCGCTAATAAGGGACTCACACCGTCTAGTTTCGGAAGCACATTTTCGTCTAAAAAGTGATTTTTCTTTTTCGTATAGATTTCAAATACACCCACTAGCTTGGTATGATGGTAGATCGGAGTAAGGGCATAGGAATGCACTTTGAGGGCTTTTAGCCCTCGGGTAATGAACCCAAATTCCTCCTCCGTAGACAAGACCCCCGTGTTAACCAAAATACGAACTCGATTCTTTACAAGTTTTTCAATCTTTTCCCCTAGGGTATCAAAACTGATTTTTCGCCTTCTAAACATCTCTAAAATAGGACTTTCGTATCTCTCTTGAGATAGATTTAAGACCGGTTTCTTGTTTAGTTTTAGATAAGGAATGAGTTCAAATTCAATGTCTTTATCCCCTACAATGGTTTTTAGTGACTTAATGAGTCGCTCGTCTTTAAAACTAACTTGCGAGCCCATGATGAGTTCTTTGATGCGCTCAATGGCGTAGGCACTGGTGATGTCCGTGACCGATATAATGGAAAATCCCTTAAATCTAAAATTAGAGAGTGGAATTAGTGCCTCTAATTGCTCGTAATTTAAAGTGTCTGATAGCTGGCTTATTTTTAGGTTGGAAAGTTCTAGTTTTTCTCCCTCATTTTCAACCTCAATAAATTGATCGTCCACGGAGATCTCATAGTATCTGTTTAGTCCGGTTTTCGTATCTAAAATTGAGCGTACGAAAGTTTGCTTTTTTACGAATTTAAATCCGTAATATTTTTTGAAGAGAGTTAGGTAAGGGATTCTTCTTATATCTCTGTCGGATTGGAGCGATTCCTGGGTTAAATCTGTGGTGCATAACCCGCCCTGCATGATGGAGAAAAAAGCAGGCGTTCCGTAAAAACACTGGCGCTTTATAGGGATCCCAAAGCCTAAAAGGATTTCTTCTTCACTCGCAATTGGGGGGACTAAAAATTCTTGAATCAGTTCAAATTCTTTTTCAAAATCAGGAAAATTCTCAACCGAAAGAGTTCCTTTCAGTCGCAATGCCTTTTCTAAGCTTTCGATAAGCCTATTTAATTGAGCGGCTTTCGTGGGAGATTCCGTTTTGACTCGCTCACCTAGATACTTTAAAAAAGGCTCAAAGGAGAGTTCTACTCGAAGCCTTTCAAGATCTTTTTCAAATGTCTCAATTTTAATCGTATCCTGTTTTATCATTAAATTTTCGATTCTAAAATATAAGTTTACTTTCTCGTAGTGGATTTAAAACCTTAGTCCTAGGGTTACGTAAGGACTCCACCCTTCTCTAGAGTATCCCCCGACGAATTGAACGACTACAAGTTGAGCCGGAGAGTAGTAGAGACCTCCGCCCACGCCTTGGTGAATTCTTGAGCTGTTAAACCCTTTGGCCCACATTTTTCCAACGTCATAAAAGCCGATGAGTCCTAGTTGTCCTGGAAGCAAGTAGCTTCCAATGTCTAAGAGTTTAATACGGGCTTCTAAATTGTTATAAAGCATGTGCTCACCCGCAAACCTGTAATTTCTATAGCCCCATAAATTGTCGTGGCCTCCTAAATAAAGTGCCTGATAAAAGGTAGGACTGCCTAGGGTAAGACCTCCCCCAATTCGGTTTGCAAAAATAATGGAATTTTTTGCTACGGCCTTGTAAAATGCAAATTCACCCGTCAGTTGTCCAAACGATCGAGACTCTTGATTTAGGCCTGTAAACCCTCGTGCTTTCAAGTTTAAATAGCCTCCAGCAGAAGGAAGAATTTTGCTGTTTCGTGAGTCCCTTTCGTATTGTGCGATAAGACCCACAAAAAGTTTGTCTTGGTCTAGTGTGTTTTTGTCATAGGTATTGACCAGTCCACTGTAAAGGAAACGATCTTCGTTGTCCTCTTTATTTAAACTATAATATTCAAGGGCAGGTCCTATTCTAAATTCAGAATTGGGTTTTTCCCAAGAAAGGCTTGGACTTAATTCTATGAGATTATAGCGAGCTCTGTAGTAGCGCAATTCGTGGTTTTCTTTGTCATAGATCGACTCATTTCCAAGGCCAAAAAAGTTTTGCGTGTTGTTGGGTACATACGCGCTGGCATCAATTCTGAGATCGGCTTTGCCGATCAGCTCTTTCCAGCGTCCTTTATAATCCACCTTGAAGGAACCTGTGGCAAGGGCTGCTTTTACGAGCACTTGCTGCGTATGGGTATATGGCGTTTTTCTAAATCCACGCTGGTGCGTGTATTTGAATCCTCCGCCAAGCATGATTCCATCGTCTAAATTGTATCCCGCGCTCACAAGTGGCATGGTGGAATTGCGAAGATTTACGGGAACAAAACCCACCATCGTGCTGTCCTTTCCTTTGTGATGAGAAAGTTTTGAATACAAATCCGTGTACGTCGCTTCGGACTGGTACTCATACAGATCAATGGATCGCTTAGATTCCGTCACGACAAAGTTTTTCTTGTCTTTCCCTGAGATGACGCGCAATTTTATTTTAGAATCTCTTGGCTCGAGTTTCACTCGATCCGCTCCTGCTTCTAAATAAAGACGAATTTCTTGGGTGAGAGAAGGATCGTACCATTTGTTCATGAGCTCCTTTTTAATTTCACCTTCTTTATTTATTTTGTTGATGGTCACCTGAAGCCCCCCACTTTTCTCTTTTACAATCACGTTTTCGTCTTTGTTGGTCAAACGAATGTCTACAATGGAATTGATAAAACGGTAGTAGGTCTCCATACTCTGAGGCATTTGGTCTCTTCTTTTTTTCAAATCTTCTAAAAGACTTTTTCCTCGAATGTCATAGGAAGATTTTGGGAGCGATCGTACACTTTGCTCTAAAACAGAATCGGAAATTTTTTCTACAAATTCACGACTCAGTTCTTTCCACTCGGCCTCCGTAAATTGCATTTTCGGGTGAGCGTTTAAGAAATCCGATTTGAGCATTGCAAAATTAACCGCTCGAATCTCAGGGGCGAAGCCTCGGTTGGCAGGCATCGCAAACCAAGAACGAGAGGCTAGTCGTGGGAAAAACCCATCCATTAAACGCAGTACTTGATCTCGGTCTCTTGGAACCACCTCATAATCTTTGTCTTTTCCAGGCAACTGATCAAACCAGCGAAACTGGTCTCCATGCCGATCCCAGTCTCCTACCAATAGATCAAGCATTCTAGAACGAACAAAGGTTTTGGCACCAAACGTATCGTCGTTATCATTGTAGATTTTCTCAAGCATTTTGGGCGTATTGTCTGATTTGCCCAGGGGCTCTCGCTCTTCTAAAAGCGCTAAGGTTCCCGCAAAATCTAAATTGTGGACGCCTAGGGCGGAATCTTCCGCCACAATTCCGATAACCGGTTTTGTGGAGGGCACTCCAAGTGCGCGGGCCAAAGGCGGCATCATAAGCGCGGAATAAGGATGCTGTGCACTGACGGCATCGTCTAAAAGATCTTCTGCAAACGTGTCGTGAAGCGTAGAGGGAATTAAAGATTCTGAGTTTTTATTGACACTTCGAAGAACCCACTGTTTTCCTGTCGGATCCTCTAAACGAAGAGAAATCGTTTGCATGCCCCCTCCTCTTTTCAATGGCGTAAGTCCACCCGCCACTTCCGAGACACGAATCACGGGAAGCTTCGTAGGAGCTGCCCATTCTTTTCGATAGTTTTCTCCGAAGAGCTTGCGGTGAAATTTCCCTACTTTATCAAACTCTTTGTTGGCACTTACAGTCACACTGTCTTTTTGTAAGGTAAGGCTCTTAGTGCCCATTTGGTAGGGTTGTTCTTCGACAAAAGGCACACTGTAGGCAAAGGCCTTGTCCACCTTTCCTTCGTGGTATGTATAATAGGAAATCACTGTGGATCGATCGTCCATAAAATCCACACTTACGAACCCTTGCATTTTGCTAGCAAATAGTGAATTTGGATTCTTTTTAATAAAAGTACTCTTTGCACCTGATCCGCTCACAATTTGATAATTGAGTTTGGGATCCTTAATGAGCTGCAGTCCATGCTCATGTCCGGCCGCATATATTACATTTGAAAATCCCTTAAACACCCCACTCACTCTTTCAATAAGATCCTTATAATCGGGATGAGCCAAGTCCTCGGCATTCAAAAAGGCAGTTTGACGCAGTAAAGGATAAAGAGAACCTATTACCGGCATAGGAATATATAAATTTCCGCTAATAGCCGTCAAGGGAAAAATATGGTCTTTTAACTCGAAATTCCCACCGTGCACGCCGTTGGACAGGAACGGATGGTGGGAGGTAAGAAGAATCGTCTTGTCTTTGTTTTTATAGAGTAAGTTTTCCAACTGGTCTACCACTTGCTCTTTTGTAGTGCAAAGACAGTCCGCTCCTGGATTCTCTTTGGAATAGGGAAAAAGCCACCATTCACTATCGTAGGCAATGACCACTACCTTTTTTGAAATCGGAATCTCAATGGGATCTGGACATCCCTTAGAAGGGACTAACTTCAACTTAGGGTCATTTTGAGAGGCTAAAAAATCGCCCTGCGCTTTGATTTTTGCAAGTCCCTGTTTGCCCATTTTATCCCAATCGTGGTTGCCCGGTAAAAAATAGACAGGAGCCCCTTTTGCGCGCATGGGTCCATACTGAGAGCGAAGTATGTCTTCTCCTCTCTTTTTATCCTCCGTTCCCTCGAGTCCCATGCCTCGAGGATAAATATTATCCCCTAAAAAGAAAACCGTGGTTTTATCTTTTAAGATTAAATCGGCCGCTTTAGGAATCACCGTTTGCTGCTTATAATTCAGTTCTCCCGCATCTCCAATGAGAAGGACCCTACTTTGGATTTCACTTTGCGCAAAGAGCGCGCAAAAAACAGAAGGCAAAAGGGTAAGAGTAAAATAACGTCGCATGGCTAAGGAATTAAATTAAACTTTAAGAGACTGGGTCTACTTGTTTTGCTTCCCCCTTCGTTACTAATAAATAAGGCGCCATCTTTATCGAATGCAAGGCCTTCGGGTTGGTTATAAAGCTTCGGATCCAGTGCATAGGCTGCCTTTGGACTCATTTTGTCATCTAAAACAACGAGCATTTGGTTCACTGAAGAAAGTAAATACCACTCCCCTGTTTTCGGGTTTTGACCTAAGGCGGAGGGTCTAAATTTCTTTCCTTTCAAGGAGGAGAAAGAATCTAGTAAGGAATGTTCGAGGGTAAACTCTCCTACTTTTTTAATTTCACCCTCACGGGAAAGGGAAAGTTTATATCCTGAGGTTTTATCGCTTTTCTTATCCACGGAGCAGGATTTGCAAACTGCGTAAAGAAGGGCGTCTTTTGCATTGTATGCAAGGGACTCATACTCTCCTTTTGGGAGCAGACTATTCCATTCCCTTGCTAGATTAGTCTTTTCTTTAGAAAGCTCCTTTTTAGGGATGGAAAAGAGCGTTCCGTCACTACGAAGCACCACGACAAAGTCATTCGCGATGGCAATACCTTCATAGTCTCCCGTTGGGGCAAATTGGGTCTGTTCCAGTTTTTTCGAAAAGGGTGTAAACTTGTAAATAATTCCATTTTCATCCTCTACAGCAATAAGCGTGTCTCCCCAAAATCCAATGGCTGAAATTTCATGGAGAGCATCCCATAAAGGTTCTGCTTTAGGTTGGGTTAAATCGTAATTCTTAGGGCTTTTGTACTTGGCATCGCTACTCTGTGCGCAGGAGTTTAAGGAAACCAGCGCTAACAGTAATACTCTAATAGGGGAAAATAGCTTACTTTTCATAAAGTGGTCTTGTTTGATTTTAAATAGTCGTAAATCGCCTTCTGTGCGCGAACCCCCTCCAGGGATTCCAGGGGTACATTGTGTAAATTTTGGTCCAGTTCTACGGCGAACTCATCGTCTCGAAGTTGAAAATCGAGGAACATGAAGATCTCTTTCTTTAGGTCGGGATCTAAGACCGGGTAACAAACTTCAATTCGATTGTATAGGTTTCGGCGCATCCAATCGGCAGATCCCATGTACATGAGATCTTTTCCCCCTTGATGAAAGACAAAGACTCGACTGTGCTCTAGGTAACGATCCACCAAACGCCTCACGGTGATATTAGAACTCATCCCGGGCACGCCTGGAACCAAACGGCAAATGCTTCTTACGATTAACGTAATTTTTACGCCTGCCTCACTCGCTTCATAGAGCTTACGTATGAGGCCCTTGTCTTCTAAGTTGTTAAGTTTCAGAAGAATCTTGGCCTCATCTCCCTGTTTTGCCGCCTCAATTTCCTTGTCAATAAGGCTTGTGAATTCTTCAAGCATATTAAATTGGGCCACGAGTAGATGTTTAAATTCGAAGGGTTTTCTTTGCTGCTCGTCTCTTTGAGACAGCACTTCAAAGACATCTCTTAGCTCTCTTAATAGCTGAGGGTTTGCCGTTAGAATGATATGGTCCGCATAGACTCCCGCAGTCACTTCATTTAAATTCCCAGTCGAAAGCAGTCCTACATACGTAGGCTCATTTTCTTCGGTTTTTCGCTGAACCAGGGCAATTTTAGCATGAACTTTAAGATTCGGTAAACTATAAAGAACATGGACGCCCGCTTTCCTTAGTTTTTTTGCCCATCGAATGTTATTGCCTTCATCAAAGCGAGCTTTTAACTCAACAAAAACCGTAACTTTCTTTCCGTTCTTTGCCGCGCTAATCAAGGCATTTAATATCTGAGAGTTTTTCGCCACACGGTAAATGGAAATCCAAATTTCCTGCGTTTTAGGATCAAGCGAAGCTTCGTTAAAAAAGCGAAGAATAGGATCATACGACTGATACGGCGTACTCACCAAAAGGTCTTTTTTTTCTAATCTTTCAAAAAGAGATTCTTCGCTTAATTCGCCCAGAGCCAAAGCGGGTTGAAGAGAATAGTTCCATTCGGAATTCGAGATTGGGAATTGAAAAAAATCTTTAAGATTATGGTTGAACCCACCCTTCATTGCGCTTCGCTTCTTTAGGCCTAAATGCGACAATAAGGAATCTCTAATTTCCTTCGGCATGTCGGGTTGATACAGTAGTCTTGTGGCGAGGCCATAGTCTCTTTTTGCAATCTGCTCTTCAATTTTGACGCGAAGATCCCCTTCAAATTCATCCTCTAAATGCAAATCGGCATTTCGAGTTACTTTAAAGGTATAGAAACCCTGAACGGTTTTGCCTGGAAACAAGACCCCGATATTCTCTCTTAGAATATCGTCTATGAAGACAATGTATTTAGAGTCCGGTTTTTCAATGACATGAAAGCGATCTAATGAGTTCGAAGGAATGTTTACAATGTAGATACTTGAATCCCCTTCAAAGGAAATCGCGCTATATAGTTTGTTATTTTCAATATAGAGACTGGACTGCGCCATAGATTTCACCTGGAGAAAAGCTGCTATTCTCGTATGGAAGTACTCACGCGCTTCTCTTTTAATTTCTTGCGGAAAAGGTTGGTTGTATAGAAGGAAAATTCCTTTTTCGCTTAACTGAGGTAAAATGAGAGTTCGGATGATCTCCCCATACTTCTCTTGTTGCAATTCAATGAGCGCTGTGGCCTGTGCGTAAATCCCAGTTTCAATGGTTCCAATGAGTGGATCTGCTACTTTCCTTAGTTTTTTGAGCGCAGAAAGCACAGGCATTCGTACGCGGTAAAATTCATCCAAATTGGAAGAGAAAATCGCTAGAAAATTAATCTTTGCGAGTAAAGGAACACTTTCTAGTGCCGCCTCATCTAAAATCCTTCCGTTAAAATGGAGCCAACTTAAATCGCGGTCCATATAGTAAGGCAAAATAGGGTCTGCCATGTCTTTACTCAATTATTGATTAAGGATTACAACCACTAAAAAGACCAGTACAGAAAGTACCAACCCAAACATAAAAACGTTATATGCAAGTCTAAGCAATCTAAATTTTCGTCCTAAAACGACGCCTTGAGAATAGACATCCCGGATGAGAGTGTTGTATAAAAAGTCTCTATCTTCCATCACCTCATGCATTCCCTCACGATAGCTTTCTAAATCCATTCGATGAAAATTTCCAAAAAAGAGCAAGTTTACTTTTTTGGCCTCTAAATCCTCTTTTGTAAAGTATCCTTTCGGAATCGTAGGACGGGTCGCGAGAATCGCGAGAACCATGGTGGCTAAACTAATGGAGAGTAAAATAACAGTGGGGAAAATAAGGTGAGCGTTGTTGTCAAGTTTCCGAAGAAGCATGGCAATGACGACTGAAAGGATGATGGAGTTCACCGTAATGAGAATGTTAGACTTATTGTCGGCCATGTCACTTAAACGCTGATTGTTTGTAGAGGTGATTCGAAACATGGTTTCTATGCCCCGATCCGGTCTTTTGGCTTTTTTATCTTTGTCAAGTACATCGGTTCTCTGCTTTTCTTTGAGCATTTGAAGGTTTTCCATCTTTTTGGATTCCAAGTTTTGTTTTGCGTAGTCTGTATGATATCGGTGAGATTCCATTAAGGCAATGGTGGAAGAACGCCAGTCTTCTTTCGTAAACTCTCCCCCACAAGCCTTCGCTTCTTGCTGAAGAAGTTTATTTCTGTATTCGAACCAATCTTTACCGAAGTGGAAAAGGTCTGCATCGCACACGATTTCTTCTAAAAGATTTTTGGGTTCTTGAGGCATTTTTGTAGCTAAAATGCACTCCTTTACCACAGCAATCATCTCCTGATCGACTCCCTCTCCTGTTAAAAACTCCTCGACGATTTTTACGCCACGAAGTTCGTGATCTTTTTGCCCCACTTGACAATAACCAAGGTCATGAAAGTAAGAGGCTAACATTACAATGGCGGTGTCACGCTCAGAGAGTGAATAATGCATCGCCATTTTTCGGCTCGCTTCCACGACCTCTTTCAGATGAATTTCATTATGAAAACTGAGTCTCGTCAGGTCATGCTTTTCTAAGAACTCTTGTGCAAACTGAGCCGCCTTTTGTAAAAGCAGTGAATATTCCATAGGGTTGTCTCGTAAGAAGGTTAAGAATTATACTCATTTTTGAATTGCAATTCTGCTCTTAAGGATGCGATACCTCGCTCGAAAAAGACAATCGTACGATTTTGCAAGAAAAAACGACGTTAATTGAATTCGTAACAAATATAAGGATTTTAAAAGCAGGTTATATGAAATGAATGTCTTAGTCTTTATCAATAATAGCAACCCTAATTTCATTCAAATACCTCATTAATTAACTCAGCATTCAGCGAGCCACCGGCCATGCTTCCCGCAAAGACCGCACTTGCAATAGAGCGAATAAAGCTTGAGTTGTCTCCACAAGCAAACACGCCCTCCACAGAAGTTTTCGTCATCATATCCACCTTGATGTGCCCCTGCTCTGTGAGTTCACAGCCTAGGTCTATGGGAAGCTTACAATGCTGTTCAAATTCAGGATGCGCATACAAAACGCTCAGTTCTGCGCTCGAGTCGTCCTCAAACAAAACCGCTTTAAGCTTTCCATTCTCTTGCACCAGCTCTTTAATTTTGCGATCTACGATCTTTATTCCTTTCTTCGTTATAGCCCTGCTGTAGTCTTCTGAAAGCTCCTCTTCCCCATTGGTGTAAATCGTCAAATCTCCGGTCCAATTGGAGATTAATTTCCCCATTTCATAGGCGCTTTTGCCCGCCGCAAGAATGCCTGTTTTCTGATCTCGGTATTCATATCCATGGCAGTAAGGACAATGGATAATGGAAATTCCCCAAGCCTCTATAAATCCAGGAATGGGAGGCATAATATCCTTTATCCCTGTAGCAAAGACCATTTTCTTTGTGCTCCAGGTTTTACCGGATTCCGCTTTTACGTCGAAGCCCTCTTTTGTCTTCTCGACTCCCGTCACTAAATCCTCTACAGACTCTATGGTTTTGTAAAGTTTTAATTGATCGCGAGCAGTCGACAGAAGCTCCAAAGGAGGAGTACCGTCACGAGTGAAAAAATTATGAGAATGGGGTGCCATGCGATTGCAAGGCAAGCCACTGTCAATAAGGAGCACTTTTCTGCGAGCTCTTCCTAAGGCTAACGAAGCGGAGAGTCCCGCGCTACTCCCTCCTACCACAATGGCATCGAAAATTGGATTGTTATTCATAAATTCACGGTATTTATTGAGTGTTGGATCCGATAAAGTTAGAGGATTTTTTCTAAGTTTTAGAAAATCCTACTAAGTTAAATGATGCGCTAAAGGAATGAGGTATGGAGAACCTCGTCTTTGAGAGTTGAATTTTAAGGAAAACCTACAAAATGCAAACTCTTTGTATCAAGAAAAATAATTACATTTGAGAGACTGAAAAAAAGACTTTAGTGCAAAGCATGTTATCGGGCAGACTTCTGCAACTGTAGATTTCACAAACTAAAATAGCGTCTGCCTATTTGCTCTTTTATTAAACCAAGATCTAAAACGAAATTAACCTCTCGAAACCAAAGCTACTCACGAACTATTGCAACCAATGTCGAACAGAATTAACAGGCAAATTTTGTTCAAACTGCGGAACTCCCTCTGAATTAAAGCGGATCGATGCCAAATACATAGTGCACGAAATTGAGCATGTATTGCATATGGACACTGGAATTTTCTATACCATTAAGGCCCTTTTTATTAGACCAGGAGAAAGCATACGAGCGTATCTAAAATTAAATAGAAAGAAGCTCATAAAGCCCATCCTATTCTTAATTGTAACCTCCTTACTTTATAGCTTAGTGAAACACCATACTATTAATTACGGGGAGCTTGATGGTTCTACGGTAGCCAAAATCCTTACATGGATTCAAGACCATTACGGGTATTCCAATTTGTTTATGGGTCTTTTCATCGCTTTATTTTTGAAGTGGTTTTTCAGAAAACCGAAGTATAACTTTTTTGAGATTTTAGTACTCCTAAGTTACGTGATGGGCTTTTCTATGCTTATTTTTGGTTTGGCAGGCCTTATACACTGGATTTTCGGCGTAGAATTATTTATCACTGGAGGTATTCTAGCGATTATTTATACCCTCTATGCGATTACAGACTTTTACGGCCGCAAATCCAAAATGAATTATTTCAAGGTCTTTATGGCCTATTTCCTAGGGGTCATCGTATTCTATTCGCTAGTCGTCTTTGTGGGACTCGCGGTAGACAATATAAAGTCTTAATCTTTTTATGGTACAATTAGATAATCGATGTAGGTGCGATTATCTCTCTTTGTTTTTAGATTTTCCAGTGAGAACGAATCGCTGAGGTTTGTCCGTGCAGTGAATCTTAATGCAATAAGGCGGCTTTTGCCCAACTTCGTTTAAATGGGACTGTTGTGAATGAAACGAAGGTTTCTTGATTGGCACGCCAAAAAAAGTAACCCTCTTAAACACGGGAGTTTAAGAGGGTTTACGTGGAGAATACGGGATTCGAACCCGTGACCTTTTGACTGCCAGTCAAGTTTTTTGATACAAAATTAAAACCTTATTCACAAAACAAATACACTATAACAACCTTATTTAAAGGCTTTTTTATATTTTTAATTGTGTTGAAATATTTGACTGTTTTGTGGAGTTTTGCTATATTTGTGTTGAAATTGTGTTGAAATGGAAGCAAGGATAAATTTTTTTATTGACAAGTATCACCCAAAGCAGAACGGAAAATGTAAGGTAAAACTAGAAGTTTACTTTAACAGAAAAAGAAAGCATTACCCTATTGAACTGGAACTTACACCAGAAGAGTTTAATAGTGTTATGTTTTCAAAGAGACGTAATACAGCACAAAAAGAAATTTATACTAAACTAACAGCCTTCAAGGCCAAAGCAGACACGATTCTAGAAACGCTTCCAGTATTTACCTATGATAGTTTCGAGAAAGCTTTTTACACAGACAGAGACACACACAGCGACATAATACAAGCCTTCAATAACAAAGTTTCAGAGCTTAAAGACGAAGGTAGAATAGGAACTGCAATTACTTACGAATATGCTTTAAAAAGCTTACTAGATTTTAAAGAGAAAATAACCTTTGCAGACATTACCCCTTCCCTTTTAAAAAAGTACGAAAAATCAATGCTAGATAGTGGCAAAAGTAAAACTACCATAGGAATTTATCTAAGAAATTTAAGAGCTATCTATAACCAGCAGAATATTTCCTCGAGCTTATACCCGTTTGGACGTGGAAAATATGAGATTCCTAACGGCAAAAACATTAAGAAGGCTTTAAACATGAGCGACATAGTTAAAATATTTAAGTATAAAGCCACTACCAAAGCAGAAGAAAAAGCTAGAGACATTTGGACTTTTCTTTATTTATGTAATGGAATGAATGTAAAAGATTTTTGTCTATTAAGGTGGGAAAATCTTAGAGGAGACATTCTCTATTACCAAAGAGCAAAAACTGCAAATACCAAAGAAGACGAAGACCCGATAGAAATACATTTAAAGCCACAAAGTAAGGCCGTAATTTCTAAATATGGTTCGCCTTCAATTAATGGAAAAGGCTTTATTTTTCCTTACTTAAATAGTAAAATGACAGCAGAAGACCAGCGTAAAGTTCACCAACAATTAACGAAGACCATTAATAAATACATGGAGCGTATTTCTGAAAAACTAGAACTAGACCAAAAAGTTACCACTTACACAGCTAGACACAGCTTCGCCACGATTTTACAAAGATCTGGTTCTGACATTTCCATGATTAGCAATTTACTAGGACATAGTAAAATATCAGTAACAGAAAGCTATCTAGCTGGATTCGAAAGCGAAGTTGTGAAAGGTAAAACCGATGCGTTAATAGAAGGTTTGTAATTATGGAAGAAATTAATTATGTGAAAATTGTATTAGAAGGCTATCTAAATAGAAGTAGTAGGGATATTTTGAAGGATTATTTTATTCGGCAATGGAATAAAGCAAAAGTAGACCATTATTCTATTAGCGAGTTTTTCAATGGATTGATTCTGTTTATAGAGGCAATGGACCATGACATGAAGATGAGTAATGCAAGATTTATTAAAGGAGATGTGCAGTCTTGGGTGCATTTGCCAAGAGTAACTAATAATTTATACCATGGAAACCTTTCGCCCGATGAAGTGGACTATATTAGGTTTCATCTAATTTCAGCTTATAAAGAAATTGTAGCACAGAAAAATAGCAAAGTAGAACAAGGCTTGAACGATGAAGGTAACATCAAAGTGTCATGTAAGCATTTTGCATTAACATATTACTTTGAGGTTATGGCTAAGAAAGGCGCATTCCATCGCACCAAGTCCACTGTTTTAAAAGATTCCAAAAATACAAAATGGACTGGAGATTCTAATACTTTCTATAAAGCATGGCTAAAGATTTTAGCAACAGTCAATTTAGAAACAAGTGATATTTTGATAAATAATTATAGTGAAGACTGGAGAGAAATAGTTTTAAAACTCACAAATTTTCCGAAAGAAGTCGAAGAGTATCTACAAAGCAAGCAACTTTAAAACCAGATAGTTATGAAATAGGGCATTTTTTAGTGCAATCGCACCCAGTTGCACCCAAAAAAGCACCTTGAATTTTACAAAGTAAACAAATAAAATACTTTGTAATGATGTTAACTTTCAATGATTTACCCGATGCGGTAATGCAATTAACCCAAGAGGTTAGAGAACTAAAAGAGCTTTTCAAGTCTGAACAGACTTCCACTAATGAGGTCATAGAACGGCCCATAATGATGCAAGAAGCCAGCGAACTACTGGGCCTTGCAGTTCCTACAATTTATTCCAAAGTTTCAAGAGGTGAACTTCCAGCGATGCGAAGAGGAAATAGGCTTTACTTTTCCCCTAGTGAGCTTATTGCCTACCTTAAAACTGGAAGGAAGAAAACGAGTGAAGACATTTTCCAAGAAGTAGATTCATTTTTATTAACCCAAAAAAAATAAGGCAATGGCAAAGAAGAGACACCAAAGCCTTAATAATCAAGGGCATGGTAAAGATAAGCAATTTAAAACTGAAAAGGAAAAAGTTTCCAATGCATTCTACGACAAGCCAAATACTATGTTTCAAGTAGCACTCCTCACCAATGTGGAGAGACCAAATGTTTGTAGAAGAGTTGCTGAGTTAAGAAAGGAAAATAGAATTTACTTAGTCTATAAAGGCCTTTGTCCTATTTCGCACTATAGAGCTGGATTCTACACGACTAACGAACGAGTTTACCTAGAATATTTAAAACAGCAAGGCAATGACTAAAGAATATAATACTAATAGCTTTACGTCATTTGTAGAAAGCTGGAAAAAGGATTTAATTATTAGAGCTAAGGAGAATTCAAAAAGCAGAAAAGTAAATTTCGGACTTTACGATGCTATTGAACACTCTACAAAGTTTAGAAACGATCTTGATGAAGCAATGCTTATTTATTATAAATACATTTCCAGAGCACCTCTAATTAATAATGATTATCAAAAATACGTTGATTCGTACCGCAAAGGCAAAGCACTAGATTTAAGGTATTTTCGACATGACTTAGACCAGTTGAAGGAATACTATAAGCAATGCGACGAGAACCCCGATTTTAAGCCTTTCGACCTAGAACTTTATGACAAGTATGTTTTATTCATGGTATTAAAGCTCTCTAATTGCTACCCACCTATTTACGATGACATGTTCGGAGTAAAGCGAGAAGGCAACCGAGAATACAATCCATTAACGCAAATACCAAAGGTCCTAAGGGCCAAACTGCCTTTCAAAATAAAGGAGTACGACATAGCACAAGCAAACCCGACATTTATCTTTATGGAGCTAGGTATTGAGCCTTTTAACGTTTACGAGCGAATAGAGAAGGCTAAATTTAATATGTTACTAAACATGCACCATGAAGCAAAAGGAGCGAAAATAGAGGACGTACGAAGACAATTAAGGCCTATCTATGGTGAAAGAGTTGAAGAGGTCATAACCGACGAGCGATTTAATACCAGAGGAAAGCTTTTTGAAGACATGACTAAGCATGAAAAGTTTTACATTGAGCAGTTTGTAAGTGAAAACAACTTAGACCACTTTGTTAGGCTTCATGACGGCATAATAACTTTAGATTCTCATGAGTGCGAAAAGCTAGAGTTTGGACATATTAAATTTAAGGTAAAGGAATTCACACCGCCAGAAGTTTTAGAAGCTCCAGTAAATTTTTATGATTATTTCGGAAACACTTCACCTTTTCAATATGCTAAATTTTTAAAGCAAGAGGGATTTATCCGTATTGCCATTGAGGGCCGTGATGAGGTGACCCTAGTTAAAAACACAAATAAGATTATAGAGCCTTACAGTCATAAAACAGACCTAGTATCATTTCTCAAGAGCAATATCAATGAGCTAGACACCAGCAAGCTGGAAAACACTATAGCAAAGGAAGCCACGACCAAAATCAAAGATTCTTTACTATTGCTAGACCCTATTCCACTCACTTATCACAGAGACACTAAAAATAGAGTTGACATTCCTTTTAATAATGGAATTGTTAGAATAACTTCTGACGAAATAAAACTTATACCCTATGCAGAAATAAACGGATTTTTTCCGAAGCATTCGACACAGAAGAAAGAAATAGAGATCATTCCCAGAGAGAAAGAGCGGTCCGAGTTTGAACAGTTTTTAACACTAGCATGTACGGGAACGGACTATAAAGAAGAGGTGGTAAATGCTTTCTTTTCTATGTTTGGGTATCTTATTAGCAACCATAAAGACCTAGCTAAAAACTACGCTATAATCTTATCAGATGAAGGAGCAGATGGAGAAAGCAGAAATGGAGGACGAGGAAAAAGTATTGTGCAAACGGCCTTATCTTATTTTAGACCTACAATTTTTAAAGGTGGTGAAGAGTACGACCCTAGTTACATTCACGTCCATGCAGACCTAGAACCCGAACACGACATTTATTACATTGATGACGTCCCTAGAAATTTTAACTATAATGCACTTTATACAAATATTTCGAACGCAATATTTTGCCAGCGAAAAGGAACTAGAGGAAATACTATTCCGTTTGAGTATACCCCTAAATTTGTGATTTCTACAAACTGGGCATTTCGCTATGATAAGGAAGCCAGCTCTACAAATAGACGTTTTAGAGAGTATAAATTCACGAATTACTGGAATATTGAAAATACACCCATAGACCACTTTGGAAAAACCTTCTTTAGTGACTGGAGCGCAAAGGAATGGAACGCCTTCTTTAATTTTGGGTTTTATTGCGTGCAAGTCTTCTTAAAAAGTGGCCTTAGGTCTATTGATTATGACAAGCGAGGAGACAATTTTCTAGCGTACTTTTCGAATGATGCTAAGCTTCAAGAAATGGAACGAGTTTTAGAAGTGCTAAAATATAAAGATTCTTTTTGTGTGAGTGACTTTCTTATGATTCATAAGCAATCAGTACTCTACCAGTACCAGCCTATCTATAACCAGAATAATGCAAAACAGCACATTCAGACGTTTATAGAATTTAAAGAACTAGGTCTGGACTATGTGCAAAGTAACAAAATTTGGAAAAAGGTGTAACGGGTGTAACAGAAACACGCCTAAATGACACCCAAATGGCTTCATAACAGATTGATTATCAATATTAATCACACCTATGACACCTATTTTAAAGTTTACGCACACGGAAAATAAAAAAGTTGTAAAAACAGAAAAACAATATTTATTATTTAGTATTACTTTATTTTAGGTGTAACGGGTGTAATGCTAATTGACTTACAGCCACTTACGAACTAGTTTAGGTGTGCTCAAGGTGTAAGGAGTGACACCTCCACAAACAAAATATTAATGAAAAATGAAAAATAGCACTTTACAAAACTTTACAAAAATGGAAAGGAAAGCGAAACGCTTACTTTCTAAAAATCCAGTACCAAAAGAACAGTTTGATAAACTTACTGCAGAAGAAAGGAAAGTTTTCAGTATGGTTGTAAATGAAAAACTTTGTTCACTAAAACACCACGAAAAAGATGAGTATTTAAAGAAACTCGAAGAGCAACTGGAGTTTTATTCGAAAGACGAATTTAAATTTACAGTCTGGGAAATAAACCATCTTACAATTTCCAGATGCATTGAAAATTATGTTTCAGCCTATGGCCGTTTTCCGACCAGAACGCACATTGCAACAATGACAGATTTATCGAGACCAACAATAAACAAACATTTGGAAACTCTTCAATCTTCCAAGCATTATAAACAATACACCGCACAATTTACAATGATGACAGACCGTGTAATTGGAGCGATGACGAAAAGCGCAATCGAAGGAAATGTAAGTGCACAGCGTTTATTTCTGGAGTTTGTTTCTGGTCAAACTAGCAAGCGTATCGGAACGCAAAATAATTACATACAGATCAACGGCTTCACTTTGACAGAAGAGAAATTAAGAACCCTGCCAGCAGACCAGTTAAAAGCTATTGAAAACATTTTAATGGATTCCGAAGCGGCCGAGATAACCTAGATTTACCATTGAATCGCTTTTTGCACGTTAATTACAAGTTGGAAATTTTGTAGTTAATGATACAATTCTTTATCTGACGGATTTTTCAATTCAAAATAGGTGAATTCCTTATCATACTTGTACCATTTCATGTTGACACGTTGAAAACGTAAATCGTCCAACATTTCTCGCATTGATTTAAGAATGTCCTCTTTATTCGCATTGTTTGCCAAAATTGCTCCCGTTAACTGAATTGTTTTATGAGAACCTCCCATGGATTGAACTTCTATATTTGAGCGCCACAACTTTTCATCGGCTTGATCAATGTATGTCTTTCTCATTTGTGGAAGCATTCGCACTTGATAATCGATGACCGCTTTTTTAAATTCTTTTACCTTTTTCTGAACTTCCAAATCTTCATGATTCTCATATTTGCTATACATGGTTCCGAAAACCTTGAGAGATGAAATAATCGAATTCACATTGCTGATGTCATCAGTATATTTTTCATTCTCTAACTGGTTGATGAGACTATCAAGTTCTGGTACTATAAATTCTTTGTTATCAGTTTCGATTATTTTTGTCGCGGCTTGTTCGGTTGTATTTTTTTCTTCTTCAAAGATTGAAAATATCAATGAGAAACCACAAAAAATTAGGAATAAGACACCCAAGCTTTTTAAACACCCTGTATTTTTCTTTTTAGGAGGTTGAATACTATTAGTTTTTTGCTTTAAGATGTCTGATTTTTTTTCATTAAACTCCGTTTCAGTTAGGATTCCCTTATCTCTTAATTCAGCGAGTTTTTCAAGGTCTGAATAATTGCTTTGCATTTTTGTTTTTTTTGTAAATTTTCAGTAACGTGTTATTTCAAGTGATATTCTAAACAAGTTATTGAGGTTCGTTGGAATTTGTAATTAAATCAAATTCAACCTTGTTGTAGTGCATCTGCCCAAATACGATGGTCGAAAATCAATGGATGTTCTGTTGTGGTTATTAATTTTACCAAATATAACATTTTTTGAATTATCTCTTCTCGTAATTCCAGTATCTGAAAAAGTACTTAATTTAATTTTGTGTTGAAATTGTGTTGAAATGTAAAATAAAAAAACACCTACAAATTTGTAAGTGCTTGATTATCAAAGTGGAGAATACGGGATTCGAACCCGTGACCTTTTGACTGCCAGTCAAACGCGCTAGCCAACTGCGCCAATCCCCCATTCTAAATCAGAAAGATCTGAATTCAGATTGCAATAATAGGTAATATTTTAAAAATAGCAAAGCGCAGGGATCAATATTTCCCCGCGCTTTGCTTTATTTGCTAATGGATTACTTCCAACCTCCTCCTAAAGCTCTATAAAGCTCGATTCCGGACTGCATTTTTGCATATCGGGCATTCGAGATATTAAGCTCCGCATTGAGTTGATTGACCGAGGCATTAAGTACTTCTAAGTAATTGGCCATCCCATAATTTACAAGTTCTTGCGAAAACTCGACACTTTTACGGTATGCGTCTAATTCCTTTTGCTTTAAGGCAATAAATGAATCTTGGGAAGAGTACATTTTGATGGCGTCAGAAACTTCTTTTCCTGCCGTTAAAACAGATCGTCTAAAGTTTAAATAGGCAATTTCTTTGTTCGCTAAACTTACTTCGTATTGTGTTTTAATCTGTCTTTTGTTTAAAACAGGTTGCAACAAACCTCCTACCACATTGGCAAAAAGAGAATTTGCACTAAAGAGATTGTCTATGTCTTTGGATTGCAGCCCCCCACTTCCTGTGATGGTAAGACGTGGGTAAAATTGCGCTTTGGCTGCTTTTGAAAGCTCAAAGGCTTGCACCAAATTAAGTTCTGCCATTCTCACATCAGGACGGTTGCTAAGCAATTGACTAGGATACCCAAGATCAAGTGCGATGGGCAAGTTCTGATCCTCAAGCGTACTTCTAGTGATCGCTGCAGAGGGTTCTGCAAGCAAAAGACTCATCGTATTTTCCAGAAGTTCAATCTGGATATCAATGTTGATTAAAAGAGACTCCGCATTATGCACCAAAGCTTCACTTTGCTGAACGGCCACTTCCGTTAGTGATCCCGCATCTTTAAGTGCTTGGGTGGTTTCTAGGTTCTTTTCTCTAAGTGAAATCGTCTCGTTAATAATTCTCTTTTGCTCATCAAAGGTGAGCAACTGAAAATAAGAGGCGGCTACGGCAGCTACCAAATCGCTTTTAATGGATTGGTGAGCGGAAACGGTTCCTAGATAAGAAGCCATTTGTGCACGCTGCTCAGAGGCCATCTTCCCCCAAATATCAATCTCCCAATTTAAGGCGCCCGTTAGGTCCCACTGCGAATTGTGCGTACGCTCAGAAAGCATTTGACCGGACTGCGTATTTAACGATTGGGTGTTGAACGTATAGTTCGGTCCGATGTTAATAGTTGGCAGATAAGCCGCTTTGCTTTGCTTTAAATAAGCTTCTGCGGACACAATATTTTGAAGGGCAATACGCACGTCGATATTGTTGTCTAAGGCTTTTTGAATATGCCCTTGCAAAATAGGATCCGTAAAGATTTCACGCCAAGATACATCGCCAAAGCTCAGAGAATCTTGAGGCAGCTGATCTGTCCTATAAAGGGTCTGTTCTACCACCTGAGGAGGCGTTTCATACTTTGTGGCGGTTGCGCACGAAGTAAGCAGCACTCCTAGAGCTAGGGGAAGAATAACCGATTTTGCTTGTATATAAATATTCATTGTCTTTTTAATTTATTTTTAAGGTTTTTCTCCCTTATTCGTTCAAATTAATCACTTCTTTTTTAAGAGGTACTACTTTTTCTTGAAGCCATTGGAAGATGACGTAAAGCACGGGAATAACCAATAGACCTACAAAGGTTCCAATCAGTAGTCCTGCAGCTGCACCGGTACCAATGGATCGGTTTCCAACCATCCCAATTCCACTTGCGAACACAAGGGGAAGCATCCCGAAGATAAAGGCAAAGGAGGTCATTAGAATCGGTCTAAGTCTGGCTTTAGCCGCATTGATTGCAGACATAGCAATGCTCTCACCCTTATGCCTACGCTGAACAGCAAATTCCACAATCAAAATCGCGTTCTTGGCTAAGAGTCCAATAAGCATGATAATGGCAATCTGGAAATAGATGTTGTTTTCAAGTCCCATAATGCTCTGACCAAAGTATGCTCCAATAACTCCTAAAGGAAGGGACACGATGACGGCAAACGGAAGAATGAAACTTTCGTATTGAGCCGCTAGAATGAAGTACACAAATAGGAAGCTTAACAGAAACACTACATAAGTTTGGGAACCTGCTTTCATTTCTTCCTTGGAAAGCCCCGTAAATTCAACATCATAATCGGTTGATAAATGTTTAGCTTGTACTTCCTGCACAGCTTTAATTGCATCTCCAGTGGAATAACCCGGTGCGTTGGATCCACTAATCCCAACCGAAGTAAAGAGGTTGTAACGCTCAATCGATTGAGGACCAAAGGTACGCTCTAGAGTTACAAATTGAGAAAGCGGTGTCATTTGCCCACTCGCTGTTTTCACATAGAGTTTGCTTAAGTCCTGAGCATTTGCTCTATCCTCAGGCAAGGCCTGAATCATTACTCTAAACTGCTTTCCGTATTTCGTGAAATCCGAAGCGTAAATTCCTCCTACATACCCTTGCATCGCACTCAAAATGCTGTTGACAGAAACGCCTACATCTTTTGCTCTAGGGATGTCAATGATTATCTCGTATTGAGGGTAGTTGGTATTGAAGGAAGTGGAAGCAAACTGAATTTCTGGACGCTTCATTAGTTCTGCAATGAAATCCTGAGCAGCGGTACTTAAGTTGGATAACTCTCCACCTGAACGGTCCAAAAGCTCAAAATTAAACCCTTCACTCTGACCAAATCCAGGGACACTTGGAGGAGAGAAGAAAATCATTTTTGCATCGGGATACTTTTGAGCCAGTCCAAACAACTGACCAGTTATTCCTTGTACACTTGTGGCATCCGTAGTTCTTTCTTTAAAAGGCTTTAATTTAATAAAGGCCTGCCCTACGTTGGAACCTTGTCCGGACATAAAACCACGAGACGAACTAAAGGTAACGTTTTGTACGCCGTCAATTTTCCGAGCTTCTTTTTGAAGATCTTGCAAAATCGAATAGGTTCTTTCCATGGAGGCACCTTGCGGAAGCTGAATGTCTGCAAAGATAATTCCTCGGTCTTCACTTGGAATGAAACCAGAAGGCATCGAAGAATTAGCCCACCAGAAGGTAAGTCCTCCTAATCCAAAAATGATAAGGGTAACCCATTTGTGGCGAATTAAAAAGAGGAACGATCGACCGTAACGATCGGTGATGGATTTGAATCCTACGTTAAATTTATAGAAGAATTTATCTCGGACATTTAATTCCGTGTATTCTTTGTGGTGATGTGCATTCGGCTTAAGGAGAAGCGCACAAAGCATTGGACTTAACGTTAGGGCGTTTACAGCCGAAATTAAAATCGCAATAATTAGGGTAATCCCAAACTGTTGGTAAAAGACTCCTGTAGGACCTTCTAAGAAAGTTACAGGAATAAAAACGGCTGCCATTACGAGGGTAATGGAAATAATCGCTCCTGTAATCTCGTCCATGGCCTCCACCGTGGCTCTTTTCGCGTCGGTGATTCCTTGCTCTAATTTCGCATGGACGGCTTCTACCACGACAATGGCGTCGTCGACCACAATTCCAATGGCGAGAACCAGGGCAAAGAGAGTTAATAGGTTAAGGGAATAGCCAAGTAAATTTAAAAAGAAGAACGTTCCGACAATGGATACCGGAACCGCAATGGCCGGAATCAAAGTAGAACGGAAATCTTGAAGGAAAATATAAACTACTAAGAATACGAGTAGAAAGGCTTCAATTAGGGTGGTCACTACTTTTGAAATGGAAGCTTCTAGGAATTCGTTGGTATCAAAGTTAATGTTGTATCCAATGCCCTCTGGAAACGAACCTTTTTGTTGCTCTAGAAAAACATTAATGTCTTCAATAATGGCCTGTGCGTTGGAGCCCGGTGTTTGGAAGATCCCCATACTGATGGAACGATTTCCATTACTTTCTCCAATTCCAGAATAAGAAAGTGCGGCAAGTTCTACTTTTGCCACGTCTTTTAAATGTAAAAACTGTCCATTTCCAAGGGAGCGGATTACGATGTTTTCATATTCCGAAGCTTCGTCAAATTTCCCTTTGTAGGTAATTACATATTCAAAGGAATTTCCGTCATTCTCCCCTAAAGATCCCGCAGCTGCTTCTCGAGATTGCTCGTTAATCGCGGCAGAAATCTCTGTAGGTTCAATACCGTACGCCGCCATTTTGGAAGGATCAAGCCAAACTCTCATGGAATAAGTCTTGCCTCCAAATACCATCGCATCCCCAACACCGTTAACCCGTTTTAGTCCAGGAACGACATTAATGTTCAAATAGTTTTGAAGCCAGGTCTCGTCTAAATCCGGATTGCTCGTATAGAACGTTAGGAACATAAGCGCACTGGTTTGCTGCTTCTGAGTAATCACCCCGGAGCGCGTTACTTCAGAAGGAAGTAAAGGCATGGCTCGTTGTACCTTGTTTTGAACGTTTACGGCCGCAATATCTGGATCAACTCCTTGTTTAAAAAAGATCTGGATCGATGCCGATCCATTGTTTTGGGCTGTGGAATTAATATAATCCATCCCTTCTACCCCGTTGACCTGCTCTTCAATCGGAATTACAACCGAATTCATTACCGTTTGCGCGTTCGCTCCCGTATAGTTTGCGGAGATTCTTACCGTAGGTGGGGCAATGTCTGGATACTGGGTTACAGGCAGTGCCATGAGTCCCAGAATACCGAGGATCACGATCATAATCGAAATTACGGTCGAGAGTACGGGTCTATCTATAAATCGTTTTATCATTTTTATCTTGGATTTTGGCTATTTGTCCTTCATTTAATTTCCAAATAGCCGAGTTCACTTTGCACTTATTAATTGTTAAATTGGGTTTTAATGGCCTTCAGAATGTCATCCAATTGTACAGGTTTTGCTTTGACAGGAGTTCCTGGTCTTAAGCTCCCCACACCTTCTGCTACGACGGTTTCGCCTTCTTTCAAACCTCCTTCCACAATGGCAAGGTTATCCACTCTGTCCGTCACTTGAATGACCGCGCTAGTAGCCGTATCTTTTACAATTTTGTACACGTAAACAAGTCCCTGTTGTTCGTAAGTCGCCGTCTCAGGAATGACAAGAACGTTCGTATAGGTTTTAGGAAGAAGAATCGTTCCCGTGTTCCCATTGCTTAGCATTTTTTCTGGATTCGGAAGCGACACTCTAAATTGAATGGTTCCTGTGCTAGGGTCAATTTGGCCTGTAACGGCTTTAATTACTCCTTTATGCGAATAAATATCACCGTTTGCCATCTGCAATTCTACAGCAGGCATATTTTTCAATTTTTCACTCATGGTAGAACCGTAAGAATTCTTTAAGAAATTCAAATACTCCGTTTCATTCATGGAAAAATAGGCATAAAGTTCACTCGTATCCGAAACCGTGGTAATCGGCTGCTGGTCGGAAGGTCCCACAAGACTACCAGTCCGTTGATTTAATTTACCCACAACCCCTGAAATAGGAGAACGGATCACAGAATAATCGATATTCGCTTGAACGCCTTGGAAGTTTGCACTTGCCTGTGCTTTGGCTGCAATGGCTTGCGAAAGCTGCGCTTGGGCACCCGCTAAATTCGCTTGAGCGGTTTGAAGCTGAACACTAGAGATGATGTTCTTATCGACTAGCGGTTTAATTTTATTCACCTCGACTTGCGCTGCATTGACAGCACTTTGGGCTGCTTTTACACTCGCATCTGCAGCTCCGATCCCTGCTCTTGCCGCAGAAGCGGACTGATTAAGGGTATTGGTTTCCAAACGAAAAAGGGGTTGTCCTTTGCTTACAAACTGACCTTCGTCCACAAGTACTTGAGTAATGTATCCTTGGATTTTCGCGCGCACGTCATTGTTCACACGCCCTTGAATACTAGCCGGAAAGGAAGTGTATCCGGTCACGCTTCGAGTTTGAGCTTTCACGCTGCTAACAGCTTTGGTCTGACTTGGAGCCTGAGTTTCTTTTTTCTTACAAGCCCCTAACGCTAAAGAGGCTACTAGTAATAAAACGATTCGTTTATTCATTGTATAATTGTCTTAGTGAGTTTTCTATATTTGCGATACTATTTTCAATAAGGTTGCTGTAAATTTCGTATTTTTCTTTGGAATATTCTCCCTGCGTGCCGCGAAATACCATAAGCCTTTCAAAAAGCGAACGCTCTGATTTTAATCGCTCCAAAAGCTCTTCAAAACGTAGACGGATAAATTCATTGTTAATACTGAAAAAACGTTTTCTACTTTCCTTTGGGATTTCCTTGATGAGTCCAATTTCCAATAACAGATGCAAATTGGTTGAGATGGAGCTTTTGCTTGCCGAAAAAGCCTCCACCAATTCTTCGAAAGTGACTCCCTGGCGGTCAAAATCAAAGATTAGAAACGCCTGAATTTTCGCCGCCAATGGAGGCAAGTGAAAAAACTCGCCATAGAACGAAACAAAATCCTCAAACAGGGAGGGATCGATTGCAATACGACTGCGCATAAAGGGTATAAATTTACGTGGGCAAAGGTACTAATTTTGGTTCGTAAATTACCGAACCAATTGAGATTATCGATAAAATAAATAAGTTCTATAAACCAGCACGCAAGAAACGGCCCTCTCCTTTTATGCTCATTCCAAACAGAAACCTGCTTTATTTTGCCTCCTTTTTTTGCTCGTGAAATAGAGACAAAGACTCTTTTACTCCTTTGGATTTTGTATAATCTTACGGACCGCTTTGCAAGGGTTTCCAAAGGCAAGCATTCCCGATTCAATCGAACGGGAAACCACACTTCCTGCACCAATCACACAATTCTCACCAATCTCAACGCCGGGCAACACCACTACATTTCCACCGAGCCACACGTTATTTCCCACTTTAATGGGTCTTGCCGTTTCCACTCCTAAGTTTCGGCTTTCGTACTCGAGTGGATGCAGCGCGGTATAAAAGGAGCAATTGGGTCCAATGAGCACATGGTCACCAAACTCCACGCGGGCTTCGTCAAGAATCACCAAATTAAAGTTGGCGAAAAAATTTTCTCCTACATGGATGTTATAGCCATAGTCACACTTAAATCCTGACTCCAGGATGAAATTTTCCTTTGTCGAACCTAAAAGAGAAGATAGAACCTCTCTCCTCTTAGGGATTTCCCTTGGGGAGAGCTGCTCTAGTTCTTGAAGAATCACTTTGCACTTTAATCTTTCCTCCACTAACTCAAGGTCGTTTGCATCGTACAGTAGACCCCGCATGCATTTTTCTTTTTCGTCCATTGCCTTGTTATTCGTGAGACTTTTGTCTTCTTATTTTTGAATAGATTTCTCCTTAGATAGTACTTTTTCGTAGGCTCTTCGAGAAGCTCCTCGAAAAAAAACCTCCCCGCAGTAGGTATATCCAAGGGAGTCTATAATTCTTAGCATAGCCACATTGTCAAAATTCGTATCCACTTTAATCGAGGGAATCCCACGCTGCAAGGCATAATTCTGCGCAAAAAGCAGAAGCATTTTCCCGTATCCTTTTCCACTTACACTTGGACTCACTCCCATTCTATGCACCACAAGAAACTCTCCCTGAGTAAACCACTCTCCTTCTATGTCCTGGTAGGCAGGTTCGTAGTTTTCAATCAGGGCACAATAGGCTACTATCTCCTTCCCGTTCACAATGAAAAAGCCATATCCCTTTTCAATATCCGTTACGATAGAATCCTCATTGGGATAGCCGTCTTGCCACTGTTTTGAACCTTGACTTTTGCGCAGTTCAATTCCCGATTTAATAATGGACCACGCTTGGGGGATTTCCTCCATCGTGGCTTTTCTAAAGGTAAGTTCAGGATTGTCAATTTTCATACTCTCTGTCATTTTGGAATTCTCTTAGCAAAGCTACTTTATTTTTGACCTAGAGAAAAGAAGTTCTGCTTAGATGAAAAAAACCGCGATGCTCCTGCATCACGGTTTCAATAAAATTAAAATTTACTATATGAAACAATTTGGTTAATTCTGAGTGGCCTTAGACTCTAGGAGCCACTGGTCAATAATATCAAAAGCTTCTTGCTCTTTATTCAAATTTACTTTCACACTAAGCATATTCGCTGTCGGTGTGGTCGTAAAAGTCATGTATGCATTTTCCACTGCATTCTCTATTCCGGCTTCGTCTAATTTCGATTTTACGAGTTGAATTTCTTGCTGAATTGCACTCTCAAATACCGAAACTCTGGTCTTTCTTTCCATAGTAATTCATTTAATAGAGTCTAAATATACGAAAAATTTAGCTTTAATTTAACAAGTTTACCAAAACTTAACATTAAATCTGTTAAAAGACGGTTTTCCTTACCGGTTTCATTTTCGACTTTTATTCCCCTCTATTTTTTCCTGATATCGCTCATAAAGGGTGGTTTGGTGGTTTCTGAGTTCTATATCTCTTCCATCAATAAAGGCGCGAGTCACCTGATTGGTAAGTTGATCAAGCGCATCTCCTTCAGAAATAAATAACGTGGCGCTTTTTCCCACTTCCAAACTCCCGTGCGTTTTCTCGATACCGAGCATCTTGGCTAGATTTAAGGTAACACTTTGCAGAGCCTTTTCCTTATCTAATCCATACGCCGCCGTGGTTCCTGCAAGAAAGGGAAGATTCCTTGAATCGGAGAAATCCTTCCGTGCACTGTAATCCAGTCCGTGCAGAATTCCTTTGTCAGACACCATTTTTGCGAACTGATACGGTAGCCTAGGGGAAGAGGATGCATTCGTAGGCAACGAGTGAGGATTGGTGACGATCAGTGGATAGCCACTAGCCTTGATTTCATCAAGGACCGATTCTAGAGAGGAATCTCCAATTAAAACGGTCTTTTTCACCCCGTAATCTTTTGTGAATTTAATTAATTCTAGCGCTTCGTTTGGACCGCTTACGGCTGCAAAGAGAATCTTCTCCCCTGTAAATAGAGGCGCTATACTTTGCAATTTAAATTCTTTATACCCCGAATTCTTGTCGTAGGATTTCGCCCGTTGGAAAAGACTCTTAAGCTCTAAGAGATCTTGGTCTCTTTGATCGTTCAGCTGCTTACTTCTTTTGGCGTCACTTAGTCGATAAATGGTCGGCCAGTTCATGTGAAGCACATTGTCCTCGCTGACCACAGCATCTTGCCAGTTCCACCCGTCTAGCTGCATAATCGAGGACGTTCCCGAAAGAAGCCCTCTTTCCATCACAGGCTGAGCAAGAAGAACTCCGTTGCTACGCACCGTCGGAATTACGTGACTGTCCGTATTAAAGGCAATTAAAGTTCTTACTTCCGGCACAAGACCGTTGGACTCCCTAAAATCCACGGTGGCCTTCGTGGCCGATATTTCCACGAGTCCTAAGGAATTGTTCACAAGGATAAACCCGGGATAGACGTGCTTTCCACTGGCTTCAATGACTTGTGCTCCTTGAGGAATTACGCCTCCAATGGAGGTAATGATTCCCTTGTCAAACACAAGCGTCGTGCTGGGAAGCACTTGGCCGGTTGCCGTATGCAAGGTGGCCCCCGTAATGGCGATGGGCGCCGATTGCGCAGGAGCAGGTTTTGGCCTTTGCGCAAAGCTACTTACACTAATGAAAAAGGCAAATAAACTATATAGAGTACGTTTTGATGAGTTCATAGGTTCTGTATTAATTAATGAGAATGAGTTTCAGACAATAAATGCTCCTCCAAGGTGTCGCAGTGATAAAGAACCGGCTCTGATTTGCTTACCGCTTTTGTATTGCCAGACTTTTGATCGTCTGAGAAAAGCATCTTTTGCACAATTCTATTTTTTTCGTCTCTCACTTTTTGGTCTTTCAAGGCTTGGGTTTGCCCATCAAAGTACAAAGTTCCATCTACGAAGGTTTTGTCCACAGTGGCATAAATGCTTAAAGGATTGTTTGTCCAAAGGACGAGATCCGCATCCTTTCCCACAGCTATAGAACCTACCCGATCATCAATCATAAGCATTTTCGCTGGGTTTAAAGTAACCATTTTCCAGGCAGCTTCTTGAGACACGCCTCCGTATTTAACGGATTTAGCAGCCTCTTGATTGAGTCGGCGCGCCATTTCCGCATCGTCCGAATTAATGGCCGTGTTTACGCCCGCTTCTAGTAATAGGGCCGCATTTTGCGGAATAGCGTCTCTCACTTCTTCTTTATAAGCCCACCAATCGGAGAAGGTGGAAGCATTGGCTCCGTGCGCTTTCATAAGGTCTGCAACCTTATATCCTTCTAAGATATGGGTAAAGGTTTGCACTCTAAAATTAAAACGATTTGCTACCTCCATAAGCATGTTAATTTCACTTTGTACATACGAGTGCGAGGTGATAAAACGCTCTTTGTTTATGATCTCTAACATAGCTTCCAGTCGAAGATCTTTACGGTAATTTTTGTTTGTTCTTTTTTCCTCTCCGTATTCTTTCGCGCGGGTGAACCAGAAATCAAAGGCTTGCTCTACGCCGGCTCTACTTTGAGGGAAACGATTTGGATTTCCTCCCCAGTTGGCCTGCTTGACGTTCTCCCCTAAGGCAAATTTAATAAAAGGCTTGGCTCCTTTGTACTGCATGTGAGTAGGATCCTCTCCCCACCGGAACTTAATCAGTGAAGACTGCCCTCCCACAGGGTTGGCACTCCCATGTAGCTGCTGCGCAATGGTAACTCCCCCTGAAAGTTGGCGGTATAAGTTGACGTCATCCGGATTGATGGCATCGCTCATTCTTACTTCCGCAGAATTGTTGGTTCCCCCTTCGTTCACTCCGCGAGTAATTCCCACGTGGGTATGCTCATCAATAATCCCGCTTGTAAGGTGCATGGATTTTCCTGAAATCACCTTGGCTCCACCTGCAGAAAGTCCCTGGCCGACGGCTACAATTTTCCCTTTGGATACTTTTACATCGTAATTCTCAACGATGCCTTTCTCTGTGTTGGTCCAGACCGTGGCTCCTTGGATTAAATAATCCTCAGCTTTTGGAATCTCGCTCGATCCAAACGCGGAGAACGGATACCATATTTCTCCGACCTTCTGGTCTAAAGGAGATTTGGGCTTTTGAGGTTCAGGTGAAAACCCCTGAGTCTGTACTAGAGAATACGGCACGGGCAGTCCGTTTTTATTTAAAGCGCGACCGCTTGCATTTTTATATCGATCGAGTTCATACATCAAACGATAGTTCTGAAGGGAATCGTTTGGAAGTTTAAGCTCCATGGCCAGTTTATAGTCCGCAAAAGCAAGTTTCACTTTGCCTTTCTTTGTTCCTTGAGAGATTTCAGCTTGTGGACTTGTCAACTTGCCTTTTACTTTTAAATCATAGGATTGCCCGTTCAAAGTTAACTTATAGGTTCCCCGAATGTCTTGCGTCGGACGCTGGGTAATCTGGTAGCGGGTTCCCATTACGTAATTGTCATAAATCTCAGTTTCCTTTTCAAATAGATCTCCTGAGCTTACAAAGAAATTCGCAAGTGAGCCTGCTTTTAGGCTCCCTAGTCTCTCCTCTTTTAAAAGCTTTGCAGGAACTTTGGTTAGCGATTCTAACAACTGTTCTTTGCTCATTCCTTTTTCATGCAAAGCGCGAAGTTCGGTTAAAAACTTGCTTTTGTCTGAAAGTCCGTTCATTGTAAAAGCAATAGGGACATTTTCTTTAGCAAGATACACCGCATTGTAAGGAGCGAGCTCCCAATGTTTAAGGGCTGCTACATCAAGAACTTCGACATCAAGCGCATCTTTTATTTGGTAAGGTTTTGGATAATTTAGGGGCAATATAAGGGTACCGCCAGTGGCTTTAATTTCTTTTGCACGTTGGTATTCGTTCCCCGAACCTAAAAACACAAACTGACGACTTGTTTCATCTCCAATTTTGTCCGCTCTAAGAACGTCCCACTTTTCTGAGGTTTCTACAATGGTAGGAAGGTCTTTTAGTTGATTAAAAGCTTCTAGGTTTGCATTTAGAGCTTTTGAATCTTTAGAGCTCTCATACCATTTTGCATCTAAGTACAATTGGCGAAGTAACGCAATGGAACCTACAAGAGAGGAAGGATACGCCTGTCTTGAACTCCCTTTTGAAAAGGAGAGCATTAAAGCGGCATCGCTTTTAATGATTTTTTCAGCACTTGTCCCTTCTCCTAGTCCGATCAGAACGGCGGATCCGCGGACCAGCCCGTCCTCATTAAAACTAAGAACCGACCCAAACCCTTGGCTTAAGTACGCATTAAAGTCCTTGGATTGGTTTGTAAAGGTTTCTACCGCTCTCGTGTCGGCTTTCACCGCATCGTTGTAGGCGGCAGAAGTTGCATCTGTAGGAAGGTAACTGCTACCTGGATCGTACTGCTTTCTTTGTTTTTTCTCCACTCCTACACTCGCGTAGGGATCGATAAAAGAGGGATACACAAAAGCGCCCTTGCCATCAATAACAACCGCTCCTTTAGGAATGGAGGCTTTGCCTGAGGCCACGACTTTTCCTTCTTGAAAGACCAAAACAGCCTCAGGGATCACTGTTTTTGAATCTTGGTAAAGGGTAATGTTCTTCAAGGCATAAAGACTTTTGTCCTTGCCTTTCGTGTCGTTTGGCCAGTAGCCTACTTGCGCCCAAGTGTGCACGGCCAGTAGCAGTGCCAAGCTGGATAGGATTCGTTTTTTCATAGTTTTAAGAGGGATTTAAAAAATCAAAGTATCAAAAGTAGACATTATTATTAAAATATCCCCGTGGATTCACAAAAAATACCGCACAATTTTGTGCGGTACTCAAGTTTTTAATAAAATTTAACGAGGTTCTTAAAATCCTGCGGCTAAAATCTGATCCATTTTGTCAATTGCCATTTGAATCTCCCCCTTCGATACCGTTAAGTGCGGTCTGAAACGAAGCGACTGCTCTCCACAAGCGAGTAGTATTACTTTTTCTTCGTAAAGCTTAACACGGAAGCGGTCCCTGGTTTCAGGACCTTTCAAATCAATCGCGCACATGAGTCCACGACCTCTAGGGTTTGAAACCTGCTCTGGGTATTTATGAGCAAGATTTTCGAGTCCTTTCAACAGGCTCTCCCCTACCAAACGTGAATTTTCCACTAGGTTATCCTTTTCAATCACTTCCAGAATAAGTTTGAGTCGCATCATATCAATGAAGTTTCCTCCAAACGTAGAATTGATTCTTGAACTTTCTCTAAATACATTGTTTGGGATACGGTCCATCTTCTCTTTGTTCGCGAGAACGCCACAAACTTGGGTTTTCTTTCCAAAGGCAATAAGATCGGGTCTCACGGAAAAATGCTCAAATGCCCACATTTTCCCTGTCATGCCAATGCCCGTTTGTACTTCGTCAAAAATGAGCAAAATTTCGTGCTCATCACAAATTTTGCGTAGCGCTTGAAAGAACTCATCTCGGAAATGATGATCTCCCCCTTCCGCTTGGATGGGTTCTATGATAATGCAGGCAACACGACCGGGACTAGCTAAAATGGCTTCCTCAATGTTCAAAATGGCAAGCTGTTCATTTTTGATGGTCTCTTGTAAGTTTTCCTCAGTGATTGGAAAACTCAAATGAGGATTTAAAATTCTTGGCCAATCGAATTTAGGGAAATACTGATGTTTCCTTGGGTCGGACGTATTGGTAAGACTTAGGGTGTACCCACTTCTTCCATGAAAAGCTTGACGGAAATGGATGCAGATATCTGCCTCTAAATTCTGTCCCTTCTCCATATTGAGTCTTGTCTTCCAGTCGAAGGCTGCTTTCATCGCATTTTCCACGGCCAGAGTTCCACCCGAAACGAAAAAAGCGTATTGAAGCTCCTTTGGAACGACCACTCTTTCAAAGACTTCCATAAACTCAGCGTATTCTACACTGTATACGTCTGCCAAGGTAGGCTTATTCACGGCCATTTTCCCAAGCCAACCCACATGCTCTAAAAGATAAGGATGGTTGTATCCGATGGATGCGGAAGCAAACATCGAAAACATATCCAAGTAATCCTCACCCGAAAGACTGTCATGAATATAGGATCCATGGGATTTTTCAATGTCCATTACAAAATCAAAACCGTCCACAAGTAGGTGTCTGGCTAGTACGCTTTGTACGTCTTTAGGAGCGATGGAATCTTGGTGATTTTCTGTATGCATAATAAATTTGTATTTGGTGCTTAATTAGGGTTTGAATTTATAAATCGAACGTGATGCCCTGGGCCAAAGGTAGATCCAGACCGTAGTTGATTGTATTGGTTTGTCTTCTCATGTAGTATTTCCAAACATCGGAGCCACTCTCGCGACCTCCTCCTGTTTCTTTCTCTCCACCAAAGGCACCGCCAATTTCAGCACCTGAGGTTCCAATGTTTACGTTCGCAATCCCACAATCCGAACCTTGAGCAGAAAGGAAAAGTTCCGCTTCGCGAAGATTTTGAGTCATGATGGCTGAGGATAGACCTTGAGGAACGCTATTTTGCAGTTCAATGGCCTCTTCTAACGTCTTATATTTGATTAGGTACAATATCGGAGCAAACGTTTCGTGCTGTACGATTTCAAAATGGTTTTCGACTTCCGCAACACATGGTTTTACGTAGCATCCTGAAGCGTATTCTTTTCCTTTTAACACGCCTCCTTTTACAATGAATTTTCCACCTTGCTCCTCGCATTTTTTGATGGAGCTCTGGTAATTTTTCACTGCGGAAAGATCAATAAGCGGTCCTACGTGGTTGTTTACATCCAAAGGGTTTCCAATCTTAAGTTGGGCGTAGGCTTTTACAAGTCGCTCTTTCACTTGGTCGTATAGGCTCTCATGAATAATGAGTCTTCGGGTAGAGGTACAGCGCTGTCCTGCAGTTCCTACAGCTCCAAACACCGCTCCAATCACGGACATGTCGATGTCGGCATGCTCTGAAATAATGATGGCATTGTTCCCACCTAATTCTAAGATGGACTTCCCAAACCTTTGTTGAACCTTGACCCCTACTTCTCTTCCTACTTTGGTAGATCCCGTAAAGGACACAAGTGGAATGCTTGTTTCTTCTACGAGCGCTGCGCCCACAGTATGGTCCGCTACAATAACACTACAAATGCCCTGTGGCATTTTGTTTTCTTTTAAAACTTCGTTTAATAGGTTCTGACAGGCCAAAGCACAAAGTCCTACTTTTTCGGACGGTTTCCAAACCACCACGTTTCCACAGACTAAGGCAAGCGCTGTATTCCAACTCCAAACCGCTACTGGGAAATTAAAAGCGGAAATCACCCCTACAATTCCTAACGGATGGTACTGTTCGTACATACGGTGAGAGGGTCTTTCAGAATGCATAGTGTATCCGTAAAGTTGACGAGAAAGCCCTAGGGCAAAATCACAGATGTCAATCATCTCTTGCACTTCTCCTAGACCTTCTTGGAGGGATTTCCCCATCTCGTAAGACACGAGTTTACCCAAATCTTGTTTGTTTTCACGAAGCTTTTCTCCAAATTGGCGGATTAGCTCTCCTCTTTTGGGAGCTGGGATACGGGAAAATTCTTTGAAGGCTTCTTTCGCCTTGGAAATTACTTTCTCAAAATCGCTAAGGCTACCGGTTTTAATCTTTGCGATCAGTTTACCATCTGCCGGGGAATAGCTTTCAATCACATCGCCTTTCGCAAAGGATTTGCCCCCCATATTCACTCCATTATTTTCTTTGGAAATCCCTAAACGTTCTAGTGATTTATCAATCGAAAATTTTGATTCTTTTTTTGCCATAATTTTTCAATTCTATGGTTCTAAATATAAAAACTATCCAAGGAATGAACAAATTTTTTAGCATTAAAAAGACTTTAGACCGTTTTACTCAAAAGAAAGAAGCGCAAATCAGCTTCCGCTTTTGCGCTTTGTCCAACTGGATTTAGAGATTTCATACTCTATATTGATTTTGGGCGACTCTCCGTGGTACGCTACTTCCAACTCTCGACGCTTTAGGGCTCCCAATTTTTCCATTGCCCGTTTGGATCTCTCATTTTCTCGCCCTACGTGAAACACTACGGTGTCTATGAAATCGAAAATATAGTTGAGCATGGCCTCCTTTACTTCCCGATTTACGCCTTGTCCCCAATGCTTAGGATTGTAAAAGGTATATCCAATTAAAATCTCGCTATTAAGTGGATTGTAATCGTAAAACCGCGTAGAACCAAGTACCACACCGTCCTTTTTTCGAACCACTTTAAAGGCTCCTCCACTTTGGAGAGCCCCTTGAAAGAAGTTCTGAAAAACTTCTCGTTTGTAGCGGTTCGGATTGGGATGTTGACTCCAAGTTTCGGGATCCTTCGCACTTGCATACAAGGCTTCAAAATCGGACTTGGCAAGAGGAACTAGTTGGTAGTTCTTTGTATCTAAAGTAGGTTGTAGATTGGGAATCATGGGAAGAGAATTTATCTTTGTTTATTAGAAATACCCGTGGGCTTCAAGGAGATTAAAAAAGAATTGATTTTTCCAATTCTAGTAATTTTTGTTTGCGCCAAATTCCACCGCCATACCCCGTTAAAGTCCCGTCACTTCCAATTACGCGGTGGCAAGGGATTAATATGGAAATCTTATTCATTCCATTTGCATTGGCCACGGCGCGGACTTTCTTCACATCGCCCAAAACTTCCGATTGCCTTCGATAATTCCATGTTTCACCGTATGGAATCTTCCTTAAAATTTCCCAAACACTTTTCTGAAATTCGGTTCCTACAGGGGAAAGTGGAACCGTAAATTCTTTACGAATCCCTTCAAAATATTCTGAAAGTTCTTTTTCTAAGGTATCAAAATGGGGATTATCCCCTTGAATAATGGTGGCATTGAGGGATTTTGCTAAATCTTTAAATTCAGTTTCCAGCATTCTTCGATCGGTAAATTCGAGCATACAAATGCCCTCTTCGGTTGCCGCTGCATACATGGTTCCTATCGGGGTTTCGATTCTTTTTAAATCAATAATTCTTTGCGTTTTTGAATTTTTCGGAGAAACCCCGAAAATATTTTTGAAACTTTCACTAAATCCACTTAAACTCTCAAAACCACTATCATAAGCTGTTTCCATCACATTTTCTCCTTGTTGCAATTTTTTGAAAGCCGTATTCAAACGAAACATTCTTTGAAATGCCTGAAAGGTCATTCCGTGGTTCTTCTGAAACCATCTTCGCATCGTAGAGGGGTCAATCCCCCGTTTTACCAAATCGTAATCTTTAAATTTTAAGGCAGGGTTTTCCCTTAGTTCCTTCAAAATTTGTTGAATGTACTGGGGAGTTTCATCTGGATTCTCTAGGGGCTTACAAACTTTGCAGGGGCGGTATCCTTTTAAAATTGCATCCTTTGTGTTTTGAAAAAACTCCACGTTTTCGGCTTTAGGTTTTCGGGCGCTGCATGTGGGGCGACAGAAGATTCCTGTGGTCTTCACACCCATCCAAAATACCCCTTCAAAATCTGGATTTTTGTCCAAACTGGCCTGGTACATGATTTGAGAACTTAAGTTTTTCATTGACATTTGCGATTAACTAGTCACAAAGGTAAAAGGCTGAGCCTACAGGTGCAACCGAAAATTAAGCAACTATTTTTTTTGCGATGCTCGTCTTACCTATACCCTTACCTTATTTTGCACGCTCAATCGATCTAATCTCCCCGAGCTTCTCTACAATGGCTTTTGTCTTATCCGCGTTTTGTACACTGACGGGTACCGTAGCGGAAGATTTATCCCATGCAAAGGTTAGATTTGCATGCGTTGTATCCACAGGCTCAATCGAAATGGTAAACCACTCCACTTTCTGAGCTAAGTCCACCTTAGGAACTTTTACACTGTAAAGATCAAGCTCTTTGTTGTATTGGGTTCCCCAACTTTGAGAGTCCTTATTTAAGATGACTCGCCACTGCGATTTGGAGGGCTCAATGTAAAGACCATACGTTCCCGCAGGGACATCCACGCCACCAAAGTTCACTTTTTCACCAAAGGTAATTTTTGTCGAGGAATTCGCTCCCGCGCGCCACACAGCATCATAAGGAACTAAGTCTCCAAAAACCACCCGGTCTTTCACCGCCGGACGACCATAGTCTACAGAAATACTGGTTAGAGAAAATTGTTGTTCAATTTTCTGCCTAGGGCTTTGCGCTGGAAGCGTGTACTGCGCCTGAGAAAATAAAAAACCGCAAAGAAAGCTGGTTATAAGAATCTTTTTCATAGAATTGATTTAGGATTTAAAGGTAGTGAATTTTATAGTTTTATTAGAAAACAAAAAAAATAATTGTTTGAATAACAAAAAAATATTTATCTTCGCCCCCTAATTTAAAACACAAAGAATGTTTAATCAATTACATCATCATTTTCATCCTTGCACTCAAGCGAGCTGAGAATGATATGCTGTAAATTCAAAATATCTAAATCTAATCCCGTTTGAGTAAATCAAACGGGATTTTTCTTTTTTACAGGTCATCCCCCATTTAAGATTTACTCAAACATTTAATACTAGTGAAAAATGAGTAAACTTAGAATTGCCATTCAAAAAAGTGGCAGACTTAACGAAAAATCAATCAATCTACTGCAACAATGCGGAATTAAATTTCCAAATGGCGGTGGAAAACTAATCACGGAAGCTACTAATTTTCCAATTGAAATTTTGTTTTTAAGAGATGATGACATTCCCCAATACGTCGAACAACAAGTAGCTGATATAGGCATCATAGGAGAAAATGTTCTGGTTGAAAGTAAAAAGATTATCAATCTCGTTGAAAAGCTTGGTTTTTCTTCCTGCCGGTTGAGTCTGGCAGTTCCTAAAGAAACACAATACGACAGCTTGGAATTTTTCAGAAACAAACGCATCGCAACCTCCTATCCCAATATTTTATTGGAATATTTTCAGAAACAGAATATCGAAGTAACGATAGAAGTTATATCAGGAAGTGTGGAAATTGCACCGGGAATCGGTTTAGCAGACGGTATCTGCGATATTGTAAGCAGCGGTAGCACCCTGCTTTCGAATGGGTTAAAAGAAGTAGAGAAAGTCCTGGTAAGTCAGGCGGTTTTGGTGGCAAATCCTAATTTAGAAGAATCCAAAAAACAGATTTTAGAAAAACTGTTGTTCCGAATCCAGTCCGTTCAGAAAGCCAAAGAAAACAAATACATTTTATTGAATACCCTCGATTCTAAACTGGAAAAAATCAAAACAATTCTTCCAGGAATGAACAGCCCGACCATTCTACCCCTGGCAAGGGAAGGTTGGAGCAGCTTACATTCTGTTATCAGAGAAGACAAATTCTGGGAGATCATAGACGAATTAAAAGAAGCCGGAGCTGAAGGAATTCTCGTCATTCCTATCGAAAAAATGATTGTGTAAACGAACTCAAAAAAAAACATAATGAAATACTTGAATAATCCCTCAAGATCTACATGGCAAAATTTAGCCAAAAGACCTTTGATTGAAAAGAGAAACTTAGATGACACCGTAGCCAATATCATTGACAAAGTACGGACCATGGGCGATGCTGCCCTTCGGGAATTTACCTTAGAATTCGATAAATTCAACTTAGGCAATCTAAAAATAAGTTCCTCCGAAATCGAGCAAGCAAACTCTCAGGTTTCAAACGAACTGAAACAGGCGATTTCTATTGCCTATAACAACATCTACAAATTTCACGCTTCTCAGAAAGTTGCAGAAATACCTGTGGAAACCATGGAAGGTGTGACTTGCTGGAGAAAAAACGTGGCTATAGAAAATGTAGGACTTTATATACCTGGCGGTTCTGCTCCCCTATTTTCAACCCTGCTGATGTTGGCAATTCCTGCACAAATTGCAGGTTGCAAAAACATTGTTTTGTGTACGCCTTGTGATCAAAAGGGAACGATTAATCCAGCCATTTTGTACACCGCTTCCTTTTTGGGTATTAACCAAATTTATAAAATCGGCGGTGCCCAGGCCATCGCTGCCTTGGCTTATGGAACCGAGAGCATTCCTAAAGTAGATAAAATTTTTGGACCCGGTAACCAATATGTAACCAAAGCAAAAGAACTTGTTCAAAAGAACGGCATTGCGATCGATTTGCCTGCAGGACCCAGTGAAGTTTTGGTTATTGCAGATGAAAATGCAGACCCAGAATTTATTGCGGCAGATTTACTTTCACAGGCAGAACACGGAACGGACAGCCAGGTAGTTTTTGCAACGAATTATAAACCCCTAATCGAGCAAGTAAATCTTGCTTTGGAAAAGCAATTGAGTACTTTATCAAGAGCTGATCTCGCAAGAAAAACATTGGAAAACAGCTTTTCCGTATGGTTCAATTCAGTGGAGGAATGTATCGATTTTAGCAATAATTATGCTCCTGAACATTTGATTTTGGCCCTTGAAAACGCAGAAGAATATGGTGATAAAATTCAAAATGCAGGTTCCGTTTTTCTTGGAAATTACTCCTGTGAAAGTGCCGGAGATTATGCAAGTGGAACCAATCACACATTGCCAACCAATGGATATGCCAAGAGTTATAGCGGTGTTTCGTACGATAGCTTCGTAAAGAAAATCACGTTTCAAAATATCACCCCAAAAGGTCTTCAAAACATTGGGGCTACCGTAGAAATTATGGCAGAGGCAGAACAATTAACCGCACATAAAAACGCTGTGAGCATCCGACTTAAGAAATTAAACAAGTAGACTATGGAAAATTTAATCAGAAAAAACATCCGTACTCTTGCTCCCTATTCAAGTGCGAGAGAGGATTACTCCGAAAAGCAAGGCGTTTTTCTGGATGCAAATGAAAATCCATTCGGCATTTACAACCGCTATCCAGATCCTTACCAAAGAGCATTAAAAGAGCGATTGTCAGAGATTAAAAACATTCCGTCCAAGCGAATCTTTATCGGAAACGGAAGCGATGAAATAATTGATATTGCTTTGCGTATTTTTTGCGAACCCAACCAGGACAAAGCCTTGACATTTACACCTACTTATGGCATGTATGAAGTTTCGGCAAATATCAATGCGGTGCAGCTCATCAAGCTTCCCTTGAACGAAGAATTTCAGATAGACAGAAAAACGATTGAACCTTGGTTATCAGATCCAAATTTGAAATTAATTTTTATCTGCTCGCCTAACAACCCCACAGGAAATCTCATCAATCCAACGGACATTGAATTTATTTTACAACAATTCAATGGAATTGTCATCCTTGATGAAGCTTATATCGATTTTTGCGATCAAGTTTCGTTTCTGGAAAAATTGAATCAATATCCTAATTTAATTATCAGCCAAACACTAAGCAAGGCATGGGGACTGGCAGGAATCCGCCTTGGGATTGCTTATATGAACGAACCTGTATTGTCCTATTTCAATAAAGTGAAAGCACCATACAATGTCAGTGCCATCAATCAGAAAATAGCGCTAGATGCGTTGACTAAATTGGAAGAATACGAGAAAAACAGAAGCGAAATTCTTAAAGCAAAATCCAACCTTTTAACGGAATTACAAGGAATAAAAATCATCTCTAAAATTTATCCCTCCGAGGCCAATTTTCTATTGGTTGAAGTAAACGATGCAAATGACGTGTATACTCAATTGATAAAAAAACAAATAATTACCCGAAACAGACATATCGCAATTCCAAACTGTCTTCGAATAACGGTTGGAGCCCAGGAGGAGAATCAAAAATTAATAACCGCTTTAAAACAAATCAGCAATGACTAAAAAAGTATTATTTATAGACCGAGATGGCACCCTCATCGAAGAGCCGGCAGATTTTCAGATTGACCGCTTTGAAAAATTGCAATTTTTACCGTTTGCTATTAGTTGTTTATCCAAAATAGCCCGGGAATTGGATTTCGAATTGGTAATGGTGAGCAATCAAGACGGTTTGGGAACGGATTCTTTTCCCGAAACCACCTTCTACCCTGTCCAGAATTTTATACTTCAAACTTTGAAAGATGAAGGTGTACTCTTTAAGGACGTCTATATTGACGCGTCGTTTGAATACGAAAACAAACCTACCCGAAAACCTCAAACGGGTATGCTTGGCAAGTATATTTACGGCAATTACGACCTGAGAAATTCCTTTGTAATCGGCGATAGAAAAACCGATGTGCAACTTGCAGAAAATCTTGGAACACAGTCCATCTTTATCAGTGAAAATACTGTGGTAGATGCCACCTTCACGACTACCGATTGGAATAAAATTTATAATTTTTTAAAAAATCAACCCCGAACCGGAAAAACTCAACGCAAAACTTCTGAAACGGACATTTCGGTTGAAGTAAATCTGGACGGAACAGGAAAATCCGCTATACAAACAGGATTGCCCTTTTTCGACCATATGTTGGAGCAGCTCTCCAAACACGGTAATTTGGATTTGAATATACAGGTAAAAGGAGATTTGGAAATAGACGAACACCACACAATAGAAGATACAGCCCTTGCTTTGGGAGATGCATTTTTGCAGGCATTAGGGAATAAGAAAGCAATAGAACGCTACGGATTTTTACTGCCTATGGATGATTGTTTGGCTCAGGTCGCAATTGATTTTGGTGGTCGTCCCTGGCTGGTGTGGGAAACGGAATTCAAACGAGAAAAAATAGGCGATTTGCCCACAGAAATGTTTTTTCATTTTTTCAAATCTTTCAGTGACCAGGCCCGGTGCAATCTGAACATAAAAGCAGAGGGAACCAACGAACATCACAAGATAGAATCCATTTTCAAAGCCTTTGCGAAAGCAATAAAAATGGCAGTAAGTAAGACAGAAAATTACCACATTCCTAGCACAAAAGGAACCCTATGATCGCTATTTTAAGATACAATGCAGGCAATACCACTTCGGTAGAAAACGCCATAAAAAGTTTGGGTTATAAACCCCTTGTAACCGATGATATTGCACTTTTGCAATCCGCCGAAAAAGTGATTTTTCCGGGCGTTGGAGAAGCGGGTTCCGCAATGAAATATTTAAGGGAAAGAGGTTTAGATGAAGTAATAAAAAATCTAAAACAACCTGTTTTGGGAATTTGCCTGGGCATGCAATTGTTGTGCGAGTTTTCAGAAGAAGGAAATACCGACGGATTGGGAATTTTCAAAACAAAGGTTCGAAAATTTCCTCCTGAAGATTTAGTCCCCCATATGGGTTGGAATAATTTCACCGCTGTCAAAAGAGAATTGTTTCAAGATATTTCGTCAGAAAACGATTGCTATTTTGTCCATCGTTTTTATGCCGAATTATGTTCACACACAGTGGCTACAACCCACTATATCTTACCCTTCAGTGCTGCTTTGCAAAAGGATAATTTTTATGCTACTCAATTTCATCCCGAAAAATCGGCCTCAACAGGGTTACAAATTTTAAAAAACTTTCTTGAATTATGAGAATTATTCCCGCTATAGATATAATTGACGGTAAATGTGTTCGACTGACTAGAGGCGATTACAATCAGCAAAAGATATACAATGAAAATCCGTTGGAAGTGGCCAGAATGTTTGAAGATTTTGGAATCAATTATTTACATCTGGTCGATTTGAATGGAGCAAAATCAGGGCAGATTGTCAATTACAAAACTTTGGAATTGCTGGCTGCAAAAACCAATCTGCAAATTGATTTCGGTGGTGGAATAAAATCTCTGAATGATGTTGAAACGGCCTTTAATGCGGGTGCTAAACAAATTACAGTGGGAAGCATTGCTGTCCAAAAACCCGAATGGATGATAGACTGGCTAGAACGCATTGGAGCCGATAAAATTATTCTGGGAGCGGATTGTAAAAATCGAAAAATAGCGACCCACGGCTGGCTAAGAAACAGCGAATTAGATGTTTTGACATTCATTACAGAATATGCAGAAAAAGGAGCAAAATACAGCATTGTAACGGATATAGACAAAGACGGGATGCTTTCCGGACCTGCTTGTGGATTGTACGAAGAAATTTTATCTGAAACTAAAATACAACTAATCGCAAGTGGTGGCATTACTACAATTCAAGACCTGATACAACTCAAAGAAATGGGGTGTGAAGGAGCGATCATAGGAAAAGCTATATATGAACAAACAATTCAATTAAAAGAAATATCGCAATTATGTTGAAGAAAAGAATCATTCCTTGTCTGGACATCAAAGACGGACGAACCGTAAAAGGCATCAACTTCGAAGCGATTCGGGATGCGGGTGACCCGATAGAACTGGCTCGGCGGTATGTGGAAGAAGGGGCTGATGAACTGGTGTTTTTAGATATCACTGCTACATTGGAAAAACGTAGAACACTTCTACAGCTGGTCAATCGCATTGCTTCGAAAATCAACATTCCGTTTACCGTCGGTGGAGGTATTAACAGTATAGAAGATGCAAAAATGATTATTGATGCAGGTGCCGATAAAATAAGTGTGAATTCGGCTGCGATTCTGAATCCTGAACTCATCAGTGAAATTGCCAATGAATTCGGAAATCAATGTGTGGTTTTGGCTATCGATACAAAATTTATTGATGGAAAATGGATTGTTTTCCGAAGCGGTGGAAAAATTGAAACCGGATGGAATGCGGTGAAATGGGCTCAAGAAGGTGTTAGACTTGGAGCAGGAGAAATCCTGCTTACTTCTATGAACAATGACGGTACAAAATCGGGTTTTGCGTTAAACATTACAAAACAAATCTCTGAAAGCGTCTCTGTACCCGTGATCGCTTCAGGAGGAGCAGGATGTATGCAAGATTTTGCAAATGTTTTAAACCACACAAAAGCCACAGGAGCTTTAGCCGCAAGTGTTTTTCATTACGGACAAATTTCCATTCCTGAACTCAAACAATTTTTAAACTCACAAAATATTCCGGTCAAATTATGAACATAGATTTTAACAAAGGCAACGGACTGATCCCTGTTATTATTCAAAATGCCATTAGCATGGAGGTATTGATGCTTGGTTTTATGAATCAAGAAGCATACAATCAAACGGTTGAAAAACGAAAAGTCACATTTTTCAGCCGAAGTAAAAACCGCTTATGGACGAAAGGAGAAACGTCTGGAAATTTTCTTGTCGTAGAAACCATCCGTTTGGATTGCGACCAGGATACCTTACTTATTATGGCAAATCCAATGGGACCTACTTGTCATACGGGCGATACATCTTGTTTCAACTCAGGATCTTCAAAAGGTTTTTTGTACCAACTGGAACAAACGATTCACAAAAGAATTGATAATAACGTAGAAACTTCTTATACCAACACATTGTACAAAAGAGGTATCAATAAGGTAGCTCAAAAAGTGGGTGAAGAAGCTGTAGAACTAGTGATAGAAGCAAAAGACGATAATGAGAAATTATTTAAAAACGAAGCAGCGGATTTATTGTATCATTTTTTGATTTTATTGAAAGCTAAAGATCTTTCCTTGGAAGAAATAGAACGTGTCTTGTCCGAAAGAAATAAATAAGACCCTTAATCCTAAATTCGCAAAAACGAAATAGGATCGTAATTTCTGAACTTTATAAATTCGGTCTTCAATGACCCTAATTTCTAGTTCAGTTTGAAATACTTTTTTCCTTTAAACGACACATCCCTCGCGAATGCGAAGGATGTGCTATTTATTATGAGGATACTTTTTACATAGGTTGCATCTTGAAACTCATACTCTCAATCACTTTGAGTATTGCCTCTACCGTGTCCATGGAAGTAAGACAAGGTACTCCATTCTCCACACTCATACGGCGAATCTGGAATCCATCTCGTTCGGCTTGTTTTCCTTTCGTGGTTGTATTCACTACGTATTGAACTTTTCCTTTTTGAATAAGGTCAATTAGGTTGACATCTTCCTGTCCAATTTTATAGCCTATTTTTACCGGGATACCGACTTCCTGAAAGTATTTTGCAGTCCCCTGAGTGGCCCAAATTCTAAAGCCTACTTCGTGGAAACGACGTGCAAAAACGGCCGCTTCTTCCTTGTGTTTGTCAGCTACTGTAAAGAGAATCGCGCCGTGAAGCGGAACACGTCGACCTGCTGCGATAAAGCCTTTGTAAAGTGCTTTTTCTAAAGTCGTGTCTTTCCCCATGACCTCCCCAGTAGATTTCATTTCAGGGCCTAATGAAGTATCAACCTTGGTTAACTTAGAAAAGGAGAAGACAGGAACTTTTACATACACTCCCTCTTTTGCCTCTACCAGTCCACTTTCGTAGCCCAGTGATTTTAAGCTCTCTCCAAGAATCACTTTGGTGGCTAAATTCGCCATAGGTACCTCTGTGATTTTTGACAAAAATGGTACGGTACGAGACGATCTTGGATTTACTTCGATGACGTAAACCTGATCTTCAAATAAGACGTACTGAACATTCATTAATCCAATGACGCCAAGACCTTTCGCTAAACGCTCAGTGTAATCAATCAATTGTGCCATGCACTTTTCGTTGATATTCTGCGGAGGATACACCGCAATGGAATCCCCAGAGTGAACTCCTGCGCGCTCAATATGCTCCATAATTCCTGGAATCACGACCGTTTCTCCGTCGCAAATGGCGTCTACCTCAACTTCTTTTCCGGTCATGTATTTATCGACCAAAACGGGATGTTCAGGACTGGCTTCTACCGCATTTTCCATATAGTGCGCTAGTTCCGTTTCGTTGTATACAATTTCCATCGCGCGTCCACCTAAAACGTAACTTGGACGCACTAAAACAGGATATCCAATCGAATCTGCGATTTCAATAGCTCCTTCTTTCGAAAAGGAGGTTCTTCCTTTGGGCATCGGAATGCCCATTTCCTGCAGTGCTTTTTCAAATTTATCCCGGTTCTCAGAACGGTCTAAGTCTTCTAAACTGGTTCCTAGAATTTGAACGCCATGACTTGCTAGTTTGTCCGCAAGGTTGATGGCGGTTTGTCCACCAAATTGAACAATGACCCCTTTGGGTTTTTCTAGCTCAATAATATTCATCACGTCTTCTTCGGTCAAAGGCTCAAAGTAGAGTTTGTCTGAGATCGAAAAATCGGTGGAAACCGTTTCCGGGTTGTTATTGATAATGATGGATTCGTACCCCATTTGCTTAATGGCCCATACACTGTGTACGGTCGCGTAATCAAACTCAACTCCTTGCCCAATACGGATAGGTCCAGAACCCAGTACAATGATTTTTTCTTTGCCGCTTCGTACACTTTCGTTTTCTTGTTCGTAGGTTCCGTAGAAATACGGAGTTTCGCTTTCAAATTCAGCTGCGCACGTATCTACCATTTTGTAGACCGGCATAAGTCCACTTCTTTTTCTAAACTCGAAAACTTCTCTTTGGGTGATTCCCCAGAGAAACGCAATGTTTTTATCCGAAAACCCTAATTTTTTTGCATCGGTTAAAACCTCAAGATCCATTTTGCTGCTGGAAATGGTCTTTTCAAAATCCACTAATTTTTTTAGCTTCCAAATGAAGAACGGATCAATTTTACTCCATTCTACAATTTGCATCCAGTCGTATCCACGTCTTAGCGCTTCACCGATGACAAAGAGTCTTTCGTCATCACATACTCGAATGCGTCTTTCAATATCTTCCGGCGTTAACTCCTGTGCTTGTTTTTGCTTAAGTCCTAAGTGGCGAATACCCGTCTCAAGAGAACGAATCGCTTTTTGAATACTTTCTTCAAAGGTTCTTCCGATTGCCATAACCTCCCCTGTAGCCTTCATTTGAGTAGAGAGACGACGGTCTGCCGTTTCGAATTTATCAAATGGGAACCTAGGAATTTTGGTCACCACGTAATCCAGTGCAGGTTCAAAACAGGCATAGGTTTTTCCAGTGACAGGGTTCATCATTTCATCTAAGGTTAATCCCACGGCAATCTTCGCTGCTAATTTCGCAATCGGATACCCGGTCGCTTTGCTGGCTAAAGCAGAAGAACGCGATACCCTCGGATTCACCTCAATGATATAATAGTTGAAGGAATGAGGATCTAAGGCCAATTGCACGTTACAGCCTCCTTCGATGCCAAGGGCACGAATAATTTTTAAAGAAGCATTTCGAAGCAGTTGATACTCTCTGTCGGATAGCGTTTGTGAAGGAGCCACTACGATACTATCGCCTGTATGGACTCCTACAGGATCAATGTTTTCCATGTTACAAACCACAATTGCATTGTCGTTTGCATCTCTCATCACCTCGTATTCAATTTCTTTAAATCCCGCAATCGAACGCTCAATTAAACATTGAGTTACTGGCGAATATTTAAGTCCTAATTCTGTGATTTCTTTTAATTGGGCTTCTGTATCTGCAATTCCTCCCCCGGTTCCTCCCATCGTAAAGGCAGGACGAACAATTACAGGATACCCTATTTTATTTGCAAACGAAATGGCTCCTTCTACGGTGGTGACAATGTCACTCTCTGGAACCGGCTCGTTTAACTCGTTCATTAATTCTCGGAAAAGATCTCTATCCTCTGCTTTGTTGATGGCAGAAAGTTTGGTTCCAAGAACCTCCACTTCACACTCTTCTAAGATTCCTGATTTTTCTAATTCAATCGCCATATTCAGACCAATTTGCCCTCCTAAGGTAGGAAGTAAGGCGTCCGGTCTTTCTTTGCGAATAATGTGACTTACAAAAGGAAGGGAAATAGGTTCAATGTATACTTTGTCCGCAATTTCCACATCGGTCATAATCGTAGCGGGATTGGAATTAATTAAAATTACGCGGTATCCCTCCTCCCTTAGTGCCAAACAGGCCTGGGTTCCTGCATAATCAAATTCTGCCGCTTGTCCAATAATAATCGGACCTGAGCCAATTACTAAAATCGTTTTTATATCCGTTCTCTTCATTTTCTTGTCTTAAGCTCTTTTCGTTGTAAACGCCTCCATTAGGCTGATAAATTCATCAAATAAATAATTTGCATCTTCTGGACCTGGACTGGCCTCTGGGTGATACTGTACCGAGAAACAAGGATATTCCGTGTGACGTACTCCTTCGTTTGTTCGGTCGTTTAAGGCCACGTGCGTTTCCACAAGGCCGGTTCCTTCCAAACTCGCAGAATCCACTGCGTATCCGTGGTTTTGAGAAGTAATTGCTACGGTGTTTCGTTCTAAATCCAGTACAGGATGGTTTGCTCCTCTGTGTCCGAATTTCAGCTTAAAGGTTTTGGCTCCACAAGCTAAAGAAATGAGCTGATGCCCTAGACAGATTCCAAAGATAGGCACCTTGCCTAAGAGTCCTTGAATCATCTCCTGCGCCCCCACCACGTCCTGGGGATCGCCAGGTCCATTGGTTAGCATCACTCCGTCGGGATGCAAAGCTAAAATTTCAGAAGCGGACGCGTTTTGATTCACCACAATAATATCGCAGTCTCTATGGGAGAGTTCTCGAATGATGCCAAGTTTCGCTCCAAAATCAACGACTACAACTCTAAAACCTCTACCTGGTGCCGCATAAGGTGTTTTTGTAGAAACCTGCTCCACTAATTTTTTTTCAATCTCAAGGGCCTTTAATTCCGCCACTATCTCGCTTTCATTGGCATCAAAGTTTGCAATTCGTCCTCTTAACGTTCCTTTGTCTCTGATGAGTCTTGTCAATTGTCGGGTGTCAATGCCTTGAATCCCAGAAATGTTTTTCGATTTTAAGAGCTCATCAAGCGACATTTGACTTCTAAAATTAGAAGGATAATCACAAAGCTCTTTGACCACCAAACCTTTGATTCCCGGTTCAATGCTTTCAAAATCGTCACGGTTGATTCCGTAATTCCCAATTAAAGGATATGTCATGGTCACAATCTGACCGCAATACGAAGGATCGGAAATTAATTCCTGATACCCCGTCATTCCTGTGTTAAACACCACTTCACCCTCGCTCAATAAATCCGCACCAAATCCAATGCCGTGAAAAACCTCGCCCGATTCTAATACTAATTTCTTTTTCATTCTCTTTTTTTAGCGCGTCTTTGGCAAGACTTGCTTTCTTTATTGTATGATTACTTTTCCTTTCTATCGCTTTGCTCTGCTTCTCTCTTCAGACCTTAGCACCTCTACCTTTTTTAGCTGTACGTTTCAAACTCAAATCCTTGCAATTCAAGCTCATGCTTTAAAATCGCCATGCGCGTATACACGCCGTTTTCAATTTGTTTGAAAATTCTTGATTTTTCGCTATCCACAAGTTCGCTTTCCATCTCCACTCCTCTATTCACAGGCCCAGGATGCATCACAATTGCATTGGGTTTCATAGCCTCCATGCGGGCTTTTGTGAGTCCGTATTTCGATAAGTACTCTGCATTTGAAATGGGATGTTTCGTCGTATGTCTCTCGTGTTGAATACGCAGCATAATTAACACATCGACTTCTGGAATTAAGTGATCAAAATTTCGGTACGTTCCGTTCATCATGGCTCCTTGGTCGAACCAATCTTCCGGTCCTGAAAAATGCACTTTTGCTCCCAATCGTCTAAGCGCTTCTGCATCAGAGTTTGCCACTCGAGAGTGCTTTACATCTCCAACAATTCCTACGGTGAGTCCTTCAAAACTTCCAAACTCTTGTTTGATCGTGACCAAATCCAATAGACCTTGGCTTGGATGATGGCCGGTTCCGTCCCCTGCGTTCACAATCCCGATTTCAATGGACTTTAAATCTTCGTAATAATTATCGTCTGGATGTCGGATCACAAGTAAATCAAGCCCTAAAGCTTTTAGAGTCTTCACTGTATCGAATAGCGTTTCTCCTTTGTTGAGTGAGCTGGTTTGAACCGCAAAAGGAATCACTTCCAGTCCTAGTTTGCGCTCGGCCATTTCAAAACTCACAACGGTTCGAGTACTGTTTTCAAAAAATAAGTTGGCCACAAAAATGGGCTGTTTTGCACGTATTTTCGTTCCCTTAGCAAATGCCAAGCTATCTTCAAGGATCCTCTCAATGGATTCTTTGCTGAGTTTTGAAAGTTTTATCATTTTGAATTAAAATTTCTCCTTAAAATTACAAAAAAAAACGAAGCCAAAAAGACTTCGTTCGTTATAAAAAATATGTTTCCTGAGGCATCCATGCCTCTTGATTTGCGATCAAAATGTAGCGTTTTACACATTGAGTGCAAAGATAGAAATTAATTTGAAAAGTAAAAAATTGTGAGGCGATAAATTTTCTTTCCCCCTCAATTTTTTCTATTTCTGTCTCCATCTCGTCTTAAAAAACTTCGGCCGCTGTGGGAAACGTGCACCCTTAAGGGGGGGGCTATCGCTTAAGAAATCGATTCTACTTCGAATCCTTTTGCTTTTACAATATCCATCACCTCCTTCTCAGTAATCCCACTCGATTCTACTGTAAGAATCTTGTCTGGATTCGAGGTATCTACATTCCATTTTTCAATCCCAGAGGCAGAGTCTAAATCGCCTTGCACTTTAGAGACGCACCCTCCACAATCTAAGGTGGTTTTAAATTTAAATTCTTTGTTTTCCATTGTTCAATTGATTTTATTAAAATTATTGTTGTTGTTGTTTGATTCTACAGGTATTTACTTTTTCCATTTTAGGCGCAAACTATTGCTTACTACACTTACGCTACTTAGCGCCATGGCAGCTCCTGCTAGCATAGGATTCAAAAGGAACCCATTGATAGGATATAAGATTCCTGCTGCAATTGGAATGCCAATAAGATTGTAGATAAAGGCCCAGAATAAGTTTTGCTTAATGGTAGCCACGGTTTGTTTCGAGAGTTTAATCGCCTGCGGAATTTTAAGGAGATCAGAAGAAATAATGGTCATTTTAGCCACATCCATTGCAATGTCAGATCCTTTCCCCATGGCAATACTTACGTCGGCCGTGGCAAGAGCGGTACTGTCATTAATTCCATCCCCAACCATGGCCACAGTTTTCCCTTCCCTTTGGAGTTTTTTCACAAAGTCCGCTTTGTCCTGCGGCATCACTTGAGCCTTGTAGTTTGCAATGCCGGTCTGCTGTGCAATGGCTTTTGCCGTCGCCTCGTTATCGCCTGTAAGCATATAGAGCTCAATGCCCATTTTGTTCAATTGCTCGATCGCCTGCACCGAGGTTTCTTTGATTTTATCTGCAATAGCCAGCACACCGAGCGCTTTATGCTCATCCGCAAACCAAATTACGCTTTGGGACTGCTTAGCCCACTTTTCCGCATGCTGCTCTAAAACAGGGCTCACTTCAATGGCATGGTCGGAAAGCAATTTTAAATTGCCCACGAAATAAGTCTGCTGCTCATAAAGTGCGCTCGCTCCTTGCCCCGTAATGCTTTCAAAACCGGAAACTTCGGCCTTTGGAACGCCTTCTAAATACTTTACGACCGCGTCCGCAAGAGGATGTTCAGACTGCTTCTCAAGACTTAGCAAAACGGATTTTTTGTCCTCTTGTCCTTCAAGCCATTCGGAGGCAGTTACCTGAGGTCTCCCCTCTGTAATGGTTCCTGTTTTGTCTAGTACGATGGCATTCACCTTTTTCGTAAGTTCAAGACTCTGGGCATCTTTTATTAAGATTCCATTTTCAGCTCCTTTTCCTACACCTACCATAATGGCAGTCGGCGTCGCGAGTCCAAGGGCACAAGGACAGGCAATCACAAGCACGGTGATCGCAGCAAGCAGCCCTTGGACCACTCCATTCTCACCTCCAAGTACGAGCCAGAATCCAAAGGTAAGTAGGGCAATTCCGATGACCACAGGTACAAAGACACTTGCGATTTTGTCAACCAACTTCTGCACGGGAGCTTTGCTTCCCTGCGCATCTTGTACGGTCTTAATAATATGAGCAAGCATCGTATCCTTCCCTACTTTTTGGGCTTTGAATTGAAAACTCCCTTTTTGGTTAATCGTTCCTGCGTATACGTTTTCATTCTCACTTTTTTGAACTGGGACGGGTTCTCCACTGAGCATACTTTCATCCACATAAGAACTGCCTAGCGATACAATTCCATCCACTGCAATTTTTTCGCCCGGCTTCACTAAAATTTCATCTCCTACTTTTACCTCTTCAATCGGTATTTCTCTCTGCGTTTTGTCTGAAGAAATCAAGGTCACGGATTTAGGCTGAAGACCCATCAAGTTTTTGATTGCACTAGACGTATTTCCTTTCGCTCTTTCTTCTAATAGTTTCCCTAGTAGGATAAAGGCAATAATAACGGCGGCCGCTTCAAAATACACGTGCGCCTCTAATCCGCGGCTCGTCCAAAACTCAGGAAAGAGCAGAGTGAATACACTAAACACGTAGGCAATTCCAGTACTCAGAGCCACAAGCGTATCCATATTCGCGGACCGGTGCTTCATTTGTTTCCAAGCGCCGATAAAGAAATCCCTACCGAGCCAAAGAACGACGGGCGTTGAAAACAGCCACATGATTTCGTTTCCATAAGGCATGTCCATATAAAACATCCCAATGATTACCACCGGTAAGGACAAAAGAACCGCCCAAAGGGTTTTTTGTTTTAAGGTTTTGTACTTTTTTTCCTGAATCTTCTCTAAAGTTTCATTCACCGAGGCCTCCTCTTCAATCAAAAGATCGTATCCTCCGTTTTGAAGTGCTTTTTTAAGCTTTAGAAGATCGGTCGTGCCTGGCAAATACTCTAACACCAAATTTCCGGTGCCATAATTCACGGAAGCATCCACCACTCCAGGTTGCATTTTTATAATGTTTTGCGCACTGCTGGCGCACGAAGCGCAGGTCATCTCTAGGACGGGAACCGTGGCCTTTACCGTAGTCACGCCGTATCCTAGGTCTTTGATCGCTTGCACCGCTCTTATGACCACCTCGTTATTTTCTGTCGTCAATACCGCTCGGCGGTTATTGAGTTCCACTTTATGACTCTCCACTCCTTTTACTTGGGAGAGTCCCTTGTCCACTATAAGAGCGCAGTGTTCACTATCTACGTCTTCAAGGGGAAGATAAATTAAGTCTTTATTCGTTGCCATTTCTATTCTAGGTTTTTATTACACTACAAAGTTGCGACTTCCCTAGCTAGGAAAGGTTGTAGTTTTGTGGAATTGAATTGTAAGATTTTTGAAATAGGAAGGCATAAATCTTTTAAAAACAAGCGTTTTAACCCTCTAATTCCTATGCACAGTCCCGCGCGCTTAGGCCCTAAAGAGAATCAAGTGATTTCCTTTGGTTTGTGGTCTGCTTTTTAAAATCACTGGGAGAGAGCCCTGTGATTTTCTTAAATTGATTGCTTAAATAAGCGACACTCGAATAATTCAGTTGATCTGCAATCTCACTTAAGGTTAGCTGATCGTAGACCAGTAACTCTTTTGCTCTTTCAATCTTTTGCGCAATAAAATACTTTTCAATCGTGGTTTTCTCTAGTTCAGAAAACAAATTAGAAAGGTAGCTATACTCATGGTGCAGCAGATCGCTTAAGTGATTGGACAAGTTGGTTTTTAACTCCGTTTGCTCCCTATGCACTAGCTTTATTATAAGAGTCTTAATGCTTTCTACAAGTTGCTTCTTTTTATCATCAATAAGTTCAAACCCTAAAGGCTTTAAAGAGGCCTCCAGAGCCAACTTCTGCTCTTTGCTTAAGTCTTTCTCTAGCTCGGCCTCGCCTAGTTTTACCTGCCTAGCTTTTAGCCCAAGTTTATCCAGTTCGCTTTGCACCACTAAGATGCAGCGATCGCATACCATGTTTTTAATAAAAATCTGAGCCATAAGAAAGGGGTCTAGACAAGTAGCAAAAGTACAACTATCTTTTCCGATTCGGAAATTTCCTTCTAAGGATTCTAGGCAATGACCCATGCCGCCCAAAGGAAACTCCCTCTATTTTCTCCCCAAGGTCTTTTCCCACTTCTCTTTTTTTATCAAATTTTCCATTTGAAACTTCGCTCGAACTAAAAATAATGGTAATTTTAAAAATCAAATGAAATTGTATTCAAACTTTAAAATAATAAAATGAAGAATTTTTATATCGACGATCTCCCCGATTATTTCAAACAGTACAAGAAATCCATTAAAAATCCGAAAAAATTCTGGGATCAAGTTGCAGACGAAGGCTTTGTTTGGTACCAGCGTTGGACCAAGGTTCTTGAATTTGACATGGAAAAAGCAAAAATCAAGTGGTTTAAAAATGCGAAATTAAACATCACGAAAAATTGCATTGATAGGCACTTGCAAGAAAGAGGGGATAAAACGGCGATTTTATTTGAACCCAATGACCCTAGCGAAGAAGCTCAGCATATTTCCTATAAGGAACTGCATCAGCGGGTCTGCAAAATGGCGAATGTTCTAAAGGAGCAAGGGGTCGAAAAAGGAGACCGAGTTTGCATCTACCTTCCTATGATTCCTGAACTTGCCGTGACCATGCTTGCCTGCGCGAGACTGGGCGCTGTTCATTCCGTTATTTTTGCTGGATTTTCGGATTCAGCGCTATCCTCCCGAATGAACGACTGCGAAGCGAAACTACTGGTTTGTTCCGACGGGAGTTTTCGAGGGTCCAAATCCATTGATTTAAAAGGAATTGTGGACAAAGCGCTCGAAAAATCTCCGGGAGTCCATAAAGTGCTCGTCGTAAAGAGAACCGGCACAGAAGTGAATATGAAAGAAGGACGAGATTTATGGCTCGAGCCGCTGTACAAGGAGGCCTCTAGTGATTTTGTTTCTAGAATTATGGACGCGGAGGACCCGCTCTTCATTTTATACACCTCCGGTTCCACCGGCAAACCTAAAGGAATGCTTCATACGACCGCGGGCTATATGGTTTACACGGGATACACTTTCAAAAATGTGTTCAACTACAAGGAAAATGACGTGTATTGGTGTACGGCGGATATCGGTTGGATTACTGGACATTCCTACATACTCTACGGCCCCCTTTCTTGTGGAGCCACCACAGTACTGTTCGAAGGAGTCCCTACATACCCAGAGCCAGACCGTTTCTGGGAAGTCATTGAAAAGCATAAAGTAACTCAGTTCTATACGGCGCCTACGGCCATTCGTTCGCTAGCGAAGGAAAGCACGGACTGGGTGGAAAAGCATGACCTAAGTTCACTGCGTGTGATTGGATCCGTCGGAGAACCGATTAACGATGAAGCATGGCATTGGTACAACGACCACGTAGGAAACAAAAAATGCCCTATAGTCGATACATGGTGGCAAACGGAAACGGGAGGAATCATGATCTCTCCTATTCCTTTTGTTACGCCCACCAAACCTACCTATGCAACCCTACCTCTTCCTGGGATACAGCCGGTGTTAATGGATGAGAAAAGAAATGAAATTACAGGCAACCAAGTAGATGGAAACCTTTGCATACGTTTTCCATGGCCCGGCATTGCGCGCACCATTTGGAAAGACCATAAAAGGTATGTAGAAACTTACTTTTCTGCCTTTCCGGGCAAGTATTTCACAGGAGATGGCGCCCTAAGGGACGAAACAGGCTACTACCGAATTACAGGGCGTGTAGACGACGTGATTATTGTCTCCGGACATAATTTAGGAACCGCTCCGATTGAAGCAAGCATTAACCAACACCCCGCCGTGGCAGAATCAGCCATCGCAGGCTATCCTCATGAGATCAAAGGCAGCGGACTTTACGCCTTCGTGACTCTAAAAGAAAGTGGTGAATCCCGAGACCGAGAAAATCTCAAAAAAGAAATCAACATGCTCATCTCAGACACGGTCGGACCGATTGCGAAGCTTGATAAAATACAATTTGTCTCCTCGCTTCCCAAAACAAGATCCGGAAAGATTATGCGGCGTATTTTGCGCAAAATCGCGGAGGGAGAACAAAGCAACTTTGGGGATATTTCTACTCTTCTAAATCCAGAAGTGGTCGAAGAGATTAAGAACGAAAAAGTGTAGACTTAAGCTCTATGGTTTGGAGTGAAGAAAAAATACCTTAGAAAAACCCTTTAAAACCCTTGCTAACTACGCTTCTTTATAGATGTTTACAAATTGTTGCAGCTTTAAAAAAGACAATTTTAGCCCTATAAATTGTCTTTCGTTGAGAGAATAACACTTTCCATAGGACTTCTTGTAAAGGATCAGGACTAAAATTACGATTTCATTATTATAGATACCGAATATTATTAATTATTTGTTAATTCTATTAGAAACTGTTAAAACTTTCCATTTTTGGCCGTAGTTTTGCAACGATTTAAAAGAACATACGTTAAAGATCCAAATAACAGTGTTTTTCTTATCAAATTAAATTTTTTCAATACGGTCCACTTGCGTGCAAGTGGACTTTTTTGCTTTTAGTCCCCAGCTTCTTTTGCTTTTTTCTATTCTCAGATTTCTGTTGGGTTTCTAGGCGAATGCGATTCCTTAGTCCTGCTCTTTTGGTTCACATACGAATGAGGCTCTAGTCTCTTTATTTTGTTGGAGTTCTACTGTTTTTTTTCTACATTCGTAGGGTTAAAGAACTGCGCAGATGATATACGACCTAGAACAAGAAAACAAAGAAATTCTGGCCCGCTATAAGGACTTAATTTCCAATACATACCGAACTCTTGACGAGGAGCAGAACAAGCTAATTCGTCGTGCATTTGATCTCGCACTGGATGCCCACAAAGACCAACGTAGAAAATCGGGAGAACCCTATATCTACCATCCGATTGAGGTGGCAAAGATTGTTGCCAACGAAATCGGACTTGGGGCCACCTCCATTGCGTGCGCCCTGCTTCATGATGTGGTAGAAGATTCAGATTACACGTATGAAGATTTAGAAAAGAGATTTGGAAAGAAAATTGCGGACATCGTAAACGGTCTGACCAAAATCTCTGTGATGAACCATCAGAACATCTCGATTCAATCAGAGAACTATAGAAAATTACTTTTAACCCTCTCGCAGGACTTTCGAGTAATTCTTATTAAGATTGCGGACCGCCTTCACAACATGCGAACCTTAGAGAGCATGGCGCCAGACAAACAAAAAAAGATTGCCTCCGAAACCGTCTATATTTATGCGCCTCTAGCCCACCGTTTAGGGTTTTATAATTTGAAAGGTGAATTAGAAGATCTTTCTCTCAAATACAACAATCCCGAGGTTTATAACGAAATCACAGAAAAACTGGAACTCGCAAAAGAAAACCGGGAAAAGTACGTTGAAGAATTTAAAAAGGAAGTCTCTGAGCGTCTTGGCGAAGAAGGACTCAATTTCACAATCAAAGGACGAGCGAAAGCCATCTCTTCCATCTACAGAAAGATGCTCAAGCAGGGCGTTCCCTTTGAAGAAGTATTTGACAATTACGCCATTCGCATTATTTACAAATCCGATGCGAAAAACGAAAAATTCCTCGCCTGGAAAATCTACTCGATTGTCACAGACCTCTACCACAGCAATCCCCTTCGAATGCGGGATTGGATTACAAGGCCTCGTTCCACAGGGTATGAAAGTTTACACCTCACCGTTCTAGGTCCAGACAAAAAATGGATTGAAGTTCAAATTCGAAGCGAGCGCATGGATGAGATTGCGGAGAAAGGCGTCGCTGCGCATTACCGTTACAAGGAAGGCTTTAAGAACAATTCAGACGATCAGAATTTTGAACGTTGGGTCAGTGAAATTAGAGAAGTCCTTGAACAGCAACAAAACTTAAGTACGACCGAACTTCTTGACAACATCAAACTAAATCTTTATTCAAAAGAAGTTTTTGTCTTTACTCCAAAAGGGGAAATTAAGATTTTACCGGTCGGTTCCACGGCCTTAGATTTTGCATTTTCCGTTCACTCGGATTTGGGAACCAAATGCCTGGGTGCAAAAATCAATGGAAAATTAGTTCCGATCTCCCATGTGCTTCAAAACGGGGATCAGGTGGATATTCTTTCCTCCCAAAACCAGAAACCAAAACTGGACTGGTTAGAGTTCGTGGTCACCTCGAAAGCGAAAAGCAAAATCAAAGCGTATTTAAATTCTCAAAAAAGCAGCGCCGTTACCGAGGGAAAAGAAATGCTACAACGCAAGCTTCGGCATGCTAAACTTCCATTCAACGACGAAGAAATTAACAAAATGCAGAAGTACTTCAACTTAAAGACTTCTCAGGAACTTTTCCTTGGCTTTCAAGAAGGCACTCTCGATACAGGAGATTTACGCAAGTACATCGAGAGTAAAAACGTATTTAACAACTTAATCAATCGCTTCCGGAAATCTCCGACCAAAAACGAAGAATTCGAGGAGCATGGCAATAGCAATTTAGATTTGATTGTCTTTGGAAAAGACGAAGAGAAACTCAACTATAGCTTTGCCAAATGCTGCAACGTCATTCCAGGGGATAAAATTTTTGGTTTTATCACCATCTCTGAAGGCATCAAGGTTCACAGCGACAATTGTCCCAATGCCATTAACCTACGAGCCCAATACGATTACCGCGTCATGCCCGCCAAATGGGTCAATGAAGAAAGCTTCAAGAACCGAGTCAAAATTGAAATTGAAGGTCTGGACCGCCTAGGAATGATTAATGACATTACACAGGTCATTAGTAACTCCATGGCCATGGACATGAAAAGCATGACCATATCTTCCAATAATGGGCTCTTTACAGGAACCATTAATCTCGAGGTAAGGAACCGAAGTCAGCTAGAAGAAACCTTTAAGCAATTAAAAAACATAAACGGAATCAGTCGTGTGAAGCGGCTTTAACTTAATAAATATTCATGAAAATTACCCAGTATTTTAAAAACTTTCTCCAGCACAATCAATCCTCTGGAATCCTTCTTCTCTTTTGCGTCTTCCTCTCGCTCATGATTGCGAATTCCTCGCTAGGCCCTGCCTTTGAAGACCTACTCAATTATCAATTGGGCCCCTATTCCATCAGCATGTGGATTAACGACGGACTTATGGCTGTATTCTTTCTCGTGGTGGGGCTAGAGATCAAGCGTGAGATTGTGGAAGGAGAATTATCCAGTTTCAAAAATGCCTCCCTTCCTATTGTGGCCGCCTTAGGGGGTATGATTGTTCCGGCATTCATTTACCTTCTCTTTAATGCAGGTACAGACACGCAGAACGGATGGGCCATTCCGATGGCCACGGACATTGCCTTCTCTTTAGCGATTATCTCCCTACTTGGAAAAAGCGTACCGACTTCTATCAAAATATTCTTAGCTGCACTCGCTATTGTAGATGACCTAGGGGCTATCGTCGTGATTGCTCTTTTCTACACGGAACAACTGCACCTAAATTACCTTTTGATTTGCCTTGGAATCACAATCTTGCTTGTCTTATTAAACTACTTCAAAGTAAAAAAACATGTCTTCTATCTGATCCCTGGAATCTTCTTATGGTACTGCATGCACCATTCGGGTATCCATGCGACTATCGCAGGGGTTATTTTAGCCTTTACCATTCCTACGAACGCTTCAGAAACGGAAATATCGCCTTTGGAAAAACTGGAAGGAAAACTTCATTTGCCGGTTAGTTTTATCATTATGCCTTTGTTCGCACTGGCCAATGTGAACATCGCACTTGAATCCGGCATGGTCGATGGACTGTTCACCAACTTTGGCTATGGAATTGTCCTTGGACTCTTTGTAGGTAAGGTGGTTGGAATCAATCTCTTCTCCTATATTGCTATAAAACTTAAACTCAGTAGCCTTCCTGATAAAAGCACCTGGTCTCAAATGATTGGGACGGGGCTTCTCGCAGGAATTGGATTCACCATGTCCATCTTCATCGCCCTACTCTCTTTCAAAGGGCATCCTGAACTTCAACAAGAAGCAAAATTCGCAATCCTTATTGCCTCTGCAATTTCGGGGTTAACGGGGTATATGATCTTAAAATCCGTTGGAAAGAAGCGAGCCAAAAAAGAACTCGAATCCGCCTAAGTAGCTAGTCTAATACTAACAACAGACAAAAAGTCATTCTGAACCGAGATTTAGAATGACTTTTTGCTTTTCGTCTACTATACCTACTGAATTAAAAGTGAGCTTAGAAAAGGATTCACTCTCTAAAAGGGTTTTAAACATTTAAGAGGGTAAGTTTGGACCCTGCGGGTCTTTTTCCCCCTCACTTTCTTTAGAATCGGAAATAAGGTCAATTTGGTGTTCACTTGAAGCTTCCACTTCAGGCTCATTTTGAGGGGAAAAGTTCTCTGCTTCTTTTAGGAGTTCGTCAGAGACTAATTTCTCTAAGCGAATGCGGCGAATGGCTAAGTTTAATTCGTTTCCAAACAAAAGCAAATAAACATTCACATTCACCCACACCATAAGTAAAATCATGGTGCCGATCGACCCATACAGCACATTGTAACGTGCGAAATTTCTTGCATAAATAGCAAAAAGGTATGTAGTGAGAATAAAAAGAATGGTGGTTAGAATGGCCCCGGGAATGGCCTGGCGAAACCTTGTCAATTTCACAGTGCCGAGCCAGTAAAAAAGGGCCAAAAGAACAAAGTAAAATAGCGGAAACGAAATAAGACCAATAATTGCTGATAGGTTTTGCACAAACCACGAAATCGCATATTCGGGCGTAAAAAGCTTTAAGACGACCTCAGAGTAATAGATTCCGAAAATGGCTAGTAACATCACACTGATAAACCCAATGGTAATGGCAAAGGCCAATAGAAACTCCTTTACGTCGCTCAACTTCTCCTTGGTCTGTTCGTTAAACCCGTCAATCAGGGCAAAGGTGCCGTTGGTGGCAAAGACAAGTGCTAAAAGAATCGTGATGTTACTGATACTCGAGGTGTTGGGAATAATGTTCTGTTCGATGTAAGTTACCACATCCCCTTCAATACGTCCAGGGAAAATCTTTTGCATCAAAATCTCAAAAATGTAAAATTGCAATTTATCGTAGTGAGGCAAATAAGGAAGTATGGACAGCAAAAACAAAATGAAGGGAAATAAGGAAAATACGAAGTTCCAAGAAATGGCTGCCGACTTCCTTCCAATTTGGTTTTTAAAGATTCCCTCAATGTAAATCTCAAACATTTTGTAAAGCGACACTCCTAGAAAAGGAATATGAATTCCTTCAAAGAAATCCTGGATTTTTCTGATGAATTTCGGAATTTTTACGCTCATTAAGGGTATATTTGTGCGACAAAGATAAGAAATGCGAATTAATATTCTCTCCATTGGAAAGACACAAGAAAAAGAAATTGACGCTTTAATTACCTATTATCTGAAACGATTGCCAAGGCATTGGAATACCGAATTTATTGAAATTCCCGATGTAAAAAACACGAAGAATTTAAGTGTCGAACTTTTAAAGAAACAAGAAGAAAAGCTACTTCTCGAGCACATGGAACCTGGCGATTTAGTCGTTTTGCTTGACGAGAAAGGCAAACAGTACACCTCGCGAGAGTTTGCTACAAAACTTGACGATTGGATGGGCAGCTCTGTGAAGAAAATTCATCTGGTCATTGGAGGCGCCTACGGCTTCTCCCCAGGTCTCTACGATAGAGCCAATGAAAAAATGGCTCTTTCCAAAATGACTTTTACGCATCAAATGGTAAGACTGTTTTTAATCGAACAGCTCTACCGAGCGGACCAAATTCAAAAAGGCAAACCCTATCATAACGATTAGGCCTTTCCTCCTACTAAAGGAGAGTGTTAATTAGCGTTAAATCAGGGCACTTAGTTTTAATTTTGTGTTAAATCAGCTCCTAAGGCCCTAATTTCTACGAGTTTGTCATAGGATTTGCTAGTACTTACACGAGTTAATAAATGAGATAATTGCTAAACAAAATTTTAGAATTCACTAAAATAGTTTTCATGATTTTTTTTGAGTCCGGCTCTATCCAAAAGGTAGAGCCGGATTTTTGTTTTAGACTACAAAACTCTTCTTCCCCGAGAGGCTTCTAAAAGAATAAACCAATCCTCGTCGCTGAGCGTTAGATTCAGCGAACTGGCTAGCTTTTGAATAGACTCGACTTTGGAGCTACCTACAATTGGGATAATTCCGGCTGGAGATTTTCTCAGAAAACTAAGTAAGTGCTCGGCCTCACTAGCCCCGTATTTTTCCGACAGAGAAATAAGTACGGCACGAATGCGCTGCGATTTTTCATCGTCACTCGAAAAATAACTTCCCAGTGGGCTCCATGCTGTAGGCTGTAGCCCTAGGGCTTGCTGCTGAAGGATGCGCCCATCAAAGAAGGCATCACTCTGGGTAAGAGAAATTTCAATTTGGTTGGTACAAAGTTCGGGGAAGCATTTCGATAAGAAATCAAATTCTAAGGTTGAGAAATTACTCACTCCAAAATTAAGAACTTTTCCACTAGATCGAAGAAGAGAAAAGGCCGCTGCAACTTCCTCAGGATCCATTAAGGGAGAGGGTCTGTGCAGTAAGAACAAATCCAAATATTCTGTTTTCAAATCCTTTAAGCTCTGCTCTACACACTGGATAAGATAGTCTTTGGAAAGATCGTAAGCCTTCACTTCATAGGGTCTTGCCCCACCCTTGTATTTAATGCCTCCTTTGGAAATAAGCTGATACGATTCACGGGGCAAATTCATTTCCCCTAGCGCCTTGCCAAAAGACTCTTCCCAAGTATATCCCCCATAAATATCTGCGGAATCAAAAGTATACAATCCTAAATCTAGACACGACTCGATCAAAGTTTGAATCTCTGGCTTGGGGTGGCTAACTCCCCAAGAACTCCAACGCATCGTGCCAACAATAAGTGGTGAAAACTTCATTTTAAATTTTTTCCAAATTTAGGAAAGTTTAGAGAAGTGCCTACACTAAAACCCAAAGCTAACTTCGACTTCTTTTTAAATAATTCTCTTTTGCCTTGTAAAGCCTAGGTAAGTTCAAATTATTCCCCTTAAATTTGTGAAAAAGTACTTATGAACTACCACACTAGAAAATGGATTAAACCGGAGGATTTAAACCCCAACCATACGCTTTTCGGGGGAAGACTCTTGCAGTGGATTGACGAGGAGGCCGCACTTTATGCCATTGTCCAACTTGAAACACCTCGCTGCGTCACAAAATACATTTCAGAGATCAATTTCATTAGTTCCGCAAAACAAGGGGATATTATTGAAATCGGTATTGAAGCCACGGAATTTGGGAACACCTCCATTACGCTTCATTGCGAAGTGAGAAACATGATGACTCGCCAGACCATTATTACCATTGAAAAACTTATTTTTGTGGGTGTGGACCAGGAGGGAAAACCCACTAGGCATGGGAAAACTCAGATTGAATTTATTGCAGAGCGTTTAAAAAACAGAGGAGAAATCGAGTTGTGAAAAAACTAGTGGTATTAAGCGGAGCCGGCATCTCGCAGCAAAGCGGACTTCAAACTTTCCGAGACTCTGACGGGCTTTGGGAGAACTTTCGGATTGAAGAGATTGCAACGCCAGAGGCCTTTGCAAGAGATCCTCAGAAAGTTCTTGATTTTTACAATATGCGGCGCTCGCAATTAAAGAACGCAAAGCCCAATCGGGCGCATGAAATCCTTTTTGAACTAGAATCTTTTTTTGAGGTTCAGATTATTACTCAGAATGTGGACGATTTGCACGAGCGCGCTGGATCCACAAGCGTTCTGCATTTGCATGGTGAACTCTCGAAAGTACGTTCAACCGACAACCTTTTACCACTCTACCCTTGGGTGGAGGACTTAAAGCTTGGGGATACGGATGAATTTGGCTCCCAACTTCGTCCTCACATTGTTTGGTTTGGGGAAGAAGTTCCTGCTATGGATGAGGCTATACGGCTCGTTCAAAATGCGGATATTTGTCTTATCATTGGCACTTCGCTACAGGTCTATCCTGCAGCAGGCCTTCTTTTAGAACTTCGAAACAGAACTCCCCTTTATCGAATTGATCCGCAAGAAAAGCAGTCGATCGGAAGAAACCACATCCATATAGAGAAGGATGCTATCGAAGGGATGATTCATTTTCAAGAAGTACTTACTACAATCTAGGCTGAACTTAGGGAAGAACGTAAAGCCGAAGAGTCCGAAGCGTGTGCTGCAATTACAAACAATGAATCTGTTTAATTGAACTAACAGAGAAAAAAACCTTAAAAAAACAAAGCCCTAACAAAGCAGGAACATGACCGTATTAACGGTGCTACTCCTAAGTTTCCTATCTTTAGGAAATGGATAATAATTTTGTATTTTTGCTTTTGTTGCAAAGGGCCTTTTGCCCTTTCCCAAAAGCAATTCCTTTTTCTTAATCTTTTCACTATGTCTATTGAAGCTAATTTTCAAAATGTAAAACGCAATATCCCAGAGGGAGTGACTCTTGCGGCAGTCTCGAAAACCCATCCGATTGAGCCTATTAAAGAGCTTTACTCTTTAGGACAACGGATCTTTGCAGAAAACAAAGTTCAAGAACTTGTCGAAAAACAGCCTCTTTTGCCCTCAGATATTCAGTGGCATTTGATCGGACACTTGCAAACGAACAAAGTAAAATTCGTCGTGCCTTTCGTAGACACCATTCAGAGTGTTGATTCTGAAAAAGTACTTCGAGAAATAAACAAGCAGGCCGAAAAAATAGACCGAAAAATAAAGGTTTTGCTTCAAGTGAAAATTGCCCAAGAGGATACCAAATACGGTCTCGAGGTCAATGAAACCAAAGAACTTTTAGCCCAGTGGAAAAATGGAGAGTTTCCATTTGTGGAGATAAAAGGCTTAATGGGCATGGCCTCTTTTGTCGAGGATCAAAACCAAGTGAAGCAAGAATTTCAATTCTTAAAGCATCTTTACGATAGCCTCAGTCTCTATTATCCGTTTAATACGCTTTCCATGGGCATGAGTGGAGATTATCCCTTAGCCATCGAATGCGGTGCTACCCTAGTAAGAGTGGGGTCTGCCCTGTTTGGTGCGAGAGATTATTCGCTTTAGCTGCTTTTAAAAATCCCTTTTGAAAGAAGGGTTCAAAGGGAAACGTTTTTGTAAGAACTTCGTTCAAAATTTTATATCCTCAAATTATAAATGTAAATTTGCCTTTATGCAAAAAATCCTCATAGTCGAAGACGAAAAAGCCATCGCAGGCGTACTTCAAAATATACTTTCGGACGAATTACCCAATTTCGAGATTTCCGTTGCGCAAGATGGTCTCGAAGGCTATAAATTGATCGAAAAAGACGATTATGCGTTAGTAATTTCTGACATCAAAATGCCTAAGCTCTCGGGTACAGAGCTTTTAAAGCAGGCTTTAATCCTAAAGCCGGAATCTACATTCGTAATGATTTCAGGACATGCGGATATTGACGTCGCAGTGGATTGCTTAAAGGACGGCGCTTACGATTTCATCTCAAAGCCGATTGATATCAATCGCCTTATCACGAGCGTGAAAAACGCATTAGACAAGGAGAAACTCTTCAAAGAGAACAAAACCCTTCAGAAAGAAAACGTAACCTTAAAGAAAAAGGTTAATAAAAAATACCAAATGATCGGTCAGAGCCAAGGATTAAAGAAGATCCAAGACATGATCGACAAAGTCGCAACTTCGGATGCGCGCGTACTCATTACAGGTCCAAACGGAGCAGGGAAAGAATTAGTCGCTCATGCGATTCATGCGCAAAGTGAACGCAGCAGAGGCCCAATGATTGAAGTGAATTGCGCCGCAATTCCTTCCGAATTAATTGAAAGCGAACTTTTTGGTCATGTGAAAGGATCCTTTACAGGAGCCATCAAGGACAAACAGGGGAAGTTTGAATTAGCCAATAACGGAACCATCTTCTTAGATGAAATTGGGGACATGAGTTTAATTGCCCAGGCAAAAGTGCTTCGTGCTTTGCAAGAAAGCAAAGTATCCCCAGTAGGAAGTGATAAGGAAGTGAAAGTCGATGTGCGTGTGCTTGCCGCTACCAACAAAGACATGCAAAAAGAAATTGAAGCCGGACGCTTTAGAGAAGACCTTTACCACCGTCTCTCTGTGATTGAAATTTATGTTCCACCCCTTGACGAGAGAAAAGAAGACATTCAACTTCTTGTGGAGCATTTCTCTAAATTAATCGGAGATGAAAACGGGGTTCCGATTCATCAGTTCGATTCCAAAGCGATCAAAGCCCTAGAAGCCTTCTCGTGGACTGGAAACATTAGGGAACTGAGGAACGTCGTTGAGCGTTTAATCATTTTAGGAAACAATCCTGTGACTGCTGAGGACGTGAGTGCTTTTGTACGAAAGTAAACGAGCGCCTTCAAAACTTAAAAGAGAGTCACTTAAACGTTAAGTGACTCTCCTTTTTTTTGGAGAGAAACAAATTCCGAATAAGAACTAAAATTAACGTACTGAAGTACTAAGAGAATCCTTATTTTTGCAAAAAAAAATCCACATGGCTTTTTTAAATCGAAATTACACCAAAGAAACCCTTACCCTTGCCCTTCCGGTCATGGTTACTCAATTAGGTCAAGTATCGGTCCAGTTATTTGACAATATCATTGTGGGGAAATTACTAGGTGCAAATGCCCTAGCCTCCGTATCCCTTGGGAATGCCCTATTTATTTCGATTTTCATTTTTGGTCTTGGAATTTCCTTTGCCATTCCTCCCCTTGTCTCTCAGGCGCATAGCCGAGGAAGACACGAGCGGATTAATTCTGTTTTTCGCCATGGGTTTGTTTTAAATATGCTCGTAGGTCTTGCGCTAATGATTTTACTTTTAGCCTTTACGCCTCTTCTCCATCATATGAACCAACCGCCGGAAATTATTCCGGACACCATTTCTTTTCTTTCGGTGATGGCCTTTAGTATCCTTCCTTTTATGGCCTTTCAAACCCTTCGTGAAGTTTCAGAAGGGCTCGGATACACCATTGGGGTCACCAAGGCCACGATCATTGCGAATGTGATCAACATTGCTTTGAACTATGTCTTTATCAAGGGAATGTTTTTCTTCCCTGAGATGGGCGTAAAAGGCTCAGCACTAGCCACGCTAATTGCAAGGATTTTCATGATGGTGTTCTTATATTATGTTCTCTTAAAACATTCTACCACCAAACGCTATATCAAGGATTTTAGAATTAAGTTAAGTGAACTTAAAACCACGATGTTTCAAAAAATGCTTAAAATCGGTCTTCCGACCGCTTTTCAAATGTTTTTCGAAATCACCGCCTTTGCGGGTGCTGCGTTTATTTGCGGGCTGGTGAGTGCAAAAGACATTGCTTCCCACCAAATTGCCTTAAGCATGGCTTCCTTTACCTTCAACCTTTGTATTGGGTTTTCGGTCGCCTCTACAGTCCTCGTAGGACGTAAGTTTGGGGAGAGAAAATTTGTAGAGCTACGCGCCGTAGGAATCAACAATCTCAAACTCTCTTTCCTTTTCATGCTCCTTTGTGGACTTTTCTTTGTGGTTGGACGAGACATCCTGCCTACCTTTTTCACAAAGAAGGAAGATGTCGAAGTTATCCAACTTGCCTCTAAGCTAATGATAATTGCGGCTCTCTTCCAACTCTCCGATGGAGTTCAAGTCACGGCACTTGGTATTTTAAGAGGGATACAGGATGTGAAAATCCCAAGCTATCTTACCTTCTTCGCTTACTGGATTCTTACCATTCCCCTGGGATACTTTTTATGTGTGACTCTTAACATGGGCGCATGGGGTATGTGGATCGCTCTTGGGTTTGGTCTCACCGTCTCGGCCGTTCTCTTAGTGTACCGATTCTTAAAGCTCTCGCAAAATAGGATTTCTCACTAAGCCCTACTTTTCTAAAGAATGGGTCTTAATTTCCACTTCGCTTGTTCGTAGAGAATAGGCGGCATATTTTTTGTAAATTTCAGCCAAATAATTCACCATGCAAGTTGACATTCGAAGATTAAATGTAGACGATTACGATAGTTTAATAGAGGTAATGAAAAAGTCCTATCCTGAAATGCGGGACGATGTTTGGGACAAGCGAAACATTCAAAAATTAACCTCCATCTTTCCTGACGGTCAGCTCTGCGTGACGGTCAATGGTAAAGTAGCTGCCGCCAGCCTTTCGATTATTGTGCAATACGAGCTCTATGGCGATGACCATACCTATGCGGAAATCACAGGCAACTCTACCTTCAACACGCATTACAATTCAGGAAATGTCCTGTATGGAATTGAAATGTTTGTGGATCCCGAGTACCGATCCTTGCGACTCGGAAGAAGGTTATACGATGCTAGAAAAGAACTGTGTGAAAATTTAAACTTAAAATCCATCGTCATTGGAGGAAGAATTCCGAACTACCATGAGCACATGAAGGAGCTCACTCCAAGACAGTACATACAAAAGGTTCGTAAGAAAGAAATCTACGATCCTGTTCTTACCTTTCAGCTCTCCAATAGTTTTCAGCCGATCCGCATTCTTAAGAATTACTTGCCTGGAGACAGTTCCTCGCAAGACAATGCAGTCCTATTAGAATGGAGCAATATCTATTACAGCAAAAGGCCGAACACCATGCAAGACAGCGTGGTTCGACTGGGCCTTGTCCAGTGGCAAATGCGCCATTTCCCTACCATTGAAGCGTTCTACGAACAAGTGGAATTCTTTGTTAATGTCATGGGCGATTACAAATCGGATTTCGTGCTGTTTCCTGAACTTTTCAACACCCCTCTGCTCGCTCCTTTCAACCATCTCTCAGAAAGGGAAAGTATGCTTGAACTCGCCAAACTAACCGAGCAAATCAAAAAAAAGATCTCCGAGTTTGCCATTAGCTACAACGTAAATATTATTGCGGGGAGTATGCCCCTAGAAGAAAACGGAGAAATCTACAATGTATCCTACCTTCTTCATCGCGATGGAAAAGTGGACGAATACAGAAAGATCCACATTACACCGAACGAAAAGAAATGTTACGGAATGAAAGGCGGAAACGAAATTAAAGTCTTTGACACGGATTGTGGAAAGGTGGGACTTGCCCTATGTTACGACGTCGAGTTCCCAGAGCTTCCAAGGCTTTTGGCTGACATGGGAATGAAAATACTGTTTGTTCCTTACCTTACAGACACGCAAAATGCCTACACACGCGTAAGACACTGCGCTGCGGCTAGAGCGATTGAAAACGAATGCTACGTGGCTATTGCTGGTTGTGTTGGGAATTTACCGAAGGTCAACAATATGGATATTCAGTATGGGAAAGCAGCCGTCTTTACCCCTTCTGATTTCCAGTTCCCTTCTAACGCTCTTAAAGGAGAAGCCACCGCCAATACAGAAATGACCCTGATTGTAGATGTGGATCTAAATCTTCTAAAAGAACTGCATCATAACGGCGCAGTGCGCACTTTAAGCGATCGCAGAAACGATCTTTACCACGTGAATCTACTTAAAAATCCAGAGTCTTAAAAAGAACTCTGGATTTAATTTTAGTTATTAAAAATCGGTTTATAGGATCGCTTCTCTCACTCTTGTTAGTTTTTCCAAAAGACTATCTAGCAAATCGAGTTGAAGCATGTTGGCACCATCTGATTTGGCGACACTTGGATTTTTATGTGTTTCAATAAAGATTCCGTCTGCTCCTACAGCGATTCCTGCTTTCGAAATGGTTTCAATAAGTTCTGGACGTCCTCCCGTTACCCCTGAACTTTGGTTTGGCTGTTGAAGAGAATGGGTCACATCTAAAATTACAGGTGCATAATTTTGCATCACTGGAATTCCACGGAAATCCACCACCAAGTCTGAATACCCAAACGAGTTCCCTCTTTCAATGATGGCCATTTTCTCGCTTCCTGAGTCTTTTACTTTGTCCACAGCGAACTTCATGCTTTCTGGAGATAAGAATTGTCCTTTTTTTAGTGTAACACATTTCCCTGTTTTAGCGGCTGCTACAACAAGATCTGTTTGCCTTACAAGGAACGCCGGAATTTGAAGAACATCCACATACTGAGCGGCTAGATTTGCATGTTCAATCTCATGAATATCTGTGGTGGTAGGAATCTGAAAATGATCTCCTACCTTTTTGATGATCTCAAGTGCCTTCTCATCTCCTATTCCTGTAAAGGAATCAATACGGCTACGGTTTGCCTTCTTGAAACTTCCTTTAAAAATATAAGGGATTTTGTACTTATCGCTAAGGTCTATAATCTTCTCTGCGATCTCAAAAGCCATGTCTTCTCCTTCAATGGCACAAGGGCCTGCGATGAGAAAAAAGTTCTTTGAATCCTTATGCTTAATGTTCTCTAAAAATTGAATCATAGATCTTTGTATTTCATTTTTGGGAGCTCTATACTTAGGACTCCATTTGACTTAGTTGCTTATATATTTTCTCTAGCGTATTTCTATTTCTTGTGGTGAGAAGAGTCTTTATCGATCGTCTCGCAAACTTCTTAGACACGCCCGAGTCTCCCGTTGAATTCTTCGGAACCTGCCAGTACAATTGACCTTTTGAAACTGCAAGAGTTTCCCCTTCTAATAAAGCTTCTTCTTTCACCTGTTCTAGAAGCCATTCTCCCTCTTTTTCACTTAAAACCAAATAAGTATGAACACTCTCTTTCGCTTCTAGCAGATCGTTTTGAAGCAGCTGCGCAATTTCCACTTTAGTGTAAAGAAACACCTTCGAGAGAAAATCAAAATTTTCTAGAAGTCGGTTTTCTATGAATGCCTTTAGCTCCCCTTTAGGCAGCGAACTTAAAAATAGTACATTGCCTGAGGCTAAAACGGTTTTTACATTAAATAGCTCTTTTCCTTCTAGTGCATGAACCAAGGATTGCATTTTAATTCGTGAGCCGTTTACATTAATGGCTCGAAGAAAAGCGCAGTATTTTATAAGAGGCTTCATCCCAGTTTATAGAATACAAAAATAGGGCTAATTTTGGAAACCTGCCTAGGCATTGGAAATTAAAAAGTTCTGACATTTTAGAAAAAAGTGAAGCATCCTCTAAATCGCTTTAGAGGATGCTTTTAATTATCGATATGCTGCAAGTTCTTCTATTTTGTTGAAGAAAGTTCGATTGTATTATTAAATTTGGCTCTTCTGTTTTTTAGCGATTCAACTAAGTTTCTCATTTCATCGGCAGGAATATTTAAATTGGAATAGCCCGGCATCTGAAATAATGCCGTTTCAGGACTTTCAATGAACTTTTTCTTTAACTCAAGATACTTGGTATAATCCACTTTAATCGTTTTTATCCCCAGCTTTTCGAAAGATTTAAAATCATACAGTTTATCTAGCTTTAGAATTTGAAACAACTCAAAACTGTAATCTTCTTCGCTATCAAAAATCCTAAGAATTAAACCAGGAAGTCCTTTAAATTTATAAGGACCTTCAGGAACCTGGATGTCAGAGGTGAACCACGCAGTCCATGCTCTTCCTCCAAATTCAGCATACGCCTTTTGCGCATGGTAATTACCGATCTGTTTCGTTCGTGAGGTAATATGCCATTTTATTTTTCGAGGATCTTCAACCTGTACCATTGAGAATCCAATCGTTTCATTAAAAAATAGTTTATTTTCTTTTGAATCAAAAGAGATTATGTAATCTAGTTTAGGTTCAGGAACATTTTTTTTATAAAGCGAGGAACTAACCGTCCTTATTGAATCTAACTTAGCAAGTGATTCACTATAAAACATCGATTTATGATCTAGTATATCTAAATTAAAAACTTCTTGTTGAACGAAATCTCTATTCGTAGAATCAATTTTGAAATTGAGAACATATTTATATCTGTTTTGTGCAAAACCAAAAACGAAAAAAAACAAACATCCTAAAAGTAGTATTTTTCTCATAATAATCTATAATTTTTTTTATAAATAAATAGTGCCAAAGCACCTATATATATGAAGGGGACGATATAAATAAAATGTATATCAGTGGATCTAAATATGTCAATTAAACTCTTTTGAGGCAAATAATCGGAAAAAAGTAGGTTGTTATTTTTGAGAAATAAGACCAAGAAATCCTCAAAAAAGAAATAGAAAATAATCGCAAAAAATGCCCAAAAACTTGTGGTAAAGGAATTGATTAGGAACGATAAACTACAGAGTAACAAATTGAAAACAAAAAGGTATATCGCATTTTTTATATCTAATGAACTGAGCGAAAAACCCTCTATATAAACCCAGTTAAGAATGAAATAAATGAAAAGCGATACAATAGTAAGCACGCTTGTCAGAAAGAAAATAATATAAAAGCTATATCTAAAAAAAGAAGCCGTCCTCACATTTATTTTTAAAAACCGAAAATAATTATTTCTGAAAAGCGTATTAAAATAAAATAGAAAAAAAGACAACGCTGGAATCGTCACAAAACCGGCCCCGAAAAAATGGTTGTTTAAATTTGCGCTATGGCTTGTCTCTAAATAGAGAACATAAAGCAGTCCTATTAGGAGTGTAGCGATTAAAAGGGATAAAATGTTTTTTATCGAAGTAAAAAATTGGGTTGCGATTTTATACATTTCGAGCTAATTTTTTATTTTCAAATGTATATTTTATAGTGCTAAAATCATTGACAAATTCTTTATCATGAGATATTACTATGAAAATTTGACTGCTCTCTTTTATATAGTTTGATAAAAACAGAATTGATTCTCTATCAAGGCTTTCTGTGGGTTCATCGAGCAAAAACATTTCTTTACTTTTTAAGGACAATGTAAAAATCAGTTCTGCCTTAATTTGATTCCCTTGAGATAAGTTTTTGATTTTTTTATTTTTGAATTTATCGAAGTTGAGTCCTTCAACGAGCCTTCCATATTTCTCGAAATTAATTTCTTTATCAAATAATCTTACTTCTTTTTCTAAGGTAGATTCCAAATTTAAATTCGAATCTTTTCCAAAATAACCATAGTTTTTTGGGTTCTCGATCTCGATTTTAGATTTATTTTTTCCAACAATTAAATTAAAAAGAGTGGATTTACCAATACCGTTTTTTCCTTCAATGGCAATCTTATCATTATTACGAATCTCTAAATCGAGATTTTCAATAATTGAGTTTTTACCATATTTAAATTTGCTTACTTTAATCTTCATTTCTATATCATTAAAATGCAGAAAATGGACTTAACCATTTTCTACATTATAAAAATTTATGGTGCAGCTTCTTCTTATAACAAAGAGTCAATACAATCAATTCCACACTCGGCATAACAACCAATTACTCCAAAATTAGTAGGCTTATCTGTGCATTTATTTGTTTTTGAACAAGTTGTAAGGCAGTTAGCTGTCAAAAATTTTGCCTTTATTCTTGCAAAATCTTTAAAACTGAAATAGATTGAATGAAATTCCGATGTCTAATATAGTAAAAAAATCTATGAAATTCGATTTTGCTACTAAAATTTTCAAAACTTGATCACTAATGCATAAAATCAAGCCAATTGATGAAATAGATACGTAGCGAAATGAATTTAGATTCATTTGATGGAATTTACAAATTACTGAGTAACCTGCATTAGCTGAGTCTCAATCTGCTTAAGTCTTTCTGGACCAAAGGTTGAATCGTATGGCTTAAAGGCTTCAAACAAATAATGATAAAAAGGAATAATATTCTGAAGTTTATCGGCTTCACTGTACGCTTTTTGTTTGCCCATTGCTTCTAAATCTTTCATTAGAGTGGAATAGCGCTTGTCAATCGGCGTAAGACCTTTTACAAGATAGTCGTAGGCTTTTTTGCTCTCACCTCTTGCTTCGTATCCTTCGCTAACAGCACTTATCACCATTGAGTATTCTAGTGGCTTGGTCCGAAGGGCGCGCCCAGCAAAGCGCTGCTCCTCTTTAGAAAGACTTGTATAGTAATCATATTCGTCGAAGATCCCTTTGATTAAGTCCTCAGCTAAGGCAAGTCCTTTTTGGTCTTGTCCGGCAAGAATATATCCGTACACAAGTGTACTTAAAGAGCGCGGATCGTTGTATTTTTTAACGGGAATTTCCTTAGAAGCTAAATCAAGAAGTTCAACTGCTTTGGCTTTTTGTCCTGATTTCACAAGCGCCTCTGAGGCGCGAGCTACAGAGTTTCTGTATCCGATAATATTCTGCGTACAGGTTTCATCAAAATGCACAGAAAGATCCTTGAAGTTGCCCCAACGGTAATTCTTCACAATGGAATACAGGGACTCTCCATCTACTCTACCCATTTCACCCGTTCCACTTGCAGGCGTATGAATAGGAACTAATCGATAAGAGAATCCATCGTACTGTAAATATTCATTTAAATAGAAAATATTCTCATTGTCATAAACGCCACCCGTAGAGAAACTGATGGGTCTCTTCCAATCAAAGTTCGCTAGGATATCGAGGAGCATCAAATTGTTTTTAAACAAATTGGTTCGCGTATAATCAATTGTAATCTCACTTACAATTTTATCCTGATCTTGAGGTTTTACAATTCCGCTTTTCAGCACATTTTGCTTGTTCACAGGAATCACCAATTTCGAAACGGGAAGGATATTGAACCGCTCGTATTTGCTATCTCCAAAAAGAAGTTTGAGGATTGCATCCTTACCTGGAGATTTTTGTTTGAAGAACGCAAGCGCTTCTTTAATCGGCATGGAATCCATGTCCTTGAATTTCTGAAACTCTTGCATCTCTGCGCTTGAAAGTCCTCTGGCGCCTGGATCATTAAGTAATTCTTGCCACATCTCTTTTTGCATGACATAAATCTGATCGTTTACTCCTTCTCTGTACTCGGCATGAGTCAGAGTGGAAGGAATCGGCATCGAGTTATAAGTTCTTCTTTTGACCTGATCAATGTTCCATGGTGTTGAGAGAAGCGTGAAATTAACCACTTTTACGTCATCTCTAAAGCGTTCTGTTTCTTGGATTGCCCAAACCGGATACGTATCGTTGTCTCCATAAACAAACAGGATTCCATTCTCAGGTAAGCTTTTAAGGGTGGAATAGGCAAAGTCATATGCCGTCGAACGACCGCTTCGGTCGTGAGATGCATAATTCTGGAAGCCCATCATGGCAGGAACTCCTAAAAGTACCACGCCTCCTACAAGTAGTGCCGCTTTGGATTTCACTTTCTTTTGCAATTCAAATAGGATCGCACCTGCCCCTAGCCCTATCCACAGAGCAAAGGCATAGAAAGAACCAACCATCGCGTAGTCTCTTTCTCTCGGTTCAAAAGGCTTCACACCCGTATAAAAGATAATTCCCACACTAGTTAACACGAACAGGGCTAGAATCGCATAAAAACGGCCAAAATCCTTATTTAATTGAAAGTACATTCCTAGAAGTCCGAGAAGAAGTGGAAGGAAAAAGAAGGCCACTGTACTTTCGTTTTTGTATTTTGCAGGAACCTTATCCTGGCTTCCCCAAAGGGCATTATCGATAAAGGAAATACCGGAGATCCAGTTTCCTCGGTTGTTCTCCATATGCCCTTCAAGGTCGTTCTGACGACCTACAAAATTCCACATGAGGTAACGAACAAAATAGTATCCATTTTGAAATGTAATAAAATAATCAAGGTTTTGATCAAACGAAGGTCTTTGTACATTGATTAGATTATAAGGCTTAATTTGAAGGTAGTCGTCTACCGTGATTTCGCCACTTTCATACTTGGCTCTTAACTCATCAAAAATCTGATGGGCTTCTTGAGAGTCGGCATAATCTGGATTATCGAAATTAAAGGTAAAGTCAGGCGCGCCGTACATAGAGATATAATTGGCCATGACATCCTTATCGTCGTTAAACATACGAGGCATTAGGGAAATATGCTCAGGGGAATACACGTAATTGAAACGCTCTCCTACTTTTCTATAAGAATTCGTCGATTCATCTTTCTCGTAGACGTCTCCCGTTTTGTTTTGTTTGTAAGACCCATCCTCATTTTTGGCCATGCCATCAAAATCAAGAGCCTGCGTATAGTTTTGTCCTTTGAATATAGGCCAATCTCCATACTGCACTCGGTTGTAATAATCGAGCATTCCAATAGCGTTGTCTGGATTGTTTAGGTTCATGGGTGGATTCGCATTCGCACGGATTGGAATCACAAGCCAGCATGAAAAACCAATGATCATGAACACTACAGAAAGTGCAGAGGTTTGAACCAGGGAGGATTTTTTTCTCGCAAACTTTAAGACAAAATAGCCTCCTCCGAGCAAAAGCAAAAACGCAATCAGTGTACCGGAGTGAAAAGGAAGTCCAAGACCGTTCACTGTGAAGATTTCAATTTTTCCGAAAAGACTCATCACCGCAGGGAAAATCAGCTTAAACACGAAAATAAGCACCCCTAGAGTGATTAAATTGGCGTAGAGAAAACTCTTCCAGCTGAACTCATAGTTTCTCGTATAGTAAATAAGGCAGACGGCAGGAATCACGAGCATGGCCATCATATGCACACCCACGGACAGCCCAACGGTAAAGGCAATTAAAATGAGCCATCGCTCATTTCCTTTCTCGCCATACTGAGACTCCCACTTGGTGATCAACCATAAAATCAGGGCTAAAAACAGAGAAGCCATCGAATAAACCTCTCCTTCGACCGCTGAAAACCAAAACGTATCGGAAAAAGCAAAAGCTAAAGAGCCTACAAGTCCAGAGAAAAGGATGGTGATTTGCTGATTGAGTGAAAGAGTGGCGTTCTCTTTGCTTATAATTCGACTGAGCAAATGAGTCACAGTCCAGAAAAGGAAAAGAATGGTAAGGGCTGAGAAAAGAGCAGACATCGCATTAATAACGAGAGAATAATTGGCTCCATCCCCTAAGGCGAACATCGCGAAGACCGCTCCTACCAATTGAAAGAGTGCAGCTCCCGGTGCGTGGGTTACTTCTAGTTTCACAGCGGAAGAAATGTATTCTCCTGTGTCCCAAAAGCTAAACTTTCTCTCCATTGTAAGAAAGTAAGTAAGTAAAGATACCCCAAATACACCCCATCCTAAGACCGTATTCCAAGTCTTAAACGTCCAGTTTTTCATTCTTATATATTAATGATGCGAAAATAGGATTTTTTATCTTAAAAGCGTGAGTTCTTGCTCCCTAAATTTATGTCTATAAGCGATTCTTAAGACTTCTATTCTCTCGTATACATCCTGTCAAGTGCATAGGTTTGCTTGGGAAAAGAAAGGACAACGTTCCCCTAAATCAATAATTTTTCGTATTTTTGCCCATGCTTTTTAGCACCATTTAAAATGACAAAAGTTTACAATAACATTCTGGAGCTGATTGGGAAAACACCCTTGGTGAAACTTAATCATGTGACTGAAAACACGCAGGCTACTGTCTATGCAAAGATTGAAGCTTTCAATCCGGGACATAGTGCAAAAGACCGCATTGCGCTTCATATCATTGAGAACGCAGAAAAGAAAGGACTTCTAAAAGAAGGATCTATTATTGTGGAAACGACCTCCGGAAACACGGGATTTTCCGTAGCCATGGTAAGTGTCGTGAAAGGATACAAGTGTATTCTTGCCGTGAGTGACAAAACCAAACCTGAAAAAATCGCATTTCTTAAGTCCCTAGGGGCCGAAGTACACATTTGCCCTGCAAATGTCGCTCCTGAGGATCCAAGATCGTATTATGAAGTGGCCAAACGCATTGCGAAAGCCACTCCGAATTCTGTATACATAAATCAGTATTTTAACGAACTCAACACAGAGGCACATTACCTCACTACCGGTCCTGAAATTTGGGAACAAACCCAAGGAAAGATCACGCATCTTTTTGCTTGTACTGGAACAGGAGGCACCTTAACGGGTACGGGAAAATATTTGAAAGAACAAAATCCAAACATCAAGGTAATTGGTGTGGATGCTGTAGGCTCTATTTTAAAAGGCTATTTTGATACAGGGAAAATAAACCCTGAAGAGATTGGTCCCTATCAAATTGAAGGTATGGGAAAAAATTTAATTCCCGGCGCTCTCCTTTTTGATCAAATTGATTCCTATGTTCGCGTCAACGATGAGGACTCTGCGTACCGCACGCGAGAGATTGCTCTGCGTGAAGGCATTATGGGAGGCTATACCACGGGAGCCGTAACGCAAGGCTTTTTGCAGTATTGTGAGGAGAATGATTTACGCTCTACGGATCTTGCCGTACTAATCTTTCCAGACCACGGTTCTCGCTACATGACCAAAGTTTATAGCGACGAGTGGATGCTTGAGCAAGGCTTTCAAACTACGCTTGAGACCAGTGCCGATTCTCCCCTTGCACCGGAATGTGCAGACTAAGAGAAAAACGGGGTTAACTCTCAGGTCTTTGCCCTAGCAAAAGACCAAAAAATATGTAAATTTTCAGTAACTTTGAAACTTAATAAATTACTCAATTAATGGTAGATATATTTGATCGCATCGAGCAGAATCCTGGACCTCTAGGACAATTTGCAGATTATGCAGAAGGATACTTTATTTTCCCAAGACTAGAAGGGCCGATTGGACCTAGAATGAAATTTCAAGGACGGGAAGTTATTTTTTGGTCGGCGAACGACTATTTAGGACTTTGTAACCATCCCGAAGTTTTGGAGGCAGATGCAAAAGCAGCTGCACAATACGGAATGTTTTACCCAATGGGCGCTAGAGCCATGTCTGGGGAAACAGATCAACACTTAGAATTAGAAAGAGAACTTGCTTCTTTCATTAAGAAGGAATCCGCTTACTTATTAAACTTCGGATACCAAGGAATGGTTTCCACCATTGATGCTCTTTTATCAAGACACGATGTTGTCGTATACGACGCTGATTCTCATGCCTGCATCGTAGACGGTGTGAGACTTCACATGGGGAAAAGTTTTACCTTTAAGCATAACGAGATGGCAAGCTTAGAGAAAAACCTAGCCAGAGCTACGAAAGTGGCCGAAGAGCAAGGCGGTGGAGTTCTTGTCATTACGGAAGGTGTTTTTGGAATGAGAGGACAGCAAGGAAAACTAAAAGAAATATGCGCTCTAAAAGAAAAGTTCAGCTTTAGACTCTTGGTTGACGATGCTCACGGGTTCGGAACCTTAGGGGCTACCGGAGCGGGAGCGGGCGAAGAACAGGGATGTCAAGATCAAATTGATGTGTACTTCTCTACCTTTGCTAAGTCAATGGCAGGATTCGGCGCTTTTATTGGAGGGAATAAAGAAATCATCCGTTACCTTAAATTCAACCTTAGATCTCAAATCTTTGCAAAATCCCTAACCATGCCTATGGTTATTGGTGGACTTAAGCGTTTAGAACTTTTGAGAACGAGACCGGAAATTAAAGCGAAATTATGGGAAAACGTAATCAAACTTCAAACGGGTCTTAAAGAAAGAGGATTCAATATTGGAGAAACCAACACTTGCGTAACTCCCGTAATGATGCAAGGTTCCACAGTAGAGGCTACTCTACTAGTGAAAGACTTAAGAGAAAATTTCGGAATTTTCACTTCCGTAGTAATCTACCCTGTAATTCCAAAAGGAATGATTCTTTTAAGATTAATTCCAACTGCATCTCATACAGATGCTGAAATCAATGAAACACTTGCTGCATTTGAAGCCATCCATAGCAAACTAACCGACGGATACTACAAACAAAAAGCAGAATTAATAGAGAAACAAAACTTATAGTTTTAAACCTTGTAAACTTTTTTAAAGTACTATACAAAACCGTTTGAAACTATTCAAACGGTTTTTTTACGTCTATAAACCAAAACCAACTTAATATGAACAATCTAATTGTAAACAAAAACGACTATGCAAAGATTTTCCAATGCATCAGTTCTGCAAAACAAGACGGCAGCATAAAACCAGCGGAAGCAGAACAACTATCCAAGGAACTAAAATCTGCAAAACTTGTAGATCCCAAGGATGTTCCATCGGATGTGATCACGATGAACTCCGTAGTGAAATTCCATTTTGCAAATGCGAAAACACAAAACGAAATCAAACTCGTCTATCCAAGTCAAGCCAATATAAAAGAAAAGAAAATTTCTATTTTCTCAGCTGTAGCCATCGCACTGATCGGATACAAAGTAGGCGATGAAATCGATTGGCAGCTTCCTTCAGGATCCACTAAGATTATCATTGATCAAATTATTTACCAACCGGAAGCGGAGGGTGATTACGAAGCGTAAACTTCGAGTTAGAAAATCACCTAGCTTTCACATAGCAAAAGACCCCTACAATAAGTAGAGGTCTTTTTTGTGTTTATACTCTTTTAAGCTTAGTCAGCTAGAATAATTCCTTTTTCATGATTGAATTCCACGACACCGCTCTTGATCTCGTAAGAGAAGACAGAGTCTTTCTCATTCTCTTTCGTGAAATATTTAGCAAACTCATCGCTAATTTCATTCGTATAAAGTTTGATCTTACCAAACCCTAAAGAAGAAACGATGGCTGCGTGATTCTTCATGATATGAAACTCACCTGCTTTTCCAGGAAGTAAAACGGATTTCACTTCTCCTTCAAATACAACGAACTCTGGAGTTAAAATTTTAATATTCATACGTTTTTGCTTTGGGCTTTAAGCTTTAGGCATAAAGCGCTTTTAACTTCTTACGCTTCTGCAAGCATTTTCTGACCTGCTTCGATCGCTTCCTCGATGGTTCCTTTAAGGTTAAAGGCCGCTTCTGGATATTGATCTAACTCTCCATCAATAATCATATTGAATCCTTTGATGGTGTCTTTGATGTCTACAAGGGCTCCTTTAAGACCTGTAAACTGTTCTGCTACGTGGAAAGGTTGAGATAAGAATCTCTGAACTTTTCTTGCACGGTTTACAGAAAGTTTATCTTCTTCTGAAAGTTCTTCCATCCCAAGAATTGCAATAATATCTTGAAGTGCTTTGTATTTCTGTAGAATTTCTTTTACTCTTTGTGCACAATCGTAATGCTCAGCTCCTAAGATCTCAGGAGTTAAGATTCTTGAGGTAGAAGCAAGTGGATCAACCGCTGGATAAATACCAAGGGAAGCAATTTTTCTATCAAGTACGGTGGTTGCATCAAGGTGGGCAAACGTTGTTGCCGGAGCCGGGTCGGTAAGGTCATCCGCAGGTACGTAAACCGCCTGTACAGAAGTAATCGATCCGTTTTTAGTAGAAGTAATTCTCTCTTGCATCGCACCCATTTCAGATGCTAAGGTCGGTTGGTATCCTACCGCAGACGGCATACGTCCTAGAAGGGCAGAAACTTCGGAACCTGCTTGAGTGAATCGGAAAATGTTGTCTACGAAGAAAAGTACGTCTCTTCCTTGACCTTCTCCATCTCCATCTCTAAAGTACTCAGCAATGGTAAGACCCGAAAGCGCTACACGAGCTCTTGCTCCTGGAGGTTCGTTCATCTGACCAAAAACGAAAGTACATTTTGAATCTTTCATTTCTTCCAGATTCGCTTTGGATAGATCCCATCCGCCTTCTTCCATAGAATGCATGAAATCGTCTCCGTATTTTATAATGCCTGATTCTAACATCTCTCTAAGCAAGTCGTTCCCTTCACGGGTTCTTTCTCCTACTCCAGCAAAAACGGAAAGTCCTCCGTGTCCTTTTGCGATGTTATTAATTAATTCCTGAATTAGTACGGTTTTCCCTACTCCAGCACCACCAAAGAGTCCAATTTTACCCCCCTTTGCATAAGGCTCTACAAGGTCAATTACTTTAATCCCTGTAAATAGTACTTCTGCAGAAGTGGTTAATTGGTCAAATTTAGGAGCTTCTCGGTGAATTGGAAGTCCGCCTTCTTTTGAAAGGGAAGGAAGTCCATCAATGGCGTTACCCACCACGTTGAAAAGTCGACCGTATACCCCTTCGCCTGTCGGCATGGTAATTTGATTTCCTAGGGCGATCACTTCCTGTCCTCTTTGAAGACCGTCCGTAGCATCCATTGCGATGCATCGTACAGAATCTTCACCGATGTGTTGCTCTACCTCTAGAATCAACTTTTCACCGTTTGAATAGGTCACCTCCAGCGCGTCATAAATATTGGGAAGCTCTTGAGCATCTCCAAAAACAACGTCGATTACCGGACCAATAATTTGAGAAATTTTTCCTTTAATTTGGTTTGCCATTGCTAAATTTTTTCTTGAGTGCAAATATAATGATATTTAACAGATTTGCAATTTCAATTTCCAAGATTTTTATCATGATTTTTATCTGCTCCTTCTTTTCTTAAAAAGCAAAAAATCAAAGTACTGACGATTTTGCCTGGGTCTTCCAACGGGTCTCGCGCATTCATGGTTTGAAGCTCATTTCAATTTATTACTTTTGCACCTAAATTAAATCGCTTGGAAGTATACCAAAATATAAAGGAGAATATGAGCAGTGGCCCTGTGGCACTCTCTCTTGGCATGTTTGATGGAGTTCATTTAGGGCATCAGTCCATTATAAAGAAACTTCAAGAACGCGCCGAGTCTCGCCAATTAAGAACTGGTATTCTCACATTTTGGCCGCACCCAAGACTCGTTTTTAATCCCAATGATTCTTTAAAACTGCTTAGCACCTTGGAGGAAAAATGCCATCGATTCGAAACTCTAGGGATTGATTTTCTCCAAATCCAAGACTTTTCTCCGGAATTTAGAAACCTAAGCGGTACCGAATTTGTCGAGGAAATCCTCGTGAAACGGTTAAAAGTGAAACATCTTATCGTCGGATACGACCATGTCTTTGGAAAAAACCGCAGCGGAAATTTTCAACTTCTTGAATCGCTCGCTCCGAAATTAGGTTTTGAAGTCGAACAAATGGAAGCCGTAAACCTTCATTTGGAAACGATTTCTTCGACTAAAATTAGGGAAGCATTAGAAGAAGGAAAAATTGGGCAGGCCAATGCCATGCTAGGGTATGACTACAGTCTCACGGGAACTGTGGTTCATGGAAAAAAACTAGGACGTACCCTTGGCTACCCTACTGCAAACCTCGAGGTGAGTCCCCTAAAACTCCTTCCCCAAAAAGGCGCCTACATTGTCGAGGTTTTCCATAAAGGAATACCGCACAAAGGAATGCTCAGCATCGGAACGAACCCTACGGTTGGAGGAGAGCGTCTCACAGTGGAGGTCAATCTGCTTGACTTTAACCAAGATCTTTACGGACAGCAACTGGAAGTGCATTTTAAAGAATTTCTTCACGAAGAAGTAAAATTTGAAGGCCTTGAGTCACTAGTAGAAAAACTAAAAGAGGACGAACGTAAATCCAGAGATTTTTTCCTGGATTAAAAGGTTTTATTTAATTCCAGTACAACATGCCTTGGTAGCAGCTTTTGCGTATAAAGACTTTCACTTATTTTGGTTAAGGAGTAACGCTGAATCTCGTTTGTATTTAAAAGATTGTTTCCTCTTAAAAACAGATTCAGTTAATCCCTTACCCTTCTAAAATCCCTTCCCTGTCCTTACGGCTTAGCGAATTGAAAATCAACTCATAAGAATGGTCTATTAATTTAAATAACAGGTCGCTTGGGACGCCTTCTGGCTCTACAGAATTCCAATGGGTCTTGTTCATATGGTAGGCCCCCTTAATCTGACTATAAGATTCCCGCAGCTGCTCGCTCCAATCTGGAGCGGTCTTAACCGCAAAGCTTAAAGGAACGGCATCAAGTGAAAGAAGCAAAAACATTTTTGTTCCCACTTTAAAGACTAAAGTGGTTTGATTAAAAGGAAAACTTTCGCTGACTCCCTTTTTTCCGAGACAATACGTGCGAATCTGTTCTGCATCCATAGTGACGTAATTTTGAAATTATAGTTTAAGGGCAGTGGCTCAAAATGTAATTCAAAAGTAGTAAATTCGGTACTTATACCAAGAAAAAAATGAAAGTACTTGTAATCGGCGCCACGGGCGCTACCGGTCAAGATTTAGTGGAGCAGCTACTAAGAGATCCTGATTTTGATTCCGTCCATGTTTTTTCTAGAAGACCTTTAGACTATACGGATCCAAAACTCCATGTAGAGATCGTTGACTTTGAAAAACCACAAGCTTGGAAGTCTCTACTTCAGGGCGAAGTGGCGTTCTCCTGTCTTGGTACTACACTTAAGGCTGCAGGAGGAAAACAGGCGCAGCGTAAGGTCGATTTTGGGTATCAACTCGACTTTGCCAAAGGATGCCGAGAAAACCACGTCCCACACTTTGTTTTAATCTCTTCGTACGGAGCGAATGAAAATTCAAAACTTTTCTATTCAAGAATGAAAGGGGAATTGGAACAGGAAATCCGCTCTTTACACTTTGAAAAACTTACCGTTTTTCAACCGGGCATGCTAGAGCGTAAAAAGAGCGATAGACCCAGTGAAGTTTTGGGTGCCACGGTTCTTAAATTTCTCAATCGATTGCATTTACTGCAAAAGCTAAGACCCTTAAAAACAAGCACCCTTGCACAAGCGATGGTTCATAGCACCAAAATAAAATCCAGTGGAGAATCGGTCATCTCTCTAGGATCCATATTTAGCTTTGCTAAAAAGCCATAAAAAAGCCTTCCATTTTTTGGAAGGCTCTTAGTATAGATAGACAAAGTGCTCTATTATAAGTGCTTCGTAATCGCCTGGTCCGTAGGTTTGGTCGTACTAATATAAGTATCCACTAGTTTTCCATTTTCGTCTAGTAAGAATTTTGTAAAATTCCATAGAATGGTGGTATTCTTTACCCCATTGAGTTCTTTTTCCGTCAGGTATTTAAAGATAGGGGCTGTGTCGTCTCCTTTTACAGAAACCTTGGCAGCCATTGGAAAGGTTACTCCAAAATTCTTTTCGCAAAATGCACCAATTTCTTCGTTCGTTCCGGGCTCTTGAGAACCGAAATTATTTGCTGGAAATCCTACCACCACAAGTTTATCCCCATAGGTTTTGCTTAAGGTTTCTAGATCGGCATACTGAGGCGTAAATCCACACTCAGAGGCCGTATTGACAATCAGAATATTTTTGCCTTTAAAATCGGCAAAATTAATCTCACCTCCGTCAAGGCTCTCTACTTTAAAGTCATATATTGTTTTTCCCATCTGCTCTTTGGTTTTTTCCTTTGATGTTTCGCTTTTCTGGTTCATGCACGACTGCACAATACTCAAGGCGGACAACAATAAAATAAATACTTTTTTCATCGTTTCCTTATTTTTAGGTTTCTACTAATCCGTTTTGAATTAGAATTTAAATGCAGAGGCTGGAATCTCCTTATTCACCTCTATTTTTGTAATGAGCATTACATAATCAGACTGCTCACCTTCGGTTTCACTCGCAATACGATGTGCAAACAGCAAATTGCCTACCTTTTCATAATCCGAATACAAAAGGGTTTCGTCTTTCTTTTCTTCTTTTAAAAGCATGTAGGTTTTCGTATCAAAATAATACACCGTGCGGTTCACATTCTTCAGTAGCTCGACTTTATAACAGTACTTATCCCCTACCTTTTCTTTCCCTAAATACTTGGCTTGAAACCCCTTGTTTTCAAAATCAATAAAATCATTATCAAAACTCTCAGGGCTATAGCTTGGATACTTCTGAAGCTTGTTTGCCGCGTAATTCATCGCATACCCGTCCTTTCCGTCGTACCCTTCAATGGCCATGTTCTTCTTACCAATGGTAATCATGGTTTTGGTTAAATTGGGTCTCTGTTGATAGATCCGAATCGGATACTCATCTTTGATTCCTAAGGTGACTTTTCCAGAAAGAATCACAGAGTTCAATAACTTCCAATTGCGAAGACCTCCGGAGAGCTCAATATTTTTTTCAATAATTTCCTTGCCTGTTTGTGAAAACGCAAATTGTGAGAAACCCACAAAGAGAACAAAGAGTATTTTATAGAGTACTTTCATATTTGATTAATGACCAAAGATAAAATTTTTTATTTAAAACGAGTTGTTTTCCTTCCCAGAACTTAACAGGGCTCTCGCTTTTTCTAAGTCCTCAGGTACGTCTATCCCGACGCCTACAAAATCGGTTTCTACCATCTTTATTTTCATCCCGTGTTCAAGGTACCGAAGACACTCGATTTTTTCTGAAATTTCAAGGGGTTTCTGCTCCAGCGAGGCAAAAGACAGAAGTGCCTCTTTTCGAAAGGCATACACCCCTACGTGCTTGTAATAGTGGACTTTTTCACTTCGTTCCCGCGGAAACGGAAGAACTGAACGACTAAAGTAAAGGGCATACCCTTTCTCATCCGTAATGACCTTGACATGGTTTGGATTTTCAATATCCTCCCACTCTTTCATCTCAATTTTTAGCGAGGCTAAAGAGATTTCTTTATTCGGATCCTGCTCAAAAACAGAAATGAGCTGTTCAAGAGGACCTGCTTTCAAAAAGGGTTCGTCACCCTGCACATTGATCACAATATCACAGTCTAAATCCTTAATAGCTTCTGCAATGCGATCGCTACCGGTTTCATGCTCCCCTGTTAGCACCGCATTTCCTCCGTGGGATACAATTTCCTCATAGATAAGTGGGCTGTCCGTGGCCACATGGACCTGATCAAACAGTCCTGTTTCCACCACGTTTTGATAGGTCGTTAAAATAACGGACCGATCGCCTAGTTTTTCTAAGAGTTTGCCTGGAAAACGGCTCGCCTCATAGCGAGCGGGGATCACTGCAATGGTTTTCATAAATAGAGATTTTAGAATAAGGTGTGCTCTTTACGCACGATCGAATGAATACTCACTTAGTTCAATTTAGAAAGCGCCGCTTCCAATCGAGGAAAGAGCTCCTTAATTTGCTCAAGGCTTAATCCTCCTACCGAGGCTCTAAACCAGGGCATTTCAGGGCTCGCGCCAAAGGCGGAGAAAGGAACCAAGGCTACGCCGGCGTTTTCTATTAGATAGAAAACCAGATCGCTGGAAGATTCAATCAAACTACCATTAGGCTGCTTTTTGCCTAAATAATCAAGCTTCACCGTTAGGTACAAAGCTCCCATCGGCTCGATACTGTCTAACGAAAATCCTTTTTCTTTAAGAGTTTGAATTCCCCCGTGAAGCGTTTTAAGGCTTTCGTTTAATTTGCCCTTGTACTCCTCTACATAGGTATCTACCTTTTCACTTTCTTTTAAAAACTCACCCACCGCCTTCTGTTCAGGTTTAGGAGCCCAAGCTCCTACGTGACCTAAGAGAGCTTTCATTTTGGAAATCACTTCGCTCGGACCAAAGCCCCATCCCACGCGAAGTCCGGTGGCGGCAAAGCATTTGGAACTTCCGTCAATAAAAACAGTGTACGCACGCATTTTTGGATTGAGCGATACGGGATTGAAATGAGTTTTGTCAAACGTAAGAAGGGCATAAATCTGATCGTACAAAAGGTAAAGAGGCTTTTGATCTGAAGTTCTTGATTCATTTTCCTTCACGACCAACTCACAAATTTCTTCCAATTGTGATTTCGAAAACATGGTCCCTGTCGGGTTCAATGGAGAACAAAGCGCTAAAAGTGTAGCGCCCTTTAAATGCGGTTCTAACTCGCTCGCGGTAGGGAGAAAGAAATTTTCTTCTGAGGTTTGAATTTCAATTTTTTCTGCCTGTGAAAGGTAAGAATAATGGTTGTTGTTCCAGGAAGGTACTGGATATACCACCTTATCTCCTGGATCTACTAACGTTTGAAACGCCGCATAAATTAGGGGTCTTGACCCTCCGGCCACTAGAATATCTTCTGGACTGTAGTCTAACCCATAACGAGAATCTAAATCGACAGAAATGGCCTCTCGAAGCTCCTTCACTCCGTTGGCAGGAGGATAGTTTGTCAAATTATGATCGTACGCAATTTCAATCCTTTCTTTTAAAAAGCTAGGAATGGGATACAAATCCGAATTAAGGTCTCCAATCGTTAAATTGGCGATATCGGCCCCTTGGGCTTTCATTTCATTCACTTGATTTCCAATCTTAATGATTTCCGAGCCGATCAAATGGGCGGCGAGTCGAGATACTTTCACTTTTCTATGGGATTTTGTTTTGTACTACTTTCTATCGTTTGCCTAACGCTTTTGCCGAATACACTCGTCCATCTGAAATTCTCAAAAAGGCAAGTGTAAGACATATCCTCTTATAAATCAATCGGTTAATCTACCGATTTCAGGCTTTCAAAAATACAAAAATAATTCTGAACCGAGAGGCCATTCTTATTCTTTACCTCTCAGATTTATCAAAAAAAATACGGTCTTCAGTTAAGAAGACCGCACTATTAGAAATCATTTACAGATTTAAGTCCGTTTTTATTTCTTGCAATTTAAGTTCTAATTTTTCAATTTTAGAATTAAATTCTTCTTTCTTGTCCAAGGTATCTTTTAGCGATACATAGAACTTAATTTTAGGTTCGGTTCCTGAGGGTCTCACGCAGACTTTGGTTCCGTCCATCGTATAATAGATCAGTACATTGCTCTTTGGAATCCCGTCCATTGGACCTGTTTTCCCAGTGGATACCCGAGTAGAGCTCTGAGACTGAAAGTCTTTTATTTCTTCCACAGGAGAACCCGCAAGCGTTTTTGGTGGATTCTCGCGGAACTCACGCATCATTTCTTGAATTTCCAAAGCTCCTTGTTGCCCTTTCTTCACCACGTTTATTAGTCCCTCGTAATAAAGGCCAAGATCCTCATAAATTTCAATTAGGTATTCAAACATTGTGGTCCCTCTGGATTTGCACCAAGCGGCAATTTCACAGGCCAAAAGGATCGATCCACAGGAATCTTTGTCTCTCACAAAGTCCCCTGTCATAAAGCCGAAGCTCTCCTCGCCTCCACAAATAAATTTCTCCTCCCCTTCATGATCCCGAATCATTTTTCCAATCCATTTGAATCCGGTGAGTCCCACTTTGCAGTCCACTCCAAATTTCTCTGCAATGTCAAAGAAGATATCCGAGGTTACAATGGTGGAACCAATGAATTCTTTGCCCTTAATCTTGCCCTTCCTTTTCCACTGTTCTAGGATGTAATAGGTAAGGATTGTATTGCACTGGTTGCCATTGAGAAGCTGCATTTCTCCTTCTAGATTTCGAACGGCAATCCCTAAGCGGTCGCCATCCGGATCCGTTCCAATGACGATGTCTGCATGGGTCAATTTCGCTAAATCTAAGGCCATTTCTAGGGCAGCAGGTTCCTCAGGATTTGGGCTTTTCACGGTCGGAAAATTCCCACTTGGAATCATCTGTTCTTTGACCAAATCTATTTTTTTGAATCCCACCTTCTCTAGGGCTTGGGGAACGGTTGTATAGGTCGTCCCATGGATAGAGGTAAAGACAATATTTAAATCTTCAAAGCCTACTTTTTGGTAGATAGAATTCTCTATACAAGCCTCAATATAAGCCTCGTCCGCCGTTTCATCTTGCCATTCAATTAGGGCGTCGTTTCCACTAAATTTGATTTCGTCAAATTTCACAGAGTAAACTTCTCTTATAATCGCTTCGTCATGCGGCGGCACGATTTGAGCTCCGTCGTTCCAATATACTTTATAGCCGTTGTATTCTGGAGGATTGTGCGATGCAGTAAGTACGATTCCTGCGTTACAGTTCTTATTTCTAACCGTAAAGGAAAGCTCAGGTGTGGGTCTGTGCTCTTTGAATAAAAGCACTTTAATTCGGTTGGCCGTTAAAACATCGGCTACGAGTTTTGCAAATTCTTTAGAATTGTGACGCACGTCGTACGCAATCGCTACTTTGATTTCTTCTGAAGGAAATTGCTCGTGCAGGTAATTGGCAAGACCCTGTGTAGCCTGACCAAGCGTATAGCGATTGAGACGGTTGGTCCCTACCCCCATAATACCTCTCATGCCTCCGGTTCCAAATTCTAACTCTCGATAAAAACTATCTTCTAAATCCGGAGAATTGGAATCAATAAGTGCCTGAACTAGTCCTTGGGTCTGAGCATCAAAAGGATCGCTCAGCCATAATTTTGCTTTTTCCAATGTTGTCATATCACTTGGTTTTTTAATTTAACTGCTTTTGCTCTACTTGAACCGTGGATTCTTTTTTCAAGGCTGTGGTCGGCGTATTGTAATACAGAAGCTTTGTCGTGTTTTTGATTTCCCCCTTCAAGGTATCCACAGCGTGTACCTCAACATAAGGACCGTTTTGAGCCTCTAGTTTTAGCGTACCGATTTCAAAATAAGGGGCAATAATGTGAGCTGTATCTTGAATCTTAATTTGCGCTAAATTCGAGGAACCTGAGAAATTGGCTCTCGCCAGACTGCTCATATCGACAGAAGTTTTTGCAAATTCCAGCTGTCCAATAAATTTGGCTTGGTCTTTTAATTTCAGTGCTAAGGATTCCCCCTGAATTGCACCTGATATGGAAAGCTCCACTTGATCTCCCACTTCAATAGAGGTGGGCGCAGAGGAAGAATAGATCGTCACATTATAAAAGTCTCCGCCCTTGGTTGCTCTCTTTTCTTTGATCGAGAGCGCCCCGTCCTTTTGACTAATGTCTAAGTTTTTGATGAAGTTCCCATAGGTTTCAATATAGATTTGATTCGCGTTATTTCGAACATAAAACACACGGAATTTCCCCTCCAATTCTAGCGTTTTAAAACTTTCAATAGGAACTTCTTTGGTTTCTAGATCGCCTTTCGGTGAAACCTCTCCACATGCGCTTAAAAGAAGCAGTAGGATCAAATAAAATGGACTGTTTTTCATTTTAGATTACATCTTCAATATGGTAATTTTCGTGATCTCGGTTGGTTCGGATCAAAAGTTCTCCAAGGAAACCTCCAATAAAAAGTAAGGTTCCTAAAGTCATCATGGTTAAGGAAATATAAAACCATGGATTTTGGGCAATTAGACTCCCATAAATTCCTTTGGAAACGTTAATCAATTTGGAAATACCTAGCCCTAAAGCACTAAGCAGTCCCACCACAAACATTAGGGTTCCCAAGGCTCCGAAAAAGTGCATCGGTCTTGCTCCGAATCGACTCATAAACCATAAGGTAATTAAGTCCAAAAAGCCTCGAATGAAACGTTCGGTTCCAAATTTAGAGACGCCATAAGGTCGAGCTTGGTGCTGAACCGGTTTTTCCGTAATGTTCCTAAACCCTGCATTGGCGGCTAGTACCGGAATGTACCTGTGCATATCACCATGCACATCTATGGTTTTCACTACTTTTTTGCGATAAGCTTTTAATCCGCAATTAAAATCATGCAAATTAACGCCGGACACTTTTCTTGCCGCCGCATTAAAAAGCTTGGAAGGCAGATTTTTAGTCATCACGTTATCGAACCTCTTTTTCTTCCAGCCGGAAACAATATCGTATCCCCCTTCGAGAACCATCTGGTAGAGTTCGGGGATTTCCTCAGGGAAATCTTGCAAATCCGCATCCATGGTGATCACGACATCCCCTTCCACCCTTTGAAAAGCCGCATGCAGTGCCTGCGATTTTCCATAGTTTTTAGCAAAACGAATTCCGTGCACCTGTGGGTGCTGAATTTTAATATTTTCAATAATGCTCCACGAAAGGTCCGTACTTCCGTCGTCTACAAACCACAGTTCATAGCTAAGATTTTCAGTGCGGCAGACCGTGTCAATCCGTGTAAAGAGTTCCTCTAGGGAATCTTCTTCATTGAGTAGCGGAATTACTAGAGACAGATTCAAACGATAATATTTAGAATTTAACAAGCGATTAAAAAACTGAGCTTACGCAAATTTACGCATAAGTTCTCGTTCTGAAAAAAGATCCAAAAAATAAAGAAAACAAAAGGAAAAAGGCGCAGTAGCCGGCAAAAACATACCCAAAGTATTTCATGGAAAACATATCTTCCCCTACTTGTCTTTTGTTTTCAATCCGCTGTTTCCCCTGAGCGTACTTCTTTTCAATGTCTTTCATCTCCTCACTCTCGGGTTTAAAGACATTCTTTCCTTTGTTATATTCTTCATCGAGTGAGCGTTCAAAGCTCTCGATGTATTGGTAGTTTAAAAGATCCTTACTGTCTTTATCCACATAATTTAAATACACAAAAATAGAGGCGATTGAAAGCAGACCCCCGACGAACATAGGCATGAAAGCTCTTCCGTAGGCTTCTTTGAAACTTACCTTCTCCGAATTTCTCACAAAGGTTGTGACGGAGAAAAAAGCCCCTAAAGCAAAGACAAAGGGCAAGAAAAAAGCACTAAGTGTGATTGATGTTCGGTAGTAATTGATGTCTCTAAAAAATATATTGGTAATGAAAAAACCGATCATGACGACGATAAAGAGCATGAATCCAGTGGTATAAACATTTTTGAACATAAATTGAAATTAGAATTGGTTAATAATTTTGAATGGATATTTTGAATTTTAAATAATTGCCTTATCTTTGCACTCGGCAAGTCCTACACAACCAGCTCCTGAGAATCCTCCAGGGCGGGAACGCAGCAAAGGTAATTGGTTGTAGCGGTGTGATGTAGATCGCTTGCCGTTTTTTTATGCCTATACGTCAAAACTTTCCCCTACTTTAGGCAAAACCAACTCCACTCCTTTTTCTTTGAATCTTGCCTGAGATGACTCATGGTCAATTTTAATCGCATCAAACGTATCGAAATGACAACCGATTACACGGGGCGTGTTTAAGAGTTCCGATGCAGCGAAACTAGCTTTGTTCGCACACATGGTGTAATGCGACCCAATCGGAAGAATAGCAGCTGTAATGGCACCAAACTCTTTTGGGAAGATGGCCATATCAGCCATCACACCTGTATCGCCTGCAAAATATAGGTTTTTACCCTCATAACGAAACATATACCCACAAGCTACTCCCCCATAAGATCCATCTGGAAATGAGCTCGTATGCTGCGCAGGGAGCATGGTAATCTTTAAATCCTCCAGCTTTGCAGAACCGCCTAAATTGATATCAATTTGGTTTTTGCTTTTAAAATAGCCGCAAATTTCAGGTTGTCCAATCACCACAGCCTCTGGATACCTCTGCAAAACTTTCTCCACATCCGCGATATGGTCTCCATGAGCATGGGTAATCAAAATGTAATCGATTTTTTGGTTCTCGAGTTGAAAACCTGAGAGTTTCTCTTGAAACGAATAGAAAGGATCGGTTAAAATTATTTGGTCTTTGTAGGTAAACAAAAAGCAATTTTGTCCTAAAAATTGTATTTTCATTTGTATTTATTTTAAGTTCACTCCTTCGTTTTTCTAAAGCCAAAAAAGTGAACGCAGCATTAATTAAAAAAAGTGAGCCCTGCCGCTAGTAAGATACTTACGGTTAGAGTCTGAATACCCAATTGTTTTAGGAACGGGTCAAGTTCCTCTGGGGATTTGGTTTGCAAAATGCGTCGTCGCAAGGCCGCCATAGGAAAGAGCATAATCATGACGATAAATGCATAATATTGGCCTTTTTCGTGGAATTGATTGAGCATCAAAAATACCAAAATAAGAATAATAGGCAGTTGCAAAAGAACCATTTCGTAGACCATTGCATACCGATATCCAATTTTCTGCGCAAAGGTCTTTTTTCCCGATGCCTTGTCACTCTCAAAATCCCGCATGTTATTTAAATTCAAAACACCTGTAGCAAGCAGGCCAATGGCCGCTGCAGGCACAAGAACATCGTAGTCAAAGGATTTGGTAAATAGAAAGTAACTTCCCATCACCGCCACGAGCCCAAAAAATAAAAAGACCATTAGGTCTCCTAGACCTAAATATCCGTAAGGCTTCTTACCTACCGTGTACCCGATGGCAGCAAGTATAGAGGCGACTCCAAGTCCCATAAAGAGATAGAACTCATTGGTGAGTCCATAACGCCAAAAGGCTTGGTACAAGAGTGCTAGCGTCGCTAAAAACGAGAGACCCGCCAAGACGATCACTGCTTTTTTCATTTGGGCGGCCGTAATTTTTCCCGAACCTACGGCCCTTGCTTCTGCTTTCGAAGAGCGAAGCGCATCGGTTCCCTTGATGCCATCACCATAGTCGTTGGCAAAATTCGATAGAATTTGATAAAGGAGTGTGACGAGAAGTGCCAGTGCAAACAAGCTCCAATCCCAAAACTCTCCTCTTTCTTCCAAACGCCATTTGGCGATAAACGAGCCCACGATAATTCCACTCACCGACAAAGGTAGTGTTCTTAGACGTGCCGCTTTAATCCATTCTGTCATTCTTATTTTCTCTACTTAATAAGTTGTTCTCTACGAAATCCATTGGTCTTTTCCAAAGTCAGGATCTCTTTTTTCTAAAAAGGCGTTTCGACCCTCCTTGGCCTCGTCCGTCATGTAAGCAAGACGTGTAGCTTCGCCGGCGAAAACCTGCTGTCCCACCATCCCATCGTCCGTTAAGTTCATCGCGAACTTAAGCATGCGAATCGACATTGGGGATTTCCCTAATATCTCCTGAGCCCACTCGTAGGCCTTAGTTTCAAGCTCTGCATGAGGAATGACTTGGTTTACCATACCCATTTCAAAGGCTTCCTTCGCACTATAATTGCGTCCAAGGAAAAAGATCTCTCTGGCTTTCTTTTGACCTACCATTTTAGCTAGATACGCCGATCCATATCCACCATCAAAACTAGTCACATCCGCATCCGTTTGTTTAAAAATAGCATGCTCTTCACTGGCCAGCGTTAAATCGCAAACCACATGAAGGGAGTGTCCTCCTCCTACGGCCCATCCGTTGACCACGGCAATGACCACTTTAGGCATGAAACGAATGAGTCTCTGTACTTCTAAAATATTGAGTCGGTGTCTACCGTCTTCTCCTACGTAGCCTTTTTGCCCTCTGGCTTTTTGATCTCCACCACTGCAAAATGCGTGGCCTCCGTCTTTCGGACTGGGTCCTTCCCCCGTGAGCAAAACAACTCCGATGGACGGGTCTTCGGAGGCATCAAAGAAAGCCTCATAAAGTTCTGAGGTTGTTTTCGGTCGAAAGGCATTGCGAACCTCTGGTCGGTTAAAGGCAATGCGGGCTACCCCACCGCTTTTCTTATAAGTTATGTCCTCAAATTCCTTCACAGTTTTCCAATTCGTCATGTCGATAAATTTTTGGTAAAAATAGGCAAAAGAAGACCAATTTAAAAGAAGAAATCAATGCAAAAGAGCTTTGAAATAGATAAAAGCCTTAGAGCTAGGGCTCGTAAGGCTTTCTATAAGGATTATTCCCGTTTTTTCTATTACTAAGTCCTTTAGTTGACTGAGAACTCTTTGGAGAATTTGAAAGAAGCGAAGTCTTATTTAAAAGAAAGAATTCCAGCTACAAAGCAAGTCTTAGTGTCTATTTGGCTTTTTTTCTATTCACAAAATAATACACCGGGAGACCTGCCAGAATGAGCAAAAATCCAGGCCAAGTGTACTGAGGTTTATAAAGGATGAGTAAAATACAGAACGCAGATCCAATCAAAAGATAAAGTAAAGGTGTGACGGGGTACAACCATGCTTTGTAAGGACGTGGAAGTTCTGGTTTTTTGTATCGAAGGTAAATAACCCCAAAGACTGTAATCATATAAAACAGCACAATAACAAAAGAAATCATATCTAGAAGATCTCCATACTGGCCCGAGAGGGCAAGCACAGAGGCCCAGCCACCTTGCATCCACAAAGATCTTCCTGGCACATCAAAACGATTATTCTCTTTTGCGGATTTGAAGAAAAGACCGTCTTTTGCCATGGATTGGTACACCCGCGCACCCGCAAGAACAAGCCCGTTGATGCATCCAAATGTAGAGATCATGACCAAAAGGGCCATCACAACAGTTCCTCCTGTTCCTAGCATTACTTCGGCGACGGCGACAGCGGGTCTATTTTTATCCGCAAAGGCCATTCCATCCCGGTCCAATGCATTTAGATACACGAAATTCACAAGCAAATACAGCACCATCACTGCGCTGGTTCCTATCACCATCGAGCGCACAATATTCACTTTGGGATTTTTCATTTCCCCTGACATAAACGTAACATTTTCCCAGGCAACAGAACTAAAAACAGAACCTACCATGGCCGCTGCAATAGCACCCATTAAAGCCATTCCGCTAATGGGTTTCCATTGGGTGGAAACCAAATCATTTCCAACCTGCTCTCCTAAATTCTGAAAGGCGTTCCACCCCATACTTAGGTTTTCTGTCCAATGGGAGTTTTTAATAAGCAAGAACCCAAAAATAATGATTCCCACTAGGGCTAAAATCTTACTGGCGGTAAATACATTTTGCAAAAGTTTCCCGTTTTTTACGCCTCGGGTATTGATATAAGTAAGAAGTAAGATAATGACAATCGCTAAGATTTGAACATACGTAATTCGAAAGCTTCCACTTTGAAACAAAGGATCAGAATCATTCAAAGCCGGAATTAAATAAGCGGTAAATTTTCCAAAAGCCATGGCCACTGCAGCAATCGTACCGGTTTGAATCACGGTAAAAAGACCCCAGCCGTACAAAAACCCCGTCCTTTTGCCAAAGGTTTCCGTCATGTAGGTGTACTGCCCGCCCGCTTTAGGAAACATGGAAGAAAGCTCCCCGTAAGAGATTGCAGCCGAGATGGTCATGATCCCCGTAATCACCCATACGACGAGAAGCCAATAGCCGGATCCCAAATTTCTCATCATATCGGAACTGACGATAAAAATTCCACTCCCGATCATCGACCCCATCACGAGCATGATTCCGTCCCACAGCTTTAATTGTTTTTTCATAAAATTAGTTTGAATAGGTAAATATATCAAATAATTAAAAAAATGGGCATGGTGACTTATAAAAATTTAACTATTTTTGCCGCACCATGAAATATATTGAAAGTAAACTAATCATTTTACTCTTGGGCCTGAGTACCTTTGTCCTTGCTCAAAAGGAGGATTCTTCCAATTTAATTCCCTCTAAATCCGTACAAAAAGGCCAAACATTTGGTGAAAAAGTGGGTTCCTCCACGGGTACCAAATCCTTAAACCCCACTCAACAAAAGGTTGCAAACGCAGAGTCCAGTAAAAAAATAACACTTCAGGGTGAAGTCACCCAGGTTTGTGAAAACAAAGGGTGTTGGATCGTCATTAAAACGCCAAAAAACGAAAAATTCTTAGTCGAAATGAAAGATTATGGTTTTTTCGTCCCTCAAGACATTCGAGGCAAACAGGTCCTATTAGAAGGAATTGCAAAAGAGAAACAGCGAACGAAAGAAAGTGCTAAATCCAGCGACTCTGCGCAAATCCGAATCGAAGCTAGCGGCATTCAAGTCGTAGACTAACTAATTCCATCCACTAGATGATTTCAAAATCCATAGGCTCATCTAACTTCGGATACTTTCGGGAACATTTGAATTTCTTCCCAGTGCAATCGATTTCTACCCATCCCTTTTTCGAACTGCAATCTCCCACTTCTACTACGATGGGCACAAACGAAATATCCGGATTCTCTTCCTTTTTGACTTCACGGTATTGAACCGCGATGTCGAGTATGCAATCGTATGAGGTCTCTAATTTGACATTTCGATAGATAAGGTCATAATGGGACTCTTTATTCTCCGGAAGTTCAAAATACGCTTCATACCCTTCTGTACTCCCTTTTAATTCAGCAATGAGTTGCAAGGCATAATAAAGGGAGATGGTATAATACTTTCTAGTTTCTTTTCTTAAGTAGTCCCCCTGAAAATGACCTCCTTCAAATAAGATTGTTGGTAGGCCCATTTTCGTGAAATTATCCCCCGTGGAACTTGGATAAAATTCATCGTTGTATCGTGCCACTTGATTAGGAAGCAATCCTTGCATTAACTTTCCAAGTTCGGCAATGACCGCCATGGCCTTCTTTCTTGTAGGAGTAACCTCCCTCTCTTTATTTTCTGCAGGCGCAAGAAAACTCAGGGTTGCTGGATGCAGTCCGTCCGTCGAGAAAAGGGTCCTTTGTTCATGTAGATTGAGTCCATAATCATAGGATCCACTTTGCGCAATCTTACGCAAAATAGGAAACTCAAGACTTGAGTTGTACAAATAATCTCTATTTAGATCAATATCAAGCGCATTACGCCTAGTCCAACGGAAAGATCCGTCAGGATTTAGCATGACGATGAAATCTAAGGTAATTCGAGAAAAAAGATCCTGTTTGAGGGAGGGAAGCTCTTCCAAAGTGTAAAGCATATCAAATAGCGCATGCGTTGAATTGCTCTCATTTCCATGCATTTGCGACCAAGCAAGCACACGGGTTTTTCCGGTTCCTAAGGAAACTTTATAAATGGTTCTTCCCTCATGCGAGACTCCGACCTTCGATAGTAAACCGCTCAGATTCTCCTGTACGAATTTTTCTACACTCTGGGGCGAAATATAGCGATTAGGGAAATTAGGACAGGGCCTATAAAAGGATTCAAAACTCATAGTCATTCAATTTACAAAAATCAAAAATAGATTTTTTTTAAGTTTCCACAATGATTAACATTCCTAAATTCATCAAACAGGTCAAAATGTCAGAATGTCTGTGGATAATTTTGTGGATTGCGATAAATTCATTCGTATACAATTACAATACTTATTTTCAATTAGTTATATTATTCTACTAAATACTTACTTCACATGTGCTTTAAGTGTTAACAAGTAGGATTTCCGCCATTTTGGAGTTATTATTTTAAACATGCATACTTGTAAACTCCCTCAGGACTTCACCGTTATACACATTTGTAAATTATGATAAAACTGAGTTTTTAAGTATCTTTGCCCCTATATTTATTTTTATGAACAACGAACTTTTATTCCTTGGAGGATTCCTACTTTTTATTCTTTTTATATTGGCCATTGACCTTAACATGGGTCGTAAATCCGAAGGAATCGTCACGATGAAAAAAGCGGGTCTTATGAGCTTTTTCGTCGTCCTTCTTTCTATGGGGTTTTATTTCCTTTTGACCACGTATGGTCACCTACTCCATGGCATCGATTCTATGCAAACATTGCAGGAAGTCATCACAAGGCATAAACATCCCATTAAAATCATACCTGGCAACTTTGAGCATTCTTTACAGCTTTATAATCAAAACCTGGGGTTAGAGTATCTTACAGGTTATATTGTGGAGTACGCCTTGTCGGTAGATAATATATTTGTTATGATCCTTGTCTTTACAGCCTTTGGGGTCGCTGAAAAGAACTATCATCGTGTTTTGTTCTGGGGTATCTTAGGAGCCATTGTCCTTCGTTTTATCTTTATCTTCCTAGGGGCGGCGCTAATTGCAAAGTTCTCATGGATTATGTATGTATTTGGTGCCTTCTTAGTAATCACCGGAGTAAAGATGTTCTTACAGAAAGATCAGGAAGATAAAATTGATCCTGAAAAGCACCCAGTAGTTAAATTTGCGAACAAGTACTTTAAGGTGCATAATCAATTTGTAGGGCATAACTTTTTTGTTGTAATCGATGGAGTTAAGAAAATGACTCCCCTATTCCTTGTTCTACTAATCATTGAAGCCACTGATTTAATCTTCGCCGTGGATAGCATCCCTGCGATCTTCTCAGTTACACACGATCCTTATATTGTATTTTTCTCGAACATATTCGCAATTATAGGACTGCGCTCCATGTTCTTCCTTCTAGCAGGTGTACTAGACAAGTTCAGATTTTTAAAAGTAGGTCTTTCCTTCTTACTAACCTTTATCGGACTCAAGATGATCTTTCATCATACGCTTGAAGATTGGGGCTTTCAAACCTTCCATTCTTTAATTATTATCGTCTCGATTTTAGCCTTAAGCATCCTTGCATCCCTGGTTTTCCCAGAACAGAAAAAGGAGCGTAAACTCAAATACGATCCTGAAAATGACGAGAATTTCCGACATTAATTTACAATTATACATTTCGTAAATACAGTAAAACCAATGCTTTAAGCGTTGGTTTTACTTTTGTAACTTATGAATTGCGGTGAATGATTACATTTGTATTTTAGTATTGTAAAAGAATGTTTTACATTTGTAATTAGTAAATACGCAATTGTTATGAGCTTAAATGAGAGAATTTCTGAAATTATTGAGTACACTCAGCTTTCTGCTTCTGAATTTGCAGATGCCGTGGAAGTTCAACGCTCCTCCATTTCCCACATTACCTCGGGACGAAACAAACCTTCACTCGACTTCTTAATGAAAGTGAGAGAAAAATACCCGGAATTGCAATGGGAATGGCTCATACTGGGCGAAGGCGAGATGCTCTCCCCTACGAAGCCACAGCAAGAAGAAGGTGAGATCGAAGCGGTTTCAACCCCATCGATGCCCGATTTATTTGCTTTAATTAACGATGAAAACTTTGGTGTGACCGAGACTGAAGACCGTATTTTGCCCTCTTCCTTTCCAAACCCTCAAGTAGAAAGAGCGCCAGAATTGCCTAAATCGTCCGCTAGTTCGCTAGGTTCTCTTTTAAGCGATTCTCAGCCATTAGAAGAAAACGGTCGTGAAAATGAAACGCAACCCTCTAAGAATGAACCTAATAAAGTCAAGAGAATTGTGTTATTCTATGAAAATGGAAAATTTGAGAGCTTTGAGCCGTAAGTAGGGCTACTTTTTCAGACTCTTTTCTATGGAAATACCTAAATAACAAATAGACCAAGTTTTCACTTGGTCTATTTTTAATCTGCTTTCACAGAGCTTTATAATTTAGATTTGTGCTTCTTCTATTTTTAAGTTAGTCGAACTGCATCTCCGGAACGTCTCCTTTGATGATGAGCTTCGCCTCAGTGGATGCAATCACTTCCTCCACAGAAACTCCAGGAGCTCTTTCTAAGAGCAAAAGTCCCTCGGGAGTCACTTCCATCACCGCTAGGTTAGAAACAATCTTTTTCACGCATCTTACGCCGGTAAGGGGCAGCGTACAATTCTTTAGTACCTTGCTCTCTCCTGCTTTGTTGGTATGCATCATCGCGACGATAATGTTCTCGGCAGAAGCCACCAAATCCATAGCGCCTCCCATTCCTTTGACCATTTTTCCAGGAATTTTCCAATTGGCAATATCCCCTGTTTCTGAAACTTCCATAGCCCCCAAGATCGTTAAATCAACCTTTTGACTTCGGATCATTCCAAAACTAAAGGCAGAATCAAAGAACGAGGCTCCAGGAAGCGTAGTAATGGTCTGTTTTCCTGCATTAATTAAATCCGCATCTTCTTCCCCTTCTCTTGGAAAAGGGCCCATTCCTAGGACTCCATTCTCACTTTGAAATTCAACATTCAAATCTTTAGGGACATAATTTGCCACTAGGGTCGGAATTCCAATGCCTAGGTTGACGTAATATCTATCTTCTACCTCTTTTGAGATTCGTTGTGCAATTTGTTCTTTTGTAAGCATTTGACCTATTCTTTTCGGGTGGTACGTTGTTCGATTCTTTTCTCAAATTGAGCTCCTTGGAAGATCCTTTGAACCATAATTCCTGGTATGTGAATCTCATTGGGATCTAGTTCACCAGGCTCCACAAGCTCTTCCACTTCGGCAATGGTAATCTTCCCGGCACCGGCCATTGGAAAATTAAAATTACGAGCGGTTCCTTTAAAAATAAGGTTTCCTGCATGGTCTCCTTTCCAAGCTTTCACAATGGAAAAATCCGCCTCAAACGCATGCTCTAAGATATGCATTTTACCCTTAAACTCTTGGACCTGTTTACCCTCAGCTACTTCCGTACCGTATCCGGCAGGTGTATAAAAGGCAGGAATTCCTGCTTGAGCCGCTCTGCATTTTTCAGCAAGAGTTCCCTGTGGAGTAAGTTCTACATCCAATTCTCCACTTAGCATCTGACGCTCAAACTCTGCATTTTCTCCTACATAGGAGGCTATCATCTTTTTAATTTGTTTTTTCTGCAGCAGTAAACCTAATCCAAAATCATCAACCCCAGCATTGTTAGAAATGCAGGTTAAATCTTTAATACCCGATTCCACTAAGGCGGCAATGCTATTCTCTGGAATGCCGCAAAGTCCAAAGCCTCCTAGCATGAGGGTCATGCCGCTTTGGATGTCCGCTGTGGCCTCTTTTGCATTGTTAACTCGTTTATCAATCATTGTCTTTACTTTTATTGTGCACTCCAGCCGCCATCTAAGGTTAAGGCCGATCCGGAAACCGCACTTGCGTTATCTGTTGCTAAAAATACGCATAACTCTGCAATTTTCTCTATAGGAACGAAACTTTTTACAGCATTCTTCTTTAGCATGATGGACAGGATTGAAATTAAAACGAAGAAATGCAAGTCGACTCACAATAAATAGTTGCAGAATTAAAATTTTGTTGTATTTTTGCAACCTGTTAACCAACCTCTGACGAAGGACGTGCATGTTGCTTAGCTTTGACATATTTTTTTTATTAAAAAATGGATTTATTACAGTACGTACAAGACAAGTACATTACAAAAAAAGAATTCCCAGAATTCAAAGCCGGTGACACCATCACTGTGTATTACGAAATTAGAGAAGGTGCCAAAACAAGAACTCAGTTCTTCAAAGGAACCGTAATTCAATTAAGAGGAACCGGAGGTACCAAAACATTTACCATTCGTAAGATGAGTGGTGAGGTTGGAGTAGAGAGAGTTTTCCCACTTAACCTTCCTGCCCTTCAAAAAATTGAAGTAGACCGTAGAGGTAAAGTAAGAAGAGCTAGAATCTTTTACTTCAGAGATCTTAGAGGTAAGAAAGCGAGAATTAAAGACGCTAGTTACAAAAAGAAATAAGGTAATTCAGACTACAACGATAGAAAAACCACCTAAGCTTCACGCTTTGGTGGTTTTTCGTTTCATAGAACTCTGGACGTTGCCACAAAATAATAAGTCGCCCAAAAATAGGCGACTTTCTATATATAGATTAGAGAAAAGGTCTTAGATCGGTTTCACCATTTCTAGGAACCATTCTTTTACTTCTCCATTTAGGTGAGAAGAGAGTTTTTCAGATACCCATCTATGATACTCATTTAACCACTCAATTTCCTCCTCATCCAACAGATCTTTTTGAATCGCACTGGTAAAGAAAGGACAAATCGTGAGAGTTTCAAACTCGTAAAACTCTCCAAAGGCAGTCGTTTCAGATTTCTTCACTGCAATTAGGTTTTCATGACGAATTCCGTACTCATTCTCAATATAAAGTCCTGGCTCATTTGACACGACCATTCCTGGGATTAAATCTTGAAAATTCATATCCTTACGGATGTTTTGTGGACCCTCATGAACATTCATGAAACTTCCAACTCCGTGTCCGGTACCGTGGTTGTACTCTTTCCCTTCCATCCATAAAGGAAGTCTTGCAATGGCATCCAAATGCACTCCTTTCGTTCCTTTTGGGAATTTCACGCGAGAAAGGCGGATCATCCCTTTAAGCACAAGTGTACTGTCTTGTTTGTATTGCTCACTTACCTCTCCTAAAGGAAAAGTCCTGGTAATGTCTGTTGTTCCTTCTAGGTACTGACCTCCGGAATCCACTAAAATACTTCCTTTGGCCTCTACGATCTCACTAGCGGTTTGGGAAGGTGCATAATGCGGAATGGCATCGTTGCCTTTGTATCCCACAATACTACCAAAACTAATTCCTACAAAGTTCTCTCCTTCACTACGAAAGCCTTGTAGTTTTTGAGCGATCGAATATTCACTCATTACCTCTGTTCCCACAGACGTTGTAAGCCAATGTAAGAATTTAACCATCGCCACACCGTCGCGAATCATCACGGTTCTAAACCCTTCTAGTTCGGTTTCATTCTTGATGGCTTTCATTAAATTTCCAGGAACTGGGGCTTTAAGGATTTCATTTCCTTCTAAGGCCACAAAAATAGCTTGGTTGCTGTTTGGAGAAACCAAAACCGATTTCCCTTTTTGTGACTTTAAATACGGATACAATTCTTCGTAAGGTTTAATCTCGACCGAGGCTGCCTTCAGATGGTTTCTAACCTCCTGATCCACTTTCGATTCGTCAACAAATAGATAAGCAGAGTCTAGAGAAATCACAACGTATCCTAAGAAAACAGGATTGCATTCTACATCACTTCCTCTTAAGTTTAAGGTCCAAGCCACATCGTCCAAACTTGAAATCACATGCAGATTTGCATTTTGCATTTCCATTTTTTGACGAATCGCACTTAATTTATCTTCTACACTTTGGCCTGCGCGTTCTAAAGGATGCACAAAAACAGGGTTTTTGATTTCTTCTCCTCGCTCGGTCCAAACTGCATCTAACAAAGGAAGATCCACAAGGGTAATTCCTTTGTCCTTTAAGCCTTGGCTCATTTCCTCCCAACTGCTATTGGCAGCTGCAAAGGCGTTCGTGGCAACCACTCCTCCTTCTTTCACTTCCTGTTTGAGCCACGTAACATAATCAGGAACTCCCTCCGCTCCCATTTTCATAAGTTCAAAATCAGATCCTTTCAGCTCCTTCGGGGCTTGGATAAAATAACGTCCGTCCGTCCAAACACCTGCCTTGTCTCTAGTAAGAACCGCAAATCCGGCGGATCCTGTAAACCCAGTGAGCCATGCGCGTTCTTTCCACTGCTCAGGCAAATATTCGCTCATGTGTGGATCTGCGGAAAACACCACAAAGGCATCGATATTTTTGGCTTCCATCTCCTTGCGAAGCAAAGCCACTTTTTCTTTTGAAGTCATATTCTTTAAGTATTAAAACGTTAAAGTTACGGAATTTAGTTTTTTTAAACCCTTTTCGAGAAGACCTTTTTTAACAAAGCGCTGAGATGAATTCAATAAGCAAATTGCGTAAAAGCGCGACTATCAGCGCAGTGTAAGCGTTTTATTTCAAATATTTTTAATATCTTCATCAAAAATTTAATTAATGAGGAATTTTACACGAATTATGACGGTTTCCCTATCGCTTACGGTAGGCCTCGTAGCAGCTCAGAATCAGCAGGCTATGGTGGATCAAATCATGAAAGAAACCTATGAAAACTCTCAACTTGAACCCCTTGCGTTTGAGTTACTAGACGGGATCGGCCCTAGACTTGTGGGAAGTCCAAAAATGCAACAAGCCCACGACTGGGCAGTAGCCAAGTTCAAGACTTGGGGCATTGAGGCTAAAAATGAGCAGTGGGGAGAATGGAAATCATGGGAAAGAGGAACTTCCTCTGCTACGATGGTGTATCCATACACAAAATCTCTAGAGTCCATGCAGCTGGCTTTCAGCCCTGCAACAAGTTCAAAAGGAGTGACTGCGGAAGTCATCATGCTTCCTGTATTCAAAACCAAGGCGGAATTCGAAAAATGGCTTCCCCAAGTAAAAGGAAAACTTGTGATGGTATCTCAATACCAATCAAGCGGTAGACCCGATTACAATTGGAAAGAATTTGCAACCGAAGAATCTTACAAGGCTTACCAAGAAAGAACTCGCGCAGAAAGCAAAGCATGGAACGAAAGTCTTGCGGTTTTAGGACTCTCATGGAGAAGTCTTAACAAGCCTTTTGAAGAGGCTGGTGCTGCAGGTCTTGTGTGGAGCAATTGGAGCCGCGGATTTGGGGTGAATAAAATATTCTCAGCAGGAACGAAAAAAATCCCTGTAGTAGACGTCTCTTTAGAAGATTACGGACAACTTTACCGTATGCTTCAAAATGGGATTACTCCAAAACTTAACATCGTAACTTCAAGCAAAGACCACGGAATGGCACCGACATTCAACACCGTGGCTGAAATTAAAGGAAGTGAAAAACCAAATGAATATGTGATTCTTTCTGCCCATTTTGACTCTTGGGACGGAGGAACCGGAGCGACCGACAACGGTACGGGTACCATTACTATGATGGAGGTAGCCCGTATTCTTAAAAAATACTACCCGAACCCAAAACGTACCATTATCGTAGGATTATGGGGAAGTGAAGAACAAGGCCTTAATGGATCAAGAGGCTATGTATCGATGCACAAAGACAAAATGGACGGTATCCAAGCGGTGTTCAACCAAGACAACGGAACGGGAAGAGTTCAAAACGTAAGTGGACAAGGTTTCTTAAATGCTTACGATTATTTAGGACGTTGGTTTAGCGCAGCGCCTTCCAAATTGACCCGAGACATTAACTTTACCTTCCCAGGAACTCCCGGCGGCGGAGGAAGTGACCACGCTTCTTTCGTAGCGGCTGGCGCCCCTGCTTTTATGCTAGGATCTCTTAACTGGGCGTATGGAAGTTACACTTGGCATACGCAAAGAGACACGTACGACAAGATCGTATTTGACGACATCAAAAACAACGTCGCTCTAATCGCAATTTTGACTTACATGGCAAGCGAGGATCCTGAAAAGTCTTCCAACCAAAAAATCAACCTTCCAATGAACCCTAGAACTGGGAAACAAATGGAATGGCCAAAAGTATCAGAACCTACCCGCAAAGGAGGTCTTGACTAAATTTAAATTTTCTATAGGTCCGTCTGGTTTTTAAACTAGGCGGATTTTTTTGTTTTACCCCGCACGGGATATGAAAAAGCAAGGCCATTCACGGCGTTTCTCATTCGTAGAAACTTTGTCTTTCCACTTAAATCCCTTAACTTTGTACATACTCAAATTTTAATCTAAAAATCAATAAAAATATGTCTAAAGCTATTTCTCAGGTGCCATTCGCAGTGAATGAACCGGTAAGAACTTACGAACCGGGTTCTCCGGAAGTAAAATCACTCATTGCTACCTACAAAAAAATGTGGAAAGAAAAAGTGGCAATTCCAATGATTATTGGTGGAAAAGAAGTGACTACCAAAACCGAGGTAAAAATCTCTTCTCCTCAAGACCATAAGCACAATCTTGGATTCTACTATGAGGGGAACATGAAGCATGTAGACAGTGCCATTAAAGCAGCTCTTGATGCGAAAGAAAAATGGAATGCTCTAGGGTGGGAACACCGCGCAGCGATCTTCTTAAAAGCAGCCGATTTACTTGCAGGACCTTACCGCGATAAATTGAATGCAGCGACCATGATTGGTCAAGGTAAAAACGTACACCAAGCGGAAATTGATGCGGCTTGTGAATTTATTGACTTCCTACGTTTCAACGTAGAATTCATGACTGAACTCTACAGCGAACAGCCTGTTTCTGACGAAGGAATTTGGAACCGTTCGGAATACAGACCGTTGGAAGGATTTTGTTTTGCAATTACTCCTTTTAACTTTACTGCTATCGCTGGGAACCTTCCAACCTGTATGGCTCTAATGGGAAATGTAGTGGTCTGGAAACCTTCCAACATGCAAATCTATTCTGCAAAAGTAATTATGGAGGTGCTTACGGAAGCTGGTCTACCTGCTGGAGTAATCAACATGGTCTTTGCAGACGGAGCAGATACCGCGAAACGCGTTCTTTCTCACCCAGACTTTGCTGGACTTCATTTCACTGGATCCACGCCTGTTTTCCAAAGCATGTGGAAAATGATTGGGGAAAACATCCACCAATACAAAACCTACCCTAGAATCGTAGGAGAAACCGGAGGGAAAGACTTCGTAATGGTTCACCCTTCTGCCAATGTAGAAGCCGTGGCAACAGCCCTTGTAAGAGGTGCTTTCGAATACCAAGGTCAAAAATGTTCAGCTGCTTCACGAGCGTACCTTCCTAAATCTTTGTGGAAAGACGTGAAAAAAGTAATGGACGCTCAATTAAAGACTATCAAAGTGGGATCTCCAGAAGATCCATCGAACTTTGTCAATGCAGTGATTGATAAAAAATCCTTTGACAAATGTGAAGGGTATATTGAGAGAGCTAAAAAATCAAAAGATTCAAAAGTTATTTTCGGAGGGAAATGCGATGGTAAGAAAGGATGGTTTGTAGAACCTACCGTGATCGAAACCACCAATCCTCAGTACGAAAGTATCTGCGAAGAAATCTTTGGCCCTATTCTTACGGTTTATGTATACGAAGACAAAGCTTGGGATGAAACCTTAGAGTTAGTAGATCAAACCTCTCCTTACTCTCTAACAGGGTCCATTTTCGCTCAAGACCGTTACGCGATTGCAGAGGCATACACGGCACTTGAAAATGCATCCGGTAACTTCTATATTAACGACAAACCTACGGGTGCCGTTGTAGGACAACAACCTTTTGGAGGGGCTAGAGCCTCAGGAACCAATGACAAAGCAGGATCTAAAATGAACCTTCTTCGTTGGGTTTCTGTTCGTTCAATCAAAGAAACCTTTGTTTCTCCAAAAGACTACAAATACCCTTTCTTAGGCTAAGCCAAAGAAGAATTAATTCTTAGAAAGACCTCGCGCAAAGCGGGGTCTTTTGTTTTACCCACTTCTTGCAAGACTGAATAAGCAAAATAGCAAGAACACGGGAAATGCACTGCGCTTTTAAAATGCAAATAAAAGCACCCGCACAATGCCTTTAGCACAATTTTTGAATCTATACCTTCAAATAAACAAGATGAAAAAACCGATTATACTTTCTGCAGCATTCTTACTCTTTCTAGGTTCTTGCCAGAAAAAACAAACCGAGACGACTACAAACCCTGCGGATACCATTACCATAGCCTCGCTAGAGGATTCCACAAGTGCACAAGAGATTCCTACTGGAGATACCACGCAGAACTCTTTAGATTGGCAAGGCACCTATAAAGGCACACTTCCGTGCGCTTCTTGTAGCGGAATTGAAACGACTCTTACTTTAAATATGGACGGTAAGTACACCTTAAATCAAGTGTATGAAGGGGCAGATCCAAAGGATGGGGCAGAATTTAAGGAAGAAGGCACATTTCAGTTTAGTAAAGACGGGTCCTACATTAGCCTCAAGGCAAACGAAAAGGACAATACGCCTACTCCCTCTGTGTACTTTGTCGCGGAAGGACACCTATTTCAAGTAACCCAAGTTGGGGATCGAACCTTCAACCCGCAATACAAACTAATGAAAAAGTAATTCTTCAAATAGACACGTCTATACAAAAAAGACTACTTGAAAATGAATCAAGTAGTCTTTTTTTAAATTGTATTTTCTTCTAATATTCAAACAAGACACTTCCCCATGTGAAGCCACTTCCAAAAGCAGAAAGTAGCACAAGGTCTCCCCTGTTTACCTTTCCTTTTTCCACAGCCTCTGCAAACGCTAAAGGGATTGAAGCGGCAGTGGTATTTCCAAATCGCTCAATATTGTTGTAAACCTGATCGTCTTTTAAACCCAATTTCTTTTGAACAAACTGCGCAATTCTTAAATTCGCTTGATGCGGGATGAATACATCTAGATCCTCTACCGTTTTACCTGCCTCAGCAAGGGCTTCCTGCATCGTTTCAGGGAACCTTGTGACGGCATGCTTGAATACGAAATTTCCATTCATGTAGGGATATATTTCAGTGCTTGTAACCGCCTCTGGCTCAAGTCTCATTCGATCGCTCCATCCGTACTTAGATCCTGGAAATTTCGTGCACAGCTCCTCGGCATATTTCCCCTCAGAGTGCATGTTGAAGGAGAGAATGTCTCCTTTCTCGTCTTCACTAGCACGAGAAAGAACCACGGCTCCCGCACCGTCACCAAAGATGACCGAAACCCCTCGACCCTCGTCGGAAAAATCAAGTCCAAAGGAATGCACCTCTGCTCCTACCACCAAAATGTTTTTGTACGTACCTGATTTAATAAAAGCATTTGCAACACTTAATGCGTAAACAAAGCCTGAGCATTGGTTTCTAACATCGAGTGCACCGATGGTACCACAGCCTAGTTGTTCTTGCAGCAAGACTCCACATCCTGGAAAAAAATAATCCGGTGAGAGCGTTGCAAAAACGATGAAATCAAGGTCTTTCGCCTCTAATTTTGCATTCTCTAAGGCCATTTGACTTGCTTTTAGCCCTAAATAGGAAGTCGTTTCTTCGGCATCGTTACGCTCCTTTCGGTGATGACGCTGTTTAATCCCAGTTCTCTCTGTGATCCATTCATCGTTTGTGGTCATTAACTTTGACAAATCGTCATTCGTAACGACATTCTCGGGAACATAGTATCCAGTCCCTTTGATGATACTTCTTATCATAATTCGTATTCGTTTATCGTTTTGCTTTTCTTTCTTTTTCTAAGTAAGTAAGTTGATTCTTAAGACCCCTTACAAATTACAGTAAATATAAGAAAAAGAGTGAGAATGGATTTTTTTTCAACTCTTTCTTATGAATTTTCACGACGTGCAAAGCGTGGGCGACGGGTAAACGCATTGCGAGGGAATCGCTCGAGTTCGAAAAAAGACAGTATAAATTTACACATTGCAATCTCTTATGTTAAAATTTGTACTAAATTCGTTATCTAAACTTGCAGCACCTCCAACCTATTCCCCTTTAAGATGCCCTTAGAAACCCTTTATCAAAATGACCAGTGCCAATGGCTAGATCTGGAAAAACCGAGTGCAGAGGACTTAGAAAATCTCCACAAGGAACATAAGATTGGACGACTTCTCTTAGAAGACGTGGTCGATCCCAATCACCTACCGAAATACGAAAAAGACGAAAATCTCGAATTCTTCCTTGTTCGGGAAAGCACAGGTTCAACCCAAGGTGCGCACAATGCGATAAGCGACATCTCGACAAAAATTGGTGTTTTTTTAATGGGTTCGAAAATCATTACGGTTCACCGACTTCCCAACACAAGCATACAAAAAGCAAAAGAGTATCTGCACTCCAAAAAGAACCCCCTCCGCGCGGAGGATATTCTCCTTAGGATTGCTCTAGAAGTCATTCAAACCTTTGATCAAGAATCTCAGGATATTTTTGAAATCTTAAACAAAAAAGAGGAGCAAATCTTTTTGAAGAAAGGGGACCGAGCCAACCAACTTCGAGGACTCTACAAACTAAAGAGAAAAATCGGACTCTCGATCCGTATCCTTAACAATTCCTCTCAGTGGGTTGAAAAGTTTGCGCATCTTGAGCTGTCCAGTACACAATCGACCGACCTACATGATAAATACGTTGATGTCATGACCGATTATGAGCATATGCTCTCTCAAATCACAAATTTGATTTCCCTGTTCTTGGCCATTTCGGACCAGAAAGCCAACTATGTGATGAAGGTTCTTGCCATCTATTCTATGTACTTTTTACCCCTTAGCTTTATCGTGGGACTTTACGGAATGAATTTTCAACACATGCCCGAGCTAAGTAGCCCGTACGGGTACATTGGGGTGCTACTTGTCATGGCCACCATTGTGATTGTCACATACATTTATGTAAAACGGCGAAAATGGTAAGCATTATTTTGGAGTACGTCCTTTGAATTCATTCATGGTGTCGTAAATCCCAAATACATCACGCATAACCCATTGGTATACTTTAGCAGGTAAAATCCCTTGCGTAAGCCTTATGAACCAATAAGGAAGCGGGAGTGCTAGTAATCCGGAATGCTTTTCAATGGCTCTCATAATTTTTTCGGAGGTTTTTTCCGGATCCAAAATCGGAAGTAGCTTCGATTTTACGCCGTCAAACATTCCCGTATTTATGAAAAAGGGCATAATGGTTGTGACATGCACCTCTTTTTTGAGCTCCTCCATCTCCAGACGAAGACTGTCACTCCAGCCGGTTAACGCCCATTTAGAGGCCGCATAGACCGCCATTTTCGGATTTGAAATCAGTCCTGCCGAAGAGGCAATATTACAGATGGAGCCGCTGTTCTTAGCCATCATCGGTCCTAGAAACTCTTTCGCAATTAGCATAGGGCCGGTGGAATTAACCCGAAGGGACTGCTCAATCTGAAAACCCGAGTTTTCATGAAAATAGCCTTTAAAAACAACGCCTGCATTGTTAATCAAAACGTCCACTGCGCCGTGCTTTTCAAAAACCTGCTTTGCTGCCTGCGTAATTTCCTCGCTTTTAGAAACATCTACCCTATAGATATCCACGCTTCCGCCTAGACTTTCAAATTCTTGCGAAACCGCCTCAAGGGCCTCCAGGTTTAGATCCCATAGCAAAAGGGATTTACAGCCCCTTTCAAGGCTTTTTCTAGCCATAATTTTTCCGATGCCAGATGCACCTCCCGTAATCAGGACGGTTTTATGTTGAAAGTTCATATAAATTCCTTTTTCTAAGTTTCCTTTAATGAATTTAAAAAGTGCTAATTTTACAAATAAGCAATTAAATATAATGAACTTTCAAGATATAATCTCTACCCAGAGAACCTTTTTTCAGTCGCATAAGACCAAAGATTTAAAATTCAGAAGAATTCAATTAGAACTTCTCAATTCTACGCTCAAGAAAAATGAAAATCTACTCTATGAAGCGCTTGAGAAAGATTTGGGTAAGTCCCGATTCGACACGTATGCAACCGAACTTTCTATGGTTTATAGTGAACTGGGTTACTATTTGAAGAATCTCCGTTCTTTATCTCAGCCTAAGAGAGTAAGAACCAACCTTGCAAACCTTCCAGGACAAAGCCGCATCTATCTAGAGCCTTTAGGCTCAGTTTTGGTCATGGCTCCATGGAACTATCCGCTTCAACTCTCCTTATGCCCTGCAATCGCTGCCCTTGCGGCTGGGAATACGGTGATTCTAAAACCGAGTGAACATGCACCTCACACGATGGCACTCCTCACTAGTCTAATCAACTCCACATTTTCATCTCATTCCTTTTACTGCGCAAAGGGAGGACAAGAAGTTGCAAGTGAACTACTAGAATACAAATGGGATAAGATCTTTTTCACAGGAAGCACCAAAGTCGGGAAAATCGTTTACGAAGCTGCCGCGAAACATTTGACCCCTGTCACTCTCGAACTTGGAGGGAAGTCTCCTGCGATCGTTACGCGTTCTGCCGATCTAAAAACAGCAGCCAAAAGAATCGTGTGGGGAAAATTTCTAAATGCGGGACAAACCTGCGTGGCACCGGATTATGTATTAATAGACTCTGCAATTGAATCCGAGTTTTTGTCGCACGTGACACATTACCTTAAGAAGTTTCGATACGAAGCCCAAAGTACGCATTACGCGAAGATCGTCACCCCTTCTCATTTCGAAAGGCTGGAAGGCCTCTTAGAGGGAGAGGATCCCTATTATGGGGGCAATCGAAATAAAGAAACCCTTTATTTTGAACCTACCGTCATTCGCGGCGTCACTAGGCAGAGTCCGTTAATGCAAGAAGAAATATTTGGACCTATTTTACCGATCCTCTCATACAGCTCTTTTTCACAGGCTCTTCAGAGCGTACTTCACGACGAAAAACCTCTAGCGGCCTATCTTTTCTCAAATCGAAATGTGGAAAAAGAGGCCTTTTTAACTCAGCTTTCCTTTGGTGGGGGCTGCATAAACGATGTCGTTATGCATCTCACCAATCCGAGTTTACCCTTTGGCGGAGTGGGCTCTTCAGGAATGGGCAGTTACCATGGAGAAAAGGGCTTTCTCACTTTTTCCCATGAAAAATCAATACTTAAGCGAACCACTTGGGGAGAGCCCTCAATTAAATATCCTCCCTACTCGAAGTCCAAATTAAAATGGATTAAAAGACTTATGTCAATTTGAGTGTGCGCCGTAGCTTAGGATTCTGCTACCGAAATGGCATCCTTTGAATACGACCTAAAATTTAATTTGGGAAGTAATGCCTACTCTTTTTTCTAAACCGAAACTATAAAATCGCCTTTTGTACTGGATAAGAAAGCAAAAGGGCTCGCTTTACAGCTGAGCCCTAGACGAATCTTTCTTGTTTCCGTTGCCGCTTATGCCTTTGGCTTCCACGCATTGAAAAATGCTTTCACCTTCTCTAGGCTGTAGCCCTTATCCTGCTCTAAACTTCCACTCTCTTGGGTGTGAATTTGCTTTCCGTTTTTATCAAGGACGATAAAAACAGGATAGCCGAACTCATCCCCAGGATTCCCATAGCTTGCAAAAACTTTTTCGTTTTTGTTCTTTGGCGAATAATTCAAATGGTAATAAAGGTAATTCTGATCAATAATTTCTTTTAACTCTGGCGTGGTTTGCACGTACTGATTAAATCGCAAACACCAAATACACCAGTTCCCACCGGCTTGAAGTATAATGTTCTTGTTTTCTTTTTGAGCTTGCACCACGAGTTCTTTAATTTTGGCTTCTGCATCTTCTGTCTCACTATAGGGCTTGGGAAGAGCGGCCTTTTCTTTTTCTTGATCCGCTTTCTTCTTCGCAGCAATTGCCGCACTATCCTGCACTTCAACTAATGTAGAGTCCACTGTCGTCTTGCCCGTTTCACTTTTCTTTGCACAAGAAAAAAGGGTTAAAGAAAAGACGGCGAGGGCTAAAATTTTGATTTTTTTCATCTTAATAAGTTCAAATTGGAATCAAAAATACAGCTTTTATTTTACTCTTTACTTTGTCTCGGGATTTAATTCTTAAATTTGTACACTTTATGAAGGTACTCTTACGCTTATTCCTTTGGATCTCAAAACTTCCCTTGTGGTTGCATTACGGCATGTCTGATATTCTGTACTTTCTAAATTATTATTTGATCGGGTACCGAAAAAAAGTAGTGAGAACCAATCTTCAGAATGCCTTTCCAGAAAAAAGCAAAGAAGAAATCTCGAAAATTCAAAAAGAATTCTATCGAAATTTTACGGATTATCTTGTGGAAACTGTAAAGCTTTGGAGCATTACAGAGCGAGAATTGAGAGTACGTGTACAGCATATCAATCAGAACTTATTTCAAGAAGCAAAAGAGGAAGGGAAAAACGTCATCCTTTTAGCGGGTCATGTCTTTAACTGGGAGTGGATTTCTGCATTAGCCACCTCGCTTCCTCAATCCCACTCCTATCCGGTTTATCGAAAAATCAACAATTCGTTTTGGGATCAGCAGATCTTGAAAATCCGAAACCGATTTCAAAACCAGTCTCTTGAAGATAAAGACGTCATAAAACATATTTTAAGTCATCCCAATGACGGGGACTCCGTCTATATGTTTGTCGCGGATCAATCCCCCCACCACATGAATGTAGACAAAGGTCTTGATTTTTTAAATCAAGAGACCCCGGTGTTTATTGGGTACGATAAGCTCGCCACACGAAAGGATCTTATCTTCATTTATTGCGAGATGAAAAAGGTAAAACGTGGCTATTACCAAATTAACTACAAAAGAATTTACCCTGAACAGGAGCACTTTGTTCCTTTCGAAGTGGTACAAAAATTCCATCATCTTTTAGAAAATACCATTCAAAAAAGACCTGCAAATTACCTTTGGTCCCACCGCAGGTGGAAATACCAAAAGCAGATTAAAAGTCTACTTCCGCCCTTATAACGCTTTGATTCCTATGACTTCAACTCCTGATTTAGCCATTGCCATTTTGAATTGGAACGGAAAAAAATGGCTCGAAAAATTTCTTCCCTCGGTTGCAATGCACTCAGAAGGTGCCCAAATTTATGTGATCGACAACGCCTCGAGCGACGATTCGATTGACTTTTTGAACGAGAATTACCCTCAAGTTCAAATCGTGGTCAATGCGCAAAATCATGGCTTTGCCGCAGGATATAACGAAGGGTTAAAAAAGATCAAAGCGAAATTCTATTGTCTTTTAAATTCCGACGTAGAAGTGACTGCAGACTGGCTTTCTGCGCCACTTGAACTCTTCTACGCGCGTCCTGACATTGCCGCAATTCAGCCCAAAATCCTTAGCTATTCGCAAAAGGATACCTTTGAATTTGCAGGTGCTGCAGGCGGACTGATTGACAATTTAGGCTATCCTTATTGCCGTGGAAGAAAATTTGACACCCTTGAAAAAGACCTAGGTCAATACAACGACCAAACGGAAATATTCTGGGCCTCTGGCTGCTGTCTTTTTATTCGAAGCAAAGATTTCTGGGTACAAGGGGGATTTGACGAGCGGTTTTTCGCCCATCAGGAAGAAATTGACCTATGCTGGAGACTCAAAAATTCGGGGAGAAAAATTTTCTATACGGGATTTTCGAGCGTGTACCATGTGGGGGGTGGAACCCTAAATAAGCAAAGTCCACAAAAGACCTATCTAAACTTCCGCAACAACCTATCCATGCTGCTTAAGAACCTTCCTTTCCCTTCTTTACTAGGCCTGATTTTTCTTCGCCTTTGTCTGGATGGAATTGCAGGCATTCGTTTTGGAATCCAAAACGGACTGCCTCACCTTTGGGCCGTGGTACGAGCGCACTTTGCATTCTATAAAGAGGCCAAAGAAACCTGGAAGAGAAGAGGAGCCTACCAAATGAAAAAATACTACCAAAGCAAATGGCTTATTTTCAGACATTTTCTTTTGAAATAACGCTCGGAATTAAGTAAATTGAACTCTTAATTCCAAACCGATGAGATGTTTTCGCTCTTTTGTTAGCCTTTCCCTTTTCCTCTGTCTAACGATAATTGCCGCCCAAAAAAGGGCACCCAACTACCAGCCTAAACCCTATGTAGAGCTAAACACTCCTTCGTGGGTTAAAAACGCTACACTGTACGAACTCAACGTAAGACAATTCTCGAAAGAAGGCAATTTTAAAGCGGTTCAAAAAGCACTGCCCGAGTTAAAAGCAATGGGTATTGACATTCTTTGGCTCATGCCGATTCACCCTATTGGAGAAAAAAACCGCAAAGGAACCTTAGGGAGCTACTATTCGGTGAAAGACTATTACGGAGTCAATCCCGAGTTTGGAACCAAAGAAGATTTCAAAGAATTGGTCGAGGCCATTCATGCCCAAGGAATGCATGTCATTCTCGATTGGGTGGCAAACCACAGCAGTTGGGACAATGCTCTTGTGACGGACCACCCGGATTGGTATTTGCGCAATTCTAGGGGAGAGTTTCAGCCTACACCTTGGCGAGATTACGACGATATAATTGATTTTGATTATTCAAAACCTGCTTTAAGAGAATACATGACTAAAGCCCTTGCCTACTGGGTCGAGGAGTTTGATATCGACGGCTATCGATGTGACATGGCTAGTTTCGTTCCTCTTGAGTTTTGGGAAAATGCAAGAGCAGAACTAGAAGAAATAAAGCCGGTATTTCTTCTCGCGGAAGCGCAGGACAAGGAGCTCCATCGCCATGCGTTTGATGCCACCTACGCATGGGAGCTCTACAATGTACTTCATCAGATTGCAACCAAGCATACGCCTATCTTTCCGCTCACGGAAGGGTATATCGCAGAACATGTGTCTATCTTTCCCACAGAAGCCATCCGACTTCAATTCACGGACAACCACGACAAAAACTCATGGGAAGGCAATCAAAACCTCAATTTCAAAGAAGGACTGAAAGCATCGATGGTGCTCATGACCACCCTCGATGGAATGCCCCTAGTTTATAATGGACAAGAAGCAGGACTTTCTCGTTCTCTTGATTTTTTTGAGAAAGATCCGATCTCGTGGCAAGCGCATGAGAACCGCGCTATTTACACCACGCTATTTCGATTGAAACATCAAAACCAAGCCTTATGGAATGGCAAATGGGGCGGAGAAATGCAGCGCATTACCAACTCAAAAAAAGACCACGTACTTAGTTTTGTCCGAGAAAAAAACGAAGACAAAGTCCTTACAGTTGTAAATCTAAGCCCTACAGCTCAAAATTTCACGTTAGATCTACGCGAGCATAGCGGAGAGTACGAAAATGTGTTTGAGGGCAAAAAACAAACCCTAAGCCCTAACCAAAGCCTAGTTTTAGAACCTTGGGCCTATGTAGTGCTCAGTCAAATAAACTCGAAGCCATGATTGATTTTTGCGCCATCGATTTTGAAACGGCGACCCATGAAAGAAGTTCCGCTTGTGAGCTTGGGGTCACCGTAGTGGAACAAGGAAAAATTGTACACACCAAAACCTGGCTTATTAAACCGCCCAGTTTTCCGTATTTCCATCCCCGTAACATTGAAGTGCATGGAATTGAGCCTCGTGACGTCGCACACGCTCCGACCTTTGCAGAGATCTGGGATGAGATATACGATCTACTTTATGGCAACCTTATCCTAGCGCACAATGCGGGCTTTGATGCAGGCGTATTAAGAGCGAGTCTGGAACACTACGGTCTCTTTACTCCCAAATTAAATTACCTCTGTTCCATTCAAGTGGCCAAACGTTCATGGAAAGGTTTAGGAAGTTATAGTTTAAAGAATTTAGCCCTTGCACATCAGTTGGAGTTTAAACACCACCGTGCGGGCGAGGATGCTGAAGTTTGCGCTAAATTAGCGCTGCTCGGCTTTGAGAGACTTATCATTACCTCGACCGAGGAAATCCTGCCTGTGTTTCAAAAGCAGATTAAAAAGCTTTAACTCTTTTAATTGCACAGAACCAAAGAATGCAATTTGAACTTTGGAATTTCGACGTGGATAAGTTCCTGAGTGAGTAAGTTTCGAAATTGATACTCACCTGTCATATACCCTACGCCAGAGCTTAAGAGTACATTGGAAAAATAGTCAAAATCATGCCCTGGTAAAATTACAGGCGTAAGTCCGATGACCCCTTCTCCTTTCACCTCGGTAAATCCGAAACCTAAATCGTAAATCAACCATTCCCTTCTTAGCAATTGAATGGGAATTTTGCTCAGATTTTCGATGGTAATATCGTACCGAAAGACAAATCGATTCTCGAGTGGATAGCTGTTTTTGCTGTCGTATACAGGGCGCGCGGTTACCTTAATATTGAAACTCGTTTTAGACTCCATGCCAGGTTTTTGTTCAATGGCTGCAAAAAGGTTGCCTAAGTCGATATCGAACCCAAAAAAAATCCTACAAACTAATTAGCTGCAGGATTTTATACTTATTTAAAAAAGGAAAACTTAGAGTTCTAGTCCTTTGCGTTCGTCTCCGCCGAGTAGGAATTCCAACGGATTGTCAATGGCTTCTTTCACCGCCACAAGGAACCCTACGGACTCTTTTCCATCAATGATACGGTGGTCGTAAGACATTGCCAGGTACATCATCGGACGAATTTCCACTTGTCCGTTAATGGCAACAGGTCTTTGAAGTATGTTGTGCATTCCTAAGATCGCAGATTGAGGTGGGTTAATAATTGGTGTCGAAAGCATCGATCCAAATACACCTCCATTGGTAATGGTAAAGGTACCACCTGTCATTTCGTCTACACTAATGCTTCCTTCACGTACTTTGTCTGCAAGAGATTTAATGTTTGCCTCTACGCCTCTAAAACTCATGTTCTCTGCATTTCTTAGTACAGGGACCATCAGTCCTTTTGGACCCGAAACGGCAATCGAAATGTCTGCAAAATCGTAATTGATTTTGTAATCTCCGTCGATCGAAGCGTTCACGTCAGGATACATTTCTAAGGCTCTTGTAACTGCTTTCGTAAAGAAAGACATGAATCCAAGTCCTATACCATGCTTCGCTGTGAATTCTTCTTTGTGCGCTTTGCGAATTCTAAAAATTTCAGACATGTCTACTTCGTTAAAAGTAGTTAGCATTGCGGTTTCATTCTTCACAGAAACGAGTCTACTGGCCACTTTTCTTCTAAGCATAGAGAGTTTCGTCGTGGTCATTTCTCTTGAACCTGAAGTTGCGGATACAGCTCCAAAAGAAGGGTTTGCGTTTACCGCATCCTCTTTTGTAATTCTAGCATCACGTCCAGTTCCAGATACTGTAGAGGGGTCAATTCCCTTTTCGTCTAGTACTTTTTTAGCGGCCGGAGAAGGCGTACCTGCTGCGTAAGAATCCGATTTAGGTGCTTCTTGTTTCGGTGCTGCGGGTGCCGGAGCTTCTTGTTTTGGTGCCTCCGCTTTTGGTGCTTCTGCTTTCGGAGCCTCTGCACCTGCCTGCGGTTTTTGTCCCGATCGGTCGATAAGACATACCACTTGACCCACTTCTACCAAATCACCTTCTTCTGCTTTCAAGGTAATAATCCCACTTTCCTCTGCAGGAAGTTCTAGGGTCGCTTTGTCAGAATCTACTTCGGCAATTGGCTGGTCTTTTTCTACGTAGTCACCGTCTTTCACTAACCAGGTTGCAATTTCAACCTCTGTAATGGATTCGCCCGGTGAAGGAACTTTCATTTCTAGAATTGACATATTTGAATGTTTTTTTTCGTTAATTATTTTATTGATTTTCTAAAGACGGTACTTTTTAATTTAAGCCGAAGTAAACACGCGCTGAAGGATATCGGCTTGGTTATTGTCGTACATCTTATGGCTACCCGGTGCAGGCGATCCACTTGCAATCGGAGCGACCACTTCAATATTTTCCTTGCGGAAATTTCGAAGAATGTAAGACCATGCTCCCATGTTCTCTGGTTCTTCCTGAGCCCAAACAAGCTCTGTTCTTGAGCTATATTTCTGAAGAATTTCTTGCATTTTATCCTCTTGAATTGGGTAAATCTGTTCCAAACGAACAATCGCAACATCCTCTCTTCCGAGTTCTTCTTGTTTAGCCAAAAGCTCGAAGTATAGTTTTCCACTGCAAAGCACTACTTTTTTCACCTTCTCGGCTTTCGCGATCGGATCGTCTAAAATAGGCTGGAATCCACCTTGCGCAAAATCTTCTAATTTCGAAACCACTTTCGGGTGACGTAAAAGAGATTTTGGAGACATGACAATTAAAGGCTTTCTAAAATTCCACTTTAATTGACGTCTTAATAAGTGGAAGAAATTGGCAGGTGAAGTAATGTTGGCGACCACCATGTTTTCATTCGCAGCCAGTCCTAAGAATCTCTCAAGTCTTGCAGAAGAATGCTCCGCCCCTTGGCCTTCGGATCCGTGTGGAAGTAACATCACAAGTCCGTTTTGTGTTTTCCACTTTTCTTCAGCCGCCGCTAAATACTGGTCAATAATAATTTGGGCACCGTTGACAAAGTCACCAAACTGCGCCTCCCAAATGGTAAGGGTGTTTGGAGAAGCCATGGCATATCCGTAATCAAATCCTAGAACTCCGTACTCAGAAAGGTGGGAATTGTAGATTTGGAAGGAGGTATCTCCTAAATGATCTAACGGGATGTATTCTTCTTCCGTGTCCTCTGTTTTTACGATTGCATGACGGTGCGAGAAAGTTCCTCTCTCTACGTCTTCCCCTGAAATTCGAATGTCATGGCCTTCGTTAAGTAAGGTTGCATAGGCAAGCCACTCTCCCATCGCCCAATCTAAGGAATCCGTTTCAATCATCTTAAGTCGCTGATCAAAAAGACGCGTAATTTTCTTAATGAAATTTTTATCTTTCGGAAGACTTACCATTTTTACGGCTAAGTCTTTTAAAGTCTCTAAATTAAAACTGGTATTCACCGGCTCTTGTAGACCCCCTCTTTTCCCCAGAGGGAATTTTTTCCAAGCTTCGCTCATGAAAATGTCCATGACGTTCTTCTCGATTTGTTTTGAGGCATCAAAATCCTCATCAAGTAGGGCTTTAAAGTCCGTTTCCATCGCTTTAAGTACCTCTTCCGAAACCACATTTTCTTTCACAAGTTGAGTCTTGTAAATTTCACGTGGATTGGGGTGTTTTGAGATGGCCTTATAGAGATTCGGTTGGGTGAAACGAGGTTCATCCCCTTCGTTATGTCCGTATTTACGGTATCCTAGTAAGTCAATGTATACATCTTTTCCAAATTTCGCTCTAAATTCTGCCGCAAAGCGAATGGCATGCACGACCGATTCCACATTGTCTGCATTGACATGCATCACCGGGGAACTCGTTACTTTCGCAATGTCCGTACAGTAGTTGGACGATCTGGCATCCACATAGTTCGTGGTGAAGGAAACTTGGTTATTCACGACAATATGAACACTTCCTCCTGTCTTGTATCCTTCAAGTGACATCATCTGTGCAACTTCGTATACGATTCCTTGCGCGGCAATCGCACCGTCTCCATGAATTACGATAGGAAGTACTTTGGAGAAATCTCCCCCGTACAAATGATCCACTTTCGCACGGCAAATTCCCATGACAAGGGATCCTACAGTTTCAAGGTGGGACGGGTTTGGAGTTAGGTTAATGGAAACCTCTTCTCCGTTTGCCGTCACAATTCGTTTGGACGAACCTAAATGGTATTTTACGTCTCCTGAAAAAACATCCTCTTCAAATTCTTTTCCTTCAAATTCAGAAAAGATTTGTTTGTAGGATTTTCCAAATATATTCGTGAGTACATTTAATCTTCCTCGGTGAGCCATCCCTAGTACTACTTCGTCCACACCGAGTTGAGAGGAACGTGTAATGAGTTGATCTAAAGCAGGAATTAGAGATTCTCCTCCTTCTAAGGAAAACCTTTTTTGCCCTACGAATTTCGTGTGAAGGTAATTCTCGAAGGCAACTGCTTGGTTTAATTTTTGCAAAATTTCGACCTTTTCGTCCGCAGAAAGCGTCGGATGGTTTTCATTGACTTGCAACCATTGTTGAACAAAGCTCTTTTCCTCTACATTGTCTAAATGCATATACTCTACTCCGATGGAATCGCAGTAAATTTTCTGTAAATGCGTAAGAATGTCTTGAAGAGTGGCTGCGCTAGGCATCCCGGTTTGGGTGGCGCAATTAAACTTTAAAGACAAATCCCCCTGGCTAAGGCCAAAGTTCTCAATCGCTAAAGTCGGCTCAAAATGGCGACGCTCACGAATGGGGTTGGTTTGTGTAAAAAGATGCCCTCGTAATCGGTACGCATTTATCAAATCCAAAACCTTAAATTCTTTGACAATTTCTTCAGGAATTTCTCCTTGACCCACCGCCGGATTTGAACTTACAGCTCTTTGAGTCGTATTAAGTGAGGAGGATCTAGAAACTACCGGGGGCCCATCTTCCCCATAATTCTCTAAGGCAAAGTCAAAACCTTGAAAAAAGGCCTTCCAAGAAGGCTCCAAAGAATCCGGGTATTTTAAATATTTTTGGTACAAATCCTCAATGAGTTGAGAATGTGCTGCGTTTAGAAAGGAAAATCGATCCATTATTTACAGTTTCTGTTCAATAAAAATGTTAGTTTACAAATTTAATAAATTTCTATGACCCAAAGGGAATGAAAGCGCTAAAATAATTATGCGTGAATTCCCATTTTTTCGCCTTAGCGAAAAACGGGTAGTGACAATTTTAAATTCACCTCTGCGTTTTCTTTCGGCGCTTGAAAAAATCGCTGCGAGAGTTCCCCATAACGAAGGGAGTCTGCCTTTGCTTTTGCTACTAATTTGGCCACAGCCCTTTGTCTTTTTTCAAAAGGTCCTTTGTAATAAAGCACATAGGTTTTCGCGGCATTAAGCGTTTTAAAACTAAAACTATTGTCGGAAAGCGCACTGCGTTTTGACACCGGAAACCCATAAAAGTACGAGACTTCGCTCGATTTTGTATTCTGAGCCTGCGAAACTAAGATTGGAAAGCCAAATTCTTCCTCGTCTTTGCCCAAATCGGTAGTAATGTAATTAAAGACTTTGTTGTGATTCAAAACAATGTTTTTGAACAGGGCGTCGCCATGGTTGGAAGTACTCACGTTGACGCCCACCAATAAGGCTCCCTGCTGCTCCTCTACCATAAGAGAATCGTAGGTGATTTTGGAGAGCAATTGGTCCCTATCTACGCGATTACTCAAAACCGAAGAAAGCGTCAGTACGCTTTGGTCCACGATCTTTCTAAATTCTTCTTCGTTCCATCGGCTAAGTGAACTTTTAAAAACAGACCGACTCGGGGTCTTGACGCTCCAAAGAATTTTGGTTTGATTTGGACCCAATTCTTTGAACTTTAAATCGATCAGATAGGGAAGACTCTCCGTCCCTTCAAAAAGTTGGTAGCGAAGGGTGGAATTGGGATTTTCGTAACGAAGAAACATTTCCATCGTATGGTTGTTTTTCGGATCAAAATAATGAAGCGAGGCGCCTTTCCCCTCGTAAGGACGAAAAAAATGAATCTGTGAGGACTCTGAGCCTTTTACTAAAACGTTCCATCTTGCAAATTGCTTTAAGTCTCGAAACATCGGAAACACTTTCTCAAGGGGATAGTCGACATTTTTTTCAATCGTATACTGTGTGCTGCCTTTCTCAAAAAGAAGAGACAGGCCGTATCCTAGCAAAATAAGAGCCGCAAAAATAAAGGCAAATCGAATCCAACGCATGGGCAAAAATAACAATTCGCTAGCGAGTGAGCAACTCCTGCCCCCCGCTAACGAAAAATAATTGTGTAACTAATTTTTAAATCAACCAATCTGAGTTCCTTCTGGAATCACAGCACCTTTCTTAATCACCACAACACCGTCTTTAATGGAATGCGTATGAAAATCTCCGTCTTGGAGGTGCTTCCCTCCAATGATCTTCACGTGGTTACCAATGCGCGCATTTTTATCAATGATCGCGCGGTCTATATAGCAATATTTTCCAATGCCAAGATTGGGTTCACCCGTGCGGTCATTTTCTACAATATCCAACGTAGATTGGTAAAAATCCGATCCCATCATATAGGAATTTAGAACCGTACTTCCCTTGTCGACTCTTGTTCGGTTTCCAATGACGGAATTCTCAATCTTATCGGCCATAATAATGCACCCGTCCGCAAAGACAGCGCGCTGCACATAGGAGCCTAAAATTTTGGTAGGCGGTAGCATTCTCGCTCTTGAATAAATCGGTTTGCTACTAAAGAGATTGAATTTTGGAAAATCCTGTGCGAGATCAATGTTGGCCTCGTAGAAAGATTCAATGGTACCTATGTCGGTCCAATACCCGTCATATTGAAAACTAAGGGTTTTGTATCCCTTTGCAATGGCATTCGGTATTAAGTCCTTTCCAAAATCATCGCCGGGATCCTCTTCAAACATTTTTCTAATAATGCCTTTGTTGAAGACATAGATCCCCATCGAGGCTAAATAATGGTTTCCTTTGTTTTTATTTTGTTCAGAGACTTCGCTTCTCCATTCGGACAGTTCCTCCTCACTGGGTTTCTCTACAAACGAATCAATGGCACTATCCTCATTGGATTTTAAAATTCCAAAACCAGGCGCATCTTTTGCGTTCACCGGTATGGTTGCAATTGTAATGTCTCCTTTTTGTGCGATATGAAAATCAATCATCTCTCTAAAATCCATTTGATACAGCTGATCGCCGGAAAGAATGAGCACGTAATCAAAATCGTACTTTTCCAGGTGCCGCATACTTTGACGCACCGCATCGGCGGTGCCCTGAAACCACTCTTCGCTATCCATATTTTGTTCCGCCGCCAGAATATCCACAAAACCTCGACTAAAGATATCGAAGTGATAGGAATTCTTAATATGAGAGTTTAAGGAGGCCGAATTAAATTGAGTAAGCACCATAATTCGGTTAAATCCCGAATTCAAACAATTGGAAATCGGAATGTCCACGAGACGGTATTTCCCTGCGATAGGAACGGCAGGCTTACTTCTGGATTGCGTCAATGGAAAGAGGCGACTTCCGCGCCCACCGCCCAAAACAATGGAAATTACATTCGGTTTCATAGGGTATACTTTTGTGTAAAGGTTTTAAAAAACTTGGGTGTCGTTTGTGCTCGTAAAAATCCACAATTAATTGCATTTTACGCTTCAAATTTCTGATATAAAGTTACATAATTATGTGCGGAACGCTCCCATGAAAAATCAAAATTCATGTTTGCGTAAACCAGCAACTCCATCGTTCGAGAATCTTGGTAGAGACTTAAGGCTCTCATCATCGCATCCACACAGGCCTCTGCGCTCGCATAAGTGAAATTCAATCCTGCTCCTCCTGTACTCACGTCCTGAACGGTATCTTTTAACCCCCCGGTGTAGCGAACAATCGGTACGGTACCGTAGCGCATTGCGTACATTTGATTCAGCCCACAGGGTTCTACTCTTGAGGGCATGAGCAGGAAATCACAAGACGCATAAATTTGATGGGAAAGTCCTTCATTGTACCCAAGTCCAAGAGCCAAATTAGAAAACTTCTCATTTAACTCTGCAAGGGAATGCTCTAAAGCTTTGTCTCCGGAGCCCAATACGATAATATTAAGCGCGCCATACGTTTTCACAATGCTTTCTACGATGATTTCGGGTAGAAAATCCGCTCCTTTTTCACCCGCAAAACGCCCAATGAACCCAAAGAGTGGAAGCTCAGGATTCAGACCAAACTCTTCACAAATTTTGGCTTTGTTTTTTGCTTTGCCTTTAAGGGCATTTTCTTTGGAAAACGTATAAGGCAAATAAGGATCTGTTTGCGAATCCCAAAGCTCCGTATCAATGCCATTGATAATCCCAAACGCTTTGGATTTTTCCGCTCGAATTAAATGCTCTAAGCCTTTAAACTCCGAGAGCAATTCTTCCATATACCCGCTCGAAACCGCATTAAAGGCATGGGCACATTTGATCATGGATGCAAGGGGATTAATTTTCCCATCCCAATCTAAGAGTCCCAAGTGAGATCGGTCGCGAACCAAAGGAAAGTAAGAAAGCATCTCCCAATGCATTTGTCCTTGGTATTCTCCATTGTGAATGGTTCCAAAGGTAAGGACTCCCCGAAGCGCTTCAAATTCAGGGCAGTGCTCCACCATAAAGGGGATAAGACCTGTGTGGTAATCGTGGCAATGCAGTACGTCCACTTTTTCGCCACTTTCACATAAATAATGAAGGGCCGCATGCTGAAATGCTAAAAATTGCTGACTCTCATCCCAATACCCGTAGGGATTCTCTCGGTCCAAAAGACCGGGAATTCGAACAAGGTATAGTTCAAAACCAAGAGTACACTCTTTTTGTTTTAAAACCTCAAAAAAATACCCCTTCTGATTCTGATGAATCCATCCTTCAAAGACCGATTCAAACGCATGGCTGTGGACATAGTCTCGGTTGTACCAGGGCATAATTACGCGGGCCTCTATTCCTGGAATTTTATTTTGGTATTTTGGAAGTGCCCCAACGACATCTCCCAAGCCGCCTACTTTGGCGACTGGGTAACATTCCATTGAAAGATGGTAAATTCTCATACCTTATTTCTTTATAGTTGAATACTGCATGCTTTCACTTTCGAAAAGCAGGGAGAGCCTACTGCTTTATTATTGGCGCTTAAACTTGTTTTAACACGACAGCACTTAAAGGAGGAAGACTTATTTTAAAACTCTCCTTTTGGTTCTTCCAATCGTGGGACTCTACGTTCGAGAACTTCACTTTTTGTCCGCTTCCTCCATAGCTAGGATCGTCCGAATTCAGTAAAACCTCCCACGAAGTTCCATAATCTGCTCCCAAACGGTACTCTAGGACATTAGGTTTAAGATTCAAAATCACGAGGATCTGCTCATACTCCTTGGTTTCTGAGAACGTTTTCCTAAGATAAGCAAAAACTGAATTCTCAAGATCGTCTGCCTCTACCCATTCAAAGCCCTCAGGACTAAACTGCGCTTCGAAGAGTGCTCTTTGACTTCTGTACAGCAAATTTAAATCCTTCACGAGAAACTGAAGCCCCTGATGAACCTTGTGCTCTAACAAGGACCAATCTAAACTTTGGGAAAAATCCCACTCACTCGTTTGCCCAAATTCTCCACCCATAAAAAGTAGTTTTGCACCCGGATGCGTAAACATATAGGTGTAGAGCGCCCTTAGGTTTGCAAACTTTTGCCATTCGTCTCCCGGCATTTTGTAGATCAGGGGACTTTTTCCGTGCACCACCTCATCGTGCGAAAGGGGCATCATGTACCTTTCGTTGTCCTTATAGACACTTGAAAAAGTAAGTTTATGATGCAATTCTTTTCGAGCGAAAAACTCACTCGAAAAATAGCTAAGTGTATCGTGCATCCATCCCATCATCCATTTCATATGAAAGCCTACGCCTCCCTCTGAAACCGGTTTTGTGAGCTGAGGAAAATCGGAACTTTCTTCTGCTATTGTAAGGGTGTGGGGAAAATACGCTCCCACAGCCGTATTAAATTCTTCTAAAAAGGTTTTGGCCTCTAAATTCACATTGCCTCCGTGCTCGTTGGGTATCCACTCACCCTCTTCTCTTGCATAATCCAAGTAAAGCATGGAAGTGACCGCATCCACGCGAAGTCCATCTACATGGTACCGATCTAGCCAAAACAGGGCATTGGAAATCAAAAAGGACTTAACCTCAGGTCTTCCGTAATTAAACAAATGAGAATTCCACTGGGGATGAAATCCTTTGCGAGGATCCTCATGTTCGTACAGGTAAGTACCGTCAAAGTAATGAAGTCCATTGGCATCGCCCGGAAAATGGGAAGGCACCCAATCCAAAAGGACTCCGATTCCATTTTGATGCAGCGTTTCAATTAAATGCATTAAATCTTGAGGTGAACCAAAACGAGAGTTGGCCGCAAAAAAACCCGTGATTTGATAGCCCCAACTCGGTTCGTAAGGGTGCTCCATCACAGGCATAAATTCGACATGGGTAAAGCCCATTTCGAGAATATAGGGTACGAGAGATTCTTCAATCTCTTTATAGCTTAAAAAGCGAGAAGGACTACTGGGATCTCGCTTCCAAGATCCTAAATGCAGTTCATAGACAGAGAGCGGTGCCTTTAGACTGTTTACAGCCGCACGCCTGTCCATCCACGCCTTATCCTTCCATTCGTACCAGGTACTTGAAATCAAGGAAGAGGCCTGTAGATTTTGCTCCCAACTAAGGGCAAAAGGATCGCTTTTTTCTAAGAGTTCTTCTTTCGAGGTCCGAATCGCATACTTATAGAGTGTACCCCAAGAGAGGCCCTCAATAAATCCTTCCCAAATCCCCGATCCATCCCAACGTGGGAAAAGTGCATGGGACTCCGAATGCCACGAATTAAAATTTCCAATGACAGAAACTTTTTTTGCATGGGGCGCCCAAACGGCAAAATAAGTACCTTTTTTGCCCTCGTGCTCAAGGGTATGTGCCCCAAACTTTTCATAAAGGCGATAATGCTTTCCTTGGCGAAAAAGATAAACATCCTCGTCTGAAAATAAAGAATAAACTTTGACTGGTCCCATATCGCTCAAATCGCATTAATAATAAGACTCTAATTTACGAATATATCGCACTTATGGAGACAAAAAAGAAAAAAAGATTTTGGGGATCAAAAAGAAAGTATTTTCTCGATCGTGGCTTGGAAATTAGAAAGAAAATCGGCCAGGCACAGAATTCCCCGAATTCGACTTTGCCAAACAAGGGAAAAGCAATACCTTAGCTTTACACGAACCTTTAGGGCTCCACACGGGTCGCATTAGAGCACAAAGAATGAAGAAAATAGGAATATTGTTTGGGATGGAAGATTCTTTCCCCTGGGCATTTCTCGAGCGAATCAAAACACTTTCCAAGGGGGAAGTCCTTGCCGAACCTGTAAAAATAGACCAGTTAGAACAAGGAAAGGACTATGGCTACAGCGTCATTGTAGATCGCATTTCCCACGATGTACCCTTCTACAAAGCCTCTTTAAAAAATGCAGCTGCCTTAGGCACCTACGTCATTAACAATCCTTTTTGGAGCAGTGCCGATGAAAAATTTTTCAACAATACGCTTATGACCACTCTCTCTATTCCTGTGCCTAAAACCATGCTGCTCCCCTCCCACAAAAGACCGGTAAACACCTCAGAAACCTCCTTTCGGAATTTATCCTATCCTCTAGATTGGGAGAGCATTTTCAATCGCATTGGCTTTCCTTGCTACTTAAAACCCCATGATGGCGGGGGTTGGAGAAACGTTTATCGCCTGGAATCCAGAGAAGAGTTTTGGACCTTTTATGGCCAAACCGATGAACTGGTGATGATGCTTCAAGAAGAAATTGAATTTGATTCTTATTTTCGAGTGTATTGTGTAGGGCAAACCTATGTTCACATTATGCCTTACGAACCTAAAAACGAGCCTTCTTCCCGCTATCTAACCCACCAAGTCTTTTCTAAAGACACCCACCCCGAACTTTATGCTCAACTCGTTGATTTAACCTTGCGAATAAATCGAGCTTTAGGGTATGATTTTAACACCGTTGAATTTGCAATCAGGGATGGGATTCCCTATGCCATCGACTTTTGCAACCCCGCACCGGATGCGGATCAAACAAGGGTAGGAGATCAAAACTTTGAGTGGGTTGTGGAGCACGTAGCAAAGTTTGCCCTTGAAAAAGCGAATTTGCATAGGGAAGGAAAACCCTTTATCCCTTGGGGTGAATTTGTGAAGGATTCTTTAAAAGACTTTTAATAACTTTATCGCCCAAAGCATGCATACCTTTACCATTGGCATAGAAGAAGAGTACCAGATCATTGACAAAGAAAGTCGAGATCTGATTTCTCATGTCTCAAAAATCATTGAGGGTGGAAAGGCCACTCTGCAAGAGCACCTAAAACACGAGATGCACGAATCCGTCGTAGAAATGGAAACCGGCATTTGTGAAGGTATAAAACAGGCCAAAGCAGAACTCTACGATTTACGCTATAAGCTTATTAAAACTGCTTACGAACAAGATTTACGAGTTTGCGGAGGCGGAACCCATCCCTTTTCACAATGGCGAGCTAGCACCATTACAAGTCAGGTTCGTTACGATAAGATTGTGGAAGACATGGGCGATGTGGCGCGAAGCAACCTGATTTTCGGGCTGCATGTGCACATCGGTATTCCTTCCCGAAGCGAAGGGCTCAAAATCCAAAATGCAATGCGGTACTTTCTACCGCACATTTATGCTCTGTCCACAAGCTCTCCGTTTTGGATTGGGAGAAATACAGGCTTTAAATCCTATCGACAAGAAGTCTTCGCAAAATTTCCCAGAACAGGAATACCCAGTTATTTCCACTCCATCGCAGAACTTGATGAGTACATTGAACTTATGATAAAAACGGGAGCCATCGATAACGCAAAAAATATATGGTGGGATTTAAGAGTTCATCCCGTTTATCCTACCATTGAATTTCGCATTTGCGATATGCCCCTTCGTGTGGAGGAAACGGTTTGTTTGGCCGCCATCATGCAGGCGCTCACCGTAAAGCTTTACAAACTGCATCAGCAGAATATTACCTTTCGAACCTACCGCCGTCTGCTCATAAGTGAAAACAAATGGCGCGCTGCTAAAGAAGGAATTCACAGCGAACTCATTGACTTTGGCAAGGAATCCGCCGTTCCTTACGAACTGCTTCTAGAGGAACTTTTAGAATTCATCGACGATGTCGTTGATGAACTCGGTTCTAGAGAGGAGGTTGAGTACGCTCGAGAAATTCTCAGGCATGGAACAGGAGCCGATCGAATCTTGCAGGTGTATAAAGAGACAAACGATTTAAAAAAAGTGGTGGATTATATGATTGAAGAAACCCAGATTGGCATTCCCACGCCCCTAGACATCCCCATTTCAAGTACCGAGTAGAACCTTGCAATCCCGTACAGATGAAACCCATAAGAATCGCCCTGCTTGATTTAAACAACCAAATCCCTAACCAAGGGATCAAAAACGTAGTAGACCTCATTCAAAAATTTGAGTTATCCTGTTCTCGGGAGATTCAAGTAGAAACTTTTGAAGTACGAGTCGAAAGGCAGCTACCTCGCGTAGAGGATTTTGACATCTTCCTCTCTTCAGGTGGACCTGGAAGTCCACATCCAAGTTTAGAAGCTTGGGAGGCTCCTTATTTTCAGTTTTTAGATGAGATTTGGAATCACAACCAAAACCAGAAAACGAAAAAGTTTCTCTTTTTAATTTGCTACTCCTTCCAATTGGCCATTTTGCATTGGGAACTAGGAACAATCAGCAAAAGACATTCTTATGGCTTTGGAATCATGCCTGTACACAAAACAGAAAAGGGAGACAAAGAGCCCCTTTTCGCTTACCTACCTGATCCTTTTTATGCAGTTGATTCCAGAGGCTATCAATTTATTGAACCGAACTACCCTGTTCTAGAAGCACGGGGAGTTGAAATCCTTGCCCTGGAAAAGATTCGTCCGCACGTCGATTTCGAACGCGCTGTGATGGCGGCTCGATTCTCCCCTCATATTGTAGGGACGCAGTTTCATCCAGAAGCCGAGGATAAAGCGATACTCGAGGTTTTAAAGGATCAAGACAACAGAAAGGCCATGATTGAAAATTTCGGACAGGAAAAATTAGACCTGACTCTTGAGCAGGCACAGGATCCCGATAAAATCAAACTCACCCAAAGCACTCTATTGCCCCAGTTTTTAAGCGATAGTATCAAAGACTTAACGAAAGAATCGGAAAGCCACTACGATTCCTAAACTTGCTGAAAAAAATGATTGAGCACTTACGAAATAGATTCAATTCCGCCTACAGCAAGGAATCTGAGGCACGCGTGCTAGAGGAACTTCAACAACGTGCGAAGCAGTCTGCTTCTTTTCGAATTTCGGAAACCCCCATATTTCTACCCCTTTCATTTAAGGACCAATTAAGGTCCACCTGTGAGTCGATCTTAGCTCAGATCGAGCATTTCTCTAAGGAATCGCTCGAGCAGGCGATACCCGCAGAGCTCAAAGTTCCGAATTGCAATTCATTCTCTCATTTTCTGGCCATTGACTTTGCAATCTGTCAAAACAAAAAGGGAGAACTAGAGCCGCAGCTAATTGAGTTGCAAGGATTTCCTTCTTTGCTTTCTTTTCAATACGAGTTAACCGGGGCCTATGAATGCACCTACCCTTTTTTGAAAAGTTTAGAAAAATCCACCGATGTAGAAGATCCTCTTGCTCTTTTAAAATCTGTACTTTTGGGTCCGCATGACCCGCGGGAGGTTGTCCTGTTAGAGCTGTATCCTGAAAATCAGAAAACGAATATTGATTTTGCTCTTACTCAGAAGCATTTTGGTTTCCCCACGGTTTGCATCACGAAAGTAAAGAAAGAAGGAAAAAATTTATTCTATGAAAGCAAGGGCAAGAAAATTCCAATTCGACGTATTTACAACCGCGTGATTTTTGATGAACTTGCTAAGCATAAGGGGTTACCGCTAGAATTTCAATTCCAAGAGGAACTAGACGTAGAATGGGTGACCCACCCCAACTGGTTTTTCATGATTTCTAAAATTTTACTTCCTAGGCTAAGCAATCGCTACATTCCCAAGAGCTACTTTGCTCGTGATTTTCCATCGCACGAATCCCTTTCTGATTTCGTTTTAAAACCTCTTTATTCCTTCGCAGGTGCAGGGGTAAATTTAACGCCCAGCCCAACAGACCTTTTGGAGATTCGGGATCCTGAAAATTACATTCTGCAGAAGAAAGTAACGTACGCGGATCTTTTCAAAGATTTAGACGGAGGCTTTTCAAAAGCGGAAATCAGGCTCCTGTACCTCTGCCCTTCCCAAGAGGAAAGACCCGTTTTGTGGGATACGCTTGTACGCATGACCAAAAGCCCGATGGCCGGCATGAGCTTTGCCAAAAAAGAGGACTCTTGGATCGGAAGTTCCGCTGCTTTTTTCGAACCTTAAATTCCTTTGAAAAAAGCCGGCAAGAGATTTTTATATAGGATAAATTATCCTTAATTTGCCTAGGTGAACTACAAAGCGGAATTACAAAAATTTTTATTCTCTCAATATCTCTACGCAGGGACAAGAATGGCACTTGCCATCGTTATTCCCAGCCTCATTCTGGCCTACTTTGGTCTCTTGAAAGACTATTTTTTATTCCCACTTGCCACGAGTTTCATCGGATTTGCAGACCAACCAGGCCCTTTTATCCGTCGTCGAAACTCGCTCATTTTAGCCGTTTTGGCCTTTAGTGTAGCGGCTTTACTTGCCTCTGTTTTTAAAAGCCATCCGTCTCTTGCACTCGTCGGAATTGTAATCCTAGGTCTTGCCTTTTCCATTGTGGGCATCTACGGACAGCGACTAATGGCCATTGGGAGTTTGTCCCTTGTGGTCTTCTCGATCTTCCTCGATGGGCATCTCATTGGGGAGAACCTACTAAAAAGCATCCTCATCTACACCTTAGGCAGTCTATGGTTTGTGCTCGTCTTTCTTGTGATGAGCAAAATTCAACCCTATAAACTCGCGGGGCAAATGATTGGAGAAAACTATTTGCAGCTTGCGGAATACTTGCAAATCAGAGCCAAATTCTACCTTCCTCTTCCCAACTATGAGTCACTCTATAGCGAGGTCATTACCAAACAGATCGAAATCAAAAATTTGCAGGAGGAAACCCGAGAACTTGTTTTTAAGACCCGAACGATGGTGAACGAATCCACGACCACAAGCCGTGTACTTATGCTTGTTTTCTTAAATTCGATCGATCTCTACGAGAAGCTCTTTACGACAGACCAAAACTACGAGAAGATTCAAAAGCAGTTCCACGATGAAAACATCCTCCCCTACATTCGTCATTATTTAATGGGACTGTCTGAGGAAATAACCAACATTGGACTTGCGCTTCAAAGTGGAATTAAAACCCATCCTATCCACGACATTGAACACGAGCATGATCTGGTGTATAACGCGTATTTCGAGCTGCGAAACCAGAAATTGACCGCCCAGAATCTGTCTCAGTTCATGGCGCTTCGTCTCATTCTAAAACGACTTACAGAATTAAAAGACCAGATTAAAACGATTTATCGAGTTCTTGAACAAGACACCAAAATTGCCAAGAGTTTATCTTCGGGCCTGGATTTAGAGAAATTTGTGCCGAAAGAAGCTCCTTTAAAACTTAGTATTCTAAGGGACAACCTCTCTTTAAAATCGGCTCACTTTCGGCATTCAATTCGTCTTACGGTCGCACTTGTCCTTGGCTATTTAGTCTCTCAATTTTCCTTTCTCGGCATTGGACACTCCTACTGGATTTTAATTACGATTCTTGCGATAATGCGTCCTGCCTATAGCGCCACAAAACACCGAAACCTTCGCAGATTGTACGGCACCATACTCGGAGCCATCACGGCTTATGTTCTTCTTCAGTTTGTGGTATCTCCTGGCGTTTTACTTGCCCTTATGCTAGGATGCATGATTTTATGCTTTGCTCTTTTAAAAGGAAAATATTCATGGGCCGTCTTCTTTATGACGGTGTACATCTTTATTGCCTTTAATTTTTTAAATCCTGGCAATGTAAATGGAATCTTCAAAGACCGTATTTTGGATACGGCCATTGGAGCTTTACTCGTTTTTTTGGTTTCTTATTTTGTTTTGCCTCTTTGGGAGCATACGCAGAATTTAGATTTGATGCAAAAACTAAGTCGCTCCAACAAAGCTTATTTCTCGAACGTAGTCGACGTACTAAAAAAAGGACAAACCAATGTTCACCTCTACAAATTGAGACGAAAGGAGGCTATGATTGACCTTGCAAATCTCTCGGATAATTTTCAGCGAATGCTTTCCGATCCGAAAAAAGAACAGCACAAACTTCAAAAAGTGCATCAATTTGTGACCACCTCACATCTGCTGACGGCCTATACAGCTTCCTTAGCCCAATACGCGGCGCAGGAGCCTCAGTTTTCTGAAATTGATTTTGAGAATTGGCACAAACGAATCGTGTTTGAACTAGAAATGACGGAATGGCTTTTAAAGGGAGATTCTTTAGCCCACGCCCCCACTCCAGTTCAAGATCCTAAACCTCGAGATCCTGTAAAACCCTTACTCGAAAAAAGACAATCTGAAATTCAAGAAAAAGAATTTCACAACCTGAGAGACCCTCAAAAAATCACCTACTTAACGCAGTTAAGCAGCATTCAAGAAATTCTAGAACTTATTTACGACGTTGCGCACGAACAGAAAAAAACGATTGAATTGTATTTGAAAATCAATTATAACAGCGCATTGGCTTTTAACGGAAAATTCAGCTCGTGGTGCTCTTCAATGATGGCAAAATAATAGTCCTCTATTTTTTGCACCCTTGCTATGTACGAGTCTTTAAAATGCGTATCGAAGACCTCACAGCGAACCTTCGATAAATCCTCAAGGGAAAACGGTTCGACTCGATAGTATTTCTTTAAAGACCAATATTTGGACGGATGCAGCTTGTAAAGCGCTTCTTTAATCACCCAAATCACCGTTAAGAATTCCACTTGAAACTCCCCTCGAGTCCAAGAAATCTCCGAGTCGTGCAAAAATTTATGCTCAATTCGTTTGATTTTAGGCATAATCTGTTCAATATCAATCCCTACGCGCCTTTGTGAGATCGCCAAGGCCGCAAAAGGAAACGAATGGGTAATGGACACAAAAGCATCTTTTGGATCGAGGTAAGGCTGTCCTATGCTTTTGTATAAAATGCGATGCCCGGGACGATTTAATTTTAGCATTTGTCTCACCATTAGGTATTCCAATCGCTTCTTGGGATGGTAATTCTCTACCTGCTGTTGCGTTTCTCGTCCCAAAAGGTTTGGAAGATCAAACGTATCGGTAGATTCGTACTTCCAAAAAAGAATTTGAGCATTCTCGGTGGTGAAATCCTGATAAAATGGCATATTTTGCTGAGAGAGATTTAGTTCGTAAATTTGCAAAAAATATTCGAGATAATGAGTACGGAAACTAAATACGTCCCTTACAAAGTTAAGGACATTTCCCTAGCAGAGTGGGGTCGCAAAGAAATACAATTGGCGGAGGCAGAAATGCCAGGACTAATGGCTCTTCGTAAAGAATACGGTGAGCAGCAGCCTTTAAAAGGAGCCCGCATTGCAGGATGTCTTCATATGACCATTCAAACTGCGGTTCTAATCGAAACCCTAGTGGCCTTAGGAGCCGATGTGACTTGGTCCTCTTGTAATATATTCTCTACGCAGGACCACGCGGCAGCAGCAATCGCAGCAGCGGGTATTCCCGTTTATGCTTGGAAAGGTCTAAGCGAGGAAGAATTCAACTGGTGTATCGAGCAAACTTTGTTCTTTGGAGAAGACCGCAAACCTTTAAACCTAATATTGGACGACGGAGGAGATTTAACCAACATGGTTTTTGATCAGTACCCTGAACTTGCCAAAGGGGTAAAAGGACTTTCAGAGGAAACCACTACAGGAGTCCATAGACTTTACGAGAGAATGAAAAACGGAACTCTTGTCATGCCAGCCATCAACGTAAACGATTCGGTAACAAAATCTAAATTTGACAACAAGTATGGATGTAGAGAATCGGCTGTGGATGCCATTCGTAGAGCTACCGATGTGATGCTTGCAGGAAAACGTGTCGTGGTTTGTGGCTACGGTGATGTAGGAAAAGGAACTGCAGCTTCTTTCCGTGGAGCGGGATCCATTGTGACGGTTACGGAGATCGATCCGATTTGTGCCCTTCAAGCGGCTATGGACGGATACGAAGTGAAAAGACTTGAGACTGTAGCTCCGGTTGCAGACATCGTGATCACCACTACAGGAAACTTCAACATCGTACGTGAAGAGCACTTTAGAGCCATGAAAGACAAAACCATCGTTTGTAACATTGGTCACTTTGACAATGAATTAGACATGGCCTGGTTAAACAAAAACTACGGACACACAAAATCCACCGTAAAACCTCAAGTGGACATTTACAATGTGGATGGAACAGAGCTAATCCTTTTGGCGGAAGGTCGATTGGTGAACCTAGGATGCGCCACGGGCCACCCAAGTTTTGTAATGAGTAACTCATTCACAAACCAAACCCTGGCTCAAATTGAACTCTGGCTTCATAGCGATCGTTATGAAAACGAGGTTTACATGCTTCCTAAACATCTAGACGAAAAAGTGGCTGCACTCCACCTAGATAAATTAGGAGTGGAACTAGAGACTTTAAGCAAAGAACAAGCAGCTTACATTGGCGTAGAAGTAGAGGGACCATTCAAACCAGAATACTACCGCTACTAAGATACCCATGGATCTTTTATAGCTTATCTATCGAAGCGATTTCATTTTTTGAAATCGCTTTTTATTTGAAAAAATCAAAAAGGGCGTAGGGACCGAAGTGCAGGCCACCTCAGGTCCAAATCCATTTTCTAGCGGCTACTAAAAAATACGAAAACTCTATATTTCTTTGGAATTATTTTGTAATTTCAAAGAATGAAATGGATTCGTTTGCTTTTTCTACTCCTTGCAAGCACTTTGTATTCGCAAAGTCATTTTCAACTAATGGGTGGGAAAAGCAAAATTGAGATTCCCTTTCAACTCATTAATAACCTTATTTTCATTCCCGTGACCGTGAACGGAGTGCAGCTCACTTTCCTTCTAGATTCGGGCGTAAACGAGACGCTTTTGTTTAGTTTAGAAAATAAGGAAGTGGACTTTAACCAAGTGGAAAAAATGAGATTTTCAGGACTTGGAGACAATGTCCAGATTGAAGGCTTGCTGGCGGTAAACAACCGTGTACAAATTGGGGAAAACTTAGTCGACCTTCGGCATAGTATCTATTTGATTCTAGACGAAGAATTCAATTTCTCCTCGCATGTGGGAATTCCTGTCAATGGAATCCTTGGCTATCATTTCTTTAAAGATCATGTGGTTAAAATCGATTACGTTCGAAAAAAAATCACTCTTTACGACCCTAGCGATCCTCCAAAATTGAATCGAAGATACTCTACACTAGATTTAAGTCTTGAACTTAACAAGCCGTATGTGCAGGCCGGCATCGAGCAAACCCGTGAACTTAACGATTCAAAAATGCTGATCGATTTAGGCAACAGCGATGCCCTATGGCTATTTCCAAGTGTCATTCCTAACTTCCAATACAACCGACCGAACATCGATGATTTTTTAGGACGAGGGTTTAGTGGAGATATTTATGGAAAAAGAAGTCGCATCCACCGCTTGGTTTTAGCAGACTATGAACTGCTCTACCCTCTCACAGCCATGCCCGATGAGTTCTCCATTCAACACTTAAAATTAGTAGCCGACCGCAAAGGATCCATCGGAAGTGAAACCCTTAGAAGATTTACCGTGGTACTCAATTACCCTGAAAAAACGATTTCTTTCAAGAGAAACAAGTTCTTCTCCGATCCTTTTCATTTTAACATGAGTGGACTCGACATTAAGCACGACGGAATGTTTTGGGGCGAGGATTTGGTTCAAGTGGAAAGCCAACAAAAGCCAACTTCTAGTTCGAGTGGGGATCGAGTCTATACGGCTCCCTCCGCTTTTCAGTATCGCTTTGTTTTAAAACCTGAGTATTCAATTTCAGGATCTCGTCCGGATTCTCCTGCCTACAAAGCAGGCCTTCGAAAAGGGGATAAAATTCTTTCTATTAATGGGAAAAAAGCAAGCACCTATTCCCTTAAACAAATCTTTGAAGTTCTAAAATCCGAAGCAGGACGCAAAATCACCTTTGAAATTGAGCGAGATTACCAGACCCAAAGTATCTTCTTTTATTTGGAAGACCCCATCCCCTATAGAGAGTGATGGAGTCTTATCTGAATTCTTTTCCTTTCTATTTCCTAGCTTCTCTTTCTTGACGTACTTTGAGTCGATTCTCTTGGGAGGAAAGAATGTCCTCTAAAAAGGGAGAAATTTCGTCTGCCAATTGCTTCTCGGATACTTCGTTCGAGCCAGGATCCTCCACAAGGTTGAGCCAAGGTCTAGTCTTAAAATCCGTATCTCCATATACAATCACAGGCGTACCGTTTGCAACCACCTCGGATCCGTCAGGAGTAATCACCCACATATCCGCCCATGAGTACATCCACTTCGCATCTTCTTCTAACAAACGAAGGCACGAGTGCGAGGCGTGAAAACCCGGCAAGTCATATTGATGCCATCCGATACCAAGGGTATTGTGAATATTGAAATTCCAACGCAGTTTCCAGCTAGAGTCCACTGTACTAATGGCCACTTCTTTCTTCCAATTCGTGAACATAAGCCCCTTTTTGGTGGGGGCCCGCTTTGTTCCCATACTGGAGGGGCCCCATTTGACAAGTTTGCCGTGTTCATAAAGGGCGTAGGCCATAAGAGGATATGAAAACAGAGCTATTTTATCCACTTTTTTCAACAGTTCCACTTCTAATGGAAATGGAGTGTACTTCAGATAATCACTCTCTATGCTTTTGGGAATAATAAGCGAGTCTGCTCGCCATTTGTTTTTTAAATCCAAACGGTTTAACGCTAAGATGGTATGCTGCTGAGATTTGTCGTAGGTTTGGGTAAAAACGGCCATCGCTGAATCTTTTGCATGCTTTGACTTGGGAAAAACAAAACTCGTATAGTTCATTAATTCCTTTTCTTTCTTTTTTGGTACGGGCGTCTCTTTCTTGGGCTCTGGTTTCGGGAGCTCTTGCGTCTTCTTTTTGCAACCGATAAGCGTGACACAAAGTCCTAAAATAAGGGCTCCGATGGCGAAAAGTTTTTTCCTATGATTCATCTATTTCCGTTTCGAATCATGGTTTCAATTTTGATACCAAACCTACCTCAAAACGCCTTTACGAGGACAAAAAAACAAATCCTTCGAAAAACTTCAAAGGATTTATTTAATTTTAAATTATTGTTTCAGAATTACTCCCATTCAATGGTCGCAGGCGGTTTGCTCGAGATATCGTACGCAATCCGATTGATTCCTTTTACTTCGTTGATGATTCGGTTGGAAACGTTCTCTAAAAAGTCCCATGGGAGTTTACTAAAGGTTGCCGTCATAAAATCAATCGTGTTTGCAGAGCGAACGACCGCGGTATATTCATACGTTCGTTCGTCTCCCATTACTCCGACCGATTTCACCGGAAGAAGCACCACAAAGGCCTGAGATACTTTCTCGTAAAGATCTGCTTTGTAGAGTTCTTCAATAAATATATCATCCGCCTTTTGCAAGATAGAAACCTTCTCTGAATCGACAGCCCCAAGAATCCGGATTCCTAATCCCGGTCCTGGAAACGGGTGACGGTACACCAAATGGTGCGGAATGCCGAGCTCCTCACCTACTTTCCTTACTTCGTCCTTAAAGAGTTCACGAAGGGGCTCTAAAAGCTGTAATTTCATTTCTTCTGGTAGTCCTCCCACGTTGTGGTGAGATTTAATGACCGAGGAAGGTCCATTGACAGACTGACTCTCTATGACATCGGGATAGATGGTTCCTTGCGCCAAGAAGCTAGCTCCTTCAAATTTTTTAGCCTCTTCGTCGAATACGGCTACAAATTCATTTCCAATGACCTTACGTTTCGCTTCTGGATCCGAAACGCCTTCCAATTTGGATAAAAAGCGCTCGGAGGCGTCCACCATATCAATCTTCATTTGAAAATGGGCACCGTAGTTTTCCATGACCTTTTTCCCTTCGTCTAGTCGCAAAAGTCCGGTATCGACAAAAATACATTGAAGTTGATCGCCAATCGCTTTGTGAATAAGGACCGCAGCTACGGAGGAATCGACTCCTCCCGAAAGACCTAAAATCACTTTTTGATCCCCTACTTTTTGCTTAATGTCTTGAATGGTGCGTTCAATGTAGCCCGTAAGTTTCCAATTCTGTTTGGCTTTGCATATTTGAAAAACAAAGTTCTCAAGCATTCTTGCTCCCTCCTCTGTATGGGTTACTTCCGGATGAAATTGAATGGCAAAAATGTTTTTCTTTTCGTTTGCCATCGCGGCAATCACGCCACTTCGGCCTGAGATTTCAAATCCTTCTGGCACCTCTTCTACTTCATCAAAGTGACTCATCCACACAGTGGATCTTCTTGAAATGCCTGTGAAAAGGGGGCTACTTCGAATGATTTCGAACTCACTTTTCCCATATTCCGCCTTCTCTCCCTTGGTTACTTTCCCTCCTAGAAGGTGCGTAGTAAGCTGCATTCCGTAGCAAATTCCAAGAATCGGAATACCTGCATCGAAAAGAGCCTTGTCAATCAAATGCGCTTCTTTTGAATTCACGGAACTAGGTCCTCCCGAAAGAATAATTCCCACTGGGTTTTTCTCAAGAATAGTTTCGATTGGCGTATAGTAAGGGATAATTTCCGAATAGACTTCCATCTCCCGGATTCGACGTCCAATTAACTGATTGTACTGGCTTCCAAAATCCAGAATAAGAATACCATTTTTCATAGGTAAAAGTTGGTGATTTATAAAGAAGAATCCTTAGGAGTCCCGTGTTAGGAACTCCTAAGAATCCTAAAAATTAAAATTTAGCGATGTCCTCACGGTAAAAACCGTAATCAAAGTTTACGGGCAAAGCATCTTTGTAGACTTTGTTTCTTGCCTCTTCGTAGGTATCTCCTGTGGCAACAAGGTTTAAAACTCTACCTCCTGTGGTCACCACTCGGTCCGCATGACGCGCTGCACCTGCAAAGAGAACTTGGCTGTCTTTCACATGGTCTAACCCGTGAATTTCAAAGCCGGTTTCAATGTTCCGAGGATAGCCCCCTGAACACATGACAAGGCATACTGCTTTTTTATCAGAGAATTTAAGTTCCACTTCTTTTCCTGCAAGACAGTCCTGGATCACATCAAGTAGTTTGTTTTCCATAAGGGGTAAGATCACTTGTGTTTCGGGATCTCCCATACGCATGTTGTATTCTAGAAGATAACATCCTTTTTTCGTGATCATAAGACCAAAGAAGATAAATCCTTTAAAATCCAAAAGCTCTGCTTTTAATCCCTCCATCGTAGGGGCTAGAATTAACTCTTCAAAGTCTTTCTGATGCTGAGCTGTAAACTGAGGACTTGGAGCTACGCTTCCCATTCCTCCGGTGTTAGCACCGCGATCTCCGTCTGCCACTTTTTTGTAATCTTTTACAGGGATGCAAGTAAAAATTTTACTTCCGTTGGAAAAACCAATAATAGAGGCTTCGAAGCCTTCTAGGTATTCTTCAATGACCAGCTGAATTCCTGCATCTCCGTAAATTCTACGGATCATAAAGTCATGAATCGTTGCTTGCGCTTCTTCCAAAGTATCGCAAATTACAACACCTTTCCCTCCGGCAAGTCCACTGGCTTTGATCACGAGGGGATACGCATGCTTCTCAATCGCCATTTTCGCAGCTTCATAGGAATCCACTATTTGAGCGGAGGCTGTTTTAATTCCATAGGTTTGCATGAATTTCTTAGAGAAAGCCTTGCTTCCTTCCAAATGGGCAGCCCTTTGCTTGGCTCCGAAAATCGCTAATCCGTGCGCTCTAAATTCATCCACAATTCCCTCCACTAAGGGAGCCTCAGGTCCTACAATCGTAAGATCAATTTGTTCTTTTATGGCTAAGTTTCGTAGTTCAACGACACTGGATTCAGGAACGTTTTTTCCTAAAGCATCGGTCGTTGCGTTGCCTTTCGCAAAGAACATTTTGGTGACTCTTGGATCGGCTTTTAATTTTACTGCGAGGGCAGATTCTCTACCGCCTTCTCCTACTATTAGTACTCTCATAGTGTTATTGTATTCATTTTTGCGTAAGACAAACTTACGGATTTTGTTGTTTTATCTGGAAAGCTTAATGCAAAAAGTGGCGCATTTTTGTAAACACCATCGGAATGCTATGTTCATTGGCAGCCTCGATGCTTTCTTCATCTCTCAAACTTCCACCCGGTTGAATCATCGCTTTAATATCCATCTTAGCGCAGTAATCTACGACATCTCTAAAAGGGAAAAAGGCGTCCGAAGCCAAAACAAGTTCTCCGTCGAATTTTTCTTTCGCTCTCGTGATTGCCTGTTCTGTCGCCCAGATTCGATTCACTTGCCCGCCGCCAATGCCTAAGGCCTGGGTTCCGTTCGAAACCACAATCGCATTGGATTTTACATACTTAACCACTCTTTGAGCAAAAAGAAGTGCTTTCTTCTGCTCCTCTGAGGGCTTAAATACAGTCACTACCTCTAAATCCTGAGAGAAGCTGGAATCGGTGTCTTGTATTAACATTCCTCCGTCGATCTTCACCCATGTTTTTTGATCCACAAGTGGATTGGTAATTTGAATGACTCTTAAATTTTTCTTTTGATTTAAAACCTCAAGTGCATCTGAGTCAAACTCAGGGGCCATCACGATTTCTAAAAAGGTCTTATTAAGTTCCTCTGCTGTGGCTTTATCCACTTTGTAATTCATGGCCACAATCCCTCCAAAAATGGAAACAGGATCGCATTCAAAGGCTTTCTTATACGTATCCACTGCCGACTCTCCTACAGCCACCCCGCAAGGAGTGGAATGTTTTACGGCGCAGCACGCTTTCTCGTCCTTGAATTCCTGAACGACTTTCCAACAAAGATCCATGTCGCGCAGATTGTTAAACGAAAGTTCTTTTCCTCCCAACTGCTTAAAATCTTTCATCGCCCCATTTTCAAAGGTCGACACATAATAGGCCGCCGCTTGGTGAGGGTTTTCTCCGTAGCGAAGATCGGCTACTTTTTGATAGGATGCATTTAAATAAGCTGGGGACGGGTCGTCCAGTAGCATACTTGCGATGGCTGCATCGTACGCAGAGGTTAAATTAAACACCTTTCCTGCCAATTCTTTTCTCGTGTCTTGCGTGGTATTTCCCTTAGAAGCAATTTGCTCCATTACCCTTGCGTAATCCGCAGTGTCCGTCAAAACCGTCACACTGTCGAAGTTTTTCGCAGCCGAACGAAGCATAGAGGGACCTCCAATATCAATAAATTCTACTTTCTCTGCTAGAGAAATGTCCTTGTTTACATTTTGAAAAAACGGATACAAATTCACTACCACGAGGTCGATCAGACCAATTTCATGGTCGATCACCGTTTGCATATGTTCTTTGTTGTCACGAACCGCGAGTAGGCCTCCGTGAACTTTAGGATGCAGAGTTTTGACTCTTCCGTCTAGCATTTCAGGGAAATCGGTCACCTCTTCAATGCCGATCGGATGAAGTCCTGCCTCACTCAAAAATTTAAAAGTTCCTCCTGTGGAAATAAGTTCGTACTGGTTCGCCTCTAGAAATTGAGCAAGCTCTACGAGTCCCCCTTTGTCTGAGACGCTTAATAACGCGCGTTTTTTCATTCGATTCAATATTTACTTTTAATAAGATAGTTTCTCTATTTTACTTTCGTTCTTGGTTTAAAACCTTTTGAATGGCCAAAGGAAAGATTCGGTACTCAACCGCATGTACTTTCTCAGCCAAAGATTCAGGAGTCTCTCCCTGCTCCAGAGCAAAGGCTTCTTGTAGAATGACTTCTCCTAGATCGACCTCTGGGCTCACGTAATGAACAGAGGCCCCACTTTCTTTGTCGCCAGATTCTAGGACAGACCGATGTACTTTTGGCCCCCACATACCTGCGCCTCCATGCCTAGGCAAAAGGGAGGGATGAAGATTGATGATGCGCCTTTCAAAACGCTCGCAAAATTCTTTGCTCAGTATGGACAAGAACCCTGCCAATACAATAAGATCCGTCTTTTCAGGAATGAGTTCACTCACTCTTTCGCTGAGTTCTTCTCCGCGCGGTACAATAAAGGATTCTATTCCCCATTTTTCCGCTCTTTTTAATGCGTAGCAGTCCCGGTCCGCAATCACACGACTCACTCTTGCCCCTGAAATTTCACCCGTTTCAATGCATTTAAGAATTTGCTCTAAATTGGTTCCTCCTCCAGAGACCAGTACGATTATATTTTTCATTATGCCTTTTGGTTTCCAAAAACCAAATCAATTTTTTCAGTGCCTTCTGTGATGTCTCCAATTGTGTACGAATCGGGAAGGAGTTCAAGCACCTTCGATTCTAAACTAGGATCCACTACAACGACCATGCCCACTCCCATATTAAAGGTACCGTGCATTTCTAGGCGCTCAATTCCGCCTCGTTTTTCTAACTCTAACATTACGCTTGGCACTTGGATCAAATTCTCCTCAATGCGAGCGCACAATCCTTCTGGAATGATGCGAGGTACGTTTTCAATAAGTCCCCCACCGGTAATGTGAGCGATTCCACATAACGCAAGTTCAGAGCGAAGGGTCTTGATGGATTGGTAATAAAGTTTGGTTGGGACTAGAAGTGTCTCATGCAAAGGCTTCCCTTCAAAGGTTTCATGGAAGTCTGGAAATACTTTTCGAACGAGTGAAAACCCATTGCTATGAAATCCTGAACTCGGCAAGGCAATAATTTTATCCCCACGCTTAATAGCGGAGCCGTCAATAATTTCATCTTTTTCCACAATCCCTACACAGAATCCTGCTACGTCGTAGTCTCCTACTTGGTACATACCTGGCATTTCTGCGGTTTCTCCTCCAATTAGGGAACATTCATTGTCTTTGCAAGCATGGACCATTCCCATGACAATTTCTGCAGCTACCTCCGAGTCGAGCTTCCCACAAGCGAGGTAATCGAGAAAAAACAAAGGTTTCGCACCGTGGCATACAATATCGTTTGCACACATCGCGAAACAATCAATGCCGATGGAACTGTACTGTTTTGTATCTAAGGCCACTTTTAATTTGGTTCCGACTCCGTCGGTACCCGATACTAAGACTGGATTTTTATACCCGGCAATTTCATAAAACGCTCCAAAACTTCCTAAATTGTTAAGGACATTTTTATTGTGGGTACTTGCGACTGCAGACTTAATCTTATCTACTGTTTTATACCCTTCCTCTTTGTCTACACCTGCGGATTTGTACGTATTGCTCATATTAAATGCTCATTTTCTCGCCTTTGCTTTTTTGAAAGGACGCATTAAAGTTACTAAATTCATCTAAAATCAGGATTCTTGAACCTGCCCTGTGTTCAGGTACCTTAAATAAAAAAGCCGACTATCCTAAGACCATCGGCGTCATTTTTTACTCAGCACATATGCATGACTCATTCGTATGGAATTTCACCGACTGAAAATAGCATGGAGACTGATTCAAAACTCTTAAATTTTACTTCTGCGAAAATAAGGGTTTTTAGGCTCATTAAAAAATAATTACGGCAATTAATCCACTTTGAATTTGGAACCCTGGATTTTAGAAGTGTTTTGCGAGGTTTTGTAAACTAATTTCCCAAGAAAAAGTTATTTTTGCACATATTCAAATTTATGGCATCCGGATTTTTCGCAATACTTGACGATATCGCAGCATTAATGGACGACGTGGCCGTCGCCTCCAAAGTAGCAACCAAACAAACCGCAGGAATCCTTGGCGATGACTTAGCGGTCAATGCAGAAAAGGCAACGGGATTCCTCTCCTCACGGGAGGTGCCTGTACTCCTTTCTATTATGAAAGGATCCTTTGTGAACAAACTCATTATTGTTCCCATTGCTTTTGTCCTTCAAGCACTTTACCCTCCTGCTATCACCGTGATCCTCATTTTTGGAGGGCTCTATCTTGCCTACGAAGGAATGGAGAAAATTGTAGAGTTTCTTTTTCACCGATCTAAAAAGGCTGTGGAGGTCATCGAGGAACAAGACGCGAGCAACTCTGAGAACGAAAAAGCGAAAATCAAATCGGCAGTATCTACAGACTTTATATTGTCGATTGAAATTGTCATAATTGCACTAGGAACGGTCTTACATCAGTCCTTAATGATTCAAATCATCACGGTTTCCGTTGTTGCCATTATAGCGACCCTTGGCGTGTACGGCATCGTGGCTGTGATTGTCAGAATGGATGATGTGGGCTACAAGCTGATCAAAAGATCGGAGGGCGAAGGAATCTTTAAAACATTCGGTGAAATTTTAGTCAAAGCTCTACCCATCGTAATCAAGGCACTTGGTATCATTGGAACCATTGCCTTACTGCTTGTTTCTGGAGGAATCTTCGATCACAATGTGGAATTTATCCACCACCTCTTTCCAGAGATACCGGCCATGATAAAGCAATTTCTATTGGGGATTGTAGCGGGAACCCTAATGGTCCTCGTTCTCGGATTTGGAAAAAAGCTTTTTCCCAAAAAGAAGGCTTAAGACTACTCTAATGCGAAGCTAAAGTAATAAGCCGTCCCGATTACGTATCGAGACGGCTTATTATTTAGTCACTAGTTTGTGATTTAACTCCTATTAGAATTGCATAGGTACTTCCATTAGAAGGATTTCTGAATCCACAAGTGCTTCCAATTCAAAATCAAGTAAAGATTCTAGTCCTACGGCATCTCTTTCTAAAAGTTCGATATCTCCAATCTTCGCACTTCCTTTGAGCACAAAGACAAAAACGCCGTTTCCTTCTTTGTTTAAGGTGTACTTTCTAGAAGTTCCACTTGAAAATTTTGCAAGATTGAACCAAGCATCTTGGTGAAGCCAAACCCCCGCGTCCTCTGGACTTGGAGAAAGAATTTGTTGAAATTCATTCGGCGTTGCCTCTTTCTCAATGTTGATTTGATCGTATCGAGGAGTCACCCCCATCTTATTAGGTACGATCCAAATTTGAAGGAATTTAACAGGTTGGTTTGCATTTTTATTGTACTCACTGTGCATTATTCCCGTCCCGGCACTCATCACCTGAATTTCACCTTTGCGAATAACCGCCTTGGTTCCCATCGAGTCTTTGTGCTCAAGATCTCCTTCTAAAGGAATGGAAATAATTTCCATATCTCGGTGCGGGTGAGTTCCAAAACCCATCCCTTGAGTTACGGTATCGTCATTGAGTACGCGCAAAGCGCCAAAACTCATTCTCTCTGGGTTGTAATAATTCGCAAAACTGAACGTATGAAAACTCTTAAGCCATCCGTGGTCAGCCATTCCTCTAGAGTCTGCTTTAAAAATTGTTGATTTCATAATGTATGTATATAGGTTAATTTGGTACTGCAAAGATGCGCAATGGATCCTTGCGGTGCATTGACCTACGATAAGAAAGTTCCTCGCGTGATTTCCTTTTTAAAATCAAAATCGTAACTTTCGTAAAGATAACAGCAAAAGGTAAGACAAAATGAAAATAAGAACCAAACGAACCTATGACGATGTCGAACCGCAGGATGAGTTTCGGGTGCTGGCGGATCGATTGTGGCCTCGAGGCCTCAAAAAATCCGATGCCCAAATTGATTACTGGGCCAAAGAAATTTCTCCTACGACCGCCTTAAGGCAGTCCTACCATAAGGAGGAAGTTTCTTATGAAGAGTTCTCGATGCTATACCGGGAGGAGTTAGAAGCGAATCCTAATTCTCTTCCCTTTTTAGACCTACTTAAAGCCCACGATACAATCACGCTACTTACTTCGAGAAAACCGATTGAAAAAAGTGAACTTCCGACCTTAAAGGAGTTTATTGAAAAATACCAGTGAATTTCTTTAAAGATATAAAAGAATCTAAAAATCACATTCTCCGGAGAAGGCAAAAGCCTTTCCTGAGAATGTGATTTAAGCTTTAAAGAGCGGTATACCCGCCGTCAATTGCATAATACCCTGCATTGATGTTCGTGGCAAGATCGGAACTTAAAAACAGTACAAATTGGGCCACTTCCTGCGCATTCCCTAAACGACCTAGAGGATGCTTCTCTACGAGCAGGGCTTTGGTCTGTGAATCTAGAGAATCCAAAAGCGGCGTATCAATGTACCCTGGGCCCACTGCATTAATTCGAATATTTTTCGAGGCATATTCAGAACCTGCGCTTCGGGTAAGGCCTAAGACTCCATGCTTAGCCGCTGCATAAGCGCTCGATCCCAAAACACCCGTAATACTATGGATGGATCCCATGTTCACAATGGCTCCTCCTCCGTTCTTAAGCATCTGATTAATCTGGAATTTAGTTCCGTAAAACACACCGTTTAGATTGATGTCAATGACTTTTTTCCAACCCTCTAAACTCAAATCCCCTGTAGGGTTTAGTTCGCCACCGATTCCCGCATTGTTGCAAGCAATATCAAGACGACCAAAATGTTGCACTGTTTTTTCAACAAGCTGCTCAACCTCACCTGCGTCCGCCGTGTTGGCCTTCACAAATAAGGCCTCAGCCCCTTGGGCCTTTAATTCTTCCACAAAGGTCTCTCCACTTCTGGAATCAATGTCAGAGACCACTACTTTCGCACCGTTTTTGGCGTAAATTTCTGCAATTGCTTTTCCAATTCCAGAGGCTGCGCCCGTCACAAGCGCTACTTTTCCACCTAATAAACTCATACCTTTGATTTTAATTGTTAAACTCTATCTACTTCCCCTCCCAGACCCCCTAAAACAAGGGATTGTCTTATCGAAAGGAACATAGGAAAGTTACGACCGATTTCACTCAAAACCAAAGAAATACCGGAGTTTAACAAATCTTATGAGTACGAAAAAAGGGAGCTTTTTCTCTTAGGAAAGCTCTACAGAATTCTCAATTTCCCCTTCCTTTCCTACTCCTTTTAAGCTTAAGGAACAAGCGGCGGCAACGAACATCGCAATCCCTCCCACCATTAGATAGCCCATGGTATGGTTTCCAAAAAACGAGCTCACAATCGGTCCACCAATAATTCCGTTCACGATCTGAGGAAGGACAATGAAAAAATTGAAGATTCCCATATACACACCCATTTTGTGCTGCGGAATGGCATGAATAAGCATCGAGTAAGGCATAGCCAAAATACTTGCCCAAGCAAACCCGATCCCAATCATGGAAATCCACAAATACCCTGGGTCTTTAATGAAATACATGGAGATAAGTCCTAATCCTCCAAAAAACAGGGCAAGGGCATGGGTTTGCTTCTTCCCAATTTTCCTTGCCAGTGGAGTGAGTAAAAAAGCAAATCCAATGGCAAATAGATTGTAATACCCAAAGAGTACCCCTACTAAATTCCCAGCCTCATTAAACTCGGCAGACGAGGCATCAGAGGGCGAAAGCCCAAAATGATGAGTGGCAATGGAACTTGTCGTATAAACCCACATCGTAAAGAGCGCAAACCAGGAAAAGAACTGAACGAGTCCAAGTTTTCTCATGAGAGGAGGAATTTTTGTAAAATCCTTCACGATATCTGAAAATTTAGGTTTTTCCAGCGAAACCTCAACCTCTTTCGAAAAGGAAGCGAACTCCTTTGGGGAGTATTCTTTTGTGGTAAAAATGGTATAGAGAATGGTAAGAATGAGAATAACCGCTCCTACATAAAAGGAGTAGATTACAGAATTAGGAACAAATCCTTCTGCGGCGACATTGGAAACCCCCAGTTTTGTTAACCATAAGGGCATGTTAGAGCCAATCACAGCACCAATTCCAATCAAAATGGTTTGAACCGAAAAGCCAATGGTTCCTTGGTGCTTGGGAAGCATATCGCCTACCAAAGCTCTAAAGGGTTCCATCGCCACGTTAATGGATGCATCCATTAGTGCGAGGAAGAGAACCGCAAAAAGCAGCACTCCTGCTGCTAAAAACACCCCTACAGAAGCGGAATTAGGAAGTAAGACAAGTCCTACGGCAGTCAAAATGGCTCCTATTAAGAAATAGGGTTTGCGTCTGCCCCATTTTTCGCTCCAAGTATGGTCGCCCATATGGCCAATGATGGGTTGAACAATTAAGCCCGTAATCGGAGCGACTAGCCAGAACCAGGACAAATGGTGCACATCCGCACCAAAGCTTTGTAGAATACGACTGGCATTTCCATTTTGAAGGCCGAAGGCCATTTGGATTCCTAAGAATCCCATACTCATGTTAATAATCTGAGCAAGGGACAGGTTTGGTTTTATAGATTTGGACATAAAGACTAATTATTATCATTGACTAAGGAAGTCAAATTTACTTAAGTTTTTCCTTTTGCAGCGCTTCTTGTGACGATTTTATTTCCACCACTTGATCGGCCACCGAATTAGGCACGGTCAAACTAAGCACATACTGACGAAGTTTCCACTCCCCCTGTTGCCATTCCAAGACCCCTGAACCTCGGCAGAGCCCATAGTGACTCTCGAGCACCTCACTAAACCAAGCCCACGTGGAATCTTCACTTAGGTGTATCGTTCGTTTAAGGGGAAAATAGCTCCATCCTCTGCCCTTATCAAAATAAGGCTTCGCATAGGCCATAAATTCCTCTTTGTTCCAGGTTTCTAGGGCGTCTGTACCGATAAACTCAGAGTCCTTAGCAAAGAGTTTAAAGTACTCCTGAAAATTCGCCTCTGCTGCCATTTTATGAAAGCGGTCCAAAAGGACTCCCACTTCTTTTTCTTTTTGTGCTTCTTTACTTATAGAAGACTGAGCGCTAAGCGTGGAACTTAGAAAAAGGATAAGGATAAAACAAAAGGGTTTCATAAGCTCTAGTTTAGTTCTAATATAAGCGCGTTTTTAGCAGGGGCCGTAAGGGTTTGATCAGGAGAAATGGAGAAGGTTTTTTCAGAAAGCACATCCTTTCCGCTACGAATCCCCTCGAGACTTTCCTTAAAGCGCGCTAAGGATAAATCGACAGGTTTTTCGTTGTTATTTAGTACCACCATTACTTTCTTGTTATCCGTATACCGGAAATAGACATAAACCTCTTCCGTAGGCATATAATGCGTGGTTTTTCCGGAATGAATCACCTCGGCGGATTTACGCCAATTGAGAAGCTTTTTGGTAAATGCGTAGTATTCCTTTTGCTCGGGTGTCTGTGTAGATTCCGTAAAGGCATTTTGCGTATCGCTCGCCCATCCGCCAGGGAAATCACGACGAATGTCCGCATCTCCTTTTGATTTTTCTCCGCGCATCCCTATTTCAGAACCGTAGTAAATTTGAGGAATTCCTCGAACGGTTGAAATGAGACTTAAGGCAAGTTTATAATAGGCGGGATCTCCACCGAAAATTTCATTAAGTCTTTCCGTATCGTGGTTTTCAAAAAAGACCAAAAGGTTATTTACATCGGGATAAAGAAAATCATTGCTTAAGGAATTGTAAATCTGCATCATTCCTTTGTCCCATGACGCCGGTCCTTTCAAAGCAGAAGGCAGCTCTGTATAAAGAGCGAAATCCATTACCGAGGGTAAATTAGAGTTGTACTGATCAATTTCCCCTACTTTTGAATCCTTCTGCCAATACGAAATGTGCGCTGGCGATTGCATCCAGGCTTCTCCTACGATGTTAAGGTTTGGATATTCATTCGTGAGGGCTTTTGCCCACTTCGCCATCGCTTCTTTGTTATTGTAGGGATACGTATCCACTCGAAGTCCTCCAAGTTCTGCATATTCAATCCACCAAATGGCATTCTGCGTCAAATACGTTAGCAACCGGGGGTTTGCTTGATTTAAATCGGGCATCGTGGTATCAAACCACCCGTTGAGAGCTCCATTTCGGTCCACTTCCGATGCATTCCCATCCATTTGTGAAGTAATTCGGTAGTTGGAGCGTTTAAATCCATAGCGCCCTTCTCCGTCTTTAAACTGATGAATCCAATTTTGTTCCGGTAGGTCTTGAATCATCCAATGAGAAATTCCCCAGTGGTTGGTCACATAATCCTGAACGAGCATCATACCGCGTTTGTTAAGTTCCTGAGAGAGTTTTTTGTAATCCTCGTTACTCCCGTACCGAGCGTCAATCTTATAAAGGTCCGTTTGAGCGTATCCATGGTAGGAATACCCTTTCTCATTGTCTTGATTCACGGGCGTCAGCCAAAGGGCGCTCACGCCTAGGTTTTCTAAATAATCGAGTTGATTAAGAATGCCCTTTAAATCTCCACCGTGACGTCCTCCAGGAGCATTGCGATTGCTTTTTTCAATCAAATCCTTTTGCGAATCGTTGGAAGGATCGCCATTTGCGAATCGATCCGGCATAATCAAATACATCACATCGGCAGAGGTATACGATTTGCGCATTTTGGAGCCTTCTTTTCGGGTCTTCAGTTCGTATTTGTACGTACTTTTTACTTTTCCGTTTTCTTTCAATGTAATTTTAAAATCGTCTCCTAGAACCTCTTTTGTATCAATTGTCACAAAAAGGTAGTTCGGGTTTTCGACTTTCTCAACCGCTTTTGGTTTTAAACCGCCTGAAAGTTCAAGGGTTTGATTCGCTATGGAGGGGCCATAAAGGAGAATCTGCAGGTCTGTGTTTTCCATGCCTTTCCACCAAAAAGCGGGTTCCACTTTTTTGAGTTGAGCCAGGGTGAGGCTAAAGGAAAGCAAAAGAAAAAGGAGGGATAATTTTTTCATAATCTAAATCGGAATTAAAAAATGAAAGACGCTACTTACGGCGCCTTTCATTGCAAAATGGAATTTATTGAATCGGATTCACAGAAATGGCATATCCGCCACTTCTCACCAAATGAATAGGAAGTTTTGTCTTGCTTGTGACTGTTTTTTTCACAATCTCATAGCTTTGGGGATTCGTAATGTAATCCGCATCTTTTCCATCCTTGTAGATAACCGCTTCGTATTTCTTGTTCTTAGGAAGAAAAGAGAAATCCACAGTGAAGGTTCTTGCGTTTTCGTCTGTTACCCCTCCGACAAACCACTGGTCTTTTCCTTTGGTTTTTCTAGCCGTGTGGATATAATCTCCCGGCTCTGCCGACAGAATTTTCGTATCGTCCCAATCCGCAGCTACATCTTTTATAAACTGGAATGCATCCAGGTGTCTTTCGTAGTTTTCCGGTAAATCCGCTGCCATTTGAAGTGGAGAATACATCACCACATAAAGAGCTAATTGCTTGGCCAACGTGGTTTTTACAAAACGAGTATCGTTTGGAAAATAGTAGTTAAGTTGCGTTTGGAAGATTCCAGGCGTGTAATCCATCGGCCCTCCCATGAAACGAGTGAATGGCAAAATGGTTTGATGCTCAGGATCGTTTCCACCGAAAGCCTCATACTCAGTTCCTCGAGCGGCCTCCGCAGCCACCCAGTTCGGGTAGGTACGGCTTTGTCCTGAAGGGCGCACACTTTCGTGTGAATTCACCATGATTTTATATTCGTTTGCCTTCTCCGCAATTCGGATGTAATGGTTGTTGGTCCACTGAGAATAATGATGCTCTCCACGAGGAATAATATCTCCCACGTACCCTGTTTTCACAGAAGGATAATCGTATTTGTTCATTAGGGCGAAGGCCTTGTCTGCCCAACGTTCATAATTCGTAGCCGAACCTGAAGTTTCATGGTGCATCATAAGCTTCATGCCTTTTTTATGGGCATACGAATTGAGTTCGTCAATGTCAAAATCAGGATAAGGAGTAATGAAATCAAAAACATATTCTTTGGAATTTCCAAACCAATCTTCCCATCCTTCGTTCCATCCTTCAATCAAAAGGGCATCAAATCCATGTTTAGACGCAAAATCAATGTACTCTTTTACTTTCGTGGTGTTGGCTGCATGGTTGCCATTCGGTGTCAATTTAGAGAAATCGGTTTTGCCTAAATGAACATTTTTAGCCGTGGAATACGCCCAGTTGGACTTTCCAATAATCATTTCCCACCATACGCCCATGTACTTCGTAGGCTTGATATACGAGGTATCTGTATAAGCGGTAGGTTCGTTTAAATTGAAAAGCATTTTCGATTCTAAAACCTCTTCTGCTTTGTCCGATACAATCACCGTTCTCCAGGGTGACACGGCCGGGGTCTGTAAATACCCTTTTACGCCTTGCGCATCCGGAGTCAAATGGGTTTTGAATTTAAATTCACTTGCGTCTACTTCCAAATGGGAAGCGGCATAGTTAATCACCGCAGCTTCCGCAATGTTCAAATAAAGTGGATTTTTTCCTTCTTTTTTCAACATGACCGGAGATTGAACCGAATTTTCCACCGGTTTTTGTGACGCATTGCTATCAAAAGAAGTCGCCCAACGAGCAGGAATCTCTGAGAGTTTGGTGGTCATGTATTTGTATTCTTGAGAATCGTAATCTCCCGTAATCCACCACGTTTTGGTGTCCCAAGGTAGGTCGAACTCACTGTCCTCTTCTTTTAAACGGAAATAATTTAGATTTTCCTGTTCTGGAAACTCATAACGGAAACCGAGTCCGTCGTTAAAAAGTCTAAACTTTACTACGATGTGGCGCTTGTTTGCAGGCTGATCTAGCGTAACGGCAAGTTCATTGTAATGGTTCACATACTCCTTTTTCTCTCCAAGAATAGGCTTCCATACTTCGTTCTTCGAATCCGTTTTTTCTGCCGTTTTCTCGAAACTACTTAGAAGGTCCGTGGGACTAGAAGAATTCTTATCAATGGCACTTGCAAATTCAATTCCTTTGTCATCGAAAAGTCTGAGTCCTAATTTTGAATCTTCAACGACCGTTTCCCCTTTGTATTTTAAATGGTAATAAGGCACACCTTCTTTCAGCTTGAAATTCATTTCAAACTCTCCGTTTGGTGATTTAAGTGTTTGAGCATGAAGGGATATACCTCCAAGAAGCAAAGCCACGATGCTCAGATTTAATTTATGCATTATAGATTTTTTAATGAACATGAAAGATAAAAAAAACTGCTGCTAAAAGCAACAGTTTTTCATTTTTAACAGAAAGATTTCTCCCCTATTTTTTGATCAGTATGTATCGACCGTCTAAGTCATTGAAAAAGATGTCATAGACGCCCGCTTCATTCACAGGAATGTTCGGTCCTCCATAAAGACCAACGCCTGAGATAGGGTTAGAACTTCCCCAGCTGTCGTCCCAACTGTCGTTCGCTCTGAATTTGAATTCACCCACAGAAAGACTTATATCGGTAATACTCCACTGGTGTACATCAAAGGTAGAGTTAACCATAGCGGTTTGAGCATCCCAACCTAGAGCCGTACTGTGTCCAATAATCCCCATAACAGGATAGATTTTTTGCGCGCCTGTGTACGCTTCAATGCTATACGTTTTCTCACGAATATCCAGCTCAAATGTGTAGAATCCAGCCGTAGGGATCACGAAGGTTCCTGGCTCATTGGTACCGTCTGGATTGCTCGGATGAACTACTCCATTGGTTACTCCCCACTGAGGATGCCAAGTATTGTCCCCTAACTGCTCAAGAACTTTAAATCCACCGGCCTTAAAATACCCTGTGTAATAAAATTTATTTACATTCTCAGAATCTCGGTAAAGCGGATGGTTGTTATTGTTAGTGCTCCAATCTGCCTCGACGGCTTCTCCCACAAGGAATAAATCCTTATAGGCTACGTACGGAGTTACCGTAATCTTAACCGGTGCAGAAACGGCAAGTAAAGTTCCTCCTACAGAGCTTGTGTTCGCAGAAACGCGAAGGTCAACCTCTGCAGATACGTCTGGAGAAAGTCCTAACTTCATTAAGGCATCATTGAACTCCCTGTTTGTAAGCGCTAAACTCGTCGCATCGGCTACAGTTCCAGCAGCTACATAGTCCGTAGAACCTGCAAGGGCCACTTCCACCAGGTAGTCTACCTTGGTACCGTAGGCATAATCACTCCAGGTAACTGTCGTTGCAATTTCATCGGGAGCTTTAATATCCAGTACAAATTCAGCTCCTGCGCTAGGACTTGTAAGGATTGGTTTCGCCGTGGGATAAGTGGTAAGGTCTGTTGAAATCACATTGGACACATTCGATCCAGAAACCACTCTAAAGAACACCTTCTGGCTTTCGTACGGGTGTAAACCTGCGGCAATCGCCGCTTCGTTTAAGGCTCCAATCGTAGTGGTTAAACTCGTGGTATCGGAACTACCTAATTCTACTTTTGTACTAAAGTCCTCTGCGCTAGAAAGTTCTACTACGTAGCTATTTCCACCGCCTAAACTGCTGTCCCAAACCAAACGGAAACTGTTATTTTCCATAGTAGGGTATAAAACATTGCTCGCGAGGGTTGTATTGTAGAGCTCAAAACTAGGCTCTTTCTCGCCCAGGGTGAACTCATCGTCCCGACACGCCTGAAAGACGATTGGAAATACCAAAGCGAGAACTATAAATTTAAATATCGTTTTCATATTGTTCTTCTCTATTTATTATTTAGCAACAATTGTATAAGTACCTGCTTTGAGGTTCACAGTGATCGTGTACTCTGCTCCACCGCCAGAGAATTGGATGTTTCCATTGTCTCCTTTCGGTCCTAGGAATCCAGAGTGCCCCGCGTTGTCCTTAAGGATGTTCGCCCACTCTAAATCACCCCAAGATTGTTGGCCGAGGAATTTAAACTCTTCGTTGTCCGCAAGCGTGATATCAATTGTATAAACACCGGCAGAAACCTTTGCCATAGGAAGTGCTGTTTCTGCAGCCCATGCATTTACACTACCTACTAAATAAATTACTGGGAAATCAAATCCTTTTACAGGAGAGGCTTCAACGGTTAGAGACTGTACGCCTGCTGCAGCGTCGATCTCTACTTTGTAAATCCCGGTGTCCTGGGTGAATTTCATGTTTTCCTCACCGTCTTGAACGAGGTTATCGGATACTTGTTTAAAGTAACGATACCCGTCTTTGGTTCCGGCTAAATCAATACTATAATTTATTGGGTTCCAGTCTTTCTGACCTAAGAAACGGAAGCCTTTGTCTTTTTCCATATACGTATAGATAATCGACTTGCTTTCCGATTTGTATAGCTCCTGTGCGTCGCCTGCACTCCATCCCACATACGAGGCGTCTCCAACGAGGTAGAAGGTTGGATACACCAAATTGTACGGCGTAATGGTTAGATGCGTCACGTTGGAAAGTACAGATAGGTATTCACCACCGTCGCCAATGTAAGAAGACACTCTTAAATACATAGTTCCTTCTTCTCCGGCTGGAATTCCCAGAGTTTGAGCCGCTTTGTTCATTTCTGAAACCGTGTAGGTAACGGTTCGGATGGATCCGGTCACCGTTCCAAGGGTATAGGCCTCCTCAAACCCCTCTGTAGTCGAAGCTTCAATTTTGTATTTCACTTCCGTAGGCTGCGTATATTTCGCTTGTTGCCAAGAAACGTTGAGCGCCGGATTGTCTGGGAAATTCTGATCTAAAAATAAAGATTCAGAACTCAGGTCCATCAATATGGCTGGCGTTTCATTGCTTATGTTGAGTTCCTCTCGGTCCTGGCAGGCCATTAGGCCTAACAGCATCACTAATGCGAGTAACCCCTTTTGTATTATCGTTTGTTTTTTCATTGTAACTATCGTTTGGGTTCGAATTAATAACCGTCGTTTTGAATAAGATTCGAGTTGGCAATCACGTCGTTCGTTGGAATCGGATACAGTTTTCTGTAATCCGCTACGGAAGCTCCCTCTTTCGAGCCGCCTTTCCATTGCCAAAGCATACTAGAACCTGTGAATTTACCAAAACGGATAAGGTCGGATCTACGCGTCATTTCCCAAGAAAGCTCGCGGGCACGTTCGGCTAGTAAGAAATCTAAGTTAAGACTTACCACAGGAGTAGCTCCTGCTCTTGTGCGTAACTGATTCACATATTCTTTTGCAAGACCGATGTTTCCATTTCCTCCTCTTACGGTGGCTTCTGCATACATTAAGTATACATCACCAAGACGGTAAAGGGGCAGATCCGCATCTACGAAATCACCTCCCGTATCCGATCCAGCAGATCCGTCAGAGAAATTGATATTTTTGTATTTGATAAAAGCGTATCCTTGTTTGAAATCGCTTATCTCAGAAATGTCAAGAGATTGTCCGTTTGTATAGAAACGACCTCTTCTGTCCGATCCATCCTCTGGGAATAACCCGACAAATTGTTTGGTCACACGAAGACCTCCCCAACCTCCGTTCACACCGAAGTCAGATGCAGGCATCGATCCCCCAATGGCAGCATGCACTAAAAAAGTAGTTCCTCCAAAGGTTCTGGTTTTGTTTCCATCGTAGTTAATCGCAAAAATCACCTCTGGGTTGTTCAAATGGTTGTCCGCCATAAAGAGATTTTGGTATCCGTAATCCACTGCATCCACAACATCTTTCTTCAAAGAGTACCCTGCATTTATGATCTTTTCTGTATACGTAATGACATCGTCATAACGAGGGGTTCCCTTATAGACTTCTGCATTTAAGTAAAGTCTAGCAAGAACAGCCCAAGCTGCTGCTTTGTCTACTCTTCCGTACACATTGCTTCTTGGCTCCTTAAGGTCATTTTGAACCGCTAGAAGTTCGCTCTCTACCCAATCAAACAAAGCAGCTCTTTCGATTCTTGCTGGTTTTTCTGGGCCACCGGACATGTAGTTTTCGTCCACAAAAGGAACGTTTCCATAAAGGTCTAGGGCGTGGTAGTAAGATTGAGCTCTTAGGAAACGTGCTTCTGCACGCATCGTTTTCGCTTCCTCTAGATCCGCGCCTGTAATTCCGTTTGCGGCTAATCTTTCATCCGTTGTATTGCGAATAAACTCATTGGTAAAGGCAATCTCACCGTAGATACGGTAGTACAATGCGGCTACAAATTCATTGGACGCAGTCCAAGTCTGTGTATTCATCTGAGGCAAAGTTCCATCTTGCCAAGCTATTTTCGCTTCGTCTGTGGGAAGCACTTGGTGGTAGAACATTTGACGCATGTAGCTGGAGAATCCTCCATCAATCCCGCCAATATCTGAATTTCCATCACCTCCTTCTTGTCCCCCTACAGCTAGACCGCCATAAAGTTTCGCAAGAAGACTATGGTAATTGTTAAAGTCGGTATATAAGTTCGTAGAAGAAGGATCTGTGATAGGTTCCCTTTCCAAATCTTTCATACAAGACGCTGCAGAAAAGGCCAGCAAAAGACCTAGAGCTCCCACTACGATACGTTTGGCTTTTATATTAAAAAGTTTCATCTGTCTGTAAATTAATTAAAATTGAAAATTAAGTCCTAGTGAATACACTTTCGGTCTTTGGTAGAATCCATTGTCGATGTTTCCGAAAATTTCAGGATCCACTCCTGTATAATCCGAAATCACAAAGACATTCTGTGCCATACCATAAACACGAAGACTACTACGGTTGCCAAATACTTCACCAAAGTTATACCCTAAAGTAAGATTGTCCATTCTTAAGAAGGAAGCATCCTCCACAAAGGTATCAGACCAAAGGTTTAATTGTGGGAATTGATAATCCACCGTAGAGCTATACACGTTTTGCAAATAGCCATTGGTTCTAAGTGAAGCCATGGAACTATTGGAAGCCGCGTTGTTATACACGTAATTTCCAAGTACAGCGCGAAGCGAAGTACTTAAATCCCAGTTTCCAACCGCAAGTCTTGTGGAGAATCCCAACTGCGCATCCGGCGTAGTGGATTTGTAAAAATACTTATCACTATCGTTGATAACTCCGTCTTGGTTTATGTCAACATAGGCTCCAGGAACAGGTTTTCCTTGGTCGTTGTAAAGTTGTTTGAAGACGTAGAAAGAATACGGTGCGCGACCTACACTGTGCGCTTGAATGTTGTTTCCAACTCCGCCGGAAAGTCCTCCCACTTGGATTTTGAAATCCGCAGCCACTTGGTCTGAAAGACTCGTAATCTCTGAAGTGTAATGCGTTGCATTCACACTCACATCCCAAGTTACATTTTCCGTTTTCACTGGCGTGAAGTTTAGAATTACCTCCACCCCTTCGTTGGTCATATCTCCCACGTTTTTGGTGTTGTAATTACTAAGTCCACCCGCAGCCTCTGGAACATAAGCGATCAAATCTTCTGTGTCTTTCTGGAATACATCTACCGAACCGCTAATGCGGTTGTTTAAGAATCCGAAATCAAGACCAATGTTCTTTGTTAAGGTTTTCTCCCAAGTTAAGTACGGGTTGTATTGTTGTGGACGGTACATTGGGTAGAATGCATCTCCAAATAAATACTCCGCCGTATCGTTACTTAAATTGTAACGAGCGAATGCAGGATAAGAACCTCCTACTTCCTGCTGACCTGTCACCCCGTATCCTAATCTTAATTTCAAATTAGAAACGACTTTCGACTCATTAAGGAAATTTTCTTCGTTAATTTTCCATGCAAAAGCAGCCGCTGGGAAATTCCCCCATAAATTGTCCGTCGTTCCGTTGTAGAAACGAGAAGAAGCATCGCGACGAATGGATCCCGTTACGATATACTTATCGGAGATCGTAAAGATGGCACGACCAAAGAAGGAAAGTAGTGTCAGTTGATCTGCATACTCTCTAAAAGGAGTTAATTCGGCTACTCCTGTTTCCACGTTGGTTCTCACAGAAACCCCTGCAGGATTTTCACGATAGAAATCTTGGTAGGAATACCCTGCCATTAAATCGATGTTGGTATCAAGAGACGTAATGGTTTTAACGTAGTTAAGGTAAGTCTCTAGTAATTTGTTTTTCTTTTCTTGTTCGTAAGGACCTACACTGTCAAATCCACGACCGGCTCCACTTAAACCTGCGGTACGGTTAGTTCCGTATCCTTTTGAATAATCGTACGCTAAATTCACGTTCCATCGCAAATCAGGAAGGAAGTGAAATTTATAGTCTAATTGAATACTTGGCATTAGTCGATACACTGATCCCTTATTTACCGTCGCATTTAATTGACTCACTGGGTTGCTATTCGATACCGTGTTAAGTCCACCGTCCGCATTCAGCCATTCGAAATAGCCTCCAAAACGAGGATCGTCCATGTAGACCGACTGCGTAGGGTCAAAATAGATCGCGTTGTTAATCGCTCCTCCGTTTGGAAAACGGTTGTCTGTGAAGGATCCTTTAATACTTGCATTCACGGTTAAGTGATTGTCAAAGAATTTTGGGTTTAAATTCAACCCGACGGACGTTCTTCTAAACTCGTTGGTTTTCACAATCCCGTTCTGCTCATTGTATCCAATGGACAAACGGTACGGAAGTCCTTTAATACCTCCCGAAATTGCAAGGTTATTGTCGGTTCCCCATGCAGACTGATAGATTAGGTCTTGCCAATTCGTATTAGCCGTTCCCAGCAAAGCTTTCGCTGCATCTGATCCTACTTGATTTACGAAGGTTCTGTACTCATCTGCACTTAGTACATCCGCATTCCCCATTTTGGTTGATACGGAGGCCATTGTGGAGAAATTGATTCGAAGTGCACCCCCTCTTCCTTTTTTGGTTGTAATTAAAATAACCCCGTTGGATGCACGGTTCCCATAAATGGCCGCTGCCGAAGCATCTTTCAAGATATCAAAGGTCTCGATATCGTTCGGGTTAATTAAAGAAAGTGGATCCGAGGCACCAGACACTCCGTTAAAGTCCTGTGGCACACCGTCTATCACTATTAATGGAGAACTGTTTGCATTAAGGGAAGCTCCCCCTCGAATACGAATGGTAGAACCAGCCCCTGGTGCTCCACTGTTTCCAGTAATTGCAACACCGGGCGCTTTTCCCTGAATTAATTGTTCAGGTGAAGTAGCACCTCCATTAAAATCTTTCTCGGATACAGAAACAATCGATCCTGTCAGATCTGATTTTTTTCGTTGTCCGTAACCAATCAAAACAACCTCCTCAATGGCGGTCTCACGATCCCCTTTCAAGGTATCGGTTGTTTGTCCTTGTAGCATTGTTCCAGCAAGCAAAAATGCGGGCGCAATTTTCAAAACTGTACTATAGTTTCTCACAAATATAAAGTTTAAGGATTAATATTCTATTGTTTTTCATCTCGTGAATCATGGTTGGGTCATGTATGAAATCTGAATACATAGGAATCAGTGGTCTAATTTAATCAAAATTACATTAACAAATCATTAATATAAATAAAGTTAAAAAATTATGATAATTATCTGTTTTTTGTCAATAATATAAAATTAAAAGATTGATATTTAATATTTTACAAAATATCTTATTTTTAGCATAATATTTACCATATAGAAAAACATTAAACAAACATTTAACCAAAACTTAACGTTACTTGGGAAAAATAGCACTACTCTGTTAAAAAAAAAAAAATTAAGAGTCTTCTATTTGAAAATTTTAAAACCGTCTTAAGATACCTTATCTTTGCCTGAAATACGAAAATCGCATGTCGCAAAGAAAACTTATTACCGCTGCTCTCCCTTATGCCAATGGACCATTGCATATTGGACATTTGGCTGGTGTTTACATACCCGCGGACGTCTATGCAAGGTTTCAACGAAACCAAGGAAAAGAAGTGGCCTTTATAGGGGGAAGTGATGAACACGGAATCCCTATTACCATACGCGCAAAAAAAGAAGGCATTACGCCTCAAGACGTCGTGGACAAATACCATGAGATTTTGAAAAGCTCTTTGGAGCAATTAGGAATCTCTTTTGATTACTACTCAAGAACCACGTCTCCAAAACACATTGAAGTAAGTCAAGATTTTTTCACGACACTATATAATAAGGACAAGTTTCAAGAAGAAACCTCCGAGCAATATTACGACCTCCAAGCAGGAGAGTTTCTTGCCGATCGATACATCGTGGGCACCTGTCCCAATTGCGGACAAGAAGGCGCTTATGGAGACCAATGTGAAAAATGCGGCTCCACGCTTTCCCCTCGTGAGCTTTTAGATCCAAAATCCATGCTTTCAGGCGAAGTTCCGGTTTTAAAAGAAACAAAAAACTGGTACCTTCCTTTGGAAGAATACCAAGATTTTTTGGATGAGTGGATCTTAAAAGGGCATAAGTCCGATTGGAAATCCAACGTATACGGTCAAGTAAAATCTTGGCTCGACCAAGGTCTTCGTCCAAGAGCCATGACCCGAGATTTAGACTGGGGAGTCCCTGTCCCTTTAGAAGGAGCGGAAGGGAAAGTTCTCTACGTCTGGTTTGACGCGCCTATTGGGTACATCTCATTTACCCAAGAATGGGCGAATGAGACCGGGAAAAACTGGAAAGACTATTGGCAAAGTGAGCAAAGTGACCTGGTGCACTTTATTGGAAAAGACAACATCGTTTTTCACTGCATCATTTTCCCTTCCATGCTTAAAGCGCACGGGGATTACATCCTTCCCACCAATGTCCCTGCTTTTGAATTCCTTAATTTAGAAAACGAAAAGATATCCACTTCCCGAAATTGGGCGGTGTGGGCGCATGAGTACTTAGAGGATTTTAAAGACCAGCAAGATACCCTTCGCTATGCCCTTTTATCGTCAGCTCCAGAGACCAAAGACAACAACTTCACGTGGAAAGAATTTCAAACAAAAAACAATTCAGAACTAGTCGGCATCTTTGGAAATTTCATTAACCGAGTTGCGGTTCTGGTCCATAAATATTACGAAGGCAAAATTCCTGCTTACGAACCGAAAACAGAGGAACTTCAAGAGATTGAAAAAGCGAAATCAGAAATTTCAAATTTCTTAGAAAATTACGAGTTCCGTAATGCACTAAGCGCCCTTATGAATCTCGCTCGCTTTGGAAATCAATATCTTCAAACGAACGAACCTTGGAAAACCATTAAAACGGACGAGGAAAAAACGGCGCAAACTCTTTTCGTCTCTAGCCAGATTGCGGCTGCTCTTGCGCACCTTTCAGAACCCTTCCTTCCTTTCACTTCCCAGAAGTTACTCTCTCAATTCAATTTAGAGAAGTTGCCATGGCAGGAGCTACGTTCCGTACTATTAGAGAAGGGACACGAAATAGGTGAGCCCGCACTTCTCTTCTCAAAAATAGAAGACGAAGCCATAGAGGCGCAAATGCAGAAGCTTCAGAATACCAAAAAAGGCAATACCAAAACCAACCCTAACGCAAGTGCTATGAAAGAAGAAATCTCATACGACGATTTTGTCAAAATGGACATTCGTACCGCCACCATTTTAGAGGCAGAGAAAGTGGAGAAAGCAGACAAACTTTTAAAATTTAAGGTCGATACAGGAATTGACATCCGTACGGTCGTTTCTGGAGTCGCGGAAAGCTTTACACCGGAAGAATGTGTTGGAAAACAAGTAAGCATCCTCCTGAATCTAGCGCCTCGTAAGATCCGCGGTATCGAAAGCCAGGGAATGCTACTGCTCACGCAAAAGCCTGATGGGAAGCTTACTTTTGTAAACCCTGAAATCGAGGTTGACAACGGAGTAGAGATCAATTAAGCGACCTCAATTCCTATACCAAGAACAAAAAACTCCAGCGTGACTGGAGTTTTTTTTGTGTTTATAAGGAAAGAAATTTTACCACTCGGTGGTGTTTTTGATTCCCAACTTCTTAGGATCAAAGACAGGATCTTTTCCTTCTTTCTTCTGTTTTTCATAGTCCTTGAGAGTCACAAAGGCTTTTTTCTGTAGAATAAGGATGGCGATAATGTTTAACCATGCCATGATTCCAACACCGATATCCCCAAGACCCCAGGCGGTACCCCCGCTGGTTACCGCTCCATAAAGAACACTACCAAAGAATAAGATTCTAAGACCCCATAAGAGCACTTTGCTCATTTTCTTTTTTCGAAGATAATAGAGATTGGACTCTGCGATAAAGTAATAGGCAAGCACAGTAGTGAATGCAAAAAACAGTAGAGCAATCGCCACAAAAGCATGCCCTATCTTTGGGAAATAAGAAGAAATCGCAGCCTGCGTAAAGAGCGGTCCTTCTTCCACGCCTGGAAGGTTATTTACTAAAAACCCACCTGCTCCATCTCCTACGTTGTATAGCCCCGAAAAGAGGATAATAAAGGCAGTAGCCGTACAGACAAATAAAGTATCGATGTAAACGGAAAATGCTTGAAGGATTCCTTGTTTGGCAGGATGGGAGGTGGCAGCGCTCGCAGCCGCGTGCGGTGCGGTCCCTTGCCCTGCTTCATTGGAATACAGCCCTCTCTTCACTCCCCAAACCACGGCGGATCCTACAATCCCTCCAAAGGTAGCCTCAGTTCCAAAAGCAGAACTGAAAATAAGGTTAAAAACTTCTGGAATTCTTTCAAAATTTAATCCAATGATGACCACAGCCATTAAGATATAGGCCCCTGCCATAAAAGGCACCGTAATTTCTGCAAACTTTCCAATACGTTTCACATCTCCAATCACAATTAATACGAGTCCAAAAACGACCGCAAGCCCGACCCAAAATTTATCAACGCCAAAGGCGCTGGACATACTCTCTGCAATACTATTGGATTGAACCCCGGGAAGAAAAAATGCGCACGCAAAGATGGTACTGATGGCAAAAAGTACAGCATACCATTTCTTACCGATTCCCTTTTCAATATAAAAGGCAGGTCCCCCTCGATAGTGTCCATTTTTTTCTTCTTTATAGATTTGTCCTAGAACTGCTTCCACAAAGGCGGTTGCACTGCCTAAAAACGCAATCATCCACATCCAAAACACGGCGCCCGGACCTCCCATTGCAATCGCTGTCGCGACCCCTGCAATGTTTCCGGTTCCGACTCGACCTGCAATGGCGATGGAAAAAGCTTGAAAAGGAGAGACTCCTTTTTCGTTCGAATTTTCCTTAAACAATTGACCAATCATATCTCGCAAAAATCGAACTTGAACAAATCCAGTTCGAATGCTAAAATAAAGTCCTGTGCCAATGCATAATAGAATGAAAGCGTAAGACCAAATTACATCGTTGGTCCAGACAATTGCCTTTTCAAAAAAGGTGGGCGTAAGTAGAGTGTATATCATAAATTAAAAAACGGCGAAAAAATACAAAAAAAAATTCTATTTTTATCCAATGCGAACATTGACTCTATTTTTCTTCGGACTTTTCTTTTTAATCCCCTTCCCAATGGAGGCTCAAACTACTAACAGTGAAAACCTTAGAAATTCCTATTTGCAACAATGGGAAGCTCTACTTACGACTGATTATTTGCCCCTTCGCAAAAGCATTCCTCTTTCTGTGGAACTCCAAAAAGAGCTCCAAGGATTAAAAACAGCGTATCTTAAAGAACTAAACCTCCAAAAAACACCCGATCTCGCCAAACAAAAGGCTTTTCGAATGTATCCGCATATTGCTCAGGTTTTACTAAATAAATCCACTTTAACCGAATCGCAGGTTAAGACCTATTCAGAGCAGGTGGTAAACGTGTGGAAGAAAATGCCTAATTCCGTGTTTAGTCCTGTGGCCAAGATTACAGACGCCCTGAAAAGAGATCAATTTCATCTCACCTTTCCATACCCCTACCAAACGTTTAACGATTTGATTGATTCTTCTCCTCGCCAACGGGATCAGGTACTCAATTTCCTGCTTTGGAATCCTTAAATCAGACTCTAGCTGTTATGAATTTTTCAAAAGAAATGAAAACAGATAGTTAATAAATCATTTATTTTTTTACTTTTGTAGATGTAACACAATTAAAAAAGAAATAAACTATGGGATTTGTACAAGAATTTAAAGCTTTTGCATTCAAGGGTAATGTGATTGATTTGGCCGTTGCGGTGATCATTGGAGCTGCATTTGGAAAGATAGTTTCTTCCTTAGTGGATGACGTAATCACGCCACTACTTCTTAACCCTGCACTCAAGGCAGCAGGAGCGGAAAACATTGCATCGCTTAGTTGGAATGGTGTAACCTATGGGAACTTCCTATCGGCTGTCATCAGCTTCTTATGTATAGCACTGGTTCTTTTCTGGATCATCAAAGGGGCAAACAAACTGCAAAAACCAGAAGAAGCGGCTGCTCCTGCTGGTCCAACGCAAGAAGAACTGCTGATCGAGATTAGAGATCTATTAAGACAAAAAGCTTAATCTAGAATCAACCAAGTAAAAATATCGAAACCGCCTAAATATAGGCGGTTTCGATATTTTAACATAAGCTGTATTTTTTGCTCTGTACTTCCTCAAAAGGAATCACAACCCAGAGAAATCACTCTTGGAATGCAAAAAGACGAACGTTGACTACCCTTCCGTTTGCAAGATGCTCCAGATTTGTTCTGCCAAAGAAAGACCGATTCGATCTTGCGCTTCCAAGGTAGAGGCACCTGTATGGGGCGTTAAAGAAATCTTCGGATGGGTTAGAATTTCTTTAGAAGGTGTAGGTTCGTTTTCAAATACATCCAATCCTGCAAACAGGACCTTTCCTGTATTCAAAGCTTCGATTAAGGCGTTCTCATCAATAATTCCCCCTCTAGAACAATTGACAATGGCCACTCCGGTCTTCATTTTGGCAAATTCATTTGCTCCAATCATATATCCTTCTTTTTGAGAAGGTACATGGAAGGTAATGAAATCCGAATGTTCAAGAACCGATTCTAAAGGTTCGGTTTCAATGTCCACGTTAATGTATTGATTGTTGTAGAACTTCACTTTGATCGATGCGCGGCCCACATTGTTGTCGGCTGCAACCACGCGCATACCCATTCCTAGTGCAATCTTAGCTACTTCTTGTCCAATTCGGCCCATGCCGATAATTCCAATGGTTTTTCCTCTTAGTTCGATCCCTTTCGCATACGCTTTCTTTAGCTCCGCAAATTTCGTATCTCCATACACAGGCATTTGACGGTTGCTATCTTCGAGGAAACGCGCACCCGAAAACAGGTGTGCAAATACAAGTTCTGCCACAGAGGCGGACGAGGCCGAGGGCGTATTAATCACATGAATGTTCTTGGAACGCGCATAATCCACATCGATATTGTCCATTCCAACTCCCCCTCGTCCAATGATCTCCAAACCCTCGCACTGATCAATCAGCGGTTGTCTTACTTTGGTGGCACTTCGCACCAGAAGTACTTTAATATCGTTATCGTTGATATATTCTATCAGCTTATCTTGTTCTACTTTTTGGGTTAGGACTGTAAATCCTTTGGCCTGTAAGGCCTGAACCCCAGACGGATCAAGGCCGTCGTTTGCTAATATCTTCATTAATTTCTAGTCTTTAAATACTTGAATTTTTACTTCTTTTTCGACAAAATCCGTGAATTTGCCTTCGTAGCGCGTCGCGCGAACAATATGGTTGTCCACCCAATGGTAATTGCCTCCTCGAGGCTTTCCACAAAGGATGGAATGGTATTTAAACCCATGGCGATCGAGCCACTCTTTTGTAATTTCTTTTTGATCCTCCGTTCGAGAGGTAAAAAAGCATATTTGATGCCCCTCTTCGAACCAACGGTTAATCTGCTCCACCGCATCGGGAAAAGGCTCGCACGTGGTCATTCTTTCTGGCTGTTCGTTTGGTATATCCTCGGTAATGGTACCGTCAATATCAATCAAATAATTTTTTACTCCCTCCCTTAGACTTGGGCTTACATCCGCTTTAAAATTGAGATTCATAACAACCAGGGTTTAAGGGGGCAAAATTACAAAAATCACACGGGGCGAGAAAATCCATCGCCCCTCAATTCCAATAAGTTTTCCCTACCCCTCTAAATGAACCTATAAATCTCATTTCTGAAGGGTATTATTTCATTTATTTGTCTCTCACTTATGCCTCTTTGCCTTCTTTCAAACTAGGGCAAGCAGAAAAATTTGTGTAAATTTGTGCGGTATGGAAGAATTCGTTGTACTCATCACTCCAGAGGATGAGGTTATTGGTCAGATGGAAAAATTAAAAGCTCATCAGCAGGGCATTTTGCATCGTGCATTTTCTGTGTTTTTATTTGACGATCAAAACCGGATGCTGCTTCAAAAAAGAGCGCTTACCAAATACCATTCGCCTGGTCAATGGACCAATGCTTGCTGCTCGCACCCTCGCGTAGGAGAAACCTATGAAGAGGCGGCCAAAAGAAGATTGGTGGAGGAACTAGGAATTGAGGTTCCTATTGAACCCAAATTTCACTTCTTATACAAAGCGAACGTAGGGGGTGATCTCACTGAGCATGAATTGGACCATGTCTTCTTCGGCACTTACGAGGGTGAATTTAAGTTAAATAAAGAAGAAGTAGACTCTGTTCGTTATGTAAGTTTGGAAGATTTAGACAAGGAGCTTCAGGATCATCCCGATCACTTTACGCCTTGGTTTAAAATCATTCTAAACGAATACAAGGAACATCTTGCGTAAAAAAGCAGCATTCTAAAGAAAATATCTAAAATCAAATACTAAAAATGAAAAGAACTCCCCTATTTGACACCCATGTTTCGCTTGGTGCGAAGATGGTTCCCTTTGCTGGATTTGAAATGCCCGTGCAATATTCGGGTCTTACCCAAGAACACTTTGCTGTAAGAGAAAGTGTGGGACTGTTTGATGTTTCTCACATGGGTCAATTTTTCGTGGAAGGGAAAGAGGCGAAAGACCTACTTCAAAAAGTAACCACGAACAACCTCGAGCTTATTGAAAACGGAAAAGCGCAGTACACCTGTCTTCCGAATGCAGAAGGTGGAATTATAGACGACCTTATTGTCTATAAAATGAACGACGAAAAGTACTTTGTGGTAGTGAACGCTTCCAATATTGAAAAAGACTTTGAACACATTCAATCACACAATCAGTTTGAAGCTACTCTTACCAATGCTTCAGATCAGATGGCACTCATCGCCATCCAAGGTCCTAAAGCAAAAGAGACGTTGCAGAAGGTAACAGGAGTAGATCTCTCTACGCTACCTTACTATAGTTTTACACAGGGAGAAGTAGCCGGCGTGAAAGACGTCATTATTTCCAATACAGGATACACCGGAAGCGGTGGATATGAACTTTATTTCCAAAACAAAGACGCAGTTGCTCTATGGACCGCTTTAAGCGAAGCCGGAAGCGAATTTGGAATCCTACCTTGCGGTCTTGGTGCGAGAGATACCCTAAGACTAGAAAAAGGTTTTTGTCTTTACGGAAACGACATTGACGATACCACCTCCCCTCTAGAAGCCGGTCTAGGTTGGATTACAAAACTAGACAAAGGAGATTTCGTGGCAAAAGACAAAATTGCAGCACTTAAAGCAAATGGAATCACTCGCAAACTCGTGGGTTTTGAAATGCAAGAAAAAGCCATCCCACGACATGACTATCCTGTGGTTGACAAGGATGGAAATACCATTGGCAAAGTAACCTCAGGTACGATGTCTCCTATGAAAAAAGTAGGAATCGGACTGGCATACGTAGAGATTGCTCATTCCAAAATCGATTCTGAAATCTTCATTCAGATTCGAAACAAATCGGTAAGCGCAAAAGTAGTTAAAACTCCTTTCGTTTAAAGGCACTACCCATACCAAACAAAGCTCGGATCCCTTTAAAGAGATCCGAGCTTTTCAATTATTGATTTAATTTAATATGAAAAATGATTTGGCTTTATTTAATTTCGATTTGCGAAGCCTCAATTTTTGCAGGCTGTTTCTTTTCAATGGCAATGGTTAGAATCCCATTTTCATAAGAAGCCTGGATATCCTCTTTCGTGGTTGATTTCGGAAGGGTAAAATTGCGCTTAAAGGATGCGTATGTAAACTCTTGGAGTGTGTAACGCTCTGCACTCAAGTTTTCAGTTTCTTCCACTTCTCTTGCAATGGACAACTGTCCCTGCTTAAAATCAAGTTTAAAATCTTCTTTCTTAAGACCGGGTGCAGCCAATTGAATGGTGTACTGAGTATCGCTTTCCAAAATATTTACTTTCGGCATTGAAGAAGTTCTCTTCACGTTACGTTCGTTCTCAAACCAATCTTTGGTGAAAAAATCGTCGAATAAAAAATGCGGTTTTGTAATGTTTGACATTTTATTTTGTTTTATGGGTTGTTTCTCTCCCAATACACACAAATAAAAGACCCTTTCGCATTTGGAGGCAAAATCGCCGTTTTTACATTATTTTAATGCCGTTTTGTCTTAAAATACAAACCATACTCTTTTTAAGTCGGCCATTTTGACCTAAACTAGACTGGGCTGAAACTTACTCTTTATCAAAATAAGCATTTAAAGCTTCTAAATTGCCCTTGTCTGTCCCTACAAATAACTGTGAGTCCGAATCAAACACGGGACGCTTTAAAAAGCTATAGTGGTCCAGTAGAAGCTCTTTAAAGTCCTTTTCTTTTAAAGTACTAAGATCGATCCCTCGAGCTTTAATTTGAGTGGATTTCCGACTAAACAAAGCCTCATAGGATCCCGCTTTCTTTTTAAGTTCTTCTAATTCTTGCTTGGTGATCGGATCGGACTTAATTTCTCTAAGCTTCCAATCCTTCAAATCTAGCGCTGACATAATGCGCTTGTTTGTACTACACGTTTTTAAATAATAGACGGTCTTCATAGTTCAAAGATACGATAACGTTTTGCAAAAAGAAAGCTCCTTTCTTTGCCTTAAGAAAACCTACAAAAAAGCCACTTAATCTTAAGATCAAGTGGCCATCTGTAATTTATTTCTTTAAAACTTTATCTTGCAATGTTCACCGCTCGGGTTTCCCGAATCACCGTGACACGCACCTGGCCTGGATAGGTCAGTTCGTTTTGAATTTTCTCTGAGATATCGTAAGAAAGCTGCGAAGCAACCTCGTCGTTTACTTTTCCACTTTCTACCATCACTCTAAGTTCCCGACCCGCTTGAATTGCATAGGCGCTAGAAACGCCATCAAAACTAAGTGCGGCCGCTTCTAGATCCTTTAATCGTTGGATATAAGATTCTAGTACCTGACGTCTTGCCCCTGGTCTTGCCCCTGAGATCGCATCGGCTACCTGAATGATTGGGGAAAGAAGAGAGACCATCTCGATCTCATCGTGGTGAGCTCCAATTGCGTTTACAACCTCTGCATTCTCTCCGTATTTCTCCGCCCATTGCATTCCTAGTAGTGCGTGAGGAAGTTCGGATTCTTGTTCTGGAACTTTCCCGATGTCATGCAGCAAACCGGCTCGTTTCGCTAGTTTCACATTCAATCCTAACTCCGCCGCCATCGTGGCTGCAATATTGGCTACTTCACGCGAGTGCTGAAGAAGGTTCTGACCGTAAGAAGAACGATACTTCATACGTCCTATTATTTTCACAAGTTCAGGATGAAGACCATGGATTCCAAGCTCCATAATGGTACGCTTACCAATCTCAATAATTTCTTCTTCAATTTGTTTTTTGGTTTTCTCTACAACCTCCTCAATTCTGGCCGGGTGAATTCTTCCGTCCGTCACGAGTCGATGTAAAGACAATTTTGCGACTTCTCTACGTACAGGATCGAAACAAGAAAGTAGAATCGCCTCTGGGGTATCGTCTACAATGATCTCCACTCCTGTGGCTGCTTCTAAAGCTCTAATGTTACGCCCTTCTCTACCGATGATACGTCCTTTAATTTCATCCGATTCAATGTTGAATACAGACACCGAGTTTTCAATAGCCTGCTCTGTACCAATCCTTTGAATGGTTTGAATCACAATCTTTCTCGCTTCGTTTTTCGCATTTAACTGCGCCTCCTCCATAATTCCTTGCACGTGTGCACGCGCTTTGGTCTTCGCTTCCGCTTTCAAGGCCTCTACAAGTTCTGTTTTTGCATCTTCTGCACTAAAGCCAGAGATTCTCTCTAAGATCTCTACTTTTTGCGCAGTGATGGCATCTAGCTCTTGTTGCTTGCGATCAAGGACTTCGGTTTTTTTCGCGTAGTCATTGATTTGACGGTCTAGGTCTTTCTCTAATTTACCCGTTTTGTGTAAATCGTCGTTTAGCTTTCCTTCTTTGTCCTTGATTCTCTTTTCAACCTCTTGCATCTTCTTTTCGCGACCCTGAATGTCTTGGTCGTGTTGAGACTTAAGTTCTAGAAATTTTTCTTTGGCTTGAAGTTGCTTTTCTTTCTTCACGGACTCCGCCTGCACCTTTGCCTTCTCGAGAAGATTCTCTGCATTTTTCCTTGCATCCTCTATAATGAACTTAGCTTTCGAGTTTAAGGCGCTTTTTGAGAATAACATTCCCACAACCGCTCCTATCACCAGACAAACTAGGCCAATTCCTAATGTTAGTATATCCATAGTATATTTAAAATTATAATGTTCTTAAAACCAAAAAAAACCTACAATAGTCCACGGATTGAGAGTAAACTCCTAATCAACACGATTTGGACTGTTTTTTACGGTCTGTAATCCGCCCCAGGGGGCGGCGCGCCATTCCGTAAACATTCGCCCGGTATTTATTTAGCGTTGAGTTTACCTTAAATGTGTTAGAACTATTGTAGGCAGTCTATTTGGAAATGAAAAATCTACATTTCCTTTTCGTCAAGCAAATCGCACATATCTTTTACTTTCTGTGTCGAACTTGCTATATTTCTTTCGTTACTCTGTTGAAAAACTTCGGCGTTGGTTCCCATCTTTAATGCGCACATGGCAAGAGCATCTTGCTTATCACGCACATCAAAACTGGCTTCAAAATCTTTAATCATCGTCTCAATCTGTTTTCCTACCCGTCGCAGTGTTTCCTCCTCAGAAGAAGGCACATTTAGGGGGTAAGTTCTCCCGGCAATATTGATCGTAATTCGTCTTACTTCCATTATAAACCGCTATTTTGAAGTTGTGCAATACACTGGTCCACTTCTTTCACAAGGCGATTGATATGATTTTTCATCAAACGATTGTGTTCGGGGTTGCCTGAGATTGCGGAATGAAGTTTTATCTTTTTATATTCTTCTGCTAATTCCTGATTTACTTTTCGTTCCGATTCGAAACGCAGCTTCAAATCCTCATACTCTTTAGAAAGTGTCACATGGTGTTCACTTAGGGTCTGATAGTCTTTTTTGAGCATCAGAATCTTTTTTTCCAACAGCGAAAAATTGCTTTCTAAATCTTTGAGCATTTTCAGGTATCAATTCTAACTATTGCAAAAATATAAAAAATTAATAGGAATTAGTCATAATGTGCAGGCTATTTTAATCGGATTTAAAACAATAAGGAGGAAACCTTGAGATTTCCCCCTATAAGCCATATCAAATCAAGGCCTTACGAATTAAAAATTCGCCTGTTTAAATAGCACTCCTCAGGGCTATTTTGTCGCTTTGTAAATCGTTGCAATTCCTAGCGAAAGTGTCTTATATTCTACTTTAGAATACCCCGCTTCAAGAAGAACCGTTTTCATTTTCTCTCCGTAGGGAAATGCATTCACGGAATCCGGAAGGTAGGTATACGCACGGTTGTCTTTAGAGACAAGTCGGCCGATTAGTGGAAGAATGTTTTTGAAATAAAACATGTAGATCGGACCTAAAATCCCTTCTACTTTCGAGAATTCAAGTATGTAAGCACTGCTTCCCGGTTTAATAACACGTCGCATTTCGGAGAGACCCTTAGGTAAATTCTCGAAATTACGAACACCAAAAGCCACACTAAGTGCATCAAAACGATTGTCCTCAAAGTCTAAGTCTTCTGCATCTCCTTTCTGCATGGAAATCTGCGAATCCAACCCTAGTTTTTTGATTTTTTCAATCCCTACATTAAGCATTTGTTGAGAAAGGTCCATGCCTACGATTCGCGCTTTCGTGCCTTTGTGGACCGCAATGGCTAAATCCCCTGTTCCAGTGGCCACATCGAGTACCTCCTTGGGCTGATCCTGACGCATCCACTTGACTAACTTTTCGCGCCATAAAACATCAATTTTCATTGACAAAACATGGTTCAAAAGGTCGTATTTGGGAGCAATGTTATCAAACATGTCCTCCACTTGGTTTTTCTTACTCTCTTTAGAGTGGTAGGGGGTAACGTTTTTCAAAATTAAAAATTGTAATAGTTCTTATAGTAATTTAAGAAATCTTGTTTTCGGAAGATTTTCACGCGGCTTTCCACTTTGTCTATATTTTTAATAACCTCGTCGTAGTCTTCATCAATATTGTAGTAGAAATCTTCGCTGTACAGGGAACTAAATTTTTTAGCGCCGCCGTAAAACTGTTTTCCATCAATTTGCGTTTGAGGAAGCGTTGCGATGAGAGAATCTTTATTCAAGTTATAGCCATAGTATTGACGATGGATGTAATAATCGCTATGCGTAATATTGACCAATCCACGCACTTTGTTTACCGTAAAGGTAGAATCGTACATAAGCTTCTTTTCGTGATTTTTCACCTCAATTCGGTTGGTTCCTTGCTTAAGATCGACATTCAAAAACTGTCCGGAGGTAAGAATCTTTTCCTCGGACCCATTAATTTTAAAATAAAAGGTGTCGGGCGTAGGGTTGTCAACCAGGTAGGTGTTGGTTTTTGCCAAAAAGAAAAAATAAATTCCAAAAGCCACCGCAAAGGAAGCTAGGGCAAAAATGAGTCCGTAAAGAGCAGGGTTTTTTTTCATATCGAAGCTTAGCGCACTGCAAATTTAATAATAATTTTGATTCTCACTCGGATTGCGTATTAATTCTTAACTTTGCACCATTGAGAATTAACTAACCGTATAGCCTTATGCCAAACACCCTAATCGTAGGTACAGGAAGTTACCTTCCTAGTCGCGTGATTGACGGCAGTCACTTTAAAGACTCTGCCTTTTACGACGATAATTATGAGCCCATTACCAAACCCAACGAGGAGATTATTTCTAAATTCGTTGAGATTACTGAAATTGAAAGAAGGCGCTATATAGAAGACGACGAGCTAAATTCAGACATAGCCGCAAGGGCTGCCCAGATTGCCATTGACGATTCGAAAATCGACAAAGAATCCCTCGATTACATCATTAGTGCTACGAACTTTGGAGACGTTGATCTGCATGGTCAGCAAAGCTTTATGCCTTCGCTTTCCGCCATTATAAAGAACAAATTAGGAATCCAAAATCCCAAATGCATCAATTACGATATGATTTTCGGATGTCCAGGATGGATTGAGGCCTTAAATTTAGCGGATATCCTAATTAAATCTGGAAAAGCCAAAAACATTCTTGTGGTCGGATCTGAGACGCTTAGCCGCGTCACCGATCCTTACGATCGCAACAAAATGATTTTTGCGGATGGTGCGGGCGCCGTAGTAGTGACTGCCACCGAGGACGAAACCGTAGGAATAATCAACACCAATACACTTTGTTTTAACGGAGAGGAACTGCAGTATTTAGAGAACTCTCACAGTCTTAACCCAGAGGCTGACCAAAACAAAAAATACATCCGCATGCGCGGTCGTAAAATCTACGAGTTTGCACTTACCCAAGTGCCTGCCGCCATGAAAAACACCATTGACCAGGCCGGATTAAGCATTGAAGATATTGACAAAATTCTTCTTCACCAGGCCAATGCCAAAATGGATCATGCCATTATTGCAAGGCTGTTCAAGCTATACGGTCATTCTAAATACGAAGAAAATGTCGCTCCTATGACCATTCAAGAATTCGGAAATTCTTCCGTCGCCACGGTTCCTACCATGCTCGATTTAATTCGAAAAGGAAACTTCAAGGGGCATGAACTAAAAGAAAATTCTTATCTACTTTTCGCCTCCGTAGGAGCCGGAATGAACATCAATGCAATTGTCTACAAATTGCCTTAAGCTCGTTCTTTTGAAGACTTATCACATACAAACACAGACTTTCATCACTAGTCTGTGTTTTTCGATTTTATATACGTAAGCCCATGCAGCGATTTTTTTTACTTTTTACCATACTTTTCTTTATTTTAGAGATCTATCTCTATCAAGCGGTCCGAACTGTGACGAATAGTTCGTTAGTCCGAGGTCTGTACATTGGAATATCGCTCAGTATATACCTTTATTTATTTTACCAATATTTCCTATTTTCTCAAAAGAGCCTAAGTACGCTGCAACTTCAAATAATAGTGACCCTCTTTATAGCCATGCTACTCCCAAAACTATTAATTGCAGTGTATCTGCTTATTGACGATGTACTGCGACTCGGAGAATTTTCTTATCGCTCACTACACCCCACGGCTGAGGTCTTCTATCCCGAAAGACGAAAACTCCTTAGTTATATAGGAATCGCCAGTGCGGCTGCCCTTAGCATCCTCTTTCTAGATGGAGTCATTAATGGAAAGTATCGACACCGGGTCCGAAAAGTAAAATTGAAATTTAAAAATTTACCAAAAGAATTTGAAGGCTATCGCATTGTGCAAATCTCCGATCTCCATTCGGGAAGCTTTTTAAATCCTGAGAAATTAAGACCCGCTTTTGAACTCATTAATGCTCAAAAGCCCGATTTAATTCTCTTCACCGGAGACGCTGTCAACAATTTAGCCAGCGAATTTGAACCTTTCAAAGCTCTTTTTCAAACCCTTCGATCTACGGATGGTCTGTATTCCGTATTAGGAAATCACGACTACGGACAGTACCATCAGTGGAACAGCAAGGAAGAAGAACTAGAAAATCTTGCGCGTCTAATCCAGGACCAGAAAGAAGCAGGATTAACCCTTTTGCGAAATGAAAACCGAGAAATCAAAAGAGGCGCTTCTTCCCTTTACCTCTTGGGCGTTGAAAATTGGGGAGAAAAACCCTTTCCGCAATTAGGCGATTTAGACTTGGCTGCAAAAGGAGTTCCTAGGGAAAGTTTCAAGGTTCTAATGAGTCACGACCCTACGCACTTTGACCATGTAGTACAATCCCATCCTTCGAATGTACAGCTAACCCTTTCGGGCCACACCCACGGTATGCAGTTTGGCCTCGATTTAAAAAACCTCAAATGGTCGCCTGTCCAGTATCGTTACAAAAAATGGGCTGACCTATACCAAGTAGGCAGCAAATACTTATATGTCAACCGAGGATTTGGTGTGATAGGATATCCGGGTAGAGTGGGAATTAATCCAGAAATAACCCTGATAGAGCTAAGTAGCGCGAAGTAAATCTGGATAGTCTAGGAAAGCACCGATTTACAAATATGCTTCAAATTCTTGCAAAAGAGTCGATTAATTTAACTAATTTTATCTTCTCTATGCTTGTGCTGTGTAGAGCTTAATAGTGCAAATTAGAACCCCACATTATCCCAATGGATGCCAATTTCAAACCCTCTTTGGTTGGAAACAACAACTCTGACCCAAGTCCTCTAGACCTTACCAATCTCTGCGCCGATCCGCGCTTAGAAACCATCTGTAAGGCCACTGCTAGTCTAACGGACATTTCTGCATGTGCCATTGTACTCGATATGGGAAATACAACGCGCACTTTGCAAAGCACCGGACTTTCGATTGAGGATTGGGATATTCTATTAAATGGGATGCTTATTCTTACAAAAAACTCCATAGAGGAAGGCTTCACCAGAGTTCAAATAAAGCACAATGAGCACGAAAAAGGTCCCATATTTAAAGAAATTCAAGGCATCTTAATTTCAGAAATTCACGATTTCAACCGCCGCACCATCGGATGGCTTATGCTAGCGGGCACTGAATCCCAAGTCCAAGCAGAAAACGTCCAAATAACTCTTGCGGAAATGGCAAGCATCGTGAGTGATCTCGCGACTCAAGAACACAACAAAATTCAAAGCCATTATTTTCGAACCATCCTCAACGTGACAAAAAATGCGGTCGTGGTTGTCGATAAGAATTTTCGCATAAAAAATTCGAATCCATGTTTTGAATCCATTTTCTATAAAGCCGACAAGAAGGAATTAAATAGGGATCTACTCGATCTTCTCCAAATTCAAAATCGGGAAAAGTTCTGCAAAGAATTCAGTGCACAAAAGAGCGATTTTCAGTTTACGGCCCAGCCCGTTATTGAAGGAAAGGTTTTAACCTACGAATGGGACATTACTGAAAATATTGAGCAGCAAGAATACTTTTGTTTTGGAAAAGATCTCACGCAAATTAGTGAAGAAAAAAAGAAATCGTCTATTTCAGCCAAACGATTCGATGATTTGTTTGAACATGCGATGGGACTTATAAGCATGCACGATCTAGAAGGCAATATCCTGGAGGTCAACCGAAAAGGTCGAGAAATTTTAAATTATGAATCTTCAGAAGTTCGTAAATTAAATCTAAGAGACTTATTTCCAAAAGAAAATCATGCCCGTATTGCTCCCTACTTAGAACGCATAAAGAACCTTAAAGAAGACACAGGCCAGATGGTACTTGTTTCTAAAGAGGGAGAGCACATCACGTGGTTGTATCAAAATATTTTAGAGCATGATGACAGGGGCAATGCATTTGTTCTTTGTATGGCGGTTAATATGACCGAACACATGGCGCTCGAGAAAGATCTTCGACTTACGAAAGAAATGCTTATGCAGACCAATGAAATTGCGCGAGTTGGGTCTTGGCAATTAGACATCAAATCCCAAAAGCTAAGCTGGTCTGAGATTACAAAAGAAATACATGGCGTAAGCCAAAACTACAACCCTACTTTGGAGCAAGCGCTAGAATTCTACCCTATGAATCAGCGTGAAGAAGTAGAAGAATTAGTGAAACGTGCCATAGAACAGCACGAAAATTACGATGCAGAAGTGAATCTTGTTCGTGAGGACGGCTCCCGCATTTGGGTTCGACTTAAAGGAAGGGCTGTTATTGAAGAAGGACAAAGCGTGGGAATTTTCGGTGTTATTCAAGACATAAGTAAAGAAAAACAGATTGTAACTGAACTCGAAGAAAAACAGGCAATGCTCTCTTCTTTTATTCGACACGCACCTGTGGCCATCGTCATGTTGGATAAAGAGTTAAATTATCTAATAGCCACGGAACGATGGGGTCAGGAATTTGGATTAGGATCCCACGAACTAATTGGAAAAAATCTTCTGGAGATTTACCCCAACATCCCTCAGGAGCGAAAAAAGATTTATCTTGATGCCACGAAAGGAATCACTTATAAGGAGGAAAATGTACGGGTTCAACTCGAGGGCAAATCAAACGCACAAACCTTCGGTCTGATTGTGACACCTTGGATGTATCAAAATAAGGAAATTGCGGGGGTCATGATTTCGGCACAAAACAATACAGATTCAGTGAAAACGAGCGAAGAACTGAAAGAGTCCAAGGTATTGGCAGAACGAGCAAGTAAAGCCAAATCGGAGTTCTTGGCCAATATGAGTCATGAAATACGAACCCCACTCAACGGGGTGATCGGATTCTCCGACTTACTACTCCAAACGCCGCTAAATGAGATTCAATCTCAGTATCTAAAATACATTAACGAATCAGGAGAGACCTTATTGAATTTGATAAATGATATATTGGATTTTTCAAAAATAGAATCTGGAAAAATGGAGTTGTTCATCGAAAAATTCGAACTTCAATCTCTTACGAGCCAGGTTATTAACATCATTCTTTATCAAGCGCAAAAGAAAAACCTTGAACTACTTCTTAATATCGAGCCCACGCTTCCACACACGGTATTCCTCGACGTAGCACGAACAAAACAAGTTTTGATCAATTTGCTTGGAAATGCCCTTAAATTCACGGAAGAAGGAGAAATCGAGCTCAAACTTGAGCAAAAAGAAATAGACGATACGCATCTCACCATCCGATTTTCAGTACGCGATTCAGGAATTGGAATCCCCATTGAAAAGCAACAACGAATTTTTGATGCCTTTACTCAGGAGGACAGTTCTGTAAGTAAAAGGTACGGCGGTACCGGCCTTGGCCTAACCATATCCAATAACATTTTGGGCTATATGGACAGTCATCTTTCGCTCGAAAGTACCTTAGGGGAAGGATCAACCTTCTGTTTTGATCTAAAGGTTCCCTACATAGCCCAACACGAGCAGCCGGAATTCATTGAACTTAAGTCCGCTTTAATTGTAGATGATAATGAAAACAATCGTATCATTCTCCAGCATATGCTTTCCTTTAAAAACATCAGCTCTGTGCAAGCCAGTCACGGCATGGAAGCCTTGCAAATCATCATGGAAGGAGCAGAGTTTGACGTAATTCTAATGGATTACCACATGCCCATACTTTCCGGAGTGGAAACCATCGAGAAAATAAAAGAGTGGTATGCCTCGCAAAATAAAGAAATGCCTGTTGTCGTTCTGCAAACGTCTTCAGAAGAACACCACATTCTAACAAAACTTCAAAAAGACCGTGACTTCCTATTTTTGTTAAAACCCATAAAATCCGAAGAACTCTATTCCACACTTCGGAAAGCAACACAAACAGAAATAGAAGCAGAAACACAAATAAGGCAGCCCATAGAGTCTGATCCTATACCCGATAGCATAGCGGTTCGCATCTTGATTGTCGATGACAATCCGGTTAATATGATTTTAGCCCAGAATTATACCCGCGCGCTTTATCCTACTGCCGAAATCAAAGAGGCCGTCAATGGTTTGCTTGCTGTGGAGCTTTGTGAGGAGCAAAAATTTGATATCATTCTAATGGATGTGCAAATGCCCGTAATGGACGGCATAGAGGCTACAATTCAAATCCGAAAGGGTGAGCGTAACGGCCAAACACCCATTATCGGGATCACAGCGGGAAATACGGTCAGGGAAAAACAAAAATGCCTTGAGGCAGGGATGAATGAATTTCTGCCAAAACCACTTCGCAACGCGGAACTAGAAAATTGCATTCAAACTTACTTAAATGCTGTGATTCCTACCGATTCCGAGATTAAAGATTCAACGGAAAAACTCCCTTTTGTGGATATGAAGAAATTAGAACTTCAAGTAGCTGACGATCCGGAATTTCGTGATATTTTCCTTACTTTAGTGGTCAAAGAGTTGAACAAAGCACTTGAGGAACTGAAAATGAAAGATCCTATCATAGAAACTTTCGGCCCCCTCCTTCATAAATTGAAAGGAACAGCTGGAACAGCTGGCCTTGCACGGTTGGCTGCCCTTGCCCACCGATACGATGCCGAATTTAGCACAGGTTTATATGATGAGAATTTGATACAAGATTTAGTGCATGAAATTGAGCAAACCCTAATTGCGGTGGTTCAAATGCAAAATCCAAAATAGTACTGAACGATTAAAAAATGCAGTTATGCGAATATTGATTGCCGAGGATGACGAATTAATACAAAAGACCGTCGAACACCGCCTCAAAAGAGAAGGCTGGGAGGTCTATGTAAGTAGCAATGGGAAAGAAGCCATTGAAATGATTAGAATCCTTGATCTGGATTTAATTATTAGTGATATTATGATGCCTTTTGCTTCGGGATTAGAAATTCTGACTGCACTACAAGAAATGGGCAAAACCGTTCCCGTTATTATGCTCTCCGCCTTGGGTCAAGAAGATGTGGTTTTGAATGCATTTTCGTTAGGTGCATCCGATTTTATTATTAAACCTTTTAGTCCAAATGAGTTGCTATTGCGAGTCAAAAGATTCCAGAAATAGATATAAGTATGATTGAAGGAAACGTTTACTATTACGTTGTTACTTTTTTCACTATACTCGTTTTGGTATTGGTGCTAATTGCCATGGTGATTACCGTGAGCTTGAGGGAATACCGACGAAAAAACAAGGAGGTTAAATGGCTCGCGCTGATTGACTCGAAAATCACCACTGCTGTATTAGAATATATAGAGGAAATGCAAGCGGAAGAATCTCTCGAATTCGATTCCCTCCTAAGTAGTAAAGACTTTCGAGAACTTCTATTGCACCGATTGGTGCAAGCGCAAAAAAAATTCTCAGGGTCTGCAGAGTCACAAATACTTGAGCTTTTCAAGGACTACGGATTAGAAAAAGAAGCCCTCCAAAAAACGTATAGTTCAAAAGACTATAAAATCTCGCAAGGCATTAATGAACTTCGTTCGATGAACGTAGAATCCGCACTTATTCGAATGCAAAAACTAGCGTTCCATAAAAGTGAAACAGTACGACATGAGGCACAACTGGCCTTAATCCATTTCAAAGGATTTGATGGACTCGAGTTTCTAAGTGATATTCAATGGAATATTTCCAAGTGGCACCGCATACGACTCTCCTTTGAATTAAATGATGTCAAGCTCACGGATGAATCCAAACTCATCAATTGGCTGCAGAACGATCAACCCACGGTTGTGATCTTTTCTTTAGTCCTCATGCGACGATATCAGACACTTTCCCTATACAACCACGCCCTCGCGTTACTACATCATTCCAATTACGAAGTGCAGTGCGAAGTGGTACAAACGCTTGTATTTTTAGAAAATGAAACGACGGTATCTACTTTAATTCAAGAATTCCCTACCGTAGATCCGCAGGTGCAACAGACAATTCTTTCTGAAATGGCTACTTTAAACGATGTTCTGGTTATTCAATTCTTAAAAGAGCAATTTACATCGAATTCAAATACTAAATTACAGCTTCAGGCTGCCAAATCCTTGATGGCACTTGGGGAGAAAGAATTCCTAATAGGTTTTACGCAGGAAGTAAGCCCAGAGTCCATTGAGAAAAAAATAGCCTACCATGCCTTAGATTTAGCTTTATGATCGCATTTCTGTCAACTGTTTTTTCTATTGTAACGTGGCTGTTTTTTATATATGCCATTAGCGTAATTGCCGTCTACACTTGGATCGCTTTGTATGCCCTAGGGGCTGTACTGCGCTATCGCAAAGAAAATACACTCACCGATTATTCAATCATTGCCCGCACATCTCAAGCGCCCAAATTCAGCCTGGTTGCCCCAGCCTACAACGAAGGGATGACGATCGTGGAGAACGTACGTTCCCTACTTTCACTTTATTATTCCAACCTCGAAATCATCATTGTAAACGATGGAAGTAAAGACGATTCAATCGAGAAACTGATTGCGGCCTACCAACTAAAAGAAGTGCGTTTTTTTGTCGACACTCAAATTGAAACTCAACCCATTAAAGCGGTCTACAAAAGTACGAATGCGGCCTTTAGCAAACTAATCGTAGTGGATAAAGAGAACGGTGGAAAAGCTGATGCACTAAATGTGGGGATTAATCTCTCAAGTGGCGACTATCTGGTGTGTATAGATGTCGACTGTATTTTAGAGCAAGACGCATTACTCAAACTCGCCAAACCCTTTTTGCAAGCAACTAGCAAACGTGTTATTGCCTGCGGTGGGGTTATTCGATTGGTAAACAATTGCAAAATTGTCGATGGAAAGGTGGTTGAAGTTAGGATGCCTACAAGCTGGCTAGCTAGAAACCAGGTGCTTGAGTATATTCGTGCGTTTGTTTTAGGAAGAATGGCATGGTCAAGAGCTTCCGGACTCATTCTAATATCGGGTGCTTTTGGTGCTTTTGAGCGTCAAATTGTAGTGGCATGTGGAGGATACGATCCCAAAACCGTAGGTGAAGACATGGAATTGGTAGTTCGCATGCGAAAATACATGGAGGAAAAGAAGGAACCCTACGAAGTGATCACCATTCCAGATCCTCTGTGCTGGACTGAAGCACCAGAAACAAAGGAAATTTTGGCTCGTCAAAGAAATCGTTGGATGAGAGGAACGATGGAAACCTTATGGAAACATCGTGGATTAATGTTCAATCTGAAATACCGCAAACTAGGGACAATAAGTTTACCCTACTGGCTAACGTTCGAATTTCTGGGTCCACTCGTCGAATTTACAGGTTACCTTGTTTTTACCCTTTTTCTAATTCTTGGACTCATTAATTGGTTCATCTTTTTTATTCTACTTGCACTGGTCACTGCATTGGGAATACTTTTCTCGGTTTTTGCCATCCTAGTGGATCTTTTGAGCGAGCAGGTCTATACAAAACGAAAGGACCTCACCCGACTTTTCGTCACGGCCCTTGTCGAACCGATCTATTTTCATCCTATTGTGGTGAAGGCCGGGGTTCAAGGATTTGTCGATTATTTCAAAAAACGGCACCAATGGGGGGAAATGAAACGCCAAGGCTTTAGCCCTAGTTCGGGAAAAACAAGTGCATGGACTCTGCTTTGGGAAAAATTCAAATTTAATGTAAAACAGTGGGCGCCCACAGGCATACTTCTTTTTCTTTTATTTCAAATAGGAATATTAGGAGAATGGGCGTGGTACCAATACATTGAACCAAGTAAAGAGGCACCCCATCTCGCAGTCAATCTGTGGCTCTCCAACACACAGTTTATTCTCTCGTTTCTATCTCTGGGCGCTTTGGTTTTCTTTTTAATTCAAATGTATTCCGATCGCTTCTCGAGAATTTTACTAATCGCTAGTTCGGTCGTATTGGTAGTTTTGCAATGGATCTTAGTCGCTTATTTTTTAGAATCACACAATCTATTAGGCGCTGACCTTAGGTACTATTCAATACAAGAGTTAGAAATAGTGGCCCTATCTTCAGGCAAATTGTCCATCCCTTATGTTTTAGGTGCAATCTTAATTTTAGCAATGCTAATCGACCTCTTTAGGAAGTTTTCGCTAAAAAGTACAAAATCTGCGTCCATCGGAATTATGTTGATAGGCCTAGGATTATTAAGCGTTGCACTACCGAAACTGTCATTGGGCAGCCCCGAAAGTGAGTTTGACCAGAGCAAATCGAGTAGCAAATGGCAATACTTCGCCTTTACAAATTGGAACGACTACTTAACTCGTCATCCCGAACTTACGGCTTGGTTTGAACCCGAATTAGAACTCAACACACAAACCCTTCTTGACAAACGATATCCCTTTTGGCGTAAAGAAAACACTTCGGATTTCCTGTCTCATTACTTTGAAAAAAGCAGTACGCCACCCAATTTAGTGCTAATTGTCGTAGAAGGTCTAGGACAAGCTTACAGTTCTCCTGAAGGATATTTAGGGGATTTCACACCGTATTTTTCATCCCTAACAAAGAAGGGACTCTATTGGCCTAACACTGTTAGTTCTTCTGGGCGGACTTTTGCAGCCCTTCCTACTTTACTAGGATCCCTTCCCTTTGGAGAAAATGGCTTTTTAGAAGCTCCATTTCGAGCCCATTTCAATTTAGTGAACGTACTGGGTGCGAACGGATTTGAAACTGGATTTTTCCATGGTGGCAATGCGGAGTTTGATGGTATGAAGCCTTATCTTGAAGCAAGTGGAATTGATCGGATTGTGGACCAAAGTCTCTTCACAAATCCTGCAGAAAAACTTCCTTCAAGCCTAGGGGGAGAAAGTTGGGGGTATGAAGACCAAGCCGTGTTTAAGAAATTGCTTAGGGAGCAAAAAGTGGCGCCGCCACCTTATTTTAACACGGTACTCACTTTATCCACTCACAACCCCTTTTTAATCCGTAATCAAGCCTTTTTTGAAACCCGCTTTGAGCAGCGAATCAGCGGGGGTGCTTTGACCTTGGAACAAAAAGAACGCTCCATTCATCATAAGAAAGAACTTATAACGGTACTCAATTTCGATCAGGCCCTGCAAGATTTTATGAAAGAGTATGAAAAACGACCTGATTACAAAAACACCATTTTTGTGATAACGGGCGATCACAGCATGCCGGAAATTGATCTACAAACTACCTTAGATCGTTTTAGAGTTCCTCTTTTAATTTACTCTCCTCTAATCAAAATGGGCAAACGCTTCTTGAATCCTGTGAGTCATTTTGATCTAGCGCCTACCTTACTTGCTTATTATAAAACAAGCTATGGACTGTCCACCCCCTCTACTGTGACTTGGTTGGGTGATGGTCTGACCGGGGAATACAATCCGCTACACTCTGGTGTTGGGATGATGCAAAGTAAATTCTTACTGCAAGATTACCTGTATAAAAACCACTATGTTCATCGCGATCAAGTGTACCGACTAAAAGAATTAGAGCCTAGCTCGGAAATTCAGGGAACAGAAAAAGAAAAAATCTTGCAAAGCTTTAGGAATTACAAACAGCGAAACCAACAATTCCGAGAGGGAGTTGAGCTTCTACCCGCAAAAGTAGTGGAGAATTTCTTTCAAAAAACGAAATAAGGTCTTTTAGAAAAGTCGGCTATATCCTAAGGATACATCCACTTGATTTCCTTTTACCCCAGGACGGTATTCCTGATTAAAATACATAGTGGAAACAGAAAACCTATCTTTTTCACTTAATGTAAAATTGTAATCGAGCCCTAGTTTAAATGTTTTCAGACGGTAAACGCTATCTCCTAAAAGTATCGTTCTTGTATCGTCTGGACTGATACCGGTTCCGATTTGAAAACCTATGTAATCATGGGTGCTTTTTAAATAGTAGCGCACGGTCCCCGTGTAAGATTGTGAGATTCTCTCCGTGCTTGGAGTTAAATAAGTTCGTAGATTGAACCAATAGTTCTTGTAGTATTTCCCTACAGATCCTGTAAACATCCATACCGTGGAGTCGAACTGCAAATGACGGTATCCTACTTCCGCTTCAAAGCTCTTAGGTAAGTTGGCATAGAGTGAAGCTCCCGTTCTAAATTTTGGAAAAATTCCTACATCACCTGAGTAGCCAACTCCTAAATAAAGATAAAACAAATCGTTAATACGAGGATAGGCTTCTACTTCTGCTTGAAGTCCGTTATTGCCAAACTTATTGGCGTGGTTCAATTTGAAAATTACGGATCCAATCGGAGTTGCGCGCTTATAACTTAATGAGACCGTATGCCAATCCTCTTCAAATTGTTTATCGAAATGAGAATAACTGTAGGATAAACCAAGGGCATTTTTTGTATTGTAGTTCGAGACTTTTTCTAGAAGTTCACGCGCCAAAGCATTTTGCGAGTTTCGTGCAAGTTCTTCTTCCAGCACTTTGCTAGCTTCCTCGTAACGATCTTCAGAATATAAAATTTTCGCCTGCAGTAATATCAAATCGGAATGGGCTGGATTTTTAATTAAACCCTCTTCAAGAAGCTCTAAGGCAAATAGGGAATTGTCATTCCAGTATTCTAACGAACTATACGCTAAATAAAAATCTGCATCATTCAAATCTTCCTTTCTCATTTGAGAAAACAGCTCTCTTGCAGAAGTTAAATCTTCACTCCATGTATAAAGTCGACCTAGAAACACTCGAATGTCGGTGTAGTTAGGTGAAAGCTCTAAGGCCTGTTTACTTTTTTCGATGGCCAGTGGATAATTTTTGTCTTCAAAAGCGGCTGAGCGAGCCTGTCCAAACAGTTCATCTGAATTGACTTTTTCTTGAGCATAAGCCTGAGAATAAAAGCATATAAACAAAATTAAGCAAGAAAAATTACGCATACGTTCTAGTGTTACTTATGCAAATATAGAGAACTTTTTGGCTTTTGAAATGAATTGAATTAAATCGAATCCTTGAAATACTAAAAACAAAAAAGACCTCTGAAAATCCTCAGAAGTCTTTAATTTAATTTATCCAAATCTAGAATTATTTCTTAGATTCTTCTACAGAAACTTTTCTAAAATCTTTGAACAATTTGCTAAGTTCCAATGCTGATTTTCTAGCTCTGGTTCCAGCTGCTTTGTTTCCTTTCTCAGCTTGTAGTTCAGCCTCTTTTGTAAAAGCCTCAAATTCTTCGTTGATTTTTGCAATCAGTTCTTTCATAATGGGTTTAATTTAAAGGTTAATTAGACTTGCAAATATAAAATAATTTCTGACCAACGCACTATCTCCATGATAAAAACTTATAGTCCATCGGCATTCACGTTTAAAAATACAGATTCAATTAAGTTGAAATACGAGGGCTAAAGCAAAACACAGTTTTAAAAATCAATTCCAAATCGTACATTTGATACTCAGTAATTCTTAGCAAATTAGTAGCTTCTAGAAATAAAGTTCCGCTATTTTCCACTATAAAAATTATACTAGTTTCGTATATTTTGTAGACTCCCTGATTTTAACTGTGGCAAAGTATCCACAAATTACAATCCCTACCTTTCTCTTTTCAATAGCATGCTCCCGCCTGACTAAGAGTCGCACTTGAAATTTTGTAACCTTTTCATTATCACTCTGTAAGATAATTCATCGTATGAATTCTAAATTTGTAGTCCAACCAATACGTAGCACGATGAAAAATTTAAAACTCTTTACGCTCTTTGCCCTACTTTTTATCTCCCTAAGTAGCTGCGCTGCTGTAGAAACCGTTTTCAAGGCAGGAATGTGGTGGGGAATTCTTGTGGTCATAGGAGTCATTGCCCTACTCTTCTGGCTCTTTACCCGTGGAGGTAACAAATAAGTAAAAAAGTAGGTTTAGCCTACTTTTTTACTATAACCCCTAGTAAAATTTGTTTAATTTAAAACTCTAAGAGAATGCAAAAGAAAGAAAGCCATAAAATACGTCCCCTTCAAAAGCAGCCGAAGCCTGGAAAAGAAAGTAAATTGAAACCTAAGGCTAAAACCAAACCCTTGGAGAACTGGCAAGATAGGCTAAAAGGCAAGGTAGCTCTAATCACAGGAGCCGACAGCGGAATTGGCAAAGCCACGGCCCTATTATTCGCTCAGGAGGGAGCAGACATTGCAATTGCGTATCTGTCAGAGACTCACGATGCAAAAAAAACTCAAAAAGAAATTAAAAAATTAAATCGCAAATGCATCCTAATCAAAGGGGATTTAGGACGCGAGGTACATTGCGAAAAGGTGATTTCAAAAACAATAGAAACGTTTGGGAAAATAGACATTCTAATTAACAATGCAGGCAATCACTGGGAAGCAAATAGTCTGGAAGACATTTCAACTGAGCAGTTACTTAAAACCTTTCATTCTAATGTTTTCTCCGTGTTTTGGATTACAAAATATGCCCTCCCCTTTATGAAAAAAGGAAGCTCTATTATCAATACGACCTCGGTTACAGCGTATCGGGGAAGCGACCATTTAATCGATTATGCGGCGACCAAAGGTGCCGTTTTATCATTTACCCGCAGCCTTTCTGCTAATTTAGTAAGCAAAGGCATTCGCGTCAATGCAGTAGCCCCTGGTCCTATTTGGACTCCCCTCATTGCTTCTACCTTTTCGAAAAAGGAAATCTCTGAATTTGGGAGCGACACCCCGATGGAAAGAGCAGGAGAACCGAGCGAAGTGGCCAATTGTTTCTTATTCTTAGGCTCAGATGCAGCCTCATACCTTACGGGACAGGTACTTCATCCCAACGGAGGGGAAATTGTAAACGGGTAATTCTGGTAAAGCGCTACCTAGAGACTATATTGAAGAAAAGAAAACTTGGCTTTTAAGTAGTGCAACTTCTTTTCCTTGGCTTAAATCTTCAAACAGCTCTGGAAATATTGCACTAAGGACAAAGTAGAAAACAATAAGTCCTACAATAATCGCAAGGGCAATTAAATACCCGGCCGGCGGCTTGTTTTTACTTTTTTGTGTTGGTTTGTTCATTGGTTCCATAACATTAAAATTGAATTGCTACGAAGTTCAATAGATTCCACTACCTTCCTATTATAGAATGAGAGAAAATATTAATACAATTTAAAGCCTCACGCAAAACGGGAATTTTAGTGCAATCCTGGCCTTGCCGTCAAGTAGATTCCTATTGGAATTTCTCAAAAGCGCCTGCAAGTGCTGACAAATAGGATCTGCCATCCCTTGATATAAAAAAAATCAAAACCCCTCGATTAAATTCCTTCGCAAATTCTATCTTGTTTATGTTCAACAATATACAACATAAATAATACGGAGATAATTCTCTGTTTTTCTTCCAAAATCGGATGGTCTTCAAATTTTTTATTCATTTTTTCTTGGTGATTCGAAATTCCTCTCTATATTTGCTCCAATGAAAAGCAACAAAAATACAAATTGGTGGTGGCCTCAAAACTTTCAAAGTCTTGAGCCTTATTCTTTTGTGTAAAAACTATAGTTAATCCAAAATACTAAGAAGACTTTGACGTAATGTTAAAGTCTTTTTTTTATGTCTAAACTCCCCGAAATCCAATGAAATTCACTCAAACAATAAAACTTCAAACCCACGTAAAAACCCAATTATCAGACCTTTACACCCCTATTGGAATCTATCTCCGTCTTCGCGATCAATTTCGAGACACGATCCTTTTGGAAAGTGCGGGAAACCAAAACGCAGAGAATAATTATTCTTTTCTTGCTGTGAACGCCATTGCCGGAATTGAAATTAAAAACCATCAGACTGCCCATGTGAAATTTCCACTAGAAAGCCCTCAGACCCTACCCATCGAGAATGAATCTCTTACGGAGATTCTCCACTCCTTTTCAAAGGTCTTTCACTGTGAAGAGCCCAATCTGGAAATTGGAAAATCTGCCCAGGGGTTCTTTGGGTATACCTCCTACGATGCGATCCCTTTCTTTGAATCGATTTGCTTTAGGGAAAGAGAGGAGCCAAGTGGAGTTCCGCTTCTACGTTATCGTTTGTACCAATACGTAATTGCGATTAACCATCACACGGATGAAATGTTCTTAATTGAGAACAAAATAAAAGGGTTAAAATCGGAATTGTCCCTACTCGAAAATTTAATCCAACAAAAAAATGCGCCGGTTTTTCCGTTTAAGAAAAGCGGTCACGAAGAGTCCAATTTAAGCGATGAAGAATTTATGTCCCTGGTCGAAACCGCCAAAAACCACTGTTATCAAGGCGACGTATTCCAATTGGTCTTAAGCAGACGATTTACACAAAAATTTCAGGGAGATGAATTCAATGTGTACCGGGCCTTGAGAAGCATCAATCCCTCTCCCTATCTATTTTACTTTGATTACGGGGATTACAAACTCATGGGATCGAGTCCGGAAAGTCAACTCATCATCAAAAACCACAAGGCAACCATTCACCCGATTGCAGGTACCTTCAAAAGAACAGGAACGATGAAAGAGGATCTAGAAGCTGCAGAGCGACTACTTCAAGACACCAAGGAGAATGCAGAACACACCATGCTTGTGGATTTAGCCCGAAACGATTTAAGCATTCTTGGAAAAAACACCACCGTCACAAAACTCAAAGAAATCCAGTTCTTTTCGCATGTAATTCACATGGTCTCTGAAGTCACCGCGGAACTTTCAAAGGATCAAAACCCCTACGAAATGATTGCCACCACGTTCCCGCAAGGAACACTAAGCGGTGCTCCTAAATACAGAGCCATGCAACTGATTGATCGGTACGAAAAAACAGCGCGAAGCTTCTATGGTGGCTGCATTGGGTTCATTGGATTTGATGGCAGTTGCAATCAGGCCATTATGATTCGAAGCTTTTTGAGTCAAAACAACACCCTTATTTATCAGGCAGGAGCTGGAATCGTAGCAAAATCCAGTGCCCAGGATGAACTTCAAGAAGTCAACAGCAAATTAGGAGCCTTAAAGAAGGCACTTAACAAGGCGGAAAAATTAGTTTAAAAGAGATAGACATGAGAATACTAGTAATAGACAATTACGACAGCTTTACCTACAATCTGGTTCAGATCCTTGAACAACTCACCCTTGAGAAGGTGGAAGTCTTTAGAAACGACCAAATTCCTTTGCAGGACGTTGAGAAATACGATAAAATCATTCTATCTCCAGGGCCCGGACTACCGAAAGATGCCGGGAATTTGCTCGAGGTGATCAAAACCTACTCCAGTACAAAATCCATTCTTGGAGTTTGTTTAGGCCAGCAGGCTATCGCCGAGGCATTTGGCGGCAGTTTATATAATCTTAAGGAAATTTTCCACGGTGTTTCTACGGAGGCCATCCAAGTCAAAGAGCACGATCTTCTAAAGGGTCTACCTAAGTCGATTCAGGTGGGACGTTACCATTCTTGGGCTGTCAATCCAAAGGATTTACCAGAGGAACTTGAAATCACAAGTGTGGACAAAAACGGAATTCCAATGAGTTTAAAACACAAGACTTATGATCTCCACGCCGTTCAATACCATCCTGAGAGCATTTTAACGCCTGAGGGAAGAAAAATCCTAGAGAACTTCATTACCAAATAGGCTTAAAACTAACCATCAACCTAAGTCCCCTACCCATGAAACAAATACTTCAATACTTATTAAATCACAATACACTCTCGCGAGCGGAAGCCAAATCGATACTACTGGAAATTTCCCTTAACAAATTCAATGAAAATGAAGTCACAGCCTTTGTTACGATCTTTTTAATGCGAACCATCACACTAGAAGAATTGGAAGGGTTCCGTGAGGCCCTACTGATCCTTTCCACGGAAATCGAACTCGAATCCGAGGATTTAGTGGACATTGTCGGAACAGGTGGGGATGGAAAAAACACCTTTAACATTTCTACTCTTGCTAGTTTTGTCGTGGCAGGCACGGGACAAAAAGTTGCCAAACATGGGAACTACGGAGTTTCCACGGTTTCGGGGTCTTCAAATGTTCTAGAAGAACTAGGCTATAAATTCAAAAGCGATTCCCAAGGGCTAAATCAAGATTTAAACAGAGCAAACATTTGCTTTATCCACGCCCCCCTGTTTCATCCTGCACTTAAAAAAGTAGCTCCCTTAAGAAAAGGACTTGGACTAAGAACCTTTTTTAATGTGCTGGGTCCTCTGGTCAATCCTGCGCAGCCTAAACATACCCTGATTGGTGTATACAGTTTAGAAATCGCACGTTTGTATCAGTACTTGTTGCAGAAGAAAAAGCAAAACTTTCTATTGGTTCATGCCCTCGATGGATACGATGAAATCTCTCTCACCGCGGACACGAAATTTTTTGACAACTCGGGAGAGTCTATTTTAAGTCCAGAGGAACTTTCCTTTACAACCCTAGCACCGGAGGCCCTTTTTGGAGGCAACAGCAAAAGACAGGCGGCCGATATCTTTAAAGGCATTCTAGAGGGAAAAGGAAGTTATGAGCAAAATGCAGTGGTGTTATCCAATGCAGCCATGGCTCTAAAAAACACACTCAAATATGGCGACTACGAAACCTGCCTGGATCTTGCAAAAGAAAGTTTAGTAGGGGGTAAAGCGCTTCAGAGTTTTAAGAATCTTGTAAACTAAATCCTACCATGAACCTATTAGAAAAAATCGTAGAACAAAAGAAAACAGAAATCGCGGACTCAAAAAAAAGTACGACTCTTCAAGAGCTGAGGAATTCCCCTTTTTTCTCACGCGACAAGATCTCCCTTAAAAAAACACTCAAATCTAAATCTGGAATTATTGCGGAATTCAAAAGAAAATCACCAAGCAAAGGACTTATCAATGAACATGCGAAGGTCTTAGACATTGCCCCCCAGTACGAAGCCTATGGAGCAAGTGCTATTTCCGTTTTAACAGACAAAGAATTCTTTGGAGGAAGCTTTGAAGACATCCAAAGGGTGCGTGCTTCGATTCAGATTCCCATTCTTAGGAAAGATTTCATTCTAGATCCTTATCAGATTTTTGAAACCAAAGCCTTGGGTGCTGATTTAATCCTTCTAATTGCGGCCTGCCTCTCTCCAAGCCAAGTGGATGAATTCACGGCACTTTCTCATGAACTGGGTTTAGAGGTGCTTCTCGAAATTCATACCGAAGAAGAACTGAATCATTTTACCAAAGACATCGATCTAGTAGGGATCAACAACCGCAACTTAAGCGATTTCAAAGTAAACCTTGAGCATTCTTTAAGGCTTAAAGATAGTTTACCAAAGGGAATATTGTCCATTGCGGAAAGTGGAATAAGCAGCCGCGAGGACTTTCTCTTTTTAAAAGAGAAAGGATTTGACGGCTTTTTGATGGGAGAATACTTCATGAAGCACGTGAGTCCGGGTCTTGCCTTTCAAGAATTTGTAAATCCAATTTGAAATGAAACTGAAAGTCTGTGGTCTTACGCAAATAACTCAAATCCACCAGTTGGAAGAAATAAATGTAGATTTCCTTGGGTTTATCTTCTATGAGCATTCGCCCCGTTATGTTTTAAACCACTTAACCTTACAGGAGATTGCAAAAGTAAATCATCCTGCAAAAGTAGGTGTGTTTGTAAATGAATCTGTAAAAAGGGTCACTCAGGTTGCAAATACGGCCAAGTTGAACTTCGTTCAGCTCCATGGTGACGAAACTATAGCCTATATAAGGGAGCTCTCAGAAGAACTAGGTACCAGAACTCAAATTATGAAGGCTTTTCGAATCTCAGGAAATGAAACCTTTTTGCAAGCCCATTTGCGTGAGCTTGCGCCACTCGTGGAGTACTTTCTTTTCGATACGGATTCAAAACACTTTGGCGGAACAGGAAAACGCTTTAATTGGCAGGTTCTAAACGAGGTTACGATTCCAAAACCCTATTTTTTAAGCGGAGGAATTTCGCCAGAGAATCTAAGTGAGTTACAGATGCTAAATTTAAGCCCTTTTGCACTAGACATCAATTCAAAATTTGAAACAAAACCAGGGTTCAAAGACCTTGATAAAATTAAAAAATTCTATGAAAACTTATAAAAACCCAGACGCTGAAGGCTACTACGGTGAATTTGGAGGCGCTTTCATTCCCGAGATGCTTTACCCCAATGTAGAGGAACTAAAGAACCGATACTTAGAAATCATGGAGTCTAAAGAATTCCAAGACGAGTACCAAGAATTATTAAGGGACTATGTAGGTAGAGCAACTCCCCTTTATTTCGCTAAAAATCTAAGTGAAAAGTACCAGACACAAATCTATCTTAAGCGTGAAGATCTAAACCACACGGGGGCGCATAAAATCAACAATGCACTAGGGCAAGCTTTGCTTGCAAAAAAACTGGGTAAAAAACGAATTATCGCAGAAACCGGTGCCGGACAGCACGGCGTGGCGACGGCTACTGCTTGCGCCTTACTGGGATTAGAATGCATCGTGTACATGGGAGAAGTGGACATGCAGAGACAGGCCCCTAATGTCGCTCGAATGAAAATGCTCGGCGCAAGCGTGACGCCCGCTACTTCGGGTTCAAAAACCTTGAAAGATGCCGTAAATGAAGCGCTTCGGGATTGGATAAACCACCCGACCACCACGCACTACATCATTGGGAGTGTGGTAGGACCTCATCCCTTCCCCGATCTCGTGACTCGATTTCAAAGCATCATCTCTAAAGAAATAAAGTCTCAACTTTTGCAAAAAACCGGAGCTGAATCACCCGATTATGTGATTGCGTGCGTGGGAGGTGGAAGCAATGCAGCCGGAGCGTTCTATCACTTCGTAGACGACAAAGAAGTTAATTTAATTGCCGTAGAGGCAGGGGGATTAGGTACCGATTCGGGGAAGTCAGCAGCCACAACAGCCTTAGGAACCTTAGGGGTACTCCATGGAAGTAAAAGTCTCGTAATGCAAACTAGCGATGGACAAGTGATCGAACCCTACTCTATTTCCGCAGGTCTCGATTATCCTGGAATCGGACCTTTTCATGCCCATCTTTTTAAAGAAAAGCGTGCACAGTTTTATGGCATCAAGGATCAAGAGGCACTTAAGGCCGCCTTTGAACTCACAAAACTCGAAGGCATTATTCCTGCCCTAGAGAGTGCGCATGCCTTGGCGGTTTTAGAAAAAATAGAATTTAAGAAAACCGATACCGTTGTCATTTGTCTTTCCGGACGTGGGGACAAAGACATGGAAACTTTTCTTAACCACCTTTAAAAATCAATCGCAACTACAATTAGAAACCCATGAATACAACGAATAAAAATTTAAGCAGCAAGGAGGATCCTTCCCCAACGAAACAACTGAATCTCTACTTTACAGCTGGAATTCCGCAATTACAAGATACTACGCAAATTCTAAAACTACTTCAAGACTCAGGTGCGGACCGAGTCGAAATAGGAATGCCCTATTCTGATCCTGTCGCAGACGGACCGGTGATACAAAAAGCGCATGAACTTGCCTTAAAAAACGGAATGACCATTCAAATTCTACTAGATCAATTAAAATCTGTAAAAGAGCAAATTCATATCCCCATCGTATTAATGGGCTATATCAACCCTGTTTTAAGTTTTGGTTTCGAACGCTTTTGTAAGGCGTGCGAAGAATCTGGAGTCACAGGACTCATCATTCCAGACCTACCCGCATTCGAATTTGAAAAAACGTACCGACCCTTGATAGAGAAGTACGGTTTGGAATTCACATTTCTTGTCACTCCTGAAACGCCAGTGGAGCGAATCCAATATTTGGATTCGCTTAGTTCTGGCTTTTTGTATGCGGTTTCAAGTTCTTCCACTACAGGAAATTCAACTAAAAACATAACAAACGAATCCTATTTGAAAACCCTTGCGAGTTTAGAATTGAAGAATCCCGTGATGATTGGGTTTGGAATCCAATCCCAAGAGGACTTTCAAAAAGCGACCCGATTTTCTCAAGGAGGAATTATTGGGACTGCACTTGTTAAAATCCTACTTGAAAAGGACAATTGGGAAGAGAAGGCCAAGCGATTTGTTCACGGTATTAAGGCGTAAAGAACCTTTTGTTCTACTTTCAATTGGAAGTTAATTGAAAAAAGGGAAGCACTTTCTTATTGCGTATAATTTTAGAATCCGATTTTCACAAAGTTTGAAAGAAGGAACTCCCTGTTGAATTTTTGGAACAATACTTGTTTCAAAAAAAACGAATTCGATCCCATTTCCATCATTAATGCCTAAATATCCTATTATGAAAAAATTCCTTCCTGCCCTTAGTACTGCAGTTCTTCTTTTCGCTGCTCCACATGCCAATGCGCAAATATTCAATCGCATAAAAAGCGCGGTTAGTTCTAAAGTAGAGAATACAGTAGACAAAGTCCTCGAGGGAAAGAGCAAAACTACGGAACAAGTGGGTTCCGCTAGCCGTAAGGCAGAGCGCAGCTCATCCGATATTTTCGCAAATGCGGATAAAAATTTCCATTTTAAAACGGCAACCACGATAATTTTTGAAGATGATTTTTCGAAGGATCCATCGGGACGTATGGCACTAAATTGGAAAACGAGTGGTAGTGGTAGCGTCTCTAGTTTACCAGACCATAGTGGAAATTGGTTGCTACTAAAAGAATTCACTAGTTACAAGTTGAAAAGCAATACCCCACTACCTGACAACTTCACCCTAGAATTTGACATTGCTACTAGCAGTAATACCGGGGCCAAAGATTTGCAAGAACTCAAATTTGGCTTCGCGCACGACAACGCCATAAACGCATACATAAGTGATGCCTATAATGACAATGCTATCACTTCAACTTCAGTCCACTATTGGAACAAAGAAATCACCAATTCGAGTAGCGATACAAAAATTTATAATACGATCGAATTTCCTTTAGCGCAATATGCAGTGGGAACTATGCATGTTTCCATTGAAGTCAAAGGTAAAATGATGGCTGTTTACCTTGATAAAGTAAAGGTTTTAGACACGGAAATGTTCCTACATGATTCCGAAAAAAAATACTTTTACATTAGCACTGGAACTGAACTAAGCAACGATGCTAAAATCGGAATCAGCAATTTTAAATTGGCAAGTTTCTAATATTGCATTTTAAATCGTTTTTCGAGAACTCTATTTTGGCTATAGTATGGTTGTGCTTTATAACGCTGCAACTCTATTTTTAAATTGTACTTTAATACTGTTAATAGACAATCGATACCGGAAGATTATACGCGTATGCAAGGACGGTTCTAATCTTCATTCCTTTGATACTTTCTACTATAAAGGAACTAATGAAGGTTAATTTTTAGGGATAGATTGCGAAATAACTAAATTTTTTAAGGTAATTTTACCCTAGAAAATTACATCCGGTGAAACATCTAAAATTATTACTCTTCCTTGGTCTTGCCATCCTATGCAGTTGTAAGGCCGTACCAAAGTCCAACCCCGAGTTACCCATTAACTTTCACGGGCGAACCGAGCTATTTACTCCCTACAAAGCGAATCTTATAGGTCCCGCTTCTATTGCTGAATTTGAATTTAGCGGCAAAGAGACCACTGTGCAGCTTGGTTCGTACCACAGTCACGATTACGTCAACTTAGAACTCGATGGAATCTACAAAGGACGATTCCGCGTTGAAGCGGGAGCGCCTAAAGATTTCGTCATTAAGGCCGATCAAGCGGGAAATCATTCAGTTAAGCTTTACAAAGCCACCGAAGCCAACAAAGGTGCCCTCTTATTTGACGCCTCCAAGACCCCAAACCTATCTCGCGAAATGACGATTTCACCAAAGAAAAGAATTGAATTCATTGGAAATTCCATTACTTCTGGAATGGGGAACGACTTAACGATTCCTTGTGGTCAAGGGGAATGGTTCGATCAACATAACGCCTATTTTTCTTACGGTCCAATTTTGGCTAGAAAACTCGATGCCGACTTTTTATTAAGTTCAGTATCTGGGATTGGAATCTATCGGAATTGGAACGACGAGCATTTGAACGAAGCCATTATGCCGGACGTCTACAACAACCTATACCTAATCCGCGAAAACCAAACCCCATTTAATTCTGAATTCCAACCTCACCTTGTTTCCATTGCCTTAGGCACAAACGACCTCTCCGGGGGAGACGGTCAAAAATTCAGACCTCCCTTTAGCCAAGATAAATTTGTAAAGTCCTATACCGAATTCATCCATATGCTTTACAAGCGATATCCTAACACGCGAATCGTTCTTTTAACTAGTCCAATGATTTCTGGAGAGCAGAATACCGTTCTAAGGAATGCTTTGGATAAGGTCAAAAAGAACTTCGAAAACGATACAAGCCACAAACCCATAACAGTATTCGAATACCAACCCATGACGCTCAAAGGGTGCGGCAATCATCCAGCAATCGAAGAAGACCAAACGATGGCCCGGGAATTATATCCCTTATTTAAAAAATTGCTTGAAGATTAGCGCTTTGCGGATACACTTAAAGTAGAATTGGGGAATCGAGTAAACACCACTTTCCAAAAAGCCGATTTTGTTACAGATGATTTGTCCTTAATAACGGTAGAGGGTATCCTTATGGCAAACGCCTTACATTTTGTGAAAGACAAAGAAAACTTAATTAAAAAATTAGAAAAAAACTTTAAGATTGTAACAAGGTTTATTATCGTTGAATATGAACAATACACCAAAAATGGGGGAATTAAAATCAGTTTATGGAGGATTGATGTACGCCTGTTTTTGTGAAAAAACTTCAGAATAAAATTAATATAGCTTATGCACCACACTTTACTATTGATACTTAGTTTATTGTTTGTTATATTCCTTTTGGTAATGTTGGCACAACGTATCAAAATTGCGTATCCTATTTTCCTAGTTATAGCAGGTTTAGGAATCAGTTTCATTCCCAATATTCCTCAATTGCACCTTGACCCTGAGCTGATATTTTTAATCTTCTTGCCACCGCTATTATACGAAGCGGCTTGGTACACTTCGTGGAACGACTTTTGGAAATGGAAACGCCCGATTAGTTTATTAGCTTTCGGTTTGGTATTTTTCACCTCTATGGTGGTAGCTTATGCTACATCATCTCTTATTCCTGGCTTTACATTGGCATTGGGCTTTTTATTGGGTGGCATTGTTTCACCACCTGATGCCGTAGCGGCAGCCACAGTTTTAAAAGGAATGAATGTTCCTAAAAGAGTGATGACGATTTTGGAAGGTGAAAGTTTGGTAAACGATGCTTCCTCTTTGATTGTTTTCAAATTTGCTTTATTAGCCATTCTTACCGGGACATTTTCAATGCAAGAAGCTGTAGGACAATTTTTCTTAGTGGCCGGAATGGGGATTGTAGTTGGACTTGTAGGGGCACATATCATGTATGTTATTCATCGCTTTTTACCTACAACACCTGCTATTGATGCAGCACTTACGGTAATGACACCCTATATTTTGTTTTTGGCGGCAGAACAATTTCATTTCTCAGGTGTGATGGCAGTGGTGAGTGGCGGCTTATTTATGTCATATCGTGCACACGAAATTTTCAAAACAGGAAGCACCAAAATGAATATGCTTGGCGTGTGGACAACATTGATTTTTGTGATGAATGCATTGGTGTTTGTTTTGATTGGTCTGGAATTACCTGAAATCATCGACGGGCTGGGCGACTATTCGATTGCTGATGGAATCAAATATGGATTAATTGTAAGTGCCATCGTAATAGTATTGCGCTTTCTTTGGGTATATCCTGCGGCACATGTTCCCCGGTGGTTGAGTGTCAAAGTCAGAAAGGATCCATCGCCTGGTTGGAAAGGTCCGCTAATTATTAGCTGGGCAGGAATGCGAGGGGTAGTATCCTTAGCAACAGCACTGTCTATCCCACTGCTGATGACAGACGGTACGACTTTCCCGCAACGCAATCTGATCGTCTTCATTACATTTGTAGTCATCTTTGTTACCTTGGTTTTTCAAGGTTTGACCTTACCATTTGTTTTAAAATTCATAAAACTAAAAGAGATAGACAACTTAATTCCCGAAGAAGAACAACAAGTTGGTATACAATTAAGATTGAATAATCTTGCATTAAAATTGTTGAACGAACGATACGCTGATTACCTATCAGAAAATGAATTAGTGAAATTTTACAAATCCAATTTAGAAACCGACATGAGTAACATGGGGCTACAATTACACTCATTAGAATGTAAAGAATCTCAGCAAAGAGAAATAGACGCCTATCACAAAATTTTACTAGACACCTATGCATTGCAACGAACAGAGCTATTTCTACTACGTAAAGAAAAGTTTTTTAGTGATGAAGAAATCAGAAAAGCCGAATTGCAATTAGATTTGAATGAATTGAAAATTACGGGAACAGGACATTAATTATGAATGCTGCAACTCATTATAAACTAAAACATTTTATTCTTTATCCTTTGGATGAAACATAACAATATCAAAATGTTGATTTCATCCGTAATTCCTAATAGCAGCTTCTCGCGTAGAATTAATTTTGGCTTTTTTTAAACAGAAAATTAAATTAGAGATCTTGTACATTTCATGACAGATAAAACAAAAAAAGCTTTAAAACATACGTTTTAAAGCTTTTTGTACTACTGTGAATTGTAGTTGCGATCCGGACGGGATTCGAACCCGCGACCTCCGCCGTGACAGGGCGGCATTCTAACCAGCTGAACTACCGGATCAATTTTTTGAAAAGTAATTGATAAACTTTATGCGATCCGGACGGGATTCGAACCCGCGACCTCCGCCGTGACAGGGCGGCATTCTAACCAGCTGAACTACCGGATCAAAAAAAACAAAGAACTTCTTTCTTTTTGGTGAGTGCAAAAATACAACTTTTACCGTACTTTACAAACTATTTCTGAAAAAAATGCCTTCCGTTTTGGAAGGCATTCATTTTCAAGGAGGTTAATTTCTATAAGTGAGCAGAAAGCTTTTCTGCAATTAGCTCTTTTGGAGCTACTCCTACTATTTTGTCTACGACTTCTCCATTTTTGAAGATTAGTACGGTAGGAATGTTACGGATCCCATAATCCACAGAAACCTGCTGATTATTGTCTACATCTACCTTTCCAACCACAGCCTTTCCTTCGAATTCTGCAGCTACTTCTTCGATGATAGGTCCTAGTACTCTACATGGACCGCACCATACCGCCCAAAAATCGACCAACACAGGTTTATCGGAGTCTAATACAGCTTCTTTAAATGAACTGTCTGTAATTTCTAATGCCATAACTTCTATTTATTTCTTAATTAGTTCTACAAAAGTACTAAATCTATTGATATAGTCCCTATAGAATCATCTATGTTCTACATTCGTTTTTTCTATTTTCGAATGCTCAAAAACACCCTGTAGAGCCTCTACAAAATAATCGATCTCGTCCTGAGTAGTTAGGTGACTGAAAGACACTCTAAGGGGCGTTGTGGACTCTAATTCCTCATCGTCGAGCAGCATCATCATAACCATAGAAGGTTTAGAAGCACCTGAAGAACATGCGCTTCCTTGAGAGACTGCAATTCCTTTCATATCTAACTCTAAACCAATCAAAGGATTTTTGAATGGCAAGAGTAGACTGAGCACTGTATAAAGGCTTTTGTCTGAATCGGCCGAATACCCATTGAATTTCACACCGGGAATAGCCTTTTTAAGCTTTTCTACGGCGTAACTCTTAATCATGGTCATATGACTCGAGTAATCCTCTAAGTTCTCCATACAAAGATCTAGGGCTTTCCCTAAACCCACAATTCCTATTACATTTTCAGTTCCTGCGCGCAGTTCCCTCTCTTGGGTTCCTCCAAGAATCATCGGACGCAAACGCGAAGTCTTTTTCACGTAAGCAAAGCCAGCTCCTTTCGGTCCGTGAAACTTATGTGCACTGCAAGAGGCAAAATCGATATTCATTTTCGAAAAATCTAAATCTAAGTGCCCTACTGTTTGAACTGTATCCGAATGAAAATAGGCATCGTATTTTTTGCATACTTCCCCTACCGCTTGTAGATCAAGCAAATTACCAATTTCATTATTGGCATGCATAAGAGAAACGAGCGTCTTTTTATCAGAACCTTTTAAAGCATTTTCTACGGACTCCACACTAATCTCGCCGTTAGAGTCAGGTCTTAAGTAAACTACCTCTACTCCATGACGAATTTTCGCATCGCGAATGGCTTCTGCCACACATTTGTGCTCCATCGGCGAAGAAATGATTCGGGTGACGCCCAAATGAGCCACACAGGATTGAATAATTAAATTATTGGATTCGGTCCCACAAGAAGTGAAAATAATTTCACCCGGGAGTACTTTGAGGTACTGCGCCACCTTACGACGCACACCCTCAATTAAAGATTTAGCTTCCTGTCCTACACTGTGAGTTGAAGAAGGGTTTCCGTATTGTTCTCTCATGGCACTTACCATGGTTTCAATGACTCGTTCATCAAGCGGCGTGGTCGCTGCATTGTCTAAGTAAACTTTCGTTTTCATTGCCTATTTCTGGTGGTTCTAATTCGTGTATCTAATTTCTAAACCCTACCTAAGTAGTAGAGTATTAGGCGTTTTTAACTCCTGCAAATTAATGAAAAAATTTGAAATGACTCTCAGATGCAAACCGAAACATCGCTTGATCCCCCAAAGAATCTCCAAACGCAATCACCTTATCGTATTTTCGATTCTCTAGGAAATTTTCGAGCCGGTTTACTTTCTCCTTTCCGTTGCAGTTTTTAGTTTTAAACTCTCCTAAGTAGACTCCGTTTTCATACAACATTTCCGTGGAAAGCAGTTCCATATTCCAATGTTTTGCAAAGGGCTGTGCCCATAAATCCAAACTCGCGGTCACGAGAACAGAATCCACAGATTCCCTGGGAATAGACTCGATAAATTCAAGGGCAGCATCTCGGATTAAACTCGGGTATACCTCTTCAAAAAATGCATTTGCAGCTTGTTCGAGCTTCTGCTTCTTCTCCCCTTTTAAGACAGCGTTCACAAAGCTTCTTTTCACAGGCTGAGCTTCCAAAAGTTTGATTTTCAATAAGAAAAACAGAGGCAAATGCTTTAGATATGCCCAAAAATAACGAGAGGAGTTGTAAGACCTAAGAAAAAGAAAAAGAGTGTCCTTCTTCGTGAGGGTTCCATCAAAATCAAAGCAGTAAAGTTTTTTCATCAAATGCAATTAAGGGCTAATAAAATCCAATTAGAGCTTATAATAGATTAGTAACATGAAGGAAACAATCCAAAGCAGAACGGTAAGTTGAATGAATCGATCCTTGTAAATCACCCGTGTAGGAGATTCTGTTTTGTTGTAAACTAAGGTTTGTTGCAAATAACGCAAAAGAGCAAACACCACAAAAATTACTGTATAAAAAACTCGAGATCCAAATTTCTGCTGCACCTCGGGGGTCACGGTAAACATAAGATAACTTACAATGGCAAGGGTAACAGAAATGGAGAGCGCAATGTCTGCAAATTGTACGTTATACCCGTCTAAGGAACGCCTTGTAGTCCCTGAAATTTGAGCATTGATTAATTCCCCTCTGCGCTTTCCAAAAGCGAGAACGAGTGCTAAAATAAAGGTCAATAGAATGGCCCATTGTGAAATAGGGATTCCTGTCGCATACCCTCCTACTAGAATTCTCAGAACAAAACCTAGAGATACGAGACAGACATCGACAATGGCTACATGCTTGAGAGTAAAGGTATAGGCTATATTCATCACCCAATAAAAAGCAATCACTCCCACCACTTCCCACAAATGGAATTCAGTTCCTAAAAAGAAATAAGCGCTCACTAACAGCAGCAAAACAAGGGCAATTAAAGCAATTAAAATCCCTCTTGCTTTTGATTTAGAAATCGCACCGCTGGCAAGCGGGCGATGCCTTTTCACCGGATGTCTGCGATCCGATTCAATATCAGAATAATCGTTTACAATATAGACACTACTCGCGGCAAGGGAAAAAAGAACAAAAGCAAACACGCTATAAAGCACGAGCCTTAAATCAAAAATATTTCCGGAAAAGAAAAGAGGCAAAAAAACAAAAAGGTTCTTCACCCACTGCTCCACTCGTAGGAGCCTGAAAATGTTCGTCATGGTTAGCAGAAATCAAGGCAAAAATAGGAATTTTTACCTTAATGTTTTTTCACCACCTCTAAAATCACAAAACGACCGCCTCTAAGAGGCGGTCGTATGTATATTCAATATCCTTTTGGACTATTGTGCAGCTTCTTTCTGCGCGTCCAAAATCATGTCTTCGTTTGCAGTAATTGCAAATTCCACACGACGGTTCTGCGCTCTACCTGCATCGGTATCGTTCGTTGCAATAGGCTCTTGTTCTCCCATTCCCATTGGGAATAGACGATTCGAGGCAACTCCAGTGGAAACTAGATACGATTTCACAGAGTTCGCTCTACGCTCAGAAAGTTTCTGATTGTAATCATCCGTTCCTTTGCTGTCGGTATGACCATAGACATTAATGTTCGTATCCGGATTGTTCTTAAGAACTTGAGATAGTTTGTCAAGGTTCATTTTTGCAGCAGAAGTTAAATTGGAAGAGTCAAATCCAAAATTAACAATACTTTCTGGCATCGACACACGAATACCGTCTCCTACACGCTCTACTTCAGCGCCAGGCAAAGTTTGTTCAATTTCTTTGGCTTGCTTGTCCATTTTGTTTCCAATCACGTTTCCGACCACGCCTCCTATAACACCTCCGAGCACTGCCCCTTGAGGAGCTCTACCTCCTTTTCCGATGTTGTTTCCTAGGACACCTCCAAGAACTGCACCTGCCGCCGCTCCGATGGCCGTGCCTCTTTGTTGGTTATTGGAATTCTTAACAGCCTCACAGCTGCTTAGCATTAGCGCTGTAGAAAACAATAACGCTCCTACACTGGTTTTATTTAGTACTTTCATAATCTAAGATAGTTTGATTTATTTCTATTTTTTAATTGGATACTTTCTGAAATTGGTATACAACTTTCACTAAGTTGCCTTCAAAAGGTACATTTTGCTCAAGTGTGAAAGCATTTTCTCCTTGGTCCACTAAACTTAATTGATAGCCTTCGGTTACGGTTTTTGCTTTTTCACCTTCGTTGATTTTTTTGAACTGGAAAGTAGATCCTCCTACCACTTCGAACTTAATCGGCTGTGTAAAGGTTGGACAATTCTCACCTCCGTTTAGGCTATAGGTACCCGAATAATTATTCGGTACCAAATGCCAGGTACTACCTACAAAGCACTGCGCATCCGCACCGTCGTCAAACGGACGTACTTGAAGCGATTTGTCATAGTTTACACTGGTAATTTGCCAGTCTCCTTTTAATTGTAAAAATTCTTTGCGGTTGTCTTGTGCCACTTTCGCTGTAGAACAAGAGACACTCAGTGCCGCGCCTACAATTCCTGCTATAATAAGGTTTTTCATAATGTTTGTATTACTTGGTAAAGATACATTCAAAACTGTGCCAAGACGCACACAATCCCCAATTAAAATGTTTCAAAATTTCCACTTGAAAAGATTTCAAAACGAAAAAAGCGACTTTCTGTTGAAGGAAAGCCGCTAGTAGGGTCTTAAAAAAAAATCTCTAAGATTTACTTTTCATGGGGTGCTTTTTCATCGTTGGGCTTTTTTGAACGCCCGCTTTTCTGCGTAGATTCTTCGAGTCTGCAGAATTCCCTTTGTAAAATTTCGTGAAGGCATATTCCGCTGCTTTGGCGACATCAATTACCCCGCCGGCTCTAGAAATGCTATCAAATTTGTTTGTTTCACCATTTGGAAGCATCGCATTTCCTTTGGAAACATTGACTGTTTTTACAAGCGATTCTATTACTTGTGCAGGGGTTAACTCGGGCATATAAGCTAGCAAAACCGCAGCGGCGCCGGCTACCACGGGCGAGGCCATAGAGGTCCCTTGCAAATATTCGTATTTTCCATCAGGTACGGTCGAGTAAATTTGTTCTCCCGGTGCAAACACATCCACCATTTTGGCATTGTAGTTAGAGAAACCTGCTCTAAGCGCATCGCTTGAATTGGTACTTGCTCCCACCACAATCATATTGTCTACAAAGGCCGTAGAATCAGTTGCTTTTTTAAAATTCGTGGGATAGTACGTATGCACCTGAATGTCTTCGTTTTCATTTCCTGCAGCTTTGACCAAAAGAACTCCTTTGTCTTGCGCATATTGGAAAGCTTCCCAAACATGCTCTTTGCCGGGTGAGACTGGTTTTCCAAAACTCATATTGAGAATCTTGGCTCCGTTGTCCACTGCGTAGCGAATGGCATTCGCTACATCTTTATCTCTTTCGTCTCCATTTGGAACCGTTCTTACGCTCATGATTTTAGCGACTTTGTAAGCCACTCCATACTGAGCCTCTTGCCCTTGGGGAAGTCCTGCAATAATTCCGGCTACATGCGTACCGTGCTCGGCATCCGGTCCTTCGTAATGGTTGTTTCCATACACGCGCTGATTGTAATTCTCATAATCATCTCCCACAAGCTCTTTTCTTGGATCAAAATCAAGATTGTATTGCTTCTTGGCTTGAGGACCGTAGTAATCTACCGCTTCTTTAATTTGTGCGGAAAGAACGCTCTGTACTTCCTCTCCAGATTTCCCTGCTAAAAGGGGATCTTGCGAGGCTCCAAGAAGCAGTTGCTTTGCCATGGCCTCTTCTTGAGACGAAGGCACGATTGCAGCTAGAACTTCGGGCGTTAATTTCTTCCCGTCTAAAAGCTTAATTGCAGAAGGAATTAGCGCTTGAATCCGAGCGTAATTCGCATAGCCTTGCTGCGCGGTGATTGATTTTTCGTTAAAGATGGTTTTGCTCTTAAGATAGGCGGCAAATTCCTCTGGCATTTTGGCTTGGTTTGCCTTGTTTTCACTGGAGTTTTCTCCTTCAAAAATAGGTTTGTACTTTTTAACCATGCGCGTTACCTCCATGTTGTCGACATCGACGTCGCCGGTTTTATTGCCTAAGAAATTCCATCCATGCACATCGTCGATGTATCCATTTTTATCATCGTCGATCCCGTTTCCAGCGATCTCTCCAGAATTGGTCCAAAGGTTCTTTAAAAGGCCAGGATGATCCACCTCAACTCCGCTATCAAGAACGCCTACGACCACAGAAGTGGGCTTAAGTCCTTTTGATTCTAAATAGGTGTACGCATTTTGGGAATTCACTCCGTAAACTTGGGAGCTTGCAAAGTCCATATGGTACCAAGTTTTTAGTTCTTTTTCCTGCTGGGCAGCCTGAAGGGAATCAGACTGTGCAGAGACAAAACTAAGTCCGGCTAGAAAACTAGCTGCTATAATTATTCTTTTCATTCTTTTATTTTACTATTCATTAGTCGTTTTAATATAAAGGGAACTCTCAGGTCCGAGATTACAAAGCAAATCTAGTACCGAGAGATCATTTAAATACCCTAATTTATCACTAAAGGTCTGATAATAGGGTCTATTTTCAAAGCGAGAAGGCTTTTTTGCACTAAACTCCGAACGCAGATCCTTACCTAGGATGCTTTTCTCATAGTGCTTTGAGAGTTCAAGCGGTTTCTCTTCTTTTAAGAGTTCTAGAATCAGTTCTAAGGCTCTTAAATTAAAAAGCAGAAGGCTGGGTTCCTTCTTTTCGTACAAAGTCTGTAAGCGGTCTTCGTAAAACTCAAAATAAGCGGAACTCTGGTAGGCCGTTTTAATCGACTTCCAGTGCAGGGCTTGCCAGTCTTCTGCGTACGAGATTTCAATATCGCGATAAACCCGCGCACCTGTATGGCGAATCGGAATAATTAAGGGTAGTTTTCCGTTGGCACCGTAGATATGTGCGCGATTTCTAAAGGTCTGTTTCGGGAAATTCTCAAATGCTTCTAGAAGGACCAAAGATTCCGGTTTCAAAAAAGAATGAAACCAAGAAATCGGCGGCAAATAAAATACGGGCATTAGGGAGTGGCTATTCATCATCTATCTATACGTAAAAAAGTGAGAAAATTACCCTTTAGGGCTCTTTTCTCACTTGGTTTATTAAGAACCTAGGGGTTAGTCTTCTTTTTTCTTTCGAAAGAGTTTCACGAAATAATCCCAACCGAAGAAAAGGACTAAAAGCAGGGCGGCTACCCATGCGTAGGAGGTTTTATGCAGCTCTCCCGTGTTGCTCGCTTTAAACATTCGATCCCAACGAATCTTCTTGCCATTGGCTTGGTAAGAAGAGCTCTGATCTGCAAACAGTCCTTCGACACTAAGCCAGGTAAACATCGGTTTTCCCACAATATGGGTCTCAGGTACATACCCGAAAAAACGAGCATCTAAAGAGGCATCGCGATTGTCACCAATCATCATGTAGTAATCGTATTTCACCGTGTAGGTGGACTCAGGTTTTCCGTTGATGATAAATTTCCCGTCTTTTTCTTCTAAGGTATTGCCCTCGTGTTTTACGATAAGCTTTCGGTACTCTACAATATTCTCTGCTGTCAAATTCAAAACTTCACCTTTGTAAGGAATTTTGAGTGGACCGTACCAATCTACATTCCAAAGCTTACCAAAAGGGAATATCGTGTTTGAATAATTCACTTTCGAACTAGGCACCAGTTCACCCGCCTCCATCGATCGTGGCATATCCGGATAATAACTAATTTCGTGCTCTCCTTTAGGTTCCACGATTTCGTCCATTTTGACCACTTGTGGCATTTGCTTAAGTTCCTTTGCAAGAGATTCGGTTAGACCTTGGAAACGATAATAAAAGCCTCCCTGCAATTGCTGCTCAACCACAGGCAAGAATCCGTATTGGTCGTACAGCGCCGGAATGTTTAGCTGTGAGCTCGTATATAGAGTGTAAGCATGTTGCACCTGCGCATCCCCCATTCGAACTTCTGGTTTCCCGTTGATATATAAGCGGCCTGCACGAAATTCCATCGTGTCCCCAGGACCTGCCACTAGACGTTTCACATAAGGATCCTTCCGATCAATTGCAACGTGCACAGAGTCGTCAGGATAATTGAAAACGACGATGTCATTTTTCTTTGGCTTTTCCCAACCTGGTAAACGAAGGTAAGGAAGATCAATAGCCTCTACGTACGATTTAGGATCGTCAATCGGATTGCCTTTCTCTCCCGTATCCATAATGGTTCCTTGCAAGAACGGAATGGCTACAGGTCGCATGGGCATACGGAATCCGTAATTCAGTTTGTTGACAAACAAAAAGTCTCCCACGAGCATTGTACGCTCCATGGAACCGGTTGGAATCCCAAACGGCTGCGTAATAAACACGTGAATTATAGTGGCAAACACGACGGCAAAGGTCACGGATCCTAAAAACGTTTCTTTTTTCTGATTGCTTGGCTCTTCGCCTGGAAGAAGAAACTCGGGTTTCTCTTTTTGCGAATCTTTTGAATAATTGACAAGCGCTAAATACACAAAAGGAAGAACGACACATAAAATTCGTTGTCCGAAGCTTCGTTTTCCAAAAAGGCCCACTAAATAAAGATGAAACACAGACATCATAATGGGACCTACAATAGGCAAATACGAAAGTAGGCACCACCAAGTAGAATGTTTAGACTCCTTTAAAATCAGATAATAATTATAAAAAGGGACAAACGCAAAAATGGGTTTGTATCCCAATTTTTGGAAAAGTTTCCAGGAAGAAACTCCCATAAGAAGAGAAAGAATAAGTACGTATAACGCGTAGATCAGAAAATAGTCCATAGTCTTTTGTATGCCCTTGGGCTTTTCAAATTAGTTAAATCCTTTTGGTATTTGTTACACTTTAAAGCGAGAGTACGTCTTTCATGGAAAAAACCCCTTTCTTATTTTGAATCCACTCCGCGGCCACTACGGCCCCTAAGGCAAAGCCTGAACGGTCAAAGGCGGTGTGCTTGATTTCAATTTCGTCCTGTTCACTTTGGTAGCGAACACTGTGGGTTCCGGGCACCTCGTCTTCTCTTAAAGCGAAAATACCTATTTCGGATCCACGGGTCTGTTCCAATTTCCAACTCTCGTACAAAGGATGGTTTTCCATGATGCCCTCTGCTAAAGAAATAGCGGTTCCACTCGGGGAGTCTTTCTTGTGGGTGTGGTGAATTTCTTCTAGCTGTACCGTATAGGAATCGACCCCTTTCATGAGTTGAGCCAATTTCTCATTTAGGGCAAAAAATAAGTTTACGCCAAGGCTAAAATTAGAGCCGTAAAGAAAAGCACTGTCATGTTCTAAGGCGATTTGTTCTGCTTTAGGCTTCTGATCAAGCCAACCCGTGGTTCCACTCACCACCGGAATGCCAAGTTCTAAAGCGGTCTTGATATTCTCAAAGGCCACTTCTGGCTGAGAAAACTCAATGACAACCTCTGCAGCATTTAGCGTTTCTTTCGTTGGGGTCTGCGTTAGCCTCGCACAAATCTCATGACCTCTTGCCGTTGCAATTTCATCAATGATCTTTCCCATTTTGCCATAGCCTACAAGTGCTATTTTCATCTTTTCTAAAAATTATAATTAAAACTAAGTCCCGCTTTTGCATTGTTAAGCCCGAAAGGATCGTAAATCACAGTCGGTTTGATCGCGAGATCCGGATCGTGTCTTTGGTCGTAGAGGTGCGCATCTACGACGGCATCCATGATATTCAAAATATACACGAGTCCTGTGATGGCCATGGAATAATCTCTCTGCCTTTTCATACGGTCTTGAGTTCTTCCTAAAGCCTCTTTTGTAATGCCTTCAATGTCCGAAAACTCATGAGGAAGTCCATTTAATTCCGCCACGTACGCATCGCGATACCGCTTGTACATATTGTCGTTGTAAATGGAAACTCCTATTCCCGTTCCTATCCCAGCCCAAACAATAGGGATCTTCCAATATTTCCGGTTGTAATACTGCCCTAGACCTGGGAGTACAGCGGAATAAAGTCCCGCTTTGGTCGGATTAAATGTAGGGCGTGGCGCCTCATTTGCCTCCTGAATTTCCTCTAATACGGCGTCTTGAGATTTTTGTTCCCGAATTGTAGCGGTGTCTTTAGAAATCAAAAGGGTATCCTGCCTTTGCACCTGCGCAGAAAAGCTGGCTCCTAAGCAAATCGCTAAAAGTAGAACTACACTCTTCATTATTTAAAATGAGCCAGAATGGTATCGAGCTCCTCTTGGTCCTTGAAATCTAAAACAATCTTCCCTTTCTTTCCATTGCCCACGGTTTTTATCTCTACTTTCACATCCAAAACATCACTAAGTCGCTTTTGCGCTTTTTTGAGTTCGTTAGAAAGCACCTTGATGGGTTTCTGCACTTTGGTAGAAGGAGATTTAAGGCTGTTTGCGAGGACTTCACTTTGTCTTACGTTTAACCCTTCTTTTACGATGGTTTCAAAAAGTTCTCTCTGCAGCTCGGGCGACTCAATGCTTAATATGGCTCTTCCGTGTCCTGCTGAAATCTCACCGCCTCGAATTGCGTTTTGTACCGCCGGGGTCAGTCTTAAAAGTCGAATGGAATTGGTAATGGTACTTCTTTCCTTTCCGACCCTTTGACTTAAATTTTCTTGGGTCATGCCAATCTCATCCAAAAGCCTTTGGTAGGTAAGGGCAATTTCAATCGAATCTAAATCCTCTCTTTGAATGTTTTCAACCAGCGCCATTTCTAAAAGCTCTTGGTCGTTGACCAGTCGAATGTAGGCGGGAATAGATTTTAACTTTGCTTTTTTGGAAGCGCGGTATCTTCTTTCTCCCGATATAATTTCGAAGCGCTCACCGTCCTTTCTTACCGTGATGGGCTGAATTACACCCAGCGCTTGAATAGACTGCGCTAAATCTTCTAATGCTTTTTCATCAAAATAAGTTCTAGGCTGCGAGGCATTGGGATAAATATCTTCAATAGGAACCTCTACAATTTGACCCAACAGAACTTCCGCTCCTTTGTCCGTAGCAGAATTAATGGAAACTTTGGACTCTGAACTTAGGATCGCCCCAAGCCCTCTGCCCATGGCACGTTTTTTATCTTTCAACTTTTTGTTTTTTTAAGGATGGACTACTGGTTTCATTTTTCAAAATCACTTCCTCAGCCAATTGGATGTATTGGATCGCTCCCTTGCTCTCTGCATCGTACATGAGGATGCTTTCTCCGAAACTTGGCGCTTCACTCAGGCGCACGTTTCTAGAAATAATCGTGTCAAAAACCATTTCTGGGAAATGAGAATTCACCTCCTCAACCACTTGGTTGGAAAGGCGAAGACGCGAATCAAACATGGTAAGTAGAAGACCTTCAATGTCCAATTCTCCGTTGTGAATCTTTTGTACATTCTTAATGGTATTAAGAAGCTTTCCAAGACCCTCTAGGGCAAAGTATTCGCATTGAATCGGAATAATCACGGAATCGGCTGCGGTTAATGCATTGACAGTGATCAGTCCTAAACTAGGCGCACAATCAATGATTACATAATCGTACCTATCTCTTACGCTCTCCAGCGCGTTTTTAAGCATGTATTCTCTATTGACTTTGTCCACAAGCTCAATTTCCGCTGCCACTAGGTCTATATGAGAAGGGATAATATCCACATTAGGAGAACTCGTTTTTTGAATGCACAGATCCACCTCGACACTATGTTCAAGTAAATTGTAGGTGGAATACTGCACCTGCTCTACCCCGAGTCCAGAGGTGGCATTGGCCTGAGGATCTGCATCTATTAATAGAATGCGTTTTTCTAGCACCCCTAGTGCGGCTGCTAAATTTACCGCCGTCGTGGTCTTTCCCACGCCCCCTTTTTGATTGGCTACCCCAATGATTTTTGCCATCTGATTTAATTTATTCTTCAAAAATACAATTTTTTTATCGTGCGCCTAATTCGTCCCCACGTGAAACAAGTCAACACCCTAACAACAAGCGAATTAAACTCTAAAAAAATTATCCACAATCCAAAATTGGACGTGGATAATTCCTTTTTCTCTCTGCTTTGGGCTTCTCTTTATTCGATACGCATTGAAATTGGAAATCGGAACGAACTACGAACCCAATTTCCGTCCACTTTCGCAGGTTTCCATTTCCCTTTGATCGAGGCCACGGTTCTTTCGGCTTCTTTGTTAAATTCAGCGCTTGGACCGCTTGCTTTAATGGAGGAAAGAGTTCCGTCCTTTTCCACGACAAAACTTACAGTCGTTTTTAACACGTCCGCTTCGTTTGTAAATCCTGAACTGTCAAAACGCTGCAGTACTTGAGAACGAAACGATTCAATTCCCGATTTGAAATCCGCCGCAATGTCCACGGAACCGTATATGGCATTCGGATCGATCTCTTGCGTGGGAGCCGTGGGAGTTGACTCCACTTTCCCTGGTCCTTGCGTAGGTCCCGCGTTTGTCCCAACGCCCACGGCTGAAGAAGGAATGCTTGGACCCGTATCAGCTCCCGTAATAACGGGAGAAGGAGTTACCGGCGTAGCCTCCTTACTCACCTCGGGTGTTCTTGTAGGAATGGGAACACTTGGAACGATTTGCTTGGGCGTCTCTAAGGGCTTTGTACTTTGCACAGGCAAAGTTTTTTGCGCCTCAGCCGGCTTTGGACTAAGCGGTTCCCTTAAAATCCAAACCGGATCCTCAGCTGGGATTTGCTCAGGGCGATTGTTCCCTAAACTAGTCGATAGGAGAATGGGAAGCAAAGTAGCCACGGCAAAAAGACTAACCCCTACAAATAGGGATTTGGCTAAAACCGAGTCCGCTTGCTGCCTTAGGAGGTAAGCTCCGTACTCCTTGTTTCGGTTTTCAAAGAGCACTTCGTCTAGTGAATGGCTCATTTTGAATTGAGTAAATTTTTTCATTGTGTTTGGATTTAAGGTTTATACTTTTAATCCCCGTTATGTAAAAAGTAATATTTTACACCCCATAGACTAATTCGTAGAAATATATTCAACAAGCTTGCCAAATTCATGAAACAAGCGCACAATAAATCCAAAATCAGTATAAAATTTCAATCTGAAGATAAATTTCACACGAAATTCTCCCAAGTACGTACAAAACAAACCGGCCCTTTCCAAGGAAAAGGCCGGTTAGAGAGGGTATTTAGTATAGAAAATTAGAAAAGTTCTTTTCTAATAATGTTCTGGCTTCTTTCGGGTCCTACAGACACCAAATACACATTAATCCCTAAATACGATTCGATGTATTCTATGTATTTTTTCGCATTCAAAGGCAGTTCCTCGTAGGTTCTCGCATGGGAGATGTCCTCGTCCCATCCTTCAAGCTCTTCGTAAATCGGTTCGTACAGATCTAATTTCGTGGTAGAAGATGTGAAATAATCAATGATTTTCCCATCCTCTGTTTTGTAATGTGTCACGATTTTAAGTGGCTTAATCCCGGACAATACATCCAGTTTGGTAATCACCAAATTGTTGATCCCATTGATCATGCAAGCATGCTTCAAGGAAACGAGGTCGAGCCATCCGGTTCTTCTTGGTCTTCCCGTAGTCGCCCCAAATTCATTTCCGACTTTTCTCATCTTCTCTCCTAGCTCATCGTGCAGCTCAGAAGGGAAAGGTCCGTTTCCTACTCGAGTCGTGTACGCCTTGGAAACTCCAATTAAATTTTCAAGTGCCGTGGGAGGTACTCCAGCTCCAGAGCAGACTCCACCAGTGGAAGGGGAAGAAGAGGTCACATACGGATAGGTACCAAAATCAATGTCTAACATTAAAGCCTGAGCGCCTTCGAAAAGCACGTTTTTCCCTGCTTTGATCGCATCGTTGAGTTCCACTTCGGTATCCACGATACGGTCTTGAAGTTTTTTCCCAAGTTCTAAAAACTCTTGGTAAATTTCTTCTATATCCATCGTCGGCTTTTCAAAATACTTTTCAAAAAGAGAATTTTTAACTCGAAGGTTTTTTTCAATTTTCTCTCTAAGCACTTCCGGGTTTAGTAGATCGACCATACGAATACCCACACGAGCAATTTTATCCTCGTAGCAAGGTCCGATTCCTTTTTTGGTCGTTCCAATTTCAGTTCCTCCGAATTCTTCCTCTCTATAGGTATCTAACATAATGTGATAAGGCATAATCACATGCGCTCTTCTACTGATGAACACATGGTCCGTACGCATTCCTTTGCTTTCAATTTGTTCGATTTCTCTTAGGAACGATTTCGGGTTCACTACCACGCCGTTGGCAATAATACATTTCCCTCTGCATTGCAAAACACCAGAAGGCAGCAAATGGAGTACAAATTTTTCCTCTCCTACATACACCGTATGACCTGCGTTATCACCGCCTTGGTAGCGCACAACATAATCCGATTTAGCGGAAAGCACGTCAGTGATTTTCCCTTTTCCTTCGTCTCCATATTGAAGACCTACAACCACATAAGTAGACATAAACTATTACTTTTTATTAGATTCGGACAAATTTACTTCTAATATAAAAGCTGTACAAACAATTGAGTTAAGATTTTACCCTCAAATTGGCCTGCTTTTTCAAATGCGCTCCTGGAAGATCCATATTCTCCCTTTCTTGGCTAAGTTTAGAGCCCAAACCTAATTTTTGAAAAATTGAGCGGTCCCATAAAAAGAGCGACAGACGAGCCCCGAGGCTACTAAAATGCAGATTTGATTCCTTTAGGGCCACTTCCTTAAAAATTCGTAAATTTGCATTTTGAAATTCACTATGAACAGAGTCCAGATTCACGACAAAGAATTCGTCCCTTATTTAAAGAACGACGAAATTCAAGAACTCATTAAAGCCCTCGCCCTTGAAGTTTATGAGGAGTACAAAGACGAAACCCCTGTGTTTATCGGGGTATTAAACGGGGTAATTATGTTCTTCGCCGATTTTTTGAAGCACTATCCAGGCCCTTGTGAAATTGCATTCCTGCAAGTAAGTTCTTATTCCGGAACCCAATCTACGGGAATCGTATACAAAAAGATGGATCTCACGAAAGAAGTCGAAGGCCGTCACATTATCCTTATGGAAGACATAGTGGATACAGGCGGAACGATTGAAAGTCTTTTTGAATATTTCAAAAATACCCAAAGACCTAAATCTTTAAAGGTGGCCACTTTGCTTTTAAAACCGGATGTCTTTAAAAAGGATTTTAAAATCGACTATGTGGCAAAAGAAATTCCAAACAAATTCGTTTTAGGGTACGGACTGGATTACGATGAACTCGGTCGTAACCTTCCCGATTTGTATCAACTTGCAGAAGGACGAATCAATCACTAATCCGCCATACAACTACTATAAGATATGATCAACATCGTACTTTTTGGCCCTCCAGGAAGTGGAAAAGGCACACAAGCACAAAATTTAATCGAAACTTTTAATCTCAAGCAGATCTCTACAGGGGATTTATTTCGATTCAACATTAAAAATAGCACTCCACTTGGAACATTAGCCAAGTCCTACATGGACAAAGGAGAGCTTGTTCCAGACCAAGTGACTATTGATATGCTCATAAGCGAGGTACAAAAACCGACCGATGCGGCTGGCTTTATTTTTGATGGATTCCCAAGAACGGCAGAACAAACCCTTGCCCTGGAAGAGATTGTTAAAACCGAATTAAATGCAAAGATTGATTTATGCCTTTCGCTTATTGTAGAAGATGAAATCCTAGTGGAACGTCTTATCAACAGAGGGAAAACGAGCGGAAGAACCGACGATAGCAATGAAGAAATCATTCGCAATCGCATCAAAGAATATTATACAAAGACCGCGGAAGTAGCGGAACTTTATAAAAAACAAGGAAAGTACGTGGAGATCAATGGCGTGGGAGAAATTCCACAAATTGCAGAAGCGCTTTACCGCGAAGTAAGAAAAATTAAAACACAGCAGGACTAAAAAAGTTTGGTTTTTCACTAAAAACCATCCTTTTCCTCAAGCTAAAAGACCTATATGTCAAATTTTGTAGATTACGTAAAAATTCACTGTAAAAGTGGTCACGGGGGTGCTGGATCCGCACACCTTAGAAGGGAAAAATACATTCCCAAAGGAGGTCCAGACGGCGGTGACGGAGGACGTGGCGGGCATGTCATCATGCGTGGCAATTCCCAAGAGTGGACCCTTTTGCCCTTACGTTATACGCGACATATTAAGGCGCAGCGAGGAGTCAATGGAGCCAAAAGCCAATTAACCGGTGCAGACGGTGAGGATATTTACATCGAGGTTCCCCTGGGAACCGTAGCCAAAAATGAAGAAGGAGAAGTTCTCGGAGAAATCATGGAGAACGGACAGGAAATCATCCTTATGAAAGGAGGAAAAGGAGGTCTTGGTAACGAGCACTTCAAGTCGTCCACCAACCAGACCCCGCGCTACGCACAGCCTGGTCTACCCGGCGAAGAAGGCCATGTTGTTTTTGAATTAAAAGTCCTAGCAGACGTAGGTCTTGTGGGATTCCCGAATGCAGGAAAATCCACTTTGCTTGCGGCCGTGTCCGCTGCAAAACCGAAGATTGCCAATTATGCCTTTACCACCCTAACGCCTAACTTAGGAATCGTAGAGTATAGAAATTACAAATCTTTTGTAATGGCAGACATTCCTGGAATTATTGAAGGGGCTGCCGAAGGAAAAGGACTTGGCCACCGATTTTTAAGACACATTGAAAGAAATTCCATTTTGCTCTTTTTAATTCCAGCCGATTCTCCCGATCATTTTGAAGAATACCAAGTTCTCAAAAATGAACTCTCTAAGTACAATCCGGAATTGCTAGAAAAAGACTTTGTCGTTTCCATCTCCAAAGCCGACTTGCTCGATGAGGAATTGAAAACAGAAATCCGAAAAGAATTCCCAGAGACAGTTCCTCTTTTGTTTTTCTCCGGAGTCAGCGAACAGGGCCTTATGGAACTTAAGGATGTCCTTTGGAAGAAGCTTCACGGCTAAAAAGGAACCTAAAACCTCCCCTATTTCTTTTAAAATCCACCCATCCCTCTTTTTCATTTTTAAATAGGAGAAGAAAAAGAGGCTAAGAGTGCAATTGGGTACAATTATTGAACGTGAGAAAGAAAAATAGATTATGAAACTACTTTCCTTTTTCGCTGGCCTACTTCTTCTTGCAAGTTGTACGACGCAAAATAAATCTTTCCAAACCCTTCAGTACGAAGCGACCGCATGCTTTGGCTTTTGTCCTATCTTTGAAATCACGATTAATCCGGACCGAAGCGCCGTGATTAAAGCGGAGCGTTTTACGTTTTCAAATCCTCAAACCAAAGATTACGACCCCAATGCGGGACCGGAAGGAACCTTTAAAACCACTCTAACCGAGGCCTCGTTTAAGGCCGTTCAGCAAGCGCTTGCAAAGCTGAATGTAAATTCTTTGGAAGACCACTACGGCAACAGACAAGTCACGGATCTTCCCACAGCAAAAGTGAAAATCTGGCTTTCAGCTGAAAAAGCAGTGCAGTGGGACGACTACGGCAAAAGAGGAACACCAGAGCTAAGAGCATTTTATGAGACTATCGAAGGTCTTAGACTCTCGGAAAACTGGGTAAAAGTAGACTAAGGAAGTCTTTCGTAGGACAAAAAAAAATAAACTACCTTTGCACCCTCAAAAATAGTCCTTTCTTTAGGAGAAAGGATTTATCTTAATTTAAAATACTACTCATTGAAATTTACCGATTTACACCTTATCGACCCCATACTTAAAGCGCTCGAAAAAAAGGGATACACCCAGCCCACTCCGATCCAAGAAAAAGCGATTCCTTCCATTTTGCAAGGGAGAGACCTTTTAGGAACGGCGCAAACGGGAACTGGGAAAACGGCCGCTTTTGCGATTCCAATTCTTCAGCTCTTAAATGAAAAGCCCTCGAAACCGGGTCAAATCAAAGCCCTTATCTTAACCCCTACGCGTGAACTCGCGATTCAGATCGAAGAAAACTTTAACGAATACGGGGCGAACTTAAGGCTTAAGAACCTCGTGATATTTGGAGGAGTGAAGCAAGGCGCTCAACAAACCGCCTTAAAAAGAGGAGTGGACATTCTTGTGGCTACACCCGGTCGTCTAATCGATCTTATTTCTCAAGGGCTTATTAGCCTAAAGCATATTGAAATCTTTGTGCTCGACGAAGCCGACCGAATGCTCGACATGGGCTTCGTGCATGACGTGAAGCGTCTTGTAAAAATGCTTCCTCAAAAAAGACAAACTCTTTTCTTTTCCGCTACGTTCCCCGAAGAAATTCAGAACTTGGCGAAAACCATGCTTAATAATCCTGTAAGAGCAGAAGTGCAAGCGGTTTCCTCTACGGCTCAGACCATTTCCCAAGCGGTTTATTTCGTGGACAAGGACAACAAACTTAACCTCCTTACTCACCTTTTGGAGGATCCAAAACTTGACCAGGTCCTTATCTTTGCCAGAACAAAGCACGGAGCAGATAAAATTGCAAAGAAACTTCATCAATCTGGCATTAGCGCTCAGGCCATTCACGGGAATAAATCTCAAAATGCACGTCAAAATGCCCTAAGCAATTTCAAAAACAAAACCACAAGAGTTTTGGTGGCTACGGACATTGCGGCAAGAGGTATTGACATTGATGAACTTAAATATGTAATCAATTTTGAACTCTCTGACGTATCGGAAACTTACGTTCACCGTATTGGTAGAACCGGTCGGGCAGGCTCTTCCGGTAGTTCCATTTCTTTTGTAGACGGACTTGACCTTCTCAACCTAAAGAACACGGAAAAACTCATAGGAATGAAAATTCCGGTAGAAAGAGACCATCCTTACCACGTGGACAATTTGGTGGCTGAAAAAAGAGACAGCAATAACAAACCTTTTACGCCAAAACCGAGGCCTCAAGCCAAAAAAGACCTTGGATATAAAAAACCTAAGAACAAGGGATTCACTAGAAATAGATAATCTTTGAGCACAAACAAAAAGACCGCAAAAAATCAGCGGTCTTTTTTTTATTTCCTTTTTGTCTACTCTTACGATTTGACAAAAAGAATTTCTGCATTTTTAGTAGTCTGCTTTTTAATTTGATCAAAATCCACTTGGTATACGTCTACTAATTTCCCTGCGACAAGAGATAAGTAGGAGGACTCATTTCGCTTTCCCCTGTAGGGAACCGGTGCTAAGTAGGGGGAATCGGTCTCAAGAACGATATGCTTAAGGGAAATCTCCCCTAAGAATTTATATATTCCTCCATTTTTAAAAGTAACCACGCCTCCAATTCCAAGCAAAAAACCAAGGTCAATTGCCTGCAGTGCCTGCTCGTAGCTACCCGTGAAGCAGTGGAAAATCCCTCTTAATTTAGGATGACGTTTTCTCTCTAACACCTCAAAGACCTCATCAAAACTTTCTCTAGCATGAATCACAATAGGGATATCGAGCTCGATTGCCCAGTCAATTTGCAGTTCAAAAGCATGAGTTTGGATTTCAAGGGTTTCCTTGTCCCAATAGAGGTCAATTCCAATTTCTCCAATCGCACAAAACGCTCTCTTCTCCAAATAGGCTCTTACCTGCTTTAATTCAGTTTCGTAGGTTTCTGGCTTTACACTGCAAGGATGAAGTCCCATCATCGCGTAAATGCTATCTGGATACCTCTTTTCTAGAGCCAACATAGACTCGTGTGTGCTCGAATCAATGGCAGGCAAATAGAATTTCTCTACACCGACTTCTTGAGCTCTCTTTATGACCTGATCGCGATCTTGCTCAAAGGCCTCTGAATACAAATGGGTATGGGTATCTATCATCGTTTCTAAGCTAATTCCTTATTCCTAGAGATCGTCCAAAAAAATAGGATGGTTCACTTTTTCTCTTTGCGTCTGAATTTTTCGTTTTAAGGCTTCCCTAAATTCAAGGTATTTAGGATCCTGCTCCTGGGAGGGGCGATGTTGCAAAGAGCGCATTATTTTGAAGTTCTCTTCAATAAACTCCATCGTGGCCTCTGAAAAGTAAGCATTGCCAAACTTTTCAAAAATATAATTTACGGCCTGCGCACTGGGATGCAGCATGTCCTCTTTGTAAAAACGATAGTCTCGTAGTTCGTCCAACATCAGTTCATAGACAGGCAAATACGTCACTTCCTCATACTGCTCCACTATTTCGTGCATTGCACTTAGCAAAAGAGCCTTGCTTCGTTGGTTCTCTACGATGCCCTCTTTCGTATGACGCACTGGAGAAAGGGTAAAAAGGATGTGAACGCCGGAGGGGCAAATATCCATCAAATCCTCCACCGTTTGCTGCATGGCAGATTTTATTTCCTCTGAGCTTAATAGGCGTTTCTTAAAATACGTTGCCGGCAATTTATGGCAGTTGGCCACAATTTGAGGACGCGGCAAAAACTCGTGGACATAGGCGCTTCCAAAGGTCACGATAATCCACTTCGCGGACTGCAAAAACCGATTGGAAACCTCAATATCTGCATTGATTTTTTCCAAGGTTTTGTGCACAAATCCACTGTTGTATTTTGAATGGTGGTCTAAGGAGATGACTTTGTCTTGGTACTGAATTAAATCCTCGTCGGTATATACTTTGGAATCGTGCGCCGCCCTCACGGCCTTGGCAATCGAAAAGGGATTAAATAGAGTCCCAAAAGGATTGTGGCAGGTCTGAATTTGGCCTTTGTTCAAAAGACTAGAGATCTCACTTGAAAAACAAGAACCGATGGAAAACACAGGGTCTTCTACTTCTAACTTGATGCTAGATTCTGGAATCGGAACAGGCGTACGGAACTGCATGGGAAAAATTAAGATTCGCGTTTAAGTAAATAATTGGCAAGTTCAATGAAAGGCTTTTTCTTTTCCTCAGAGAGATTAATTTCCCCCAAGAATTGTTGGCCCAGTTCGTTATGCTTTTGAATCAAACGAAGCACTTTCTCGTCCACCTTTGTACGACGGAAGATTTTTAGAACTCCATGTAGTTTATCAATATTTTCTGTTTTTTTGGAATACCAGTATTCTAGTTCCTCGCGTTCTTCTGCGTTTGCATGCTCCATGGCAAGAAGGTACAAAACGGTCTTCTTATTTTCAAAGATATCGCCTGCTTGGCGTTTTCCGAACTGTTCCATATCGCCGAAGACATCGAGGTAGTCGTCCATGATTTGGAAGGCAATTCCAATATGCTTTCCAAATTGGTAAAGGTTCTCTGCCTCCTTATCACTCGCCCCTGCAATCAGAGCTCCTATTTTAAAGGATGCGGCGCTTAAAACACCGGTCTTGCTCGTAATCATTTGAAGGTAATCTTCATAGGTTACATCTGCCCTGGTTTCAAAATTCACATCCATTTGCTGACCTTCACAAAGAATGGCCGCGGTTTGTGAAAAAATCATCGTGCATTTTTTAAAAAGCTCAGGTTCTAAGTCCTCAAAAAACTGATAGGATTTAATAAGAAGAGCATCTCCCGATAGAATCCCAATGTTTATTCCATGCAGCGTATGAATCGTAGGCTTCCCTCTACGTAGAGGAGCTTCGTCCATAATATCGTCATGAATAAGAGAGAAATTATGGAAAAACTCAATGGCTAATGCAGGTTTGATTGCTTTGTCTAGCTCTCCATCAAAAAGATCATTTCCCATCAGAACCATCACTGGTCTTAGGCGTTTTCCTCCGTGCGAAATAATATAGTTGATGGGATCGTAAAGCTCCTGAGGCTCCTGCGTGAACTTGAATTTTTCAATCGCACTTGCCACGACATTCTGATATTCTTGTATAAATTCCATAGATTTCTAATAAGACACAAAAATAAGACTAATTCAGCGGGTAAAAAAACAAACCATTTGATTCCTTTTGAAAAAAATAGAAAGTTCCAACCGGATCTCAAAGGCTGTAGAATTCTAGACTTCTTCTCTTCTCTACCTACAAAAAATAGCGAGCCTTCTGGGCTCGCTATCGATATAAATTTGTGTACTTCTTTACGTGAATAAAGTAACTAAATAATACGTTACTCCTGCAATCAGAGCACTAACCGGAATGGTAATTACCCAAGCCCAAAGAAGGCTAATGGTAATGCCCCAACGTACGGCCGACACCCTTTTTGTAAGTCCCACCCCAATGATAGATCCTGTAATGGTATGGGTTGTAGATACGGGAATCCCTAAATGGTCCGTTAAGAATAGTGTAATGGCTCCTGCACTCTCCGCAGCCACTCCTTCTAGAGGAGTTACCTTGGTAATACGAGTTCCCATTGTTTTAATAATTTTCCATCCACCACTCATCGTTCCAAGCCCAATGGCTAGAAAAGATACCAGGGGAACCCAAAGGTAATGCTGAGCAAAAAAATTAAATCTTTCTGAGGAGTCCATCACGGCATATACATCGTCCCCTCCAATCATATTTACGTGGTAAAAGATGATTGCGGCTCCAATAATCCCCATGACCTTTTGCGCATCGTTTAGTCCATGTCCCACACTGAAAAGTGCAGAAGAAACCAATTGCCAGTTCTTAAACTGTTTCTCCGCCTTGTGCGGTTTTGCATTCTTGGCTAAGTTGACAATAATAAGTGTGATGATTATCGAGATAATCATCCCAATAATTGGGGCAAGGAAAATAAACAAAAAGATCGGGATCACTTTGCCGTACATAACCACGTCCTGCGTCATAAGCTGCATAATGGCCTGCCTAAAGGTTTCAAAGAAGGATAAATCCGGGCTTGTCAGTTGTACCTGCGCATAGTCCAGAGAAAAGGCATGCATTAAAGCAGCCCCTAGAAACCCTCCAATGAGCGTGTGCGAAGACGAGGAAGGAATCCCAAACCACCAGGTAAGTAAGTTCCAAAAAATCGCGGCAATTAAACCGGAAAAGATCACTTCAAGGTTAATGAAATTTTCATTCACGGTTTTGGCAATCGTATTCCCAATTTTAAATTCTCCAATGACGTACGCGGCAAGAAAGAAGGCCGCAAAGTTCCATACCGCAGCCCAAAGAACAGCCTGAAAGGGTGTTAAAACTTTGGTGGATACAATGGTGGCAATGGAATTGGCCGCATCGTGAAACCCGTTAATGAAGTCGAATATCAGAGCAAGCGCAATGATGATAATTAAAAGTACTGGAAAGTCCATGGAATTGATCTAGGGTAAATTAAGCGTATTTGATCACGATGTTCTCGATGGTATTCGCCACATCTTCCGCCTTGTCAGTAACCACTTCTAGATACTCTAAAACGTCTTTTGCTTTAATGATCGTGATAGGATCACCGTTCTCAAATAATTTAACTAATGCTTGACTAAGTACGTCGTCCGCAATGTTTTCGAAAGAATTAATCTTAATGCAAGATTCTTTTACAGCCGCCGGGTCTTTGAATCGATTCAGATTCACAATAGCGGTTTTAATTTCAATACAAGATTTGTGAATCAGAAGCGATAGCTCGCTAAATTCTTTAATCTCAGGGGTTTTGTATAAGAAGATATACTTTGCAGAAGCGTAAATGTAATCTGCAATGTCGTCGAGTCCGGAAGCGAGTAGGTTGATGTCTTCACGGTCAAAAGGAGTAATAAAATTCTCCCCTAGTTGTACGAAAATTTCATGGGTGAGATCATCCATTTGATGCTCATAATCACTCATTTTTCTTAGGAGCGTATCGTCGTTTGTATCGAACTCAAGGAGTCCCTCGTGGAATTCTTTTGACATTTGAACCAATTGATCTGCGACCTTTTCAAACAAGACAAAGAACACTTTGTCCTTTGGTTGGAATGCTTTAAATATGTTACCTATTCCCATTGTAATTGTGATTATTTTTCAGGGTGCAAATATCGGTATAAGTCAAGAGCAGATTTAAAATTTAATATTAATTTTTGTTAACATTAAAAAATAAGCCAAAAAAATACCGGAACTTACGTTCCGGCATTTCTTAATTTATCCAGCCACTTCGGCTCTCATGTCTTTTCCTTTAAACTTCATCGATCCTAAATTGCTTAGTATCTCTTGTTGGAAATCTTTGTCTACTTCAAAGAAAGAGAATTTTTCTAGGATTTCAATGTCTCCCACATCCGGTCTCTTGCGAGATTTCTGTGTCGCCTTATTGATAATATCCAGTAAGTCCATCTTTCTTAGGTTGTCCTTTTTTCCTAAATTAAAGAAAAAACGGGTCATGTTTGCATTGCTACGACGTTTTCCACCGCGACCCCCGTCTCTATCTCTACTAGGTCGATCCGAACCTCTAAAGTCGTCTCTTCTACGATCGTCTCTACCGCCTCTATCGCCTCTGTCGCGATCGTCTCTACGACGGTCTCTTCTTGAGGATGGAGCGTCTCTCTCGTCAGACAACCTTTCGCTTTTAAGATCTTTCTTATCCTGATAGAATAAAGCCAAATCTCTTAGTTGAAATTGTAAAAGTTGGTGAACAAGTTGCTCTTTGGTAAATTCAGACAAGTCTGGAATTAAAGAATCATCAAATGTGAAAAATTCTTCGTGCTCTGTGAAAAGTCTCTCAAAGACTCCTTCCACTTGAGACTTGATAATCACGTCGCTAGTCGGAACTTGCTTTTCTTGAATATCAATTTTCGTCACCGACTTGATTTGCTTCAATTTACGTGTTTCGTCTGGTTTGGTTAAAGCCATCGAAATTCCGTTTTTCCCTGCTCTTCCGGTTCTACCACTACGGTGAACAAAAACTTCAGGATCGTCCGGTAACGAAAAATGAATTACGTGCGTAAGTGAGTTCACATCAAGTCCTCTCGCCGCTACGTCTGTGGCTACAAGAATGTCAATGTTTTTCAAACGAAACTTCTTCATCACCGTATCTCTTTGGGCTTGGGAAAGGTCACCGTGCAATGCATCTGCGGCGTAGCCGTTCTGCATTAAAAAGTCAGCCACTTCCTGCGTTTCCATACGAGTACGGCAGAAAATAATTGAATATTGGTTAGGATTTGCGTCAATAAGTCTCTTAAGAGCCTCTTTCTTTTGACGGTACCCTACGACATAATATTCGTGCGTAATGTTTTTCTTAACCTCGTTGATAGATCCTACCGCAATGCGATGAGGTTGGGTCAAGTAATTTCTTGAAATACGTTCCACTTCTTTACTCATGGTGGCAGAGAAAAGGTACGTTAGCTTGGTGTCAGGGGTTTCTCTTAAGATCGTTTCTAAATCGTCTTTGAAACCCATCGAAAGCATTTCGTCTGCTTCGTCAAGCACCATCCATTGAATTTCTGAAAAATCAAGGGCTTTACGGTTAATTAAGTCAATCACTCTCCCGGGAGTTCCCACAATGATTTGCGGTTTGTCTCGAAGTGAGCGCATTTGATCCACAATACTGCTACCTCCATAAACCGCTGTGGTTTTGAGGTTTTTCATGTACTTGGAGTAATTTTTTATGTCTTTCGTAATTTGAAGACATAGTTCGCGTGTCGGGCAAAGAACCAAAAATTGGATTTTACGACTCGTATCGTCAATCATATCCAAAATCGGAAGCGAAAACGCTGCTGTTTTGCCTGTTCCCGTCTGCGCTAGAGCGATTAAATCGCGTGTATCTGATAAGATGAAAGGAATAGTCTGTTTTTGGATTTCTGTCGGGGCTTCGTAGCCCAGTTCGCCAATTGCCTTTATTAAATCAGGACTTAAATTGGACTCGGAAAATAAATTCATTCAGTAATTTAAAAATTTTTGCAAAAGTACAACAAATAATTGAATAACAGCTAATAAGTAATTTACGGAACAGAAACTCGCCGCTCTACGCCTACCTCTCTCAGTCCCTTGCAATTGCGATCTTTAGCCCCTTCCTTTCTCTAAGAGAAAACCCCTTATAGTGCACTAGAGCCCAGTTCGTAATCTTCACTTTTTTTTAAGGATTTGCTAATCCGAGCTTTTATATTGACTTTAACGCCCTGAATTTGAGTCAAAAAAGTATTGAAAATCCTTCTTTTTAATTTCCATTTGCCACAGATAATCGCTCCAAAACCTCCAAAAAGTTTGGATCTTCGGGTGAGATTGCATAGTAAAGTGCAATGTCTGAAGTTTGATCTACCACCATAAAACGAGGAACCCAGTTTAGTTCAATGTATACGTTAAATGGATTTTTCCACCCCTGGTCAAACCAGTAATGATCCCACGATTCCATATTGTATTTTGCGAGTCCTCGGTTCCACTGCTCGTAGGAGCGGTCTAAGGAAAAATAGACAAAATCCACTTGGGGATATTTTTGTTTGATTTCTTGGGTTTTGGGAAGCGCCAAAATGCAGTCTTTGCACCAACTTGCCCAAAAGTCAATTACAAGGACTTTTCCTTTGTACTTTTCAAGCACAGCCCCCACGCTGGTTTTCGTTCCGCTTTTCGCGGTCAAACTTTCAGCTAAGGCCTCTTTCGAAAAGGAGGTTTTTGGAGATTCAGGGGCTCTTTGAGCATAACCTAAGGAAAAAACAAGGACAAAACTCAAGAGTAGAATTTGTTTAGAGCACGTTTTTATTGATATCATTTCATTTATTTTTTAAGTTCGAGTAGGACTATTTCTTCCGGAGAGTTAAAGCTTACCTGTCCGTTTTTCACTTTTGCACTTGCACCTGAATACGCATCTGTCAGCGCAGCTCCTTCCGCAAAGACCCCTTTCACATCCACCTGTTTTCTTCCAGGCGAAAGAGAAAGACCGACAATGACTTTGTCCTTATCAAGCACTCTTGAAAAATAGTACGGACTTTTTGAAAGCATTTGGTGTTTGCCAGCTCCAATCGCAGGGTGCTGGGCGCGAAACTTACCTAATTTTTGGTAATGCGCTAAAAGTTCCTGCGTAGATGGACTGCTTTGAATCTCTTCCCAATTCATGGGGCCGCGAAGGGTGGCATCTCCTACGGCGCCTTCTAGAATTAAACTCCTACCCGACTCATCTCCATAGTAAATTTGAGCGATCCCGGGAGTGAGCAGAAGTTTGGTTGCAGACTCAAACCCTCTGTTTCTCTCTTTGTCGAAAGGCGTACTGTCATCATGTGAGGTTACGTAATTCATCACGGTTTTCCCTTTCAAAGGACCGGATAGCTTCTGATCGTAATACTCAAAGAGATCCTCATACTCTTTATTTGCATCCGATTTAAAATCAAAATTAATGAGCGCATCAAATCCGTTGTCAAAGTAATTCACTTTGCGATCCGAAAAATCGTACTGTTTTTCTTGAGAAATCCCATACCCATACACTTCCCCTACGAGGAAGAAATCCTTTTGATCCAGCACCTTTGTGGGGTTCGCCGCTTTGTATTCTAAGAAAGCGCTCTTGGCCACCTTTTCAAAGTCTTTCCAAACTCCTTCTTCCGTATGCTTCACCGTATCCACCCGGTACCCGTCGATTCCAAACTCTTTGATGTAATCGCTAAGCCATTTCATTACGTAATACTTCGGCGCACGCGGATACCCAGTTTTCTCAAAGAACGCGTCTAGTTCTGCTACTTCTTTTTCGTAGCGATTCTCCTTCTTCCATTTTTCAACTAGACTCGAAGGAAGCTCCACCGGAAGAGTGCTTTCCGTTAGAAGGTCCGGAAGATTCTCCACGAGCGTACACGAAACGGTAGAGTGGTAATTCTCATACGTGCAAATCGGCTCCGTTCTCACCCAACTAGTTGGAAAAACCGGATCGGTAGAAGTCACGGGTCCTGTATGGTTAATCACCGCATCCAAAACAATTCGAATTCCTCTCTTGTGCGCTTTCTCGACAAATTCTTTCAAATCTGCCTTCGATCCAAAATTGGGATCAAGCGAAGTCCAATCTTTTGCCCAATACCCGTGGTAAGGGTACGTAAGACCTGTGCCTTCATCCACCGCACCATGAATCTGTTCCACAAGCGGCGTAAGCCAAATGGCATTAATCCCTAAGTTTGTAAAATACCCTTGATCTAATTTTTGAATCATTCCTCTTAGATCCCCTCCTTCAAATCCGCGGTATGCAGCGGTAGATTCCGTGCGCCCAAAGGATTTGTCGTTGGTAAGATCCCCATTGGAGAAGCGGTCTGGAAGCACAAAATAGAGATTGGCGGCTTGCCAATTAAAGGAATCCCCCTTGGAGGACACCGATGAATTCACACTACAAGAACTAAAGCTAAGTAGCGCTACAAAGGAGATTAGAATCTTTTTTAAAGTCATAGGAAAATAGAATTTCTATCCAACATAGGAAAGCTAACCTTTCCATTTCAAGAGGGTAATTTAGTGATTTTTATGCTTATTAAGAAGCCCAAAGTGAATCGGTTTAGAGATACGGTTTATTTAACATCTTTTAACCAAAAATGCTATCTTTGTTTGAAAGAACTAGCCTATTTATGTCTCTATACAGTCAATTGGCCGAAACCCTTTCTTACATCGCTCCCTCGATTTACAAAGAGCGATTTTTTAAGAAACTTAAACATCTAGACGCATCTAACCGTTTAGAGAGCAAGGTAGAACCCGAACTCTATTGGTTAAAAAGCAAGGTGCAAAAACAAGATGTTTTTCTCGACATTGGTTCCAACGTCGGAGCCTACTTATACACCCTCGAAAAAACCCTGAAATCGGATAATTTATACGGATTTGAACCGAACCGCTTTCTCTACAAACGTTTAAAGAGACTATTCCCTACGCTTCCAATTTTTCCGCTTGCACTTTCAGATCAAAACCAAATGGCAGAATTTAAAGTTCCTGTGATTCGTGGCAGCAAAGTGAAATCCAGGGGCACCCTACAAACCCACTTAAAAGAAGAAGGTGAAGAGGCAGGAGTTTACCAAAGGGTGAAAGTCATGCGCCTAGACGATTGGGCTCCTATGGAGCATTTCGAGAGGCTAGATTTTATCAAAATCGATGTGGAGGGCAGTGAAGAAAAAACCCTAAAAGGGGCACAAAAAACGATCAAACGTTTTAAACCGACTCTTTTGGTTGAGATTGAGCAAAGGCACCACGAGTCCCCCATTTGGCCACTCATTCTTGAGGTCTGTTCCTGGCAGTACAAGCCGTTTTACGTGGATCCAAGCAGCCTTGAACTTATTCCGCTAGAGAAAGGTTTTTACGAATCTCAAGGAAAGGAAGGTCCAAATTCTAGGACTCCCTACATTAATAACATTATCTTTGTCCCCGAAAAATGAGTGTAGTATCGCGACAAGGGTTTAAGTACTCTTTAATTGGGTATTTTGGTTTTTTGCTGGGCACGCTCTCAGCACTTTTTGTGTTTCCTCAGGACATGGTATTCTATGGGAAACTGCGGTATGTTTTACCGGCGGCAGAAATGTTGCTTCCCATCGTGGTGTTTGGACTTTCCTTCTCGAATGTCAAGTATTTTCTAAAAACCAAAAAAGACGGAAAACACCAAAATTTTCTAAGTCTAACCCTGGTCGCAGTGGCTCTGAATTTCCTACTGTTTATAGGGGCATTCTTCCTGTTTTTCTATCTCTTTCCTCAGTTTAAAGACTCGGAGCTCTTCCAACTTAAATATTTAATCCTTCCCCTAATTCTCATTTTAGCGTTTAGCGCCGTATTCAATAAATACATCTCGAATTACAAACGAATCGTAGTTCCTAATATTTTTGAAAATCTATTTCCAAAACTGGCGAATCTAGGCACGTTTTGTCTTTTTGTGTTTCTAGGTGTGAGTACACAAGGCTCCTTTGGATTCTTATTTGGTATGTTCACCCTGGCACTCATCGGCTATGTTCTGTACGCCAATTCCCTAGAGAAATTAAAACCTGACTTCTCCACTTCTTACATGCAAAAGGACGGATTTTACAAAAAAGTCTTAAACTATAGTTTGTTTGGTTTTCTTGGAAACATTGGCAATTACATTGCCTTTCGGGTGGATAACTTTATGATTGGTGAATTCCTCACCTTTAGCGAGAACGGGGCCTACAGTATTATCCTCTCGGTTCTCTCCTTTATCCTTATTCCTCAAATGGGACTTTTCAATATCTCGGCTCCGATCATCAACCGAACCATAGAAGAAAATAATTTTGAAGAGCTCAACCGCTTTCACAAAAGAACTTCCCTTACCCTCTTTTTTTTAGGATCTGTTCTTTTCTCTTGCATTTTGGTGGGGTTCCCTTACCTCACTCATTTCATTGCGAGTGGAGAGGCACTTAGAGAAGCCTCCCCCGTCATTTGGATCTTAGGCTCCGCAATGATTTTTGACTTAGCTACAGGGTTCAACGGCCATATTATTTCGCTCTCGAAATACTACCGATTTACCATCGTGGTGATGCTTTTATTAGCCGTCATGAGCGTATCACTCAATTTCTTATTTTTACGCACAACGAACTTAGGAATCGTGGGAATCGCCCTTGCTACCGCAATCTCACTCACGCTCTTTAACTGCATTAAAATTGCGTTCAATTATTGGAAATTCAAAGTGTTTCCTATTTCCATAGAAATGGTGTACACGTCCATTTTATGCACTCTGGGAATCACCCTTTCTATCATTCTTCCGGAAAGCAGCTATCCGCTACTAAATCTCGTCTATAAACCTTTGGTGGTACTACTTGTCATTGGAGTGGGTAATCATTTCATGGGAATATACCCTTTAGACAAGTATCTAAAGTGGAGTTTTCTTAAAAGTCTTTTAAAATTCTAACAAGCTCTTTTCGGCTTTATTTCAATTGCAGAAGGAGCCTTTCTAAGGCATTGGATACTTCTGCCTTTTGATACCTCTCATAGCTAAGGTCCCCAAGGGAATCTCTATCTAGTAAGGAAGCAATCGTATTTACTTTTGAAGCCTGAACCAAAGGGCAAGAGCTTTTGTAAAACGTGGGAAGCAAAAGAGAAGTAGAAAATTTAATAGCATCTCCAATAGCGCCCGTCATTTTGGTGGTCCCGTAGATTTCAACGCCTCCAAAAAACCGGGTTTTCTTATGCAAAGGGCACCAAATAAGATCTGCCCTGCTGAGAACTTCGTCAAAATGACTACTGGAAACTTTGTGGGTGAAGAATTCAATGTCTAAAGAGGCATAATGCTTATACTTCAGCTCCTCGAGCCATCTAAGTTCCTTTCCGCTTGCTCTTCCTAAGAAAACCACATGCACCCGTTTTAAAGCCTCCCTAGAGCTCTCAAGCGGGGATGCCTTCTCGCCGTACTCTTTCAACTTTTTTAGGACTTCGCGGTAATCCCTTCTTTTCTGAGAGACCTCTCCTGGTATTACCAATTGAAATTCATTTGCAGCTTTCTTTCGCGTGCTCTTGGTATAAAAAAGGGGTAAAACTTTTGCAGCTCCCTTATGCAAATCGCCATCTAGCACCAAAAGACGAGAAGAATCTGCAAAAACCTTTGGAGCCGAAAGAAGTCCTTCTTTTAGTAATAGTTTGAGCCTATAGACGGTTTGGCTTTTAAAAACAGCCTTGAGCAAAAAGGAACGACTGCGCTTGGGAAAATTTAGATTGTGTGTAATTACATAGGTGTTAAATCTCTTTTGAATCTCTAAAGAGAGAGAGAAATAACGATGTGCGGTTCCAATTAGGACCAAGTCGTATGACTGAGCCTGCAACTGCTCCAAAATAATGGTGGAGTCGCTCTTGTGAACATTTCCAGTTGCTGAGATTTGAAGTTCGGAAAGGATGCGGGGTGAAAAATAAAAATCGACTTGTAGGGCAGTAAAATCCCTCGAAAGCTCCCTGAAATTTCTAGCAATTTCAGCGTGCGTATCCAATTCAATATAAGCCACTCTCAACATGCAATTCTAAAAGAGTTAGTTCCCAGCCTTGAGGCTCGATTTCAAAGACTCGTAATCCATCACGAGTTCTCCTTTCACGTAGGTTTTTAGAACTTTCGTTTCTAAAATCTTTGAAGGCTCTATCTTCAATATATCTTGATCCAGGACGATGAAATCGGCCCACTTCCCTTTCTCTAGACTGCCTTTTTCATTTTCTTGAAAACTGCCTTTTGCTGCCCATAGGGTCATTCCTTTTAAGGCCTCTACTCGACTTAGCGCATTTTGCATCTGAAATCCTTCAGAAGGGAAGCCTTTTGCATCTTTTCGAACCACCGCGGCGTAAAAAGTCTTCATAGGACTAATGTCCTCTACTGGAAAATCAGTTCCAAGCACGAGCCATCCGTTTTGATTTAAAAGCTGTTTGTTCGCATACGCATGCGAAAGGCGTTCTTTGCCTAAACGCGATTCTGCCCATGGCATATCCGATGTTGCGTGCGTGGGTTGAACGGAAGGCACGATGGAATACTTTGCAAAAGTGGAAAAATCCTCGGGAGAAATCACCTGCGCATGTTCGATTCGCCAGCGACGGTCGTTTTTGCCTTTTAATTCATTCGCGTACACTTCTAATATCACGCGGTTTGCAGAATCGCCAATCGCGTGGGTATTCATTTGAAACCCTTCTTCAAATAAAAGGGAAGCCATTTTTTTAAAATGAGCCACATCAGAAAGTAAAAATCCAGTGTTAGATGCCTCATCACTGTAGGGGTGTAACAAACAGGCCCCGCGGGAACCTAGGGCTCCGTCCGCATAAAACTTCATTCCATTGACAAAAAGCCGATCGGTTTTAATAATACCTCGGGATTTTAGCCATTGAAAATTGGCCTCAGAATCCGACAGCATGACATGCAAATTGATTTTTAAATCCTCCGACTTTTGCATGGCCTCAATTTCTTCCACCAACGGAAAGTCTAAACCTGCATCCACGACAGTGGTTAACCCTTCCTTAAAACTATACTCCTGCGCTTGTCTCAGGATTTGCTGAACCTGAGCCTTGGTTGGCTTAGGCATATGCGTAGCCATTTGATCTTTTGCATTGTCAATTAAAACCCCAGTGAGTTTACCGTCTTTTTTCAAGAGATCACCTCCACTCATTTTTGTGCTAAGATTATACCCTGCAATATCAAGTGCTTTTTGATTCACAATGGCCGCATGACCGTCCACCCTAGTTAAGTAGACAGGACGATCTGGAAACATTTGATCTAGTTTTTCTTTGCTTGGAAACTCTTTTTTAGTCCATCGATTTTGGTCCCAACCACGGCCCACCAGCCATCCTTCGCTGTGCGATTTAGAAAAATCTTGCAACACGTCTAAAACGGCCTCCCATGAGTCAAGTCCGGCTAAATCTGCATTTTGGAGCATGCTCCCAAATCCGTAAAAATGGGCATGTGCATCAATAAGACCGGGCAAAACCGTTTTCCCCAGAGCATCATAACTTTGAGAGGCTTTGTATTTGGATAAAATATCTTGGTTTGTACCGACTTCTAGGATCTTTCCGTCTTTCACGGCCATGGCCTGACCCATCGAAAACTCCGCATCCACGGTGTAGATTTTCGCATTGTGCAGAATGTAATCAGCGGAATTTTTTTGCCTTGTTTTGCACCCTAAAAGGAAAAGTAAGCTTAAAAGCGGAAGTAGAAGTTTAGGCATAGTATATCATTTTTTAAATTTCAATTTAGAAAAGACTTCTTTCCACCGAAGCTTTCGAATGTAGCTAATTTCTTCGGAGGTGAGTTTTTTAGTTCCGGATTGACTTAAGAAACTTTTCAAAGTCAGATAAAAGGCAACGACCCCACCCTGATGCCTTGAGGCTTTGGCTGCAGATATAAGAACCAATGGCAAACTAAGTCCTATGTTGTAAAAATAGACACCGAGCTTGGTTGCTTTTTGATTTTTATATCGCTCCGCGGTTGGTCTTAAATGCTTCACCCATAAATCCTTCAGTGTGAGCACCTCAAAGCCTTCCTTTTGAGCCAGCATTCGGTCAATGTTGTCCCACCCCAATGTTTCTCGAAGTCCATCCATCGCTTTAAAACAAGCCACGCGATATGATTTTATAGGGCCTCTGACATGGTCCTTCGAACTAATCGCCTCAAATTCCCAGTCCGCACTCTCGGGTGGAAACTCAAAGGCATCCTTCGGCTCAAATGGTCCCCTGGGGATTTTCACAATACCCGAGACCATACCTGCCTGAGGCGAACTCTTATACACGTTCTCCAAACGAGCCAGATAATTTTCAGGGAAGACAATGTCCGCATCAAACTTACAAACCACATCAAACTCACTCAAGTTTTCTGTAGAAAGTCCTTTGTTAAAGGTTCGAACCACCTTGGCTCCAGGCTGATGCTCCGAAGAAGGCAAGTTTAAAAGCCGGAAACGAGAATCTTTTTCACTAAAGTCTTTCGCAATCTGTGCACTCTGATCGGTGGATCCGTCATTGACCACCACCAATTTGAACTCCTTATACGTTTGCCTTCGTAACGATTCTAGCGCAAACCCAAGGGACTGCTCTTCGTTGTGGGTAGGCATCACGATAAGAATTTTCAAACTCATAGTTTTTGAGGAGCGAGCATATTTTTAGGGTCTAAAATTTCATCTAGTTTTTCCTGCGATAGAATTCCATGTTCAAGCACTAGATTGTATACGCTTTTTCCTGTCTCTAACGCTTCTTTTGCAATTTTCGTTGAAGTCTTATATCCTATATAGGGGTTGAGAGCTGTAACAATTCCTATGCTGTGTTTCACCATGTTTAAGCAGATATCCTTGTTTGCTGTAATCCCTACAATGCATTTATCGGTTAGGGCTTCTAAAGCATTGTTAAGGAAGTAAATGTTTTCCATGATCGCATGGCACAAAACAGGTTCCATCACATTGAGTTGGAGTTGTCCTGCTTCCGCCGCAAACGTAACGGTCAAATCGTTCCCAATCACTTTGTAGCAAACTTGGTTTACGACTTCAGGAATCACAGGATTTACTTTGCCGGGCATAATGGAAGAACCAGGCTGCATTGCAGGCAGGTTAATCTCGAAGAGACCCGCTCTAGGACCCGAGGACAAAAGACGTAAATCGTTGCATATTTTAGAAAGCTTTACGGCCAAACGCTTCATAGCCGAAGAGTAAATGACGTAGGCTCCTGTGTCCGGAGTAGCTTCTACTAAATTCTTTGCGGAAACAATAGGATATCCAGAAATGCTAGCTAAATTTCTAGCGCAGAGGTTCGCATATCCTGCCGGTGCGTTGATTCCGGTTCCAATGGCGGTAGCTCCCATGTTTACCTCTAAAAAGAGCTTTGCATTGGCATTTAATTTTGTAATATCTTCTTCTAAGGTGGCTGCGAACGCTTCAAATTCTTGACCAAGGGTCATCGGTACGGCATCTTGAAGTTGGGTTCTTCCCATTTTAATTACATCGTGAAACTCCACCCCCTTAGCACGAAAGGCCAAGATTGCTTTTTTAAGTGTAGAAATTAAAAGTTCATTCTGTTGCAGAAGGGCAAGTTTGATGGAGGTAGGATACGCATCGTTGGTCGATTGTGAAAGATTCACATGGTCGTTCGGAGAACAAAACTCATAACTTCCTCTCGGCTTTCCTAATTTCTCTAGTACAATGTTGGAGATTACTTCGTTTGCGTTCATATTGACAGACGTTCCTGCTCCCCCTTGAATCATATCAATTGGGAATTGAGAATTGTACTTTCCGTCTGCTACTTCGTCGCAGGCCTCCGAAATCTTCGAGTAAAGCTCCTGATTTAGAAGTCCAAGTTCATAATTGGTCTTTGCTGCTGCTTTTTTCACGAACGCGAGGGCGCGAATAAAACGAGGATAACTCGATAATTTCTGACCCGAAATGTGAAAGTTTTCAATTGCTCTTTGCGTCTGAACGCCATAATACGCTTCCATCGGAACATCCAGTTCCCCTAACAAATCGCTTTCTTTTCTAAATTGTGCCATCAAAAAAATATTTGAGGGAAAGTTAAGAGTTTTTGATAGATTGAACAAAAAAACGCGCCCTATTCGAGCGCGCGTAAAGTATCTAATTCAAAGAGAATTATTTAGTCGGATATTTTTCAAGCAATGCCTGTAAAATGGCCCATGTTTCTAGGTCCATTACTCCACTTGCATTTTGCGGTCTAAAACGGTACTGAAACGCTTCGATCGTTTTTTGTGTGGCCTGATCCACAGAGCCTGATCGAAGTAGTCCATAACCGAACTCATTCAAGTAGGTCTGGTATTTGAAGATAAAAGTGGAATCTAAAAGTAGGGATTCAAAGTTCTGCGATTCCGGAGCGTTCATAAATCGCTGCTTGGTCGGCTCATCATACCACATCCCTATGCCATATTCCTTGTAAAGCCTTTCCCAAGGAAACAAAGGACCTGGATCCTGTTTTCTTGTAGGTGCAATGTCGGAATGTCCTAAAACATTCGTGGGCAGAATTTGATAACGATCCACTAGATCTTTCACTAAAGCCGCTACTTTTTTGAACTGCCATTCGGGGTAAGGGTAAAAAACCCTTTGACCTACAGAGTCTGTCGTGTATCCCGGATTCACAATTTCAATACCAATAGAGGAATCATTTAAATTTTCAATTTTGCGCCAAGAACTAACACCGGCATGATAGGCTCGCTTGTTCTCGTCCACCAACTGATAGATTTCTTTGTCATTTTGATCCCCTACCAAATAATGCGCACTTACACTTTGGGTCGTTAGGACGCGAACCGAACGATCGTCATCTAGCGCTGTGTAGTGAAGAATAAGATAACGTTGTCGATAGTTTTGCCCGAGGGAAGGAAAATACGCTTTTGTCACACTATACCCTTTGGGTTCTGCCGTCACAATCGACCCATGACTAATCGTATTATCATTGTTTGCTGCGTCGGCAATATTTACTTTGAAAAAATCATATTTCCCTTGGTGCTCTACACTTGGTTTTGCAGGTTGTGGAATTGGCTTTTTTTCTGCCGGCGGAGTCTTGCTCGTCGCAGTCGCAGTAGTCGTTTTCGGTAATTCCGGCTTTTTTTTCGTCGGTGCTTGTGGCGCACAGGAAAAAACTAAAAAGCTTAATCCAATGACACCTAATGTTTTACGCATAATAAGTGTTTTTAAGTGATTTCAGATTCCAAAAATACAAAAAAAATTAAGCGATTTTTTTTGGTTAATATGAAAATCCTTGTTATATTTGCACTCGCAATTAGAGAAAAGCAGTTCTTTAAAAACGAAGATTGCAAGGAGGGTTGCCGGAGTGGTTAACGGAGCAGTTTGCTAAACTGTCGACGCGCAAGTGTCGCGTGGGTTCGAATCCCACACCCTCCGCAACCGGAAACTCGGGGTGTAGCGTAGCCCGGTCATCGCGCCTGGTTTGGGACCAGGAGGTCGCAGGTTCGAATCCTGCCACCCCGACAAAAGCCACTGATTTATCAGTGGCTTTTTTTATTTTCGGACGTATCTCGGATAGAAAAGGTGTTTTCATTAAAATTTTCAGCTTCTAATCCATTAATTATTTGCTTGTGTAACCTAGGGTACTCAAGCTTAGATCTGATATATTTATATTTGTCAGACACAAGTTATAAATGCTATGGAAAAATTATTTTACCAAACATATGGTGGTATTTTTGAACAAGAATTATTAGCTGAAATCGTTCAAGTATCAAAAGCTGTTGAATTTAAGGAAGGTGACGTGTTGATTGATTACAATCAGTATATTAAGATGATGCCACTCTTATTGTCTGGTGCAGTGAAAGTGATGCGTGAAGATTACGACAGTGGAGAACTATTACTTTATTACTTAGAGCGTGGGGATACTTGTGCGATGTCTATGACCTGCTGTTTGCGTGAGAAACAGAGTGAGATCCGTGCTATAGGTGAGGTGCCAGGCGTTATTTTAATGTTTCCTGTTCAGAAGATGTCGGAATGGATCGGGAAATACAAAAGTTGGATGGTTTTTGTTTTTGAAAGTTACAATAACCGTTTCAATGAATTACTAAATGCTGTAGATACGATCGCGTTTATGGATATGAATGAGCGTGTGTTGAATTACCTTTTCGAAAAAAGCAAAATTGAAAATAGTACAATTGTCTACAAAACCCATCAAGATATAGCGGAAGAATTGAATACTTCGCGCGTAGTGGTCTCAAGATTACTAAAAGCGTTGGAAACAGAAGGTCGAATCAAGCTCAACCGGAATAGTATTGAGATACTCGTCAAATAAATAGAAGGCTTTACAAATAACGTTGAGCCTTTTCTTATGTAACAAATGTAACTGATAGGATGAAAATACTTCAAGACATTTGCAGCAAATTAAATGATTATGGATATGATATTGTCACCATGGCCTTGGTATGTAAGTGGGCCACTTATAGCAATCACGATGTTTGTATTGCTTTATTTAGGTAAGAACTTTGGGATGTCGTCCAACTTGCGTACGATGTGTACGATGTGCGGAGCGAGCAAAACAGCGTCATACTTTAAATTCGATTGGCGTAGCCAAAAATGGAATCTCCTGATGGTAGTAGGTGCTATGATTGGAGGATTTATCGCTTCTAATTATTTAGGCGCAGGCCAATCTCCTGATTTGAATCCTAAAACTATCACACAGCTCGAAGCAATGGGTATTCACAGTGCAGGGAAAGATTATGTCCCTACTGAGTTTTTTGGCAATGAAGCTTTTAGTGACCCTAAAGTGTTAGTGTTATTAATCGTGGGTGGTCTTCTTGTCGGTTTTGGTGCGCGTTATGCGGGAGGTTGTACTTCAGGTCACTCAATATCAGGCATTAGTAATTTGCAATTACCTTCTTTGATCGCGACAATCGGTTTCTTTGTTGGGGGTATTATCATGATTCACTTTATTTTCCCACTTTTATTCTAATCTAATATGAGAAATATAGTTTTTTTACTAGTAGGTGTATTCTTCGGGATACTGATGTTCAAGTCTGAAGCCGCCTCTTGGTTCAGAATCTACGAAATGTTTAATTTCCAATCTTTTCACATGTTTGGTCTAATGGGAACAGCCTTGGCGACCGGTGTAATTTTGGTTCAAATCATTAAAAGAAAAAAAGTAAAGGATATAGATAATAAGGCAATTGCAATTGCAGATAAGGACAAATCGATCGCTCGCTATTTAGTAGGAGGTACGATATTTGGATTAGGATGGGCTTTGGCAGGCGCATGCCCAGGACCTATTTTTGTTCTCACTGGAGCAGGTTATTTACCGATGTTAGTTGTATTGGCGAGTGCTTTGTTGGGAACATGGATATATGGTTTGTTAAAGGATAAACTTCCTCATTAAAAGCAGGATATATTTTATTAGAAAAGCGAGAAGAGATTCTCGCTTTTTTGTTGCAATAATTTCTCGTTTCTGTGTAACAAATGTAACTGTAGGCTTTCTTTCACTTGCTGACCTTTGCACCAACAAATTGAAAAAGTCATGGAAACAATTGGATATTTAGCATCCATTTTGATTGGAGTATTATTGGGTTTGATAGGTAGCGGAGGAAGCATTCTTACCGTACCTGTTTTGGTCTATATATTCGCTGTATTACCTGTTACTGCTACAGCCTATTCGCTATTTATTGTAGGTGTGACTAGTGTTGTGGGGTCTATTACCTATTTCAGAAAAGGATTGGTAAATATAAAGACGGCTGTCGTTTTTGGAATACCGTCTATTATTGCTGTCTTCTTCACACGTAAATATATCTTGCCAGCAATTCCAAATAATTTGTTAACACTGGCTGAATTTGAAGTGACCAAAGATATTTTCCTCATGATTCTTTTTGCGATATTGATGGTCGTGGCGGCTTATACGATGCTAAAAGGCAAAAAGTCTGATACGACAGAGGAACTGCAACCACAAAAGTTCAATTACCCGATGATTTTGTTAGAAGGTTCATTCGTCGGTGTATTAACAGGACTCGTAGGTGCTGGTGGAGGTTTCTTAATTATTCCAGCTTTGGTCTTATTTTCTAAGCTTCCGATGAAAGAAGCGGTAGGCACTTCGCTAGTCATTATTGCGGCAAAATCATTAATAGGATTTACCGGCGAATTGGGAAATGAATCATTGGATTGGACGTTTTTATTCACATTGACTTCGTTGTCTATAGTCGGAATATTTATAGGTTCTTACCTCACAAAAATTATTAATAGTGATAAGTTAAAACCTGCTTTTGGCACATTTGTACTGCTGATGGGTATCTATATCTTTTTCAAAGAAATCTGGTTTTAACATCGTATTCCTTGTGTAACAAAAGTTGCGGATAGGCACACGCACTTTATCTAAATTTGTATCCATAAGCAATTAAATAGTAAACAATTAAAATTTAAATAGTATGTTTTTTCAACACGTATACGACAAGACATTAGCGCAAGGAAGTTATATTATTGGTTGTCAAGCAAAAGGCGAAGCTATTGTCATTGACCCAAAACGCGATGTAGATACTTACTTAGAAATCGCTGCCGAAAACAACTTAAAAATTACTAAATTAACCGAAACACATATTCATGCAGACTTCTTAAGTGGGGCGCGCGAGTTGGCTGCATTAACAGGAGCCGAATTATTATTATCAGATGAAGGCGGTGCTGATTGGCAATATGAGTTTGCACACACAGGATTGAAACACGGAAATGTGATTACGTTAGGTAATTTGACATTGGAAGTATTGCACACTCCAGGTCACACACCAGAAAGTATTAGTTTCTTGTTGACAGACCATCCAGCGACACCAGAAGCCATAATGCTATTCACAGGAGATTTTGTGTTTGTAGGGGATGTAGGTAGACCCGATTTGTTAGAAAAAGCAGCGGGTATGATAGGTACGCAAGAGAAAGGTGCTAAGCAATTGTTTGAGTCAATCCAACGCTTTATGAGTTTGGCAGATCACGTACAAGTATGGCCAGGTCACGGAGCAGGTTCCGCATGTGGTAAAGCTTTAGGAGCTGTACCAAGTACTACTGTAGGGTACGAAAAAATCAGAAACTGGGCACTGCAATATGGTGATAATGAAGAATTTTTTACAAAAGATTTATTAGAGGGTCAACCCGAAGCACCAAAGTATTTTGCGATGATGAAAAAGTTGAATAAAGTGGATAGACCTTTATTGACGGCTGTACCTCAACATAAAAAATTATCAAAAGACGAGTTTTTGAAAGTATATCAAGATGGTATGTTGGTGATAGATACATGTAATAAAGTTGAATTTGCGAAAGGTTATTTGCCTAATTCGTTAAATATCCAAGGAAACAATACATTTGCCAATTGGATGGGCTGGGTGCTTAGCTACGATGTTCCCTTTGTGCTTGTTGCAGAGGAATCAGAGAGGGAAGACATCACACGCAAATTGATGCGCATAGGTTTGGATAATATCTATGGTTTTATGGATTCAGTTCTAGATTTAGGCATTGAATTGCAAACCGCTAACGTCATCGAAATGGATCAATTTGAGGCCGCTATTCAAGAGGATAATGTACAAGTCGTAGATGTACGTAATGAGAAAGAATTCGCTGCTGGACAAATCGAAGGTGCGACACATGCATTTGTAGGAACGCTCGTGTCGAACTTGGACAAGTTAGATAAATCTAAAGACATCGTGATTTACTGTCAGGCAGGAGACCGTTCAACCATCGCCTATTCAATTTTGAAAAAATATGGTTTCGAGTCGGTAAGAAATTATGCAGGAGGCATGAAAGAATGGACGATTACTAATAAGCCTTTAAAACAATAATTATGAGAAATTTAATTTTCAGAATGAGTTTGATTTTGACCCTGATAGGTTTTAACCTTCAAGCTCAAGATCTTATCCTAAAGCGCCTACATGAAGAAGGTCTTTCGCAAAGCGGTTACATCTTGATTGATAACCAATCAAAGGAAGCGATTGTGATCGATCCGCGTAAAGATGTTCAAGAGTTCATCGATACATTGAGTGCGTATGACGCTAAATTGAAATTCGTTACCGAAACACATATTCATGCCGATTATTTAAGTGGCGCACGTGAATTAGCAAAATTGACTGCATCCACATTAGCCTTATCTCAAGAGGGATCTGCGGAATGGCAATATAAATTTGATTATCTACCATTGAAACAAGGAGATAAGTTGGCATTTGGAGAATATTTTCTCCAAGTGCGACATACTCCGGGTCATACGCCAGAAAGCATTAGCTTTTTGTTGTATTCAAATAAGGATATGATTAATCCAATAAAGGCTTTTACGGGTGACTTTCTTTTTGTGGGCGATGTGGGTAGACCTGATTTATTAGAGAAATACGAAGAGGGGGAAGCAAATTCTACCGCTTCTGCCGCAGCGCTTTATCAAAGTATCGAAAAGTTCAGAAAGCTACCTGATGATATGGAAATATGGCCTGGTCATGGTGCAGGTTCATTCTGCGGAAAGACGTTAAGCAACATTCCATTTTCTACATTGAAGGCTGAAAAATTGACTAATCCTGCTTTACAATATTCAGGTAAAGAATCCGAATTTATAAAATACATATTGGCGGATCAAGTGGTTCCTCCTCCCTATTTCAAGTTGATGAAAGAGTGGAATCGTGATGGGACATCCTATAAGTTCGCAGAGGACCGATATGCAGTACTTGATGCTTCGGAAATAAAAAGTCTGATTGGTAAAGGAGTAAAAGTAATTGATACTCGTGTTCGCAAAGAAGTAGGAAAAGGATTTCATCCGAATACGATACATATTGAGTTGAATAAAGGATTTAACAATTGGTTTGCACAATTAGTAAATCATAAGGACCAAGTCGTATTTATAGCAGAAAAAGGTAACGAAAAAACATTAGCGCATAAGTTGATGCGTGTAGGGTTTGACAATGTGTTAGGCGTGGTGAACGATATTTCGTCTGAGAACTTGAAGTCAATTCAATACATTAAACCTGAGGACTTGACAAAAACTGTGAAGAGAAAAGGCATACAGGCTTGGGATATTCGTACAGCTAAAGAATACGCTGAAGGACATATTACTGGTATAGCGAATTTGCCTTTGCTTGAAATAAACGATAAGGCGTCAAAACTAGATAAAAATCAACCGATCATTATTCATTGTCAAAGTGGAGCTCGTGCCGCTATTGGTTATTCACTTTTTGAAAGTTTAGGTTTTACAGACATTACGGTTTACGATGGAGGTATCAATGAATGGAAAAAGTTGGGGAATAAACTTGTTCTCGAATAGCAGTGTCATTCTAATAGTAATTATTATGCGATCAATAGTTAAAGGAATATTTTCAAATAACGATACAGCCTTAAAAGAGGGGTTGTAATCTTCCCTGAAAATAGGAACGATTTAAAATATAGTTATGTAATATTCCAATATTCGCAATGCGGCAAATAAGGCTAAAGCCATTACTATTTTGACGATATACTTCATTTTCGTTTGTTGAATTTTATTAGATTCCAATAACGTTTTGATACTTCGAATAAGTTTATTTCTGTTCAGCCACAAAATAATTAATATCAATAATTGATAGATAATAGCAGCTCTCAATGCTCCTAGATGAACTCCAAAATAAATGTCTTGTAAAATAACATTTATCAATATCGTGGAAGTAAATAAAGAGCCGATCACTCTCGTTTTCTTTATCAAAATAAGAATTCCTCCAACAATTTCGAAAATACCGAGAGTTATTGCGAATGATTTAGAGTAACCATAAAATGCCCACATTAATTCCATTCCACTCAATTCCGAAACACTTTTGTTTATTGCAGATGCACCATTAAATTGTATGATTTTTGCTCCGCCATATACGAACATTGCAAAAACAATTATCCAACTTATTGCATTTTCAAATATTTCAATCTTATCTCTTCTGGTGAAATTCATTTTAATTCAAACATTTATTTTTCATTTTCCATAAGAGTTACTGGGCATTCGGTCGGAAGCTTATAAAGCTTAATTGCTGTATAGGCAATCCAAGCAAATACAAAGAAAAAAGTAATCCGTTGGCCTACAGCAGGAATGCTAGGAAATATGTAATACCAAAACCCAGCAACAATCGTCATCCACACAAAGATCAATAAAATTAAATTGCTGCTTTTCCAATAATTGGAATGTTTAATTAATTTCGGGTAACTAAAAGTTCCAATCAGGAAAAACAGATAACTACCGTAGCTACCCACCTTATGTAGAACCGTTATCGTAGATGAGCGGTGGTCCATATCGGCTGGGAAAACACCTGAAAATGCCATAAAGAAACCCGTTAGAAATATGCCGATTAAAGGCAGTCTGGACGATTCTTTTGAGGCCATTGATTTATACAATCCTATGGAATATATAGAAATAAGAATTCCTGGAATGATGTATCCAAATATATTCCAAAGCCATTTATTTGGCGCATCAAGAGATCCCAATTCACTAATTTGTTTATATAAAAAGCTGTATTCCACCCTTTGATTGGCCATTATGAAATACGTTGTACAAAGTAAAATAGGAGCTAAAAGGCCAGCAATTGCGTAATGTTTGTTTTTCATATATTGATGGTAGACTATTTGAGACAAAGATAATGTCTTATCTATTCGCAAAATTTGACCTAAATCAAAAAACACCCTTTGTGCCTCTTACCCTGCTTAGAGTTTCTTGTGTCATTCCTAAATGAGAGGCAAGCATTCCTAAGGGTACTCTTTGTAGCTTGTTTTTTTGAGTTCGTTCAAAGAATTGGTACCGTTCGATCGCAGAATTAAACTGAAGAGAAATGATGCGCTCCGACTGCTGCAAAAAATACTGGGAAATGAGCATTCGTCCAAATCTTTCCATCTCGGGGAAATCTTTGAAGCACTCTTCAAGGTCGGTTAAAGTAATTTCAATGAGTTCCGTTGCTTCCAAGGTTTGAATATGGAAAAAGTCTGGAATGTTTTGAAGAAAGCTATAAATTGAAGTTATCCATTCGTTTTCCGCGGAAAAATTATCTGTGATTTCTTTCTCTCCTTTAAGGTAGTACGTTCTTATTAGACCGCTGGTGATAAAATAAGTGCTTCGGCAAGTTCTATCCGGTTTGTGAAGAAAATGGCCTTTAGAAAGATTTCTAATTTCCCCAATTGTTTCAAGTCGGCATTTTAGTTCGGTTGAGATTGGAATAAAATTGGCAATATGGTTTATTAAATTTTCGATAATGTCTGTTGTTGTTTTTTTGCTTGTTGCCCACGTGTATTTCCACACAAAGATCAATAAAATTAAATTGCTGCTTTTCCAATAATTGGAATTTTTAACTAATTTCGGGTAACTCAAAGTTCCAATCAGGAAAAATAGATAACTACCGTAACCACCTAACCTATGTAGAACCACTATCGTAGATGAGCGGTGGTCCAAATCGGTTGGACAATCACCTGAAAATATCATAAGCAATTTATAACAATTCTCTGTTAAATTATAAATAGATAATCGATTTATTTCCGATTATCTATTTTCATTTTTACATTTGTATCGTGAATGTTGAAGTTTTAATACAAAAAAATGCAGCACATCCGATTCCACATCAGGTGTTGCTAAGTATTTTGCACGAGTATAAAAGACCCAACGACAAAATTCATTCATTGATACAAGAGCAAAAATTGATTCCTTTAAAAAAAGGATTGTACGTTTGGAATAGTGATGTATTACCAGAAAATTTTAGTATTGCCAATACTCTCTATGCACCAAGTTATGTTTCGGTGGAATCGGCATTGTCATTTTATGGATTAATTCCAGAAAGGGTTTTTTCAGTAAGTTCAATGAAATGTTTTGTGCTAGAAGATTTATTTGCGGGTAAAATACACGCATTACTTTTCAGAAAATGGGGAAATAATATTAAAGGTCGTGACTGGTATGATTTGGAATGGTATATCAGAAAGGGAGTAAGCCTTAATCTTCAGCATTTTTTATTAAGAGCAATAGATAGTGGTGATTGGGTAAAAGAAACGATTTCCCAAACAGAATTTACTAGGTTGTTGAGATCGAGGATTGAAAGTCTTAATTTCGAGGTTGCGAAAAAGGATGTTGAGCGATTCATTCCAAATCCAAGAGTGCTGGACATTTGGTCTAAACAATATTTTTTGGATTTGACTAAAGAACTAAAAATAAAAGAATAAGCGTACTACTTTTTTACATCTTACCCTACGTAATCCACTATCAATAACGACTTATTTAGATTCTGTATCGAGAAACAGTCACGAGATACGGACACCACAACAGAACTTGTTAATAATTGATTTCCTCACGGAAGGATTCAAAAGCGGAAAAGCTCTTAAAAAGATTTACTTCGAAGATACCGCTTTAGTGAAGACTTGGCTCAAATTAGAATTAACATTGTAATTCACAAAATAATGCTAAATTCACTACTTCATATTTCATTATTCAAAAAGTGAGACGGCAAAAAAAGCATATTGTAATGAACTCAGAATCCAACTATATCGAAATAAACCGACAATCCTGGAACCAAAGAACGGACTCGCATATAAATTCGGAATTTTACGGCCTTGAGGAATTTCTTAAAGGCAAAACTTCTTTAAATGAAATTGAATTAGACCTGCTTGGGGATATTCAAGGAAAAACAATTTTGCATTTGCAATGCCATTTCGGAATGGACTCCATTTCGTTAACGAGGCTTGGTGCGGAGGTGACAGGTGTGGACTTATCAGACAAAGCGATTGAAAGAGCTAAACAAATAGCAAAAGAAGCCCATTCAAATGCCAAGTTCATTTGTTGCGACATTTATGACCTGCCCAACCATTTAGACGAAAAATTCGATGTGGTATTTACCAGTTATGGTACCATTGGTTGGCTTCCAGATCTTCACAAATGGGCAAATATAATTTCTACTTTTTTGAAACCAAACGGACAATTTGTCTTCGTAGAATTTCATCCTGTGGTTTGGATGTTTGATTACAACTTTGAGAAAATTGGATACCGATATTTTAATTCCGGAGCCATTATAGAAACAGAAAATGGTACGTATGCAGACAAAGAGGCGGATATCACTCTGTCCACGGTGTCCTGGAATCACGGATTAAGTGAGGTATTAAACAATTTAATCAATAATGGCCTTGAAATTAATTCACTGGACGAATATGATTACTCGCCCTACAATTGCTTCAACAAAACAACCGAGTTCGAACCTAATAAATTCAGAATAGAACATTTGCACGATAAAATACCTATGGTATATTCTATACGAGCAACCAAAAAAACATAACAATTCATCGTCACTTTAAATCGACATTCGAAAGACAAAATGCATAACCAAATCCTACTACAAATTCAGCCATCGTATGACTATTCACATTGACCCAAATTGTAAGCTTGAAATAGCATCTGAAAAGTTCGCACCCTCTACTTTGGTTAAACGGGTTGCAATGCTCGAGATCGTACTATGTCTATAAGATAAAAGAAATTACTTACCATGTTCAAAAAAGTCATTAATACCGATCTATCAAAAACCACCATTATAATCCGCTTGATTGTGGGAGCTGTTTTCCTTTCCGAAGGAATCCAAAAATTTTTATTTCCGGCCATTCGTGGGGCTGGCCGCTTTGAGAAAAATCGGACTTCCATCCCCTGAGTTGTTGGGAAATTTGGTCGGTTTTTTCGAGATCCTCTGTGGGATTTTACTTTTAGTGGGTCTACTAACCCGTGTGGCTAGTATTCCATTAATCCTCATAATGCTCGTTGCGTTTGCAACCACCAAAGTTGATGTATTTGCAAATGAGGGCTTTTGGGGATTTCTTCATGCAAGCCGTACAGATTGGGCCATGCTTTTAGGTTGTGTTTTTCTCTTAATAAAAGGGGGTGGTCATTGGTCTATCGATGAAAATTTAATGAGGAATGAAACGAGAAATTAGTATAAAAGAAATAGCCCGATTTTTTCTCAAGCTGGGAATCATTGGATTCGGAGGACCTGCAGCTCATATCGCGATGATGCAGCAGGAGGTTGTCGTCAAAAGAAAGTGGATGAGCGAACAGCATTTTTTAGATTTATTGGGAGCTACCAATCTCATACCCGGACCCAATAGCACGGAAATGGCGATACACATCGGATACGATAAAGCGGGCTGGAAAGGACTACTCGTTGCAGGATTGTGCTTTATTATGCCGGCGGTCTTCATTACCGGTATATTTGCCTGGCTGTACAAACAATATGGACAATTACCCGAAGTACAACCGTTTATTTATGGAATCAAACCTGCAATTATTGCCATCATTATCGGTGCAGTTTTTCCATTAGCCAAAAAATCGAGTAAGTCTTTCTTTTTGGTATTTATAGGCATCGCAGTTCTAATTTTTTCTTTGCTGGGAATCAATGAAATCTATTTATTGTTTGGGGCCGGCCTGGTCGCATGGGGTATGTTTTATATTCAGAATCAAAAAAGCAAGTCACTACCAAGTTTAATTCCAGTTCTTTTTTTTCAAATTGAATACAATCAATTGCTGTCCGAAACAAATATCAAATTGTTTTGGATATTTTTAAAAATAGGTGCAATTCTCTACGGAAGTGGGTACGTTTTATTTGCCTTTCTAGATACCGAACTGGTAGCACAAGGCTTACTTACCCGACCGCAATTAATGGATGCTATTGCGGTTGGACAATTCACACCAGGGCCTGTTTTTTCATCCGTAACTTTTATTGGTTATCAAATCAATGGACTCTCTGGAGCTGTTATTTCCACGATTGCCATTTTTCTTCCCTCGTTCCTATTGGTGGCATTGCTTAACCCTTTGATGAAAAAAATGCGAAACTCGAAAGCACTGTCCGCTTCACTGGATGCTGTAAACATAGCATCTGTTGCTCTTATTATTGCTATTTGTTTTACAATGGGTAAAGAAACCATTACCGATTGGAAGACGATCAGTATAGCACTAATAAGTACGATTATCGTTTTTAAATTCAAAACCATCAACAGTGCATTTATTGTCTTTGGGGGTGCAGTGCTTGGTTATCTATTATATCAACTTTAATCGTATGGAAGCGACCCTAGCGTGAAGTATGTTTACCCCGGGTTTGGGTTTCAGATGTTCCTTATGTCTCTTCCTTTCCTAAAATGCAAAATAATGACTAGCCGCCTTTGAATTTCGCTTTTTAGGAGCTCATTCCCAATCTAGAAAGGCAAAATACGGTGTATCCCCTAGTTCTTTGTTCTACTTATTATCCTTTTCTTATATACTCAAAGGCTCCTTTTCGAAGCCCAATCCCATACTCTAGATAGGCTTTCATACAGGCTAGGAAATTGGCCCAACCTTCGGTGTTCTCGATAACCCATTTTAAATTGGCCTCGCTGTAATCCTTGCCTTTTTCGGTCACTTTAACCACCGTGGATTTATCAGGCTGTTCTTCTAACAAAATAAGTACAACGGTTTGTGGGTCCCAAACAAACGAAACGGAGCGATTGGGTTCTATCTTAATCTCTTTTACCGGAAATTCATCTGGAAATTCAGGAAATTTCCAAATCAGTTCCTTTCCGCTCTCCATGCGGCCGCTGCTTTCCGAAAGGAAATATTTTGTCATATTTTCAGGATTAACAATCCCCTCAAAAACCACATCAATGGGTTTTTGAATTTGAATTGTGGCTTTGGCTGATAGTTCCATAATCAACTTTCTTTAGGTTTTCGGTAATTTCCTCAACGGTCTAAGTTTCCCATTACGAGTTAACGGATTCTAGTTAATTTGTACCAAATGGTTAACTGTTCCGGTTTGTCGACGTGTTTATCGAAATTTTCAATTAGAAGGGTATCGGCGTCAACAAAAGTAATAACCTGTTTCACCGGAAGGATTTTTTTCGTCATTGGATCCATCATTTTCCCTCTTACTGTTGCCACTTTCATCTTCTCATCCCAGGGACCTACTAGACTTAAGGTTCCAGTTAGCAAATTTGAAATAGTGGTCAATGTAAAATTTTTGTCGCTATTGTTGAATCCAAGCGTGCTGATCGATTGGTAATCACTTCCCAACATATTGCCCAGTTGTTTCATTTCTAAGAATCGATTCCCTAGCAGCATTCTATTTTCTGAATTCACAAAAACAACCAGGGGCTTCTCCCCCTCTCCCATGGAAATTGATATTTGCATTTTGAATAAGCCCGTGTACTTCGAAAGTAGCGAGTGCACCGCAGATGGGTTCATATACTCCGTCAAAGGATCTTGGTCTTGCGCTTTTGTGAACGTACACAAAAGGAATAACAGCATTGCGGAAAATACACATTTCATAGGGTTATCTTTTTTTATTATTGGATTGCAGAGGTAGGATGGTAAAGAACTCACAATCAAATCCTAAAGTAAAGATAATCAAATATACGTTTCCAAAGGATATTAATTTAATTTGCCACTCCCCTCACCCTTTCAACCACGCAGCTGCCACTGCCGAAAATCAAAACTCTAGGGCAGAGCAAATACGGAGAGTTTTTTAAAATTTTGCCTTTCTATAGTTTCCTAAAGAAATTCAAAAACCAGTTCCTATGAATATTGGCACCAAGGGTGCACGCCAAAGACAAGGCGTAAATAAACGCATTTCGGCTACGATCGAAAAATTAGGTCGAAAAAGTATCGTATGGATAGTCGTGTTTATCATTTGAGTCGATACCCTTTGATAGAGCTGCCTCGAACCACTTTTCTAAGTAAGATTACCCTTCTAAAATTAAAGTTTCCATACGAATGCGTCAGGACTAGAATTAGAATGGGAATCAGTAGCCAAATAAGCGAGCCGAGAACAATTTTAGAAGAAGCCATAAGTGCATTTAGATTTAGATCCTTGTAGACCGACATTCCGTTAGCCACCGCTCCCATATCAAAAGAATTACTCAAATCATACATACTTTGCCACTGTGCTTGATACCCTGCCCAGCCTAAAAGGGCGCTTCCAATTGCTACACCTAAAAAGCTACGCACGGCTATCAAGACGGCCATCATCCCTAGCATTTGATCAACCTGAAGATTGAGGGAGGCATAAAACCAGATCCCAATAAACAAAACGCCCATCGCAAGCCCTTTTAAAACCATGGCATACTCTAGGTAATGCAAGTCCATCTGGGGTTGAATAAGGAAATACAAAATCATTGTATACAGAGCAAAACAAATAAATCCAAAGGCAATGTAATACTTCATATTCCACTTATTCTTAAACCCAAAATAGGCTAAAATACCGGCAATGACAATACCAGGGATCATCCATAAATTGGAATGCGCATTAATCGTATTGTCGTACCCTAAAACTCCAATTGTATACTGTACATATAGGGAAGTACTCGCCAAGTAGATCCCCATGAACAAGAGCAATAAGGTGGCATGGATCACATTTCTTTTCTTGAACACCGAAAAATCAATTAATTTTCGTCTCAAAAAGGTTTGCCTATAGATCAGTAAAACAAAAAGCAAAATGCCTACAACAAGCGAAGCAAAGATACTTTGCGAAACAAACCAACCCTGCTGTTTTAAAAATACAAGAAAATAATTTAAACTCATAAAGGAACCGGACAACAAAAGAATCGAAAGCCAATCGATTTGATGCAAGGGCATTTTAAAACTAAACCTTTGGTTATGCTGAAAAATCTGCGACAAAAGGGCGATTATTAGCATAATCCCTGACATTAAGAAGTAGGGAGTTTGATAGGTTCCATTAAAAACAAGGATGGCAAAATAATAAGCTGCCAATTGCCCAAATCCAATGGAAAGAGGATAAAACACAGCATAAAACTTCCCGCGGTCGGCTGTGGGGGTAATGATCATCATGACGGGTAGTACCATTTCCATCATGGGAAACATTTTGAAGAATCCGATAAGAAAATTACCCACTACCATCACCATCGGATCCTGCGTCGTTCCACATATGTAGGACAATACGGCCAAAATAAGCGCACAGCCTGTTATAATTTCCCTGCTACGAAAACGCATTTTTACCCTCAGTAGAATTAACAACGAGACACCCATTCCAATAGCACCTGCATTGTTGGCGAAGGAAATATATTCCGTGTACGTAGCGAGTGCACCTGACACATTGCTAACGGTGCTGCTATAGACTCCACTTACAGTCATCAAAGGAAACATAATGACTAGAATCAAAATCAGCATGAACGGTTTGGGAACCCAACTGGCAAAAGGACCTTTGTTATACATAGAAATGATTGTAGTTAAATGGAATTTTATTCATTAATTAAGGGTGACTTCTACGTTCATACCCGCGCGTAGTTTACTTAAATCTTCTTTTTCATTGTTCTTTGTAAATTCGATTCGAATAGGAATTCTTTGCTGGACTTTTACAAAATTTCCAGTGGAGTTGTCTAAGGGCACAGCGGAATATTTTGCACCCGTAGCTCCTGAAATCGCTTTGACGACTCCCTCAAACTCCTTTCCTCCAAGAGCATCTATTTTCAAACTTGCAAGGCCGCCTACTGTGACGTTTTGCATTTGTTTTTCCCTGTAATTTGCGGTAACCCAAATGTGATTGCTGTCCACGATGGTGGCCACCTGTTGACTTGGGGACAAAAGTTGACCTATGTTTACGATTCTTCTTCCCATAATCCCATCGTGCGGAGCCGTAATTACCGTATAAGAAAGGTTTAGTTTGGCCATTTCAAGTGCATTCTTGGTCCGTATAATTTCTGCATCGTTCATCCCAAGTCTAGACTGCACTTCATTTACAGACAGCTCACTTGTGGTCTTGCTGTTGATTACAGACTGGTATTGCGAGATTTGTGACTCCAATTGCGCTTTTTGAGCGGTATAATCGGTTTTCATTTGATCGTACTGCTGTTGGGTCACAGCCTCGTCCATCAATAGGTTTTTGTATCGGTTGAAATTCTGCTCTGCATTCCATAGTCTTGCTTTCGCGACATCAATCGAGGCCTTTGCCGCTTGCACATTGGCCCCTACGGTGCCCACGTTGTTTATGGCAGTTCTCACAGAGGTTGTAGTGGAATTTCGAGAGGCTATGGCCGCCATATACGCTGCATTCGCCTGCCCTACTTGGGTTTGAATTTCTCGGTCATCTAAGATCAGAAGTGTATCGCCCTTTTTTACAAATTGATGTTCCTCAAATCGGATCTCCTTAATGTAGGCCGATACCCTTGTATTGATTGGATTAATATAAGATTCCACTTGAGCCGCATTCGTAAAACGATCGCTACCGGTTCTGTAATAAGATTTCGCGACAAAAACAAGGCCACCTAAGATCAAAATAAAGACTAGGATATTCACGAGGTTACTTTTCTTTTTGCTTTTTTTCTTGACGTGCACTTTTGGCTTTGAATTCATTTCTGAAGAGATATTCGGGTTTGTATTTTCAGTTTCTTGAGACATATTCAGTTCATTCTATAAGGTCAATAATTAATTTAGAGTTCCACTCTCTTTCTGTAGTTTATAATACGCGTAGATCATGCTGATCTCAGAATTTGCAAATTGCAATTCCGCATCTAACTTTGCATTACTAGCATCAATTAAATCGAGAAGTATAGCCAATTGGTTGTTATACTTGCTGTTCATAATTCTGTAATTTTCTTCCGCTAACTTTTGGTTCGTTTTCAGAGTCGTATTTTGACTTAGGGATTCTTTGTATTTGATAAAGGCCGCATGTATAGCCACATCAATCATTTTAGTAGCCTCTACGCTCTGCGCCTCTACTTTTCCCTTTTCAAACTGGATCTGCTTCATTTTCTTTGGCGTTTTGTACAAAGCATCAATTGAGAAATCCAAAGAGAGTCCTGCGCTCCATCCGTTGGTATACATGTCAAGAGCCGGTGAACTTGTGGTCACAGGACGTGAAAGTTTGTTCCCCATGAAGGCGGACAAAGAGGGCATCCTCTCCGCTTTGGCTATTTCTTCCGAAGTTTCGAAGATTTCCTTCCTCTTCTCGTTCATTAAGACCACCGGATGGCTAGAAATAGATTCTCGATAAGAAGTTAAATTAAGTGCCTGCGGAAGTCTCTGCAGCATCGATTCATCTGGCAAAATTTCGACCGAATCGGAAAGACCAAGGGCAGTGGTTAGTTGTTTGTTCAAGATTTGACGATTGTTTTCCACCACTTCTAATGCAAGTTTCAAATTGGAAAGTTGAAGTTCCCCTCGAATGGCATCGTTTCTTGTGACCATTCCTTCTTTGTAGAAGGTATTTATATTGTCTAAACGCTGCTGAGCAAGAAGAATGTTCTGCTCATATACGGATTTTTGATTCACTAGCTTGTATAAATCTAGATAATACCCAAGTACCAAAAGCTTAATGTTTTGCTCGTTCGACTCGTAAGAAAGTTCACTTAACTGCGCTTGCAATTCTTTGCTTTTTATACTGTTTCGAATCACTCCGTCTTTCCAAATCAATTGACTTGCGTCCACAGAGAAGGTATTGCCGAAATGAGGCATCTCAATTCGAGTACTATTTGAAAAATCTCTGTCAATTAAGTGGGCATCTGCTAAATAGTAGGCCTGCAGACTTGCATTTGCACTAGGAAGTTTTGCCATTTTGGCAACTTCTATCGCTTGCTTTGCGATTTGAATGTCTGCTTTGGAGACGGCTAAATTAGGGTGATTTTCCTTTGTTAATTCAAACAACTCCTCGATGCTCACCACGCGCTCGCTTGAGACTTGTGCTTGGAATCCTATACTGGTTAAAAAGCCAATTCCCACGGCTGTCCATTTGAGTTTACTGTTCATTTATTTAAATTCGTTTGTTATTATACTGTTTGAGTTCGAACTATTAAAAAAAGAAAAAGTCTATTCTTTTTCAAGTATTTTTTGGTAAATTTTCTCTAGAACGCGATTGGTTTCTACAAGTTGATCGTAATCAATATCGGATTGAAAAGATTCGTAGATCTCCTCCAGAAGGGGCTTTAACTTTTCTTGGTACTGAACTCCCTCCTTGGTCAAGTAAATCAAATTGCTTCTACGGTCTAAAGGGTCTGAATCTCTGCGAACGAGTCCACGCGTAGTCATATTGTCGATTAAGGACGTAATACTCGCCTTGTTGCGATTCGTTTTTTCGACAATTTCTTGTTGGTTAATGCCCTCTTTACGCCAAAGAATACTTAAGACCTCAAGCATTTCTATCGTGATGTCGATGTTTTGCTCTTTCATCTTGTGTGCAAAATGAGAACGAACCACTTTGCGAATTTCTCGAACTGTGTCCATCAGGGAAACAATTACTCTTAAATCTTCTCTGTAACCAAATTTCATTTTGCAAAGATATAAAAAATAGTTCGACATCAAACTATTAATTGCAAATATAATTTTATTCTTCTTTACTGCGAAATCCTCAAAGTTCTTCTGAAAGTTAAAACCCATCAATCATCCTCTCAAAGAATGGGGAGAAAACTACCGGAAGAAGATTCTGGATTAGACTCCAAAAAATACTAGGAAGCAGTGCGAACTCTGCCCTAAAAGGGAAAGTCCTTCCTTTCATATTCAAATCTCTTTAAAGATCCAGTGCATCCATGCACGTGAGGAGATAGAGATCCGAAAACCATTTGTTCACCCACAAAAATATTAATTGTAACCCTTTCCATTTTGATTCACTCTAATAGAGTATAAACCAAAAAATTCAACAAAATGGAAACTACTCAAACTCTTCAATTGAAACAAATCCAAAATGTATTAAAATATGTTTTCGTAGTCGTACCAATTGTCGCAGGACTAGACAAATTCACAAACTTTTTAACCGACTGGTCCCAGTACCTAAATCCGACGCTTGCGGACCTACTTCCTTTTTCCGATTCCACGTTTATGATGATTGTCGGCGTCATTGAAATCGTCGCCGGTCTGATCGTCCTAAAAAAACCGTACCTTGGTGGAAGTATTGTTGCAGCTTGGCTTGCGCTCATTGCCCTTACACTACTCTTACGTTTTTCTTATTTAGATGTTGCGGTTCGAGATTTAGTGATGGCTATAAGTGCATTTTGCATGGCTCAACTCTCTAAAATAGTTTCCAACGAATGAGACCACTCGACCAATTGACAGACACTCAAATTATCTCTCGGGTTCTTCAGGGCGAAACCAAACTGTATGAACTCATAGTCCGGCGCTTTAACCCCTATCTCTATAAGGTAGGACGGAGCTATAACTTTGGACATGAAGACACTGAGGATTTAATGCAGGATACCTTTGTCGATGCGTATCGAAACCTCGCTCATTTTGAGGAGCGATCTAATTTTAAGACTTGGCTAATTCGTATTATGCTTAACAACTGTTACCATAAAAAAGAAAAAGCCAGCTTCCGATACGAACACTCAGGGGTCCAAATCACCGACAAAATGCAACCTATGTTCGAAACGATGGATCTAGACACTAACAAACAAATCAACAACCGAGAGCTGGGATTCTTGATTGAATCTTCCCTTGAGAAAATCCCACAGGAATATCGCATGGTCTTTTCTCTTCGCGAAATCAATGGATTCAATGTGGAGGAAACTTCCGAAATCCTGCATATAAGCCCAAGCAATGTAAAAACTCGCCTTAGCCGAGCTAAATCGATGCTTCGAAAGCAATTTGAGAAGGCGTATTCCCCACTAGACCTTTATGAATTTAACCTTATTTATTGCGATGGAATCGTAAGGCGTGTCATGGAGGAAATAGGAATCGAATCTTCTTCGATAAATCCCATATAGCAATTTCAATTTTAATTGTCAACTTGGTTTATCAAATCCGATCGTATACAATTTCAATACAGTTGGTCCTAAATGAAAAACGCAACAAACTGTACTCCAGTATGTTGCGTTTTAGTGTTGTGAGCGCGCTAGGATTCGAACCTAGGACCGTCTGCTTAGAAGGCAGATGCTCTATCCAGCTGAGCTACGCACCCTTAAATTTCACTAAAGAAGGAAATGATTTCCCTGATTTAGTGGTGCAAATTTAAGTATTTTTTCTAACTACACAAACGCTTTAGAGATAATTTTACAAATTCAGCGATCTTAAAAGTTTAATCCTTTGAGAATGTACAACGTACAATATAAAATATCGTAATTACGGTATGAAAATATTAATCACTCACGTAAATTCCCTGAAGGAAAGAACTCGCCCCACTAAATTTTCCTATTTTTGGGCCATGAAGCACCTTGTGATCCTCGCCGCCCTCCTACCAGAACCTAATTCTACGGCAGCTGGAAAACGCATGCTTCAACTCATAGGACTTTTTCAAGAGGAAAATTACAAAATCTCCTTTCTGTACACCGCCGCAAAAAGCGAGTACAGCCAAGATTTAAAGGCCTTGGGAATTCAGGAAATTCAAGTCAAAATCAACGACTCCGCTTTTGACGAGCTGTTGCAAGAATTAAATCCGAGCGTGGTTCTGTTTGATCGCTTTATGGTTGAAGAGCAGTTTGGTTGGCGAGTCCATAAGTTTGTGCCTAACGCATTAACCCTGTTGGATACCGAGGACTTGCACTTTCTACGAAAAGCAAGAGAAAAGGCTTTTCTCAAACAAGAGAGCCTGAGCGATTCTGATTTGCAAAGCGATGTGTTTTTTCGAGAAATGGCCTCAATTTTACGATGCGATCTTTCGCTGGTCATTTCTAAAGTCGAATTTGAGCTTCTGACTAGCCAATTTCAAGTAGACCCTAGCCTGCTCTTCTACTTGCCTTTGTTTGCACAAAAAGAGGCAAACTCCCCTGGGTTTCACGAAAGACAAGATTTCATTTCCATCGGGAATTTTTTACACCCACCCAACTACCACACAGTTCTCGAGTTAAAGAAAGCATGGCCTGAAATCAAAAAACAAATCCCTGAGGCAAGCCTCCTCATTTATGGAGCTTACCCTACAGACAAACTAAAGCCTTTACACGATGAAACGCAGGGATTTCTACTTAAAGGTAGAGCAGAGAACCTAAAAGAGGTGCTTTTTAAAGCGCGCGTTTTAGCAGCGCCGATTCCATACGGGGCCGGACTTAAGGGGAAACTACTCGATGCCATGAGCCATGGACTTCCCAGTGTCACTTCTCCAATCGGAGCCGAGGGAATTCAAAAAGACGGGGAATGGAATGGGTTTATTACAGACTCACCAAAGGACTTCGTTACTCAATCGATTTTACTCTATACGAACAGCGCGGTATGGACGACTTCGCAGCAAACAGGTGACAAAATCCTTAGCTCAAAGTTTGAAAGGGACATTTTTCAATCTTCCTTTGCCACTAGAGTTCAACAACAACTCGAGAACCTAACTTCTCATCGTGAAAAGAACTATTTGTCTCGCCTACTTCAGCACCACACGATGCAAAGCACCAAATACCTTAGCCGCTGGATTGAAGAGAAAAACAAACACTTGGAAAAGAATTAAAAGACAAGAAAAAAGACGCACTAAGCGTCTTTTAATCTGATTTCTAATCCGAATTTTTATTTTTTCTCTAAGCGAAGCGTCATCCACTCTTCACGCTGCTCTTTCTCAAGCAAGGTAAGGCCAGACTGTTCACAGACTTCCATAATGTCCGAAACATCAAAGAAGCAAAGACCGGAAAGAAGAAGGATTCCACCTTTATTTAGGACCTTCACATACGCTGGAATGTCAGAGATTAAAATATTGCGGTTGATGTTGGCTAAAATAACATCAAAGGATTCACTTCCTAAATTATCGGCTGTGCCTTGAGAAATTTCTAACTCCACGCCATTACGCGCAGCATTTTCTTTTGAATTTTCCACAGACCACTCATCAATGTCGATGGCCACAACTCTTTTCGCACCCTGCTGCTTGGCAAAAATAGCAAGAACAGAAGTTCCACATCCCATGTCTAAAACGCTTTTGCCCTTAAAATCGAGCGTAAGCATCTGCTGTATCATTAAATGGGTTGTTGGGTGATGTCCAGTTCCAAAGGACATTTTGGGTTGGATTACGATTTCATGCATTCCAGGTTTCGAAGCGTGAAACTCTGCGCGGATTAAAACTTGGTCCGCAATTTCAATGGGCTCAAAGTTCTTTTCCCATTCTTCGTTCCAATTGATATTGGGCATTTCACGGTACGTATACGTAATGGAAACCTCAGGACTTGAGAGCAAAAAATGAGCATTGAGTTCCTCTTCCTCCCATAAATCCTTAGTAACATACGCTAAAATTCCCTCGTCATTCTCGGTAAAACTATCAAAGTTCAGTTCGATCAAATGAGCCATTAGGATTTCATCCCAAGGCTTTAAAGGGGCTATTTTGAAGTCAAATTCTAAGTACGTTTCCATGGGGCAAAGATAATAAAAATAAGGCCTGATTTCTCAGACCTTATGGATTTTAAAAAGGGGGTTTTCTTTACCTTTAAGCAAAGGCTTCAATTATTTTTGAAAAATCATCGATTTTAAGGGCTGCACCTCCAATGAGTCCTCCGTCAATGTCCGGTTGAGAAAAAATCTCTTTTGCATTGTCCGGTTTCACGGATCCACCGTAGAGAATAGAGATCGATTGAGCGACCTCTTCCCCGTATTTACTCGCTAGGATTTGACGAATGTGAGCATGGATTTCTTGTGCCTGTTCAGGGCTAGCGGTTTCTCCCGTTCCAATGGCCCAAACCGGTTCATACGCAATCACTACTTTTTGAACCTCCTCGGCAGAGAGTCCAAATAGAGCGACCTGCGTTTGATTCTTCACCACCTCAAGATGCTGACCTGCTTTTCTCTGCTCAAGGGTTTCTCCGTTGCAGTAGATAGGCAAAAGACCTGCGTCTAAAAGCTTTTTCACTTTTACCGCGCAGTGAGAATCGGTTTCTCCATGGTACTGACGACGCTCAGAATGCCCTACCAATGAGCCTTCTACTCCTACAGATTTTAGCATTTCAACAGAAACTTCCCCTGTGTAGGCGCCCTCTTGATGTTCACTTACATCCTGAGTCAGAACCTTCACTTTGCCATGGTCTAAGACATCCTTAGCCATCATTGCATAAAGCGATGGCGGGGCGATATGGACTTCACAGGGAAGCGTATGGTTCGAGGTATAACTTAGCAATTGCGTAAGAAGCTGCTGCGCTCCCACGTAATCTTTATTCATTTTCCAGTTTCCTGCGACAATCTTTTTTCTCATAAATCCCTTTGTTTTATTTTGTAATTCCTTCTAATTTAAACATAAACGCATACACTAAGGCTAGGTCTTTCAAGTAATCAAAACGACCGGAAGCGCCTCCATGACCGTAGGCCATATCGGTTTTTAGAAGAAGAACATTCTTATCTGTTTTTAGTGCGCGTAGTCTTGCGGTCCATTTTGCAGGTTCAAAGTATTGCACCTGGGAATCGTGAAGTCCTGTGGTCACAAGCAAATTCGGATATTTTTTCTTCTCTACGTTTTCGTACGGAGAGTAGGATTTCATATACTCGTATGCCGCTTTGTCGTTTGGATTTCCCCATTCGTCGTATTCGTTCGTGGTTAACGGAATCGATTCATCCAGCATGGTATTCACTACGTCAACAAAAGGAACCTGAGCAATAACTCCATTAAAGAGTTCGGGCTCCATGTTCACCACAGCTCCTACTAACAGTCCACCAGCAGAGCCTCCCTGAGCATACATGTGCTTAGGAGAAGTATACTTCTCTTTCACAAGATGTTTAGCCGAGTCGATAAAATCCGTGAAGGTGTTGATTTTCTTCATCATTTTTCCGTCCTCATACCACTGTCTTCCCATTTCTTGTCCTCCGCGAATGTGCGTAAGAACGTACACGAATCCTCTATCTAAAAGTGAAAGTCTCGTGGTGGAGAAAGAAGCGTTCATGGAATTCCCGTACGACCCATAGGCATAAAGAAGAAGTGGATTCTGACCGTCCTTCTTCATTCCTTTTTTATACACAATCGACATAGGAATCATTACGCCGTCGCGAGACGGTGCAAAGATTCTTTCGGTCACATAATTCGATTTATCATAGCCTCCTAGAACTTCTTGCTGTTTTAGTAGCACTCGTTTCCCCGTGGCTAAATTTTGTTCAAATTGAGACGAAGGAGTCACCATAGAAGTAAAGCCAAAGCGGAACTGATCTGTATTGTATTCTGGATTGGAGGAAGCACTCAAGGTATAGGCAGGTTCATCAAACTTAAGCGCTTCTTTCTTCCCTGTTTTGCGGTTGTGAATAATGAGCTGCGTAAGTCCATTTTGACGTTCTTGCACGATCAGATAGTTCTTAAACTCATCAATCCCTTCAATCAAGACCTCGTCTCTATGTCCAATGTAATCTTTCCAATTCGAAACGCCGGTTGCATTCAAAGGCGTTTCCATTATTTTGAAATTAAGCGCATCCTTATTGGTCGTAATTAAAAAACGATCCTCAAGGGCAGTCACGTCGTACAAAACATCTTCTAATCTGGGTTGAAAGACTTTAAAAGGCTCCAGTGGTTTGTCTGCATCTAGATACCAAACTTCAGACGAAGTCGTCGCAGAGGAACTAATTAAGATGTACTTTTCGTTTTTACTCTTATACTGTCCAATATAGTTTGTATTGTCCTTTTCTAGATACACAACCTGGTCCTTGCTAGAAGGCGTTCCAAGCGTGTGACGCATGATTTTTTCGGACAAGAGAGTCTCTGGGTTCTTCGCCGTGTAAAAGATCGTTTGGTTGTCGTTTGCCCAAGTGGCACGACCTGTGGTATTTTTAATTCCTAAGCTTTTAATTTCTCCGGTTTTTAAATCCTTAATGTAGAGTTCGTATTGTCTTCTAGACACGTCGTCTACCCCAAAGATCATTTTTGAATTGTCCGGTGAGATGGAAAATCCAGAGGCGGAATAATAGGCTTTGCCTTCCGCCATTTTGTCTACGTCAAGAAGGAGTTCTTCTTTGGCCTCCAAAGAACCTTTCTTTCTTGCGTATTTAAAGTACTGCTTACCTTGATCGGTGCGCGTATAGTAATAATATCCATTTTTAAAAACAGGTACAGACTCGTCCTGCTCTTTAATCTTGGCGCGCATCTCCTTATATAGGGATTCACGAAGAGGCTCTGTGTCCTTCATCATCGCCTCCCAATAGGTGTTTTCTGCAGTCAGATAGTCTACCACTTTTTGAGAGTCTTTACCTTTCTTAAAATAATCAATCATCCAATAATAAGGATCCTCTACAGTATCCCCATGGATGGTTCTTACATGAGATTGAGTCTCTGCGATTGGGGGCGAAATAGCCGGCCATTGTTGAGCATTTGTCATAGCACAAAGAATTATTCCGGAGAAAATTAATGGTTTTTTCATAGTTTAAGATTTAAGTTAAGCGTTCCAGAGCGCTTTTAATAATAAGTAGAAACGATGCTCATCAGGACTCACCTGCTCATCGGCCTTAATTAAATTCTTTGCAAATTGCAAAAATCCTTTTCTCTCTTGCAGCACGGAGTCCTCTAGAAAACAGCGAGCATGAAACTCAAAATGATCTTTCCACTCCTCAGGTTTAAGGCGAGCAATGGCATCGATCTCATTGTCAAGGTTGATTCGAAATGGAAATTCTTCCGCAAGATATTCCTGAATTTTAAGTCCCTCCTCTGGAGAGAATTCATTATCGACCGAGGACAAAATCATTAAAAGATGGTATCCGGCGATGGATTTATTTGATTTTTGCATAGTGTTATTTATTTTTAGATTCGGGCTTAGTTCGGATATTCATCAATTGGTTTTTTCACCACAATTTTTCCTTTGTGTAGCACAAGGACAAACGGGTTGCTACGTGCGATGGTTTTCATGGCTGTAGGGTCCATGGTTGTATTTTCAAGATCGGAAAAGGTCTGAAGAGAAGTGGAAACGCCATACACTAAAGGATGACCCCGAACTAAGTCTTGCGCCTTTTTCAAGGTTTGTGGTGATAAATCCTGTGGAGCATAAGAAAACAAAAGCACCACATGTTCTGCCTCTAAAATGGAAGGGGTAATATCCTCTCCTTTTTTGTTTTCAATTCTAAATTTAAGCACCTCAGACTCATAGCCTTTTTTGACAAGCTCTTGCCTTGTCGCGTCTTTTTGGATTTCCCATACGGAGCCCTCGCTCCAATAGGCCGCATCTGCGATGTAAGCGTCCTGAGAAACTTCTTTTTCTTCTCCTGTTTTCGTGTTCTTTAAAGCATACACAGTTTGATATTGCGCAGGGCTCTCTGTTAGCTTCCGTTTCTCGGCCTTAAGATCCGTACCCACTTTATAATCTCTAAAATCAATTAAAGGTTCGCTTTTAATTCCAATGCAAACAATAAAGACGGTGCATAGAAGGCCCGCACCCATCGCAATCCATTTCCATTTTTCGCTTCCTTTTGTAGAATGCTGTTTAGAATAGCCTTTCCAAAGCACAAGCAGACCCGCAAGCAGAATTATATCCTTCCAGAAACTTTGCCAAGGCTCTAATTTGAGCGCATCTCCAAAGCAGCCACAATCGGTTACCACATTAAAATAAGCGGAATAGAATGTAAGAAAGGCAAAAAAGACGCAGAGTGCAATTAAAATGAGTAGCGTCTGTCTTAAGCGAAGCCCGATCAGAAGAGCTAGACCCAGAAGCAGTTCTAGCGCCACCACCAAAATGGAAAGCACCAAGGCGTACGACTCGAAAAACGGCAAATTAAAGACGGCCGGAGAAAAATATTCTTCAAGTTTGAAGGAGAATCCTACCGGGTCCACGGCTTTAACAAAACCCGAAACCAGGAAGATAAGGGCAATCAGAATTCTAAGAAAAGATTTTAGAAACATAGAGTTTTCGTTTTAATGGGAAGGAGAAAGTTTAATGAGACAAAACACAGCATAATTAAGCATATCGTAATAATTGGCATCTAGCCCTTCAGATACGTGGGTTTTGCCGCCATTGTCTTCGATTTGTTTCGTGCGTAGAACTTTTTGGTAGATAAGATCCGTCATGGACGAAATTCGCATATCTCTCCAAGCTTCTCCATAATCGTGGTTCTTATTTTCCATTAGCGATTTGGCGCTTGCTGCAAATTGATCGTATAATTCGCTCACTTCGTCGGGCTCCGCAGCCAGTTCATCGGATATTCCTTTTTGAAGTTGGATCAGTCCAATAATACTATAATTGACAATCGCAATGAATCCGTCGATCTCGCTCTCGTCTACCTTTTTTTCATCGGTTAGTTGGAGCGTACGGATGCGGTTTATCTTAATGTAAATCTGGTCTGTAATGGAACTCGGTCTCAGCACTCGCCAGGCGGTGCCGTAATCCTTCATTTTAGAGTGAAATACATCCCGACACTGCTTAAGGGCAATGTCAAATTCATTTGAGGTCTTGATCATAGATAAGCTTAAGGTTCAAAGATACTGAATTTTGAGAAACCTATGGAAGAGTGTAGGCCCCTTTTGTCTGTCTATTTTTGCTATTTTTGCGTTATGACAAAAATCCAATCCTGCCCTTCTCAAAGTAGCTTCTCTCTGAATTGCCACGGACGTCTCATCTCCCTTGAAACGCCTAAGCTCATGGGAATCTTAAATGTGACCCCGGATTCTTTTTCTGATTCCGGTAAATTCCAGACCCAAAAGGCGGCCCTAGCGCAGGCAGAACTATTGGTCTCACAAGGAGCGGATATTTTGGATTTAGGTCCCCAGTCCACGAGACCGGGCGCAACTTTTTTGTCTGCAGCGCAGGAAATAGAAAGACTTGGAACTCTTATTTCCATTCTAAAAAAAGAATATCCTGAGGTGCTCATTTCCGTGGATTCTTTTTGGTCGGACACACTTCGCTACTCTTTTGACCAAGGAATGGATATCGCGAATGACATTTCAGCGGGCCAGTACGATTCTACGTTATTTGAGACCGTAGCGGATTTACAAGTGCCGTATATTTTAATGCATGTAAATCCCACTTACGAGTCCATGCATGAAAAGCATCCGGATCCGCAAATCACCACGACCGTAAACCAGTTCTTACTAAACAAGGCTAGACTTTTAACACAGATGGGGGTTAAGGATCTTATTCTAGATCCGGGTTTTGGATTTGGAAAAACCCAAGACGATCAAGAAAGGTTGATTGGAGAGGTGGGTATTCTAGGGTTTGGAAACTACCCGCTACTCATTGGAATTTCTCGAAAATCTTTTATTTATAAACCGTTAAACAAAATGCCTCTCGATTTAGAAGTAGATGAAAAAACGCAAGAGCTGCATTTACGTGTTTTAAGACAAGGAGCAAAAATTCTGCGTGTGCACGATGTGGGGAGTGCCAAAAAGACACTTTCTGCATTTCTTACGGAGCAAAACTCGCAGAAGCCTTAATTTCTCTCCGATAGTTTTTTTGCGTATTCCTGAGCAAACTGCTTCTGGTCGAGGTCCAGTTGCTCTTTGGTGGTAGGAAGCTGATAAGAGAACAGAACTTCCTTATTTTCATTTAAAAAGACAAGTTCCTTTGCCTCGCCGTCAATCATTTGGGCGAAAACACTCCACATGGAAGTGTCTCTGGATTTTAAAAGTTCAAAAAAATCATTCGCTTGAATCTGTACCGTTTTCATGCCGCAAAGATAAACAAACCCTCTTAATTTTTGCCTAGATTCCCCAAAGCCAAAACAAGCATCTAATTTCGCGCCGGCTTTGATGCGCATTTAAAGACATTTACTTATTTTTACAAAATGATCTCGCAAAAAACAATTGATGCTATTTTTTCGGCCATTCGGGTGGAAGAAATCATAGGCGAATACGTCGTGCTTAAGCGCGCCGGATCCAACCTTAAGGGTCTTAGTCCTTTCAAGGACGAGAAGACCGCATCTTTTGTGGTTTCTCCTTCCAAACAAATTTGGAAAGACTTTTCTACAGGAAAAGGAGGAAGCGCCATTTCCTTTTTAATGGAAATTGAAAACTTCACCTACCCCGAAGCCCTTCGCTTTGCAGCCAAGAAATACGGAATTCAGATCGAAGAAACGTTGGTCCAAAAAACACCTGAAGAATTAGCGGCGCAAGACGAGAAAGAACTTCTCTATAAAATTCATGAAATTGCGGCGGACTTTTTCAAAGACCAGCTTTTTGAAACCGAGGAAGGGCAAAGCATTGGACTGGCCTACTTCAAAGAAAGGCAGATCAAAAAAGAATTAATTGAAAAATTTCAATTGGGTTACTCACCTGAAAAGAAAGATGAGTTTACAGAGTATGCTTTAGACAAAGGCTATTCCAAGGAGCTATTGGAAAGCTCAGGACTTTCCGTCTTTCCTTCCAATGCGCCTACAGGAGTCGATCGATTTCGGGACCGCGTGATTTTTCCAATCCATAGTTTCTCAGGACGTGTACTAGGTTTTGGAGCCCGTATTCTAAAGAACCACATAAAAACGGCCAAATACCTCAACTCACCAGAAACGGGGATTTACCATAAAAGTGATGTGCTCTACGGGCTTAACCAAAGCAAGCAGGCCATTTCCAAGCAGAATCTTTGTCTTCTCGTGGAGGGCTATATGGATGTCATTGCCCTGCATCAAGCCGGCATCGAACATGTGGTTTCCAGTTCGGGAACCGCCCTCACTACGGCTCAAATTAAGCTCATCAAACGACTCACTCAAAACGTCACCATCTTATTTGACGGGGATGCCGCAGGGATTCGTGCGAGTTTTAGAAGCATTGATCTTCTCCTAGCCCAAGGCATGAACATCCGAATCCTACTTTTCCCCGATGGGCACGATCCGGACTCGTTTGCCAAAGCGCATGAAAGAGAGTACGTCGAGAGCTTTATTCAAAACGAGGCACAGGATTTCATAAACTTTAAAGCAGAAGTCCTCTTAAAGGACATTGGCACCGATCCCATTAAAAAGGCGGAGTCCATCACGGACATTGTTCGCTCGATCGGCTATGTTGAGAACCCGCTACAGCAAGAAATCTATCTAAAAGAAGTGGCAGATCGGTTTTCGCTCTCCCCTCAAAACCTCTTTAATGAACTTAGTCTTCAAAAGCAGGTTGTAAAAAACGAGAAACCCAGACCCAGAGAAGCGCGCCCGGTACCCACCCTTGAAATCTCTCAGCCTGATTTCCAATCGATCGATCCTATGCTCCTTTTGGAAGAAAAGCTTTTTGAGCTTCTATTCAAATACGGAGAAAAAGTTCTTACTCGAAAGGATCAGGAGCAGAACGAATATGAGATTACAGTGCTGGAAGAAATTGTGTCTCATTTTCAACAAGACGGCTATGAAATGCGCTCTAGTTTAAACACGAAGATTTTTAATGCCATCCTCGAGGGTCTTGAAAATGCGCAAATTCGAACCGGAGGCTTTTTCCTTACCCTGATGGACCAAGAACTGAATCAAAAGGCAGCCGATGCTCTTTTAACCCCGTACGAAAACAGCGATTGGGGAAAGCACAACATTTACTTTGACCAAGAATACGAACTCGTGCCCCAAATTGTGGAGCAGGTTTTAATTCGTCACAAGAGAACCTACGTGCTGCATTTAATCGAGGAACTAAAAAAAGAACTAGAAACGGGCGAAGACGCGGATAAAATTTACACGAAGATCATTCGACTCAACCAGCTTAAAATCCAAATGGACCAGGAGCTACACCGAATCATGTGACATAATGGCTAATTTTTAGTTAGGAACACATTTTGAACAGTAGAGAAGATAAGAACCCATAGAAAGAACTTACATATGAATATTAAAGACGATTTTAGAGATTTTTCTGTCAAACACCTAGGAAACAGTGGACTTGCGACAGACCAGTACATGAATCATTACGGCCCTACAAACCTTACTCCTTATATTATGGAGGAAAGACGCTTAAATGTGGCTCAGATGGATGTATTCTCAAGACTTATGATGGACCGCATCATCTTTTTAGGAACAGGAATTGACGACCAAGTAGCCAATATAGTCACGGCTCAGTTGTTATTCTTAGAAAGTTCGGATCCTAACAAAGACATTCAAATTTACATCAATTCTCCTGGAGGAAGCGTGTATGCAGGTCTAGGGATTTACGACACCATGCAAATCATTAAACCGGACGTGGCCACCATCTGTACCGGAATTGCAGCCAGTATGGGCGCGGTTCTTCTCGTGGCAGGACAAGAAGGCAAACGTTCAGCTCTTAAGCACTCACGTGTGATGATTCACCAGCCTTCGGGGGGTGCTCAAGGAGTGGCTTCCGACATGGAAATCAACCTTCGTGAAATGCTTAAATTGAAGAAAGAACTCTATGAGATTATTTCTTCGCACTCAGGACAAACCTACGAATGGGTTGAGAAATCTTCTGACCGTGATTACTGGATGACCTCTAGCGAGGCGAAAGAATACGGAATGGTTGACGAAGTACTAGAGCGTAAGGCAGAACCTAAAAAATAAGCGAGAAAGACGCGACTTTCAAGCAAAGAATCGGGCTATCCATTTGGATAGCCCGATTTGCTTTTTATAGTTTCAAGAAAAAAACCTGTCAAACCAGGATTTAATCGCTCTTCAACTAAATAGGTCTTTTACTTTGTCAAAAAATGACTTTTCCTTTCCAGAAGGCTCTGCCACCATTTCTCCACTTTCGAGTTGTTGCTCGAAAAAGTCTTTTTGTCCTGGGGTTAAGTTCTGAGGCGTCCATACATTAATGTGTACGAACATGTCGCCTTTTCCGTAACTGTCAATGCTCGGCAGTCCTTTTCCAGCAAGTCTTAAAATCTTGCCGCTTTGGGTTCCTGGATCTACTTTAATTTTGACAAGTCCTCCCACAGTAGAAACTTCTTTTGAAGTTCCTAATGCTGCTTCTGCAAAAGATATATACAATTCTTGGTGAAGGTTATCCCCTTCCCTTTTGATCGTTTTGTCCACCTCTTCTTCCACCACGACCAAAAGGTCCCCTGGCGTTCCTCCAAAAGGAGCATCGTTTCCTTTGCCTCTTACATTGAGTTGAATTCCTTCTCTTGCTCCTGCGGGAATGTTGATCGTTACTTCTTCGTCCTCACGAATAAGTCCGTGCTCGTTTGCTCCTGCTGGAATTTTATCGGCTACTTTCCCAAGTCCTCCACACGTTCCACAAGTGGTCTGCGTTTGCATTTGACCAAACATGGTATTCATGACTTTTACTTGCGCTCCTGACCCATGACAGGTAGGACAGGTTTTAGCAGTCGCTCCCGGAGCGGCCTTCATTTTTTTGACTTTGATGGTTTTTTGAGTTCCCTCCACCATCTCCTGCAAATTAAGCTTCAAACGTACACGAAGATTGGAGCCTCTTGATTGCTGCGCGCGCCCGGAGCCGCCGCCTCCAAATCCAGAGAATCCTCCCCCAAAAATATCGCCGAATTGAGAGAAGATATCCTCCATACTCATACCTCCGCCGAATCCACCGCCACCGAATCCACCTCCGGCGCCGCTCATTCCGGCATGGCCGTACTGGTCGTAGCGTGCTTTCTTCTGCGGATCGCTAAGTACTTCGTACGCTTCTGCTGCTTCTTTAAAGTTTTCTTCGGCCTGTTTGTCTCCTGGGTTCTTGTCCGGATGGAACTGAATGGCCATTTTACGGTAGGCTTTTTTAATTTCCTCGGGACTCGCACTTTTGGAGATGCCCAGAACTTCGTAATAATCTCGTTTTGACATAATAATTTAAATGGGAAAAGGCCTTTAAAGGCACGTAAAGGATTTTAGGTAAAAAGTTAGTTTCCAGTGACTACTTTCGCAAAACGAATCACTTTGTCGTACAGGGTATAGCCTGTTTCCACGACATCCACAATCTTTCCTTTCAAATCCTCGGAAGGAGCTGGAATTTGGGTAATCGCTTCGTGGAAATCCACATTGAACGTATCGCCTGGATTTACTTCAATGGTTTTCAGACCCTTTTCTGTAAGTTTCGATTTCAATTTTTGGTAAATGAGTTCGACTCCTTTTAAATCCTCTTTTTGCTCCGTCTTCGCGATTTCCTTTAGGGCTCTTTCAAAATCGTCCAACACGCCCAGCATGGAGCTCATAAGATCTTGGTTTGCAAACTGGAAAAACTCCATTTTTTCTTTAGCCGTTCTTTTCTTATAGTTTTCGAATTCGGCAAACAGGCGGACATAACGGTCCTTCTCCTGCAATAAAAGAGCTTCGGTCGATTCTTTTTCCTCTACGGGAATCTGTGCCTCTGTGTTTAAAGTTTCAGACTCATTCGTAGCCTCCTGCGCATCGCTTAAAATTTCTTCTTGCTTATCGTTGTTTTCTGACATAATATAAAATTAACTACGAGTGTCCACTCAAATTCACTGCCAAAACCAAGAAATGGAAATTTTGTCCGATTTATTGTGCCCTCTCGACAGATTAGGTAAGAATTTCCGTGTAGAGTAAATAGAGATTTAACACCACAATAATAACCGTAATGATCCAAACGATGACTTTCATTAGAGAGGAGTTCACAAAACTTCCCATTTTTTTCTTTGAGCTTGTAAAGAGTACGAGCGGAACCACAGCAAAACTAAGTTGCATAGAGAGAATCACCTGGCTAAAGATAAGCAGCTCTGTCGTTCCCTTTTCTCCGTACAAGATTGTCACTACAAAAGCGGGTATGACGGCAATAAGTCTCGTAATTAAGCGACGAAGCCAAGGTTTTAGTTTTAGATCTAAAAAACCTTCCATTACAATTTGCCCGGCCAAAGTTCCTGTGAGCGTTGAATTTTGCCCAGAGGCAAGCAGTGCAATGGCAAAGGCTATGCTGGCAAGAGAGGTTCCTAAAAGGGGTTCTAGCATTCGATGAGCATCGTGAATGTCGGCAATGTCATGATTTCCGGTTGTATGAAACGTAGCGGCGGCCACAATAAGGATGGCTGCGTTGATTAAGAAAGCAAGCCCAAGGGATAACGTGCTGTCAATGGTGGCAAACTTAATCGCTTCCTTCTTTCCGGGTACAGAGCGTTCGTAGGCCCTGGTTTGTACAATACTACTATGCAAATAGAGATTGTGGGGCATGACCGTTGCGCCTAATATCCCGATCGCAATGTAAAGCATAGAGGGATTTGTAACCACTTCTTTCTGGGGAACGAGTCCACTTAAAATCGGATAGATCTCAGGCTGAGAAACAACAATCTGATAGGCAAAACAAATCAAAATAATAAAAATAAGTCCTCCTACGAGACTCTCTAGCCTTCTAAATCCACGCGATTGCAAAAGCAAAATCACAAAGACATCCACAATGGTAATGGCCACTCCCCACGTAAGAGGGATTCCAAAAAGTAAATTCAGAGCAATGGCCGTTCCAATCACTTCGGCCAGATCCATGGCCGCAATTGCAATCTCACAAAAAAGCCAAAGCACAAAATTCACCCCAGGGGAATAATGATCCCGACAAGCCTGCGCTAAATCACGCTCTGCTGCAATCCCCAATTTTAAAGAAAGATGCTGCAAAACAATGGCAAATAGATTTGAAATTAAAATAACCGAAAGCAGCGTATACCCAAACTGGGCGCCTCCTGCAATGTCCGTTGCCCAATTCCCGGGATCCATATATCCGACGGCAATCATGAGTCCTGGACCCATGAAGGCAAGTAGCTTGCGCCAAAACCCGGCATCCTTTGGAATGGACACAGAAGCAAACGATTCGGACAAGGAATTTTGGTTTCGAGAACGTCTCCATCCGGAGGAATTGTTAGACATTTTTAATTTGTTAGAATAATCTAACAAAAATAAGAATTGTCATCTAATAAACAAGTCCTTTCTAAAATAAATTCGTGTGTGCACCCAGTCTTCTTAAACAAAACGATTCCGAAAATCAAGTAAGATTTTCGGAATCGATGAATATAGTGTGCCCTAGGGCCTATTAAAGTTACTTTACAAAACGAATCGCCGTTTTACGATCCGATTCTCTTTCCTGATCCGTTGCGGATTCAGACACGACGGCAAATTCCTCCCCGTATCCTTCCGCTTCTACCACTTGCGCAGAAGCAAGAGCTGCTTTCACAGCATTCGCACGATCCTGAGAAAGCTTTTTATTCAAAGCATCGTCTCCTTTTTTATCGGTATACGCACCAATCTTAATTTTGGAAGCCGGATACGCTGCAAGGATTGCTTTTAAGTTGTCTAACTGCATTTGAGATTCCGGAGTTAAAGTCGTCGTTCCAAATTCAAAATTCAAGTTGTCAAAATTAAACCAACGGTCTTTTAAATCGTCATCGCTAAGCGAAGCGTAGTCCGATGAATTTAAAAACTGAACCACTTGGTCTTCAATTCCTCCTTTGTACGCATTCAGAGTTTTTCCGTCTGGAAGCATGACGCTTGTTGCTTCTCTATCCATAGGCGTAGTCGCTAAAGAGTCCGTCACAAGAGTCATGGTATCTTCATCTACCATAAGGGAATCCGTCTCGGTCATCGTGGTTTGAGTCTGCTTGTTATCGCATTGTTTGAAAAGGAAATACCCTGCAGCTAGTAGTAGCAGCAAAGGAAGTAACCATTTTAAAACGGAACTGGATTCTTTTTTCGGCTCTGCTTTCACATGCGTAGCTCCTGCTCTATGCACATCGACTTTTGGAGTCGTTGTATCCACGGGTGATATCGGGGGCACAGGATTCACAGGGGTGCTAGGATCCGGAACAATGGAATCGCCTAGTCCAAGAGACGCAAGGGAAAGACCCGCAGGAAGCAAAGAGGAAACAATTCCTTTTTGGTCTTTTAATAAAGAAGAAATTCCGCTCGCATCCAGATTTTGATCGGCTGCGTATTTTCCAATAGATCCTAAGGAGGCTCCCGTCACCATATTCAGTAGCGAACTTGCCGAACCGTTACTAATACCTGCAAAACCTGCAATGGAATTAATAAGACCTCCTACTTTTTCTCCAAAGATTTTTTGTAGCACAGAACTCACAAGAGAATTTCCAGTGGATCCTCCTAACAAATTGCCAAGAAGACCTTCGCTTGAAGCTCCGGTAATGGAATCAAGTACGCTCGAATCGTCCGCATGGTTTGCCAATCCTCCAATAACAGAAGGAATTAAACCCGAGATTGCTTTTGAAATTCCAGATTCGCTTTCGCCCAGCTGCGTGGCAGCTTGCGAGACTAAGGCAGGACCTAATTGCCCTTTAATTAGTTCAATAATGTTTAATGCCATAATAGTTTATTTTTAATGTTAACTATCATTCATTAAGCAAATACCAATCCAAAGGCCTAAATGTTAAAGTATTTTAACTATTATTTAATAAGCTTTAGCAAATAGCACACGGCGCGTGGAAGGCTTTCCTGTAAGCAGAGAAACTCCCTCTTCTGGAGCACTGTCTAAAGGAATACAGCGAATGGTCGCTTTGGTTAATTGCTTAATCTGTTCCTCTTCCTCCTCGGTTCCATCCCAATGGGCAGAAATAAATCCTCCCTTGGTTTCTAGAACCTCCTTAAACTCTTCAAACGTGTCCACCTTCGTGGTATGCTCCTCTTTAAAGTTTAATGCCTTGGTATAGATATCTTTTTGGATGGTTTCTAATAAGGATTCGATATAGTCCTCCACTCCTTCAATCGGTCTGGATTCTTTGGTGAGGTTGTCTCTTCTTGCAATTTCAAGAGTCCCGTTTGCAAGGTCTCTCGCGCCAAGAGCAATCCGAATCGGCACTCCTTTCAGTTCGTATTCCGCAAATTTCCAACCCGGCTTGTTTTGATCGTCATCGTCAAACTTAACCGAGATTCCTTTCGCGCGAAGTTTTTCTTGAAGTGATTTCGCCACTTCGCTCACTTGCTCTAATTGTTCTTGTCCTTTAAAGATAGGCACAATGACCACTTGAATTGGCGCCAAAGTGGGAGGAAGGACAAGTCCTTGATCGTCGGAATGCGCCATAATTAACGCTCCAATTAAACGAGTGGAAACCCCCCAAGACGTCGCCCAAGCATGTTCCAACTTCCCTTCTTTGTTCGTGAATTTCACATCAAAGGCTTTGGCAAAATTTTGACCTAAGAAATGAGAAGTTCCTGCCTGAAGGGCTTTCCCGTCTTGCATCATCGCTTCGATACAGTAGGTTTCAACCGCACCCGCAAAACGCTCTGAAGGCGATTTAATTCCGCGAACCACAGGCATAGCCATAAAGTCTTCTGCAAATTTCGCGTACACCTCTAGCATTTTTTCGGACTCTTCTACTGCTTCGGGCTCAGTGGCGTGAGCCGTATGCCCCTCTTGCCACAAGAACTCCGCGGTTCTTAAAAAGAGTCGGGTTCTCATTTCCCAACGAACGACATTCGCCCATTGGTTAATTAAAATAGGAAGGTCTCTGTAAGACTGGATCCACGATTTATAGGTATTCCAGATGATGGCTTCCGAAGTGGGTCTCACAATAAGTTCCTCTTCTAATTTCGCATCGGGATCCACAATTAGTTTTTGGGGATTGTTAGGATCGGTTTTTAAACGGTAGTGGGTCACTACAGCGCATTCTTTAGCAAATCCTTCCGCATTTTTTTCTTCGGCTTCAAAAAGACTTTTCGGCACAAACAGAGGGAAATAGGCATTTTGGTGACCTGTTTCTTTGAATTTGCGATCCAGTTCGTCCCGCATTTTCTCCCAAATTGCATACCCGTACGGTTTAATTACCATACTTCCTCTCACTCCCGAGTTTTCTGCAAGATCCGCTTTCACTACAAGTTCGTTGTACCATTTGCTGTAATCCTCCTCTCTCGACGTTAATTTTGCCATAATACTCTTATTTTGTCCGTTCTTTTAACTTTTGTGCTTCGTTTCAATCTAAATAAAAAGCGTAAATTTGAAAAGACTAAAAACCTTTTGTTTAATTCCGTTTTTAGCCAATATGCAAATATAAATTAAATTAAAATCTTTCACTCTATCATGAAAAAAAATATACATAAAAACCTGCCAAAACGGCCTTTTTCACAAATTAGCCTACTTGTAGGAGTCGCACTGTTTGCGATTTCTTGTGGAGCCTACCCAGGGGGCTACAGTGAAACCGATGGCGTTTACTACGATCCTAGCACGGACACCTTGCCGGTGGCCCAAGTAGGTGGAGAATACAACCAAGTAGGCGAATATTATGAGTACGACGAACCTTCAACCCTTGAAAAGAGCGAAAAAAACGTTCAGGATGCGAAGGCCCGTTATCAAAACGACAACTGGAACACGCTCGAAGCTACGGACTCCGATTGGGGATCGTACACGGGATCCATTACGCAGTATAGCGGTAGCGGTTGGGACTATCCTTATGGCTACGGATACGGACTCTACTCCGGGTATTGGCCAAGTCGTTTTTCCTTTAGTTTTGGTTGGGGATACTCTCCTTACTTTAACTACCGTCCTTGGGGATGGGGGTACATGCCTTACGATCCATGGGGATACGGATATTCTCCTTACTATGGGTACAATTCCCTTTACGGATACGGACCTTACTATGGGTATGGTGGATACGGAAACTACTACGGATACGGAAACTATTACAATGGTTACTACAGTGGAACTTACAACACTTACCGTGCACCGAGAAGAAATAGCGGACAGGACGGAAATTATAGAAATCCGCAAACCAATAGCATGAATAACAATGCAGGATTCCGGAATTCAGGAACTTTCCGATCTACGAGTCCAAACACGTCGAGCTCTACGCTTCGCCGAGGAACTCTAAACAACTCCAACCGGATGAACACGAATTCGAGAACACGGCAGCCGCAGCGAATAGAGCCGCGTGTCGAAAACCGAACTCAATACCGTACACCCGACAGTGGATTTAGAAATTCCAATTCAGGTGGCTTTAGAAACGACGGAGGCTTCCGTTCCTCTGGATCTTCAAGCTCCTCAGGGGGAAACCGTACTTCAGGAACTCGCGGCGGTTTCAGATAAAGTTTAAAAAAAATTCGTAATTTAGAGCAAGTTTAACCTCAAAATTAAAACGTTATGATTACCAAATCACTTACTATTTTAGCCATTTCTGCAAGCGTGGTGATGCTTCAAGCACAAAGCAAGCAAGAAAAAACACACGCCTCTAAAAATGGAACCTCCACTGCAACGACTTCTAGTTCTGTCTCGACTGACACTTCGATTAGTCTAAAAGCAAATAAAGCAAAAGGGCCTAAATACCGTACAAACCATAGGGAGTCTACGAAGGTAAACCATGCAAGTTTACGTAACCGCGGAAAATCACATAGTGTGGAAAAACGTTCTGCTCAAAATTTAAGCTCTGCTACCGCGTTTAAAGAAATCGGGGGACGAGAATTCTCTGATGAGGGCAAACAACTTCCAAAGGCCGTGATTGAGGCTAGCAAAAATTCGGGATACAACGGCCCTGTTAAACAAAAATAACAATCCAATAATAAATGTTTAAAAAGTCATTCACACTTCTTACAATTTCTGCGGCTTTCTATTTGCAAGCGCAGGATACGTCTGTCCTTCGAAATTCACTTGATCTCTATAGTAGCCCAAGCACGCTTGGTTCTTCTAAATTCAATTCCATGGCAGGATCCATGGGAGCTCTTGGAGGAGATGCCTCTGTCATCGCAACCAACCCAGCAGGGATTGGAGTTGCCATTGCAAGTGATCTTTCAGCTACTTTAAGTATTGATAAAACTCAAAATACGACCTCACTCCACGGCAATAGTTTAGACTACAAGCTAAACAACACCGATTTAGGCCACGTAGGGGCCATTGTGGCTTTCCCTACAGGAATGAGTTCCGCGTGGAAATTCGTTAACCTAGGAATTAGCTTCTCCAGAGAATCTGTTGAAGATTATTCGGAAGCTCCCGGAAACAGTCTTGTGACTTTCGACCTTGCCGATGGAGATCAACTCTCCTACAGTGCTCATGCCTTTAACCGCCTTGGGGACAAAAGCAAAATGTCGATCGCAGTGGGTGGAAACTACGACCATAGAATCTATGTCGGGGGGGCCATCAACCTTCACAGTGCGTCTTTGTCTCAATGGGACACGGCTGCGATGAAGTACCGTAGCGATGGAGAAACCGAAGTCTTTGCAAAACAATACACGCCTTATTTTGAAGATGCGAGCGGATTTTCTGCCTCCATTGGGGTCATTGGAAAAGTAAGCCCTGAGTTTCGATTGGGTGCAGCCATTGAAACGCCTACTTGGTGGAGCATGGAGCGTACGTACAGTTACTACGGTTTAGACAGTACCCAGGACGGTGAATACGGAGAGTCTCGAAGCATTTCGAGCCCAGCGAAAGCGACTTTAAGTGCGGCTTATGTTCCAAGTAAGAACTTTGCTCTAAACGTGGATTACAGTCTGGGACTATCCAAACCTAGCTTTGGAAAAATGGGTTCTGCTGCACAAAGCGAAATGGACGCGTTTTACTCAGATCACTACAAAAACAGTTCTGAAGTTAAAATTGGGGGAGAATATCGTTACGAAGGACTTCGTCTAAGAGCAGGATACGGCTATGCCTCGAGTCCAATCGATAACATGACCTTAGGAATTCTAAATGCGGAGGGACAAAATCAAGAGGCTTCTTACGAGGATCTCTATGCGGGCGCAAAACAAACGCTTGCCGCAGGGATTGGGTACGACTTCAAGTCCTTCTATATAGATGCCGCATACAACCACATTAGCTCGGAGTACAACATGCCTTTCTTAAGAGGTTCTGAGGCAGCTCAAACACAGTATTTTTCACCTAGTGCTTATTTTGCAAACGACTACGCTTTGGTTAGCAATGTAGATTCAAAAAGATCGCTAGTGACCCTCACATTAGGTTGGAAATTTTAAATAACCTCCCTATCCTCACAACAAAAAGGATTCGCAAAACATGCGAATCCTTTTTTATTTTCTCTAATCCGCTCTCTTTGGCTTTAGATCGTATGTACTTTCAAGAGGGGACTCGAGCCCGCACTCGATAGCACTTCGCTTCCCAAATGCCTGTTGTAATTAATGATGATGAAATTGGTGGCCTAGCAAGGCGAACGCAATTCCGAGAACGACCAGGACAATCTTAGACCAATCCACATTGTGGTTCTTGTTACTCTCAAAGATAATGACTGAAGAGATATGAAGGAAGATTCCTCCCACCACGGCAAGGAAATAAGGCTCTAGATTCGGATCAAAATAACGACCTAGAAGCATGCCTAAGGGAGAGGCAATGGCAAAGAGCGCAATGATAAACCAAGAAGAAGCTGAGAACTTTTTATGTTGGAACAAAAACGAGCCAAGAATAAAAGAAATGGGAAGGTTATGAATTAAAATCCCTTGCAAATACGGGGTGTTCCACTCCGTTTCATTCGCTAGTGGAATTCCTTCAATAAAGGCATGGATAAATAGACCCACAATGAGAGCTAAAGGCAAAATCGCATCCGCCGAATGATGATGCATATGCCCGTGCTCAAACCCTTTGGTCAAATTCTCAAGGAACATTTGAAGAAGCACCCCTGCAATGACCCATATACCGATGTTGTGATCGATCCTTTCATACACGATGGGAAAGACTTCGTTCAGGCAGATGGTAATTAAAAAGCCTGCAGATAAGACCAAGAGACTCTTGGCCACTTTTTGCTTTTGCCCTAAATACTTTCCCAGCAGTACGCCTACAATAACGCTTAAAATTAGAAGCAGTATAATCATAAAGTAGTTTTTCTAAATACGCTTAGACAGCGAGGAGATTTAGTCTCATGGTACGTACTTAATGCGTAATCCCCATAAGTTTTCTCTCTTACGAGTCCAAATTTCTGTGCGAGAGACTCTATATACTCTAAAGAGTGCAGCTGTACTTTTTCAAAGAAAAAATAAGGCTTCTTTTCATGCTCAAAGCGGATCTCTTTAATGACGGCACCTTGTTCGATGCGCTTTTCAATATGAAAAACAAGTTCGTCCCTTTTTTCTTCACTTTTGGGGACGAGAGATTCAATCACTTGCCCTTTGTTTAAGAAATCAAGTACAAAATAACCTCCCGGCTTTAGGACCTTCGAGACGGACTCAAAGACTTTTTCGTCGTCCTTAGGATCACTAAAATAGCCAAAACTTGTAAAAAGGTTAAAGACCGCATCGACCGGCTCCGAATCAATCGGATCCCTCATGTCGTGCACCTGGAAATCTAAATCTTTATGTTCGTAGGCTTTGTCCGCTAAAATACTCTCTTCCGATAGATCAAGTCCTAGTACTTTAAAGCCTAACCGACTTAAAAAAACACTATGTCGTCCTTTTCCACAAGCAAGATCAATAATATGAGCCTCAGAAGGCAATTGAAGATCTTGTAAAAGCAATTTTAGAAAGGCTTCAGCCTCGTTATAATCCCTGTTTTTATATAGTATATGATAGTATGGCGAATTGAACCATGTTTTAAACCACTCCATTGTGCAAAAATAGCTAAATTTGCCAAATTAAGACCGATTTAATCGCGCGAGAAAACATTACGCAGTGATATTAAATCCTTAGTCACTCTAAAACAACCCTATGACTTCAGACGATTTACAAATACAAATCAAAACCTTTTTTGGACTCGAAGAACTTCTTGCAGAAGAAGTGAAAAAACTGGGAGGCAAAAATGTGCAAATAAAAAACCGAGCGGTGAACTGTGAGGGGGATCTTGGCTTCTTGTACAAGATCAACTATTCCCTAAGAACGGCCCTGAAAATTATTGTGCCCCTATTTGAATTTCAAGCTTATAACGAACAAAAGTTTTACGATAAGCTTTATCGTTTTCCTTGGGACAAATACTTAAAAGCGGGACAAACTTTTGCCATTGATTCGACGGTTTACTCCGAGACGTTTTCACACTCGCAGTTTATTACCCTTAAGATGAAAGATGCCATCGTGGATTACTTCCGCGATCACTTTGAGATGCGTCCTAGCGTCGATGCAAAAAATCCCGATATTAAATTCAATTTGCATATTGACCGTGAATTTGTCACGGTCTCACTGGATTCCTCGGGCGATGCTCTTTTCAAAAGAGGCTACAGGCAAGACGGAGGAGAGGCTCCTCTAAACGAAGTCTTAGCTGCCGGAATGCTTCAAATTGCAGGATGGGATGGAAAAGGAAACTTCCTAGACCCTATGTGCGGATCTGGAACCCTATTAATTGAAGCCGCGATGATCGGTATGAACATGCCTGCTCAGCTCTACCGTAAAAGTTTTGCGTTCCAAAACTGGCCGAATTACGATGCCGAACTTTTCAAATCCATTAAAGAACACCGCCTTAACCGAATGACTCCTTTGGACGGAAAAATAGTGGGATACGATATTGATTCCAAGATGCTTCATGCGGCAGAAAAAAACTTAGCGGCAGCCGAACTTCAGGACGTAATTGAAGTTCGAGACCAAGATTTCTTTGAAAGCAAAAAAGAGTTATTCCCACTGCTCATTGTGTTTAATCCTCCGTACGACGAACGCATTGAAATCACGGATTCGGACTTCTACAAAAAAATTGGGGATACGTTTAAAACGTCCTACCCCAACACCCTAGCTTGGTTAATTTCCTCTGATCTAGAAGCTGTGAAAAAGATAGGACTTCGTCCTTCGCGCAAAGTCAAACTTTTTAATGGCAAATTAGAAACTCGCTTTTTGCAATACGAAATGTATGAGGGCACCAAGAAAAGAGGCGGACAAAGCAAAGTCGCTTCTCTAGACTCAACGGATACAACGGATACTCACAATACCTCAGAAAACTAAACCATCTTGACTCCTACCCTTAGCCTCATTATCGCCATATACAATCGAAAAGATGAACTTTTTGAACTTTTGAACTCCCTTGGATTTCAAACGGACAAAGATTTCGAGGTGATTGTTGTGGACGACGGATCCAAAATCGCCCTTCTTCCTACGATCGAACTGTTTCAGGATCGATTACCAATCGAGTTTTACCGAAAAGAAAACACAGGCCCTGGACTAAGTCGTAACTATGGAGCTGCAAGAGCCAAAGGAGAGTATCTTATTTTCTTAGACAGCGATGTCATTGTGGAAAAGGATTATATCGAGAATGTGAGAAAAAGCCTTGCAGAGATTCCGTGCGATGCTTTTGGAGGGGCAGACAAAGCCCACCGAGGATTTAATTTAATGCAAAAAGCCATCTCTTACTCCATGACTTCCCTCTTCACCACAGGGGGCATTCGGGGACATAAAAAAGGAGTGGGGAAATTTCAACCTCGAAGCTTTAACATGGGAGTTCGAAGAGAGGCATTTAAAGACGTAGGTGGATTTTCCGATCTGCGTGTGGGCGAAGATCCCGATCTCTCGATGACCCTATGGGAGAACGGATACACGACCGCCTTTTTTGACAACATTGCCGTGTATCATAAAAGAAGAACCGATTTTGGTAAATTTTCTAAACAAGTCAACCAATTTGGCGTAGCTCGGCCCATTTTAAACCAAAGACATCCTCAGTTTGTGAAAGCCACCTTTGCCTTTCCCTCTCTGTTTTTAATTGGGTATGTACTCGGCGTAGTAGCCTATTACGGGTTCTCGAATCCGATGCTTCTTTTGTTCTATGGTTTCTATACCTTCCTTGTTTTTTTCCATGCTTTAATCAAAACCAAAAACATAAGCATTGCAGGTCTATCGGTCATTGCCACCTACATTCAGATGTTTTCTTATGGATGGGGATTTTTAGAATCTTGGTTTCGACTAAACGTACTGAAACAGGACCCAAGAAAAGTATTTCCTAGGCATTTTTATCACAAATAAAAACGGTAGCTTATGGATCGTGCCGCAACTTCCAAAGAGTTTAGGGGGTTTGCATAAGGGCAGGATCGTCATAATTCACCATCCACTGGATGCCAAATCGGTCCGTAAGCATCCCGAAATAAGCACCCCAAAATGTGGGTTCTAAAGCCATTTGCACTTCTCCTCCTTCTTTTAAGGCATTAAAATAGCGATCGGCATCCTCTTTTGAAACGGCTGCAATCGCAATGGAAAAATTATTTCCTTTCGTGAGCTTTTCGCTACCCGGAAAGGTATCGCTTCCAAGCAAGATCGTTTCCTTTGAAATTGGAAGAGAGACGTGCATGATTCGGTTTTCATCCTCTTTTGAAAAAGGGGGCATGTTTTCCGAGGCTGGCACATCGGAAAAGCGTCCTAGTTGGCTAAACTCACCTCCAAAGACGGATTGGTAAAATAAAAAGGCCTCGTGGCATTCGCCATCGAAGTTTAAATACACATTTACGCTTGTCATAATTTCGTGTTTTAAGATTCCTATTTAAAGCAACTCTTGCTCTTTTGATTCTTATTCCAGTAGAAAGGACATATTCCCTCTATCGTAGTCGAGAAAGTGCCTTCTTATCCATTGTGTACAAAGCCAATCGATATCCCACCTCCACCAGTGCCCAAACGCCAATGCCTAGGATCCAAAACCAAATGGGAGTCGGAAGGCTCGCCATCATAAACAGGGCTTGAATCAAAAAGAGCACTCCGCAAATAAGGGCATACACTCTTTTTCTGTCCCAGGCAATCAGGGTAGAAACCCATCCTGCCAAGAGCGCAGCCGCTGCGTAGGATAGAATCACGAAAAACAGGGCCATAAACGGCGCATTTTTGATGTACTGAGAAAGTTCAATCATATTGTAGGGGTCCATGCTCTTAGGCTGCGGATACAATACATGTCCTAAATTTTGCACAAAGGTCATTAAAATTCCTCCGGATATAAGTCCTGCCAAAACGGCGATTGCTTTTTTCATATTCTTATTTTATTTAGCCTCGATCTCCTATTTTTCTACTTGATTCTTACTACATCAAACGCCAAACTGCCGAAAATGATGATCGAGATGCTTGCCAATCAAATGATTCCACTCTTTTGCTGAAAGCTTTCCAAAAACCAAGTGCATTTTTCCTTCAAAAGCCTCAGTTCCCATTTGCCCCGTCTTCGTTATATAGCCGCGAAGACGTCGATATTCAGTCTCAAAATCTTTCTCTTCTTTCTGTTTTAAATCCAAGGCAGTCGGTAAGCTTTTCTTAAAGGGCTTCGCACTCACGACCATGGGCTTTACCAAAAGACGAAGAAACTGCCTTTTTAAGAGTCCAGGTCTCTTTTTCTTATGAGGTTCAAAGACAAATTCAAAGCTTGCGTTCAAATGGGCTAGCATCTGAGAGCTACTCATTTTCCCCCACAGGGGCCTATTTTCTTTGCTTAGATGCTTTAGACGCTCTAAATACAGCTCCGCCGATTTTACTTCAAATAGACTCTCCACGATTCTTTTTTTGTTACTGCTCCCAGCCCCAAGGCTTTTTGGAAGTTTCCACGGGCTTAGTTAAATCGAAACGAACGCTAAAGACCCGGTCTTGTCCGATTCGTCTTAAATTATAGGAAAAGCTTTTCTCGTCTAAATCGATCCACCACACATTTCCAGAAGCGTACGAAATCAAATTCGCGGTCTCTAAGTCCGCTGGAAAGATTTGCTGTGTCTTAAATCCATAATTGCTACTTTCTCCTCCATACTGGGTGACTTTGTCTGGAGTTCCGTTTTCGAGTCTATGGTCATGCTTAAGTTTCAAAAGACCCTCTGGGCTTTTGCTTATCACCCAAGTTCGGGACTGATCTTCTCCTACATAGAAAGGAATTTTAATCACGCTGTCTTTGCAGTCTAAAACTTGCATAAGGAGAACTTGGCCTGTAAAGCCATCCCCCTCTTTCGCTCCTTTCGTAACGGTGCCTTCATAGGCCTTGCCACAATGCTTTTGAATTTACTTCCAAAATTGCTCGCTCGGTTTTTCCTGAGCGCTAAGAGCGGCCGTAAAACCTAAGGCGGCTAGACAAATCACTTTCCACTGGATCATAAAAATAAGTTTAAAAACAAAGATATTAAAATTCCATGCATCTTATTTTTTAATTATTCTAATCTGCTCCACTTCGTGAGAAGCCTTTTTTTACTCCTTTACTTCAAGTCGTTCTCCTTTCGTATGGGCGCTCATTTGTGGCGCGTAGTAATTTTGAATGCTCGCATGGCCTGCGCTAAAGCTTCCTGAAGCATTTGCGCGAAGTTCATATTCGAGCACATGCTTTCCTTTGGATACTCGTTCAAAATAGAAATCCACGGAGGCATCTCTTACCGCTTTGTAATACCCAAGTCCGCCGCTATAGACGTAGGACGACAGCGTATCGGACGGTTCTAAGCCGGCCGCTCTTTGGTCGCGGAGATGCAAATACTCCATCGGACGATCAAAATTAACTACGATCCGTACTTTCACTCGATCTCCAATTTTCAAAGGAGTCAAAGCGGATATTTTCTCAAGCACCTCGCCATTGGTTGTGGAACGAACTCTGTAGTATTCCTTGTCAATGGAAATTACACTTGAAGCAGATCCGATTTTATCAAGATCTTCATAGTATTGATAGTAGAGTCCTCCTTGCGCAATTCCAGGACCTTTTTTAAAGACCTCTACTTGTCCTTTTTCTTTCGAAATCTCTTTTGAACTTATTTGTGACTTTAGGTACCCAGGCGCTTCCACCACTAAATCTTCTTTCACGCTTTGGCCTCCCCAAAGAACTTCGGTCTTATCACTTTCTACTCCTGTCCAGGATTTTCCAGAGTTTAAAAGAAGGTAAATAACCTCTGCGGTCGCTCTTGAGGTATCCCAATGACTGACTTCTTTTTGTGTTAAGAGCCAAATCTTTAGTTCTTCTAGTGTTTTTTGGTCTGCAGGAGCTAAAGCATTGAAGGCTTCCAGCGCACCGGCATGATTGGCTATACTAGAGGAGAACCAGCCCCAATTGCCTGCATTCTCTTTCCAGTACATTCCCTGCGCTACTGAATCCACGGAGGTTTCTTTTAGGTACGTAAGGAGCTTTTTCGCAGTACTTGTAAGTTTGTACTCATTTAGAAGCATTGCTGCTCTATGCAGTCCGTAGAAGGTATAGTCCGAGGGTTTAAAACTAGGAGCCTTTTTGATAAACTGAGTTTTTAAAGTAAGTCCCATTCCTTTTAAAGGATACGAGGTTTCCCAATAATGACGAGCGTCTAGATAATTTAAAACCGAATTGGTCGTAAGAAGGGTTTCTACTTTCCCGTCCAAACTTTGCACTTCCCGATCTACATAACTCACAAGCTTTTTTACAAGGGAATCTAAATTCGAACTGTACGAATTTAAGTCTTTGCCCATCCACTGATTTAAGCGACCCAAATTCTTCAAAAGGTAAAGAGAGGTATAGTAAGAACTTGGAGCTCCCGGCTGCCAGCTAAAGCCACCGTCCGGATTTTGAAGTCTCTGTAGTGCCGCCCAATTTGCCGTAGTTGAGGCTTTCATTGTGCTGCGGTCAAAAAGTCTCGCAAGACTCACCATTTGCTCTTTTTGATTCTCACTTTCTAAAACCCAAGGCGTTTCTTTTAACAGAAGTTCTTTTAGTTCTTGGTTCTTCTCTAAATTCGACTCCAAAAGATCTTTGGACTGGTAGGCTAAAAACACTTGCTCCATTCTTGGGTTCTGTTTTAGCACTTCTTGAGCAATCACCTCCGCTACCCACTTGTTGAACTCAGAGTCTGCTGATTTTTGAGTGTCTTGCATCAAGCTCGGAAGTGCGAAAAGAACTTCCCAAATCGGATTGGAAGAGAGCTCTAGAGAAGCTCGTACCGGCTCCATCGTACTCGAATTCCCCTTAAGTAAGTTTTCAATTTGGAAGGTCTTTCTTTCATTCTCCCTTACAAAGATAGCGCGAGACTCGGTCACGAGTTTGCGATTTGGAAGAATGGCAATAGGCTTTTGCTCTCCGTCCGAAAACGCTCCGGACTTCGCCGTACTGCGTACTAAAATTGCACTCACTCCTTTCGGCACCTTAAGACTGTACTCCACAAGCGCACTTGAATTTCCGCTTAGATCAAAGCTTTTCGAAGTACTTGCAAGTCCGAATTGATCGGTTATATCTTCTAGGGTGGACGCGTCCAGAATCGCAAGGTTTGCATTTCCTTTTAAGGGCGTATCCACTAGACTCGAAATTCGAGTCTTTAGTTCCAATTGATCCCCTTCTCTTAAGAATCGAGGATAATTTACGGTGAGAGAGAGTTTCTTTTGAGTCACCACTTCTTTTTCCAACATTCCAATTTGCAAATCTTTCGTATGGGCTAAGAATTGAAGTCTCCATTGCGTTAGCGCTTCAGGAGAAGTGAACTCAAAATGCACATTCCCCTCAGAGTCCGTTCTTAGTTCTGGAAAGAAAAAGGCCGTTTCGTTTAGGTTCTCCCTAAGCGGAACTTTGGGCTCCTCGACCAGTGTCTCATCATAATCGTCGCTTTGCTCTTGATACAATTGCGAGTCTGCAGGAGCCATCACACTTTCAATTTGCGTTTCCAATTTTGCCACTTGCCTCTGCATGGAATCGGCTCGCATACTAGAAGTCCCTCGAATGACCATTTGTCCTGCGTATCTAAGGTTTGAATCCATCCAAGAAAAGGTAGGAAGTTGCACGTACTTCGTTCTTTTGTAAGGAATCCGTTTGGAATATTGGACATGCGTAAAGTTCTCCGAATGGTCATAGCGAGTGAAATACGAGCCCGCAAACCCGATCGGATTCCAACGAATCAAATTGGCAGCAAATACATCCAGACTCTTGTCGTACATCGTAGCGAGCAGCTCTGCATTAATTCTTTCTTTTCCTTTCCCCTTCACCTTTACGCTCCATTTTTCAGTTTGTCCCGGTTCTAGCTTGTCTCTAAAAACCGTCGTTTCTAGGATTAAATCCCGAGAAGGCTGCACAATTTTAAATTCAACACTTTTCGTTTGCACCTCTCCTAAACTTGAAACTTGCAACTGTACGAGAAGAAGTTCAGACTTTGGATCTTTAGGTGCGCTCACCTCTAATTTTGCGACACCACCCCGGAAAGGTTTTTCTTCTAATAGCGTACTTCCATCTCCATTCTGGATAAAGAAACGAGCGATGGCTCCTGGAATAGCCGAGTAGGCATAGACCGCTGCGCTCTCCCCTCTCTGAAGTGAATCTTTTTCAGCAATTAAGGCTGCAAAAGGAGTTTGATCGTTACTAAGGCCTTTCGGGTTAAAGACTTCAAAACGTCTCTTGGCCTGTATGGTATCGGCTCCTTCCTTATTGTAAAGGGTAAGCTCATAGATCCCTGGGGTTAATTTCCCGAGCGAAAGGGTTTTCCCCTGCGAAGTCTTGCCATCAAACACCACTTTCTTAACGTGGGATTCTTTTTCTAATTCCTCTTCGCTATAGCGATCAAATGGGAATTTCTTTGCAAAATCTTCATAGCTTAAAGTAGGGAGGTCTTGAACATAAGGTTTGTACTGATCCCGGTAAAGCCTCAAAGGACCTTCTAGCATTTCTAATTTAGCTAAGTAAGACCTCTCTAAATCCTGATCGCTGTAGTTTTTGACTTGCACCGAAAACTCCGTAGGCTCATCTGACAAATAAGAATCTTTCCCCTCTGCATTTAGGTAATGAGAGACGGAGGCCACTTTGAAGGCCTGCTGAGAAGAAATGCTCTCTCCATTGAGGTCAAGTACGCTTGCACTCACCTCGTATCGATCGACTTGTAGCCCTTTTAAATTGGGATCTTTTTCAAGCGTCATTTTAATTTCAAATTCTCCTTTTTCATTGGTCTTAGTCTCTCCTAAAATAGAATTCTCATTGGAAGGCGTTTGAGGGAACCAGCGGAAATACATCCAACGGATGTTCTCTTTTTTGATCTCATACGTAACGGGAGTGTTTGCCATCGGCACCCCGCTGTAGGATTCCGCTTTCCCTTTCAGGGTAAGGCTTTGTCCATATCTATACTCCCCCTTAAGCGGCTCAAAAACCACCTCAAAATTAGGACGTTTGTATTCTTCTACACGGAAGGATTTAGAGATTTCAAGGCCTCGATAGGCTGCATTCGAAGCGTTTTGCCCTCCTTTCGTTCTCAAGTAAAACATGCCCGGTAAAACCGTAGTGGGCAAGGTAAAACTCCCATGGTAACTACCAAATTCTCCACTTACAAAATCTTTTGTACTTACCGTGACTCCGTTTGAGTCCACAAGTTCTACGCTTTGGGTAATGCCCGGAGCGACGGCCTCACTTCCCGTCTCCGCTCGGGACTCACTTACAATTCCTTTAAAATACACCACTTGTCCGGGACGGTAAATCGCTCGGTCCATAAAGAGCTGCGTACGGAAAGAAGGACCTTCTTTCTGTTCCATCGAGCGATAGTCATTCTCACCGTAGCGATTTAATAGCGAAAACCCTTTTCCATGGCTACTTTCCAGTAGGTAGTACCTGTAGACATTTTCATTTGTGGAAGTAGGAAAAACAAACTCTCCATTTCCATTCGTATCGACTTTATACGGCTTGAAACTTGCTCCCCGAACATATTCTAACAATTGAATTTCAGAGTTTCCAATCGCCTTACCCGTCCATCTATTCTGGAGTTGAAAGCGGTCTTTGGTACCCTTTGTTACTTCGTTTTTTTGCACAAGCACACGGTCTTCAGAGACTAAAAAGTAAAACAGATCGATCTCAGAATCCACTTGGTACTCCCCTATGTAGAGACCGGGTGCAAGTCCGTCAAGCGAAAAAGCGGTTTTATGCATCTGAAAATCATCCGATTTAGGAAGCGTAAAACTCGTCTCCTTCACTAAGCTCTTTTTGATCGTTTGGTAGAGATCCTTTTGGTAAGAGGATTGAACAATTTTTAAAAAGCCTTCTTTATCGCCCGTGGCCTCGTAAAGTTTGAGACTGAACTTAGACGCATTCTTATGCTCTGCCACCAAATGGATTGGTTGGTTTGCATCCACTTGTGTAGGAAAAACTACCTGGACCACCGGCTGCTCTATCCGGCGCTTTTGAAGTCTTACAGCTTCTAAAAAAGGAGAGCTTGGGTACGTAGAGATCGCAACCTGTGTCCATTCTGTTGCCTTTTGAAGTTTGTTTTGGGAGATAAGCTCCTCCACAAGGTCTTCGATGAGTTTTACTTTGTAATCGAAATCCCCTGCAGTGCTCGTATAAAGCGTAGTAAGCCTCTCGACTTTGTTTTCACAAGCCACCGCCTCACAATCAAAAAGAAGTTTTTGATGCTCTAAAAAGAGCTTGCTGTTTCCTTTCGTAGAGTCTATTAATTCCTTGTAAAGGGCTAGAATTTCTACTCGATTTTGAGTAAGTTCATTTTTGGTGAAAAGACTCGAGTCCTTCAAATAAGCAATTTGCTGCAATCGGAAATAAACCCAAAGTGTCTCCACGTACTGAATGTCGGACTCACTACCAAACAATTTTTGATAAGGGGCCATTTTCACAGACTCAAGCTGAGACTTATTCTTAGCGAGCATCTCTAGACTTTTGCCAATCTCGGTTTTAAAATCAAGAGAGCTCCAAGTCTCAATTTGACTGTAATCCGCATTGAGAACGTTTGTTCTCGCTTGAATCTTCCAGCGGTTTCGAAGGTAGTATTCATACAAAAATTCACTTTTGAGAACCTCAAACATACTTTTTGCCTCTCCCTTCAATTGAGGAGAAACCTTCTCTAGGCTAGAAAAGAATTCGGAAGCGATCCGATTGTTCTCATCGTCGCTTGTAAGATTCAAAATAGCAAACTGCTCTTTGAGAGATCGAATTAACTCATCCGTCTTATTCTCCTGGATGGCTTTTGCCTCAATGTCTTTTAAAAGGGGAAGATTGCTCTTAAAGAGTCCCTGCTTTTTGTTATTCTCTACAGTTTTCCAATTCATTTCATAATACGATTGCGATTTTAAAAGACCTACCGGTACAATTAAAAATAGAGCCAGCAGAATAAAGGCGTTTTTCATCTCAGTTGTTTTTTTCTTATCGCGCAAATACGCGGGGGTACTTATATCTTATATTATTAAAGAAGCAAAAGGTTAAAAGCGTAACTTTGTTTTTTATGAACGGATCGTCTCGCCTTAAAACCTATCTAATCGACTCTCAAATCTTTGTGTCCCTTATGGGAACGCTATTTGCCGTCTTTTTTATGGTAGAGCAAAACGCGTTCCGACTTCCGAGCGTCGTGCTGATCTTTGTTACTTATTTGAGTGGATATCTCTACACAAAATACCAAGGACAGAAGAAAATGCTCTCGAAGATTCTCGTCTTAAATATAGTGACATTTTTGGTTTCGGCCCTCTTTATTATTTTGAACCATAATGAAATACGCCTATTAAAGTGGCTAATCATTGTGCTTTTGGGACTTTTATACAACTCTACTTTCCTTGACGATACCGTCCGAAAAGTCCCTCTACTCAAGATTTTTTACGTAGGACTTGTCTGGGCCCTTGTGAATGCATGGCTGTTTTCAGAACCAATTCACTGGCCTATCTTTTTCATGAGTTGGCTTTACATTACTGCCTTAGTCCTTCCTTTTGACATTCGGGATCTCCCGAAAGACCAGGTCTTAACCCTCCCAAAATTAATAGGAATTCAAAACACAAAAAATTTTGCTTACCTGCTTCTTTTTCTAAGTTCTCTTTGCGCCTCCTATTTCCTTAGTTTCTCATACGCTTTTTGTTTCTTTGTTTCGGGCGTCATTGCTGGAGTCCTTATCTACTACTGCAGCCCTAACAGAAAAGACAGCTATTTTTCGTTTTGGGTGGAACTCTGCTCAGGTCTCCCGTTTTTATTTCTCATATTAATGGAGTATTTTTGAACTCTGTAATTTTTACTAATCCTTTTTAATTCGCTTATCTTTTGGTTGTTTCTCAGCTCCACATTGCCCAATTTAAAAATCATCTGAACCGAGATTTTGAATTTTCCTCTCAAATCAATTGTTTTGTAGGGAACAACGGATGTGGAAAAACCAATCTCTTAGATGCTTTGCACTACCTTTCGGTAGGCAAAAGCTTTTTATTAAATACAGACTCTTCAAGCATCACGCAAGGAATGGATTTTTTCAGCCTGAAGGCAGAGATCCAAGAGGAGTCTACCCTTGAAGAAGGAACTCAAAAATACAGCACACTTCAGCTTCAAATGCCCTTAGAGGGCAAAAAGAACCTGAAGAAGAATGAGAAAATCTACCCTCGATTAGCTGACCACATTGGCTATCTTCCTACGGTTTTAATCTCTCCTTACGATTCGAACTTAATTACCGATTCCGGAGAAAGCAGAAGACGGTTTTTAGACCAAATGATTTCCCAAACGGATCCTGAATATCTCTTTGAGCTCATCCAGTATCAGAAAACCCTGAAGCAGCGAAATGCGCTTTTAAAATACTTTCAAAAGAACCGAAGTTTTGATTTAGATTCTTTGGAGATTTACACGGCTCCTTTGCTTGAATTTGGCGTGCCTATATTTGAAAAAAGAAAAAAGTTTATTGAGAGTTTAAATCCCCTGATTCAGCAGTTTTACTCCACCCTCTCGGCAGGCAAAGAATCCATTAGTGTTCGCTTTCAGTCGGAATTAAACTCCGTCGATTTCCAAACTCTATTAGAATCCAACCTGAGTAAAGACCGCCAACTTACCTACACCTCAAGTGGTATCCACAAGGACGATCTTCTTTTTGAAATGAACGGTACCCTATTAAAGAAAACAGGGTCTCAAGGGCAACAAAAATCCTTTCTAATAGCCCTAAAGCTCGCTCAAATCAAGCGACTCGTAGAACTCACCAAGAAGACGCCCATCCTGCTTCTAGACGATATATTTGACAAACTAGACTCCCACCGGGTAAGCAATCTAATTGCCCTTATCAACCGCGAAAAATTCGGTCAGATGTTTATCACGGATACGGACAAACAAAGAACGGAAGAAATTGTAAAAAGGATTCACGAGGACAGTAAAATCTTTGAAATCTCCTCCCAAGAGAACTCGGAAAAGAAATAGATCATGCGCAAGAAAAAACGAGAATTCAAGGCCTCTGAGCTCATGGAAATCTTTGCGAAAAAGAATGGATTTCAGCAGCAATTAACGAGTGAAAAAGCAAGAGAACTTTTAGAAGGCTATTTGGATAAATCTCTGTTCGCAGAAATACAAAGCGTACGCTTGCAAGGAACCACCCTTGAAATCAGAATCCTCTCTCCCCTATTGAAAAATGATTTCCGAATGCGAAAATCCTTCTTTCTAAAAAAATTCCAAGACGAACTTGGAGAGGCGAAAGTTACTTCTCTTCAGATTTTGTAGAGGTCTTTTCCACAAGCTCCTTGGCTTTTGTATCGAGTTCAAGAGATCGAATTGGAAGAAAGAAACGAAGTGGATTGGAAAGGAAATACCTTCCAATTTCTTTTAAAATCAATCGAACACCTCCAAACGTAATTTTTCTTGAGCGGAAGGCAAGCGCCATCGAGAAACCAAAACTCACTAAAAAGTTAAAGAATCCAATTAAAAAGACCGTGATAAAACTAATCCAAAAGGTATAGTTACTCACCAGAAAGTCCTTTCCATAGAGTCCAATGGCGAAGTTTCCGGCGGCAAAGGTAATGTGTCGAATGTCTAAATCCAGCCCTAAGAACTTCCCAACAGGCCCCGTGATCCCTAAGAACACCCCAAACCAAAAGTTCGAAATAATTCCAGCCCAGTTCTTTTGATAATAGTCGGATAGCCCGCTTGCAAATCGTTTCCCTAACAGGGAATTGATTAGTGGATTCTTATCAATACGCGCAGGAATTTGATAGTAGACGGAGCTATTTCCAATACTCCCTGAAATAATCCCAGAGACAAAAAGATAAAACCCTGCGATGCTCGCATGGAAAAGGGCTTTAGACTCAAAAGGATCGAGGTCATTTAAAAAGACGCCCGCCTTGTCGGTTGCAAAGTTTTGATTAAACAGGACATCCAGCCCATAAATAATGACGAGTGCCACTGGGAAGGCTAACGCCACGTTTCCAATGAAGGCAATGAACTGACTTCGGAATAACTTCGATATTAAATGCGCAAATTCTTTATAGTTGGTCGTGGTATTTTTCTCATCCGAAAGCACCTTGGCCATCGTCGCTGCGGTCATGGCTGGCTGTTTTGTAGCGAGGGTAAAGCCCATCAGATAAATCATGATAAAGCCCATCGCATAATTCATGGCATACATAAAGGCGTGAGAAAACTCACTGCCCGGCGCATAGCCATAAAGGAGTTTTAAAACGCAGAGCGCTCCTACAATGATTCCACCTCCACTTGCTTTGTAGAACATCTTCATGTACTCCTTTCTCGTGGAAGTAATGTAATGCGCACCTGTCTCAGCGGTGTGGTTCGTAATCAAGTGGGATTGCAGCCGAGTCGCGTCGTCAAAGAGCTCTGATATATTGTTCTTATGCGACTTATACTCCATAATCTTAAAGATTAATTCTTTGGAGTTTTTCACCACGTCCTCAGGTCCATCAATCGCCCAAAGTGAAAAAATATCTGAGATTCGATTGATCTGCTGACGGATCTTTAATAAGGATTGGTTAATTCGGCTGGTGATTCCGTATTTGGAAGAGTTCTTAAACGCGGTATCGATGAACTGGAGACATTGTCCTAGGTAGATATTAATCTGCTTGTATTCGGGGTCTTTGGAGGAAAACTGAAAATCAGGATTCTTCGTCATCTCCATTTTGAGAAGGTCCATCTCGTCTTGAAGGGCCAAAAAGGGATTGTCGTAATTCATGTATTCGGGAACCATGTTCATTACACCCGCTTCTAAAGCGTTCCCCACCGCTCTCCAAGCCAAAATATTGGCAGAGAAAAGCATTTCTCTTTTCACCTTTTTGCGGGTGATTAAATTGTCAATTCCTAACAACTTGAAAAAGGCGTCCAATTGCTCCGAAGGAATGCTTTTCAAATAGTTGAGATCGCTCCCTGGTCTTGTCGAGATAAAGTCCACGAGATACCAAATCGAATTTTCATTTCCTACAGGAGGCAAAATAAAATCTAAAGTTCTTTTCCGAAGTTCCGGAAAGAACGCATTTTCAGAAAGAATATTAGCCTCGGTTAGGGAAAGGTTAAAAGGCTTGTCTTTAAAGAGGCCTTCTAAATAAGATCCGAAGTTTCGTGCAATGTCTTCACTGTGGATGAAGAAATCGAGCACCACGGAAAAGTCTTCTTTTTTGACGCTATGAAACACTTCAAACAAAGGCTCAAGTGAGGTCGTTTCGTTCTTAAAACTAAAGTATTTTTTAAGAACGCTTCCAAAAGCCGGTTTATTTGAAAGAAATAATGCCATGAATATCTTTTTGTAGATTAAGGTAAACGCACGTGCGTCATCTGTTTAAGGATCCAACTGTGCCTTTTCCTTAAGTAAGAAGAAGGATTGTTGGGATCGTATTTCTGCGGACTAGGAAGAATGGCTGCAATCCATGCCGCCTCGCTTTTGCTTAAACTTTTCGCATTCTTGCCAAAATAATACTGCGAAGCCGCCTCAATCCCGAAGACTCCCTGCCCCATCTCAATGGAGTTCAGGTATCTCTCTAGAATGACTTCCTTAGGCCAAAGTGCTTCCATCGCAAAGGTAAAGAACGCCTCAAACCCTTTTCGGATCCAGCTTCTGGATTGCCACAAAAACACATTTTTTGCCGTTTGTTGTGAGATGGTACTGCCTCCTCGAAGTTTCTTGCCCTGTTCGTTATGCTTTAAGGCTTTTTCAATGGCCTTAAAATCAAACCCATTGTGCTGAAAGAACTTTTGATCTTCGGCGGCAATGACTGCCTTTTGAATTTGAACTCCCATGTCCTGCAAAGGGATGTAATCTCTTTGCAATTTTCCATATTTAACCATCCCTCCCATTTGAGTAAAGGTGATAGGCGGATTGAAAAAACGACCCGCTAAAAGCCCCAGTAGGGATAGCACGACGACTAAAAAAACAATTCTTTTTATAAACTTCCACATAGGTGCTGCAAAAATAGCGATTTCGAACTTGGCATCTACTGTAGTTCTTTAAAATAAACGAGGGAATCTGCAGGTATTAATTCTGGGTGCACTATTTTGATATAATCCTTAAGAACCAAATCGGCCCTGACCACACCCGATTCAAAGTAATCATTGGCTTTCCCCAATGTTTTTCCTGAAATTCCATAAATTTTCCCCTTCTGAAAAACGTCCAGTTGAACGTAATTGGGATGCAATGCGAGCATCTGAGACTTCCTAGTGTAATTTCCTGCATTCACCCACAGTCTTGCCTCTTTAGCTTCCACAAGAACCTGCTCAAAGCTCAAAGGGATTGCTCTCTCTTCCGAATTATCCTCAAGTAGGTATTTAGCCCCCGAATCTTTCATAAAATTCGCAAATTGGGTTTTACCCCCAGGCATGAACCACTGATTCCCGTAAAGTTCATTGGTGATCACAAGCGGCTTTTCTGCGACCTTCTGAGCCTCCGCTTTGAGTGAATTGTACCTGGATTCAATCTCTATATAGGTTTCAAGTGCCTTTTGCTCCACGCCGAACAAAGCTCCAAAGACTTGAAGGTATTTAGCTTTACTTAAAGGGTCTGTCTCTAAGTATTCATCTAAGAATACCATTTGAATCCCATTCTTCTTTAGAATATCATAGGTATTCTCAAAATTTGCGATGTAATTAGTAAAGATCACCTGAGGTTTTAAAGCTAAGATTTTTTCTAAATCATACTTCTGTTCGCTCCCTACATTCTGAATTTGCCCTGATTTGATTAAATTCTTAATTTTACTGGAATAAATATATTCAGGACTAGAAACACCCACCAAATTTGATTCAATTCCTAATTCTAAAAAATAGCCAATCAAACTGGCATTGAGAACGACCGCTCGTTTTAAAGGCAAATCTGCTGAACTCCAGCTCGTTTCTGATTTTGCGGTCTTTAGAAGGAGCTTATCGTTCTGCCACTGATACGAAACACTTTCTGAAATCGGAATGGATTCCTTAGCAAGCGTTTGCTTCTTTCCCTTACAACTAAGCAATAGGCCAAGAAAAAGAAATAAAAAAAATTTAGTTTTCATCTTTCAAAGAAAATAAAAAAGTCCTATATTTGCAAACCGTAAAACGATAATGGACGCGTAGCTCAATTGGATAGAGCGTCAGATTACGGCTCTGAAGGTTGAGGGTTCGACTCCTTCCGCGTTCACTTAAGGAGACACCAAGTAATTGTTGCCTCCTTTTTTTATGCGAATAAAAATCTGTGACCCAAACTGTTATAGTTCGGTCAATTATAGTTCGATTTTCGTAGCTGAAATCTTTAAGACTATGTGTGATATTGTCTAAAAAACTTGATTAAAGACATCGCAACCCTGTTTTTTCTAAAGTTCGATTTCTCCTTGGGGTTTAGGTGTCTTTTCTACTTTCTCTTTTATGTGGTTTTTTGCCATGAGGTAAAGGAAGTCCACTATGACCATTGCTTCATCATCATCGACTTCAATACCATTTTTTGCTAATATCGTAATTGCCCGTCTAAGTGAAACCTTTTTATCCGTAAAATTCATATTCATTGCTTTTTTGATTGTCGTTTTTGTCGATAAGATTTTTGATAATCCTCCGTGCAGTTTCAAAGACATATCCCCTGTTTGGAAATTAACATTATGCGAAGCAATAAGGCTGACAAGATGCTTTTTGTCCGCTGCGTCCAAGCTTGGAAACCTTTTAAGAATATGGACAAAAGAACGGCTACCCAACAGGGCTTGTTTACCGATGTTCTCTAATTTAACATTGATGTCGTTTAGTTCCCTTTTCAGACATTTGGTATTGACATGGCATTCTCTTTTTATCTCACTGTAATCATCGGATTTTAGCACATTAGCCACAAATAACTTTCGGGCTTGGGAGAGCGTCGATTCTTATTCAATTAGTTTTCTAACAACTATATTTCGATGCTGTAAATAGATAGCTTTTTGTGTGCCTGTATTCCAATTTTCCAAGATATTCTTGAATAAATCCATCGCTCCGTGTGAAAGCGCCAGTTGCCTAAGTTTACGTTCATAGCACTCGTTCAGTAAGAGCGCATTGATTCTTGTCTTGCATCTTTTTTGGCAATGGTAGTACGGGTATCTTTTTGTTGAACCTCGGGAAAAACTTCCACAGAGTTTTCTGTTACAGAGAGGACACACTAAGATTCCGCTTAGATAAAACGTTGCCTTCAAATCGTACTTTTGGCAAGTAATCTTTCTCTTTGTGTTGATTTTCTTCTGAACCTCATAAAACAGTGCTTCGGAAATCAACGGCTCATGGATTCCTTGTACCATGTAATGTTCCTCTGATTCAGATTTAATCGGGATAAGACCACAGTATGCAGGATTGCGGATAAGTCGGAAAAAGTATGAATGGGAACATTTCAATCCTCTACTGTCCGCCATCTTTCGGACTTCCTCAATCTTATGAATATTCTTGGCAAGTTGGATAAAGACCCACCTTATGATACCTGCCTCGGGTTGCTTGGGGTAATGATTTTCTTGCCGTCTAATGTTGTCTGATTGATAAATCCCAAAGGAGCTCTACTCGGATACCTGCCCATCTGTTTTGCCCGGCGGATGCCGATTGCCTTGTTCATAGCCCGTCTACTGTTTTCCGCTTCCGGTACAGATAGATAAACGGCAAGCATGACCGTACTTTCTGGTACGGAAAAGTCTATGGATTGGTCAATCGCCATAGCTGTCGTTCTGTATTTTCGAAGCATATCTATCATCTCATAGGCATATTCAACATTTCGGCTAAACCTGTCCCATTTTATGAATAATATGTTTTTGTCCTCTTTTGGTTTACTTTTGACAGTTAAAAATAGTTTTTTCCATTCAGGTCGGTTGAAATTCTTGGCGGAGAAGTCTTCACGATAAACACCCTTGACTTCTATATTGTTGTACCGGCAATATTTTAGTAGTCGATCTTCCTGTTCCGGCAAAGAATATCCTTTTCTTTTTTGCTCGTCCGTGCTGACACGGACGTATAAATAAGCTGTTTTCATTTGAACTATGTATTTGTTTGGTTTTAAAGGTTAGCATTTCTTGTAGATTTTCAAGAATCTGGAAATCAGTACAATAGAATAATTTCAAATTGGATAGAAATATCCCAAAGGATTCTCTAGAAAGCACGCCAATATATTGTAACCCTGTTTAAGTATTAGTTTGATAAGCTACTTCGGTAGTCCGTTCACTTAGCTCCAAACTCATAACAGACACGTTTTTAAAAATAAATTGTACGAATTTTACAAATTATATTACAATATATGTTTTTTATAAAACGATTTTTGTTATTTTTGTATCACAAACATTAAAATAATGTATACGGAGATCATTAAGATAATAGAAGGAGGGTTAACAAATAATCCACAGAAAGTGCTCAACTATTCTAGACATTTAGCAAAAAAATTGAAAGAGGATGGTTCAGATAAATTAGCCGAAAGAATAATAAAAGTAATTCAAGGGGGCAGCGGACTTCCTGTGTATAAAGACCAATTGTTTGAAGCTCCGGTGGACAACGAAACAAGGTTAAATATTGCTGATGTAATTTTTCCTAAGAACAATAATGTGGATATTGTTTTTTCAGATGCTACTCATCAATCGGTTTTAGATTTTATTTCTTTGGCCAATTCAAAAGAGATTATCAAAGAAAAAGGCTTGGATATAAATATGTCTTTGTTGCTGTACGGCCCTCCAGGCTGTGGAAAAACTTCAATAGCTAAATATATAGCGAAAGAGCTAGATATGCCACTTGTTGTTGCTCGATTTGATTCTCTCATTTCATCACTATTAGGTAGTACTGCTAAAAATATCAGAAAACTGTTTGATTACGCTAAAAGTAAACCTTGTATACTTTTCTTAGATGAATTTGACGCTATTGCAAAAGCACGAGATGATAGCCATGAAACCGGAGAACTAAAAAGGGTAATTAATAGCCTATTGCAAAACATTGATGAATTTAGTGAAACTGGAGGGATTCTTATAGCTGCGACCAACCACGAACAGCTATTAGACAGCGCTATTTGGAGACGTTTTGAAAAAGTAATTAATCTAACAGTTCCTAATTATGATGAGGTAGAAAACTTAATAAAAATCTACTTCAAAAAAATTGAGGACAAAATAGAATATGATGACAAGAAAATAGAGGCTTTGTCTAAATATTTGCATGGTTATTCACATTCTGAAGTCATTAAAGTACTGAACAATGCATATTATAACGCTATAATCAAAAAAGACGTTCTTAGCTATGAAGAACTATTTGCCCAGTATTTAAAATACAGGACCAATAATCACTTCAAGCAAGAGGATTTGATCAGATTCCTGAATGAAAACAACATATCTCAGAAGCAGATTTCAACCTATATGAACATCTCTTTGCGACAAGTAAGAAACGCTTTAAACGAGGAATAAAATGGAAAAGAATTTGCCAATTAAGATTTTCCAGAAAAGGAGAATTGATGAAAGAAAAACTGAAGGCAGTGGGTCAAACACCCCACCGAAATGGCAACTCAGCGGAAGTGAGCTTGAAGAGCGGGCTATGAGGCTAATGGAACCCCTTGAAGAAGTTTTTTCTGACTTCAATACCAGGCCTGAAGAACGAGACTTTATTCCTGCTGCTTTAAAAGTGGATATTGATGACAATGCCATAGCCAAAAGCCACAGAAAAGAGATACAGAAAGTTTTCAATGGCAGGCTGTCAAAAAATAATATTATTGGCTTTATAGATTCTAATAGCCTGTTAGTGAAAGTTGACAGTATTGAAGAGGGACAACAGATCAAACAAAACTTTCTGGATTATACCAAGAATGCCAAATCAATATCTGCAATCCAGTCTATTGAAGTTTATAAGCCTTACATTACTGATATTGAGGAATATGATGTTTTGAAGGTATTATTGATTGATTATCTCAATTACGAGCTAAACAACGCTGTAAAAATTGCCTTTCATAATTTTTGCAACAGTCTCAATCTGGAGATAAAGGAAACCAAATATTCGCCGGGCTTGATCATCTTTAAAGTATTGAATGGTTCGAAGGCGATTATTGACCAGCTTTCTGAATTTGAAGCAATTGAAGCTATTACTTTTATGCCAAAATACAAAGTAATACTTGATGATACGCTATCGGCCAAAGATGAATTAGAAATTATGACTCCTATTGAAGGAGTAAATTATCCTGTAATAGGTGTATTGGATTCAGGTATTTCTTCAAACAAATATCTAAAGCCTTGGTTATTACCTGAAAAATTTTCCTCTTATCCTGATGATCTTATCAATCCAACCCATGGAACAGCTGTATCAAGCATAATAGTCTATGGTGACAAGCTCCAAAAAAGATTACTTTCAGGAAGTAATGGATGCAAGCTTTTTGATGCTACTGTTTTTCCTGACAATAATAAAGAAACAGTGTATGAAGATGAATTGGTTGAGAATGTCCGGGAAGCGATTAAGAATAATAGAAATATTAAAATATGGAATCTATCATTAGGAACTGATATAGATGCAGACCCTAATGACTTTTCGGATTTTGGAATAGCGTTAGACAATATTCAGGAAGTTTATGATGTCATCATTTGTAAGTCATCCGGAAATTGTAAAAACTTTATTCAAGGAAGACCTAAAGGAAAAGTTACGAAGTCCGCAGATTCAATTCGTTGCTTAGTAGTGGGCTCCATTGCTCACGTTAAAGGCGAGAATGATATTGCAGAAGTTAATCATCCTTCTCCCTTTACAAGAATTGGCCCTGGGCCAGCGAAAAGTATTAAGCCCGATTTAGTTAGTTACGGTGGAAATGCGGGAATGAACGGCACAAGACTCATACAAAACGGTGTTAATGCAATTGCACCTGATGGAAGAATCATACAGTATATAGGAACAAGTTTTGCGACACCAAGAGTCACGGCCTTACTCTCCGAGCTTCATCTAAAGATAAGCGAAAGTTTTAATCCCACCCTTTTAAAAGCTTTGGCTATTCATTCGGCTAAGTATCCAGAAGGGTTAACGCTTCCGGTAACCGAAAGAATACACCAAATGGGATTTGGTCTTCCTGACTCAGCCGAGAACATTATTTATAATGATCCTCATGAGATTACGCTCATTTTACAGGAAAACATCGTAAAGGGAGAATTTATTGAAATATTGGAGTTCCCTTTTCCTGAATCCTTGGTTGATGAGGACGGGTATTTTTATGGGGAAATAAAAGTGACGCTTGTGGCTCAACCTGTATTAAGAGAAAAACAAGGTGCAGAGTATTGTCAGTCGAACCTCGAAATTAAATTGGGTACTTATCAGAATATTAAAGACCGAGATATTGAGAAAACAAATATTTTAAATGAATTCGGACCCGAAGATGCTCAAAATATCCTCAGAGATTCCAATTATAAGAGTAATTTTAGAAAAGACGTAAAAAGCGAATATGCGCGAGAAAGAGTGCTGTTAAATTATGGAAACAAATATCAGCCTGTCAAAAAATACGCTGTTAACCTGGACGAGATGACTCCTTCTAATAAAGCATATAATCTTGAATCCAATCGAAAGTGGTACGTTAAAATAATAGGTGCTTACAGGGATTTCGCTGAAACCTTAGCATTACAAGACGGAGAGGTTTTAAATCAAGACTTCACACTAATCATAACCATTAGGGATAACAAAAGGAAGCATCCTGTATATAACGAAGTCTCACAACTCCTGGAGACAAGAAACTTTTTGCATTCTAATATTAAGATTAGAGAAGAAGTCCGAATTGATACAAACAATAATTTGAATAATTAAAAAGGGTATTTTATGTTACAAAATTACTTAAACGCTAATCTCCTTTCATTAACAGATGATGGAGATTTCAAAAAATTAAAAAAGTCTGCCAACGATATCGCTAAAAAATTGGTGAAAAGTAAAGCTAAAATAGTATCATATACACTATCAGCAATTGACCCTGATATATCTGTTGACAATGCTGACATAGCGGAAGTCAAGGAGATTATAATAAAGAACTGGAGCACTTTTGCTACCAATGCGAAAGACACGCCTCTAACATATATTAGGGCGGTTATATTGGAAGCTTTAAGCAGCATAAGCGATGATGTTAACCACTCGCTACTTATTTGGTTTGCGAGCAGAAACATTGTGCAGTATCATAAACTGATTGGGAAAGAAAAAGAAATCATATTGGAATTTCTTACAAAATTGGGTAATGATATTAATCAAAAAGCTAATAAAGAGTGGGCGTTGTCAAATAATAATACACTATCAAAAATTGAAATTGAGTTAAAGGACATAACGAAGTATTTGATCAACGATGATAATTTGAAAAAGTATTTAGAAGATGCTTCTGGTCCATCAAATTCTGATGGAGTTGCAAATTTCGATTCTCCAAATTCAGTTTGGCCAAATTCAGGACAAAGTTGGAGTCATCAATTTGTACCAAGGGCGACCAAAGGGATTAAAAATGCTATTGACTCATCTTTGAAAGCCATTGTTATGGTTGTAAATGAGAATAAAAATGCAATTCAAAGCAGTTTAACTAAAGCATTAGAACAAGTACAAACGGAAGTTTCAAATAGAAGTAAATCATTACAGTTAAGATCAGAACTATTGTGGTGGAAAGAGGCAGGATACTCATCTTCTACAGATAAAAGTTATGATGAGCTGGATAAAAATATCTTGGAAATAGTATTGGCTTATGATTACTCATCCTTCATTCCTGTGATTTACCCGAAAAGCGTTGATTATTTTCTGAAAGAAACTTATAACGGACTAAAAGGAAGTACAAAGGAAGAACTAACGCTTGAAGACTTTCTTAAAACCCTTCTGGAGCATTCAGAGAAGTTAAAAGCTATATTGCCCGAGGGGGACGCATTGACAGGCAAATCAACATTGCTAAACTTCATCAACGGGCTTATATGGAGTAAACATCAGTTCACTCAATTTGAAGAGCTTATAGGGGTACCACTAAATATAAAACTATCTCCAAATGAATTGACAAATTGGTTATTCCATGACTTTCAATTAGTAAAAATTCTAAACACAAAATAGTATGACAGGGAAGTGTTCAAATCCTGAATGTGCTGCGCCGATCAGTTGTCATGAAGGAAAAGAAAAATATATTGATTGCGAATTTTGGATGAAGTCAAATGCCTTGCATCCCAAAACCAAACCTGTTCCAAAAAAAGAGAAAAAATCTGATTTGCCATGGACAGGAGATGCTTTTGCTATAGAGGAACTACCCAAAGTAACGTATAGAAATACACCAGTGATCATTGGTATAATAGGAAAAGCTGATGCGGGGAAGACAACATATCTAGCTATGCTTTTTACATTACTTCTTAGAGGTATAAAACTTAAAGAATTTGACTTTTGTGGTACGAAAACAATAAATGCTTGGGATGAATTATATCAAAAATTAAGGGTTCAACAGGAAGGTGTCACATTTCCTGATCCTACTCCCGCCCAATACATCCGCTTATTGCATTTGGCATTACGAAATCAGGCAAAAAAATTAAAAGACATTTTAATATCTGACGCATCTGGTGAGGTTTTTTCTATTTGGTCAAAAAATAGAAATGATGCAAATGCAGAAAATGCAAGGTGGGTTTATGAACATTCAAATGCTTTTATTCTCTTTATTGATTGTGAAGATCTGATTAATAGAATGGTTTCAGCAAGGACGGATATTATAGATCTGGCGCAAATGCTAAAGCACGATTTAAGGAACAGGCCTGTGATTGCCGTTTGGTCAAAAAGTGATAAAAAAGAAGACGTACACCCGACAATTCGAGAAAAGTTACACGGAGAGTTGAAAGAGCTCTTCGAAAACTATGAAGAGATAGACATCAGTAATTTTTCCTCGGATGATCCTGATGTATTAGTTCATGACAACAATATAGCTGTATTGGATTGGCTACTTTGCAAAGTGTTTAGTTTGCAAAAGTCGGAGATTCCGATTGAGAATGATAATATGGGAAATGATATTTTCTTAAATTATAAAAGAATATAAATGAGCACATCTATATTACTTATCGGGAAACCTCATTCATCCAAGACGGTATTCCTTTCACAGTTTTACTCAAAATTGCAGAAAAATAAGAGTAAGCTGAAGCTTTATAAATCAGTGGATGATTTATCTCCTATTTCCGGAGCAAGAGAAGCATTAGCATCCGGAGAAGAACCTCAGACAACTCCATCCGAAAAAAGTGTAAAGTTTTACTTGCCTATTCAAATAGCTGAAAAGCAAGTTGATTTAAAATGTCCCGAATATGGAGGAGAACAGGTTTTAAGTATTGTTGAGAATCGGGAGTTAAATAAGGAATGGACAACTTCTATACAGGAGAGTGATAGCTGGATTTTGTTTATCAGAATAAATAATGTAAACAAGCCTTTAGATATCAGTGATGTTACCTATTCTGAACAGCATCAAAAAAGTTCCGAAGAGGCATTGTCTGAAACCGAGTATAAAATATCGGATCAAAGCTTTTTTATCGAATTATTACAAATCCTTTTACATGCTAAAGGAACAGACTATCATAGGGTAAATGATAAGCCGAAGCTGACTATTGTCTTAACCTGCTGGGATGAAATGAATACAGAAGAAAAGCCTTATGATGTATTGAAATCTAAGTTACCTCTCTTATTAAACTTCTTGGAGTCTAACTGGGATGAAAGTTATCTGAACATAATTGGTCTTTCTGCTCAAGGGTTTTCTCTGACTACACCAGAGAACAAAGAAAAATATCAGATTGAAGGACCCGAAGAATTTGGATATTTAGTATTGCCTGATGGCGCTCAAACAAATGACATTACAGAACTAATAGAACAAGCATTATTGTGAAAGTAATAATACATCAATCCATTTGCGGAGAAGTGAATAAAGCATGGGGTTTAATAAAAACCACCTTGCCGGATGTTAATATTGCTAAGAGTATTGCTTTTAGAACGGACTTACAAGATCAAACCAGTGGAATTAATTGGAATCCTGCCATTCGTGGATTTTCAGAAGGAGACTTCTTCCTGATTATGAAAACCTTTGAGGATACATCTCCTGATGTACGAAGAGGCAGGAAGTTTTCTCATGTTCTGATGATACCGAAAAAAGAAATAGTAGGAAGAGATAACATAGAACAGATTATAAGTCTATTACCCCAAGAAATAAATAAGAATACACTTCTGGAGACGATTTCAATAGAAATGTCCTCAAGTAATATCACCAGTATACCTGATGCGATTCGAGGAAAATTCAACAAACTCATTAATGGCTATATTAACATAAACAGCTATAAGAATACATTAATCTGGATTGGGCAGGAAGGCTTCGACACAGCGGTTATAGAGCTGTGGAAACGTCTAACCGTTATTGAACGACAAAATTTTCAGTTTGGTATTGCATTCAATAATGATCATAAAGAAACGAATCACATAAGTCTAATTGCTGTACCTGAAAGTGTTCAAAGCAAGTTTGTCAGATCGGACTTCTTTATCATTGGAAAGAACGATAACCACGAACCTACTGAGTTAATAGAACAATTGTTAATTGGTGATGCCTCCGTTCAACAACGTATCAGCAATTTCGAGAAAACGATTGAAGCAAAGGTTCTTTCACGAGAAGATATTGCCTTAATAGCGAAAGGTATTGATACTTTTGAACAAGTAGACAGCGTAAAAGATCTTAAAAAGCTAAATACTCTCTCACATATTGTTGCACAATATGCGCCTTCGGACAAACAAGGGACAGATTTTAAGCAACGATTATTAAATAAGATTGTCCAATTAGCAGAATCGGCAAACTTTTCTGACCTGAATATATTAAGACATTTCAAAACGGAGAGCTTCAAGAACTCAAAAAAAACTTTATCAACAGCATTAATAGGCTGGATGAAAAAACGTATTTTCTCAATTGAAAATAAATCAGTTGGCTATACCTCATTTTTTGAGCAGGTAAAAAAGAGTAATCTGAATTGGTGGGATAAAGTAATAACACAAGAACTTGAATCCTATCTAGGAACCCTTCAAGCTTCCAAGATTGCTACTGTCTACGCTTGGTTAATGGAATCACCAACAATTCTGTCCATAATTAAATCTTTTATTGACAAATCCAAAAATGCTGAAAGCTATTTTATTGAAAAATTACCTAAGAAAATTTCAGAAGAACTTATTGAAGAATTACAAGGATTCTCGATTAGCAATAATTGGCTAAGGTTATACGCCCATCTATTGGATAGACAATTTGAATTAGGCAATGCTCTAACAGAACTATTCAAAATTGATCGGGACGAAAATTATTTTGAAGCTATTGAGGTGATAATAGCAGGAAAAGATGATAACTCAATTATTGATTATGCTGTTAACACTGGTGAATTTCGAATGGTTAAAATTGCTGGTAAAATCTGCCGTACTGCACCTAAGCATCTGAAGAAAATGGATGTCTTAAATGCCAATTGGCAGCTAATTTGGGCCGAGACTATTGAAAATGGAAATCAGATAGATGCAGGATTAAAAGAGCCTGAAAAAGAAATACATAAATTGTTTGACCATCTTATTGGTGGCAATGTGGTTTCTGAAAGACTTATTGATAAAATTTCCCGCTCAGAATTTGGAAATCTACTTACGTATCCTAAACGCGCTAATTTATGGGAAAAGCTGCCAGTATCAATAAAAGACAATTTTTTGGTTAAAACGTCCGCTACCTTACTTGAACAACTCAGTAAAAATTCAACCATTGAGATACCGAACGATACCGTTTTGTCAGATCATATAAGTAGAAAGGGTATCGCTGATTTCTTGTATTTCAATAGAAATAATATCAAATCTGTAATTCCGATCTTTGAAAAATTCCCTCAACTAAGTGACTATAATCTTCGGGATTATCTAAATAATTTTTCAGGACAAATTAGTGCTATTGACGCAACTCAATTAGGGAAACTGATAGCAAGAAAACGCTTTTCCAGCTCTGCTTATGCCATTAACGCTAAAGCTTCTAAACATAATAATTGGAAGTATACATTAGCAGAATGTCACCATCTTTTAGACTTTATAACTAAAGGACTATTGCTCTTAGCAGAAACTTTGTCTTCTGTTGATATTACAGAAGATCAGTGGTGGCAAAGTGCAGAAGAATTAATCGTTGAGCTGTACCCAAATGGAACATCATTAACAACCATTTGGAAAAAAGCCGGAGGAAAAGAATCAGAGTTACTTACAAAAGGAACATCAAGTGAAATTTGGAGTGATGTGCTTTATAAGTTGCGTAAAGGTCATTTCAAAGAAATAACAATGAACGATTTACTTAAAGAAGTAAAGAAACAATATGGGAATAACCAGAGGTTTAAAATCATGTATGATTTACGAAAAAGCTTCATAAAAACATAACCAATTATGAGTTTAAAAGAATTATACAAAGGAACAAAACTCATTGAAACGATGGAGAATTATGCTTTAGCTGAAGAGATAAACTCTATAAATGAGGATATTACGAATGATGAAAACTTTTGGTTCTCTAATGATGAAGAGTTTTGGAGAAACATAATTCCTGATCCCACTAAATATTGGAACCAAAAAATTGACTTATACAATTTTGTAGTTTCCAATTGGGTTGCTCGTATTCCGGGACTTTATTGGACCCCATCATCAGAACAAATAAGGCTGCATAAGAAAGAAGATATTGCCTTCAAAAGTAAGCAATGGATAGAGTTTTATCCTCCAGGGAAATCTAAAAAAGTGATGGGAGGTGTAGGTACATTATTATTACCACCGACTGATGAAGGAAAAGTATTATTATCAATTAGTACTGGCTGCAATGCATCAGCTGGAATTCCTTTGTTATGCTTCCCTGAAGTTTATGATCATTTGAAAATTAAGCAAGGAGATTGTGTTATGATTAGAGATGCTAAATGGCAACCAATGGATATGCACTGGGCATCAAAATTCGCTTCAACCAAAGATGTACCCAGAGGGTATTTGGTAATTGATTCCATTGATAAAATTCAGATATTAGAAAGAAACTATCCTGTCGTTTATCATCCTTTTTCTTTAATGGAATACGAATATCAAGATAGTCTTTTTTATGACTTTGTATATGTAACAGCAGATAGTAAAGTCCAAAATGTTGATAGTGAAATTGAACATTTCTTTAAAGAATATGCAAAGAAAGAAGGACGAAACGGTGAATATCTTTTAAATCCCAATATAGTAAATCCAATTTTTTCATCTCGTTACTTATCTCCAACAGAATTAACGCAAGCGTCTGAAAAGGCAAAACTAAACTTACTATACGAGAGAATTCGCGGAGCATATTTCAAGGAGCAGTCGGTAGAACAGTTAATGATAAAGCTTCCACAATATTATCAATCCAGTGTATCAGTTAGAACTTTGGCAAAAAAAATTGGCGTGAATGTCTCTCTATTGGTGGAAGATTCGGCGGTTAATATGTCCTCCCAACTTATTGATTTGTGTATAAAAAAAGAAATGGTAGAAAACCTTGTTGATAGATTAACAGTAGATTACCCACAAATATTTAAGTGAAATGGCCTGGACAAAAAAACTTACCCAATTAAATGATGCTTTAAGTGACTTGGTTCCTAACAAGGACGGAATCACAAAGTATGTAAAAGCATCCGGTTTGAAACCACAATTTATTGATACAAGTGGTAACGCTATGGACGTTTGGAGTAATGTTCTAAGCGAAGCTGATAAGAATAGCAAGGTAGATGAGTTGGTAAAGTCTGTACTAAATACGTATCCTGATAATCCATTTTTGAAATCAGCCTTAGCTACAAAAGAAATTGACTATTCTTTAAGCCCGGACATTGATAAAATTTCCAAGTGGCAAGATGTTTCAAAAGAAACACTAGAAGTTTTGACAATGGGGCGTAGTACTTTACTTCCTGTTAACTTTTTAGCAAGGGGCGTTCAAAAAAGTAAGGCTGTTGGAAAAGTAGAAATTAAGATTGGCAGTAATCGGGTTAATGTTGGTACGGGCTTTTTGTTTAAGGTAAAAGGGATTAATGTTTTATTCTTTATAACAAATTACCATGTTATCAATGACCGTAAGGATATTGATAAAACAAAGGTGATTTTTGACTATGAATTGGATATAGATGGTAATAGTATTGCATCCAAGAGTTTCAGGATTGACGAAAATCGGGCTTGGTATTGTTCTCCTGTGAATGAATATGATACAACTATTTTTAATCTTATAGATGACCACAATGAATTGGAATCATACGGTTATATTGAACTGAAAGAAATTGAAATAGCACAGAACGATTTCGTAAATATTATTCAACATCCCGGAGGAGAAATGAAGCAAATTTCGCTTTACCATAACATCGTAACAAATACTAGTGAAAGAGTTGTTCAGTACCTTACCGATACATTAAAAGGGTCCTCAGGATCACCTGTTTTTAATTCTGATTGGGAAGTGGTGGCATTACATCATAGTGCTGGTGGGAATAAACCGGGAGAGCCAGTACTCCCTGAAGGAATCAAATCACGTAATGAAGGTATTTTCATTAATAAAATTATTCAATTTGTAAAAGACAACTATAAAAACTGAATTTATGATAAGTGAAAAGCTATTTCAGGGGTATGATGAAAAATTCATTTCAAACCAAACAGTACCTTTATCCAAGCTCAGTCAGGAACAATCAGCTGATCTAGCATTCGACGATGAGGGGAATGATGTGATAAAATATATTAATTACAGTTTACAGCAATCTGCATCTCACAAATTTCCATTCTATACAGCAACAAATGTTGATGGAATTGAATTTAAGAAAGTTCCAAGAAAGGATAATTGGCGAAAAGACAAAAGGTTATCCAAAGAGTTTCAATTGGGTAAAGAGCTCTACAGTGCCCCCAAAAGTGATTTTGACAAAGGCCATATGACTAAGCGAGAAGACGTCCAATGGGGAGAAACTCTTGGAATAGCGTTAAATGCTGCTAACTCAACATTTTATTATACGAATGCGGTTCCACAGCATAAAGATTTAAATAGAGATATATGGCGAAGTTTAGAGGATTACATACTCCATACCGAAACGAGGCAAAGTGAATTACGAATTTGTGTTTTTACAGGTCCGGTTTTATCAAGTTCAAATCCATATTTTGTGACACCTATAAATGGTAAACAAATACAAATCCCGTCTCTGTTTTGGAAAGTCGTTGTTTTTCAAAAAGAAGATGGGAATCTTTACAGGGTTGGATTTATGATGAGCCAGAATAAACTGCTTAAGGAAAACCATATTATCGAAGAATTAGAATCAGATGATCAGCTTTTTATGCAATTTAAAGATTCAGACACTTATCAGGTTAACATATCTCTTATTGAAGAAATGACTGGTTTGGAAATTCCAACAGCAATTGATTCATATACAGACACAAGAAATAGTAGGTTAGTATTAAAAGAAATTGATATTGATCCTGATTTGGAAATTGATTCGTTAGAATATAAATTAGGGTTTAGCATAGAGAATTTAACTTTATAAAAATTGAATTATTTACCTACTGTAATAATAGCAGGATCAATTTTTAGCACTAACTAACCACAGACAGCTACCCACCTTTAGGTGTAATAGCCACTACTTGATCTGACAGTTAGTGGTTTTAAAAAGTGTCAGATGAGTTTTCCAAAGATAGCCAGCTTTCTTCTAAATCACCAGACACAGATTGCGGCTCACCCTCCCGTGAGTGGCTTGAGGAGGGATAAGCCGCAATCTGGTCTTCCTTTAGTGCTTCTAACAACTTTTCCTTTGCCAGGCCGATGCTGTCCAGAAAGGTCTATAATACCCCCGCAAATTTGGACCACTTGACTAATTGAAAAAAAAGTTTAATTTTAATCAAGTGAAAATTATGAAAAGAAGCAGAAGAAAATTCGATTCCTCTTTCAAGGCACAGGTTGCCATTGAGGCACTGAAAGAGCGGCAAACACTCTCAGAACTGGCCGTTAAGTTTGATTTGCATCCCAATCAGATCTCGCAATGGAAGCAGGAGTTTTTGGAGAACTCCTCGCTTGTATTTGAGCAGAAAACCAAATCATCGACCTCTGGTAACGATGTGGATGTGGATAAGCTGTATTGCAAGATAGGGGAATTACAGATGGAGAAAGACTTTTTAAAAAAAAGTTTATCCAAGTTAGGTCTATGATTGATTCCAAGCTTTTAATTGACCGCAAACATGCTCTGAGTATCCGTAAACAATGTGAGGTTCTAGAAATAAACCGTTCTGGATTTTACTATGAGCCCAAAGGCGAACCGCAGGTGAATCTGGAAATCATGGAGATCATGGACAAGCATATCCTGGAAGAACCCACTGCCGGAGTCCTGACCATGCAATCCATGCTGGAGGACAGGGGAATCCACATTGGTTATGAGCGTGTAAGACGGCTGATGAGATTGGCTAGCATCAAACCAATCTATCCCCGCAGGCATTTAACGCAATGGAAAAAGAACGAATATATTTACCCCTATTTGCTTCGGAATCTCGCTATAACGGAGAAAAATCAGGTTTGGGAGATTGACATTACTTACATTCCCATGGCAAAGGGATTTATGTATCTAACAGCAATTATCGATGTTTACAGCCGCTATATCGTTGGCTGGGGACTGAGTAACTCGCTCGATGCCGATTCCTCTCTAAGGGTAGTAAAAGATGCGATCCGGGACCATGGTAAACCATCGATCCTGAACAGTGATCAGGGCAGCCAGTTTACCTGCAGAGAGTACGTTGAGTATCTCAAAGACCAGCATATCCAAATAAGTATGGATGGCAAAGGACGCGCGCTGGACAACATTTATATCGAACGATTTTGGCGAACTATAAAGTATCAGTGTAAGCTCCCCCGAAAACAGTACGCTTCAAAAGTAGAATTTTTTCTTGAATTTTCACTGTTGTTGTTGTCGGATGTGGAAAAGTGGGCAGGAAAAGTGCTGGCTTTAGCTTTGGCTTGCTGTCCATTTTTCCACATCACAGGTGATAAACCACCCAATGAGTCATGGGGGCGTTCATAATTGTAATCCCTTACCCATTCCTCGGTAACACTTCTTACTTCATCCAAACTTTCAAAAATATATGCATCCAGGATTTGATTCCTGTAAGTTTTGTTGAAGCGTTCGATGTAGGCATTCTGTGTAGGTTTCCCAGGCTGAATATAAGCAAAGTCGACCTCATTTACCCTGCTCCACACTTCAGCGATATTTGCTATAAACTCCGGTCCATTGTCCATGCGTACTTTCTTAGGCTTTCCAAAGCGGTTCACCAGATGGTTCAGTATCCAGATCACCCGCGAACTTTTCAAACTGTAATCTGCCTCAATGTGAAGGATTTCTCGGTTGTAATCATCAATCACATTAAAACTGCGGAACTTTCTTCCACTTGCCAGTACGTCGCTCATAAAATCAATACTCCACGTGTGAGTAAATGTTTGCGGCACCTCCAAAGGTGATTTTACTCTGGCAGGGAGCCGTTTCTTTACCTTGCGTCGCAAAGGAAGCTTCATTTCCTTATAAACCCTGTGTAACCGCTTATGATTGATTTTTTTGCCACGGTTGCGCAGACGGTAATAATACTTCCAAAAACCCTCTCTAGGATGGCTCTGCGTAAGCTGTTCAAGCTCCATTATCACCGTAGAATCATCTTTCAGCGAACGGTAATGAAAACTGCTTCTGCTTAGTTTAAGTACTCGTAAAGCCTTGCCAGAATCCTTCGGACGGAGCTCATGAATCTCCACGACAATCTCCCGTTTCTGACAAGGCTTTAAAGCTTTTTTTCAATAATATATTTAGCCACGTCAAGCTCCATTGCGAGGTTAGCGTACATACGCTTTAGCCTTGCGTTTTCTTCTTCTAACTCTTTTACTCGCTTGAGTTCACTGGCTTCCATGCCATTGTACCTTTGGCGCCACTTATATAAGGTAGCTGTACTGATGCTATTCTCCCTTGCCAGCTCCTCGGCACTACGGCCCGAAGCAAACTCTTTTAAAACACCTGCAATCTTTGCAGGACTAAATGTGCTCTTTTTCATTGTCTTAATTACGATTTAAAGTTAATTAATTTTATACTTTTAAACCGTACTGTTTTCGGGGGAGCTTACAACAACACATCTTCTTCCAATTGTAAAAAGTAGCTTCACTGATGCCCATTTTACGACAAACTTCTTCCACTTTCACGCCCGTCTCCGATTGTTTTAATGCAAATACAATCTGACTCTCTGTAAATCTGCTCTTTTTCATAAGATTTTTTCTTTATTTAAAATTAAATACTTTTCGAAAAATCTCTACTTTTAATTGATACTGTTTTTCGGGAGAAGGTCAACACCATGAGCTGATTTGATTTTTAAAGATTAGTAATTCATATTATGATTGATACCCCAATAATTTTCTAATTTGATAGAAGAAACGCTCAATTAATCTTAAATCTTGGGTTACAATTTCGGCATTCCCTTTTAGTTCTTTGTCAAAAGTAAGAGTTTTATTATAAGAAGTTCTCAATCCTTTAGGTAAAATAACATCAACATAATAATTCCCATTATCATCTGGAGTAAGAGAGATGTTTTGAACTCTACCCTCTACAATACCAAATTCTTGGTAGCGATAGTTATCGAGTTTTATTAATACATTTTGTCCTGAAATTACTTTTCCAGAATTTATTGATGGAATAGACATTCTGCCTACTAGAGCTTCTTTATTTGTTGGTAAAATAGATAGTATTGCTTCATCTGTTTTTACAAATTGGTTTTCTCCCAAAAATTGCTGAAAACTCACCGTTCCATTTGTTGAAGAAATAATCAAATAGTTTTGTTCCCATTGCTTCAAAGATTTTCTCAATTGTTCAAAAAGTTGTAGAGTTTGAGAAGAATAATTGATTTTATCCTTTTCAGAATTTATTGCGACACCACTTTTAGTTTTATTTAAATTATTAAGAGACTCCTCTAATTGAGAAATTGAAAGCATTATACTTTTAACATTTTGTTGGGCTTGAAGATATCTTATTCTTTCATTTTCCAATTCCATCTTAGCAATTACTCCTTGATTAAAGAGTTGTTGAAAACGTTCATAATTTTTCTTGGTTAAGTCAAATTTAGCATTTTCTAAATTCAATTGTTGTTGTAATGTGGCTATTCTTCCTCTACTTTCTGATAGGCTTTGGCTAGTTGCAATATCTTCTGGAGCATAAGGTTTTAGTCTTGAAAACAATCTTTCGTCCTGAAAAGCTTTTGCAAAAGAATTGTAATCACTTTGTAAATCTCCCAATTTATATTTTGAAGTTTCACTTAATGGAAAATTCAAAATTTGATTAGGCGAAATAGAATCAACAATTTTTTTGAGTTTTAATACATCACTGTAGTTGGCTGTTGATTGTAAAATCATTAAAACATCACCTTTTTTAACTTCTTGATGATCTTTAATAAATATTTTTTCAATTTTAGAATTTGTCCTTGACAATAGCTTTTCAGGCGGATTTTGGGAGGTTACTATAATTGGAGCTGGTACAAATTCTGGATATTTAATGAAATAACTCATCAGCAATATCATTAGTAAAATGATAAATATAATTGTATTCCCCCAACGAACCATCCAATGTGGTGGTCTCGTAAGAATGTCTTGAACACTTTCTGAACGAAGTTCTATATTGTCTAATATGTCTTTTTTAGCTTCCAAGTTCCAACTGATTTTTAACAAGTCTATAATATTCTCCTTTTAATGTTACCAACTCTTTATGAGTTCCTTCTTCTACTACTTTTCCTTTATCCAATACAATAATTTTATCTGCATGTTTTACGGTTGAAAGACGATGAGCAATCACTATAGCTGTTTTCCCTTTAAAGAATTGTCCCAAGTTTTCCATAATGATTCTTTCATTATTGGCATCTAAAGCAGATGTTGCTTCGTCAAAAAAGATATACTCTGGAGATTTGTATACTGCTCGAGCAATGAAAAGCCTTTGTTTTTGTCCGCCACTTACTCCGATTCCTTCATTACCTATTTTAGTGTTATAACTTAAAGGCAACTCTTCAATAAAATCTTTGATGTTAGCAATTTCTACCGATTTTCTTAATTTGTTTTTGTCAATATAATCTTCTCCAACTGCAATATTCTCTGCAATGGTATCATTAAAAACATAGCCATCTTGCATAACAACACCACAATGCTCTCTCCAGAATCTTGGAGAAATATTTTTAAGATTGGTGCTTCCTAATTTTATTTCTCCATTATTAGGCTCATAAAATTTCATTAGTAATTTTAGTAGGGTAGTTTTGCCACTTCCACTGGCTCCTACTATAGCTGTGATCTTTTGATAAGGAATCATAAGATTTAAATCTTCAAAAACAAATTGTTCAGTACCGATATATTTAAAAGAAACATTCTTTATCTCTATATCTTTTTGAGGAATATCATTAACATATTGTTCTTCATGATTTTCTTCATTTTCTCTATCATGTATTTCTGCAAGTCTTTCCAAAGAGATAGATGCATCTTGGTATTGCTTTATAAAATCAATTAACTGCATTAAAGGACTATTTAACTGTCCAATGATATATTGGACTGAAAGCATCATCCCTAAAGTCAGATTCCCATCTAATACCAATTTTGCTGAAAGAAAACTCATAAAAATATCCTTAATTTGGTTAATGAAGCTTCCCCCAACCGATTGCCATTGTTCTAATGAAAGTGATTTAATTCTTAATTTAAATAGTTTTACTTGCAGAAATTCCCAACTCCAACGTTTTTGTTTTTCGGCATTATGCATTTTAATTTCCTGCATTCCGTTAATAAGTTCAATTACTTTGCTTTGTTCTTGGGAAACTTGAGAAAATCTTTTATAATCTAATTCTTTTCTTTTATTAAGAAAAAAGGTAATCCATGTTACATATAGAATTGCTCCAACCAAATAAACTATAAATAACCTATAATCATAAAACAACAAAACAATGCTGAAAATAATAAAATTCACCAAAGAAAATAAAGTGTTGAGCGAAGAATTGGTAAGAAGCTGTTCAATTCTATGATGATCATTAATTCTCTGCATAATATCACCCGTCATTCTTGTATCAAAAAAACTGATAGGAAGTTTCATTAATTTAATAAAGAAATCAGAAATAATAGAAATATTAATTCTAGAAGAAAGGTGCAATAAAATCCAACTTCGAATAATTTCTATTCCCATTCTTCCCAAAAAAAGCATTATTTGTGCAATTAATACCAAATAAATAAAGTTTAAATCCTGATTTTGTATACCAACATCTACAATGCTTTGAGTAAGAAATGGAAGAATAAGAGATAATAAACTTCCCGCCAATAAACCAACAGCTAACTGAAGGATTAGTGATTTGTATTTGAATAAATATTTAGAAAGAAATTTGAGACTCGCTTTACTTTCTTCTTCATCATATTCCTTTTGATAAAAAGCTGGTGTAGTCTCTAAAATTAATGCTATTCCTTCTTCTGTATTTTGATCGGCATTATTACCTATCCATTGTTTAATAAATTCTTCATCATTATACGTAATGAGTCCATAACTTGGATCACTTATTTTTATTTTGCAATCAGTTTTTTTTTCTATTATATCATAAACAACTACAAAATGTTGTTTATTCCAATGTACAACACATGGAAAAGGGACTTCTTTTAGAGTATTAAAGTCTAATTTAACACCTAACGTCGAAAAGCCTAAATTTTCTGCTGCATTACTTAGACCAAGTAATGAGCTACCTTCTCTAGTAGTTTCAGAAAGACTACGAATTTGTTGTAAAGATATATTTTTCCCATAGTATTTGCTTATGATTCTCAAACAAGTTGGACCACAATCCTTAGCATCGGGTTGTTTATAAAAGGGAAAATGCCTTAAATTCATTTTAAAAATTAAAAGATATTCATTATTAATTCATTTATTATAATATACCAAGACCGTCTAAAGGGCTTCTGACTTTAATGGGTTTTGACATTTCTCTTGTACTTGTTATTTTTAACTAACAATTTTTTCTATAACTAATAAAAATGAGACCTGTTAAAAATCTAAAAATAAAATAATTTTAAATATATGTTATTTATATTTTTTGTTTCTTTTCTTTGCTATTACACTTAAATAATATCTTTTTACAAAGTCATATAATATTAATTCGTGCAATCTATTTTCAGCAGGAATTAATCTATTAATTGTCATATGTATAAGATCAATTATTATATCCTGTGATAGTTGTTTTTTTAATTGTGTCTGTTTAATTAATAATGTAGATGCTATTAAGTCTTTATGCCTTCTTTTACAAAGATTGTATAAATTTGTATAATTATAATCATCAATTATATTTACACCAGACATTACAGCTTCTATTGTATGCTTATTCTCTCGATATTTACTATTAAATTGTTTAGAATTATACATATTAAACCCAAACTCATTTTTAAAGGATTCACTCATTGCACTAATAACATTCATTTTGTCCTCTTCCCCTGAATAAAATAAAGAAAGTGAACTATCTATAAGTTTTAAACCAATAATCCATTTTATATCTTCATCATTATTAAATTTAATATTTATTGCTTTCAAAATTTTAATAATGTAATCACTATCAATATGAAAAAAATTTTCTATATGTTCGATTAAGTGAACATTGTACCTCTCAATCTCTTGATTATATGTGTCAATTTGAATTTTCCATACAGTATTATTATTCAATAATTTATATAAATTTTTATTAAATAAAACAATGACCTCACCCAAATTTTTGTGCTCAGAGATATGCAATCTAACTCTTAAATGATAATGAGGATCTGAATATCTTATAAAAAAGAATTGATCAATATATTTTTTCCTCTTTAAATCAATAATTAAAGGATAAATTTTATTCAACAAAAGCTTATCTGCTGTTTTATAGCCTGTGTAAATTTTAAAATAAAGCCATTCTGATCCTGGTGCATATTTTCTATTCTTCATCATTTCTAAATAGAGGTATAATTATTTGATTTCTATAAGGATTTCCAAAACTATCTCTTAAAATAGCAGTTTTATCATTATATAAAAATTCAACTATTTTAAGTTTATTTCTTTTCTTTAGTAGTGACAAAAATACATTGATACTATTTATATTGTAGAAATCAATGAACATTTCATTATCATCTTCTGAAACCAAAATATATTGCGGAATATTTCTTTTTTCAATCCATTTTCTGATGATTTCCATTTTTGAAGCATCATATAGTTTTTTTTCAAAAATATCTGTAAGCTCGCTTTTTGTTACTTCCCAACTTGCTAATCGTAAAATTGTGTTTTTATATCTGATTCTAGGAATATAATTAAGATTGAGGTTAATATTTAGCATTAATCCATTTGATTGAAGGTTTTGATATTGTAAATCACATAAAAATCTATATACTGGAAAAGAAGAATCTCTAAAGTTATGTGCAGTTGTAAGAGTAGGGAAAATTTCTTTTTTTAGTTTTTTCGATCTTAGAATAATTTTATTTCTTCTTATTGATAAAAGAATATCAGATATAGGAATAATAAATTTTTGATCTAAATTTGAATTTGACAAACAAGTTATTTCGTAATTAGTAAGCCTTGGTCTTATAGAAATATTTCCGACTCTTGGAGATTCAGATAAATGAGACAATTCTACAAATTCAATATTACTTTTCTCCTGCTCTATTTTCATTAACTTTTTTACATATTCTTCTATGCCCTTGTCAAGACGTGAAAATCTGCTCATTAATTTAGCACCAGAACCATTACCTACAAATTTTAAATAAATCAATGCGTTATTTTGAGTATCATTTATTGCTTCAAAAATTGAGTAAATTACAGGAGACATATCAGATATAACCATATCAAAGAAAGGAAAGTCCTCTTTTGAAATTACAATTTCATTATCTTTGTTTTCTTTAGCCGTAATTATCTTTTCTATTAAAATATCCTGTATTAGATCCCATCTTTTGTGTCCTTTTTTCACACTATTATTTACAAGAAGAAAATTTTTGATTAATGAATTACTATATTCTTTTCCTACATTTTTGCTAACAGGATATCCTATTCCAATTTCAGGATCTAGTGCTTGTAGTAAAGGAATTTCTTCACTTTCATATTTTTCTTGGTAAATGGATTTGAAATCTTCTAAGTCCTGATTTTCATTTTTTATTGATCCTATTTTTGATAAAAAAGTAATAGCATCTAATAATTCATTAGTATAATCTTTATTGAGATATGAAGATTGAAATTGCTTTGTAGAATCAATCTGTATAAGATATTTATTGTCAAAAGGAATTTTGATGTTTTTAACAATTTTTTCTATTCTTAATATGTCACTAATCTCTATAACATTATTTTTTTCATTCAGTATTTTTAATTCAAATTTTAAATCTTTAAGTTTATTGAAAATATCGTGACTTATATTTCTCTCTTCTATAATTTTTAAAATTCTTTCCAAATAATCATCACCTATTAATGTTGGTTCAAGTTCACTTATTAAAATTTGAGAATCAATGATATTATTAATATATTCATGCAAATTTTCATCTTCATTATATCCCTCTGAAACAAGAAAATCCACAATTCCTTTATAATTAATTCCTGTTTTTGCCAATAATAAAAGTTTTTTTAAAGAAGAGCTTTTGTCAGTAGCAGAAATTTCGTACTTAATAGAATCATTAGAATATTTTTTCTCTATAAAGCGATATTTACTATTAAAAGAGTAAATACTGTCATTGGGATAGAAAATTACTTGATTTTTTATTTCAGGAATATCTTTAAGATAAGTAAAAATATCAAATAGATATTTCATATCCATTCTAATTTTAGCTATGGATTTTTCACTAAAAACTAAATCAGTATGATTATGGATTTCTCCTAAAGAAACACCTGAAAATAAGCCAAAAGGAGTAGGTCTAGATTTTATTCTACTCCAGTATTTATATAAAGAAATATTAATTTTATCAATTGATTTTACATCTTTTATTTTTCCTTCTTTAAGCTTTTTAAACTCATCTAAAAGTGTAGGAGAAGCTATAAATAAGGGGGAATTAAACTTGTCACACTCGTGTATGTCATTAATATCCCATCCGTCGTTGTATTTAAAAGAAAAAAAAGGGTATCTTATTATAAAATTATCAGATACTGAATATTTTTTTTTCATATTTTTCATATTGTTAAAAATCTTGACCAATCAAGTTTATTATTAATAAATGATATTAAGGCTAATCCTACTCCAGAAGTACCATCGAGAATACTAGGGTTGGGTTCATAATTTCCTGTAATAGTGTTGTAACAAACTTTTGAAAAATTTTCTGAATCTTCTTTATAAAACGTTAGTGTTTTATTAAGCCAAAATTGAGCAGCTACTGCATAATGTGCATTATTTGTTTTTAAAAACTCATTATAAAAAATTAATGCAACACCAGAACTTCCATGACATATTCCTGCATCTACTATTGTAGTCTCACTAATGCTTTTTCTTGTAGTAGAATATTCAAATATTTCTTTAGATTTCTCTTCCCATATAGTTTGATTAAAAATTTTAGAAGCCTTACGTAGCATGATTGCAATGCCAAGATCTCCATAGCACCAAGATAGCCTACTTCCATGAATTTTATCTTTTTGCTGTTCGATAGACGTAAAAGGATAGTAAGATCCATACATCTTCCAATCAATTTCCTGTGCTAAAATAAAATTTATTGCTCCTTTGATAATTTGTTCAATATTATAATCAAATTTCACATCTAATTTGTATAGATCTAATAAAAAGAGCACAATGCTTGTCATACCATGAGATAAAGAAATGTTCAGAACCTTATTATGAGTTTTCCACTTAACAAAATCATTTTCATTAATTGCAGAATTATTAATGAATTTTAATAAAACATTTAAGGTTTTTTTTGATTTGAGATGACCACTTTTGAATTTCTCCAAAAAATAATATCCTATTCCAATTGCTCCATGTAAGAAATCATAATTTCCTTCATTAATACAAATATTAAATTGTTCAATAAGCCATTCATCAATTTGATTATCTACAAAATCAAAACGCTTGTAATCAAAATGGCTTTTAGACTGAATATAATCAATAGCCAAACAAATTCCAGGTAATCCATTACAATACGTATGAAAGACATTTCCGTTTTCTATAGACTCAAATATATAATCTATTTTTTTAGTGACATATTTTTCATAATTCTTATTTATTTGAGAATATTCATATAAAAATAGGGTCTCTCCCATTGCACCAGATAGTAAACCTATATTTGGGTTATCTTTTTTATTTATAATTCCTTCAGCTATAAAGTATAATAAATTTTCTAATTCTTTTTGTTTCTCTTTTGTAATGATTAAGCTCATAGTCAAGAAATATCCAATTAAAAAGAGGCTGAAAAAACAGCCTCCTATTCTTAATGTAAAAGTACTTTAATTACCCAACAAAAGTACAAGTAAGACCGTCTAAAGACCTCGATGTTGGAGCGCAATTAATAGCAGAACCACAATCAGCAGTACACGTAGCTTCTGTGCAATTCAAATGAGTTTTTGTTATACCACATCCATCAGTACAACCAGCTGAAAAACCTGCATCTATTGCTTGTTCCATACCAGCGGCTCCACCGTTAATAAGCTTTTTAGAATTTTTGTCTAATTTTGTTACTGTTTCTTTTGAAAACTTTAAAATTTTTTTCTTTTTCATGATTTTGAAATTTAAATTGTTTTGTCTAACAAATATATATTTTTTTTCATATTGAACAAATATATTTTGTTACTTTGTTATCAATTAATAATTAATATTGTGCTGAATAAAATTATAAATTATTTGTTTTTCTATTCTAAAATTTTAATACCAACTTTATGTATATCTATTTTAGTAAGTATTATATTTGGATTTTCTTATAGGTCATCAGCTCTCTCTTATACTCTCTTTTCAATAATATTCCATTATATTTTTTATGAGTTAATATATCCTAATGAATATTACTTTTATTATAATTTAGGATTCAGTAAAGTTTTTTTATGGTTAATCACTTTTGGAATTAACATTATATTTACTATTTTATTTCTCATTTAAGAATTATTTTCTATGAAAGTTGATAGCATAATTAAAACTTTTGATGATAAAACTATACTACATGATATTTTCCTTTCATGTAGTAAAGGAGAAATTATTGGATTACTGGGCTCCAATGGTATGGGAAAATCTACACTATTAAAAATAATTTTTGGTTCTCTTCCTGCTGACCAGAAATTTATTAAGGTCAACAATAAAATAATAAAAACTGTTTTTGATAATAATGGTATAATAAAATACCTTCCACAATTTTCTTTTCTTCCTTCTCATATCAAGATAAAAAAAATTATTCATAGTTTTTGTAGTAACGAAAAATCAACATTTCTGTTAAACAATCCTTTAATAAAACCGTTTATAAATAGCAAACCTAACGAATTATCAGGAGGGCAAAAAAGAATTATTGAAACATTACTTATTGTACACTCAAATGCTGAATATATTTTACTTGATGAACCTTTTAAAAACATTGACCCCATTCATATAAATGAGCTTAAAAGCAACATAATATCAGAATCTATGTACAAAGGAATTATAATAACTGATCATAATTATAGAGAAATTTTAGATATCTCTACAAGGGTTATTTTATTATATAATGGCTCAATTAAGGAGGTTAAAGAACAATATGATTTAATATTTTATAAATATTTAAGAAATAATTATTTATAATATTTGCTTTTATTTTTTCAATTTTTCTGTAAATTTTCTAATTATTTGAATATATAATCCCTAAGGTAGTGTCTATATGGATTTCTTCGAAGAAACTTATTATTTACTATCTAAATTTAAAAAAATCACAAGAATTTAATCCATTCGAGGTAATTAAGATCATACAAACTGTTTCTTTTTCGTAAAAATATAAAAACTTCCCAAAGCAAAAATAAATATAGCAACTATATTACAGTAATCTAGTCTTTCAAATAGGGTATTTTCACTCATAAAATTTAAATAAGATTTATAGCCTCCCGTGTATACTAAAAAATCCGAAAAATTTTTCTCACTCACTACCCCGGAAAAAAGAAGCATAAACATGCTGAAACCTATAGGATAAATAAAATTTTTGAAAAATAGACTTAATGCAAGTTGCATCATAGCAATAGCTGAAAGCATAATATGGAATTTTAAGAAAATATAAAATATCACTTCTCTGTAATCATAATTCTGAAACCCCATATTGGGAAAAGTAATTCCTAAAATATAACCTGACCCTAAAAATGCCGCATATGAAAGCAATGTAGAGAATAAAACTATTAATAAGATAAACAAAACCTTAGAAATAAATATTTTAGACTTAGAAATAGGAACAGTAAATAAAATTCTATAGTTACTATTCCGATATTCTACATCACAACAAGCATGGACAAAAAGTGAAACTAAAATTGGATACAGCATATATAAAAAAAGAAATACAGACCTTCCCAATATAAATTTCCACGGATTGATAGTACTTTCTGTAATTCCCGATCTAATTGAGTCGTAAGCAATATAGAATGTAATCGCAAAAATAACCAGCGTGGGAATTAGCAGAATTCCGAAAATTTCTTTATTTTTAGAAAGTTTATACTGTTCTGAAGAAAAAGCTTTATAGAAAGTATTAGTCATGGATATTAGAAATTAATTTAATAAAGATTTGCTCAAGATTTGTGTTATATGACTCTATATCATAAATATCAATCTCATTTGTAATTATGGTTTTTATTAGCGTATTGAATTCTTTGTCATTAGTAATTTTTACTGAAATTTTATTCAAATCCGTTTGAAGTATGTTAAAGATTCCTTGTAAAGCGGAAGTTGCCTTTTCACCATTACTTACCTTTAAAATAACATTCTTTTCAACTTTTCCTAAAAGTTCATTTTTTGTCCCTTGAAAAGCTATTTTTCCATCTTCAATAATTCCAATGTGAGTTGTTATTTTATCTAATTCGCTAAGAATATGGCTCGAAATAAAAATAGTTTTCCCCTGTTCATTCAGTTTCTGAAAAAGACTTCTCATTTCAAATATACCTTGAGGATCGAGTCCATTTAAAGGTTCGTCTAAAATTAGCAACTCTGGATCATGAAATATGGCCATAGCAATTCCTAAACGTTGTTTCATCCCCATAGAAAGGTCACTTGCTTTTTTCTTTTTTTCTTTAGCTAGACCTACTATTTCCAGAATCTCGTCAATCCTTTTGGTGCCTTTTTCATAAATAATATCAAGATATTTTAAATTCTCAAAAACTGTTAGTTTGGTATAAAAACAAGGAGATTCTATAAGATTTCCCGTTGAAAAAAGAATTTCTGTCCTGTTTTGCTTCAAACTTTTATTTTGAACTAAAATTTGATCACCAGTTTCTTCCAAAAGTCCCAAAAGAAGTTTAATCGTAGTAGATTTTCCTGCGCCGTTTCTTCCTAAGTAACCATAAATACTACCTTCTGGAACATTCAAACTTACATTATTTAAAATGGTTTTAGAACCTATTGAGTAACTTAGATTTTTGGTTATTATACTTTCCATTACTTCTTGTTTGGTGTTAGTTGTGTATTTGTATCTATAAAAAAAATTCCATCAAGAAAACGACTCCAAAACCTTCTCTGATCAACTCCTTGATTGATAGTGGATACAAATTCCTTCTTCAAAGGAGAACTTTCAGTAATATCACGGAGATTAATAAAAAAGTAAGGAGTTTTTGTTTTGTGAAATATATTTTCTATTGCATGTTTTCCTGGTTTATCAGTTAGATTCCCTTTATTACTCTTTTTAGCATATGTGGAAAAGTTCAACATATAAGAAGCTTTGCCGTATTTATCTTTGATATAAGCTCCTAATGGAAGGTAATCTTTATCATACCTTGCAGTAAAGGTATGAATATTGGCACACCATATGATGATTTTTTTATTTTTATAGATGTCGTCTATTTGATAAATAAGATTTTTTGCCATTATTGAATCCCTATAATGCATACTAGACATGGATCCTTCCTTGTAATTCCATGATTTCTGAAAATTATTTTTCAAGTCATTAAAGTATAGTGCATATAATATATTTTCTGGTGTTTTTTCTAATTTTAATATTATTTTTTCAATCTTATTTATTTCCAAGAGAAGCTCATTTTTATAATTTTCTTTGAGAATCTTATTTGCGTAGCTTTTAAATACAAAATATTCAAGCTCTTTAATGTTTTTACTGAAAACAGGAAAATTATTAATATTTATATTATTTTTTTTAAGAAAATCTTTCAGAAGTTTTGCACGTCTTCCTGAAAGTGTAACTCCAGAAAATTGAAAATCAAAACCTCCCAACTCAATAGGCTTTTCTGATATTTTAGTTTTTTGATAATATTCAATAAGAGGCTTCATTTCCCTATTAGCCCACCAAAACTCAAAAAGACCGAGACCTCCAATAGAATCTGAAGGAATTCTCATTCTATGTTGATTCATTTCTTCATTCATTATCCATGTATCATATCTACCTGCTTCATAGAGAACTATATCATAATTTAAATTCTCATGAAGATACTTGATAAGTCTACTTTTGAACTTGAAAGTTACTCCATCAGAGTGCGTGTTTTCTCCTAACATTAAAACTCTATTGTCTTTTAATACAGTGTCGAATACCTTTAGGTCACTATTATCCATATACTCCATTGAAACACTTTTGATGGGGTGTTTGTAACGTAGAACTTCAGAAAATAAATCTTGCTTATCTTTTGGGGAAACTTCTTCGTAAACCATTTTGTTCAGGCTAAAAGCTACAATAATAAAAATAATGAAAGTGTAAAATATTTTCTTCATCAGTTAAATTTATATATTAATTAGATTTTTTAGTGCTGTTTTTGATTAAAGTTTTACAAAATGAAATAATTATTAATTTTTACCAAAACAAAAATGTGATAAAAGTGTTGTAAGCTTCCCATTTTCAGTACGCTTCAAAAGTAGAATTTTTTCTTGATTGACCTCCCCCCGATATATGGAACAATCTAAAATAGAGAAATTTGCATGTTTTGACTGTTTTCAATGAACTCGTTTGGCGTTAAATTCCCCAATGAGCTATGGGGTCTGTAACTGTTATAATCCTCTTTCCAGACATCTAGCTTTTGCTGTGCATCTTCCAGCGATAAGAACCAATTCACATTGAGGCATTCATCTCTTAATGATCCGTTAAAACTCTCTATAAATGCATTATCTGTTGGCTTTCCCGGCCTGGAGAATTCCAGTTCTATTTTCCTTTCATAAGCCCATCTGTCCAATGCTTTACTGATAAACTCCGGTCCGTTATCAATCTTAATCCGCTTGGGATAGGCTTGCTGCTCAAAGGTAACATTTTTTAATATTTCAGCAACATCTTCTCCTTTAATGGAAATTCCGGAATGAAGCACCAAGGATTTACGGCTATAATTATCCACTAAAGTTAAGACCCTGAATTTCTTGCCGTCAAACAGGGCATCGCTCATAAAATCCATGCTCCAGCACTCATGTAAACTAGAAGCAATGCCATTGGTAGGAACCCGGGAGCGTGCAGATTTTATTCTTTTGTTCCGTTTTCTCCTTAGGTTCAAACCTTCCTCACAATAGATTCTGTAGATCCTTTTATGATTGTCCTTCCATCCTTCCCGTCTCAGAAGAATATGTAAACGCTGCACGCCATACCGAACACGAATGTTGGAAAATTCTATGAGTCGCATCCTCAGAGCCTTATCATCTCTCCGATGTGGATGGTAATAATAAACACTAGGCTGTAAAAACAACAAACGACAGCTTCTTCGCTGAGAAACCCGGTAATCCTGCTGTATCCCTTTCGCCAGTTCACGCCTCTGAACCGGCTTTAGAACTTTTTTTTCAGAACATCCTGAAGAATCTGCTTATCTAAACTTAGGTCCGCTACCAGCTTTTTGAGTTGGCTGTTCTCTTCTTCCAGCTGGCGCAAGCGGCGAAGTTCCGTTATGCCCAAGCCTCCGAATTTTTTTTTCCAATTGTAAAAAGTTGCCTCGCTGATACCCATTTTGCGACATACTTCTTCCACTTTTACTCCCGTCTCGGATTGCTTCAAGGCGAAGACAATCTGACTTTCTGTAAATCTGCTTTTTTTCATTTGATTTTTCTTGTATTAAAGTTAATTACTTTATCGAAAAATCTCTACTTTTAGGTGTTACGGTTTTGTGGGAGAAGGTCACATGAGGTAATGGCAGACTATATTTACTCTGATGGTGGTCTTTTTTTCTGAAATCAAAACTCCTGGTTTGGCCAAGACTTATTGAGGCAATAACAGGTCGTTTACCATAACAGCTTTCTTTGTCCCGATGCCAGGCAACGGAATCATTGTGATCACGATATAGGTTTAGCAAAACAGCATTGAACTTGCAGCCGAATTCCTTCTCAATTCTTTGTTTTAATGAAAACAATTCAGGAGTCCATGGATTAGTTGGCTTTTTATCTTCATCGGAATCGTTATATTTTGAATCTCCATACCATGCAGTCAACCGTGGAGTAAGCACCATCTTATCGTACATTTTCTGGGTGCGCTGTTCCCAGGGAGCAGCATCCAATAATTTGTTTTTAAGCAGGTCGGCTTCTTCCCTGCTCAGGAAATTTTCTTTGTACTCCAAAAGATCTTCAGGAAACTCATAGAATTCGTCGGCCTCAAATAAACTCAGCTGGGTCATTATATCTTTATATTAAAATATCGATCTTCGCAATATCCCGTTACTACGGGATTTTTTTCATCATTTGTGTTTTTACTTCCATTCGGGGAAGTTTTTTATTATGTATTTACTTAAAATAGGTTCAGTTCCTATCTCTCATCTTTTCTTTGATCTGTTTAATATCAGTTTTAATTTCTGTGATAAAGTTTTGAATATGATGTTCTGCAAATTCATCAGGCTCATATTCTTTGGTATTAATACTACAGGCAAATTCCCAGATTTCTTTAATTTCAATCAATGGAATTTTATAAGGCTCATAAAATTGATTGTCAGCCTTAACCCATATACCATCTGCTTGATGAAACTGAAATCTTTTGTAACTGATACCATCATTAGTGGTAATGAAAACATATGTTCTGTCCGTTTTCAAGTCCGACAGATTTTCTACATATTTACCCACGATATAGGTTCCGTTCTTATAGGGGGGCATTGAATCTCCGTCAGCTGGAAATGCCCTAAACTTACCTCCTTTTAAAAAAGGCAATGATATGGTCTCCAGATTTTCTATGTATTCAGGATCTCCGTAGCCATTCAGGTAGCCCATTGAAGCTTTTTGGGGAATAATCTCAATTTGATTATTTCCATCTTGATCAACCTTTATAGGCAAAACGATTCGTTTGTCAGGGAGCTCCATTACTTTATCGACAGAAAATTTTCTGACATCCACTGTCAACAATAGGTCGATGCTGATGGTATAGAATTTTGAAATTCTAACCAATATTTCAATAGGAGGCTCTGTTCTACCATATTCATAGGCAACATATCTGGATCGGGTAAGAAATAATAGATCTGCCAGTTCTTGCTGAGTCATATTTTTCTTTCCCCTCAAAAACACGATGTTATCAGAGAACTTTGACATTGTTACAATTTTAGACAACAAAAATACAAAATTAGTTTCAAAAAGAAACTAATTTTGCAACATGGAAAGAGCAATTGCACATATGGATTTGGATACGTTCTTTGTTTCCTGTGAGCGGCTTAAAAACTCTGTATTGGAGAAAGAGCCCGATATCATAGGTGGTGGAGACCGGGGCGTGGTTTTTTTTTATCAACTGCTGACAACCTTGTGATCTTTGCTTAAAAATTAACCAATCAAAGATGTCTGCGGTTCCAGACTGTTGTCCAGAAATCATTTTCATGAAGTATTATAGAGTTGCAGTAGATTCACAAAAGGTTGAATCCCTAGCAGTAGCAATGAAAAAGTATGCTGACGGAGTAAATACAGGCAATTGCAAGGATTTCTCTTCCACTTTCGAGACCATCACCTTAAAAAAAAAGCTTTGCCAAAAAATACTTTGACAAAGCTTTGCTTTATATTTTATTTTGCGAATTCCTGCACAATCCTTTCGCTAAAGACAGGTAAATCATCTGGAGTTCTGCTTGTCGTAAGATTTCCGTCTGTCACTACTTGTTCGTCGACCCAATTCGCACCGGCATTTTTCAAATCTTTGGAAATAGCTTGTACTGAAGTCATTTTCTTACCAGAAACCACGTCAGCGTTGATCAATGTTTGCGGTCCGTGGCAAATGGCTGCCACTGGTTTATTTTCGTTGAAAAAATCTTTCACAAATTTTAACGCATTTTCGTCAACGCGCACTGCATCGGGATTAAAAACGCCACCTGGTAAAAGTAACGCGTCGTAATCGGAAGCTTTTGCTTCGGAAACAGTTTTATCAACTTTTACCGAATTGCTCCATTCGAAGTGTACCATCCCTTTTATTTCACCGCTTTTAAGTGAGATTATTTCTACGTTTGCACCTGCATTTTTTAAAGCTTCCACAGGGTGTTCCAATTCACTTTGCTCATATCCATCCGCAGATAATACTGCAATCTTTTTATTTTCTAATGTTGACATAATTCTTGATTTTTAATTGTGAAAACATAGGCAAATATCCGGCCGACATATTTGGTTTTATGAAGAATTATTAAAAATTATAAAAGTTTAAGATTTAATCTTTTAAGCCCATTTAAATTAAATTCTCTCGAGCTCATCTACCGAAATTTGAGTCTTGAACAATCCGTAATTCATCGTCACCTTTTGGTTTTTATCAATTTTTTCGATCGTTCCCACGTTTGTGCTACCGGAGATCCTTACGGGTTGGCCCACCTTTAGCCAAACTGCGCATTCTTATATCCGCTTATCTTCTAATTTCTCGTGGGTTTCAGAGATTTTTTCCTGTACGTTTTCCTTTTGCATTGTTGTGTGATTTTTCGCTTGATTACCTGAAGTTTCTTCGTCTTATCTTTATCAGACCCGAGTTGGCGGAGTTTTTCCTGCTCGAGAATCTTCACGAAATCTTTCACGACATTTTTGCGCGATTTGCCATGCTTAACAGGTCGCCATCGCGTTCCTTAGATGTTTTTTCTTCCAAAGAAGTGGGTTTTTGCTGTTTTAATCGAAAGTTTCGAGTAGAAATGCATTCCGTAGGTGTTTTCCAGCGTTACTTTTTGGGAGTAGGGATATTCGTTTTCCATTTTCTGAAGTGCTTTTTCGCAATTGGAATTACTTTCCATGGTGAGAAAGACATCGGGTTGGTATTTGTTGATTAAGGCGATAAACTGGGCGCATTCCGTATTGAACTAGTAGATGTTTGGCGAAATAAATTTAAGTTTTTATCCGAATCGTGTTCGGGAATCACTTTTTTATTGGGAACAGTTTGGTATCGAGAATTACACATGTGGAACCCAATAAAAGCTTTACTGATTTCCAGGAGAAAGGACCTTACAAATACTGGAACCATTTTCACGAATTCATCCCCAATAAAGACGGTGTACTAATGAAAGATACCGTAGATTATGAATTGCCTTTCGGTTTTTTGGGGAAGATGGTACATCGGCTCTTTGTGAAAAAGAAATTAGCGGACATTTTTGATTTCCGCTACAGCGTTTTAGAAAAGCTATTTAACAAGTAAAAAACAACTATGAATTTTTTAATTGTATTCGGATCATTTATGGGGATGGAAGGAGCAACGTGGATTATCCACAAATATATTATGCACGGCTTTCTTTGGGGTTTACACAAAGACCATCACGATCATAGCAATGACGGAGTTCTTGAAAAAAACGACTATTTCTTTGTCATATTTGCTTTACCAACAATTGCTTTAATGTATTTCGGTTCGCTCGAAAATTTCAATTATATGTTTTTTATAGGACTGGGCATTATGTTCTATGGAATGGCCTATTTTTTCGTACACGATGTCTTTATCCACCAACGGATTAAATTATTGACCAGCACGAAAAACATCTATTTTTTAGCACTTCGCAGAGCACATAAACAACATCACAAGCATATTGGCAAAGAAAATGGTGAATGTTTTGGCTTCTTATATGTGCCATTCAAGTATTTTAAAATGTATTATAATTCTTCTAAAAAATGATAGCATATACTTATTTACTGATATTATTTTTTACGGTTATTATTTGTTTCATTGCATCTTTTGATAGTCGAATTCGCTTTAATCGATATTTTGGTGCGTATATAAAATCCGCCTTTCTAGTTGCCATTCCATTTATTTCTTGGGATGTATGGTTTACGGCAAAAGGTGTGTGGTGGTTCAACACAGACTACACGCTTGGAATAGTGATAGCGGGATTGCCTCTTGAAGAATGGCTTTTCTTTATTTTCATTCCGTTTTCATGCATATTTACCTATTTTTGTTTTGATGAATTTTTCAAGCTAGGATGGCTATCCAGTTTTAATAATCTGATCGTTTTTGTCAGTTTGATTGTCTGTATGGTTATCGCTTTGTTGCATTACGATAAAATTTATACATTGGTAACAGCTATCACCACTTCAGCAACTTTAATTTACCTGCATTTCATTGCTCGGGCAGATTGGATTGGCAAAGCATCGCTGGTATTTACGATATTATTGTTAGGTTTCTTTCCAGTAAATGGTGTGCTGACCGGCACAGGATTAGAAATACCAATAGTAAATTACAATTCCGGAGATTTCCTAGGTATACGAATACTAACGATACCAATCGAAGATGCGGTTTACGGATACACACAGTTTCTTTTAGTGCTTTACTTTTTTAAAAAATTTAAACATACACGCGATGAAAACAACAAATAAAATTTTAATAGTAGCTTGTTCCATAGGCTTCGTTGCTCTTTTAAATTCCTGTGCCTCCATTCCAAAAAATGCTGAGGCGGTCAAAAACTTTGATATCAGTCGTTATTTGGGGACATGGTATGAAATTGCCCGTTTCGATTTTCGTTTTGAAAAGAACTTGGACAATGTCTCCGCTCAATACAGCCTGAACAAAAAAGGCAACATCACTGTGTTGAACAGTGGTTATAATTACAAAAAAGCAGAATGGAAAAAAGCGGATGGATTAGCAAAGTTTAGAGGAAGTAAAGATATTGCAGAATTAAAAGTAAGCTTCTTCGGTCCCTTTTATGCCGGTTACAATGTAGTGGCACTGGATGAAAATTACCAATACGCCTTAATTGCAGGAAAAGACTTGGATTATTTGTGGATCTTATCAAAAACAAAAAATATTTCTGAAGAAGTTAAATCCAACTACTTGAAAATTGCAGAAGAAATAGGCTACGATACATCTAAACTCATTTGGGTAAAACACGACAGGAACGACAATCCATTCCTGAGTGAAAAGTAAGGTCTGCGTTTTTGGTTTCGTAGAGACTTGCGTTTGGATGACAATGTGGGGTTATATCAGGCACTTGCATCTGAATTTCCGATGTTGCTGTGTCGTCATAGGTTTTTCAAATCAAGATCCTGTTTTAAATAAAGATGAGGTGAAAGATTATAAATGGATGCATATAGATGAAATTCTATCGTATTCAAAAAAAACAATCCGTCTCCTTATACGATTTGGTTGAAACGAGCTTATCCAGAGTTACATTCAAAAATTAACAAATGAAAACGATACTAATTGCCGGAGGAACAGGTTTTGTCGGAAAAGCATTGATAAGGCACCTGATAAATTGCGGCTATATTGTTAATGTTTTAACTCGAAGAAGAAGAAGCAGCAACATTAACACTGAAAACATTCATTTTTTTCAATGGGACGTCGATAGAAGCTATATTGACGAAAAAGCCTTTGAAAGTGTTACAAAAATCATCAATCTAACAGGAGCGAACATTGGCGAAAAACCTTGGACTAATAAAAGAAAAATCGAAATCATTGAGAGCCGAACAAAGTCAATAGATTTACTTTACACCTATGTTAAAACAAGAAATCATAGCATAAATACTTTCATTTCTTCGTCTGCCGTAGGTTATTATGGCGCAGTTACTACAGAGGAGATATTCACAGAAACATCCAATAATGGTAACGATTTTTTAGCTTCTGTCTGCGAGCAGTGGGAAAAATCAGCATTGCAATTCGAAAGTTTGGGTATTGCGACCGTGATTTTAAGACAGGGTGTTGTCCTAGGGAAAGATGGTGGCATGTATCAAAAATTAGCGCCTTTGGCGAAAGTAGGCATCAATACATCTTTAGGAAATGGCAAACAATATTTACCTTGGATTGGAATTCGAGATTTAGTCAGGTTGTATCAGTTTATCTTGAAAACAAATGGAATAAGTGGGGTTTTTAATGCTGTTTCGTCCGAGCACATCACGATGAATGATTTATCAAAAGCACTTCTACAAGCATTTGGTAAGAAAACCTTTTTGCCCAATGCACCTGCATTTCTGATAAAATTATTTTTTGGAGAAATGTCTGTCATGTTATTAAATGGTTCTAAGGTGGCCAATGAAAGAATAAAAAAGGCCGGCTTTAAATTTGAGGATAGCTCGATTGATAAGACTTTTTTTTTGTAGAAAGGCGATGGTGAATTACACTCCGACGACAGAGCCGATGGGTCTGGATTCAAGGGTAATAGACTCACCTAATGATAACGCCTAACCTTGTTTTTGCTTGACGTAGGATTCAAGCCCTGAACCCCACAATATATTTATACCCCGGCAGCGATATAGCGGCTGTAAACATCTATAATCGCCGTTAAATACATAAATCCTGTGGCCATGGGTATGTACGTAATATCAACCTCCCACACTTGGTTGCTACGAGTTATATTCAGATCCCTCAGCAAATAAGGGTGATTATATCCGTTCTTTTTCCATTCTGTTAAATGCCTGCGGGGATAGATGGGTTTGATGTGGCCCAACCTCATCAGTGGCCTTACACGCTCATATCCGGCAGTAATACCCTTGCCTTTCATGGGTTAGACCCCAGCAGTATGTTCCTCCAGGATATGCCTGTCAACGATTTTCATGATTTCCAGATTCTCCTGTAATTCTCCTTTGCGTTCATAATAGAGTCCGGAACGGTTTATTTCCAGTATCTCACATTGTTTACGGATGTTCGGAGCGTGGTTCTTGTCAATTAAAAGTTTTGAATCAATCATAGGCCTAACCTGGCTAAACTTTTTTTTTTAAAAGTCCATCTCCATCTGTAACTCCCGATTTTGGAATACAGCTTTTCCACATCCACATCATTATCAGAGGTTGCTGATTTGGTTTTCTGCTCAAAAACAAGCGCTGAGTTCTCTAAAAATTTCTGCTTCCATTGCAATATCTGAATAGGGTGCAAACCAAACTTAACGGCAAGTTCCGACAGTGCAGGTCGCTCTTTCAATGCCTCAACGACAACTTGCGCCTTGAACGAGGATCGAATTTTCTTGTGCTTCTTTTTCATAATTTTCACTTGATTAATTTTCAACTCTTTTTTCAATTAGTCAAGTGCTCTGAATTTGTCGGGGTATTATACTCCACTCTTCTTTCTGTTCTTAACGTCAGATCCATCGTGTAAAAGTAGAAAATCCTACGTAAGGAAAGCAGGATCTTCCGCATCTAATCAATATCATTTACAAATAACAAGGGTCCACTTAAAAAGTAGACCCTTGCACTATCGTTTCTCCGAGATTTAATTCGGCATAAGAATTAAAATTCTAGTTCATCCTCTGGATGAAGATGCTTATAGTCTGCAGTCATCTCAGATCCGTAATCCACTTTTTCGTGTTTTGAAAAACGGTTCTCGAGTCTTACAATAATGTAATAAACCACAGGAACAATAATTAACGTTAGGAATAACGAAGAGATTAGTCCCCCGATAATAACAATCGCAAGTCCATTATTCATTGAGGCTGCTGCGCCCGTTGCCATGGCAATAGGAAGCATACCAAAGACCATTGCAATGGTTGTCATTAGAATCGGACGAAGTCTCGCGTGATTCGCTTGGACAATCGCGTTTTCAATATTCTCTCCTGCATCGAGTCGGTGGTTAATGAAGTCCACCAGTAAGATGGCGTTCTTGGCCACCAGACCAATCAGCATGATAATCCCTAAGATGGTGAAAATATTCAAACTCTGATTCGTTAAGGCAAGAGCCCAAAGCGCTCCAATGAAGGATAGCGGGATCGAGAATAAAACGATAAACGGTTTGATAAAGTCATCGTAGAGAACGACCATAATCATGTATACGAGTAGCACCGCTGCCATTAGGGCAACGCCTAGCGTTCCAAACCCATCACTTTGATTTTCCATGTTTCCACCCCAAACCCAAGTGACGCCTGCAGGTGCTTTTTCTTCTGCAAGAGAGGCTTCCCAATCTGCAGCGACCGCTCCAGTCGTACGACCTACAACCTGCGCTTGCACAGTTACGGAAGGAGTTCTGTTAAAACGCTCTAGAAGCGCAGGACCGGAACTGTAAACGATGTCTGCAAACTGCGCCAATTGGATCTGTTGGCCCTGGTTATTTATAAACGTTACGTTTTTCACGTCGTCTATGCTTTTTCTGTTGGTTTCATCTAGGATGATGTTAATGTCATACTCGCTGTTTCCGGTACGGAACTTATTGTCTGTATTTCCACTAAATCCAGTTCTTAGGGTCGTTCCGACGCTCGCCACGTTAAGTCCTAAAGCGGTCATTTTATCACGATCGACATTAATAGAGATTTCTGGATTTCCTTCCTCTACAGAGAGTTCTACCTCAGAAGAACCGTCGATCGCTTTTAACTTCGCTTCCGCCATTTTGGCGTACTGCATTACAGTTTCAAGCTCAGGACCTGTGACCGTCATTTGAAGCGGTGCCATTTCAGCCCCCATAAATCCTACAGGAACTGTGGTGATTTTTACTCCAACGACTTCTTTTTCAAGTTCTCTTTTTAGTTTGGCAGAATAAACCTTGGTCGCTTCCTCTGTATCTTCTTTTAGAACAATGCTAATCTCCGATTTGTAATTGGTCGATTGCATCGCTCCCATATCTCCACTCACCAGTCCTACGGAAGTAATCATACTTTCCACTTCGGGCTTTTGAGCCACATAGTTCTCCGCCTTTTGAGTCATGAAATTGGTTTCTTCAAGTGAGGTGTCTTTCGGCATCTCGAATTGAACTAAGAATTCCCCTTTGTCATTGGCTGGGAAGAAATCCGTTCCAATGTAACCAAAGGCTAAAAGCAGAATAGAACTTACAAAAAGAACAATTACAACTCCAAAAGTTCTAAGTTTATGAACTAAACTCCATCGAAGGATGGATTCCATTTTGCGGGTAAACCAGCTCAGTCCCTCTTCAAACTTCGTAATGATTTTCCCAAACCAAGTTTTGTTGCTAATGGTCTCTAATTTCCCATAACGAGAGAAGAGCCATGGCACCACTGTAAAGGAAATAAGTAAGGAAAGCAAAGTCGCAATAATCACGGTCACCGTAAACTGCTTAATAATGTCCGTTACAAGACCAGAAGAAAGGGCAATCGGTAAGAACACCACCACAATTACAAGGGTAATTGCAGTTACGGTAAATCCAATTTCTTTCGCTCCGTCATACGACGCACGTACTTTGTTTTTCCCCATCTCCATGTGACGGTGAATGTTTTCAATCACTACGATCGCGTCATCCACTAGAATCCCCACCACAAGGGAGAGACCTAGTAAACTCATCAAGTTCAAACTATAATCAAGTAGATTGAGTCCAATAAAGGTGGCAATAAGCGAGGTTGGAATCGCAACCATTACAATCAAAGCGTTTCTAAAACTATGAAGGAAGAAAAGCATCACGAAAGCCACAAGGCAAATCGCGATCAGTAAGTCTTTGATTACCGCGTTCGCTGCTTCAAGGGTAAATAAGGAGGTATCGTCCGCAATGTCAATCTTCACGCCCGTATCTTTATACTGCGCTTCAATTTGTGCGATTTTCTCTCTCACTAGGGAACTCACTTCCACCGCATTGGCATCCGTCTGCTTTTGCACTTGAAGCATAATGGTACTTTGGCGATTGATTCGGGCTAGTTTGTCCGCTTCTTTCTGTGTATCCTGTACCTCGGCCACATCCAAAAGCTTAATATTTTGACCTCCGACAGAGGCAATGGTTAAATTCCTTAGCTGATCTACAGAGGTAATTTTACCTGCCAAACGAATCAAAGTGGAATTTTCTCTCGTCTTTAAACTTCCCGTTGGGAAGTCCAAATTCGAAGCCGCAATGATTTGCTCTACTTGAGGAATGGTAAGACCATACCCCTGTAGTTTGTTTTGATCTAAGTTGATTCGTATCTCTCTTTCTTGACCTCCGACAATATCCACCTTTGATACCCCTGTAATTCTGGAGATTTCCGGCTGGATACGCTCGTCAATTAAGTCGTAGAGTTCGTTTTCGGTTAGGTTGGCGGTTACCCCCATACGCACAATCGGCATATCGGATAACGAGAACTGGGAGAGCGAAGGCTCATCAATGTCCTCAGGTAAATCCGATCGAATGGCATTAATTTTCCGCTGCGCTTCGTTTAAGGCGAAGTCGACATCGGCATCGTTATTAAATTCAATAATAACGACGGATAAACTTTCGTAAGACTTGGATTGAATCTTCTTAATTCCTTCTAGGGCGGAGATCGCGTCTTCAATTTTACGCGAAACCGTATTTTCTACCTCGGCGGGCGAGGCTCCTGGATAGACCGTAGCCACTGTGACTACCTTCACTTCAAATTTAGGGATCAGCTCATAATTCAGCTGAGAGTAACTAAAGAGTCCCCCAATAATCAGTAAGGCAAGCATCACGATGACCAAACTTGGTCGCTTGATCGATACTTCTGCTAATTTCATTCTATTCTTGTATTACAATCGTTATTTAAGTAGGCTTACTTTTGTTTTGTCGCTTAGGTTAATCTGACCGCTGGTCACCACCATTTCGCCTTCTTTCAGGCCACTTACCACTTCTACATTGTCGCCTAAATTAGCTCCACTTTGAATTTTTGTTAAATAAGCCACTCCATTTTTAACCACAAACACTTGGTTGTCACTAACGGATCCTACAAAAGCTGATCTAGGAATTAAAAGCGTTTTCCCATCGGATACGCGATTGAACATGGCCGTTCCGTACATTCCTGCTCTTAGTTGATTGTATGCATTTTTAACCGCAATTTCGACAGGGAATTTTAAAGCGCCAGATGCTGAGGGTGCAATAAAAGTAATTCTTCCTTCTAGTTCTGCATCGCTTACATCCACTTTTACTTTAATTAAGTCCCCTACTTTCAGGTTGCTCACTAAAGACTGGTCTACATCCACACGTAGTTTCACAGAAGAAATGTCTACGATTTCAACGATCGGTGTTCCTGGACTTAGAATGGTTCCAATTTCCACGAATTTTTGATTGACAATCCCGCTTATTTTTGAAACAATGTTTGTATCGCCTGAAACCAAGTTCGCAGACTGCACTTGCGCTCTTGCGTTTGTGACTTGAAGTCTCGCTTGGTCTAATTGAAGGGCGGTTACCCCTCCGGTTTTGTAAGCCTGTTCGTATCGGCTAAGTGCCTGTTGTGCGTTGGCTAAATTGGCCTGTGCATTGGATACGTTAACATTTAGCTTATCTCCTACGAGACGACCAATGCTTTGTCCTGCTTTCACGTAACTTCCTTCTTTTACATATAGGGAAGCTAACTGTCCTGTGATCTCAGAAGCGATTGTTACCTCGCGGTTCGGTACAAAGTTCCCGTTCACTTGAAAAGCTCCTTCAATCAATTCGGATTTTACAAGAGTCGTTCGAACGGCTACATCCTTATTTTTTTGCGCTACGATCGCCACTTCGGCCTCGTTTTTTGATTTGTTGCGTTGCAAAATGAAAAACGCAAGTACCCCAACTACGATAAGGGAAACCAGGGTGATAATTGTATTTTTTTTCATGATCGAATTAATAATTTAAAGTTCTTAGTTTCCCCTGTGATTTTAACAGGTTGATTTCAGCGAGTTTATAATCTAGTTTGGCTTGAGTTAAATGGTCTTTTGCGTCCGTTAAATCCCTTTCTGCATCCAATATATCGTTTAGGGTTGCAAGTCCGTACTGGTAGTTGCTACGCGTGTTGGAAAGAACATCTTGCGCCAATTGAACGTTCTCTTCTTGCGAAGCGATAAGCGTTAAATTGTTTTCAAGAGAGGTGCGAGCATTCTTATAAGCAAGGTCGAGACCTAATTTGGTTTCTACAAGGTCTGCCTCTGCCTTTTGAATTTCTATTTTATTGAGTTCTATTTTTGATTTCGTGGCAAATCCATTAAAAATAGGCACTTGAATATTAAGTCCAATGGAAGCCATGTCAGACCAAAAAACGCCCTGCTTCTGTCCATTCCACCAAGGCATTTTCTCACCTTGTCCTAGAAAGCCATAGTTCGCTGAAAGCGATACGGTAGGATAGTACTCCGCTTCTGAGGCTTTCTTTTGCCAATCGAGAAGTTCAAGTTGCTTGTTCATTAATTTCACTTCCGTGCGCTGGTCTACTTCATAATCCGCTTGAGAGAGCATTCCCGGTTCAAAACTTCCTTCTGGTAGCGTGATCTCCGATTCCATCGGCATTCCGATCATGAACTTAAGTGCATTCTCGGCCAAGTCCACACTGTTTTCTAGCTGTTTCACACCGGAACTCACATTGTTACGAGCCACGACCACACGATCGTAATCGATCTTACGGGCAAGTCCTGCATCGTATAGACCTTTAATAATTTGAATGGTTTGATTTGTAATTTCCAGGTTGTTTTCCGCATTGTGGAGCATTTCTTCGGATTGGTATACTTGAAAATAAGCTGTAGCTACTTTTTCAATGATCTGTTCCTCCGTAAGCTCTGCATTAATTTGGTAAAACTCTGTGGTGGACTTGGCTGCTTTCAGCCCTGTAAACACCGACTGGTTAAACAGAACTTGCGATAGCTGAACCATGTTACTAGAAGTCCATTTTTGTCCAAAGGCTACTTTCACTTGTTGTCCGGGAGCCCCAAACATTTCCCCAGGGAGAACCGTTTCTTGAAGCAAAGGATTGTAAGAAGTTGAGCTCGTAAAATTCACATGAGGATAAGCGCCCGCTTTCACCTCTGCAATTTGAGCCTGACCTTTGAGCACATCCAGTCTTGCTTTTTGCGCCTCGGCCTTGTGCTCGAGTGCAAAATTAATCGCCTCAGACAGAGTCAGCACCTGCGTGTTTTGTCCAAAAGCAATTCCACTTGCCATAAGGGCGACTGCCATTAATAGTTTATTCATCGATTTTATTTGTTAACTTTTTCTAATTCTCTCTTGCCCTCTTCGCTCGTAATCGATTGCATGTACATAAGGATTACTTCCTCCATAAAATCCGTACGTTCCTTCTCTTCCTCGTCAAAGAAGGGAGATGCATCGTAGGACATCACGAGTTGCAAAAACAACTTGGCATAAATTTTCTCGTCAAAATCCTTTCGGTAAAGTCCCTGCTCTCTCCCCCTATGAATATTGCGAATAAGCACTGTCGCGAATCGGTTTCCGAAACGCTTCATGTGCGAGTAAAAAATATTGGGGTAATAGCGGATCAATTGACGAATCAGCATGGAATTGTTGGTGCGAACCGCCTGATCAATTTCTTCATCTCGGCAAAACATGCGCGCCACTGCATTTTCCACTTTGGAATCTAACAGTTCCATTTTTTCTATCACTTTTTGAAGTTGATAGTTAAGTACATCTTCTAATAACGCTTCTTTATTTTTGTACAATTGGTAGAGCGTCTTCTTTGAAATCGAAAATTCTCTCGCGACCTCATCCATGGTCAGAGTTTTGGCTCCGTTCTCCATAAAGAGCTTCGAGGCGGTTTCTAAAAATTCTTCATTCGAGGCCATTCTTGTAAATTTCAAGTGGCAAAGATACGCTAGAGAAAACTAATAAACCAAAAAAGTTTCCTAGTTTTTTTCAATTATTTTTCATCCCTCTTTTCCGATGCCTGTTTTCACTGCTATCGCCCATGCAAAAATACTTCCTTTCAAAAAGGAAGTATTTTAAAAATGCATGAACGTAAGGTTAATTTAAGTAAAACGAATAGCGATTGTCTCCTTTTAAACTAGAAAGGAGCGTTGGATTTACCTCGATTTGCGCTTTTAAAGAAGGCAGTTCCATATGGGACTGATCTCGCGAGTCTTTGATATAGAAATTCAACTTTTGGTCGCCTGGAAACTCAGCTAGAACCCGTTTCAAGAATTCAAAATCTTCCCTTCGTACATGAACTACATCCAGCACAAGGGAAAGACTTCTTGCAAACTTTTCAAACGCTTCCTTCAAATCAAAAACTTCGGAAACGTTGACAAAAACGCGTGAGTCTTTTGCGATGGAGTACTTGATTTTTAAAATGACGAAGCGTTGCAAATCGAGCCGGTCTCGAAGTCGGAGATAATCTCGGTCACCCAATCGGAACGAATAACTACCGCTGTAGTCTTCTAGGGTTAGAAAAGCAATTTTCTCTCCGCTGTTTCTCGCATCGCGCACGGTGTATTCCGTAATAAGTCCAGAGACCATGTATTCTTTTGCATTCTCCCGAAATCTTTGCTTCTCTTTGTAGTCTTTGATTTCTTCATAGAGTCGGATTTGTTCCGGTCCATACTGCTGGTCGCGGAACGGATCAATCTGATCCAAGTTCAAAAATCCAAGGGCGCCCCTGGGTTCAATAACCGTTTGTTCCAGTCCCACCATAGCATCCATATCGTCTGCTTCTAGGTCTAAATCTATACCCTCCTCAAGGACTATATCCGCATCCATCGACACGAGAGGTGCTTTTTCAAGTTCTGCCTGCTCACTTGGATCCTGCAAAACGCTTTGTTTTGAGAGTTGTCCTTGCAAGAATTCAAATTGAAACTTGAATTCATCTAAAGGGTGTGAAGACAAGTAGAACCCAATAATTTCTTTTTCTTTGTTTAGCTTGTGCATGCTCTGCCATTCGGGCGCCGGTAAAATCTTTGGCGTTTCGATTTGTACCTCGTCCGCAAAATCAGCAAAGAGTGAATTTTGAATTTCATTCTTGCCCTCTTGAAAACTCTGTCCGTATCGAAGAAGCCTCTCAAGGGTGGTTTTGCCCATCGTATCGATTTCAAAATACTGCGCTCTATGGTAAGAGTCTAGTTCGTCAAAGGCGCCTGCAATCACCAAACTTTCCGCTACCCTTTTGTTCATTTCTCGAGACGGAATGCGTTCAAAAAAATCATAGACCGTTTCAAAGCGACCTGCTTCCCTAGCCTGAACAATGGCCTCACTTGGCCCTTCTCCAATTCCTTTAATGGCTCCTAAGCCAAAACGGATTTGCCCTTTGTCATTGACCGCAAACTCGTAATGGGATTCGTTCACATCGGGTCCAAGTACATCGACACCAATGCTACGGCAGTCCTCCATGAAAAGAGTAATCTGCTTCGTGTTATTTAAATTGTGGGTCATGACACTTGCCATGTACTCCGCAGGATAGTTCGCTTTTAGATAAGCCGTATGGTAGGCAATAAGTGCGTAACAAGTCGAGTGGGATTTGTTAAAGGCATACTCGGCAAAGGCCTCCCAGTCTTTCCATATTTTATTGAGGGCTTTTTCGTCGTGTCCTTTCTCTTTTCCTCCTTCCATGAATTTAGGATAGAGTTCATCGAGAACGCTTTTTAGCTTCTTCCCCATGGCCTTTCTAAGGGTATCTGCCTCCCCTTTCGTAAAGCCTGCAAGCTTTTGAGAAAGGAGCATTACCTGTTCCTGGTAAACGGTAATTCCATAGGTTTCCTTTAGGTATTCTTCCGCCTCAGGAAGGTCGTATACGATTTCTTCTTCTCCATGTTTTCGGTTAATGAAACTTGGAATGTATTTAATAGGACCTGGACGATACAGAGCGTTCATCGCAATTAAATCCGCAAAAACGGTCGGTTTTAGCTCCCGCATGTATTTTTGCATTCCCGGACTCTCGTACTGGAAAATCCCTACCGTGTGTCCTTTTTGGAAGAGTTCATACGTTTTGGTATCGTCAAGTGGAAGGGTATCTATGTCGATATCCACCCCGTGGTTCTTTTTAATTAATTTAAGAGCATCCTTCAGTATCGTCAAGGTACGAAGTCCTAAAAAGTCCATCTTGAGAAGTCCCGCATTCTCCGCCACCGAGTTGTCAAACTGAGAAACTAAGATTTCAGAGTCTTTCGCCGCAATGGAAATAGGGACTAAATTGGAGATGTCTTCGGGCGTAATGATGACCCCGCAAGCATGAATCCCTGTATTTCGAATGGCTCCTTCTAATTTCTGAGCCGCGGAAAGCACGGCATGACGGGGATCTTTCGAGTCCCCTAGGATTCTCTTCATTTCATCGACAAGCATTTGATCCTCTGGGGGCAGTTTGTCGTATTTCGCAAAGGCTTTTTGAAAGTTCATCCCCGGAGAGGGAGGAATTAATTTGGCGAGTTCGTTGGTTTCTCCAATAGAGAATTCAAGGACCCTACCTGCGTCTTTAATCGCGGATTTCCCTCCTAAAACAGAATACGTGATAATTTGAGCTACATTGGTTTTCCCATACTTTTCAATCACCCACTTAATAATTCGGTCTCTTCCTTCGTCATCAAAGTCAATGTCAATATCGGGCATGGACACCCTTTCTGGATTCAAAAATCGCTCAAATAGCAAATCGTATTTAATCGGATCCACATTGGTAATCCCCGTGCAGTATGCCACGGCAGAACCGGCTGCCGATCCCCTACCCGGTCCAACCCATACGCCCATCTTTCTGGCTTCGTTACAAAAGTCTTGCACAATTAAGAAGTATCCAGGATACCCCGTATTGGCAATTACCTCCAGTTCAAAATCCAAACGCTCCTGAATCTCAGGCGTAATTTCCTTATAACGCGCTTTGGCTCCTTCAATCGTAAGGTGTCGGAGATACGCATTCTCTCCTCGTTTCCCTCCGTCCTCTAAATCCAGTGGACTTCGAAATTCTTCTGGAATCGCAAATTCGGGAAGAAGCACATCGCGCTTCAAACTATAAGGTTCAAATTTTTTGACCAGATCCTCGTACGCGGAGAACGCGGTGGGAAACTGGGCAAAGGATTTCTTTAACTCCTGTCTGTTTTTAAGGTAGTACTCTTTGGAAGGAAGCGCTTTTCGTTTCCCAAAGCCTCGTCCGACCTCCGTACTTAACTTCTCTCCGTCTTTTATACAGCTAAGGATTTCTTGAATCTTCGCGTCCGTAGCCTCAGAATAATAGGTTTCGTTTTGAGCAAGTAGCGGAATCGAATGCTTTTCGCTCAATTCTACCAAAACAGAATTTACATGGTTCTCTTCTTGCACTCCATGGCTTTGAATTTGAAGATAGAAATCCTCACCAAAGGTTTCCTTCCACCACAGGGTGAGCTCCTCCCCTTTCTGCGTTCCTAGTTCCAAAATGGTTTGAGGGATGTCGCCCTGAAGGCCAGCCGAAAGGGCAATTAAGTCCTCCTTATATTCTTTTACCATCTGTCTTGAGATTCGAGGAACCCCAAAATAAAAACCATTCACATAGCCAAGGGAAGAGAGTTTTACTAAATTCTTATACCCGTTCCTATTCTTCGCAAGCAAAACCACTCGCGATCGTTTGTCGGGATTGTCTTTGGTAAACTGCTTTTGCTCCGGTCGGTCCGACAAATAGAACTCACACCCAATGATTCCTACAATGGGCTTCTTTGGGGGCACTTCGTTCCACTCTTCTCCTTTCTCTTTTGCCTCCTTCTCTCTTTCCGTATAAGCTCTGTACTCTTTTTCAAGAGCACTGTTTCTATTTTGAAGTTCCGCATTGAATTTAAAGGCGCCCATCATGTTGCCAAGATCCACGAGACCTACCGCGGGAAACTCATTTTCAAAGGCCTCGTCAATTAAGTCCGTAAGGCTACTTGAGCCTTGTAAAGAAGAGTATATACTGTGGTTATGAAAATTGAAATAAGATCCGAGTTCGATCTCTACCGTAGGTTTTTTCGTCTTACCGACTGTAGGAGACTCAATACCCGGCTGCTTTTTGACCACAATCTCAAAGGACTGAATTTGCGTAGGATTTTTCGCTTTAAAAGAAGTGTATTGCTGCTCAGAAATCCCTACGCTTGCTAGTGGCACCGCGTTTAAACGCAAAAGCTCGAAAAAGGCTCTGGCCGTCGCATTTACGTCCGCCGCCGAGTTGTGCGCCTGATCAAAATCCTCTTGAAAGAGAATCTGGTAAAGCTCTCCAAGTCTAGGAGGTTTGTAGCCTGCACGTCCCCAAGAGAGTTTACAAAAGTCGGTTCCAAAGTGCATGGTATCGGCTACTTGCAATTCTTCAATTTCAAAGGGAAGGGTTTTTCTATAAAACTCAGAGCCTAAAACCCCAAGGTCAAACTCTAAATTATGCCCTACCATGACCTTAGTCCTAGATAAGACTTCCTTAAATTCGAGCAGTATTTCTTTTAAATCCTGTCCTTCTTTTTGCGCAATTTCGGTGGTGATTTTATGCACCTCCGCCGCTTTGTAGGGAATATCGAATCCCTCCGGACGAATGATATAGTCTTTGTTTTCAATTAGCGTACCGTCTGTATCGTGCAACTGCCAACTGATCTGCACCATGCGCGGCCAGTTCTCCGTGTCACTGTAGGGCGCTTGCATGCTTTTCGCAAGCCCGGTGGTTTCTGTATCAAATACTAAATACATTTTGCTAACTATTTTTGGTAAAATTAGAGCCTTTTTTTCTGAGATTCAAATTGTATATAAACTTCTTTTATTTTCGCTGCTCACCTGCCCTTTTGGGGAAAGGAATATTTCTCTTCTGATTGGAATTTTCAAGTGAAATTCCCGTCTCTAGACGCGCGACGCTCTAAAAGCCATGCGTTTAGTACAGCCAGTAGCAGAGAGCATTTCAATATACGACAAAAGTATTATATTTAACTCCTATGAAAACCAAGACTTCCGCTCCTATTTCAAAACAGATTCTTTTAAAAGCGTACGAACATATGATGATGGCTAAATCCATGGCCGATCATTACGAGGAGAACAGAGCCCTCTGTCCCTATGTGCATTCTACGTCTCGAGGCCATGAGGCAGTGCAGCTCGCGACCGCTTATCTTCTTACCCAAGACGATTGGGTTTCTCCTTACTACCGAGACGAGAGCCTTTTGCTAGGGATGGGATTTACTCCCTACGAGCTCATGCTTCAATTACTCGCTAAAATGGACGATCCTTTTTCTGGAGGAAGATCTTACTATTCTCATCCTTCGAGCCGGGACAAGGAAATGCCTAAAATGATTCATCAAAGTTCTGCCACAGGCATGCAGGCGATTCCCACCACAGGAGTTGCGCAAGGACTTAAGTACATAAAAACCCAGAAGCTAAAAGCCTTTGAGAAAGATCCCATCGTCGTTTGCTCTCTAGGGGACAATTCAGTCACAGAAGGAGAAGTCTCCGAAGCCTTTCAGTTCGCTGCTTTGCACCAACTTCCCATTTTGTTTTTAGTTCAGGATAACGATTGGGGGATCTCCGTCACGGGCAAAGAAGCCCGCACCGCAGATGCCTATGAATTCACAAGTGGATTTACCGGTCTTGAGCGCTTACGCATTGATGGAACTAATTTCGTAGAGGCCTATCAGGGCATGGAAAAAGCATTTTCCATTGTGCGTGATCAGCATAAACCCGTCGTGGTTTGCGCAAAAACGGTTCTTATTGGCCACCATACTTCGGGCGTAAGACGAGAGTTTTACCGGGATGAAGAGGACCTTTCAGAGCACCGAAAAAAGGATCCAGGCGTTTTGCTAAGAAACGATCTTCTAGAATACGGCATCTTAGAGTCTACTTTACAGGGAATCGAGCAAGAGGCAAAAAAAGAAACGAAACTTAGTTTTGAAAAAGCTCTCCAAGCGCCAGATCCAGACCCAGAAAGCGTGATGGACCATGTCTTTGCCCCCACGCCCATTTTGGAAGAAAAAGGAATAAGAGTTCCCGAAGGAACCAAGGAAAAGATTGTCATGGTGGATGCGGCGATTCATGCCATCCAAGAAATCATGTACGCACATCCGGAAGCCTTACTCTATGGACAGGACGTAGGCAAACGAATTGGTGGAGTCTTTAGAGAAGCCGTGACCTTAGGAAATAAATTTGGAGACGAGCGCGTTTTCAACACCGCCATTCAAGAGGCCTATATTATAGGCTCCACGGTAGGAATGAGCGCCGTGGGACTAAAACCGATTGTGGAAGTCCAATTTGCAGACTACCTTTACCCAGGTATTAATCAGCTCATCACGGAAATTTCAAAATCTTCTTATCTCTCGATGGGTAAATTTCCTATCTCTGCACTCATCCGTGTCCCTATCGGCGCGTACGGAGGAGGAGGCCCCTACCACAGTGGAAGCATTGAAAGCATTTTAGCCACCATCAAAGGAATCAAGATTGCCTACCCTAGCAACGCGGCCGATTTTAAAGGACTCCTAAAGGCTGCATTTTACGACCCTAACCCGGTTCTCATGCTAGAGCACAAAGGACTTTACTGGTCTAAAGTTCCAGGAACAGAAGAAGCAAAAACCATTGAACCTGATTCCGACTACATTTTGCCCTTTGGAAAGGCGAACCAGATTCTTTTGGCAGACCAAGAGCAAATCGATAAAGGACGCACCCTTGTGGTAGTCACCTACGGAATGGGCGTGTATTGGGCCAAGCAAGCGGCAAAAGCCTTTGAAAATCGGATTGAAATCATTGACCTTCGAACGCTTGTTCCCTTAGACGAAGACCTTGTCTTTGAAAGAGTTTCTGTTCACGGAAAATGCCTTGTGCTCACGGAGGAGGCAGTGACCAATTCCTTTGCTCAGGCCTTTAGTAGTCGAATCGCCCACCACTGTTTCTTCCAACTGGATTTGCCCGTGGAAACCTTAGGCGCAAAAGACACTCCCGCGGTTCCTATCAATGTCGTACTCGAAAAGGAAATGCTCCCTACGGCCGAAAAAGTAGAAGCAAAAATAAGAGAAATGCTTTCTCGTTAAGTGCATCGACAAGGTATGGAAAGTCGGCTGTTGCCGTATTTTTACAAAAAATATCCTAATTTTTAGTCCTGTTTTAAGGGGTAAAAATTAGGATTTTTAGGATTCTAGTAGGCTCTTGCTTTAAGATTCTACAGGAGCCGTTTTACTAAAGCGGATCGATTCGATTTGCGTTTTACTCTGTTCTAATTCCACAAAGAGTTTCTCTTTAAGGGAAGAGAAATAAGGGGTCTTTTCAAACAAAGATTTGTAGTAGTCGATTCCACTAAGAAGATTCTCTTTAAAAGCCTTCCATTTCTTTTCAAGGGCAGGACTCACTACTTTCGTTTTCTCAATTTCGGATCGGAAATACTTTAGGTACTCGTCCAATTCTTTTATAAAGACATGGGGTCTGTTCTCATGGTTTTCCACAGAAGGACCTCCATAAATATGACGCATCATTTCCTTCAAACTAACTTCTTTCGAAAAATAAGCGATGTTCGGTCCAGGACAAACCACAACCCCTTGCTTTTGACCTTTTACGGGAATCCCTAATTCCAACTGAGCAGAGTTTGCGAGCCCTACACAGAGGCAGGCTTTCTCGGTAATGCTTTCTCTTTCTTCTTGGTACTCCCTCACATCCAATTGCGCTTTTTTCTCCTCCAATTCCTCTAGTCGGCGGTCTTGGTATTTTTTAGAGGCCGTGCAAATTCCCTCGGTTTCTCCATAGGCTTTACTCAAGGCTAAGTATTTTTTCGGGCAAGAGCTTCCCGCTTTATTCTCCTGAATTCTTTTGTTCTTAAAATACTCATTGCTCGTGCCTCTAATTGTATTGAAGGGAACCCCTAAAGGAGAAATGTCACTTAAGTACAAATCCTCTTCTTTCGCTTTTGCAAGAAGTTCGCGCGTTTCTTTATCCACTGAGGTCGCCTCGGGAACTAAAAGAAAGGGAGATCCCCAACCCACACTATCGACCTGGTAATGATCTCTTAAAAAAGCGTGCTCAGTGCCGGTTCCAACTCCCCCTTGCACCGTAATGGCAAGAGAAGGCAAAACCGTAGGAACGGTCTTCCCTTTTTGTTCTAAGGCAGGGGCCAAAAGAGCAAAGGCAGATTCGATAAGTTCCCTTTTCTTGGATCTGAATTCTTCAAGAATAGGTCCCATGAGAAGTCCTTGCGTGGCAAAGGCGTGCCCTCCACAGTTGAGTCCCGATTCAATTCGGTATTCAGAAACCCAAAGCCCTTTCTTGGCTAAGAATTGCCCTTGCACCATAGCAGAGCGAAAATCACTCACTTTAAGCACAATCTTCTTCTGGAAATCTCCCTCGAGATTTGGATAAAACACGTCAAAATTCTCCATATAACTGTAGAGACGTGGATTCATTCCTGCGGAAAAAATCACAGAACTACGCGTGGTGCTAAGGGCAAAGCCGCGAAGAGCGGCATGCGCATCGTTATACTCTCCACTCAAAGGTTCAGAATCCTTAAAATTGTCTTTATCCACCTTGGTCATGATATTCACATCGATTGAACCTGGATACAAGTATCTATTTAAGATCTCTTTTAGACCTTGAAAATCCAGCTTTTTCTCGTGGATCACCTCCTCAAGTTTCGATTTTAAAGTCGAACTGCTTGGAAGAGTTTGCAAGAAGGACTCAAGCTCTTTCTGATTCGAGGCTAAATCTTCTTTAAAATGTTCGAATTTAGTGGCAATATGCTGATCTAAAAAATTCAAATACGACGTAATTCGTTTGGCTCTATAATCCTCGATTTTCGTAGAAATCGACTCGTAAGGCTGCTTAAATTTTTCACTGTAAAAGCCTCGAACCTTCTCAATTAAATCGTCGTCCATAATGGATATTACAGAATCTATTCCGTACTGCGCCACGCGAAGCGGACTGTCAATGGTAAAGGCAAGGCCCATAACGGGTATGTGAAAATGATGTGTTTTCGAAATCGCTGTCATAAAATGTAAATAGAGTTCGGTTTGTATTAATTTTTAAACGCATAAAGATACTTGTTTCTGCGTACCTGATTTGTATGGCAAACATAACATTTATCATGCGTACCGATTGCATCCTAGATAAGCCCCTTGCCTCCTTTTATCTAGAACGACAGCCTCTAGTCTATTCCAAACCGAAAAGAAACAAAAAAAGCCTCCAGAACACAAACGCATTCTGAAGGCCGAAAATTAAAAAATTGAAAATTTAAGGTACTAGCTTAATCTCATCGACCTTAAAGGTGGTCTTCTCCGTAGCGGTTTTCCCATAACGGTCTGTCGCTCTCACTTCAAAACTGTGCGTTCCCACGCTTAGACCTTTTGGAACTCCAATGCTCCAAAGGTGGTTGGAAGGCTCGGGATTGGAAGGTCTTCTTCCCTCTTCAAGTTCAGACCTTTCATCCCACTTAAAAGTAGTCAGCATAAAGGAAGGATCTATTTCTTTCGTGAAGTTCATCGGTTTCCACTCCCCTCCGTCAATGCTATATTCTACCTTATCCAAGGCCGATCCTGTAAAGAAATTAGCATAGAATTTTGCGGAACTTCTTGTTTTCGTAACCACTTTCGGGGCATGAAGTTTAATGAGGAAGGATTCAGGATGCCCTGCCGCCTTGTACTGAACTTCGTATTTGTTGTCTTTAATGGTGAGGTAGGAATACCCGCGGTACGTTCCGTCTCTCATGATGGACATCGGAACTCCTATTGAATCCACCGTTCCGGAATACCAATCCCCTGAGGTGGTTCCCATGTTAATCTCATGAAGCATTCCTTCTCCATCCCAGCCCTCTTCCTTACCGTAGTAGATCTGAGTTTGTTTGTGGGTGTGAGCAGACATTAAAAGCACATTCTTGAAAGGCTTTAGAGCTTTAAAGATTCTTTCTCTGTCTGACAATCTAAAATGCTCGTCTCCTGCTCTCTCCGCCTTCATTTGAATGTGGTAAGAAACCACAATCAGAGTATTTGGATCCACGTGTTTTAGATCGTTTTCAAAAAACTGCAATTGCTCCTCTCTTAGTCCTCCCCAGTACCCTTTTTGGTCTCTTGGATCCGGATAAAGAATATTGTCTAAAATAACAAAATGGGCATTTGCGTAGTTGAAGGCATAATTGGCAGGACCAAAATTTTTCTCAAAGGTTTCGTCGGCTTTTGTATCGTCTGACGCCTCGTAATTCATATCGTGATTGCCCATGACATTGTACCAAGGCAGTTCGAGCTCCTTTACCGCGTCAATATAAGGTTGATGGAGAGAAAGATCGTCTCCTACTAAATCGCCTAAAGTGATCCCAAAACGAGCATTCTTTTTCGCTCCTTTCACCTCGTCAATAATCCCTCGTCTGAAGTAGTCCACTTCTTTCAGATTGTAAGGCTGAGGATCTCCAAAAACCAAAACAGTAAACTCTTTCTCTTCCTCCGATTTATAAAGCGGAAAATCGACTGATTTTGGAAGCTTTCCTGTCGGGCTCACCCCCGCATACTTAAAGTTTGTTGGGGAACCCTCAGGTTTGAAATGGTAGTAAAATTTAGGAAGTTGATCCTTTCCTACTTTGGTTTGAAACCCGGAGGGTTTAATTACAAAAAGGGTATTGTCGCCGGTCAGCGGAAGGGAATAACGACCCGTCGCATCGGTTACACTAACGTGTTGCCCGTTGGAGACAGAAACGCCTTCAATCCCTTTTTCCTTGCGGTCTTTCCGCTCGTTTCCGTTCGCATCCGCAAACACATATCCCGATACGGAACTCTGTGCGATAACGGCGGTGCCTAGTAGCAGCAGGGGTAAAATAAAACTTGTTTTCATTGATTTGATAAAATTAATTGTTCTGGAATGTCACTTGTCACAAGATCGATCCCCATGGATTTCAATTGAGTGAAGACAGAAAGGGAGTTCACGGTCCAGGAATTGGTGCTAAGCCCTAAAGCTTTGGCCTTCGCCACCCAAGTGGGGTTGGCTAAAAGCACCGCGTACGGATAGTCAAAACCGTCAATCCCTTCTTCTTTTAGCGCCTTAGGCGAAAGATCTCCTTTTAGATACTGAACCTCAACGGATGGGTCTAGTTCCTTTAGCGCTTTGCAAATGCCAAGAGAGAAAGAGATGTACTCGCTTTGCCCAGCCACGCCTACTTTATTTACCTCCGCGAGAACCTCTTGAGCTACGATTTTCTCTAGCATAGAATCTGCAGTCGGTTTGATTTCAATCACAAGTCTTACCTTGGGATCCTTCTTCCCTACTTTTAGATACTGCCTAAGTGTAGGAAGCTTTTCCCCATTGCTTAACCTCAGATTCTTAAGGTCTTTGTACAAAGTTTTTGAAATTTCATGACCCTGAATGTCCGCATCGTGGTTAATGACAAGGACTCCGTCCAAAGTTCTTTGCACATCAAATTCAGATCCGTACACGTTTAGCGACTGAGCCGCTTTAAGCGAGGAGATGGAATTCTGCGAGGTTTCGCTTGCTTTCCAATGGCCGCGGTGCGCTACAATTCCGGTTTGCGCCTGGCACCAGCCGGCCATTAGAAGAAAGCTGATAATGTATTTTTTCATTCTTAAGGTTTGTTCCACCACATTAAGGTGTTAATATCATCTCCGCCCATGCTCTGAACGGCCGCCTGATAGTTTGCAGGGTTCATGACTTTTGGATTGGTTGGGTACATTAAACGCTGGGGCATCTTCCCTCCGTTGAGTAGACCTCCATTGTTTGGTAGTGTTGGGAAACCCGTTCTACGGTGTTCAAACCACTGCTGATGGTCCACAAAGAAAAGTGCGATGTACTTCTGGGTCATAATCTGCTCTAAAGTTCCGTTATAAGCCACTACAGGATTGTCAAAATAACCTTCAGGAACCTCAGCATTCCATTGCTGTAAGGCCGAGCTTACACCCTTTTCATAGTAGGCTTTCGCATCTCCCGAAATAATATTCTTAAGAGCAAGTTCACTTAGGGTGAATTGAAGCTCACTGTAAGGATACACCAGCACTTTCAAAGGAGCTTTGGCAAGATTCTGATTCATATTGGACGGTTGGTAGTCTAAGGCCGTCCCTGGCGCATAACCCGAGGGAGCTCCTTTAAATCCAATCACCGTATTGTCACTAAGCTTTCTAGCCGATGTGAAAAACTGAGAAAGTCTTGGGTCACCGTTTTTCTCTAAGGTCTCCACAAAAAATTCTCCCGCTGCACGGTACGAAGTAAAGTCTTGAGGTCTTGGAATCGGGGGCATAAAAGGAGAAACTCCAGAAAGTAACATGGCAGCAGAATCGTCATTCGATTCAAAAAGTGGATAGTCTGCTGGATTGTTTACAATCGTACGGATACGCTCATTCACATTAAGTTCCCCGTTTCTTTTCTGAATTCTATTGAGAAGGCGAATCGAAAGCGAGTTTCCGAATTTCTTCCATTTAAGCACGCCTGCTGCAGACTGCTCGCCGTGGTAGAAGAGGTCTAGTTCCCCTAGGGATTTGCTCGTATCAAAAAGAAGGTTCGCCTCTTTCAAATCGTCTAAAAGAGCGACATAAATGTCTTTCTGAGAATCAAACTTAGGGGTCATGATTCCCTCTTCCAAACGAAGTGCTTCTGAAAAGGGAACATCTCCAAAGGTATCGGTTAGGTTGGAATACATCCACGCCTGAAGTACCTTGGCAATGGCTACATAGTTTGCATTGTTTTCGGCCGCTGCAAAAGATTCCATCTCTTTTGCCTGCTTAAGCCATTTGTAACTTGTGTTCCAATACCCACCACCAGAATTTTCTGTGAAATAGTAGCGACTTGGTGTATTTCCTTCGTTTGGAAAAGGAAGCGCTACTTGCATAAGTTGGAAGGTAAAGTCATCCGCACGGTTGTACCCGTAAGAGGCCATTTCGTATTGGAGTGGCGCTAGAAAACTTCCCGCCGTTGGGTTAATAATTTTACTCGTGTCGGTATTAATCTCATCCATGTTTCTATCGCAGCTGCTTAGAAAGGCGAAAGAGAGAAGGACGAAACTTAATTTGATTGCTGTATTTTTCATTGTTGTATTAAAGCTTTAGAATTTTACATTCAATTGAATGCCTACGGTTCTTGAAGAAGGAAGCTGTCCAATTTCAACCCCTGGAGTAATGGTGCTGTTGTCAAGCGCCGCCACTTCCGGATCAAACATTGGGAAATCGGTCCACATCCATAGATTTTTACCGAAAAGAGCGAGCGTTAAATTCTCTACTCCCATCGGCTCGGTGAGCGTTTTAGGAAGCGAGTACGAGATTCGAGCGTCCCGAAGTTTGATAAACGAAGTATCAAACGTGTTGGTCTCGATGTTCGCACGACGGTAGTAATCCCCGTAGTAAGAATTAAGCGTTACTTTCTTCGTATTCGGGCTGTAAGAACCGTCTGCATTTTGCACGACTCCTTCTCCAATGATCATCCCATCCAATGCATCACGGCCTTTCAGGGTATGCATGAGTTTTCCTTGCTCAGACATCTTGTGATGCGTTTGAGAGTATGCATTTCCACCTAACTGTCCATCAAAAGAGAAACTTAGGCTAAAGTTTTTGTATTTGAACTCATTTTGAAGTCCGGCTCTCCATTCTGGAAATGCGTTGGCTACTTTCTCTATGGTGGCTGGCCTTGCGGGAAGTCCATTCTCCCCATAAATCACTTGCCCGTCGGGCGTTCTCATAAGCTTGTACCCATAGAAATCGCCTAGCGATCCTCCTACGACGGCATTAAAATAAAGAACTCCCGCCACAGTCGACATTGTGTACGGCTCTCCATTAAACTCGGGAGGAAGGGAAAGGATTTCGTTTCGGTTTAAGGACCAGTTCGCGTTCACATTCCAAGTGAAATTTTTGCTTCGAATGGGCGTTGCATCGAGGCTCATTTCCACACCCCTGTTGCGAATTTTTCCTCCGTTAATAATTCGGTGAGAATACCCGGATTCATAAAGTGCAGGAATCGATAGGATTTGATTGTCTGTTAAGTTTTCATAGAGTGTAACACTATAGTTCAAACGGTTTTTGAAGAAACCAAAATCCATCCCCGCTTCAATGTTTGTATTGTTCTCTGGCTTCAAGTTAGGATTCGGATACACATTTGGCGTATGAATACTTCCTGGAAAATCACCTAAGTTGTAATACTTAGTTAGCTGGTAAGGAGACCCGTCGATTCCCACCTTCGCCCATGAGGCGCGAAGTTTCCAGAAATTAAACCCAGAACTACGAACATTAAAGATATCAGAAAGGATAAAACTCGTACTTACGGAAGGATAAAAGAAAGAACGGTTCGACTTAATTAGTGTAGAACTCCAGTCATTTCTTCCGGTTACGTCCACGAATACTTTCTGATCGTACCCTAGAGTTAAGAGTCCGTAGGCACTGTTTACGCGCTCATCATAAGGCTTTGGAAGTCTTGTGTTCAGCGTAATTGCATTGGATAAACTGTAATCTCCTGCTACCTTTAGTCCTTCTGCACGGTAATCGTTCATCAAATATTCGTTGTAACGAATACTTCCTCCCACGGAAGCAGACACATCTAGTTTACCGAACTGATTCTTGTAGGTAACCAGGGCGTCCGTATTGTATTCTTGGTTCGTGATCAGTTGTTCACGGTAGAATCCTTGGCGGTAGTTTGCACTGCTGTAAGGTCTTTGCGTGGTTCTTTCTTCATTCAAATAATCCACTCCCGAACGTAGCATAAAGCTAAACTGATCATTTAGTTGATAGTCTAAACTTACATTCGCACCAATGGAGCGCTTGTCCACTCCGTTTAGCATGTGGTAAGCGATTAGATACGGGTTGTCTATATAAGAGGAGAATGGGTGAATCTGATCTAGATTTTCTTGCCCTTTCTTCCATACGGGCTTGTACCAAGCCAAATCCACGTTTGGATTTTGGAAGATCATGAAGTAAGAGATCGATTGGTTGTTATACCCCGTAGCAGGTAAATTGTCACTTTTGGTTCTGTTAAAGGAAAGCTTGGTGCTTATTTTTAAGCGGTCATTCAACTTATGGGAAAAGGATCCTGCAAAATTGAACCGGTCAAAACCTGTGTTCGGCATCATCCACTCGTTCGATAAATACGTAAGGGAAGTTCTATAGCTTGTCTTCTCATTGGAGTTCTCAATGGAGATGCTATTGGAATAAGTAGATCCCGTTTCCCAGAAATCTTTTACGTTGTTTTTATACGGTCTCCACAGTTGAGGAGAAAGACTTTGTCCCTCTACAGTAGGATCATACTGGTAATACATCTGTCCGTCAAACTTAGGTCCAAAGGCACTGGAAGTTCCTCCTGTGCTAACTCCGTCTGGAGACGCCCCGTAGGAATAATAGAAATTTCCGTTTTTATCCTTTGCAAGGGTTCCTTGTCCGTATTCGTGTTGGTAATCTGGCCATTTTAGAACGGTATCAAAAGAAGCGCTTGAATTCAGGGTCACTCTGATTTTCCCATTCTTTCCTTTCCCGGATTTCGTGGTAATCATTAAAGCACCGTTCGCAGCACGCGATCCGTAGAGTGCAGCTGCTGAAGCTCCTTTTAGAACCGTTACACTTTCAATATCGTCTGGGTTAATGGAATTGAGTCCGTTCCCAAAATCAATTGGAAGGTCGCCTCCAGAACCGGCACCGTAAGCAGAAGTTCCCGATCCGGAATTTACTCTCGGTCCATCACTAAGGGGAATTCCATCCACTACAATAAGCGCGTAGTTATTGTCCATACTCATGGACTTTTCCCCACGAAGCGTGATACGAGAAGATCCCAAAGGTCCAGCTCCAGTAGTTTGAATTTTCAAACCGGCTACTTTCCCTTCCATGGACTGCGCCCAGTTGTTGTTCTGGGTTTCTTCGAAGGTCTCAGATCCGACGGTTTCCGCCACATACCCAAGAGACTTGTCTTGTCTTTTAATCCCAAGAGCGGTGACAACCACTTCTTCGATTTGTTTTTCTTTCACTGTATCGACTCGGCTTTGGGCAGCAATTTCCACAGAAATCGAACCGCTTAGTGCGAGGATTAGTAGAGTTACAATTTGTCTTTTCACTGTACATATTTATTAAGTGGCAAAAGTAGCAGCATTGCTCTACAAGGGTGTTACCTCGCTCTTAACGTTTTTTTAACAATATATCACGTGAAAATGAACCCAATGTTTCGTCCTACCCTAAACGCCTGAAAAGCCGATCCCTAGAAGCGTTAACAAAAGTTAATACCCTTATTCTTCGATTATGTCTCCTAATTTTCTTATGCAATGCATGGTACACAGAAGAAAGTTCATTAATTCTAGAAAAAAAGCTTTCATTGAAGGAAAGACCTTATAATAGAATCTTCTAAAAAAAGCGAAGAAGACAAAAGGGAATCTGAACGAAAATCAGTAATATTGCATAGGGCCAAGCGGACCTAAAAACAATCTTTTGGCAAGTCCAAAAGAACTTAAGTTTAAGAATAGCGTATACTAGGATTTTAACCCTCTTCGATCAAAACCATGTCCGATTCCATTAAAGCCACAATCGAGTCTCTAAGAAAAGAACTGCACGAGTACAATTATAATTACTATATCTTGGATTCGCCTCGAATCTCGGATTTTGAGTTTGATCAAAAATTAAAAACGCTGCAGTCTTTAGAGCTTCAGTACCCTGAGTTTGACGATCCCTCTTCCCCTACCCATCGTGTGGGAGGAAGCATCAACAAATCGTTTCCGACTGTGAGCCATGAATATCGAATGTATTCTCTGGACAACTCTTATAACGAGAAGGATTTAGAGGATTGGGCAAAGCGAGCTAGCAAAACCCTTGAGGAGCCATTAGAATTTGTGGCAGAACTAAAATACGACGGAGCCTCAATTTCTCTCTATTATGAGAATGGAAAATTAAAATCTGCAACCACTCGTGGGGATGGTTTTCAAGGAGATGAAATCACAGCGAATGTCAAAACCATATCGGACATCCCCCTCTCTTTGCGAGGGGAGTATCCAGAGCGCTTCTACATACGGGGAGAAATCTTTCTTGGCAAAGACCAATTTGCCCGGATTAACTCCCAACGCATAGAGGAAGGACTAGATCCCTTTATGAACCCACGAAACTCAGCCTCAGGAAGTTTAAAGTTGCAAGACAGCTCAGAGGTGCGTAGGCGTCGACTCTCGGCTCTCATGTATCAGATTGTTACTACAGATCCGATTGCAGAGAGTCACTCCGAACTTTTAGAAAAAGCCAATTCTTGGGGCTTTAAAACCTCTTCGCACACGAAAACATGCAAAACCCTTGAGGAGGTTTGGGCGTTCATCTCCTATTGGCAAGAAGAAAAAGACAATCTTCCTTTTGAAATCGACGGGATTGTAATCAAGATCAACAGCCTTTTGCAGCAACAAGAACTAGGTTTCACAGCAAAATCTCCCCGTTGGGCGATTGCTTATAAGTTTCCTTCCACAGCGCAAGAAACGAAATTAGAAAAAGTGACCTACCAAGTAGGCCGCACAGGGGCGGTTACGCCCGTGGCAAATTTAGCTCCCGTCCTATTAAACGGAACGGTTGTAAAAAGAGCCTCCCTTCACAACGAAGACATCATTCGAAAACTGGATCTTCACGAGAAGGACTATGTTTTTGTCGAAAAAGGGGGAGAAATCATACCCAAGATTGTAGGGATCAATCTGGATAAACGATCTACTGACAGTCAGCCCATTCAGTACATCACGCACTGTCCTGAATGCGGCACGCCGCTTGAGAAAATTGAGGACCAAGCAATTCACTACTGTCCAAACGAGCTTCACTGTCCCCCTCAAGTGGAAGGGAAAATGATTCATTATGTCTCGAGAAAGGCGCTCGACATTGAAAATTTAGGAAGCGAAACCATTGAGCAGCTCTACACGGCCAAGCTTATCGAAAACCCAGCAGATTTTTATGTCCTTACAAAGGAAATGCTCCTTCCACTCGAAAGAATGGCGGAGAAATCGGCTCAAAACATTTTAGATGCCATTGAAAAATCCAAAACGGCTCCCTTCGAGAAAGTACTCTTTGGACTCGGTATCAAACATGTGGGAGAAACCGTGGCCAAGAAATTGGCAAGAGAATTCCCTTCTATTGATGCATTAAAAGAGGCCTCTCCAGAGGATCTTTTGCAAGTGGCCGACATCGGAGAAAAGATTGTGCAAAGTTTAGTCGCGTATTTTGAGAATCCAGAGAACCAAAGAATCCTTGAACGACTAAAACTCTATGGAGTGCAGCTTGAGAGCACGGGAGAAGAAAAAACCCAGCTAAGTAGCGCCCTCAAAGATCAATCGTTTCTCTTCACGGGCAAACTCTCCTTATTCTCGAGAGAACAAGCAGAAAAAATGGTTGAGGACCATGGAGGGAAAAATGTCTCTTCCGTGTCAAGTAAACTAAACTATTTGGTAGTCGGCGAGAAAGCGGGAAGCAAACTAAAAAAAGCAATGGATTTAAAAACGGTTCAAATTTTAGACGAGCAGCAATTTCTAGATTTGATTGAACCTAGCGAAAGTGCTACTTCTTAGGCCGTTTCAACCTCAATTTAGAGGCCTCTTTTTTTTCTCATCTCGCTAAATTTTAGTAGTTTTAGCCTTTCAATTATATAAAATAAATCACCATTATGATCAAACGTAATTTTATTCTCTCTGCCCTTTTGATTCCGGCAGCGATGGCATTTGCCCAACAGTACGGGGGCATGTGGATCCCGACCGAAATCAACGAGCAAGAAATGAAAGAAATGGGCATGAAAATCAGTGCAAAAGATATTTTCGACCCAAACAAACCCTCTATTAAAGATGCTGTAGTACAGTTTAACGGAGGCTGTACGGCCGAAATTATTTCTCCACAAGGCCTTTTACTGACCAACCATCACTGTGGATACGGGCAGATTCAAAAGCATTCTAGCGTAGAGCACGATTATTTAGCAGATGGATTTTGGGCTGGAAACATGGGGGAAGAACTCGCTAACCCTGGGGTGACTGTAGACTTCATTAACGACATTAAGGAAGTGACTACTGAGGTGCTTAAAGGCACAGAAAAACTAGAAGGAAAAGCGTTAGAAGCCTTACTTGCCAAGAATACAAAGGCCGTTGAAAGTTCTTTTAAAATTAAGCCTTACCAAAAAGTTTTGGTGAGAGCCGCGTATTACGGAAACAAATACTACGCGTATATTATTGATACCTATAGAGACATTCGTCTTGTAGGGGCACCCCCAAGTTCGATTGGAAAATTTGGATCTGACACAGACAACTGGGTTTTCCCAAGACATACGGGAGATTTCTCTCTCTTTAGGATTTATGCCAATAAAAACAATGAGCCTGCAGAATACAGCGAGGACAACGTTCCTTTTGTACCGAAGCACTTCCTTCCCATTTCACTAAAGGATAAAAAAGAAGGAGACTTCACGTTCGTATTTGGATTCCCAGGTCGTACAACGGAGTATCTTCCTTCCATCGCAGTGGAAAAAATCAGAACGGAGATTGATCCGGCCATGATTGCAGTAAGAGACGTTGCGATCAAAACCTTAGACGCTCAAATGCGCGCAGACCAAGCAACGAAGATTAAGTATGCTTCGAAATTTGCTAGCGTAGCGAATTATTGGAAAAAATGGAGCGGCGAAGTCGAAGGATTAACCAAATCCAATGCAGTAGGAAAAAAACAGGCATACGAACAAACGCTTATTGCGAAAAATCCTGCGATCAAAACCACGATCGATCGATTCAATGTTCTTTACACGGAACAAGCGCCTTACGCTCTCAACCGCGCGTACTATAGCGAAGTCATTCGTAACTCTGAGACGCTAAGCCTAGCCAGTAGCTATCTTCAATACTTAGCTTTAGCAGAAAGTGGCAAGCTCAATGAGCAAACCAAAGCTAATTTCGCAAATAGACTTAGTAGTACGTATAAGAATTACGATGCGGAGTTGGATGCAAAAGTAACGGCAAAAGTGCTTGCTCTTTACGCAAACAAAATGGATGCTAAATTTTTACCTTCTGGATTTGCTGCCTTCAAGGATGAAGCCCGCAATTTAGCGACGATCGAGTCTTTTTCTAAAAACTCCATCGTGAGCGGTAGAGCCTCTCTTAACGGCGCAACCGCCTACACGGATCTTGAGAAAGTCCTTTCCGATCCTAAATCGCTTGCGACTGCCCTTGAGAAAGATCCGATGGTAAAACTCTTTGCGACCCTTAGAGACACCTACAGCAAAACGACGCAGAACCAATACACGAAGTACCAAGACGAGATCGATGCACTTCAAAAAACGTACATGGCGCAACAAATGGCCACGGACAAAGACCGTAAATTCTTCCCGGACGCGAACTCTACCCTTCGTGTTACGTACGGAAAAGTAGCCGGTTCTAACCCGAAAGACGCCCTTTACTACGGATATCAAACCCATCTTTCTGGAGTGATGGAAAAATACATTCCAGGAGATTATGAATTTGATGTACCTGAAAAGCTAATCACGCTCTACAACGACAAAAACTACGGACCGTATGCGAATGCGAATGGAGAAGTTCCTGTGAATTTCACAGCGACCAACCATACGACTGGGGGTAACTCCGGAAGTCCAACCTTAGATGCAGAAGGAAACCTAATTGGTCTCAATTTCGACCGTCAGTGGGAAGGAACCATGAGTGATATCAACTACGACCCTCGTTTTAGTAGAAACATTATGGTCGATGCGAAGTACATTCTCTTTATTGTAGACAAGTACGCGGATGCCAAATGGCTAATCAACGAAATGAAAATTGTAAAATAGTCCTCGAAAGACTTTATAGCGGAATGCCCTTCGAACGACTGATTCAAAGGGCATTCTTCATTTTATCTTTATAAAAAATGCACTTTCTTACCATAGGTCAATTTCCCACAGCCTGGCTTGGTGTACATTTGCACTCAAAATAATAAACAATTTATCAAAATGAAAAAACTATCCCTTGTTGCGCTAGTATCCGTTCTAGCCCTTGCATCTTGTAAAGAATCGAAAGCTGACCAAGCTACTACAGGTGAAGCTCAATCCGTAGCCGCACACGCTGAAGACATCTACACAGTCGCTGCAGACAGCAGTAAAGTAAACTGGACCGCTTACCACGCAGGTGGTCTTAACCCAAGATTTGGAACTACAGAGACCACAGGAACTTTATCTGTACAAGACGGAGAACTTATTTCTGGAAACTTAGTATCCGATATGGGAACTTTAACAACAGATCCAAAAGCAGTTGACTCAAGCATTTCCGACGGAAAAACTTCTGTGGATCTTGACAACCACTTAAAGAGTGCCGATTTCTTCGACATTGAAAAAAACCCAACCGTTACTTTTGACATTACGAAAGTAGAAGCTTTGCCTGCGGAAACAGTAAGCAAAGTAGAAGGAGCCAACAAACTGGTTAGCGGGAACCTTACCATCAAAGGAAAAACAGTGAACGTTAGCTTCCCAGCGAAAGTAGACGTGAGCGATAGCACCGTTTCTTTAACTTCTAAATTCACGATCAACCGTCAAGATTGGGGTCTAACGTACGGAACCGAAGGAGATCCAAAAGATTGGATGATTTCTCAAGAAGTAGATTTAGATCTAAACTTGGTTGCCACGAAATAATCGCAGCGAAAAAAAACTTACTAACCGTCTCAATTTACGAATTGAGACGGTTTTTTTTAGGTTCCCATTCATGCGATCGCACAAGAAAAAAAAGACCCTTGCGAATTGCAAGGGTCCTTTACTTGGGTCTGTTCAAAACCTAAATAAGCCTGAGCCGACTGTTTCGCTTACCAGATACGAATACGATCTTCTGGCGCTTTGTATAGATTGTCTCCTGGTTTTGTACCAAATGCTTCGTGGAACGCATCTACGTTAAGTAGAGGTGCGAACGCTCTATAGTATCCTGGAGAGTGTGGATCTGTTTTTACTTGATTCTGCATGTATTGATCCGTAGATTTGGTTCTCCAAACCGTAGCCCAACTCATAAAGAAACGTTGATCTTGCGTGAATCCACTGATCTTCCCTGGATTGCCGTGGTCTTTTAGGTACATCTGTAAAGCTTCGTATGCCACAGAAACGCCCCCTAAATCCCCGATATTTTCTCCACTCGTGAATTTACCGTTTACGAAACTTCCTTTTACAGGTTCGTAAGCATCGTACTGAGCGGCTAATTCCCCTACTTTCTTATCAAAATTCGTACGATCGGATTCCGTCCACCAGTTCTTAAGGTTTCCGTCTCCGTCAAATCTGGATCCCCCGTCGTCAAATCCGTGAGAAATCTCGTGTCCGATTACGGCACCAATTCCACCAAAATTCACTGCAGGATCTGCTTTGAAATTAAAGAAAGGAGGTTGAAGGATGGCTGCAGGGAATACGATTTCATTGTTAGAAGAGCTGTAGTATGCATTCACCGTTTGAGGAGACATTCCCCATTCTGTTTTGTCTACCGCCTTCCCTATTTTCGCTAGGTTTTTGTCGTAATTCCACTTCGATAAATTCACAAGGTTTCCATAAAGGGATCCTCCGTCTTTAGGCGAAGCCATTTGAAGTTTTGAATAGTCTTTCCAAGTATCTGGATACGCAATCTTAACCGTGAATTTAGAGAGTTTTTCTTTTGCTTTCACTTTCGTATCCGCGCTCATCCAGTCTAGGTCTCCAATGCGCTTATCAAACGCTTTGCGGATGTAATCCACATAGGTTACCATTTGCGATTTTGCTTCTGCTGGGAAATATTTCTCTACATATAGTTTTCCGAAGGCTTCTCCTAAAATACCGTTGATTAGAGAAAGACCTCTTTTTTCCATCGGTCTTTGTTCTTTCTGTCCTTGAAGGTATTTTGAGTAGAAATCAAAATTCAGATCGTCCATTTTTTGATCTAGGTTCCCCATGTTTCCTCTTAGCAGGTGCATTTTCATGTACTCTTTTAAGAGAGGTAGGTTCTTCTCTGTAATGAACTTATCCATATTTTGGTAATACTCAAGTTCACCCACGATCACGCGGTCTGTATTCACTCCTACTGTTTTTAAATAGGTAGGAAGATCTACATTTTTCACAAGACTCTTAAGCTCTGCATTGGTCTTTGGATTGTAACGTAAGTTCGCATCTCTACCCTCTTCATTGGTAAGTAGGTAATTTGCCAATTGGTTTTCAAAAGCGACCACTTCAGAAGCCGACTTCGCTGGATTCGTAGACCCTAGCGTTTCAAAAAGTTTCCCTGCAAACTCTGTGTATTTTGCAAGAGTGGCTGTATTCGCTTCGCTTTTCTTTTGGTAATAGTCTTTTCCAAGGCCTAAGGCTGGACCTCCTAAGTACACTGCATTCATTACAGAGTTTTTAAGATCGGCCCCGACTCTCCATCCGTAGAAAGGATTGTCTCCCGTTTTGGTGGCTTCATTTAAATAAGACTGGAACTGCTTTAAATTTGAAATTGCATCAATTTTTGCAAGATCTGCTTTGATGGGAGAAAGACCAAGAGCGTTACGGGTATCCCAGTCGATAAAGCTCCCGTAAAGAGCCTGAATTTTTTGACCTTCAGATCCTTTTGCAAAAGAATCGGTTAGGATTTTATTTAAAATTTCAAGCGACGCATTGTCCGTTTCGTCTCTAAGTTCGTTGAACGAACCCCAAGATACTTTGTCCGAAGGAATCTCCGTGTTCTTGTACCAATTTCCGTTCACGTACGTAAAGAAATCCTCGGTAGGTTTTACCGAAGTATCCATGTACTCAAGGTTGATTCCATGTTCCTCTGCATCGGATGTGGCGGATGCACTCGCCTCAGTTTGGGTGTCGGCTGCAGGAGCTTTTGTAGCACAAGAATTGAGTAAAACCATTCCTGAAAAAGCAAGCAAACCAATAGTAACTTTTTTCATGTATAACTTTGATTTAATAGTATATAGGTTGTAAGTAAGAATTAAACGTTACAATTTAGTTAAATTATTTGATTAATGTTAAAGGTTTTGGCCTTAAGCGAGCCAGTCCATTCGTCGTTTTACTAGGATTTCAGCGAGTTCATGTAGCGCTCTCAAGGAAACAAAATTCATAAAATCCTTGCGGTCCAAATGAGGCAAGTAAAGTCGTCTGGTCACTTCAAAGTCATGTACACGGATCGAATAATAGACTTCACCCACCGGCGTGTTGTAAGCATCTGATGAGGGCCCTGCTGCCCCTGTCGTGGCAATGGCTAGCTCACTCCCGAAGAATTTTTGACAGCACAAACTCATTTCCTTTGCCACTTCAGAAGAGACGACACCGAACTCCTGGATTGTCTTTTCACGAACACCCAATAGCTTTACTTTCTGACTTGTATCGTAGGGCACGATTCCCCCAAGATAATGGGCGGATATTCCGGGAACACTTACAAGGCAACTAGAAATGGTTCCTCCAGTGCAGCTCTCGGCTACACTTAAAGTCAACTTCTCTTTCTGGAGCAAAGTGTGAAGTACAGCCTCAATACTACTTCCATCCCACGAAAATACAAAGGGCGCTAAAAGAGATCGGATCGGTTCAAACGTATCGGTAAGCTCCTTTTTCAACAATTCTAGATTGTTGCCAGATCCACTCAATTGCAATTTGATTCGACCTTCCACCGGTAGGTACGAAAGACTCAAATGCTGGGGTAGCGAAAGCTCCCACTCTTCAATAAGATTAGAAAGTTCGCTCTCTGGGATACCGGAGACAGAAACGGTCCTCGTCACAAAAAAAGGCAAGGAAAATCGAGAAGACAGGTAGGGAATAATCTGATCCTTCACTAGGGGTTTCACTTCGTAGGGAACGCCGGGCATACAAATCGCAATCTTCCCCTCTTTTTCCATCATTTGACAGGGGGCGGTTCCATGTTCGTTCTGAAAGACTTTTGCTCCCTCTAGTACGAGCGCTTGGTTCTTATTCAAATCGAGAAGGTAGGACCTGTTTCTCTTTTCAAGGATAGACTTCAAATGCTCATAGGTTGCCGGATCAATGGCAGAACTTACTCCGAAATAACGCCCAATGGCCAATAGCGTTTGATCGTCCTTGGTAGGCCCGAGTCCACCCGTGGTTAAAACGAGATCCGCCCTTTCAAATGCGCGACCTAATGCCGATACGATTTCGGCAAGTTCGTCCTTTACCGTAAGAATAGCTTCCAGAGCAACTCCAATCTTTTTCAATTCCGTGGCTATAAAATTCGAATTGGTATCTAGGGTGTCGCCAGAAAGAATTTCTCCACCCACGGCAATAATCACTGCTTTCATTAAGGAAAGGTCGGAATTTTGACTGAGAAATCGATCGCGATCTGGAATTAAATTGATGTCGTTATTAATAATTTGAAATGCACTAGTAGGTTTATTCCTTTTTCTTTAAAAAAAAATAAATTCATCAAACAAGAGACCCCCACATAGAAAACTCTATAAACATCGTGCTAAATTTTATAAAGCTATAGCCAAACATCCTATTTATCTTTGTCATACAAAAACACAATTATGAAAGTAGACTTAGGCATTTCAGCCAAAAATTTAAAATCTTTACATGAACTTCTTAACAAAGTTCTTGCGGACGGGAACGTCCTATATATTAAATTGAGAAAATTCCATTGGAACTTAAACGGTCCTGATTTCTTAGAATTGCATGAGCTTTTCGAAGCGCAGTACACCGCATTAGAAGTCGCCATTGATCAAGTGGCAGAACGCATTAGCACCCTTGGAGGAATTGCGGACGGTACAATGAGTGAATTTATTGCAAATTCTCAGATTAAGGAAACACCAGGCAAAATTCCAACGAATCAAATGATGTTAAAAGAGCTTGTGGGTGATCATGAAAAGATTGTAAAAGCCCTACGTAAATATGTGGATAGTGCCGACACCAAATATGGGGATGCAGGGACTGCCGACTTCTTAACGGGTCTTATGACAGATCACGAGACGATGGCGTGGAAACTACGTCAGTACTTTAGAGAATAAATCATTTATTTCATTTTACTTAAGCAATTAGGCCCGCTTCAATTTTGAAGCGGGCCTAATTTTATTGCAGTAAAAGTATTTCCTTTCTATTGGAAAATGGAGGAGAAAAAGGCTTTCATTTCTTCCCAAGATTTCTCATCTGCCTCTTTGTTGTAGGCAATGTTCATATCAAACTTCTTCCCTACTTCTGTTGAAGCAGGATTGGTAAAGGCGTGCACTGCGCCTGGGTAGTTCACAAACTTATAATCAATCTTCGCAGAATCCATTTCTTTCTTAAAAGCGGCGATTTCTTCCGCCGGTACAAAATTATCCGCCTCCCCATTCAGCACGAGGTATTTCACTTTTGAATTTGTCGGTTTGACGCCCGTTTGAAGATTTCCATGGAAACTTACCACTCCTTTTAACTCCTGGTTTTGGCGACCGAGATTCAGCGCTTGCGCTCCTCCAAAACAGTAACCCATCACGGCTATTTTACTTCCATCCGCCTTCGAATCTTTCGCTAAAGTGGCTTTCACGGCCTGATAGATAGCCTGCCCTTTCGAGGGATCTTGGTAGAACACAGTCGCTTCTTTTTGCGCCTCTTCAGGGTTTTCAACTGCCTTTCCATTGCCGTAATAGTCTAGCGCCACTGCGTAATACCCTAAATTGGCTAATTGATCGGCCCTGCCTTTCGCATAGTCATTTAAGCCCCACCATTCCGGAATTACCAGTACAATCGGGAGCGATCCTGCGCGCGTAGAATCGTACGCCACATAGCCTTTATGACTAATTCCATTGGCATCATACTCTAGGACTTTGGTATGAAGTTGAGCCTGTTCAACGGTAACAGAATCCGAACTCACCTCGGGTTCCAATACTTTAGAATCTGTCTTTTTCTGACAGGACACGAGCGCAATACTGGCAAACAAAAGCGCGCTGAAGAATGTTAATTTCATATTTTTTTATTTTTTGGTGTTTTTAAAGTTAAAAAAAATATTCTAAAGCTTTATAAAAAAGAAAGCGACCCAAAAGGTCGCTCTCTATATATTTTCTGTCGTACTTAGTAATTACAATAAGTGTCTTTCGGCGTGGTAAGAACTTCTTACCAAAGGAGAGCTCTCCACGTGTCGGAACCCTAACCCTAAAGCAAATTCGCGGTACTCTTCAAATTCTTCAGGACTTACAAATCGCTTTACGGGCAAATGGTTTTTACTAGGTTGTAAATATTGTCCTATCGTGATCACATCTACTTTCGCTTCGCGAATGTCTTCGATGGTTCTTAGGACTTCGTCTTTCTCTTCTCCAAGTCCTAACATTAGACCCGTCTTGGTTCTTCTTTGACCTGAGTCTTTCAAGTAACGAAGCACATCAAGGCTACGTTCATACTTCGCCTGAATCCGTACTTCTCTTGTTAATCGTTTTACAGTTTCCATGTTATGGGAAATCACCTCGGGTGCCACCTCAAGCATGCGATCGATATGTTTATGAACGCCTTGGAAGTCTGGGATTAACGTCTCCATTGTGGTTCCCGGGGAAATTCTTCTCACCGCATTCACGGTTTCTGCCCATAGAATGGATCCCATGTCTTTCAAGTCATCACGGTCTACAGAGGTAAGAACTGCATGCTTAATTTTCATAAGCTTAATAGATCGTGCTACTTTCTCAGGTTCATCCCAGTTGACATCGAGTGGCTTCCCAGTCTTAACGCCGCAAAAACCACAACTACGCGTACAAATATTTCCAAGGATCATGAACGTGGCCGTCCCCTCTCCCCAACATTCACCCATGTTAGGACAGCTCCCACTTTGGCAAATCGTATTAAGTTTGTATTTATCCACTAAGGAACGAAGTTCCCGGTAGTTTTTACCGGTTGGGAGTTTCACCCGAATCCATTTCGGTTTTTGTATCGTTGTATTTGGGGTCATTAATTGCTCTTCCATAATAGTCTGCACGCTTTCGCCTGCTTTTTTATTTCTTTAATAATTCCGCTAGGACCTTTTTGGCTCGCATAATTCGAACCTTTGTATTCGAAACCGAGAGTCCTAATTCCTCGGCAATCTCTTTAATGCTCTTCTCTTCGTAAAAGCGAAGCGTTATAATTTGCTGATAGCTTTTATCCATGGTGGAGAGAATCTGCCTAATCTCCGACTGCTCTTCTAGACTAATCATGAGTTCCTCGGGAGATTGTGCAAATTCATTATGCACTTCTTCTAAATTGGTATGCAAGTCTTTCGTCTCCCGACTCTTTTTTCTCCAAAAATCAATCGTCGTGTTCTGTGCAATGGTCAAAACCCACGTTTTAAATTCAAACTGCGGATCAAAATAATCGAGTTTGCCTAAGACTTTCGAAAACACCTTCACGGTGATTTCATCTGCATCGTTCTTATCCCCAACTTTCTTTAAGACATAAGAGAAGACCGCTACCCAATACAAATTAATGAGTTGAGTCTGCGCTTTTTGGTCTTTTTCACGCGCTTTTTGAATGAGCAAAAGGAGCTTTGATTTCGTCATTTAAAAGACAAATTTACGAAAAAATAAAGTGTAAATCGAACCTTCCACAGCAAGTCCTTAGAATTGAAGAAACCCACAAAAATTCCACTTCAAAATAAGAGTGAGGAACTTAATGAAACTAGAGATAAGGGGGCTGCTCACTCCTAGGCAAAGAATGGAACCTTTAAAGGAAAGTGGCTAAAAGCATGTTAGGTTTAATTAGGCGCTCTAGGAAGTATTTACTAATTTTGCACGTTATAAATTTAGAATAATGAATCCTTTTATCGAAGAATTAAAATGGCGCGGCCTTTACGCCGACATGATGCCAGGAACCGAAGATCAACTCAATAAAGAGATGACCTCTGCCTATATCGGGTTTGACCCCACGGCCGATTCTTTGCACATAGGGAGTCTTATTCCCATTAAAGTTCTTGCTCATTTCCAGCAGCATGGCCACAAGCCCATCGCACTTGTGGGTGGAGCGACAGGTATGATTGGTGACCCTTCTGGGAAATCCTCGGAAAGGAACCTTTTGGACGAGGCGACCCTTAATCACTATGTAGAATGTTTGAAAGGCCAGCTTTCTCGTTTCCTAGACTTTGAAGGTTCAGGAGAGAATCGTGCAGAATTGGTGAACAACTATGACTGGATGAAGGAAGTTACCTTTCTAGATTTCGTTAAAGACATCGGAAAGCATTTAACGGTTAATTACATGATGGCGAAAGACTCTGTAAAAAAGCGTTTTTCAGGCCAAGACGGTGCTGACGGAATGAGTTTTACTGAATTCACTTACCAACTATTGCAAGGATATGATTTCCTGCACTTATACAAAGAGAAGAATGTAAAACTACAAATGGGCGGTTCCGACCAGTGGGGAAACATCACCACAGGATCCGAACTAATCCGTAGAAAAGTGCAAGGAGAAGCCTTCGCCTTAACGGTGCCCCTCATTACCAAAGCGGACGGAACTAAATTTGGAAAATCAGAAAGCGGTGAAAATTACTGGCTCGATAAAAAAAGAACCTCCCCGTATAAATTTTACCAATTTTGGTTAAATTCAAGCGATCAGGATAGTGAGCGCTTTATTAAGTTCTACACGTTTTTAGATCAACAGACCATTACGGATTTAATTACCCTTCATAAAGAAGCCCCGCACGAGCGCAAACTTCAAAAGACCTTGGCGAAGGAAGTCACCACGTGGGTGCACGGAGAGCAAGAATACGAGAAGGCGGTTAAAGCCTCTGAGATTCTCTTTGGACGTTCCACGGCCTCTGACTTAGTTGAACTTGAAGAAGAAACTTTTTTGGAAGTTTTTGAAGGGGTTCCTCAAAAAGAAGTTTCAAAAGCAGATCTTTTTGATAGTAACTTAACCGATGTTTTATCGGAGTTGAGTGGCTTTTTAAAATCCAAAAGCGAAGCACAAAGAGAACTAAAAGGACAAAGTATTTCGGTCAACAAAGTGAAAGTGGATGCCGAGTTTCAATGCACGGAAAGCGATTTAATCGATGGGAAATTCCTTTTGCTACAGAAAGGGAAAAAGAATTACTTCATTCTTAAAGCAATCTAACTAGTCTTTTCACAAGAAATATACAAACTAAGCCGAATCGTAAAAAATTCGGCTTTTTAACTTCGTAGCCAAATGTAAGGGACAATGATTCTCTCTCTTTTTAAAGAAAATCTTTACCTTTGGGCTATGGTATTAGATCACTTAGTAAGGGAACCTGAAACAATCACTCCCGCTACCCCCATATTATTTTTACTCCACGGCTATGGAAGCCACGAGGAGGACCTTTTTGCTTTTACACCGGACTTACCCTCGGACTGGATCATTGTAAGCTTTAGAGCGCCGTTAAACGCCCCCATTGAGGGCTACGCATGGTATTCGATTGACTTCATGGATCTGGAACGTCTGGTGGATGTTCCTGAGGCAACCGATTCTCTCAATGCCGTGATGAACTCGATTAAAGAAATTCGAGAACGCTATAAGCTTGACAATACGACCCCATCGCATTTGTGCGGGTTTAGTCAAGGGGGAATTCTAAGTTATGCCCTCTCCCTTACTTATCCAGAGCAATTCTCAAAAGTAGCTTTGCTTTCTGCTTATCCCGAAAATAGACTTCTGACCCAAAGAGTCAAAGAAAAAAAGCGTTTGGAACACCTTCGCTTTTTCGTATCTCATGGAACTGACGATGTCACAATTCCTTTAGAATGGGGCTCAAAAGGAGCAGAAATGCTTTATGATTTTGGATGCTATTTCACTTTCCGTGAATATGTAAGTGGACACGGCGTAAACCAAAAGAACTACAAAGATTTAATGGAGTTTTTTGAATCGTAAAACCAAAAAGATGAAATTTTTACCCCTTCTCATGGCGATTGGAATGCTTGGCACGGCCACAGCGCAAGAGCATTCAAGTTCTACAAGAGAAAAAAACGTTCATATTCTCTCTGAGAACTTTAAAATTCCTCAATTAAATCGAGAACGAAGAATTTGGATCTATCTACCTCCTTCGTATACCTCATCGAATAAAAAGTTTCCAGTTCTATACTTGCACGATGGACAAAACCTTTTTGACAAGGCCACATCCTATGCAGGGGAATGGGGAGTAGACGAGACGCTTAATACCCTTTCGAAAGAAGGATATGCTGAGAGTATTGTCGTAGGGATAGACAACGGAGGAGAAAAACGGATGGATGAACTCTCTCCTTTTAAAAACGAAGAGTACAAAGCAGGAGGAAGCGGAGATGAATATCTCGCCTTTGTCGTGGAGACTTTAAAACCTTATATTGATTCTCATTACCGTACTAAAGCTTCACGCAAGAATACGACCCTTGGTGGAAGTTCTTTAGGTGCACTAATATCGGTTTACGGCGGTGTGAAATACCCCGATACTTTTGGAAACATCCTCGCTTTTAGTTCCGCATTTTGGTTCAATCGTGAACCTTTAATGACCTATATAAAAGAATCGGATCACTCGCTGAGGAAACAGCGATACTATTTCATTGAAGGGGAAAAGGAATCCTTTGACATGGGAAAAGACACCTCAAAGGTGATTACTTTACTAAAAGATAGAGGAGTAAAAACGAAAAACATGTATTACAAAGTTCACCCTGATGGGAAACACAACGAAGCGTACTGGAATCGTGAGTTTCCAGGAGCTTATAAGTGGTTACACTAAAGGTCGTATCCGTTCGGATGCTGCTCTTTAAGCGCCTGCACAGTTCCAAGTACTTTGGTCTCTAGTCCTTTTTGATACTCTGAAAGTCTATTCGAGATAGCCTCATCAAAACTGCCGATAATTTTTGCAGCCAAAAGACCTGCATTCACTGCGCCGTCCAATCCGACGGTGGCTACTGGAATCCCAGCTGGCATTTGAAGAATGGAAAGGATGGAGTCCCATCCGTCAATTGAATTGCTTGAATGAATAGGCACCCCAATTACTGGCAATGTGGTTTCACTCGCGACCATTCCTGGCAAATGGGCAGCGCCCCCTGCTCCTGCAATAATCACACGAAGTCCTCTTTCTTTCGCTCTTGAGGCGTAATCAAACATTCTTTTAGGGGTACGATGCGCCGACACAACGGTCAATTCATAAGGGACCTCAAGGGTTTTTAATATGTCTGCTGCACCTTGCATAATTCTAAGATCGCTCTGCGAACCCATGATGATTCCTACCATATCTACTTGTTTAGTTTTCAAAGATAATGAAAATATAAAAAAATTAGGCTACCAAACGAATGCGCGGAAGTGGCCATTTAAATAGCTTGTAAATTAAAATCAGCAAAACCCCGATGGACCTACCAAAAAAAACGGAGTCCTATTTCGAAATCACTCGTACTACTTTCTTCAGCTCTAAGAGCTCCTGGATTAACTCTTCTCTATTTTCCGCAACCACGTTCACGTGTCCCATTTTACGACCTGGTTTCGTCTCTGTCTTGCCATAAAGGTGAACATACGTATTGGGTCTAGAAAGGAGATTGTCTAGTCCTTCGTAGAGAACAGGTCCTGAATACCCTGCCTCTCCTACTAAATTTAACATGCCGGAATAGCCTTTTTCCTTGGTACTGGCTAACGGAAGATTTTTAAGCACTCGATACATCTGCTCAAACTGGGAATTAAAATTCCCCTCTTGCGTTTGGTGCCCTGAGTTATGAAGCCTTGGCGCAGTTTCATTTACCCAAACTTTCCCCTTTTTATCTAAAAAGAGTTCAATAGCAAATAAGCCGGGAGATTCTGCAGCTTGAAGGAATTGCTTTGCAATCATTTCAATTTGGGAGGCTGCATCCAAAGAAATGTCGCTTGGACAAAGATTAAAATCAAGTAAGTTTAGAACGGGATCTGCAAGCATTTCCGTGACAGGGAAAACCGCCACTTCTCCCTTTTGATTGCGAGCTACAATGACGGAAAGTTCTTTTTCAATATCGACCAGGGATTCAATCACAGAGGGGGCATCCCATAGTTTTTCTAAATCTTCCTCTGAACGAATCACTTGAACGCCCTTGCCATCGTACCCGCCTGTATTGAGCTTTTGTACGAAAGGGAATTCAAAATCGATTTCTGTTTTAGACTGCACAGCTTGAAATTTAGGAGACGGAATTCCCTTCTCCTTGTAAAACTCTTTTTGCAGAATTTTTTGTTGGATAATCTGAATGATTCTAGGTCTAGGGATTACCTCGACTCCTGTTTTTTCCAGTTCAAAGAGCGCTTCGACGTTCACATGCTCAATCTCAATGGACACCACGTCTTTCCCCTCTCCAAAGTCTAGAACCGTTTGATAGTTATTAAAATCGCCCTGCGTAAAATCAGAAATCGTGTGGCAAGGTGCATCCTTAGCGGGATCGAGCGTGAACCACTGATCGTCGTATTTTAAAGCTTCTTGAATGAGCATTCGTCCGAGCTGGCCTCCGCCTAATAATCCTATTTTCATTCCTCTATGAATTTACGGTTGTCTCTAATTTTCTATTAATCTTCTTTTTTGAAAGGGTTAAAAAACCATTTCGTCTTTTACAATGCCTCCTTTTTGGGTGAGTGGCTTTAACCTGGTTTCAATAAAGGTGGTGATGGCCTCTCTAGATTCGTTCTGTGGGAAAAGCAAATGGACATTCGCTCCTGCATCTAAAGTGAAAAAAAGGGGATGTCCCGTTTCTTTTCTGAAATTCCAAATTTCATTAATCACCTCAAGAGTTCCCGACTTCATTAAAAGATAAGCCGGATTACTCATCATCATGAGCGCATGAAGAGTAAGAGCCTCATGCTCCACAAGTTTAATGAAAGCCTGTAGATCCCCTGCTTTTAATATTCTTAAGAGTTCACTTAAGTTCTCTCTTGCTTCTTCAAAGCGACGCTCTGCATAAGGATGGTCGTTCATAAGGGAATGTCCGACTGTAGAACTTACACTTTTCTCACCTTCGTGAATTAATAGAACCCAATCGTTAAAGGATCTAAAGAGGGGATGAACTTCGCTAGAAGGATAAGGAAGTCCGTAAAGAGAGGAGCTTTTTTCCATTTCTGGGATTTCTCCCCAAACCACAAGTCCTTCGTGCAGACTTCGAGCGGCACTTCCACTTCCGAGTCTGGCTAAGAAACTAGCCTTTTGGAGACTCTGTTCTTGGGAAAGGGTAGATCCAAACTTCTCATCTAGAGCCATCAGACATTTAGCTAAGGCTGCAAATCCAGAGGCAGAAGACGCAATTCCCGAACTATGAGGAAAGGAGTTTTCTGTGTGGATTTCGTAGAACCCTTTTGTGATCCAAGGCAAATAAGCCTGAATGGTTTTAAAATAAGTTTCAATTTTCTTTGAAAATGCCGGGTTCTTTTCCCCTGCTAGATAGAGCTCCACCCCAAAAGGCTTCTCCGTATCAAAACTCATTTCCGTTTGGGTGTTGCAATTCTTAAGCGTGTAGCTAATGCTTGGATTCGCTGGAATTTGCCCTGCGTATTTCCCCCAATATTTCACAAGGGCAATATTGCTGGGAGCCATTTGTTTTACACTTGTTGAAAAAACCTTTGCCTCAAACAAGGCCAAAAATTCGGTATGCATTTCTTTTTCTATTTGATTCAAACTTGTCTCTTTCTGGAAGGACTTAAGCTTTGTACAATTTCTCAATTTCTGTATGGTACTTCTCGAGCACCACTTTTCTTTTGACTTTTAAAGTCGGGGTAATCTCACCCGACTCAATTTCAAATTCTTTTGGAAGCAAAATGAATTTCTTGATTTTTTCATGACCTTGCAATCCCTTTTGCAACTCGCCAATTCTTTCGCTGTAATACTCGTGCAATCTAGAATTCTTGGTGACTTCTTCCCAATCTCCTGGGGTTATATTTAAACTTGTAAGTTTAGATTCAATCACTTCAAAATTAGGAACAACAATAGCACTTGCAAACGGTCGACCTTCTGCAATGAGCATCACTTGAGAGATATCCTCGTCATTCAAAAGTATATTTTCAATCAATTGGGGAGCTAAGTACTTCCCGTTGGAGGTTTTCATTAAGTCCTTGATACGATCGGTAATGTAAAGATTCCCTTTTGAATCTATTTTCCCTGCATCGCCGGTTCGAAACCAACCGTCGGAAGTAAAAACATGATCGGTCTCCTCCGGTTTCTTGTAATATCCTTTCATAATTCCGGGACCTTTCACAAGAATTTCATCCTCTGGACCTATTTTGATTTCGGTTCCATTCAGGGGGATTCCACAAGAGCCGTGCTCATAGCGAGTACGAGGAAAAGCGGTAAGGGTCGCTGTGGTTTCGGTAAGTCCATACCCTACGGTCATAGGAATGCCTAGGGCCGCAAAAAACTTTGTCACTTCAGGAGAAATGGACGCTCCGCCGCAAGGCATAAACCATAGGTTTCCTCCCATTTTATTTTTAATCTTTTGAAACACTAAACCGTTCGCAATTGCATACTTTACACGAAGAGAAAGCGAAGGCTTTCCTTCCAATCGTAAAATCTCAGCGCGCTCCGTACCCGCTTTAAGTGCCCAAGCAAAGAGCTTTTTCTTTACAGGTGAGGATTTCTCCACCATCCCGTGAACGCCTGCATAGATTTTCTGATAGAAGCGTGGAACCGCGCACATAAGGGTGGGCTTTACCTCCGTAAGCGCAGAGGCTATCAATTTGGTATTTTCTAAGAAACTTACTTTGGCAGCCCCTGTAAGGCAAAGCAAAGTCCAGCTTCTTTCGAAGACATGCGTTAAAGGCAGAAATGCAAGCGAATGCTCCTTTTCAAAGGATTGAAATTTAAAAAACTCAAAATGCGCCGCGATGGCCTTTGTGAAATTTCCGTGGGTGAGCATCACTCCTTTCGGTTCTCCTGTGGTTCCAGAGGTATAAATAAGGGTCGCTAGATCTTCGTGCTCTTTTGGCTCAATCTCTAAGGTTTCGCTCGCCTTTTTAATGAACTCGTCTAGGTAAACACTTTTGGTTTTCTTCGTCCAAATTCTCTTCTTGGCCAAAATAAGCTGTTCGATTTCTAGGCCATTTTCCATTAAATCAAAAGCCAGATCATACTGCTCTTGGTTTCCGACAAGTAGGACGCGAACCTTGGCTTCCTGCAGGATGTAAGAAACCTGCTCTGCATTCGCGGTCGAATAAAGCGGAACGCTCACGGCCCCTAAGGCCATTGTAGCTAAATCAAAAACAATCCATTCTGCAGAATTGTCGGAATAAATTCCGACATGATCTCCGTTTTTAATTCCAAACTCTTTTAAGGCGTTGGCCGTTTTGTACACGATACGAGAAAAATCCATCCAAGAAAGCTCCTTCCACTCCTCGTCTTTTTTAAAGCCAATCGCCGGACGCGTGGGATATTTCTGGGTGTTTGCTTTTAGAAATTCAGTTACATTCATAAAAGTGAGGATTTGTCTTTGTTTATATAATGATCAAGATGGTAATTAAGGCTTTCTTCTACCGGTATGAACTCAAAATTAAATTCGTTCTTAAACTGTTCGCTGCTCACTTTGCTGCTCGAACAAAGGGCTTTTACATTTACGGAATTGAGCATTCGTAGCGATGGAACAAGCCACCCTAATAGGAACTGAAGTCCTACGCCTAGTTTTAAAACAAAGGCAGGTAAAACTTTGGCCTCTTTTTTTTGGAAGGCTGCCCGTATATGATTCGCAACCCACAGATTGGGTTTGCTTTCTGAAACAAGTATATAGCGCTCATTCTTCGGCTCTGAGTTCATTAAGAGGCGAGACGCTTTAGAGACGTCCCTTACATCGACATAACTGGAAATGCCTGGAGGAGCAAAAGGCAAGTCTTTATAACGAGAATAAAGCTCTCCGCTGCTTTGCTTCCAGTTTCCGGAACCGAGAATGATTCCTGGATTCACCACAATTACTCTTAAGCCTTCTGCTGAAGCGCGCATGACTTCCAACTCTGCCATGTGTTTTGAAATTGCGTACGAAGAATGGGTAAGTTTGGGATTAAAATCACACGTTTCGTCCACTTCTCCCTCTGCATTATGCCCGTCTAAAACCGCAATGGAGCTCACGTGTAAAAGAGACTCTACCTGTGAATTTTCGATCGCATAAAGAAGGTTTTGGATTCCCTCTGCGTTGGTCTGATAAATCTTTTCTTCTTTCCTGGGATCAAAAGAAACTTCTCCCATGCAGTGGTAAACACTTTTTACGCCTACAAGAGCTTTTTCCAGGGTATCGAGGTCCTTAAAATCCACCTCTACCCACTCAATTTGCTCCCAGAGCTTTTGCGTTCCCCCGTGGTATAAGAAAAAAGCATCTTTAACGGCCCTTAGGTCACTTGAGGCGCGGCAAAGAGCACGAACCTCTTGTGCTTCGCGAATAAGATCAAACACGAGGACTCGACCTAGTAGACCTGTGGCGCCGGTAACTGCAATCATGGGGCGTAAAATTTTAAATTTTGCGTTCTTGGCAAAGATAATTAAAAAACCCCGAAGCAGCGTACTTTAGCCATTCTTACCTTCGAGCTAAAAACCAATACAAAACAAGGTTTTCGTTTCCCTTCTCTGCCCTCTGTTTGCTGTCTTCCCTTCTCGTAAAGGAGAGACGGATTAAGCGAAATAAGTAGGGCTAAGATACCGAAGGGACCGAAAGAAATTCAAAGACTTCTTTATTGAAATCCACCGGATTTTCACTTTGCACCCAATGCCCTGCTTTCGGGACTTCGACTACTTTTGAATTTGGGAATTGCTGCTTAATTTGAAAGGAATCTTGTGGAAGAAGATAATTGGATTTTTCTCCTTTGACAAACAAGGTAGGACCCTCAAAAACGCCGTATCGAATGGGATTGCCTACGAGATCATGGTATTTCTCCGTTAAGACTTTCAAATTAAATCGCCAGGAAAGTAGTCCGGGCTCTTTCCAAGTTAAATTCTTTGCCAAAAACTGAATGACGGACTTTTCCAGTCCGTGGTTTACGAGGATCGAATCGACGTCTTGCCGCGAAAGTCCCGGTTGAAAATCCACACTGTTGAGCGCTTTTAAAATCGCTTGGTGGTGAGGCGGATAGGCTTTAGGTCCCATATCCACTACAATGAGTTTCTCCACAAGCTCAGGATAAAGAATAGAGAACTGCATCACGGCTTTTCCCCCTAAGGAATGTCCAAGCAAAATGACTTTCTCCATTTGATGGCTCTCCATGTACGTACGAATGTCCTCTGCCATTAAATCATGGCTAATTTCCGCAGAGTGAAAGCTCTTGCCATGGTTACGAAGATCGATCAAATGCACAGGGAAATACTCCCCTAGAGCTTTTCCAAAACTTCCCCAATTGTCTAGCATGCCAAAAAGACCATGAAAAACAAGTACAGGAGTTGTCTCAAGCTGACTGCCGTATATTTTTGAATTAAGAATTTCCATTGTTCTAATTTACCCCTGCAAGTCGCAAGGCCTATTTAAAGTGAAAAAAAAAAAGGAATTAAGAGAGTCTTTTCAGGTAGGCTTGTATGGTGTTTTCAAGTCCCATATAAAGCGCTTCTGAAATCAAAGCATGTCCAATCGAGACTTCCAGAAGTCCCGGAAGATTCTGCTTAAAGTACTGAAGATTCTCTAGCGAAAGATCGTGCCCCGCATTGATTCCAAGACCAAATTCCTGAGCTCGTAGAGCAGTCTCGATGTAAGGCGCTAGTGCCTTTTCTCTATTTTGGGCATACCCAGAAGCGTACGCTTCTGTGTAAAGTTCAATTCGATCGGTCCCCGTGGAAAAAGCGGCCTCGACCATGTCTGGATTTGGATCCAAAAAGATGGAAGTCCGAATTCCTGCCTTTTTAAACTCGGCAATGACTTCTGTTAAAAAGTCTTTGTGCGTCACGCAGTCCCACCCTTGATTGGAGGTGATTGCATCGGGCAAATCGGGAACCAGGGTTACTTGCTCAGGTTTCACCTTCTTTACCATGTCGATAAAAAAGGATTCGGGATTGCCCTCAATATTAAACTCCGTATACACCAGGGGCTTTAGGTCATAAACATCTTTGCGGGTAATGTGCCTTTCGTCTGGTCTTGGATGAATCGTAATCCCCTGGGCTCCAAATGATTGAATTTTTTTCGCAGCCTCGGTAACGCTCGGGGTATCGGCCCCTCTTGCATTGCGAATGGTCGCTATTTTGTTAATGTTAACACTTAATTTTGTCATGATTCTCTATGCATTGAACGCAGTGAATTAATCCCATTAAATTCCTCTGGAATCTAGTAGTAACTTACCTGCGAAATTTCTAGTTCGAAAAGTTTTGCTGCCGTTAGCAAATGGTCAAAAATATCGGCTTGTATGGTTTCAAAATCGGTAAGTCCTGCTTTGTTTGCAAAACAATAGACCTCTAGAGGAAGTCCCTGCGGCGTGTTCTCTAGCTGACGCACGAGGATCATTTCGTCGGGATCAATATCCGGATCTTGCTTCAAATACTCCAGAGCATATTTTCGAAAGACGCCAATATTGGTAAGTTGTCTTCCGTTAATGGCTTCTGCTGGGTTCGGATGCGCTTGCTTTTCTTTTTCAATTTCGAGGGAAACATTCTCAAGATAGTGAGATAATAAATTCACTTTCTTGAGCTGGCCTAAAAGCTCTTGATCAATAAATTTAAAAGAATTAATGTTAAAGATAATGGAGCGCTTTATTCTTCGCTTGTTCCCTTCCGCCATGATCTGATTGTTCCGAATTTCCGTGGAAAGCAAATCATAGGTAGGAATAGTAGAAATCGTTTTGTCGAAGTTTGCAATTTTGGTCGTAATAATATTAATGTCCTCAATGATCCCCTCTAGGTTGTATTTGGGAATCCCGATCCAGTCTCCCACCTTTAAGCTTTTCGAGGTCGCGACATGAATCCCGGTCATAAACCCAAGGATCGTATCTCGGAACACGAGAACAAGTACCGCCGTAATCGCACCTAGACTGGTTAGAATGGTCGTGGCTTTAATTCCAAAGATGACACTTATTGCCAGCAGAGTAAAGATAAAAATCCCTACCGTTTTTAAGGTTTGAGAAATAGCATTAATCGCTACAATGCGGTAATAATCACCCTTATAGGTGTAATAATATTGAATTGCTTTTAAGAATCGGGCCGCTAAATTGGCAATGACCACCACAATCACTAGACCTATGATTCTCTCTAGGTATTGGTGACTGTACTTATGTCTCCAGAAAACGGAATACAAAGCCATCTGCGCAAAGGAAAGAGTGATCAGGTGAGCAAGGGAATAGGTGATCCTCGATTGAGAAATCGCTTTTATTAAAGGATAGACCTTTTCGTTCGAAAATTGACGAAACACAAAGCTAACGACATGCTTTAATAGGAAATCTAACACAAAGACCAAAAGTCCTAAAAACAGAAACTTGGCCAGCACCTGAAGCATCCATCCATCATAGATGTAATCTTTCACAAAATAATGAATCTTGTCGCTGATTAGCTGCAGTAAATCGAGGGTTTTATTTAATTCTTGCTCCACGAGTACAAAATTAACGAAATCGCTTGTGAATTCCTTGCAATTCTGTAAATTTAACGATAATTTGAGAATATGGACTACGGAATTATCGTACTTATTAGCCTTGTTTTGCTTGTGGTAGGCCTACTAGGAACCTTTCTACCGGTACTTCCGGGACTGCTTCTAAGTCTTTGCGGACTGTTAATTTATAAATTCGGAACCGACGCAAGTCTTTCCATGACTTTTGTTTGGATCTTTTCCTTTCTGACCGTGGTTGCAGTGATCCTAAATTATGTAATTCCGGCTAGGACCACCCGAAAATACGGTGGAACGCGATGGGGCTCCATTGGCTCCGTGATTGGTACTTTTGTGGGACTCTTGTTTATACCGGTTCCTTTTGGTTTTTTAATTGGTATGTTTTTAGGCGTCTTCGTCGGCGAGCTTTTGCACGATCGAACCGACACCAAGAAAGCGGTTCGATCCATGAAAGGCGCTTTAATAGGCTTCTTTTACGGAACAGGATTTAATTTTGTGGTAGCGCTCGCCATGTTATTTGTAGTTGTGTACGATCTCTTTTAATTTTAAAAACCCCTTAGAGATGAATGCCATTAAAAATTCAATTAGCCGCAGTTTTACTTTTGTCCTATTTGTGCTCGCTCTCACTTTATTTTTAGCAAGCTGCCAATCTAGAAAAAAAGCAGAAACCCCATCTCCAAGCACCACTCAAAAAGATACGCCCCAAAGCCAAACGCTCACTTTAGAACTAGCGAAGTCGGGCACTCTTAAATTCTCTACGGAAGGAAACAGGGAAGATGTCGTTTTCCTTGAATTCGCAAAAGTCGTAGGAGACAGTAGATGTCCCTTAGATGTCAACTGTGTTTGGGCCGGAAATGTACAAATCGCAGTTAACATAGCGGTAAATGATACGAAAAACGATTGGCGAATCCTCTCCATTGGAGCCAAAGCCCTCTCCAAACTTGAATTCGAGGGCTATACCTTTGAGCTTGTCGAGGTAAATCCTTATCCCAAAACTCAACTGGAAAAAAATGCGCTTCCTTATTCTGCAAAAATTAAGGTGTACCCGACGCCTATAACCAATCCATAGGAGCAAGCCCCCTAGCCTCTAAATCCGCATTGATCTTTGAAAAAACTTTGCTTCCAAAAAAGCCTCGATAGGCTGAGAGTGGCGAAGGGTGGGCACTTTGAAGGACCAAGTGCTTGGTGGAATCAATAAGGGGCAATTTCTTTTGGGCCTGTGCGCCCCAGAGCACGAAAATAACGCGGTCTTTGTTCTTACTTAAATGGGAAAGAAATTGATCGGTGTACTTCTCCCATCCTAAAAACTGATGCGAGCCTGGACTTCCCTCACGAACACTCAGAACGGAGTTTAACAGAAGAACACCTTGTCTTGCCCACGGCTGCAAATCTCCAGAAACCCTCTCTATCCCAAGATCCGACTGAAGTTCCTTAAATATATTGCGAAGCGAAGGCGGAAGTTTTACGTTTTCATCCACAGAAAAACTAAGCCCGTTGGCTTGTCCTACTCCATGGTAAGGATCTTGCCCTACAATCACCACTTTTACTTCTTCAAACGGTGTGATTTCAAGCGCCCGAAACAGGTGCTCTTTCTTAGGATAAACGGTGGCTTTCTCATACTCTAAATCAAGAGCACTTCGAAGTTCTTGGTACTGAGCATCCGATTCTAAGGACTCTAAAAGCGTGTTCCAACTGTTCATAAGGCAATAAGCGAGGTTTCGAGTTTCAAAGATAAGCACAAGGCGGAAACTAAAAAAAGGAAAAACCGTAAGTTTTGCTATTTTTGCACTGTGCAAATAAAAACCGACGATTTAATCGAACTGGAATTTCCAGAACTGCTTTCTCAGATTGCGCCCTTTGCGTATTCTCCTTATGTGGCGGAGCAAATCATGGAGCTTTTGCCTTTGCCTTTTGAAGAGGCACAAAGAGCTCTAAAGAAGACCTCTGAATACCTGACCAGTTTTCAGAGTCAAAACGCCATTCCTTTTTCAGAGTATCCAAACCTGGAACAGGATTTAAAGCATATCAAGATTGAGAACTTTCGTTTGGAAAACGCAGGGTTCATCCGAATTAAAACCCTAACCGAACAAATTGGGCGGCTAAAGAAATTCTTCCCTAGTGTTTCTCTCACTTTCCCCCTCCTTTTAGAAGAAGTGGAAAAACTCGATTACCAAAAAGAAATCGTAGACAAAATCGATCGAGTTTTTAACCGATTTGGGGAAGTCAAACAAGAAGCCTCCCCCGCTTTAAAGGAACTTCGAACCGAAATTCAGCATGCACAAAAAGCAATTCAAGAGAATTTCAATCGCGCACTTGTCACCTACGGAGGACAGGACCTTCTGGACGATATCCGGGAAACAATTATCGACGACCAAAGGGTACTCGCGGTCAAATCTGGATTCAAAAAAAGAGTCCCCGGACCCACCCTTGGGGTTTCCAAAACCGGCTCTATATCTTACATCCAACCCGAAAGTGTTCAAAAACACCAATTTCGTCTTCGCGAAGCCAAAGACGAAGAGAAAAAAGAAATTGACCGTATCCTTCGCGCCTTAACCGCGGAACTAGCTCCCTTTGAGGAGGTTCTTGCCCAGTACCAAGCCTATGCTTTTGACTTAGATCTTACGCAGGCAAAGGCAAGATTTGCAGAATTGACAAATTCGGTGCTCCCGAAATTAAACGCTCACCGAACGCTTCGTTTAAAAGACGCCTTCCATCCACTGCTATATTTAAAGAATAAGAAAAAAGGAGAAACCATTTTTCCGCAGTCTCTTACTTTAACGGAACAAAACCGGATCCTTTGTATTTCGGGACCGAACGCCGGTGGAAAATCCATTACGCTTAAGACCGTGGGCCTTTTGCAACTCATGATTCAAAGTGGAATCATGGTTCCAGTGCATCCTAAAAGTGAGATGTTCTTTTTTGAAAAGATGGCCTCGGATATTGGAGACAACCAGTCCATTGAAAACCACCTCTCGACCTACTCCTCTCGTCTTAAAAAGATGGCAGGAATCATAAAGGAGGCCGATCAAAACACCCTTTTGCTCATTGATGAATTTGGAACCGGATCCGACCCTGAACTAGGAGGTGCTCTGGCAGAGAGTTTCCTTGAATTCTTTTATCAAAAGAGAAGTTTCGCCATTATAACGACGCACTATACAAACATTAAACTCTTAGTTGAAAGCTTACCGGACGCCCAAAATGCGGCGATGCTTTTTGATGAGAGAACTTTTACTCCTCTCTATAAATTGGAAGTAGGTCAGGCCGGCAGCTCTTTCACGTTTGAAGTTGCAGAGAAAAATAAAATTCCACGATTCATCTTAAATTCGGCCCGAAAAAAAGTAGAAAAAGATGTGGTGAACCTCGATAAGACCATCGTCAAACTTCAACAAGAAAAGTTTGAAGTCGAGAAACTCAAATCCAATCTGGCTCAAACGAAGGAATCCAGTGAGGCTAAAAAAGAAAACCTGCAAAAGCTAAATGAGCAGATGCAGCAAAAGCTCTACAATTTTCAGAAACTATACGATACTGAGCACCGAAAACTTCAGTTTGGTTCCCGCATAGAAGAGTTCATAAAGAGCTACACAAAGGGCAAGGCTAGAAAAGAAGTGGTAAAAGATTTTGTCAAACTCTTAGAACAAGAAAAATTCAAATCCACTGAATCCGACAAAGACGAAACGAAACGCCTTCAAGTGATTAAGCGTAAAGTCACCCAACAGCTTAAAAACAAAGACATTCAGGAGAAAATCGTAGAAACCAACGAGAAAATCGAAAAGCGCAGTCAGGACGAAAGAAACCTGTGGTTAAAACCAGGGCAAAAGGTCCGAATCATTGGTTCTTCTAGTGTGGGTACCATTGAGAAGCTCGATAAGAAAAAAGCAATTGTGAATTTTGGGCATTTGAAGACTACGATTGATTCCGATCGACTCGAACGAATCTAAGAAAGAAGTTTACCATTGGATATGGACTCCTCAAGAAGGCACTAATTATTAGGCCGCTAATAAATAAAATCACCATCATTAGCTACAAAAATTTTCATTTACAGGCAAATAAATATCAGAAAATTAGGTATATTAGCACTGATATTTACGATCTAGTGATTTTTTCAATTACCCGATACGAAAGAGGAGAAAATATAGAAACTATTTAGAACAAATAGCATTATTCATACTAATCACTTTCCTCAATATGATCTTAAAACAATAAAATTTCAAATAAAAAAATAAACCTATAGGTTGATTATATGGAAATAGTTAGTATCTTTGCGGCAGATTTATTTGCTATTACCTTTCCTAATCAATCATTAGATGAATATAACAGAGCATTAGATGAATGGACAGATGTAGAATATTTAAAAAAGTTCTATGAAGACAATATCAAACTAATCGAAAATAACGAGTATTTTCCAGTTCATAATTTATTTGAGTTTGTAGAATTTATAAAGAAAAACACAGATGCTTTTGACAACAGTCTTGTTAATGCAGCGGCTGAAGGGAGTACAATAAATAATTTTGAGTCATTTTATAAAGGTGTAAGTGTTTACGAAATTCTACCCCATAAAAAAGCAAAATATCAGGTTTTAAGATTATATGGCATACAATTAGGTAGCATTATTATAATAGCAGGAAGTGCAATAAAATTGTCACAAGAAAACAGCGGACATATATTAACTGAAAAACAAGAAATTAAGCTAAGGTCACTTCAGGATTTCTTAAGAGACAACTCCATTACAGACGAAGATTCATTCTTCGATTATCTTTCTGAACAACAACAATATGACTAGTAAAGAAAAATATTTCCTTAAAACTGCAGGTAGAGAAACACAAGCAGTTAAATTAGCAAAAGAGAGAATTAAAAACCGCGAGTGGTTAAAAGAATCTCAACGGTTAGCAGTTAGAATAATGTTAAAATTAGACGATCTAAAACTAACCCAGAGAGACTTAGCTTCAATGTTAAATGTAACACCACAATACGTAAATAAGCTTTTAAAAGGGAAAGAAAAGTTTGGTTGGGAAATAATAGTTGCGTTGCAGAAAACTTTAGATATGCCTATTCTTTATAGTTATGAGCAAGAATTAGAAATGACCACAAAATCATATATTAACGAAATCGTGATAAAACGAAGTACTACTTTACCTTCAGCCAAAAAAGAGTTAGAGGTTCCAACAAAATGCAAAATAATTCCATTATTTGGCACCAAGAGTAACGAATACGAAAGTTATCAACCTGCATTTGAAATGTAAATGAAAATGAAACAAAATATTGATTTTCAACTTATTAAAATTGAAAATCCAGAATTTGCGATATTAGAGCCTTCGTATGACGACGTAAAGAGAATTAAGGTCAATACAGCTTTGCGTTTCAGTATTTCAGACCCCCATAACATGATTACTTGTCAAGTTATTATTGAATATATTTCACATGATTCAAAGAAATTATTAAAACTACAGACAGACAATCATTTTAAAGTAAAGCCTAATGATTGGGCTAAATTTAAAACGGAAAACATGATAACACTCCCTAAAGGTTTTCTCGCACACTTAGCAACAATCTCTGTGGGTAATACCAGAGGAGTTTTATTTAGTAAATCGGAAAACACATTTTATAATCGATTTCTTTTACCTTTAATTAATGTTGTAGAAATGATTCCAGAAGATGAGATTATTGAAATAAAGAACTAGACGAAAATTTCAATTCAAATTGTCTAATTCTGAATTAACTTTATTATTCAACAGAAACCAGTATTGGATAAGTTATCAGGTGAGGAAGTGATTAATAGGTCAAACTATTTCTTCTTTCGATGAGTTGAACTGCTCACTTTTCATTTTCAAAAAACAGGTAAAGCAATTGTGAATTTTGGGCATTTGAAGACTACGATTGATTCCAATCGACTCGAACGAATCTAAGAAAGAAGTTTACCCTTGGAAATGGACTCCTCAAAAAGGTTTTCAAAAAGTTCACCCATTTCTACAGAGGCACGTCTAACAGCCTCGCCTACGATGCTTTCTACTTGACTTGCCTTGACCCCCGCTTCTGTCCAACTCTTTGCGCTCGTCGCGCAGTTTAAAAGAAAAGGCATAATCCGATCTACGGCGCAGGCAAAAATGGCATCAGGCGTATCTTCCGCTTCAAACTCCATCCATAGTTCGAGAAACTCCTCTCCTATGGGATTCTCTAAGATCCCAAATAGACTCTTGGCCGCCTCTAGTTCTCGCTCGTATTTTCCAGTCATTGCCTCGTTGTCAAACAAAAACGTATCCCCCGCTTTAATCTCTACGATGTCATGAATGGAGAGCATACGCAGTACACGCAAAAGTGAAATCGATTCTTTGTTTTTGGCATAGGGATACAGAATTTGGGCAAGCACCACAATTTGCCAACTATGCTCCGCTGTGTTTTCTCGACGAGATTCGTCTAGATTGTAATTCCTACGTTCCACACTTTTCAATGCGTCCATCGCGAGGATGAACTTAAGTTCATTTTGAAGTCCCATAGTACAATATTCGGAATTTTTGATTGAATCACCTTAAAAACTACACTATATATTTACCAAGTAATACAGTCCACTTTACAAAATTGCTTCACAGCAACCCAAAAATGAGAAAAAATCGCACTTTTCTCCCAATTCCCTCCATTTCAATTTTCGCTTCTAGAAAATAATACAAGTGATTACCAGTACTTTACATTTATTTGATAAATTATTTCACTACTTTGTATTGCATAATACTAATATAATTACATATCTTTGCATCATAAAGTTAAAGGTATAACTTCTTAGCGCTTACAATTGAGTCGTGGCCTTTACAATAAATTAACCAATGCTTACGTACTAAAAATGAATACAGAAAACACAAAAGCGCAAATGCGCAAAGGCATTCTGGAGTTCTGCATCTTAAGTCTGATCCGCAGTCGAGAAATGTATGTTTCCGATTTGATGGAAGAACTTAAAGGCGGAAAACTAGACGTAGTGGAAGGCACTCTGTACCCTCTACTCACTCGGCTGAAAAATGGAGAATTTCTCTCCTACCGATGGGAAGAATCCACTGGAGGCCCTCCCCGAAAATACTACCAAATCACAGACAAAGGCATTCTGTTTTTGGAAGAACTACAAAATACCTGGAACGAACTCACAAACTCAGTGAACCAAATCACTAGCAAAATTTAGAATATCATGAACAAAACACTATCCATAGGACTTGCAGGCTTCTCATTCGTAATCGAAGAGCACGCCTACATCAAACTAAGCGACTACCTACAGGCTCTAAAGAGCTCTCTAGATCCGCAGGAAGCTGAGGAAGTCATGCACGATATCGAAATTCGTATGGTCGAAATTTTCAAAGATATTCTCGGCGCTCGTGAGGTAATTAACGCAGACGACGTAGAGAAAGTCATTGCCCAGATTGGACGTCCCGAACAAATCGAGGAACAAGAAGAAGCATACTATTCCGAAACGAAAGAAAAAACTTCGAAAAAAGGTTCTACCTATACAGGACAAAGACAACTCTTTAGAGATCCGGAAAGACAAAAAATTGCGGGGGTTTGCGCTGGACTAGCGCATTATACAGGTCTTGACATCACCGTGATGCGAGCTATTTGGCTAGGATTTGCGGTCTTAGGTATCTTTACTGCAGCCATTTCTACCTCTGTGATTGCCCTTATCTATATCATTCTTTGGGTGGTTCTCCCTGTGGCCAAAACCGCATCGGACCATTTAAAAATGAAAGGAATGCCCGTAAACTTTGACAACCTAAAGGAAGAATCTAACAAGATTGTTCAATTTGCAAACGAATCCACTCAAAGAGTAGGAGAAATTTACAACGAGAACAAGCCGTATATTTCTTCGGCAACCAACGGACTTTGGAATGTAGCGCGCTACGTACTTGGGGGTCTTTTCCTACTGATGAGCATCTCGTGCATCATTGGAACCTTTGCTGTATTCGGCTTCATGGGATCCACTACGTTTAGCGGATTTAACGAACTCGACTTTCTTTTTGACGGAGATTCCTTAGGATGGTCGGTGAAAGCCATGGCCGTACTCGGAACCCTAATTCCTGCCCTTCTTTTTGGTTATTTTGCTCTCAAGCTTCTTTCTCCAAAAACGCAGATGAAAAATGTGGGGTATGTTCTACTCGCCTTGTTCGTAGCCTTAATCGGTATAGGTGCATTCTTTGGCATCAACGTAGCGAAGAAAAACATGATCTACAAAGGACACAACGAGGACACGGAGAATTTAGCGATTCCCACGACAAGCGATTCGATTTATGTCAACATCAACAAAGTAGAGATCCCTCAGAACTTCCGAGCGTACGACAACGATCTATTCTCAGATAAGAACCGCGTGTTCGAAGAGGATCATCCTGACGTGGACATCACTCGACAAGCGGGTATTACAGAGCCTTACTTAATTATCAAAAAAGAAGCGGAAGGATACAACGTACCACTAGACTTAAAAGTTCCAGTACAGGTCACAGGAAACACACTTTATCTTCCGAACTTCCTTCAATATTCTTACGACCACCGTTTCCGCGATTACAATGTGAGATACGAACTCGTGGTACCGATGGATACAAAAGTATTTAACCAAGCGGGTGAGTACCAAATGCGTATCAATGGGGATTTGGATGGAAACGGCATCGATGACGACGACGAGGACCAGGATGTCAATGGCGTGACAATCAAGTCTGATCAGGACAATCCGGGCGTACGCATCTCGAAATCTTTTGAAATGACCGTGGATGGAAAACGAATTTCTTACGACTCCAAAATGGGTGACAGTGTGATTATTGACAACAAAAAATACTCACAAAAAGAAGCGGATCGTATCTTGGATTCCATGGACATAGATTTGGGAAGCCTAAAGAATATCCATATTCAAAGTGGAAAAAAAGAAATCACAATTAAGACAAATTAATTGTAAATTTGTAAAACTGCTGCCAAAGGGTAGAGCTTAGAGAAAAAATAGACTCGGGGCGCCTCACTCTTAGTGCATTAGAAGTAAAATAAATTCCTGGATGTAATGCTCAATTCGATTCGATTGTCTTATCTTTACACAGCGGTATTTAAAATCTAGAAACCAACCCTTTAAAAAAGCATCTTATGGTACAGTTAGTTCTTGAGATTGTAATCAAAGTCATTGATTTCATCACCAATTTGTTTTAAGCGACTCAATTTTCAATATATTTGTAAAGTATAACCAATTACGTTGGTTATACTTTTTTGTTTCAACCTAAAAAGTCTTATGAAAAAATTAATCGGAAGCCTAGCCCTAAAACTCGTGGGATGGAAAGTGGTATTGCACGGCGATAAAGACAACCTCGATCGTTGTGTACTCGTGGTAGCACCCCATACGCACAACTCAGAATTTGTTCTGGGATGCCTCTCCTATTGGAAGCTAGGAAAACCCCTAAAAATTATAATTAAAGACCAGCATACCAAAGCGTGGTACGGCCCACTGGTCAAATGGATTGGAGGCGTAGGCATTGACCGCAGTCAGAAAAACGATCTAGTCAATTTCGTAGCCGAGGAATTTAAGAAGGACAATTTCAGCCTTGTTATTACGCCTGAAGGAACCCGAAGCTGGGTTCCAAAATGGAGAAAAGGATTTTACCACATGGCTATGAAAGCCAAAGTTCCCATTGTGATTGCAGGAGGATGCTACAAAAAGAAAACCGTCTTCCTAGCCTATCAAATCCCGTACGAGGAATTAGAGAAAATGACCTATGAAGAAGTTCTCGACGCGATAAATGACTATATTGTAAAAAACGACATTACTCCAAAAATACCAGAAAACTGGAACCCAAACATTTCTTAGACCATGGATATAAAAGAAAAAGAAGAACGTTTAAAGTCGCTGAACTCCTGGGGAAAAGAATCCATGGCGGTGACCCTTGGTATTCAATTTACGGACATTGATCAGGAGAGTCTTTCTGCCACCATGCCCGTGGAACCTAGAGTTCATCAACCCTACGGCATCTTGCACGGGGGAGCAAGTGTGGCTTTAGCCGAAACCCTTGGCTCTACCCTTTCAGTTCTACACGTAGACCGAGAGCTGTTTGCCCCTGTAGGAACCAACATCAACTCAAACCATCTTCGCAGCATAAAGCAAGGCCTCATCACCGGAAAAGCGACGTTTATCCGCAAAGGAAATACAATGCATGTTTCTCAAATTGAGATTCGCGATGAGCGCGGAAAGTTGATCAACCACACCACCATGACAAACAATATTATTCCACTTTCTAAACTAAAGTAATGCTTTATTTCAAGCTTCCTTTTTCTTCGGACTTCTATACAATTCAGGGAGAGACTTCAAAGGACTCCCTTCAGTTCATCTCTTTTGACGAAAAGAAAACCCTTAGCTTTGAAGGAACCCTTGAAAAAGTAAGTGAAAAGGAAATTCTAGACTCTGAATTTACCTCCTCACAGCTTACAGAAAACTCGGAGCTTACCCCTCAAACGAGGGAGCAGTACAATCAAAAATTAGAAGAGGCAATCGAATTAATTAACGAGCACCAGCTCGACAAGCTTGTGCTTTCGAGACGAAAGATGATCGCTTATAAAGAACTCTCGCTTTCTAAGAGTTTTCTCAATCTAACAAAAGCGTATCCCAAGGCCTTTTCCTATGTATTTACGAACGGAACTGAGAGCTGGATTGGCGCGTTCTCCGAATTACTCGGAGAATACGATCTTATAACAGGCCAATTTAAAACGATGAGTTTGGCAGGTACCCTTCCTTTAGATGAAGAATGGGAAGTAAAGGAGAAGGAGGAGCAGTTTGCGGTCACGCGATACATGGAATCGGTCCTTTCCAAATACTCGACAGAGATTAAGACCTCAGAGACCTATTCCCATCCCTCGGGCTCGATCAAACATTTGCGAACTGATTTTTCCTCTCAAGTAGACCCAGAAAATCTCGACGCATTGATTAAAGACCTTCATCCGACTCCGGCCGTTCTAGGGACGCCCAAAGACTTGTGCAGGCAACTTCTAGAAAAGCTCGAACCTTACCCAAGAGAATTCTATGGGGGCTACAGTAAGTTAAATGTGGGAAATAAACTCTATTTCTTTGTGACGCTTCGCTGCGCAAAACTATTTACTCGCTCAGCCCATCTTTTTGTGGGCGGAGGAATTACTGCGAAGAGCAGCGTCGAAAAAGAATTTCAAGAAACGGAGCTAAAAGCTCAGGCGATCGGAAATCAGCTCGAAATAATCTTTTAATTAGAAGCCTCTTTCTTTGCAGGAAGCTTAGACCAAGTACTTAAAACAAATACCAAAAGAAGTCCAATAATTCCAGCAACTAAAGAAACCACAAACTTCGTGTTCTCTTCATGAAGAAGTCCTTTGTCCCAATCTAAACCGTAAAGGTTTACACCTACAAAAAGTAAAAAGAGTACTAAAAAGATTTTATAAAGCCTTTGCATATCTGCTATAGTTTAAAAATGAATATACGATTGAATAAGTTCTGCAAAGTTACTCGTAAATAATTTAATAGAGATCGCTAAAAGGATAATTCCGAATACTTTTTCAATTACCTTAAGTGTAGAGCGTCCTAGCTTTCTTTCAATCAAACTTGCGGAGCGGAGCACAAGGTAAACAAACAAGGTATTGAGTAAGATTCCAAAGATAATATTGATGTCATGGTATTGCGCTTTCAAGGAAAGTGTAGTGGTTAAGGTTCCCGCTCCTGCAATCAAAGGAAAGGCAATCGGCACAATGGAAGCGGCCTTTGCCTCTTCGTGACGCTGAATTTGAACGCCCAAAATCATTTCAAGGGCAATAATAAAGATAACGAAAGCACCGGCAATGGCGAAGGAATTCACATCCACCCCAATAAAGCCAAGGATCTTATTCCCCACGAAAAGGAAAGAGATCATAATAAGTCCTGCCACAATGGAAGCTTTCCCCGATTCAATGGCTCCAAACTTTTGTTTCAAACTCACAATAATCGGAATTGAGCCGATGATGTCAATCACGGCAAAAAGAATCATTGAACAAGTAAAAATTTCTTTGAAAGAAAAATGGCTAAATACTTCCATAACTCAAATTATTAATTTCGCAAAAATATGAATAATAAATAATAATTATACAATTTTCGTATAAATTCTTTCTGCCTGCTGATAAAGCCCTTCTAGTGGCTCAGCGGCGTGCGCAGGGGCATACTTTTCGATCTTCACTTTCTGTCTAAAATCGCGATACTCCTCTGCGGCCATAGCCCCAAATTGGACTTCAAATTGCGATTTTAATCCTTTCGGGTTTGTTTCGGCTATTTTCTGCTGCGCTTTTGCATCCAATTCTTCAAGTCCTTCAAAAAAAGCATCTCGATTTCCATTGTTTGCATCTGTGGATAGCTCACTAAAGAGACTATCAAAGTTCATTTCCATTTCCCTTCGGATCTTCTGTTCCGTTTCATGGACCGAGCCTAAATCAACCCTTCCTGTTTTGGGATCGCTTTTCATGAGCCTTCTAAAGAGAGAATAGAAAAGTAAAATAACGGCTAAGAACACGGCTATAAGCGTGTAATTGGAAAGCAGCGCTTTCCAATTAAATTTGTCTTTTTCTTCTATCTTAAATTGAGTGGTCTGTACAATAGGAGTGTTGACGGTTTCGAGCACACTGTTGGTATACTCATTTACTTTCTCAATTGCAGACCGACTCCCTTTGATTTCTTCCTCGGTCAAAACGTTTACGACGACAGGACTCGGGTCTAGACTATGAAACTGCCCGTCTTTTGGATTAAAGTAAACAAACGGCATACTAGCCACTTGAAAGCGTCCTGCCACTTTTGGGATCAAAAGATATTTGGCGCTTACATAGCCGTCAAGTCCTCTTTTGCCCCCTAAAATGCGAGTAGTAACCTCAGGTCTAAACATCGAGCTCTCGCCCGTAACCGACAAATGAGGAAGCATCGTGCGACTTAAATTCCCAGCGCCGGTAAGGCGTAATTCAAAGGGAATCGCTTTTCCTACTTGCAAAGGTTCCTGCTTTAAGCTAGGAACGAGCGTAAGTTTATAATCCCCTACCGCTCCTTTGTACCCTTTGGGAGGCGCAGAAGGCAAATCTTTGACATGGAGCCTCACACTGCTGCTTCGCAGTTCGTGCGTTCGATTCCCTCCCTCCATTACGTTCACAGTGACCGGGGGAACTGCAAAGGAACCTGGTTCCTTTGGTATCACGAGCGCCATTCCAATGACTTGAGAAGATACTCCCGTTTTTTGCTGTATTTCGGATTTGTCAAACGCAACAGGCTTAAAACGCATATGATCGCTTTTAGGGAACTTTACTTTCCCTACCCGTCGCAGTTGATTAAAGTCTTTGCTATAGGCTCGAACAATCGCCATAGTAGGTTCACCCGGATAGATTTGCTTATCCTCAATCTCCATTTCGATCGAGATTTTGGAAAGGGAAGACTCCTGCGCAGCGCGCGCGTTAAAATCTCCTTCTCTAACCGTCACCTCAAAGGGATCGGTCATGTAAATCTGGCCGTTTACGGTCACAAGAAAAGATCCAATTTTGAACTTTCCACTGCCTTTAGGCTCTAATAAGAATTCGTAAATAAGTTGGTTGATTACGGTACTCGTGGAAGGGTCTCCATAGGTCTGTCGTACCGAACCCTGGCCTAAAACATGAAATTTAGACAAATCGGGTGTACGCAGGGGCGTTTCTTGAATCAGGTCGTTTCCGTTGAGTTCCTGAATCACATAGAGTGTGAATTTTTCCTTACCGTTAAGAACTTTCTTATCGGTATCTGCCAGTAGACTCACCTGAGCATCACTCAAACTCGAGACTAAAAGTACCAGAAAAAATAAGAACCTAGTCTTCATCACCAATCTTTCTCGTTGCTCCTTGGCATCGAATATGTATTTTTATTTAATATTTTTCTTGCCGTCTCTGATTCCCGGCCTTCCACTCGGTTCAGTAGTGCATTTTGCTCGTCTTTTGGCATCTGACTTCCTTTTGGTGCATTCCCTTGGTTCTCACCGTCCTCTCCTTTACCTTCTCCTCCTTCTCCTCCAGTGCCTTCACTTGGTTTTCCGTTGGGGTCCTTTTGGGCGTCTTTGCTTTTGTTATTGCCCTGGTTGCCACCACCGCCCCCGCCGGCATCCTGAGATTCTTTTTCTTTCTCTTTTAGCATGGCAATCTCGTAATTTCGCCTTGCTTCTTCTTGGTAAGGATCTAGCTTTAACGCCTTTTTGTAGGCCGCAGCGGCCCCTTTAGAATCGTCAAGCTTCATAAGGGAATTCCCCAAATTGTACTGCGCAACAAATCCTTCCTCTTTTGTCTTAGCGAAAGATAGGGCTTTTTCATATTCTGCCCTAGCCTCTGCAAATTTCTTTTCTTTATAAAGGGAATTTCCCAGATTGTAATGCGCCGCAAAATCGTTAGGGCTTTTTTCGACTGCACCTGAGAATTTGGATCTTGATTCCGCGAATTTCCCTTTTTCAAAATACTGATTCCCCTCGTGCATGAACAGCTTATAACTTGACTGAGCTTTTACAGTGTAAAAACCAAGCAAAACAAAGAGAAATAGAAAATAATTTTTTTTGACCATTGATGCTACAAAATTATTTCTTTTAATCTGAATATCTGAGGAGAAAACCGTTAAATTTTGGTTAAAACAGCCGCTTTGGGTGGCGCCTTAGAAGTGAAAACCTCTTTTCGGATTGAAAAGAAAGATCAGGAGCCAGAAAAAGAGCGATACGGCTAAGAAATATTGGTAATAATGCGTCGCATTTTGCGAATCCACATAGAGATTCGAATCGCTTGAAGCCCGCTTAAGCTCGTGCAGAATTTCTCTGGAGGCATTGTCAAGGGAATTTCCATTTACATAGCTGCCTTTGGTTCCCTCTGCCAGGGCTACAAGAGCCTTTTCCTCCCGTTTTGTGACCACAGGCTGACCATCAAGACCCATTTTATACCCTAGAAGTTGACCGTATAAATATTCAGGAACAGGAGCTCCCTCCGCAGTTCCAATTCCCACGCTAAGAATGCGAATGCCTTCTTTTTTCGCGAGGGACAAAGCTGCTTTTTGCTGCTCTTCATTGTCCTCTCCATCCGAGATCAAAACGACCTGTCTGGATCCTTTTGGAACCGATTTAAATTTCTTAGCCGCCTCCTGAATCGGCTTTAAAAAATCCGTTCCTTGCCTTTGCAAAATAGTCGTCTCAATTCCTTGAACGTAGGACTGCACCGCGGTAAAGTCTGTCGTTAAAGGAAGGATGGAGCGACCCTCTGCGGCAAAAACAACAATTCCGACTCGATCGTTTTCTAAACCTTGCAGGGTGTTAATTAATATGTTTTTTGCCATCGTGAGCCTACTGGGCTCTATGTCTTCCGCATTCATAGAACTGGACACATCGAGTAAAAATAGAACGTTGTTCATTTTCTGCTCGGATTTGATTTTCTCGCTTGCTCCTAAAACATCGACAATTGCAAAGACTAAAAATACAACCGCTACGAGATAGAAAAGAGGAAGAACTCTTGCCATTGGACTGCTTTTGAAAAACAACTGCTCTCTAAACCTTGGTTCTGCAAAGGCCTCACGAGATTCCCGTCTCCATCGCAAAAACGCGACGATAAGCACCCCTAAAAAAGGGACAAGTAGGAGTAGAAGCAGATAAAGAGGTTGGCCTAAGCTTACGTCCATGAGCGGTCTAATTAGAGTATAGTTTTAAAAAGCACCCATCTCAACAGGGCATCTACGAGTAAAATCAGCAGTGCCCCCAAGAGCAAATAGCGAAAATACTCGGTATAGTTATACATTTTCGAGGTTTTCACCTCGGATTTTTCAAGTTGGTTAATCTGCGCATACACATTTTGAAGCGCATCGTTTGAGGTCGCTCTAAAGTACTTCCCTCCCGTTTTTCTTGCAATGTCCAAAAGGGTGGGTTCATCAATCTTCACCTCAACTTCGGTAAAAACGAGGTCTCCAAAGATATCTAAATTCGTCGGCATTAAGGCGTAGCCGTTGGTTCCGATCCCAATGGTATAAACCTTAATTCCCAAACTTTGAGCCAAATCCGCTGCGACAAGTGGCGAGATGGAATTCTCAATCGTATTGACCCCGTCGGTCATCAAAATAATAATCTTCGTTTTGGCTTTGGAATGTCTTAAATGCGTGGCCGCGACGGACAGTCCGTCTCCAATTGCGGTCCCAGGCTCTAGTTCCATCGGATCAATTTGCTCGATTTCATCCAGCACAATTTGATGGTCTGAGGTTACCGGTACTTTGGTTAAGGCTTCCCCACTGTATGTCACAAGACCAATTCGGTCGGTGGGCCTGTCCTTCGCAAACTGACTTGCAATCTTTTGAAGCGCAGAGAGTCGATCGGGTTCTAGGTCTTTAGAAAGCATACTTAGAGAGGCATCCACCGTGAGCATAATGTCCATTCCTTTCGTATCGTCCTGAAGCTCTGAAATACTAAAAGTCCTTGGCCTAGCCATGGCTAGGAAAAGAAGACTTAAAATCAAGTATTTAGAAAGTTTTAAAAACTTTAACACAAGACCATAGCCTCTCGAAGCGTCCATATCTTCTAAGGAACTTACGCGAAGCTTCTGTTTTTTTTTCTTTGAAAAATCTCGAATCACAAGGGGAACAAAGAAAAGAAAGAGCAGAAGCATCCAGGGGCTTTCCCATTGAAAATTCAAATCAAACATCCTTTCTCAAATTTTCAAATTCTAAATCCTTGCTCGATTCTTTGACCATCTGTACCATCGAGTCGTAATCCTTCGTCATGGCCTCCTGGTCTGGGAAAATTTTTGCAAATTTCACGAGATCTCCTCTTGTGAATACTTCTTTTAGAACTGCTTCGCTCGGCTGCGAAACCGTTTGGTTCATATGAATAAGATCCAGTAAATCTTCCGTTAACAGAACGTCCGCAGGAATACGGTATTGACGCGTCAGAAAGGCTCTTGAAATGTCGATTAACTCCACATAGAAAAGTCGGTAATTTCCTTCTTCAATGTACTGTTTCTTCTTAAGCTGTGCGAGGGCCTTTAATGTTTGGTTGGTCGCTACTTTTGGAGAGTCTTTTTGTCGTTTTCCGTACTTTATGAATTGGTAGATTAAAAAGACAATTGCGAGTAAGGCGAGCAGTCCTAGTAAGTAAAACTTATAGAGGTCCCAATAGTCTTTCATATTGAGTTTTACCTCCCTGTTTTTCATGATGTCATTAATTTGATCGCCCTTTTGCGCTGTGTTCACGACTTCTAATGTGTAAGGAATGGTTTTTAAAACTTTCTCTCCCACTTTCACCTCAAAGGCAGGAAGCGTAAAGGTACCTTCCTCAAAAACCGTAAAGGTAATGAGGCGCTCGTAATGATCTCCTTGCAAAGAAATACTGTCTTTAATCTCTTCGAAGTGAAACGGCAGCAACTCCCCTCGAGGGGCAAGCTGTACGTTTTGTCCGTTTAAATTTTCAATTCGGATCTTGTAGGTATTAGGCTCCGCGAGTGCAATGGTTTTCTTTTCTAGTACAGAAAAAAGCGTTTGACTACTTACACCTAGGCTCCAAAGCCCAAAAAGCAGATAGATAAGTTTTTTCAATCTCCTTACGTTTATCGGTTTAAAAAATACTGGTGCAGGGCACGCGTATACGGTGCTCCCGTGTTTAATTCAATAAGTCCTGCACTGTGTTTTTCCAAAATTTCTTTTAATTTTCGGGCTTTGGTTCTTCTCGCTTCGGCGAAATTATAGCGCCAGCGTTTGCTCGAAGTATTGACCCATTTGACTTCTCCTGTTTCGGAATCTTCAAAAGCTAAGTAGCCTAAATTCGGAAGTTCTAAATCGCTTCGATCGTTGACCCGAAAGGCGAGCAAACTGTGGCTTCTTGCCGCTACCCCAAGGGTTCTTTGCTCAATTTCTTCTTGAAAATCCGATATCATAAAGACAAAGGATTTCTTTTTGAACACTTTCATAAGATACGAAAGTGCATCGGCGTGATTGCTTTTGGCGCGGACGGGCTCAAAAGAAAGAATCAAAGAAAGAATCGAAAGCACATGCTTTCTGCCTTTACTCGGAGGAATCACTTTATAAACTTTGTCGGCATAGAGGATCAGTCCGACTTTGTCCTGATTGCCTGCCGCTGAAAATCCGATACTCGCGCAGATTTCAGCCATGTATTCTCTTTTTAAAGCGCTGTGGGTTCCAAAATCCATCGAGGAAGACACGTCCACCATGAGAATGACGCTGAGCTCTCTTTCCTCCTGCATTACCTTTACATAAGGCTCTTTAAATCGTGCCGTTTTGTTCCAATCAATTCTCCGAATCTCATCGCCAGGCTCGTAGGGTCTAATCTCAGAAAAGACCATCCCTTGTCCTTTAAAGGAACTATGGTACTGCCCCATAAGCGCAGCCTGGCTTTTGTGCCGGGTGCGTATCTCAATCTGTTTGACTTTCTTTACAAGCTCTTTAATGTCCATAGAATTCGTTCCTTTCTCTTCTTCCTTTCGTAACAGAGAGTTTCTCTTTTTACGGCGCTTGAATTTTCGCTAGAATCTTTTCAATTAAAGCCTCCGTAGTTAATTCTTCCGCCTGGGCCTCAAAGCTAAGGCCAATTCTATGTCTTAGAACATCCATTGCGACGGCTTTCACATCTTCCGGAATCACAAAGGCGCGGTTTTGCAAGAAGGCATGCGCGCGACTGGCAATGGCTAAATTAATGGAAGCTCTTGGAGAAGCTCCAAACGTAAGAAAATCGGAGAGTTCACTCAGTCCGTATTTTTCAGGATACCTTGTGGCAAACACCATATCCAGAATATACTTTTCAATTTTTTCATCTAAGTAGATCTGATTCACGATGGTTCTTGCTTCTAGAATCTGATCTAAGCTAAGGACTGCATTAATGGTCTCAGGAGTCCCCGTAGCCACACGTCTCATCACTTCTCTTTCGTCTTCAAAGTCCGGATAGTCGATCGTACATTTAAGCATGAATCGGTCACTTTGTGCTTCGGGAAGCGTATAGGTTCCTTCTTGGTCGATCGGGTTTTGCGTCGCAAGAACGAGAAAGGGTCTGGGTAGAGCCATGGTTTCATCGCCAATGGTCACCTGCCTTTCTTGCATCGCTTCTAAAAGTGCAGACTGCACTTTCGAGGGCGCTCTGTTAATCTCATCCGCAAGGACAAAGTTTGCAAAAATAGGACCTCGCTTGATTAAAAAATCGTTCTCCTTAATGTTGTAAATTTGGGTTCCAATCACGTCCGCTGGAAGAAGGTCCGGTGTAAATTGGATTCTTGAAAAATCGCCATGCACCGCCTGGGCCAAAGATTTGATGGCTAAGGTTTTGGCTAGGCCGGGAACTCCCTCTAATAAAACGTGTCCGCTTCCCAGAAGCCCAATGAGCAGTCGGTCTATCATATAGGACTGCCCGACTATGGCTTTGTTAATTTCCTGTTTTAAACGTGTAAAATGAGCGTTGGTTTCGGTAAGCTTATGCGTAAGAATCTGAAGCTCTTCAGCCTGCTTTATTTCTGACATAAATTGAATTTAATATTGCGTGGGTAAAATTGCGATAAATACAAGCAAAAGTCAACACAATTAGTGCCAATTTCGCGTTAAAATTTGTTAAATGTAAAAGCGCCGGAATTGGGCTATAGAACCCTCTTTCTTTTGCTTTCTAAGTGCAATTTACAAGATTTTTGGCTTTGAAACTCAAATTTTGTCTTTGAATTTATATTTGCCTCCCCGCTCCTAACTCTGAAAAACCAAAGCCCACGGTACCTGTAACCCTCTAAAATAAAGGAAAGAAGGATGTTTTTATCTGCGTGGATAACAGGACACAAACTAAGTTAGCATGAATAGAGGCTTAGTAGGGCAAGTACTTCCACAAAAATCTTCTAAGGGAAAAGGGGGCCTTTGCCTCCTCTATTCGCATGCCTAAGGGGAACTTAAATGTAGCGCCTCTACTTGTGATTTACAATTAATTAAAGTACTTTTGAGGCTTAAAACCAAGTCTTATGACCTATCAATTTCAGACCCATAAAACGGTCAGAAAGAACTTAAAGGAAATCCTAGATTCCACTCCGTACGAGGAGCTTATGCTCATTCCCGATGGATTCAATAACAACCTATATTGGAACATTGCGCACTGCGTAGCGACCCAACAACTTCTTCATTATTACCTAAGTGGCAATTCGTTTCGAATTGATAAATACTGGGTGGAAACCTACAAAAAAGGAACACTTCCCAACCTAGACGTCTCCACTTCAGAAATAGAAGACCTCGGGTTCTTGCTCACGGAGACTTCCAAGATTTTAGCAAAAGATTACGATGCGAAGCTCTTTACAGACTATTCGAATTATCCCACAAGTTTTGGGATCTCCCTTAGTTCCATTGAAGAGGCCATTCAGTTTAACAACCTGCACGAGGGACTACACTACGGCTATGCCCTTGCACAAAAACGCGCCATTTTAGGCGAAACCCATTAATATGAAAGATTTTAACTCAAGCGAAGGTATCGATAAGAAAGACGACATGGTCTTTGGAATCCATCCCGTGATGGAAGCCATTGAAAGTGGCAAAAACATTGACAAGATTTTTGTTCAAAACCAACTGGTTGGAGCGAATGTACAGGAACTTAAAGCCTTACTCGCAAAGCACAAAATTCGTCCCAATTATGTACCAGTCGAAAAACTAAACCGACTCACTAGAAAAACCCACCAAGGGGTTGTGGCTTTTATCGCTCAGGTCCCTATTTACAGCATTGAAGACATTTTACCCGGAATGCTCGAGGAAGGGAAAACTCCTTTCCTTCTTATTTTAGATCGACTCACGGACGTAAGAAACTTTGGTGCGATCTGCCGTACGGCAGAGTGCGTAGGCATTGATGCCGTGATTGTCCCAGAAAAAGGAGGCGCACCGATCTCCTCGGATTCGATTAAGACTTCGGCCGGAGCCCTTTTCAACATTAAAATATGCAAAGAGAAAAACCTAGCCCACACCGTGGACTATCTTCAACAAAACGGAGTGCTTGTGTATGCTGCGACAGAGAAAGCTCAAAAACTAGCCTACGATGTAGACTTCAATGAACCTTGCGCCCTTGTGATGGGGAACGAAGAGAGCGGAATTTCAAAAGAAGTGCTACACCATGCAGACGAAAAAATCAAACTTCCTATTGAAGGAAAAACCCAATCTCTAAACGTATCGGTAGCCACGGGTGCGATCCTGTACGAGGCCATTCGTCAAAAATCTCTTTCCCTTAAACTCGAATCGTAAGATTCACCACATTCGACTTAATTTATGAAAAAATATACCATTGTTCTTTTTGCCCTACTAAGTGTGACCGCTTGCAAAAAAGAAAACACAAGTTCAACGACTACTTCAAAAACAGATAGCCTTGCTCCCAATGCGTCTACATCCGATTCCACTGCGGTGTTAGGGGCTGAGAGTGCAGGACCTGCCATTGCTCAGAAGGAGGGGGTCTATACCCAAAACTTCAAATTAGCGATTGGAGAAACCTATCCTCTTACCACCTACCAAAGAAACCTTCAATCGGTCGTGGGACCGGACGGCAAGACCCAAAGGGCATCCAGCAATTCTACGGACGAGATGAGCTTTACGGTGAATGATTTGAAAGACGGAGTCTATGACATCACGATTAATTTAGTTGGAAAAACCAATTCCCAAACGGCCGCAGGAAAAACGCAGACGGTGGACACCAAAGGAAAAGAACCTGAGGACCCTCAATTAAAGATGATGTGGCATATGAACCGTGCACTTACGGGGAACAAACTTCAAATGAAAATGGATTCCAAAGGAGAAGTTCTATCCATTACTGGATTTGACCCAATCTATAAGAAAATCACAACAGCCGCCACTTCTCAAATCAAAGAAGCTGCGCAAAAAGAAGGTTTCCTTCAAAGCTTCAAGGATAGCTTCAACGAAAATACCATTAAGGAGCAGTTTACCAAAAACCTAATGGTTCTCCCAAAAGCCGGAGCGAAAATTGGACAAAAATGGAGTGAGACCGAAAATGCAGCACCGGACGGTTCTGTAAAACTAACGACGAATTACACGCTTGAAAAAGTAGAAAATGGAATCGTTACCATTAAAGTAACCGGCGGCATTCCGAAAAAATCAGACAAGAAAACAAACGAGGGAGTGACCCATACGATCTCCTCTGAGCTGACTCAAAGCGGAAGTGTGAAGCTGGATCAGGCCACAGGTTGGATTAAAAACCAAAACGTGAGCGTGAAAACCACGCAAAGCCAAACGCTTTCCGATGGAAAACAAAGCGAAACCATGAAAAGCGAGTCGACTTCCACTGTCATTGTCAACCCTGAAAAATAAAGATTTTTACTTCTCATGAAATTCATCCTTCTTACGATACTCTCTACGATCATCATTTTCTTTGTGTGGAATATTTTAAAGAGACTCTTTTTCAACAAATTCTATCAATTTCCTAGTCCAAAAAAGAGTACACAAAGTCCTAAAGAAAAATTGAAGTCCAATTTAAAATGGGACGCTGAAACGGTAGAGTATGAAGAGTTAAACGACAAAGCAAATGGCCAAAAAGACTAATCTCCTATTCATAGTTCTTTCCTTAGGGATTTTACTTGCCATCTCCCTCTTGTACCTCTCTCCTGTTCTTACGGGTAAGAGTGTCATTCAGCCCGACATCGTGCATTACAAAGGAGGCGCAAGTGAACTTTTGGATTACCGCGCGGCCCACGGACAGGAAACCTATTGGAGCGATGCCATGTTTGGGGGTATGCCTACTTACCAATCGGGAGCTCAATTTCGAGGCGATTTAATTAAGCAAGTAGATTATGCGCTGCAGATTTTGCCAAGGCCTGCCAATTATATTTTCCTACTCATGGCGGGGTTCTTTTTGCTTGGCTATGTGGTGACCAAAAGCTGGAAGTACGCCCTTTTAGGGGCAACCTTTTTTGGTCTTTCCACCTATTTTTACATCATTATTGCGGCCGGGCACAATGGAAAAGTCCATACCCTCGCCTATTTTGCGCCTTTGCTAGCAGGAATTCTCCTGGTTTACATTCGAAAGAAATACCTACTCGGGTTTGTTCTCACCACGCTTTTCATGGGACTGCAAATTGCAGCGAACCACCCTCAAATGACCTACTATCTCTTTATTGCCCTTGGACTTCTTTTTCTATCGGAACTCTACAGAGCGATAAAAGACAAAACGAGACTTCGTCACTTTTTAGTGAGTTCCGGAATTCTGGCGCTCGCGTTTGTTCTAGGCGTCGGAATGAATTCACAAAGATTACTTGCGAATGCCGAATTTGTAAAGGAAACAACCCGTGGAAAACAGATTCTAGACAACCCTACCCAATCGAGTACGAAATCCGGTCTTGACAAAGAATCCATTACGATGTGGAGCTATGGAAAGCTCGAAACTTTAAACCTCTTCATTCCACGCCTAATGGGCGGCGCGAGTAGCGAAGAAGGATCTGACAAGATCATGGAAGGATTCCAGACTTTGGTGCAAGAGAACGTACAGAGTCAGGCGCAGTGGGATCGAATCTCTCAAGGCCTTCGAAGTTTAACTTACTGGGGCGAGCAGCCGGGAACCTCGGGACCTGCTTACCAGGGTGCGGTGGTTGTTTTCCTTGCTATACTAGGATTTTTCTTTGTTCGAAAAAAGTACCGATACTGGATCTTAGGAGCCAGTATCCTAACGATTCTACTCGCATGGGGGCATAACTTCTCCCTACTCACCGACTTTTTCATTGAGTACATTCCTTTGTACAACAAATTTAGAGCGCCTTCCTCCATTTTAGTGGTGGTAGAACTTCTGCTGCCTTTGGTGGCCATTTTAGGACTGTATCAGTTCTATCAAAGCTCGGAAATCTCCAAGGAAAAAAAGCAGAAAACACTTATCCGGGTCAGTGCAGCGGTGGGTCTGTTTTTAGTTTTACTTCTTCTAGGCGGAAAATCGCTTTTAGGTTTCTATACGCCTAGTGAAAAGACCTATCTTCCCCCTTATTTATTAGACTATTTGACAGAAAACCGTCATTCGGTTTTTGTCCAAGACACGCTAAAAACTTTGGGCTATGTCGCACTTGTCTTTGCTCTACTCTTTTTGAGTCTAAGACAAAAGCTATCTCAAAACGTCGTTTTAATCGCAATTGGTCTTCTTAGTTTAGTGGATCTTTGGAGCGTAAACAAACGCTATTTAAACGACACCAATTTCGTTGAAAAAGCCTTTGCAGAGCAGCCTTTTTTAACCGAAGACTCTGAATTCTTACAGGAAAAAGCGAAGGACAATTCGTACATTCAAGGACTTTTAGGCCAAATCCCGGTGAATAGGGCTTTAGAAGAAATAACCACGACAGACACGAGTCATTATCGGATCTACAACCAAACTTTAGGAACTTTTGGTGAGACCAATACGTCGTACTTTAAATCTTCCATTGGAGGCTATTCCGCTGCGAAATTAAGAAGGTACGATGACCTCATCGATCGGTATTTCTTAAGAGGGGATTCTGTACAAACTCCCAAAGTACTGAATCTCTTAAATGCGAAATACCTCATCTACGGCTCGACCGCAGATCCACAAGTGGCCCTGAATCCAGACGCAAACGGTCCGGGCTGGCTAGTCTCAGAAGTTCTCTTCACGAAAACAGCCAATGAGGAATTTGAAGCGATCGGTCAGGTAGACAGCAAAAAAGTAGCGGTCATTAATGCAGCAGACCAATCTTATCTCGAAGGAAAACCTCTTGCCGCGGATTCCACTGCAAGCTTTACCCTCACAGACTACAAAGCCAATGAGATTGCATTTGCATCCAAATCCAAAACGCCTCAATTGGCCGTGATATCAGAAATGTACTATCCGTATGGATGGAAAGCCTATGTCGATCAAAAACCTGTGGAGTACATAAAAGTAAATTATCTTTTACGAGGAATCTATCTGCCCGAAGGAAGTCATGAAGTAAAAATGGTCTTTCAGCCAGAGGTCATTCAAAAAGGAAAACTTTATTCTCTTTTGAGTACGGGTCTTTTTGTACTTCTTGCCGGACTTGGATTCTATATCGAACGAAAAAAGAAGCCTACAAAACCTACCAACAAGGAGGTTAAGGAGCTAGAGGGAGCGTAAAATGAACAAAAAAAAAGTTTTAATCATCACGTATTATTGGCCTCCCGCAGGGGGTCCCGGCGTACAGCGATGGCTAAAATTCACAAAATACTTGCCTGAGTTTGGGTATGAGCCCTATGTCTATACGCCTGAAAACCCCAGTTACCCTCTTTTAGATCCATCGCTAGAGAAGCAGGTTCCTAAGGAACTCACGCTGGTACAAACCAAAATTTGGGAACCCTATCAATTGGCTGAACTCCTTAGTTCAAGCAACCAAAAATACAAAGCCGGTCAGTTTGATAAGGTAGAGAACCAGAGCCTAAAAGGAAGACTTTCCATCTGGGTTCGAGGGAATTTCTTTATCCCGGATGCCCGAAAGTTTTGGGTGAAGCCTTCGCTTCGTTTTCTAAAAACCTATTTGAAGAAGAACAGCATTGATACGGTGATTACTTCGGGTCCACCCCATTCTATGCACCTAATTGGTCTTGGACTCAAAAAAGAGGATCCCTCCCTAAAATGGATTGCGGATTTTCGAGATCCGTGGACAGAAATATCCTACTACAAGCATTTAAAACTCTCCAAGTGGGCGGATCGCAGGCATCACGCACTAGAAAAAGAAGTACTGCAAACCGCGGATCTCACTTTGGCAACCAGTTACTCTGACGCAGAGCAGTTTAAATCCTTAGGTGCTAATGCGATTTGCATCACCAATGGATTTGACCCAAGCGATTTGCCTGCTATCTCAAACGATAGCCCTAAGTCCGATTCAAAGTTCAGCCTCAGTTATATTGGCGTTTTAGAACAATTAAGAAATCCCCAGCTGCTTTGGGATGTTTTAATTGAGCTTGTAGAAAGCGAAAAAGCATGGAAAGAGAAGCTTGAGCTTCGTTTTGTGGGTCGAATCGACCCCAAACTTCTAGAAAGTCTTCAAAGCTCCCCGCTGTCCCCTCACCTAAAGGAACTAGGCTATCTCTCCCATGAAGAGGCCTTAGCTCAAATGCAAAAAGCTTCCTTACTTCTGATCACCAATTTTCCTTCAAGTGCCTCTAAAGGCATTATCCCAGGAAAACTTTTTGAGTACTTGGCCTCTGAAAAACGAATTTTGTCCTTTGGACCTCCCTCTGCAGATGTACAGAAGATTCTAGAAGAAACGAAAAGCGGGTCTCATTTTGCGTATGACGAATCGAGCGCGCTTAAAGAATTTTTGAAAAAAGAAATGGACCTTTTTGAGTCCGGCGAAAAAAAACAAGGCTCGGCTTCCATTGAAAAATTTACAAGACGCTCTTTAACAAAGTCTCTTGTCAGTGCCCTTGAACGTTTAATTCCTTAAACTCAACCTCTATGACCCCTAACGAAAAACTATCCGAAAAAAGCACTCAGGAGCTCATTTCAGAGCGAGCAAAAATTAAAACGGCCCTCTTAACGAACGCGGTCATGGTCGGCGTTTTGATCGGCATCGCGATCTACAGTACCTATAACAATGGACTGAGCATTCTTACGTTCTTTCCACTTCTTTTCATTCCCATGTTTACAAAAAAGGCAGCGGGCAAAAAAGCGATTGACCAAGAACTTAAGAATCGAAACGTATTGTAACATACATTAGTTACATGTGGAATAGGCTGAGAATTGCTATTCTCTTACTCCTTTTAACTGGGAGGTAACACATCGGAAAACAATCACTAAATAAAACTTAAAACATGATAAATCCAAATGATGTCTTGGTCGTCACAACTTCCACAATTGAAGGAATTAGAATCAAAAAATACGTCAAGCCAATATCCGCGCATGTTGTAGCAGGAACTAATTTCATCAGTGACTGGATGGGTAGCTTTTCTGATTTTTTTGGTGGCCGCTCAAACACCTATCAAAAACAGCTCCAGTCACTCTATATAGAGGCAATTGATCGATTGAAATATGCTGCTTCTGAAATAGGTGCAAATTGTATCGTAGGTTTGAAAATAGATATGGACGAAATTTCCGGAAAAGGAAAATCGATGTTTATGCTAACTGCCGTAGGGACGGCTATCATACTTGAAGATGAAGTTTCAGACAAAAACATTTCAACTAACGCGAACGAGAAATTTGAGTTTATTGACATTGGTCAAATCAATAAAATGAGGACTAAAAAAGAAATCATCGACAAAGTATCAATAGGTGATCTTGAGCTCAACACTGACGTATGGAACGAAATCAATAACAATCAAATTCATGAGATTTTCCCATTTCTGCTGCAAAAACTAAATTATGCAATTAAACGGGAGTCTTTTGATCCTGAAGTGTCACAAAATTTTTATTCCGCCTTTAGAATATATGTAGAAACTCTACCAGAAATTCATAAAAAAGCATTGTTGTACCAGGGGATTAGGGAGCAAAACGACCTGGTAGTAGCAAAACTGGATGCAATCATAAAAAATATACAGCTTTATGATTTTTCGCTAATACTCGAATTGTTAAAAAATGAGAGCTTTCAAATCCAAAAACGTGGGCTTAAACTTGCAACATATGACAAACCCTATTACAATAAAGAGGATTTAAAGGAGCTCCAATTTCTTCGAGATTATATAGTGGAGAACTTTACCGAAAGAGGGGTTCATCGAATGAAAAAGCAATTATTATCTTCAAAAGAAGTAGAAGTATGGCTTTGCGAATGCGGAAAAACTAATAGTTTACACACACATTGTACGGGCTGCCATCAAGACATCTACGGTTTTAAATATTCTGAAATGAACCCCGAAGTGATATCCAAAGATCTTGATTTGAAAATAAATTTAATTTCTGAGTATCTAAATTAAAGTTTAAACCTAGCGAACTTTTTCTACTTGCTGTGTTCAATTAAATAATTGGCAATCACTTTCTCAATGAGTTCTTCCTTGGTTAGGTGATGAAAAGTGGATTTGATTTGAAGTTTAACCTCTTCTGGAATTTCACGGTTGGGTTTGGTTTTGAAGACTTTTTTTGCCCAAACCAGAGTATTGTTCCATTCTAGGTCTTTTGCACCTACTTTCCCTGCCGGCTCAAAATGAATTCCAAGTTCTTTTTCAAACGCGGCAATTTCTTTAACCTCTTCCTCTTGAAGGATCGTCATAGACAATCCTTTGGCACCGGCCCTCCCTGTCCGACCGCTTCGGTGCACATAGGCCTCTTTCGTATCAGGCAAATGGTAATTCACCACGTAGGCAAGCTCCTTTACATCAATTCCTCGAGCCACTAAATCCGTGGCCACGAGTATGTCAATATGCCCTTCTCGAAATTGTTCCATGATGCGATCTCGAATGGCTTGGGTTAAGCTTCCATGAAGAGCCCCAGAGGGGATTTTACGGATGGCTAAGTTCTTGGCCAATTTGTTTACAGCCGCTTTGGTTTTGCAAAAGATAATCCCTCTTCCTCCTTTTTGAGAATTTAGAAAGTGCAGCAGCACATCCAGTTTTTCAATAGGGTCTACGACCAGATACTGATGATCGATTCCTTCGTGCGGCAATAGATCTGATTCAGACTGAACTGAAACGGCATTTTTGTTTAGGTAATTGTGGACAATCTCTTTTAATTCTCCAGGCATCGTGGCACTAAACAAATACGTGCGACGCTCTTTGGGAAGCGCTTTTAAAATCTCCATCAAATCCTCTTTTAAGACTTGGAACATTTCGTCCGCTTCGTCTAGTACAAGATGCTTTAATCCGTTCACATCAAAGGCTTCTCTTTTAAGTAAATCTAAGAACCGACCGGGCGTCGCCACCAGAATTTGAGGGGAGGCTTTCAGGGCCTCGATTTGCGATTTAAGTGTACTTCCCCCTGTGATTAAGACGGTGGAAACTTCCGAAGAGTAGGTAGAGAAAGAAATTAGGTTGTTATAAATCTGCTGACTTAGTTCTCTTGTGGGTGCTAGAATTAGAGTTTGTACCCCCGATTGCTGTGCATCCACGAGTTGCAAAAGAGGAACTCCAAACGCAGCGGTTTTCCCCGTTCCTGTTTTCGCAAGTGCGACAAGATCCTTCTTTTGATCTAGAATTACAGGAATCACACTCTCTTGAATCTCGGTGGCAACCGTGATTTCAAGATCCGCTAAAGCTTTTTGTAGGGACTCGTTTATTCCCAAATCGGAGAGGCGTACAGACATATCTAATTTTCGACAAAGATAGCGACAGTTTTGCTCTTAAGACTATTCTAATCTCGTGAATTGTGGCAACTCCCCTAGATCCCTCCTTTTGGCCCTAAAATAAGAAGTCCGTCTCACCTTGGGTGAGACGGACTCTTTTCTTTGACTGCGCACGTAAAGCGCGGCAGATAGAGAAGGGTTTACAACCATCCCATTTCTTCCATCCACTCGTCGTTATAGATTTTTCCTACATAACGAGAACCGTGGTCATGAAGTAGGACGACAATCACATCGTCTTTCTTAAAGGTGTCTTTCATCTGAACCAGGGCCGCGATGGCACTTCCTGCAGAATATCCACAGAAAATCCCTTCCTCTTTTGCCAGTTTTCTCGCGTAGATCGCGCCGTCTTTGTCGGTCACTTTTTCGAAATGGTCAATTACACTCATGTCGTAATTTTCAGGAATAATATCCTCTCCAATTCCTTCTGTTATGTAACTGTACGCGTTCTCTAAGTTGATTTCGCCAGTTTCATGGTATTCTTTAAGTATAGATCCATAGGTATCCACTCCAATCACGTTTATACTTGGGTTCTTTTCCTTGAAGAACTGTCCACATCCGGTTACGGTTCCTCCGGTTCCTGCTCCTGCCATAAAATGGGTAAGCTTCCCCTCCGTTTGCTCCCAAATCTCAGGAGCGGTAGACTCGTAATGGGCCTGACGATTGGATAAGTTGTCGTACTGGTTCACGTACCATCCGTCTTTTGTTTCCTCAGCTAAGCGCTTGGAAACAGAATAGTACGAACGCGGATCTGTCGGTTTCACATCCGTAGGACATACGATGACCTCCGCTCCCAGAGCTCTAAGGATATCGCACTTTTCTTTGGATTGTTTGGAGTTGGTGACAAAAATACATTTGTATCCTTTCACAATCGCGGCAAGGGCAAGTCCCATTCCCGTATTCCCTGAGGTCCCTTCAATAATGGTCCCTCCTTTTTTTAAACGTCCGTCTTTTTCTGCGTCCTCTATCATCTTTAAGGCCATACGGTCTTTGACAGAATTCCCAGGATTAAACGTTTCCACTTTGGCAAGGACTAGGGCTGGAAAATCAGGTCCTAGCACTTTATTCAATTTTACAAGTGGGGTATTCCCGATGGTTTCGAGAATCGTATTTGCATAGTTCATAGCGTCTTTTCTACTGGTATTTAAGTGGTGCAAAGATACAATTTTCCCCTTAGGTATATTTGATAGAACGCACAGGAGAAATCTTTGAAATAAGGACACTAGGTAAAACCAGTGAGACCGCAGAAATTAGAAGTATCCCTACCGAAATCCCTACAATATAAAAGGGATTCAAATCCACCGGTACTTGACTTACGTAGTAATTCTCAGGATTCAGAGAGATAATGCCGAAGTATTTTTGAAGCAGTAAGAATCCAATTCCAATGGCATTTCCCACCACAAGCCCCGGAATCATGATAAGCAGCGTATAGTTAATAAAAATCATCCGTACCTGTCCATTGCTCGCTCCTAGGGTTTTCAAAAGTCCAATCGACTGAGTCCTTTCAATAATTAGGATGAGTAAGACCATGATAATGTTGATGACCACCACGGTAAGCATGATGGTAATAATCAGGGCGATATTCACATCAAAGATATTGATCCAATCCACGATTTGTGGATACTTAGAGGTCACTTTATCTGCCCGATTCCCCTCACCCACAAGCGCAGCAACCGCAGGAAACACCTCTTCTAAATCGTTGTTGTTGTCTAAGAAAACCTCGTATCCCCCGACATCCGTCGAACTCAAGTCTTGAATTCTTCTCGCGTGGTTGATCCCTCCGAGCACAAACAAATCGTCAATCATTTTGATGTCCGTCTTGTAAAGTCCAGAGATTTCAAATTTTCGGTATAGAGGGTTCTGGTCTACTTTAGAAAAAATGGCCACAATGCTATCCCCTACCGATTTCTGCAAGTCTTTCGCTAACTTTTCAGAAAGCACAACCTCATTCGTATAGCCTTCTTCCGTCACGATAGGAGTTCTCCCCTTCGTCACAAATTGTTTGAAGCGCTCATGGTCAAAATCCTTTCCAATGCCTTTGAAGATAATCCCTGCAAAGTTCGTCTCGGTTCGCATGATCCCACTCACCGTCACAAATTTTTGAACCTTGACTACGTGTGGGCTCGCTTCTAGTTCTTTTAAACGAACCGATGAAGTATTTAAAATAGCGGAATTGTAGGACGTGCTGCTGTTTTCACTTTTGATCTCAATGGCACCGGCAAAATCCGCCATCCTATTTTTGATCGCATTTTTAGATCCAATTCCTGTGGAAACGGTGATTAAAGAAACAATAATTCCAAGGGCGACGGAGAGTCGGCCAATGAAAATGATAATCTGTGAGAGATTATTTTTGCTATCTTTGGAAAACGCAATTTTCTGCGAGAAATAGAAAGGAAACTTCAACCCGATGAATTTTAGCCTCAAAATTAAAACTTTACTTCTTACAAGCCTAATTTTTTACGCAGCAATCGCTGGGTTATCCGCGCAGACCTCCTCAAAGGAATGCTTTAAGGCGGGCGCAGACCGACCTGAGCTCTATTTGCCGCTGTTAGAGGGCAAATCGGTGGCCGTGGTCACCAACCAAACGGGACTCTTAGAGGATGGGCAGCATCTTGTGGATTACTTGGTCTCTCAAAACATCAAAATCAAACACATTTTTGCGCCCGAACACGGCTTTAGAGGAACAGCGGATGCAGGCGCCGTGGTTAAAAATGGAGTGGATACAAAAACGGGACTCTCCGTTCTTTCGCTCTATGGAAGCAATAAAAAACCATCTGCCGCTCAGCTAGCAGGCGTCGATCTTATCTTGTTTGACATTCAAGATGTAGGAGTTCGTTTCTACACATACATCTCCACACTCGCGTACGTTCTAGAAGCTGCGGCCGAACAAAAGATAGAAGTCATCGTCTTAGATCGTCCGAATCCGCACGATGGATATACCGACGGACCTATTTTAGAATCTAAATTTTCAAGTTTTGTAGGTCTTCATCCTGTGCCCGTAGTCTATGGACTTACCATTGGAGAATATGGAAAAATGACCATTGAAGAGGGATGGCTTAAAAACAAAGTAAAGCCTTCCTATACGCTCATTCCGATGCTAGGATACCATAAAAAAGAGCGGTATCCGATGCGGGTAAAACCCTCTCCGAACTTACCGACGGACCAGGCGATTAACCTTTATCCCTCGTTATGCTTTTTTGAGGGCACGCAGGTTTCTGTAGGTCGGGGAACGAATCTCCCGTTTGAAGTCTATGGCAGTCCTTGGACGCCCTCACTTCCTTATAGCTTTACGCCAAAACCGATGCCCGGAGCAAGCGACCCTTTCTTAAACGGGAAAAAAAGTTATGGAGAAAATCTGTCGCTTGAGCCTACGGATTTACGCAAATTAGATCTTTCGTATCTTCTAAAAGCCTATCAGGCATACAAGAATCCAAATCAAAATTTCTTTTTGAAGAATCTATTTTTTGATAAACTGGCAGGAACGGATGCTCTACGCAAACAAATCGTAGAAGGCAAGTCCGAATCAGAGATTCGAGAATCGTGGGAGAAGGGACTCATTTCTTTTGAGGCCATTCGCAGCAAATACATCATTTACCCGAACTAATCGAACGGCTCAGGTTTGTTTTTATCGTCCTTGTTTTTGTAAAGGATAAACATACCAATAGACAGTCCAATCACGCCTGCGGCGCCATTTAATAGTGCGCGAGAAAGCCTGTCCTCTGCATCGCTGCCAATATAGTTCATCCCAAAAATTAGGGCAAAAGTAATGATTGAAAATACAATGTGTGCTTTTCCGAATAGTTTCATAATTAGTTCAGTTTATAAGAGACCATAAGCCCTCCGCGGTACGGAAGCCATTCTCCACTTTTATTCCAACCTTCCGCTTGGTCGTAACGAATCCATTTGTCGGGTGGAACTTGCTCATACCCGTGGTACATTCCTTGACTGGTTCCCCCTCCGATAAAAGCATCTAGATTCCACTTCTCATGAATCTGCCACTGATATCCAAGGGTTGCTCCGACCATGAAATTAAATCCTCTTTGAAATTTTTCCGTTCCGATGTAATTCCACTTCGTTAAATCGTATAGACCAAACCCTGCGTTTAGTCCTAAATAAAATCCGTCCATTGCGGATTTAAAATAATGTCTTCCCTCAATATGTCCCATGTAGACTTGCATATGGTTTCCTACAAAGGATTTCCAAGGGGATACCAGGATGTCCGCTTGAAGGGTTTGTTTGCGGGAGAGCTGGTATTCAGCTCCTGCATTTAAGATGAGCGCGGGAGCAAGAAGGGCGTTGCCTTTCAAAAAGAGTTTGTGATCTTCTGCTTGCTGCTGCGCAGAAAAATGAGTGGTTCCAAGCCAAACAAGGCTCGTAAGAAAAAAAATGGGTTTCATTAACTGTTTTCAAGCTCACTAATTAGTTCTTGCACCAGAGAAGGATCTCTTCCTTCTTTCTTCACAAGGGCAAGGGCCAGATTTGCGCTGCTGCTCGCAAGCTCTGTATTTCCTAATTTCTGGTGCAAAAGCGCAAGAAGATAGGTGTTTTCCATACGAGCTTCTCTTTCGACGGACTGCTCCGCCCAAAGGACAGCCTTAGAAAGGGCCTGTGGATCTTGAATGTGTTTCCAAAACAAATAGCATGCCTCGTCTAATACAGAACTCTCAATCGACTCTCCCTTTTGAAGATAGGAAATCGCGGCATTCTCATATTTTTCAAAATCGCCCACAGAGGGGTAAAAATTCATAGCCAATCGGTGGAGCTCCAAATTCCCTTTTTCAGGTCCTAAAAGTTTAATTGCTCCATTCAAAAAAAGAGATTCGTCTAAAATCCCTTTCTCTATATCCATAGCCGACTTGGCTAGGGTGTTAAGCCGTATTCTTTGCTCATACGAATCGTAAATATCGCGTGGCAAAAGCTCTAAAATATTCTTTTTGTTCTTAGAAAAGACTTCGAACGTTTTATCTTTTGTAGATTCAATAGACGAAAGAAGCAGCGCCACTTCTTCATGGCTATAGGGTCCCATCGGTTTGATTTCAAAATAACGGTTGACCACTTTTTTCGCGAACTGAGGCTCTGAGCTAAGATACTTCTTGCTTGCCTCCATTAAAAAAGCGAGATCCGTTTCTCCCTTTTCAAAGCGATTCTTGACACTGCCCTGTTTTTTCTGGTCTAGCGCCTTTTGGCCTAGTCCAATTAATGCTTCCTTATTTAAATATCCATAGCCTCTTACTAGCACCTCGCCCTGGGCATCTAAAAATAAATAATGCGGAAAGGTATTCACCCCATAGGTCAGTGCGAGATCTTTCCCCTCGCCTTTTTCCATGTCAATATGGGTGTTGATGAAATTGGAATTGTAAAAATCTCCCACGGTCTCGTCCGGAAACACGTTTTTCTCCATGAGTTTACAAGGTCCACACCAAACGGCGTACGCATCGATAAAAATGAGTTTATCTTGTTTGCCCGCCTCCACTAAAAGATCCGAAAACGGAGAATCATTAAACTCAATTCCTCCCTTCGCATACCCTAGCACGCTCACAAAAAACACCAAAAGGGCCACTATTCTATTCATATTCTCAGTCTAATGATAGGGTAAATATACAGAAAAACGCTTCAATACAACCCTTCGCTTTCTCTGATTTTATGTAAAATTTAAGATAATTCCGTAATGAAAACAAAATTAGACGATTACAGAGTGCTTTAATTGCTCCTATTGAGAAAATACGACAATTCAATGCTTTCTTCTTAAAAGCGGAAAGAAAAAAAGAGCTTAAAAATGGAAATTATATAAGACCTCAAACCTCTCAAAATTGCTATATTGCAAGCATCTAAAAACCGATAATCGTTTTGAGCTCATGATTCTAATTGTTGACGACTCTCCACAGAACATCATTTCACTGAAAAAAGTACTCGAAAAAAACAATTTCACAGTCGATACCGCGTCTTCTGGTAAAGAGGCACTCCGAAAAATATTAAACCAATCCTATGTATTAATTATTCTGGATGTTCAAATGCCAGAAATGGATGGATTTGAAGTAGCAGAGGCCATTTCAGGCTTTTCAAGAGCCAAAGAAACCGCCATTATTTTCCTGTCTGCGGCCAGTGCTAATCTAAGTTTGATCACGCGTGGATACTCCTCCGGTGGACTGGATTACATCACCAAACCGGTGGATATGAATATTCTGCTATTAAAAGTAAAAACCTTTTACCGCATTTACGAACAAAACAGGGCGCTCAATTTAATGCAAGACACCCTTCGCGCAGAAATAGAAACTCGAAAAGATGCAGAACGAAAAAAAGACGAGTTTATTAGCATCGCAAGTCACGAGTTAAAAACTCCGATGACGAGCGTCAAGGGCTATATTCAACTCATGGAGCGAAGCCTTCTGAAAGGCGATATTGAAACCACAAAAGTAAGGCTGAGCAAAGTTCAAAATCAAATTGAAAAGCTAAACCTACTCATTGCGGATCTTCTTGACATTTCTAATATTGAAAGTGGCAAGATGCGCCTTAACCAAAACTACTTCTCGATGAGTAGTTTGGTAGATCGGGTCTTAGAGGTGATGCAACCCTCAAATCCCTCCATCGAATTTCAGCACGAAGTTCATTATAGTGAACTAATCTATGGCGATGAAAACCGAATTGAACAGGTGGTCATTAATTTCTTGACCAATGCAATTAAATACTCTCCGGGCGAAACCGAGGTTATTATCAAAACCTACGAGAAAGACAACCAAGTCTTTTTCTCGGTCCGCGACAAAGGCATTGGGATGAGTGAAGAAAATCGCCGAAAAGTCTTTGATAAATTTTACCGAATTGAGGAATCCTCTGAACGCTTCCAAGGTCTTGGAATCGGACTCTATATTTGCAAAGAAATCATTCACCGCCACGAAGGTACTGTAGGAGTGCATTCCAAACCCGGGTTTGGCTCTGAATTTTTCTTTAGCCTTCCTCTACAACTAACCCCAATCCCTCATGAAGGGGCAACTCAATAAACCAAGCATGAATTTTAAATCCAATTTACTTTACGGTCTCGGACTTGCACTTTTGGTTCTCCTTGCCAGTTCCGTGGCCTCTTATATTAGCATTACCAATCTAATTAAGAGTTCTACGCAAGTAAAAAAGAGCAACGAGACCATTCAAGACATTTCCACCCTTTTCTCTTTAGTGAAAGATGTGGAGACGGCTCAAAGAGGATACCTTCTTACGCGCGATACTCAATTCTTACCCTCCTTTGAGGAAGGGAAGAAAAAAATTAGCACGGCCGTAGAAGAAGTTCGCTTAGAGTTAAGTGATAGCGATAAACAAAGGGCCAATTTTCAGTTTTTAAGCGAAAGCATCCAGGCTCGCGTGAAATTACTAGATCAAAACATAGCCTTACGAGAGGTACACGGCGGCACTTCAACCCTAGAATTGATGGAGGGAAAAACCCAAATGGATAACATTCGATCGGCCGTTGTACGCATGCAGCAAGAGGAGCAAGCCCTGCTTCAAAAGCGCACCAATCGAATGGATAGTTTTGCCTCGTATACACCTCTATTAATCGTGGCCTCTGCCCTGCTCGCCTTTCTAATTACTTTCTATTTCTTTCGGAAAATAAACGAAAGCTATAAAAAAACCCTTTCTCTCAGTCAAGAAGTAGAAAAGAAAAACGAAGAGAGCGAAAACCGTCTTCTAGCCATTGGAAAGGTCGCAGAACAGATTTCTTCGGGCGATTACAATATCAAATGGGACCAAAACATGCAGAATACCCTAGGCACAGTGGCAATCTCTTTAAATCGAATGTCCGACTCTTTGGATTCGTCCTTCAAACTCTTAGAGGACAAACAGTGGTTAAGCTCTGCGAGTGCTCAACTGAGTGAACGAATGTTGGGAGAGAAAAGCTTAGAGACTCTTAGTAACGAAATCTTGGAGTTCCTAACGAGCAAAACAAAAAGTTTCTTAGGAGCCATTTACCTTCTCGAAGAAGAGGACCATCAACTTCATTTAAAAGGAAGTTTTGCCCTGGATTCTAGTGCAATGCAGAGAAGAATCGCGATAGGAGAAGGACTTTTAGGTCAGGCCTTCCAATCGAGAAATGAAATTCTTGTGCAGGAGTTTAATGAGAATTCCCCCTCCGTTACGTATTCGAGTGGAAAAACTTTGCCTACCAATTTATTAATTCTTCCCCTTTCTCGTCACAACATGCCCCTAGGTGTGTTGGAGATTGCCTCGACCCATACTTACTGTGAAACCGAACTTGAGTTTTTGCGCAGTGCAGCAGGTACCATCGGTCTTTCTATTTTTGATACGCAGAATCGCATTAGACTTCAAGAACTTTTAGAAGAAACCCAGGCGCAGAGTGAGGAACTCATGAGCCAGCAATCGGAACTGGAGAATATTAATTCAGAACTGGAAGCGCAGTCTCAAAAATTACTAGCCTCCGAGGAAGAACTTCGCGTTCAACAAGAAGAACTTTTGCAATCTAACCAAGAACTAGAAGAGCGCACGAGCTTACTAGAGGAGCAGAATGAACTGATTGAACAGAGAAACCTAGACATTCAACAAAAGTCAATTGCCTTAGAACAGAGCACACGATACAAATCAGAATTCCTGGCTAACATGTCGCACGAACTGCGCACCCCACTCAACTCAATTCTTCTTTTATCCAAACTGATGACCGAAACAGAGGAATTGGAAGAGCAATACGTGGAATACGCCAGTGTAATTCATAGTTCCGGACAAGGACTCCTTACCTTAATCGATGAGATTTTAGATCTCTCGAAAATTGAATCGGGAAAGATGAACTTAGAACTCCATACGGTGCACGTTAAAGAGATTACCCATAGCATGCAAATGCTCTTTGGAGAAATCGCCAAAGAAAAGAACTTAAAGCTTGAAATCAAAACAAAGGATTTAGAAATAGAAACTCTTTACACGGACAGATTGCGTGTGGAACAAATCCTTCGAAACCTCCTTTCCAATGCGTTAAAATTCACCTCCGAGGGCACAGTAACGCTTGACATCTCCAGTGACAAGGACCAAGGCCAGGTGCATTTCAAAGTGTCGGATACAGGCATTGGAATTGCAAAAAACAAAATTCAAATGGTCTTTGAAGCCTTCCAACAGGCGGACGGATCTACGCAGCGTAAATACGGAGGAACCGGTCTAGGCCTCTCCATTAGCCGTGAGCTTTCTAAACTTTTAGGGGGAGAGATTACCCTCTCTAGCAAGGAAGGAAAAGGAAGCACTTTTACTCTTATTATTCCAATCAATGCCACAGAAGTATCCGAGGTTCGCCAGGAGCAAGTGACAGAGACTTTTGAGGCAATTCCTACAGTACTCGCTCCTAAAGAACCTGCAGAGGAGGGACAGCAGCGCTACCTATCTTCTAGCATTCCCAAAGCTGTCGAGGATGACCGCGATACGATCCAAAAAGACGATAAAATTATTTTGATCATTGAGGACGACACTTCGTTTGCAAAAATCCTTCTGGATTACGCCCGCAAAAAAGGATACAAAGGACTTGTATCCGTCAGAGGTGACCAAGGAATCGAGCTCGCCGAACACTACAATCCTCTCGCCATTTTATTAGACATTCAATTGCCAATAATGGACGGATGGCAAGTAATGGAAGTACTTAAATCGAATCCAAAAACCAAACCGATCCCTGTACACATCATGTCTTCAATGAAATTTAAGCATGAGAGCCTTTTAAGGGGCGCAGTGGATTTCATTAACAAGCCATTTGCCTTAGAGCAAATGCAAGTTATTTTCAACACCTTAGAAAAAGCGATCAGTCGCTCTCCAAAAAAGGTTCTCATTGTGGAAGAAAATCCGCAGCATGCCAAGGCACTTAGTTATTTCTTAAGCACGAACTCTATTTCCAACGCGATCGCAACCAACGTCGATGAAAGTATTGATTCCCTCACAAGCCATAAAGTAGACTGCGTCATTCTCGACATGGGCGTTCCAGACCGATTGGCTTATGAAACCCTTGAGACCATCAAAGAGCAAGAGGGACTCGAGAAGCTGCCTATCATCGTGTTTACAGGAAAAAACCTATCCAAAGGAGAAGAAACGCGGATCAAAAAATACGCGGACTCTATCGTCGTGAAAACCGCCCATTCTTACCAGCGTATTTTGGACGAAGCGGGACTGTTTTTGCATTTGGTAGAAGAGAAAAACAAAAAGGACAAAAAACAATCTTCTGCCGATACCCAAAGCACGCTTAGAAATATTCTTAAGGACAAAACCGTACTTATAGCGGACGACGACGTGCGTAACATTTTCTCCCTCACTAAAGCCTTAGAGCTTCACGGGATGAATGTACTGCCTGCCTTAGACGGCAAAGAAGCTCTTAAAACCCTGGATGAGAATTCTCAAATTGACATTGTCCTAATGGACATGATGATGCCGGAAATGGACGGATACGAAACCATCGGTCAAATCCGAACCAACCCTTCGCACAAAACGCTACCTATCCTTGCTGTCACGTCCAAAGCGATGATGGGAGACCGTGAAAAATGCATTGCCGCTGGAGCTTCGGATTACATTTCTAAACCGGTCGACATTGATCAACTCATTTCGCTATTGAGAGTTTGGCTTTACGATAGAACCTAAAAAAAAACAATCCATGAACCCGACAAAAAAAATTCTAGTCATAGACGACGACAGCAAAAACATTTACGCCCTTAGTGCGGTTCTAAAAGCGAAGGGGTATGTAAGTATTTCAGCGCAAAGTGCGAGAAAAGGCTTAGAGCTTTTAAAGACAGACCCGAGCATTGGACTGGTTTTACTCGACATGATGATGCCTGAGATGGATGGATACCAAGCTCTTACAGAAATCAAGAAAAATCCTGTCCTTCAGAACATACCCGTCATTGCAGTGACCGCCCAAGCGATGACTGGAGACAAGGAAAAATGCCTTGAGGCGGGAGCGGACGGCTACCTTTCCAAACCTGTGGCTATGGATCAACTCTTAGCCGTATTACAAACCTACTTATAAAAACATCTGTTTTGGAATCTTTTGAAGACGAGCATATTGAACTTTTACTATCCGACATTCTTGAATTGTATGGCTACGACTTTACGGGCTATTCGAGAGCCTCTCTCAAGCGTCGGATCGTTCGCCTATTTGCTCTCGATAAATTTGTCAGTTTCGCAGAGTACCGGTATCGAATCCGAACCGACAAATCTTATTTCAAACGTTTTCTAGAAGAGATTACAATCAACGTAACCGAAATGTTCCGTGATCCTGAATTTTACAAAAATCTTCGTGAAGAAATTCTACCTAAACTACGAACCTATCCGTTTATCCGCATTTGGATTGCAGGTTGCAGTACGGGCGAAGAAGCCTACTCTGTGGCCATTCTATTAAAGGAACTCAAATTACTTGATAAGAGTTTAATTTATGCGACGGATTTAAATTCGGCCGTTCTTGAGACCGCTTCTCAAGCCATGATTCCATTGAACAAATTGAAGCTTTATACGGAGAACTACCTCGCCTCTGGGGGTACGGAGCAATTCTCTGATTATTATTCAGCCAATTACTCTTTAGGAAAACTCTCGAGCGAATTAAAAAGCAAAATTATCTTCTCGACCCATAATTTAGTCACAGACCATTCGTTCAACGAATTTCAACTCATTCTTTGTCGCAATGTGATTATTTATTTCGATCGAGAACTGCAAAACGGTGTGTTTACTCTTTTTGACCAGAGTTTAGAAACTTTTGGTTACATTGCTTTAGGGACGAAAGAAAGCCTCGACTTTTCCCCGATAACGAAAAACTACGAAAGAATGCCTGGGGCCAAAATATGGAGAAAATTAAGATAAAATGAGAACTTGCAAAGCCTTAGTGATTGGTGGTTCAGCCGGAAGTTTAAACATACTCTTTAAATTTCTGCCGAGTCTCAGTGCCTCCCTTTTGTTTCCAATAATTCTTGTGGTGCACCGAAAAGCAGGCAAAGAAGAAATGCTCACTGAACTGCTCGCTTCCAAGACTCAATTAAAAGTAAAAGAAGCGGAAGAAAAGGAGACCTTAGAGGCCTCTACGCTTTACATTGCGCCTCCAGGCTATCATCTCCTCATGGAAAAAGACAGAACACTTTCTTTAGATGCCTCTGAAAAGGTCAACTTTTCTCGTCCTTCCATCGATGTAAGTTTTGAGTCCGCCGCCGATACCTTTGAAGAAGGCCTAGTAGCACTACTCCTTTCTGGAGCAAATTCAGACGGAACGAGTGGTCTTCAAAAAGTAAAAGAAAGAGGAGGACTCACCCTCGTACAAGATCCTGAATCTGCGCAGGTTTCTTTCATGCCGCAAAATGCAATTGATCATGCTCCCATTGATCATGTTTTAAAACCAGAACAAATCGCCCCCTTACTTAATTCTTTAAACGACGATTCTTATGGCAAAATCTAAAGTATTTTTATTTGACGACAACGAAGAAATCCTTGAATTATGCGTTGAGATTTTACAAGACTTAGGTTGTGAGGTGAAATTTTCTCCCACCACAACCGATCTACTTTCTCAATTGGAGCAGTTTACGCCAGATCTTATTTTCATGGACAATTGGTTACCTGATATTAGCGGAGTGCAGGCGACACAAATGATTAAAGCGTCGGAGAAATTCTCCCATATTCCCGTGGTTTATTTTACCGCCAACACCAACATAGAATCGCTTGCGAGAATGGCAGGTGCGGATCATTACTTAGAAAAGCCCTTTGATATTGAAGATTTTGAAAATCTAACCTTGCAAGCTTTAAAAAAAGAAAAGTAGATTTACTTCCATTCTTCCCATAGGAAGACACTTTTCTTTGCAAGGGTTAAATACTTTTCTCTCTACCCGGAATTTCCCCTAAAGGTTTTACATACACGAGACTCCCCTGCTTTGGATGGTACGAGGGGAAATATAGAATCAGATCCATAGCTTGCAAATCTTGAATGCATCGATGGTACGTGGAATTCGACTGAATCCTACTTTTGCTCATGATTTCCCTTCTAGAAATCTGAAAAGACTCTGTGTAATTTTGCGCGCTCCACTGGTGGCATAAGCACAAATAGATGCTTATGTGGGTGGGGGTTAATTTTTTCGATCGTGCAATAAAATAAAAGAACGCGGCTAGGTGGCTTTCTGCTTTCATAAGAGTTAATTTTCTAAATCTTTTTCGTGTACCTTACCCCTTTCACTACTCGTTGAGTTTTGGCATTTGCACGAATAAAGAATGGGTTACTGCAGCGAAATTGAAAAGATTAATTCACAATTCATCCCTAGTCCTTCGGTACTACCGAAAGAAAAATTTGATTTTTCTCTTAATAAAGTTTTCAATAAAAAAAGACACAAAAAAAGCGTTTAGTAGTAATACCAAACGCTTTTAGTGGTTTCTCCAGAAGTCGAACCCTATTAATACCACTAAACCCACTTAACACCAAAAACGCCTATTAATAAAGGATTTTAGAGATTACTAGATTAAAGCATATTAAAGGAAAGTAATTAATATTAAATAAATGTGGGACTTTGGTGGGACTTTTTGTATCTTTGTTTAACCCAAGCAAAGCAATATGAAAATTAAGTACTTCATAAAAGACACCGATAACGATTTGAAAAAAATATTCGTTCGGTTGCGAGACGGCAGAAGATTCGATAAAGTCGCATGGACTGAAAAGCAAACTACTCTAAAACTTTGGAATCCAGACAAAGAGGAAATTAGAAATGTTTCTCAATCTCATCATTCTGGCATTGAAAGCAAGGAGCAAATAAATAATTATCTCGCAGACTTAAAAATATACCTTATTGCAAAATACAATGAGGACTTTTCAAAATCTTTGACAATTGAGAATAATTGGTTAAAAGACACTATTAAGAATTTCACCAAGCGAATTGACAAAACAGAAACCTCATCAGACGAATATTTTCTAACTGATTGGATTACGAAGTTTTTAGATGACAAAAAGAATCTACTACACGCCAAGACTAAAAAGCCGTTATCTCCTGCAACCGTAAAAACCTACAAAAGCACTTTGTCCAAAATAAAGGAATTTGAGAGCCATGAAGCCACTCATTTTAGATTTGAAGACATTACTTATCAAAAGTTTTATAAGCCATTTTTACACTATTTACGTGAAGTTGACAACCTCAATGAAAACACGTCGGGCAAATATATTACTGTGCTAAAAACCTTTCTTGGTTTGATTGAATCAGATGAAAGGAAATTACCCATTGCTTTAGATTTTCAAAAGAAAAACAAATTCACTTCCGTTTCAGAAGATGCAAGTGCAGTCTATTTGAATGAAGCAGAAATAAACAAAATCTTTAATCTGGACTTATCGACGAATCCACGTCTTAATAATGTTCGTGATATTTTTATAATCGGTCTTTGGACGGGTTTGCGCATTTCAGACTTCAAAAGGCTTGACATTACAAATATTAAAGATGAGGTTATTACCATCACAACCCAGAAGACAAATAAAAAGGTAGGTATCGGAATGCACCCCCAATTGAGGGCCATTTTAGATAAACGGAACGGAGCGTTCCCCAAGACGATAAGCGACCAAAAATTTAACGAATATGTAAAGGAGGTGGTGCAACTTGCAGAAATAAATAACGAAGTTGAAGGCAGTAAGTTAATGACTGTAAAAATTAATGGTGAAGATAAACAGCGAAAAATAAAGGGAATTTATGAGAAATGGGAGCTTATCTCTTCGCATTCCTGCAGACGGTCATTTGCTACCAATATGTATAAATCAAAAGCATTACCACTTATCGTACTGATGAGCCTAACGGGTCATAAAACAGAATCCCAATTTATCGAATACGTCCGCACCTCACCAGAAGAAAACGCCCGACTTATGAATGATTACTATAACGGTAAACTTTCTAAAATAAATTTAGTCGCACCTTTAAAAATTGTATAAATCAAAGATATTATTTATAATAATTCTAAATAACTCAAAGGAAAAAAAATGGATTACAAAAAAATTATAGTTAATGGGGTTTTAGACGAGAACACGAGAAGCCATTTACACCTTTATTTTTATAGAGAATACGAAAACGCAAAAGAAGAAAAATACTCTCTTATTGAATTTTTCAGCGGTTTAAACAAAGGCATTAAAGAACTATTCACAGCGATTGTGAATAAGCGTGAAGAAAAAATAAAGAAATTAGAAGAAGAGATTAAATTAAATGAATTAAGTCCTAGACCTTATGACACTCCAGAACAAGCCAAAAAAGAAATTGAAAGGCTAAAATCTAAAGTCGATATTATATTAAATTCTGAATCATCAATTGATATTGAAAACGAGAATTACAAAACAGAAATAACTTTGAAAGCGTTGGAATCGGTGTTATTTAATATCAATAGAGCTTTTGACCGAGCAAAGAACAATGAAGGCGGAACTATGCCACCCCATCACGTTTTCACTACCGAAAAAGGTGAGCAAATATTTAAAGAATGGCACGAACTGCATAAAGATAAAAAAAGTCATTCCGATTATTCATTTATATTCAGAGTAATGGAAAAAGATGGATTTTTGCAATCAAATGTAGGTGAATCATTATTTAGAAATAATTTAGAAAATTACGATGTTATTTTAGGAAAACTTAAAACATTTAATAGTTGCACCACCACCAAAAAAGAAAGCTTATACAATCAAATTAAGATGAGTAAAAAGTAATAAAATATAAATTTCAATTCAATAAATCGTCCCTTAATTGGGACGTTTTTGTTTCCAATAGGGTACACTTTTAAAGGCAATTTTGCAACAGACAAAACAAATAAAATTTTAATCTATGCAAACAATTTTTGAAACGTTACCAAGTGGAACAATTGAGAAAATGTTTACTGAAATGCAGGAAATAAAAAACCTACTCGCACGTAAACGAGAACCGGAAGAACTTATAACACGAAAAGAAGCGTGTGAATTACTAAACGTTACTGATGTTACGATTTGGAATTGGGCAAAACAAGGCAGGATTAAAACCTATAAAATAGGCAATCGTGTAATGCTAAAAAGGTCTGAAATACTTGAGGAAATTTCTAACAACATAACAAAAAAATAGAGCAATGGCACTACAAACAAACCAAAGCCCTATTAACTCAAAGCAGGGTAAAGATACGAAATACAAGGCGCAATTACAAAGGGTAGTCCTAAGCCTTCAGAAGCAACCCTTAACCATGTTACAAGTGGCAAGGAAGACGGGAATTGAACGAGCGAGTATTTGCAGACGAGTGGCTCAACTAAGAAAGACCAATTCTATTTATTTAGTTAAGACGGGCCTTTGTCCAATAACAAAACATCGTGCTGGATTCTACACCACCAACCGAGATATTTTTCTACAATCTTTAAATAATCAGCAAAATGACTAAAGAAGAAACATTTGTAGAAAAGTGGAAATCTGAATTCATCGAGCGAGCGAGAATAGATTCTAAGAGTAAGAAACAGCAGTATAGCATTTACGATGCAATCGGGCAAACGGGTAAATTTAGAACGGCCCTAGATGATGCTATGGTGATGTACTTTAAATTCGTCACTCGAAAACCATTGCGTAATAATGATTACTTCAAATACGTGAATGCATACCGACATGGTAAAAAACTTGACCTAAAGTATTACCGCCATGATGTAGATAAGCTAATGGCCTATTATAAAAAGATTGACGAGGTCAAGGGTTATAATCCATTTAAAGAAGACCTTTATAAGAAGTACGTTCTCTTCATGGTTCTAAAATTTGCGGGTTGTTATGTGTCTGAATATGACGAGATGTTTAACGTCAAAATTGAGGGGAGTAGAGAGTACAATCCACTAACTAGCATTCCAAGCGTTTTAAGGGCGGAGCTTCCTTTTAATATTAAAGAATACGACATAGCACAAGCCTATCCTACCTTTATGTTCCAAGAGCTTAAGATGGAGCCTTTCAACGTATACGAGCGCATTGACAAGCGTAAATTTAATATGTTACTCAATATGCAACATGAAGTAAAAGGAGCGAAAATAGAGGACGTACGGGAGCAATTAAAGCCTATTTATGGCAGTAGAGTTAATGAAGTGATAACAGAAGAGCGATTCATGGCTAAAGGTCAAATGTTCGAGGACATGGCCAAGCATGAGAAATATTATATTGAGCAGTTTGTAGCCGAGAATAATGTGGAAAGGTTTGTTCGTCTTCATGATGGAGTTATTACGCTGGCGTCCGATAATTGCCAAAAGGTAGAGTTTGGAGACGTTAAGTTTAAAATTAAAGAGTTTAACGCGCCAGAACTTAAACATGGTCTAGTGACGTTCTACAATGAATGGGGCGTTACTTCATCTTATGATTATAAGGAATTTCTAAAACAAGAAGGTTTTTTCCGAATTGCAATAGAGGGCCAAGACGAGGTTACGATAGTGAGAGGTACGGATAAGATTCTAGAGCTATTTAGACATAAAACAGACCTAATCCCGTTCCTTCAAAGTAGTATAAATGAATTAGATACCGAAGATTTAGAAAACACCATAGCGAAGGAAAACAGCACAAAGATAAAAGATTCATTATTGTTACTAGATGTTGTTCAATTAACCTACCATAGAGACACAAAAAACAGAGTGGACCTTCCATTTCGTAACGGAGTGGTGCGAATCACAGCAGATGAAATTAAACTCGTTCCGTATTCTGACATTGAAGGCTTTTTCCATAAGCACCCAATGCAAGAACATGAAATAAAACTCATTCCTAAGGCCAGTAAACCAAGTCAATTTGAAGAGTTTTTAACGCTTGCGTGTACGGCTGGAAATGATAACGATGAGGTTAAGAACGCCTTCTTTTCAATGTTTGGGTATTTAATTAGCAACCACAAGGACCAAGCTAAAAACTATGCTGTCATTTTATCTGATGAAGGTGCAGATGGTGAGAGTAGAAATGGTGGTCGTGGTAAGAGTATTCTACAAAATGCTCTTAAATGCTTTAGACCGTATAACTTCAAAGGTGGTGAAGAGTACGTTCCTAGTTATATTCACATTCATGGAGACTTAAAGAAGCACCAAGACGTCTACATTATTGACGATGTACCCCGTAATTTCAATTACAACGCTCTTTATACCAATATTTCGAACGGTATATTTTGCCAAATGAAAGGTAAGGAAGGTCACGAGATTCCGTTTGAATACACCCCTAAGTTTGTTATTTCTACCAATTGGGCCTTTAGGTATAATCCAGAAGCTACCTCAACGAATAGACGTTTCCGCGAATATAAGTTTAGTAATTATTGGAATGTAGAGAATACGCCTCGAGACTACTTTGGTGCTACCTTTTTTAGTGAGGAGTGGAGCCAAAAAGAGTGGAACGCCTTTTATAACTTCGGTTTTCATTGCGTTCAAATATTCCTAAGAGACGGCCTCCAAGCTATTGAATACGACAAAAGGGAAGACAACTTCCTCGCCTACTTTTCAAATGATGCTAAAATCCAAGAAATGGAGCGTATAATGGAAGTGTTAAAAGGAGAGCGCTCGTTTAACGTTACAAGGTTTTTGGAGGTGCATGGTGACTGTTATACTTATAAGTACTTACACAAGCCCCTATTTAGTATTAACGATGCAAGAACTCACATTGATGCCTACATTGAATACATGGAATTACGCTTTAAATATAAAAAGATGACTAGAATGTGGGAAAGGGTGTCATAGGTGTAATGGGCATGACACCCTATATTATACCTTAGCTACCTGATTCTCAGAACCAATGACACCTATTACGGCTTAAAAAAAGTTACGCGTGCAAAAAGAAAAAGGTAACACCAACTCAAATATTATTTTATTTTATAACATGGTTTTTAGGTGTAATGGGTGTAATTAGTACTGACTATCAATCACTTCGGGGGTAATTAGGAGTAATATAAGGTGTAATAGGGGTGTAATAGCATGACACCTAACCATAGTAAAGAAATTAAATGATGAGAAACCGCAAAGAAATTATTAAAGAGATTTTGCAAGAAAATGGAGGTTTGGGCGTGAAGTTCAATTATTATGAGAATGGGGAGTTTGTAAAAACTGATTTTTTGTTGGATTGTAAAACATTAACGGCAAGACAATATAAGTCTGCGACCAAAACCATTGAAATTAATTTTAATGAGGACCGATTAACAAACGGAAATAAAACCGCAAAAAATGAAAAACAGAGTAGAAATAATAAAGGGAGTGATTCAGAATAAAGGACAAATGTGCATTATCTATTCGGACCACCCAGAAGCACTTGCAAAAGGCAGACAATTAACCATAAAAGAATGCGAGAGCGAAATCCAAAAAGGAACGATGATACTCAACATCAATATCGGGCAAGGTAAGAAGCCAGCCGTACTAATAAAACTTGCGGATTTTAGTGTCAAGTATTTCTATAACGATAAAAACGAAAACGATGAGAAGTAATAACGGACAATTTGCCAAAGGTAACACACTTGGAGGGCGCACGAAAGGCAGTAAAAATAAAACAACTGAAAAGATTCGAGATACATTTCTGCGCTTCATAGAAGACAATTTAGAGCGTATGCAAGAAGACTTTGATACGCTCGATGCTAAAGACAGATTTAAGTATTTATTCGAGATGAGCAAATTTATATTGCCGTCACTAAAATCCATTGAATTTGGCAATGTACTCGATGAGTTAACAGAAGAGCAGTTTGCCGAGATAATAACGAAGCTAAAAAATGAGTATTCAGAAAATTGAAAATATTAGATTTTATAATTATTTCAATTGATTAATTTCGAACAGTCCTATAGGGCTGTTTTATTTCTCGAAATTTTGTAGATTTGATAAATAAATTACCACAATATGAAAAAACTATTTTTACTTTTTATTTTAATTAGTGTATTTTCTTTTGCACAAAAAAAAGAAAAACCAATTAGGGGGAATTATACTTATCATCTTTTGGAGGTGGAAAACCCTTTTAAGAATGGAACGGTCAATAAGGATTTGGATTCATTTTCTGATTCATTAATAGTAATTACGTTCATTCCTTCATCTACTCAAATAGGCTTTAAACTTGAGAACAAAACAGATAAGAACATCAAAATTGATTGGAACCAAGTTTTAATTATTGATATTGACGGAGGTTCAAAAAAAGTTTTTCATTCCGGAGTTAGATACATTGAACGCGATAAAGAACAAGCACCTACAATAATTTATAAAGGAACAAATATTACCGATTTAATTACACCTATTCAAAACGCTTATTATGCTTCGGGGCGTTATGGCGGGTGGCGTACAAAACCACTCATCGACGCTCCGGTTGTTGGAATATCTTTTTATTATGCTTACGATCCTAATTTAGTTGGCAAAACATTTAAGGCCGTAATTCCTATTAATATTGAAGATAAAACTTTTGAATATGTTTACACCTTCGAAGTAAGTTTTATTCCAAAAGACGCTAAAAAATAGATCAGCAGAATTTTTAAAGAGCCACCTTAAATTATTTGGGTGGTTTTATTTTTAAAGGTTGTTAGTAAATGTTAAGGTTTCAAAGTCTTTCCAATATTCGAAAAACTATTTTCATAAAGTGGTAAAATCCCACTACTAAAAACGCTATAATCGAACTATTGAAATAATACTTTTTTCAACCCTTGTGGGAGTAATGTGGGACTAAACGCTAAAAAAGGCATTAAAAAAAAGCGTAAAGTATTGAAACTAAACGCTTTATGATTTTACTATTGTGGTTTCTCCAGGAATCGAACCAGGGACACACGGATTTTCAATCCGTTGCTCTACCAACTGAGCTAAGAAACCATCACTTTAATTCTGTTGTTTAAAGTGGTGCAAAAATAGCATCTTTTTCAATACAACGCAAGACTTAAGATGCTTTTTATCGGCATTGAGCGAAAAGCTATTGATTTTCAGATGCATTTTTTTCATTTTCCATTCGCATTTGCTCTGCGATTTCTTCTAACACGGGATTTATCGTGCTTTCCGGAATTTCACTTATGCGAATATACATGAGTCCATCAATGGCATCGTTGAAACTTGGGTCCACATTAAAGGCAATTACTTTTGCATTCTGTTTGATGTACTTTTTAATAAGTACAGGCATTCTCATGCCCGGTTCTAAGTCGTCAATTAACTTGTCTAGTTTGTTTAAGTCGGACTCTACTTCTTCTACAAATAGATTTTTGTCTCGTTCTCGAATCTTAATTTTAAACTCATGTTTTGGGTGAACGTATTGCGCGACTGCAGAATCGTAATAATTGGAACGCATAAAGTCAATCATAAGCGATTTTGAAAAATCGGAGAATTTGTTGCTAATGCTCACTCCTCCCATTAAAAACTTATGATCTGGATTACGAAGACAAACGTGTATAATGCCCTTCCACAGTATAAACAGGGGCATTGGTTTCTGTTGGTATTCTTTGGCAATGTAGGCTCTACCCATTTCAATTACCTTACGGAAAAATGGATGTAGCTCCTGATCAAAATCAAAGAGAGAACTGGTATAAAAGCCACTCACGCCGTATTTACGCATAACAATCTTTCCAAGTGCCATCCGGTAAGCGCCTGCGATTTTATTTTCCTTCTCGTCCCATAAAAAGAGGTGATTGTAATGCTTATCGTACTCGTCTAAATCAAAGGGAAGGTTGCTCCCCTCTCCTACGTCCCGAAAGGTTATTTCTCTTTGTCTTCCAATTTCTCTCATCACAGAGGGAATCTCTTCATAGGTGGCAAAATAAACCTGATACTGTCCGCTTTGAAATAGCATCTTATCTTGAGCTTTCAGCGCCTGAATTTCCTTCTCGATATCCTCTGCTGGCGTTTCATCAATAATATTAGCGACTAAATTCCCTGCCTTACCAATGGGAAAACTTAATTTAAGATCCGGCAGATTCATTTTCTCCATGAGCGATTTACGTCTTTCGTAATAGGCTCGAAGAATGTAAATTTTATCTTGCAAATAATCTCCTAGCTCTGCTATGGTCTCCTCCTCGTCCATCTGACGAATACTTACGGGTCTACCAATTCGTATGCGTATAGGACTTTCCCGATTTCGCATCATTTCGGAGGGAAGAAGTAGGGTTTGCAAATCAGGATGCAAACGAGCCGCTTGGTAGAAAAAGGCGCTGTTCTTTGCATGAAAGTACATAGGCACAACCGGTACGCGAGCTTTGCGAATAAGCTTTAGTGCGGGCGTTGCCCATTTTCGATCTCTAATTTCACGTGTGGGATTGTTTCGGTTAGAAACTTCTCCTGCTGGAAAAATGCCAAGGCAGCCTCCATTTTCTAAATGCTGCAGGGTCTCGCGCATTCCACTTGAGCTACTATAGAGTTCTTTTCTAGATTCAAAAGGGTTTACCGCAATGACATAAGGTTCAAGAGGCTTAATTTTATCAAGTAAAAAATTTCCCATCAGCTTAAAATCAGGGCGCACTGCGGAAATTACTTTTGCCATAAGGATTCCGTCGATTGCACCTAAAGGATGATTGGAGACCAAAATAAAAGGGCCTGTTTTGGGAATTTTAGCAATGTCCTCCTCAAAGACCACGTATTTAAGGTCTCTTTCTCTTACAAAACTTTCGAAAAAATCAGCTCCTTCCTTGTCTTTCAATTTGTCGTAAAGTTCGTTAACCTCGTCGATTTTTGTCACCTTCATAAGCGAACGAGCCGCTAATTCCTTTACGGGACCCAGGCGCTTTAGCCCTGCCGCTTTAATTAAATCGTTCTTTGTAATTAGGCTCATAGTTTTATTCTTAAAGTTCTCCTTGGAACACCATCTGAAGGGTTCCTCGCGACATTTGTTCTAGAAGCACGGTTTTGTGATCGTAAAAATGGGCAGTGGATTCGATCGTTGAATTTCGAACGGTCAAAAGTCTTACTTTTTCCTGAATTTCCACTTCAAATTTTGAATCAAGCGATTCCATTAATTTATCGATTGAATTGTACTTATCTTCCAAACAAAGTTCCAGGCAAATCGCCGTGGTCTGCATTAAAGAGATACGAATTTGAAATGCGTAAAGAAGAGCGAAAATTTCACTTAGGTGATGCTCCGCAATAAATGAGAAATCTCTTGTGGATACGGTGAGTAAAATTTGATCCTCTTTTAGGATATAACTCTCAAGCACCTGTGCTTTTGGGCTGCTGCTTACTTTCGTTCCGGGTGCGAGTGGATTTAAAAAAGATCGTACAAAGAGCGGAATGTCTTTTTTCTTTAGAGGTTGAAGGGTCTTGGGGTGAATCACCGACGCCCCGTAATAGGCCATTTCAATCGCTTCTTCATAAGAGATGTAGGAGAATAGTTCCACGTCCTTAAACTTGCGTGGATCTCCCGTCATCACGCCCGGTACATCTTTCCAAATCGTCATGGACTGAGCTTCTAGTCCGTAGGCGAAGATCGCTGCCGAGTAATCAGATCCCTCTCGCCCTAAGGTGACAGTGAACTGATTCGCATCGCCGCCGATAAAGCCTTGGGTCACGTAATTTTGATTTTTATCCAACGACTCTATCCTTTCTTTGGTTAATTTCCAATCGACCTCGCCTTCGCGAAAGGTACTGTCGCATCGAATGTACAAACGAGAATCTAGCCATTGATTAAAAAAGCCTGTTTCATGGAGATAGGAACTCACGATAAGGGAACTAATGAGCTCTCCATAACTCACGAGCTGATCGTAATAAAAATCATATCCTCCTTTGTCCTCGTCTAGCTTGATGTTGGATAGAGATTCAAAAAGGAGATCAAGCTCTTGGAAGATGGAATGAGAAGGCTCAAAAAGAGCATTCGCAATGTCCAAATGAAACTTCTGAATTTGCCTGATTTTGGTTTGGGTTTCTCTTCCGTGCATTAGATCCAGTAGGACCTCTTCTAACGCGTTGGTTGTTTTCCCCATAGCAGATACCACTACGAGAATTGGGTCCTGCCCTTGCAGTTCCAGTACTCGTGACACATTCCTTACACTCTGAGCGTCCTTTACCGAGGCGCCTCCAAATTTATATACCTTCATGCATTTTCTAAAATTAGCATCGAGAAATTCGAGAGCTAAAATTTTAATCAAAAATAGCAAAAAAATACCTGATTCGGTGGGGCGAAGGAAAGCTAATTTCAAGGGAATCCCTCAAAAGAAAAAAAAGAACCAGGGGTCTAGGGGCAATTCAAATAATTTTACGAAATTTGAGCATTAACCAAAAACACAATAATGGCAGAGCAGTCCCTTCAAACCTTAGGTGAATTTCTCATTGAGAAACAAGATGATTTCCAGTACTCTACGGGAGAGTTTTCTCGACTTCTAAGCGCCATACGCTTAGCTTCAAAAGTGGTAAACCGAGAGGTTAACAAAGCGGGAATCGCAGATATCATAGGGGTTGCGGGGAATACCAACATTCAGGGGGAAGACCAGCAAAAACTCGATGTGTTAGCAAACGAGATTTTCATAACGGCCTTATCCCAACGTGAAGTCGTTTGTGGAATTGCCTCCGAGGAAAACGACGATTACATTGAAATCAAATGCGGAACCAACGGTCATTTAAGCAAATATGTAGTTCTAATCGATCCTTTGGACGGATCGTCCAACATTGATGTCAATGTTTCGGTTGGAACCATCTTCTCCATTTACCGCCGTGTCACGGAACCTGGAACCCCTGTAGAACTCAAAGATTTCCTTCAAAAAGGATCTGAACAAATTGCAGCCGGGTATGTGGTATACGGCTCCTCTACCATGATTGTATACACAACGGGGAACGGAGTAAATGGATTCACATTAGACCCTAGTTTAGGAACCTACTATCTCTCCCATCCCAATATGCAGTTCCCAAAAGAGGGAAAAATCTATTCCATCAACGAAGGAAATTACATCAAATTTCCTCAAGGAGTAAAAAACTACCTTAAGTATTGCCAAATGATGGAGGGCGATCGCCCTTATACCTCAAGATATATTGGATCACTTGTTTCGGATTTTCACCGAAACATGATCAAAGGAGGAATCTACCTTTATCCTTCTTATGCGAATGCTCCTAATGGAAAACTAAGACTTTTATACGAGTGCAACCCGATGGCCTTCATTGCAGAACAAGCGGGAGGAAAAGCATCCAATGGATTTGAACGCATTATGGACATCGACCCTACAGAACTACACCAAAGGGTTCCATTCTACTGTGGTAGCATCACGATGGTGGAAAAAGCAGAAGAATTCATGAGAATGGATGCGATAAAAGAATAGTTAGAACCTACTTTTTCATGATTGCCTCCATCCGCCCTTATACTTTAGATTTTATTACGCCTGGCGGCACTTCGCGCGGCGTTTTAAAAACCAAGGATACTTTTATTTTAACCCTTCAATCTGAAAAAGGAGTTGGGCTTGGCGAATGTGCTCTTTTTCGTGGACTCAGTATGGAGGATACGCCCCTGTATGAAGAAAAATTACAGTGGCTCTTAAAAAACATCAATCTCCCGCCTGGTGAAATCGAAAATGAGCTTCGAGCTTTCCCTTCTATCTTAATTGGATACGAACAGGCCATGCTTAATTTAAGGTTCGGAAAAGACCTCTATTTTCCAAGCGATTTCACGGAAGGGAAAGACTCTCTTGTGATTAATGGTCTTATCTGGATGGGAGACAAAGCCTATATGGAATCCCAAATTCAGCAGAAACTGGAGGCAGGCTATAAAACCCTGAAACTAAAAATTGGAACCCATTGGGAAGAGGAAAAAACCATACTCACTTCTCTACGACAAACCTTTAGTGCAAAGGACCTAGAACTTAGGGTCGATGCAAACGGAGCCTTTACTTATGAGCAGGCGCTTAAGGTCCTAGACGAATTGGCTGAGTTAGAAATTCATTCCATTGAACAGCCCATAAAGGCGAATCAGAAGGACTTAATGGCGAGGCTTGCAAAAGCAACGCCTACACCTATTGCACTGGACGAGGAACTGATTGGAGTCGTGCAACTCGAGGATAAAAAAGACCTATTAGAGAAAATAAAACCTCAATACATTATTCTAAAGCCCTCGTTACTGGGAGGATTTAAAGCCACAGACGAGTGGATCTCTCTTGCAGAAAACGTAGGAATAGGTTGGTGGATCACCTCGGCACTTGAGAGCAATTTGGGGCTCAATGCCATTGCTCAGTATACCTATACAAAAAATCCTACCTTACCTCAAGGTCTTGGAACCGGCTCTCTATACCAGAATAATTTAGATTCTTCCCTTATTTTAGAAGGTGAAAACCTCAGAAAAAAAAGTAAGTTAAGGCCAGACCTAAAAAAGTAAAAACCCAATACCCTTCGTTGTAAAACAAAAAAAAATCTGAAACAAAGTCAGATTTTTCTTTTTGAAGTCGTTTAAGCAAAAGCTTGCGCCTTGACAAAATCCCCTACTTAAATGACATCTTCTACAAAAATTCTCTTCTTTAATGCTTGCATCCAATGTGCAAACCTTCTTTTGATCGCCTTCATAGAAAAAATATTAAATGTTAATAAATGATGATTTAGAAATACCAAATTTGTGCCAAGCTCACGCCCTTTTCAAAATTTAACACAAGCTTTGCATTGGATAAGCAGCTCTGGCCCTACCCATTTACTAGATTTATAACTTATTAATTTTCATATACTTATTCATCTCCTCCCCACTACACTTTTGAGTAGAGAGGCGGACTTCCAAAGCAAAGGGACTCCCTTTACTCGCCAAAGAAAGACCCCTATTTCTGTGCTTTTTTTACTAAATTTGCCTCTGAAATTCTTAAATCATGGAAGAAGAAAAAAAAGGACTCAATTTTATTGAGCAAATCATAGAACAAGATCTACAAAACGGACTAAGCAAAGACGCACTTCGCTTTCGTTTTCCCCCAGAACCGAACGGATACTTGCACATTGGTCACACCAAAGCAATTTGCATCAACTTTGGTTTAGGAGAAAAATACGGCGCGCCTGTCAATTTACGTTTTGACGACACAAATCCTGAAAAGGAAGAACAGGAGTTCGTAGACTCGATTAAAACAGACGTAGAGTGGCTTGGTTTCAAATGGGACAAAGAACTCTATGCCTCGGATTATTTTTCTCAGCTCTACAACTGGGCTGTCCAGATGATTAAAGAAGGAAAGGCGTATGTGGACGAACAAAGCTCTGAACTCATAACGGAGCAGAGAAAGTCACCGGTAGAAGTTGGGGTTGAAAGTCCTTACAGAAACCGTCCTACCCAGGAGTCTTTAGAACTCTTCGAAAGAATGAAAAATGGAGAATTTGAGGAAGGAACGATGTCTCTTCGTGCCAAAATTGACATGAGCTCACCCAATATGAATATGCGCGACCCGGTTATGTACCGGATTTTGAAACGCCCTCACCACCGTACGGGAGACACCTGGAAAATTTACCCCATGTACGACTGGGCGCACGGAGAAAGTGATTATATCGAACAAATCTCCCATTCACTTTGCTCTCTTGAATTTGAGAACCACAGACCGCTATACGATTGGTATTTAGACCAGGTATATAGCGAGGGTAATGTGAGAAACAAGCAAAGAGAATTTGCTAGAATGAACGTGAGTTATATGATCACCTCCAAACGAAAACTACAAAAACTAGTTAGTGAAGGTTTAGTGGAAGGATGGGACGATCCTAGAATGCCTACGGTATCTGGATTGCGCCGCAAAGGGTATACCCCTACGGCCATTAAGAACTTCATAGAGCGTGTGGGTGTAGCGAAACGTGAAAACTTAATTGACATTCAACTTTTAGAATTCTTCGTTCGCGAAGACTTAAATAAGATTGCGCCCCGTATGATGGCTGTGGTGGATCCTGTCAAACTAGTGATTGAGAACTATCCAGAAGGGAAAGAAGAATGGCTAGAATCGGAAAACAATCCTGAAGATTCAGAGGCAGGCACAAGAAAGCTTCCCTTCTCTAGAGAACTCTATATTGAAAAAGAAGACTTCCAAGAAGAAGCCAACCGTAAGTTCTTCCGACTAAAATTAGGAGGAGAAGTTCGACTAAAAAGTGCTTACATTATTAAAGCCGAAAGAGTGGATAAGGATGAAAATGGAGAAGTAACCACAATCTATTGTACGTACGATGAGGAGAGTCGCTCTGGAAGTGGAAGCGAAGCCAGTCTACGAAAAGTAAAAGGAACTCTTCACTGGGTAAGTGCCGCGCACGCGCAGCCTATCGATGTGCGTCAATACGAGAGACTCTTTACCGTAGAGCAGCCGGACGCAGAAAAAGATGCAGATTTCTTAGCCTATGTAAATCCAGACTCTGTGCACATTCAAAAAGGATTTGCAGAACCCGCTCTAAAAGAGGTAGAAGTCGGAGCCCCAATCCAGTTCCAAAGAATTGGGTACTATACGAAAGACCGGAGTTCGACAGAAGATAACTTAGTCTTCAACCGCACGGTCACGCTTAAAGACAGCTACAAACCCGAGCAATAATTAAAATCAATACATACTTCAAAGTCTTGTCCTCGGGCAAGACTTTTTTATTCACCCAAGTCCTAAATTATATCGTATTTTAGTACGCTTGAGTCCTTGTCCTTATGGTAAAATCATTCTTCATTGTAATTCTTGTCTCGTTATCCCCACTGCTTGTCCTAGCGCAAAAGAAAGACACGCTAAGCGTCTTGGAAGAAATTACGCTCGATGCGTACCAAAAACCCATTTCTCAAATGACTTCCACCAAGTCTTTTGCCCTTAGCAGTGAAAGATTCCTTGGACTAAACCCACCGGATCGGCTATTAGAGTCTGTCAATTTACTTCCAGGCGCTTCTTTAGAACAGCGCTCTCCAGGAAGCTACCGCCTGGCTCTTCGAGGAAGCAGTCTCAGGAGTCCCTTTGGCGTTCGAAACGTAAAGATTTATTTGGATGAATTCATTCTAACGGAGGCCAGCGGATCAAGTAGTTTAAACAGTATAGATCCTGCGTTTATAAAGTCCATGGCCCTTTACAAAGGACCTGAAGCTGGAGATTTTGGAGCGAGTACAGGAGGAACTGCCGTACTTCATACGCAAACGAAGAACTCCGTGGGTCTTTCTATAGGAAGTTACGGGGCGTTTTCCCAAAACCTTTCCTTTTCAAAAACCTTTGGAAAACATTCTCTCACCCTTCTTCAGGGGTATTCGAGAGCCGACAATTACCGTGAGCAAAGTCGCTTTTCTAGGGCCAGCGTTCTTATAAAAGACCGTATTCACTACAAAGAAGGAAGTGAACTGGGTCTTATGCTGCTACTAAGTGACCTTTCGTATCAAACTCCAGGGGGACTCACCCTTTCCCAAGCTCTAGAAAACCCAAAAGGGGCTAGACACAGCACCTCCACTCTTCCCGGCTCAAAAGAGCAAAACGCAGGCATAATGACAAAGAGTGCTCTTTTGGGTATTTCGCACCGTACAAAACTCTCCTCGAACTTGAGTCATTTTGCACTCATTCAAGGGGGATATTCGGATTTAAGAAATCCGTTTATCACCAACTATGAAAAACGCTACGAAAGGCAGTTTGCGGCAAGAACCTATTTCACGTATGAAAAACGAGGGGAAAACTGGGCCTATGAGAGCCGGTTAGGACTCGAGGCGGCAAGCAATGAGTCCACCGTGCAAAACTATGACAACCTCAAGGGTAAGGTAGGTAAGGCTCAAAATTTTGATGAATTGTCCGCTCGAAGTGGCTTTCTATTCACCTCGCAAAAAATGACTTACAAAGAAAGGCTGGTCTTAGAAGGGGCTTTGAGTTGGAATGCGATTTCTTTGGGATGGACTTCCCTTTACCCTGAAAAAAGCCAAGGTGCAAAATCTCCCTCCACAGAACTTCTTCCTTCCCTAAGTGCACTCTATTTATTTGAAAGAGATCTCTCGCTTCGGATTAAACTCTCCAAAGGAAGCTCTTCGCCCACTTTAGAAGAGATTCGAAGTTCCGATCAAAAGATTCGCTCTTCGCTTCGTTCGGAGTTTGGTTGGAACAAAGAAATAGGCCTGCGCAAAGCGCTAGGTTCCTTTTTGTTTGTAGATCTTTCTTACTTTGAACTCGATTTAAAAGAGGCGATTGTAAAGAGGCAAAACAATCAGGGGGAAGATTACTTTCTAAACGAGGGAGGGCAAAAGCAAAAAGGGTTTGAATTTTCTCTAGAAACTCGTCCCGTTTCGATGGGCATTCTACAAAATGTTCGGTTCTATGGTTCAGGAAGCTTCTATGATTTTACTTTTGAATCAAGTTCTACTGACTTGGATCCCTTGCTTGAGGGCAAAAGAATTCCTGGGGTTCCCTCCACGAGCCTTTCTTCTCTAATAAGTCTTGATCTTTTTCAGAATTTTGGAATTCACTTCTCGAATTACTACCGCTCTTCCCAATACCTAAACTCCCAAAACACGGTAGAAGAAAGCGCGAGTTTTCTAGGCCAACTGCGACTGGAATATCGCTTTCTACTTGACCACTCAGAAGCCGAAGTCTTTTTTAGCCTTCCGAATCTTTATAACACCAAACAAAGCCTAGGATACGATATTAACGCCTTTGGAGGGCGCTATTACAATCCCGCTCCGCCTACAGGATTTCAATTGGGAATCAAAGCCTCTTTTTAAGAAGAGATTTTTTTTCAATACGGTCTAAAATAAGACTTGCGTGACTACGGGAGTTTTCAATAAACCAAAGATGCGTGTCTTTCCCTCCACAAACCACGCCTGCCAAAAAGAGATTCTCCACATTGGTTTCCATGGTTTCGGGATCGTAGATTGGATTTAAATTGGGTCCGGTAAGCTGCACCCCTACGGATTCTAGAAATTCAAAATCCGGCAAATATCCCGTCATAGCGAGCACGAAATCATTTGGAATTTCTATTTCTTCCCCCTTCTCATTTTTAAAACGAACACTCCTCTCTTTGATCTCAAGGAGGCTAGAATTAAAATAAGCCTTAATACTTCCTTCTGCAATTCGATTTTCAATATCGGGTTTCACCCAATATTTCACTCGAGAAGAAATCTCTTTTCCTCGAACGATTAGGGTTACATCCGCACCTTTACGGTAGGTTTCAAGAGCGACGTCAATGGCCGAGTTACTCGATCCAACCACCACGACTTTTTGACGAGTATAGCCATACGGTTCCGAGTAATAATGTCTAACTTTAGGAAGATCCTCCCCTTTCACATTCATTCGGTTTGGGATGTCGTAAAAACCTGTGGCAAGAATTACATGACGCGCCATATAGGTAGCTTTTGAGGTTTGAACTTCAAAATAGGACTCTTTTTTCACAACAGTCTCTACTTTCTCGTAGTGATTCACCTTTAAATTTCTGCTTCTCTCGATGCCTCCATAGTATTCGAGCGCATCTTTTCGTCCGGGTTTGGCCCCAGTGGAGATGAAGGGCACCCCTGCAATTTCTAGCTTGTCGGCTGTGGAGAAAAATTGCATGTTGAGGGGATAATGGAAAAGTGAGTTGACGGTGGTTCCTTTCTCAATAACTTGATACGAAAGGCCGCGAGCCTCAGATTCCAGTGCGCAGCAAAGCCCAATAGGACCTGCCCCTACAATAAGTACGTCGAGTAATTCCATAGGGACAAAGGTACTTCTTTTCTCTCTAGAATGTAAAGCTGCCTACTCACTACTTACGAATAAGAGCTCCCTTGCATTAGTCTTCGGTTTTCAGATTGAAGAGACTCAATCTGCGTTAAAAGCCGCGTGATAATCTCAAGTCCGGGAACGTTTACTTCCAAATCGTAATGAAAATTTAAAAGGCGTTCAAATTGTCCGAGCTCCTCGTAAAGGAGGTAGGTCACCTCGTTTTCGATGCGGGTCTGAATCAGCCCGCAGGATTCTAATTCTTGAAAGAATTCTACTTCTATTTGGTAGAGCTTTATAAGCTCTTCTTTGGATATGCGATCGCTTTTCATTGCCCTTACTTTTTATAAGTTCGTAATTTTTCAAACAGTTCTTTTTCCTCCGTGCTAAGGCTCTTTGGAAGCACCACTTCTAAACTCACAAGTAGATCTCCAAATACACCCTCTTTCTTATAGGCAGGGAAACCTTTGCCTTTCAGGCGAACCGTAGAGAGGTTCTGCGTCAGAGGTTTGACTTTCAAATTGACTTCGCCCTCTAAGGTGGGAACCCGTAGCTCCCCTCCTAGAACTGCCGTATATAGATCGACTGGCATTCTTAGTCTCAAATTATGGCCCTCTAAAGTAAACTTCGGATCTTTCTCAACCGTAAAAGTAATGTAAAGGTCTCCCGAGGGACCGTTTTGATGACCCGGGGAACCGTAGCCTTTCAGTTTAATCTGAAGTCCATCGTATGCGCCTGCAGGGACTCTGATGCGGACTTTTTTACCCCCCACCTCAAACGTGGTCTGGTGTTCTTTCGCCGCTTGTCGAAGGGAAAGAGAAACTTCTCCATGCAAATCACTTCCTTTGAATTTTCCAGAAGCGCTGCCTCTTTGACGGCGGTCAAATCCGCCCCCAGCTCCTCCAAACATCTGTTCGAAGAAATCGGAATACTCTTCTCTTGATCCGCCTCCTTCATGAGAGAACCCACCAAAATCTCCAAAACCTCCGCCGGAAGAATAGCCTCCGCTTTGTTTTTGAGCCTTTTCGTAGGCCTCGCCCTGCTGCCAATTCTCTCCATACTTATCGTATTTTTTGCGGTACTCGGGATTGGAAAGAACTTCGTTCGCTTCATTCAATTGCTTGAATTTTTCTTCGGCCTGCTTATCCCCTGGATTCACATCCGGATGGTATTTTCTTGCGAGTTTTCGGTAGGCTTTTTTTATTTCTTCCGCCGTTGCGGAAGGCTTTACGCCTAGAATTTCATAATAATTGGTATGTGCCATAAGAGTCAATTACTCTTTAAAGGTACAAATTCAAATGAGAAAATAATCTATCTTTGGTTAAATTTAAAGCTTGTGATCGAACTCTTTCGGAACTATTCCAACCTGCTATTGTTAATTTTAGGGATTTTACTAGGCAGTTTTCTGGGTCTATTTTGGCCGGAATTCGTCGTGTATTTAAAACCTGTTGGGGATATCTTTCTAAACTTACTCTTTGTAAGTGTAGTCCCTCTGGTCTTTTTTGCGGTAGCCAATTCCATCTCTAGTGTAGCGCAGAGTGGAAAGTTCTCAAGGATCCTTTTTTCCATGATCTTTAGCTTTTTGCTTTTCATCGTCATTGCGGCCTTATTTACCATAGGTGCTGTGACTCTTTTCCCTACAGAGGCTGTAGGCATCACCGATCCCAACTACGCATCCACTCTTCCTACGGAAGGAAATTGGGGAGATCGAATTGTTGAGTTCTTCACCGTAGGAGAATTCACGGCCCTTTTCTCACGCCAGCACATGCTAGCGCTTTTAATCTTTGCCTTTCTGCTGGGTTCTGCCATTCGAAAAGCGGGGGAAAATGGAGCCGTTTTTCAACGCTTTGTAGCCTCTGGCTACGAAGTCATGAAAGAACTTTTACTCATTGTCATGAAATTAGCTCCCATTGGACTTGGTGCGTATTTCGCTTACCAAGTTGCGACCGTGGGACCCGAACTCTTTGGCTTTTATGCGCGCCCTTTAGGACTGTATTACGCAGCGGGAATCGTTTACTTTTTTGTCTTCTTCTCCCTTTATGCCTTTATGGCCAAAGGAACCAGCGGGATCAAACTCTTTTGGAAAAACAATATTTACCCGTCGATTACCGCCTTAAGTACCTGTAGTTCTTTTGCGACCATGCCTGCGAATTTGCAAGCAGCGGCTAAAATCGGTGTACCGGATTCGGTGGCAAACTTGGTGATTCCAATTGGAAGCACCTTGCATAAAAACGGTTCTTCCATGTCCTCCATTATTAAGATTTATGTGGCGTTTTTAATTATTGGAGAAGATTTCTTTGATCCTTTGAACCTACTCTTAGCCGTAGGGATTACGATTTTCGTTTCCATGGTGGCGGGAGGCATACCCAACGGCGGCTACATTGGGGAAATGCTTATGATTTCCGTATACCAATTGCCTCAAGAAGCCATTCCTGCGGTCATGATTATCGGAACCCTTGTCGATCCCTTAGCGACCGTTTTAAACTCCACCGGAGACACAGTGGCGGCCATGCTCACCACAAGGCTTTCGGGTGAAAAATTTAACGAGCCCTCGGTCGATTCGTAAGGCTCAAGTATTCTTCCTTTAATACCCTTTTCGTGATGAAACCAATGCACAATCCCGAATTAGAATCCTACTTTAAAAAAGAAGGCCCTTTTCTGCAAGTGGCAAAAGAGCTAAGAGAAATCCTTCTGTCGTTTGATCTTAGAGAGGAGAAAAAATGGTATCAGCCCTGCTATACCTATAAGGGAACTAACCTTTTCATCATTGGACAATTCAAATCCTACTGCGTTTTAAGTTTCTTCAAAGGAGCTGTATTAGAAGGATTTGATGACTTGTTAGAAAAACCAGGAGAAAATTCAAGAATTGCGCGGGTAATTAAATGCACCGATTTATCAAGCGTTCTAGATCGAGAAGAAGAAATTAGAAATGCCATTGCAGCCATGCTAATCGCTGAAGACAAAGGACTCTCTCCTAAAAAGGAGCCGCTCACCCCAAAAGCCTACCCAAAAGAAATTTTAGACCTTCTCGAAAAGGACCCTAAGTTCAAAGAGGCATTTGAGTCTCTTACACCCGGGAGAATGCGAACTTGGGCTATGCACATTGGCTCCGCGAAACAGGAAAAGACCCGACTGGATCGACTAAACAAGGCTTATCCAGAAATCTTAAAAGGAAAAGGACACAACGAAGACTATCAAAGAAAAAAGAAATAACTTTCTTCTTGGCTTTGCTATTTTCAGCTTTGTTCTTCGGCCCAAAACCCGCTTTCTTTCCTTTAGAATAATAATAAAAGAAGCCCTCAGTTCTACCAAGGGCTTTGTTATATACATTGAAAGGTTCTAGAATCTAGTTTGATCCTTTTCTGTTTTCCTTTTTACTTACTTCTCCCTCTCTACGTACTGATAATAGCGAGCTCCTCTAAGGGTTGGACTTTCGGATTCAATAGACTCTAGAGAAAATCCCTGCGGCCTGGTTGCAATTGAGCTTGAGAGTTGTTTGCGGTGAAGCTTCTCATACGTTTCAAAAGTGACAGCTTCTCTCTTTGCTAGCGTGTCAAATAGATTCCATTGTCCTACTACCTCTTTCCATTCTTTTGAAATCACCCCTTCGAAGACCTTCGCTTTGGATCCGCTACCATAGGCTAAAAAGCCGATCTTCTTTCCTACCAATTCTTCCCCAGAATCTAGACTGGTCTGCAGTGCAGACAAAAGCGCCATAAATACAGAAGCGGTATACATGTTTCCAATTTCAGAGGAAGCTCTTTGAGAAGGCTCAATCTTTTCTGAAATAAAGGAAAGATACTCTGGCGATTTCGCCACGGCTCTTTGCTCTTCCGGTGTCTCCATGGAGAGACCTTTCTCCTCGCTATAAATCTCAGTAAAAACCCTTTTTCCGTGAAAGGCATAAGGCAGGTGAAAAATCAAATAGCGCCAATTTTCATACGGTTTGTCCGCTCCTGTCTTTTCCTTAAAGTGTTCGTAAGCTTCTTTGATTTGATTTTGATAACATGAGTTGGAATACTGTCCGTCAAAAACGGGTTCTTCTGAGAAGAGCTCCAAAGTATCAGGCATCGTTTCCGAGGCTCCGTTCAAATCCGACTTTGAAATTTTTATGCGAGGTTTGAAAAAATCAAACACGCTTCTTGTGGCCACACCCACGGTCGGCTCCAAAGTTAAAAGTTTGGGATTGTTTGATAAGAGAAGCGCAACAGCGCCGCCGCCTTGTGTATATTCACCTGAGCTGCCCAGTTCATACCGAGCATAGTCCGAGGCAATCACCACTGCTTTTCGCGAGGGATCCGCGCGGCAATAGTCCATACAGTTTTCTAAAGCATCCACGGCTCCAATGCAAGCAAAGGTCATGTCCACCACGTCACAGTTCTTGAAGACTCTAGGTCCATAAGTAGGCTCTAAAACCTTTTCTACCATACCCATGGCATAAGTAGCAGTAGGTTTTGCGGAATCCAGCGCACTTTCCGTTCCTAAGTAAATCCTAGAGATTTCACTCGGATTCACGCCCGACTCTTTAATTAATTTCAAAAGCGCTTCTGCCGCAAAGCTCGCGGCATCCTCATGCACATCGGCTAACGCCATTTTATAAAGTCCTAAACCTTTTTCAAGTTTTAAGGGGTCTAAATCACGATGAAGCGCTAAGTCTTTCATATTCAAATAAAGAGAGGGCACATAGTAGCTTGCAGCTTGAATTCCGTACGGCATAAATGGTAATTTTACTACGAAATTAACAATTCTTAAGGCAAATGACAGTCAAAATGGGAACTATTTATGCACATTCAAGTGCAAATAGTTTTTTTATCGAAAATGACTTGGTCTTTAAAGGCTTTTAAAACAATGTTTTGGGCCTTGAGAAATTGGTGAATTTCTAGGTCTCTTTTTATCGCTTGCGTTTCCTAATCGAGATTGTAAAGCACAACTTGAATTCTGTGTCCTATTTTCTTCAATTCAAATGTTTCCTATTTAATTAAATAGTTCATTATGCCACACTTTTATTTAGAAAACGATTTTTTCTTGCTTATAAATTCATTTAAAAGGACATTTATAAACACGAGAACTACCATGCAAATTGCTACCCAAAGGACCGTTATATTTTCATCTTTATTTGCAACCGCAATAGCCAAAAATGCCCAAACAGCCACCAAAGCAAATGCGGACATCCTTTGTTTCCAAATCATAAATAAATGCAGGAGCGAGGCAATTGCAATCATGATTACGGTCCAAACCGTTTCTGAAATCCCAAAGCCTCCCCATTGTATTTTTTTGAGATACGCGGCTATATCGGCAATTAGAGCCACTGAAATCCAACCGGAATAAATGTAAAATGGCAAGCGAAGAAATAATGCAGTCTGCAAAGTTTTCGTGTCAAATTCGGATTGAATTTTTTGTATGATTTCAAATAAAGAAACCAACAACAACACCATGATGGGGATGGTTAAAAATGTATAGTCATACAACCACGCCAATACCCAAAAACTATTGGCAAAGCATGAAATAACAAACCACCAACCTATACTTAGAACCACTTTTTCTTTGGCCGTCGTTTGCTTAGTTAAGGGTCCAAAATAAATCACAAAGCCCAAAAGCCCCAAATAAATTAGTCCCCAAATCGAAAAAGCATATCCTGCTGGCGTAAACAGGTTTTGATATTTTGCAGAAATGGTTGCCATGGTTTCGCCATTAAAAGCACCTGTATTGGAGAGGTAATTAATAACAAGAGTTGCTATGAGTACCACTGCATTTACTATTTGAAATTTCTTTTTCATGCGGTTTGATTTTTAAGTTCTCTTTTTTTGAATGTAGTAAAGAAATACAGTACCAATAAAAATTGTGTATACCCATAAATCGCATCTTCAATCGGAATGGTGAGTATTCTAATTCCCAAAAAATCTTTTGGATTATAATTGACTATAGGCGTTTCTATTCCACTTCCCGTTAGAATTCCGTTCACTGGAAAGAAACCCAGCATTAGGACTGTAAATACAAGTGAGGCCTTACCAATCCAATCTACTCTGGCGATAAAATGCAAATAAACGAGTGTGAGAATAGTGGAAAGGGCGGTGACCAAAGTGTAGATTTTGTCGTGGTGCAGTAAAGCAATAACTGCACAAACAACAATAGCTACAAAAACAATTACATTATTAAAGCCCGACAACCCATCAATTTTGAAAAATTTGTCGAAACAGAAATAGGTAAATACGCAAGAAAACGGAATACAAATAAAGAACAGCCATTCTTCTATAGGCAATCCCGCAATCACAAATCCCAATGTATAATTCGTATTGAACCACCAAACGCCTTTTGCAGTGAACCATACGTCCCAAGCGATAAAAGGAATAGCGACTAAAATTGCGGATTTTAGAAATGCTCCAAAATGCTGGTTGAACTGCAATCGTTTGTCAAAAGAAGCAATAAAACAAATGATGACTGTAAAAAAAAGAATCAAAATATAAGTGTAGCTCATCATTTTTTAGTGGTTTTAAAGTACATTTTGAAATAAATGAGAGGCACATACAAAAACCCAAAGCATTCGCCCTGTTCTTTACCAATGTGCTTGTGATGTTGCTTATGTGCTCTACGCAATGCTTTGAAATACGGGTTTTCTGTCCGGGTAAAATACTTTAAACGTTGATGGATAAAAATATCATGCACAAAAAAATAAGCCATTCCGTAAAGCATGATCCCCAACCCGATATAAAATAAATAATTGAAATCTTTCAAAGATCCAAAATACATTAAAGCAATCGTGGGAAGTGCAAAAATGACAAAGAAATAATCGTTTTTCTCCAAAGCTCCTTCATTGCTATGGTCATGATGGTCTTTGTGCAATATCCATAAAAAACCGTGCATCACATATTTATGAATGAGCCAGGTTGCTCCTTCCATAAGTATAAAAACCATCACGACCAGTAGTAAATTCATATCCAGCGTTATTTTTGATTAAACTTATTTTCTAAAAATTCAAAACGATAATTGAATATCTCTTCAATTTTTTTTCTTACTAAAAGCGGATGTACTAGTTGACCGACTAGCCCCAATGGAAGCTCATAATCTACCGTGTCTTTCATTAACACACCCTCTTTATTTGGGACAAATTCGTGGTGATGATTCCATGATTTATAAGGTCCTTTTTCTTGAAAATCGGTAAAGCTTTTTTGAAAATCGACTTGCGTAATTTTTGTTTTCCATTTCAACGGAATTTTGAAAATCGGCGACACGGTATAATCAATTTCCATTCCTACAAAAATAGGTTGATCACCCAAATTGGTGTGCACCACAAAGCCCATGTCTTTGGGTGTGATTTTAGAGAGATTGTGTGGTGATGAGAAAAACGACCATGCCGTTTCTATAGGGCAGTTTAGTTGTTGTTCTCTATACAATTGATATTTCATTTCTAATCTTTTAATAACAAATCAATATTTTTTTTCAAAATTTCAGATTGAACTTTGCTTCGGTTCTTGACAATAAATTCTTTATCATTTTTGACGTGCGAATGATACCCTAAAAAAGTAGGTGCGTTTTTTTGTACCGACAGCCTAATAAATCGCAATTCTATATTGCTAGGGTCTTGTTCAATGGCCTTTTCTATATTTTTCTTTCCCGTTTTAAAGGTCTGGAGTTTGGTCATCGGACTGAAAACATGTTTTGCCCAAACGGTTTGATAACCTCCCAAATACCCCAAATAAAGGGATGAATTGTTTTTTTCTTTTTCTAAATCTCTAATCATTCTTTCGCACAATATCTTATCGGTTGCGGCTTTGCTATACCCCGTACGATAGGTTTGTAAATTCGACTGACTTACACTCCACATAAAAAATAAACTGGATGCGATGTAGATAAAAATATTCATTATAAATAGGTTGTTTTAAATCGCACATAACTTTTGAATGCGACAAATGCTTTCTCGGGATTAGACACTCGCACACGATTATTCAAAATATCTTTTGAGGATTTTGATTTTATTTTTTTAAACAACGATAAATAATACTTATACGCCAAATAAACTCCAAAAATAGCGACAACGGGTAATTTTTTAATACCGATTAACGCCTCTTTGAACTCCTGTTCAATTTCCTTTTCTATCTGACTTTTCACGTCATTATCGAATATTTTCATATCTACATTTGGAAAATAAGTTCTACCCATAACTTGATAGTCCTCCTTTAAGTCTCGTAAAAAGTTAATTTTCTGAAAAGCCGAACCTAACTTCATGGCATAAGGCATTAATTCATCATATTTTTCATTCTTTCCCTCGGTAAAAACCTGTAAGCACATGAGTCCAACCACTTCTGCAGAACCAAAAATATATTCGTTGTACAATTCGGAATTGTAATCTATCTTCTGCAAATCCATCTCCATACTGTGCAAAAATTGATGGATAAGCGTCGGGTCGATTTGGTATTTATGTACCGTTTCCTGAAAAGACTGCAAAATTGGATTTAATGAAATCCTTTCGGATAAAGCATTTTCAGTTTCTATTTTTAATCGGGTTAATAATTTTTCTTTGTCATAATCATGGAAACTGTCCACGATTTCATCCGCTAGCCGCACATAGCCATATATAGCATAGATTGCAGAACGAATGGAAGGCTTTAATGCTAAAATACCTAACGAAAAACTCGTACTGTATTTTTGTGTTGTCATTTTACTGACCGAATAAGAAAGTTCGTCAAATAGTCGTTTCATAAGGTGTGTTTTTAAAGTTGATGAACTTCGCTTGCTACAATTTTCCCGGAAATAATGGAAGGGGGAACCCCAGGACCGGGAACGGTTAATTGACCGGTGTAGAACAGGTTATTTAATCTTTTGTTTCTTATTTTTGGTTTTAGTACGGCGGTTTGACTAAGTGTATTTGCTAGTCCGTAGGCATTGCCTCCATAGGCGTTGTAATCGGTCATAAAATCAGAAACACAATAACTTTTTTTGTACTCAATTTTTGATTTTATACCGACCATTCCCGTATGCTTTTCTATTCTTTCAAGCATTTCGTGCAGATATTTTTCCCTAATCGCTTCTTCATCGTTTATTCCGATAGCCAAAGGCATCAGTAAAAACAAGTTCTCTTTTCCTTCGGGCGCGACGTTTGGGTCCGTTTTCGATGGACAACAAACATAAAACAACGGTTTTTCAGGCCATTTTTTATCACCATAAATGCAGTCGATATGCTCATCCAGATCGTTCTCAAAGAAAAGCGTATGGTGTTTTAGGTTGTCCATTTTTTCGCTTACTCCTAAATAATAAATCAAACTGGAGGGGGCAAACGTTTTTTTCGCCCAATAATTTTCATCATAATTTCTATATACAGGGTCTAAAAGTGTTTCTGTATGGTGATAATCAGAGGATGCAATAACGGCATCGAATTCATAGGCTTTACCGTCAATCGTCAAGGATTTCACTTTGTGCTTGTCTGCATTAATTTTTTCCACTGCTGCATTAAAATGAAAAGTTACCCCTTGTTTTTCTCCTACTTGTTGCATTGCCAATACCAACTGATAAAAGCCTCCCATAGGATAATGTGTGCCTAAAGCGTACCCGCCGTAGTTCATTAGACTGTATAAAGCAGGTATGTTTTTAGGCGAAGCTCCAAGGAAAATTACAGGAAACTCCATCAAGGTTCTTAATTTTTCATTTTTAAAATAGCGAGAAACGTAACTTCTAAAGTTGCTAAGCAAATCTAATTTTAAAGCACTTTTCGCTATTTTAGGAGAGATAAATTCACCCCAATTATGACAAGGTTTATTGACAAAATCTTGCATTCCTACTTCGTACTTGAATTTTGCCGATTCCATGAATTTTTCCAGTTGTATTGAGGCTCCTTTTTCGATCTTTTCAAACACAATTTTTAATTCCTCTAAACTTTCAGGTACCTCCAGGTTCTCATCTGAAAAAACCATCTCAAATTGTGGATTTAAAGAGATTAAGTCAAAAAAATCAGTGGTTTTAAATCCAAAATCTTTAAAAAACCGATCGATAATATCCGGCATCCAATACCAACTGGGTCCCATATCGAAGACGTAGCCTTCGCGGGTAGTAAATTGTCGTGCTCTTCCTCCCGGTTGGTTGTGCTTTTCAAAAACATGAACTTCGTGACCCGCCTTTGCACTGTATGCCGCCGCAGACAATCCCGAAAAACCGGACCCTATGATTGCTATTTTCATTTCACTGTATTTTTGCTGACTTCCTTTAATAAATTCTCTGAGTCAATATTTTGCTCATAAATGGGTAAATGGAAATCATTTAGTTTATTAAGAAGTCGTATCAATTCCATTTTTTCGATGTGATTAAGATCACCCGTTACTATTTTAGTGGCCTGCCTAATCTTATCCATTTGAGTATCTAAGGCTTCTAATCCTTCTTGAGTTATCGAAATAACCCTACTTCTCTTATCAAGGGATGAGCGATTTTGCGCCACAAAGTTTTGCGCTATTAAACGATTTATAATTTGCATTCCAGAGGGTTTTTCTTGTACATTTTTTTTAATCAATTCCATCTTGGTCATTTCACCAAAAGCCTTTAGATTTATTAAGAAAATAAAATCTTCCTGTGTAGAAAAATTAGATCCAAAAATGGCCGATTTAGAATAACTTTTCGCATAACGATTCATATGGATAAGGAGTGTATTGATAACGCTATCTGCACTCCTACCTTTTTCTTTACCTTCCCAATCCGGCTCTTCTTTGCTGTCTACTATCGTGTTATTCGTCACAATCCAATGGATGAAATCTTCCACAGAAGAATTAGATCTGGTACGATTCCCTTGTTCATATTGTTCTACTAAATCAACAACCTCTTTTATCAATTGATAATTCATTACACCTTAAATTTAGGATGTAAATGTACTAATTATTTTTTAAATAGTATTTTTTTAGACTAAAATAACGAAATATAGTTTACATTTGCACCAAGTAATTTTATTACCATGGAAAAAATCATTTTTATTGTTTTCGCAGTTCTACTGAACTTTAATTTGAACGCACAAAATGTAGGTTTCGTATCGGGTGTGGTAAAGGATAAAAACACACAAGAAGAACTGGTTGGCGCAACGCTCAAATTCATCGGAAAGGATACGATTTACACGACTACGGATGAAAAAGGGGATTTTAGTATCAAATTACCTGTAACCAAGTACAATATCGAAATATCGTCTTCTGGATACATTCCGATGATTGTATACAATATCAATGTGGGTTCTGGGAGCACTCAAATACTTCAATATGAACTGGATGAAATAAGCCAAGAATTGCAAGAAGTAGTCATTAAAGCGGGTAAATCGGTCAGGGCTACGGATATGATTACACCCCTGGCAACCCAACGATTAACATCGGAAGAGATAAAAGTAAATCCGGGAGGTAATTTTGATGTTTCAAAAGTGATACAAGTGTTGCCCGGTGTAGCCGGCGGCACGACTCCAAATCGAAATGACATAATTGTGAGAGGTGGGGGTCCGAGTGAAAATGTGTATTTCTTAGATGGTATTGAAATCCCTGTTTTAAATCACTTCCAAACGCAAGGGGCAAGCGGTGGTGCCACAGGAATTTTGAATGTCTCCTTTATCCAGGATGTTCAATTGACCTCGTCCGCCTTTAATAGTAAATATGACAATGCACTCGCATCCACTATTGTGATCAACCAACGAAATGGAAACCCGGATCGTTTGAGTGGTAACGTCCGACTTTCGGGCAGTGAATTTGCGATTATGCTGGAAGGTCCATTAAGTAAAAAGACCACATTTATGGCATCCGCAAGAAGGTCCTATTTGCAGTATTTATTCAAACTACTCGATTTATCCATTCGTCCTGATTATTATGATTTTCAATATAAAATTAATCACAAGATCGACAAGAAAACCGAAGTGAATTTTATCGGTTTGGGAGCTATTGATAATTTCAAACTCGCAATTCCCAAAAATAGCGATGCCAACAATGAATACATCAATCGAGCGAATCCTCTCATTCAACAATGGAACTACACGGTAGGAGCCAATTTGAAGCGATTAGTAAACAACGGCTATTTCAACCTTGCGTTAAGTAGAAATATGTTTTTTAATGGCGCAGAACGATATGAAAACAACGCTCTAAAAGAAGGCAATAAATTATATTCTCTCCGTAGCCATGAAACCGAGAACAAGTTGCGTTTTGACATGAATAAATTTGAAAACGGATGGAAATACAGCTACGGTGCCGATGCCCAATATGTAAAATACGATGCGGATGTATTTAGTACGATAAAAGAAGAACAAAGAGATGAAGAAGGAACTATAATCTCACCCGCGGTAAATTCTACAAGCAATTCGGCCATTGAATTTTTCAAATTTGGACTGTATGGACACGTGTCAAAATATTTTTTTGAGGACCAATTATTGGTGTCAGGAGGTATAAGAACGGATGTGAATACGTTCACGAAAACGGGTTTAAACCCAATCCAATCCTTATCTCCAAGGATTTCATTTTCGTATGTTCTGAGCGACCAATGGAAACTTTCAGGATCGGTTGGCAGTTATTATAAACTTCCAGTTTACACCATGCTGGGCTTTAAAGATGATTCCGGAAATCTAACGAATAAAAATCTGAAATACACCAATGCAATCCATTATACGATAGGAACTGAATACGTTCCTAAAAACGATTTACGACTTACCTTTGAAGCCTTTTACAAAGATTACCGAAATTATCCCGTTTCCTTAACGAATGGAATTTCTTATGCTAATATTGGAACCGATTATTCTGCAGTGGGTGGCGAGCCTTATACTTCCACGGGAAAAGGCAGGGTGTACGGACTAGAGGCCTACATACAACAAAAATTGGTGGAAAATTTATTTTATGTGGCCAGTGCCACGCTTTACAAATCCGAATTTGCTGGAATCGATGGAGAATTTAGATCTTCGACCTGGGATTATGGTTTTGTATTATCGAGTACTTTCGGTTACAAATTCAAAAACAATTGGGATGTCGGGGTAAAATACCGAATGGCAGGTGGACAACCTTACACGCCTTTTGACCTTGCGACTTCCACAGCGTTGTACCTCACCAACGGAAGGGGAATTTATGATTATTCCCAACTAAACAGCAAGCGACTTGGAATTTTTAATCAGTTGGATTTAAGGGTCGACAAGAAATACAATTTCAAAAAAGTGAGTCTGAATCTCTTTATTGATTTTCAGAATGTTTTAATGGACAAAACCCCTAATTTACCTAAGTTTACCTTTGAAAGATTGGAGGATAATTCGGGATTTAAAACCACAGATAGCCAAACCATAAAATCAGACGGAAGCAATGCCATTCCGCTAATCTTAAATGAGGAGTCCGCCACGATTGTACCCTCTATTGGATTTATTTTGGAGTTTTGATTCAGTAGGAATAGGGAAAGTAGAATATTCAATCGGACATGAAATCGAGTGGATTAAGAAATTCTGTTTACCCGTATTTGATACAGATATAATCGATGATGCTTATTTTATTTAATGCAAAGCGCTTTCCATCGTATCATACTGAAATACAAATCCCGCATCGATTATTTTCTCATTACTTACTTTCGAGCCTTCTAAAAGCATGGCAGCCATTTCGCCAAACATCAACTGAATAATAAATTTGGGGGCATTGGGTGAAAAACTCTTTTTTCCAAACGATTTTAACAATAATTTTGAGAATTCATTCATGGTGATAGGCTGGGTACTCACGGTGTTGAAGATTCCCGATAGTTCGTTCTCGCTTAGAATAAATTCATACAAACGAACTAGGTCACGTAAATCTATCCACGGCATGAATTGTTTCCCATACCCTAGAGCCGTATTGATACTCCACTTGGCTAAGGATGCCGTTTTAGCATACATGCCACCCTCTTTACCAATGATGATCCCTTTTCTCAAAACAATGGTCCTTATCCCTAATTGATTAAATTGAAAAGCCGCATTTTCCCATTCTTTGCAGACATAGGCTAAAAAATCTGTTCCGTTAGGGGATAACTCCGTAAAAACCTGCTCCGTGGTTACAGCTCCATAATAGCCTACAGCGGAGGAAGAAATAAATGCAGTAGGTTTGTTCTCAAGCTGACGTACATACTTAAACAATAAATTAATTGATTCGACTCGGCTATCGACAATTTCCTTTTTTCGCTTTGCGGTCCAACGTTTTTCAGTAATATTAGCACCCGTAAGATTGATAAGGACATCCACTCCCTCAAAGGCCTTTTCATCTATTATTCCCTTTTCAATATCCCACTCAAAAAAATGCAAATTTTCGTTTTTAGAACTTTTTTTAGTTCTAGTTAAAGCGTGAATTACATGCCCTTTCTGCAATAAATATTGAGTTAGATGTTTTCCAATAAAGCCAGTACCTCCTGCGATCAATAGGGTATTCATTACGTGTTTGTTTTTAGGTTATTTAACTTATTTTTTAAAGTGAAACACTATTTCAGAAATGGTTTTACAAATGTATACTTTAACACAGTTTCTAATTTTTCACTTGTAATTATCTTTCCTTGTGCTGCTGAATTTTTGACTACACTAGGTACATCCAATCTCTTTTCTCTACTTAGTGCATCGTAATATTCTGCTTTGGTAGGATGATAAGGTGCTACGGCATTGAAGATTTCACCCCCAATTTCTTGTTGAATTATTTGTATAAGAATACCCAAACAATCCTCTAAATGGATAAAATTGATAGGCCTATCTGGATTTTTCATTTCATTTTGTGGGCGAAGAAAATGAAGTGGATTTCTATCTTGACCTATCAATCCACCGAAGCGAACAACGGTGGTTTTAAAGTGTTCATTGCTTCTCAATAACTGTTCTACTTCTAACAGCTGCTTACCCGATTCCGTCTCTGGCCCTGGAACCGTTTCTTCGGTAACCCAATCGTGACGACTATTCCCATAAACCGAAGTGGAACTAATAAAAATAAGTCTTTTTACGGTAGAATTTTGAATGGAGGGAATTAAATTCTTGATTTTAGCAACAAAATTTTCATTCGTATCCGTCCTTAGTTTCGGTGGAATGCTAATGAGTAAAACTTCCTCATTATTTAGAAAATTTTCAATATCGCCTGCAACGGAATTCGTTTTCAAATCCAATAGAAAGGGTTCTATTCCCACTTGCTCAAGTTTAAGTAAATCGGTTGTATTCCTAACGCTCCCTTTTACTGCATATCCCATTTTAAAAAGGGCCTTTGCCAATGGGAACCCCAACCAGCCACAGCCCAAAATCGCGATTGATTTATTTGTATTCATTTCAATTTCTTTTTATAAACGCTCGGCACCCTTTTCCCTGCAAAACTAAGGATACCCGTTCCAAATCCGGGCAACCCTTTTTTGAAGTATTCTAAATTCTCATTCAACTTTTCAGTCTGCAATGCTGGATTAAGCACTCCGAATTACGGATCAGCATCGAGGCCCGAACCTGCTGCCCAATGCCCGTTTTTCCTTCGCACCACAAAATAAACTCCCTCTCTTTGACTTGCAAAAAAGGGAGTTTCCAAATTTATTTTTGAAATAAGTTATCTACTTATACACTTTTAAGGCACTTGTCAGTAGATCCACCTGTGCATTGAGGGATTTGCTAGAGGGTTCCTTTCTTAGAGCCGCTAGTTTTAAATCCAGTCCCTTTTGAATGGTCTGAGCTAAGAGCATTTTCGCCTGTGCATTTTCACCTAACTGTCCATGCACCTGGGTAAAGATTTTGGTAATCTTGTGAGTGGCTAGGTAATCGTCTGAACTCATAATCCATTCGTATCCTTTTTCAGCCGCCGCGCCTGCTACAGGGTCTCTAAATTTTAGAAAAGGATAAAAAGCAACGGTCGAGGCAATTTCTGCGCGGTGTTTCTCAATCTTATTCTCCACCACAATCGGAATCAAAACGGTCATGACATCAGAAGACAAACCTTCCAATTCCACAGATTCTAGTTTTTGTTTCGCCATTTGTGGATTGATCTGCGCAAGTGCCCCAAGAGAATTCCCTTTGATGGAATTGGATACCTCTGAAACTCCTTTTTCATACAGAGGTAGATATTTGGCATTTCCCGTTTTAGAAAGCGCACCAATGGCAGCTCCTCTTACAAGGGTTTTCTCATCGGAACTTGCCAGTTGCTCTACTTTAGCAAGCGCTGCTTTTTGATGGTCCGATCTGGAAAGATCAAGTCCACTAAGCGCCTCAATTCGAAGTCTAAAGTTTGAATCGTTAAGTCCCTGCTTAAGCGTCTGAATTGCACTTGCATCCGTAAGATTTAAAGCGGCATTTGCAAGGGCATGCTGCTTAGGTAAAAACTCTTTCGCCGTTTGGTATTGAAGTAGATATTGCGTAGGGGTTTTCGATTCAGTAATCTCGCTTAACAGCACGCCGTCTGAATTTAGATTGACAAGTTTTGGATTTTTGCCAACTGGAATCGAAAACTCATTCTTCGCTTTTGCACTGACCCAAACAGTTTCTCTTTTTACGGCGTTATCTTCTACAATGTCCACTGCGATGGGGAATTCAAAATACCCTCCTCCTTGCGTCTGGGCAATGGAGAGTACGATTTCTTTTTTCACCGGTTCAAAGCGAGTGGTATAGGTAAGTTTAGGATGACCTCCTCCAAAATACCACTGAGTAAAGAACCAATTCAAATCCTTACCGGATACTTTTTCAAAAGCGAGACGCAAATCCGCTGCTTCTGCCGTTCCGTATGCATGCGTCGTCAAATACTGATTTAGTCCTGCGAAAAAGGCATCGTCTCCTAGGTAATTTCGAAGCATGTGCAGAATCCCTCCTCCTTTGTTGTAGGATACGGCATCAAACATATCTTCCCTATTGTGGTAATTGTAGCGAACCAAATCTTTTGAGATATTGGAAGGATCACCAAAGTAGGCCTCTAGTTCTTTAAAGAGTCCATAGTCTGCTACGTCTTTTCCGTATTTGTGTTCGTTCCACAGGTATTGCGAGTAGTTTGCAAAGGATTCGTTCAGCGTTAAGTTGCTCCAGCTCTCCATAGTGACCAAATCGCCAAACCAGTGATGAAACAGTTCATGAGCGATAGTATCCTCCCACGTATTTTCATCCACCAATTGAGAAGGTTTTTGTTGAACTTCCTCGGCGTGAAGTACGGCTGTCGTGTTTTCCATCGCCCCACTCACGTAGTCTCTTGCGCTCATCTGCGCATATTTGTTCCAAGGATAATCGTAGTTTAATCGCTTTGAGAAAAACTCAATCATCTCGGGTGTGTGTCCAAAGATTTGCTTTGCGTAGGGTTCGTATTCTTTCTCTACATAATAATCCACAGGGATTTGGCGCCATTTGTCTTTGACCACGGCGTAGTCCCCTACTCCCATAAAGAAAAGGTAGGGAGCATGCGGCTTGTCCATAACCCAGTAGTCGGTACGAAGATCTTCACCCACGTTTTTTGAACTCTTTAATTCTCCGTTCGAAAGCGTGATGTACTTTCTCGGCACGGTCATGTAAATTTCTTGAGTCGTTTTTTGGTTGGGTCTATCAATGGTTGGAAACCACACGGAGGAACTCTGGGTTTCTCCTTGGGTCCATACTTGGGTCGGCTTATCTTTGTCTTCTCCTAAGGGATTGATGAAGTATAGACCTTTGGCATCCGTGATGGCCTGGCTTCCCTTTTGGGTAACCTGCTCCGGTCTTGCTGTGTATTTAATATAGACTTTGTAGTTTTCATCCTTTGCATAACGCTTGTCTAACTGAATCTTTAGAAGATCGTCTGCATAGGTATACTTTAGAGGGCTTTTTGAGCCTGCTTTCTCTAGAGCCACTTCGTGAATGGCCATGGCCTTCGCATCGAGAACGAGCGAGTCGCTAGGATAAAAATAAGGACTTGCGGTAAGGGTTGCCTCCCCGTTAAGTTCCATTTTGGAATAATCAAAACTCACCTTTAATAAGGTGTGCTTTAGACTGGTATATTTAGTGGAGGTCGCCTGATAAGGCTGGGTGCGTCCTGAATTTAAAGTTTGCGCCTCAAGGGAGCATCCTAAAAAAAGACCGACAAGAGAAAGGGACAATAAAGTACGTTTCATACAACTGGGATTTTAGTAACTAGTCTCAAAATTAAGCCTAAAGTTACAAAAACCGCCCGTTAGATTCCTCTATTGCAGTGAGAATTCCTAGGATCTTAACACCACGAAAGGAAACCTTCGTATGCTAAATCCGCAAAATGAGAGTAGAAGTTTAGATTGCGACAGGCGCTTTAATTCCGGGATAAGGATCGTAATTCTCAAGCGTAAAATCGTCAAAATCAAAATCAAATAGGGACTTCACCTCCGGATTCAAACGCATCGTGGGAAGGGCTTTTGGTGTTCTGGAAAGCTGCCTTTCCACCTGCTCAAAATGGTTGTTGTAAATATGCACGTCCCCAAAACTATGGACGTAGTCTCCTACTTCAAGGCCTGTGACTTGCGCCACCATTTGAAGTAGCAAAGCGTAACTTGCAATGTTAAAAGGCACGCCTAGAAAAACATCGGCGCTACGCTGATAGAGTTGCAAAGAGAGTTTGTTATCGGCGACATAGAACTGAAACATGGTATGGCAAGGCGCTAGAGCCATTTTTGAGATTTCCGTTGTATTCCAAGCAGAGACAATTAATCGACGAGAATCCGGATTCGTTTTAATCTGCTCCACGACCTGTGAGATTTGATCAATCACTTGTCCCCCTGAACCTTCCCAACTTCTCCATTGCGCGCCGTAGACGGGACCTAAATCTCCGTTCTCGTCTGCCCATTCGTCCCAAATGCTGACACCATTATCGTTCAAATACTTTACATTCGTATCGCCCTTTAAAAACCATAGCAGTTCATAAATGATAGACTTTAAATGCGTTTTTTTCGTCGTCACCAAGGGGAACCCTTTGGAAAGATCGTAACGCAGTTGATAGCCAAAAATGCTTTTTGTCCCTGTCCCTGTACGGTCCGTTTTGTTCGTTCCGTTGTCTAAAATATGCTGTAATAGGTCAAGGTAATTTTGCATGGCTAAGTGTTAAATCTAGAGGTTGGCTGTATTCTGAGCGTAAATATATAACTAATATTTTACTAAAAAAAAGTCTAGTGCCTTTGATGTTCTTGGAATTTTCGGTACAGTTTCAAAAGGCGAAGTTGCTTCTCAAAACGCGCCATAAAGCCCTTATGGTGGAGAATTGCGCCCGCAGCAAGCCCAATGCACGCGCCCATTAACGAATCTAAAAACCGAGCCCAAATGAGCGCATTGTGGGAAACCCCGCTCCCTAAACTGGTCTCGGCCAAAAGAATGGTAAGGGGCGTAATAAAGATCACGGCAAAGAAATAATTGCGAACGACAAGGAGTTCAATAATGACTTGCAAAAGAGCAATTAGAAACACGAGAGCAAGAGGCTCAGGTTTTAAAAGTATTAAGAGCCAGGTGAGCCCAATCCCGATGAAGGTACCCAGAACCCGGTGTGTATTTCTTTCGGTGGTATGGGTTAAATTTCGCCCTTGCAAAATGGCTAAAGTAGAGACTGGAATCCAGTAAGGACTTTGAGGATCTACGGCATAGCCAAGTAATAACGCTAAACTTACGGCTACCCCTAAAATCAAACTCTCGGCTGTAATCGTGTAGCGGTTTCGTCTGGGTTTTACTCTTGGAATGTGCACCGTGGCTTTCGCAATAAAAACTGAGTACACAAAGGCAAGAAAGACCGAGACCATCGCTCCAAGAGCAAAGACCCCAATTCGAACGGGAAGCAGCTCTAAAGAAAACGTAAGGTTGGTCGCTACGGCAGCCACCATAATAAAAAAGAAATTCCGAGGCGGAGGTATATCAAAATATCCGCAAAGCCAGTGGGTTAACACGGCAATCAAAAACAGTGAAAAAACGCTCCAATACGGATTAAAGGAGAAAAGTAAGGAAGTGGAAAACGCGACGATCATTCCGAAGGCGCAAACGATTAAGTGAACCATTCGCTTTTCAAGGGAAGCGTGCGTAAAATAAAGAATCGTTAACGCTCCAATAGAAGCCAAATTTCCGTATGGCTGATTCTCAAAATACCAACCTGCAAAAAGACAGACCCCAATGCAGAGTCCCGCCAAAACTGGAAAATGCCAAAGCCTTTCGGTTTCCCTAATGTGAATCATGGAAGCCAAATGGCTTCTCAAAGGCGTTTGCAAGTTTCTTTTCATTTGGATCTTTTCTATAGATCATCTAAAATTTAGGATTCCGCCCTCGTCTCAAAACCTTTGGCCTTTTCCCAAAGCGCATCCATTTGCTTTTCGTCAAGTTCTGCGAACTCAAGTCCCTGCTCCCTAGCCAAAAGTTCCATCTTCTTAAATCGAGACACGAATTTTTGATTGCTTTTCTCTAGGGCAGTATCGGCATTCAGCCCACTAAGTCTCGCATAGTTGACAAGGGAAAACAGCACGTCTCCTAATTCTTTTTCTTTTAAGTCTAAGTCGGTTTCGGCTTCAAATTCGAGTAATTCCTCTTTTACTTTTTCCCAGGCGTCTTTGCTTGAGGCAAATTCAAACCCGACTCCTTTTACTTTCTCTTGAATTCGATGGGCTTTCACGATGCTAGGTCCCGATTTCCCTACACCGGACAAAACGGAAGTATTTCCTTCCTTTAGTTTTAATTTTTCCCAATTTTGTTTGACTTCCTCTTCTGAGCTCACTTTTGTATCGCCATAAATATGAGGATGGCGGAAAATCAACTTTTCGTTCAGCGAGTGAATGACGTCTGCAATGTCGAATTGTCCTTTTTCAGCAGCAATCTTTGAATAAAAAACGAGATGAAGAAGTACGTCTCCTAACTCCTTTTTAATCTCGGGCATATCCTCTTTTAGGATTGAATCCGAGAGTTCATAGACCTCCTCTAGGGTAAGAGGACGAAGGGAGTCTAGGGTTTGTTTTTGATCCCAAGGGCATTTCGCCCTAAGATCATCCATGATGTCTAATAGTTGGGAGAACGCTTGTAGTTTTTCTGATTTCACGTGCATAGTCAATCGCATTTTTCTGGACTCTACAGCCCAAATGGTTGGAATAAAGGTAAACTAAAAAAACTTTGTTACGAGGGGTAACAAAGTTTTTTTATTTCTTGAAGGTAAAGGAATTAACCTTGTTTTCTCTTGGTAGATTTCACCTGCGCTTTCGAACTGCTTGTGGCAGGTTTCGCTTTTGCAGTAGAAGGCTTTTTGGTTTTAGCCTCTGGTTTCTTCGCTGTCGTTTCAACGGCTTCTACTTTCGGAGCACTAGCCTCCTCTTCTACTTCCTCTTTCACAAAGCTCTCTGGCGTAATGTACCCTGCTTTGTGCAATGTGTTATACCACTGAACTAATTTCTTGATATCGGAAACATACACTCTCTCCGTGTCATAATTAGGAAGTGCTTTGTCCATTACTTCGCGAAGCTCTGCATCCGAAGACTTATGGGAAATAGACGGCTCGTAATTCACTTCTTTTGCAAGCGTTTCGAATACATCAAACAAAGGAACTTCTTTATCGAATGTAAACATGGCGATATTATCCAGAAGACTTACTTGGGAAGAATTTCCGATGCTCATTTTTTTCTTCGTGGTTACATCCTCAATAATAAACCCATTTTTAAGCTGTGAAACGAGCTTAAAAAGACCTGGTTTTCCAGAGATGGAAATAATTTTTTCTAACTGCATAAAGTATTGTCTTTAGTATTTAAACTTAATTAATAATAAGGCGATTCACTTATTTAGGAAACCGCATTTTGTAATTTACACTTACCTCTCCTTGTGAAATCTTAGAAAGTTTCCCTTTAACCAGCTTTTTCTTAAGCGGCGAAAGGTGGTCGGTAAAGAGTACGCCATCAATATGGTCGTATTCGTGTTGAATTACGCGGGCACGAATATCGGAAAAAGTTTCCGTATGTTTCACAAAATTTTCATCTTGGTATTCGATTACAATCGTCGGTTGACGCTTCACGTCTTCGCGAAAGTCCGGAATTGACAAACAACCTTCGTTGAATTTCCACTCCTCTCCGCTCTCTTCTAAGATTTGCGCATTTATAAAGACTCTTTTGCCTTGTTTAATAAGCTCCTCTTTAATGTGGGCGTAGTCTTCATCTTCCGCGAGTGGAGTAACATCAATCACAAACAAACGAATATCCAATCCTATTTGTGGAGCTGCGAGTCCAATCCCATTGGCTGATTCCATGGTCTCGTACATGTTTTCAATCAATTCCTTTAAATTCGGATAGTCAGGCTCAATGTCTTTTGCTACTTTTCTGAGGATAGGATCCCCAAAGGCACGAATCGGTAATATCATCTTTTTCTTAAATCTAAAAAATTCTGTAAAATTAATGTGGCACTCACCTTATCAATCAGCTCCTTGCTCTCGCGTTTCTTTTTGCTTTTTCCGCTTTGCGAAATATAAAAAGAAGCCATTTTTGAGGTAAAACGCTCATCCAGTCTTTCGACAGGAACAAAGGGAAACTTGGCCTCAAACTCGGCAATAAATTTAAGAATATCGCCTTCCACTTCGGAGGGGTTTCCACGAAGATCCGTGGGAAGTCCAACCACCATCGCTTCTACCGTATTTTGACTAAGGTAAGCTGTCAAAAAATCAATTAGGTTCACGGTTTCTACGGTATCCAATCCCGAGGCAATGATTTGAAAATCATCGGTCGCCGCAAGTCCGGTTCTTTTTTTTCCGTAATCCACGGCTAAGAGTTGTCCCATGCTGCAAATTTACAAATTTTAAAAATTCTATCCCGAACTTCCTCTTATTTTAATTTTTTGTCTATTTTAGTTTCTCCAAACCCTAAAAACAAGACTCCGTGAAAACATTATTTTTGATTCGACATGCCAAGAGTGACTGGACCCACGAAGTCGAGGATTTTCAAAGACCCCTAAACGAAAGAGGCCATCAAAACGCTAGAGGCATGGCTAAGTTCCTTTTGGAAAGTGGATTTGAGATTGACAGTTTTGTGTCCTCTCCTGCCAAAAGAGCCTTAACGACTTGCCGCTATTTTGCAGAAACTTTTGGAAACTCTGCCATTAAGAAAGTGGAAGATCTCTACGAACCTTTGCTTGAAGACTTTTACAAAACCATAGAGCGCACGTCAGATGAATTTAATTCCATTGCCCTGTTTTCTCATAATCCCACGATCAGTGAGTTCTTGTCAGACTTAGTTTCAGAATCCCGCGAGTTTTCCACCTGCACGGTTGCCATCGTGAAAACCTACTGCGAAAGTTGGTCCGAATTCTCAGGGGCAGAAAAGACCCTCACTCATTTCCTACTACCGAAAGAAATTTTAGACTAGAAATCGTTACCTGCTTTGCATTGCGCTTAAGTTGATCCCATGATCAAGATCTGGATATTTCATGAAAACAAAAAGAAAAAAAACAGATCCATATCACTCGCAAATCACTTTGAGTTGAGAATTGTATATTTCGGTTGTTCTCTACTTTTTGGCCGCACTCGCCACCCTATATAAGATCGTCATAAATCGGAATTCGCCCTACGAACTACATGTTTTCTGACCTGAATTGAGGTTTTAGCTTTGCTTTAAATTTTAATTAGATGAGTAGACGAGAAGCAGGATTGTCCTTAGTTAAGAAATGGAAAGAGAGCGGCCTTAGTAAAAGGCTTTTTGTTTAATTGAAGGTGTAGGCATTCACCGGATTCATTATTGGCTAACCCAGGAGAGGGAGATGGAAAGCTCTTTGGGTTCTCGTAAGATTGAAAACACAAACGGTTTATCGACTGGTGAGCTTGTATCGTATATCCTAATGATGTAAAGGTTGAGTGTGGAGCCAATATGTCCGTGATACGAGAACTCATCCGACTTTTTTAAAGATGTTTACTTTAGGCTCAGGACAATGCTATTCAGTGCATAGGCGTATGTAGAATCGTTCGGATGCTTCTCCACTAGTGGGTCAAACCTCTACGACAACTACTCAAAATTTCCGTCGCGTGAGGCTTAAAACTGTGAACTTCTTCGCTTAATCGCTCTTTCAAGGTGAATTATTTTATTTCAATTGAATAAAAATAATTGCTATTGAAATGAGAAAAATAGAAGCAGAAAAATATCCATACAAAGTCTAAGTAATATCATAAGATACGCTTAATTGTGTATTGGCTTGATGATTAAATTGGAAATTTAACGATCAACAATAGTTATCTACAACTTAATATTGGTTGTAATGAAAAATCTATTATCTTTATAACTTTCTTAAAAACAAATAATTGAGTCGAACTGCAACTGCTTTGAGACTTGTTACTCTAGTTAAAATAAACCATTTCGATTAACTAAACACCGAATTACCATGCGGCGAATAAACTTCCTTTTGTTTTTGTTGCTTACCAACTTATTATTTGGGCAAAAATTACAGTTAATAGAACAGACGTTAAATGTCTCCTCTCCAGAAGTAGCAGCACTTGTACGTTACGCCGATTTCCCTGATCTAGATTTTGTTGGTAAAGTTGATGTTTCAATACCCTTATATTCTATTGCCTTTGGAGATATCAATATTCCAATCGTTTTAGAATATAACACAAAAGGAAATAAAGTTTCAGACATTGCAACAAATGTAGGTTTAGGTTGGCAACTTGTTGCAGGTGGCAATATAACTCAAAAAGTCAATGATCAGGATGATTTTATTGATTCCTACAATTACTACTCTGATAGCAATTACGAGCCTGAGCAGGCCTACGCATGGCATCGTCTATCCAAGGGATTTCATACATTGCAAGAGGATGCCACCCCTTACAGCAGCTTGTTAAATAACAGAATTTGGTGGGCAGACGATATAAATATAGATGCCGCACAGGACTTTTACTACGTGGCAGCGCCTGACTTTAAAGATAAATTTTTTTTAACGAAATCCAGCGCGCCGCTTACCTATTCCACTTTAACTGACGTGCCTTTCGTCGCGAAGTTCTATTCAAATTTGGACTCTAAATTACTTAAACCCAAATTGGATTTCAGCCCCGTATCTTCCTATGGGATGTATTCGGGTATGAATCTTAATATTGTTGGGTCAGGTTCTGTAAATAGTTCTGGTTCTGGTTCGATAAGCTATACTATAGGCAAATTTGAACTAGTGAAAAATAATGGTACAATTTACAAGTTTGAACAAGTAGAGGGTGTAAATATGACTAAGGAACCTAAAAGGGTTGATGAGATTTATAGTGTTTACAACGATGTTACATGGCATCTCACTTCAATGTTTAATCCTATTAATTCTAAACAAGTAACTTTTGAATACGAAAATTTTACAAATAATTACGAGAATCTAAATTTACGCTCCCTGGGTGACATCAACTTTGGAGGGTACCCTATGTCGGAATTACATACTGGCAGCGCTGCTAGTGACAATAACTATTACTTTGGCGGAAGCATACTTTATAATTCTTTGGACATAAATGTTATTGGAAATAGCAAGCGAATAAAGAAAATCACGTTCGATCAAGGGACTATTCAATTCCATTATGGACAAAGTCGCGTAGATTATCCAGGGGACGCACTTACTACTATTGAAATTAGAGACCTTCATGGTAAAACAATCAAGTTTTACCGATTTTCGTACAGCTATTTTTCCAGCATGAATTGTTCGGATGATTACCAATGCAAAAGACTTAAACTAGAAAGCATCACAGATTCAGAAAGTGGAACTTATAATTTCACATATGGAAATGAATATATTAGTACTAATTTTCCTTCAAGAAATTCATCCAAGACTGATTTCTTAGGTTATTTTAACAACAATTCATCTAATATTATATTCTCTAAAAGTAGTTTTCACCCATTTGAAAACTATTTTCCAAATACGGCACTTTATTTTTATCCTCATCTTAGCAAAGACCAACTTCTTCCCTTTCCACTTCAAAATCATACTGCTTTTTCCATAACCACCGGTATAGACCGTACACCTAACGCCAGCGGATTGTTGGGACTATTAACGGCTATTCAATTCCCTACTTCAGGATCTCTAGAAATTGACTACGAAAACGATGAATTTTACTATGAAGGTATAAACTATATGCTTGGAAGTGCACGAGTGAAGTCTCTTAGTTATTTTGATAAAAACTCAAAAATTGCCAAAAAAGTCAACTATGACTATCTCAAAACCGACGGAACTAGTTCTGGGCAAATTAACTTTTTTACAACGCCAAATCGGATTATCAAGAGTGAAATACAATCTGGGATTGGATTTGACAATGCAGGGGTAATTGGCTACAGCCGAATAACTGAACAAATTGAAGGAAAAAGTACGATTGAGAAGAAATATACTTCTTTTTTTGATTATCCAGATGCAATTATGAACCTTTCGGATATTAGCTTTACTCCTGCCATCAATAACTTTATAAAAGTGTTCAAATTCCCACCTTCTTACTTGCAAGACTATGACCAAAAAAGAGGAAAGTTAATTGAACTTAATGAGTTTAGAGTTAATGAATCGACTCCAATAAGATCGAAAAAATTTTCATATGAGTACGTTTTAGTAGATTCTCTTGAAGTGAACAAAACGGTATCTAGATATACTAACCATTCCATACAAGGACCTTCCTTTAAGGCAACTAATCACCTTCTTCGGTATTTTGGAAATTTGAAAAGTGAAAATTTAATCGAATTGCTTTCAGCCGCAAGTCTTCAAATCAATAAAACTTATACTTATAACAATCGGAATCTTCTAAAAGAAGTAGAAAGTTACAACACCAAGACCTCAAAGCGTCTTGTTGAAAAATACTTTTATCCCCTCGATATGGGCATTACTAAATTCATTCCTCCTAACATATATGACCTTCGTGTGAAAGTGGAATTATTCAAAAATTCAAATCTTATTAGTTCTTCACAGTATAAATATGAAGCATCACATTTCCTTCCTACAAAACTTTTGAAATTAAATATTGAAAATAATGACCTAGATACCTATTTACAATTGGAGCAATATGATGTAAGCACTGGTAATCTACAGCAATATAGAAATAATGAAGGAATACCTTTTTCGATTGTCTGGGGATACAATAAAACCCGTCCAATTGCTCTTGTAGAGGGAATGACTTATAGTCAACTTCTAACAGCACTTGGAGTAACGGATATTAATAATTCTGCAATTGTGCAAAAATCGAATTTGGATTTGGATGATCCCACTGAATTAGCACTTATAGAAGCATTAGATGATTTCAGAAAGCGACCTGCCCTAAGTAACTCGGTTGTCACGACCTTTACACACAATCCCTTGATTGGGATTTCAACTCGAACTCCTCCATCAGGCATTAGGGAAACATTTAAATACGATGAAATGAATAAACTCCAGAAAGTTCTAAATACAAATGTTAATCTTCAAAAGGAGTTTAAATACAAGTTTTCCAATAAAGCTCCTGTAATAACCTATCAAAACACAACTATTTCACAGGTTTTTAAGCGCAACAACTGTAGTTCAAATTCAATTGGACAGGATTATAACTATGTCGTTCCATCGGGAAAGTATACCTCAGTTATAAGTCAAACGGATGCGGATGCAATGGCGCAGAATGACCTTAATACCAATGGTCAAAATACAGCTAACATTTATGGCACTTGTATTTCGTTTTATTGTCCACTTTCCTTTGCATCTCCGTTTAGTGGTAGTGGAGGAGTTAATAGTTCTAACAATAACTACAATTTATCTTTTTCGTTCAATACAAGTTCAAGTTCCACGTCCAAGCCTTGGCCTGCGGGTGTAAAAGTTTTAACTATAAACAGTACCTGTCGTCCTACCCAAGATTATAATGGCTATAATGGACAGGTTTACTATACGATTAAAACAACTGGAGAAGTGTTATTGAGAACAAATACAGGTTATTACTTTCCAAATAATACCACTCTCACTTATAACCTTTATTATCCGGCTAATTAAAGTTTAAAATTCAATAACTATCACCATGATTACAAACAGATTTTTTTACTTTCTAGGACTATGGTGTGGTCTTCTTTCTGCGCAGTCCTTAACACCTACGGAGAATTACATTTACGAGCGTCAGTATCTAGAACCTGTCACGGTGGAGACGCCCAATGCTAGGCAGCTGCAGAGCGTCACGTACTTCGATGGACTCGGCAGAGAAAAGCAGATAATTTCTATAAAAGCTTCCCCCCTGGGGAGGGATATCGTGACCCCTGTGGTGTACGATCCCTTTGGAAGGCAGGTTCGGGATTATTTAGGGCTCCCCCAATCGTCTACCACGAGTGGCGCGTATTACTCTACCGTACCTCAGTCTGTGGCCACTGCGCTCTATGGCGATGGGCCTTTATACGCTGAGAAGAGACTCGAGAACTCTCCTCTAAACCGAGTACTAGAACAAGCAGCGCCCGGTGCCTCTTGGTCCCTTGCCTCAGGAAACACCCTTGAGTACGACTATGAGGCCGCACTTTTGAGCGATCAAGTAAAACGCTTTAGTACCGTGACCACCTGGAATGCAGGAGCGACCAGCACAGTACTTAAAATAGTAAGTACTAGTAGTGAGCAGCCCACGAGCTTTTATCAGGATGGAGCTCTTTACAAAGACAAACAAGTGGATGAGGATGGAAATCTAAGTTATCTATTTAGTGATGGTTTTGGTCAAACGGTAGTAGAGAGATTGGTAGACGGGCCTAACTTCCAAGATACCTACTATGTGTATAACGAATATGATCAATTAGCCTTTGTTCTTCCTCCCCTTGCCTCTGAATCGATAAAAGGTCTTGCCGCCTCTAGCGTAGTTTCTCAGTCTCTTTTGGATGAGCTTGCTTTTCAATACCGCTACGATGGCAAAGGCCGATTGGTGGAGAAGAAACTTCCTGGTAAGGGCTGGGAGTATCAGGTGTATGACCAGGCAGACCGCCTTACCCTCTACCAGGATGCCAATTTGAGACTGACCGGCCACTGGCAGTTTACCAAATACGATATTTTCTCGCGCGTAGTCTACGCGGGAATAGTCTCAGGGGCGAGTCGCTCCCTGGAGCAGACTGAGCTATCCACAAGAGCTTCCAACCATGAATCTAGAGCCGCAGCGGCCTTTACCCAAAACAGTATGGACGTCTATTACACGAACGCGGCCTATCCCCTTTTGGTATCAGGCTCAAAGCTTCAGCTTGTGCAGTATTACGATACCTATCCTACGGGGAGTCCCTCTCAGCCTAGCACCATTATAAACAGTACCCAGCCTACCTTACCCCAGGTGCCTACTTCCTATACTGTGAATGGATACACTTCGATTCGAAGTACCCAGAGCCTTTTAACAGCCACTTATTTAAATACCGCCACGGAGATAAATGACTCTAGTTCCGAATGGAGTAAGGATTACTTTTACTACGATCGTTTGGCTCGGCCCATAGCCACCCACCACTATACTCCCATAGGAGGTTACACCAAGACCGAGCATCTTTTGAGTTTCTCAGGACTTCCCCTAGAGACCCTCACGCGTCACAAACGAACAGCAAGCGATGCAGAGACCTCCCTCAAGGAGCGCAAGCTCTACGACTCCTCCAATCGCCTCACCCACCATTACCATAAGGTAGACTCGCGAGCAGAGGAGCTTCTAAGTCACTTCACTTACGATGAGGCGCAGAGGCTCTCGAGTAAAAAGGTGGGAGGCACTCTAAGTGCTCCCTTGCAGGAGGTAAACTACAGCTACAACATTCGGGGTTGGCTCACTGAGGTAAACAACCCCCAGAATCTAGGATCCGACTTGTTTGGTTTTACACTTCGGTATCAAAACCCCGTAGCGGGCACAGGGTCTTTGGCGAAGTACAACGGCAATATATCCCAGATGGATTGGAACTCTAAGAGTGCTAGTCCCCTTCTGAGGCGCTACAGCTACCGCTATGACACTGGCGATAGGCTTTTGGGGAGTTATTACTCCAAACCCGGCTCCTCAGATCTAGCCTCAGGGGCCTACGATGAGCACCTCACCTACGATTTAAATGGGAATATTAAATCTCTTACTCGCTACGGAGAGAGGGATCAGTCGCCTGCCCAGAAGATCGATCAGCTGAGTTACACCTACTCGGGAAATGCCCTCGTTAAGGTTGTCGATCAAAGTGGAAGTCCTCTAGGCTATCCTTTGGGAGGGGCTACGATCTCTTACGATGCCAATGGCAATATGACAAGTCATATCGACAAAGGCATCACTCAAATTAAATACAACCCTTTAAACCTTCCCACGAAAATCGTGGGGGACACCCTCACAACTTACACCTACTTAGCCGATGGCACCAAACTAAGAAAGACCTACGGAACTAAGACCACTGAGTACCAGGGCGCGTTTCAATATGAGGGTTCTGCCACCGCTCCCCTATTGCAGTTTAGTAAGACCGCAGAGGGGTATTACGATTTTGTAAAAAACGCGTATATTTACCAGTACGTGGATCACTTAGGAAACATTCGGGTGAGCTACTATAAAAACAGCGCAGGCGTTCTTACCCTTCTGGAAGAAAACAGTTACTATCCCTTTGGGCTAAAGCACAAAGGATACAACTCGACCTCAAGTGCTACGCCCAGCTATCAGTACAAGTACAACGGCAAAGAACTGCAAGAAACAGGGATGTATGACTACGGAGCGAGATTCTATATGCCGGATATTGGGAGATGGGGTGTTGTCGATCCACTAGCAGAGAAAATGCCAAGCTGGTCGCCGTACGCTTATGCGTTTGATAATCCAGTGAGATTTATAGATCCAGATGGAAGAGCTCCTAAAGATGATTATTTATTAAAAAAGAATGGTCAACTTGTTTTATGGAGAAAAACGAATAGTGATGAAAAAATGGGAATTCATACAATATACAATGAATCTAAAACACGAGGTATTGTTGTAGATAAATCTGTAATTAATGATAGGAAATGGAACTATACCAAGGGGGGTAATGGCAGTAATGATCATATGGAATCTTGGTATGTAATTAAAGGAGGACAAGCTGATAAACATTCTGAGAAGATTTTTAAATTTTTTGCAGATAATACAAATATAGAATGGGGACTTGATATATACCAAGGAAAAAGTAAAGCAGGATTATTATACACCTCTTATAATGCAGGCAGTATATCTAGTGATGCAGGAAAAGTTCAAGATATCATATTAGGAGAAAATAAGGATATTAAGTTGATTAAACAAATTCATAGTCACCCAGGAGAATATGACTCAAAAAATGGTTGGCCTGCATACCCGTCAGGATTTAATCATAACTTAAACCCTACTATAGATATGATGATTGGAGAGGCAAATGGAGACAGAGGAGTATATCTTGAACAGCATAAAAGTTTTCCAAATCAACAACCAGCTTATTATAATATTTATGTACCTTCATCCCCCAATATTAGTATAAAACATAATGGAGAAAAAGTTGTTCGAAAATAAGATTATGCCCGTCTTTTTAATTATATTTTTATTATTTGGTTGCTCTAAATCTCAAAAATATGAAGACGTAGTTTTGAATGATAACATTAAAAATACTGTTATTGACTTTATAAATTCATCTAGTGAATATTCTGATGAAAAAGATATTTTAATAGAAGTATCTATTATTAGTAAAGACACAATAGCGAGATTTATAAGAACTCAACCCTATCGTTGTTTAGGATATAAAGGACATATTTTAGTGAATAAACAAAATGTATTTTTGTTTTATAATGAGAGAATAAAAAAACTCCCGAACATTATAATAAATAAAGAACATAAAGATTGTGGTGAATTTGTGAAAGAAAGAAAAATTGATTTACCATATGAAAAATATTATTTTTTAAAAAAAGGTAAATTAATTGAACAATAACCAAACCATCCACCAATCAGTGGGAGGTTTTTCTGTTTTATAGTGCAGCTACATTTTTATTAAAGAAGTCTTTAAATTTTTTTGTTGTCAGCATTTTATCTACCATTTTAAAAATCATCAATTTATCGTCTTCGTCGAGTTGATTTATTAAATGTAGCTTCTCAAAATCGGGTTTATCTTCAATGGTTATATCTTCAGGAATAATATTTTCGTAATTCAGAATTTGGTCCGTTGTAAGATTGAAAAGTTTAGAAAGTTTAAGTAATTCATCTGCAGATAAATCACGATGTCCATTCTCCAGCTTATTATAATTGCTGTTTCCAATTTCAAGATGAGCAGATACTTCTTTCTGCATCAACGTATTTTTTTGATGATTCTTCCTGTACACATATATTAAATATGGAAATGACAGTTTACAACAGGATCAATTAAAAGTAGAGATTTTTCGATAAAATAATTAATCTTAAACAAAGGAAAATCAGATGAAAAAGATCAGATTTACAGAAAGCCAAATTGTTTTCGCATTGAAGCAGTCCGAGAAGTATCCGCCCCACGAACTACATATTACAAACTCTTACAAGAGTCCGCAATATGTAGTTCGTGGGGCGGATAAATCGAATATTTTGACAAAGTTATACTTTAATTAGGCTTTGTTTTTTAGCCATTTTGATCTAGTTTTAAAAGTGAAAAGACCTCAGGAGTAAAAAGCAAAACTAGCCCCGCAAATTGCGAGGCTAGTTTTGCTTGTATAGGGCTACTTATTTAGCCCATTCCTACTTGGAATCAAAAAAAAACAAGTCTTTAGAATTTATTTATTTGCTTTCACCCTTTGTAAATCAAGGTCTTCAAAGTCAAAACTAAAGTCAGTAATGTCAGAAATCGGTTTTAAGCTAGCGCCCGTTGCATTTCCATTCTCGTCCATTGCAAAAGTTAGATAGGCATCCGCATCATAACTGCGATCGTCCCACTTCACAATAAAAGTATTTGGAGAATAAGCGATTAAGTCTCCTTTTAAGCGAGGAGAAGTTTTGCATTCTAGTCTATACCCTTTCCCATTTTGAGAGATGGTTACATCGCCAAACCAACGATCGTTGTACGTCCCCACAAACTTTGAAGCGGATAGCTTCCCTTCTTTTGCTTTTCCAAATTCGGCTGCCTTTGCATAGGCATCGTCTTTCTGTTTTTGGTAGGTTTTTCCTGCCTTGTCCATACGTTCAGAATACGTCTTTAGCCAGTTTCGGTCCTCAATGCCTAGGTAAGAATCTTTCAGTGCATTGGTAATGGTATTAAATGCGGCTCCGCTTTGTTGGTTGGTTAAAACCACAATTCCAAGGTTCATATCGGGAATGAGCGTAAATAGGGTCACCGTTCCTATCAGTCCCCCGCTGTGTTGAACTTGCTTATGGCCTTTCACATCGGAAATAAACCATCCAAGGCCGTACCCGTAATTTCCTGTATCGTAAGGATTGCTTAAAGCCATCGTCGAGGGACGTTGAATTTGCCAAAGCTGTTGGATTTGTCGATCGGATACAAGCTTTTTCCCGTCTTTCGTTGTGAACCCCTTCATTAGGAAATTAGCCCAAGTGAGCATATCCTCCACATTACTCATGATACCGCCCGCCGCATTGGCCGTTTCGTTCCAATCGTGTGGAATCTGCTTGACAACACCGTCTACAGGAGCGTGCGCATCAATCTTGTTTTTCACCGCCTGAGCGCGCACATAACTACCGTGGCTTGAAGTCATACCGACTGGCTTCAAAATGCGGCTTTCGATAAATTCAGCCCAGCTTTGTGAAGAGATTCTTGAGATCACTTCTCCAGCTACGATAAACATTATGTTGTTATAGTCTAATTTATCGCGGAACTCATTCTCAGGTTTTAAATAACGGACATTGTGAATAAGCTCCTCAAGAGAAATCGTTCCTCCTTCCGGAAAAAACATAAGGTCTCCTTGTCCGAGGCCTAGACCGGCTCTATGAGTCAAAAGGTCTCTCACGGTAAGATGCTTACTTACATAGGGATCGTACATTTGAAATTCAGGAATAAACTTCGTCACTTTATCGTCCCAGCTTAGTTTCCCTTCGTCCACAAGCATGGCAAGGGCAGTGGCTGTAAATCCTTTTGAATTGGACGCAATTCCCACGAGGGTTTTCTCGTCCATTTTTGCCTTGCTGGTGAGCGAAGCTACGCCATGACCTTTGGCATAAATCACCTTTCCGTCTTTAATCACTCCGACGGAGATTCCAGGAACCTCAAAGGTCTTTAGGGTATTTTCCACTAGCTGATCTAGCTGTTTTTCGGCGATCTGCGCCTGAGTAAACCCACCCAGCACGATCGTAAGCATTACGACAAAGCTCTTTCTCATAGAATCAAATTTTTCTCAAATGTAAGAATTCTACTCGGGATTTCTGAAATGCACCTTTGGGTCTTTAGGGATTTTCACTTAACTTTGTGCAAACCTATTTGACACAATGACAGACAAGAGAGAATTCTTTTTGGAGTGCTACAAGCACCAAATTGTAAAGTTTGGCCGTTTTACCCTAAAATCAGGGATTGAAAGTCCCTTTTATGTAGATCTACGCCCGCTTGCATCCGATCCAAAAATCCTGAAAAATCTAGCCGCTCGTATGCTGGACATCGTCCCTTTGGATGAATTCGATTTAATTTGTGGAGTGCCTTACGCTGCATTGCCCATGGCGACAGCCATGTCTTTAGAGAGCTACCTTCCTTTAATTATCAAACGAAAAGAAGCCAAGGCTTATGGCACCAAACAGCTTATTGAAGGTCTGTACGAGCGTGGACAAAATTGTCTCTTAGTAGAAGATGTAATTACCTCTGGCAAATCGCTTCTGGAAACCATTCCAGAGATTGAAGAGGCCGGACTCAAAGTATCGGACATTGTCGTGGTTTTAGACCGCGAGCAAGGAGGAAAAGAACTCCTAGAAGAAAAAGGATACCGTGTTCACACGCTTTTCACCATTACGGAGATTTGTCAAATTTTAAAAGAAGAAGGAAAACTAGACGAGGAGCAAATAGAGAGAATTCAAGACTTTTTGAAAGGAAATACCATTTCTTTTGAAGCGCCGAAAAGACTCTCCTATGAATCCAAACTCGAGTGCCTCACCCACTCCAAAGCGCAAAGACTACTGGAGATTGCCCTTGAGAAGAAATCCAATTTAATTGCTTCTGCGGATCTACTTTCTACCGAGGAGCTTCACGAGTTCGCGAACAAAGTAGGACCTCACATTGTCGCGTTAAAAACCCATATGGATGTCGTGACTGACTTTGAATACGAAAAGACCATCCTTCCTTTAATCGATTTGGCTGCAAAGCACAATTTCTTAATAATGGAAGACCGCAAATTCGCAGACATTGGAAGTACGCAAGAACTTCAGTATGCGTACGGAGTGCATAAAATATCCAATTGGGCAGATTTAGTGACCGCTCAGCTAATCGGAGGGTACGCATCCCTAGATTATTTCCACAGTGCGGGCGTCATTGCCATTATCGGGATGTCTTCAAAAGGAACACTTACGGACAAAGCCTACAGAGAAGAAGCCACTAAAATTGCCGCTTCTCACCCAAATGTAATTGGAGGGGTTGCACAAGCGCAGCTTGCAAATGAACTTCTACTTTTCACGCCAGGCGTGAACCTACAGAGCAAAGGCGATGGAAAAGGTCAGCAGTACAACACTCCGGCTCATGTATTCAAACAACTTCACACCGATTTCATCATTGTAGGAAGAGGAATTTACAAAGCCGAGAACCCAGAAAAATCCGCCTTAGAATACAAAATCGAAGGTTGGAAAAGTTATGAGGAAAGCCTTTAGCATTAAAAAACTCAACAGGTAATCTATAGTTTTTCATAAAAAACACACCAAAGAATAGAAACAGAAAAAACAGGTGTAAATGAACCGTTTACATCCGTTTTTTCTGTTTTTTGGCATGAAGGTGAAAGCAGTAAAAGACCTTCTCCACTAGAAACAACAAAACTAGTATCATACTATGAATAGGGAAATTTTAAGCACTACCTTAAACGAACTTATGGTAGAGATACCGGGCGGAGAAATTGATTTGCGTGATGACAGAACAAAACAAAAATGGACTGTAAACATTGAACCTTTTTTACTCGCGAAATTTGCGATCACACAGGATATTTATTTTCATATTACCAACAAAGCGCCAAGCCTTTTTAAAGGCGACAAACGACCTGTAGAGACTGTTACCTGGCAAGAGGCCGTAATTTTCTGCAATCTATTGTCTGAAAAGTCAGGCCTGAAATCTTGCTACATATTGGGAGAGCAAGAGGTAGAAATATCTTTTGACCCAACAGCTAATGGGTTTCGTTTGCCAACCGAAGCAGAATGGGAATATGCTTGTAAAGCGGGGGCAAAGGAAATTCGATATGATAAATTAGATTTGATTGCGTGGTATAAAGACAATTCCCAGCAATCGACTCATAACGTAGGGCAGAAAAAACCAAATGCGTGGGGACTTTACGATATGCTAGGCAACGTTTGGGAATGGTGTTCGGACTTATACGACACAGAAATTTATGGTTCCTATCGGATTTTTAGAGGTGGTGGTTGGTGCGACGAAGAACGAAGTGTCATGGCAACTACCAGGCGAAGAAGTCATCCACTAAAATTTAAAATTGACGATATGGGCTTTCGAATTGCAAAAAACGTGGATTGAACACTCAGCTCTTAATAGCGTATTGCCAAAAGCAGGGCCCAGCGGATTTGAAATTGTGAGACACTGACTTTTTATTCCCGCCTATTTTGTTTCTTATCTTACATCAATGGAAGAAAGGGCTTTCTATTGTTATCTTTGTCTCACCGAATCAAAACACATATACAAATGAAAGTAAATATATTTAGTGACATCCGATGTCCTTTTTGCTATGTAGGCAAAAAGAAATTCGAAAAAGCACTCGAAAGCTTTGCGCACGCAGGAGACATTGAAGTGGAATGGCACAGCTTCCAACTAGATCCTTCTTTACAGTCCGATCCACACGCAGATTCTTTTGAATACTTTTCAAAAGCAAAAGGCGTTTCTTTAGAACAGGCTAAGCAAATGCATGGCCATGCACAAAACGCAGGAAAAGAAGTAGGTATTGATTTTGAGTTCGCGACTCAAAAAATTGCAAACTCCTTAAAAGGTCACCTTCTCATTCAATTGGCGAAACAAAAGAATTTGGCGAGTGAAATGGAAGAAGCCCTTTTTAGAGCGCAATTCATAGAAGGCAAAAACATTGATTCTGAAAGCGATTTAATCGAAATCGGAAGCAGCATTGGCCTTTCCGAAATGGAAGTAAAAGAGGCCTTAAATTCAGATGAACTTCGCTACAAAGTCAAAGAAGACGAGATGCTTGCCCGCAAAATCGGGGTAAGAGCAGTTCCTTTCTTTATCTTAAACGATAAATACGGAATCTCTGGCGCACAGCAGCCATCTATGTTTTTAGAAGCGCTAGAAAAAAGCTACAAGGAGTTTTCAGAAGGAGACAAAGGACTTGAAATATTAGGAAATTCTCCAAGCTGTGAAGTAGACGGGGACTGCAAGTAAAAAACACAGTATCTGACACTTATCAGATTCCAATTTAAAAAAAATAACGATCTTTGATCGAGTTGAATAACAAACCAAAATAAATTAAAATAAACCTTATGAAAAAGATTTTTTCTATTGTAGCTATTATGGTATTCACCCTTAGTGTAACGGCTCAAAAAACCCTTGTAAGCGATGCGGCCCATTCAAGAATTCAGTTTACCGTAACTCACTTAGGAATCAATGACATTACAGGAAACATGGACAAAGCGGATCTTACCATCCAAGCGGATGAGAAAAACTTCACAAATTCCACCTTAACCTTTACAGTGGATCCTTCTTCCATCAACACCCATATTGAGGCAAGAGACAACCACTTAAAAAGTGCCGACTTTTTTGATGTAGCGACCTACCCAACGATGGCGTTCAACTCTACTTCTTTAACGGAAACCGGCAAGAAAAACTTCTACAATTTACATGGAAACCTGCTCATGCACGGAGTGACAAAACCTGTAAAACTAACTCTTATTTACAGAGGTTCCACAGTGAATGCAATGAACAAGAAAACAACCCACGGATACCAAGTTATAGGTTCCATTAAAAGATCTGACTTTGGTGTTGGTGCAAAATTCCCAGAAGCGATGGTTTCGGATCTTGTCGTAATCAAAGGAGACTTCGAACTTACCGAAAAATAAACCCGATTTTTTTTAAAAATTGTTTAAGGGGAGTAGCGGCTAGAAAGTCGCTACTCTTTTTTTTTGTTTATTATAAAACCCTATAAAAGGCAGCCACCCCTAACGCCACCTTTTAAAAAAACAAAAAGCCTAACAATCAAAAGATTTTGAGGGTTTAAAGTACCTCGCGTGGAACTGCCTTCTTACAGGCTAAGACAAAAGCGTTAAATTTTGCAGGTTCTGTTTTGCAGGTCCGTGCAAACAACTATATTTGAGACTGCTTTGCACTCAGGATGAAACACGCGCATTTAATTTTCTATATTTTGCTACTTCCCTTTTGGAGTTTTGCACAGGGCGATAGCCTTGTGATTCGCGCGAGCCTAAACGAGAATTTAAAAGATCTCGAAGTAGAACAAGAACTCTACTATACCAATAAGTTCTCCCATCCTATTTCCGAAGTTGAACTCCTGAACTGGATTGCCGCCTACAGAAACGAAGGCACTTCCCTTTCTACCCGAAAAATTGAAGACAGACAAAAGCAGCTCTACTTTGCAAAAAAAGAAGAGTTAGGGTCTCTTACTTCACTACTTATTAACGATTCTCTTTCTGTGAAAGAGCTTAACAAGGAAAACTTAAAAATTCCTCTTTCAAGTCCTTTAGCTCCTGGAGAAACCCTTACACTTCGATTAAAGTATTCGCTTTCGCTTCCCTCTATCGCAATGACCGGATATGGGACCTCCCAGAGCAGTCTCGCTTTAAAATATTTCTTTTTAGTCCCCAATACTTTTGAAACCATAGATCCTGAACCCAGGCAATTTAACGACACGGAACAAACCCAAAGCGGCGGGCAAAGCTGGAGGATTTCCTTATCCGTTCCCCAAGGATACCAAATCGAGAGTAACCTTAAAAAAGAAATGGATTCTTCCTTTGTCTTTTCTGGTAAACTAGCAGACGATCCCGAGTTCTTAATCTCCCTAAACGATATGCCGACGCTTCAATCAAGCTCTCGATACGGTGAAACGACCTTCGTGTTTGGGTATCCTATTGAAAAGGAGCAGCTCTCGACTCTCAGTTATTTGCTTCCTGTGCATTTAAACTTTCTTGGCGAGAAATTAGGGCACGTACCTTCCAAAGTTTTTATCTCGCCTAAATTCAACTCCAAAGAAGATTTCTTTGGAATTGACGACATCAAGTTCTGGAAATTCCGATACAAGCTTTTCTCAGACATGGAAAAGACCGATTTGGATTATTTCAGCATGATTTCTAAGAAGGTCATTCAGGCCGAGGCCATTACTCAAAAATCCAAAGACCATTGGTTTAAAAATGGACTCCAGACCTATCTGGAAATGCAATATTTGAAAGAGAATTACAAAGATGCTCTACTCATTGGAAAGCTACCCCAAGAAGCTCAACTTTTTGGAATCCATCCGCTTCGCTACTTGACGGCCGCTAAACTTAAGCTTACGGAGCGCTACGGTTTAGGCTACCACTACATTTTAACCAAGAACTTAGATCAAAAAATAGGAACACCTTATCCTGTGCTTAGCAACTTTAATGACATGGCTATCAGTCAGTTTGAGACGGGTAGCCTCTTTAATTTCATTGCAGAGAAAATGGGCACAGGCGAATTTGAAGAATTCACTCGGACTTATCTTTCCAAAAACACAGACAATCTATTAAGCACGAAAGACTTTTTAGATCAACTCTCGATTCGTACAGGATACTCTTCGGCTTTTCTTGAAGATTTCATCTATAAGAACAACCGGGTGAATTTCAAAGTGAAAAAATTTGAAAAACTACCGGAAGGCTATTTGGTGAAAGTGACAAAGAACTCTTCGTATGGAATACCGATTCAAATTACCTCAGAAGATTTTGAAGGAAACAAGAAGTCCTTTTGGTACGACAGCTCCTCCAAAAGAAATGAAGGGCAGTATTTAATTCCTCGTCCTGAGGTAAAGAAAATCTCGGTGAATGACGAATACCTCTTTCCCGAGTCTAACTTTAGAGACAATTACATCTACACCAAAGGACTTTTTTCCAATACCAAACGAGTTAAATTTAAATTACTTCCAGACATTCCAGATCCAGAATACAACGAAATTTATTTGAGTCCAAAAGTAACCTTTAACGCTTACGACAAAGTGCTGTTAGGGATTGGGTTTAAAAACAAATCCTTTTTTGACCAGCCTTTCCAATATGCGCTCTCTCCCTATTTCAGTACAGGAACCAACACGTTTGCGGGTTCCGGAGGACTCTCTTATCGTTTTCGACCGCAAGATGCCTTTTTCCAAAACTTGGAAATTGGAGCCAGTGCCTCCTACTTCCATTACGATTACGATTTAGCGTACAAAAAGATCAGCGTAGCCTCCACACTTAATTTCTCTAAAGTCTTACGAAGCGATATTAGCCGAGCCCTTTATTTCTCTTTCAGCCATTTTGAAAAAGACCTTACACCCGAATTAATCGCAAAAGGAGAATACGACCGCTATGGCCTCTGGAGTTTGGGCTACGGATACAACGACAAAAAAATCATTCATGAAATTTCCTTTGGCTCGAGCCTTCAGCTAATGAATGATTTTCAAAAGCTATCCGCAGAAGCTTATTACCGCTGGGAATATGCTCAAAACAAAAAAATCAGCTTCCGCTGGTTTGGTGGGGTATTTTTCAAAAACGAAGCAAGAAACAATCTTTTTGATTTTGGAGTCTCCCGGGTGTCCAATTACGCCTTCAATTACAGCCTCCTTGGTCAGAGTGCAACCGAGGGAATTCTCTCTCAGCAGTATGTACAGGCCGAAGGTGGATTTAAATCCCATGTTGGGGAACCGGTCAGCCGGTGGATTTCAAGTGTGGGAGTGGATGCCCATATTTGGAAACTTTTCAACTTATATGCCGATGCAGGAGTGTATAAGAACAAGGGACAAAGTGAGCAGTTCATTTGGGATTCTGGAGTGAAATTAAAAGTCATTCCCGATTTCCTAGAAGTTTACTTCCCTCTTCAATCCTCTCTAGGCTTTGAACCTTCATTAGACAATTACGGGAAGCGAATTCGATTCACCCTAATTCTGAACTTAAGCGCACTTACGAGCCATTTCCGAAAAGGCTGGTACTAATTCAGGAGCACCTCACCATCCGTTTGCGCCTTGTTCTTGCTTGTTTTTTTTTGCCCTAATTTGCGTACAGACACTTTTGCTGATACTTAAGTCGATATTTTGTATTTTTGCAGCATGGTAAACATAGGCCCGATTCAACTTCCCGACTACCCTCTTCTTCTTGCTCCTATGGAGGACGTAAGCGATCCCCCTTTCCGTAGACTTTGCAAGATGCACGGGGCAGATCTTATGTATTCGGAGTTTATTTCCTCGGAGGGTTTAATTCGCGATGCCATGAAAAGCAAGAAAAAGCTTGACATCTTTGATTACGAAAGGCCTGTCGGAATTCAAATTTTTGGAGGAGACGAAGAAGCCATGGCACTTTCTGCGAAAATTGTAGAGGCCGTAGAACCCGATTTGGTGGATATTAATTTTGGATGTCCGGTAAAAAAAGTGGTAACCAAAGGGGCGGGTGCAGGAGTTTTAAAAGACATTGATTTGATGGTTCGCCTTACGAAGGCTGTAGTCAAATCCACGCATTTGCCCGTGACCGTAAAAACAAGACTAGGATGGGACTTTGATTCCATTAACATTGGAGAAGTCGCCTTACGTTTGCAAGATGCGGGAATTAAAGCGCTTACCATTCATGCAAGAACGCGTTCGCAAATGTATAAAGGGGAGGCGGATTGGAATTACATTTCTCAAATCAAGAACCACAACGATATTGAAATCCCTATTTTTGGGAATGGCGATATTGATTCGGGTCCCAAAGCAAAAGAATACAAAGAAAAATACAACTGTGATGGGGTCATGATTGGAAGAGGAGCCATTGGGTATCCTTGGATCTTCAATGAAATCAAGCATTATTTCAAAACCGGTGAAATCCTTACGCCTCCTACCATCACAGAGCGACTCGAAGCCGTTCGTCAACATGCGGAGTGGAGCATTGAGTGGAAAGGAGAACGCACAGGTATGGTGGAAATGCGTCAGCATTATAGCAACTACTTCAGAGGAATCCCTCACTTTAAGGATTTTCGTCGAAAATTCTTAGAGGCCTATACCCTTGAAGAAATGGACGAAGTGATATTTGAAGCGGCCCATTTCTACAAAGAATTTCAGCTTACAAACTAAAAAGAACAATCCGTTTATGCTAACTGAAGTCCATCCGAAACTACCGATGCGGGATCGAGAGATCACCTACCAATATTATGTGAAGGAATTAGGGTTTCAGCCTGTGGGAGAAGCCGAGTATCCCGACTATTTGATGCTTAAAAAAGACCAAGTGGAACTTCATTTCTTTTTGTTTGAAGCGCTGGACCCTCTCCAGAATTATGCGCAAATTTACCTTCGGGTAAGTGACATCGATTCGCTTTACAAATCTTTTTTAGATCGAAACATTGCAATCCATCCTAGCGGATCTTTGCAAACCAAACCTTGGGGTGTAAAAGAGTTGTCTCTACTCGATCCGGATCATACACTCCTTACCTTCGGGCAGAAAGTTTAAGAAGTCTCACTCAAGCGTAAAGTCTTGTAACAAATACGCTTATTACAAGACTTATTGGACTATATAAAAACCCATAAAATCACGCTCGAAATAAAGCACAAGAAGTCAAGAATTCACACCCATACCCCCTTCGAAATCGGAGCCAAAACATTGGGTAGAAGGGCGTAAAATCCCCATTTTGACTTCTGTATGTGAAGTATTTTTGCGATCTTGTGATTCCATATTTTAAACTCGTATTTCGATGCTAAAAGCAACCCACGTTACGAAAACATACCAAGCCGGAAAGAAAACCGCCCTACAAGATTTCAGTATAGATGTGCCTAAAGGCAGCATTTACGGTCTTTTAGGCCCCAACGGCGCTGGAAAGACTACGTTCATCCGGATTATCAATCAAATCTTAGCCCCGGATTCGGGTGAGATTTTTATTGAGGGAAAACGATTATCTCCTCATCATATTTCACAGATTGGTTATATGCCTGAAGAAAGAGGGCTCTATAAGAACATGACGCTTGGAGACCAGCTCCTCTATTTTGGAGAACTAAAGGGGATGAGCCGTACCGATGCCTTAAACCAGGCTAAGTTTTGGTTTGAAAAACTCGGCATGGAACAGTGGTGGAAAAAGAAACTCTCCGAACTATCGAAAGGAATGGCGCAGAAACTTCAGTTCGTCGTGACCGTTTTGCATAGACCCAAACTCCTCATACTAGACGAACCCTTCTCAGGATTTGACCCGGTAAACGCCAATTTAATTAAAGACCAAATCCTTTATTTGAAAGAAGAGGGAACGACCATTATTCTCTCCACTCACCGAATGGAAAGTGTAGAGGAACTCTGCGACTCTGTCGCCCTGATTCACAATTCAAAGAAAGTGCTTGACGGAAAGATTTTCCAAGTTCGCGAACAGTTTAAAAAGAACATTTTCTCTGTCACTTTAAGCGACGTGGAAATAGAGAAATTGGAGGCTTTTAAGGTAAGCCACCCACTTTCCAATTTGCGACTTGACCACGACCTCTATTCTTTTGAACTCGAAGGAGGAACCAGTCAAAATGCGCTGATTGAAGCGCTGCTACCCATTGGGAAAATCCGAACCTTTGATGAGAAAATCCCAAGTATGAACGAAGTATTTATTAACGCTGTAAGCGACCCCTCTTAAATAAGCCCAATGAAGAACATCCTTCTGATCACCAAACGGGAATACCTAACCCAAGTTAAAAAGAAGTCCTTTATCCTTTTGACCCTTTTCGCCCCACTTATCTTGGTGGCCTTTGGCGTTTTAATCGGAGTTATGGTGAATGCCAACAAATCCAACTCCAAGATTAATGTAATTGACAAGAGTGGAGTATTTCAGGAATATTTAAAATCGAACGAAACGGTCACTTACCTCTTTCTCGACCCAAGCACAGAGGCGCAAATGAAAGTGCTTTTAAAAGAGGCTGAGGACATGGACGGTCTTCTGATCCTTCCTGCTGTGAGTAATGAGTCCCTTGAAAACCTTGAAAAGGACGCTGTTCTTCTCACGAATAAGAAAATAGGAATGGACACCAAATCCAAAATTCAAAACGATTTGGAAAATGTGATTCGCGAACAAAAGATCAAGGATTTAGGACTTAGTGATGCTCAAATTGACAACCTAGACCAAGGTTTCAATTTAAAACTGCAAAATGTGGTGGATCACAATTCACAGGACAGCGATTTAAACTTCGGCGTCAAATATGGACTTAGCATGGTCCTTATGTACGTGATCTTCATGTTTATCATCATCTACGGAGTTCGCGTCATGCGAAGTGTTTTGGAAGAAAAAAACAACCGTGTGGTCGAAATCATCATTTCGTCGGTCAAACCTTTTGATTTGATGCTAGGGAAGATCTTTGGGGTTACGCTCGTAGCCTTAACGCAGTTTGTGGTCTGGATTACCATGTCCATCACGGCTGCCCTCATTTTAAACACAGGCTTTAGCGCATTGAGTGAAAATTTACCGATGGGAGAAGCGCAGAGCGAAGCACTCGCCAAAGGAATGGATCTGAAACTTTTGGCAGGTGAAATTTCCCATACGCTACTGAGTTTAAATTTCCCTCTCATCATTACCGTCTTTATCTTATTCTTCCTTTTAGGATACATATTCTACAGCGCCATGTACGCGGCCATTGGATCCGCAGTGGATAACGAAACCGAGACCCAGCAGTTTACTCTTTTTGCGATTCTTCCTCTGACCATTGGTATGTACGGAAGTGTAACGATTCTGAACAATCCGGAGGGACCCCTCTCCTTTTGGCTGTCCATGATTCCGTTTACTTCCCCCGTGGCCATGATTGCAAGAATCCCGTTTGGAGTTCCCCTTTGGGAAATTGCTCTCTCGCTTGTGCTTCTCGCGATTTCCGCAGTGGGAATGGTCTTTATAGCTTCAAAGATATATAAAGTAGGAGTCCTTATGTATGGAAACAAAGCCACTCTAAAAGAAATCTGGAAATGGATTCGAAGCTAGTCTAGAACCGTCTACCGAGCGAGTCGTCTTTCCTTTTAACTAAATATTTTTTACAAGTACGGAAGTACTCGCATTAAGTTCTTATTTTAGCTCGCATAATAGACCCTTTTTTTTTTTAATTAGATCCTACGACGTGCTATGACAACCCTTAAATCTATTCTGCGAGGAATCGGACAGATTATGTTCCAAAACAATAGCTTTTCTGGGCTTTTGTTTCTTTTGGGCGTTCTTTATAGTGCTCCTCAATTAGCAGCCGCCGCCGTGGTAGGAACCCTTTTAAGTACAGGTACCGCTCAACTGTTAGGATATTCAAAACAGGATATTCGAGAAGGACTGTATGGATTTAACGGCGCCTTAACCGGAATTGCTATTGGGTACTTTTTTGGATTTACGTTAACCACCGTCTCTGTTTTAATCCTTGGCGCTGCGCTTACCTCGCCGCTAAGCTTTTACCTGAAGAAAGTAATCCCGCCCTATACCGCACCTTTTGTGCTTGTAACTTGGATTTCAATGGCCGTGCTTCTCTTTCTATTTAAGATTCCACTGCTCGCCTTTCCACTGCCATTAGACATGCCGCTCGATCTCTTCGCTGCCACAGCGAAAAGCTTTGGACAGGTTCTATTTCAAGAAAACAGCGTGACTGGAATTCTCTTTCTTTTGGGTCTTCTACTAAACTCAAAAACGGCCGCTATGTATGGACTCTATGCCGCGATCCTAGGAACTTTAATTGCGCTGCTCCTAAGAGAACCTATATCCGGTCTTAATGCAGGCTTAATGGGATACAATGCGATTCTTTGTGCGATTGCACTTGCCGATTCAAAACGAAGCTCATTTGTTTGGATTTCAATTGCGACACTTCTATCCGTACTTTTAAATATCGGACTTGCTAAAGCTGGGATTATTACGCTAACCGCTCCTTTTATACTCAGTACTTGGATGGTTCTAAAACTGAAATCTATCCAAAATAGATCAACTCCTTTAGCGCCGCTAGCTTAGGATGGAATGAAGCCAATCTCGCCATTCCCTATTTTTGGAATGGCCTTAAAACGACTACTTAAAAGATTTGACTTGGGTCCTAATGCCAAAAAAATGAGCGACCCAATGGATCGCTCATTTTTATGTATTCAAATAGGATTCGATTATCCTAAGATTTTTGCTACCGTCACTCCGATGTCTGCAGGAGAGTCTACTACGGTAATTCCGTTTGCTCTCATGATTTCCATCTTCGCTTGTGCCGTGTCTTCATCTCCTCCAACGATTGCACCTGCGTGACCCATCGTTCTTCCTTTTGGAGCGGTTTGACCTGCGATGAAACCAACTACTGGCTTTTTAGATCCGCTTTCTTTGTACCAACGAGCTGCTTCTGCTTCAAGCGATCCTCCAATTTCACCGATCATCACGACCGCTTCAGTTTCAGGGTCGTTAATGAAAAGTTCAAGAGCTTCTTTCGTCGTAGTTCCGATAATTGGGTCTCCCCCAATTCCGATTGCAGTCGATACTCCGTATCCTGCTTTTACGACTTGGTCTGCTGCTTCGTACGTTAAAGTTCCCGATTTTGAAACAATTCCTACTTTTCCTTTTTTGAAAACGAATCCGGGCATAATTCCGATTTTCGCTTCATCCGAAGTAATAATTCCTGGACAGTTAGGACCGATAAGTCTTGCATCGCGGTCTGCAAGGTAAGATTTTACTTTTACCATGTCAGCCACTGGAATTCCTTCTGTAATACATACAATGACTTTAATTCCTGCTTCTGCCGCTTCCATAATAGCGTCTGCTGCGAATGCGGGTGGTACAAAAATAATGGACACGTTTGCTCCCGCTTTTTCTACAGATTCTGCAACGGTATTGAAAACCGGCTTACCTAAGTGTTCAGAGCCTCCTTTTCCTGGAGTTACACCCCCTACGACTTGGGTTCCGTATTCAATCATCTGAGAAGCGTGGAAAGTTCCTTCGTTCCCTGTAAATCCTTGTACAACTACCTTAGAGTCTTTGTTTACTAGTACTGACATTGTTATTTGATTTATTTTATTATAACGTTTTAATGCTTACAAATTTACTCAATCTTACCGAGGTAAAAAAAATTAAATTCAGTAATTTTCTTTTCGTTTGTGCATGCCCTTTGATCTAGGGCAAGCAAAGGGTTTTTACTTTAGATTTTTTACTTTGACTTCTTTGCGAAGGTAGTCCTTGAACTCCGTCGCAAGGGGCCCAAAATAGGTCCCTTTCTTAAGACTTTGGTTCACTCCCGTTTGCCCTAAAATGACCGTTCCTTTCTCCACATGAACGCCTGAGGCCATTCCTACCTGTCCCCAAATACTCACCTCGTCTTCGATGTGGCAGCAACCTGCAATTCCGACTTGGGCCGCAATAAGGACTTTTTTGCCAATCACCGTATCGTGCCCTATTTGAATCTGATTGTCCAAAACGCTCCCCGTTCCAATAATTGTAGTGTCTGTGACGCCTCGGTCAATGGTGCACAAGTTTCCGATCTCCACTCCATCTTCAATCACGATGTTTCCTACGGATTTTAGTCGTTCATGACCTTGCGCCGTTTTCCGGTAATAAAAGGCATCTCCTCCTAACACGGTTCCGGCTCCAATTCGAACATAATCTCCGATTCGGGTTGCGTCTCCGATGACCACATTTGGACTGATATAACATCCTTTTCCGATTTGAACATCGTTTCCGATGACCACCGAGCTATGCACAAAACTATCTTCTCCTATGGTTTGATTGCCCGGTTTCTCTTGAAAATGAGTAAGCGTAGAGAAATGCTCATTAATGAGGTTAAAGTCTCCAAAAGGATCCTTTGAAACTAGAATCGCTTTGCCCTGAGGCACCTCGACTTCTTTATCGATTAAAACGACACTGGCTCTCGAGTTTAGAGCTTTGTCGTAGTATTTGGGATGGTTTACAAAAACAATTTCACCTTCGATTACACGGTGAATTTCATTGGTTCCCAGAATGGGAAACTTAGGATCTCCGATTGCTTGGGCTCCTATGAGCTCCGCAATGGTTTCTAGGGTTTGTACAGATTCAAATCGCATCGTTTACGTATATAGCAAAAAGTAGCGCCTTTTTCCTTTTCTTTTAAATAAGGAGCGCCAAAAAAGTAAAGGTCTTAAAAAACCAAAAGCCTTTGCTCTTTAGAAGAGGAAAGGCCTTTGATTAGGTATTTTTTACTTGACGCGTTCTTGGTAAGAACCGTCTTCTGTAGAGACTTTAATTTTATCTCCGGGTTCGATGAAAAGGGGCACGTTAATACGGGCACCGGTTTCTACGATTGCATTTTTAAGAGCATTGGTCGCAGTGTTTCCTTTCACACCTGGATCCGCTTCTACCACTTCTAAAATCACAGAAGGGGGAAGTTCAGCCGATAGAGGGGATTCATCTGATTCTCTCAGAATGATCATCACCTCTTCTCCTGCTTTCATGAACTGCGCGTTGTCGATCATTTCTTTGTCAATGTAGATTTGAGAAAAATCGTCATTGTTCATGAAGTGAAATCCATTGTCATCTTCATAAAGATATTGATACTTGCGTGTAATTACCTTTACTTCTTCAATTTTGTGTCCCGCTGAAAATGTATTGTCAAGTACTTTTCCATTGGTTACGGATTTAAGTTTGGTTCTCACGAAAGCAGGACCTTTCCCTGGCTTCACGTGCAAGAACTCGATTACCTTGTAGATGTCATTGCTAAATTCGATGCAAAGACCTTTTCTAATGTCAGCTGTTGTTGCCATTTATAATTTCGAATGTATATTACGTTGTCTAAATCTTCGTTCTTTAGTCTTTCCCAGTCCCGTATCCTCTTACAATTCCTCTTGGAGAGTTGCGGACAAATTCAAGGATTTCATCGCGCTCTGCGGTAGGAAGCATTTCCTTTTCAATCTGGCTCATCGCCTGAGTCACATTGGTTTTCATTTGAAAAATGTAACGGAAGATTTTTTGAATTTCAAAAATCTTATCGTTGGTATAGCCTCTACGACGTAGCCCTACCGAATTAATTCCCGCATAGCTCATCGGTTCTCTAGCGACCTTTACGTAAGGGGGAATGTCCTTTCTTACTAGGGTTCCTCCCGCAATCATCACGTGTTTTCCCACTTTGCAAAATTGGTGAATCGCAGACAATCCTCCCATGACGGTGTGGTCTCCAATTTCCACGTGCCCTGCAATTCCGCAGCCATTGACAATCACCACGTGATCTCCAATGACGCAGTCATGCGCAATGTGCGTGGTTGCCATAATAAGGCAATCGGTCCCTAGCTTTGTATGTCCAAGAGCTTTGGTTCCTCTATTGACTGTGACACATTCTCGGATCGTAGTTCGATCTCCGATATAGACGTAGGAGTCTTCTCCTTCAAATTTTAAATCTTGTGGAATCGCCGCAATAACCGATCCTGGAAAAATTCGACAATCTTTCCCGATTCTTGCGCCGTTCATAATGGTGACATTGGGTCCAATCCATGTGCCTTCTCCAATTTCAACATCGCCTGCAATGGTCGTAAAGGGTTCGACAATGACATTTTTTCCAATTTTGGCCCTTTTATCGACCGCAGCTAATTGATGTACCATGCTTAATCTGTTTTGTTACGTGCCACCTGGGCCATAAGTTCGGCCTCGACGGCCACTGAATCGCCGACATACCCGTAACCTTGCATATGTACAATGCCGCGACGAATCGGCTCGATGAGTTCAATCTTGAAAATAAGGGTATCTCCAGGAATGACTTTGCGTTTGAATTTGACTTTGTCAATTTTGACAAAGTACGTAGAATAGTTTTCTGGATCCGGAACGTTTGCCAGTACTAGGATTCCCCCCGTCTGCGCCATCGCTTCAATTTGAAGAACGCCTGGCATCACCGGTTCCTTTGGGAAATGCCCCACAAAGAAAGGTTCATTCATGGTGATGTTCTTCACACCCACCACGTGCGAATCCGAAAGCTCCATAATGCGGTCTACCAATAAAAAAGGAGGACGGTGCGGAAGGAGTTTCATAATCCCGTTAATATCAAAAACAGGAGGTTTTGTTAAATCAAAATCAGGCACGTTCTTTCTTCTCATGAGCTTCCATTGACGGTTAAGTTTTTTAGCAAACTGAGTGTTCACGAAGTGTCCAGGTTTGTTTGCAATCACTTTTCCCTTCAGTCTTACCCCTGTAAGGGCTAAATCTCCAATGACGTCCAAAAGTTTATGGCGCGCCGCTTCGTTCGGGTACTTAAGGGTTAGATTGTCTAAGATTCCGTTGGGACGGATGGCGACATCCTCTTTCCCAAAGGCTTTTTTAAGTTTATCGGAAGTCTCATTTGTGAGTTCTTTGTCCACATACACAATGGCATTGGATAAATCTCCTCCTTTGATAAGACCTGCGTCCATGAGCATTTCAAGTTCATGCAGGAAGCTAAAGGTTCTGGCTTCCGAGATTTCTTCTTTGAATTCAGAAATATCTTTAAGCGTCGCGTTTTGAGTACCGAGTACTTTGGTCCCAAAATCGACCATGGTGGTAATTTCGTAAGTGTCTGAAGGAATAATGGTCAGTTCAGAGCCTGTGCTTGGACAGGTAAAACTAAGAACTTCTTTCACCACAAAGTATTCACGCGCTACCTTTTGCTCTTCAATCCCTGCCTCTTCTATCGCTTCTACAAAAAATTTAGAAGACCCGTCCATGATGGGCGGCTCTGCGCTTGAGAGTTCCAAATACGCGTTGTCTACATCGCAGCCTACTAAGGCGGCTAGCAAATGCTCGCAGGTATGAATGCGAACCCCTAGTTTTTCTAGAGTTGTGCCTCTCTCGGTTGTAGTCACGTAGTTTACGTCTGCTTCCACCTGAGGATGCCCTTCGAGATCGGTTCTTACAAACACGAATCCCGTATTTTCTTTCGCGGGTTTAATGGTTAGTTTTACTTCACTACCGGTATGTAAACCGATACCTGAGAGTGAGACTTCACTTTTCAGGGTTTTTTGCATGTCAGTCATCAGTCCTATCGTTTGAGTTCGCCTCTAGCTCTTCGATTCGTTTGGCTAGCTGCGGTAAATTCTTAAAATGGACGTAGCTACGTCTAAAGTCTCTCGCAGAAATGGCCGGAGATCCATACAGAACTTCTCCATCCTGTGTACTCGAGTTCACCCCGCTCTGGGCCTGAACACTTACTTTATTTCCTATCTGTATATGGCCTACGACTCCCACTTGTCCTCCGATCATGTTCCAATCGCCAAGAGTCGTGGAGCCTGCAATTCCTGCCTGGGCCGCAATTACGTTATGTTTTCCGATTTTTACGTTGTGCGCAATTTGAATTAAATTGTCAATTTTGGTTCCCTCTCCAATGATTGTGGATCCAATGGTTCCTCGGTCAATGGTGCAGTTCGCTCCAATTTCCACATTTTTTTCAATCACCACATTTCCTAATTGAGGAATTTTTTGATACCCGTCCTTCGTCGGCTGAAAGCCGAACCCGTCCGAACCAATTACGGTATTGGAATGAATGATGGTGTTGTCACCAATCACGCAGTAATCGTAGATTCTGACCCCAGAAAAAATCTGGCAATTTTTCCCGATTTTCACGTGTTGACCTACATAGACATGCGGGAAAATCTGAGTACCGTCCCCTACCTTCACCTTTTCGGCTAAGTACGTAAAGGCTCCGATGTACACATCTTCACCCAGCACAGCGCTTTGGTCAATACTAGAGCCTTCCTCGATCCCTTCTTTTCTTTTTTGAAGCTTTTGGTAAAGATTCATCAGAACTTGAAACGACAAGTAAGCATCCTCCACGGCAATAATCGTGAAGGGATACTCTTTTGTATCGTCAATTAATTTGTTTGAAACAATCAGAACCGCGCAGTCGGTTGTTTGCAAATAAGGTGCAAATTTTTCCTGTGCGACAAAGGACAAATGCCCTCTTTCTCCCCTTTCGATCGGAGATACTCCATTAATTACAGTGTCCTTATCACCGATGATTCGACCACCTATAATTTCTGCAATTTGGGATGCGGTAAATTCCATATCGTGCAAAGATAGAAAAATATGAAATAGTCTCTATTCTTATTTGATGGATTCTATCGATTTAAAGCTATTTTTCTGCCCTATTCTTCCCTGAGCTTCCTCCTCCTAGGTCTAGTAGGGTGCAAAAAAAGACTTTTCTAGCTCTCAAACTTAAATCCAACCCTCACGTACGGAGCGTGCGATCAATTCTTGAAGCGAAATGCAGCCCGACTTTTCAAGGATATTTTTGCGGTGTGTTCTCACGGTATGCACACTGCGGCAGAGTCTATCTGCAATACTTTGGCTCGTATGCCCTTGAATAACGAAACCTAAAATCTCCTTTTCCCTAGGCGACAGTAGGCTGTCTTGCGCATTAAACTCCTCTGTCAGGTGTACATTGTAATACGAGGGTGCCTCTTCCATTCCAATAAAGGAAAGCTTAGGAATTCCGGTGATATTTAGGTGGGTAAGATCCGTAAAGATGGCCAGTGTTCTTGCGCCTCCCTGAGGAAAATAATAAACTGGAACGACTTGTTGTAGGACTCTCTTGTAAATGCCTCCCTCCGTACGGAGTCGATAATCATAAGAGAACTTGTATTTGAAAAAGTGCTCCTTGTCAAGGGAAGTGAAAAACTTGACCGCACTTTTTTCGTAATGAAAGTAATAGGGACTGTCCTCAGAATGAAGGTTTCCTAAGATCCATTCTAGGGTAAACTCCTTAGGCGCAATTCCCAAAACTTTTTCAACCCCTGGATCCACAAATTCCATCTCTGTGGTTTGGGTGTTAAATACGACATAAAAATAATCACCAAAATGAAACAAGTCCAGATACTTCTTGACAATTTTCTTGACGGACAATTCGACTTGCTGACTTTTCGAATTCGGAATGGAATCCCAAATCTTCGCTAATTTTTTAATTTCGTCCACGGTTAAAAGAGTTTTTAGTTTTGATTTGTTTTTACACAAAACAAACCTTTTGGTAGTTTGTGGTAAATATACACAATACTTACCATATTATTCTCAATCAATTTTCAAATCGTTTAGCAATCGTCCAATTCATTGATTTCATCCATTACCACAAAGGTTTTTAAAATCTCAGAGCAATCAAAAAAAGGAAGAAGCCCTCTATTTTTAGGAAGTAGCGAGTCCCTATACAGGGGTATCCTTTAAAATTTTATAAAAAAAAGGGTCTTCTTTCTACCGATTTTTGTCCGGTACGAAAGAAAACCCTAAGGAGTTTATTTTTGAAATTTTAAAATATCGAACCTATCGAAGATAAACCGCTTTAAGCTTGGCTATTTCTTTTTCGGTTTTGTCTTTTAAAACAAGTGTATCCTCTGTTGGAACATAGAGTAAATCAGAGCGTAAGACTTTAAAAAAAGCTTCTTCCGTCTTTACTCCATCACAGGCCATTCTATAAAACTTTCAAAAAATCAAAAAGGAATAGACCGCGTATTTTTTATCAAGTTCTATTTTTTCTGAAGTCTCATGATGGCAATATCGCCTGTAATCAGTGTAAGGGTATTTCCGTTCAAGCTATATTTATTCACTTTCTTCAGACTGTTGAAAAATACAGCTTCGCCCTGACCCTCACAGGCCATTTTTGTGGACATGATTTCTCCAAATTGGATTCCTCCGTTTTCTAATTTAGCCTCTGTATTGTAATTGTTACAACTACTGGTACCGTGAACCTTTCCTGTCGCTGCATCAAAACTAAGGGTAGGTTTCCCATTTGGGTAAAGCGCTGAAAACTCCACGCTTGGATCCGCAATATAATCGACTTCCCACTGTCCTTCTAATTCTTTGGCAAGCTCTGCTTCGCTTACGGCCTCAAACCTTGCAAGTGGGGCCATGCGCGCTTTGTTTAAAGAAAGAACGCCGTCTTTGATGGTATAATTGTCTGCGGTGGTCAAAACTTTATTTAAACCCGTTTCATATTGCATATTTTCACAAGCCATCATCGTAGACATTCCTTGTGCAAATTCAATTTTTCCCGAAGTAGGCTTCTCAAGTTGTCCTCCGATTCCGTTACAACCTGCCCACGCAGAATACCTTCCGCTCTGCGCATCAATCTTTAAGAACGGCATTTTTCCATTCACCAAATCAGGCACCTTTTGTCCGTTCAACTCCACAAGTCTCCATTTCGTTCCTTCTAAAGGTGTTTCGTTCATCTGTGTTTCGGTTTGAGTTTGGGAAGAGTCCTGCACACTGCAAGAGCTAAAACTAAGCATAGCGGCAAAAGCGGCCCCATAAATTGTATATTTCATAATTCTTTTATTTCTACTCCTTCTTTAAGTCAACTTTTATGCCAAGGCTCTAAGCCCACTCCCGTAGAGAAAGGCTCTCCAGTGGTTTTCGTTTCCTCCCCTCGGGCTCACTCTCTTCTAAAAATTAACCTACGCCTTTTCCCTCAAAATAAAAATAGTTCTGTACCTTTAGATCCCTTTGATTAAGGGGAGTATTTACCCCTCAAAAAAAGCTTTTTTAAACTATGGAACAATTTTCAACCCCTTAAATTCACCCTATGAGCCATCGAATTCAACTTGCAACTGCAGACCCCGCCGCCCTTCAAGCCATGTTAGGACTTGAAAAATACTTGAGCCAAAGTGGACTTGACAAAAACCTATTTGAATTAATAAAGATTAGAGCCTCGCAACTCAACGGGTGCGCTTATTGTCTAAATATGCACACTAGAGACGCCCTAAAAATTGGAGAAACGCCACAAAGAATTTTTCTTCTGGATGCTTGGAGAGAAACCAAACTCTATACGCCCAAAGAAAGGGCTGTACTGGCTCTTACAGAAAAAGTGACTCTCATCTCGAAGGGTCCTATTTCAGACGAAGCTTACGCGGAGGCCAAAGCGCATTTGAGCGATCAGCAGCTCGCCGCGGTCCTTATGGCGATTGTCACGATTAACGGATGGAACCGCCTTGGAATCACGCTTGAAAACGAACTAGATTAAAGTTCTTTAAAAACCAATAGCCGATGGACCTTGAACAAATCAGTGCAGAATTAGACAAACTAAGAATTTCTAGCGATCAGTTAGAACCAAACGAATCTCAAAGGCAGGAGTCTTTTCGAGAAATAGAATCGTACAGTGAATTTTTCCTAAGCAGCCTTGAGAAAGGGAAAGGATATCAAAAAAAGGAAATTGGAAACTTACAAATCACAGGAGAAAGGAAAAACCTCTCCGAGCTTCTCAAAACCTACCACCGCGAAGTTGCGCAGACAGGAATCAATGCCGCCTCCCCTAAACACTTAGGCTACATTCCAGGCGGGGGACTCTTTAGCGCTGCCCTCGCGGATTTTATTGCGGCCATCACCAACCCCTACGCAAGTGTGTACTACGCTTCTCCCGGAGCGGCCACCCTCGAGAACGAAGTGATCGAGTGGCTAAAGACGGTGTTCTCTTTTCCTAAACATGCGGTGGGAACCCTATGCTCCGGAGGATCCATTTCCACTCTCGTTGCTTTTACTGCCGCTAGAGACCATCATAAAATTAAAAACGAAAGAATCCCCAAAAGCGTGGTCTATTTAAGTTCACAGGTCCATCACTCTTCTCAAAAAGCACTGCGAATCCTAGGATTGGAAGATGCCATCCTTCGGTTTGTCCCCCTAGATTCAGAGCACAGAATGATCCCCAGTAAATTAAATGAAATCCTACATGCGGATCTTGAAAAGGGGCTAAGCCCTTTTCTCATCGTGGCGACCGCGGGAACCACAGATACGGGAACTATCGATCCTTTAAATGAACTTGCAGATATTGCTCAGCAGAATCACCTATGGTTTCATGTCGATGCAGCCTATGGAGGCATGTTTATCCTCTCTTCGCAAAAAGAGAAATTTAGTGGCATTGAAAGAGCCGACTCACTCATTGTCGATCCCCACAAGGGACTCTTTCTCCCGTACGGCGTAGGTGCCGTGCTTGTCAAAGAAGCGAAGGATGTTCTTCACTCGCATTATTACACGGCGAATTACATGCAGGACGGGCAGCAGATGGAACTGTTGCAAAGCCCTGCCAATCTATCCCCAGAACTGACCAAACATTTCCGAGGACTTCGTGTATGGCTTCCCTTACAGCTGCACGGTCTTGAGCCGTTTGTTAGCTGTCTTGAAGAAAAACTGCTTCTCACGAAGTACTTCCGAAAAAAACTGGAGTCCTTAGGATTCTGCCTGGGCCCAGAGCCAGACTTAAGCGTAAGTTATTTTTGGTTTCCTTTTGAATCCAAAAGCGAGGAAAAAAACCGCAGATTGCTAGAAGAAATTCATCGCGACGGCAGAGTTTTTCTTAGTTCGACCCAGATTGCTTCGAAGTTTGTCATCCGAATGGCCATCCTCTCTTTTCGCACGAAAAAAGAGACGATCGACTTAGCGGTTCAAATGATTGAAGAAAATCTTCAAAAAGTTTTGGAAAAAGAATCTTAATTGTATTTCATTATTTTCTATCTTCGTCGCACAAACTTACCCCATGAAACGAAATAACACCCTAAGAATGAGCCTTCTATTTCTTCTTTGTGCGCTTTACTCGAGCGCGCAAACGGTAGAAGAAATCACTCAAAAGATTAATCAAACGCTGTATAATTACGCTCCTTATTCTGACGAAGGATCCTCCTTTATGTTTCGCAAAGATGCACTGCAGCCCGAGTCCGATGGAAATTTTAATTTCTTTTTCTACCATAAGGTAGAGGGCGAAATTGCCCAATTCCAAAATTCTGATTTGGATTTTTCAAAAGTCATTGGTATCAGTACGGAAAATGAATCTCTTTTTCTTCATTTCCCAAAAAAAATGGTTTCAACCCGCGTCACTTTGAGAGATTTTGATAAGGAAGTTCAAAAAACCCGATATGTTGCTTTATTTGCTCAAGAAAATGACAAAGCCCAAATGACAAAGGCACTTTATGATTTGGTTATCAATTCCAAAATCAAAAAAGGCGTGATGACTCAAAATGAAGCGAAAAAAGAGTGGAAGGCTTATACCACAATGCATCCCGATATTTTCGTACATGAACACCGAAACTCGATTTTGAGCTATCCTTATTACGCCGCAAAAGATCAAGCTAGACGTCAGGAGAATTTTGACTACCTCGAAGAAGAGCTTCCTTTAGCCTTCGAAAAAGAAAAGGACCGTTTTCCGGATTTAAGAATTCAAACTCAGGAATGTGAGGCCATTCTACTCTACAGTGAGGGCAACCATTTGCACAGAATTGTGCTTCCTTATGGAAAGATCCAAATATCAGATGAGGGAATCCTTTCCTACGCGGAGCCTAAGGTCCAATATTTTCAAAAGCTAAAATCAAGCTCAGAACCTTTTGAAATGGTAAGTACGAAGAAAGACTTATCTCCCCTTAAAATTTCCAAAGGGCAATACATTGCCCAGTACTTTTCAACCCTGGGGTCCTTCTGCGATTAATCCAGGGCTCGATTTACTTTTTTTTCAGCTGAGCTATTTTCTTTAAAAGCGCATCGCGATGTTTTGCTTCATGGTAAAACTTCGGAAGCTTTTCAAGGAGCGTAAAATGCTCTCGGTCCTTATGTTCCCTTAGCTTTGCCCCTATGTACTGTTCAAGGTAGAGCAGATGAGCTAAATTATACGCGACAATCTGATAGTCCTTAAACGGAGTTCTGTACCATAAATTCACCTCGAAGTACTCGTGAGCAGCCACTTTGTAGAGGGCGGTTTTGCCCATGATTTTCACCTCCATGGATTTGGTTTTCAAAAGTCCACAGTGGGAACATCGAAGGGTCGCCATTTTCTTTTCTTCGTCCCGAATCGCGGTGGCCATTTTCCCACACTTGGGACATTCCACATCCACTTGATGCAAAAATTCTTGCAGCTGAAGATTTTGATCCTGAAAACGTTTTTGCCCTGATTCCATCTTTATCGAATTTAATAGGTGAAAAATTAGAATTTGCTTTCTCAAATATAAACTAATTCTTCAAGTGCGTAACAAAGGACGCACCCCTGTTCTTCCCTCCCTTTTCCAAGCCCTAATTTCCCTGACCAATGTCAGGAAAATAAGCCGGGTGAAATAAGAGATTGAACCTTAAAAAACGCTTAATTTTATACTAGAAAAACAACCTTGAAACGAGCTCAATTAACCCCGGCATTCCTGCCTAAAAAAAACCAATTCTATGAGAACTTCCCTATGTCTACTCTTTGCCACTCTTTGCGCTTTTTCCTTTGCGCAAAAAACGGCTGACACTTTACAACCTTCCCTAAAAGCGGCAGAAGTATCCGTTTTAGAAGAAAGACTCCCCGAGCCTTCCCTCAAAAAACCTTTTGATATTTCTGTAAGTGGGTACCTTCAAACTCTCTATTCCCATGAGAGTTTTAAAGAGGTGCCTAGCACCTCGCAATTTCGGTTAAGTCATTTGTTTTTAACCCTAAAAGCAGAGGCACCTGAAGAAAAACTAAGTGCGACGGTTCAATTGGATTTTGGACTCAAGGATGCCTTTTTAGATGCATGGATCGCGTACCAGCCTACCAAAAACATCACGCTTTCTCTAGGTCAAAAACAAACGCCCTTAAACAACAAAGAACTCATACTCAAATCCTCTAAACTCACCTTTCAGGACAAAAGTCTACTCAGCAGTGCTTTTGGTGCAAGCGGACGAGAGCTTGGTGTGTATGGAGAAATGGTTCTTGGAAAAAAAGAATTAAAACTCGTACCCCAAGTCGCGATTACTTCGGGCGACGGTCGCAATGTACTAAGTAACGACATCGGAGGACTTAAATACGGAGCCCGACTGGATTTCTATCCTTTTGGCTTTTTCAAAGACCAAAAGTCCTTAACGATTGGGGACCTACAACACGAGCCCAGTCCAAAACTTGTTTTAGGAGCTGCCTATTCTTACAACCAGGGCGTAAGCCACAAATCAGGAGAAGGCCATGGAGATTTTCTACTGCTCGACAAGGACCTAAATGCGGTATATCCCAACTACGAGAAAATCTACGCCGATTTACTTTTCAAATACCGGGGCTTTTCTTTCTTTACGGAATTGGCAAAGGCCCGTACTTCTGGAAACTCGACCCTTGCAAAGCATGAGAATGGAGAAGACCTTGTGGGCGAAGCGAAGGAATTATACTCCTACTTATCCTTAGGAAAAGCGTACAATTTGCAAATGGGTTATAGTTTTCCAAAAGGACTTGGAATTGATCTTCGCTACGCCTCCATTGCACCCGAGTACAGCTCCATGCAGAATTCAGTTCTTCAGAAAAGCAGCGCCTTCACCCTTGGAATTAGCAAGTACTTCCTTCGTTCTGCACTTAAACTTCATACCGCGTATAGCTTCCTAGAAAAAGAAAAGGTAGGACCTTCCCAAAGGGCCGATCTACTCGTTCAACTTTCGTTCTAAAGAACGAAAAATAAAGCTATTACGAAAGAATCTCTCGAGGAAAATAAAGGATGTACTTTGTGTTCTCACTGGTCATGGAACTGGTGAGAATCTGGTTCTCAAACTCACTGAGAGATACTTTCTGTCCGTTTTTCCGAAGAAGATGAATGGGTTGTTTTTCCGAGTTGTAAGGAAGTAAACTTCTCGAAATCTCTCCCACCAGTTCTTGTCCAAGTCCGGCGCCAAACTGCGCATCGGTAAGTTTAATCTTTTCCTGAGCAAACTCCCTTGAAAAAGGCTGGGAGGCCAAAATGGTTTTGGGTATTCTTCTTCCTAATACACACTTGCAGAAATAAGACAGCACAACGTCCTCATGATTTTGCCATAATTTAAGGGCTTGAATCACATCGTTATCGTCTAGTTGCGTAAAGCGCTCTATGTCCCCTTTGCTGGCAGCAGAATGTTTGGGTTTGTACAGAAAATAGCGAAGATTCTCTGGCGCTTCTAACGGAACTCCTTCTAATGTAAGGGTTCTTGCCCGAGCAAGAATCCTAACGAGTAGATGCTCAAGTAAGGCCGCGGTCTTGTGGTAATAGACCTGCCAGTACATAAACATTCGGGCCGTTAAATAATTCTCAATGGAGTAAACTCCTTTTGCATCAATGACCAGTTGGTCATTTGATACATTTAGCATGGAGAGGATTCTCTCTGTATTGATGCTTCCCTCCGAGACTCCCGAATAGAAACTATCGCGTCTTAGATAGTCCAGGCGGTCTACGTCCAGTTGAGAGGAAATGAGTTCATTAAAAAAGCCTCTGAAGTAGCGTCCTTGAAACATTTCGATGGCAAGAGTGAGTTCCCCTGAGAACTGCCCGTTTAGGTCCTGCATTAAAAGTAACGAGAGTTTCTCATGATGGTAATCCTCAAAGAGCATGTTTTCAAGTGCATGCGAAAAAGGCCCGTGCCCTATATCGTGCAAAAGGATCGCTAAGAGCGCAGATTCTTGTTCTTTTTTTGAAATCTCTACTCCTTTTAGTTTCAAGGTTTCCAGCGCCGTAAACATAAGATGCATCGCTCCGATCGCATGATGAAATCGTGTATGGGTGGCCCCAGGAAAAACCAAATTCAAAAGACCCGTCTGACCAATTCTTCTGAGTCTTTGAAAATAAGGATGCTCCAGTACATCAAAAATGAGCGGTGAAGTGATTTTAATAAATCCGTGAACCGGATCGTTGATGATTTTAAGTTTGTTTTGCATTGGAAAACGGGTCTTCAAGTAGAGTGGACAAAGGTATTCAAAAAAAAGAAATTCCTTTGGAATGGATCCTCTACAAAATTAACTCAAATTTAACTACTTGCGTAGATTAATTAACCATAACTTAAGAGAGATTGGTCGTATTTTTGAACTTAAGAAGTAGCAGAATATATTATAAAATAAACGCTCATCTCATGGATTAGGAAAAGAGGGAGGTGAGAGAAAAAAAAGAAAGCATCTATTTTTCACAATTCTAAAGCCAGTAGTTTTTTTTCATAGTTTATTTTTACTGGTTTTAGTGCGGAGAAGATTCTATGGGATCTTCTCCGTTTTTATTTCAGCCTCTACAAGGAGCGAGCTTTGCGATTGGCCTTTTTTCTTTTCGCCCACCATACGAGAAAACCAGTTACAGGAAGGCTCGCTAAAACCAGTCCTGCTAGAAAGGCGATGACCTTGCCAAAGAGTCCCCAAATCTGTCCTGTGTGCACATCGAAATTAGCGAGAACGGCCTTTTCGCCAAAGCCTAAATGCCCATAAGGCACATGGAGCAGCAAGTCGCCGGAGTTTTTATCAAAGTACATTTTGTGTCGCTGGTGAAGCGAGTACTCCAATTGCCTTACCTGCACCAGGATGTAGGGCCGGGGATCTCCTGCCTTGCCTTTGCCCTCAATCATAAGATCGTAGGAAGCCGCCGTGGGATGAGCCGCTTCGATTTGCTCGGAGATGCGGTCCAAAACCTGGCCTTGGCTAAGGACGATCTTCGTTTGCGACTCAAGACCGGCTGTATAATCCGGCGCACTCGCTCCGCCAGAAAACACAAAGTACAGAATCGTCGGTACGATTTTAAACGCGTAATAAAGACCGGTTATACCCAGAATGAGGCCCACAAAGGCGCTGTAAAATCCAAGTACATTGTGCAGATCGTAGTTCTTACGCTTCCACGAGGTCCCCTCTTTCCACTGAAACGTGAGGGCCTTTTTCCAATTGATTTTCTTTTTCGGAAACCACAAGATAAGGCCGGTAATGAGCATGACTACAAAAATGAGCGTGGCAATACCCGCCACCCAACTGCCTATTTTACCGCCCAGCAGTAAGGAATAATGGAGTCTTAGGGTAATAAAAAAGAAGTCCGTTCGCTCGTCGTAAATTGCTTTAATCTTGCCCGTAAAAGGATCGACGTACGCGGATTTATTGAGCTCAAACTCTGAGAGGTACGTATTGCCATCCCGATTTCTTTTATACAAATGAAACCAGTACGTCTTTTGTTTGTTGAGGGGCACGGTAATCCATCCGATAGGCTCCTTTGGGCCTTTCTGCTCACCCACCCTCTCCATAATCTGGCTAATTTTCAGCGGCGCTTTTTTCAAAGCTTCGGGGTTCTGATGCCAAATCGCCTCCCTTCGAAGGGAGTTTTGCACCTCGTCTTTAAAGACATAAAGCGATCCGCTAAGGGACAAAATAAACACAATAACCCCCACCAGCAGTCCTAGGTAAAGGTGCAGTTGACCGGTGAGTGCTCGTTTTTTCTTTGCCATAGAAGCCGTGATTAAAATTTATATTCTAAGGTCAAGGTTCCGCGCATTCCTGGCGCGTTCGAGAAGTCCGCATCGCGCGCGGTCCACCAAGCAATGCTAGGTTGGTAGAGCTTGTTAAATAGGTTCTCCACTCCAAAACTTACTTTCCAATTTTGGTTATAACGATACGAGCTGGCCAAGTTAAAGAGCGTATACGCCGGCACGGGAGCCTCCCCATACCCGTATAAGCCCTTCGCGTTAGGTGCCTGCGAGGCCTGCTGCTTGAAATTATTGACCATGCTAAGCTGTGCACTAAAATTGGCACTAGGTCTAAGCTGGATGTAGGAAATCATACGGGGCGCCATGATGCGGGCATTGTAAATTTTCTTCTCGTAGTTTCCGTCGTTGTCTTCGTCTAGTAGTCCTTCAATATAACTGTAGTTGGTTCCTAGGCTAAGCCAGGATGTGGGGTAAAGGTTAATGTAGCCTTCGACGCCGTAGATTACTTCCGGGGCTCTAAGAATGTCAAATTTCCCTTCCGGGGTGGTAAAATACGAGGCCCCGAACTTGGAGCTGCTCACGTAGGCCGTCATTTCGTAATCCAGCCACTTCACCGGTCTTCCGGTCGCCCCAAACTCATAGTTGTTGGCGATAATCGGATCGGTAGGCAGCTCGGAGATGATGCTTTTGGTGGATTCGCGAAGAATTCGCCCCAGCTCGTTGATCACAAAAGACTGAGACCAGCTGGAATAGAACTGCACGGCCTCGTTTAAGTTGTAACGAATCCCGAAGTTCCCCACAAGGCTGTTGTAATTGATTTCCCCACCTTGAACAAAGATGCTCTCTGTATAGTCATCGGTCACTTTATTGTACCTCGAAACGGTGTTAAAATCACTCACGTCCACTTTGGCATTCTCATAGCGAAGTCCGCCCTTAAGAATCCATTTTTTACCAAGGTCCAATTTTACCAAGGCAAAAGGGGCCACATTCACCATGTCCATGTTTGGGGTCCAGAAGCGACCGTCTTCCAATTTTTGGGCGGTGACGTCGTTTAGAATATCGGCTCCGTATATCAAATCGACGGTTGAATTTTTTCCGCTCACCAGGTGGGTATCCAAATTGAATCGAAGGCCTTTCTTTCTGGATTTAATGTTGGACTGCCCTCCGTTTAAAAAGGTTTTTTCGCTGCTAAAGCCGTACACAGTTCTAAAGTCTTGGTAGTATAAATTCACATCCAGGGCCGTATTTTTAAAGATTTGGTTATGTACGTAGCTTAATTTAGCATTGTGGTTTCTTGGGGTGCCTTGGGGCACTTCTCTCGGATCCTTTAAAACCGAAGTATCTCCTATGGTAGCGGTTTCTCCAAAGACCCCGACTTTATTTCCAAAATCCAGCTGAGACCTTGAAGCGTAGCCAATATAACTTAGTTCCAGGCGCTGATCCGAGTTGATATCGTATCCCACTTTAAGCATCCCGTTGTAATTATCCATTTCCGCCGGACTGTAGGTGGTGCTCATGTTCTGCCCCTCCGCATCCTTAAGTAAGCCGGTGCGTTCATAGGCTAAAGTGAGGGCAAAATCAAACTTGTTTTTTTGTCCCGATAGATACTGACTCGCGCGGTACCCTAGAGTGCCGCTGTAAGGCTGAGCGGTAAGTCCCACTTGGGTAATTCCGCTTAGGGGTTTATTTGGGTCGGCTTTTCTAGTGATGTAATTAATAATCCCCCCGTCGGCTCCATTCCCGTATATGGAAGTCGCTCCCTTGATGACCTCAATGCGCTCTAGGGCTGTAGGGTCAATGGTTCTTAAATCCCGGCCTCCGTTTCTTAGTGGTGTGGACTGGGGAATGCCGTCGATTAAGACCAGGACGTTACGCCCTCGAAGGGTTTGGCCTGTGCTGCTGGTTCTATAGGTGGTGTTGGCTAAACTGGGAACGGTGTTCTGCAAGATCGCCGTCACATCGGAATTGACACTCATTTGAAGCTGGATGTCCTTTTTTCCCACAATGGTCACCGAGGACGGTACCTCTTTAATGCTTTCGACTTTACGGCTTGCTGTCACAAGCACTTCGTCAATACGATTTTCTTTAAGAGAGTCTGATTCTTGGGCGCTTAAAAAAACGGCCCCTAAGAGTCCTAATGCAACAACAGTTTTTTTCATAAAAAGGGATAATTTTTTCCAATGAGTGCCGCAAAAGTAAAAAATATTTTTTGTTATTTTTAACTATTCTAAATAAACTTACAACACACAGTTTAAATAAGAAATCGCACAAGGCTCGAATCGATTTAAAAGAGCGCTCGGAATCGCTGACTACGAAAGCCTTTAGGGGCTAGAATCGCGTTCACCTCAACTCGATCAAAAAAAAAATTGAATTTCTTTACCATGCCTTACAGGGCTCGTAAAACTTCCTGGCCGCAAGTAGAGTTATAGGCTGCCTCCCTCAGTTAGGACAAATTGTCACCTTGAGCGCGTTGGTATTTTTTTTGAGATTTCCGTGGCAATTAAAAAACAACCCCATTATGAGATCAGGAAATATCAATGTATCTGTAGAAAACATTTTTCCGCTGATTAAGAAATTCCTTTACAGCGACCATGAGATTTTTCTAAGAGAATTAATCTCCAATGCCACCGATGCGACCCTTAAATTAAAGCATTTAATCAGCCTGGGCGAAGCCAAGGTGGATTACGGCAACCCTCAGATTGAAATTAAACTTGACAAAGAAAGCAAAACCCTTCGCATCATCGACCAAGGAATTGGGATGAGTGGCCAAGAGGTTGAAAAATACATTAACCAAATTGCTTTTTCGGGAGCGGAAGAATTCCTAGCGAAATACAAGGAAGGCGCAAAAGACTCCGGAATTATCGGACACTTTGGCCTTGGGTTTTACTCGGCCTTTATGGTGGCAAGTAAAGTGGAGATTCTAACGAAATCCTACCGCGAAGAAGAAAAAGCGGTACGATGGATCTGCGACGGAAGTCCGGAGTACACACTGGAAGAGACCGACGAAAAAACGTCGCGCGGTACTGAGATTATTCTTCACATTGCCGAGGATTCTACTGAGTTCTTAGAAGAGGGCAAAATCAGAGAGCTTCTTACGAAGTACAACAAGTTCATGCCGATTCCAATTAAATTTGGAACGAGGTCCGAGACCTTGCCTTTACCAGAAGATGCAGCAGAAGATGCGAAACCTGAAACCATCGAGGTCGATAACATCATTAACAACCCAAGCCCGGCTTGGACCAAGTCTCCCTCAGAACTAGGGCCAGAAGACTACAAGAACTTCTACCGGGAACTCTACCCGATGCAGTTCGAAGACCCGCTCTTCCACATTCACTTAAACGTGGATTACCCGTTTAATTTAACCGGAATCCTGTTCTTCCCGAAACTAGGGAATAACGTGAACATTGAAAAGGATAAAATTCAGCTGTATCAAAACCAAGTGTTTGTAACGGACGAAGTCAAAGGAATTGTTCCCGACTTCTTAATGCTACTCAGAGGGGTAATTGATTCCCCTGACATTCCGCTGAATGTCTCTCGCTCTTATTTGCAAGCAGACGGAGCGGTAAAGAAAATATCGTCGTACATCACGAAAAAAGTAGCAGACAAAATGGTTTCTCTAATTGGAGAAAACCGAGAGGACTACGAGCAGAAATGGAACGATATAAAAGTGGTGATTGAATACGGGATGATCTCAGAAGATAAATTCTATGAGAAATCCGAGAAGTTCGCCCTTTACCCGTCGGTGGATGGAAAACACTACCTATGGAATGAGTTTGAGGCGCAGCACAAAGAAGCGCAGACAAACAAGGACGGTAACTTTATTGTGCTTTACGCATCGAATCCAAGTGAGCAGCATAGCTACATCCAAGCGGCTCAGGACAAAGGGTACGAAGTTCTTCTGTTAGATTCTCCAATTGCCCCGCACCTGATTCAAAAATTGGAAAGCTCAAAAGACAAGATCCAGTTCGTAAGAGTGGACGCGGATCACATCAACAACTTAATTAAGAAAGACGATGTGCCAATTTCAAAGCTCACGGATACGGAAAAAGAAACCCTTAAAACCAGCATCGAATCCACGATAAACGATTCAACCTTCACGGTTCAATTGGAAGATATGGACAGCACCGATGCGCCGTTTTTAATCACCCAACCGGAGTTCATCCGTCGTATGAAAGACATGCAAGCGACGGGCGGTGGCGGCGGTATGTTTGGCATGGGAAGCTTCCCTGAGATGTACAACCTCGTGGTGAACACCAACAGCGATTTAGCCGGAAAAATTCTTGAAGAAGGCAGCGAAGAGGACAAAAACGCCAAAATCAAAAGAGCCCTCGATTTGGCTAAGCTTTCTCAGAATCTCCTGAAAGGAAAAGACCTCACGGACTTTATCCAAACAAGCTACAAAGACTTAGTCGGTAAATAAACCACCGATTCAAAGTATAGAAGTCCCCCTGAAGTTTCTCTTCAGGGGGATTTTTAGTTTCATTCAAAAATGTTTTTAAGGCAATAGCTAGTAAGTCCTCTAGGTGCATACGAGCTAACGAAAAAGAGTTAGACTTCTTGCTTTTTATACCGTAAAATTATCTTGTTTGCGTAGCTCTCGACGGTGCGAGCGAGGAGAGCCTTCAGGCGATATACAAAAGAGAACAAGACCCATTGCAAAAACAAGAAATCCAAATGCACTTGCCCAAACCGAACTAAAAAGAGATTCTGTATTAAAAATTGAGAGTAAAGCTAAAAATTCAATCACTAATCCTCCGTAAATAAGAACTTTATAATAGAATTCTCTACTACGGACCAACTTGCTTTGGGCAATTAACTGAGTATTGTGGGTCACTTGGACCTCTGGATTCGCTTTCTTTTGGAACGAAGGGGACTCGTAGCTTCTATTTTTCATGATTCAGATGTTTTTAGTTTTTTTATTTTTCTTTCAGGAAGTAGCAAGGACTCTTATAAAAAATGAAATTCACTTGACACTCACCTACTCGGCTCAAAAGTCTACAAGGTCCAAGAAAGGGGGAAATTTGCAATGGAAATTAGTTTTATTGAGTAGTATAGTCTCTTCCCCCTTTGGACCTGCTGAAAAAGGAATGATCCTTTGAAATATTGAATTTATCAAGGTTTATTCTATTTGCTTGCTTGTCGCTTACGCCGTCTTGAAACTTCCAATGAAAAAAGTAAATTGCCATCCTCGCATTTTAGAAGTTAAAAATAGCGTTGATCTGCGTAAAGATGGCAATTCGTAAAATCAAAGCTTCGTGTTTTCTTTCCTCATTTGTGTTTCGATGTCCAAAATTAGAACTTGGATTCTTTAAAAAGAAATCCAAGTTTGTCCAAGTTGAACATTTAGTAAGAAAAGTTGTCTTCGGCGTGCACTCAAAAATCCCCCTCTAGATAACGAAGGACAAGGTAAAGTCTTGAATTAGAACTTCAGGACCAGAACTTGGACGGTTTAAAAATAAATCCAAGGTTGCTTAAGTTGAACATTTAGGAAGAAAGGGGGTCCTTTGTGTACCTTGAAAAGTCAGGATCTAAATCGCGAAGTATATTGTAAAGTCTTGTATAATGCGTTTTCTCTATCACCTGGGAAAGCTCGATCATAAGGGACTTCTTTTGAGTAGTGGACTTCGCTAAGAGGATCCGATACACCAGGTATAGACCTTTGGTATACCTATGGTAAAGGAGATCCGCCTGGTCCGTAAAATCTGTATATTCAATTTCAAATTGTGGAGGAAGAGGCTTGTCTAAGGCTTTATACAACAGGGCAAAACTCACTTTTAGAAACGCGAAGTTCATTCCAAAATAATGGACGTAGGATTTCTCGATTTTTTCTTGTAACGGTTTGTAAAAATACTTTGCTTCTTGAAGGAGTTCAAATCCTTCTTCATAAAGCCTGAGCCAGATAAGCGTATTGGCAAAAAAGACCAAAAGCTCTTGCTTATGGCTTGACGAAAGATTTTGCCCTTCCAGATTCCTCAAATAGGCTTTTATGATTAAATTCGGATCTGATTTTCCATCCATGAGCTGAACGGTCGTATAACGCATCTCATGGTAAGGCATATAATCTCCATCGGCCTGATAAGCCTCGTAAATAGAAGAAATCGTTTTAAAATGCCGCGAGAATTCTGCATCGTCATTTGCCATAAGCGCACCAAAACAGAGAAGATTGGTCTGAGACAATTTCACATGGTTGACCTTTGTGCTTCTGACGAGATCTTCCATCGCTTGCCGCACATAAGGAGTTCCAAATAAATTGTAATTCGGAACCCACGCCAGGATATACTCCACAACCCACGGGTTGTCTCTATACTTCTCGTAAAAATATTTAAAATGGTCAAGCGATTTGTATATGTAATGAGTATATTCGTTCAACGTGCCTACGATGGTCGTGTTTTGGTGATATCCATCTTGGTATTTTTCTCCATTCTTGAAAAAGATTTCCATTGCATCTATGATATCCTTATCCTCTTTGCTGACAGATTCGGTGGATCCAAGGGAAAGACAGAAGCTGTCCCAGTCTTTGTACCCAATGTATTGACAAAGCATGGATAGCGTAGAGCGATTCGTTTTATGGGAAGACTTGATCTTTCCAAAAAGTCGTCTAAGAGTCTGCGGACTGACCTGCGTTAGTTCACTTAGCTCATCAAAACTCTTAACGGAATCGAGAGGTTTTACATATTTAATTCTAACTCGCGATAGGAGCTCCGATTTCGAGACAGAAATAGAGGACTCCTCAGCGATTTGCGAGAGATTTTCGGGCATAGTTTTTTTAATTGCTGGTAATTCTGCTTCCTTAAATTCTATACTACCAAAATTTGAAAAAGCAGGATTCTAAATTATGAAAAAAAAGCAATAATTGCAAAGCTAGCCAGAACCTGCTTCTAATATCCCTTAACAGACGGAAAAAGAAAAAAATGGGTGAAGAAAAAGCATTGTTCCACACCCAAAATCCGCCCCAAGTGGACGATGTGGACGAAAGAACCAAAATCAAAAAAGCCCTTGCTTTGGTTCAAGCTTTCTCAAAACCTCCTAAAAGGAAAAGGCCTAACCTACTTTATCTAAACAAGAAACCAAGATTTAGAAGGCCACTTCGCGACTATCAACCCAAACAAAATCCCCTGCTTTCAGGCAGGGCATTTTGTTATTCATGGAGTTTGTAAATTAAGCTCACGCCAAAGAGATTGTATCGGTAGGAATCGCTCAGGGGCTTATGTAAATAATAGGTAGAGGACCCGGCCCTCATTTCCGTATTCACGCTCCCCAGCTCCAGGATTTTTTCACTTTTGAAGGATCGAATGCTGTATTGAACCCCTAGGGCAAGTGCGGTTTTAGGAATTGAAAAATGAATCCCGAACTTGCCGTAAGGACGAAGTTGATGCTTAAAGCTATCCGCAAAATCAGAGGCCTCGCTATACTGAGTGCTGAGCAGGGTGTAATTTTGAAAGATGGGAAATTCGGCGCCATACAGCCCGTAAAGCACCAGAGATTTTATCGGAATTCCAACGCCCAGGGCAAAGGATAAATTGACATTTTGCTGCGTAAATTCGGCGGGCGCGGCCGAGACCGGCTGCGAATTTTGATTCATAAGCGAATACTGAAACGAGGGAGAACTGCTGTAAGAGAACCCGAAATTATAGGCAATAAGTCGATAACTGGCCAGTTGTAGATCCACATGAAAAGGTTCGGACTTCACGCCTGGAGACGCCTCGACTTTCATGCCGCCCGCGTAGGTTAATTGCCAACCGAAAAAAGTGGGAACATCCCATTTGTCTAACGCGTTCTCGATTCCCACGACCCCGTGCGCAATGCCCTCGGAGGCGACCGCTAAAGAGCTTACTTGGGCAATCTTTTGGCGCAATTCCTCGGTCGGTGCATAAGAATAGGCTTCTTGGTATTTAAGGAGCGCATTTTCACTGAACGGGCCTTCACTTCTTACAAACGCATCCCCCTCAAGTTCAAGACCCTGAGCGATCAAAACGTAATTAATTTCAGATTTTTCTGCTTCGGAGGATGTCTTGGATTCCACCGTAAGGCCGGTACTCACAACCGATAAACGTTCGCCTAAATCCTCAACCATCGAGCGAATCTCGCCTTTGCGATACCTAGGAACATACAGGGGCGAAAGCGCATCGTGTCGTCTGAGTGTGGCATCCTGCCAGCCGCTACCCGTCGCCAGGTACTTATAATCTGAAAGCCGAGCCGGATCAAAGTCAATCTGGTAGACCTTATACCCGCGAGCAAGGTGTTCCTCAATGATGCCTGTTCTGATTTTGAGCGCCGCCTCACGTTTTGTATCGGAGCTCAAAATGGAATACCGCCTACTGATTTCAGGATGTAAGGCAGTGGTTATAACTTCAACTGTGGGGGAGTTAAATGCAAGGTTGTCATAATCGTTCCAGCCAGGTACGGCTTCGTCGAACTCGATTCTCTCAAGTAGCTTACCAAAATTCAGAAAGTGCTGGGTCTCCACCGTAGTGCTGCCGAGCTGATCTTCTTTAAAGTCTATAAGATGCGAACTAATAAGCAAAACTTTAAAGGATTCCATGCTGGTCACATAACCGGTTTGATAAACAAAAGAGACGGGATCACCGCTCGAAATTTGAGCCCTTAGGCCTGAAGCAGAGCACAAGAGTAAAAAAGCAAAAAGAGAGGCGAAGCGTAAGCCAGAATAGCCTAGAATCCATTTCTTTACTGGGGGACTGAGTTTCATAGGGTATATTTTTAAAGGTTCGTTTCGTGTCGACTCGGGAGGAGCCAGAAGTCCTTTAGGAAAACTAAAAAAAGAGCCTTAAGCTGAGCGTTTTTTCAAAGAGTCCCCGAGTGGCACAAAACTGAGCATAATAAGGAAACGAAGAAATACCCAATACTAGGTATTTTTAGTCCCCAAGCGAGCCTTACTCTTAAAGACACAAAACTCCTAATCCGTTGGGGACTAGATGTGCCTGTAACCTTCTTCACCAGAAGGGAAATCGGAAAAGTAGCAATAGAAAAAGCATGCTGAACCCAGATAAAATCCGCCCTAAAATTCGTATTATTGTACTATGAGACTAATAAGCTACAACGTAAACGGTATTCGCGCCGCATTTACAAAGGATTTTGTGGGCTGGCTAAAAGTGGCAGACCCAGACGTGATTTGCATTCAAGAAAGCAAAGCTGGGAATGACCAAATTGACACCGCTCAATTTGAAACGGCGGGCTATTACAACTATTGGCACAGTGCTCAAAAGAAAGGATATAGCGGCGTGGGAATCGCTTCCAAAGTAAAACCTAAACAGGTCATTTACGGATGCGGAATTGAAAAGTACGACAACGAAGGTAGAATCCTTAGAGCAGACTTTGAAGACTACTCCGTGATCTCTGTTTATGTCCCTTCTGCTTCTAACATTGAGCGATTGGATTTCAAGATGGAATTTTGTAATGACTTTTTAGACTACATTAAAGAACTTCGTAAAACGATTCCAAATCTGATTATTTCAGGGGATTTCAACATTTGCCACAAGGCAATTGACATTCACAATCCCGAAGGCCTTAAAAACACCTCAGGCTTCCTTCCTATGGAAAGAGAATGGATGACCAAGTTTATTGAAGAGTGTGAACTTATTGATAGTTTCCGACATTTCAATGACCAACCGGATCACTATTCTTGGTGGAGCTACCGACAAAATTCAAGGGCTAGAAACAAGGGTTGGAGACTCGATTATAACTTCGTATCCTACCCCATGAAAGACCGACTTACAAGAGCTGCGATCTTAAAAGAAGCCTTTCACTCGGATCACTGCCCTGTCCTGGTTGAGTTTTAGGACTTCAAAATCTACATTCACTAGACCACAATACTCTACATAAGGATTGAAAAAATATTACTTTTTGTGGTTACAACCCTAAAAAGTTATAACTTTTTGGGATTACAGCCACAAAAAGTCCACATATTACACCTAATAATCTTTAAGAAATTGTATTTTAATAATATGATCACACGAGAAATTACAACTCAACTTCTAGAGGATTGGGATAACAAAAAAGCCTTAATTCTACTTGGCCCACGCCAAGTCGGAAAAACGACTCTCATCCAAGAGCTTGTAAGAGATCAAAATGTATTAAAATTAAACAGTGATGTCCCTCAAGTTCGATTACAACTCGCGGACGCTAATTTTAATTTTCATTTCAGTTCAGTGGAACCCTTCGATGTGATTTTTCTAGATGAAGCGCAGCGCATTGAAAACATAGGTATAGTTGCCAAACTCCTCATTGATGCCAATCTAGGAAAGCAATTGATTATAACTGGATCCTCCTCACTTGATTTAGGCAAGAAAATAAATGAACCTCTTACAGGTCGCAAATGGGAACATCAACTCTTCCCTCTATCCTGGCGAGAAATTGTTCAGCAGTACACCTTCGCTAACGCAATTACGAGACTTTTGGACTGTTGAAACATGAAAAAAATATCTTGTCCAGTATGATTTGAATGAGGAGGAAAATCAATCCAGTGTTCGATTCAAGTCCAGTCTAGCTGGAGTTGCTGTTACTTCGATATAAATACTTTTTTTCCTATTAACTTACCAGTCAATTTATTTTCCTTGCTTCTTTCTTATTAATTTTTGAATTGGGCGTAGCGTAATCTGCTTCATCATCAATTACAACGCAATTGTCAATGCCATTCAGTTTATGAATAAGCTTTTGTAATCACTGGAATTCTTCTTGCAGAAAATAACCCATTGTCGCTCTCCAATTTTTACCTCAGGTGACAAAATCTCACTGAATTTTTTAGGTGACGGTGATAAGCCAGAAGGTTGAAACCGTTCTAAATTTTGTCCTAATAGCTAAACGCTAACATTTAGAAGAGCGACAATGATTTTGAATCCTTCACCCAGTAATTTTGCAGTTAGCGCAATCATCATTTCTGTTTTACCACTTTAAGGTTCCCCATAGATAATGAATGACCTCTGATTAGCTTTGATATTGGATATTGCATTTTCAATAACAGATGATCCTTGATGTTTCTTGACCAATAGCCGTAAGTTTCGCTAACCTGCGATCACAACGATTATTGTGAGTAGTTTGCTTTTTTAGATTCTTAAGGTTAAACATAAGTATACCATTAATATGGGTTAAATATTTGCTAAAAACTATTTTAAGTTATACAGCTTTAAGCTCTGTGGAATTGCAGGTACACCAACTCTTCCGATATATGCTAAATATCTTTGTCGCAATTGATAAATGTAAGGAGAGTTGAGTTTGTATCCCGATCTTTTTCCCTCAAAATCCGCTATAACCTTAACAATAAAAGCTGTTTCAAAATCAATTAATGCGGAGTCATTGTGCTTATTTGGCTCAAAAGGAAAAGATGGTAGAATATGATGACTCGTAATACCGTTGTTAAACTCTTTCGTTATACCTTTCAATTTTCCTTCTTTTACCTGTTCAAAATCTGCCTTTTTATATTTTTTCTTATTTTCCAGAAAATCATCAAATTTTTTTCTATTAAAGATGAGAAATTCTAATGCTTTTTCCTTTTTAGCATTTACGTCACATTCAGGAGTAAAAAGAATTGCATATTCATCATGACTAAATTGAAATATATCTCCTGTCATTAGAGGAGCGTCATCTTTTAGCTTAGTATAATAAATTCTATTGTATAGCTTAGCTAAAGATTCTTCCTTGTCCTGAACCTCAATTTCCTCTTCCGCTGCACTTGCATCAATAGCATTTAAAAGCTGTTTGTTTTGAATGATGGACTCACTCAAAAGATTTTGAAACACACCAATTACTCCTGTATTAGGCTCTGTTCCGTCATTTTGTGCCGTAGTATAAATTTCCTTTATCCAATTTGGGTCTGCTAGTTCTAATTCTGAAAAAATTTCTTGTGAAGATTTATTAATAGCCTGACTCCAGATAAAAGGAACATTTAAGTGTCTATTATTTTTTTCAAATTGACTAATCCCTGCAATTATCTTTTCATATTCGGTATTAGCTTCGTTACCTTCATTTTTTGTTTCAAAAAAGATCTTTCCAGGATATAAGGCTTGTAATTCATCTTTTATCTCTTGGCTTATATTTGCCCGAGAATAAACATAGACGAGCGAATATACTTTATTAGACTTTAGAAATTCTAAAGGAGTTTCATCAGGAATATCCAAGCCATCCTCTTCATCACCATCTATATTTCTCTCAAAATTCCAATCAAGAATTAAAGCCTTGTAAGTAGATATTGACGTAACAGTTTTTTCTAAGTTATTTAAATTGTTGATTGGGAGAATTGAAAAATTTCTTTCGTTATTAAATTTCTGAAATAAAGCATTTTCAGTCCTTCCTGCTTCGAAAATATGATCGTCTGCAAATAGTATAACTCCTTCCATACTACAATTCCTGATTAAATTTGATGATAAAATTGGCTCCTGATAAGAGCTTGTCTTTCTCTTGATCAAGCACAAATATTTCCCCATTAATCCGGAGAAGAATTTCTTTAACGATATATAATCCCAACCCACGACCATCTGATTTTAGAGAGAAAAATTCATCGAAAACAAAAGAAGCTACGTCTTCTCTGATTCCAGAGCCACTATCTGCTATGATCAATGTGTTTTCTTTTGTGTTTAACTTTAATATAATTTCTTTCCCTTTCGTTTCATTACTGTTGACCCAATAGATGGCATTATCCAAAAGGTTTATAAGAATTTGAAGTATAAGACCTGTGTTCGTCTTAACTTTAATGTCATTATCCTTAATAACCCTTATATTGATCTTTCCATTTATATCCCTTCTAAAATATTTCAGAACTTTTTCTATACTCTCATAAATACTAATATTTTGAATGGCTTTGCGTTGATTTTTAAACAGAGGTTGGATAACTTGCATTTCATCATACACGAAATTTAGATTTTCATCCAATTCGCTTAATAAATCAATTAGTTCCTCATTCCGATAGTTAGACTTTTGAGCCTTTATTTTGAAATCCCTAATATTTCCACGCATTTTGGATAATATTGTCAGAGCATCATGAGAGGCTTTTTCGACAGCCATTCCTAATCCTGCCAAGTCTTCCACAGTGAGCATACGTTCTTTGATAAGGTTATTATGATTCTCTACAGTCTTAAGAAAGTTATTTGCCTTTTCTAAAACTTCCCTATCATTGATTTTTTCAAGGCTAGTCTTTAGACTATTAAAAGATCTGGATACCACATCATTAGATTCCCCGTATGATCTCTTCTTGATCGCTAATTTTTGCTTATCAATTTTACTTTCAATGTTTAATATTTCTGTAACAGCAGTGACTAGATTTTGGAAATCATCTAAAGCACCATCCACATTCATAATACCTTGGCGATTAGAAGCATCTTTTAGTTTTGGATTTTCTTTCTGGCTTATATACACAAACCCAGTAAGGTCATTGTAGCTAATAAACTGACCAGCCTTAACTGTTGATCGTAATTTATCCAGATTCAACCAGTCTATGCCTTTTTCGCCATAAGGATACACTCTAACACCATCTCTTAGTACAAAAACAAAATTGTCCTTTACAAAAGATTTAATAGCCTGAGTAATAAGTAGTTTATTAGGTTTATTTAAATCAAATGCATAAAATGAAAACTTAAATTCACCACAAGAAAGCTCTTTACTATTCTTAAATCCTTTTTTAATTGCATACAAATCATACCCATTCCTATCAAGATCCTCTACATCAAATAAATTTATAGTTTTTTGAATAGCTCTTTGAGGTGCTTTTGATTCATATTCAAAAGATAAAATACCTTTATCTGAAACCGTCCCAATCATTTTAAATTGAGCTCTTTCAATAACATCTTTGAATGTGGTAGCATCTTCAGAACTATAAATATCATCACCTTTATAGATCTCAATATTAAAATCCTGCTTAAAATCAATACCTAACTTTTTAGCATTTTCATCTACTGGAGGAATTAATCTTTGTACCGATTTATACAACTCTTCAAAATCAAATTCTTTCCAATGCTCTCTTAAATGAGATATTCTGATTAAAGTACCTTTCTCCTTTTTAATTACCTCAGGAGTCGTGTTTTCATACCAAGTATTATCAACCTGCTCTAATAGTTTAAAGTCAATATCTGTTGGTTGATTAAACAAATCAACTTTTTCTGGATTAAATTCCGTAAAGTCCATTTCTAGTTTTACCTCATTATGTCCTTTCGATTTGGTAAACAGCTCAATTTTTTCCCCAAGTTTGTGAATAGCAAATCTCCCAATACCTTTTTCTCCTTGAATAATTCTGCCTTTTTTGGTTTCGTTTTGCTTACGAACCTTTTTCTCATACTTACTAGGAGTTGCAGGTCGTAGCCAAACTTTTTCGATAATTTCCAAAGTCATCCCATCTCCATCATCTTCTATCTCAATATATGGTTGTTCATTCTCAGGTAAATAACCTAATCCATAATTTTTCAAATTAAAAAAACGAACCTGAACATTTTCGGCATCAGCATCATAACTATTTTTTATAACCTCAATAACAGCTACCTTCTTATCGGTAATCAACTGATCACCAATAATATTCATAAGCCTCGCATAAGGCTTAAATGGTTGACTATATTTTTTTCTTTCTGACATAATTTATCGTGAAAAGGCATTAATATAAATATCTCTAAACTCACTAGGAACATCAGTAGTAAAAGTTTGATTTAATGCATTTAATATTTTTTCAGGAGGTACTTGCAAACTCACTATATTATCGTGTGATATACTAATGTAATTTGGTACAAGTCGTTCGAGACTCTGAACTAAAGATTTCAAGTCATCAATTGAATGCTTTTTTAATTCAGCATTACTCATTCTTAAAGCACTTAAAAATGCAGGCTCTGTATCGGACTTAATAAGTGTAAATGCTTCTTCTAATAATTCTTTAATCGGTCCCCGACTTACCTCTCTATTCTTAATTTCATTAATCCATGCTGTGGTTTCAATAACTGTATGACAATTTTCAAAAAAATATCGAAGTTCTTTTAATCCAATTTGTTTTGGACTAGACACCAATACAAGCACCATAAGATCTTGAGCTCGTATAAGATTTATTTTATGTTTTTTAGCTTCTGTATTTACTGCTGAATTCGGATCGTCTGCGCCTTCATAATCAATAGCAACCACACATGCATAATTTGAATTATAATTATCCCTATGCCTGTCAACACCTGAGATATGAGCAGTAGTTGCCTTTATTTTATTTTTCAGAGTACTTTTAGCATCAAATGTTACCGAATAATTTTCGGCAGATTGCAAAGGACCTAAATAAGCAACCGCTTTTCCATCAGGTTTTCCAGGTCCTCCAATAGTAGTAGATTCATATCCAAGTGTATTAAAAGCTTGTGTTACTGATTTTTCTAATCCAGTAGAATCTCCTAAAGAAGCCTGCAATAATGAAGCTACAAATGGAGCATTTGGCTTATCACTAAATGTCAACTCCCTTAATATTGCATCTCTTTTAAACATTATTTCTCTAACTTCATCTTGTTTAATACCACTATCAAGCAAGAAACATTCTGTTAGAATTTCAGTTAATGCAATCAATTGAAACGGTAAAGGAGATTTTACCTCGTCTAGAAAGTTAGCGAAAAAAGGATGCATCAGATTAATTTTTGCAAAACCTGTCATTAGTTCAAGTTTTGCAATTGGATCTTCAGGATTTAATGCTACCCAATCTACTTGTTGGATTATTCCTTTGTCGGTTGTTAAGTCGGATTCTAACTTTAGAATTAATTCGTCTTTTTCTTCTTCAGTTAAATCATTAGGTATTTCAGTTAATACCAAATCACTTAATTCTCCATCAAGAAATTTTTTTGCAACAACAATTAATGGTCTTCTTGATAAACTTGCAGATGCATAAGCAATTTTATGAGAAGCCCTGTTCTTTTTTTCTTCATCCTCAACAGTAGAAAAATACCATTCCCTCACAGCATTGAATTTTCTTTTTATATATTCTCGCAAATCTTCTAATGCAGCTGATGATTTAATAGATTCTCTTGTAGAAGTAATATAATCGTCCAGTTCGTCAGCATTTACCATGATTCTTATACGGTTAAAAACACCGTGAGAAAGTGCTTCCATCCCAATTAAGGGGTCATCTATATTCACCAAGCGTCCTCGAACCGTAAGAAAGATTCCATTGCTTCTTCCTAAATCAGCAGATTTCCCAGTTAACAAAGAGTCACGATATAAATCAATTTGTCCAATAATATTTTTTAGGTTCGGCAAATGAACACAAGGTTTTTCTTTATATGTCCCTGTTTCATATTTGAATTTAGTAGCAACTTCATCATCCTTTCCGAAAACCCATGTTTTCCAAGGTTCAATATTGTCTTTGCTAGATTGTAATTCTGTACCATTGAAGAATAAATTAAAATTAGGGTTTAAAGGTAAAGCACTACTAAGAACCCATTTTAATCTACCATCTTTTATTTCTGCGGATTTAGATTTAAGATCTGATAATATTGCAAATGTCCATGTATCCTCACATCCATCTCCCCATAATTTGAACGGAACTAAATTCTGATCTCCTTTTTTGATTAAAGGAGATAAAGTGGTTTTAACTTCGTCTAAAGTCAATTCTTTTTCATCGAGTGATATAGTTTCTGTTGAATCTTTATTGATAGCTGAATAATTCATCATTACCGCATAATACTTTCCATCAGTAGCTTTGCAAATCAGCGTCAACTTACTTGTTAAAATATACGTAGCCAACTTACCAATGCCAAATTTCCCTATTGGTAAGCGTTCTTGATTTTCTTTCTCTCTTTTAGTAGAAGAGCCTATTTTCCAAAATTGTTTTAACCCATCTTTATCCATTGACATACCATTGTCTGCTACCCATAGAATTGAATCAGATAAGGTTTTGTCAAGAGGAACATATACAGACACTTTAGTAGCCCCAGCATCATAAGAATTGCTCACAAGTTCTTCAAAAGCCTTATTTGGACTTGAGTAAAGCCCTGCTGAAAACAACTCAATAATTTTATAACTTATCTCAACAGGTATTTGATCGATTACAGTTCCAACATTTTCGATATTCATTGTACGCTCTTTTTTGCAATTATTATATATTCTTCAGGATAAACTTCCTTACTGTTTGTATTCGCAAGCGTTGTGAACTTCCCTGATACACTATCTCTAATTGTTGGTATCAATTTGTGCGGAATAGATCTTTTAATTACTTCATCTATTTCAAAACCACTACTCTCAAGCATCTCTACAAAAATTTCTGCCGAATTGATCTTTAAGTTTTTATACGTGGTATTACCAATAACAATAAATGCTTTGCCTCCTACCTTTAGAATCCTAAACATCTCGTTTGATACAGCTGCCATATCCGAAAAATAATTCGACATTTCTTTTGCAGTTCTTAAATGCTTTTCTGAAATTTTTTTCACAGTCTCATTAGCCAGATTTGAAACATTTTCCACAACTTCACCGTATGAATAGAACGTTCCTATAAACTGTTTTCGGAATTCCAGAAGATTTTCCACGTATTCAAACCAATACCCTGTAAGCTGGTGTAAATCAGCATATTCATAAGATGTAACGTAGGGTGGAGAAGTAATTACTGCATTTACAGATCCTGAATCTATACCCGTTGCTCTTGCGTCTTCTAAATAAATATTACACTCTGTATCTAGAAAATTCAAATTGGCTAGTTCGTTGTAAAATTCAGCATTTTTTCTAAGCATGGACTTCACCTGTCTTTTAAAAGCTATAAAAGGGTCTGTTGGGATTTTATCAGGATCAATTTGAGGTTTTGTACTTGACTGTAGCCATTTTGAGCAATTCTTAAGTATATTAGATAAAGCAACCAAGAAAAAATCTTTAATTCTTTGCTCTTCTTGAAGGTTCAAAATTACACCGTAAAGAAAAGCAATTTTACCTTTGTTCTCAGGAAAGAACCAATAATCAATCCTCTCGTGTATTGCAACATTAATATAGTCTTCCGAAATAAAATCATCGAACTTTTCTAGAATCTTGTTATATGTTTGATTAAGCTGTACAGGATCTATTGGATTTGTCTTAACGCTGGTAATCAGTTGTGCAACTGGATTTATATCAACTCCAACCGATTTTCTACCATGGACTTTTGCTTCAACTAACGTAGTTCCGCAGCCAGCAAAAACATCTGCCACTGTATCACCAACTTTCGTATGTTCTTCAATAATTTTCTTTACAATATTTGGAAGGAATTTCGCGGGATATCTATGATACCCATGAGTCCAGTTTTCGGCTGAACGCACATTTTTAAATGTCCATTCAGCGCTTACAGGAATCGTGTCAAAACTATTTTTTTTTTGCGTTGGAATATTCATAGTTAATTTTTAGTTGAATTAATCAGCTCCTTAACATCAATATTTAAAAGTTGTGCGATTTCGACAAATGTATCCATAGAAGGTTGTACCTCATTGGTGCACCATCGAGATACCGTACTCTCGCTTTTGCTAAGTTGTTTTGCTAACCATTTATTAGTCTTTGATTTTTCGGCCAAAACGCTTTTTATTCTATTGATTTTCATTTCACGCAAATTAATTCGCATTATATGCAAATTTAACATTAATATTTTTAATTTCAAAACAATATAACACAATGATTATCAATATTTTTTTTAATTTTCGAGATAATCATCATATAAAAGTGTTATTACAGCTTAGTTTATTATCTCTTGATTTTTTGAAAAATATATGTATATGAAATTTGGCTTTTTAAAAGTGAGTTGTAAACATCCTCGTCATATTTTAAAATGAATACGAAGTTAGCATAACAAAATTTTGATTGGATAGATCTCCTCTATGTGCTAATGTATCTTTTAATGGTTTGATTTTAGAAAACTTATCATTAAAATAAGCAATAAAATACAACATTTTTGTAAAGTAGAAAAGAAACTTAAATGTTGATTTTTTTGTCGTTTCCATATTCACAATTCTTAATATTAAAATTTAGTGAGCCACGGAATTATATGAATAGTAGATTTTAAACTTTCGAAAACCAGAGAAAAATAAAAAAGCCAGCGTTAACGCTGGCTCTACTTTTTCAATGTCGTATCGACTAGTCGATAATTTGATATTCAATTGGCATTGTACCTCTGGCTAAGTTTCCAATTTCATCGAAGGCTGCTTTGGATAAGTCTAAAGCTCTTTTCGCGTGAAAGGGTCCTCTATCGTTGATCGTTACGATGCAACTTTCTCCATTTCTTAGGTTGGTCACCTTTACTTTGGTTCCAAAAGGTAGGGTTCTGTGCGCAGCAGTCATCTCAGAATTTCTGAAAACTTCCCCACTGGCGGTTCTTCTTCCGTTGAACTTGTCGTGATAATACGACGCATAACTCGTTTTCACCTCATCGTTGTCATTGGCATTGTATTTGTCGAATGAATACAGTCCAAGAGTTGAAATCATCATTATGATTACGAGAGTTACTCTTTTCATCATTTTGAATTGTTTTTATTGGTTTTGACTCGGCAAAGGTATATTCGCACCTTTAAGTTCAAAATTCACATTGTTAAATTTTCTTAATGTTTTGTTAACACTATGTTAAATTCTCTGTAAAACCTCGTGGATTCAGGCTTTTACAAGATTTGTTAAAAAGTGTTAAAATTAAGCTCTATACGTTAACTAAATTAACAATGTAGTGAATAATACGCTTGATTTAGTAGGCTATATGCCTGTATATCAACACACAGACCCTCTATTGCCAAACGCCAACCTTTTCGCAAAAATTTCGATTTCCGCGTAACCTCCACACTCACTACAGCAAACAAGTCTCATGGAAGGTCGTGCGTTCTTTGGACATCTTTCGCAATTGAAAATGAAATTATAGTTTCGCTCTATGCTTTTATAGCAATCAAAATTCACCTTAAAAATTGCGATCTTATGGAACCCAACGCACAAGATTACGAAAAGTACATTTGGCAACTGACCGTAGCTGAATACATTGAACTTCACCGTGAAATGGTGAAAGAGAAAAAATACGAGTACGGCTATTCAGGTCTTGCCAAAGTCCTGGGTTGTGGCAGGTCCACTGCTTACAACATTAAAGCCTCTGGCGTTCTAGACGAAGCGATCAGCCAACAAGGGAAAATTATTGTCGTAGACGTAGAGCATGCCCTTCGAATCATTCGACTTAAAAACGTGAACATTCCAAAACAAAGAGGAAGACCTTCTGCTTCAAACCAAGGAACAGTAAATTAGTTTGCGCCTTCTCCATTTTAATCTTGTTATGGCGTATCCACCGAGCTACCCATTTATATTTGAGGTTCTTTGGATTCAAACTCTACGTTGCAATCTTTCGCTAAAGAGGACCGTACTTTGAAAAAAATGCGTGACTAAAATTTCTTATTCTGAATTCGAACCGCGTTTAGAATTGCAAGTAAGGCAACGCCTACATCTGCAAAGACCGCTTCCCACATAGAAGCAATCCCACCCGCCCCTAAAGCTAGCACTACGGCTTTAACACCAAAGGCAAGTATAATGTTTTGCCATACGATGGATTTGGTGGCCTTTCCAATCTTGATGGCCATAGGCACGCGAAGGGGATTGTCATCTTGTATGACGACATCTGCCGTTTCAATGGCAGCATCGCTGCCAAGTCCTCCCATTGCAATCCCTACATCGCTTAAGGCAAGCACAGGGGCGTCGTTCATTCCGTCCCCGACAAAGAGGATAGGACTTTCTGTTTTCCCTAGGGTTTTCACGTGAGCCACTTTGTCTTCAGGCAAAAGTCCGCCGTAGGCGCTTTTGATTCCTAGCTCCGCAGCCACCTTTTGAGCCACTGCTTCTTTATCTCCACTTAGGAGCGTAGTTCGTAAACCCAGTTGATGCAGCTCTGCAATCGCAGCATGCGACTGCTCTTTCAGCTCATCGGCTAGGGTTAGGTATCCTTTGTATACTCCGCCAAATGCAATGGCTATGACGGTATCTACGTTCTTTTCATGCTCACTTGGAAAAGAAACCTCTTCTTTTCGTAAGAGTTTAAAATTCCCCACAAGAAGAGTTTTGTCTTCAAGGACCGCTTTTAATCCGTGTCCTGGAACTTCCTCAATGGACTTAAATTCTAGACTATGATCTACTGCTCCTGCATACTCTTTAATTGCACTTGCAATCGGATGCGTGCTATGACTCTCTAATGTATTGACAAGAGTAAGTAGGTGCTTTTTCTCTTCTTTACTCGCAGCTAAAACTTCATCCTGTACGACTTTAAAGACTCCTTTTGTAAGGGTTCCCGTTTTGTCCATCACGACGCTTTTTGCGGCGGCCAATACATCGAGGAAATTGGATCCTTTTATGAGGATTCCATTTTTACTTGCGGCTCCAATACCACCAAAGTAGCCCAGGGGAATCGAGATCACGAGTGCGCAAGGGCACGAGATCACCAAAAAGACGAGGGCTCTGTAGAGCCACTCGGAAAACACATAATTCTCGACCCATAAAGCAGGCAGAATGGTAATCCCAATGGCTAGATACACGACAATTGGCGTATATACTTTGGAGAACTTCCGGATGAAAAGCTCGGTAGGAGCTTTATGAGCCGTAGCCTCTTGCACAAGTTTTAGAATCTTGCTCAGTTTTGAATCCTTGAATGCAGTGGTCACTTTCACTTCTGTCACCTGCCCGAGGTTAACCATTCCGGCTAAAACAATCTCTCCTTCTCTCTTGGTATCCGGTTTGCTCTCTCCGGTCAGCGCCGCCGTATTAAACGAGGCGGAAGTAGAAAGGAGCATAGAATCAAGCGAGACTTGCTCTCCCGGCTTTAAGCGAATCACTTCGCCAATTTCAACATCTTTTGCGCGAAGTGTAGAGGGAACTCCCTCCCTTATCACAGTGACTTCTTCAGGTCTTTGGTCCAAAAGCTCTTTTATGCTTCCTCTTGCTTTTCGAACGGCCATGCCTTGAAAAACTTCCCCAACACTGTAAAACAGCATAACCGCAACCGCCTCGGGATACTCCCCAATTGCAATCGCTCCAAGGGTCGCAATCCCCATTAAGAAAAACTCTGAGAAGAATTCTTTGTATCGTATGCTTTCTACCGCATCCCTAAGCACGGGGATCGCCACAGGCAAATAGGCGGCTAAATAATAGACAATTCTCACGGGCCCGACAAACCAAGAAGGTTTTAGGAAGTGGTCAAGCAAAAGACCTACTAAAAGTAAGGCAAATGAAAGAAGTGGAATTTTAAAAAGGGAAAAGTAAGAAGTGCTTTCTGTGGCTCCCTTCGCATGGGAATGCTCATGACTCTCCGAGTCGTCTTCGCCTCCCGAGTCATCCTCGTGAGCGCAACAGCTAGGCGCACTTTTCTTTTTTCTTGGAGTTGAACTGCAGCAGGAGTCCTCAGATTCCATAGAATCTAGGTTAGATGCCGCTTTTTGACAGCATAGCTGTCTTCCCTTTGCATCGTAGCGATGGGTATGTAGGTTTGAAGAGTTAGATTCGGCCTCGTGGCCACAACAAGATTTTGACATATTTCTCCGCCTTAGGCGCTCTACTTAATCGACTGTTGAACATTAATCCTTCACTACTTCACTGAGTAAGAGGACTCTCAAAACACGAAGTTGGAAAAACAAAGAATGTGTTCTCCCACTTGGCAACATGCAAACAAAGATACAAGAGAATTTTGAAACAGATTTAAATTAAGTCCATTTTCTTCTTCCTACTCGGCTGCACCTCACCATTCTGCTTAGAAATGGACTGTACAAAAGCTTCATTCAAATCATTAAATCCTTCTTTTGAAATCCCATAAACGCTGCGAACGTCCCTAACCTTTGCCTGGGGCATGCCTTCCAAAATTTTCTGCGTTGCTTTTTCCCCTGCCTCATCCCCGTCTAAGCATACAAACACATAGCCACTAAAGGAGCTAAAATCTTCTAAAAAACGGCTGCATTGCGTCACGGAATTTAGAACCACGAGTGTTCTTCGAATGAGAGATCCTTTCTGGTACTGCAGTTCTACATAGGTGAGTAAATCCGTGAGTCCTTCGAAGATGACCATTCGTTTCGCACTTTGCTCTACAATGGAATAGCTACTAGGACCTGATTTTAATTTCCAAGTGGAGGATCTTAGATCGTATCCCCCTTTGGAATTTTCAAGGCCGAAGGCCACGCCTTTTCTTCCTTTCAGCTGAAAGCAAACTTCCAGTCCGTAATCCTCAAGGACCGTGGAGGAAATGCCTCTGGATTTAAAATAACTCCGAAGGGCTACGTCTTTTACAGAACCAAAGGAAAGGAGCTTCAACGTACTTTTCGAAGGCGCCCTTTTTCTTTCTGTGGAGGCCTTTGTTTGGATTTCGGTAAGCTCCGAGGAGGACAGGCTAAAATCCGCCTCCAAAAAAGCCACGGCAGAAAGAAAACTTAAATTCTCTAAATCCATCACCGCCGTTAAAAGGCCTCCCCCTTTGTCTTTTTTAAAATCATAATACACCTCTCCTTGGATGGCCATTTTAATGCCTTTTGCTTCAAAATAGTGATGGGTTCCAAAACGCCCTGTATAGGAAAGTGTTCCGGACATCACCAAATAAAAGGCATAATCTAAAAGAGTCACACCCGAGAGAATCTCCTGAATTTGAGAATACGAATAGTATTTGCTTGGACTCATGTCGTTTAATTTTGAGTTAAAGTGGGGGTCTGGGGTAAGAAGTACCCCTCTTTTAGAAAGGACTCCGCCTCCTTACTTCTTTCCAATCTACGCAGCAGCTGCATGGAGTAAAATATGTCCTTCTCTACATCGTAATAATCGATTCTCTCCAGTCTTCCTCCGTACTCCTGTTCAATTTGCGGATACAGCGCGTAGGGAAGCAATGAATCGGATTTCAAAATATAATACCTCGAATACTGCTCAGGCGTTGAGATTTCAAAACGTTTGTAATGCCTTTTAAATAGAATCGTATCGCTTAAATTCCTTCTTCGCCCGTAGTAGGAAATGGGATCCTTTGAAAAAGGCGCACCGTGTGTTTTGGTACGTACACTCTTTCCTGCTTTGGGATCCATAGATATCCTCACCCCTGCTTCTAAGCCGTAATAAAGGGAGTCTTTAATTAAAAAATACTCCATGTCCGCTACTTCCCCAAGTTCACGGGGAGCAATTTCAAAAACTCCTATGGGTAGGAAGCTAAGGGAAGAGCGGTGAAAGGTCTTGCTATTTTCTAGGCCTTTGGAGGCCTGAAAATACACACTAAAGAGCAGATCTGCGCCTCCCGTGTCCGCTCGTGGAATCTCTTTCGTACACGAAAGAAAAAGGGGAAGCAGAAAAATTAGACTCCACTTTTGAGCCGTACTCAGGATTAATAAAGAAAAGGAAAGTTTCATAGGATGCATTTTTGAAAAAAGAAATGGGAAACAAGAACTTAAACGTAGAGTGGCTCAATTTAAAAGCAATAAACTTGAACAAAAAGCCTTTAGCGCTTGACGCCATTTCGAGGAGGAAGCAAAGGCTCTGTAGGTGCAATTTCTTTTTCACTCGCAACATCGAGCCGCTCTAGCACGGAGGTTTCGCCCTTCTGCTCTTTCCCTCTCATTTCCCCTGGTTCTTTTCCCTTCTTTTGATGATAACTCTGTACCAATTCTTCTCGAAGGGTAATTTTGGAATGATTTAAAAGAGAGTAATAATTGCCGCTTTCAAGCCGGATTCCATCCAGCGCCGAAAATCCTAGGTTGGCCAGTTTGGTTTTGTAGCGTTCAAACAATCTCTCACTAAGGGAATTGCCATACAGAATAGCAGAAGTACCGCCGTAGCGGGACAGAAGCTCTACGAGCTTCTCGTACTGCTTATTTTGAGGGAGAATGAACTTGCCCATAATTTCGTTGGCATTGTTGAGAATTAAAGCTTCGGTTCGATCCGAGAGGCCAAACTTTTGAGCCGACAAATAAGCCGCCGTTTGTTCCGGGTTGGTGATTTTATCGGGTTGATAATTCACGCAAAACAGTTGCTTGTTAAAACTATACACAGGCACCTGTTTTTCCTTTCGTTTGGGATCCTGATGCTCAAAGATTCGATCGGAATCGCTGCTCGTTCCAAACACTAGATACTGTCCCGATCGAAGATTGAGCACAAGCCCATCCTTCACCTCGACTTTCGTGTTTTCAAAGGCGAGCCGCAGTCGACTTAACATTTGCTGATCCTGACGCGAAGAGATTAGCTGTCCACTGGGATGGTTATGCACGAGGGTAATCGACTCGGGGCTCAGTTTATGCACGTGCCCTGCCAAAAGCCGTAGGTCCACCACTGCGGAGGAAAGTCCACCGCTGGAGAGGTGCTGCACGAGGTAGCTGCTGTCTTTAAACTGATAGATTAAAAACGTATGCTCCACGGCCTCCGATTCTAATTCTCGAAAGAGCCAAGCGACATCCGAAATCGAGGTTAAAATCGATCCGGACATAAAATCAAGCGCTTTGTAACGAGAAAACTGCCGCTCCATGAGAGCAAAATCACTTGCGCTTTTCTCTAAAGGTTCAAGGCCTGCCTTTGATTTTGCTTTTTGTTGGGGAGCCTTAAAGCGCGCAGTGGCACTGTACAGTTCGTAAGGAAATTTCTTTCCTAAAGAACTCGTTAAATACTCCGTTTTTGAAGTTTCTTTAAATCCAAAATTGGTATTCTCCCCGTAACGGGCTTGGTAATTAAATAAATCCACGGACATAATTCTTAACTATTTTAAGGTTATACTTTGGCCTTGTTAACGACGGCGAGCTCGATAAGGCTCTTTTTCTAGCTCCAACTTTTCCTTCTGTTGAGCCCGAAGAGAGTTTGCAGTCGTTTCTACTTGGGACTCTTTTTCGCCTATTTCTACTTTTCTTTCCACAGAAGTTTGTGTCTGATTTTGTACTTCTACCAAGGAAGACCTTGCCGGTTCTTTTTCAAAAGGCACTTTTGAGGCTTTTGGCTCAGCGCCTCCACTTAAAGACCTAACACTTCTCGAAACTTTAGAAAGCTCTTTGGAAACCAGGCCTAATTGCGCTTTAAAATCCTTTGCGCTATGGGGGTATTTTTTCATTTGTTTCAAATAATAATTCTTAATCCGAAACAGCTCCGTTCGATAGCGGGACTGAGACTTTACATCTCCTTTTTCTAATACTTCCTTTCCGATTCTAGAGAGGTGCTTCACTAAATCCAGTTCCATGAGCTCCCCACTCGCTTCGTCTTTTAAATAGGCTTTCTTCTCATACCGAGAACTCTCTCCATAGGAAGTGGCCGTTTCTTTGACAAGCTGTAAAAACTCGGTACTGCTTGACTCCTGCACGTAGGAAAGGCTTTTCTCGAGCGTACTTTCTCGAACCGTTACATTCCTTGAATAGGGATCCAGTAGAAAAGTAAGTCTCTCCCTACCGCTTGTCGCGCATAGCGGTTCTCCTTTTAAGAACTGCTCAATTTCAAGGGAAGAGAGTTTGGAGCAAAAGGAGCGATCGGGGTTTAAAAGGCCGTATTCCATTAAAGTGGCCTCCGTTTGGGTAGTTAAATTCATATTTTACTTATTTTAGATTTATTGTTCTTTTTAATCGCACTTGAAAGTTTCAAAACGTTTGAAACGTTCAAAACCTTCAAAACCCTTAGAGCAGGCGACTACATCAGTTTTGAGCGTAAAGTTTAGAAGAAGCGCCCGATTCCATACTTTTGTTGTAAAGGAACTCCTGAGGAGAGCGCAGCTCTCCGTTCTCTCTCACCATAAAATGAAGGTGAGGTCCTGTGGACCCGCCTGAGTTTCCACTGCGGGCAATGATATAGCCCGCTAGCACTTTTTCTCCCTCCCTGTAATACCGCTGTGAGAGATGTAGATAGGAAGTTGAGATCCCCCCTTCGTGCTGAAGGGTCATATAATACCCTCCTCCTTTGGAATCCCATCCGCTTTTTTCTACGACGCCGTCCATGACCGCAATCACGCTCTCATAGGACGCCCGAAAATCCAGCCCTCGATGAAATTTAACTTCCCCTGAGAGTGGGTGCACTCGATTCCCGTAAGGAGAAGAGATGGAAAGTTTCCCTTCCAGGGGAAAGTAGAAATCCCTTCTCGCCTTCTTACTTGGAGAGAGGGGCTCTTTTGAAAGAGACCTTCTATTCCCATCAAGGGAGGAATCCATTCTATCCCTTGCGATCGGGTTTAAAGCCTTTGCCTTTTTAGAGGGTTTTGAAGAAGGACTCAAAGAATCCCTCTTTCTCTTTTCCTCTCGGTACTCTTTTTTATTCGCTCGCTCGCGTTTATAAATGGAACGCAGAGAATCGAGGCTTGTTTTAAGACCTCCGTTGAACTGCACCACGGGCGGAAGGGATTTCAAGGAAAAATGAACTTTCCCCGGAGTCCGAAGTGAATCGGGAGTCGCTTTTCCCATTCCGTCTTTAAACCGGTTGAAAGCCTCCATCGCTTTCTTTTTGGAAGGAGGTTTTAAATAAATCGAATCTCTCAACAAAGGATTGGTCAGGGTATCCACTTCAAGCTTTGAAAAAGCAGGCATATTTCGAAAATCCCCAGCTAAATAAAAGGAAGAATTCTGCCCTATGCCCTTCGGGTTGTTTGATAAATAAACCAAAAGGAAAAATGGAAACAAAAACAGAAGAAAATGAAAAAGAGTGCTAATTGGATTCATAAGATTAGGTTTAAAAAAGGTGATTTGATTTGATGATTAAAAAAAGTACCAGGTCCTTGATTTACTAAGCTTAGAGTTAAGGACAGGTTCTAGCAAAAGTTCCAGCTCAAGTTTATATTGAGGATCCAATTGAGGATCAATTCAAACTTGCAGTGGAAGCCGCAGCAGCCGCACTTGAACTTGAACTTGCTTTAGTGGTTGAACTTGAACCTCCTTTAATTGTTGAATTTGAAACGCCTAAGCGAAGAATGTCGTTCACAAGCTCATCCGTTTCCTTGTGGATGCGTGAGAAGTTTTGAAGTAGGACTTTTTCTTTTTGACAAGTGCCCTTCTCATCTTTGAAATCATAGTAGATCGGCATTTGCACTTCGCTCTCGGCCAAATAAAGGGAGTCGGATTCCAGTAGCTCAATCTTTCCGCTCATTGCAGAGCTTCGGTATTCTCCTTCCGAAGAATAGAAGCTTGAGGCAATCATTCCCACCATTTCTCCTGTGCGAAGCGAAGCAATTTTTCCCGCCGGAATCATCGTGTCCATCTTTTCGCTGCTCGAGAAACTAGTTCCTTGACTCGAGTAAGACTCGGAGTAACTTTTTTGTTTGATTTTCCCAAAGAGCCTTTCGAGCCATTCAAGGGTATGGCGGTCTCGAACGGATCCACAAAGAATATTGCCCATGACCGAGCAGATTGTATCGGCCACTTCTCTTTTGTAGAGCTGCTTTAACTGGGGCAGCTCTTGCAGCCCCAGCATAACCGCGATTTTACTGCTTCGCGCCGTGGCCACAACGGAATCAATCTTATGAATGTAGATTGTGGGAAACTCATCCGCAATGATTCCTGCCGGAAGATTTCCTTTTTGGTTAATAACTCGAAGTACTCGGTTTAACACCGAGGCATAGAGCGCGGAATTAATTCCTTCGGTCTCGGGACTGGAAGCGAGGACTAAAACACTCGGATTGTTCTGATCTGTTATTTTCAAATTCACTTCTTCTCCCGAAAAGACCCAGTAGCTCTCTTTTGTAGAGAGGCGCGAGAGCAGAACTCTAAGCGTACCTACCTGCCCTTCCAATTGATCAAACGCTCGGTTGTCGTACGCTGATTTAAAGGGCGCGAGCATGGAATGAAGTTCTGGCTCTGTAAAAAGAACGGAAAAAATCTCTTCGTAGCTTTTGTTCAAAAAGCTAAGCAAATGAGGAAGCGAACTGTACTTTCCTTGCTTCTGGCTCGCTAAGAAATAAATGCAAGCAGAAAGGAAGTTCACCGCACTTTGCGTAAAGAACTGATCGGCTCCCCCTGAATTTGCAGAGCCTCCCTTTTGAAGGGAAAACACCATGGACTCAGCCATCTCTTGAGCCATCGCTAGATTGGGAACGTATTTCTTCTGCAAGGGATTGATTCGTCTACTCTTTTCCACTTCGTTTAGATTTACCACATGAAAAGAGTGGGTATAGCCAGGATTTTGTTTTTTTTGCTGCAAATGATGGTAAAACGCAATTTGAGCAAGGTCTGGGAACTTAAAATCGTACAGGCAAAGGGAAAATTCTTTGCTTACCATTTGACGGATTGCGGGCGCAATCACGCCAAAGGATTTTCCACTGCCCGGAGTTCCAATCACGAGGGTTCCTCGAAAGGGATCTAAATTCACCCATCCGGGGCGCATCTTAGACCCGTGTCTGTATTTGTAGGGAAGGTTAATGGAAGTGGCATTTCCTATAAGCTCTTCGTTCTGCTTAAAACTCTCCTGCTCTGTATTAAACCGGTCCTTCCCTAATTTACCTTGCACAAATTTTGAAATGGAATCGGCCCCTACTTGCACGAAAAGTGCTCCTAGTAGGGAGAACAATGCATAAAAAGCATGCATGAGGTAAAATCCGTAAAAAAGTTCAGGTCCTTTTTTCCCTTGAAAACTAAGGAGGATAAAGAGACTTGCGGCCATAAAGAAAAGCCCAAGGAAGATCGGACGAACGATAGCTTTCCAAATCTTAAGATCTGACTTTTTGCGCGCTTTGGTCCCCACAGCCACAATGCAAATGAGAATCAGGGTCCAAATTTTGGCATAAAAAGGAGGGAAAAAAATATAGAGGTAGGACAGCCCTAGAAGTACGTCAGAAAAAATTGGAATTTTTGTGTCCAGATAGACCACGCACAGCGTTTCCATGACCACAAGGCCGTAGACCATCTTTTGAAAGAAGCCGTAGAGTTTAAGTTGGTGAATTTGTTCTTGCATCGCACTTGTTTTTTATAAGGTTACCCTTTGAAGGAATTTGAATAGAAGGGCGTAGAAGGCAGCGAAATAGAATCGTCCCTGCAGTCCGCTCCAACTTTCAAGTAAGACTTCATTCGTTTAGAGCGTGTCTGCTTTTAAAAGAGCAGAATAGGGAATTTCAAGGGTGAGACTTCGTCCCGAAAGCTCCTCTTCCACAAGGCGAACCCGAAGTGTTTTTGAGTTCGGAAAACTAAACTTCTCAAAGACAAAGACATTGCGGTACGTGGATCGAAACTCCTTTTGACTGTGATGAGAATACACCGGACTAAGGGCAATGGATTGATGGTTGGTTGCTTTGTAAATCTTTTTGTCTTCTACCGAAAAGAGAAGGGATTCCATCTGGAATTTCAGATTGGTTTTGTTTTCAATGAGCACATCCAAAAACACATAATCCCCTACCACATAAAGCCCGTTTAGATTTAAGGTTAAGCCAAAGCCTTTCTTTCGAGCCAGAGGCCTTAGCTCCTTGCGAGAAAGGATTTTCTCGCAAAAATTCAAGAGCTCTCTTGGCGAAAGAGAATTCCGGCTAAACTCCAGGGGCTGCATATGCTGAGGATAGATATAGATGCTGCTTTGGATTTCGTGGGAGCCCTGGCCCCCATACACGGCACGGTATTGCGCCATGAAGGATTTGGCTACAATGGTCACAATGCCTAAATCTAGCTCCTGATAGGTGTAAGGCGATCTTTCCGAATATAAGGAGGAGGATAAAGTAGAAGAAAGTCCACTTTCCCCCCGGGTTTGCTTTTCTAAAACCGCTAAAGAATCATCTAATACTTTAATCCGAGCTAAGTTCTCCGTAGGAAGATCTCCTAGTAAATAAGACGTAGAGAGGTCCACAAACTCAATGGGTTCCGGAGATACAATGTGCACGTTCACCCCCGGTTTCATTTTCAAAACGGGAAGAGAAGAAAGCGATTTTTCTTTCTCGGTGCTTTGGGATTTGGCTAGCGTACATAGAAGAAGACTAGAGACAAGCAAAATTCGCTTTGCCACTTCTCGATTTCTGCTGCTCATAAAGAAGCAGCATGCGGGTTTCTGAAGCACTCTAGGCATTTGATCTCCGAGAGATTGCGAAGCTTTGGAAAAGGGTACGCGAGTACAGGATAGGGTAAAAAGCGTTTTCATAGTTGATCAAGTTTAATGAGCCTCCTCTAAAAGCAGCACCTGGGTACCGTACTTTAATTTGGCTTTGTTGGTTCGTAAAAGTTTTGCAGCGCTTTGAGAGGCGCTTCGAAAAGCAGTAGACAAAAGACTAGAGTAAAAAGACGGCTCAGCAGAGTCGAGGCTTTGGCCTTGGACGGAGCTCGAACCTAGTTCTTTCATCATGTTTCTAAATTCACTTCCGGGCACGTAGAGTCCTTTTTGTCCATCCAAATCGTACAGCGTTAAATGAATGGGAAGGATTTCTTCTTTGACAAGAACAGAGACGATCGAAAGGTTCGCTCGTTCAAAGGAAAACCCTGAGACTTGTGCATAAAGAATCTGACCCTTGAACAGCTTTTTATTGCCTACAAAAATGTCTTCCAAGAGTCTCAGCCGAATCCGACTTCCTAGGAACCCCGAAAGATCTTCATCGATCACAGCCTTGATAAAAAAGGATTCGCTTTGCTTGTAAACCGCGTTAAAATGCGGACTGTGAGTGGTTTTGCTCACGCGAAGTGTCGAGGATAAAAATTCATTCAATTTTTCTTTATGCGCTAAGAGTTTTTTCTGAGCCCGATTCTCGGCTTGGAACTCAGGATCTCTCGATTTCTCTAACGAATCCATCACGAGCATTTGAGAGCGCAGAATGCGGATCGGATCCATCTTCTCTTCTGCATTCTCAACTGCTCCATACGCTGCAAGGTTCTTAGCAGGTGTCCGATCCTCTCCATAAGCACTACTCAATCTCGTATCCGTACTTATACTGCTTCTCGTAGGGGTTTTCTCCAAAGTCCCAAAAGGGGCACTTCCAAGAAGTGGGTTCTTTGCTTGCTCTGCAATGGATGCTTTCTCTGCTTCCATGCGATTCGTGCTCTGTCTTTCCCTTGGAGACGTATTCGGAGCTCTTCCAAGTGCCTTCTCATTAAAGAGACGAATGAAATCACGCGAGTCTTTGGGTAGGTCTGAACTCACTTCCTCTTCCTTAAGAGGATCTAAAGGACTTTCTCCTTCTTTTAGCGAAGCCTTTTTCTCGCTGGAATCCAGCGCGAAAAAGCCGTCTCCATTTTTAAAGAAGGCATCGTATGCCTCGTTTTTAGAAAGGATGGGGTCACTCGCTTCCCCAAAGGAAAGCGAAAGTCCAGCCTGCTCACTACGCGCAGGCTCCTCACGCGCTAAAAAACGTTCAAATTGATACCCTAAAAACAAAAGAAAGGGAAGCATAATAAGCGGAATGACGTAGCGTGGCTTTTTATAAGGAATCCGATTGGTAAGCATGCAGTAAGGTTTTGTATTGGGTATAGAGCCGGTCCATTTCAAGGCTATCGACTTGGGTTAATTCTCCCTCTTTCTCCTTCGTTAAATAACTCTGGAGCGATTGAATCGTTCGTCTTAATTCCGGGCGGAGCCTTTCTCTTTTAAGGCTCATTTTATTACGATACTCTAAGCGGTCCATGGTATCTTCCCTTGCAACCAAAAAATCCCTCCTTTCTTTTTCCTCCTTGGAGAGAAAGTACTTATACTGCGCAAGATTTATAGCAAGAGCAAACAAAAGCACAAGCAATAAAAAGCCAAGTACTTTTTCAGGATGCTTCTTAAGCCGCTCTCGAAGCGGAGAAAGTTTCTTAAGCATCTGGGCGAAGAATTTTTTGTTAGTATCCATAAAGCGTTTCGTTTGAAAGTTCAGAATTGTCCGTAATGCGCCAATCCAGAAGAAGGATGCCGTGCGGATTTTGAGGAGTGCGCATTAAGTCCTTGTAATAGCCTTCGGAGCGCAAGAGCCTTACCATACGGCGGGTCCTGCGCTGAATCGATTGCTTGCCATAAAATTTAAAATACCTTTTCTCTAGATCGATTTGAATGGAATCCACCTGAATACTCACCATCGAGCTCGAGGAGATCAGTTGATTGTAAAAACCCTTTTCTCTTAAGTTTGAGTACTCCTTCTTTCCAGAATCGTCAATAAGGTAAAGAGACTTCTCAATGTTCTGCTGGATGTACTCATCGTCCGGAGGCAGCGTAAAGAAGAGGCGATGAAAAAGTTCCACTTGAGACTTGTACTCCACTTCTCGATTGAGTAGGGCGCTCGTTTGGTTTAGTAAAATGGGCACGCCTGCATCGAGTACATACAGGGATTTTCGGCTATCGCGAACCTGCAGGTGCGCAAACAAAAGCGCGGCGCATGAAATGAAAAGAGATATCCATAGGGCAAGGATCCCTAGATTTCGGTTTTGTTTGAACCTTTGTTCAATGGTTTTTATGATCATCTCAAATACTTTTTAAGTAAGACTTAGGGTTATCCTTTTCTAGATTGTCCCGAACTGCGGTAAGAAGATTTTACACTTTGAAATATTTGGCGGGCTGCGCCACTAGAAGCGCTCAAAAGCTTTCCAGCTCCTGCTTTTCCTTTGCTCATAACGCCCGCACCTGCCGCGGAGACAATGGAATCCGCAATGGTGGGTGTCATTAGAATTCCAATACCGGTTACCAGGTAAGCCACGCAGGGAAACAAAACGGTGTGAATGAGTCCATTGTTCGAAATGTAGTACGAGAGCGTCGTGAGATCCGTCACGGTGCCAGAGTCTAAGAGCCGGTCGTAGCGCTCCATTTCGAGGTGGTACCCCGAGATAATGAGCTGCTGCCCCAGACTTACGATGGTAAAAGCCACAAACGTGTATAAATTGACATTAATGAACTTGCTTACCCAATTCTGAAACGAGTGTTCAAACCCGGGAATAAGCGAGATTCCAAGTGCAATGGGTCCTAGCAGGATCAAGATGTAAGACCAAACCTTTTGAAGGAAAAACACGAGGTACGTACACACTCTTAAGAGCGTTAAGCAAATGGCTTCAATCAAATCCGCCGTAAATTTTTGAGACTCAAAGTCCATCCGAATTTTCCATTCTTCAATGGGCTGAAAAAGCTCACTCATCCCTTCAATCATTCGTTGGGAGAAGCCACTGTCTTCTCCTAAAGCAAGTTCTCTTTCTTTTGCTTTTTCATGGGCCTGCTGCTGAATTAAAAAATCGAGGAGCTGGGTTTGTTTTGTGAATCTTTCAATTCGAACCTTATTGGCCTCGCGCTCGAGGCCTAAAAAAGCTTCTCTTGAAGGCACAGCAAGCTGCTCAAGTGGATATTGAATCATTTTATAAAACCCGGTCCAGTGCAAAAGGATAAGTCCAATAACGAAAGGACGGAGCATGGGCGTAATCTCCCAGGGTCTAGCCCCTTCCTGCATCTGAAACCCTAGGTAGCCTAAGTAAATAAGCGAACCGATTCCTCCTAGGGTTCTTCCCAGCATACTTGCAGATAGAGCGCGAGACTCTAAATCGTGGTCCATTTGGGTAAAGACCTCAAAAAACCAACTCTCAAACGCTCCGTCTCCCATCAGAAATTCTAACAAACCGCTAGAGTTAGAAGAATCCTGCGCAAAGAGTAGTTGTGGCAACAAAATCACAACGAGGGAAATTCCTTTTAAAATAGACGATGCTTTCATTTCAACTGGTTTGTTTCCATTGGGTTAATAGTTCCCTTACAATCTGCTTATCGCTCTTTGAGAACCCTTCCAATTGACCAGAAGAGTTTGCAGGGGAAAAGCTTCTGCTTTCAGATAGATAAAAGGAGGAACGCTCATGGACTTCACTTAATAAGACCTCATGCTGCAACTTCCTTTCAAACGCTCTTAAATCCATTAAACAGGCGTGATAGAGAAGAATTCGTTTCCCTCTTGGAAGGACCGATCTACTCGCTAGTCTGTATTTACTTTTGATTAGCTCTAGCTCTTCTGTTAGAGGACTTAGTCCCCCATTTTTAGCTAGAGTTAGAAAGCTCTTTTCGGACTTTAAATTCCAGTCTGTGAAATGCGTAGGCACCTGAGGATAAGCTAAAATAGGTTCCAACTTTTCCTTATAATACAGTTGCCAAAGCGGCTCACTCGATTGAATAACACTCGTATGGTAAGAAAGATCAAGCAAACTTTGTTTGTGTAGAGAATCTACGCTTGTTGCTACAAGCTCTGTTTCCTTCTCCTGTACTTTGAGAGACAAGAGTCTCTCAGACTCCGGGCCCCCAAGCCGAAGGGGTCTTAAATCAGGTCCTTCTTTATAGGATCTGTTTCGAGCGGGAGCCCACAGTCCCCAAACGGTTGCATACGCAAAGTTCGTTTGCACTCCCAAAAGGTACTTTGGATAAGGACTGAAATTCCCCCAGCTTTCATAGACCATTCGCTTCTGTTGATTCACAATGGAAGGATCGTTTAGTCTTTTCTGCGCCTCTAGCTTTCCTGCAAAGAGGAAAGAAAACACGAGAAATAAGACGGGCAAAAGTTTCTTTGAAACGTACTTTCGATTCTGTACTGTCATTTGGAAATTCATCAGGGGAGGGAATTAAATTGTTGAAATAGAGCGTAGTCAAGCGAATTTGGAAATCAAATCTCTAAAGAGATCTTCTTTAGTTAAATTCACTTCGATATCTTGAGAGTAAATTCTTTACAATCTGCTTGTCTAGATTAATGTAGTCTGCCAGTGCCGGAATCTGACTTAAAGCCGACTTGGGATGCGCAGATTTAAGTCGTAAAATCAGGTAAAGCAGATACCCGTGAATGCTTCTCGCGCGGGAAAGTAGCTTTTCAAGCAAAAGTTGCCGATCGTATGAATTTAACAAAACATCCAGGTCTTTCGAAAGAACACTTGCGAGCAATTCTTCCTGTAGCAGGTAGCTTTGCTTCAAAATAGAAGTGTAGTATCCGGAGAGCAAAACGGCATGCTCAGGTGCTTTCGAAGACAGAACCAAAAGCTCTGCGCTTTTCGACGAAATTTGCTCCAAATACCAATAAAAGTATTCAAGCTGCTTCCCAGAGAGTATCAGGGAGTTCACCTCATAGAGTTGTTGGTAGAGATATTCCTGAATAGAAATAATCTGCGTCATCGTCGAGGAAATTTGTCCATAGGCTTTTCGTTGTGTTTCCACACTCGCGCGAAGGGCCTCACTGCTACCCAGTCTTACGACTTGGTTCTTTGAAATTTGCTCAAGCAGTTTGTCGTTGACCACGACGGGGACCCCTTGCGCTTTTAAGCGAGCTAAGGCTAGAATAAGAAAAAAAGGAAGAGTTTTTGGATTCATGATTTCAAAGATTTTAATTGATTTAAAATAGACTGGACAAGACTCTTGTCACGCTGCAAATAATAGCGGAACTGGGATTTTTGGGTTTCTACTTTCTGCCTTGATTCCCTAAGGGTGAAAAGGAGATAACGACTCTTTGATTCCAACTCAGAAAGTTCCTCAAGCGCAAAATCAAAAAGGATTTTTCGATCGGCACGCTCCATTTGATTGATTTCACCTAGAGTCAAACTAAGCCCCAGTAAATACCGAAGTAGAGACTCAAAATCCTTTGTCCACTGAACTTTCTCTTTCAACGCCTCGGGAATTAAATAGGGTGCCTGCTTTAATTCCAAAAGGAGATTTTCTTCTAGGCTCTCGATTCGTTTTCCTCTTTCTAGGATGGCCATCGCATAAACGCCGCTTTGCATCCAATTTTCCGCTGTGGAGAGCCTTTTTAAAACAAGGCTGCTTGTCTTCTCGTACTCCTTCCACTGCTGTGAATTGGAGTGCTCAAGAACTACACTTTGGTTTTGCGTTTCTAAAAGGCTCGACTGCCTTTCGTGCTCTTCCAGCTGCGATCGAACCTGCTGATTGAGCATGGGAAAAGAAACATTCTCCCTTTGCCATGGCTCAGAAGGTTTGCCTCCGCTGGAGCTAAGGATTCCGCGCAAAAGAAAAAGGACGAGTCCATACGAGCCTACTTTTAAAACCATCCGATTTCCCATCAGAACTCGGATTTATACCTCGTTAATACGGACGACACAATCGCTTTGTCCGCTCGTATATACCCTGCAAAGGGTTCTAAGGATCTTAGAAAACCAACGCGTTTGGCTCTTTCCATATGGATGGAAATGGACATGAGCCAGAGTTTAAGCGATCGAACTTTCTCACTTACACTGTAGAGCAGTCGATAGCGATCTCCTGCGCTTGCAAGGTTTAAATTCCCAGAACGTAGAAGCTCCGTAAGATCGCTTGACATCTCTAAGATCGATGCGTAGGTTTGGCTAGAAGCTTTCACTCCAAACACAGCGTACTGGGGACTGCTTTGTACAAATTGCTCGATACTGCGGGCCTGCGCCGCGCACTGAGACAGTTCTTCCAAAAGGGTTTTCACCTGAATCCCATTTTGTAGCGTTCCTGAGACTTCGGAGAGTCCCAATAAAATCGTATTTTGAATTTCTCCTACTACAGCGAGCTGTCCAGCCACGACCATTTGAGCAGAGCGAAGATTTCTTTTCTCTTGCAAGAGCTTGTTTTGTGCAGATTCGAGTGCATCCGAGTACACAAAAAGAGCCGCCGTCGTGGTAGGATCTATGTAAGTCGCTTGCGCTTTTAGCCTCGCGGGCTCTAAACATAGACTTAAGATCAGCACTGCAGAAAATAATCTTTGAAATAGCCACGCTAGCCAAGGCTTCCCTAGCGAATCAAGATTTGCATTGGAATAAACAGCTTTCATCTTATAAGCGGGTTTCATTTGTAGGTCTTTAACAGGTTTGCACTTTTTAAAAGGACCGAATTAGTTAAGGTCTTTTTGGGAGTCCGTAAAAGAATTGAAATTCAATGCTCTCTTAGGCTTTAAGTCGATGCTTTGACTTAAAGGCCTATCCCGCTCATTCACTTGCTTAACCATCTGACTTAATGATAGGCCTGAATTCTTCAGATCCGATAAGAAATTCTCGAGTGCCCATTCAAAATCAGAATAGAAACTTAGGTACACTTCAAAAGCGGTTTTCTCTGGCTTTTCGGTCGTAAAGGTCATGTACTGAGCAAGTGAAACTTCATTCCCATACACTTCTCCACTCGCGCCTCGTTTTATATAGAATTCTTTGAAGCGGCTTCGATTCTCTTTGTTGTCAAGTTGATTCAAAGTGAAAATCTTATTCTGCTCCACCGGATTTAAGGCCAGTAGCGACGCGATTTTTGAAAAATTATCCCGGAATTTTGTTTGGTCCAAGAGAATGATTGTATCCGAGTTGTTCAAAATCGAATCCTTCACAATGGGACTTGAAATCACATCGTCCAATTCTTGCGTGACCACAATGGCCTCACCATAAAATTTCCGAACTGTTTTGTACAAATACAAAATATAGCTTCCCATTAGTTCTGAGGCAATGGCTTTCCATGCTTCCTCAATAATGAGGGCTTTTCTTCGGTTTTTACGGAGACGCATTTTCTGTAAAAACGTATCCATGATAATCAGCGTGACGATGGGAAAAAGCTTCGGATTGTCCTTAATGGAATCAATTTCAAACACGAGAAAAGGTTCTGTCAAAAGACCACGGTCTGCTTTTTCGTTTAGGGTTCGAGCATACCTTCCCCCACGATAGAAATCTTTCAAGACCAGAAAGAAAGTACTTAGGCTGAATTCCCTCTCGGAAATCTCATACCTCTTTCCCCTTAGGAAAAGCGGTAAAAAGACCGAGGCAAATTCATAGAAAGAATTAAAACTAAGCTCACTTACGCGAAGCTCTTTGTGCAATTCAGTTACTTTTTCAAGCAGCAACGGACGGATCGGTTCCAGTTTGAAAGAAGAAGAAGAAGAAGAAGAAGAAAATCTACTGCTTCCAATTCCTTTCCCAAGGGCTCCTAAAGTATTTTGAACTCTTAGGCTCGTTTGCTTGTCCCGCGATTCGAGCTTTAGAGGTTTTACGCCATACTCTGAGGCGGGATCATTCAGTTGACTGTAGGGGATTTCAAGCCTTGATTGTAAAGACTTTTTAGACTCTACTTTTGTTTCCGCACTCTCTTTGTCAAAAGCAAAGGTTTCCACCTCGATTCCAAAGTCTTTTAAATACTCTGCGAGTTCCATTGGGGTAAGCGATTCAAATCTCTCAATACCCGAATTAAAGTAATGTTCATAGTAAGACAGAACTAGTTTATCAAGGATGGATTTTTGAGCGCTGGACATTGTGCTTTCACTCCCCTTCCAAACCAGAAAAACCAAGCTTGTCAAAAACTCGATTTTCTCGAGTGTTAATTCTTCCTTTGAAATCAAAAAAGGATTCATGGTAATCGGATCCGCCTCCGTATACTGAATGTATCTTCCCTTCTTGTAAAGGCTCAGGCCTTTGTAAGAATCTCCAGTATCGACAATCACCACATCGTAATTGTAATTTAAGTACTGCTCAACTAGGCTGTTCATCAGAAAGGATTTTCCGGATCCCGAAGGACCTAAAACAAACTTATTCCGATTGGATATTCTTCCATTTTGCATCGGAAGATCCGATGGGTCTAGTTTAATCGGCACTCCTTGCCGATCGGTAAACTCAAGGAAGAAATCAGAATCTTCGCTTTGTAGATAGCGCTCATTAAAAAAGAAGCAAAGAGCGGCACTTCGGCTCGTCAAAAACAAATCGTACGATTTTAATTCCGCCGCATTGCCCGGCAATGCGCAGCGAAACAATTCCAGTTGATTGTACGAATTTTTTGAAATTAAAATCCCTTGGTTGAAAAGGTGCTGCTCGATCTGAGACTGCACTTTCGATAGCTTTTCTGGGTCTTCACAGCGCACCGCAATAGAAAAGTGCGCTTCTACCAGAAGTTCAGATTCAAACGCTAAGCTTTTGATAAACTCCTCGATTTCTTGTGCGACCAGCGCGTTTGAAGGGGCGCTGGAAGCAACGCCTTCATGCTTTTTCCTTTTCTTCTCTAGAGACCTCAGCGTTTGTTCTTGCGGTGGAATCCGAATCATTTGATGGTATACCAGGGACTGAGATTCCTTTACATGATGCAAAAAAGAAAGCTTATCTACAGCTCCCTTGAGTCCGCTTCCCATCGTGCTGCCTAGGGACATCTCACCATAGGGTTTCACGAGGCTCGGGAGCTCTACTTTTTCCACATCCACAAGAGAAAATACTTTGATGTAGCTCTCCCCTATTCGAAGATGCTCAGAGGTACTTAGAAGAGTATCCCAACCTGGCACCTTTGTAAAATTCATGGAGAGCACTTGGTTTATTTTCGTCTCAAATTCTTTTTGCTTTAGAAACTTCGGTTCAAAACGACTGGATTCTAAAAGCAGAAAGATCCTCTCCGCTTTTTCGCGCAGCAACTTGTAATTTGCATTTGCCACCTTAAACAAGTTTTTCTTTTTAGAATCCTCGAGATACGGACTTACAAGAAGTAGAGTTTCTAGTCCACTAAAAATCCTTCCTTCAAAATGCTCTTTAAATTTCTGTTTCAAAAAGGGCTGCTGCGGTTCTATCTCCGAAACGTAGGTTTCTTTTGAAAAAAGATCTAATTTTTGAAGCGTAAAGCCTTCTCCAAGAATACTCACGATTTGACTTAAGACGCGATGCTGCTCCAGATACAGATCGGGATCGCAACTATGCTGGGGCGACAGATTCTGAATCGAGAGACCGATCACAGGCATTCCGTAGGAGTCTATGAGGACATCATAATCCCATCCGTTCTTAAGTCCCAAATCAAACCCTAAATAGGGCGACTGAAAAATCGTTTTTTTGAGTGTCATGGTTGAAATTTAAAAAGTGAGAGGTTGTTTCGATTCCGGAGACTCTTTCCAAAGAATTGAATTGATAAAGAAGCATTGTCTTCTTTATTCCCAGAGAGCATCGCTAGAAACGAGCATTGATTCTTGAAGCGCGCACATAAAGAAAATTCTCGTTTCTCGTTTTGCGATGCAGACCTATTTTCGTCTGCCTTCTAAAAGTGAACAAGATTCCCGCTGCAGAAAAACCTAGACCCAGGAATAGTCCCATAAGGCCGATTAGGCTAGAAAGAACGATGGCAAAGCCTGCGCCTGTGGCCGCAAGGCCAAAAGCCCAATAAATATAATGGTCTTTTAAGCCCAGCAGAAGCAGGGGCTTTTTTACGCCCCTGAAAATCTCGAACTCCATTAGACCATTCCAAAAAAGGATCCGACAAAAGAAGGAACGATCACTAAAAACAGACAAGCACCACTCCATCCCAGAATTTCTTTATTGATATCCTGATCGCCATTGGTCCATTTGTTATAGATGCGAATGCCTCCAATTAAACCGACCAATGCTCCAATCGCCTGGATGATCAGTTTGATAGGATCCCAATACAACCGGATGGTAGAATTCGCAGAGGTTAGTGCGGCAGCTCCCGGGCCGCTTTGCGCTAGCAAAAAGTCTGTTGTGCTTAGCAGAATGGCGCAGGCCATTAATTTGATGAACGTCGAGTTCGAAATTGAAATTGTTTTCATAAGATTAAAAATTTTGATTAATATTCGTTTTTGTTAAAATTGAGTCCTTTGATTTTCTAAAAAATTCTTGTGCTACAGAGTGCCTCTCAAGTATGAAAAGAACACTTGAGATTCGCTTGAATTCTTAGCGGAAGAAGTCCTAATCACGATTCATTTTCCGTATCCGAATCGAACAGTGTAGATTTATAAACTTTGATACCATCCACCCTCTCCACGACAATACTCGTTTCCGCTAAATTCATAAGATGTCTCCATCTGGCTTTGGTATCTTGCTCTTCCACCTTTTCACTTTTTCCGACAGGTAGTTGAGAATCTACACCAGGATCCTCGCGCATTGAGGTATCGGCTTCTGATACGAATATCGGTTGAGTGGAGGGTGCATTCCTGCTTTCCTTTGGGCTTACCTTCTTAGCAACTTTTGAACGAACCTCAGTTATAGGTTGGATCTTTGCATTTTCAGGTATTTCATGAACTTGTGAAGGCTTTGGAGATTCGGCGCTTTCACTTGGTCTACTTTGCTTTTTCTTTGCTCCCTGCCTTTTACGATTAATATTTTCAAAGACTCGGCTTGAAACCGCATCTAATCGTTCCTTGCGCGTCCGTTGGTCAAGCAGAGCTGCTGGTTCATTGACCTGAAATCTATTGTTCTCTTCTTGTATCCTCGCTTCTGCCTGCTCTATTTTTTTCCTCTTTGCTTCCTCACGCCACCGTGAAAAACGGCTAAATTTAGAAGGGGTCAGATTCCTCACTGGGGGAGTAATCGTTTCCCCCGTGAAAGAATGGGAAGAAGTTCTCGGATTAGAAAGAGGGGCCGTGGGAGACTTCGAAAGTCTAGGCGAGTTTGGCTTGAGTATACCAGCGAAATCCTTTTGAAGAACTTCTTCCCTTTGGCTTTTTTCAGGTTTATCGATTTCGTATTGAACGAAATAATTGGGATCCCTATCTAGTTTCGGACGATGGACTAAATCGTAATAAATATTGAAGCCGAAATAGAAGAAATAGATCATTAGTATGAGCAGCACGATTGTAAACATAGAGGCATGGGTTATTTTTTGTGGTTACAGTTAGATTAACAAAGGCATTCAAAGACTTGCTACGTCACTATTGAAACTTCTTCTACAGCATACTTTTTTCGAAGCATTTGAATTTCATCGATGTACACAAGCAGCTCGTCAAATACACGGTAGACTGGCTTTCGCTGCTCTTTGCTCATGCCCGTTACGGAAATATCCGTGAGAGAGGAAAAATCATAGACCGGCTGCATTAAGAAAGAACTCGCTTCACTAAGCATTAGATCGCTAGCCATTTGATTTTTATAGTTTCGTCTTGAATCCAATTTCCAGCGAACAAGAAGGTTTTTGGTATTGCCACCGATGAGCTTCAAATAGTTTAAGTACTGCATGGTTGATTTGATTGTAAGAAGAGAATATTCAAAGGGAATCAAATGAATATCACTCAATTTCAGAACCTTCTGATGTTTTTCCTCAAGGGAAGAAGGTAAATCCACAACCATAATGGTGGAACTGTTTTTTAATCTGAGAAGAAACTCCGTTTCAAGCGCTAACGACTTCCCTTTTCCCGACTGGACCGTATAGGGAAGCAGTTTTCGGTCTGAGAGTTCTTCCTGATAGAGTCCCATCACGGCAGAGTTTTGCCCTAAATCGAGAAGCTGCACTTCACGCTTATTCTTTGAAAGATAGTTGCACAAACTCATAGCAAGCGTACTTTTTCCAACGCCTCCTTTTGTATTTCCTACACTTAGTATCATAGTGATCTTTTTTTACGTTTTCTCTTTTGCTCTTCTTTATCCGTATTCCCAACCAGCGTTGGGACTAACATATCTTGCAGAATATTCACAAGGCCTTTCTCCTCAAGTTCTTGCCTGTCATCCGATTCAAAATCAGGTTCAAGTTCATGGTCATCCAGAGCTGTATTTGTCGGCTCTATCTTTTTCACTATCAAATCAGAACTTTCCTTTTGCGCTCCAAACTTGCGCTCCATTTCAAGGTATTTATTAACAAACTTGGGCTCTACTAGACTCTCTAAAGCCTCCACATGATGCAGTCTTTCGTGGAATGCGTAATGCTTGTTATCACTAGGAAACTTTAGGATTCGGACTCCCGATTGAAGGGGATTGTGGATGTACTCAAGAACCTCTTTTCTCGCGGTCTCGCGTAAGGAAGGGCGAGGCATCTCTAACTTCTTAAAAAGCATGTACTCTTTTAAATTCGATTCAGAATTTAGCGACAATACGAGCTTCTTTTGAAGTGCTCCTTCAATATTGTACGCATTGAAACTAAAAAACTTTGTAGCCTCTAGGTAGGTATCCGTCCATTTGAAAAAATTGACAAGTGCTACGGTATGTTCTGGACCAAAGACGCTTGAAGTCTTTGGATCGATTAATGTGCCCTCAAGGCTCCCGGTTTCGGGATTCATTTTCAGAATTAAATCCAGCTGATAAAGGCTTTTCATTCGATACCCAAGTTCAGAAAGGTAGAGAACCTTTGAATCCTTAGTGGGTCTCTTGGGCACTTCTTTCCTACTATTGGCAAAAGGTTTTCGAAACTCGATCGCACCAAATACGAAATTGCTCGCATTGGATTTCTCGCTTTCAAAGAGCTCTTGTACTGCTTGCAGGCGAGAAAGTGGTAGTTCCTGGGAAAAGGAAATCTCGTCAACCTTTCGGCGAAGAAGAGTACCAAGGCCGTACACAATTTTAAAATCGTCGTTTCTTTTGCTATAGTACAGTTGAAAGTAGTTTGAAGCGAGCAGCGTCTTTAAATCTTGCCGCGTTGAGTATCGATAATTCAGTAGAGCTTCCGCCTGTGCTTGCAAATCAAGTCCATGGGCATCCTTCAAAGCCCTTACTAGAGCGTTATTCAGAGCGACCATTTCATAATAGTCTCTTAACTTGCAACCTGTTTCAACGGAGATTCGAGTGGAGACGATATGAACATGATTATGCTCTGTGTCTCGATGAAAGATTATAACATAAGGCTGCTTTTCATACCCATGCAATCTCATGAGTGCCTGCGCTGCTTTTGAAAGTTCTTTTTTAGAATTGGTTTGCTGAAAAGAGGTGACTACCGCATGAAACTGGGGCTGCTTTGAGCGACTTTTTTGACTTACCTTTTGTAAGTAGGTTCTAATCTCGGCTGGCTCTTTTGATTCCATGATTGACTCTGGAAAATTCTGAATGGCCATCAGTTCTCCTGTCTCATAATCCAGTTTGTCCCGATGGTATCGAACCACCGCAAAATCTGTACTCTTTGAACCTAATAAAAAGACTCTCATTTCTCCCTTTTAGTTTAATGATCAGAAGTTGAGATGGTTTCATTTACGATCTCTAAAACTTCTATATCAAACTTCGAGAGTTCGGATGAGTTCTGGGTACTTATGCTAGAAATTCGAACTATAAAGGACTCATTTGAACTATATAGGACGAATTGTTTTGTAAATTCAAACTATGCTGAACTTAAATGGACGAAATAAAAACAGAAAACGAAAGGGAAAAGTGCGAGTCGATTACGAAAATAAAGGACCATAGGGCAAGAATGGAAAACAAAGGTAAAAAAAACTATAAAAAAATGCGAGATTTTGTCGAATCTCGCATTACTTTCAATTAATAAATTATTCTTCTTTATAAATCCCCTATAAACCTATACTAGCAGAGACTTAAGGTAATCGCCATATCCACTTTTACCGTATTTTTCAGCAGCTTCTAAAAGCTGCTTCTCATTGATAAAGCCTTTACGAAAGGCAATCTCTTCGATACAGCAAACTTTAAAGCCTTGCCTCTTTTCTAGTACCTTTACGAATTCTGAAGCTTCGTGTAGAGAATCAAAGGTACCTGTGTCAAGCCATGCGGTTCCTCGACTCATCACTCCTACCTCAAGATTTCCTTTTTCAAGGTAAATCTTATTGATGTCGGTGATTTCTAGCTCTCCTCGTTTCGAAGGCTTTAAATCTTTCGCATACTGTACGACAGAATTATCATAGAAATAAATTCCGGGTACCGCAAAGGTTGATTTTGGATGGGAGGGTTTTTCTTCAATACTAATCGCTTTTCCATTTTCATCAAATTCAACGACACCATAACGTTGCGGATCTCGAACTTGATATGCAAAAACACAGCCTCCCTGGATATTTGTTTTACTTTCTAAAAGAGCTTCTAGACCTGACCCATAGAAAATATTGTCCCCAAGGACAAGGGCTACGGAATCATTTCCGATAAACTCTTCCCCTAGTACAAAGGCCTGAGCAAGTCCATCCGGCGAAGGCTGTACTACGTACTCAAAACGACAACCAATTTGACTTCCATCGCCAAGCAACTTTTTGAAAGCCTGCTGATCATCCGGCGTCGTGATAATGAGAATCTCGCGAATCCCAGCAAGGAGTAAGACTGACAAAGGATAATAAATCATCGGTTTGTCATATACAGGCATTAACTGCTTACTTACCGCAATCGTAAGTGGATAGAGTCTAGTTCCGGATCCGCCGGCAAGTATAATTCCTTTCATCAATGGCTTGGTTAGGGTTGAAATAAAATTCTTCTATGAATTTTATTTATTACAAATTTAGCTTTTTATACGACAACAAGAATAGCATCTTTTTCTGTGCTAGATTTTACTTTGTGAAAATTTGCATCAAAACTGAACGCCTAACATATGTAAAAAATTGACTAAAAATCTGATTTCTATGAGGCAAGTCATTTGATTAAATTTTTCAATGGAGATTTAGATTTGTCCTCGTGATTTAAGATTCTCTATCCACTCAGGATTTGCCAGATACCAATCAATGGTTTTTGAAAGCCCTTCTTCAAATGTCACGGAAGGGTACCATCCCAAATCTTCATTTAGTTTAGTGGCATCAATTGCATAGCGTTTGTCGTGCCCAGGTCTATCTTGTACGTAACTTATTAACTTCGTTGAATACCCTTCGGGTCTTCCCAGTTTTTGATCCATCTGAGAGATAAGTTCTTTAATAAGGTCAATATTTTGCCATTCGTTGAAACCTCCAATGTTGTAAGTTTCTCCTGTCTTGGCCTTATGAAACACTTGAAAGATGGCTCGAGCATGGTCTATTACATACAGCCAGTCTCTGGTGTATTTTCCATCACCATACACAGGCAGAGGTTTTTCTTCAATTATGTTTGAAATAAAAAGAGGGATTAGCTTTTCAGGAAAATGGTTCGGACCGTAATTATTCGAACAATTTGAAATTATAAAAGGTAGCCCGTAAGTATTTCCATAGGCTCTGACGAGATGATCAGATGCGGCTTTGCTTGCAGAGTACGGTGATTTGGGATCATAGGATGTTTTTTCTGTGAAAAGTCCAGTTTCTCCTAGCGCTCCATAGACTTCGTCTGTAGACACATGATAGAACAGATTTGTGCGCGGTTCACTGGGGAAGTTTCCATGAGAATGCTCCGCATTAAGAGTCCATAATTCACGACATGCATTTAAAAGATTGGCTGTGCCCACTACGTTTGTATTAATAAAGGCATTGGGATCCGTTATGCTTCGATCTACATGGGACTCTGCAGCTAAGTGAATGATTGCATCGGGCTTATACTTTGCAAAAACTTTTTGGATTTGCTCTGGCTCCGTAATGTCTGCTTTTTCGAAAAAATAGTTTTCACGAGATTCTATATCGGTTAAATTATCTAAGTTTCCAGCGTAGGTCAGAGCATCTAGATTAATGATTTTAGTATCCGGTAAACGAGTGACAAACTCACGAACCACATGTGAACCTATAAATCCTGCACCGCCAGTAATAACAATCGACTTCATTCTTTATTATTTTTGAATTAAAAAAATCACCAACCCAAATTAGTGATTTAGAGTTCTAAGCAAAGATAAGTTTTTCAAGTGGGAAAGTAGTCAGGAATAGCTTCCGCAAAAGCTTTGGCTTGCGGTCTGAATTATGAATTCATTGTTGCAAAAAACTCTGTAGTTTTACTGTCCCTTAACAAAGAATCACATGGTTCTAATTTCGTTTTTATATTATACATAACACAAGTATAAGGGCCGATCTGATTGTAGCACTTTATAAAAAACAGGTAGTCAAAGTAGAAATACCTTACGATATTGTATAAATTAAAAAACATTTCCTAGATAAAACCCAATATTAATTTAAGTTTTAATTAGAGTAATATTTAATTCAAAAAAAATTACTATTTTTAAAATATTCAGAACCAATTTTAAAACAGATTAGAATTGCTGTTCTAAAATTAGTTCATCACGTTATAGAATCGCAACTTCGTTATGCACCTGTTTGCATTCAAAAAAATTAGATCCTTTATCAAACGCATGAAAATGAGTAATTATATAATCCCCAATTTGCCTTTGGCGACAGAGGTAGAAACTAAAATTATTTTGAAAAAATTAGTTTCTGCTAATAAAGCATTGGCAGAATTAAATGGAGTGTCAGAAACAATTCCCAATGAGCAAATTATTTTAAATACACTTTCATTGCAGGAGGCGAAAGATAGTTCTGCTATAGAAAATATTATCACAACACATGATGAACTTTTCAGTAGTGATTCTTTGTCTCAACAATTTACAAGCGCTGCTGCCAAAGAAGTGTATAATTATGCATCTTCTTTAAAGTATGGCTTTCAACTTGTAAAGGAAAAGAATTTGTTGACATCGAATAATATCATTGATATTCATGCCGTACTGGAACAGACCAGAACAGGATTTAGAAAATTGCCAGGTACTTCATTGAAAAATCATCAAACAGGAGAAATCATTTATATACCCCCCCAAAGTTTTGCTAAGATAGAGCAGCACATGATTAATTTAGAAAACTTTATTAACAATGAAGCCTTGTCAGATTTAGATCCTTTAGTGAAAATGGCGATTATCCATCATCAGTTTGAAAGCATACACCCATTTTATGATGGAAATGGCAGAACAGGTCGTATTATTAATATTCTTTATTTGGTGAAAGAAGATTTATTGAAGTTACCTATTTTATATCTGAGTAGATATATCAACCAAAATAAAAGAGATTACTATCGATTGTTACAACAAACTCGAGAAACCAATGAGTGGGAAGATTGGATATTATTTATTTTGGATGCAATTGAAAAAACATCAATTCAAACCATTTTTATTATCAGAGGTATTAAAGGAATTTTGCAGCTTTGTAAGGAAAAAGTAAGAACAGAATTACCTAAGATATATTCTCAAGATTTAATTAATAATCTATTCAAACATCCTTATACTAAAATCGATTTTCTAGTGGAAGATCTTGGTGTAACACGTCAAACTGCATCTCGGTATTTAGAACAATTAATGGAATTAAATATTGTTGTTAAGCAAAAAATCGGAAAAGAAAATTTTTATATCAATGTTGAACTTTATAAGTTTTTGAACAAGGCAACTCAATTACATAAATTGACCGAAGATATGCGATAATAATTAGAAATATTGCAATTATTCTATGTTGCAAAAACTTGAAATAACTAACATGTTTTTGAAACATGTTACAAAAATTCGAAAATTATAACACATTAAAAAGACATGTTGTAAAAACAACAAAAATAAAACTTAAGGAATTTAAACATGAAATAAAGAAACTTACTCAAAAACCCATTCATAGATCTTCAGAAAACAGAAAGATACAATTATGTTTTTGGTCAAAACATCGAACTTAAATATCCAATCCACAAAGGTTAGAAATTTAGAAACGAAAAACTGAAACTTAGAATTAAAAGACCAATTTACAGACAAGAAGATCGTGTAAAAAGTAAAATCAAATTAAGCAAGCATGCTTTCGACAACGAGCTAGTATAATGGAGGTGGACTTCTAACCCGAGCTTCATTTGGATAAGAACAGGTTTATGTGGCTTCGACTCTGGACCTTTAAAAAGGAATGAAAACCTAATCAATACTGGAGCACCAGAAACCAGTAAAAGATGTTGTAGAAAACCTCTTGGAGAATAGGCTAGAAAAGTAAGAAACTCAAAAGGCATACTCTTTCTTTGTAGTTAAGTAAGGAATATCTCCAATCAAAATTTCAAAGTTATCATTCGTCAGTACCTGTGCGCCAAAGTTTAGCATTTCTTCTGCCCACGATATTTTACTGCTAATGACATTTTCCATTATAAACAACTGCCTACCCAATCTTAACGCTTCCCAACCCTGATGTTTGGTTCCGCTTTTCTCACTTGCTTCAATGATAATGGTCGCATCGCTTATCAGTGCCATCGTTCGGTTTCTGATAGGGAAATTCTTAGGCGTTACGGGATAATCTTCAGGGAATTGAGAAATCAGGAGATGATTTTTCGCAATATCTTGCTGAAGATCTTTATTCTCAGCAGGGAAATACTTATCCAGTGGTGTCCCAATCACACCAATTGTTCTTCCACGAAATTCAATCGCTGTTCTATGAGCAATTGAGTCAACTCCTTCGGCCAAACCACTGACCACTGTCATCTCATTTTCCACCAATAGCCGTGCAATCTTCCTAGTTCTCCTTACCCCCAATTCAGATACTTTCCTGGAACCTATGACCGCTACCCTCCGACCGTTATCCAATAAAGAAAAATCCCCTTGATAAAATAATTCTTTGGGACTGTTTTTTTCTCAATGGGAGTCAGTTTATGGTAGTAATCATTAAAAGCACTGATCTTCATTAGTATTCAAGATTTTAAATAGACAATATAAATATAGTGTATTTACTATGCACGTACAAATTGAAAAACAACAAAACCGACCAAATACGAAAACAAATACAAAGCGCAAAATGAACAATCTGCTTAATATTCTTGTGCTGCATACGCACATGCATTCAAGCAAATCGTAGAACTACATATTTTTTAAAGTTTTGAAGGCCCACAATAAAACTTTATCATGAAAACAACTATTATTATAATAGATTTTATAATGTAACAACATGTGTTACATTATAAAATTCTTTATATCTTTGTACTCTAATGAACAACACACGCTTTGCAACACATATCCATATTCTGACCCTACTCGCCAAATTTCCTGACGAGTGGCTAACCTCGGAATGGATAGCAGAGAGCATATGCGTCAACCCTGTAATCGTAAGAAAAGAACTGTCTATCTTAAAACAATTTGGATGGGTTCATTCAAAGAAAGGAAAAGACGGTGGTTCGCAGCTAGCGGTTGCCACTACTGAAATTTCGATAGGAGACATCTATAACGGCGTAAAGAACTCAAATGTACTTGGAAAGAAAAACAATTGTGATTCAACTAAGTGCCTTGTGGGAAAAGAAATCAATTTAGAATTAGAAACTCTATTTAAAGACACAGACTCAATCGTCTCAAATTATTTAAAAACAAAAACTTTAACTGATTTTGTAGAACAATTTCATTAAAAAAAATTTAAACCCAATTGTAACACAAAATGTTACAATATTAAAATACCTATTATGAAAGTAACCATTATTGGCGCAAGCGGATTCGTAGGATCCAAATTAGTACAAGAAGCAGCAGACAGAGGACTGGAAGTTACTGCAATTGCTAGAAACATTGATAAAATATCCACTGAAAACGCTCGAAAGGTATCTCTAAATGTAAACGATACAGATTCCTTAGCGCAAACTTTAGAAGGGCAAGACGTTGTCATCAGCGCCTTTAATGCCGGATGGACCAACCCAAATCTTTACAATGATTTCCTAGAAGGTTCTAAATCCATTCAGTCGGCAGCGAAGAAAGCAGGCGTCAAAAGACTTATCATCATTGGAGGAGCCGGAAGTTTGTATGTCAATGAAACAGACCAACTCGTAGATTCAGAGGATTTTCCACAAGAAATTAAACCTGGTGCCCTTGCAGCGCGGGATTACCTAACGTCTCTCAAAGAAGAAAAAGACATCGACTGGGTTTACTTTAGTCCTGCCATCGAAATGCATCCTGGAATTACCGAGGGAAGAACCGGAAAGTATCGCTTAGGAAAAGACAATCCTGTCTTTGATGAAAATAAAACTTCAAAATTATCTCCAGAGGATTTGGCTGTCGTATTAGTAGACGAAGTGGAAACCCCAAAACACCATCAAGAGCGTTTTACAGCTGCATATTAATTACACCTTAAGCTAATCCAGCCTCATTCATCATCAATCACTTTAATGGTTGAACCCTACTCTACGTGAAAATTCACTTCGCTTAGCCGTTGAATAGGAAATAGAAGAGGGCTGTGGACTTTGCGTAGCAATATTCAGAGCCACAGCACACCCCCCTATTTGAATCTCCAATTGGATAGTTCCAGCGAGAAGGGCTTGGATTTCAAACTAGAAACTGGCAAACAGTTCCACTCTACTTGGCAGATAGTAGGATGGGACCATAATATAATATAGACACGAAACGATTTAACAAAAATAAAAAATGCAAAAAATAAAATTAGGACAAACCAATTTAGAAGTAGTCCCTTTCAACCTAGGAGGAAATGTGTTCGGATGGACCGTAGACGAAGAAAAATCATTTGAGATTTTAGATGCTTATGTCGCAGCGGGCTACAACTTTATTGATACGGCCGATATCTACTCCTATTGGCACAATGGAGGTGAAGGAGGCGAATCCGAAACCATTCTTGGGAAATGGATGAAATCCCGCGGTAACCGCGATCAAATTGTCCTTGCGACCAAGGTGGGAGCCCCAAACGGACTTCACGATGCGGATTCTAGTAGAAAGCAAATTTTAGAAGGAGTTGAAAAATCATTAGAAAGACTACAAACCGACTACATAGACCTATACTACCTGCATAACGACGACGAAAAAACACCCGTAGAAGAAACCATAAGAGCTTTTGATGAACTGGTCAAATCAGGCAAAGTTAAACACATTGCCGCTTCCAATATTTCCCCGGAGAGACTACAGGAATCTTTAGAATTCTCAGACAAGCACAATCTTGCGAAATACCAAGTCCTCCAACCCCTTTACAATCTAGTAGAAAGAACGGGTTATGAAACTTCTTATGCGCCTATCGTTAAAGAGCATAATCTGGTCGTTTATCCTTACTACGCCCTCGCGTCAGGATTCCTTACCGGGAAATATAGATCCGAAGCGGACCTAGGGAAAAGTTCTCGCGGACAAGGGGCTGCAAAATATTTGACTAAGCAAGGATTTGCAATCCTAGACGCTTTAGATCAAATTGCTGCGAAGCACAATACCGCAGCGGCAAGCGTTTCCTTAGCTTGGCTATCCGCGCAGCCTAACATTGGCGGACCCATTGCCAGCGCCACATCAGTAGATCAATTGAACGAGCTTCTATCAAGTACGAGTTTAAAACTAGATCAAAGTGATTTAGATTTGCTAAATTCGGTAAGTAAATAAAACCCAATGAAATGGCAAAAATAGAATCTTCCATAAAAAACCAGCCGTACAAAGTTGAAATCAAAACCCCTACTGGTAATTCCATTGTAGCGGACGAACCGATCGACAAAGGAGGCAAAGATCTTGGGTTTTCTCCAAAAGAACTATTAATTTCTGCATTAGCTGCTTGCACCAGTGCAACGGTAACCATGTATGCAGAAAGAAAACAGTGGGATCTACAAGAAGTAAAACTCGAGATTGAGCTAGAAGAAAATACGGCAGAAAAGAAAACCGTGATTAAACGAAACATTGAGCTTCTCGGAAATTTAGAAGAGGATCAGCGAACTCGTTTGCTTCGTGTAGCAGAAGCCTGCCCTATTCATAAGATACTTACTGGATCCATTGAAATAGAAACGCAATTGACATAAAGTGAAATTAGCCTTGAATTCAAAGTTCATCCCACACGACAGACAATAAAGATTGGAAATTCATTTTATCGTGGATCAAAAACCAAATGCCCTATAGCTGCTTTGAGCAATCTTAACAAGCTATAGGGCTTTTATATAAATCAGAAAATTGAGTGTGCGAGAGAAAGACCAAAAGGAATTGTGATTGGTTTGGATTCAAATCATTTAAAAGCTGCCTCTGGTCAAAAGATCATCTAATTGATCTAAAGTTTGAGTAATCCCTTCTTTAAATCCCATTTCCAATAATTTCTCTAAGTCCTCATACCTTTTATGGGTAATAGAGATCGTTAGGTCGGTTCGAAGCTCCCCTTCTACATAATCCTGATCATGAACATTGTTTTCAAACCTTAAATCCCAATGCGAATCATGCATCTCTGTGATTCGATTGCCATTTTCATCGCTAAACCAATCTATCCAAACAAGATGATTTGGCTTATCTAGGGTAAGATACTCGACAGTTCCCCAATGCTTATCCCCCTCAGGGCTAACCATGGCATAAATCCATCTTCCACCCACACTTAAATCGCTTGATTTCGTATCGACTTGGTAAGGCAATGGTGCCCACCATTTATTTAATTGTTCAGGCTCTGTAAAGGCATTCCAAAGGCTTTCAAGAGAAGCATTAAATACTCTTTTTATCACGACGGATTTAAATTCTTTATCTAGCGTGAAGGTTGTTCTATGTGGTTTCATATTTACACGAATTTAAAATTTAAAAACTTAGGCAATCCGGATCGAATTTCGACTTTGATAATACGTTCACTCCAATGATTAAATCTGCAATACCCTTGATTACTAAAAATTTACGAGCAAAAATTACGCCATGGACCCCTAAAATAATCAATCTGAAAGTTGATAGTTTCTCGCCACTTGTTGAAGGTGAGATAAATGAAATCAACCAAACACTCCATCACATGGAGATTACTAATTTTCTAAACACTCTTTAATTTTAGTTCGTACTTGATCATTCTCATTTTCAAAACACATTTCCCCAACAATTATAACTTCACCGATTTTTCTTCGATTGAGGTAAACCGTAAGGAATTTAAGGCAAACCGTTTTACTTTTACTTCTTTAAGCATGAATCTTTCCTAATGAGCTATACATCATCTAAAAAGGACCACTAGACTCAACTAAGATTGATGAAAATTGACTGCAATGACCATCGCACTTTAGACCACGGATCGGAATCGTTTGATACTGGTGCAGAACGTGCTAAAGAGCGATAAAAAAAATTAAAATTTCTGTCGAAGAACGAGGTACATAGGAACCTCAAGTTGCTCACGCAATAAATAGTGTATACTGCAAACCTCGGCCGACCTTGATTAAAAGAATAAGTAAAAATAAAACTAATACATGGCTTGGAATTATCGTAAAAGAATCAAAATTATTCCCGGAGTTAATTTGAACTTTAGCACAAGTGGAATTAGCACTTCTATTGGCATAAGGGGAGCCAATAGGACTTTTGGTAAAAAAGGAACCGATATAAACACAAGCATACCGGGTACAAGTCTATATCAACGGCGAAGATTTGCTAATAGGAGTGGAAATTCATCCTCCAACGATTTCAATCCTAAACCCATCCTGTCCACTGAGTTTGGAGACACTATTTTCAGTACAGAAATACAAGATATTACCAGTCAGGACATGCAAGGCATTAAGGAAGCAATTATTGCCGCGCACGAGCAAAGAATAGAATTAAAAAAAGACTTGCAAAAAGTTAGAGCGTCGCTCACAGGATCTATCTACAAATTAAGACTGACCTACCTAACCCTTATTGGACTTTTCAAAAAATCCATTGCACGAAAAATCAAGGCCGATATTAATGCAAAAAAAGACGCGATAAAACAATTGGTCCAACAAATTGAAAAGTGCCATGTGGCACTTGACATCGAGTTCGACCCTGAGTTAAAAGCAATATATGACCGTTTAGTTTCTACCTTTAAAGATCTCTCCACTTCTGAAAAAATATGGGACATAAAAGGTTCTCAATTTCAGAATACAAAAGAAACTCGCTTCGGAGCTTCAGCAGTGGTAAAAAGGACAGAAGTTAGTTTCGGGATTGAAAAACCCCAAGATATAAAATCTAATTTTGAGCCTTTGTTACTTAAAAATGCAAACGGTTCGGACTTCTACTTTTATCCCCATTTCATTGCGATGTATTCTTCTCAAAGGGAATTTGCATTGATCGCGCTTACCGAAATACAATTTACTCACAAGGCTGTAAGATTCATTGAAGCAGATTCAATTCCTGCAGACGCTAAAATAATTGACAAAACGTGGGCAAAAATAAGCGAGAACGGAAGTCCCGATAAACGTTTTAAAAGAAACTCTCAAATCCCTGTTGATCAATATGGCATAATCAATTTAAAAACGGATACTGGACTAAACGAAGAATATCAATTCAGTCACTACGAATATTCAAAGCAGTTTGCAGATGCTTTTCACGAATATCAAAATACAATCAAAAGCATACAACAAAAATCACAACTGAAACAGGAGAATTCGTTTGCACTTGCCTAAAGAAACTTCCATAAGACGGTTCATATTTTCATGACATTCGTTCGAAAAATAGCTACAACTGAATTTAATGATTTCATACTCTTTGATGCACATTTTCGGAACCTTATGAGGTGCACCTGTGATGTACACGTTATAGAGAATCTTACCCCCTATTACTTGCTTAATTGAAAACTCGTTAAAAACAGAACCTTAACGAGTGCAGGAATACAAACTACAAATATGACTTCTCAATACGAAACAGAGGATAATGAAGTAGCTGAGAATCCTTAAATGCCTTATGGATTCATTGGGGGTAACACGGGCTACACTCCACCCTTTCCCTTTTACAATAATTAAATTAGTAACAGGTAGATTTTTCGAATCTGCCTTTTTTCATTATTTTGCATGAAAAACTAAGTATGATCAAATTTTTATTGACAATAATGATCTTCACCATCTGTTCATGTAAACAGGACGATCCAGTAAGTATAAACGCCGTCAATAGTAAGAATCACGACAAAGCCAATTTATTTCGCGGTGACAAGATTTCAGATTCCGCTTTCTATTATTACAGCCTTGCAAAGGATGAATATTTACTAGATAAAGACAGTACAAAAGCGGCTCAAGCTATAATCAACATGGCAATTATACAATGTGATAACGGAGATTATTATGGCAGTATTGAAACTTCGTTAGAAGCGGACACGTTACTTATAAAGAAAAACGACGAAGTGTCTAAAAGCTTTTTAGCATCCAATTACAACAATCTGGCGATCGCCTCTGCTAAACTTACAAACTACAAAAACGCAGAGAACTTTTATCAATTGGCCTTAGAAAATGTGCGCGATCCTGAAAACAAGTATGTCTATTATAATAACATTGGAGATGTATTAATAACAAAAGGGGATTATAAAAATGCTGTTCTCAAGTTGCAGATCGCGCTTAAAGTGAAAGACAGCATCCATTATGCAAGAGCTTTAAACAATTGGGCTTACGCCAAGTATTCTAGTGATAAGAGTTTTAATCCTACTCCCTATTACCTTGAAGCATTAGAGATTAGATTAAAAAACAGTTCACCTATCGATTTAAATTCAAGCTATATCAATCTTTCTGATTACTACGTTAATAAAGACCCCGTACTCTCGCTACAATTTGCAAAACAAATGAAAAAGGCGGCGATCGAGGCTGGAAGCACCCCGGATGTTCTAGATGCCCTAAAGAGAATAATTATTTTGGATAAGAATAATTATCTGGAAAATTTTCAGACTTACAATGCTCTAAGTGATCAAATTCTACTGGAAAGAAGCACAGCTAAAAACCAGTTTGCTTTGATAAGGTACGGAGTAGAAAAAAGCAAAGCCGAAAACAGTATTCTGAAAGTAGAAAAACTAGAATCTCAAAACAAACTAATTTATCTAGCGATTTTAGTAGTAGGACTAGTAAGTACAATTATAATTGGCATCGTATATTTTAAGAAAAGGCGCAAAAGATTGCAACAAGAAAAAGATTTGGAAGTAAAAAAAACAGAATTAAAATACTCCAAAAAGGTTCATGACGTGGTATCCAACGGAATATATCAAGTGATTACCAAATTAGAAAACGGACTAGACATTAGCCGAAATGAAACTCTCGATGATTTGGAGTACCTCTACGACAGATCCCGGAATATATCCTATGAAGATTTTGAGCACCCTGAATCAAATGAGTTTTTCAGCGAAAAAATAAGAAAACTGATAGGATATTTTAACACCCACAACGTACAAACTATTATTGCGGGAAATGATGCTTCTATTTGGGAAGGAGTCAGTCCATTCAAAAGAGGGGAAGTCTATCTGATTTTGAGAGAACTGCTTGTTAACATGAAAAAACACAGTCATGCCGATCGTGTCACGCTAAAATTTGAAAGAATTGAAGACAGGATTACCGTTACCTACAGCGATACAGGAATTGGACTAAAAGAAGAAACTATTTTTAAAAATGGAATCCGAAATGTGGAATCCCGTATTGTTAATCTAGAAGGAGTAATTAATTTTGACGAAGAAACAGAGAAGGGATTAAAAATAGATTTTTCATTTTCTGCCATCTAAATAAAAACCCTATGTTTAAAAAAGTTTTAATTGCGGAAGATCACGAGATGCAAAACCTTTCCTTACAGAAAACACTACAAGATCTGAATATCCCTGTAGTTGATTATGTGCATTATTGTGATGACGCAGTTGCAAAAGTCAAAAACAGCATTAGGGACAATTCCCCTTACGATCTTCTAATTACGGATCTCCATTTTGATACTGATCATAGAGAACAGAAATTAAAAAATGGTAGAGAAATGGTCGACGCAATTCGAGAAATCCTCCCCTCAATAAAAGTGATTTTCTTTTCGGCGGAACATAAATCCGGAATCATTGATACGCTATTCAAGGAAAGCTGCATTAACGGATATGTTCGTAAGGCAAGAAATGATGCGAAAGAATTAAAAAAAGCAATGGATACGGTTTATGCTGGTAAAAACCATCTTGCTTTGGAAATAAATCAGGAAGTAAAAAAATTAAACAGCTATGAATTTACTTCCTATGACATTACTTTAATCTCGCTTCTCTCACAAGGTATTTTGCAGAAGAACATACCCACCTATCTCGCAACCAATGATATCAAACCTAACAGCCTTAGCAGCGTGGAAAAAAGATTAAATAGTCTCAAAGAGGAATTGAGTATGAACAACAATGAACAGCTGATTGCATTTTGCAAAGATTTAGGGGTAATTTAAAAACACATTTCAACATATAAATTTCTAGTGACTTTCTATTTTATAGAAAGTCACCTATTTTATGGGTAACCGTAAGGACGTTGAAGGAATTGGCAGTACTTTTAAAATGTAAAATCCGTTAAGATTACTTTATCATGAAAAAATATTATGTTAGCAAAATAGCACAACGAAACGGTGATCACGTAGTGCATCACGAAGATTGTAAACTTCTACCTAATATTTCTAATAGACTGTACCTTGGGAAATTTCAATCTTGTGAGCCTGCGACAAAAGAGGCAAAAGTATATTTCCCCAAATCCAACAGATGCAAAAACTGCAATTCTACATGACTTACAACTTGATTTTAGAAAATAAAACACAAACATATAACCCTATTTTTGCTAAACTTTTTTATTACTTCTTTTATCGGCGCAAATTAGAATCATGTCAAACTGAAATTCGATGTTTCAAACTACCACCCCAAGTAGAAGAAAGTAAACTGCCAGTAAAAATAAGTGAAAAATACCATGTCGTGCAACTACAAGGGACATAGCTTGTTTGTAGGATCACGAGGTGAACGAAAAACAGTCTGGCTATCTGTAACTCTGCTCTTTTTCATCTGACTTTTCTTTATTTAAATTAAGAATTAGATCAAAAAATCTCTACTTTTAATTGATACCGTTTTACGGGAGAAAGTCAACATGTAGTTTCACATATTAAAAACAAATCCGCCTATATTATGAGGCGGATTAAACAATTTTATGAAAGTTTAGAACAGTGCGTGCAGAGTGGTTTTCCACCTGTCCCGGCCTTCCTGTTTCGACTTTCAATGTTGTTACCTTCTGTACAACTTGTGTTGTTGTGATGGACCTTAGCATTTTTTTCAGTGCTGTGCCACGGAGTTGTTTTTGCCATAATAATTTTACTTTTTTAATTATTATAGCTAATTTGCAATAAAAAAGTGAATAAAAACTACGGAAAACCGTAAATAGCTATATTTTATGATTAGTGGATAAATCGGGCGAGACTTAATGTTACTGATGATTTTAACAGAGAAATTTTAAATATTATCATTGATACCAGTTTACCTTCAGTAAAAGTAGTTTCAAAGCTAGAAAAAATGAACGACTGGCGTGGGTAAACCTGAAAAATAAGAGTAGATAACGGCCCTGAATTCATTGCACAAAGATTTAAAAATTAGTGCAACAAGATTGAAATTGTCTTTGATTATATTCAGCTCGGAAAACCAACGCAAAACTCTATGGTTGAACGACATGAAGATAGGCTTAAATTATAAATCTCAAGTTTAATCTTTAATGAAATTATAATTACATGGGAATTGACCTACTTTAATCATTACAATATTGGTCACCTATAAATTCTTTGTTCTACGAAACTATGTAGGTGAAAACAGTAAATGTCTCCCACATGTCATCATCAATACATGAGGCAGAATGTACGTCAGAATCTAAAAAACGCTGTGGTAGGTTTTAAACAGTTAGCACAAGTAGGAGAGCGCTTCTTGTTTTCAGCGAGCTTCTGCGTTTGTATCTCATTTCCATCTTAGTGCAAAGTTTTCACTCTTAGTGGTAGTTATAAGACTTTTTTAATATCTTGGATAAAAATTGATGATAAATCCAAATGTTCCAAATTTTGTTCACGAAGCCAGTTTAAACTTTCCTCCTTTGACATTTGAGTATTAACAATATAGGTTGTCAATTCAATAACAGTATTTCTACTTAAACCTAACGACAATAAGGAAAGATGTGTTTTTTGGGAAACACCAAACTCCAACCATAAACTTAATTGTGGAATATCCTCTAATATATCCTGTCGCATATGTAATTCCAAGAAGTATCTAAGAATATCAATATAACAACTCGAATCTTTGGCAAATCTAAACCTCACAAAGTTTTCAACGTTCTGCATTACTTCCCTTATTACAACAGGAAGCGTTTTTGTATTCTTATAAGTTGGGTTGTTTTGATATGACTCGTAACTCTTACGAATAATATATGATAAAGGCTTTCCTGTCATCCAATTTATAAGTAAAACTGAACGAGAGGTATTTAAGACAAAAGGATAGTCTGATATAGTTTTTCCAATTCGACCTACTAACTTTGTATATTCATCGAAAGCATTGGTGTCGTGCGGATAAACAGGTATTAATTCTTCAATACTTTCCAGATTTTCTCCAAAAAAATCAAACAGAGCCTGTTGCGCAAGAGGTGAAATACCAGGATTTCTTTTTATAATGTAATCTGGCAACTGCACCTTCGAAGATACCTTGGTTAATTCCTCTAACAAATCATTATAAAATGGGCTTTCTAATGGAATTTCTTTATTCAGAATATGCTTTATATAGAAATAACCAAAAGCAAATTCTAAATCCTGTCGCTTATTAGCTTCGTTTCGCGGCGCTTTATTGCGAATAAAAGTCAAAAGTTCTTCGCCATTTTCTTCTATAACATTTATTGCTCGCTTTATTTCTTGTTTAGATTTATTAGGGTCGGGTTGGATTTCCCAGTCCGTAGGCTCAATACAAACAATATTTCCACTAAATTCCTTTCCCCATCTTCCTGCTCTTCCTGCTAAATTCCAAAAATCATTTTGATTAAGTGGATTATTTCTACCCCGAGTTGGTTTTCTAATGAAAATCGACTTTGCAGGTAAATTTACACCTTCTAAAAGTGTGGCTGTGCAAACAAGATATTTAATTTTTCCATCTGAAAATAATCTTTCTATTTCCTGTCTTATTAATAAAGGCATATTACCATAATGAAAGGCAATTCCTTTTTGAAGTACCTTTGCGAGAGCATATTCTTTATGAACTGTTTTTTTAACTAACTGAATTAACTGATTTATATCGGAATCTGTCGTTTGTCCATTTAATAGGTCAAAAAGTAACAGTGCTATTTTTTCTGCTTCCGCAGCACCATTACTATAAATTAAACTACCGCTTCCGTCTGAAAAACGTTCTGTAATGTGTACTATCTTATGTAACTCGCTCGTGGGTCTATCCGATAACACCAGTTTTCCTATCGTTATCGTTTTTTCAATAGTGCATATATTGAGCTGCCATTCTTTAGGTTTTCGAGGAATTTGTGAAGTATAAATCAAATTTTGATTGACAGAAACAAATTGCGTGTTTACCTTATCTTTTCGGCTATCATTCATAACATTTTCAAGCAATATTTCAGGATTGGACGTGAAAGGGCTTGAAAAATAAACTTTAATTGTAGCATTCTGCTTTACGATTTCCTCAATCTTTTGCTGTAGAAGTATTCCTCTGTTACCATCTTCTATTTTATGAGCTTCATCAATAATAAGTAGATTTATTTGTGCCGAATAATTACCAATTAAAAACCAATGTAACCTTTCTTGAGTGAAAACAAAGACATTAGATCTGTTTTGCTCTATATCTTCTTGGGGGGGGAACTGTTGTTATATTTACATTTGAGTCTAATTCATATTCTTTAATGAGGTTTCTCAAATCGTTTTCTACTTGACTTATTAACGCTCTTGTTGGGACTAAATAGACAATGTTTTTATTTCCTTCCAATAATTCTTCAAGCAAAATAGTGCAAAGAATAAATGATTTACCTGCGGAAGTTGGAGCAGAAATACTTATAGTTTCATTTTGCTTATGAACTTCATATACATTTTTCTGAAACCTATTTAGAGAAATTGCTTTATCTTTAACTAAAATTGTATGTTCAAAATCAGATTGGTATTGTTGTAATTTGAGGGTTAGGGGGTAATTATCTTTATAATCATCTTTAAGATACTGTTTCTCTATCGCCATTTTGATAGAGGGTTTATTTGTCAATGTATCCAATATGAATGCGGAGGCATTTTTTTGATTTTCCGTACAAGTTTCTTGTAATATGCAGGTTTGAGCAATTCGTAACGCAGAGTCTAAATGCTGACTATTAGAAGAATAGCAAAGTATAGATGCAATACTTAATAAATTATTCCAATCAATTCTACTTATTAATAATTGCCTGTCTTGTTCCCAAACTAATTGTGGAATTGTATCACATACCGACAATATCAGTAGAGCATCATATTGCCGGATAAAACTTTCCAAATTATATATCTTATCAGCAATCATTGTCCTAATGTTTCAAGATAATGTTTTCTAAATTCTGCTACGGAAGGGAATGGCATTAAAAAAACGTGGATTTCTTTAGTATTAAGATTTATATGAGATTTAATTTTATTACTCAATGTACTATACCACTTTTCGTGTTCAGCAAGAATAGCATTTTTAATATCCTCTGTTTTTTTTGATAAATCGCTTTTAATCGGGTATTTATCATAATCGAAACCAATAAAGCAAATTCCTTTATATACAACATTGTTTGAAAGGTCATCATCTTTATCAAAATATCTTACCAAAATATCTTCTAACTCTGTATCATTTACATTAGCTTGAATATTTGAAGTAATTAATTGTATATCCCTTTCTTGTGTTGAATTGTGTCCTTGCGTATCTAATAGGAAACCTTTAAGGCTGTCAAAACAATTTGTTATTGCATTATTTATATTTTGATACATTTTAGCTTCTGCCCAAAACAAACTTAGAAACTCTGTATCATTGTCATATTTTATATGTATTCCATCAGCACCTTGATAGTGTAATTGCCCCGATGTCTTTAAAGACATTTTACTTATTAGTTGAGGTATTTTTAAAAATTCCTGAATAAGAATATATAACAGAATTTCGCCACCTTCCCCTGTTTTTTCTAAATCAGTAAAAAGCCCTTTTGCTTTTTTCTTTAATGCATCTATTTTTGAAGGCGAATTTGTTTCAATGAAATATTGTTTGGCTTCATCAATCTCTTTTTTAGGAATGGCATATTCAATAATCTTTGTGTCAATAAAATCTATCAAATCTTTGAGACGAAGATTTCCATTAGCATCAATTTTCAAACAATAGCAATAACCTTTTGCTTGTGTTTCATAAATATCAATACAAGAAGTTATTTCTTCAATCCGAGAATTGATCTCACCTCTTGATTGAATGAATAACCTATCTAATGCTGCATCTAATCTACTCATAACTATTCTGAATAAAACCCAACCTCTTTTTTGAATTTTCAATAATTCAAATTATTAATCTTAATTTTCCTTTCAGGTAAAGATAAACAATTTAAGATGACTGTCTGTCAGAGGATTATTTTGTTTTCTAATGAAAGTATTATAATTACTTATTTATTATTAAAATATTTTTTTTCAAATTCATCTGTTAGGTGAATGATTTTTGACACTATACTGCCATTCTGCCGTTTGCTTTTTTAACTTATACTTGAAAGCTGCGGCTTTTTTCTCAGATTACCAGGTTTCTCAGCGAAGAAGTTGCCGTTTTATTTTTGCAGCCCAGTGTTTATTATTGCGAACCAGATCGGAGAGCTGATTCAGCGCTGCGAATGAAGCTCTTAACGTTCTTACATACATGTACCCTACAACGCATATCGTATAATTATTCATCAGTTACGAGAAGACTGGAAGCACAATCACAAAAGAGTCTGCAGAATCTATTGTGAAGAATTGAATCTGAGAAAAAACGAAACAAAAGAATAAAATTTGAACGCTTCCGGGTTCCTACTTATCGTATTGCTTCTAGTTTACTCGAGTGCTGCAGCATGGAATTTATGAGCGATGCCTTGTTTGTTGGCAATAAATTCAGGGTCTTAAGTTTAGTGGATAATTATAGCCGTAAATTCTTCATTCCGGAATTTCCATTAAGAGAGGACGTTGCTGAAATATAAATAATTGTTACCTTTGAGCAGCAAGCCTATCCGAAGTGTATTAAGATTGATAATGGACCAGAGTTTATCAGCAAAGCATTGGACAGGTGGGCTTATGAAAGAAAAATAGAATTGGAGTTTTCCAGGCCGGGATAGCCTACGGATAATACATTTATAGAGAGTTTTATGCACAGCAAAAGCTGGATGCTTGGAAAGAGGAATACAACAGTTATAGACCTCATAGTTCACTGGGGAATTTAACGCCAAACGAGTTCGTTGAAAACAGTCAAAAAATACAAATTTCTCTACTTTAGATTGTTCCATATATCGGGGGGGGGAGGTCAATATTAACAAAAAACTCTACTTTTGGGTGTTCCTAAGTTGGGTGAGATTACAGAATAACTTAGCATTAAAATTATTGTAAATAACGAAAGTAAATATTAATGGAAGAAAATACAAGAGATTTATTTTATGACCAAAATCACGACTTTGAGGGAGAGGAAACATTAAGTACTCACAGCGACGAAAGTGAAGAAGATATATATCCATACAAAAATATAAATATTGCTAGAGACTCTCTATCTGCATTTCAGCTTTACAGAAAATACAAGAGTAATATAATTAAACTTGACCCAGAATTTCAAAGAGCTGGTGTTTGGAATCCAAAACAAAAATCTGAACTAATTGAGTCTATTATTATAGGTATTCCATTGCCAATCTTGTATATAAAAGAAAATAAAGAAGGAAATTGGATACTTATTGATGGAAGGCAAAGATTATCAACAATATTTGATTTTATGGATAATAGATTTGCTTTGTCATCCTTATCAATTTTAAAAGATTATAACGGATTTAAATTTGATGAAGAGAAAGAAAATGAAGATCCTTCAAGCAATCATAAAGACTTTTTAAAAGCGAATATTAGAGGTAAAATTGAAGATGTAAATCTAGTTCTACATATTATAAAAGAACCAACGCCGGAAAGGTTAACTTATGATTTATTCGATCGAGTGAATAGAGGTGGAACAAGATTAAATAATCAAGAAATGAGAAATGCTATCTATCAAGGTAGTTCCACAAAATTTCTTAATACTCTAAGTAGATTAGATGTTTTTAGATCAGTTACATCCAATATCCCATCACATAGAATGAAAGATAGATATTTAATTCTAAGAACACTCTCATTTTACTTGTGGAAAAAAGATATTTCAATTGATTTTGACTCGAATAATAAAAGTAAAATTGAATATAGAAGTGATTTAGAAGATTTCTTAGCTAAGTCTATGAAATTTATGAATAAAAAACGTTTTGATATTATAGATCTAAAAAATCAAAGTTATTCAAAACATGAACTTGATAATTTATGTTCCAAAGATTCCTTTTATGATGATTTATTCAGGTCTTTTAATAAGGCAGTTGAAAATGCTTTTAGATTGTTTGGTGATGATTGTTTTAGACTACCAAAAGATGGTAAAATTAGAAGACCAATAAATATGGCTCTTTTTGAAGTATTTATGTATTTTTTCATGGAGATTGAAGATTACTTTGAAAATAATGAAAAATTCATTATTAAAGAATATAACGATCTTAAAAATAATACAAGGTTTAAAGATACTGGAAATGAAGATTACAACTTTGTTAGAAGCTTAACTTACACTGTCGATAGTAATAAATCAGTACAAAGAAGATTTGATATTATTGACGAATCAATAGAACTAATAAAAATGCTGTAGAAATGATAACTAAAATTGTAATTGATAATTTTAAATGTTTTGATAGTATTAAGGTTGAACTTAGAAATCTTAATATTCTTTGTGGCACTAATTCTTCAGGTAAGTCATCTGTAATACAAGCACTGTTATTAATTGATAATTGCATGAGTGAAGAAGCTTCACTTAATAGTAAATGGCTTAATTTAGGCTATTTTGATGAAATCAGAAATTTTATCGTAAGAAGAGATACTGTAAAAATCGGAATTGAGCAAGAGAATATAACGTATGATTTATGTATTAATGAATCCAGTATTAATCCTAATAATAATGGTGAATACAATAAAATTAACTACATTTCAGCAAATAGAATTGGGCCAAAGGATTTCTATCATAAGATAACGTCCAAAAAGAACTTTATTGGGGAAAATGCAGAATTTTTAATCGATTATTTATACCAAAATTCAAGCAATACTATTAATCCAAATCTAGTTTTTGATCAACAAAGTAATACCCTAGACTATCACGTTAACTATTGGTTGAAAAAAATTCTTAATGTTACTATTAATTTGGATAATATCACTTCAGGAAATATTATTACAGCTAACTATTCTTATAGAGATAATAAGCATGTTAGACCGTATCATATAGGTGCAGGTATTAGTTACATAGTTGGAATTCTTATTTTATGTTTAAACGCGGACAATAATGAGACGATTGTTATAGAAAATCCGGAAATTCATTTGCATCCGAAAGCACAATCAGAATTAGCGTCATTCTTATGTTTTGTGGCGAAAGCTGGAATTCAATTAATTGTAGAAACACATTCTGATCATATTTTTAATGGAGTGCGTAAATCTATTCATCGAAAAGAAATTCAAAATGATTTAGTTAAAATTCATTTCTTTGAATTAGATGAAAATAATATTTCACACAACCATTTAATAAAATTAAATAATGATGGACGAATATTGAATTTAAAAGATGGTTTATTTGATCAATTTGATAATGACTTGGATGAATTATTAGATCTGGTTTAAAATGGAATTAATACTAAATGAACTTTCTCTTCATGATCAATTTTCTTCTTCAGAAAATTTCAGAGAAACAGGTCTTACAGATATACTTAAATTCTTTCAACTCCAGAAAAACACCTGTATCTCCATACTTAAAAAATCGGATATTTATTCTCGTAAAATTTATGCGGGTAAGTCGTTGCATACGGTAATGACTAATGGCGTACTTAGTAAATCAGATGAAATAAGAAAATTAAAGTCCGAATTATCAAAAATCATTAGTGATCCTTTTTGGGACACTAGTAAAAAATGTGATAATGATTCTAAATACATATATAATACAACTGCTGTGAATGATTCTGCATTAGCAGAATGTTACGAACGTAAAAGTCTCCTTATATCGTTTACTCCATCTAATTACTGTGAAAATATTCTGACTATAAAAAAAAACACAGTATCTGAAAAAATTGCTAACCTCACAGATTCGAAAGAATTAATTAAAATACTGTATGATCGTAAAATAATTGATTTCGAGAAATTTTGTAAAAATTATTATGATAAATCTAAACTAGATTTTACGCAAATAAATCAGAAAAAAAGTTTCGGGCTAATTTTACAAAAAAAAGAAGAGGCACTGTTTAATAGTAGTTTCCAAATGTTTATAGAAAGTGAGTGGTCTCAAATATTGAGTCAATCACGAAAAGGGAAAGGTAAGACGGGGTTTGATTTCAAAAAACATCATAAACAAGACTACTTTGCACAATATCATCCTGATGCACCAATATATAAATTTAGAGTAAATAAAAAATTCAGAGTATTTGGATTTAGAATAGGTGATGTATTTAGGATTCTAGAGTTTGATCTTACACATAGACTTAGTGATTAAAATTTTATGTAAAAAATTAATGGGTCTGACTTAGTAAAGTAGCTGCTTCTTTATCAAGTATATAGTCAATTGATCTATGAGTCTGCAGGTAGGATGCTGGCACTTTAGAATTCATAGGTTCTGAAATTGCTTGCTTCATAATTTCAGCTTTACCCTTTCCAAAAGCCATGAGAACAATCTTCTTGGCTTTGGTGATGGTCTCCACTCCCATTGTAATGGCATGAAGTGGCACATGCTCTAAACCTTCAAATTCATTTGAGGCATCACCACGCGTTACCTCATGTAGCTCAATCTTTCTTGTTTTTGAATTTGCCTCAGAACCAGGTTCATTAAAACCAATATGACCATTACGTCCAATTCCTAACAGTTGTAAATCAATTCCGCCTAAGCTTTCTATTTTAGCTTCATAGCTATTGCAATGCTCTTCAACATCATCAACTTTGCAAATCCCAGTAGGAATATTTATATTCTCTCGATTGATATCCACATGGTTGAACAATTGCTCATCCATAAAACGGTGATAACTCAAATGATGTTCAGGCGCCAGAGGATGGTACTCATCCAAATTGAAACTAATTACGTTTTTAAAGCTCAGTCCTTCCTCCTTATGCATACGAATTAATTCCTTGTAGACATCTTTTGGAGTATTACCGGTCGCAAGTCCTAGTACGATGTTTTCGCCTTTTTCTTGCTTTGCTTTTATTTCATTTGCAATTAGTTCAGCCACTTTTAGTGAACCCTCCTCACGAGAATTACAAACCGTTATGTTTTTAGGCGTTGAAGCCGTTTGAATATCTTCCATCAAGTGTGTATATATGTAAAATAGTTTTGGGCGCAATTTAAGAAATCGCGCCCAAACTGAATTTCTTGCTTTCTTTCATCTATTTTCTAGAGGTAAATCTTTTGAACACGTTCTTAATACGCTCTCGGTCGTCGTTAGATAAGTTGGATCCAGAAGGTAGACATAAGCCATTAATAAAAAGGTCTTCTGCTACTGAAGCACCATAGTAAGGAGAACTTTGAAAAACGGGTTGCAGGTGCATTGGTTTCCAAAGCGGTCTAGATTCAATATTTTCTTTCTCTAAGGCTAATCTTAGATCTTCTCTATTAAAACCTGCGGTGGCTTCATCTACGACAATTGCGGACAACCAATGGTTTGAAAAATAGTCTTCACTCGGTTCATTAAACACAGTTATACCTTCAACATCTTGTAGTAGATCTTGATAAAATGCATTCATGAGTCTTCTAGCCTCTACTCGATCGTCTAAGACTTCCATTTGACCTCTTCCTATTCCAGCCGAGATATTACTCATTCGGTAATTGTATCCAATTTGAGAGTGTTGATAGTGCGGAGCTTGATCTCTAGCTTGAGTTGAAAGAAATACGGCCTGATCTTTATCTTCTTTAGAATGACAAACTAGTGCACCTCCACCAGATGTTGTAATGATCTTATTTCCATTAAAGGATAAGACTCCAAATCTACCGAAAGTTCCACAAGCAATTCCTTTATACGTGGACCCCAATGCTTCAGCAGCATCTTCAATCACTGGAATATTGTACTTGTTTGCCACAGCCATTACTTCATCAACCTTAAATGGCATACCATATAAGTGTACCGCTATAATAGCTTTGGGTGTATTCCCATTTGCGATTCGATCTTTTATCGCGGTTTCCAAAGCTACCGGACAAATATTCCAGGTTTCAGGTTCGGAATCGACAAATACGGGAAGTGCACCCTGGTAAGCAATTGGGTTTGCCGAAGCTGAGAAGGTCATGGACTGACAAATCACTTCATCTCCCGACTTAACACCACACTCAATCAACGCCAAATGCAATGCTGCGGTCCCAGCTGAAAGAGCGGCAACCTTAATATCCGCTTTTAGATATTTTTCGATATCTTCTTCGAAACCATTTACATTAGGACCTAGTGGAGCTACCCAATTAGCCTCGAATGCTTCATGGATATATTTTAGTTCATTGCCTCCCATATGAGGAGACGAAAGCCATATTTTTGAGTTCATATCTGTTTTGTGTTATTTCGTTGATTTTATTCAGTGGAAGGGTTTCAAGATACTTTTAATTATTCGACCTGGATTTCCGACAACGGTACTATAATCTGGTACATCTCCTAAAATTACAGCTCCTGCACCGATTGTACACCATTTTCCGATCTTAACGCCTTGAATTACATTGGCACCAATACCAACATGGGTACCTTCTCCAATTGTAACATTTCCGGCTAATCCTACATTAGGAGATATATGAGCAAAATCTTCTATTGCGCAATCGTGATCAATCGAAGCATTTGTATTTAATATGCAATGCTTCCCAATCATGCATTCTGAATTTACGGTAACCCCTGCCATCACTACGGTACCTTCTTCTATTTTTGCACGATTAGAGACAGTAGAATTGGGATGAATTAAAGTCCGAAATGACATATGGGTATTTGCCTCATATATTCTCTTTCTAATTACATTATTGCCAATACATATGGTTGCAATTACTTTGTTTTGTGGGAACGTATGTAGTACAGGATAATCCACGAATGAATTCTTTGTCTTGTCTTCATCAATAAACGCCTTTATCTTGAAATCATTAAGCTCCGCAATATCTGCAATTACTTTTCCATGACCACTAGCACCAATTAAATAAATTTCTACCATACTTTTATGTCTTAATATTCCCTCTAAATGGTTCTGCAGTTACTTGTCCTTCCTGGGATATTCCTTCACTTTTAAACACTTTTAAGAATGTTCTAACAAATATAGTAAGATCCGTTCTAAAATTAAGATGATCTACATACCAAACATCAAGTTCAAATTTTTTCTCCCATGATATGGCATTTCGGCCATTAACTTGCGCCCATCCTGTAATTCCTGGACGGACGTCATGTCTTCTTCTCTGGAACTCATTATATAAAGGTAAATATTGCGGAAGCAATGGTCTCGGTCCTATTAAGGACATATCGCCTTTCAAGACATTGATTAGCTGTGGAATTTCATCTAACGAAGTTCTTCTTACAAAAGCACCAATCGGAGTCAAACGTTCTGCATCGGATAGTAACTCTCCATTACGATCTTTCTTATCATTCATTGTCCTAAACTTAATGATTTTAAAAATCTTTTCAGCCTTTCCAGGTCGCCTTTGAAAAAAGAACGGTTTACCACTATTCGCAAAGAACAGACCAACCATGACAAAAATAAATATTGGACTCAGTATAAGTAAGCCAATCATTGCTGCGCTGAAATCTATAATTCTTTTTAAAAAAAACCTATACATAATTAAATTGAATTCTTAATTTCCTCTAAGTACTTATTCGCAAGAAATTCTCGATCAAAATTAAGTTTAGCATAATTATAACCGTTTTCACCTTCTGTTTTGAGCCTTTCTGGATTAGCTATGTAATTTCGGATAATTCGATTATATTCATGAGCATTTTCTGGTTCAACGTATGTACCTGCTTTCGCATCTTCTAAAAGTTCTCTTGACACTCCATCTATTGCCATTAATATTGGGGTTTTACAGGAGAAATAATCAAAAGTTTTGTTTGAATATACAGTTTTAAAAGTATCTACTTTTTTTAATACAGATGCCCCCATCTCTGATGCTATAATATATTTAAAAACCTCTTTTTTAGGAACTGAATCTACAAACTTTACATTTGAAAGCTTCATTTCTTCCGCTTTCTTTTTCAAACGAGCCTTCTCCATTCCTTGTCCAATTAGCTGGAATAACACATTAGTATCCTGCAAAAGAACTGCAGCGTCTAAAATTTGATCTAAGTGGTTTGCCACTCCATGTGCGCCAACGTAGGTGATCACAAATCGGCCTTCTAAATTGTTTTCCTTACGAAATTCTTCGCGACTAAAATCTCTTAAAACTGCTTCAGACAATGTGAAATCAGCTGCATTTGGGATCATAATTAATTTTTTTTCAACTATCCCCTTTTCGTTTTGGAGCGTTTTATAAAATGCTGGTGTTAATACATTAATCAAGTTTGAATTTCTGTAAATCCATTTCTCCACAGCATAGGCGATTTTGATAATAAACTTATTTGTTAAAACTCCAGTATCTATTGCTGATTCTGGCCATAAATCCCTTACTTCAAAAACCATTGGTATTCTTCTGAAGAAGGAGATTAGGACTCCCGAAATTCCAACAAATAATGGTGGGGAAGTCACAATTATAACATCAAATCTCCCGGAAATTTTAAATATTCCAGCAACTAAAGAGGAAAACATAAATGAAAAATAGCCCCACAATCGACCTAAAAAACCACTATTATAGGATTCTGAAACATGCGCTCTATATACCGTGACATCACCTTGTTTCTTTTTCAAGAAGTACTTGCCTTTATATTCTGCTCTTTTTTCTAACCCATTAGCATGCATCATTCCGCCAATGACTGTAACTTCATGCCCCTGAGAAACCCAAGTCCTTGTCATTTCATTCCAGCGTGAACCCCCAGGATCATCATCTTCTAAAAAATATTGATGTAGTAAAAGAATTTTCATTATGTATTATAGGTTATCGTTGAGTTTATAGACTTACCAAATTTGAAATATACGGATTGTTCATTCGAATAATGACCGTAATAGTTGGAATTAAAGGACGTAAAATTAATTGATTCATGACTATCGGAACTTATCGATAATAAAGAACTGTTAGGATGCCAAATTTGGGATTTTATTTTATCATCCAAGCCGTTTATTGTGTCGCATATATCCCAGGAACCACCGAGCTTGGAGATCCGAATTTCTCTTTTGTGAGTCGCGTTTAAATTTAAAAATTTAAATGCCGTTATCTCACCAGTAAAGATAAAATGAGAATCTGTTTCACGCCACCTCGCGTACTTCTTTTGAGTCCAATAATACCAAATAAATCGTCCACCTTTCAACATTTGAGAATGATCATCAACCATCACTACGTTATGAGACTTAGAGCCCATAAAGTAGGTAAGCAAATCGATACTAGTATTATACTTATAAGTTCCGGAATCTCTTAATATATTCTCGCCTTTCCACCATAAATCTATATGCAGATTATCCGCCTGCGCTGGTCGATCATTATGATTTCCGCATCGAATAAAAGTAAAGTAATCACCGGTTCTACATAAATAATATCCACCTATTTCAAATTCCTGAACGCCTTTATGTTTGGTTAAGACATCAAAATTTTTTGTAGCTAATTTCCCTTGCACCCAATTATAGTCTTCGCTAATTAACTTATCATTGTATAGTGAGTGACCTGTTAATATTTTATGTAGAGTATTTAATTGAGGTCTATAATCACGGTAATTCATATCCGTTAATGGAAAGAATAAGGCTCCATCGTTCGAACCATAATTTGGCAACCAACCATTTTCATCTTGGGTACATTGATACAGAAAATTCAACGATTTATAAGCTCTTTGATAAACAAACGGTCTGAAAGTTTGATTATTTTTACTAAAAATTGAAATGCCAAACGAAAGCAATTGTATTACTACCCGATGGTAATTCATCGAAAACTGTAAAAAGGTACCATCACCATAAATTTGATATTTAATTTCCTTTTCAAACCATTTAAGTCCTTTCTCGGACCATTGCTTGGTTTCTGGTATGAATGGAAACAAGATATTGGATAAGGTTAAGAATAGCGTTTCCGTAATTGCGTGATTGTTTCGTACTGCAATTCTTGAGAAATCTATATGATGATAGACATGATGTAGTGAGGCATAAATCACGTGTTGGATTTTTTCCCAGCGCCTCTCCGTAAATGAAACGGAATTTTTATAATAATATAAAGCATAGCACCAATTAAAAATGCGTAAGGAAATTTCTTGACTACAGCGCCAGTTGGGGCCTTGATTGATAGGGTTTGCATCAATCCACGACTCAATTTCAGAAAAAACAACCTCACCGAGATCTTTTTCAAAATGATAATCGTATCTAATTAACGTTAGGAGATAAGAAAAGCGGGACTTCTCCCATACGAACTTTATATCTCCAGCCTCGGGTGAAAGATCAGGAATTTCAGACCAATGTTTTGCAATATCGTATCTGAAATTATTAGAAGGGTTAGTAAGCCAATCGTAATCTTTTCCAATTCTTATCCATTCCGAATTAAAATACTGCAATTCGCCTTCGAAAATACGATTAACTTTTTCCTGCAGTTCTAAACTAGGCGTTTTAGGACCACGTAGATCTTCCTTCGAATCAATTACAAATGTATTAGTACTTGCTTTCCATTTTGTTAATGAAATTGAATTCTTCAGGATCAGATTTTGCGGATGCTTTTTCTTAAGCATTCCAAGCCTTTTTTCCATTTCATGACGTACACGATATGAAACATATCGTGTACCCATGTTATTAAAAAGCTGTATTGCCAGTTTTAAATTCATTTAAATTCATTTAAAATCAATATAAGTAACCACAATTGTTTTTGAGAATTTGAATTGCTTCAATTGAATGTCCTTTTTTTTTTGTACGAATAATTGCATCAATTAAAATTAAAAAAGAAGCTCCTATTATTGTTCTCTTTACTAATGTATGAAATAGCTCTCTATCCCCCATTTCCATAGTCGTCTCTAATTTTGAAAATTCTTTTAGATTGAAACATAATTTTCAATATTATAAATTTTCCCGAAATAAACTATATTTTTACGTAAAACACTTGCATTAGTGATTTTGAATGTGACTAAGATAAAATTGAAAATAGACAATTAAGCACATTGAATAATTTGCAAAGTAGAAGTACGGTCCCAACTTCCTTAATTACTTCTCAGTTTTCTTTAATCTCACAATTTATCATTATTATATCAAAAGAAGATCGAGGTTGAAGCTTTTATTCTATTTCTAAATACGCTAAAAAATTGAACCTATTTATTTTTGTAATTTAAGCAAATTGGCAACAATGCGTTCTGCGCAATGACCGTCCCACATAGGAATTTCCTGTGCTTGCTTCCAACCTCCATCAAAAAGTCTGGTCATGGCAGGAGCGATTGCTTTTGGATCGGTTCCCAATAAATCATTGGTTCCCAAATGAATCGTTTCAGGTCGTTCCGTATTATCTCTTAAGGTCATACAGGGTACATTCATGATTGATGCTTCTTCTGTAATCCCTCCAGAATCTGTTACGACTGCTTTGGCTTTTTCAACTAAATAATTAAATTCTAAATAACTGAGTGGTTCAACCATATGTAGACGAGGATGAGAAACGCCCAAGCCTTTGAGTATTTTAGCCGTACGTGGATGCACAGGGAATATTAAAGGCAAATCTTGTGTGTTATCCACAATCTCATCCATTAACTCTTTTAATTTCGATTCTTCATCGACATTCGCTGGGCGATGGAGAGTCATTATGATATAATTCTTTTCTTCTAAACGTAAAGTATTCCAAATTTCCGGTCGCTTAAAGTTTGGTTTTTGCTTCAGCAGAGTATCAATCATCGTATTTCCAACGAAAAAAATTCGATCATCTTCAACACCGCTTTTTTTTAGATTTTCATTGGCAATGTCAGAAGTGGTAAAGAAATAATTGGTAACAGCATCAGTAGCCAAACGGTTTATTTCTTCTGGCATAGACCAATCGCCCGAGCGGATACCTGCTTCAACATGAGCAACTTCTATTTTTTGTTTTTGTGCAGTGATTGCACATGCCATCGTAGAAGTAACATCACCAACAACCAAAACTAAATCAGGAGGATTTTCGATCAATTCTCTTTCGAAGCCTATCATGATAGCCGCCGTCTGTTCAGCTTGACTACCACCACCTGCTGCTAAATTAGCGTGTGGCTCAGGAATTTGCAATTGCTCAAAAAAGTCACCCGACATTTTTTTATCGTAATGTTGACCAGTGTGAATTAAGCGGAAATCGATGTCATTTCCAGAACTTTTAGATTTTTGAATTGCATGTACTATTGGTGCAATTTTCATGAAGTTTGGCCGGGCTCCGGCTATGATTGTCACTAACATAGTATTCTTTTATTTACATTATATCAATAAATTTTCTGAAATAATTTTTATAAATTAATCCATTTATTTTGCTTCATACTTTCAATCGCTGCAAAAGAAGCTTTGGTAGTATTAATAATTTCTTCAAAGGGAATTAATTCTGACCCACCTTCTTGAATTTGTTTAATCAACTTATGGAATTGTGCTTTATGTCCTTTATCTAATTTCGTTTTTAATTTTGAAAAGTTTTTAAATCCAAAACCTTCTGTTGTTCTGAAGTTATCCATAATAAGCGTTCTCTCTTGCGAATATACTTCTATCCTTTCTTTTGAATACGATTTCGAACCATTTGAGAAATAATTAATGACTCCAGTAGAACCATTTTCGTATTTAAGCAAAATACTCGCGCAGTCTGTATTCTCTTCTGGATTTTCCCCCATTGCATTCATACATACTGATTTAACTTTACTACCTGTTAAATAGGTAATCAAATCAATAAAGTGACATGCTTCGCCAATGATTCGACCACCTCCAACTAACATATCATGTACCCACACATTTGCCGGAATATTCCCTGCGTTCATGGTTGCAATCACGTTCATTTGAGAATTACCTAAAAGTGATTTCATTTTTTCTACATGTGGAGAGAATCGTCTGTTAAAACCGACCATTACGGTTTTCCCGGAAGATTGCTGAGCATTGATTATCGAATTTAATTCTTCTGCATTCAACGCCAAAGGTTTTTCCACAAACACATGTTTGCCTGCTTCCAACGATTTCACAGTCATCGATGCATGCAGATTATGTCTTGTAGTAATCATAATCAAATCAACTTCTGGATCTTTCAAAACATCATCAACATTCGTTGTAGAATGCGAGAAATCATGCTTTTGTGCCATCGCAGTTCCACTTACACCACCACGACTTGCAATATATTTATAAAAAGCACCGCTCCCTTTAAGAGCAGGTAGCATAGTCATTTTTGTAAAATTACCCGAACCTATAATCCCAATAACCCCTTTTTGAGCCGAATAATTTGCTTCTTTTAATTGGATTGTATTCTGAGGAATAGCATCAGTTTCATTATATTTTAGAATTGAAGCAATTGATTTACTTGCACCTATTTCACCATATATATCTAGATAATTTTCTAAAGGGATAATCTCGGTAATCATTTCTTTTACCTGTAATTTACCTGAGGAAATAGATTGAAGAATAGCTTCAAAGTTTCTTTTTTCTGTCCATCTTACAAAAGGCAAAGGATAATCTATTCCTCTGTTTTCGTAATCCTCGTCGTATCGTCCAGGACCATATGAGCAAGATACTTGAAACGAAAGTTCTTTTTCATAAAATTCAGCCCTACTTAAATTTAGCCCAATTACTCCAACCAAAACAATTCGACCTCTTTTCCGAGACATCTTTGCAGCTTGTGATATGATCTCATCGGTTTTAGCAGAAGCAGTAATAATAACACCGTCTGCCCCCACATTATTGGTGTTTTCTTCTACAAATTTAACGACATCACCATTGCGAGGATTAAAAGGAATGATTCCCCAATGTTCAGCCAGAGCTAATTTACTTTCGTCAATATCAACTCCAATAACTTTACACCCGTTTGCGATAAGTAATTGCGCTGTTAAAAGACCAATTAAACCCAATCCAGTTACTACAACAGTTTCTCCTAAGGTTGGATCTAATAATCTAATTCCTTGCAGCCCTATAGAACCAATAACAGTAAAAGCCGCTTCATCATCTGAAACATTATCAGGAATATGAGCGACCAAATTTTTAGGAATTGAAACAAATTCAGCATGCTGACCATTTGAAGCAACGCGATCTCCCACTTTAAATTCGCTAACACCCTCACCAACTGCAATTACTTTTCCCACATTACAATAACCTAATGGAAGTGGCTCACCTAATTTATTAAAAACAGCCTCTAGAGTTGGCATTAGTCCTTCGGTTTTAATTTTATCAAGAACTTGTTTTACTTTATCAGGTTGTTGACGTGCTTTTGAAACTAAATTAGATTTACCAAATTCAACCAGCATTCGTTCCGTACCTAACGAAACTAATGATCTTGTGGTTTGAATTAAAACTGCTCCTCTTGCCACTTGTGGTGCTGGAACTTCTTCTAAAATAGTCTGTCCTGATTTAAAGGATTGTATGATTTGTTTCATAACTTAACTTCTTTCTTTAATTAATTTTGCAGGTACACCACCTACTATAGTAAATGGAGCTACATCTTTGGTTACTACACTACCAGCTGCTACTACAGCACCTTCACCTATTTTGACTCCGGCTGTAATCACGCAATTACCACCTATCCATACGTCAGGTCCAATAACAACCTTTTCTGGAATATGCCCAGAATAAAATATTTTTTCTTTATTGGCAGGAATTATATGGTTCGCGGATGATATTAATGTTCTATACCCTATCAAAGTTCTTTCACCTATTTCAACACCACCGCCAGTAGTGATAATTACTCCCCATGCGAGATCGACATTATCACCTAAAACTAATTTAGAGCAAGGGTTGATTTTTATACCAGGATAATAAGTAATAGACTTTCCTACTTTCGACCCCTGTACACGCATATAATTACTTTTGATAACATTAAAAAGTTGATGTCTTGGCAATCCAAAAATAATTGAGGAGATAAGCTCATAGGTACAAACCAAAAAATTTTTGATCATTTTACTCATTATTTAAGCTTTTTAAAAATTCTACCTGTAAAGCAACTTTTTCTACCGGGTTTGGATAATTTTTTAAGATATCCAGCGATTTTACAGTAACCTCTTTTTGCAAATCCTTGTTTAAGCGAAATTCTATAATATGTTCTGCTATATCTATTGGATTATCTCTTTTAACATATATTGCGGCATTATCACAAATCCCCCTCGACCATTTTTCATCAGAAATAAACAGCGGTTTTCTAAAATGCCAAGCTTCAATAATATTATTACTAAAACTCTCTAATAAACTTAGTAAAGCCACTGCATCAATAGCATCGAAAAGCGATGGGACTTCATAAGGCTTCACTGCATCAAAATAAATTATATTATTCTCAACTCCTAACGATTTAGCAACCGAATTTAGCTTAACAGATTCAGGATGGGACTTAGAAACAGTAATCACGAAAGTGACATCTTCAAACCCTCTTACTTTTAGTTCAGATAGAATAAATGGAACTTGTGTGATATTCTTATTTTTGTGCCACCCAGTTAACATCAAAATATTGAATTGTTGCTTGTCTACTACTTTTAATCTACTTGTAATAATGCTTTTGTCATCTAAACTTTCCACATGCTCAGATATTGATGGCAGAATTAAAACAGTTTGACCTGAAGGATAATTGAAAAGTTCTGAGGCACGACGTTGCATGGCAGCATTTTCGAAAATAATCGCATCTGATTTCAAAGTACTTGCGAGTCTATATTTATCAATGATTTTCAATTTACACCTTTGTAAAAAAGAATGATCTTTCCAAAAATCCACTTCGGGAAAAAAAAGATTAGAATATGCACAACCTGTTACAGATTTAACATTTTTGCAGTGAAGCCCTGGCCCAAACAAAGTGTAAATTAAATCAATTTTGTAATCTTTTATATATTTTATAAGATGAAAGTTCTGAAATTTAAGGCGTTCCAATAACGAATCGTCTATCGCGATAAAATTAGTGATGCCTAAATCAATAATTTTTTGATGGATAATAGTTCCCTTTGTAACTACATAGAATGCAGATATATCTGTAAATTCTTTTAAATGAGATACAAAATTAAAGGCCACTTGTTGCCCACCCCCTTTTTTAATGGGTAATAAGTTTATCAATATATTCATTAAAATTATTTTTTAACCTTACACACTAGTTTTATAAGTTATTTATTTTTATAATTTAATGCTTTTTTTAAAATAAAACGCAGCAAATATACTCATTAGAATGAACAAATTTCCACCACTATTACCAAGTCTAAAGTAAAATAGACCTGAAATTATAAAATGAAAGAATAAACTTAGAAAAAAATATATACCTAAAGGCTGCATCTTTTTTCTAATAATTAATTTTAAATTAACTTTAAAATACGCCCAGAATATAAAACTCACTATAAATAATGATGTAAATCCAGATATAGCATAAAATGCCGTTAAAAAAGTACCAAACATCCATGTGTAGGGTTCTCTAAAAGCACGTGGATTTACAGGTTCGACAACTCCAAAATTCTCAACAATTAATCTAAAATGAGAATAACCTGAATTAAAGAAGTCGTTATATTGAAGCCAATCGCTAAAAATGTATGGCTGCATGCCTAAGTAGCTAACTATTCCAACCTTGAATGCTCGTAAATTAAAACCTGCAGCATTACTATCACTGAAACGCTCCCCAGTAATCGAAACTATTATTAGTAGGCATAATACTGATCCTAAAATAAAGAGTCTTTTCATCATCTTTTGCGTCTTTTGATGAATCAGTGGTTCAAAAAGAAAATAGCCTATAATGAGCGCCAACCCACAAAATAATACCCCATCTCTACCTGCGACGGTAAAAACATTTACTATAAAACTCAAAACACCTATCAGCATGGAACTTTGTATAATTAGTGATTTTTTCTGAATCAGTGACACATAGAAAATGAATGCATATACAAAATAAAAAGTGGGAAATCCAACTGCAATTGTAGTTAATAAATTAGGCGGTAATACACTCGATTCTGTAATTGACTGCCGCACCTCATATGCAGGAACAGACAAAGATTGTATCGCATAAGGCGTCAAATAAATAATAGAAAATATAGCTCCAAAGGATAGGATAACAATTATGGCATTAAATAATTTCCCTTTTGGAAGTTGTTGAACAGAAACAAACGGCTTAATATGTAAGGTCAAAAGTAAAAATGGCACCAATAGAAGTGTGTATAAAATAAAATACAGGACACTATCTTGTTCAAAATCGTGTGACGGCATAACTTCTACATCCATGAAAAATGAGCAAAATGCCGAAGTTAAGTATAGACCTACAATAGTCATACTTATTTTATTGTTTCTTCTATATGCCAGATTAAATATATATAGAAATACTAAAAAAGGTATCAGTGCCTTATATTCCATAAAACAATTCTTTGCATTTATATAGAGTTTTTATCCGCATTATATAAATACCTTTAATGATAAAGTGTATAGGTTTATATAGATCATATTTTGCAGATAAAATGTGGCTCTCAATAAATAGCTGATTCATGAATATAGATATTCGGTATTTATTCTCAGTGAATATTTTTACATCTCTCCAAAACTGAATCATCTTAGTATATCTTTCCTTCTGCGAAGTTGTAAAACTCACGCTACTGCTATTTATTCTGTAATGAGAAAATATGTCATCATGAAAATAAATATTTTTATCTTTCGTTGCACATATCACTAATGCTTGATCAACACTAAACGCCTTCTTAAAAAAATTCGGAAAAGTAAAATCATTTCTAAATAAAAAACTAGATGTTTGCGAAAATCTGTAGGTAATATAATCTTCTAACGTATAGGAATTACGTTTACTGGGATCAGCAAATTCATGAATCTTGTTTTTTCGTCCAAATTCATCTATTGTTAAAACTTTACCTACTGAAAAGTTATAGTCTGAATTCTCTTCCAAAAACCCCACTTGTTTCTGTAACTTTAAAGGGTCAATCCAATAATCATCTCCTTCACACATAGCGATATATTTTCCTTTTGCTCGTGGAAAATTATATTCTATTGTCGCTCTTATTCCTTTCGAATATGTATTTTCAGTTTGGAGGATCGGCTTAACAATTTTCGGATAATTTAATTGATATTCTTTTATTATCTCCTGTGTTCCATCAGTCGAGGCATCATCATGAATTAATATTTCAAATTCAAAATCACATTTTTGCTTAATAAAGCCGTCAAGACATTCACGGATGTATTTCTCGTGATTAAATGCTAAACAACATATTGACACTAATGGCTGCATCATGTTACTACCTATCTATTAAAGTCTTCGCTGGATTACCAACAACTATTGAATTCTCTGAAACATCTTTTAATACAACAGAACCTGAACCTACCAGAGCAAAGTCACCTATAGATACGTTTTCCCTAATAGTAGCATTTGTTCCTACGTGAGCACCTCTTCCTAGTAAAACATTTCCCCCTACAACACTATTTGCGGTAATATGTGAAAAACGTTTCATTGTGCTATCATGACCTAAAAATGAATTTGCAAGAAGAATACAATTATCTTCGACAGTAGTATCAGGTGACAATTGTGCTAGTGGTGCCATCAATACGCCGTTGCCAATAGAGCAAAATCCTTTGGGAATAATCGCTGTAGGGTGAATTAGTGTTGCAAACCGATGAGAAGGAATTCCTAATGAAGTAATTTTATTAAAAACTTCTTTTTCATTTTTCATTCCAACATATCCTATAAAGAAATAAACATTTTCATCATGCAAGTATTTTTCTACATCGCTTGATACGCCAATAACCTTATAACCATTATATATTCCTACTTTTTCACCGATAGGAACAACATCGTTAAGAAAACCTAAAACTTCATAAGTACCCAAGTCATTTGCAACAGAAGCGGCAATCATACCGATTCCTCGACCTCCTAAAATTATTAATTTTTTCATTTTTACCTTTGGTTGATTTTTCGATTTTTCTCTAAAATTTTATTAGCTTTTAAGACAAAAGGTGGCCCAACAAATTTACCATTCATAATAGCTACTCCTTGATTATTTTGTCTTGCTTCCTTATCTAACCGCAATATTTCTTCAGCTTCATAAACATCCTGCGATGATGGAGAATAATATCTATGAACTAAAGGAAGTTCGATTGGGTTTAAGCACAACATGCCTTCAAAACCTAATTTTTTAGATAAAATCAAATTATTTTCTAAATCTTCTAAATCTTTGACTCTGACATGGACCGTGTCAATTGGAATTACTTTACAAGCTCTAGCAGCTAATGCTATCATATTACGAGATACAAACAAACTTTCATGTTCTAAATCATGTTGTCCCTCTAAGTCAGCAATAAAATCCTCCGACCCAAAAGCAATGGCCACAACTCTCGATGAAGCATTACATATCTCTTGAGCGTTGAGTACTGCAGATGCAGTTTCAATAAGCGGAATAATCTTAAATGTTCCTACCGGAATGCCTTTTTCATATTCAATCGTCTCGAGCAGTTTATCAAAAAAATAAATATCCTCCCCCTTTTTAGCTTTTGGATACATAAAACCTGCAATTCCATCTATAGTAAGTTCAGAAACATCTTTTAATAATTGCCCGCTTTCTCTGTCATTGATTCTTGGAAAAATAATTTTATTCTTAAAAGCACCATCCGTAACCATTTGGACAACTAATTCACGTGCTTTCTGTTTATTTTCTGGTGGTTGTACAGAATCCTCTATATCAAAAAGTAAGATATCTGCATCAGCTTTAGTGGCACTATCCATCAACCTTTGATTATGGGCTGGCACAAATAGCAAACTTCGCATTAGGTAATCACTCATATTTCTTCTTTCTTAGGAATTAAAACTTTTCTTCTAAAAGTCAATACATTCTCACTTCTCTGATTATAGACAACTGTTTCTACATAGACCACTCCTCTATTTTTCGCGGAGGTTTCCCATTTATCAAGCACTTCTGTTTTTGCATAAATAGTATCATTAATAAAAACCGGTCCTAAATGTTTTACCGACTCATATTCTAAATTAGCTATTGCTTTACCACTAATATCAGGAACGGTTATACCCACTGCCAAACTAAAAACCAATGTACCAACAACCAAAATCTGTTTATGCTGGTGACTAGCACAGTGTTCTAAATTAAGATGTACAGGATGATGATTCATCGTTAACAAACTGAATAAATTATTGTCACTTTCAAAAATAGTTTTAGATAGTGAATGTGCAATTGTTTCACCCACCATAAAATCTTCGAAAAAATTCCCTAAATTACTTGGTTTCATAATATCTAATAATTTTCATTGCTTTTCTCAAATGTGGTCGTTCAATAATTTGGCCGTCAATTATGACTGGATTGAACTCTGCTTGATTTGCTACTTTGCCATATTCCGTTTCAACCTTTAAAGCCCAACTTAATTCATCATCACTATACAAAGATATTGATTTAAAAAGCTGGATTTGCCATGGGTGAATAAAGAACTTAGCGTCATATCCTTTATAGATTCCGTCTTTAATTTCTTCTTCTAATAAACTTTCAGCTCTCAGTTCCATTGACGCAATATCAATTGCTTGTATGTTTATCATTCTTGCCAAATACAATATTTTCTGCCGAACATATTCTAAGTTTTTCAAATCGTGAACGCCACCAATTTCAGCCATAAAATCATGACTACCAATTCCAATCCCTGAAAAACAAAATTCATATTTAATTAAAACATCTTTTACTTCAAAAAAGAATCTAGCATTTTCTATAAGCAATATTACTTGTAAATTTAAATAATCTCTTTCCGAAATTATTCTTTCAAAATCAGAGGCTTTTTGAATTTTCGGAAATACAAATTTTCTAAAACCCTCACTATACAAATTGGTTAAAATCGAAGTATTTAATTTTTCTGTCTCGTCATATAATGGAACTCGAACATAAAAACTTTGATAAAGTGGGTCTGTTTTTATGTTTTTTAAAATCTCTTCCCTTTCCGAAACTTTTACAGCGTCTTCTAAATCAATAATAATTTTTGAAATACCTAATTTTTCAATATCTGCAATTTTATGCAATTTTGTACCTGGAACAAAAAAGTAACTATCCATTTTTACTTTAATTATTTTGGGTTCTTAGCATTAGACGGGCAATTAAATCAATTTCTTCCTCAGTCAAATCATAGTATAGAGGTAAGCACAGTACTCTTTTAGAAACATCTTCCGTTATAGCAAAAGATTTTGATTCAAGATAAGGTAAAGACGAAGCTAACGACGGATAAAAATATCTTCGAGTAAATATTTCACTTTTATCTAGGCTTGCTTTAATTTCCAATAATAGTTCTTCATTTTCTAAAATAATTGGATAATATGCATAATTCAAATTTGCCTGTTTATGCCAAACTGGCTTTAAGGCTTTAAGGCTTTGTAATTTCTCATCATAATATTCTGTAAGCAGCTTTCTTTTGTTATGAATAGCTGTAATATAATTTAAATTAACTAATCCCATTGCAGCATGTAATTCTGAATTTTTGCCGTTTAAACCTAATTCCGAAAATGAATCATAGCCTGAGATCCCAAAATTACGGATATGCGCCATTTTTTTTAATAATTCCGCATCTCTAGTAACTATGAATCCCCCTTCAGTACTGTGATATAATTTAGTGGCATGCATCGAGCAAGTTGAAATATCTCCATATTCAAATATAGATTTCCCATTTAATTGCACACCAAATGCGTGGGCACCATCATAAATTACTTTTAAGTTATATTTTCGAGCTATCTTTTCAATAGTAATAACATCACAAGGGTTACCGTAGACATGGGTTGCTAAGATAGCAGATGTTTTTTCTGTAATTGCTTCTTCAATTTTAGATGGATCAATACAAAGACTCTCATTGTCAATATCGACAAAAACTGGTGTACACCCTTCCCAAACAATGCTACTTGTGGTCGCGACAAATGAAAATGGTGTAGTAATAATCTCGCCATTTAAATTCAATGCCTTAATTGCCATTTGCAAAGCTACAGTTCCATTAGTTACAAACAATAAATGTTTCAAACCTAAATGCTTCTTTAATTTCATCTCCAGATCAGATGCTAATGGACCCATATTGGTCAGCCATTGGCGCTGCCAAATATCAACAATATATTTCTCATATTCTTCTATCGGTGGAAGAAAGGGTTTTGTTACCGGTATCATATTTTGTTTTTTTTATCTTTAAGTAAAGTTAGTAAATAAATTAAAGACTCATTTTTAGTAGAATAACTTAATCCAAAATAAACCAAGCCGCCCAATATCCCCGTAAGCAAGGTTTTAAATATAGAATTAAAATCATTAATCAGAGACATTGCTCCAGACATTATACAAAACATGACACCACAAATAATTAACACTGGAATTAAGTCTAAAAGTTGTTTTTTAGTAGAATATTTTATAAAAGGAGCACTATAATGAGTATTAATTATTAAAGCAATAACGGATGTAATTACACTACTCCATAATAATCCATATATCCCAAATTGAAAAGCGATAATAATACTAACTGTAATTATTATTTTCTTTAATATTTCAAGCTTCAAAAACAAATCACTTCTTCCATATACTTTCAAAATATTTAAATTTAACGAATGTATTGGTAAAAGAATCGAGCTCAAACATAAAATTTGGAAAAAGGGAACTGCTGGGATCCATTGCTCTCCTAAAACAAGTAAGAATAGGGGCTCTGCAACTGCTGACAGTCCAATCATTAAAGGGGCTGTAACAAAAAATGAAAATTTGATCAACTGTTGATATACTTTTTCAATACGATTTTCCTCTGTTTGTATACTAGACAGCAAAGGATAAGTTACTTTATTAATCACTCCAATTAAAGTTGTTACTGGGTATTGATTAAAGGAATAAGCTCTTTCGTAATATCCTAGCACTTGCACGGGGAAAAATTTTCCTATTACAATATTATATAAATTACTAAAACTAGTATTTAAAACTCCTGATAACATTAATTTATACCCAAATCCATAATGATATTTCATTCTTATCCAATCAAATGTCAATGTAGGTTTCCACTCCGAACTTAACCACAAAATCATAGACTGAATAACTTGAGTAGTAAGATACATCCAAACTATGCTCCACACTCCGTAACCAAAATAACCTAATGTTAAACCGACCCCTACCCCAAGTATAGTTCCTGGCACATTTATCTTCATGAGTTTTTTAAAATTCATATCACGTGTAAGAATAGCTATTTGAACGGCAGAAAAAGCAGAAATTATAAAGCTTAAACAATACAATCTAATTATAGAAGTAAGGATATTCTGATCATAAAATTTGGCAATATACGGTGCTGTGTAAAATAAAATAAAATATACAAAAATACTAGTCGCAATGTTAAGATAAAACACTGTCGAATAATCTTTATCGTTCGCCTTCTGAGTCCTTATTAACGAAGATGACAATCCGCTATCAACTAAAGAGGTACCAAGCGCGATAAAAACTGTAATCATTCCTATTAACCCAAACTCTGCAGGGCCTAATATTCTTGCAAGGATAATAGTAGCAACAAATGATAATCCTTTAATAGCAAAAGTGTCTAAAACGGTCCATATTAAACCTGAGAATGTCTGTTTTCGTAAGGACATTTAGTCTTTTGTTATTTTTTTTAAATAATCAAAATAATCACCTTTGAGATCTTTAATATTTACCGAAACCTCCATTTTACTGATCCAGTTATAATTAATGGCGATTTCTTCTAAACAAGCAATTTTTAGTCCTGTTCGCTTTTCAACAGCTTTTACAAATTCCGTAGCCTCTGTTAAAGCCTCATGAGTTCCGGTATCTAACCATGCAAAACCTCTGCTAAATATTTGAAGTTTTAAATTGGATTGTTCTAGATAGTATTGATTTACAGAAGTTATTTCTAATTCTCCTCGATTGGAAGGTTTAACATTTTTAGCAATTTCGATTACAGAGTTTGGATAAAAATACAGCCCCACAACAGCAAAATTAGATTTCGGATGTTGCGGCTTTTCTTCAATGCTTATCACATTATTTTCTTTATCAAATTCAGCTACTCCGTAACGTTGTGGGTCATTTACATAATTACCAAAAACAATAGCTTTACCTTCTTCTTTTACTGTTTTTACTGATGACGTTAATAGCTTCTGTAAACCTGCACCGTAAAATATATTATCACCTAATACCAAACAGACATCATCACCTCCTATAAATTCTTCCCCAATAATAAATGCTTGTGCTAATCCATCTGGGTTAGGTTGCTCTGCGTAGCTTAATTCAATCCCTAATTGACCACCATCTCCAAAAAGCTTTTGGAAATTGGGCAAATCATGTGGGGTTGATATTATAAGAATCTCACGGATGCCTGCTAACATCAAGACCGACAATGGATAGTAAATCATTGGTTTATCATAGACAGGGAGTAGTTGTTTAGAAACAGCTATGGTCAGAGGGTGTAATCTTGTACCAGAGCCTCCCGCTAATATTATTCCTTTCATATGTTTAGTTTTGAGTTAATCTGAAAGAACGTCTCCTATTTATACTGTTTTTTATAATAATTTTGATATGCTCCACTGGTAACATTATTCAACCATTCTTCATTAGTTAGGAACCAGTCTATTGTTTTCGCCAAACCTTCTTCAAATGTTACACTTGGCTCCCAACCTAACTCTTTCTGAATTTTAGTTGCATCAATAGCATACCGTAAATCATGACCTGGCCTATCTTTTACAAAGGTAATTAATTGCTCGCTTGCTCCTGGAGGCCGTCCCAATTTAGCATCCATTTGCCGGCATAATTCTTTAACTAAATCAATATTTTGCCACTCATTGAAACCACCAATATTGTATGTGGTCCCATTTTTAGCATCATGGAAAACGAGGTCAATTGCTCTTGCATGGTCAATAACATACAACCAATCACGAGTATATTTTCCATTACCATAAATAGGCAAGGCTTTATTATGGATTATGTTATGAATACACAGTGGGATTAGTTTCTCTGGAAAATGATTGGGTCCATAATTATTAGAACAATTAGTTATGACCACAGGGAAACCATAAGTATCTGCATAAGCACGAACTAAGTGATCAGATGATGCTTTCGACGCCGAATAAGGAGAATGTGGATCATACCTAGTTTCCTCGGTAAACAAGCCTGTTTCACCAAGGGCTCCATACACCTCATCTGTAGACACATGATGAAATCTTTTGTCTTCATAATCGTCTTTCCAAATTTCTTTTGCAGCGTTCAATAAATTCACTGTTCCTATTACATTGGTCATAACAAAATCCAAAGGATTGTTAATTGATCGATCAACATGAGATTCTGCAGCTAGATGGATGACTCCGTCTGGTCGGTGCTTTTGGAAAATATCCAATATAGTTTTAGCGTCGGTAATGTCACCATTAATAAATTGATAATTTTCTGAGGATTCAATATCTCTCAGATTTTCTAAATTACCGGCATAAGTTAAGGCGTCGAGATTTATTATATAATAGTTTGGATAGTTTTTAACAAAACGTCGAACTACGTGTGATCCTATGAATCCAGCCCCTCCTGTAATTAAAATTTTTTTCATTTCTATAATCTACTATCAACAATATTTCTATCCATGCATGCTTTAGTATCAAAAACTATTGCATTTTTTGCTTTAATTTCTGAAAGATCCAATTCTAAAAATTCATCATGCGCTACCGCAACAATTATTGCTTCGTATTTTTTATCTGTTTTAAGTTGCTCAATAATTGACACATTATATTCTTCGAAAACTTCAGTTTTACTTGCCCAAGGGTCAAAAATATCTACATTGACACCGTATTCGACCAATTCTTTGTAAATGTCAATCACTTTCGTATTTCTAATATCAGGACAATTTTCTTTGAATGTTACTCCCAAAATCAAAACATTTGCTACATTAATCTGAGTACCTTTACCAATCATCAACTTAACTGTCTTAGACGCTACAAAAGAGGCCATCCGATCGTTGACTCGGCGTCCTGATAAAATTACTTCTGGATGATATCCTAACTGGGTTGCTTTATGGGCTAAGTAATAGGGGTCAACTGAAATACAGTGTCCACCTACTAAACCAGGTCGATACTTTAAGAAATTGAACTTAGTACCAGCTGCTGCTAATACGTCATTTGTGTCGATTCCAACACGATCAAAAATTAATGCCAATTCATTGACGAAAGAGATATTCACATCTCTTTGTGCATTTTCAATTGCTTTAGATGCTTCTGCCACTTTAATTGAAGGTGCTTTATGTGTTCCTGCCTTAATAATTGTCCTGTAAAGTTGATCAATTTCCTCCGCAATATGTGGAGTGGATCCAGATGTTACTTTGACAATGGTAGTCAACGTATTTACTTTGTCTCCCGGATTAATACGTTCTGGTGAATAGCCTACATAAAAATCACGATTGAATTTTAGATTAGAGAATTCCTCTAAGACAGGTACACATATCTCTTCAGTACAACCTGGAAAAACTGTGGATTCATAAATTACAATATCGTCTAATTTCAGAATTTTACCAAGCATTTCGGATGCTTTTCGAAGTGGACCTAAATTAGGGGCATTATATTCATCAATTGGTGTCGGTACCGTTACAATGAAAATGTTGGCAGTTTGTAATAGTTTTAAGTCCCCCGTCGCGACATATCCTTTTTCAAACTTGGATTCCTTTGCGATTTGGATGGATGCACTTAATTGATCGAGGTCTGCCTCTAACGTATGGTCTTGTCCCCTATTCAACTCCGCTACTCTTTTCGAATCTATATCAAATCCGATTACTGGAAAATATTTTGAAAACTCTATGGCCAGAGGTAAACCTACATAACCCTGACCTATTACTCCAATTTTTTTCATACTTATCTCACTAGTTTATTTCTTGAATTAATTCTAATAATATTTTTAAATTCCAACTTCTTAACTAAGCAAGGTTTAAGAAGATATCACAAAAACAAAGGAATTTGTAGAACATTTACGAGTAAAACATCTAATAAAATTACTATTTATTAAATTATACTTTCTGAGCCATTTAGTTTGATTGCCTCGTTCTTTATATTAAATCTTGATTTGCAAATGACTTTATACGGATGTCAATAATCCCTGTCGATTGCCCATATATCTATTTATTACCAAAATCTTATTGAATAATATTTTCAAAAATCACACTGTTTGAATCAGGTAAGCGAGGTGAATATGATGCTTAATATAATTTATGCTACAAATCAAGTTGAAGTTTTAAATATTCTAATTATTGTTCTTCCCTCGCAAAAATTTTAAGAAATTTTTCTTTTATGGATAAATCTTGTTCCCCGTACCCGTATCCATATCCATACTTATTACCGTAACCAAAATGGCTTTTCGGCACATCATTAATAACAAATCCAACATTCTGAATTTTCTTCGATTCAATATTATTATTTGCAAAATCTAAAAGTGCTTTCTCCGTATAGCCTGATCTAGTAACATAAATTGTAGCATCAGCGACATCTGAAATCAAGAAAGTATCTGTAACAAGCATTAATGGGGCTGTATCAAATATGATGTAATCATAGGTTTTTCTTAATTCATCAATTAAATCATTAACTCTACCGTTACTTAATAATTCCGTCGGATTCGGCGGTATTGTACCTGTATAGATAACATCTAAGTGCTTATTATTTTCAGAGGTATGAATAATCGATTCTAGCTTCGTTGATTCATCGTATAAGTATTCAGTAAATCCATTCAATTTTTTAGCAAAAGCCCCATAACGTTGAAACTGCGGATTTCGAACGTCAGCTCCAATAATCACGACTCTTTTTGTGGGTGCTGCTAACACCATCGCAAAATTCACAGATACGAATGTCTTACCTTCTCCTTTCACTGAAGACGTAACAAGAATTACATTGCTTGAGCTCTTCTTAGGTAACATAAAAGTAAGATTAGTACTTAAAATTCTAAAAGCCTCGGCAAGTGGAGACAGGTCATTTATTTTTATAACTTCAGACTGGCCTTTTTCGATAGAAGGTAATTCAGCTAAAATTGGAGTTTTAGTTAATTTTTCAATGTCATGTTTTGAATTGACTTTTGTGTTAAGCAATTCTAAAATATAGATTATTCCAAACGGAATGAAAAGTCCAATTAAAAGTGCACTAAGATATATTATATTCTTTTTCGGGGAAACTGGATTAGGAGTGCTATATGCCTTATCAATAATCCGAGCTTTAGGAGCGGTAATTGCCAAAGATATTGCTGTTTCTTCTCGTTTCTGAAGTAAAAGCAAATATAAGCTCTCTTTAATTTGCTGTTGTCTTTCAATACCTCTAAAAATCTTTTCCAAGGATGGAATCTTTGAAATTTTCCCCGCAACTTTATTCTGTTCTTGTTCGTACTCTCTCGATGCGATATTAAGCCCATTTCGATTGCTTTGTAAACTTTGCAATACTGATGATCTCATGGAATTAATCTGCTTGTTCAAATCAATAACACTCGGGTGTTGCGCTGTTGCAGTTTCTAAAAGCCGATTTCTCTCCATAACCAATTGATTATAAGTCATAATGGAACTAGAAACTTCAGCATTATTCAATCCAATGTTACCAGGCAATATTCCGACCTTTTGTTTATTCAAATGACTTATTAGAGCATTCGTGAGTTCTAATTGTGCATCTACTTCTAACTGCTTGGACCTCGCTTCTTGCGCTGTCTTCAAATTAATCTCTGCTTCAGTGGCTAAATCTGTTATACCATTAGAAGCCTGGAACCTCTCCTTCTCTGATTCCACATCACCTAGTTCATCCGCGAGAATATTAATTCGTTCATCAATGAACTCTTTCGTTTTTTGCGATTCCGAATTTTTATCAGCAATCGCATCTTCATTGTATGCGAGAACTAAGCTGTTAATGATTTGCTCAGCTTTATTTCTTTCAGGATAGTTTATTGAAAGTTCAATAACTGAAGTATTTTTACCGACTAAATTCGCGGATAATAACTTTTGTAATTCATCAATTCTCTTCTCTGTGGTTGCAAAAAATAACTTTAAATCTGAAATTTTGTCTTTGTTCTGGAAATTTGGATTTTTGGTTATCATTATATTCGCAAAGGGTAGCCCTATCGTTTTATTGTAGGTCGTTTTGATGTCGTTCTCTAACTCCTCTGAACTAAGAATAAGAACATCTCCTTTAATTTTAATCGTAATGGGTAAAAGGGGCTGGACGCTTTTTGGTTTCTCAGTAATAACATTTACGAACAAAGGAGTAGTCGAATTAAATAGCTCTGTATTTTTTATCGTTGCATCAGTTGTGAGCTTAGTTTGCAAATTGTTTTTTGTAACAACTTCACGCATTAATTTCTTAGACTTAAATATCTCCAACTCATTATCTACACTTGCAGTCTGCATTCCCCCTAAACCTGAAAGATCCTGCAATAGTCCCTCTTCTAAGGAAGATGTCTTTTTTGCATCCTTAATTAAAACAGTTGAGGTCGTTTTATAAATTGGGGTTGAGTATCTTAGATAAATAGCAGCGAGTATTAATAGTATTGCAGCCGAAACTACAAACCATATCCACCTTCTTAAATAAGGCTTCAATAATTCCTTTAAATTTAATTCAGCACTTTGCGTGTCTTCATTATAAGTATGTTGATCCATCATTGAAATAATTAGAACGAATATTGTTTATTTTCTGATTACTAGAGCCAAAATAGTGACAAGAATAGAGGCAATTGAAATGTAAATCGCATTGTTAGGGTCACGTTTTGAAATTCGCTCTTGTGTTTTGTTAGGCAGTACATAAACTACATCTCCTTGCACTAAATTATAATAAGGAGAGTTTATAAAGTTCGCATCCGTTAAATCAATCCTTGCCTGAGAAACTTGTCCACCTTCATTTCGAATCACTAAAACATCATCTCGTTTCGCAAATACCGTTAAATCTCCTGCCATCCCTAAGGCTTCTAATAAAGTAGCACGCGCTTCCGGAACTATAAATTTACCAGGACTTTTCACTTCTCCCAAAACAGAAACTCTATAATTTGAAAGCTTAATGTTTACTGAAGGCTCCTTAATGTATCTTTTGATTTTTGAACGAAGGAATTCTCCAAGTTCATGGACAGTGATTCCACTCGCTTTAACTTTGCCAAGTACGGGGAAATCAATAAATCCATCTTCCGCAATTCGATAAGTAGGTGCCACCGTTGCGGGTCTAGTTGTAATTTGATTTCCACTTGGTTGACTTCCATCTCTTATAGTTTGCCCAGAGGAATAATTTTGATTAAAAGGTCTAGCGACATCGGTATCTAAAGCAGAAACAATGATTTGAACTTCATCTCCAATTTGCAAGTGAGGCTGTGTATTGCGACGGGACTCTTCAAGAGCTACTTGTTCAATGTTCTTCATATAATGAAGCGCATTCTCATCTTTATCTGCACCCGCTCCCTCAAATAATTTACATGAAGAAAGCATAAGTAAGGCGAAAAATAATAAAAAAGAGTTTTTCATAGTCTAAGGATATTGTAAAAGTAACTTTTTATTTTATAGGACTGCTATTAATGGCCTCCAGAGAGACCGATATTTAAGGAACTATTCACACAAGATATAAATTCCATTTAAATTCTGAATACAAAATCTAAAAATTCATTCAATTCTGCTTTGCTAAATATAATTAATAATACGTTTAATTTCCAGTTTGTTTCTATAAAATCAATGAACCCACACTTACAATAAATATACCACTAGCTTCATTTCAAACAAATCTATACTAACATTTAATCTACCTTCCCTTAAAGATGTGCATCTAATTCTTCGTATACTGAGTTATTGCTAATATATTCTGGCACAATTTGTTTTAAAGCTCTCACTACTTCTCTTTTCTCTGGTCTTTCAGAGACTGCTACCAACTTTTCAACCATGTAATTGATATCTGCATAAATCATAGTTGGATCTTTCGATATCATGATTTTCTCATTATGCGTTGGAAGTGTTTTCGTATCGTCACTTAATAATTCTTCATATAATTTCTCCCCTGGTCTTAAACCCGTGTAAATAATTTTGATGTCGCGATCTACTTCAAATCCAGAAAGCTTAATCATTCGCTTGGCCAAATCCAAGATCTTCATAGGCTCTCCCATGTCAAATACAAAGACCTCTCCTCCTTCCCCCATGGTACCCGCTTGAAGCACAAGTTCACAGGCTTCAGGAATGGTCATAAAATACCGGGTGATTTCAGGGTGTGTTATTGTAACTGGACCACCTTCTTCAATTTGTCTTTTAAACAATGGAATTACGGAACCGTTTGATCCTAGTACATTTCCAAAACGGGTGGTAATGAATTTGGTGGTGTTTCCTTCTATATTTTGAAGAGATTGAACAAAAAGTTCAGCCGTTCTTTTCGTAGCACCCATCACATTCGTTGGGTTCACTGCCTTGTCTGTAGAAACCATTACAAAACGGTTTACTTTAAATTCACTTGCGAGGCAAGCTAAATTCTTGCTTCCTAAAACATTCGTGAAGATAGCTTCGTGCGGATTCTCTTCAACCAGAGGTACATGCTTGTAAGCAGCTGCATGATAGACCATGGAGAACTTGTACAATTCAAATACGGAACGAAGTCTTGAATAGTTCGCTACATCTAACATCACAAATTTGAAATTAATGTGTGGGAACAATTTTTTAACCTCGTGCTCGATTTCATAAAGAGGAGTTTCCGCTTGGTCCAGAACCACAACAAGGGCTGGATCAAACTGTGCTACTTGACGAACAATTTCACTACCAATAGATCCTGCGCCTCCAGTAATTAATATATTCTTCCCGTGGTGTCTTCTCTTTACTTCTTCACTTTCAATCTTAATTGGTCTACGATTAAGTAAATCTTCAATTTGGAGATTCTTAAATGTATTCCCCAAATCATTCTCTCTTAATTTCTGAACAGAAGGAGCTTTGTAAACTTGAATATCCTTAGCGAGGAAGAGATTTACCCAGTCATTCATTTCTTGGCGAGACATCATCTCTTTGATCACAAGTACTCCATCAATATTAAGTTCTTCCCTGGTGGAATTCTCAATTTTGTCTTTCGTCAAAATGGGTTTTCCAAGGAGTCTCACGCGATTTGAATCTTGACGAGAAGTCAAAAATCCAGCCAAGTGATAAGGCAAATGCGTATTGTCTAATATTACTCTTGCTATTGCAACAGATTGATCATCAATTCCAAGTACAAGAATTCTTTTTTTCGATGCGCTTCTTTTAAATTCTCTTGCTAATTGAAAAACTTCCTTTACAATAAGTCTGAAAACAAAAAGCAGTGTAAAGGATACTGCGAAATACACCACCAGAACTGGTGTTCGTATCACCTTCACATCTGCGAAAACAGATGCAAACAAATTGGTTAGTTCTAGTGTAATCGCACTAAAAAAACTCGCTGCAAGAAGTTTAAATAAGTCTATAAAAGTGGAATGCCTAATAATACCTGAATAGGTCCGAAAGAGAAACATAAAAAATACGTTCACTCCAACAATTAGAAGGTATTTGCTAAAAAGGCTTAAGGAATTGTATGGCGAAACCCCAAGAGTGAAAAGGATTCCGTAAGAAAGAACCACGGAAACCAAAAGAATGAGCACGTCAATAAACAAGATGATCCATCTAGGTAAATAGCGAATCTCTGTCAAGTTTACAACGTTGTCTCCAACATATATTTTTTTCAGAAGCTCCCGGATTGTCTTCATCTTATCATTTGTGTTTTCAGATCTTAATTAGTTTATCGTATTTAAAATTACGACTTCTAATTTTGCCAAAAGAATGAGATCACTTTCAATTGTGTACGCATCCTTTGTTTTGCAAATATAGAAGTTATTTTCAATACGCTTATGTTGTCTATTAGCCGAATATTAATTATTAAATTGGTATAACTTGGGATCAAGTTTAGAAATAGTTAAATCAATTAATATAATTTAACGTTAGCTACCAAATTTCGTGCCTTTATACAGCCAAATATACAATTATTATTCTACTACGATAGGAGACATTAAGAAATCTAAAATGATATGCAAGAAAAATTTAAATGCATAGCATGGTATTTTAGGATGGTGCGTATTTGGCAGAATTACAAGTCAAATTCAAAGCACAACTTTTCTCAGTTGATTCTTTCTTAATGAATAGTTCAGTTAAACTAAACTTGATATCATCACACAACTAAAATCTTTGAACCTGTAAGCATGCTAGGTGCAATTTTCACTATCTCGTTCAGAAGATACTTTGTAGTTCCGGCTGGTAAACCTATTAATAATTGAAGGACACTATTTATTGCCCTGAATTTTGCTCTAATGTGAATTTTTAATTTTTGCTATTAGTGTATCCGAACAAAAGCCAAAAACAACACCTTACAACAATAAAATACTTTTCTCATTGAAACTTTATAATACAAGGACTATTTTAATTAACTTCACCAAATACAATTGCCTGACTAAAATGTACTTTTTGTACCTTTGTCTTTGGCATTAAATGCGGATAAATGGGACTACACGATTACATCAAAGATATTGCACGATTTGGTCTAGAAAATGATCAGACAAAGCTATTGTCTACATTGAATGATTTCATCACGCACAATAAAAATAGTAAAAAAGTAAACTTTGCTTTGCAACTTGAAACTCTGTTGCGCGAAAGTGACCGAAGAAAAAGACAAGAACCTTTGCTTAAAGTAGGCTCTCCATCGCATTATCAGCAACTTAATGACAGAGAAACTGATGAATTAATCTTGGAGAAATTAAAATCAGATTATACTTTAGCTAATTTAATTTGCACGACACAAAACAAAAACAAATTACAAAGTTTTCTAGAAGAACACCATAGAAGTTTTATTCTTAAAAAGTATCAACTTCCGATTTCTAACAAATTAATTTTACATGGACCTTCAGGTTGTGGTAAAACTCTTGCCTCTTATGTAATTGCGGGCGAACTTGATAAAACAATGATAGTCGTTAATCTTGGCGCTATTGTTTCTTCAAAATTAGGTGAGACCAGCAAAAATTTAGCAAAAGTATTTCAAAAGGCGTCGAATGAAAATTCTATTATCTTTTTTGATGAATTTGATTCTCTAGGGAAAGTTCGTGACTATAATCAGGACCACGGAGAAATGAAACGTGTGGTTAATACAATATTGCAGCTACTTGACTATTTACCTCAAGATAGTATGGTCATTTGTGCTACAAATCAAAAAGATATGGTTGATGAAGCCTTGCTACGTCGATTCGATCTATCAATTTCACTAGATTTACCTGGCCAAAATCAAATAGAAGAACTAATTGATCTTATTTTGAAAGAAGAACAATTCGCCTTTAGCAATAAGATTTCCTTAGGTGAAATAATTAAAATAGCCGTGGGTCTCTCGTACTATAGCATTCAAAAGTCCCTAATTGGAGCTATTAAACAGAGTTTACTTTCTATGAATGAAACGGAAGTATCTATTCCAATTATCGACACAGAAGTATGGCATGATTTACTAATTAATGAAAAAGAAGCATTATCTATACCTTAAATTTGGGCATCGACTATCCCCTCTAATCCAACGATGTTATTTTGTACAACTTCCATTGTATTTACCTGCTGTAACTCGCTATATAAACCAGCACTTTCCGTATTTTCTGGTGACTGATCCTTAATTCGAACTGCTAAAGAAAATTGATGTTCAGGCGTAACACTTTTCCACTCCTCTAAATCAAAATCTAAATTGTCTTTTACTGCACAACGAAAAACAATAGCTAGTTTATTTCCTATTTTTTTGATTTCATTTTTTGTTATATTAATTTTCATTTGTTGTCTATTAGATAGAGGTTTATTTACTAATGGAAAAAAATCCTCTGACCACTTAGGTATTGAAGCCTTAACTCCTAATAATTTATTTCTTAATTTCAATTTCAATTCACTCAGACGTTTATTATCAGTTCTAGATATATTTCCAGAAACTTTTTTTTGTTCAAGCTTTGTAATTTCGTCATCCCAAAAATTCTGAAAATAAGGGTGACTTCGATTCGAAATAATTTCAGCGAGTTCATCTTCTGAACTGATAATTCCATTGATGAAATTAAACGAAATGTGCAAAGGGTTATAATCAGTATGGTTCCCCCAAGCTGGATTGACCTTGAAACATAATGTAGCATCAATTGATAAACACGTCGTTACGCTGCTATTAAGTAAATATTGGGGGATGTTGAGTATAATAACTTTATGACAATCATTTTCAATCAAATCTTCTATCAAAAATGACACATCACTTTCACTTGAATACAAAAGTTTATCGCGATTAGGCATACCTAATCCTACCAATGCTCTATTTATGTCTTTAACACCCAAGATTTTCTTGTTGACATCTCTTCTTTGATTTGAGTCTAATTCATTAAAACTTTCACCAAATAATTTAAAAGCCATCGCATCTCTTCTCTTATTAAATCCGCTCTCCAAATACGTTTCTGGAATACTCTTAGCACTATTTAACAACAAAGCTTTGACAGAAAGCAGAGCTAAATTTGGATACAAATTCAAAAGCTGTACCGCCAAATTCACCGCTAAGGGTGACGCTAAACTCGTTCCTGAATCAAAGGAATAGAAATCATCTCCAAATTCGCCAAATCCTAAAACTTGCATCCTAGATTCGTCGTTGAAACTATCACCACCAGGCATCACAATATCAGGTTTGAACAAATTTACATTTAGATGATTTTGACTGAATGTACCGCCATTAGGCTTCTGCTTAAAATCATAATGATTTTTACGAGTGTAATATGCAGGATGCTTCTTATCGGGACTGAGCCCAGACTCAGTTTCTGGCCGAAAATTATCTGCTAAGGCACCCACAGAAATATTGTTCATACTTTCTGCAGGAACACAAAGATTGGAGTTCTCGCAAGTATGATAATGAGTTAACTCATCTGGATTATAGAAGTGGTTGGGATAATAATGAAGATTATGTGGATTAGACTGCATTTCATGAATATCATTACTACCTAGATTTCCTACTGCAATAAAAATTAAAATATCCTCTTCATAGGTTAGCTTATCTAGAAGATAAGCGTAAAATGAAGGTGCCTCGTTATACAGTTTTCCAAATCCACAAACCGAAAGATTAAAAAGCTTAATATTATTTTGATGATGAGCATTTCTTATTGCTTCCACTACTTTAAAAACGTCAATATAGCCCTCAAAATCATCTATAATTTTTATTGAAAAAATGTCGGCATCTGCAACCAGTTCTTCTTTCCCAGAAAAAAAACTCTCGCCAACTGCTGCAAGACTTGCAACAACGGTACCATGTGGATTACTGGGATTCAGAGGTTTATCATCCTTGATGCTATATCCACCTATTACGATTTCTTGAATTGGTTCAATACGCCTAACTCCATTGTCTAATATACCTACAACTGTAGTCGTATGCGCACTGCTACTTATCTTTAGATCCCATGTTAACTTCTGTTGATTATATCGATCTGGACCAATTTTTGAACTTCGCACAGAATGAGCTTGCACCAAAATATCAAAATTATTGACCAATTCTAATAGCTGTTCCTTATTTACACCCTTCAACTGAAGCAGGTTATCGTACGCACCGAATTCGAAAGATTCAATATCTCCTGATAAAACCCTAATATTAAGCAGATCTTCTAATTCGGTTCGTTGAGATTTATATTTTGAATCTAAATGTTCATTATTCTTAATTAATTCAAAAACTAAATCCTCGTTGCAATAATTTTGAATTTGCTTAGCTGTATGATATCTCACATCAAACAATATTGTCATTATTGCATACTTCTGATCATGTGGGGCAACACTATCATCACTACTTATATATTGATTTAGTAGAGTATCAAATGTAGCAAATTTCTTGGCATCAACTATTGCAAATAGAACAGTACGATTAAAATCTTTAAAAAAAACAGGGCTTAAACCAAAATCTCTTAAAAAGCGAGTTCGCGTATTAAATCTGGCACCATCACTAAAAGGGATAAAAAAACGAATTTCAACAACTTCAATTGCATCCAATAATATCGTCCTATGGCTTCTCCTATGTGCCAATTCAATTTTTAGAATTTTAAAGGATGATCCAAGTCTTTCTTTATGGGCCTTATATTCTTCTGGATTTTTACGAACGCTTTCTTGCTCAATTGCTCTTGATCTATCAAACTTATTTGCGACGCGTGTTGTGTTCTTAAGAATAAGATGTGGTAGGTTTAAGCTCATGGATTTTGATTTTAGTTTTCTTCGAAGTTACGAATTAATTAAATAAGTGTTAACAATAAAGCAGAATAACAACTTTATAAGTGACAATCATTATCACATATTTCACATTATGTAATTTAAACCATTCTTAGAAATACACTCACTTAAGTAGAAATTAAAAATTCGACTCAATCTCAAAATGTTTTGAATTACAACAATGAAATTGCTTTTTAAACTAACTTCACATTAAATTATGATTCCAGATTTATCCATAAATATCTACTCGCAAACTTTGATCGTAGACTTCGTTGCTGTCCCTATTTTAAGATTGAAATTCTATTGTGTTTGCATATCCAAAATATGGTTTACTAACCACTACACAAGGTCGGAACCAATTATTAGATTCTTCCTTACGCCTATTTCCCATCCGCCTCCTCAAAGGCCTTTACCAGAACATCACTCATTTGGTTTAGAAATTTCGTTCTCTCCGTTTTCCGATCTCTAATTTCCCCAAGGGTCTTATGGTAATTTCCAAGATCAACGTTTAAACAGGTTTCAACGGTTTTGACCACTTTGGAAAATTCTACAGCTCCTTGGTTAAAGGCCTTCATTTGCTGAAGTCCATAGAGCACTTCTACTAAACCTGCCTTTGAAGCGCTCCACTCTAGCGGCGATTTTTGAGATCTTATATTCTGCATGTATAAATCGTCTAGTCCTTGCAATCTTTGACTAAGGTATAGTTCGTATTTATCGTTTGCGAGTATGAGAGCCACTAGTCCATCATGGGATGTCGAAAAGCGTTCATCGTGACTATGCAAAGAAAGAGACTGAGTTACATACAGGTCATAACTAGACCTAAGGAAAAAAGGATCATCCAAATAGCTTGCTCCTTTTCTGAAATAAGCTATGAAATCTCTATTTTCAACTGCAAATTGCCCCAACATTTCAAGTTGCTTTTCTAGCACCTCCTTTACATTTTCTTTCCCTGCTTTGGGAATGGTAGATTCAAGTTCAATTATTTTTGATAAAAAAATAAACTCCGAAATGAATTTCGGTTTAATTTTTTTAAAGAACTGAATCTCTGAGGCCATGTTACTAAATGCATGGAAATGAACTAGGGATTTAAGTCGTCGGATGTACTCATCCGTTTTCATTAAATTGTATTGATAATTTTCTAAATTCGATGAACTGTTCGACAGAGGGTCTACGTCTTCTAGTACGCTGGTTAGTTCAAGCCATAAAGACTCAGCCCCTTCCAGTAGTTGGGATGATTGCATGTTGGGTGGTGGTTTGTTTTTCTTTTTGTTTTAATTTGCTTTTCATTGGATGTGTTTTTATTTTAGAGGAAAATATTTATTCTTTAGCCGTCTGGCTCCTCTTTTATTCGTTCAATATATTTTTTTTGAACTACACTGTGGGCCCTTGGGTATTCGTCAAGTGCTTTTCTGTAATCTCTAAAATTATAATAGTAAACGATTCCCTTGCTTAAATTAACTTTTGCAATTAAACTTTGGTCTTTCAAAAGCTTCGCTGCTATTAAACTGCTGTCCGCGTAGTGCAATTTTACGTCGCTATCTTTCATAAAGTACACCGCGTCCTCATAAACGTAGGTTAAATGCCGATAATCTTTCTGGAATTTCACAACCTTTATGCTCTGATTTAAATGCACAAGTGCTCTTACGTCATTTTCACATAAATGACCGTACAGCTTATTATAATAGTCATAGTTTTTGGTAAAACCTTGCGACATTGCATAGTTTGAGGCCAAAATCAGGACTAAGAAGGGGAACGGATTACGCATATTCGCACGATATTCATAAAATTAAAACTTTTTTTCAATTATTTTCCTTTATTTAGTATGCGACACATAATACCGCCAAAATACCACACCTGTGTACATAGCGGTAATGTTTTCATGATTTCGGAAGAAATTTCGTTAAAAAAAAGAGGGAACGGATTATGTAGGCGAGGGAACGGATCGTGATCCGTTCCCTATGAGGGAATTTTCATATGCTTGAATTACATACATTTACCTCAAGAATTCTATCAAACAAAAAAACAACCGGCCGGGCTAATCTTAAAAAAATTAACCCATTATGAAAAATCAAACATTTCTATTTGCAGCCTTCAGTAGGTTAACTGTTAATTTACTTTCGTGTCAGGATCGAGATTCTATGCCCGCTACTTTAAAAGTGCAAAATTCGACAAGTGCTCTGTTAAAGCCCCAGGACTTAATTCTTGAGGATGGCAATAAGGACATAACCAAACTTCCCTCGAAAAAAGACCGACAAGATTGGCTACTAACTGAGAACTAAAAAAAATCCCAGATCTATGAGTACTCATAAACATGGGATTTCTTACAAGGATTTCTTCTTTGAAAAAGATCCCGCTGTAATTCTAACCTATTCTGGACAGAAGTGTCCATGTGACGGAACTTGGGAAACGATGGGTACACCTAAGACTCGAATTGTCCTAGCGAAAGACCAACTCACTCCCTCTTATCTGAGAAAAAACGTCTATTGGAAACTCAGAAAGAAAGGGTAAGGATTAAACGAAGGTCAAATCAACTAGCCTAGGTGCTGTCCAGATACCCATTGACCGACCTTAACAATAAATTTTAATGTTAAAAATTCTAATCATGAAAACCAAGAGATCCATTTCAGTAACACTTTGCAGAGTTTTCCTTGTGGTTTTGTTTACATATACACTGATAACTAAATTCAACGATTTTGAAAACTTCAAAGCTCAAATTCTGCATGCCCCAAATCTAGCGGATATTGGAATACTAACGGCATACACCGTTTTAATCCTATTGTTTCTAACGGTTCTGCTCCTTAGTTTCACGAGGACACACGAGATCGGACTTTTGTTGACATTTATTCTTCTGAGTTTATTTACGCTCTACAATGCAGTCCTATTAATATTTTTTGAAAACCGACCTTGCAGTTGTATTGGATTCTATGAGAAGTGGTCTTGGGAGGCAAACTTGGGGGTTAACATAGGGCTACTACTTATAATAGTATACGGTATCTACAAAAGCATATCGAGCTCTATAACTAGCGATGATTTAGACCTATACTTAAGATTAGACTCTGACTATGAACTAGAATTAGATTCAGACTCAGATTCAGATTCAGGCTCAGACTTGGATTCAGAATTAGAATTAGACTCAGACTCACACTTAGACACAGACCAAGACCAAGATTGAAATCTAGTGCTAACCCTGTAGAAAAGATATTGAGAAGGTGCGTAACTTCTTAATTGCATGCTGCAGCATGATTGAAACCTGTCAACTGTGAATTCCAGTTGGCTACAATGTACAGGGGAGAACCCATTGTTCTCCCACATACATAGCAATTGATTGACTAGAAATAGTCAAGTACCAAATTTATTAATATTTATTTTAAACATTAAATTTTATCACAATGAAAACTATTTCATTTTTCAGAACCAACGCAATGTTGGTAGTCGCCCTGCTAACAGCAGGAATTACAATGTCATTTCAGATGACAGAGAAGGAAGCTGTAGATACAATTTACACCTACAACAGTTCCTCCACCTTGCCTGGTGCATTTGCTAACACCGGAAATTGGATAGCCGTAACCTCTTCACCAAGTTGTGAGATTGAAGGAGAACGACCATGCAATATCGTTGTTCCTGCTGGTACAACTTTAGCTGCTCAAATTGCAGGCATGACAAATTCTGAAGTTTTAGATTTGCATCCGAATGAAAGGAAGCCCTAAGATCTGAAGAAGACAGCTGTCTCGTCTTTGCACGAGACAGCTTATTTTCATCTTGGATTCTGCTCGATTCCTGATAACTCTATAACTTCTTCGGGGATAGCAATGGCATACCTGAGGTCATTTGGAGGCAAAGTATAAGTCTTTCCATTTACAACCCTTGTTAAGGTAATGTTTGCACCATCCCTATTATATCTTTTAATGTCAGACCACCGTAGTCCTCTTAACAACAATTCTTTTCTTCTCTCTTCAAGAATAATCGTTAAGGCCTCTTCAGGTGTTGAAGCTGAAAAGGATACAAAAGTCCCCGGCTTCCACCTCGTGATTAGTAAATCATTAAGTACCTTCATCGCTTCTGATGTCTTGTTCAGCCTTGCATAAGATTCTGCGCTTATTAAGTACAATTCATCAACCGTGACGGATGCATTGATACCGTTATTACTATTATAATACCCTTTAAAAAACACATCTCCATCGGAGCTAATGGAAAAATATATATCTTTCCTAAGGTCATTTGTGACATATTTATTATAAATGCTTCTCTCAATTCTTGCTGGCTTCAAATACCCTTTATAATCCAATGACGCACGTAGCAAAACTTCCTTATTTAATTCCTTAATTGGATAAGTAGAACTTGCATCCAACTTTGAAAAATCCAACAATGAACTAGTGATTGCTAGCGCTTGGTTGGAGTAAATCAACGCTTGTTCATAATTGCCCATAAACAAGTATGCTCTTGCTAGTAATCCTAACGCTGTAGTTTTCGACACTCTAGCAAGCGAAATCTGATCTTGTGGTAAGTACCCTACTGACTCTTTCAGATCCTTTATTATTTGAGTGTATACCTCTTCTAAATTTGCTCTTTTGGATGACGTATTCATATCCGCGTCCAATCGCAAAGGCACTCCCAAGGATTGAGTCGCAGTCGCTGGGTCATAAGCAAGCGACCACATTTGAACAGCATCCAAATAGTGGGCAGCGCGTAATGCAAGTGCCTGCCCTTTAATATTATCGGCCATTTCACCCGAAAACTTATCCGTCTCCAAACTTTTCAATACTGAATTTACAATTAAGATTGCATGGTAACAATGCTGCCACTCATTCCCCGAAGACGAAGGCCTTGCCACCATATCTGGCATCCACAAGTATAATCTTTTATCTTCTTCGTACTGAATTGCATTAAATTGCGCTTCCGTCATATTGAAATCGTCTGCACTGGTTTCAACACCACTTGCAAATTTAGTTACACTACCAAAATTGTCAATTAATGCTTGAAGATCATCAAGATTTTGAATAGTAGATAAATTTGAATTTGATTTTTCATCTAAAAATTCTCGACAACTTGCGATGTTTATCATTAAACACAGAATGATAAATAATTTAAAATATTTGCTCATAATTTATTTTTTTAGAAATTAGCTTTCAATCCGAGTGTGAAAGTCAATGGAGGTAAAAGTGTAAAATTGCCCATATTATAATCAGGATCTCGATCAGAATCGGTTGCTTTCCAAAGTAGTCCAATATTGTTTAGGTTGCCATAGAGCTCTAAAGAATTTGAAAATCTATTATGAAAAGGTTTGAACTTGTAACTCATGTTGATATATTGTAATCTAACATGGTCACCCTTTTCTATAAGAACTTCTGAACCCGCATAAAAAGCGTCTCTTGCACTGTTAGTTACATATTGTGCGGATGGCACATGGGTATTAATTTCATCGCCTGGCTTAATCCATCTATTATTAAAATCAGCATTGGTTACCCATTCGGAATATAGCCTAGTATAATCAATCGATTCTTTCCTAAACCAGTATCCTAATTTGTAGGAAATTCCAACATCTAAGGCCCAACCTTTATATTCGAAAGTATTTGTGATGTTACCAAATTTGGTTGGAATTGCAGATCCAAAGTAGACAAGATCATCTAGTGTTTGCTCGGGACCTGTCAGCTCCAAATAATCTTTGCTAACCTGCCCATTTAATAGCCCTTGCGGATCGCCCGTCAATGGATCTAATCCTGCCCATTTGTATGCGAAGATTGAATAGACAGGTTTACCTGACACTCCAGAAATTGGCACGGAGGAAAAAACAAAGTTTCTAGCCATTAAATTATCAAGATGATATTCGGTGATCTCGTCTTTATAAAAACTTAAATTCAATGCGGTCCTCCATGAAAATATGCGGTTTATATTATTTGTATTAATATTGAAATCCCAGCCCTGACCCTTCATACCTGCAACATTACGTGTTAGGCTCGTTATACCTGTTGTGTAATCAATTGGCGCATCCCCAAAAAGACCTTCAGCTACTTTTTGATACCACTCAATAGAACCGGAAACCCTATTATTCCAACCATTAAAATCCATTGCGAGGTTAGTCATACGGACTTTTTCCCAGCGCAGTTCAGGATTATAAAAATTTGATAATTGCGCAGTGGGCGTACCTGTAAATAAGGACGTTCCAAAATACCTTATGGTAGACACCGCAACCATTGCCGGATTAACATTTCCATTAAAACCGTAAGAACCTCTTAATTTCAAATCAGGTAAAAAATCTAAATTATAGAAGTTTTCATTTGAAATTTTCCACGCAAAACCGGAAGACCAGAAGGGATTCCATTGATCATTAATGTTTAATCCAAATAAATTACTTGCATCTCTTCGTGCACTTGCTGATATGGTGTACTTTTTATCAAATGTGTAGGCGGCATTGCTATAGAATGAAACAAAACGAGTTAGTGCTTCATTCATAGAATGACCATCTTGTAAAGTGCTATAGGATCCCATTAAAGTTGGATAGCGCGTTGTATAATTCACATTAACAAATGTTTTACTATTTGCATTATATCCATAATATCTTGTGCTGTGGTAACTTGATTCTGCGCTTCGCACTTCTCCTCCTAAAATCGCATTGACGGCATGCCTTTTCCAACTACGATTATAAGACAATTGTCCTCTTAAATTAGTTATTGTTGTATTTGAATTGGACTGCGCAAAAATCGCCCCTTTGGGTACTACATTTTTAACTGCTCCAGTACCATCAATGGTAGAAAAAAGGTTAATATAATTTCTAGCGGTATAACTTTGAATATCATATAAGGTTTCTGAAAATCCGCTACTTTTCTGATATTGATAATTAACAGTGGCATCCAGTCCATCAAGAACATTATATTTGAGTCCAGAATTCAAACGTAATTCAGAAAATTCAGACATTGTTTTTTCATACTCCCAATTCGTTAAGGGATAATAATTCCAATCAAGCAGTTTACCTTCACCAAGTCCTAATTTATAATCATCATTGTAATCCTTTGGTAAACTTACAGCCCTGCCGCTATTATCTGCTAATTCCATATATGGAACTCCTCTACCCTTTATATTAATTGACGATATTCCATCTTTCCCGCTTTCTGAATTTACTTTGTTCAACCAAATCCCTGTTGTAATTGTAAGGCCCTTTATTGGCTTCCAACTATTTTCAAATCCCAAATTCAATCTCCTATACTTTTCACCTAAGTTTCCAATATTATTATCATAACCAAGCATAGCAGACCATGCAAGGTTCTGACTTCCTGCATTTAAATTCAAGGAATATTGCCTGTTTTCAGATGGCCTGTAAATGTATTTTGAAAATTGATCTCGAGAATCGATCGATTTTAATTTATTAATCTCACGATCAAACTGCGCATTGCTAATTAATCCACTCCTATATTTATCCATGAGTGCGACTGCGGGCGACAATACAACATGATTATACGAGTTAATATCATTGTCGTAAAATCCTCTACTGAATAGCTCTTTTTCAACCTCTATAAAATCAGAACTATTCATACTGGAAATATAATTAAGTGCAGGCTTTTGACTAACAGAGAGGGAAGTATTGAAGTCAGCTGAGAATGCTTTTCTAAAGTCACCTTTCTTTGTAGTGATTACAATTACTCCGTTTGCAGCCCTAGCACCCCATATACTAGCTGCGGCCGCATCTTTTAGAATGGTAATTTCTTTAACCAAATTTGGATTGATTAAACCTATATCCCCTTCATAAGGGAAATTATCTAAGACTACCAATGGTGCTTTTGGACCTTCAATCGTACTTAAACCTCGTACCATTAACTGACTTTCACCATTTGAAGTTCCCTGCGAAACAAAAACACCATTTGCAACTGCTGGAAGCCGATCCACTATATTCAGTGTAACTTGTTTACTAAGCATTTCATTACTTATAGTTGAAAAAGATCCAGTAGCACGTTCTTTTGGTATATTTTGGTATCCTGTGGAAAGGGTCACCTCTTCAATATCCTGCATTTTTTCGTGTAAAATGACTTTTAAGTATTCTCTCGTTTGAACATTGAAACTTGTCGTTTGATTTTCATAGCCATTTTTCGAAAATAGCAAACTGCCCTTGGTGTCGTTCACGGAAATTTTGAATTTTCCAAATTTATCGGTATGGACTTGTTCATTAGTATCTGCGCTAACAGCTGCCTCTGCAACTGCTTCACCTGTCCGTCCATCGATCACAGTTCCTGAAATTGAAATCTGTGCATTTAAAGTCAGCCAACAACCAGCCAACAGAAATAGTAAAATATATTTCATAGTTTAATTAGTATTTGGTTAAGTGATTTAAATCTTATTTAACAGAAATATTGAGCATATGTAGTGGACGACGCTCTTGATTTAAAGTAAGTCCATAGGGCAATAATTCACGATTCAATTGCTCCACAGAACTTATCTTAGAGACACGTAAATCGACGTTCCCCGTAATGTTAGTTTCATCAATAATTGGAAGTCTAATTGAAGGTTCCCCGTTAATCAAATTAACCATGTGCCAGAGGGGAGCATTACGTAAATGTGTAGAACTAGAAATTAATTCTCCTCCTTTCGTTGTAATCTTATTTTTCTTAGTAGTTCTCTTTAAAACTAGACAATCAGTTGGTAGGATCTCAATTTTTGCATTAAACGGTGAATGTTGAGTTAGACCTTCCAGCATTTCAAAGACGATCGAATCTACTTTACTTTTTGGGGCAATATACTCGTAGCTATACAAATCATCACCGTTGTAGGTTCCGTCAAGGTTCTTTTGCCCAAAATACTCAGTACTATCTTTTATATTAAGAACTATTCTTTTGCTGCTAAATCTTCCATTCGCCTTTAACGATTCGAATATGGGATGTACTAGAGAAGAAATAATACTACTTAGTGGTAAATTCGTATACTGTCGACCAATTATTTCTTTGTTCTCAGAATATCGATAAGCCCAACCACCCCCAATGTCAGGGACACGCCCCTTTAAAAATATAGAGTAATTGAGCATCGAGACGTTTCGCTGCCTATCGAAACTCTCATCCAGCATAAAAGGTCTACTTCGATCCATCGGTATAATGGTCTGAAGACTTTCTGACTTCCCTTTCAATACTTCAGCAATATTATCCGCAGTTACTTGTCTACTGTCTGTTGTATTTATAACCTTATTATCCATAATCCACACAATGAAGGGTTCACCTATATGAGGGAAAACTTGATTGAAGTACTTATCTTCTGTAACCGACTTAATACCCTTAAATCTCTGTCCATTTTTTGAAGCAAAGAATTTGTCAAGAAGCTGACGATCCTGCCCGGTTACAGCCTGAATAAAAATCTGATTTCCAAACTTCTCTTGCAGTCTTTCCATATGAGGAAAAGCGATTAGGCATGCACTGCACCACGTGTTCCAGAAATCAAGCAAAATTAATTTATCTCGATGTTCGGATAGATTAATTGATTTCTCAGGACTATTCACAATCTGATGGCTTCTAGTCCAGAAATCTTCAGGAAGTACATCTCCCACTTTGAGAGCCTTGTGCTGTGCAGGAATCTGCAGACTAAGAAGCACTAAAAATACTAGGGCGATAATGTCCCTGCAAAACTTTCTTTTCATAGTTTTGTTCTTGGTTTTTTTGGTTAAACAATTATTAAGACCACGCTCTTTCCCGTATTGCTTCTACTCAAGGGAAAGGGCATTTTAATTTTTAAACGTATGTTTTTTGCAATTGACTGAAGTCTTTTTTTGGGAGTTAGATTTCCCCTCTCGTCGGCATATAGCTTCTCCATTGCGAAGGAAAATCCTTCCCAAAAAAATATAATGAAGATATGAATGTAAAGATGGGTTGCAAGATGGCATCGAAAGCCATTTGACGCTTGATATCAGGGAGTTTGAACTCCTGATGGCATTATACGAAAAAAAACCAACACTACCCGCAAATCAATCTTCGATCGATTTGGGTATTTCAAAAAAACATCCTACTTTTAACGTGCGAGTTAGATTAGCAGAAAGTAAGTTCCGTCAACCTCAAATTGATGGGCTGGGTTTGCTTTTTGAAGGGTGAATTGTAGATTCAGTAGCCTAAATAGGCAATTATGTTTCTACCCCACTTTCAAAAGTGGGCAATGTTGGCAATTATCGGAAAAGCGAAATAAATCGCTCGTCCGATAGAAGTATAACAGCAGTCTTAATAGGAAAAAGGGCCGTTATCTAGTTTCAACTATTATTCATAATTAGACTCTGTAATTTAAAGTCACATATAATTATTTTATAATCTAATAACAAAGATAATAAAAGATAATATTTAATGCAAATTATTATCTACTTAAATTAAAATTAACTCATATTTTATATGAAAAGTACCAGAAGTAGTCGCTTAGTGTCGCGCGAATACCGAGAGAAACTAGGAACCATGTTGAGGGCGGAAAGATTAAAATCTAATTTGACGTTAGAAGACCTTGCAATAATGACCACGGCTACTATTAACACAATCCATTCAATTGAAAAAGGAGACACTACAAATATTGATTATTACGTTGAATACGCAAAGGCTGTGGGGTATGATTTTGGGAACTTTAAAGAGTTTGATATAGAACTAGTTCCAAAAGTACGTTTGCCAAAAGAGAACAGCAGAAGAATTCATCTAACTGGTAAAATTAGAACCCTTATAATTCAAGGTGGATTTTTAAAAGCAGGCAAAACTGTATCAGAAATAAAAGCGGAACTTGTTAGGATGAAGCAAATTAACTCTTCTGAAGTTACTTCAGCAGATATTGCAGGTGTAATGAGAAATCTCTTAAAGGATAATATAGTACAAATCCATCACAAAGATGGTCGGAAGAACATTTACATTACTGGAAGCAAGTAATATATATCCATGACGAAAAAATTAGACCTAACTAAAATAGCCAGGTCTAACAATTGAGTAGTTGTATAATACTTAGAATTAATGAATTGGAAAGTGCAACTTCAAAGAGCGAAGCCGTCTATTATGTATTTTCTACTTAGTTTGAAATACTTACTAGAACATTTCGGAGTTTCCTTGGATATGCGACACGTAAAGCACACCAAAAACCAACAGTGGCGACATACAATCTGCCGTAGTTAAGACACTGTCCTACTAAAGGAATCGTTAAATGACTGCCTTGAATCTTTCTGATGGGAAGATCTGTTTCTCTGCGATACAGAAATCCCTTAGAAACGGTCAGATAATCTTTCGTAACCGTAATGGTCGTAAAATAGGTTTCAACAAAGAGATTAAATCCTTTCACAAAGAGGTAAAACAAACCCCAGGCAATTATTGATGTAATTCCATGAATTGCCATACGGTAGATATCGATCAGTACAAATGGAATGCTAACCGACCCTATAACCATTAAAATGCTTGCAGGTAGGAAGCATGTCCAATGCAAATGCGCCTTGTATAGAATTAATGGGGCGCTAGAATTAACGCGAATATTAGATGCAATTTTCATAATGAAATTTTAAAACAATTAAAGAATGACAGAAAACACTTTATAGAACGGTACTTTCTAATTACGCTGTACCGGGGTTCCGCAAATATCACAATCAAATGAACCCAACATCACTTAATGCAATAGCCTCCCCCCATAAGTACAACGTCGTAAAAGTTTTATTGAAGTATCTCTAACCAGAAATAGAGATCCGTAGGCTTATTCACCTATAAGTTATGTCCGTGCGAACCTTAGCATTAGAACAGCAACAATTAGTAGAACCTAATTAGAATGTAGCCTTCATTTACTACCTGAATAGTCGCAAAACCCACCTGTGTGGCATCTTTTACAAAGATACGAAAACCATCTGAATCATTTGTTATCACAAACAGAAAATTTTCAGTTTTTATCTTATTTTGATTCAGTTGTCTATATATGGCCCGTACTACTAATAACCTCAACAACACGAATACCTCAGAAGCCTACCTTCAGAAGTATATTTGCCAATTTATTGCCTCAAAATTTCTCGTGGACTTAAAGGACGACAACGGAAAAACAATTTCTCAAAATGAATACGCAAAATTGTGCGGTCTTTCTTCTTCCACAATGACAAAGATTAAATCTACAAATGGGTATGATATCCCATTAAGCACCCTTTATAAAATTTGCCGGCAAGAAAATATTTCTCTTGGAGACCTTCTAAAGGAGTTCGAGGAAAAATACGGCACAAACCTACCAGACTAAGCACAGTCGAATAGGGATTCAAGATTCCTGTCAGAAATATTCTTGATTAGATGTTATTGGAGCAATTGACTCTAACATCTTTCATCATCAACTATAGTTGACATTTGCTAGGCTAATTCACAAAAGTCTTCTAACCACTCTTAACTTCGCTCCACATAAGCAAAAGCTTTGTTTTCAAAGCTGTAGCTTCTTGCTCAATCAAAATATAATCACTCACAACCTCTAAAGTTTTTGTATAATTAAGTATATTTACATAGGAAATTGTCAGAATTTCCAATAAAAACTTAAATTAAAAATACCATGGAAGAAGAAGAAGAACCAAAACACAATTGCTACTATAATTTGGATGACCATTTCAAAGATCTACAAGCCACAGGAGATCGTTTTCGTAAATGGGCCGACGAAGAAAGCAAGATGACAAAAGAAGAACTTGGCCTACGGGCAAGAAGAGATGCTAACGACAAAATTAGGGTTATCAAAAACATTGCGTCTACTTTAGGAGTTTCACCAATTGAACTTATAAAGCATACTTTGCGTAGAGACGACGAAGATGAAGACTAGAAAATAAGAAGTTTACTCTTCAACTTATCTTGGTTGGTGAAACTCTGCTAAAATAGCGTTGGATCACACTAATGATGTAAACACCAAGCTCGTAATTTAAAATCTTGAATTATGAACGTTAGGATGCATCTGGAATCTACTCTCTTACTCCAAACACGCCTAGCTAGGGGTTACTATTCAATTCGTTTTCCCTCCTTATAATTTTGGATTTCCTTTCCCTTTCCATCTTTGCTATAGATTTCCCATAATCCATCATAAATCCCATTTTTCCAATTCCCAATAGCCCTTATCTGTCCGGTTTCATACCAATATTCGTGTGTACCGTTTGGTTTACCATTTACAAATTCTCCCTCACGTGCTTTTTCACCATTGGAATGCCAGTACGTCCAGATTCCATTTCCCGTCAAATTCTTTATTTCACCTTTAGAATGAATCTTTCCGTTTAAGTAATAAACTGATTTGTGGCCATCTTTTATGGGTTTGAATTCAAGTCTTTCTGCCTTAGCCGCTGGTAAGAATTGTCCATTTTCAAGAAACTCTGATTTCGCAATTAACGTGTCTCCTATATAAATTTCATACTCATCCAAATTAATGTTTTGCGAAAATAGATTTGAGGAAACTAAAATTGTAAAAGCAAAAATTAGCAATCGTGATTTCATATAAATCTTTCTTTTTAAGTTCTATTTGTTTGAAAAAGTATCAGGAACAATAAATACCGCTGACCGTATGCCAAGCAAGTCGGTACTGCAATTTAGTGAGAAGCTAATGTACATAATTCAACAATATAAACAATTAAATTCCTTTGATTGAGTTTTACTTGTCTTAAACCCTACCACAGTGGTCATTTTTATTGCACGAAAGCTCTGTAAAGCTCTCCTCCCTACTTATTGAGATTTCCTATTTAAGTAATTCAATAAGCCACTCCAAAAATTACATTCGCCCTCCTTTATATGCGTATTTTTGATTATTCAAATATTTAGAGTACAACACTCAAATACTTGATTGAAAGAGTATGACGTACTACTATAAAAGCACATGAATATTCGTACGGATACAGCAAGATCATAAAAGACAACAAATCACATAATTAATGAATAAATTACTATCTCCTTTTACAAAAGGTGACTTTCAGCTAAAGAATCACATCGTTATGGCTCCTATGACCCGTAGCCGAGCTACAGGAAACATTCCAAATGAGCTAATGGCGACATACTATAAGCAGCGTGCAGGCGCTGGTCTAATCATTACGGAAGGAACTTCTCCTTCTCCAGAAGGTCTAGGCTATACTAGCATTCCTGGCATCTTTACAAAAGACCAAATCGACGGATGGAAAAAAACGACTGAAGCTGTACATCAAGACGGCAGTAAGATTTTTGTTCAACTAATGCATTCCGGCAGAATTGCCCACGAATCGAATTTACCAGAAGGAAGTGTCGTAGTAGGACCCTCCGCCATTAAAGCAGCAGGTCAAATCTTCACAATGTCAGGGATGCAAGAGCACAGTACTCCGATTGCACTTTCTACTGAGCAAGTGAAAAATACAGTTGCTGATTTCGTACAGTCTGCTAAGAATGCAATAGAAGCTGGTTTTGATGGAATTGAAATTCATGCAGCGAATGGATATCTGCCTGAACAGTTTCTAAATCCTAATGTGAATGTAAGAACGGATGAATATGGAAGATCCGCCCAGAACCGAATTCGGTTTGTCGTTGAAGTCACAAAAGGGATTGCAGATGCAATTGGTGCTGACAAAGTAGGAATTCGGATTTCACCCTTTTCTCAAAGCAGTGATCTAGCTCCTTATCCACAAAACGAAGTAATCGAAACCTATACGCTTCTAACCCAGGAAATGGAATCCTTAAACTTAGCTTATATGCACCTTAGTGCCAACGGGAACATTCCAAAGGAATTGTATTCAATTATAAGAACTCATTTCTCCAACACTGTAATTCTTTGCAATGGTCTTACGCCTGAAACAGGCGAAAAGGCATTAAGTGAAGGGTTTGCTGACGTAGTCGCTTTTGGACGATCCTTTATTTCAAATCCTGACTTTACTAGCAGAATTGAAAAAGGTGCAGAACTCACCCCTCTTACAGACTTTGACACGCTTTACTCACCAGGTGCCAAAGGCTATACGGATTACCCTACCTTAGAAGAGGAGCTTAGTTTGAAATAGAATTGATCAGAACTTTTAGTTCAAATATATCATACAGTATCCGCCCTAGGAAGTACATAATTTGGAATCTATCCAAAGTACTTGTTAGGGCGGATACTTGATTGTAAGATTACAACACCATCATCACGTAGAACGTGGGCTATTAGATATTCCCGCAGATTTATGGGTGAAATTTCAGATGAAATAGGATTTAGAGGCGGCGCACGATTTCTATTCTAATTCTGCGAGAATCTTCTTAACGTCCTCTTCGGTGGTCGATAATTTGTTTTTGCAAATTTTAATAAGCTCAGTCGCTCTCTTTACCTTTTTAGTAAGTTGATCTACTGTGATATTCCCTTGTTCAATTTCAGAAACAATCTTCTGAAGTTCGTTATAAGCATCTGTATAATTGATAGTCTGCTCCATTAGTCTTGTTTTTTGATTACGGTACTGGTTATCGTTCCTTTGTATAGAATCGTCTCCATCTGTTCTCCTATTTCAATTGCAGAAGGATCTGTTAAAGCTTTACCCCCATAGCGAGTTATACTAAATCCACGGCGCAGGGTATTCTCAGGATCGACAATCTTTAAAATTTTTTCTTGAGTGGATAAGTCATTTCGTTTATTCTCTATTAAGCGAATATTTGCATTTCTAAGGTCGAGATGCATCTGATCCAACCTAACTTTAAATTCAGACAATAAAGAAGTAGCCGAACGAAAGATTTTCTCTTCATTTTGATTCACACGCTCTTTGCCCTCTTTGAATTGGTAACGGATATACTGTGAAAGCTGAGATGAAATCGAATTAAGGTGTTCGTTTTCCTGCTGGACCGCACCTACCGTTTTGATCTTCAAAATATAGCCTGCATTGTATACATTTTCCTTGGAATCTTTGAGAAGTTGTGCCGCATAGCGAACCATCCCTTTCTGAGCTTCAGAAACCGGCACAGAGAATTCATGAAATTTTTGAATTAAAAATTCTGCGGTTTTCGTAGGTGTAATAGCGTTATAATACGAAACCATTTCAGCCACCGTCAGGTTGGTGGAATGCCCTATGCCTGTTATTACAGGCAGTGGGAACTTTGCGATCGCTTTTGAAAGTTCATAATTGTTAAATGAAGAAAGTCCGACTTCGCCTCCTCCCCCTCTAATGATAGCGACCGCATCGAAATGATGCAGCACTTTGTTTAAATTCTTCAACTGTAAAAGTATAGAAGTGACTGATTTTTCTCCTTGCAATACGGCGGGAAAGAGCATATGGAAAAACTTGTATCCCCACTCGTTAGTGTCTAGGATCTGAACGAAATCACTGTATCCTTTGCTCGACTCTGCGGATATCACCGCAATCCTTTGCGGCACTAGCGATAGGGACCTTTCTTTGTTTGTCGCAAATAGCCCTTCCGCTTTTAATTTCTCAATACTTTCATTCTTCTCTCGTTCTAAATCTCCTAGGGTATAGGTCGGATCAATATCCAAAATACTAAGCTGCACTCCTGAAATCGGATGAAAAGTCACTTTGGCAAGAAGAAGAACTTTTATCCCGTCCCGAATGGGTGTTTTAAGTACGGTTAGAAACTTACTGCTTATGAACTCAAAATCTCGATTCCATATAATTCCTCTTAGCTCAGCTTTGATTTTAGAACCTTCTTTTTCCACAAGTTCTGGAAAGCAGTGTCCAGAATGTGAATAGTAATTGAGTTTGTTTATCTCCGCTACAACCCAAAACTCAGAAGAATACCGATTTTGAATCGTTTTCTGAATGCTGCTTGTCACTTCGGACAGCGTAAAGACTTTTCGGTTGTTAATTGAAACGGACATATCGAGACTCTAATTTACTATTTCATAGAGGAAGACTAAATTAGGAAAATTAATGCATAGTTCTATTTCAAATTTGTTTGAGCACTCACAAAACTACTATTAAATCAAAATGCACTGGTATGCTTAAGCGTAAAACAATACGGGGAATAACCCTGGCTAGGAAATACTATACCACTTCAATTCAATCATGAAATCCTTCACAGTTTATAAAAAGCGCCTGGAAAGATAAACCTCAGCAATACTCAACACCCTACTTGAAAAGCAAAATCCACCTATGTAGGTGGATTTTTTTATCTATTATGCACTGATTAAAAAGATTTTCATGTAGCACTGAATTCTTAGTAGCGAGATTCTTAAGCTTAAGTTTACCTACTTTAATTCGAAGCTACACCTACCCTAACTCATTTTCCTTTTGAAGGAGAAATTTATAAATCAAACCTCCTACCACAGCTCCTGCAATGGGAGCCACCCAGAACAACCACAGTTGTCCCAACGCCTCACCTTGTACAAAGAGCGCCTGAGAGGTGGAACGAGCTGGATTTACAGAGGTGTTGGTAATGGGTATGGAGATCAAATGAATCAAGGTTAACGCTAGTCCTATGGCAATACCTGCAAATTTTCCATTGGCATACTTATCCGTTGCTCCCATAATAACCATCACGAAAAAACAAGTTAATACAAATTCTGCAGTAAAGGCCGCGGCTAAACTGAAACTCCTCCCCGCATACCCTGGCATTTCATAAAAATTACTAGCAAACGCTCCAGGTCCAACAGCCGTAAACGCATCCGCACCACTTAAAATAAAATACAAAACACTTGCGGCTGCAATTGCGCCCAATACTTGGGAAACAATATAGGGCAATAACTGTTTCGCTTCAAATCTACCGCCTGCAAGCAAGCCAAAAGAAACCGCTGGATTGAAATGCCCTCCAGAAATATGCCCTACGGCATAAACCATTGTCAAAACAGTCAAACCAAAAGCGAGTGCAACTCCTAAAAGTCCAATTCCTATGTCGGGAACTCCTGCCGCAAAAACGGCACTTCCACATCCACCAAAAACCAACCAAAAGGTTCCAAAAAATTCTGCAAAATACTTTTTCATATTATTAAATTTACAATTAATACATTCCGTTAAAATTCGAAAGAAAGTTCTAAAACGATCCGAATAAGTATTGTACAAATGTATTCAAATATCTACATCCTATCCCTGATTCTTTTGATATTTTTTAACAATTGACATGAGCTGCTCTGTATCGTAGGGTTTTGTGAGCCAGCAACTAAAATCTGAATCACTGCCATCTTGAGGCTTTTCAAACCCTGAAATCGCTACAATAGGAACTTCCGCTTTTTCAGCTTCAGGCAACTTTCTAATTTGTTGGGCAAATTCAAACCCTGTCAAACCTGGCAAAGAAATATCGGTAATCACCAAATCAAATCTTTTGCTTTTATAGAGTTCCAAAGCCTTCGCACCGTCTGTGGAATTTGTGACTTTAAAATTTTCATTCACGAGAAGCAAATTCAATATTTTCAAATTGAGAGGGTCGTTCTCAACAAGTAGGATACTACTGAGGGTTTCCCCTTGATTGGTGGTGGCAATGGCCTTTTCGTCGAGATAAATATCATACGGCAAATTAATAACAAAGCAGCTACCTTCGCCTAGCTTACTGGTTACTTTTATTTCACCCTTATGGTAATCCACAATTCGCTTAATAATATTTAACCCCAGTCCCGTACGCCCTTCTGTAATTTCTGATTTCACGTTTTGTGTCGTATATGCATCAAATATAAAAGGCAATTGCTGCTCAGAAATCCCAATACCTGTATCCATTACGGAAAGCTCAAAGATTCCAGAAACGGTATCCGTCTTTTTAAAATTAGCTAAAACAGTAATGGTTCCCTCTTCCGTATATTTAATTGCATTGTTGATTGTATTGATCAAAACTTGTCGGAATTGAAATGCATCACCATAAATTTTCAATTCGGTGGAACTATCCACCTTACTTGTGATGGTAAGGTTCTTTCTCTTGGCTTGAATGGCAAGACCCAAAATCACTTCTTTTATGACTTGGCTAGGAACGAAGGGTACTTGGTTCAATTTAAATTTCCCCTGCTCCATTTTCGTGAAGTCAAGTATATTGTTCACAACTGAAATCAGCATATTGGAAGATAATTTGATTGCGTCAATGATTTCAGAATCTTCTCCTTGCTTGACATTTCGTTTCGAAAGCTCATCCGTGAAGGCATGAATGGAATGCAGGGGCGTTCTCATTTCATGAGAAACCGTCGTCACAAAATCACTTTTTTGCTGCGCAAAAACCTCGGCTTCGTATTTAGCCGCTTGCAGCCTTTTCATATTGTTGTAAAGCAAAACCAAGATGGCAAGAATAATACCCGTCAAAAGCAGACTAAGAACAAGATTGTATTGATTATTGCTCTTTAGATCTTTCATTAGGTTTGCCGCATTGGTACCTAACTCCAATTGCCGCATTTCTTGCATTCTGATTTGATCCACTTTAAGGGCTTCAAGTAAATTCTGAAGACCTTCAAAAAGTTCATTGTTGGCCATCAGTAGTGATTTTTCCTGATTCGTTAATCTCGCGAAATTCGGATAACGAATTGGAGACGATTGACTTGCGGGTGCTACGACTGGAGTGGTCACTTCCTTTGGCTCGCGACTACTAACTGCCGGTTCTTTGTTCACGCTGCTTGTAGTGGTTACCTTTTTTACTTCTTTTTCCAGAGGCTTATTTGAAATTGCTTCTTTAATTCTTCCAAAAAGGCGTTTGTTTCTCTTTTTCTCTACGACATACTCCTCCACCACCGTTTTTGAAGCGGGCACACTTTCCACGATCTCAACTTTAACCGGAGGAGCCTTTTGGATGGGTGGAGCAACCGTTTTCTGCTCCACGATCTTTCGATCCTTAAGTAAGGAATCCGCAAGCAGCCTAGCCTTTATATACAGTTCCGTCTTTTTTTTCTTATCCTGCACGAGTCCGTCTATTCCTTCGTGGTTGTGCTCGTCCTTTTGCAGGGAATCAATAAGGGTGGAAACTCGATTAAGCTGCTCTAAATAATCTGAATACAGCTTTGTATCACGCGTCACCACATAGAGTCTCGAATTGTTTTCCGCCTTGTAAAGCAGCTGAATGGCTTTATCAATCCTATCAATTTCTACTTTATTTTTCGATAAATTCGTTACCACTGTTGCTAACTTATCAGAATTTCGATTGGTGACAAAAGAAATTATGGAAATAGCACTCAACGCTAAGACAAGTACTACGATGGCTAAAATATTGTAAAACGAACTATTTAAGGGTTTTGATTTCATATGTTTATTTCTAAAAACCTTTGCTCAGTGAAATATACAAATCAAACTGATTTAAGTAATTTGTCGCACTGATCTTCTGATTGTTCCATGCTCCTGTAAGAGAAGCACTTAAATTGCCTTTAAATTTCTTCTTATATCCCACTGCTATGGATTTCGAAAGGAAACTTCCAAAATTAGAATAATCAAAATTTCGGCTTCGATCGTCAGGCGAAGTGCCTGTGGCAAGAATCAAAGTTAAATAATCTAATTCATCATTCAAATAATAACGGGAGGTAAACCGGTAAGAGTGATGATAATTCTCACTGTCCTTAATGAGGTAACCTTTCAAATTTAACCAATAATTTCCTACATATTTCCCAACTCCTAAAACCGCAGAATGGACATTATATCCCTGTGCACTTAAGTATCGATAGCCCAGTTCTCCTTCCCAACCCTTTTTAAAATTTCGGTTTAAGGAATACCCGGCTTTAAACTCCGGAAAAGCTCCTTTCGCACCAACACTTACCGAAGCAAAGGAGTAATACTTGGGAGAATGCATTAGATAGGTTTCTGCTTCCACTTGAAGCCCGTTTACGGCATTTCGATCGGCATATTTTACTCGGCCGATTACCGTACTTTTATCCTCAAATTTCCGAATATATTCGAGGGAGGTTACAGAACTCGAGTTTGCTCCCGAGTCATAAAAACTTTGCAATCGAGTAACGCCAATTTCATTCCGTACGGAATCTTGGACCGAAATAGAATCTTTTTGGGCATTAAGTGCTCCCACAATTAGGAAGATCCCAATTCGAATGGAAGTTCGCAAAAAGTAGGTTTTGTTAAATTTTTTCATCTGATATTGGAAGGGCTATTGTGTTTGTAAATCCTTTTCGCTGCATGTTTCCCCAACTGTGCTTTTTCCCTATCAATTGATACAAATAACCTTTCAGACTACTGTAAAGTACAATGGGATGGTATATTAGTGGCTCAATAAAGGCCATGAAGCTTAAGTTAACGACGACTTTCCAGCTTTTGTATTGTTTAAATACGAATTGGTCCCATAAGACCGAAAGCAAGGTGATTACTACCATGTAAACATAGACAAAGATGAGTAAGATGATAGCGGTCTGCCAGTTCACAAGCGCTAGGATAATAATACAGATATAGAAAAGAATACCAAGCACTTCAATAATAGGGGCTAACAGTTCAAAGATGAAATTATAGGGGAATACAATGACCCCTAATCGTTTGTACTGAGGATTAAATAGTACTTTGAAATGAGTTGCAAAAATCTGCCACAGCCCTCTTGACCATCGAACTCTTTGGCGAACAAAAACTTTCAAACTTTCGGGAGCTTCTGTCCAACATAAAGTTTCTGGAATATAGCGCACCGCATACTGCTCATTTTCCTCTATGCAATTCTTCACCATTCGAACCATAATATCCATGTCTTCTGCAAACGACTTGGAATCATATCCTCCCGCACGAAGAGCAATGTCCTTCCTAAATAAGCCGAGTCCTCCAGAAACATTGGGTACGGCATTGATATAAGACCATCCTAGCTTGCCCATAATAAAAGAACGAATATATTCAAGCTCTTGGAAACGGGGGAGCAGCGCTTTGGGTGCTTTCACCATCGTCATCATTCCGCCATCAATCTCACATGAGTTTGCGATTCTCAATCCTGCGCCCACGGCAATCACGGGCCTAATTTCCTCTAAAATAGGTCGGATTAATTTTACGAGCGTTTTGTTGTCTAGAACGCAGTCAACGTCTGTATTTAAAAAATAAGGGTGGTGTGCAACATTAAGTCCTGCATTGGCAGCATCCGCTTTGCATTTCCCATTTACTTTATCAACCACGGTCAATTTGGAATACCCTTTCTGGGACGATCGATATATGCCTCTCACAGGCTGTGTTTCCAATACAGGATTGTAGGCGAAATCCACCTTCACTAAACTAAATTCCTTCATGAGAACCTCTAGGGTCCCATCTGTACTTCCATCATTTACAATAATCACCTCAAAAAGTGGGTAATCCAGGGTAAGGAGTGAACGTACGTTTCCAATAATATTGACGGCCTCATTAAAGGCGGGCGCAATTACTGAAATACCGGGCGCAATCGGGGAAGATAAAATGGTAGATTCACCTCTATATCGTGTGAAAAAACGATTCTTTTGAATAGCCAACCGTGACAATAGGGTGAGTAGAAGATATATTGCAAACAGGACAACGCAATAAAAAAAGATTGCATGTTCATAGATCACTCCAAGAGTTTTAATTACCGCTACTTCCATTAGTATTTGATATTGCTGTTAAGAACATGATTTAAAACTTGTTGATTTTGAAGAGATGCTTTTTTGTACATAGTCGTTAAGAAAGCACTTCCGATTGCTTGATGATTGACCACGGATTTTGCAGCATGCTTTTTTAAGAACAAATTGGGCTCGTTGTCAAAAATATATTTCAAAAAATTAAGTTGACTTCCACTTGAAATCCGACCTATGGCCTTGATAATTTCACTCTTACCCTGTTCATCTTCTAAATCGTACCGCTTCACTAAACTTATTTCAGATTTAGATTGAAGTAGTTTGCCTAGAGCATTTATGACTTCATTTCTCAAAACTTGGTTATCTGTTTCCAGCAATTTCTCAATGGCTGGAGCGCTTGCAAACTGTTGAAAATACACGCTTAATTTCAAACAAAGTGAGACCAGACCTACGGGTCGAGTCGAATCAATCCATCGGCTAAAATCCGGCATCTTCGCAATGCCTAAACCTGTAACCGACTCAAAAAGTTCAAGATGCTCAATTCCACTGATCGGAGTAGTAAGATGGTTAAAGACTTTTTCGATGCCATTCTCCTCCAATTCAATCACATAGAGCCTAGTGATTTGCCGCACGTAATGATTCTTATGATTCAGAAATTTAGTAGTGGGAAGGCTTGGCTCTTTAATATCCATTTGCATCAGTTCTTTGATGGATAAAATGACCTCGTGGGAACTGAAAGAATGAAGCCCTTCCAGAGCTTCGGAATGAAGGTTAAGCTCCAAATACAACTTTTGAAGTGCCTCACTGGTTATTCCGGTAAATTGAGTGCGAAAGTGCTTTAGGTCCTCAATTAAAATACGCTTTCTCTTTTTACGACCTCCATGGATTGTCGCTAGCCTATGAACCACCACGCCCAGATTATTTATGTTTAAATTTTCTTTTGTGAAAATCTCCTCTATGAGAACTTCTCTAAATTTCGCTTGGTATTTTATGCGGCGTTTCTTCTCTGTACTGCTTTTGACACGCACCGCTAAAATATAAATGTAGGCAATGCCCATTGCAATAATAAGAAGGACGATAACCACTAGGGTTATTCGAATAAATAAGGGAAAGGAATTGTAAGGACTCAAAACAAATTAGATTAAACGTGAAATTCTTAAAATAAGTTCAGAAGGCGTGAAGGGCTTTCGGATATAATCATCCGCCCCGATGCTAAATCCATCCATGATCGCATCTTCCGTATGTGTGGACGAAATAATAATGACAGGAGTCTTCTCTTTTTCCTGATTTAGCAGTGAAATAATCTCAAGTCCATTAGAGTGCGGAAGCATAAGATCGGTGAGCACCAAATCATACTTATTCTTAGAAATCATTTCCATTCCTTCCTTCCCGTTTTTAGCAAGCGTAGTTTCATAGCCACGGACATTTAGAATAGCACTGATCGTACTTAGCAGAATGGGATCGTCTTCAATTATTAATATTTTTTTCATAGAGCATCATTTGATCAATAAGTTGATTTTCCTAACGTAAATTTCTTACGATGGAATTTTAACTTACTGGCTCAAAGATATTTCATTAAGCCGTAAACCCTTGTAGTACAATCTTTAAGTTGCCTTAGTAAATTTACTACAAGAAGAAGGTTTTGACTACAAAAAAGAAATCCGACAAGGAAAAGGAAAAAAAGGAATTCAAAAATGCGAATTTTTCCTAGTGCTAAGTGCGTTCCCCTTGGGGACAAACGCAAGACTTGGATCACGAAATGAATCGTGCGTAATTATATTGCAGACTGCTGCTTTATTTGGAATTAGGGAACTAGGAATTGTATAGCCTAAAAATATCGATAAGTTCCGGCAGTTTAGAAATGGATAATTTATTGAAAATTCGGGTTTTATGGGTGCTAATTGTGGAAACATGGATGAATAGCTTCTCATGGATAGTCTTTAGCGAGTCCCCATTAATTAAGAGCGTGGCTATTTCAAGTTCTCGATCCGTCAAAACGTCCAAAGGGTTCTTATAGCTGTTTCCTGCACTTATAGAATCCTGAATTAGTATGTCTTTCACCTTAGGGCTGAAATAGGTGCCTGAATCTAGCATACTTTCAATGGCGGCCATCAGTTCAGATTCTGAAGAGAGTTTATTCAAATATCCATCGGCTCCTTGCTTAATAAAACGAGGTGCAAAGAGAGATTCATCTGCAGAAGAAAAAGCCAGAACTTTCACTTGCGGCTGAATTTGTTTTACGTGTGAAAGTGTGGATTGGAAGTTACCACTAGGCATATTCACGTCCATAATGATTAAATCAAAAGGATGCTCTCGAACCAAATCTAGAACGGACGGGAAATCAATCGCATGGCGAACTTTTGCCTCCGGACATATTTTATTGATTACGCTCGCTAATCCTAAGTGAATAATATTATGATCATCTGCGATTAAGATCGTAAGTGACTTCATAGCGAAAAAAAATATTTACAAAGTTATCTTTACCTCGGTGCCTTGGTCCTTCGTGGACTCGATGGAAACCTCTCCTCCTATGGTATGTAAAGCTTCCTTTACTAATACCAATCCAATGCCAGCTCCAATTTCTCCGTCCGTTCCTCTTGCAGAAACCACATCAAAAGAAAACACTTGACCAAGGGTATGCTCATCAATCCCGCTTCCGAAATCCTGTATTCGAACTTGACATCGGTTATCCTTCGTATTTTCTACATGAAAATAAATCTTTCCTCCTCGAAAAGAATACTTGATGGCATTGTCCACCACTTTTCGTAGGACACTACTAAGAATCACCTCGTTCCCAATAACGCTGCAATCCTGATCTCCCACGAACGTGAAACTAAGTTCTTTCTTTAAAAGCGGCTCCTTAAAAAAGGCTTTAAGCCTCGCAAAGCTATCTACTAGCGAAATGGAATCTTTCCCTACCGATTCTTTTTCAATCAATAATTTTAAAGCTAAGAAAGTATCCTCTAAAGCCGTTAAATTCTTTTGTGCATTTTGATCCAATTCGGGGATCAAATCGACAAATGCCTCGAGAGGAATCGTTTTATTTTCATACAAATTTGAAAGCCAGGTTAGGTTGGCGAAAAACCCTCTAAAATCATGTGAAAGCAAAGATATCCAAGCTTTATTGTTCTTATTTGCTGTTTCTACCTCCTCGACTTTCTTCTCTAGTTTGCTGATCTTCTCTTTAAGTTCGTCTACTGTTTGTGAGTTCATTGGTTCGTGTGATACGTATTTAGTGGATACTTATTTAAAATCTTATCGAACTTGTCTTCGAGATATTGGCGCCAATAATAGATAGAAGATCCAAGCAAACCAGGAAACAAAAATGACCGCAAGAATCCAGGCTAGCTTTTCATTTCCACGGGTTCGCTTTGAACCCCAAATCGCAAAAACAGGTAGGAGCCAAATAAGGGCAAGTAATCCAACAACAAAGAGTGGAACCATAGTTTAATTTTAGGGTTATTTTGTTTTGATCCTCTAAATTACGCATGCAATGAAGAAGTCGATTATCAAAGGTAGCAAAATGAATGATATAACTGTGAATCCCTCCCGACAAATAGAGGGATGCAAAATCTATATTTAAATAATACCCTTCAAGGGTTATCGTTTTTTACTGTATAAATATTTCATCAAGGGCAAGGATTGGTTTTTTATCCACGATGCTCTTTTTTAAAGATAAATTATCCGCTGTGGATGCCTTAAGTTTTATGTAGCTAAAATCTTCACCGATGCTAAATTGAAAGGATTTCATCTGTCTTTCCTGTTTCTCGCTCCCCTGTATATGACTTTCTTTTGCTGCCAATTTGTAATCAATCCCATTTTGGGAGGTCCAGATTTCAATTGTTGACGGTAAATAAATCCAATGATTTGGATCTTCAAGAAAGCGGACTGAAATTGAATTTATAGGCTTAATTGCAGCCACATCCATTGTAAACTCTACGGACTGCTCGAATAGGAGCCAGTTGTAACTAAAATCAAGAAACCCGTGCATTCCATCCGTTAGTGTCCACTGCGCGACTGCAGGGTAATCGGGAATCCAATTCGTCTTAAACTTTGGAATGATTCCCCTCGCCTTATTTGTTTGGGGTGGAAGACTCAGCAGGGAATTCCACTCCTTTTTGTACTGCGAAGCACTGAGCCCATATTCCGCCAATTGCGTGATTTTATTTTTGTCTAGTATTTGAAAAAATCGGGAGACATCTTTTCTGATTTGGGGACTAATATGAACTTTTCCTTCCTCTTCTTGATAGATCCCGTAGGGCTGATATCCAAGTTGTCTTGCCTGTTGTAATTGCGCGTAAAGAGTGGATAACAATAAGCGTTCCATGCGGTTACGGTAGAGATCCTCCTGGGTGTCAGCAAGGGCATTTTCTAATTTCTTCCGGTTGGATTCTAAGAATGGAGAAGGTAAGAAAGACTTTCGAGCCAAGACCGGGCTGCCATAGACATCTAGTCTGGCCTCACTTTCCTTGACCTTCTCTAGGAGACCTACAATGTATTGTTCTACTATTTGCGCATTGGGGCCATAGTACCCATTCAAAAATTCAGAGGTTAATTTTTGAATATCAATAAGAGGATTCGAAAGCGACTTCGCCAATAGATAACTTTTAAGTTCACTAAGGTCACTGTAATGGTGCTCAGCCATTTGAGCAAAGACTCCCTTGACGCCTTGCGCATGATAATAGGCTACATTTGGACCTAAATTCGAATAGTCGGGGAATGGGGCTAAATAGTTTGTAAATTGAGCATAATAATCCCAAATCCATACTTGTGGGGAACGATTTAGCCAGTCATTTATTGTCTTTCGGAAGTTTTCAGCAGATGGATCTATTTCGATAGGTTGGTTTTGATTTACTTCTATTGTGCTGACTAAAACGACCACATTTTTTGCAGGCCTCGTTTTAAGCGGTGCGTTTCTATATTGTTGATAAGCAATGGTCGCTATTTTATACTCTGGGAATCTTTTCGCAATCCGGTTGACAAATTGAATGAGTGGTCCTTGAGGACCTCCTTCTTTTTTTGAAACGATGGAGCAGGTTTCGCATTGACAATACTCGCCTGTGTCATTGGGACTCACTGAAATGTATTTTGACGCAGGATGCAGTTTAAGAAGAGCTCTAATCTTTTCCTTGCTGAGCTCAAAAACGGCTTCATTGGTTAAGCACAATTGTTTTGGCGTCCTCTTTCCTTCAAAATACGCGAAATATTCTGGGTGCCGCTCAAAAAGTGACGAAGGAACTAGGTTTTCAAAGGAATGTCCCCAGAGTAGCCAATTTTCATTCAAGTTATCAAGCTGATGCCATCTAAGGTATTCTTTGTCTAGGTTGGCTAGCCCATAGACTTCACGGTAAACAAAGGCTCTCTGAGATTTGAACTGAAAGGGTAAATCAAGAACCAAATTTTGATTTTTTGGACAGAAGGCCTCTTCATTTGGCGCCCATTTTTTGCACCCCAGTACGGACTCAATAAACTGATAAGTCGCATTGTAAAGCCCTTCACTTGTGGATGCTGAAATAATTAAATTTCGAGCCTCATTTCTAATTTCAAAATCATCATTTAAACTTGACTTGCGCTTCCTACTGGAAGGTGATATTTTTAGAATGATCGACCAATATTCAGGAGTCAGTTCAGTTTGAACAGGAAGATCGACATCGGTCACCCTTTTAAAATAGGATCTTAAAATCTCAGCACACTCCTTTTCCGCCCACGATGCATTGGGCTGATGGTAAATCCGATAGTCAGAATATCCATTGGTAGCGAGTACCGTGGATTCAAAATGTTGTGCTGCCTGCGCCATAGCATTAAGAAAGAGAAATATTAGAAACAGTCGAAACTTCATCTATTGGATAACAAAGATTTAATAGTTTCAAAATTAATAGTTTCCAAAATAGGCGGCGACTAAATTCTTAAATACTTTTATTTTTTTTTGTAATACATACAAAGTTTGCGGTCACTTAATGTGGTTCGCTGCCAGATAGCGTTAGTCTTCCACGTTAAACTTTTTCACCTTTGCGACAATTAAAATTCCACTTAATATAATATTCTCCGCCGTATCAACTCGTTTGGGTATATACATAGTGTCATTATAATTAAATCTTTTCTTCGCGCGATCATAAACCAAGCTATTCCCAATCGTTAAAGATCCTGTGTTAAAATTTAACTCGGGATCTTTATCATTCACAGTCTGTAGTGTAAAGCTGCCTGCAGCAATTTTTTCTGACTCTTTATAAAGGATATATTCACCCGTAGTCTGCTTAAAGCGGATGGTTTGGTATTCCGTTTTATGGTCCCATTCCCGTGTGTCCTGCTCAGAAAGTTTCACAGTGTAGGGGCCATCCACCATTTTTTGAGCGGTGATAAATGACGAAAAAACAAATAAAAATAGTAAAGTAATTGTAGTTTTCATGTGTATATAGTTTAATTAATATTTAGTTTAATACAAACACAGCATCAAGACCCGACATTTAAAATCGATGATAAAGTTACACCAAATTCTCATATCAATTCAATAAATAGTTGATAAATAGCAAAAAAAATAATCATTATTCAGTAAAACCCTTATAAACATTCAATTTCTCTCAAAACTCATCGCTTCGTAACCATCGCATGTGGTCGAATTTCAAACCACAAGTAAAACTCCTGAAATACAAAGCAGAATCGTCAGCATTCTGCGAAAGAAAAGTTCGGGAATTCTAGAGTAGGTTCGTTTGCCTAAAAACTGCGCAAACAGAAATATAGGCAAAACAAAAAGAGTCATTCGAAGATGGGTAGTCGTTAAGATTCCGCTGATTGCCAAGGCTGGAATTCTAGTCACGGTTGTAACCGCAGAGAGTCCAATCATGGTAGCTCTAAAGGCTTTGATTTCTTTGACTGAGTTTTCCAAGCAAACGACATGAAGGGGACCTCCCGCAGAAAACACACCTGAAAAGAATCCTGCAAAAAGTCCGAACATGTACACTCCGATTTTGCCTAGTTTAATCTTTTTCTTTCCTACGGTTATATACACGACATAGAGTAAAATAAAAATGCCTAGGGCAGTTTTCAAAAGCAGGGGCTCTGTAAAGGTCAGCACTGCAATTCCGATCACGACTCCTAGGACTGTAGAAAGGGTAAGCTGTAACAGAATAGACTTATCCATATTCTTCCATTCTTTGGTTAAAAGCAAAAAGCTTGATACCATATAAAAGAGGGAGATGTAGCAGACTGCATCGTGAAGTGGTAGCTTAAATAAAAGAATCGGAAGTGCGATTAAGGAACCTGCAAAACCTACTATGGTCTGTACGTAAAACCCTGCAAATACGCCAACAATTAAAATTAGAAATACTTGAATATCCATTGATTTTGAGTTGAAATTTATCTGTGTAAAATTAAATTGCAAGTGCGCAAAATCAAAATCGATTAAACGGAATAAAGATTACTAATCCATTTAAAATATGTAATTTAGCTAATTCAAACATTGAATCCATGCTAGATACATTTGATTGCAAAATAATCGCCATTTTGAGCAAAAATGCCAGATCTACCTTTGCCGAAATTGGTAGAAACGTCGGACTCTCCCCTTCTTCTGTTCGGGAAAGAATTCAAAAACTTGAAGAAAATAAAGTTATTAAAGCCTACGCAGTGGAGCTAGACCAAGCTGCACTGGGTAATGGTCTCGAAGTCTTTATCATGCTCAAACTATTTGACGGAAAGCTTCAGAAAACGATCTCAGAAATTGCGACGTACCCAGAAGTACTGAAAGTGTATCGAATTACAGGCCCTTACAATATGCACATGCAAGTGGTTCTACGAGATCAACTGCATCTGCAGCATTTCATTGACAAGCTTACGGAGTTCGGCTCCCCTACGACCCACCTCATCCTTTCTGAAATCAAGAATGAAATTTAGCGTCCGAATGATTTATCGTACCCGCGTAGTGCCATAATTCGTTCTTGCTAATCCACTTAATTAGCAATCCACTAAGTACTGAGACCATCATCCAATCAATCCTCTACCCTCCAGACAAGAAGGTAGCAAGGACGCTTACTCCTATTCGTAATTTTGTACAAAAGCCGTTAACTGCCGAGCCACTGCTTAAATTCAGCCGCTTTGTTCTTACTAATCAGGATTTCCTCCTGACAGGAAGGACGCATCTCAATTTTCAATTGACTGTTCCCGTATTTTATTACTTTTTCAATTCCGTTGACGGAAATGATAAACCTTCGGTTTGCCCGAAAGAACATTCGAGAATCTAAGGTTTTTAAAAGTTCCTCTAAGCTACTGTTACTCGTAAAACTACGACCGTCTAAAGTGCTAATATAGGTAATGGAATGATCCGTGAAAATGAAACCAATTTCACTCACTTCCAGTGGCACCAATTGATCTGCTTTATTGGTAAGAATTCGATTCTTGCTTGAATGCGGATCCACAGGATCTTTAATCAACTTTTCCCTGTATAGTTCTATATCTTTATTTAATTTGGAAAGCGTCACAACCTCTTGTGAAAGCTTTTCATTTCTCGACTCTAATTCCTTTTCATAACTACTTCCTATTAAACGTACAGAAAACAAGGATAGCAAAACCATAAGTAAACTGGTGCCGCCGTATACCATGAAGAAATTTCGTTTCAGTGTACTTATCTGCTGATGCAATAGATCTAAGTTTGCATGCGCTGCCATTATAAATTCTGAGTTCTTGACAGGGTACAAATAAATGATTTCTGACTTCCTGGGTGAATTTTCAAAATCTCTAATTCCGCCCCCTTCTTTTTTATCGTTTAGCAAATGATAAAAATCCAGCTTACTAAGTCCATTCCCGACAGAGACGAAAGATTCTGAAGGTTTTACAATTTCTCCAATCTTGCTTGGGTTGGGGTGGCACACCTCTTTCCCATTGGCATCAAACATACATAGAAAGCCTGCCTCCGACTCCGTATCTTCAATGCTTTTTTGCACATTGCTTATTATGGTTTCATTCGAGGCTCCTGCCTCGATTTGAGTCGAAACCAACCGAGCCATTTCTTTCGCCTCTCGCTTACTAGATTCAATTTGAATCGATAAAAATTCCTCCGTACTTAATTTAATGAGATAGTTTATACTCACGTATCCAATTAAAAATACAATCAAACTCAGGGCTAGCAAACTCCACAAATACAGTCTATCTTTTTTCATAAGGCTTTTGACTTATTTCTTCAAAGATATTAGGAATTAAGGTTTACCGCCAAAAGCAAAGAAGATTAATTGAGTAAAGATTCGAATCAAATTCAAATCTGAACGCATAGAATTGCTCTTTACCTTTAAGGAACCCTCGCAATGTTTTGGTTTAGTATGTATTGAATTCGCTCTTCTTTGTCTTTAGATTCGGTCGCTAATGCTAAAGGGGATCCTTCATATTTTTTATACTCCAACCTTCTTCCCTCCGTTTCATCCCCTTCATCCTCTTGGTGAAACTTGATGATTTCAACCGATTTTATATCTGCGGGAATCAAAGCTCCGAACCAGACTGAATCTTCCTTTTGGCCCCAAGTAACTTGGTACAAAATGGCCTCACTCGGGTACTCCTTACCACTGCCAGTCCAAGCATAGTTTGCGGCAATTTCATTACCGTATAAAGTAGACATGGTTTTTTGCTTACTCTGGATTGAAGACGTAATTGCAATCTGCTCTAGTGGATTTATCTCAAAAGGGTCGGCCTTCGAAATAGAACCTTCTTTAAAATGAGAAGTGTTTTGCGTACAGGCGCTCACTAAAAAACTGAAAACTAGTAGATTTAGAAAACTTTTCATAAGATTTATTGTTTAGAAATGGGTGGTGTTGTGAATTTAAATGGGACAGTGAAAACGTAATCGTTTGATTTCACCGGGATATGGCAGCTTACACACTCTTTCGCAAAGGAAGCGGACTCCCCATAAGGTTTGAGCTCCTTGCCACGCCATCTTGCCCAGCCCCATCCTTTCGTGTCTGCATACTTTTTCTTGTCTTTGATCATATACTCCACTTGTAGGAACTCTCCGGTATTAATATTTCCCTCGCCGTCCATTTGCTCTTTCCAGGCGACCTTTGCAAGGATGCTTCCGTCAGGCCATGGATTAATTGTTTGGTTTCTAATTGCTTCGATCGCGATGTCGTTTCCATAGATAATACGCATCGTGCCGTTATCAAAACGGTCGGTCGTGCTAATCACTTTCCAATTCTTATAATCCGGAATGTATGGGATCCCGTTTGGAGAGTCTGCAACCTCAGAATAATTAAGCTTATTCTCTGCATTCAATAGAAACTCTTCTACGTTGCTTGCCGCTAGAATTTGCGCCTCATCTGCAATTTTCCGGGGGGTCCTTAACGTTGCAAAATCCTTTAAGATTTCTACATCGTTCTCACTAAGGGAATTGCCATGAAGTAAAGCATAGGATTTTAGCGGCATTTCCTTTGCTAGAATTTTATTGATGGCGTAATAGAATTTAGCATTCTGCTTTTTAGCAGGCAACTGATCCCAATCAGAAAAATTAAGTGCGGCTCGGCCTTGCACTATATCTGAATTTACAATCCAACTTGCGGGTGCTATTTTATCGTACCACTTCAATTTTGATTCATTGGAATGACAATCGAAACAAGAATTTCGAAGGATGGACACTACCGGTTTTGGCAAATCCAATTGTGTCTTTTTCTCCCCTTCATACGTCTTTTCTACAGGCCAAAATTGGATTAGCACTAAAACCAGTACTAAGGCAGGAAGAATAAATATCTTAACCTTTTTCATAACTCAATTATTTAAAGGCAAAATTAGAAGTTTGCGCTAAACCACTCAACAAATAGTCTGTGAGCAGGAAAAGCAGGGGACTAAAAGGGAAAAAAGGGACTTGAATGTGAAAGTAGATTAGTCCAATTCAAAAAAGCTCAACCCTTCGACGTAAAATTTGCGATCAAAACTTGGATCAAGTTCTATAGCTTCAAGTCCAAAATACTTTTAACCCGGAGCCTATCCGCACCAAAAAAGCCACACTATTTCTAGAGTGGCCGCAATGTGGTAATCCTTAAACTTTACTTTTATTGCTTTACTAATAGGATACCTAGTCCACCGCCTGGGGCAAGGTGGAACTCTAGGATATCCTTATCAAATACTATTTTCTCTTCAATTACGACCGGATAAGGATTCGTTTTGTAATCCGCTCCAGGTCCGTCTCTAAAGATCTTGGCTTTGTAGCTTGCTCCTTTTTCAAGGAAATCGAAAGCGATCTTTATATCTCTTGGTTTTTCATTGGTAATACTTCCGATGTACCAATCCTTTCCGTTTACGTCTCTTCTTGCAATGGTCACAAACTGCCCAATTTCAGCCGCAGGTACTACCGTTTTAGAAAAGGTGGTTGGCACTTTAGTAATGAATTCAAATTCAGGTTTGTTTTCATAGTTTTCAATCTCATCTGAGGCCATTTGAAGGGGACTATAAATAATTACGGACAAGGCAAGCTGTTTTGCGAGTGTAGTCCATACTCGCGTCCCTGGAATCACAGGATTATTGAAATTAAAGGTACCGGGGGTAAAGTCCATTGGACCCGCGAGTCCTCTAGTAAACGGTATAATGGTCGTATGGTTAGGTGGATTTCCACCGTCCTTGGACCAAGCGTCCCATTCTTGACCGCGAACTCCTTCTTGTGTCATTAAATTTGGAAAAGTTCTTTGCAGCCCCGTAGGCATAGCCGGTTCATGGTTATCAATCATGATCTTGTGTTTAGCTGCATTTTCAATTACTTTTCGGTAATGTCTCACTCCGTACTGACTTCCGTGGTTTTCTTTTCCATCAAGGACTCCTCCCACATAGCCTGTTTTCACCACATCGACTCCATACTTATTGTAGAAGTCGAATGCGGCGTCCATTTGCTTTTCGTAGTTAATCGTGCTTCCTCCGGTCTCATGATGGCCAATGAGTTGAACTCCCTTGGCCTTTCCGTAGTCGGTAATTTTCTTGATATCAAAATCAGGGTAAGGGGTAGAAAACTCAAAGCTTTTCCAGTCTTCCCATCCTTTGTTCCATCCTTCTACAAGAACGCCTGCGAAGTTATGCTTAGCTGCAAAATCTATGTACTTAAGTACATTGCTTGTTTCTGCGCCATGGGTTGGACCCATGTCCCAAGTATTGGTTTTCATATGCATTCCCCACCAGATTCCGATGTAGCGGCCGGGTTTGATCCACGAGGTGTCCTTAATTTGGGTAGGCTCGTTGAGATTGAGCATAAGTCTGGATAGCATTAAATCTCCTGCAGACTTTGCCACGATGAGTGTTCTCCATGGCGACACGGAGGGCGTTTCTGCGTACACTTTATCCCCATTGGACCAAGGAGTCAAATAAGCTTTCAAATGGGTGGAATTCCCCTCCATCGGGAACAGATTAAGGGAAGCAAATTCCGTTAGGTTTGCTTCGTGCACAGCTAGAAATAACCCCTCTTTCGTTTCAAGAGTTAGCGGCGTTTTGACTGTGTCTAACTTTGAAAGCGGCATTTCACGATAAAGTCCTTCGTAGAACTCCGCTTTATGCGAAAGAGACCAAGTTTTCGCTTCGCTTGGAAAGTTAAACTCCGTGGATTCATCCACGATCGTAAACTTCGATAAATTGGCCTGCTTTGGAAACTCATAGCGAAATCCGATCCCGTCGTTAAAGACTCGGAAACGAAGATTGAGAGAATACTTCTCTCCCTTCTTCTGTTTCAGCTCTGCAAAGAGTTCATTGTAATGATTTCTTACGTCAATCTCCTCGCCCCAGACTTGAGACCATGTCTCATCTTTAGACGAAGTTTTCGTACCCACAATTTTAAAATTCTCGGATAGCTCTCCTTCTTTCAAGTCAAAGCCCAGCTTTGAACGAGAAAGTACAGGTTTTTGGTCTTTTTTAAGGGAATAATACACTTCTCCTTTTTTCTCTTGAAACGTAAGTTCAAGGGACCCATCCGGGGAAGAGAGTTTAAATACTTTTTGCGCCGAAAGGCTAATGGAGAATACTAATAAAAGTACTACACTTAGTCTTAACTTCATTATATCGAATTACATTATTTACTTTACAAATACTCTATAGCCTTTCTCCATAAGGGTCAGACCTTTGGAGTTAGGGAACGATACTTTTTCTTTTGAAAACAGATCGGTAAACTCTCCACTAGGCATTCCTTCTGGAAATTGAACCTGTGAGGCTACAGCTCCAAAATTCAAGACCACAAAAACTTGCTTGTCTCCTCTTGTCCTCGTGTAACTTAGAACTTTAGGATCGCTGGTCTCAATAAACTTAATAGCACCGCGGTTTTTACCGGCTTCTAGCGCAGGATGCGTACGACGAAGATAAGTCAAATCCTTAAATAAATTAAGGTAAATCTTATTTGCAGGTTCCCATAACACCGGATCGTAATCGAAAAGACTAAGCATTTTGTTCATTCCGATTTCTTGTCCGTTGTAAATAAGGGGCATGTCATACGCGGTAAAATAAAACACGCTTAACGGAAGAACGTTGGCTCCAAATCGAGTAAACTCTGTGTTCTCGTGAGAGTTCACATCGTGGTTGGTCAAATAGACCATTCTACCTTTGTCCTTGTATGCAGGGTTATCAAACAATCCTTGTACGGCCGTTTTTAAGATTCCTACATCACTTCCCGCACCAAACTGCGTTAGTTTTGCACCAAAGTCCCATGCATAATCGTAATCAAATACGCTCATGTATTGCGGCTGGTCGCCTTCTGCAAGCCACGTGATTTTTTTTAGGGGATCAATAGCCCCCCTAGCCTCCGCCCAGAAATCCACTGGGGTAAACACAACGGCGTCGCATCTGTATCCATCAATATCAAATTCCGTAACCCAATACTTCATCGCATCAATCATTTCTTTACGCATGGCGGGGTTATCAAAGTTTAGTTCAATCACGTCAAGCCATCCTTCTGGAGAATAAGGTCTTTCTCCGGTGTCGGAGTAAGAGTAATAATCCGGATGCTCACTCGCCCACGGGTGATCCCACGCCGTGTGGTTGGCTACCCAGTCTAGCATAACTTCCATTCCTTGGGCATGGGCTGCTTCCACCAAAGCTTTGAAATCTGCTTTGGTTCCAAACTCAGGATTGACGTCGGTGTAATCCTTAATTGCGTATGGACTTCCAAGCGATCCATTTCGGTTCACTTCGCCAATGGGATGAATCGGCATCAGCCAAATAATGTCAATCCCTAAATCTTTCAGTCGAGCTAGGTCTTTCTCAACTCCTTTAAAGCCCTGTGAAGAATAGTTTCTTACGTTTAACTCGTAGATGACTTTGTTGTCCATGGAGACAGGACTTACCTGTCCATTGTCAATCTCTTGTCCTTTTGCATCGGAACTGCGATCGCAACCTGCGAAGGTTAGCAGTAGGACAAGACTTAGAAAAAATAATTTATATCGGTTCATGTTCATTCAATTTTATAGTGAAATGCGGCCTCGTCTTATTGCTTAATTAAAGCATAGTGACCGGTTAAATCGTTAAAGTAAATTTTATAATTGCCTGTTTCGTTTAGGGAAGCTCCTGGGCCGTCAAAGACCGCAAGTCCGTAAGGAAGATCTGCATCGTTTCCACCCCAGTTTTTTGCCCAATCATGATCTGCTCTGAATTTCACGGCGGTGGATTCTGTAAACTCATACTCAAGTCTCCATTGATGGGGATCAAAGGAACTTTGAGTCATAAGGGGTTCGTTATCCCATCCGCTAAAGCCTCCGATAGGTCCTAGGGTTTGGAAAACCGGTTTTGAACTACCGTCAAAACTTTCAATCTTCCAAGTTTTATCAAGAGTATTGATGGTGATCGTGTGGTATCCAGCTTCTACATAAAAAGCGCCTAAATCTCCAAAAGTCAACTCTCCATTTTCTCCCGCGCAGTACATTTTATCGAAGCCCCCTAGATTTTCTTCAGAAACCATTTTAAAATAGCTCGCCTGTGGGAAATAGCCTGTATACGTGTACTCACCATCCCTATAGTCATTGGAATTTCTAAACAGGACGTAGTCCGTACTGGACGGATCCCATCCGTTCATATCTCCAATCAAATAGACATTGGAAACAAACGGATCTACAAGTAGATAACTCTTAATCGAGACGGCCACCAGGTTCGAAAGGCTTAGTCCGTGAGAAGATTCCGATCGTACCCGAAGATTAAAGTTATGCACCTCGGTCGATTCTTCGCCCACCAACTGATCAATGGCGGCTTTTAAACTTTGCACATGCACATCAAAAAAGAGCTCCTGCGTTTCTCCAAGTACGAGTGGACTAGAGAAATCACTTTCTGCAAGGTCAATTTCTAGGGTATATTTTGTGTCGTCTGCATGGATGTAATCCCCGTTCTCAAACGAGAATTTAGCTTTGCTCCAGCTTACTCTTGCCGCAAGGGGATCCTCCCCTTCTGCAGGTCTTTCCAAACTCCAAGAATTGGTTGCAAGGGGATTTAGCTCGGGTGCCGTAAGAACTACTCCGCCTTGCGCTTCATGGTATTCACGTTCACAACTCACTAGTGCAAGTAAGGGCAGTACTAGGAAGAATAGAGTGCGTATTTTTTTCATGTCCTTCACTTTTTTATTGTTTTAAAATCACGTAATGACCCGTCAAATCGTTGAAATGGATTTTGTAAGTTCCAGGAAGGGAAATATCCGCTCCCGGTCCATCAAAGACTGCTTTTCCATAAGGGTGGTCTTCTGAATTCCCTCCCCAATTGTTTACCCAATCTTTGTTCGCTCTGAATTTAAGGGCCGTCGCCACGGAAATATCAAAAGTTCCGCTCCATTGGTGCGCATCGTAAGGAGATTTGGTCATTGGCGGTTCGTTATCCCAGTTCGTAAAGCCTCCAATAGGACCTAGCGTACTAAAGGTAGGTTTGCCTGCAATATTATAGTCCACAATGCTGTAGGTTAGACTTTCTGTATCGATTGTAATGGTTACATAGCGCTCTACTTCATTGAAGAAGGCTCCGCCTTCTGCCTCTTCGTAGGCAAGAGTAGAATCGTCCTTTCTAACATACGCTTTGTAGGTGCCTAGAGATTCTTCCGGTGTGAACTTAAAGTACGTACCTGCGGCCAGTCTACCTGTGTAGGTATAGGTATGGTCACTTACCGCATTGGAATCTCGGTACATGATAAATTCTGTACTCGTATTGTTCCAACCGTTCATATCTCCTATTAAGTAGATAGAAGGAACCGTATCCACCGGTTTAAAGACGGTCACTTTTAAATCCAGGGTGTTGGCTGAAATCGCCTGGCTTGCTTGGTTTTCTCCATAGTAAGCTACGATTCGAAGTTCTAGTTCGGTGGGCTCTACGGGGTCCGCCTGAAAGGAAGACAAAAGCAACTGGTTTAAATCTTTGGTTAACACATGGGCATACAAATCCGAGGTGGCTGCTAGGACACTGGGACTTGCAAAATCGTTTCCTTTGCGATCGATTTCAAGATTGTAGCGGACAGGGCCTGCAGGCGTAGGATTGGAACTTTCGCCTAAACGAAAGACGGTTTCACTCCAGTTCGCTGTAAACACGAGGGGATTTTGTCCGCTTACAGGTTCTGAAAGGGTAAACTCCGATTGCGCCAAAGGCTTAAGCTCACTTGGACTGACCTCATCCAGGGTCAGAAGCGACTCTTCTCGACAACCCAGTAGGACTAGGAGAAGTAGAAGCGGAGCAAAAAAGTGCGGGATCGTTTTCATAATTTCTTTTCGTTTAGTATCCTGGGTTTTGTTTTAAGTTCGGGTTGGCGGTGAGTTCTTGAGACGGAAGAGGATACAGTTTAAATTTATCGTCAATCGTAGCAATTCCACTGTATACTCCATTTTTCCATGGCCACGCGTAATTCTTCGTGAACTTTCCAAATCGGATTAAATCCTGTCGTCTATGTCCTTCCCAATAGAGTTCTCTAGATCTTTCATCTAATAAGAAATCAAGAGTAAGACCGCTGTCTCCAATGAGTGGGGCATTTGCTCGTAGACGAAGGGCATTCACATACCCAAGGGCTGTGGACCTGCTTCCTCCTGCTCCCCCTCTCACGACGGCTTCTGCGTACATCAGGTACGCATCGCCCAAACGAAAGAGTGGAAAATCGGTATCCGCAAACACGTTGCTGGATCCGTCGGATCCGTCTTTTTTCTTGTTTGTGAATTTAGTGACAGACCACCCTTGCGCAAAGTCAAACCATTCTGTGGTTTCTTTGGTTCGGTCCTGCTTCCAAAAAAGGGCGCGGTTGTCGTTTTCTCCAAATTGGCTGGATAAAGTTTCTTTTGAGCGAATTCCTGACCAAGCCTGTGAAAATCCAAAGTTTCCTTGGGGATCCATGTCCGATTTAAGCGCACCTGCAATTAGGAACGTCGTTCCTCCATAGGTGGTTGCTCTTCTTCCGTCGTAGACAAAAGAATAAATGATTTCAGGGGATAGATCATTGTCTGCCACAAAAATATTTTTGTAATTAGGGTCTAGGCTAAAGCCTCCCCCGATAACCTTGTTCAAAGCAGAAATTGCTTCTGAGTACTTGGCCTCTCCTACATAAACTTCCGCATTTAAATACATTTTGGCAAGAATCATTTGAGCGGTTGCCGTATTGATTTTGCCGTAGTTGATCTTTCCGTTGGAAGGAAGGGAAGATTCCACTGCCTTTAATTCGGATTCGATGAAAGTGAATAGGAAATTTCTGTCTTTTTGTTCCGGTAAGTAAGCCCCTACACCCGATTCTTCAGGAATGAAAGGCACGTTTCCGTACAGATCCATTAAGAAGTAATAACTCATAGCGCGAAGAACTCTTACTTCATTTCGTAGTCCTTCCACTTTGCTCGCAAGGGCAGAGTCCACTCCACGACCGGCAAGTTTTTCCGATGTGGTTTCTCGTAGGAACTCATTCGCGTAGGCGATATTCAAGTAAATCCTAGTATAATTAAGATTGATAAAGCTGTTGCTAGAAGTCCATTGGTTAAACTGTAGACCTCTTAGGGTCTCATTGTCCCAAGCGCCCATCACCTCATCTGTTCCTAACTGTTGAAGGTTCCAATACGAGCGCAAAAAGGTGGCTTCTCCTTGGTCGCCTGTGTTAATGTCGGGCATTCCGGCAGGGCCTTCGTTTCCTGAAAGAGAAAAGCCTGCGTAGATTTTAGCAGCAAACTGCTCGTAGGAACCCACGCCTGCCCAAGCGTCCTCTGGGGTCAGAATGGAATCCGTTAAAGGCTCGGTGTCCAAATCTCTTACGCAAGAACTTAAGATTCCAAGCGATAAGAAAGAAAGGGCGAATAGTAATGTATAGGTTTTCATCTAAGTCCGATTTTAAAAATTAATACTTGTACCTAGAAGGAAGGTAACAGGTCTTGGGTAAATATTGCCGTCATAGCCTCCAAACACTTCAGGATCCAGTCCGGAATAATCGGTCACTACGAGCGGGTTCTGTACCACGGCGTAGACTCTACCTCCTCGGTGTGCACCCGGATGGCCTTTGAAATTCCATCCTAAGGTGATGTTGTCAATTCTCCAGAACGAGGCGTTTTCCACGTAGTAATTAGAAGTGTTGTGACTCGTTTCAAACTGGGTGTAAAGACTACTCTTCGCGCGGTTTACGATAAACTCATTGGCGTATACTGAAGAAGAACTTAAAGCGCCTGCTCCTGCGGCAATGGAATTGTAGTTGTAGTTTCCAATGGAACCATGGCTAGCCATCGATAGGTCAAATGCTTTGTACCTAAATTTGGTGTTAATCCCAAAGGTATAATCGGGCGTCGCGTTATTGTACGTAATTAAATCGTTCTCGTTTATAAGACCGTCGTTGTTTTGGTCTTTGTAAAACCCTTCGATCGGTTTTCCACTCGGATCATAGATTTGTTCGTATAAATAGAACATACCTGCGGCGTATCCTACCTTATGTACATTTACAGAATAACGACGCATTGTTTGTTTGTCGTCTCCGTAGCTAAGGGAAGTAATTGTGTTCTCGTTGTAGGCTATATTTCCGCCAAGATCCCAAGAGAAATTCTCGGTTTGGATCGGTTTGCTGTTTAGGGAAAACTCAGCTCCACGGTTTTCGAGCGTACCGATGTTGGCCGCAACAAATTCTCTAAAGTTGGTTCCTGCGGCGACCTTTGTCTCCGCATTAATTAAGTCTTTTGTTTTTCTTTGATACAGATCAATCGCACCTTCTAAACGAGAATTAAAGAAACTATAATCAAGTCCAATGTTATAGGTCTCAGTCGATTCCCATTTTAAGTTGGGATTGTAGGCGGAAGGCCTAAGGAGGGAAACCCAAATCGGCTCTCCGTTGTTATAGCCTTGCAAGTAGCTCGCTTCGTTTCCTACACTGTGCTCGTACGTACCTAAGTAAGGATAATCGCCCTGGTTAATGTCTTGTTGTCCGGTCACCCCATAGCCTAATCTTAATTTAAGATCACGAACGACGCTGGAGTCTTTGAACAAATCGTCACTTAGCTTCCAAGCAAAGGCCGCGGATGGGAATAAGGCCCATCGGTTTTCTTTCGCAAAACGGGAAGATCCGTCGTTTCTAAGGGTAAAGGTGAACAGGTATTTGTCGTTGATTGTATAGTTAAGCCTTCCAAAAAAGGATACAATATAGTTTTCGGATGCGTAATCATTGGTACTAATTAAAAGGGGATCTCCAAACTCATCAAATCTTGAAATGCGATGTCCGATGTTACTACCTTCCCGGTAGTAATGCTGCCAGGAGTATCCTCCCATCAAATCAAACCTACTGTTTAAGAAACCTAAATCTTTGACATATTGCGCATAGAAATCCACACTTGAGTTTCTTCTTTGCTGATCCCAAGACGAATTGAGTCCTCCGTACAAGTAATCCGAGGGAGCAAGCGCTGGAATCAATTTTGATCCGTCGCTTTTAGAATAATCGAGCCCTAGATTTAAATTCAATTTTAATTCTGGTAAAAAGTGAACCTTGTAATCAAACTGCGCATTTCCGATGAAATTATCTACTCTTGCCTCGTCGTTAGCCATCGTGAGTAGAGATACTGGATTGATGGTGGCCACCTGAATGAGATTCCCATCGTTTCCTCTCCAAGAATAGTACCCTCCAAAAGGGCTGGTAGGATCCATCACACTTTGTGTAGGATCCATGTAAATGGCAGCTCCAATAGCTCCTTGGTTGGCAAACCTATTTTTAATGCTCATGCCTCTGGCATTTACATTAATTTTCAAATGATCCTCAAAAAGGCTTGGTGAAAGCGAGATGCTTCCCGTATAGCGTTCCATCTCGGATGTCTTTAAGGTACCACTAAGTGTGGTGTATCCTAAGGAGGCGCGGAAAGGAACTTTGTCTGCAATCGAGCCTAGTAAACTTAAATTGCTTTCTGAATTAAAAGTCGTGCGGAAAATTTGCTTTTGCCAGTCTGTATTGGAAGTTCCAAGTTTGGAAAGAATTTCCTCAAAGTTCCCTTGGTTCGCGTAACGCGAAGTTATAAACGAGCGGAACTCTTCTGCATCTAAGACGGCGATCCCATCTTTTGGAGTGGATACTGACATGTTTCCATCAAACGTAAGGCGAAGTCCGCCTGATCTTCCTTTTTTGGTTGTAATTAATATCACTCCATTGGAAGCTCTCGACCCATAAATGGCCGTGGCAGAAGCATCTTTTAAAATGGTGAAGGATTCAATATCCGTGGGGTTAATGGCGTTCAGGATGTTTCCTGCACCGCCTAAACCTTGGTTGTCAATGGAAACTCCGTCCACGATAATGAGGGGATCGTTGCTTGCGGAAAGAGAGGAGCCCCCTCGGATCCGAATGACAGATCCGCCACTTGGGGATCCTCCTTCGCTCACAATGTGAACTCCGGCTACTTTCCCCACCAGCATATCTTGCGCGTTGGGAGCAAATCCTTTGGTGGTTTGATCTGCCTTAATGGCCGTCACAGCTCCGGTTTCATCTCCTTTTTTTACGTTTCCGTATCCAATAAGGACCACCTGTTCGATCAGCTGCTCCTTTCCTGTGGTGTCGCTCGGAATTTCTTGGGCTTTTAAAATCCCAGAACCCAGAACGACGAGAACCAGTGGGAAAACGATCTTCGAGTGAAAGGCAAGCGGAATCCGCTGGAAATTATCGCTCTCAAATTTAGAAATTGTATTCATCTGCTATTTAGATTTTGGCTTTTCAAAAGCTGGAAAAAAAGAGCTTCGAAAAGGACCTTTTACGATCTAGTCCAAAAGTATAGCATTTGTACGCGCGATTCTACCTGGCGCATGCCCAAAGTAAAGAATTACAAAACGAAATAAACCTTAAAAGTCTTACATTCAATAGTATAAGGAAAATAACACTTAGAGGCAAAGTAAACTTTGCCTCTTAATATTCGTTAAAATTCCGTTCACATTGGCTTTTAAATCGTGTCATTTTGAAGACCAATCCCTAGAATTTGGGATTCGAAGGCTTCCGGGTTAAGCGCTTTGTTTTTGACTTTGCTCCGGTAGTTGTATACGGTTCGAACCGAGTAATGCAGAAAGGTGGCAATCTGATTTTGGTCGTTAACTCCCAGACGAATTAATGCAAACACACGTAGTTCATGGTTTAAACTTCCATCCTGTCTTTCTTCGTACTCTTCCTCGGTGCGAAGTAGGGCATTGAGCTGAGACACGAAATTTGGATACACGTTCAAGAAGGCTTTGTCAAAATTGCGGTAGAGTTCTTTTAACTCATCATTGACCATCTGGGAGGACTCTACGATCTTTAAGAGTTCAGCGCCCTGCCCGGATCGAAGTTTTCCACCTGCAATTCGTTTGAAGTTTTCTAGTCTGGCGATGTATTCGGTGCACATTTCTAAGAAGCTGTGGATATACTGCTCTTTCACTAGATTACTCTCAGACAAATGCTCATTCATGACCGCCTGCTTTTGATTTGCTTTGGAAAGGGCCTCGTTTAGTAAGGTCAATTTCTCGTTGATTAGAGTGACCTCTTTTCGAGAACGAGAAACTTTCTTCATCTGGCGGAAAATGAGAACAGCGGCTCCTAGTAAAACGATCGATAGAAGAGTCACTACGATAAGAAGTGTCTTTAACCTCCGCTCTTGCACTAGTTTTTCTTCTTCATACGCTTTGTCAATAATGGGAAGGATTCGAGAGACCTGCAAATTTCGAAGTCGTGCATTGAAAAGGTTTGCGTCCCTAAGACTCTTTTTAATGTAAAAATTGGCTCTTTGCAAATCGCCCTTTTCATAAAGCTTGACGGCAAGAGTTCGAAGGGACAAATTCTCCATAATCGAGCCTCTCACATCGGAGATTGCAGAAAGGGCTAGATTGTGCATCTGAGCCTCCCGATCTCCTTTCATCTCATAGAGATAGGCTAGAATGGACATGTAGATCGAATAGTCTCTTGTGTTTTCTTTGCCAGGCTCGTAATTCCTTCGTAGGATCTCTTCTGCCTCTTCGAGGCGGTTCTGTTCTATGTATTTGGTCCCTAAATTCACCGCGTATTCCATGGAAGAAGGAGGAAGAATCGCTATTAACGAATCTCTTAGTTCCTCTCTCCTTTGCACGAGACCCTCTGTTTCATGTCCTTGTTGGTATTCCATCCAATAGATATAAACTTCGGAAAGCGTTTTTAAATACTCAATCCTTTGCTTGGTATCCATAACACTCTGGTCAATTTGCTTTAAGATATCTAGAGAAATCGGGAACATGCCAGTCTTGGACTCTACGCTTGCGAGTAGAATCCGGCTTTGGTTCAGTTTATAGGAATCGTTTAGCTCCCTCGCCAGTCCAATGGCTAAATTAGAGTAGTGCTGCGCCGAATCCGCGACAAATACTTGGTAGTTCTCCCCTAGTTTGTAATAAAGAAAATAGCGGTCTTCAAGAGACTTTGCTTTGGGAAGCTGCTTCTTAATCTTTTCAATCGCTTCGGATTTAGAAGTAATATAAGCGGCTTCGTTCTCTATCGTTTTGTCGAGTACCGTGATTAAGGAATCTAGCTTCGATTGGGCATAGCCTTGCGCAGCGATTGCTATGACTAGCAGTCCTGTGAACAGTCTCTTACGTAGGACTCTGGAAAACTTCCCCATAGGTATTCTTTTCTTCTTCTTTTTAGATCTTTAAGCCTCAAAAAGGGCTTGAAAAAAACGAAGGTAAGATTAATTCTAGGAAAATTAAAACGCGGGGACCTTCTGAGCCTTACTCCGCCATCAACTTTGCAAGCTGAGCTTTAAACTTCGGGGCGGAGTAATTGGCAAAACCTGTATGGTGAAGCGCACTTTTCCCCTCCTTATCCAAGACCAAAGTCGTAGGCAAAACTCCCTTATACACCTCGCTTGGAACCGGTCCGACGGTTTGGTAAAAGGGCATTGAAAAATGCTCCTTGGCTAAATAGTCTGTGCCCAGTGAAGGATCTGAGTCCTCATTGAGCAGCAAAAAGACCACATTCGGATTGTCTTTAAACTCCTCGTACAAAGCCTGAATCGAAGGAAATTCAGCTCGGCACGGCCCACACCATGAAGCCCAAAAATTAATAAAGACCACTTTTCCTTTTAAAGAGGAAATAGTTTGAACCTCGCCTATCTCATTTGCAAAGGCAAACTCGACGCTCGGAACCTCTTGAGATTCCTGCGCTTTAGTTTCTAGTTTTGGATTGAATAATCCCGTTAGCATAAGTCCCCGGATGGTTAGGGCTTTAAAGTCGGGACTAAGAACCATTGCGGCCATCAGGCCTAGCATAAGAACTGTAAATCCATTTTTCTTCACAAAAGACCAAAGTTTATTTCGGTCCTTTTTAGGATCCGTAGGGATATCTTGATTGTTCATTGTTTCGCTTGGTTAAGTTAGGGTTCTGCTACTTTTTCCGTGTGGAAAGATACTGTTTTCACAGTCTGAAAATGCGGCACGAAGGGAAAGTTACTATCCTTGGATGGTTGTAGCATTAAACTACTCTTCTTCTAGGAGTTCATTAATGAGTTTAATAAGCGCTGGATCCATATAATTCGCAGCGCCCACTTGCCTTCCAACAAAACGTCCCTTCTTATCCACGATAAAAGTAGTCGGAATTGAACCTGAAAAAAGTTCAAGCGGAATTTGACTTGCCATTCCGTACACGGGAAGATCAATCTCTTTCTTGTCCATCCACGCCTTGGCTTTATCCAGTTTCCCGTCCACGTCTACCATTAAAAACACGAGATCCTCATGGTTCTTGAAGGTTTGTCTTAGCTTATAAATTGTAGGCATTTCCACAAGACATGGTCCACACCAAGTTGCCCAAAGGTTGATAAAGACCACTTTTCCTTTCAGATCGCGAAGGGAACTAATGGACTCTTTCGAATCCACAAACTTTAAATCCGGCGTTATGTAGGCTGGGGGCTCGGATGCATCTGTGGACTGAGTGTCCACTTTTGCGGCAGCCGCGGAATCAGCTGAAGGACCCACACTCGTATTTTGAGCAAAAGATAAAGTGGCAAATAGTATAAAAAGTAAACTAGTGAAATTTCGTATAATTGAGTTCATTCTTTGTTTGAATTGTAAGGCCGATTAAAAGGCCGATTAACTGAGTTTAGCACCCTGTCAACGAAGGGTACATAATTTGAAAAAAGCTTTTGAAAAAGGGATATAGCGCAGAAGGTCTTTGCATAAGAATAAAGTATTCTGTACTCTACACATCCTATTAGTTAAAAGCTAGAAGTAGCTTTTGGTACTGAAGAAATAACGGCACTTGACTTCTAAATCCATTTTTATTAAAGTATTTAGAATGTTCGGTCGTATCTTTAGGATGGAAGTTTGACTTAGTCCACGAGAATGTAGCACCCTCCACAGGGAGAACCTTTACTAGTTCAGGGCTCACTTTTGAGCTCTTCTCAAAACTTAGAAGCGTACTTTGTTTGCAACTTTCTATACTAAGCGAAGTGGCAACCGAACGATTCGTAGAAAAATGGGACTCTGGCGTCGGAGTTGCACCCACCCACATCTTCACACTTGCTTTCATTGAGCAAGGGGAAAAAAGTAGCAATAGCACTGCGAAAAACACTACCAAGGGCCTTATCGTACAAGTTGAAATCGACGTTTTATAAGTCATGACCGCAAAATTACGGCAATATCTCTCCTAGGACAAATTAAGGGTTAAAGTTTAAAACTATTTAACATACAAAAGGTGCTAGCAAAAAGTTCATCTACTATTGCACCAAGTCATCATATACTATTTATATTCCGAAAAAATCCTATGAATTATGTATCACGGAAATTTAATCTGAAAGAGATTGTAAAACAAGACTGTTTTTCAAAATCCATCAAGCAAAAATTCCGTCAATCGCAACAATCCCATGCATAATTAATAAACTAAATCCGTGAAATCTCAGGTGAAAAATTAAATAGACATTAACTTTATCATCATTCATTCAACTACTTATTCCTATTTAAAACACTGACAACCAATCCTTTTACAGTTTCCATCTCATTGGGTTTACTGGAAGCAATGAACAACGTTAAACTCGCTAAAGTATCATTGCCAATAATCAGTTCATTTTGTTCGTTGTAAAGCATTTTATTGGTTTGCAAAAACTTCAGAAAACACGCCGCCGCAATTCTTTTGTTACCATGTACGAAAGAATGATTTTTTACAACTAAATATAAAAGCATTGTCGCTTTCTCCTCCAAAGTTGGATAAAAGTCGTTTTCTCCAAACCCCTTTTCTATTTGGGCAATTGAACTCTGAAAATTTCGATCCTTTTCTTTTCCAAAAACCTGCGAATCGAAATCAATAACCATTTCATTAATAAGTTCCTGATAATCTTCTCTGGTCGGATAAATTGCTTGTTTTTTGGTTAATCCTTTGGAGTCTAATTGCTCGTGATCGTAATCATCTAACAATTGTAATCCTTTAGAGAAAATTGACAACCATTCATTTTCCTCTGTTTTCTCTTCAATAGCTCTGCTTAAGATCTGAATTCCATTTTTTAAGAGTTGAACTTCTTGCTCTTTTTGGGCTAATCTTTTTTCGTTAATTGTATAACCATTAACCAAATATTCTTTTAGAATTTTGTTTGCCCAAATACGGAATTGTGTCCCCTGTTTGGATTTCACTCTGTAACCAACGGAAATTATGACGTCTAGATTATAATATTTTACATATTTAGATTGACTTTTTCCTTTTATAGCACCATGTTGAGTGGTATGTGCAAAATTCGCACATACCACATTTTCGTCTAATTCATTTTCATTAAAAACATTGGATATATGTCTTCCAATAACAGTTCTGTCTCGTTCGAAGAGCTCTGCCATCTGAATCAATAGTCTAAACTATGAAGTCCTACCCAACACCGACGGTAGGCAATCTATAAGAGTTGACAAGTTACAGAATAGAATTCTATACCAGAACTGAAGGTGAAGAGCCCGATATTGTCACTATTTGTTCTATTGAAGATTTAAGCAATCACTACAAATAATCATTAACACAAGCAAGAAAATGAAAACGATACAAACACCAAACGACCTCATCCCACATCAAGCAACCCATCCCGGGATTCTAATTGCAGATGAATTAAATAGCCGAGTAGATCTTAATCAAAAAGAATTAGCCCATTTGCTTGATGTAAAGGTTTCTTTTTTAAATGAGATTATTAAAGGCAATCGACCTGTGTCTGCTGATACCGCATTATTTTTGGAGAAAGTTTTGGCAATTCCTGCAGTTTTATGGTTGAAATTTCAAGTTCAATATGATTTAGATATTGCTAGAATTAAGCAAAAGATAAAACTCCAGTAGATGGTTATTCTTTCTGGAGTGGCAAAAATCCTCCAATCGTACTGTCTTTCAGATATAAACGTATTGATAGTTTAGCATTCACGTTATTTCATGAGTTAGGATATATATTTCTTCACTTGAGTGAAAACAACGTATTTACCAAAATTGGAAAAGAGATTAGATAATGATTTCTTCCAGTTTATACGGGATCTAAACAAGGTTTACAGAAATCAAAAAAGACGGCGATTTTCGCCGTCTTTCCCATTTTCTATAAACCAAACGCTTAAACAAGTTCGCCGTACAGGTCAAACTCTTCTGCGGAGGTTACTTTTACGTTTGCAAAATCTCCAACGGATAGGTATGTATCCTCAGCGGAAACCAGAACCGTATTGTCTACGTCTGGGGAATCAAACTCAGTACGTCCTACAAAGTACTCGCCTTCTTTTCGGTCAAACAAGACTCTGAAGGTTTGTCCAATCTTTTCTTGATTCTTCTCCCAAGAGATCTGGCTTTGGATAGCCATAATCTCTTCTACTCTTTGGTCCTTTACCTCTTGAGGCACATCGTCCTCCAATTGGTAAGCGGATGTATTTTCTTCGTGCGAATAGGTAAAGCAACCAAGACGATCAAATCTTTGGTATTTCACCCACTCTTTCATCTCATCAAAGCGCTCCTGAGTTTCTCCTGGATATCCCACGATTAAAGTCGTACGAATAGCCATATCCGGAACAAGTTCTCTAAACTTGGCTAAAAGTGCATCCGTCTTTTCGTGTGTGGTTCCACGCTTCATGGATTTTAATAAATCAGAGTTGATATGTTGAAGGGGAATGTCAATATAGTTACATACTTTCGGTTCTGTCTTAATCACTTCAAGTACGTCTTCTGGGAATCCACTTGGAAATGCGTAATGCAAACGAATCCATTCGATTCCCTCTACCTTCACTAATTCTTTTAAAAGATCACCCAAAGCTCTACGCTTATAGATATCAAGACCGTAATATGTCAAGTCTTGCGCAATTAGTATTAGTTCTTTCGTTCCTTTTTTGGCTAAGCCTTGCGCTTCTTTCACAAGATCTTCAATCGTTTTAGATTGGTGTCCACCTCTCATGAGAGGAATTGCACAAAAGGAACATGGTCGATCGCATCCTTCTGAAATCTTCAGGTAAGCAAAATGTTTAGGAGTCGTCGTTAGACGTTCTCCAACCAGTTCATGTTTGTAATCTGCCCCTAACTGTTTTAGGAGTTGGGGAAGCTCTCTTGTCCCAAAGTACTGATCTACATCTGGAATTTCACGCTCCAAATCCGGTTTGTAACGTTCGGACAAACATCCTGTTACAAATACTTTTTCAACCTCTCCTCGATTCTTAGCTTCCACAAAATCAAGAATTGTATCAATACTTTCTTGCTTCGCATTGTCAATGAATCCACAGGTGTTGATCACGACAATATCGCCTCGGTCTTCATGTACAACCTCTTTACCGCTCGCCTGAAGCTGTCCCATCAGAACTTCGGAGTCCACGACGTTTTTCGAGCACCCTAAAGTGACGATGTTGATTTTCTTTTTTCCGATAGATTTAGTTCTCATACGATTGCAGCAGATTATAAAAGGTTGATAATTCCAACTTGGAATTTAAGGGTGCAAATTTACAAAATAATTAATTACTAGGATTTTTGATAAACATTTGATTTTCTATCAATTAAATATTCACCTAAGCTATTAGCACTTCCTCCTACTAGTGACTATTCTACTTCGATCAGGTCCGATCCGTGATATTTCTAGACAGGTCTTTTAAAATGGCGACGCACATGGTGGTATCGAAGTAAAATCCGGTCGTAATAAAGGGCAAACACTAAGATACCCGCAGACACTAAAAGAGTCTTTAACCCAAAGTACGGATAAAGTAGTCCTCCGCCAATTCCCCCTAAAAAGAAGCAACCAATAATGGCTAACTTTAAATAGATGTTTTTCTTAAGATGCCTTTGCTGCCTTTCACTTCGGTAAAACAGAATTTGGGACAATTCAATTCCTAAATCCGTAAAAAGACCTGTTAAGTGAGTGGTTCTCACCACGGATTGAGAGACTCGGGTTACGAGTGCATTCTGAAGACCCATAACAAAAAGAAGAACAGAGGGCGTAAAGATAGTAACCACAAAGGCGGTCCGGTTTAGAAAAAGGGGCGCAAAACTTACCAGAATGAGAAGAATAATTTCCACTGAAATCGGAATTACATAGGAACCCTTGTTTCCTTTCGCTGCCCCTTTTTCGAGTAGGAGACTGGATACAAAAGCGCCTAGTAAAAACATACCTATGTAAATCAAAAAGGCAAATGCCGCTTTTGTCCGTCCCGCGACAAGCTCTTCTGAAAAGAATGCGAAATGCCCCGTTACATTCGTGGTTAAAACTCCTAAGGCTAAAATACCCGTAATGTTCACAATTCCGGCTACCCCTGAAAGCAGCGAGGCCAATCGGAGATTATGGGTAAAGGTTCTTTTATTACCGGTATGTCTAAACATGGCTGCAATTAAAAATTAATTAAATTAGAATCCAAGGATTTATTTTGAATAAAGCCCTCATTGCAAGCAGAACACCAGAAACTTTTAAGCTTGCAAGCACGATCCTCCTCTAGGATTCATTCGGCTCTATTTCAGAAATCAGTTCATACTCATATCCTCGCGAGAGAAGATAACGAATCGTTTTGACTCTTCGCGCATACTCCTTTAATCCTTTCTGCTTCTCGTAGTACTGAGCATAAATTTTCTCAAGGGTTTTCGTATAATCGTCAGGATCGATCTCGTTCATGCAGCTAGAGATTAATTTCTCCGTAATCTGCTTTTGCTTTAAATGTTGACGAATCTTATTTCTTCCCCAACACTTCATGTAAAACTTGCCTCGGATATAACTTCTGACAAAGCGCTCTTCATTTAGAAAATTTTCCTTCATCAAATACATAAGGATCTCATCCTTCGCTTCGGGGATAAGTACATAGTCTCTCATTTTCTGTTCCACTTCATAATGGCAGCGATCCTGGTAGACGCAGTAGTTGACCAGTTTCTGTTTGATTTCCTCAAAAGTGAACAGTTTTTTCTCCATAGAATTTGCAAAGGCGAAGGGATTAAAAGAAAATTCGTCTTTAACCCTCTAGCGCGCCAAAAGGCGCGCTAAAAAGAAATTAATTAACTAATAAAAATCACATAATTAGAATGAGAATAGCGGAAGGCCATCCATCATGCTATTTACTTTTTTACGAACGTCCGCTAAAACGGCTTCGTTCTCTATATTTTCCACTACATTCAGAATTAATTCTGCAATCGTGTCCATATCGTTTTCTTTCATTCCACGGGTGGTAATCGCCGCAGTTCCTAAACGAATCCCTGAGGTTGTAAAGGCGCTCTTGTCATCGTAGGGAACCATGTTCTTGTTGCAAGTAATGTCCGCTTTCACAAGGGCTTTTTCAGTTTCTTTTCCGTTTACGTTTTTGTTCCGTAGATCCACAAGCATTAGGTGGTTGTCTGTTCCTCCACTTACGATATCAAAGCCTCTATCCACTAACGATTTTGCCATCGCTTGGGCGTTCTTAATCACTTGGCTCGTGTAGGTGGTAAATTTATCATCTAGAGCTTCTCCAAATGCGACTGCCTTTCCTGCGATTACGTGCTCTAAAGGACCTCCTTGAATTCCTGGGAACACAGCAGAGTCCAGAACAGCAGACATCATTTTAGTCACTCCTTTTGGCGTTTTGTGTCCGTATGTATTTTCAAAATCTTTACCTAGCATAATCAGACCTCCTCTTGGTCCTCTTAGTGTTTTATGCGTCGTGGTAGTCACCACGTGGCAATGAGGGAAGGGAGACGAAAGGTGTCCTTTCGCAATAAGTCCTGCAGGGTGAGCAATGTCCGCCCAAAGGGTCGCTCCTACTTCGTCTGCGATTTCTCTAAATTTGGCAAAATCAATGTCTCTTGAATAAGCAGAATACCCGGCAATGATCATTTTCGGTCTAACCTCTAATGCTTTTTCTCTTACGTTGTTGTAATCGATTCTACCCGTTTCTCTTTCTACTCCGTAGAAATGAGCCTCGTACTGAATCCCTGAAAAGTTTACGTGAGATCCATGGGTTAAATGCCCTCCCATAGAAAGGTCTAATCCTAGAATTTTATCGCCTGGCTTTAAAATAGACAGGTAAATCGCTGCGTTGGCCTGCGATCCTGAATGCGGTTGTACGTTGGCATACTCCACTCCAAAAAGCTGCTTTGCTCTTTCGATTGCTAAAGTCTCAATTTCATCGACTACTTCGCATCCTCCATAGTAACGTCTTCCCGGATATCCTTCAGCATACTTATTGGTTAAAACACTTCCCATTGCTTTCATCACGTCGTCCGAAACAAAATTCTCGGAAGCGATTAGTTCAATCCCATGGGTTTGACGCGCTCTTTCTTTTTCAATCAAATCGAAAATCACACTGCTGCTCATATTATATAAAATTTGAAATTATTAAATCCTGCGAGCTTTATTCAAAGCGTTCCAAATTTACGAAAAATAAAGATTATAAAGCGTTGTTTTGCCGCAATCTAAACCTAATTCTTATCAGTTGTATTTTTTCCCAATTGCCAAAAATAATTTATCCGTCCTATTTTGTTCAAATATATTCATCGCTTAAAAAAAAATATAGCCTGATTTTCATTGGGAAAGAATGACTTATCGTGCAAAAACAAGGGGCCTTTCACACAATGAAAGGCCCCTTATTTATCAACTGTTATCTCCTTTAATTTGGATTAACTCTTACGCTTCACACGCACTGCAGGTCACGAAGTTCACCATAAGTTCTTTAGAAACAGAGGAGCTTCTTTGGTAATACAGTGTCTTCACTCCTTTTTTCCAGGCTTCAATCATCACAAAGTTCACATCTTTTACCGGCATAGTCGAGGGAATCTGCATATTTAAGGACTGCGCTTGATCAATATACTGCTGTCTTTGCGCTGCCTGAGAGACAATCTCCATCGGAGAAATCTCCTTGAACGTTTTGAATACGGCTTTTTCTTCGTCCGTAAGTTCGGCTAAATGCTGTACAGATCCGTGGTTTAGCATGATGCTTCTCCAGGTTTCTTCGTTTTCAATTCCTTTATCAGCAAGTAATTTGGTTAAATATTTGTTCTTACGCATGAAATTCCCTTTGGCAAGTCCTGCTTTGTAATAGTTGGACGAGAAAGGCTCAATCCCAGGAGACGATTGCCCTAAAATAGCAGAGCTAGAAGTGGTCGGTGCTATAGCCATTAGCGTTGTGTTTCTTCTCCCGTATCCTTTTAAAAGTTCTGGCTCTCCGTAAATATTCGCTAGTTCTGCGGACGCAATCTCAGCCTGTTCACGAATGTGTCTAAAGGCTCTTGCATTAAATTGTGTCGCTTCAAAACTTTCGAATGGAATCAGGTTCTTCTGAAGATAGGAATGATAGCCAAGTACGCCAAGGCCTAAGGCTCGGTGTCTCATCGCGAAGTTTCTTGCGCCGGTTAGGTAATAATTCCCTTCAGTCTTTTCAATAAACTCAGAAAGCACTGCATCGAGGAAATAGATCGCAAGTTTTACCGCATTGGTGTCTTTCCACTCATCGTAAAGTTCTAAGTTCATGGAAGAAAGGCAGCAGATGAACGACTCATCCTTTGTGGATGGAAGCATGATTTCAGAACAAAGGTTACTTGCGTTTACCGTAAGTCCTAAATCTTTATAAACCTGCGGCTTATTGCGATTTACATTGTCGGTAAAGAAAATATAAGGAAGTCCTTTTTGTTGTCTACTCTCTAAAACTCTCGCCCAAATCTTTCTTTTGTCCGTATCCCCATCAATCATGTCTTGCATCCAGTAATCGGGAACGCAGACTCCTGTAAATAGATTTTGGATCGGAGATCCGATGTCTTTAATGGACAAGAACTCTTCAATATCTCCATGGTCAATGTCTAAGTAGGCAGCAAAGGCTCCTCTACGAACTCCTCCTTGAGAAACGACATCCATCGCTGTATCAAACAGTTTCATAAAAGAAACCGCTCCTGAGGATTTCCCATTGTCGGTCACCGCGGTTCCACGGTTTCTGAGTTCTCCAAAATACCCAGAAGTACCACCCCCGATTTTGGTTTGCATAATTACCTCTCCGAGTTTATGGGTAATGCCTTCAATATGATCGGGCACATGTACGTTGAAACAAGAAATAGGGAGCCCTCTTTGAGTTCCCATATTGGCCCATACCGGAGAAGAAAAACTAATCCAACCTTTGGTAATCATTTCTTCAAACGCAGGTTGAAGCTCTGGTTTGTATAGACGTTTTGCAGCCGCCGTTGTAATACGCTCAATGGCTCCTTTTACGGTTTCTCCTTTGAGTAGGTACCCACGGTTCAACATTTGTTCGGACTCTTCGTTAAGCCACCAGATATCGTTATTTTCTTCCATAGTTTTTCTTTGATTAGGGCCTTTTCCTCTGAAAAAGCATTGTATACTGATTAATGAGACCTAGGACAATCTAAAAAAGATCGTTTTCGGTGATACTCTTGTCATGCTTGGTGTAATCCACCGGTCTTTTAGCGAAGAAGTCATCGAGCGAATTTGCAAACACTTCCTCTTCAAACCATACCATCGGACGGTACTCCTCAGGCGAAACATTGTAACGGCTTTCCATACCGATTTTTCTCAGTGAATCATCCACTCTATATTTCATAAAGTTGAGTAGATCCGTTTTTGAAAAATTATCGAGCTCTCCTCCTTGGAAGATCCAGTCTAGAATCTCGGATTCAACTTCAATGGAATGATCCACTAGAGTATAAATGTCTTCAAGATCGGAATCGGTTAGGAGTTCGGGTTGTTCTTCTCTAATTTTATTGATTAAATAGATTCCTGCATTGGCATGAATCTGTTCGTCCACTGAAGTCCAAGCAATAATGTTACTCACGTTTTTCATGTATCCTTTAAAACGAGTAAAGGACAAAATAATGGCAAACTGTGAGAAGAGCGAGACGTTCTCAATTAAGATGGAGAATAAGAGAAGCGAAGACACATACTCTTTTGGAGTCGTGGAGTTCGCATGGCGAAGAACATTCGATAAGAACTCAATTCTTTTTTTGATCACAGGGATTTCCACTACTTTCAAAAAATCCTCGTTATACCCTAGTACTTCTAGGAGACGAGAATACGCCTCGGAGTGACGAAACTCACATTCTGCAAAGGTGGCCCCCAGCCCATTAAGTTCTGGTTTAGGCATGTGGTGGTATAAATTCCCCCAAAACGTTTTAACGGACACTTCAATTTGAGCAATGGCTAGAAGAGCGTGCTTAACGGCAAGTTTTTCATGAGGTTCTAACTGAGAATGAAAGTCCTGTACGTCCGCCGTGAAATCGACTTCCGAATGAACCCAAAAGGCTTTGTTAATGGCTTCTGTAAATTGAAGTACTTCAGGGTACTCAAACGGCTTGTAGCTAATTCTCTTATCAAAGATTCCCATAATGGAGGTGTAGGTTAAACAATTAATATTCTATCGCATTGACACTAAGGGCATAAAAAACTAGATAACTAGGAGTTACCCACTTCAAGATCCCATAAAATTTCATGGATTTTGCCATTTACGAACAGTAGCAAAAATAGAGAATGAATTGATAGATAAAAAGCCAAGAGTATTAAATCTCATCAAATCAAGGCTAAAAGTTTTCCACAATGACACAGAGTGCGCATTGTTAGTAGGTTACAGCTGCCATTCCATCCAAAACCGTGCTTTACGCGCTTTTAGCGCTAAACACAGGTTTACATATTATTGATTTACAGATAAATAATACTAAACAGAAGGTTTTCGACCGTGCTTTTAGAGGACTACTTAACTTGCCTTTTACCCCACTTTGATCTTTACTTGATCTAAAAAAGGATCTCCTTCAGGGCAAAGACTTCAGGAAACGAGCCTGAAAAATGTTTTATAATCAACCCTCCCCTTTTTGGATTTTCAAAGGGATGTGTAACAAATTATTTATTTTTTACACTTATTGAAAAATCAATCCGAAGGCCCATGTTACTTATTAAGGATCTCCATAAATCGTATGATACCGGCAAAAGCAAACTTCACGTGCTCAAAGGCATAAACCTTAGTATTGGCGAGGGTGAGTTCGTCTCCATTATGGGAAGTTCGGGATCAGGAAAATCAACTCTATTGAATATCATTGGAATCTTGGACGAAAAAGATTCCGGAGTATACGAACTAGACGGAATTCACATTGAAGAACTAAACGAAACCAAAGCCGCAGAATACAGAAGTCGTTTTCTTGGGTTTGTCTTTCAATCCTTCAATCTTATTGGATACAAAACCGCGTTAGAAAATGTGGCACTTCCCCTCTATTACCAAAACGTAGGGCGCAAAGAAAGAAATGCAAAAGCTTTAGAATATTTAGAAAAGGTAGGCCTAAGTCCTTGGGCGAATCACTTGCCCAACGAACTCTCTGGAGGGCAAAAACAAAGAGTTGCCATTGCGCGCGCGCTCATCACAGACCCAAAGGTGATCCTAGCGGATGAACCTACGGGAGCCCTAGATAGCAAAACCACCCACGAAATCATGATGCTTCTTCAAGAAATTAACGAAGGCGGCAAAACCATTATTGTAGTAACGCACGAACCGGACGTGGCGGCGCAAACCAAACGAAATGTCCTTTTAAAGGATGGACGAATTGAAAGCGACGAGTTCATCCAGCAAAGAGTCCTTTCCTAAGGCTTTGCAAAAGAAAAAAATTAAGAAAAAAAGAGTATCATAAATCCTTACAAGACCTCATGTTTGATTTAGACCGCTGGCAAGAAATTTTCGCCTCCATACGGAGCAACGTACTTAGAACCGTCCTTTCTGGTTTTACGGTTGCTCTTGGCCTTTATATCTTTGTGGTTCTGTTCGGAATCGGAACCGGTCTTCAAAACGCATTTACACAAGGCTTCGCCAGAGACGCGCAAAACCTAATTTCCATTTTCACAGGAAAAACCACCATCGCCTACGGAGGTCTGCAAGAAGACCGCAGCATTGTTCTTAAGAACGATGACTACGATAAGGTACTTACTTTCGACCCTGAAAAAGTAGAATATTCCTCTCCTCGATACTCTGCATCCCTTTTAGTCAAATACGGAAACGAAAGCGGTACGTATCAAATCTCCGGTAGCGAGCCAGAAGAAAAAAACATTGAAAACAGAGACCTTCTCGAAGGACGCTATCTCAACGCAGGCGATATCAACCGAAACAATTACGTGGCCGTCATTGGGCGAATGGTCCAAAGGGACTTGATTAAAAACGGAAGTCCTGTCGGAAAAGAACTGAATATAAACGGGACGATGTTTACTGTGGTAGGCGTCTTTTCAGACGACGGCGGAGACTGGGACGAAAGAATGATCACGGTTCCCGTGACGACTCTTCAACAAATGAAAAAAGGCTCGGATACCCTAAGTAATATTTACATCACGTACAATCCTAACCTTTCTCCTTCGGAGGCAATTAAGTACGGCGAAGATTTGGAATCGAAACTTAAAAGCAAGCATAAGGTCTCTCCCGATGACAACAATGCAATCGTAGTTCGTAACAATGCGTCCAACATGGAAGACACGATTAAATTCATGTTCGTCTTAACCTTAATCGTGGGATTCATTGGGCTAGGGACGTTAATGGCGGGGATTATTGGAATTTCGAATATCATGGTGTACATCGTAAAGGAAAGAACAAGGGAGATTGGAGTTCGAAAAGCAATTGGGGCCAAACCCAAAAGTATCGTGGGACTTATTGTACAGGAAAGTCTTGTCATAACCATTATTTCGGGGATTGTTGGCGTTCTCTTAGGAGTCTTAACCCTTGAGTTAATTGGCGACAATTTAGAAAAGTACTTCATTAAAGACCCGTCCGTAGGTTGGGGCACAATGGCCATGGCTTTCATTGCCTTAATCATCTCAGGCTTAATTGCAGGATTTGTACCGGCCTACAGAGCCAGTAAAATCCGACCGATCGAAGCCCTAAGAACCGAATAAAAACAACTGAACCTAATAAAGAGAAAATAAACTGGCATGAACATCCTATTCAAACGCGACACTTGGCAGGAGATCTACCACTCATTAAGAAACAACAAGCTTCGTACGTTTCTTACCATGATTGGTGTGGCTTGGGGTATGTTTTTATACGTGGCTCTTTTAGGAGCTGCCAAAGGAATGGAAAATGGCTTTGACAAAGTTTTCTCTGGCTTTGCCACGAACTCTATTTTCATGTGGGCGCAAAATACCAACATTCCGTATGCAGGGTTTCCAAAGGGAAGACAAATGAATCTTCACATGGGCGATATTGAGTATTTGCAAAGCAAAGTTCCACAAATCGATTATATCTCCCCTCAAAACAGTCGTGGAAATTTCGGAACCCCAGGAGAGCAAATGTCAAGAAATGGAAATACGGAAATCTATACTCTCACGGGAGACCTGCCTATTGGGAACAAGATATCAGAGAAAAAACTTTTGTACGGTCGCTATTTGAACGATTCCGATGTCAACGAAAGTAAAAACGTAATTGTCATTGGAGAAGAAATCTACAAGAATTTCTTCGACCATAAGAAAAATGAAAATCCACTGGGTAAATCCATTAATGTAAAAGGAATCTTTTTCAATGTGATTGGGGTCTTTAAAGTGAAATCCCAAGGTGGGATGGAAAGCGACCGAGCTTCCTACATCCCTTTATCTACCTTTAGAAAAATGTACAACGATGGGGACAAAGTAGGATTCTTTGCCATTGTGAGCAAACCCGATGCAGACCTTACGGTTGTAGAAACCGAAGCAAAAGACCAACTGAAGAAACGCTATGACGTTTCTCCGGACGATAGCAATGCCTATGGAAGTTTTAACCTAGGAAAAGAATTCAAAAAGCTTACGGGCTTTTTAACGGGAATGCAGCTCCTCACCATTGTGGTAGGCACCCTTACCATTCTTGCGGGAGTGATTGCCATTTCAAACATTCTTCTAATTACGGTGAAAGAACGTACAAAGGAAATTGGAATCCGGCGTGCACTCGGCGCAAAACCAAGTGAAGTTAGAAATCAGATCCTTTTAGAAAGTGTTGTGATAACCATAAGTTCGGGAATACTAGGATTCATGTTTGGGATTTTCCTACTCATGATTCTAAATATGGCCACTCAAAACCAAGACGCCTTCCCTTTCTATAATCCCACGGTGGATTACTCCAACGTCGTCGTGGCTATGGCGGTTATGCTTTCTCTAGGTCTTGTCATCGGTATGATCCCAGCACAAAGAGCGGTGAAAATCAGACCCATTGAAGCCCTTCGATCCGAATAATAAGTAATAAGATAAAAACTGTACAATATGAAAAAGAAGTTCACCCTGAAAAAAGCCCTTTACATTTTCCTAGGTCTTTTACTAGCCGTAGGCCTCATTTCAGGAATCACTTACCTTGTTAGCTCTAACTCAAGTAAGAGCGAAGTATTCCTTACCAAAAAACCAGTCATCAAAGACATGGACGATAAGGTAATGGCCACAGGGAAGATTGTTCCTAGAGAGGAGATTGAAATCAAACCCAACATGCCTGGAATTATCAACAAAATTCTAGTGAAAGAAGGAGACCATGTGACCGCAGGACAACTTATTGCCACGATTCAGATCGTGCCAAGTGTGCAGAACGTAAATGCTTCCATGCAAGAAGTTAACAATGCAAATCTTCAGATTAGCAATGCAAAAGCAAATCTTGCGAATCAGAGACAGCAGTTTGATATGCAGCAAAAGCTCTATACGCAGGGAGTCATTTCAAAACAAGAATTCCTTACAGCTCAGCAGCAATTGCAAAGTGCACAGATTCAATTAAACAATGCAAACCAACAACTTTCTACGGCGAGAAAAAGTCTTCAAATTGCAAGAACGGGAGTTACTCCTGAACTTCAAGGAATGGCCACTACACAGATTCGTTCGAAAGCTACAGGAACGGTACTAGACGTACCTGTCAAAGTGGGTAGCCAGGTGATTGAAGCCAACTCCTTTAACGCAGGTACAACCATTGCTTCGGTCGCTAATTTAAATTCTCTTATCTTTGAAGGACAAATCGATGAAGCTCAGGCTGGAAAACTAAAAGAAGGCATGGATTTAAACATCGTCATCGGCGCCCTTCAAAACAAAAAATTCCCGGGCAAACTTACTATGATTGCACCCAAAGGGAAGGATGAGAACGGCACGATTAAATTCCCTGTCGAAGGGGACGTCTTTAATCCTGACAATGAATACATTCGTGCTGGATTTTCTGCAAACGGGGAAATTGTGCTGAGTTCTCAAAAAAATGCACTACTTTTGGAAGAAGCACTTATTCAATATGAAAAAGTCAAGGGAAAGGACACTCCTTTCGTCGAAGTAAAACAACCGGACGGTTCCTTTAAAAAACGCACTGTAAAATTAGGAGCCAGTGATGGAATCAACGTACAAATTCTATCCGGTATTACAAAAGACTCTGAAGTCAAAGTATGGAATCCAAGCGATAAGGATAAAGAAGCTCTAAAAGAGCAGCAAAGCAAGTAAAAAAAACCTAATTATAATTGTGAAATTCTGGAGCTGGCAAATGCGGGTTTCAGAATTTTTTTTTCGACCTGTTTTATAGAACCCACAAAAAATTTTTGTTCTTACAACGCACAACACTTCAATTATTTCAAACGACATTTTGCTCCCCGATTGCTATTGTCAATATAGCATTAGTTCTATTGTTTTCATAAGTTTATAAACTGCGGCAATTTGCTTTAAGGAAAAGCTATCAGAATAATTATTTTGATTTTTGTTTATTAAATCTATCAAAGTATCTGTTTTTTAGTATATTTGTTTATTATAATAAACAATAGTATGCTCGATTCGATTACGATAAAAGAAATGAAAACCAATATTGGGTCTTGGTGTCGAATGATGCGCAAAGCAGAACGTCTCACCAAACAGGAATTAGCTCAGGAGCTGGAGCTATCGAGATTCACCATAGCAAATCTCGAAAACGGAGAAAATCCTACGCTCGAAACATTATTGAAAATTTTACAATATTTCGATGAAATGAAAGGCTTAAATCAATTTATTGAAAATAAAATGGAAAATCTTTCCAATAACCAATCCATGTATTAAGTATGGCTAAAAATCAAATTATTTCTGTTCATTTTCAAGGGGTAGAGATTGGGAAAGTTGGCTATGATGAAGATCAGCGCAAATCATCTTTCCAGTATAATCCGGCGTTTTTAGAGATGGATTTGTATAAAAGGCTGTTCCCCTATGTCATTAGGAGAAGTCCAAATGTTCAGGTCTTTTCCGAATTTGAAGGTGAAACTTTTCGGGGTTTGCCACCGATGATTGCAGATTCTTTGCCTGACTATTTTGGAAACATCGTTTTTAAAGAATGGTTAGAAGCAAGCCATAAAGATATTAAGAACATTTCTCCCTTAGAGCAACTCACCTATGTAGGTCAAAGGGGAATGGGAGCTTTAGAATTTATTCCTGCCAAAGATCTTACCTCTAGCACAACGATTAATGTCGCAGAAATTGCGGAAGTGGTTAAAAAAGTACTTGACGTTAAAACAGCTGTTGAAGAAAAAGGATTGAGCGACGTGGCGCTACTAAATATTTTCAAAATTGGAACATCCGCTGGCGGTGCAAGACCCAAAATTTTGGTTTCAGAACATAAAAAAACAGGCCAGTTAAAAGCGGGTGATTTAGAAACTTCAATAGAGTACAATCACTATCTTATCAAATTGTCGATTGATGAAAACGAAGGATATTCTAAGGAAAAAGTAGAGTTTATTTACTACCAAATTGCCAAATCTTTAGGGATTGAAATGATGGACTCTAAAATGATTGATGATAAGCATTTTGCGACCCTACGGTTTGATCGGCTAGAAGGAGAGAAACAACATGTTTTGACCGCTTCTGGAATGACGGGTTGGGACTTTAAGAAACCAGAAAATTCTACTTATGAAAATCTTTTCCGATTATCAGTCGATCTTAGGCTTCCTCATAAAGATATAGAACAACTTTTCAAGCGAATGGTTTTTAATTTGGTTTTTGCCAATATTGATGATCATTTGAAGAACTTCGCCTTCATATATAACAGAGATAAAGACCGTTGGAATCTAGCGCCAGCCTATGATCTGACGTATCCGCTAGATGCTTTAAAGAATTATATAAGGGTTTCACGAGCGATGTCAATCAATGGAAAAAGAAGTGCTATTACCAGAGAGGACTTACTAAAGATAGCCGATCAGTTTACCGTGAAAAATCCGAATGCTATTATGGATCGTATGCTTGCGGCGACTGAATTATTTAGACCGCTTGCAGAGAAACAAGACATTCCACAAAAAGTGATTGATAAAATTGAAGCTGAATTTATTCAGTTATAGAATTAGGGCAGGTATTTGCAGCTCTTTTATAATTTGTCTAGTAACTGCATAACCAACTGATATAATGGAGAATTGCTCCTCTGAGCAAATTTATTTTAGATTTCAATTCAGAAAATTGCATATTATTAATTCTTTCCTTAAATTAGAGTCTGAAGTAAACAACACACCGACAATAGGTAAAACCATTATTAATTCTGTACGCATGAATACTCTAATCAATTATCTCAATTCTAACCACTACGAGTACGAGTATCAGGAAAAACAAGAGAAGCTAACTGTAAGGCTTAATTCCGTACAAGAAGTTATTGTATCAAAATCTCCTGAGGGAAGTTTAAACTTCTCCAATCGATTCACGGGATGGAATTTTCTCTCGGGATCTTTGCAAATGAGTTTTTCAAGTGCGATTCTTCTAAACCTTCTTTTTCTCGCTATCATGACATTTGCCATAGTGTATTTTGTATTAAAAAGCCCAATGGGAAATCCCACTGTCCATTTCGTCATTTTAGCCGCATACTTCCTTTTGTTTGGAGCAAGCTTTTACAAATACAGCAAGAATTTAAAGTCTTTTGAAGCGCAGGTTCGCTCGATAAAATAAAAAATTCTCTCCTGCTAAAACACCTGTTTCAGTTTTAAAATTCAAATTAGTCCCTTAAATAAACTAAAATTTAAGAGAGCTTTGTTATATACATAGTAGCGCTTCTTATGAAATAGGATGATTTCTAGAAATTTAACTGCTTAGAGAATTTTGAAAAGTATACGGGTTTAAATAAAACAATCAGCCAACCTTTCGAAAAAATAAGATCACTTCTTGAAAAGAAGTGCGGTGTTTAGAAATAAAAGAAGTAAAGAAAGAGTAACCCATACGGAAGTACTCATATCGCTTACTCTTTTGGCTTCCACTAAGGTCATCGCCTTTTGTGAAAGTTTTAAACTCTGGTTAATGTAATTATTGATTTCAATAATTTGGTCCATGTTTTTATTGGGAACCGCATGCTGCGAAAAATACACTAAGTTCTTTTTTCCAATGTATCCGGCAAGCCAGTACTCATCCGAGTTGTCCATTTGCAAGTATTCAAGTCGGTAATGCTCAGAGCGAATCTTACCCGCATGACGCAGGTCGAATTTTTCGGAATCTAGTTTTGTGGAATCTAGTTTAATTGCGTAAAAATCAACTGGCTGTGGCAGCTTGTTAATGATTTGTACCGCCATGGAGTTGGGAACAAGCTGATCGTAACTCTTCTGTACGAACCAGTACGCAAAAAAAGCACTCGCCCCTAGGACAATTACGACTCTCACCAAACGCACCTTTACACTATGCTTTCTCCTTTTCACGGTTGAAAGCAGAATAGCAAAGCACAGTAGCAAAAAGACGATAAAAACGAAATTCTCCATCGGGGGCAAAGATAGTAAATCTTCTTTCTAGGTGAGTCCCGATCCTTCGTAAATCCTTTGACCTAGTAAAAAAATGCGTGTAAAACCCACTCAACATTGATTATTTAACCCGCTGAACCCTAAAAGGAAGGATCTATGCATTTATCTCAACAAGAGTACCTATGCGTTGAAAAATAAAGTGTATTTTTATTTAGCCTTGGATCCTTAGATAGTATGGACCTAGGTACTAACAAACTTGTAAACTATATCCAGTATGAAAAATAATCTTTCGCTCGCGCTTGGCTTCTTCCTACTCTTGTTCTTTGGACTTGTATCGGCACAGAAGTACAAAATTTCCTATGAGATGAACTTTAAAAGGGGTCCAGCGGCCACTACACTGAGCAAAACGGATATGATCCTGCTGGTCGATCAATCAAAATCTATATTTCTTAACCGTAAGCATTATGAAGGAGATTCTCTTGCACAAACGCAGACCCTGTCCAATGGTCTTTTGCCTCCACGTTCTTTGAATTTCAAACAGATGGTGAAAAAAGACCATGAGGCAAAAACCTACTCTGAATATCTTCGTCTTGCACGAGAAATATATAAAACGAAAAGTCCCCTACCTAAACTTGATTGGAAGATCACTTCCGAAACCAAAACGGTCGGCGAATACAAAGTTCAAAAAGCTCTTTTAAGCCATTCAGGTAGGGAGTGGGAAGCTTGGTTTACCCCTGACATTTCGATTGCAGAAGGCCCGTCCGTTTTCTATGGACTGCCTGGTCTTATTTTATCGATGAAAGACTCGAAAGGGGATTATGAGTTTAACTTCACGGGAATAAAAAAAGAAGAGAATTTGAATGTCGATTATCAATTTAAAGAACCGCTACAAATAAGTAAAGCGCAGCGATCTAAGCTACTAATCGATTATTATAAGAACCCAATTCGCGATACTGGCGAAGTAAGCTCCCTATCCAATTTGAAAGTGAGAAAAGAGAGTATTCAAAAAGATCTTCGGGCAGACAACAATCCGGTAGAATTAAAGGACGCTATTCCCTATCCCTAAGACCGCTGATTTCTCATCCTATACTTTCCCTTCCCACTCGTTAAAGAACTGGTCTAAAAACTGCTCCATAAACGCATGACGCTGCTCGGCCAACGCTTTTGCTTTTGGGGTGTTCATAAGATCCTTTAAAAGAAGGAGTTTTTCGTAGAAGTGGTTAACTGTAGTCCCATTAGACTTCTTATACTCTTCTTTGGACATGTTCAAACTGGGTTTTTGATTAGGATCGTACATGGGATTGTTTTTAAATCCACCAAAATTGAAGGTCCTTGCGATTCCAATGGCTCCGATGGCATCCAATCGATCTGCATCTTGGACGATATCGAGTTCAATCGGTCTCGATTTTGGAGAATTCTCCCTATTTTTAAACGATATATGTTCAATAATATAGAGCACCTGATTTGTGATAGTCTCCTTCACTCCAATTGAGTCTAGAAACTTTTTAGAAATGCGTAGGGCTAAAGTTTCATCGCCGTCATGAAATTTTGGGTCTGCAATGTCGTGCAAAAGTGCAGCTAGTTCAACGACTTCCCTTTCACAGCTCGTATCCTCTGCAATTAACTTCGCATTTTTCCATACGCGCTCGATATGGAACCAGTCATGGCCTGCTTCCGCTCCCTCAAGCTGCTTTTTTACAAAGTCTATGGTTTTCTCTATGGTTTCGTTCATTTTGTATCGTGTAAAAAAGTAAGAACTCGTTTCCAAAGCACTTTGTTGTAGGACCGGAAAAAATTCACATGTCCGATGTCTTCTTTTGGACTGTCCTTCGGAAATAACAAGTCATAAGTGGGTTTTAAATTAGGATAGGTTCGGTCTAGTAAATCTTCGACTCCGGACTTGGTGAGCCATGCGTCATCACTCGCCCAAAGGACCAAGGTCTTTTGATTTAAACTCTTGGACACATCCACTTCGCTCTTATCGAGCAGTTTTCCAGTGGATTTTCTGTGAAGGATTAGGGTTCTCCAATCCTTGCTTACTCCCTTGGGGAGAGGCTCTCCTAAGGCAAAAAACGGAGCTGGAAAATAGCCAAGTACACTTGTCGTAAGCGGCTCAAGCAGTCCGAACCCTGCGAGTCCTAAGAGCTTTGTTTTTAAGTCTAAATGCCCGACATACGCATTTTGCGTAGAGACAAATACAAATTTCTCAAAGTTCTTTGAATCCTCGTTCATTCCCAGGATAAGAGCTCCCACCGAATGGCCTACCAAATAGGTTTCAAATCCACTATAGTTCTGCTCAATGTAGTCTGTGACTGCTTTGAAATCGAGTGCGCCCCAAACTCGCATCGTAGCTTTTAGGCTCCGTATATCTCCATTCTTAGATAGTCCAATTCCTCTATAATCGTAACATAAGACGTGAAATCCTTCTTCACAAAGGTAGGTAGCAAACGAATAGTAGACCTGTTGCCTTACGCCGGTTGCGCAGTTAATAACCACTAGTTTCGAACTTGGATCTGCGGGGGTAAAAAGGGTGGTAGCTAAAGAATAGCCGTCCTTTGCACTAAGTGTTATACTTGTTTTCATAAGAACTCGGGACTTTCTAATTTTAGAAGAACCACTCAATTAGCGCCTTCTACAAAAGTCTCTTTAAATATGGAAGTTTTTTAATTACTTCACTTAAAAGGAGCCCATAGACTGTATGCTCTGAATATAGTTTTAGTGAGAATCGAGATCCTTTAAGAAAGGAAGTCCTGCCTGTGAGCCTCGATTAATCGCTACTTTTAGAGAAACGTTATTTCCGAACTTTACGCACTCTTCTGTGGATTTTCCTTGGCAGAAGGCTAGTGCAAATCCCGAAGTGAACGCATCTCCCATTCCCATTTTGTGAAGAATCTCGTCGTGGTCATTTCTTAAATAGCGCATTTCAGACCCGTTGTAAAAAGTAGTGGAATTGCTATCGTCTCGTACAAAAAGTACGTTTGCAAAGGATTTGATTAAATTCTTTTCATTGCAGTTGGCAAAGACAATCGGAAGATCTACACTTTTTGCCACAATGAAGGAGGCATATCGTAGGGTCTCTAAGGAAAGACTCAGTCCAGGAGCGGCATAGATCCCAAGTTTTAAATTGTGCTTCTGCGCTAGTTTCGCGGTGGCCTCAACCACTTCCATAGGAACCTCCAATTGAATGAGCACAAGATCTGCGGATTCAAATTCCTTTTCTGCAGCCTCAATATCAGAAGGTTTTAAAAGGTGGTTTGCAGCCGGAACGACTACGATGGCATTCTTCCCTTCCGAAGCAGAAACATAGGCGGAACCAGTTGCGGCCTCGCTTGTTTGTACCACATGAGATACATCGACCCCCTCCTTTTTCAGATTATCTAAAATTTGCTGGCCTTTGGAATCTTTTCCTACGCATCCAATAAAGGATACATTCGCACCCAATCTTGCCGTACCTACGGCCTGATTGGCACCTTTTCCGCCAAAAAAATATTCGCTGTTGTACGCTAAAACGGTTTCGCCAGGTTCGGGATGGGTTTTGGTGTTTAACACCAAATCCACGGAGCTACTGCCCACCACGATAATTTTAGGTTGCTTAGAGGTATTACGCATTGCAATTGAGGTTAAATAACAAATTTAGGGCATTCAAGAGTAAGACTCAAACTTTTAGGACAAAATTAACTGCCGACTTCGATAAACTCACTTACGACCTTGACAATTTCACCACTTGAATCAAGTCCAAAATAGCTTGCGTAAAAGCCTTCTCCGTAGCCTGCCTCAAAGGCAAACACTTGTCCTTTCTTCTCCTTATTTGGAGTTAAAAGAGCAAACTGATCAATCGCGCCATTTTCATCAAAAAATTCTTCGTGAAAAAACTCCTCATACAGTCCCATAAAATCCACTCCTTTTCTTTCGTAGAGCGTTTGCTCTAATAGAGAAAGTTCGTTTTGCGTATCGCTGTCCATGTAAGCGGCCATTCCTGATTCCACAGGAAAACCAAAAATTTCACCCGAGGCAAGTTCTTTTGGATCTTGTCCCTGCGTAAGCCCTAACTCCCAATCCACAACGGGAGTGTCCGCGCATACGAGCTCTATGTAGGCTACGCAGCTGCTTTCTCTCTCCTTGTGAATCAGCATAGGGTAATCGCCTGACTTAAGTCGACGCGTAAAAGGCTTCATGTCGCTTGTGATTAAAGGATCACAGGCCACGAGCTCCCCTGTGGGAAGATGAAGCATCCCTGCTTCAAAAGTCTCTAGAAGTGGACTTTCTACGAAATTGCGGCTAAAAAGTTTCTTTATATTCTCGATGGGTTCCATATCGTTCAATTCTTAAGTATAGACAAAGCAAAACAATGCCAAAGTAAAGTCCCATTGAAAATAGAAATCATTTCCCCCTACTTCCTGTTGACTTCAGATACATAAACCCCAAGATTTCCTTGGGGCTTTAAGCTTTGCGCACTTGTGCTGCTTCCCGTAATTAAAGGGTAAGGAGCTTTTGCTCCAACAACGCGATTTTATCTTCCGCGTCCTTATGTTTTTTTCTTTCCATTTCCACTACCTTTTCAGGAGCTCCGCTCATGAATTTCTCATTCGAAAGTTTTTTCTCGACAGATTTTAAAAATCCTTTTAGGTACGTGATTTCTTCCTGTGTTTTCTCCTTTTCTGCTTCTAAATCGAGGGTCTCGCTTAAAGGAATCGAGAACTCCTGGTTCCCCACAAGGAAAGTATAGCTAGGCAGAGACGTTTTGCTTTCAAAATGAACACTTTCCAAGTTTGCAAGTTTCTCGAGAACCGGAAGGTTCGCAAGGTTCTTGCTGCTGGTGTAAAGTTCTACCGCTTCTCTTGGAGAAAGCCCTTTGCTTTGGCGGTAGTTTCGTACTCCAGAAATTATTTCTTTTGTCAGTTCAAAGTCATTTAAGATCTTTTCATCAAACGCTTTCCCTTCCGATTGTTGCGCAATAATGAGCGCCTCCTCTGCATTTCTTTCCCCCGCATTTTGCCAAAGTTCTTCTGTTAAGAACGGCATAAACGGGTGAAGCAGTTTTAATAGCTCCTCAAAGTATCCGATGCTACGCTCGTAAACTTCTTTTGAAGCCTTCTCACCATAGCTAGGCTTAATGGCCTCTAAATACCAAGAGCAGAAATCATCCCAAATCAGTTTGTATAATAAATGAAGTGCATCTGAAATTCTAAATTTCTCGAACTGCTCGTTGATCTCCACGATGGTTTTGTCCAGTTTGTTTTCAAACCAATCCATGGTTTGAAGATCTCCTTGGCTCGCTTTAATATCTTCCGATTTTTCCCAGCCTTCCATGAGTCGGTAGGCATTCCATATTTTGGTTGCAAAATTTCGTCCTTGAAGCATTAAATCTTCATCAAACAGAAGGTCATTCCCTGCCGCTGAACTTAATAGAATTCCCACGCGAACGCCGTCCGCACCGTGCTGCTCTATTAATTTAAGCGCATCGGGTGAATTCCCAAGGGATTTCGACATTTTGCGTCTTTGCTTGTCTCTAACGATTCCTGTGAAGTATACATTTTTAAACGGCACTTCTCCTCTAAACTCTTGTCCAGCCATAATCATACGAGCCACCCAGAAAAAGATAATGTCCGGACCTGTAACTAGGTCTGAGGTTGGGTAGTAATACGAAATGTCTTTGTTTTCAGGGTCAAGCAGTCCATCAAATACGGACATAGGCCAAAGCCACGAAGAGAACCAGGTATCAAGCGCGTCTTCATCTTGCGACAAAGAAGAAAGGGTAAGGGAAGAATTCCCTGTTTTTTCTTTGGCAAGAGTAAGCGCCTCTTCGATGGTTTCCGCAACGACAAAATCCGATTCGCCGGATCCGTAATAAAAGGCAGGAATTCTTTGTCCCCACCACAATTGACGAGATATGTTCCAGTCCCGGATGTTATCCATCCAGTGTCGATAGGTATTTTTAAATTTCTCAGGATGGAATTTAACCTCATCGTTCATCACCACGTCTAATGCGGGTTTTGCGAGTCCGTCCATTTTCAAAAACCACTGCACGGAGATTTTAGGCTCAATCACAGCGCCGGTTCTCTCCGAAGTACCGACTTTATTCACGTAGTCTTCTGCTTTTAGAAGCAAATCCTTTTCCGCAAGTTCTTTTGCAATCTCTTTACGAACCACAAAACGTTCTTTGCCTGCATAATGCAGTCCGTGCTCATTTAATTTTCCTTCCGAGTCTAAAGAATCAATTAGCTCCAGACCGTGCTTTTGACCAATTTCGTAGTCATTGATGTCGTGAGCAGGGGTGATTTTCAATGCCCCAGTTCCAAATTCTAAATCCACATAGTCATCACTAATCACAGGAATGACTCTTCCTACGATAGGCACAATTACGTTTTTTCCCATTAGATGAGCGTAACGCTCATCTGCGGGATTCACGCAGATTGCGGTATCTCCAAAAATGGTCTCGGGTCTAGTGGTCGCAACCGTAAGAAACTCCTCGCTTCCTTCCACTTTGTATTTCAGAAAATAAAGCTTTCCGTTTTGCTCTTTGTAAATAACCTCTTCGTCCGAGATATTGGTCTGCGCTTCAGGATCCCAGTTCACCATTCGGTGTCCACGGTAAATAAGTCCTTTGCGGTACAAAGCCACAAACGATTTAATTACCTGCTCAGAAAGTTTAGGTTCTAAGGTAAAGCGTGTACGGTCCCAGTCACAAGAGGCTCCAAGTTTTTTAAGTTGCTCTAAAATAGTGCCGCCATACTCGTTTGTCCAATCCCATGCATGCTTAAGAAACAGTTCTCTGGTCAGGTCTTTCTTTTCAACCCCTTCGCTCTTTAGCTTTGCCACTACCTTTGCTTCTGTAGCAATGGATGCGTGGTCCGTTCCCGGTACCCAGCAAGCATTGTAGCCTCTCATTCTTGCGCGGCGCACAAGAACATCCTGAATTGTATTGTTTAGCATATGCCCCATATGCAAAATTCCGGTCACATTGGGAGGGGGGATCACCACCGTGTACGGGGGACGATCGTCAGGGGTACTTTTAAAATACCCGTTCTCACTCCAATAGCGGTACCATTTCTCTTCTGTTTCGGAAGGGTTGTATTTGTCATTAAGTGGCATAAACTCTAATTTTTAATTTCCTAGGTGCAAAAATAGGCAAAACAAAAATTTAAAAACATTTAATCAAAATATTTTTAACTTTGTCCCTTGGAATTTATCCAAGCGAAGGATTTTCCAAAGTATAAATACTTACATATTATGAGAAAACTATTATCAATCTTACTTGTGGCAGGCGCACTTGCCACTACGTACGCACAGAAAATTGCATTTGATAAAACCACCATTGAGTACGGAATTATTGAAATGGGATCGGACGGACATCGTTATTTTAATGTTAGAAACATAGGAGACAAACCTCTAATCATTAATAAAGTACAAGCCGCTTGCGGTTGTACGACTCCAGAATGGAGCCAAGCGCCTGTACTACCTGGAAAAAGCTCGAAAATCAAAGTAGGCTACGACACCAAAATAAAAGGAGAGTTCACCAAACTAATTGAGGTGTATTCGAACGACCCGAAACAAGGTAGAGCCACACTTTACATCAAAGGAAACGTTCAACCGAAAGGAGAAGTACCTGCTAATGCAGCCCCAAAAGGGAAGAAAGCTGGAAAATAAGAAAAGAGAATTGAAATTTTAATTTTGGCCCATTTCCCCTAAAGAAAATGAAAAGCGTAGAGACTTTAGCGTCTCTGCGCTTTTTTTATTTTAGGGAAGGAAAGCCTTGCGGTTCTAAATTATTTACTAATTTTAACCTTAAAGTAAGCAAGGAACCATTTAAGGTTTTCCTTCTGCTTTCATAGAAACGAGGTCTGAAGACCTTTAAGACACAAAATGATTTTTAATTAAACACAGCTAAGGATGGATTTAGATTTCAGCGATAACTTCCGCGCAAAAGGCAAGGTTAAACTCGAAAAGCATAGCACCCGCTACGAGGGTGAGCTTACCAAAGCCCAAGGAAAGGCCCTACTCAAATTAGAGAAGGAAAAACTCTACGAACTCCAAGAAAAACTTTACGCGGACGGTTCAAAGTCGCTCCTTATTATCCTCCAAGCTATGGATGCCGCCGGCAAAGACAGTTTAATTGAACATGTCTTTGGTGGGGTAAATCCACAGGGCTGTGAAGTCACCTCCTTTAAAACGCCAAGCACGAAGGAATATTCTCACGATTTCCTATGGCGACATACAATCGCCCTTCCTGCAAAAGGAAAAATCGGAATCTTTAACCGCTCCCACTACGAAAGCGTTTTGGTCTGCAAAGTGCATCCTGAGTACAATTTGAGCGAAAAAGTATGGGACGACGTAAAAGAATTTGACACCCAATTCTGGGAAGATCGCTTTGAAAGCATTGAGCATTTTGAGAAGCATTTGGCAGGCAACGGAACGAAAATCGTGAAGTTATTTTTGCATGTTTCAAAAGACGAACAAAAAGAGCGCTTTTTGGATCGATTGAATGAAGAAGAAAAAAACTGGAAGTTTGCTCATGGCGATCTAAAAGAAAGGGCGCTTTGGAATGAATACCAAGACGCTTATGAGACTGCGATATCGAAAACCTCCAAAGACCATGCTCCTTGGTTTATCGTTCCTGCCGATCAAAAGTGGTTTGCTAGAGTAGCCGCGGTTCAAATTATTATTGATGCGCTTGAAGAAATGGACCTTTCGTTTCCAGATTTCCCGAAAGAGAGAAAGAAGGAGCTCCTTGAGGCAAAAAAGGCGTTAGAGAGCGAAAAATAAAAACCCATAAGAAATTCTATAAGCCGGATTCTGTATCGCCCTAAAGGGCGATGCTTGTTATTTATCTACGCAAGGCATTGCTGCCTTACTTGAGCTGATTACCCCTCGGCATTGGACGGGCCGCCCTTAATTGCCGATATACTTACCATTGCACCGTATAGAGTTTACCTGGTTTCACTACAGCCGAACTGTACATACTTTCTGTTGCACTTGTCCTCGCATCACTGCGGACGGATGTTATCCGCTATACTGCCCTACGGTGTCCGGACTTTCCTACCCTTCCAAAGGAAGAATCAACAAGCCGAATTTCTTATGGATGGCAAAGATACTTTATTTTGAGCTTTTTTTACGCATCGGAGTGCAGCGGTCTCCATAGGAAATCTCGCTTCAATTCTTAAAAATCAAATGAGTAGTATCCGCCGTAACAAGAGTTACGGCTCACTATTTACTTGAAAACAGGAGGGATTTGAGACCTTAGAATTCTACTCGTCCTTAATTGCAGGTTGAGTAAAGACTTCCATAAGACCTTCTGGAAGTTCCATTGTAATGGTCTTTACTTCTCGATTAACGTCTAAGATCCAATCCTTGATAATCGGGACCACTACTTGTTTACCCTCAAGATTCGTTAAAAAGTAATGCTGCGCGGTTTGGTCGTTGATCGATTGAATGACGCCGAAGTTAGCTCCGTGCTGATCCAAAAGTTCAAAACCTACGACTTCGTGGTAATAGAACTTCTTACCAGAAAGTTTAGGAAGTGTAGACAAAGGCAAATAAACCTCTCTCCCTAGAACTTGATCAATTTGTGATTCGGAGGCATTTTTGAAAAAAACCAATTTTGAATCCCCTTTTAACCACTGCTGCTTCTCAATAAAGAAAGGCACAAGCATTCCGTTAATCTCGACAAAGATCCCCTCTAGCTTACTATAGAGCTCAGGCTGGTCTGTATCTAACTTTAAAACCACATTGCCCGCAAGTCCATGACGGCGAGTAAGTTTTCCTAGCAAGTAGCAATCTTCTTTATTCAAAACAGTTGTATTTTCAAATTATAATTTAGTTCTAAGAATGTTCAAGACCTCTTCATTAGCATGCCTTAGGTCCAAAAAGTTTCTTGTGTGCAAATTTAAGAGAATTGTTCTAATTAAATTGAGTGAATTTATATTTGTTATAAGGTACTGCATTTCCGAAGCAATAATAAAATTCAGTCTCTGGATTATTGACAAGGATGGTTTGGAAAATTTGTCAGGCTAATCCCTGACAAACACAAAGTTTTTGTCAGGGTATAGATTGAATTTTGTTTTGAGGATATCCTTTTATTCGCATAGCTCAAAGAATTCCAAAGACTTTACTCAAAAATAAATCGAATTTCTTTAGGCATAAAATGCAGCGCCTCAAAATCCTTAATGACCTCAATTTGATGGGAAGTTTTTGGCGGTACGATAAGGGAATCTCCTTCTCGAAGTAGAGTGGCCTTGTCATTCATATGGAATAGGATTTCCCCAGTCTTCATATAAACGACGGATTCTAAACTAGCAGAATGCCTCGGGAGCATTTCTCCCTCATTTCCACTCATTTGCTTTAGCGTAAGCGACTCTCCCGCAGAGAGAAGCTTTACGGTAGGGTTGACAGAATTATTCATATCTTCTACTTTTGGGTTTATTCTACTAAGGTACCCATTCGCTTGGATATTAGAAGGCATTCTGATTTATATCAGTACTCATTCAAACAAAAAAAAGGTGCTACCGAAGTAACACCTTTTGTATAAGAATCTTTGTAAGAGCTTATGCTTTCGCTTCACCCTCCGCTTCTGGAGCTGCTTCTTCTGCTGCTGGAGCTTCTGGAGCTGCCTCCTCTGCTGCCGGAGCCTCAGTTTCTGGAGCAACCTCTGCTACTGGAGCTGCTGCTTCCGCTTCCGCTGCTGCTTTTGCATCTGCCTCCGCTTTTGCTTGAGCTTCTGCTTCTGCTTTCGCTGCATCTTCTGCTGCTTTTGCTTCTGCAACTACAGCTTCTTGAGCTGCTATTCTGTCCGCGTTTACTTTCGCTTCTGCTTCAAGAGCTGCTTTTTTCGCATCTTCTTTCGCTGAGCTTAATGATTGTTTCTGTCCTTCTACCGCTTTGTCTTTGTCTTCTGCCCAAGCTGCAAATCTTTTGTCTGCTTCTGCTTGATCAAAAGCTCCTTTTGCTACACCCCCTTGAAGGTGTTTTTTAAGAAGAGCTCCTTTGTGAGAAAGAATTGCTCTTGCCGTATCGGTAGGCTGAGCTCCTTGGTTTAACCAAAGTACTGCTTTATCCACGTCCAATTCAATAGTCGCTGGATTGGTGATAGGGTTGTAGATACCTAGTCTTTCGATGTAACGTCCATCTCTTCTAGCTTTCGCGTCTGCTACCACAATGTGAAAGAAAGGTTTACCTTTCTTACCGTGTCTTTGTAATCTAATTTTTACTGACATAAGTTTAAAATTTTGGGAAACTCGTCCCGGTTAACATTTTGAGTCTGCAAATTTAAGTTATTTTTCTCAAGTAACCTTCTGTTACCCTTCTATTTTCAAAAAAATATTGAAGTTTTTTGAAAAAGACTTTCTTTAGGGGTAACTTAGCGGGAAACTCCTGAGTCTCAGAGCCTCTATTCTTGATCTAGTGACCCCATGAAGAAAAAGCCTAAACAATATTGGTTCTCCTCCATTTTGAGCTCTGGGCCCATGTGATCTTTTAGCCCTGGAGAAGACCAATACGCTCCCACTCCTGCGGCGCTTGCCGTTAAATACATGTTTTGAACCGCCATGGAAACGGCTGCAATTTCTTCCCACTGAGGAACCAGTCCTGAATAGTTCACCACAATGGACACCACGGCATCCGACTGCTCCCACTTTAGGGAAATATCGTGGTATTTTTTTTCAAGAAACACCTCTGGCCTTGTGGTTTCTTTGTAAACCTCTGCCAGTCTTTCTCCCATTTTATTTTTCTGCTCCCCTTGAAAAACTTGAAAACGCCATGGGCGTGTTCGCTTATGGTTAGGAGCGTAATTTGCAGAATCTAAAATTTCATTTAGGACCTCTGGATCAATGGGCTGACCGTTATAATCTTTTGGGAATCGGCTCTTTCGGCCTTTTATAATTTGATTAAGTACTTCTTGTGAATTCATGAGCCAAAGATAATTCGATATCTCAATTAAGAAAAGTATTCTTAGTAGATTTCTTCTATTCTTTGGGTAATGTTATTTAACTTAAACTGCTCGCCTTTCTTTTTCCCAAGTAGAATTTGTGCCATCGGACTTTCAATGGAAATTGCATAGTATCGATCCCCATCGAAGAAGATCTCCCCTAAGGAAACAGAAATATAAAATCGGGCTTTGTTGGTGATTACAAGGGAACCCCTTTGAATTCTCTGTGTGGGGGAAGAGATTACTTTCTCAAGTTCTTTTTGCATCTTTTTTAGACTCGCCATTTGGCGATCCAAATGATACAGTTCCTGCTGCAACTCTTCTCGAATGCTGTCGTATTTCGTGGTCTTTTTAATGTCTTGGCTAGCTTCGCGAGTAAATTCGCGGTAGTACTCCAGAGTTTTAACTTTTCCGGAGAGGGTTTGCTTTACGAATTCTCGAAGCTCTGCTTTACTGTAGTTTCCTGTTAGCACATTCCAAATGTAGAGAATTCCTTTTATTTCACCATTTCCCTTTTATGCGATTGCAATAGAAAGTCAAAAAAAAGGCGCACTATAGTGGAACTCCGCTGCTAAGCCCCCTTCTTTAGAGGTTCTCCTAGGAAAGACGGCTTCTTTTATCGATCAAACAAAAGTCTTTCTCCTGCTTTCTGTTCGCTCACTTCCCCCTTCTCATATGCTAAATGACCATTGACAAACGTATGGGTCACTTTGGCTTCAAACTTCTGCTTTTCAAAAGGGGACCATTGGCATTTGTAGAGTAACGATTCTCTGGTCACTTCCCAAGGGGAATTGAGATCTACTAAAACTAGATCTGCCTTGTAGCCCTCTTTTACATAGCCTCGGTCCTTAATTTCAAAAAGGATGGCCGGATTGTGACACATCTTTTCCACGATTTTCTCAAGGGTTATTTTCCCTTGATGGTAGAACTCAAGCAAAGCGACGAGGGAATGTTGAACTAAAGGACCTCCGGAAGGAGCTTTGGTATAAACCTGTTGTTTTTCATCCCAGGTATGTGGAGCATGATCGGTCGCGATCACATCAATTCGGTCGTCTAACAAGGCTTCCCAAAGCGCGTCTCGGTCTTTGGCGCTTTTCACAGCTGGATTCCATTTGATCAGTGTTCCTTTCGTATCGTAATCTTCCTGACTAAACCATAAGTGATGCACACAAACCTCCGCTGTTATTTTCTTATCTTTCAGAGGAATGTCGTTTCGGAAAAGCTCCGTTTCCATCGCCGTAGAGACATGAAACACATGGAGTTTCGCGCCGGTTTTCTTTGCAAGCTCTATGGCTTTCGAAGAAGAAATATAGCACGCCTCAGCACTCCGAATTTCAGAGTGAAATTCTACGGGGATATCCTCTCCATAGAGTTGTTTGAATTTCTCTGTATTCTGTCGAATGGTTTGCTCATCCTCGCAATGCACCGCAATGAGCATCTTCGTACTAGAGAAAATCTTCTCCAAGGTTTCGGGATTGTCTACAAGCATATTTCCTGTAGAAGACCCAAGGAAAAGTTTGATGCCGGCTACATTTTTAGGATTGGTTTTTAGCACCTCCTCTAAATTATCGTTGGTGCCTCCCATCATAAAGGAATAATTGGCATAAGCGCTTTTGCTAGCGATCTCGTATTTATTTTCCAAGAGTTCTTGCGTGACCGCATTGGGCACTGTATTGGGCTGTTCTATGAAACTCGTCACGCCTCCTGCGACCGCCGCTCTGCTTTCGGATTCAATGGTGCCTTTGTGGGTGAGTCCAGGTTCTCTAAAGTGAACTTGATCATCAATGACTCCAGGCAACAAATAAAGTCCCTCGGCCTCAATTATTCGATCGACCTTCTCTAGGGACAACTCGGCACCTACTTTCAAAATCCGGTCCGCTTCGAGTAGGACATCCCCTTTGAAAATTTTTCCTTCGTTTACAATTTGAGCGTTTCGTATTAGCGTTTTCATAAGTATTCTATTGAAATTTAATCCCTAGGGGTGTTTTTGCTCTTCCTTTTAGACCCCAATTCCTTTGAAAAAGAGTAGACGTTTCCTTTCCTCAAATGGATTCCTTTGGAAGCGCCTCAAAATTACAAAAAAAGAATGCGATTTTTCTCTCTATGGGAGGAAATCCTACCTACTTCCACTTCCAGGGAATCAAAACAGGGGCAAGTTAATCTTCGCACAAGTTTTAAGGTCCGTTCTCTATCTTGCTTATTTCATTTTAAGGCGCAAAATAGCGCCCTCTCTATCCTTTATGTCAAAAAGCGGTATATTCGTACGAAGGACCAAAGGAAGTCTCGCTGAGAAGTGAGATTTAAAACGAGGAAATCCGTCCTATTTTTTACCTTTGTCCAAAATTCATTGGATTTGAAAAAATTATTAAGCGAAACACTGATCTACGGACTTGGAGCCATCCTTCCGCGAGTCATCGTGTTTTTACTCAATCCACTGTACATTAACTTCATCAATCCCGGTGAATTTGCGCAGTTCACGAATCTCTATGCAATCATTTCTTTTGTCAATATTTTTCTAACCTTTGGATTTGAAACGGCCTACTTCCGATTTGCAGCAGAAAAGGACATGGAGAGAAAGACCTTCAATACTTCGTTTTGGTTTGTAGCAATCAATGCGGCGGTGTTTCTAACAGTTTGTCTTCTCTTTACGCAGTCCATTGCTGGGTTTATGGGCTATGGAGCTTCTCCTGAGTACATTCGTTGGATGGCTTGGATCGCTTTCTTTGATGCCGTTTGTATTATTCCTTTTGCTTATTTGCGTTTTCATAACAAACCCATGGTTTATTCCGCCATTCGAGTGGCGCAAAGCGTCATCCACACCGTGTTTGTGATTGCGCTTTTCCTTTGGATTCCGCGCGAACTCTCCAAGAGCATGGGACTTACCCATAACGTATCGTTTACTTTTTACAGTAATTTGATTGGCTCTTTGTTTGGCATTCTCATGCTCCTTCCCATTGTTTTAAAGGTAAGATTTCAATTTGTCAAATCCCTCTTTCATAGGATGATAAAGTACGCATGGCCAGTCATGATCGCAGGACTTGCCTTTATGACCAATGAGAATCTAGACAAAGTAATGCAACTTTATATGATTCCGGCCGAGGATGCAGGCGCTTATGGAGGTGCATACAAACTTGCCGTACTTATGACACTTTTTGTGACCGCGTACCGAATGGGTATCGAGCCTTACTTCTTTAAACAAATGAACGAAGTGAACGCAAAACAGACCTATGCAAAGATTACCGAGTACTTCACTTACTTTGCTTCCATCATGGCTCTGGGATTAATTGCGAACCTTTCTTGGCTTAAAACTCTCTTTATTCCGAACGCAGCCTATTGGAAAGCGGTCGATATCATTCCTATTATCATCGTCGCGAATTTATTTTTTGGAATCTATTACAACCTCTCCACATGGTATAAAGTCACGGATCGTACGATCTTTGGGACTTATATTTCTTGGATTGGGGCCCTTGTCACCCTTGTGTTAAACTTCTTATTTTTAAAAGAGTACGGGTTTATGGTCTCGGCTTATGTTACCTTAGGAGCCTACTTCCTCATGATGGTACTTTCCTACTTCTTAGGTCAAAAATACTATCCGATACCCTATCCCACTCGAAGAATTTGTTTAACTTTAGCCGGCTTAATTGGCCTCTCTTTTGTTTCGTACCAATTATTTAATGCGAATTTGTGGATTGGGAATGGAATTTTCTTGATATTTACCCTCTCCATTCTCTACAGTCAAAGAGGCCTATTAAAAAAGAATTGAAAACAATGAAGATAAAAGTAATCAATCGCTCCTCACACGAACTTCCAAAATACCAAACGCCGTGCGCGGCCGGTATGGATCTTTACGCTTTTTTAGAATCCCCGATCACGCTCGAGCCCCTTGAGCGCAAGATTATTCCCACAGGACTCTCCATTGAGCTTCCCAAAGGCTACGAAGCGCAGGTAAGACCCAGAAGTGGACTTGCGATTAAAAATGGAATTACAGTTCTAAACTCTCCCGGCACTATTGATGCCGATTACCGAGGTGAAGTGGGCGTCATCCTTATCAACCTATCCAAAGAAAATTTCACGATTCAAGACGGCGAACGAATTGCCCAGATGGTGATTGCTCAGCACGAATGCGCCGAATGGGAAGTTGTAGAAACCCTAAGCGATTCGAGCAGAGGAAGCGGGGGCTTTGGAAGTACCCAAAAATAGAATTCCATTCTAGGGGTTTTCCCCTACATTTCATCCCTTTAAGTAAAATTCGAAAAACGAACACTTGACTAAAATTTAAAACACACTCCTTTATGAAAATAATCGTTCCCATGGCCGGAAGAGGCTCTCGACTAAGACCTCATACACTTACGGTTCCAAAACCTTTAATTCCAATCGGTGGAAAACCTATCGTTCAGCGCCTCGTAGAAGACATTGCGAAGGTTGCAAACGAACCCATTGAAGAAATTGCCTTTATCATTGGAGATTTCGGAGCGGAAGTAGAAGCTCACCTAATTGCACTGGCAGAAAAACTAGGAGCAAAAGGCACAGTTTATACCCAAGACGAACCTTTAGGAACCGCCCATGCCATCAAATGTGCAGAAGCCTCGATGCAAGGAGATGTGGTGGTGGCTTTTGCGGATACGCTATTTAGAGCAGATTTCGATTTAGACAAAACTTCTGACGGCGTAATTTGGGTGAAAAAAGTAGAGGATCCAAGTGCATTTGGCGTTGTGAAAATTGACGATGAGGGTTTCATTTCAGATTTTGTAGAAAAACCAAAAGAATTCGTTTCGGATTTAGCCATTATCGGCATCTACTATTTTAAGTCTGCAGAAACTTTGATGAAGGAGATTAACGACATCATGGATAAGGACCTTAAAGTAGGAGGAGAATTTCAATTAACCACGGCTTTAGAAAACCTTCGGAGCAATGGAGCGAAATTTTCTCTAGGCAAAGTCGACGACTGGATGGACTGTGGAAACAAAAATGCTACTGTGGAAACGAACAGCAAAATCCTAGGGTACGAAAAAGAAGGGTTTGCAAACTTCCCGGCTTCTGCGGTCATTGAAAATAGTTTGATCATTCCTCCTTGCTTTATTGGAGAGAATGTGAAAATCAAGAACTCAAAAGTGGGACCTAACGTGTCCATAGGAAACAATACCATCATTGAAAATTCAAATATTGACACCTCCCTTATACAAGAGAAAACCACGATCAACCACGGGAATTTAAGCAATTCCATGATTGGAAATTCAGCGGAATATCACGGCGTTTCAAGAGAAATCTCTCTAGGAGATTTTTCCGTTTTGGATTTCTTATCCAAATAGAGCGGTACCTGTTCTAAAGCAACCTATAAGCTAGCACACAACCTTTGAGGGTTGTGTGTTTTGGCTTTAAACTTGCACTTGCCTTTAAAACCCTACACATATGAAATCAAATATACTTTTTCTTTCTTTCGTTACGCTTCTTCTTGTACTTGGTTGCACGAGCCAATCCAAGGTAACCAATCCCACGGACATTAATAAAGAAGTAGATGCGAAAGCTCTATGGACAGACATTAATCGAGCGCCCGAATTTGAAACCCTTAAAATCTCAAGTAAAATCAATGCACAGACCGGAAAATTTTTGCCTACGATTGACGCCACGATTTACCTAGAGAAGGATGAGAAAGTCTGGATGAATTTCTCCGCTCTGTTTTTAAGTGTGGCTCGTGGTGTAGCCACACCAGAGGGCTTTAAAGGATATGAAAAATGGAACAAAACCTATATAGACTCTTCTTACGACTATTTAAATTCCCTTTTGGGTGTGGATTTCATAGATTTACAATCCCTTCAAAAATTACTTGTGGGAAAAACCTTCCTTCCTATCGATTCGAAGGACTTTAAATTAACCAAAGGGACCTCGTCTTACACCCTCGTTTCCAAAGAAAACCAGCGCTTTGGCTCAAGTGAGAGCAGTGAAGAGTATCAAATAAGTTTGGAATATGCTTCCAATTTTGATTTAAAAAAAGTATTATTGCAACAAATAAACTCGCCGAATCAGCTCGAGGTGTATTATTCTAACTTTGAGGCGGTGGGTAAAGAACGTTTTGCGAAAAATGTTAAACTAATAATAAAAGGCAAAAAGGAAAGTCAAGTGGAGATAGAAAACACGAAATTTGAACTTACAAAAATGTCTACGCCCTATAGCGTGCCTTCAGGTTACAAAAAAGTGACAATTAAATGACAGCAAAGAAACTTTTTTTAGGGGCTTCCCTACTGTGCTTCGTGCTTGGTTTTTCCCAGAGCAAAACTCAGCTTCAAGCGCAAAACAACGAATTAAAAAAACAGATCGCAAAGATCAATAGCAATTTAGCCAAAGCCAAAAGCGAGGCGAAATTGTCCGTGGCCTACTTAGAGGAAGTGAACAAGAAAATCAAACTTCGAGAAAAGGTCTACCAAAACACCCAAAAGGAAAAACGCCTCATTGAGGACGATATCTATCTAAAGCAACTTGAAATCAATCGCCAACGTCGAGAGCTCGCCACTCTTCGTAAAAATTATGCGGAAGTTCTTGTAAAAGCCTACAAAAACAAAGGGGTCCAAAACAAAGTCACTTTTATTCTATCCTCTAGAAACCTAGGAGAGGCCATTCGACGCGCTCAATATTTAAAAACCTATAGCAATTTTCAAGACCAAAAAGCCGCTGAAATTATGGGCGTCGCTCAGAAAATTGAAATGAACATTGAATCTCGTCAGAGATCTGTACAAGACAAGGAAACTCTACTTCGCTCTCAACAAACGGAGCTTTCTACCATTGAAGTAGAAAGAAAGCAAAAAGAGGGACTCTTAGCTCAATTCAAAATAAATGAAGTAGAGCTATCCAAAGAACTAAAACAAAAGCAGGCAGAATCCAGAGCTCTTGAAGGAAAATTAAGAAGCATTATCCAAGAAGAAATTCGTCTGGCTAAAGTAAAAGAAGAAGCGGAAAAAGCAGCAAGAGCAGAAGCTGCCCGTCAAGCGAAAATCATTGCCGATCGCGAAAAGGCAAGAATTGAAGCGGCGAACCGCGCAAAAATTGCGCAGGCAGAAGCCGCTAAGAAAAAAGCAGAAGAAGAGGCGAAACGACTTCAAGACATCGCCGACAAAAAAGCGAAAGAAGAAGCTGAGAAAACCCGTCTTGCAGAAGCGGCGGATGCGAAGAAAGCGCAAGATGCCCGAAAAGCAGACGAAGCGGACAAAGCGGAAGAAATAAGAATTGCGGCTGCAAAAGATGCAGCAGAAGCGGCTGCGAAAGCAAAAGCGGCTGCAGACAAACTCTCTGCAGCAAAAGCGAACGAGGCTAAACTCTCCAAAGCAAATGAAGATGCGAAAGAGGCTGTCGAAGCCAAAACGATGACTGCGTACGGAGTTGGGAAAACTTCCGCAGGAAACTTTGCCGCCAACCGAGGATCACTCGCCATGCCGGTTTCTGGAACCATCACCCATAGATTCGGACGCCAACCTCATCCTGTTTTCAAAAACATTGTGGAGGAAAATTCTGGAATTAAAATTGCGGTCCCTAGAGGAACTGTAGCCCAAAGTGTGTATCCTGGTATTGTTTCCAGAGTCTTTGTAGACGGAGGAACAAAAACAGTGGTTGTACGCCATGGAACCTACTTTACCATTTACTCCAATTTAGAATCGGTTTCCGTTTCCGCAAATCAAAAGGTTGTGGCAGGAACATCCATTGGAGTGGTAGGAGCCGATTTCGACGGATCTTACACGCTAGACTTCCAAATCTGGAACGGAACCACGCCAGTGGATCCCATGGGATGGTTAAGATAATTAAAAAAAAGTTTACATTTGCACTGTAATAATCTTAATAAATAATACTCATGATAGGTTTTAAAGAAATACTAATCATTGCCCTTATTATCGTAGTTTTATTTGGTGCAAAAAAAATCCCAGAACTTATGAAAGGAGTGGGATCCGGCATCAAAGAATTTAAAGATGCGGTGAAAGACGAAGATAAAAAAGGCCAGGATCCAAAATCCGAAGAGTCTACTAACCCCTAAGAAAACACTTGTGCCCCATGGCCTTTTCCGAATTAGCATGGGAGGTTTTTAACCTTTCCATCATCCATTATCATATCACAGATCAAGTAGATGCGCCCGACTGCAACCCATACGAGGAGGGCAGTTTGGAACGACTTTTGTATGCAAAGAACTGGATTGACACCGTTCAATGGCATTTAGAAGATCTAATCCGAGACGAGCAAATTGACCCAATTGAGGCGCTGGCCCTAAAAAGGAGAATTGATAAATCGAACCAGAATCGAACTGACCTTGTTGAATACATTGACAGTTGGTTTTTGGAAAAGTACAAAAACATTGTCCCCGTCAAGGACTCGGTTTTAAACACCGAAACGCCCGCTTGGGCTGTGGATAGGCTTTCGATTTTAGCACTTAAAATCTACCATATGGACCAAGAAGCGAGCAGAGAATCTGCAAGCCAGGAACATAAGGAGAAGTGCAGGGAAAAACTGCTTGTTCTTTTGGAACAACAGATCGACCTAATGAGTGCCATCGATCAGCTCCTTACGGATATAGAGCACGGTTTCGTTAAGATGAAGGTATACAAACAAATGAAGATGTATAACGATGAGAGTCTTAACCCGATCCTATATAGAAAGGATGCGCAAAAATGAAATTTTTAACTTTAGTTATCACCTTACTTACCTTTTTAGTCTCCTGTTCTTCGGAAAAAGTGACACTTTCTCCTATTCAATCCAGCATTGACGCCGCTTCTGGAGTGGCCCCAGGGTCAAGTATAGGCGCTAAATTCAGTGAAAAATCAGGGAAAATATTTTATGCCTCGGAGCTTTCCTCTCACATGTCTACTTTTCCGAAATTCCGGAATTCAGCGTTAAATGACGAAGTGGGCGATTTAAAATTCCATGTTAAAGAATACGTTTATGCAGCGCAAGCATACAATCTGGTAGGCCAGGAACGCGCACTTGAAAAAGTCGAATCTTCTTACAAGAAAATACAAAAATTAAGACGCTATCTCTCTCCTTCTGACGATGAAGTAATCAATCGCTATCTGGTGAGAATCAAAAGTAACATTGCCCAACTAGAACTTCTAAGTAGGCCCCCAGGAGGTAAATAACCTTTAAAACTAACCCCATACCATGGTCAAAAAACAAGCTGAATCTAGAGTTCCTACCGAGTTTGGCTATTTTAATATTATCGCATTTTCAGAAGTTGAAACCGATTGGATGCCGCATTTGGCTCTAGTGGCCGAGGGGACTGATTTTTCAAAACCTGTAAACGTTCGATTTCATTCTGAATGTATGACAGGAGAAATCTTCCATTCCAAAAAATGCGAATGCGGGCAACAGCTTGACTACGCTATGAAATACCTACAAGAAAACGGAGGTATTCTCATCTACTTACGCCAAGAAGGTCGTAACATTGGAATTATCAACAAACTAAGAGCATACTCCTTACAAGAAGGAGGACTTGATACGGTGCAAGCGAATTTACAGTTAGGACTTCCTGCGGACGATCGTGATTTTTCGGTCGCCATTGAAATCCTAAAATACCTGGATGTAAAAGAAGTGAACCTTCTGACCAACAACCCAGACAAAATCAAATACGTCGAACAAAGCGGAATTAAACTAAACTCTCGCATCCCACTTCAGATTGAAGCTACCGATGAGAGCCGGGACTATTTACGGGTAAAACGGACGTATTTCAAACACCTATTGAAGGACGATTCAGAGTCCTAGCATTTTTCTTTTTTATTCAGCCATCGTATGGAACGACGAAAATTTCCCAATCGGGGATTTTCTGATTCAAATAATAAAACGCAACAAAAGGCCGCTTCCTAAATATATGGAAGCGGCCTTTTTATATAGAATTTGTGTTTTCTATTTCTTCTACTTCTGTGGCGCAGAAACTTTAAGCGCATTCAGTACGGAATTGTACTCTTTGCTTTCTAAAGAAGCGGCTGCAGAAGCGGGTACCAATACAATTCTAAATTGTTGGTTGTTCAGATATTGAGCTTTCTCTGTGCTCGTCATCGTCGCTTGATCAAAATTCGCTTCTGTATAAATCTCCACTAAATCTTTTGAAAAAATGAAGTTGTAATCTAATTCTCTTCCAAGAGTTAGGTATTCTGTTTTTGGAATTAGTTGCCATACCGTTCCAGTAGAAGAGATATTTCGATAGACCAAAACCACGTCCGAGGCTGGTAGTTGAATGGATTGTTGAAGCGTATATTCGTTGGAAGCGCTAAAAGTTCCACTCACATCCTTCATTACAGGATATGTATCATAGTCTTGCCCATAATCTCTATCGTCATCACTTTCGCAACTTAGTGCAAAAAGACCAACAAAGGCGAGCATCAATAAGGGTAATAACTTTTTCATAGTTTTATTTTGGTATTAAGTGATAATTATCCTTTAGTATCCAAAACAAATGCCAAAAACTTTATTCTCTGCATGGGGGGCGTAAAATTATAAAGTTGTATTTTTGTTTCTCACGAAAACCCTGCCCTATGAAGCCAGCCCGTTTGTATTCCACTCTTTTGCTAAGTATTTTTATAAGCAGCTTTCTATCAGCTCAGTACAAACCATTAGACCTTACAGAAGCGACAAAGAAAGAGGCTGAGGAGTGGGTAAACAAAACCTACGAAAGCTTATCACAAGACGAAAAAATAGGTCAATTATTTATTGTCGCACTCTACACAAACAAGGGCGAACAGGAGATTGAGCATGTAAAAGCCCTTGTGAAAACAGAAAAACTAGGAGGCCTCATTTTAATGCAAGACGATGCAAAACGAGAAATTGAGATCTTAAATGAGCTGCAATCGCAAAGCAAAGTAGCTATGCTTGTGGGAATGGACGCAGAATGGGGGATTTACCAAAGAATCGCAAAAGCCTATAAGCTGCCATGGGCCATGGCCTTAGGTGCCATTACAGACAAAACCGTCATCACCGAAATGGCTTCGCAAATTGCATCGGATGCAAAACGAATGGGCGTCAATTGGGTTTTTGCTCCCGTGGTCGATGTGAACACCAATCCTAGCAATCCCATCATTGGCAACCGAAGCTTCGGATCCGAAGTCGATAATGTAGTACTCTCTGCGAATGCATACACGAAAGGACTTCAAGACCACGGTGTTCTCGCCGCCATCAAGCATTTTCCCGGGCATGGCGATACGAGCATGGACTCGCATTTGGATCTTCCTGTCGTAGCTCACTCCAAAGAGCGATTAGAAAAGATTGAACTCGCACCCTTTAAAGCGATGATGGACTTAGGTGTAGGAGGCGTGATGGTCGCCCACTTGTATGTGCCCGCTTTAGAACCCAAAAAAGGAGTACCCGCTTCGATTTCTTCATCCGTCATCACGGGTCTATTGAAAGACACCTATGGCTATGAGGGTCTTATCATTACCGATGCCCTCAATATGGGAGCCGTCGCCAAGCGCTACAAACCTGGAGAGCTGGATTTCCTAGCCTTTCAGGCAGGAAACGACATCATGCTTTTTTCTCAAGAGGTACACGAGGGGAAAAAGCGAATAAGAGAAGGACTAGAAAACGGAACGATTCCTGAGTCTCGCTTAGAAGAAAGTGTAAAGAAAATTCTAAAGACAAAATACTATTTAGGCCTTGATTCTTTTGAGCCCATTTCTACGCAGAATCTAGATTATGACTTAAACAATCAGACGCACAAACAAATGGCGCAAAAGGTTTATTCTAAGGCCCTAACTCTTTTACGAAATGAAAATGCGATTCTTCCTCTTACTTGCAAAGAGACTTACTACTATATAGGATTAGAAGAAGCCCCTTTCCATGAGTTTGTAAAAGCGCTCCAAATAGGAACGACTGTAATAGCCGTGTCCAAATCAAAAATAAGCACAATCCCTAAGGGAGCAAAAGTAATAGTGGGACTTCACAAGGACAATTCTACGGCCTACAAACCGTATAAAATCTCAAAAGAATCCAAAGACATCCTTAAGAACTTAACGAAAGACCATGAGGTAATCCTAAGCGTGTTTGCTTCGCCTTACGCCCTATTAGACATGGATCTACAGGGTATTTCAGGGGTTGTGGTCGCCTACGAAAACAATATTGACTCGCAAATGGCGAGTGCAAAAGCATTTTTAGGACAAAGTCCTATGGAGGGAAAACTTCCCGTGAGTATAAGTGCCGACTTAAAGGCAGGCGATGGGCTTATTCTTCCCACGCAAGAGACTTCTACTAATCCAAAACCAACTTCTCAAATCCTCATTGAATAATGAAAATAGGAATCCTGTGCTACCCTACGTATGGAGGTAGCGGCATTGTAGCCACTGAACTTGGAATGGCACTCGCAGACAAAGGCTACGAAGTGCATTTCATTTCAAACAATTTACCGGCTCGACTTGACATCACCAACCCAAATATCTTCTTTCATAAGGTAAACTTGCAGACCTACCCTCTGTTTCAATACCAACCTTATGACATCGCGCTTAGCTCCATGATCTACCGCGTGGTAAACCTTTACAAATTAGATCTTCTTCATGCGCATTATGCAATTCCTTATGCGTACGCCGCGTTTACAGCCAAGCAAATGCTTAAAGAAGAAGGGAAAGACGTGCCTCTAGTCACTACGTTGCACGGCACAGACATCACCCTTGTAGGGCAGTTTCCAAGCTACAAGCATGCAGTGGAATTCTCTATCAACCAAAGCAATGCGGTCACGTCCGTTTCTGAGAGTTTAAAGAAAGATACGTTGAAATTCTTCAACATTACAAGACCTATTGAGGTCATCACGAATTTCATTGACAACAAAGTATTCACACCTGAGATTCCTTGCCAAAGAGATCAATTTGCAAAAAAGGATGAAAAAATATTGATTCACGTCTCGAATTTGCGTCCCGTAAAAAGGATACAAGACGTTCTTCAAATCTTCAAAAACGTACAGGCCAAAATAAAATCTAAACTCGTCATTATTGGGGAGGGGCCCGATATGGAACTTGTCAATCAATTTCTAGAACAAAATCCGGAGCTAATTGATAAGATTCGGATTCTAGGAAAAGTAAACGACCTCTACCGAATTTTAGAGCTATCCGATGTTTTCCTTCTTCCTTCCGAACAGGAAAGCTTTGGACTGGCCGCCCTTGAGGCAATGGCAGCCGCCACCCCTGTCATCAGTTCGAATGCCGGAGGAATTCCCGAGGTGAACATTCAAGGGGTTACCGGGTATCTAGCCGAAATCGGCAATGTAGAAGCAATGAGCAACTATACCATTAAACTTCTGAGCGATCCAGAATTACTTTGCCAAATGAAGGTAAATGCCAAGACACAAGCGGAGAGTTTTGATTTGCATAAGATCGTTCCCCTTTATGAGGAGATGTACAGAAGAACCACAGAGGAATTTTTGAATTCAAAAAAACCTTAAATTTACACGTAGAGAAGCAAGCATTGTATGAGCGAACCGAGATTCATATCCAATCTACGACACAAACTTGAGCGAGAATGGTTTGGTGTGCTTACGCGCCTAGGTGCAAAACTGGGAATCCCAGTTTCAAAACTTCGTGTGTTCTTCATCTATTCCACTTTTGCGACGGTTGGCTTTGTTTTTCTGCTCTATCTTGTCCTTGCATTCTTCCTTTGGGTAAAGGATATCTTTGTCACTCGTCGCCCGAGCGTCTTCGATCTCTAACCTTCCTGGTTCGGAATCCTTTTCGTTCTTCGTTTTTAAAGAACCCTGATTTTACATTTTGTAATAAGCCGCGTTTTAAGTGTAAGAACTCACTTGGCAAAAGACCGTACTTTTACTTAAATTCAATTTAGATTCATGAAAATAGATTACTTGCATGTGGATTCGGCCGACCACTACCGGGCTAGGCCCATTTACGACTCTTATAAATCTTACTTTCCACGGGACGAAAGACGGAGCAAAGAGCAGTTCTTTACGCTTTTCAAAAATCCAAATGTACAAGTTCGCTCCCTTTTGGTAGATTCGAAAGACTTAGGGTATCTTATTCTTTGGCCCTTGTCAAGTTCCGTATTCGTGGAACACTTTGAAATCTTTGATGAGTTCCGAAATCAAAGTTATGGATCAAAAGTTCTTGCGGATCTATTTAAAGACTATTCAAGAATTGTGCTCGAATGCGAGCCTGAAAATTTAGGTCTGGATGCAAAACGTCGACTTTCCTTCTATCAAAAACTAGGATTGGAGGTTCTGGACAAAAACTATCAGCAACCGGCCTACGGACTGGACAAAAACCCACTCGATTTATGGCTACTTAGCAATTATCTACACCATGACATCAAGGCCTTGAAAGAGGAAATTTACGATGTGGTTTATCATTAATCCAACTCATCTGAAATACACAAAAGCGGCACTTTAGGCCGCTTTTGTAATTTATGCTTGTTCTGTGTTTAGTTGACAGACCAAATGGTATAGGATCCCGGTGGGCATTTAATTTTCACCCAACGGTCACTACGTGTCGTGGTCTTATATGCGGTCTCGTTTCCGGTTAAATCGGAGATCTCTTTGGATACCCAGTTGCTTTCCACCCACTTCTCTTGGTACGTGGAAGAGGTATTAAGATACACAATAAGACCTGGATTTCCATTGTAACCATTTCGTCTTGCAATGTATTCATCCTTGTCCGCGTACAAAATAGAGGTAGTCCCTGTTGCTTTCTCGTTATGGATTTTGATAAGGGTGTTTAATGAAGCTTTGTCAAGCCACTCTTCATAATCCCGATAGAAAATCGTAGGATATCCCTCATGCGTAAGAATGTAGGCATAGGCATATTTTTTATTCCAAATTTCGTCGGTGTCGTGGTTGGTGACAAAGGTTACGGATTTGTATGGGTTTTGTTTCCAGTACATCGCATCCGTAAGCTTCATTAAATTGTCCTCATCAAACGCCTCATCCATTTTGTAATAGGTAGAGAAATCGAAGACATTACTTCCTGAAGATTTCACCCAATCGTCGATTAGCTGTAAGTTGGTATCCCAAAGTTCCCCAACGGAGAACCCTCCTACCGCAGCATTCCAATCTTTGACTACCCAAGAACCAAATCCTTTTACGTAATCAAAACGCCATCCGTCAAACTTAAGCGTATTCTTGTAGTACTTCCCTACGGATTCTGGTTTATTCCAGAACCAATCTTGCACATACGGATTTGCATGACTTAAATCCGGCATGTGGCCAAAAATTCCTTCATCTTTCGTTCCCGTGCTGTTGGGATAAAAAGATTCATAATCTCTTTTAAAAAGTCCAGAGGCTACGGTAGTGAAATCGGTCCACGTATTGGTTTTCGTATAAGGATTGTACTGCGAACCCCCACCGCTGTTGTGGTTTAGAACAATGTCCGCATACACCATCACATTGTTTTGATGGGCTGTGGTAATTAGATTCACTAGCTCATCTTTGGACCCGAAACGAGTCTCAGTCGTGCCGTGCTGATTGTACTGTCCAAAGTCAAAATAATCGTAAGGATCGTATCCCATAGAATACCCTCCACTTTGACCTTTGGTTACAGGAGGAAGCCAAATGGCTCCAATTCCTGCACTAGACCATGCACTTACTTTTTCACTCAATTTATCCCACCAGGTTCCGCCCATCGGAACATCCCAGTAAAATGCTTGCATCATTACCGATCCACCTTCTCCGCCTACCGCTTGGCCGCTTGGAGGGAGGGCACCCACCGCAAAGGGCTTTCCATCGTGCGTGGTGACGTTAATGACTTTAAAGTCAGGTTTCACCACAACTTCCCCTGGAGGAGGGTTGGGAGTGGGGTCTGGGTTCGGCGTTGGATCGGGATCGCGTCCGCCATCAGAGCCGCAGCTAAGCAGCACACTTAGGGTCACCCCAAGTATTAGTAGTGGTCTAAATTTCATTGTAATCAAATAATGTAGTAGGTAAATTTAGTGAATTAATTAAAACATTCCACTTTTGATTGCAAATTTAGCCAACCGACTAACGAACTTCGTATTCTAATTTCACCGTGATGCTAGATTCCTTCTCTTTTGAGGAAGTATTGTAGGTTCCACCCCAGGAATATTCTTCGGTAGAGTTGGGTGCCGTAATTTGAATGACCCCCGTGGAGCCTTTTTTAAGCTTCCCTAATTTTGCTCCCGCATTGTCCGCAATTTTCTCGGCTCTTTCTTTCGCATCCTTCGTTGCATCTGCAATCATCTGCTGCTTGACCTCGGAGAGTTTGGTGTAAAAATAATTGGGTGTTGTGGATGTAAATTCAATGCCTCGATTAATAATCTCGGTGATATTTCTAGAAAGATCCTCTATCTTCCCTACTTCCTTACTCTCTATAGATACTTTTTGCATTAATTGGTACCCACCGAAATTTCGGGAACTATTTCCATTGGCGTCGTTTGAATAGTTATAGAGTTTTTGGATGTCCACCGCCGAAAACACCATTTCTTGTGGTTTAATTCCTTTGGATTTCAAATACTCTGATATGACACCTCGATCCGCAGCAAGTTCGGCGTAGGCACTTTGCAGTTCAAAACTAGTTCGGGAAAAACTTCCATCCCAAGTAATTAAATCCGAAGTAAATGTTTTGGTTCCAAGGCCTGTCACCGAGATGGTATTATCGGCTTTGTTACGGTTTTTAATGGCGGAGCCAAAAAGGGCGACGCCAATAATAAAACCTAAGGCTGCAATCGCTACCGCAAGTATAGATTTATTCATTGTGAAAATTGGATTTGGTATTTGTATTCGTACAAAAGAACAAACAAATCCTGTTCCGTTTTTTCAAGGAACTAATTCTTAAAATTTTCAGAGCAAGAAGAATCAAGGGGGCCGTAGGTACTTCCCACTCATGAATCCCATCTATTAGACCCGAACCTATTTAGACAAGATGAGATTTGGTTCTGCGAGAAAGATTTTGACGGATCTACAGATCAGTGAATATTACAAAGGAAGCTCCTTGTCTTTTTGAACCAGTACGTGGGTGTCTAGATACTCAGCAAGAAGACCTTTTAATTCTAGCTCAATGGCCTTTATATCAAAACGAAGCCTGAATTTCTTAGCTAGATCCAGACTTTCATCCGCATAGGCTAAATAGATATCAAAATCATATTCGTCAAGTCCACGAGATTTGTAATACTCTAAATCGGTCGCTTCTTTCACGCGCTTATAGAAAGCTTCTCTTTGTGCATAGTTTGCTGGAGGAGTTGGATTTGTAGCCTTATTAAATAGTTCTCCTAACCCGGATGCTAATTTCAATAGATCCATTTGACCTTGGGAAAAGTCGGGGCCCATTGCCATCGAAGATGGCATTTTATTGCTTGGATAGGCTCCGTTTGCAGGAGGTTTCATCATGTAAGAAGCCATCTCATCGTTCAATTTTCGTTCTCGCAGCGGTCGATCTAAGGCTCTAGAGTCTTTGCTTAGGATTCCAGAAGGACGAAACCCAATCACTACTTCTTCAATTTCATGTTCTAAGAGAATTAAATCAATTGAAATGGAGGAAGTTAAACTTTCTGCTTTTACATAGTAACTGACCCTCTGAAAACCAGGCTTAATAAAACGGATTTCATCTCCAACACTTCCGTAGATAAGAAAATGGCCATCGTTGTCCGATTGTGTTAAACTCTCTGTCGCGACATTGTATACACTTACGCCGGATACACTTCGATCTCCTTCTACACTCACGCGGCCAATTAAAACCTGTTGAGCACTCACAGAAGCGGTCAGAAAAAGAAATAGGAAAAGAAAAGGGGTTCTCATAGGAAATTGTTTTTTCATAGTGGAATCAAACTAAGGCTGATTCGAATCTTTAAGTCTACTCAAGTAGATCTGGATCGGTGTTTCTAACTCGGCTGTCACACCCGAGAGGTTTCTAGCTCGTGCATAGGTTCTAACCTTTGGATTGGAAGAAAAGGCAAAGCCTAAAAATTCTCCGATCCGATTGGAAGGAATGCCTTGTTCTATAAAATAGGATTCAGGCAAGCGCTGCCTTACCCAATTGATCTCCCCTTGCCTGTCTTCAAATTCATAAAGACTTTTCTTTCTACGTCCATCCCCACTTATTACTTCATACAGCGCATGCACATTTAAACTTCCCACAAGCATGGGCAAAAGCGTTTCTGCTGCAGAGGTGTAGGCTTTCTCACGCGGCTTTTCTGGAGCCTGCGGAAGGCCAACAGCCGCTTGGACTTGATCTGCTGCACTTCTTTTTGCAAGAAGCTTGGAATCCTTAGCAAGGTCTCCACTTAAACGTACACTCGGTACTTGCACCTCCTCAATTAGGGTTGCTACCTTACGAAGGAAGGTAAAGTAAGGAGTATCCTGTCCTGTCACCACGAGAGCACTTCGTTCGTACCCACGCTTAACAAATCTTAGCTCCTCTCCCACACTTGCAGGAATTTCATAAGCTCCTTCTGAATCCGTAAGGACTTTCGCTTGGGTTTTCATATTCATTACGAGAACTCCAGGAAGCTTCACACCTTCCGTGCTAACAAAGCCTTTTGCGCTTTGAGCGTAGAGCACGCTCAAAGTACCCAAAGTAAACAGTATGACAAAATGACGCGTTAGTGGGTTCATATATTCAGGTCGTAAAAATACCTCCTATTCCTCTATAATGAAGTAAATAATCGATAGCTCATGCCCAAGTTTAACCGTAGTTAACGCGTTTTAAGACAACTTAACACTTAGACAATCTTGTTTTCGTTAAAAATTATTACAAAAAATCATTGCAAATGGCATTATATCTCAAATAGGTTCTCCGCAAATCGAACAAACACTACTGCACAAATCAAATATTGGAACGAAATTTTCATTACCTTTGCAGACTTACTACAATTAAGGGGCTGACCGGTATCGACAGCAAGCCTAGTGGGTAAGTAAGCATGCAGAGAACCTCAGCGCGATCTCTTTAATCCCTTGCTGAAAACTTTTAACTGGCGACCAAGAGTTTGCTCTTGCTGCTTAATCCGAATCACAGTAGGATTTAGCGCTTTTCCCGAAGTATAGTAAGGAAACAAGATGTCCCACAGAAGCCTCCGTTTTGCGGCGTCTGATTCTGGGGCATAGGAAATGCAGAACTAAGTCTCGTGAATCTTCGGCTCGAGAACAAAAATTTTAGAAGATAAGTTAAGCGTTGGGTGTTTGCCCTCTGCGTTTAATCGAAAATTAATGGTAGAATAAGCATGTAGAAATCTTATGTACTACTTGTTTGGACGAGAGTTCGAATCTCTCCAGCTCCACATTTTAGATTCTAACTGTCTGATTTTTCAGGCAGTTATTTTTTTATCTTGAACGATTGTGGGACTATAGCTTGATAATAAATATGCCGTTATCGGCAAAAATACGATCATTTTAATTCCTTTAATAATAATTGGTCGATTGCATGTGTTTTCTCCTCATCAACTTGATACCTATCGGCATATATTCTCCAGTTTGCGACAACTTCAATGCAGGAGTTGATAATGCCTTCTGGATTTCGAATCGAATTTTGTTCTGCAATAGTCAACAAATCTTTTCTTGTAAAATCCTTTCTTTTTCCATTGATACTTAAATTATGCTGGCTCACCCATTGACTATCGGGCCTGTAAGCAAAACAAATATCGTAAGCAGGTGCTAAATTCCAAATTCCCTCAGCATTCATCAGAAATGAAAAATTCTTGGTATGGTCGTCACAATTTCTTGCTATCACATTAAAGACCATTCGTTTAAACATTTGTTCTGCTTCAGCGTAGGTTAATCTAAGTTGCCGCATGGTTTGAAAAATTTGCTCATAACTATAGGAAGTGATATTTGAAAAATCATAATGTTGCAAGGCACATAATGTTTGACTGTGCAATTTTTGATTTCCTTTTATGCGATCAAAACGTTTGGTCAAAAAATGAACCCGATTATTTTCTTCAATCAATCGTGATTCCATCATATCAACTCCAAAATCTGTTGCCATTTTGTAATAAGCCATTTCTACCCGTCCATATCCTTTTGATTCGCCGAATTGTACATCACTAACTTCGTCAAATTTAATCAACCAATGTTCAAAACCTTTGTCTGCAAGCGTTTGTCCCGATTTGATTTGACCTGTTTTTTCATTGTAGGCAATAATAGCCTTAGGACGTGCACCTCCAGCAGATGTTCCCATTTTTAGAATATCCATCATCGCATCCTCCATATTTTTTTGAGTTTTAATAGACACGTTTTCCTTGCTTGATAATAAAGCTTTAGTCGTTTCGATTAAATCACTTAATTCAATATCATACGAAGGTGATTCTTTAGCCATTACAGGTTCAAATTCTAACGCTCCCATACCTCTTCGTCCAATAAAACACAAGAGTTCTACAGGATTTAAACTATCATCGGGACGCCCCTGTCTTGCCAACCACGCATTGATTAAATCTTTTCCATATCGATCAGGTAATGCATCGGCTAAAAGTCCGGGCATACCTTTAAAGGTTTCGCTATTGCGATGTTCTGGAAAGCTATAAATTCTGTTTTGGGAAGGCATCTTGATAGGCGCAATAGGCATTTTTTCTAAATTAAATTTAGGCTCGTATTCAAATGATGCCATTTCGGTAGCTGAATCCCATGCTACTGCGCCTACACGTTGTCCATAAATATTTATAAAAGCTGTTGTTACCATCCTAAATCCAAATTATTATCTTGTGAAGTGTCTTTTTTCATTACCCGTTTACGTAATTTTTTTTCTCCTTTAGCTAAACGAAGTGGGCTGATTTCTTCTCTTGCTTCAAACTCTTTCAAAACATACAATGCATCCAAAATTCGCAACATTTTTAGTAAGTTAATTAAAGAGATATTTTCACCACGTTCCAACAAACTCACCGTGGATCTACTAACCGCTGCCTTATCGGCTAATTCTTGTTGATTTAGATTTTGCTTAATACGGCTTTGTTGAACAAACAATCCTATTGTATTCAGAATTGCCTTATCCGAAAACAAACTAATGTCTGACATATTACTCATAAATTATCTTTTTAACTCATAATGAATCCTATTTCATTCATTGTGGATTTATAGCTAATGTACGAAAAATAATGCGTAACAAGAAAAAAACGCAATTACGCATCAAATTTCATTCATTGTGTGCTTGCTTAAATCTTGTTATTGCTTTGTATATTGTCATTTCTTATTTAGGCAAAAGCACGTGTGTTTTTTTTGTTTTAGACAGAGGCTATTGGGAAAGAAAAGGTTTGCGCAATCGCTAAGGGATCCTCGCGAAAGAGATCGTATTCATCGACAGAATAAAGAGTCTTACAAGGATATAATCTTTTAAGTTTTTGCTTATTTAAAGATTTTGGAAAAGAACTATGCAAAAATTCATGGTCTTCTTCTTTAAAAGAACCGTTCTAGAAACAGAATCCAAAATCACACCTCAGGGTGGAATTGGTACAATAGAATAGAAAATAGTACATTTGTAGTTCGTTAGAACAACCCATTGAATTCAAGAATCTCCATATGGTTTTGCTTTATTGCACTTGGACTTTTCCTCGTGCCTCAGTGGGCATGGGCCAACTTGGAAATGCAAGCACCTACTGCGAATACTTGTTCGATGTCTGGTAATGGTCTTCCCAATAAGGACACAACTACAAAGCACTCTCATGGAATGGAAAATTGTGGAGACTGCAACACAAAATCACATGATTGCAATTCTAGTGGCTGTACGAATCATTGCAATGCTGCCGTCTGTGGAACTTTGCTTTTGCACGGTGCTGTAATTTCAAAATCAGCACTTGGTTCTAAGACTGCTCTTGTCGATTCCTCTTCTAAAAAATCTCAATTCTATTATCTAAATCCTACGTATTTAGAAGGACTTAAGTCCATATGGCAACCGCCCAAACTTTTTCTCTAAGAATTTCACGCGCAATTTTGCCTCTACCTTTTTTTCGGTAAATAGGCTTTTCAATTCATATTTGGAAAATAAGGATTGCATGCACTATTTGTGAAATTCAATACCAAGCCTATTTATAGGCCTACTTAGAACTCAAACTTTTTTAATTATAAACGATTGGCTCCTAAACAAATGAGCCATCCCCTAATTCTATTTATAAAATGAAAACAATCTTATATTCTTTTATCGCCCTAGCATCCCTTACCCTTTATTCGTGCAACGAATCCAAAACTGCAGAAGTGGGAACTACTTTCACTGCCTCGGCCACTCCAACGACAGGAGAAATTGTACCAAACGATTATGTCTGCATGGTGAACAACGCTTACATGGGTAAAAAACAACTTGAAGTGGATTTTGAAGGAAAAACCTATTACGGATGCTGCGAAGATTGCAAAACAAAAATTCCACAGCAAGAAAATGCAAGAGTAGCGCTTGATCCTGTTTCTGGGAATGAAGTAGACAAATCAGAAGCTGTGATTGCAATCGCAGACTCTTATGACAATGTACTATATTTTGAAAACGAAGATAACTACAAGACTTACTTTCAAAATCTAAATTAAGAATAGACTCATGAAATCAATAATATCCTTGCTGTTTCTATTTGGGAGCTTTGCCTTGGCAAGCGCTCAAGACACAGCAACCAAAGCGCATAAGCACGTGCACAGCGAGAGTAAAAAAGCGCTAGAATACACCTGCCCAATGCATCCCGAGATCGTTTCGAAAAAAGAAGGCAACTGCCCAATCTGCGGAATGAAGCTTGTCGAGAAGAAGGAAGGGAGCAAACCAGAGATGGAAGCTCATGGAGAGCATGCACAGCATGCAGACCATTCTAGCATGAAAAAGGTAGAACCTAAGCCTACTCTTGGAAAGATTGAAGGTCGTACCGTAACTTATCATTTGTATGTCAAAGATACGCTTGTCAACTTTGCAGGAAAGCAGAAGATGGCGATCGCGGTGAACGGTCAAATTCCGATGCCAACGTTAGAATTCTACGAAGGTGACACAGCAGAAATCATTGTGCATAATTTGATGGACAAATCTACCTCCCTCCACTGGCACGGTCTGCATTTAGAAAACAAAGAAGATGGCGTTCCCTGGCTCACACAAAAGCCGATTCCACCGCATTCTACTTACACGTATCGTTTCCCTATCATTCAAAACGGTACCCACTGGTACCATTCACACAGTGGTTTTCAGGAACAAATTGGGATGTACGGGATGATGGTTTTAAAGAAACGTGAAAACGATCCTACCTTTCGTAGTGGGATTGACGATCTTCCAGTCGAAAATCTGATTTTAAGCGAATGGTCTAATTTAAAGCCTCATCAAATTCAGCGAATGTTGCACCATGGTAATGACTGGTTTGCCCTTAAAAAAGGATCTTCTCAGAGCTATCTTGAAGCGATCCAAGCAGGTCATTTTAAAACGAAGCTCACCAATGAGTGGAAACGAATGCATGCGATGGACGTGAGCGATGTATACTACGAGACCTTTCTAATCAATGGACAAAACCAAAGTACACTTCCTAACTACAAAAAAGGAGATAAAGTACGATTGCGTATCGCCAATGCAGGAGCTTCGTCCTATTTCTGGATCAATTATGCAGGTGGAAAAATCAAAGTTGTGGCTAGCGATGGACTTGACATTGTTCCCATTGAAGTAGACCGACTTTTACTTGCCGTCTCTGAGACCGTTGACATTGTGGTAGAAATTCCCGAGAATAAACATTCCTACGAACTGTTAGTCACCCCGGAAGACCGTTCTAATTCCACTTCAATCTTTTTAGGACAAGGAACTAAAAAGAACCATCCACCGCTAGAGAAACTCAAGTATTTTGAAGGGATGAAAATGATGAATGACATGATGAAACTAAACGGTGAGATGAAGAATATGGGAATGAAGATGAGTTATCAGACCATGGACATGAACGAAGTGATGTATCCTGAAATCACAGGTCCTCAAAAAGGAAAGCATCAAAAAGAGCATACCATGGATTCTACTCACGGTGAGCACATGGATTCTTCTGCGCATTCAAATCATGCAATGCCTGCAGAACCAAAAATAAATCCAGAGCATGCGGAGCATGCAGAACATGCAGGCCATGAGGGCCATGCCCAATCTACAAGCGACATTAAGACACTAAACTATGGAATGATGAAATCTCCCTACGATACCTCCTTACCTAGTTCAAGTCCAGTGCGTGAATTAAAATTCACTCTTACAGGAAACATGAACCGATACGTGTGGTCCATGGATCATAAAGTGCTGTCCGAACTAGATAAAATTCTCGTAAAAAAGGGAGAGATCTTACGCATTACACTTGTTAACAATTCCATGATGCGTCACCCCATGCACTTGCATGGATTTGATTTCCGGGTTCTAAACAACCAGGGCATTCAATCTCCATTAAAGAATGTCCTTGACATTATGCCAATGGAAACGAATGTAATCGAGTTTGAAGCTAAAGAGGAGGGCGATTGGTTCTTCCACTGCCATATCCTTTACCATATGATGGCGGGGATGAATCAGATTTTCCAAGTCGGAGACTATGAAAATCCAAACTTGCCCGATCGGGAAAGTGCCTACAAAGTTCTGCAAGCAGAGAGCAACATGACGCACTTAACGGCTGAAAACGATTTTGCAACCAATGGAATTAATGGATCGGCTATGCTTTCCAATACCCGTTGGGAACTTTCTTCAGAATGGAAACTAGGGTACGAAGCTAAAGACGGACAAGAAGTCGAAACCAAATTGGGACGCTATGTGGACAACAACCAATGGTTCATGCCCTTTATTGCGTACAATTACCATAAGAGAAACCACTCAGTGAGTCCTGGAAAGAAAACCCTATTTGGACAGAAACTATCGGAGGCAAAAACCTCCACTGTAAGTGCCGGATTTGTATACACACTTCCTCTTTTGCTGCAATTGCAAACCGAAGTATTCAGCGATGGAATTGTTCGAGTCCAGCTAAGCAGAGAAGACATCCCTCTTAGTCCACGACTTCGTGCAAACTTCATGGTCAATACAGACAAAGAATATAGAGCGGGTCTTAAATACATTGTCACTAGGCACCTTGGAATTTCCACGAATTACGATTCTCACCTTCATTGGGGAGCAGGACTCACCTTAACTTACTAAAGGATTGTCCACTTAATTTTATTTAGGGCCGTGATTTGAAATCCACGGCCCTTTTTTTCCATTTTCAATTTCAGGAATATGCCTATCAAAATCGCCACAAACACAAAGTCCTAGGGTAAAAGTGTATCCAATTACATAAAGTCGTGGGGTAAAAGTGTTACCAAAAGTAAGAAGGCATAGATCAATCCTTACGATTCGCTTACTACAAACTGCACGAGACGTTGATGGTCCTTTTCTAATACTTCAAAACGATACCCTTCAATTTCAACCGAATCTTTCTCCTCTGGGACTCCATCGAAATAATGATAAAACAGTCCTGCCACCGTCGTGTAATTTTTATAGATTTCGGGATCAAAGTCCAGATCAAACGCTTTTGAGAAGTCTGCGAGTGGATACTGCCCACTGATTTGCCAAACACCTGGGGAGGTTTCTTCGATCGAACTATCTCCGTCCTCTGTTTCTTGCGTTTCGCCGATCAATTCATCTACGATATCATTGAGTGTGACGAGTCCTTTCGCCGTTCCAAACTCATCAATTATGATTGCGTGGTAATTGCGATGGGTTTTAAACGCTTCTAGCACTTTATAACTTGAAGTGTTTTCACTAAAATAAAGAGGCTGTCTCAGTAGAGCCTGCAAATCCAAATCTTCACCGATATGCGTGATTAATTCTTTTACATGGACCAGTCCTAAGATTTCATCAGGATTGGTATCACTCACAACGGGATACGCTGCATGCTGTTGGTCTTTTATCTTTTCAAAAATAGTTTCCCAAGTGTCCTCTACTTCAAAAAAGACAAGGGAAGTTCTATGGGTAATTAACGAAACCACTTTTCGGTCTCCAAGTTCAAACACTCGCTCTACAATATGGCGTTCAATCTCATCAATTTCTCCACTTTCTGCACTTTCTTTCACTAATGCTTTAAGCTCTTCTTCACTCACGTTCTCTTCTGTCGTCTGATCAATCCCTACAAGTTTAGCAAGTGCATTGTTAGAGGTGGTTAATAGCCAGACAAAGGGACGCGTTACTTTTGAAAGAATATCCATCGGAGTCGCTAACACGGAAATGATTTTCTCGGGAAAATGCATTCCAATTCGTTTTGGAAAAAGTTCACCTAATACAATGGAGAGGTATGTAATGGCAATCAAAATAAGAACCGTAGAGAGGGGTTGCGAGTAAGGCGCCAAAAAATCCACTTGATTCAAAAGAGCCTGAACTTGGCCTGTCAATTTATCCCCACTGTAAATCCCCAATAAAATTCCAATCAGGGTAATCCCGATTTGGACCGTTGAGAGAAACCTAGTAGGATGCTGGGAAAGTTCAAGCGCTTTCTTTGCTCCAATATTCCCTCTCTTCGCTTGGGATTCTAATTTGAACGTCCTTGACGAAACAAGGGCCATCTCTGACATGGCAAACACTCCGTTTAAAAGGATTAATAAGACAATTATAAGTAATTCCATAGAGTAATTCAAGGCCGCTTTTAACAGCTTAATGCTTCAAAGATAAGGAAACGGCAGCTTTTGCGCGGATGAAATTTTCATAAATAAAACACAAAACAAACGGGTAAAAATTCTTATCTTTACTTTCAACTCATACTCTCATGTGCAATTATGTATCCTTACTCTCCACGAGCCAGGAATTAGAAGAATATTTCGAAGCAAGCTACCAAGGTCTACCCTATCATTTGGGCTACCGCATTAATGGCTTTGCAAACCCTATGCTTCCCATTATTTCAGACAAAGATCCGAAGGTTATAACTTCCGCCCAGTGGGGACTCATTCCTGAGTGGGGCAAAAACCGAGACTTTCAAAAACGCACACTAAATGCTCGAATTGAAACCCTTGAGACTGTTCGGAGCTACCGAGACTCCGTGAACAAAAGAGCGCTAGTCCTTGTGAATTCCTTCTTTGAATGGCAGTGGCTAGATTCAAGTGGTAAACAAAAGCAGCCCTATTCCATCCAATTAGAAAACGCTCCTCTCTTTGCTTTAGGAGCACTCTATAGCGATTGGAAAGATCCCGATACGCAAGAAACGACCACTACCTTTTCCATCGTAACGACAGGGGCTAACCCCCTAATGGCTCAAATTCACAATACGAAAAAGCGCATGCCCGTAGTCCTTGATTTTGAGGCTGCCGAGCGTTGGCTTAGCAAGGAGCAGCCCCAAGAATTTGCTTTTCCTAATTACGACCCCCTATTAGAGGCAGAAAAAATTGAATTTCACTAGAAATTATTTTTTATTTTTCCGGATCTTAAAAATCACAACAGAAAAATAACCAATGAACAAACTACTTCTAGGCACCTTCCTATGCACCAGCATTGCCTGGGCTCAAACCAGTCCTTCTTCTTCTCGTGTCGAAAAATCCATCACAGGCGTTCAAGCCGGATTTTTAGGTCTCAATGTTTACAATGAGAGTAGACTTGCAAGCGAAATTGCCCTTCGAAGCTCTGCCAATCTCAATGCAGGCTTTTGGTTTGGAGACATAATGGGTTCCGGCTTCGTTTTAGCACCCGAGTTAAGTGTAGAACCTAAATATTACTACAATTTAGATCGTCGAGCTCGAAAAGGAAAAAGCACGAGTTGAAATTCAGGAAACTACATTAGTCTTGACTTCAAATACGTTCCGGATTGGTTTGTCATATCAAGTGAAAAAGATTTGAACGTAATCTCTTCCTTTGGCATTGTACCTTCTTATGGGATCCGTAGAGAATTTGGAACGAATTTCAACTATGAGTTTAAGGTGGGATTTGGGTATGGATTCTTACTCAATTCTGGCTTTTCTTCCACTTCAGGTGCAATGGCAAACTTGAGTTTCAAAGTCGGATACGATTTTTAATTTCTCAGCTTTTTCGTCCTTCCTATTTCAAGAATGAGTTTTAGGTTACTTTATCAAAAATCCATTGTATTGTACGCGTAAAAACACGTATTTTTGCAAACGATGAAACGTTGGTACCTATACCCTTTTTCCCTTCTGTACGCTTTTATAACGAGCGTTCGAAATGCGCTATACGATGTAGGATTATTAAAATCCACACGCTTTAGAACCCCCATTATCTGTGTGGGAAATTTATCCGTCGGCGGAAGTGGAAAATCTCCTATGGTGATGTACTTGGCGCAGCTTCTTTCCGAGCATTACAAGACCGGTGTTTTATCTCGAGGCTATGGACGAATTACCAAGGGATATGGAATCACCAATTACGAAAGCTCTTACAAAACCGTAGGTGACGAAGCCATGCAACTATTCGAACGGTTTAAAAACCGATTTGTCATTGCGGTGAGTGAGCAAAGAGTGCCTGGGGCTAAAAAAGTACTTGCAGACATGGATCTAGAGGCTCTTGTGCTGGACGACGCCATGCAGCACCGAGCCATCCGAGCGGGATTCACCATTTTAATGACGGACTACAACGATCCTTATTTCAAAGATTACGTTTTGCCTGCAGGAGACCTACGTGAAAGTCGCTCAGGAAAGAAACGAGCAGACATTATTATGGTTTCTAAATGCCCAGTGAATTTATCTGAAGAAAAGAAGAAGTACTATCGCTCGCGAATCAAACCCCAAGGAAACCAAAAAGTATTTTTCTCTTCCGTCGTTTACGACGAACATGTTTACAGCAAGGATAAGATCCTTCCTGATAACAATCTCGCCTACTACGACATTTTACTCGTGACCGGCATTGCAAACCCTTCCCCCTTAGTGGACCATCTTTCGAATTACACGAAGAAAGTAAAACATCTTCGATTCAAAGACCATCATAATTTCTCAGACCAGGATATAAAGACCATCCTTGCTGAGTACAACAAACTCGGAGAATACAAACTTCTTTTGACCACGGAGAAAGATTACGTGAGACTAAAAACTTTTGATTACCTTCGGGACTTAGTCTATTACTGGCCTATCAATGTAACGCTTGACGATCCAGAAACGTTCAACCAAACGGTATTATCTTATGTTAGATCTCATTAAATCCTCTGCAGCCTTTATTAAAGAGGTAATTAAAGACACACCTGATTACGCAATCGTCCTTGGCTCAGGTCTAGGCGCCTTAAAAGACGAAGTCGAGGTGATAAAAACCATTAGCTATTCAGAAATTCCAAACTTCCCACAAACGACCGTTGTGGGACATAACGGTCAACTAATCTACGGACTCCTTGAAGGAAAGAAAGTCCTTATGATGAGTGGACGATTTCATTATTACGAAGGATACGACATGAAAACGGTCACCTTCCCCATGCGCGTTTTCCATTTGCTTGGCATCAAGAACATGGTGGTATCGAATGCTTCAGGTGGAGTAAACCCGGATTTCAGAGTCGGCGATATCATGCTGATCAAGGACCACATTAACTTTATGCCAGAGCATCCACTTCGTGGAGCCAACCTAGAAGAATTCGGTCCTCGCTTTGTGGACATGAGCGAAGCGTACGATTCAAAAATGCTTTCTACTGCGCAAGCGGCAGCAAAAGAACTTGGCATTAAAGTCCACACAGGTATCTATTTAGGCCTCCAAGGACCTACCTTTGAAACCCCTGCAGAATATGGAATGGTTCGAATCCTAGGCGGTGATGCGGTGGGAATGAGCACAGTACCGGAAGTGATTGTAGCACGACATATGGGAATCAATGTATTTGGCATCTCAATCATCACAGATGTAGGGGGACCTGATATTGCCTTTAGTGTTTCTCACGACGAGGTACTGGCTGCAGCTGATACGGCAATGCCGAATGTTATAAAAGTAGTTCGAAAACTAATAAAAGAGCACGCTATTTAAAATCTCTAAATAGGAAAACAGAAGCACCTTTCGGGGTGCTTTTTTAGTTCTAAAATGCAGATTTTCTATTCATACATACCGTCCTTTAAAACTAAGAGGATATAATTCTTAAATTTGAAGAGTGGAAAAAGAGGCAACCAGAAAAATTATTCATATTGATATGGATGCTTTTTATGCATCCGTAGAACAGCATGATTTTCCGGAGCTGCGAAACCGTCCTTTGTGTGTAGGATCACAGGAGCGTGGCGTCGTTGTGGCCGCGAGCTATGAGGCAAGGAAATTTGGGATTCATTCGGCAATGCCCTCCAAACGAGCTTTAGAAAAATGTCCCGATCTTTTGTTTGTCCCTCCTCGCTTTGAGCGCTACAAAGAAATCTCTCAGCAAATACGCAGTATTTTCAAAGAATATACGGATCTTGTAGAACCTCTTTCTTTGGATGAAGCGTACCTCGATGTCACAGAAAACAAAAAAGGAATCGATTCTGCGAAGCAAATCGCAAGAGAAATCAGAGCGAAGATTCTAGAAAAAACAGGACTAACCGCTTCTGCAGGAATTTCCATCAACAAATTCTTGGCTAAAGTAGCCTCCGACTACCATAAACCGAACGGTCAAAAAACTATTCATCCCGATAAAGTTCTTGAGTTTCTTGAAACCCTGCCCATTGAACGATTTCACGGCATTGGAAAAGTGACTGCAAACCGAATGCATGAACTGCATATTTACACAGGGGGAGATCTTAGGAAACACTCCGTGGAGGAACTCACTCACTATTTTGGAAAATCAGGTCTCTATTTTTACAACGCGGCCAGAGGAATTCATCACGCCGAAGTAAATGCAAACCGAATCACCAAAAGCATAGGAGTCGAGGATACATTCTACTCCTATCTTTCGGAAGAAGTTAGTTTAAAAAAAGAACTTCAAACGATTGCCCAAAAACTATTTGAAAGAACCTCAAAACGGGAACTTCGAGGAAAAACTCTGACGCTTAAAATCAAATACAACGACTTCTCCCAATTCACACGGAGCCGCACTTCCCAAAACTTCTACCTAGATACAGAAGAAATCCTTTCCACCGCATTGCATCTCTGGCAATTGCGACCTTTTGACAAACCCATTCGACTTTTAGGTTTAAGCCTTTCTAACTTCGAAAATCGGGAGCAAAAATCGACTTCGGTTCAACTCAAGATTCCGTACGACTTATACCCCTAACCCTCTTTCAATCAATTCTCGCAGTCTTTTACCCTGCATATTTAGAATGATTCTAGATTATTGTCTAATTCAAGAATTAACAGTAACTTACAGCGCTTGTTTGACAAGCAACACACTTGAAAAAAAAACACCAAATTTATGACTAACTCTCCAAAGAGTTGGACACTCGTCCACTTGCGAAATTACCACCGTGATAAAGTTCAATTTGACACAAGTCAATTCACAATTATCTATAGTGCAAAGGATGAAATCACTTTGTACATTGGAGATTCCAAAATTAAGATCGCAAGCGAAAATTTTTTCTTCCTGCCGCCGAATGTCGACTTCTATTTCGAAAAGAAATACAAGACCGCTTTTGTGTTCGGATTTGACCAAGACTTATTTATCACTCGCCTCGAACTACTTTATCAGATTAAGAACGGGAATTTATTTAATGATCCGAATGGGACTCTTGTTAAAAACGATTTCTTCCCGTATGAACTTATTTTGGAACATTATTACTTACCAGTTCGTCGCCCCGGCGCAAACCAATTAATTCGTAAAAACAGTCTTTTAAACTTTTTGGAGTTCATTCTAATTCGTATCCTTTTAAGTAGCGATAGCGAAATAAAAATCCATTCTCAACAAACCTATGAAAAGGAGATTACGGATCGGTTCCTATTTATACTAGCCCATGAGGAAACCATAAACCTCAATGCCACCTATTACTCCGAACAACTCAATATCACAAAACGAACCTTGGACAACGCCATTAAGGAGACTTATGGCTGTACAGCCAAAAAGTATTTAATTGGCAAAGCCACGGAAAGATCTAAGACTTTACTCACTACTTCAGACATGCCGATTAAACAAATTAGCGCGGAAGTGGGCTTTTCTCAAGAGTCAAACTTCGTCAATTTCTTCAAAAAGAACACAGGTCTTACGCCTGGACAGTTCAGAATGACCCTCACAAGCGACCAACCCGCTCTAAATTTCATGTCACCCAAGCTCCCTAAGGACAAAAAAACGCAATAGAAAATGGGTTTAATTATCAATTCAATCACGACAAAAACACAATTAAAGTACGAACGCTCGTTCATGTAAAAATTTAAAATACGACTCAAAACTCCGTGTTTATGCATGTTACAAGCGTGTAGTTATCAAAAAATACAAAAAAGTTATGCAAAACGTTTGCATAACTTTTTTGTATTTTTTGATAATATTCTTAGGAATTCGCTGATGTATCTTTGCACTCGAAAACAAAGGGATTCACCACTCAGTTTTCAAATCTAACACAATTTATTATAAAAAACAAGAAAAAAAACATGAAAAAATCAGCAATTTTATTTGGAGCACTTTTAGGTTTAGTATCAATTACAGCGAATGCACAAACGGCAACGGCAACTGCAACCGTTAACGTTAGACTTCATCCAATCCAAACCATTATCGTAAATGCCGCTAATCAAAATGTAAATTTAGATTACGTTACTGAAGCAGACTACTTAAATGGAGTAGACGCAACGCAAGCGGATCACCTTACCGTTTATTCAACTGGAGCCTTTGCAGTAACTGTAAAATCTAACACCGACAAATTAGAAAGCAATGCCACAGGCGTAACTGCAGACATTGATGCAAGTGATATCTATGTAACCGCAAGTGCTGGAACGACAAATGCACTAGAGGCCACGGGAGTAACCTACGAACCAGCTGTATCTCTTTCTCAAACTGCAGCACCTTTATTCTCTAGTACAACTGGAGGGGTAAACAAAAATGTCAATGTGAACTATGCTGCCAAAGGAGACTTGGATGCATACGTAAATAAATATTTCAACGTAGAAAACCCAACCGTTTATACGACTACAGTAACTTATACGATTGCAGCTCAATAATCGCTAATTGACTAAAAACATAATAAGGCAGTTTAGGGATAATTCCTTAAATTGCCTTTTTGCAATCCTATGAGACGACTATTCTACATTATAGGCCTTGTGTTTTTATTCGTTCCCTTTATAACACAAGCACAGACTGGTATTACGGTAGGGCCACCGAGAACTTACTTCATTTCCGCTCCTGGAGAATCTCAAACAAAAAAGATTCTGGTGAGCAACCCAAGTAAAACCGGTACCATGAATTTAACAGTATCCTTTAACGATTGGTCTTATGACCTTCACGGAGGTAATGTCATGCTAGATTCTGGCACGCTACCCACTTCCTTATCGGGTTGGCTAACCCTAATGCCTGAAACTTTCTTTACTTTAGCTCCAGGCGAAAGTAGAGAACTTGAGATTACATTAACTGCGCCTACCCCATCGGCACCCTTCGAACCAGTTCACACGACCATGCTTTTCATTACGCAAACCAATCCTTCGGACTCGTTTAATGAAAAAGGAGCATTAGTAAAAGTGGCTGTTAGAACTGGGGTCAAAATTTACCATCAGTATACATCGGAAACGCCTAAGCCGGATATCACATTTACCGACTTTAAATTTGAAAAGGAGAAGAAGCAATTGCTTCTTAACTTCACAAACGACGGAAACACATGGACCGATGGGGCGATCCTCTCGGAACTCGTCTCGCAGACAGACGGATCCGTCGTAACACTCGCAGATCAGGTAATCTACACGATGCCTAAGGATCATAGACAAGTGACCATTAAACTACCCGAAAACTTAAAACCGGGCAAGTATTTGGCTACAGCTACATTCTCTCACATCGAGAATGATGTCATCAAAATGGCTGAACTTTCCTTTACTTATGAATAGATTATTGATACTTTTTGTATTATCAATTCCACTCTTTCACTTTGGACAAGCTATTAGAATTCAGCCCCATAATACGGGCTGGTTTCCAGTGGACAGCTACCAAGGCGCAAGAGTCTCCAATTTAATTCAAGTACCTATTCACTTGGATTCCTCACAAGGGTACCAAATGAATGAGTGGTCTCTTCATTTTAGAGTGGTGGGCCCTATTACGAACGGAACTAAAACCCTAAGCGCAGCGGATTTACAAAAAATTAAATTCCAGGTAAGTACAGTCACTCAAAGAGACCTACCTAATGATGATGGTCTTTTTGCCAACATGAACAATATTGGTATTAATCCTTCACTCATCCCATTTAGTACAGGAAGCACGGCTATAGTGCCTCATTCGAACTTCAATCTTCAAGTTGTCAACCGATATATTAAAGTCACCTTAGGCCTTGACGTGGAGATGGAAGGAGGAGCATACTTAGAGCAGTACTCATCCTGGGACAATTACAAAGTTAATTTAGTTTTCGAACTGCGAAATCGAAAAGGACAGATTATGCCCTATGGTCAACCGGCCTCGGTTTCCTTTGATATGAGAATTCATCCTACAGACACACCTCCAATTGAACAGAACTACCTTGTTTCGCTCAATCCAAATGCTACGAATGTTCTACTTGAATTCAAGACACCCAACGATTATGCGAATGGAGTAACCCAGGTGCAACCCCAGGCGCTCTCTATTATTTCAAAAACCCCCTATTTTCTGCAAGTTAAAACCCTAAGTAGTGAGCTTTCAAGCACGACAAGCACTCTTCCTTTCAATAGTGTTCAATTAACGATGAAAGATAGCCAGAGCGGTTCCACTACGGGTTCCGTCATGCTTTCCACTACAAACCAGACACTCCATAGCTCACAAGCTCACACAGCCGTCAAATGGTATGATTTTACCTACTTTATTAAACCTCCTGCTGATAACTACGGATTTTTTAATAAACCTTATCAACTCTATAGCGGAACTCTTCTATTCAGCATTACCCCCCAATAAACAAGTTGACTTCCTTCTTAAGAAATACCATCCTTTTCCTTTCACTGCTTGGCTATTTAGGGCTTAAAGGGCAGGCGGGCAATTTCTTCATGACTAGTGACAAAAATATTACCGTCACAAACGAGGAGTTAGTCACTTTAATCCTCAAAATTGAGAATAAAAGTGATTTAGAAGGCGATTTTCAACTTGAGACCAGTGGGAATCAATATTTAAGGATCCTGAAGAACAGCAGTGCAATCAGTGTTGGAGCAAAAGAAAAGACCTTCATCCCTATTAAATTCTTAGTCACTAAGAGCCAACCTGCAGGGAAAGCTTTCATTTCCTTCAAGCTGCGAGATCAATCCAAAAACATCCTCGCCGAATCTTCTACCACGCTCACGATTGCTCCTAAAAGAGTTTTGAAAATATCGACAAACGATCCTCAGGAAATCATTTATCAAATTGGGGATTCTCTTCGAATCCACACTCAAGTACACAACGGGGGAAATCAAAGTGAACAAGTAAAGCTAGTCGCCTCATTCCCATCCCTATCTGGCAGCCCCATCAGTATTGAAAAAAACATTAAACTCGAGCCCTTTTCAAATCAAAATGTGACCTTCTCTAAGATTATTGATCGCGACCTATTGCAACAGGAATTATTCAACGTCAATGTCGCGATGCTGAACGATCAAAATGAATTCATCGGGAACGCGATCGTACTCGTCCAAAATGCCCTTGGAAACCGTAGGTACGTGGACCCAAATCAACAGCGCCTACTTACGAATGTAGGAAGAGGCAACCAAGTAAGCTGGAGCCTTAGAAACCCCTTTAATAAATTAGATGCGGCACAATCGCTTGATCTAAATACGACGGTGAATTCTGGAGATCTGCAAGCTGAATTTAATCTCAACAGTACATTTTACCATAATCAATCTCTTCCCACCCTCTTTCAAAACACTTACCTTAAACTGGAACGCCAAGGGCTGGGTTTAAAAGTCGGAAATCTAAGTACTACGGACCTTGATGTTAGCTTAACCGGACGAGGAGCTGAATTTTATTTGATTCCAAAGGAAGACAGGAAGAGTACGTTTAAAATTGGAGCAGTTGAAAAAAGTTACAACTTATTCGACCCTTTAGACCTTAAAAATTCTCCTCGGGGGTACACTGCGTTTGCTACCTCCACCACTGCTCTTACCCAAAATACCCGAATCGAAAATGATTTTGTTTTCGATCAGGATCCCCTTTCAAACAATATCTTATTCAATACTAGGTACTTTTACAATACAGAAAAGACGCAATACGGCATCGTTCTCGGGTATGGGAAATCCAAATCTACAGATGAGTCCAATCAACAGGAAAATTCCATGGCCGCTGGCTTTAATTTGAGAACTCAGTGGAAAGCGTATACTCTTAATTCTGACAACTACTTTAGCACTGGATATTATCCAGGCATTAGGAAAGGTAGCACTACCTTCAATCAAAGAATCGGCAGACGATTTAAAAATACAAGCGTTTGGGCCCAGTACAATTTCAATCGGTACGAGCCCAAAAACATTAATCCACTTTATCATTTTTCCACAACCACGACTCGACATCAAGCGGAAATCGGAACTCAATTCCGATTAGGATCGAATGTTTCAATGACGATTGCTCCTCAATTTCAGAGTGAGAATGCAGGAATTTACCTCGCCGACTATTTATCGAGTACACCTGTGGAGTTCCAGTCAGCGCTACTCAACAAAACGATAGGATTTCAGACAAATAACAATCTTCACCGCTTTAACATATCCCTAGTTGAAGGAATTGCAAGGTATAAAGGGTATACAGAGACCCAGTTTGTAATCAAAACTCAATTTAACTACTATTTCAAAAATCTTCTTTTCAACGTAAGTGCTCAAAAAGGAAATTTCCTTCTTTATGAGGGAACTCGAAACCAGCAGCTCACCAACGACACGGAGAAATACACTGCGCTGCTTAGTTACAGAAAAGACTTCTTCAGTAAAAAACTAAATCTTAATTTTAGTGGTATGGCGAATAAAGATTCATTTGTTGGAACTAGCGTATCGCTTTCAACAAATGCTGAATTTAAGGTAGGTAGATCGACCTCCATTTTCGCTTACTACGGATACACAAAATTCATTGAAAGCGTTTACGACTTCAACAACACCTATTTTCAAGTAGGTATTACACAAAAAATTCCTACCATTGGAGAGCCAGGCGTGAAATACAAAAATGGAACGATTGCCGTATTTGTCTATCATGACATCAATAACGATGGTAGCTTCGATCCAGAAACAGACTATCCTGCGGTTGGAAAACAAGTTCAAATCAATAAAACGATTTTTATTACTGGAAAAGACGGAAAAGTCAAATACAGACAAGTTCCTTATGGGGATTACACGGTAAAATCACTTGAACGCGATTGGTATGCGGAAGTCATTAGGACAAGTCTTGATAGTCGCTCTGTAGAGCTAACCATCCCCTTAGAAAAAACAGGTCAAATCTATGGAGCCCTGCAATATACTAATTACAATAAAAACCAGTACGAAGTAAGTTCCAATCTCTCGGGAATTCAAGTCTTATTCAAAAATGAGCATGGTAAAGAATTCACTTTTTATACAAATGAAAATGGAGAATACCGAGCATATTTACCGCTGGGTCAATACCACATGACTGTGGATGCAGAAAGTTTGCAAGAGAACGTGTTTGTTGATCAAAATCCTATAGCAACCTCAGCCAAGGAAAACGAAGTCACCACCCTACCCACGACAATCCTTAAGGTCAAAGAGCGCCGAGTGGAAATCAAACGTTTCGGAGAATAATCTTTCTTTAAGTACTCGCACTATTCCATTATAAATTCAGTAAGCTGCTTAAGTTTGCGTAAATTCGTGTAAATATCTAACAAATGAATCAGGTCATGCTTCAAGGGTTTCACTGGTACAGTGAAGGGAACGGTGTACTTTACAATGATCTTAAAGAAAAGGCTTCGTATCTTAACGAACTTGGTATCAGTTCCGTATGGATTCCCCCTGCCTACAAGGCTTCTGGCGGTGGGTATTCAGTTGGGTATGATCCTTACGACTTATACGACCTTGGAGAATTTGATCAAAAAGGGACGATTCCAACCAAGTATGGAACGAAACAGGAACTGATCTCGGCTTGCAAAGAACTGCAAGAATCGGGTATCTCAATCCTTGCTGACATCGTGATCAACCATAAAGCCGGAGGCGATGAAAAAGAACGATTTCATGTTGTCCGCGTCAACCCGGAGAATCGACAAGAGAACCTTTCCGAGCCCTTTGAGATTGAAAGCTATACCAAGTTTACATTTCCAGGTCGACAACAGAAATACTCCTCCTTTGAATGGAATTTCACATGCTTTTCAGGCGTAGATTATGCAGAAGGACAAGAAGCTGGAATCTTTCAAATTATTAACGAGTTTGGAGAAGGCTGGGAAGAAGTGATTGGAGATGAAAAGGGCAATTACGATTATTTGATGTACAACGACATTGAGCATCGAAATCCTTTCGTAAGAGAAGAACTCGGCAATTGGGGCAAATGGTACCACGACCAAATTTTCTTTGATGGGGTGAGACTGGATGCGGTGAAACATCAATCTCCAAACTTTTACACAGAATGGCTTAATAACCTTCGCTCGAATACGGGAAAGAATCTATTTGCTGTAGGAGAATATTGGGCTCCTGGTCAACTTCCTCTTCTCCTGGATTACATTGCAGCCACTGAGGAATGCATGAGTTTATTTGACCCCTCACTACAACACCAATTTCATTTGGCTTCGAAACAAGGAGAAGGATTTGACTTAACCCAAATCTTTGAAGGCACACTTACCAAGGAAAGACCAGACCTTTCGGTCACTGTGGTCGCAAACCATGATACCCAACCTCTTCAACAATTAGAGGCGCCCGTAGAGCCTTGGTTTAAACCTCTAGCCTACGCCCTCATCTTACTAAGAGAGGACGGGTACCCTTGTCTGTTTTATCCGGACCTGTTCGGAGCAAGCTACAAAGACCAAGGAGAAGATGGCAAGCAGTATGAGATTTTCCTACCCAAAGTGGATAGCCTTGAACTCCTTTTAAAAGCAAGAAAGAACCATGCTTATGGATTGCAGCGAGATTACTTCTCAGAGCCCACTTGCATCGGATGGACAAGAGAAGGAGATGAGGAGCATGAAGGGATTGCCATCGTTTTAAGTAACGCAGGCGAGAATTCAGTCTCTATGGAAGTGGGTACACGGTATGCGGGCACTCACTTTTCTGATTTACTTGGCCACATAGAGCAAGAAGTTGAAATTAACGAATCCGGCTGGGGAGAGTTCCCCTGCCCTGCAGGTAGCCTCGCCGTGTATAGCAAGAAAGAAAACTAAATTACTTCTCCTCAGAAACCAAAACTTTCTTAGCTGTCTTTTTGGTTCCGTCAATCGAATGATTGTACGGCAGATCTAATAGCTCTGCGACAATTCCATAGACCTCCACATTTTTAAACTCTCCGATCGTTTTTCCCTGTTTAAATTCTGGACCTGTAGCATAAAACACAGATTTCATTTCTGGAACTTTTTTGGGATCGTACCCATGCTTTCCCGGGGTTTTGTAATCGTTTTTGCTTAAAAAGACCTTTCCCTTTCTAGGAACTAGATAAATTTCTCCCATTCGGGAAGTAAACGTATCGGGTCCACTTCGATAATGAAGTCTTTTAGGAAAACGAGTAGCGAGATATACTTTGTAGTCTTTTGTACGAGATCTCTTCAGCCCTTTGTAAGTGGAAAGAATCTCTTTTGGATCTTTTACTTGGACGCGCAGTAAGGTTTGAGCATTCACAAAACGAAAGCGATCGCTATCGTTTAAAACTTCTGGAATTGAAAGGGGGTTTTCTAAATCCACTCCAAGCATTCCGTGATCGGAAACAAAGATAAAATTGACATTTGGCAAGCCTAATTTCTTCACCTTTTCTTGTAGCTCTCCTACCGCTTGATCCACCATGAGTACGGCCTCTTTCGTTTCACTGGATTTGGGACCGTGCAAATGCCCCATCTTGTCGACCTCGTAAAAATACATCGTAATCAAATGAGGTCTTTTTTCTTCGGGAAGCTTTAGCCAATTCTCAACAATGGAAATACGCTGCTTTGCATCAAACTTCTCATGGTAGGGATAATAATAACTAGGTCTTGTTCCTCCTGCGGTGCCGTTCGATGCTACCCAGAACAAACTCGCGGCCATCGTATGGTGGTTTTCTGCTAGACCCCAAAGCGGAAGTCCCTTTAACCAGGAGCTGTCTGTTGTTTTTCCCGCACGACTCATTGAAAAATCATCCTGTCTTTTCGTATCGTAGAAGTAATTGTCCACAAATCCCGTATGAGACGGATACATTCCAGTCACGAGCGTATAGTGGTTCGGTCCGGTAACGGAAGGATAAGAAGGAACCATGGCTTTCGCTTGCACCCCTGCATGGGCTAGAGCTAAAAGGTTTTTCGCGCCATATTTCTTTGCATAATCATACCGAAACCCATCTGCAGATATTAGAATCACGTACGGTTTTTTCATTGCTTCCGCACTATTGCTGCGTCCTGGAACGACCACTTGCGCAGTATCCACCTGTGCGAATCCAAAAAACAAGACGAAACTAAAGCAAAGAACAAGGTACTTTTTCATGGCATATTTTCTTAAAGTCTTACAAAAATAAGACTTTCTTAGAGGGGAAGGTTTAATTTCATGTTAAATCGGGATAAGACTCTATTCGAAGTTAAAAAAATGCTTAACTTTAGTCTAGTAAAACCATACCATCATGACGAATATTGTATTTCCAGTTGATTTCTCCGATTCTACCAATTTATTGATAGAAGGAGCTGTTAAATTTGCCAAGACCACAGAGGGTAAAATTTTCCTTATTCACGTGGCTCCTTCCGACATCGGATTTGCCATTGGGGACATGGGCTTTCAATACTTTCCTGAAGTGGAACAAAATGAGATTAAAGAAGAGCTTCATCTTCTGAATGGACTCCAAGAAAAAATCAAAGCCATGGGCGTTGAGTGTGAGCACCTGCTAAGACAAGGAATCGCGAAAGATGTGATTTTAGAATACGCAAAAGACAAAAACGCCGATTACATTGTTATGGGATCTCACGGAAGAAGTGGAATCTACGATGTATTTGTAGGAAGTCTAACTAAAGATCTGACAAAAAGTTCTTCTATCCCTGTACTCGTAATCCCTTGCCACGACAATTAAGGAACGTATTTCTTCTTCGGCAATCCTAAAGGACTGTGCCCTAAAGCTTGACTTTAGGAGGGTTGGACTACTGCTTCACCGTAAGGTAGACCACATGGAATTGGCCTTTTAAATGAAGTACTTCCTCCCCAATTTCGAAAAACTTTAAGTCGTCCTCTTTGTTTGGATCTACGTAGTCTATCACCTGCAAAAAAGATAAGAGGTCGTAGGTGAACAAATAATTGTTGTATTCAGACTTTCTTGTAATTTCAACGTCCTTCTCAAGTAGCCCCTTGGAGATCACCTCATCATTTTCCCCATTGATTAAAAGGATCTCCTCCTTATCAATCGTTAAAAGAACCTTCATTTTGCCCTTCACGAAGTTGTGTCCCCCGGAAGAATCCGGAGCTCCAGCATAACTTGTTCCGTCAAAAAAATAGATTTGAGCTTGAAGACCGTTTGCAGAATAAAGCAGAATCAGAAGCAGTAGGCTAAGTGTAGTTTTCATTGTTGTGGATTTGAATTAAGGAAGGACTCTTCTTAAAAACGTTTCTATCACACGAACAAAGCTACAACAAACCAAGGTTCCAAAAATACCTAGAGGTAGGTATTTTTGGAGCTCAACATCTTACTCCCCAGCTACTATTTATCAAGGACAAGGAGATTGAATTTGCCTTGATAATGGTGCATTTCGGCAGCAAGATCGTAAATATTCAACACGTCTTGTTTTGCGGGATCTTTATAATCCAATAGCACAAGGGAGGACATGGCACCGAATCCAAAAACATATTCAGTAGACTCTGGGGTTTTCTTAACATAGGGATCTCCTTGAAACGCTTCCTTCCAAATAACGGCATTCGTGTCCTCACTAGTAAGAAAGCCTTCATTTTTCTTACCGTCAATAACTAATTTAAAATTTTTCTTTCCAAAGAGATCGTTTCCTTCTGAATCGACGTCCACATACGACTCATTCGCATCAAAAAAGTACATTTGAGCCTGAAGACCGTGCGTATAACATAAAAGGATCATTAGCAGTAAACTTCTAATTGTTTTCATAGTAGTAGTATTTAAATTAAATGAGATATTCCTAAGTGAGAACCCTTAATATAGTAAAAAAAATAATTTACCTTAAAAAATCAGAGGGTTTTTTAGCTTGGAACTTCTTTCATTCACTTACTCTTTTCTCACATAGATCGCTTGGAATATCCCTTTTAAATGGAGTTTTTCATCCAAGCCGTCGTACACCTTCAAATCATCCTCACTACCTGCCCCTTCGTAGTCAGTCACCACTATGGAGGACAAAGAGCCATTTGCATATTTAAATATATACTGCGTCGAATTTGGATTCTTTTTTACTTCTACACCCTTAGCAAGTACGTCCTCTTTTAAGACGGCATCGTTATCGCCATTAATGTGAAAGACTTCATTCTTGTCGCTATTGAGAAGGACTTTAAAATTTCCCAATTCAAAAGTATGCTTCCCTGCAGAATCGGGTGCCCCTGCGAAACGAAAGGCGTTAAATAAGTACATTTGAGCCTGAAGACCTTGCGCAGAGCACAATAGGATCATAAAGAATAAGCTTGCAATCGTTTTCATAGTAGTGGTTTTTAAGGATACGGGATGTTTCTAGACGTACAATCAAATATAGAAAGAAAAGAGGCTACCAAGAATACCTAAACTTAGGTATTTTCATAAAAAGAGAAATTGCTGAACTCCCATCAACTCGGCAATTTAAGACTCCCTAGCAATGCTTTCATTGGTATTCCAAATCTATTCATAAATTTACCACATGAAAATTCTGCTTGTAGAGGACGAAATGGAATTAGCGAGTAGCATCGTAGAGTATCTTTCGAAAGAAAGTTATCGTTGCGAGGTTGCCTATAGTAATTCAGAGGCCCTTTCAAAAATCAATGGATTTCAATACGATTGCATTTTGCATGTGAAAACCCTTTGAACGCCTCCCTTGTTTTCTTTTGTACTGATAAGTATACTGATTGTCATTTCTCATCAGAGAGAAAAAAAAATAATTCCCGTTTGAGGCAAAAAAAATACCGCTCTTTTGGAAAGGAGCGGTATTTCTAACAATCAATTAATTAATCTTTTTTGTAAATAGCAGGATCGTAATACGGTCTCTTTACTTTTGAAGGAGATTTGTAATCTTTGTCCTTGTTATTCCCAAGCGGAACCATTAGCTCCCAGCACCAATAAATGAAGATGGCACTAGCCACGAAAAACAGAACCCAATTTAACACGTTACCGAACAAATCGTAAAAACCGAATGCCCACTTGAACACGTCACTTAAGAATAACCAGAAAGATGTCATTATTTTCCTTTTTTAAATTAACTTTGCACAAATTTATTAAAAAATGTTCAAACTACTTTCAAAAGAAAGCAATATTTTTTCGATACCGGTCTATATTTTCTTTCTTCTCGTTGTAGTAGTGCTTTTCAACGTTTTAAATTTTAGCTATCTGGATTTTATTTCGGTAGCGATTGCCTTTTGTGGCGTCGCTCTAGGGTATTTCGTTTTTAATCAAATAAATTTAACCTACAATACGCACCTGCCCCTAGTTTTATACACGGCGCTTATCTTTGCGTTCTATGACGGAACCATCGATCTTGGTATTTCGGTGACGCTATTTGTCAACTCGGTTTTGCTTTTCCTTTTGACCTCGACGCAGGAACATTTCCGCAAGCAGTCCTACCTCTTGGTTGGATTTTTATGTGCGGTGAACTATTTTTTCCTCCCTCCTGTCTGGCCAATGCTACTGTTTGTGATACTCCATATCATTGCCACGGCTCAGCACATTGCCCTCAACTTATTCCGTTTCTTTTTCGGGATATGCCTTTGTCTAGTGACCTACTTGAGTGTGATGTTTTTTATTGGGTATACAACGCTCGATCCTAATTACTTGCCCCTAACGGTGGGATCTCTAATGCAGGATTATTACCCGCTTTACTTCTTACTTCCGATACTCCTTATGAGTATCTATGCAATCTTTGACCACTTTCAACATTACAATGAGAAGAGTCCTGACTCTCGATTTAAATATACGTTCTTACTGGTTTTTACCCTCGCACAAACCATAAGCATTGTGCTCTATATGGGACCTCATTACGAATACCTTTTGGTTCTTGCTTTTCCCGTAAGTCTGATCCTATCGCGCATGCTACGCTATTTGCCTAAGTATGCTTACCGAGAAATTGGACTTTGGGTCATTTTAATTTGCTTATTGCTTTATAAAGGCGGAACTTTCTTTCAATTATTCTAATTTTGCATTATGATTCAAATAGACAATAAATTAATCTCCGAGGATATCTTTTCCAAACAGTTTGTATGCGACCTCACACGCTGCAAAGGAGCTTGTTGCGTAGAAGGAGATGCGGGCGCTCCTTTGGAGAAGGAAGAAGCCGAACTCTTAGATACCCTTGTAGAAAAACTAAGACCTTACCTTCGAAAAGAAGGACTTCAAGCGATTGAAGAACAAGGTGCGTGGACATTTGATCCTTACGACGGAGGTCTTGTAACCCCACTTGTAAATGGAAACGAATGTGCCTATGTCATTTTCGATGAGAAAGGGGTAACCAAATGCGGAATCGAAAAAGCGTACGAAGAAGGAGCTGTAGAGTTTCACAAACCTATCTCTTGCCACCTCTACCCGATCCGAACCACAGAGTACTCTACGTTTACCGCTTTAAACTACCACGAGTGGCCCATATGTGCACCTGCTTGTGATTTAGGAAAATCCCTTGAGGTACCGGTATACAAATTTCTAAAAACGCCTTTAATCCGTAAATACGGTGAGGATTTTTACAATGTGCTTAGCGATGCTGCCACCGAGTGGGAAAAAGAATTTAACTCTGATAAGGAGTAAAATCGAGTTCTTTCTTAGAAGCTAGCAGGACTTTTAGCAATAAGCAAACAAAAAAATCGACCTTAAAAAAGGCCGATTTTTTTTTGTATTGTAAAAGACTAGGTAAGCCTAGATCTTACTTCTTTAGAATTTCTAAAAACTCGTCGTGAGATACTTTGGTCGATTTCTTTTCCGATGTTTCCAAAATCACGTCTTTCAGTTTCGCCATTCCTACTTCAGAAGAAATTTGTCTTACTTGTTCTTCTTGCTTAAGCATTTCTACCGCGTACTTTTGAATTTCTTCGTCTGGAAGGTGGTGAATACCGTAGACTGCAAGTTGGTTTCTTACCATTTGCTCGCTTTGTGCTAGTAGGTCTGCGTAATCCAGCTCGATGTTATTGTCGGTCATTAATTTCCCTTCAATAATTTGAGATTTCACGATTTCTTTTTCGTTTTCAAAAATCTCTTTCGCTTGCTCTTCAGACTGGATGTTCTCGTTAGAGAATTGCAACCATTTCACAAGGAATGCTTCTGGAAGATTCACTTCTTGCTTCTCGTTTACTTGTTCCAAAATTTTGTTCACAAAGTGAATATCTGCATTTTGTTGGAAGTATTCGTCAAGTTCCGTTTTTACTTTCTCTTTTAATTCGTCTTCTGAACTAATGGTTCCTTCTCCGTATACTTTGTCGAAAAGCTCCTGGTTAAGTTCGTGAAGATCTAAAGAATAGATGTCCATTACTTTCACTTCAACCTCATCGTGGTGAAGGTGTTCAAGTTCTTCTTTTGAAAATCCAAGCTCAGTCGCTAAGTCCTCATTTTTTTCTAACTCTGTTTTAGAAACTTTTACGCTTCCTTCTTTTTTCAACTTTTTCACAAGTTCGAAGGCTGCTTTTGTTTCTTTGGTTGCAGTAACCGTTTTTGGATGGTGGTGGTGCTCACCCTCTGCATCTTCTTCTACCACTTGAGATACCTCAAGGGCAATCTGAGAATCGGCTCCAATTTTATCTTGCTCTACACGGGTAGCAAAACGTTTTTGCATGTTTTCAATGCTCTGTCCAATTTCTTTGTCAGACGCCTCTACTTCGTAGTGAGGAGCCGAGTAAGAAGCCAAGTCAATTTTGAAATCCGGTTCGTACCCTACTTCAAAAGAAACCGTCAGTTGTTCTGCATTAAGATCTAAATCGTCAACAGGGACCGGTACGGGCTGACCTACCATCTTAAGATCGTTGTCTTTGATGTAGTTGTTTAAAGCCTCAGAAACTACTTTATTAATTTCTTCGAAAGAAATAGGAGCTTCGTACTGCTTTTTTACCATGCCCATTGGCACTTTTCCTTTTCTGAATCCAGGTACTTGGGCATTCTTAGCGTAGTTGTGAAGTTGTTTGTCCACATTCCCCTTATAATCCGCTTTGTCTACGGTCACTGTAAGTAATGCGCTTACCTCATCATGATTTTGTGCTGTAACGTTCATTATATGATCTATTATTTGATTAAAATTAAGGTTCGCAAAAATACGAAAATTTTGCAAACAATGCCCATAAAGCGAGGGGATTATACCAAAAATCCCAGCAGTAGGCCTGCTGGGATCCATTCAGAAGTGGAAAAACTAGTTTTTGATCTCGATTTGAGCGTTTACATCCGCTTCACCGCCAATCACCTCTCCAAATTGTTTCTGCGCAGAAGGCATTTGGTCGTTCACGCTTTGGGAACCGTGGTAAAGTTTGACACTCACTCTAGTGGGAGACTGCACCTGGCTAACTTTCCAAAGAGTCTTTAGGCCAAGTTTCTGTCCGTCAGAGCGGATCACGTCGTTTGGAAGCCTTGTGAGCTCAAGATCAACCCCTGCAAATTCAAAGGTGATAAAGTGCTCGTCTTTCTCCTCGATAATTTCCCCTAGCATACTTTCCAAATGACCGTCATGTCTGTGGAAAAAATCAAGACTTAGCTCATAGTTCTTTCCGGGCGCTAGGATCAAATCGGAGGAAGCTTTGCCTCCTAAATAGGTTATTACTTGAGGTGCACTCGTGCTTCCCTGTTCTTTAAAACTTAGAGTAATTTGTTCAATTTCTTCGTGTTCATGAATATCCTCAGGAACTCCGTCCCTACGACAAGAAGTGAATAAAACAGCGATCAGTAGTATAGTAAATATAGAATATATTGATTTCATAATAGTAAAATTTTTATAAAGAATAAGTTAGTGTTAAAATAAAATTACGGCCTTGTTCAGGCGAAAAATACCGCATACGATTCATAGAATCCCTGTATTCAGTATTCAATAAATTGGTGATCCGAAGATCGAGATTAAGCCTTGTCGCAATTGGTCCTCCAAGAGACAGCGACCAGAGGTCGTATCCTTTCGGAGTGGAGCTTACATCCAAAACCTTCTCTACAATTTGTCCATCCTCAATGAGACTTAGCTCTACATTTCGTAGAGGGAATCTCTTTTGTTTCAGAACCAGTAGGTTTTCTAATTTTGCGTAATAGGCCTTGGATTTAAAGCCCGAGAACTCAATGCCGTTTCGAAACTGCGTAGGTTGCATTAAAATTAGAGGCTCGTCATGACTTAAATCTTGACCTCTTAGGCCGCTGGCCTGAGAAGTCCATTTTAAAGCCTTGGTAAGGTTCCAATTTAAATCCACGTCCACGCCGTAAAGTCTTGCCTTAGTTTGTTGAAAAGACCAAATCAAAAACACGCCTCGATTGGAATTCTGCACCCCCGTTGGAATCTGACTAATGTAATTTGAAGAGTGCATAAAGTAAGGGGAAACCTCCAGAGAGAACCCCTCTAACCACGGTCTCTTTACTTTCGCCGTCAAACTAAAATGGTCAATCTGTTCCGAATCAATCGCAAGGGATCCTACTTCAATCGTGGAGGCAGAATGATGCAGTCCGTCTGCAAACAGTTCCGCCGCACTAGGCGTTCTCGAAGACCTTGAATACCCAAAGTCTAAACTAAAATCGCTTCCTAAATGGTAATTTGCAAACGCACTGAGCGAGAGATTGTGGTAATCTAAAATCGGATTCGTGAGCACACGACTCCCCTCGTGAGAGACTTCAAACTGAGAATACTTAGATTCAAACCTGGATTCCCAATCGCTTTGGTCGTAGTATTTGTATGCATCGTAGCGATTAAATTCATAGCGAGCTCCCGCTCCCAAATGAAATTGTGGGCTCAGACGATAATTTAAAGTCGAATAGATTCCTAAATTATAGCGATAATAGTCTGGGATGAGTCTTCTGGCTTTGGTGGATGGATCGGGGTAATTATCCTCAATCGCTCCAAAAACACCCGTTTCCAAATCCCAACTTTCACGCTCAATCAAATGATCCACTTGCAGTCGGTGGGTAATAAGCTCCAAATCCATAGAAGGAAGAGTGCTTAATTCTCCTCTTCTCAAATCGAACTCTTTTCGCTGGTTGATTTGAAAATCGTACTGTGCACTTAGTTTCCCAAAATTGGCAAACCGATGGTAGGCCTCTAGTTTCACCACATGGTGAGCCACTTCCTGTCTCGGATTTGAAATTTGGTAACTAAAGTCATCGAGATAAATCGGACGGCTGCTTGCAATTGCATCGTAGAAATCTTCTGGACCGCCCAAATGCAAGCCTCTGTAGATTCCAAACTTTTGATTCACTCCCGAATAGGAAGCTTCAAAACCATTGGTAAAGCTTCGTTTGCCTACCGCAAAGCGAAAAGAGCTTTGCTCAGCACCTGTATTTTGAAGCGTATGGTGGGGAATCTGGATGTCTCCTAGTTTTTGGTAGGAACCACCAGTAGTCACAAACCAGTCGTTTTCCCAGGCTTTTCCTACATCCGTTCCTAGCTTCAGCCCACGACCACTGGAAATCCCAGAAGCAGTGATCTTCCCCATGAGGGTGTCTTTGCGAGGCATCGTTTTTGGCTCTAAGAGAACGAGTCCCCCTGCCGCATCACCCCCGTACTTGAGAATACCTGCTCCTTTCACCACGCGAACCCGCTGAAACATGGAGGGGTCTACGCTCGGCGCATGCTCCACACCCCATTCCTGTTCATTTAACCGAACCCCATCGTTTAGTATGGCGACACGAGTTCCGTAAAGTCCATGAATGATGGGTTTGGAAATCCGACTTCCTGTACTTAAAATCCCTACTCCACTTAAATTGCTCAAAGCACTTCCAAGGGTTTCAGAACTGAGTCTTTGAAGGTCAGTTGAGGAAAGGGTTTGTATGGAATGTCCCGATTTCTGCTTGACCCCTGCTCCCTCTACGACGACGGCTTCAATATCGTGAAGATGATGCTCCATTCGAATGGTAATTCGAGTAGAACTCACAAGATCGATTCCCATTACGTAAGGCTCACATTCCGGGTGTGTTACTTTTACATGATAATGACCTTTGGGAAGGTTTTTAAATTGAAAACGTCCATCAGAATCACTGGTAGCAACTCGATCACCGAGTTGAATCGTGGCATTTTCTAACTTTGTTTTGTTGTGGAAATCCTCCACATTTCCTTTGAGGACAAAGGAAGTTTGTGCGCTCACCACTAGCATTCCAAAAAAGAATGCCATGAGCTTTAATAATGGCTTCATAGATTGATTTAAGCACTTAAATAGATAGCATGACTCCTTTTTGGAGCTGCTTTTGAAAAAAAATAGAGTTAAATTCTCCCCGTGGGAGGTCCCCTACTTGAGACATGAAAAATCTCTGCGCTTAAATTGCGAACTTCGAAAGAAAACAAAGGAGCTGTTTTCTGTTCGTATTTTATCTTGGGACTCCAAATTTGTGGAGACTCAAAGCTAATTTGGTGAGATAAAAAATGACAAGCTTGACAATCGCTTGCCCCGTGAAGAGTCGTAATTTTCTGTAACGAGTCGCCATCTGCAACCAAAAACTCGGTACTCGTACGGGAGTGTGAGTGGTGGTGAAAGAGCGTGGAAAACACCATGACCAGTACATACACCGCGCAGAGCGCAGTGGATAAAACCGGTTGTAATTTTTGAGTTTTCCGCATTCTGCTAAATTAATAAATTCTTTCTTAACAATGCCCCTAAGCAAGTCTGAAAAATTGACTAGAATTTAGTAAATTTGTGTCTCATTAGAAACCCCATAGCAAATGACAAAGAAATCCATGGTGAAAAAGATTGGAGTCTTAACTTCTGGCGGTGATGCACCCGGAATGAACGCGGCAATTAGAGCCGTAGTAAGAACGGCCATCTATCATGATTTGCAAGTCGTTGGAATCCGAGGTGGATACAACGGTCTGATCGAAGGGAATTACACCAAAATGGGGCCTCGCTCCGTGAGCAACATCATTAATTTGGGAGGGACCATTTTAAAATCGGCCCGATCCAAAGAATTCCGAACCGCTGAGGGAAGACGAAAGGCCTTTGAGAACTGCAAGGCAGAAGGCATTGAAGCCTTAGTTTGCATCGGCGGAGACGGTACGTTTACCGGCGCCCAGGTGTTTAGCGAAGAAACCGGAATCAAGGTCATCGGAGTTCCGGGGACCATTGACAACGATATCTTTGGAACCGACAATACCATTGGATACGACACTGCCTTAAATACGGCGATGGAAGCTATCGATAAAATTAGAGACACGGCCACCTCTCACTCTCGAATCTTCTTTATTGAAGTAATGGGAAGAGATGCAGGCTTTATCGCTTTAAATAGTGGAATTGCAACCGGAGCTTTGGACATTTTAATTCCAGAGCAAAACGACAGCATGGAGGAGCTTCTTACGACGTTTAAAAAAGCGCACAAAAGAGGAAAAACCTCAAGTATCGTGGTCGTTGCAGAAGGAGAAACCCTAGGTTCCACTTACGAACTTGCACAAAAAACAGGCGAAGAGTTTCCGGATGCGGACATTCGAGTGACCATCTTAGGCCATATTCAACGAGGCGGCTCCCCGAGCTGCGCCGATCGAGTACTCGCTTCTCGTTTAGGCTACGGCGCGGTCCTTGGACTGATGAACGGAGAATCCAACGTGATGGCCGGACTTCAAGCGAACCAACTGGTTTATACTCCAATAGAGGATGCCATTAGAAAACACAATGAAATCAACCAGGACCTTCTGCAAATCTCAGAAATTCTGGCCCTATAATTAATCAATCAAAATCAATTTATTATGTCAACAATTAAAGTAGGTATCAACGGATTCGGAAGAATTGGTGGTTTGGTATTCAGTGCTATGCTAGAGCGCGACAACATCGAAATCGTAGGTATCAATGACCTGATCAACGCAGAATACATGGCGTACATGATGAAATACGATTCCGTACACGGACGTTTCGATGGCGAAATCACAGTGGAAGGAAATGACCTTGTAGTCAATGGAAAAAGAATCCGTGTGACGGCAGAAAGAGATCCAAACAATTTGAAATGGAACGAAGTGGGTGCAGATTACATCGTGGAATCGACTGGACTTTTCCTTTCTAAAGACCTAGCAGGAGCCCATTTAAATGCAGGAGCAAAAAAAGTAATCCTTTCCGCTCCTTCAAAAGACGACACCCCGATGTTCGTTATGGGAGTAAACCATAAAGAACTAACAAATGACGTTGCGATTTTTTCAAACGCTTCTTGTACAACAAACTGTTTAGCTCCCCTTGCAAAAGTACTTCACGACAACTACGGTATCCTTGAAGGACTTATGACCACAGTCCATGCGACTACGGCGACTCAAAGAACCGTGGATGGACCTTCCATGAAAGACTGGAGAGGAGGACGTTCCGCTCTTCTAAACATTATCCCTTCTTCCACAGGAGCTGCGAAAGCCGTAGGAAAAGTAATTCCAGAATTGAATGGAAAACTAACGGGAATGTCATTCCGTGTACCTACAGCAGACGTTTCTGCAGTAGACTTAACGGTAAGACTAGAAAAACCTACTTCTTACGATGAAATTTCTGCTGTGATGAAAAGTGCTTCTGAAGGCGAACTTAAAGGCATCCTAGGGTACACCGAAGATCCTGTCGTTTCTCAAGACTTTATTGGAGACAAAAGAACTTCTATCTTCGACAAAGGAGCGGGAATTATGCTTTCTCCTACCTTTGTGAAAGTGGTATCTTGGTACGATAACGAAACCGGTTACTCTAACAAATTAACAGATCTATTAGTTCATTCTGCTTCTCTATAGGAAGTACACTATAAATCATCAAAAGCCAAACCCCTCCCCTTCGAGCGGTTTGGCTTTTTTGCTATAGGGCGGCAAAGAATTTGCAGTACTCTAGGCTCCATTTAAAGATTAGAAAAATGACCAAAATAGCGGAGCCTCGGTTCCACGAAAGTCCTCACTTTAACGAATTCTGGACTAAGGGCATGGGCAAAAGGCTCTTAGATTGGTCGGGAGCCCACCCTTCGCTTGAAGGGTTTGAGAAACTCTCCCCCCTTTACTATCAAATTGACTCTTTGGCCGACCAGGTGGTTAGCGATACGTACAAAGCGATGCCTTATCCAAAGGCAAGTAGCCTTATTTCCAAGTATATGAGAAAAGAGGATACTGCCAGCGAGCCAAAGGTGGAAAGTTTAGAGAAGCTTTTAACACAGATGAGGGCGCGTCCCGATTGGTATAACCCCGAGCTAGCCAATGTAGGGGCAAGACTTTGCATGCGAGGCGGAGTTAACTCCCTAATGGTCTTACGAGACTACAGCCTAATGGGCGGGTATGAATTTGCCTACCTAGCCAAACCTCTTATCTATACGGGCCAATTAAAGAAAGGAGCAGTCAAAAGACTTAAGGATACGTTAGAATTTTGGGTGCTCGTCACGCGCGAAAACGCAATTACACCCGGCTCAGAAGCCTTTGAACTTATTCTAAAAACGCGCTTAATGCATTCCTATGCGAGACTTTCCATTTTGGAAAATGCACAGGATTGGAATACGGAGCTCTGGGGAGAGCCTATCAATCACTTTGATATGATTGCTACCTATTTGGGATTCTCCCTTGTCTTTTTGCATGGGCTCTCCCAACTAGGCGTGAAAATATCGACTCGTGAAGAACTAGGTGTTTTCCATCTCTGGAAATACGTAGGAACTCTCTTAGGAATTCCCACGGAGCATTTGCCTGACAATAAAAAACAAGCCGTCGAAATCTTCTATCAGTGGTCTACTCTTCAAGACAAAGCGGATGCGGATTCGAAAGAACTTGCACAAGCACTCCTACGTGAGAACTTAGAGAGCACCATTCAGCCTTACCAGTTTCAACGAAAACTGCTACTAAATCTTCACCAAAGCATGTCTACCTTTTTTCTAGACCCACCCATATTGCAACGACTAGCCATCCCAGAAACCGATTCTCTTGGACTCTTTCCAAAATTAAATTGGGGATTAAACCAAGTGGCTCAAAAACTTCTTCACTCCTCAAGCGCCAAAAGCGCAACAAGACTTGTAAAGCTTGGGGACCGCGCGCAGCGTCAAGTTCTTACAGACTACCGAACCCATAGCTAAGGAATTTCTATCCCTTTTCACTGGCGGTTCCCGAGGTCTAAAAATTGCTACAAAAATTAGCAACGCTCTAAGCGAATTGAGCGATTAATTGCGTATTTTTGACGAAATAATTTGACTTATGAGCGCAGCAGACGATAAAAAGAAAGCGCTAGCCCTGGTGCTAGAAAAATTAGATAAAACCTATGGAAAAGGGACTGTGATGACCCTTGGAGACGATTCCGTTGACACGTCCATTGAAGTAATTCCTACAGGATCGCTTGGACTTGACATCGCCCTTGGGGTGGGTGGATATCCAAAAGGAAGAGTGATCGAGATCTATGGACCTGAGTCCTCAGGGAAAACGACTTTGACTCTTCATGCCATTGCAGAGGCTCAAAAATTAGGAGGCATCGCAGCTTTCATTGATGCGGAGCACGCATTCGACCGTCATTACGCTTCCAAACTCGGAATCAATTTAGACGACTTAATCATCTCTCAACCGGACAACGGAGAACAAGCTCTTGAAATCGCCGACAATTTGATTCGTTCGGGTGCGGTGGACATCGTAGTCATTGACTCGGTTGCGGCACTTACTCCAAAAGCGGAGATTGAAGGGGAAATGGGAGAATCTAAAATGGGACTTCATGCTCGTTTGATGTCTCAAGCCTTAAGAAAACTAACGGCTTCAATTTCGAGAACAAAATGTACTGTGATTTTCATTAACCAGTTAAGAGAGAAAATCGGGGTTATGTTCGGGAATCCAGAAACCACTACCGGTGGGAATGCTCTTAAATTTTACGCTTCCGTTCGGATTGACATTCGTAAAGCGGGAGCTCCAATCAAACAAGGGGACGACGCAGTAGGAAGCCGCGCAAAAGTAAAAATCGTAAAAAACAAAGTAGCTCCTCCATTCAAGCAAGCAGAATTTGATATCATGTACGGAGAAGGTATCTCAAAAACGGGAGAAATCTTAGATGCCGCTGTGGATTTAGGCATTGTGAAAAAAAGCGGATCCTGGTTTAGCTACGAGGAAACCAAACTAGGTCAGGGACGAGACTCCGTCAAAGAAGTTCTTAAAGACAATCCTGAATTAGCAGAAGATTTGGAAGCACAAGTAAAAGAAATGCTATTCGCTAAAAAATAATCTTTTTTTAGACTAAATACGATAAGCCCTCTATCCTACCAAGGATTAGAGGGCTTTTTTGATTGTGGCATATCCTTACAAGACGATAATTTTTCTACCTTTATACCAACCGATTTAGTTTATTTTGAGACTATGAAAAAATCACTGTTCCTTGGCCTTCTCTTTATAGCGTCCGTAATCTCTGCACAAACGCATCGCTTTATTTACGACCTGAAATTCAAATTGGATTCTACGAGCACGGAGCTTATCTCCACTCAAATGGTACTAGACATCAATCCGGATTCCGTGAAATTTTACGAACACGATTTTCTTGAAATGGATTCCATTAACAAGGCCAATCAAAATAACGGATACCAAGTCTGGGGCTATCAGAACATTGTTACTAGAAAACGTAACTCTTTCGAAAATAAAAATTATGAGAACACGAACAATGTCTTTGTGTACACGACAAGCGATCCTATCCAATGGACTCTCAAAGAAGAAACGAAAAAAGTAGGTTCCTATACCTTACAAAAAGCAACGACAGACTTTGGAGGTCGGTCTTGGATTGCTTGGTTTGCTCAAGAAATTCCTTACAGCGAAGGACCTTACAAGTTCAGAGGACTTCCGGGGCTCGTCTTTGAAATTCACGATACCCAGAACTCATTTGCCTTTTCGATGGTTGAATATTTAACTCTAAAAAAGACCTTTGACACAAGCGGCATTATCGAAAATTACGGGGGTGGCAAACCTATTGAAATCAGCGAGAGGATCCTTACGCAAAAGAAACTTGAGTACTATGAAGATCCGCTAAAAGATTTTAGACTCCAGTTCGATGAAGAGCCCAACACCAAATTCTTTTACCGCGGTACTCAGATCACTGCAAAAGACCAATTAAAGAAACATGAAAAGGATGCGCAGCAGAATATTCGAAGGGAAAACAACCCGATCGAATTAGACAAAGCCATTCACTATCCTAAAAAATAAGCAGGGGGCAAAAAGTCTATTTCAAAAAGTACCCGAAAAAAATCAGAGGTTCTCAAGTGGATCCCAGAAACGAGTTTTAAACTCCACGATCTTGGTTCCATAGACTTTGACGCCTTCTTTTTCTAATGCTTTCGTAAAACGATCGAGACAGCTCGCCGTGATGTGACCGCTGCTGTTACAAACTCTATGTGCTGGAAAATTAGAGGGATAATCCCGGAGGGCGTTTCCCACATGGCGCGCATGGTTTGGATACCCCACTGTCCGAGCAATAGCACCGTAGGAAGTGACTCGTCCCTTAGGGATGAGTTCAATTACCTCGTAGACTTGAGACTTAAACAGTGGATCCATTTCCCAAAGTTAGTAAAAGTGAGGCAAGCACAAGGGGTCTACCGATAAAAAAACCAGTTCGAATTTATCGAACTGGTTATACTTTTTATTATTTCCCTAAATCTAGGAATTCTCTAAAATGTATTGGAACATAAGTGGCGCACAGATAGTCGCATCACTTTCCACAATGTATTTAGGCGTATGAATGTCTAATTTCCCCCACGTAATCTTCTCGTTTGGAACCGCTCCTGAGTAAGAACCGTAAGAAGTAGTTGAGTCTGAGATTTGACAGAAATAAGACCAGAATGGAGTATCGGTCATTTCTAAATCTTGGTAAAGCATCGGAACTACACAAATAGGGAAATCCCCAGCGATCCCTCCTCCTACTTGAAAGAAACCAATCCCTTTTCCACCTGAATTCTTAGGATACCAATCGGCAAGGAACATCATGTATTCAATACCCGATTTCATCGTGGAGGCATTGAGTTCTCCTTTGATACAATAGCTACTGAAAATATTTCCCATAGTGGAGTCTTCCCACCCAGGAACTACTATGGGTAGATTTTTCTCTGCTGCGGCAAGCATCCACGAGTTTTCTTTCGGAATTTCATAGTATTGTTCCAAAACGCCAGATAGAAGCATTTTGTACATGTACTCATGAGGGAAGTATCTTTCCCCTTTAGCTTGAGCATCCTTCCAAATGTCAACAATATGTTTTTGAAGCCTTCTAAATGCTTCTTCCTCAGGAATACAAGTATCGGTCACACGGTTTAATCCCTTTTCTAGTAAGTCCCATTCCTCTTGAGGGGTAAGATCTCTGTAGTTAGGAACTCTTTTATAATGGGAATGAGCGACAAGGTTCATTAAATCTTCCTCTAGGTTTGCACCTGTACAAGAAATGATTTGTACTTTGTCCTGGCGAATCATTTCAGCCAGAATTTTACCAATTTCTGCCGTAGACATTGCACCTGCAAGGGTAATCATCATTTTACCGCCGTCTTTAAGGTGTGCTACATACCCTTTGGAGGCATCCACAAGGGCTGCAGAGTTAAAATGGAGGTAGTATTTCTCAAGAAATTCTGTAATGGGTTTACTCATTATTGTAATGTTTTGGCAAAGATAAGATTTTGCCTAATATAACCCTATGCCGTTTGTTAACATAAAACTGCAGATCGGGTGAAAACGAAACCCTAAGGACCTTTTGAATAAAATAATGACGCAAAAAATTGCGCCATTATTTTAGTCTAGTGAATTGTTTTTTAGTGAAAGGTCTCCACCCAGTTTTCCACTTTTAGAATTTCAATCTTTCGATTTCCCTCTCTAAAAGGCCACTCGATTACATCGCCCACTTTATACCCTACGGCTGCAAGCGCAATATCTGAGAGAATAGAATGCTTGTTCTTTTTAGGTTTGGCTTTATCAGAAGACACTAGAATGTAGTCGTTTTCTCTATTTTCTGTGTGGTCCTTAATCGTGACTACTTTATTTACAGTCACCACATCTTCAGGAAGATCACGCCTTAGAACTTGCTTTGCGTGTCTTAGCTCAGTCATCAGTCTATTTTCTTCTTCTTGCGTAACTCGTCTCCTTCTTAAATGCTCTTTAATTGCATCGTATATACCTGTGGTTAATTGTATTTGATTTTCCATTCTTTTTTAATTTCTAAAATTGTTGACTAAGATTCGCACCAATCTGACACGTTCGTTTTTTAAAAAATCGAACGGTGCTTAAAGTGATAAACTTGAAAAGTGGCCCTGCCCCAGATCTGACAGGGATTAGTCCATGAAATCCTTAGAATTTTTTAGAAAAGAATCTGTAAAAAGATAAGACAATGCAAAGAGAATCCCTGCACAAAACTTTAAACCGGCAACCTGAGCAATCGCAACCATCTTATTTACAGTAGTTTGAATAGTACACAAAGGTACGGATTATAAAACGTGCAGACAAATAAGAAATGCACTAGTTAAAACCGGTACCTTCTATCTTGTTTCTTTTTTGATAATTTGGATTTTTGATCGAGGCGCTTGGCTATTTGAGATTTTGAAGGTTTACTTTTAAGCCTTTTTTTGGGCACGACAAGGGCCTGCGCCACCAGTTCGTTGATTCGTCGAGTGGCAATATCTTTATTTCGAAGTTGAGACCTCTCTTCGCTCACAGTGACGCTGAGTACGCCCGCAGAATTAATGCGAGTGCGCAATTTATCAAGAACTCTCTCGATCTGTTCATCACTCAGAAGCAGAGTATCCTTTACCGACCAAAGAACGGTAACACTGGTTTCTACCTTATTTACATTTTGTCCTCCCGCCCCGCTGCTTCGCTGGGTTCGATAGGATAATTCTGACTTTAAATCCATTTTACTTCACCTGCTCTTCGAGCCATTTTTTTAACAAGGGACGACTAATCTTCCCATTGGACGTGCGTGGAATTTTCTGCGCAAACAAAACTGCCTTGGGACGATGAAAATTCTTTTCAAATGGAGTGTGCTCAATCTGAGCGCGAATTTCGCTTGACTCTTCTCCTTCAACGACAAGAACTAACTTCTCCCCTAGGACATCATCTTTTACTCCTACAAAGACCACTTCTCGTGGAACTTGTCTTTTAACCAAGGACTCCAACTCCTCCGGCCTAATTTTCGCCCCCCCTGAATTGATCACATTGTCGGTTCTTCCTAAAAACCGAAACTTATCCTTTGCTATTAATTCTACAAGATCATTCGTTTGAATCAGCTCATCACTTACCTTTGGGGCATTAATAAGAAGGGCACCTCTAGAATCAAGCTTGACTTCGATTCCGTCAAAGAGAGTGAAATAGTCCTGTTCTACAGGATACAGCTGCTTAAGAGCAATATGGGAAAGCGTCTCCGACATGCCGTACGTTTCGTATATAATCGTTAATTCTTCTTCTCCGGTATTCTTTTCAGACGATAAAACCTCATGCAGCTTCTTCTTTAGGGATTCCGATACGCCGGCACCCCCAATAATCAATTTTTGTACTTTGGAAATAGCATGCAAACTATTTTCTACCTGCAATGGTGTCATCGCACAAAAGCCAATTCGTTTTTTAAGATTCTCTAGGGGACGCAGGGAAGGATCTGCAATAGTAAGGGTTAGTCCTCTTTCTAAGCTGCGCACCACCATCATCTTTCCAGAAATATATTCAAGCGGAAGACACAAAAGAGCCGTATCCCCGCGGTGCAAATCCAAAAAGTCACAAGTCATTTTTGCAGAATTAAGCATCTTATCTTTGTTCACTTTTAGAACTTTAGGAATCCCAGTGGATCCGGAAGTCTGAACTTCCACCTCTTTTGAGCTCGAAAACCACTCTTCCACAAATGCAATTGTCTTTTGCTCAAACTTTGTTTTTGGCAATAACTGATTAATATCGAATGACTTAAAATCTATTTTCATGAACTTCCTGTTTTACACGTCTTAAAATTATACTTTTTTAAACAAAACTTTTGCAAATGTGTAAAAATTCTTTAAATTTGCACCACTTAAATATACAGACCCATGGTGTAGCGGTAACACTACTGATTTTGGTTCAGTCATCTGGGGTTCGAATCCCTGTGGGTCTACAAATTTAAATACAACGCTCTGATTTTCAGGGCGTTTTTGTTTTGGTTAGGAAACATTTAGGAAACGTTTTTAGTTTTTAACATTTTAGGCGGCTATTTCTCTGCAATATATTGTAATAAAAAAAACCGGGAACGGCTCCCAGTTAAAATATAAACAGTAATTTTATTGAAATCAAATACACAAACGATATGAAAAAATTAATTTTACTTTTTACGTTATTAATTTCAGGAATTATATTTAGTCAGTTCACTATAACAGAAAGCTCTACCGATTGGAAAGAAGTTGGTCAGTCCATCAGTTCAGTTCAATTATACTCTAACGGGGCAAAGGCAAAAATTAGATATTTAGACGCCACTACTTTGGGAAGTAATAGTATGTTTTCACAAAGTGCAGTATATGAATTTGAGTTTTCTATTGAACCGGATACGTTGGATAGAATACATAAAATCATAAAGGAACATTTTGCGGAAAAAAAGGTTGAGAAATTAACTTTACAATTCCCTGAGGGCAATATGTACCTGAATTTCTACAAGTTTTTTGGTCAGTACTATTTTAATTTTGAGTTCAATAACAACAATGGTCTTTTAGATAAAAATACTACTGTTGTACGGATGACGGGTGCATTTACAAATAAGACTATTGACAAACTTTTCGGCAAAACAAAATAAAAGCCGAGAATGGCTCCCGGCTATTTTTTAAAAGACTTAAATAATTTCAAATACTCATCAGCATCAAACCTGTTTTCGTTATCCTGCAATTTCCTACTGATTCGGGCGAAACGTTTTGTCATCTTACCATTATAATACCGTTTGAAATATTTACTGTTTAATTCAGTATAAAGTTTATCGTCAAAATCTTTTGCAAATATCCGGTTCCATTCCCTCCATTTTTTGGACTCAATTTGATTTTGATACATTAATCCGGGTAATGCGGAACGGTGTTTAAAATAGCCATTTATCAGGTGTAATTTGCGGCATACTTTACCAGTAAAGGGACAAACGAAATACCATAATAAACCCGTTCCCAAATTTGAGGGGCGTGTTATCAGTTGAATTTCATAATTTATCTTTTCGGTACTATTGAACGTATAATCTACAGTTAAACTTCCGTTGGTGTCCCCTATTACGGTTTTAATACTAATACTGTTTTTTGTTCCGTTTCCGGACGTCCAAATAATGGAACCCGTTTTAAATTGGTCGGTTTTTATATATTCGTGTTTGCGTAAAAACGAAATATCAAAACTCCGTAAATCGTTTACCGTTGTTGGATAGTTTCCCCATCGTCCCATATTTACTTTCTAAAAAATCATTAATCATTCCATATTAAATTGCCATCACCATCTCTTTTTGCCCTAAAACCATAAGTACAACAACACCCGTGTTTGTTTCCCTCAACTTTATGTGGTAGTATCTGTTTGGTTACAGCATCATTCACAGACAATATACGTGAATGGTCTTTGTAGCATTCCGGATTCCTAGGGGCAGAAATTATTGTCACTTCGTAGGTTAAAGAATTATCAGTACTCAATCCCTTCAAAAATCCTTCAAGTTGGTAATCAAATGCAAGTTTTTGAAAATCATAAACATTGTTTCCATCTCTTTCATTTGCGCAATATGTAGCCATCGCAAAATATATTAAACTTTGAGCCGTAAAGTCATTGGAATTTGCAGTAACCATATTATTAAATGACGACCAAATAAAATCCTTTAATTGTTCAATCGAAGTTATTTTGTTTCTTTCAAAATCACTATCTAACTGATTTTGCGCATATCCGTTATTTACTAACAAGTTAAAATATTTCTCTTTTAATACATCAAACTTTCGCATTTCAGCAACTTCCTTGTTTTCTGATTCTGTTAAGAAATAATATTTGTAATTAATTTTCTTTACGAAAACAAACTCATTACAGTTATTACATTTGAATTTTTTGGTGTTTTCTTCCACAGGAACAATTCCACAATGCGGACACTTAGATAGATTATATCGAGAATATTTTTTATCTAATTTATTTTTATCTGTTTTATAAAAGTCTGCGAACATATATTTATTGTTTACTCAAATATACTTAAACCTAAATTATTAAGGAACGTTGTATTTAATCTTTAAACTGATATAAGTCTGTAATTTTAAATAACGGTTGCTCTATCTGCAGACTTTCTTTGCTCTCAATACTTTTTAAGGTAGGCAAAACAAACCGGGAAATATCCAACAAAACCTTAATTCTATCCTTTGGCTCCAGCGTCTGCAAATCCTTTGTTAATTGCTCTAAATTATCTATTAAGATACTTTGGAACCGTTCCCGGATTCCGTCGGTTTTTTCGTTTTTCATATTCCCATCATTTTTCTTTGACCCTCTGTTAAACCAGTGGGATATTTATAAATCAGTTTATCACATCTTTTTAATTGACTAATGGGCGTAAAATCACTTTTAACGGTGTCTAATGCCTTTTCTAAAGTGTTCTTAACCTCATCAAAACTTATTGTTTTCTCTAAGGGAATACCGTTTGCCAGTTGCCCTAATTGTAAGTCTTCAAATATTCTTTTTATAACCTCATCTTTTGGCATTAACCGGGTGCAAAGTCTATCAAATACAGTTCTAAGATCAGATATTTCCAAAAACCCTTTGGGTTGCTCATTTAGTTGAGGTTTGCCGTTTTCCAGTTCGACGCTCCAATAGGATAAAACCCAAAACAATAACAGACTGTCTTCTAATTGTGTATTTTGCCCCTGCCCGTTTGCCCAATTGATAAGGTCGTTTAAGGCGGTTATATCATTTTGGTTTACCTTGATCGTACCGGAATTTTTAACGGCAAATTCAAACCTATTTCTAAAATAATTTACTGATCTCATTTTAATATTTTCTATTTGGGACAAAACCCTTTTAAACTGAAAGATTTATAATTTTGAGAAACTAACGCTATTTCACAAAGTAGTGATTATCATCGTGTTACCTCATCGGTTTACGGTTTAAACTGATATTGTAAACTTTAAACTGAACGCCTATAGGTTTAAGGTTTAGCGGTTTAGGGCGTATATATATACGCCTAAACTAAACCGATAGTAAACCCCAATTTTGATTTAGTGTATAGGGTTTAGATTTTCCCTTTTCGTGTTCCGGATTCTGTTCTATTATATTTTCATTTCGTGCAATAGTGATCAAAGATTTAATCCGATTATCTCCTAATGGATTAGGTAGTGCAAAAAATGATTTAGATAAAATCTTAATTTGATTTAGCAGATCAGAATAGTTTAACGGCTCCATTTTCACTTTATCAAATACCATCTGCAATAGTTCAAATATTATATTAACTTCAATTGCTGTCACATCAAAGGCGGAACCCGTTTTGTCTTCACTTTGCGGAACCCTCACTTTAAAGGGAATACCGTATTCGTCAATTTCAAAGGCGAACGGTTCCGGCTCCCGGTTCCGGCATTGTACGGGACTAACTACAGATATTTCGCTGTTTTCCTTTTTTTCTACTGCCAAAACGGTTTCCGATTTATTAACCAGTTCAGTACCTAAATGCCCCCGGGCGTTTCCGTCCCCTTTGTTTTGGTGCAATACGGTAACGATATGAATGTTTTTTTCTTCACTCCATTTTAAAAGTTTTCCGGCTATTTCGGACGCCTCTTTAGGGTCGTTTATATCATAAACTAAATCCCGTATCCCGTCAATTACCACAAAACCTAAATTTTCCGTTTCATAAATTTTCTTTTCAATAAATGCCAGTCGGGTTTTGGTGTCTTCCGGGCGTAAACCGTAAACAAATAAATTTCCCGGATCGGGTATTTCTGCCATTCTGCAGATACGTTTTAACGCTAAATGGACGTGGTATTTTGACTGTTCTGTATCAAAGTATAAAACAGTATTGTGATGAGGTTGTAAGGAGCCTTTAAACGTTCTAAATATGGCTTTATTACTAATTGCGGACGCTATGGCAATACCTAAGAAAAACGTCTTTTTTGCCTTTGCCTTACCTATAAACGTGCTGAAATTTCCCAGCGTTCCCAGTATCCCGTATTTTTCCGGGTCTTCATTGTAATAAATCTTTATTGCTATTTCCGGGGGCGGTAAAATGTCCGTTGGTCTGATCCTGTGTTTTTCCAGTTCATTTAAATTAAAAGTCTCTATATCTCCCGGTAATTTTGACGGATTAAGCTCTAATGGTTGTATCATTTTTACTATCTTTGTGTTATACAAATGGTTTATGCCAGTTGTTAGGTTTGAACACCTAAAGGGATTGATTTTTTCAGTCCCTTTTTTGTTGGCTCTAAAAGGATTTAATTAGTTGGTATATTAATTTTTGGCGGTGCGTTGGCGTATGTGGGTAAAACTGCCTACAGACCCTTAAAACGACGGTTTCCCAGTCATCAGGTACAAATACCACTATTAAGGATTTAACACCGTTTACGGGCAAATCTGAATAGTAGAAATTAGGGGTTCCAGTTGGTCTTAATCCTGTCAGTGTGCATTTCGTCCAATTGTTAGCGTTCCGTACTCTCAAAAGGTTTTCGGCTCCGGTAATGGAATTATAACCGTTGTTTTTTTCGGTACGGATCAGGTCGGGCAAAAGTCCGGGGCGGTCTGTAGTCTGTAAATGGTATTGCCGGAACGTCTTTTTTACAGTGTCTATTCTGTAAGTCAGTTTATAATTATCAGGTGTGAACATCGCAATAAATTTTAATCGTTAATAATCATTGCGTTTTCTATTTCGTCCAAACGGTAATAAACCCGGGAACCCAAACGATAACTCTTAATTATTTTTCGTTTTCGGTATTCATGTATAGTGGGTTTGGTAATGCTGAACCGTTCGCAAATTTGCTCCGCTGTATAATAGCGGTTTGGCTCATTGTCTTTGTAAGACTGTTGTAAATCGGTTAGTAAGGCGGTCTTAACTCTACTTACTAATTCATTTAGAAAATTGTCGGGCGTTATGCCGACGAAATTAATTGTTTCCATTGTATCAGATTTAAATTGTTTCGTTTAATCAGATACAAAAGTAAATGCGGGTTATTCCCGCATTATTCCTGTGTTATTCCTATTTAATTCCTTACTAATTCCTACTTAATTCCTTAAACTGTTTTTCTAAATTTGATAAGGTGGTTTGATGGGTTTCGGTTTTCCCTTTTATTTCCCTATCCCCATAATCAAACCCGCAGAAATCAATAACCCATTTTTTATATAGTTCCTTTGGTAGTTTTTCCGAATAATTTAAGTAAAAAAATATTTGATTGAATTTAGTTAGATCAGTAAACCGTCGTCCGTACCCTGTGAAGTTATCGGCTAAATATTGAAATAGTTTTAGTTTATAATCGTCTCCTAAGAATGCTATAGTATAAATCGTATTATCCCCGGTATAGGGAATATCTTTTGGCAATTGTTGAGGTGTTTCCGGTATTGTTTCGGGTTCTTTTCCCGGTGCCAATTTTATAGCTATTTTTTCAAAGTTAATTTGTTCAGCAATCAGATTTAATATCTGATCAATGTTCTTTAAATTCCAATTGACTACGTCCAAATCCTTACAGAGTTTCTGATATTGTTTACAGTGATCAGAAATAAACTCTAAGTCTAATTTTGTAATTTCTGCCTTTCTATGTCGTAACTCTTTTACAATTTGATTTACTATAAGACCGTGCGCACCACTAATAAAGGTTTGGGGCATTTCGTTAGTCAGGTTTATGTGGGATATGTAAAAATTATAATCATTTGCTAAATGAAAGAGTTTCCCGGAACATTCCGAAAACAAAACGGCAAATTCGTTTCCTTTATCGGTATAGATTTTTTGATACACCCTAAGTAATTCTAATCGTGATAAATCAGGATCGTTAACTAAGTTATCCTCATAGTATTCTTTAAAATCATGAAAAGTATCATAAAAAGGTAATTCCATTATTGCAAGGTTTGAACGGTTGTTATTAGTTTGCGGTTTGGGTTTGTTGAGGTTCTATAGGGGCGTTTTTGGCGTCGTTATCCAGTTCTTCCCAATATGTATACATCTGTTCCGATAACGTGGAATTATCTATTCCTATATAGCCTAAAAACTCCCGTTCTGTTTTGTGGCCTGTAACACTCATTATAATAACAGTCGGTATTTTTCCGTAATACATGGTAGCAAAGGTACGTCGGCAAACGTGGGAACTTACCAATTGATAAAACGGGTAATCTCCAAAAACAAAACATTTCTTTTCATCGTCCCAAACTCGGCCATATTCCAGGCGGTCAATTCCGGCCAGTTTGCAAACGGTTTCCAGGTGTTTGTTGAATAGGGTTTTACTACTTTCTACATTTGCAGAAAACACGGGCGGAAACTCTCCGTTTCTTTTGTCCAGTATCTTTTTTACTTCGCTATGTATGGGAACCAGTACCGGCGTTTTAGTCTTGTTTTGGGATAGGTTTATATATTCCTTTCCGTTGAGGTTTACGATTTTCTTTTTAGTCATTCCGAAAAGGTCGGACGCTCTTTGTCCGGTGTAGCATCCAATAATTAACCAGTCCCGTGTTAGTTCCAGTTTTGCACCTACCAATTTTAAATCCTGAATTTCTGAAAGTTCAGATTCTATTAAATAGTGGGTTGGTGTTTCTGTGGTGAAACCTTTTATTTCGTCCAGTTGATTGTTTACGGCTATGTTTTCCGTTTTTGCGTCCCGGAATATGGTTTTTGTGTATTTCAGATATTTTCCTACTGTATTATCGTTGAGGTTTTGCGCTCTCAAAAATGTAACAAACCGGTTCCCGACGGCTATATTATAATCGGAAACTTTTAACCGTGTTTTTTCAGTCAATAAAAAATCCTGAAATTTTGAAATAATGGTTTCATGTTTTTGCCGGGTGCGGTGTGATATGGGTTGCCCTTTGTATTTGCGGAATGGTAGTATAACGGTCAAATAGTGTTCTAAATAGTTTTCTATATAGTCCAGTTTCTCAATACGACGTCCCCCGGTATAATGGGCGGTAATAATCTCATCTAACCAGTCCCCGTTTATTGTTTCGGTTTCTGTGCGTTTCCGGTACTGTTCCAAAATAAAGGATTCAATATTGATCAGGTTTTTTTTCACCTCCTCAATATGGTTTAAGGTGTCTTTGTCTGCAGACTGAATATTTTTAGGTTTACCCGTCTTTGGGTTCCAGTGATCCGGGTTTATGGTTTCCCGGGTTTTGCGTTTGTAGAATTGCCCCCGTCCTGCAGAAAAGTAACAGAAAATATTTGCGTTGGGATTGGTAGACTGAATAAAGAATTTAACGGTTGCCATTTTTAGAATATTGTTAGGTTTTGAACAAATCAAATTTACAACAATAATTTAAGTTAGGAAACATTTAGGAAACATTCAGGAAACCAATTCTTAATTTATTTAAATCTATTTAAGTAGACCCCTGTAAACCCCTGTTATTTTTATACTGTTTATCAGTGTGTTACATTATTTGGAATGAAAATAATAAATCAGTCTGATTTAAACAGATTAAGGCGTTATGTTCCCTGTGGGTCTGCAAAGGAGTTACTTCCTGAAACAAAAAACCATCTCAAACTAAGCGTTAGAGGTGGTTTTTTCATTAGTAGGTGTTTCAGATGATTTATTTCGTTTCACGTTTAGGGTCAAATTAAGGACAAAAATACGGATCAAAAACAAAATCTGCGGATTTTGATTTTTAGGCATAGATTTTCGTTTGCTTCGCAAAACCTCATACAAAACTCACAATGCCGCAAAGCATCTCTTTAGTTGACGTTCGACTTTAAAACCTCAGTAAGTTTTGATTTACTAACAGGATGAATGTTTTCTAAATTGAGGGTATCGACTTTGCCATTTGTATCGGTAATAACAACGGCACTCGGACCGTAATCAATTGACTTGATTTGAGCGAATTTCTTTTTTAACCCTGAAGGACTGTTGATTTTCGCCGCAAATCCGCTCGAATTCCATTGAAATACATTTTTAAAAAAATAGACTCTCAGCAAATAAAGCAGAATCGAGAGGTAAGTGAATATGGGAAACAATTTTCGAAACAGTACGTTTCCAATATCCAGTTTATGCAATACCGAAAAAGCATCCACGAGCACGCAAATTCCTAAAAAAACAAGGAATAATAGATTCGTTTTTGAGTCTAGCTTTTGAAAACTTATTTTCTTCATGAGAGTAAAAACCTGCTTTAATCCTCTTAGCACCCCATCGGGGCCGTTGAGCAACAGGGCATTAAAGATAATAAATAATTTCAATAATAAATCGTGTTTCAGCTTGTTTTGAACTGGTACAGAAATTCGTTCTAGTGCCATTGGATTTCTTCCAGGACGATGCTTCGAACACGACCCGCCCCTTTATAAATCTTCATTTCTAAATGGAAGTCTTCAGACCCAGTAATCGGAAGCTTGATTACAGCGATGCGGCCCTCTCGAATAAAGGCCTCTTCATTCACGGTCTTGTAAAGCGTACCGTCTAGGTAGGTTTCCACTTTATGGACGAGGTCTTTTAAAAAGTTAGCTCCGTGACCACGGCGCTGCAAAGGTTTAAAGGCGCCCATTTAATTCAAAAACCGCCTCGTGCCACAGGTCTATAGTCCAAACTCCGCCGGTGAGACCAGGGCAAATCCGCGAAGAAAAAAAGACAATCCCAACTTAAATATCACCCTGCTTCTTTTTAAACACAAAGGCGCTTACCAGTAGGGTCAGATTCACCAGAACAGCGAATCCATTGGAAAGAATGATGGGCCATTCCTGTTTTAATATCCCGTACCAGACCCAGAGTGAGAGCCCCGTAATTAAGACCCCAAGGGTCAATAAGGAAAGATCTTGCGCATTCTTCTCTTTAAGCACTTTAATGAGTTGAGGCAGCATGGCCACCGAGGTCAAAACACCGGCTACGGTTCCTATAAGGGTTTCATCCATGGGATATCGGTTTTTGATTTAACGCTTCGCGCTCGGCGTGCGAGACCTCGTAGCTCGCCTCTCGTAGCGCCTGTATTTTTCCTACGGGCCTAAGGACTTCGTGGCTTTCAAAGGGATTAAACGAGAGGTTTTCCAAATCCGGATCCCCGGAATTCAACACCCCGGAGCATGCTAGTTCGCCAATACAGACCCATGGAGAATTTTTCCACATGCGGTTTAGAAAATTTACGGGCTGGCTTTGCGTATCGAAAGCAAATTGAACTAGTAGCTCTGCCTTGTAGCCCTGGCCATTCGCCATATAAGCTTCCACAGACTGGTCTACGCGCTCTAAAGCCTTGCCTTTTTCGCCCTTAGGCTGTAGCTTATACTTGACCATCGCGTCCCCAAAGCGGTAGGCTCCGACCGAATGGTATTCAAAGTCCAAACTAAAGCGCTCTTTGGTTCGATACAGTTTAAACACTTGCTCCATAAACGAAACGTTCAGACTGCTCTTAAGAACATGGGGCAAAGCGCCCAAAATAAGTAAACTGCTCTTGACTTTAGAAAAAAGTCCCCCTGTAAAAAAGGTATTTATATGAATAAAGAGATTTAAAAACCTTTTCACGCTGACCATGGGAAATAACGGAAAATTCACCAACGGAAGATTTAGTACGCTTCGGCTGTGATCCGACAGACGAAGCGACACTCCAAAGAGCGGAAGACCCCGACGCGGACTCACTATTTTCAAGTGCGGATGCGAGAGGCGCACAAGGGCGTGGTAAGACTCAAGATTAAAGAGCTCATTCCCCGCCTCATTAGGGAGGAACGTTCCTTCTAAAAAACTGTAGGTGGTGGCATGGGCACCCCGAGTGGCGTAGCCCTTAGGGTTTTCAACTTTCGAATGGCGAACAAAATTTTTCACGGCCTTTAAAGCCTGTTGCAAAAGGGAAATTTCTGCAGCGGATAACTGACTGTAGGTCTGAGAGTAAGGAAGTTTTTCTTTCATAGGGCCTAGGTTTATCGTTAACGTTCTTGCTCGGTGGTGGCGCGACCAAACTTGAAATACGGGGTAAGCGGATGTGTTCTTTTCTTCAAGAAAAGCGAAGCCATTTCCATTCCTATGACCGAGAACGTGATTCCGTTTCCTCCGAAACCGAGAACAAAATAGGAATGTGGAAACCTAGGATGAGTGCCAATGTACGGTAGGCCGTCTGTTGTTTCTCCAAAAGTACCCGCCCAGACAAAATCCGTGTAAAACTCATACGTGGGCCATAGTTTTCGGAATTCACTTTTTAAGGCCATTTCCTTCGAATTGAGTTGGGCATCTCTCTTCTTTGCGTCTTGGAACTCTTCGTCTGCTCCCCCTACGAGGAGCCTTCCGTCATCCGTAGTTCGAAAATACAAATAGGGATCTGAAGTGTTCCAAAATAAGGTAGTGCTTAAAGGTTTTATAGGTTGTACATTCACTTCCGATACCATCGCATAAGTACTCTTTAGGTCCACAAATTTTTCTTCTATAAAGCTCTGTGTTTCATAGCCAGTGCAATATAAGATACGGTTTGCGTTAATTTCATTTCCGTCTCCACATTTGGCAATCACATGGTTTTTACAATCTTTAACCTCTTTCAGTTCGGTCCGATCAAAGACCTTTAACCCTCTTAAAGAATTGTACCTTAGAAGCTCATGGGCAAGCCGATAGGCATCCACGCTAGCCCCTTGGGAGCTAAGAATTCCGCCGTAAGCTTTTTCAAAGCCATAGCGTTTTTGAATCTCTTCTTTTTCTAGCCATCTTACATTGAACCCTGCTTCTTTCCGGGACTCAAATTCTCTCTTAAGTCCGACCTCCTGCTTTTTAAGCGCGGCGTAATAAAGCGAGTTTTTCTTTGTAAACCCAGCTTTGGAATTAATCTCCTTGGTAATTTCCTCTAGTGTATCAATCGCTTGCGCGCAGGCCTTGTAACTAGCTTCAGCTCCCTTTTTTCCAATTTTTTCAATGAGTTCGCACAGAGGGAAATCGATCTCGTACTGTAGAAGAGAGGTGGTAGCAGAAGAACTGCCATGCACGACTTCACGCTTATCAATAAGAACAGTGGAATAGCCGTCTTTTATCATTTGATGAGCAAGCAAACTTCCCGTAATGCCTCCACCTACGATGAGTACATCGCAAGCAATCGATTTTTTAAGAGAAGGATAAGAAGAAACCAGTCCATTTTTTACTAGCCAAAAAGGTTCATTTGATTTGAGATCCATAGAGTTACACTTACGTAAATAATTCAACTATCGAAGGTATTTATTCCCCGGTGTAAGAACTTACACAATTTGCTTAATGTTTTACATGACCGGAATTTTTCTTTCAAAGTAGAAGTAGTGGAATGATTTTGTCATTCTTACTACGTGAACTCTAAAGCAATAAACCCATGCAAGCATTCGATTCATTGAAAGGAAAAACAGTCGTGATTACAGGCGCTTCCAGCGGAATTGGGAGAGCTGCCGCAGAAGCTTTTGCACTCCAAGGCGCTCGAATTGTTCTTGCGGCTAGAGGAGAAAGCGCCCTAAACGAAACCCTGCAACTCATGCGAGATTTGGGCGCGAGCGCGATAAGCGTTCCCACCGATCTAACACAAAGGGATCAGATAGAAAATTTAATTCAAAAAGCGCTTCAATTTAATGCCCGAATTGACATTTGGATCAACAATGCGGGCGTGATGGCCACGGGCCATTTGGAAGACATGCCGTCAGAGGCATTGGATCAAATTATTAAAACAAATCTCTTGTCTGCGCTCCATAGCGCCAAAGCTCTCCTTCCAATCTTTAAAGCTCAAAACGAGGGTGTACTGATAACCAATATCTCGGTTTCAGGCCATATGCCTATTCCCTACGCGACCGCCTACAGTGCATCCAAATTTGGACTCAGAGGTATGATGGAGGCGCTCGAATCAGAAGTATCCGATTATCCCAACATACACTTGGTATCACTTTACCCAGGGATGCAGCGCTCAACAGGAAATATGCACAGTGCAAAGTATTCAGGGTTTGATATGAAAGTACCACCCTTCTCTTTTGACCCTAGAGTGCTCGCCAACCAAATGGTTACGCTCGCGAAGTATCCAAAAAGAGCGGCAACAACCGATTGGTCCTCTTTATTTTTACAATCCGCCTACAGCCTGTTTCCAAAAACCATGATGAAATCCGGCTCGTGGGTTCTTAGAAAACTAATGGACAAAGACGGCGCCCAAACCAATGGGAATCTTTTTGTTCCTTCCCGTGCTCCCCATAGAATTTACGGGGAAACGATGCTACCTCCCCCATCTAAAAAAACCAAAAAAATTCTTCTAGCCGGAGGCTTGCTTTCGCTAGCTTATGCCGTATTTGCATTTTCGAGAGGCAAATAACTCAGAACTCTTAAAAATCCTTTCAAGATTCATCACAAGTAGAAAAGTGCCAAATAGAACAGGGAGACCGTATTTTCCTAGCCCCTGATCGGTGGACACCCTTGGTTTCACTCGCGCCCTCTTTTTCATAAAAGTAAATTAGGTAGCATTTATTTAGACTTATTAAAAATAATTAATACTTTTGCAGCACGATCTACCAATCTATGCAGTCAAAAGTTCCGCCTTTTCGTCCTTCTCTTTTCAAATGGGTATCCTTACTTTTTGTTTTGATTCCAAGTCTTGGCTTTGCACAACTACTTGAAGGAGTAGTTTTGGACAAGGAAAACCGGGTTCCCCTCACCAACGTTCGAATTCAAATTGAAAACACGCAGACTTGGACTCTCACCGATCGCCATGGACTGTTTCGTATAAAGTATCAACCTGGCGAAACGCTTGTCTTTAATCGAAGCAATTTAATTTCTATTCAAAAGACGTATTCACAAATTCCCAGTAGAAAGGTCGCAATTGAAATGGATCGTCTCTCGGCCCGAATTGCAGAGGTGACCCTATCGCAAAAGAAAAAACAATACTCTGAAATTGAGATTCGGGAGGAAGCTTTAAAGAATATACAAGCCTTTTCTGTAAACGAAGTTCTAGAACAGCTTCCCGGTCAAAAACTCATGAACTTAAATCTGAACGAGTTTAAACCCATAGCCTTTCGAACTGTAACCCCAACCACCGTCAGCAATGAAGGCTTTGGAAATAAATCGTTTGGAACCTCTGTGGTGATCGATGGGATTCCCCTCTCGAACAATGAGAATATGCAGACCTACAACTCGACTTACTCTGGTCTCTTCTCACCAAACTCTATTGGTTTTGGAGTCGGTGGAGGAAGCAATGGCTATTTTTCCAATTCGAACTATGGAGTCGATCTTAGAGAAATCTCCACGGACAATATTGAAAAAATTGAGGTAATCCAAGGAGTCGCCTCCGCTCGGTATGGAGATCTTACCTCTGGGGTGATTGCCATCACTCAAAAAAAAGGAGAAACTCCGCTTCGAGCCTACGGGGCGTTTCGAGATGGAACACAGGAATACAATCTCAGCAAAGGGTTCAAGCTGAGTGAAAAAGCTGGATTTTTGAACCTAAATGTAAATTACTTAGATTCGAACACCAATCCCAGAACCAAGTTTAATGTTTACCAAAGACTTACCACCAATGCAATCTGGTCGTGGAACAGCACAAACCGCCGACTTCTAAATACTTTTTCAGTTTCTTATTCTAGCAACCTCGACGATGCCAACTTTGAACAGGAGGATACTTCGATGAAAATAACATCGAATAAGAAACGAGATCTTCGCCTTTCCAACACGCTTAAATGGCGTTTTGAAGACTCTTTTTTTGACAACTTAAATTTTAGGGCAAGTTACTCCAGTGGATATCAGTTCTCACACGATTCTCAACTCGTCAACATTGGTGGAGAAGTCGTGGGTACCTCAACAAAGGAAGGTGTGTATCAAGGATACTATACCCCTGTGAGCTATCGCCAAACGAAAGAAGTGGAAGGAAAGCCTATCCACTTATACAGTGCACTGGATCTTGGAAAGAAATTTCAGACCGGCAAATGGAACCACAATACGTCACTTGGGATCGATTTTTCATTAAGTGACAACAAAGGTCAGGGACGACTGGGCTCTCCAGAAACCATGCAAAATCAATTCGCAAATGGAACGGGAGGCGGTGGAATTGCTTTTAGACCCTATAATTTCGGAGACAATGTAAAAGCAGAATCGCAAGTGGGACTCTACGTAGAGGACAATATCTACCGCAAATTCGACTCCGTTCTTTTCAACTTATCGGTCGGGCTAAGAGCCGATTACCAAAATGAAAATTTCTTACTCGCCCCTCGTATCAATACGTATGTGATTTACAACAACTTTAAACTTAGGGGAGCCTTCGGGATTTCTTCCAAATCACCTTCGCTTAATATGATCTACACAGGTCCTAGAGTATTTGACGTCGTGCTTGGCGATGTGAGACTACCCGGCTACTACAACCTTAGCGTCGTTCAAACCTTTATTGACCAGGCGGACAACAAAAATTTAAAACCCTCACGTGGGATTCGTAGTGAAATCGGAATGGATTATAAGTTCCCTTTTGGAAACATCGCCCTAACGGCATTTTACAATAAACTTTCCAACGGGTTTACCACGGAGCGTTACGCGACTCGGCGCGATTTGGCTGACATCGAGTTTCTCTATAACGGGGCAAGCGCCCCCACTTACGAAATTTCAGGGTACAGCGATTATTACTTCATCCAAAACAAAGCCTCAAACAATTTAAATTCGAGCGACCGAGGACTGGAACTTCTCTCCTCCATTAACCGCCTGTTTTTAAACTCACTCAGCCTTGATTTGCAAGCGTCCTATACGGTAACCAAAAGCAATTCAAACACCGATTCGTTCTATCGATCCAAAGACCCGCAGTCCACTGAAATCTACGGGCTTTACCGCTCCTACGAAACCACCCACGACCAGCTGATCTTAGGGGGCGCCTTAAATTACCGCATTCCGAAAGCCGGAATGATCTTTAGCCTGCGCTCTCAGCATTACCTTATAGACGGTAACGCCTTTTACAACCCTAACACTCCATACGCCTACCTAAATCGCGATTTAGATAAAATCCTTCTGACCCCCGAGCAGATCTCGGATCCTAACCAATTCGCGCACATTAAGTCGGGCAATACAGATCAGGTGGAGAATAAACTCGATAAAGTTTACCACAACCTAAACCTCAAGATCACCAAAGAATTTAGAAGCGGCTTTAGACTCTCCTTTTATGGCAACAACTTTCTTGATTTAAAACAAACCACACGCGTTTACGAAAACGGACAGTACGTGAAACGACTTCAGCCCGGGCTCCTTGACTTAAGCTTCGGCGCGAAAATCGAATACGAATTTTAATCCTTCAAATGCCTCACCAATGAAAAACCTTCTTTACAGCCTTTTTGCTTTCTTAATCGTCCTCTCCTGCCGAGACGACGACTTCGGCAAAGGCGCCACTGCCTTACAACCCGTGGATTTCACCGTGAGCACTCACTACGATTCCGACTTGAATGCGGAGGCCTCACCAGGCACTACAGTGGTTCTTACCAATACAGGGACGGGGGACGTGTATACGCAGAATGCCAACGAAACCGGCCAGGCCGCTTTCACTCAAATACTGCCGGGAAACTACACCGTAACGGCCACCTCCACACTGAGTAGAGACCAATTTACGCAGCGCTTTGGCTACGACCCGCAGGTGCCTGAGGTGCACTTTAACGGCGTTCAAGAAAACGTGACGGTGAACGTGAATGTGACCTCGACGCTCGTGGCATTAAAAACGGCGCGGTTAGGAAATTTGGTGATTAAACAAATTTACTACTCGGGCTCCCACACCACCCAAGGGGCGATGTTCCGAGATCAATTTATTGAAATTTACAACAATTCCAACGAGACGCTCTACGCCGATGGCCTTTACATTGCGCAGCTTTTTGGAAAAATCAACACCACGACCGCGGACTATACGCTGCCTAACGGACAATACGATTGGTCCAAATCCCTCGGCATGAGTCTAGGCAGTAAAGCAAACACCGACTACGTCTACGCGGACTATGTGATTCAGATTCCCGGAACCGGAATCAGCTACCCTATTGAGCCCGGAGAAAGCTTCTTAGTGGCCGCAACGGGGGTAAACCATAAAGCGCCCCTACTAGATAACACGGGAGACCCGATCGAAGTGCGCGACCCAAGTCTGACGGTGGATTTAAGCGGCGCCGACTTTGAGGTGTACCTGGGAGACTTTAGAGAAAGCATCGGTGAGGCGGTCTTTAAATCCGACATTCAAAATCCCGCGGTTCCCGACGTGCAGATTGCCTACTGGGGGATTCCGGGATACTATTCTAACAACAAGGATCTTTTAATGGATTCTTTTGGAAGGGACAGCTTTGCCATCTTTAGAACCGAGGACTTTGCTTCCTTTGGCGCTTACACCAATCCTAGCGTGACGACGGTAAGTTCCAATTCCAGCTACTTTAAACAAATACCAAGCAGCCTTCTTATTGACGGCGTGGAACTTCAACATTACAACCCGAGTTCGCCAAGGCCTAAAATGCTAACCTCCTCCGTGGATGCAGGCCACACAAACACGGATGCTGCCTACAATTCCCAAAGTGTCATCCGCAAAACCAAAACCACCCTACCGAGTGGAAGAAAAATTCTGGAAGACACCAATAACAGTTCGAACGACTTTATTAAACTGGAAAAAGCGACCCCTAAAGGCTTCGCCAATTAACAATGAAACGACTCTTACTGACCGGATTTATCCTCGGAACTAGCGTGCTCTCAGCACAACTTAAAGACACTCTTAATGTGGCTCAAACGGCGCTGCACCAAAATTACGAGCGTGCGCTTAAGCAAAATCCTTTGCAGGTCACCAATTTAAATTTGGCTACTTACACCCTCACTAAGCTCTCGCACGAAGTGGTAGATGCGGGACTCAAACGGGTGCAAACCCCGGAGCAGTCTACGGCCTACCGGTTTGAGGCAAAAGGGATTTACAACCCGAGTGAAAAACTAAGACTCTTTGGCCAGTTTGGGTACGAGCACCGGATGGAAAAAAACATGGGTTATAACCTCAGTTCCAGACGCACCGATTCGGATTTGGTTTTAAACCCCAATTACCTGCTGGTTCCCAAGCCAGCCGATTGGGAAACTCAGAATTACACCCTAAGCGGCGGGGCCACCTTAAAAGAGGGGCCACTCAGATTGGGCGCTGAAGGATACTATAACGCCCAGAGTTCGTATCGAAAAGCCGATCCCAGACCCTCGGTCCTTACGGCCGACTACGGCGCAAAACTGCGCGCGGGTTATCAGCTGGGCGCGCACCAATTATCCCTTGTTGCCGGCGTGGGGCGCAGCACCGAGACCAACGACGTGATGGCCGTAAATGAGTACATTAATGCCCCCGCCTATCCCGACACCTACGTTCGTTTCTCGAACGGCTACGGTCGCGTGGTTAACTTTCAATCCTATTCGGACTTTTTATACAAGACCTACAAGTACCAGTTCGGAGCAGGCTACCAATACCACACGCTGCAGTCTGAGCTCAATTTAAACTACGAATACCGCTATGCTCTGGAGGAGATCTTTGGCAAAGACGCCAATAGCCAGGTGTATATCGATCCTCAGCTCCTCAAAATGAAATACCGGCTTATGGAGCATGCCACCTTTGGGACCTTTCTCACACACATTGGTGCGCATCAACTATTAGCCGACTTTGGCGTTAGCATTAAAACCGGGGACAATTACAATAAGGAGGAAAAGGGTCAGAACTACCGACTGACTTCTGATAAATTCTTTTTAAACACGCAGCTGACGACCCAAAATAAAAAGGGACTGAACTACGGGCTTCGTTTTTCAAATGCCCTGCATTTCTTTAGGGCGCGAGACCTTCTGGGCGTGACCGACAAGATTGCCGATAGCTGGACGATGAAACTTAGCGGTCTGAAAGAAATCTACCAAAACCCAAAAGCCACCCTCAGCCTCGAATTGGGTCTCCAGCAGTACATCCCGCTAAAGACCAGCTTAAATTATGCAGCGGCCTCCTCCGATTCGTTCTTCTACACGAACGTCATTTCGCCGGATCACCTTTACGAGGGATTAAGCAAAACCGGAGGGTTTTTAGAAGTCGCATTCCTTGGAAAACTCAAAAAAGACTCGAATTATAAGATTTTCGCTAATTTTGAGGGCTTATTTAAAAACGGCAGTTCAAGTGAACTTCCGGACCATTTTAACCGTCCTTACAGCTCTGCCGAGTTTGGACTTGTGATTTATTATTAAAGACTATGAAATTTGTACTTCCGCTTGTCGCGCTTCTGGTTTTAGTTTATTCCTTCACTCCGGTGAATGAATCCACGCGCGCCGACCGAGGCATTGATTTAAGAGCCCTGTACTCCAGCGGAGATCCCTCCACTTGGCCAGAAGCTCATTTGTTTGAGGAGGCTCGCGAGGGTTTTCAGGACATTGGCCCCCTTCCCAAACCGAAATTCCCGAAAGACAATCCCTACAGCAAAGAAAAAGAAGAACTTGGAAAAACTCTCTTCTTTGATCCTCGACTTTCTGAGTCCGGCCAAATTTCGTGTGCCAGTTGCCACGATCCGGAACTGATGTGGGCAGACGCAAGAAGAGTCGCGTATGGCCACGATCGCCAACTAGGCATACGAAACACCCCTACACTTGTAAACATTGCGTACGCCACTTCCTTATTCTGGGATGGGAGAGCAAAGGATTTAGAAGACCAAGTGAAATTCCCAATTGAAAACCCAGTGGAAATGAATATTCATTCCAAACTTGCCGTAAAACGAATAGCCAAGATAAAAGCGTACAGACCGCTTTTCGAAGAGGCTTTTGGCGAAGGGAAAATCACACAAGACAAAATAGACAAAGCCATTGCAACCTTTGAGAGGACCCTTTTAAGTCCCGCTACTCGTTTCGATCAATTTGTAAAAGGAAAAAAAGACGCACTTAGCGATTCCGAAGTTCGAGGACTTCATCTCTTTAGAACCAAAGCCAATTGCATTAACTGCCACAATACACCCTACTTTTCAGATCAGAAGTTTCACAATGTAGGACTTACTTATTTCGACCGTGAATACGAAGATCTAGGACGCTACGAAATCAGCAAAAACAAGGAAGATGTCGGGAAATTCAAAACGCCATCTCTTCGAGAAATCTCTCACACTGCCCCCTACATGCATAACGGATTGTTTCCCGATATTCGTGGCGTATTAAATATGTACAACGCAGGAATGCCCAATGAGAAATGGAAAGAAAGCGGGCGGGGAATCTCACCAGAAAAATCCGGTATGCTAACCAGTCTTAATCTTTCAGAAACTGAACTTGTGGACCTTGAAAACTTCCTTAAATCGCTCCACAGTTTACGTTACAAAATGAGAGCTCCCGAGCTTCCAAAATAATAAAATTATACACAATAAATAATCAACAAATAAAGTTATGAAAAAATTAATCCTTCTAACCGGCCTGTTCTTAGCCTCCCTTACTCTAAATGCTCAAGTAGCGGATATTGCCCCTGCAACCAAGGGTCAAGAGTACGGTTCTGGTGTTAGTGAAGCTCAAACCTTCGATGTATACAGTGCAGACAAACTTGTTCGCGAGATGTCAAGTAAAGACAAATTAGAAAACCTTGTGATCCGAGCAGAGGTAAGCGGAGTCTGTGAAAAGAAAGGATGCTGGTTAACCCTTGTTAATGACATGGACACACGCGTGTTTGTAAAAATGAAAGACTACGCATTTTTCCTTCCTCAAGACATTATGGGAAAAACCATTCTCTTAGATGCTGATGCGGAAAAGATGGTGACTTCGGTTAAAGAACTTAAGCACTACGCTCAGGATGCAGGAAAATCTGCTTCAGAGATTGCAAAAATCACGAAACCACAAACAGAGATTCGCGTGCTTGCTTCAGGCATCAAGGTCGTAAACTAAACGACCCCTTTCTCTAGTCAATTTGTAAGAGCTGTTTTCTAAAAAAAGAATTCAGCTCTTTTTCATTTGCCCCAAACCTTAAAAAATCAAAAGACCACTCAAAACAGTGGTCTTATATAAGTTGCAATGTAATTTCAGCTCTGAACTAGGTATTTCAAGAACGAATTTTGAAAGGTAGTCTTTTACATTCTTTGTACGGTTGAAATCCCCAGAAGGCCTAAGGCTCGCTGAATAACCCTCCCTGTTACAAACGAAAGAGTTAAGCGTAAGTTCTTTTGCTCCTGCTCCCCATTTAAAATGGGAGTATTTTGGTAGAATGCGTTGTAGGATTTTACGAGCTCGTATACATAATTAGCGACATGTGCTGGTGAAAGAGCATCCGCTGCTTTCCCTACCACTTCTTTATAATTGGAAAGTACTTGAATCAGTTCTTTCTCATACTCATTTAGTTCACCAGAGAAAGAGATCTCAGTCGAGTCCTCGAAGCCTGCCTTACTAAGTAAGGACTGAATTCGTGCATAAGTGTACTGAATAAAGGGACCTGTATTTCCGTTAAAATCTATGCTCTCTTTTGGGTTAAAAAGCATCTTCTTTTTAGGGTCCACTTTTAGCATGAAGTATTTTAAGGCTCCTAGACCCACAGCCTTGTAAGAGGCCTCTTTCTGCTCCTCGTTTAAGGATTCAAGCTTTCCTAATTCTTGCGCTTTCTCTTTGGCTGTAAGGTACATTTCCTCCATTAAATCGTCTGCATCTACAACCGTCCCTTCTCTAGATTTCATTTTACCCTCGGGAAGCTCCACCATTCCATAGGACAGGTGATAAAGTTGATCTGCCCAAGAATATCCTAATTTCCCTAATATTTTGAAAAGGACTTGAAAGTGGTAATCCTGTTCATTTCCAACGGTATAAATTAACTTATGGATGGGATTGTCTTTAAATCGCTGCACTGCAGTTCCTAAATCTTGCGTCATATACACGGAGGTTCCGTCAGAGCGAAGAAGGAGCTTTTCATCCAATCCCTCAGCAGACAGATCCACCCAGATGGATCCGTCCTCACGACGTGTAAAGACTCCCTCATTGAGTCCTTTTTGAATGATATCCTTTCCTAATAGGTACGTATTGCTTTCGTATTGGACCTGATCAAAATCAACTCCAAGGTTCTTGTAGGTTTCTCCAAAACCCTCGTAAACCCAAGAATTCATGGTATTCCATAAATCACGAACCTCTTGATTTCCTTTCTCCCAGTCGAGTAGCATCCGCTGCGCTTTCTTAATAGAAGGGGCTTCTTTTTTTGCCTCTGCTTCCGAGAGTCCGGACTGCATTAATTCCTTTATTTCCTGCTTATACTTCCTATCAAAAGCAACATAGTAGTTTCCCACCAATTTGTCACCTTTAAGTCCCGTGGACTCAGGGGTTTGTTCTAGTCCAGATTCCTGCCACGCAAGCATCGACTTACAGATATGGATTCCACGATCATTTATAATTTGAGTTTTGACCACATGATAGCCTGCTTCTTTCAAAATAGCAGCGACCGAAAACCCTAAAAGGTTGTTTCGGATGTGCCCTAAATGCAGAGGTTTGTTTGTGTTCGGCGAGGAATACTCTACCATCACAGTCTTCTCTTTCTGTTCAATTTGATCGAGTCCACTTTGGGTGGCTAAAAGTTCTTTCAGAAAGAACTCATCTTTCAACTTCAAATTCAAAAACCCTTTCACCACATTAAAGTCATGAACAAAATCTGTATTGCCCGTAAGGGCTCCTCCCAATTCCAAACCAATTAAATCAGGACTCTTTTTCAATAGTTTTACAAGAGGAAATATCACCACTGTGAAATCTCCCTCAAAATCCGTTTTGTTGTCTTGGACCTCGAGTGTGATGTCATTAATTTGATATAAATTCTGAATTAACTCAGAGAGTTTTTTCTGTAGTGTGGCTTTAATTGTCATTTCTAAGGGTTTGTTATGCAAATATACTGCAAAATAAAAAATCGACTCATGAAACATGAGTCGATTTCGGCTAATTCATATTAGCCTCTCTAACTTGATTGAAAAAATTACAAGTTATGAAGCAGGAATATCCTGTGACTTGGTTTTGTTTTAATTGGGAAGGCATTTCAAAAAGGCCTTCACACTTGAGAGTTCGTTTTCTTTTAACTTCGACTCTTTTACGCAATTGGAAAGACCCTTTTTCCCTTCTGGGAAAAGACTTTCTAACCCTTTGCCTTTCTTCGCAATTTCATAGAACGTATCTCCACTTTGGATGTAATACGTCGTAGAACTAGGTACAAAACGGCTTGGCAATTGAATTTCAAGGGGAGTGCTCGCTTGTTTGGCTTCTTTGAAATTGACTTTGTCTTTTCTATACAAAGTGTAAGTTGGCGTCTGCTCCACTAAGAACAAATACCCTAACACCTTCTTATTTCCATCCTCATAGGACACCAAACGGGCCTTATCTCCCTTTCCTATCCAATTGATCTCCTCAAATTCTGGTTCTTTTTTGAGAACAAATACTTCCCCATCTTTGCTTACTTCGATCTCGTCTTTGTATGCATCGTAACGTACAGGCCACTGCCCTTCCACGCCTTTAATTTGCGCCTCTATGAATTTATCATTCAAATAGACCGACCCTTCTACTTCATTGTACTGGACAGATTTTTTAGAAAGGACGGAGCGAAGTCTATCGCTTTCAAAGGAGTCTCCACCTGAAGCCCAATTTTGAGCAAAGGATACGATACAGGAAACAAGACAAAAGATAAGTATGATTTTCTTCATGGATAAGATTTAAAATGAGCAACTTTTGAGTTGCTCATTAATTTTAATTTTTAGCAAGCTTTGTTCTTATTTATACCAGAAAGGGGTAAGGTCGCTTGCTCTATCAAACACATCGTCTCCCGTCATTTGAGGTACATTCGCCGCATTCGCAGAATATTCTGATGCAGGATATACAAGTCTAAACGGTTTGGTTGTTTTTGAAGTTGATAAAGAAAGTGGCGTTACAGGGTACCCCGTTTTCTTGTAATTAATAAAGGTTTCAAGTGCGTTGTAATTGGTAAGTGCAATCCATCTTTGGTATTGAATTGCTGCCAATTGATCTTCTTTCGTTAATCCCCAACCTACTTGTGGTTTGGCCGTAATCGCAGCTAAGTATGCGGTTGCATCTACCGCTGTGAGTCCGTCAGCCACAAACGAAGCTTGTACCGCTTTCTCAAAATGCGATTGACCTCCTGAGAATGTACCTGGATAATAGACAGCAGCTTCGGCTTGAAGTAGTTCACTTTCCGCAAGGAACATGACCACACCGGGTGCACTAGATCCCGTACCGGCCGCTTGGGCAAAGATTCCACCGAAACCGGAGAAGTTTCCGTTTGCACGTTTGGTGCCATCTGGGCAGTCGTCAACAGCTTTGACAGCTCCTTGAACAAGCCCTTGGTAAGATACTATTTTTGTACAATACTCCGTCGCCGTTGCAAAGAGGAAGCCCGCTCTAGGGTCTACTACCCCGGCTGTAATTTTATTTACGTCCCCTGTTAAGGTTTTCACAATATGGTCTGAAGCGCGATATAGCAGGTACCCTCCTGTATTGGAAGATCCGGTCGCTGTTTGTCTACCAAACCAGTTGTATAAAGGGTTCTGACTTGCAGCCGTGGAGGCATTGTATCCCGGTTGAATTTTTACATCCGCCGTTAAAAACTGTGCTCCTGCAAGTTTTCCAAGAATTTCATTTCTGGTCGCTACTCCAGTACCGTCCGTGGTATTGGATAATCTTACTGCATACTTTAAGAGAATGGTATTTGCGAATTTCTTCCACTCAGCCATTTTTCCGCCAAGCATGACATCTTCCGTTGCGCTCACCGCAAAATCAGCACTTCCGCTGTTATTGATAAGAGTGATCGCTTCCATTAACTCAGTTGCCAAGGCCTTATAAACATCTGCATCGTTATCGTATGTGGGTGTTACAAGATCCGCTTCTTGAAATGCTTCGGTATACGGGATGTCCCCGTAAAGATCCACAATGTATTGCATGTAGTACGCTTTCATAATCTTAGCAATGGCCACGTGATTAGGTGCTTGCGCGGCCTGATCTGAATCGATCATCACCTGAAGGCGCGTCACTGCACGGTACATATCGTTCCATATACCAGCATAAAAGCCTGAATGGAGCGTTAAGTTGGTTTCATCTGTAGCGGGATTTCCGTACTGGTAATTGTTCCCTGTCCATGCGTTCATCCACAGATTTCCAAGGGCATTCATTCGACCTGCCTGAATCGCGTAGGTTGAGGTTTGTGCCGCGGCTAACCTTTGCTTTAAACTAATGGCAGAAGATACGGGTTTGTTTGGATTTAAATTATCATCCAACCTGCACGACGTTAAAGCTAGAAGTCCAGCTAACGACGCGATTATATACTTTTTCATATTATTCGAGATTAAAATTTAACATTTAATGAGAAACCGTAGGTTCTTTGGTTAGGGTATTGCGTACTGGTCGCAATTCCTTTCGCATTCCCTGAGGTGAAACTCGTTTCCGGATCCGCATAGTTTAAGTTGTCATCCGCGTACTTCACAAATGGATTTCTCGCATGCACTCCGAAGGTCAGTTCGTTCATACCTGTACCGGCAAGAATGTTTTGAGATAAAGAATAACTAAGCGATAATTCTCTAACCTTGAATGCGGTCGCATCAAATAGGAAGTTCTCACCAATACGGTTGTAGATACTTGAATAGTAAGAAAGTACACCACCGTAGTCTGCGTGATTACCTCCTACATAGACATCCGTATTGGGAACGTAGGTTCCACTACCGTTATCGTAAACCGATCCTGGAATGATATACCCTTGGGTTCTATCCATTTGTCCAGACTCATAAATAGTTCCGTTAAAAGAAAGCCCATTGGCCACATCCCCAACAAATTTATGTCCGGTTCTGTAATCCATTACCACCCCTAATTTCAGTCCTTTGTATCGTACGTTGGTTGTAAATCCATAGGTATGTTTCGGCACCGCAGTGGCAGCTTCCACTAAATTGGAAGTCACAAGTGGATTTCCTGTTGCGGAATTCACGATAATGTTCCCATTTTCGTCACGCTGCATCATGTTTACTTTAATGAGCGGGAACAAGTATCCTTCTTTTGCGTAAATACCTGCTCTTGATCCTAATGTAAGTAAACTTACTTCGTCGGTTTCGTCGGTCACCTTAAGTACCTTCGATTGCGCCGTATAATATGAGAAGTTCATATCCCACGTAAAATCTTTCGTGCGAATAGGAGAAACGCCTAAATCAATTTCTAAACCTTTGGACTGCATCAGACCAATGTTAATTAATTTGGTGTTAATCCCAGAGGCATTCGATGTCGTTTGAGTGGTAATCAAATCATCAGTATCTTGTTGGAACACAGATCCGGAAAGTGTGATCCGGTCTCTTAAGAATCCTAATGCTAAGTTAATCTCCTTACTGGTTACGAACTCTGGACGAATCTCAGGATCCGTTGCATTCAGTGAATTTACATACGAAAGACTACCGTTGGTGTACGGAAATCCGCTTCCAATCTCTGAGATCTGGTTGATACCATACCAACCGATAGAACTTGAGTTCCCTACACGCGCCCAGTTAGCAGACACTTTCATGTAGTTAAGTACATTTCCACCAAAATCCCATGCTTTTGTTGGAACAAAGGAAAGTCCTACAGAAGGATAGAAGTATGAATTGTTGTCTTTTGGAAGCACAGAAGTCCATTCGTTTCTTCCCGTTGCATTTAAGAATAGGAAGTTTTTATACGCTAAGTCTAAGTTACCAAAGAATGCGTAAGAGTTTCTTCTGTAAGTTCCATTTTCAAGGGCTGTTGCCGCGTAGGGTTTGGTTACGTTTGAAATGGAATATAGTCCTGCAATGTCAAGGTTCGTCCCTCCCGCTTCAGACACTTTGTATTGTCTTTCTTGGTAGTTATTTCCCACCGTTAAGTTCATGTTCAAATCTTCGGTCAAGTCGTAATTGAAATTAACGAGTAAATCGCCGTAGTATCTCAAATCATTCGTTTGACGAATATTTAGGTTGGAAACAATGGAACTAATGTAAGGTCTGTAATCCGGGTGAATCAACGAGTTAGACCAATCGTCTTGGTACTGAGTACTTGTTGTATTGTTGTTCTGTATGTTCCCCGTGTACTTTACGGAAATATGATCGTTCACTTGATACCCCAAGGACGCGGTTGCATTTAAGAAATTTCCAGAATAATTGCTTCGGTTATGCTTAATGTACCAGTACGGGTTTAAATAATAGATATTCCATGCATAGGCATTGTCCGGATAGTCTTTGTACGCCGTAACTGGAATGTCTGGTGCCGATTGAAGTAAATCCCAATAAAGACCTCCATTGGTTTCAGAAGTCGTTCTTCGAATATAATTCACACTTCCGTCGATCGTCCACTTGTTCACCTTAGCTCCCCCTTTAAAGAGTAAAGAGGTTCTTCGGTTCGTATCATCCTGGATTACAAAGTTCCGATTCATATGAGAAATATTCAAAAGGGCATACTTCCCTTCACTTCCCGCATTAATCGTTAAATCATTACTAAAGACAGAACCCATTTTAAAGAACTTCTTCACCTCATCTCTCGCCTCATACCTGCCGGCAATCTGAGCTGGAATGTCTCCAGAAGTCATATCGTCGGAACCGTAATTCCAGCTATCCAAATTAAAGAAGCCATCTCCGTCATAATCGTAAAGTGGATATCCATAAGTGGTCATAGATCCATCAAAAGCGGGACCCCACGCCCCATTTTCATATTGGTCTCTCGCACCGTCCCAACCTTGGCCGTAGTTTGTTTGTCGAATTGGAAGCTTCGCAACTTGTTCAAAATCTACAGTCCCACTGTAATTTACAGTAAGACCTCGTCTTGATCCTTGCTTCGTGGTAATCACAATCACCCCGTTTACCCCGTCTGATCCATACAGGGCTGATCCTTGCGCCCCTTTAATTACGTTTACCGATTCAATAACATCGGTAGGCAACTGTTGAAAGATCGAGGCCGTGGAGATTGCCCCGTCTATTACGATCAGTGCTTCGTTGTTCCCTGTAATGGAACGAGCTCCTCTCAGCTGAATGGAGCTTGAACTGTTGACACTGCTATTGGTTTGAGTAATCTGTAACCCCGATACCTTCCCTGTTAAAGCTTGAATTGGATTCGAGTTCGAGGCTTGGTTTAAGGCCTCAGCCGTTACAACTTGCTGAGCAGAAGTTTGAGCATCAACAATTTTTTTGATACCCAAGGCTCCGGTAATGACTACCTCACCAATGTTTTGAGTTCTTACCGAGTCCCCTTGTTGCGCATTCACGAGCGCAAACGAAGAGGTCAATACAACGGCCAGAACGCTAGTTGTTAATTTCTTCATATCAAATTAAATTTTTTGGATATTCAAATGTGCAAATATTTGTTAAAACCACAAAGGGTTTTGTTAAAAATTTCTTAATAAATTTTAGATAATGAACGAAAATGTCAGATTGAATACATTAACCACAATATGAATCGCATTCATATAAAACTTTGTGAACGCCCGTCCTAAGCGACTTGACAGAAAACATTTATGATATTTCACCTTCTTAAATGAAAGGAAATATTCATTCTACTAAAACCAACATTCCTTTACTCAGAATTAGAAAACACATGAAAAAAAAGCAAACTATTGAATAAATCGCATTGGATAGTAAGGTCAGATCTCCCGTAACCATACTACATACTGAAAACGATTGTGAGTAACAATCCTTTGATCCAGCATCAATCGTTAAAAAAGAAAGAAACTTCGAGGGTTTGCGAAAGCGCTTCAAAAAAGCTGAAATATGAGCATAAAAAAGCCGCCAAAAGGCGGCTCATTAAATCAAATTAGAAATTTTAGTTCTTTTCAATTGTCCCTACAAAAAGGAGAGGTTTCTGATTGGGTCCTTCAATGGAGCAATCAATCTTTCCAGATTTATCCACCTCCATTTTCACAAGGTTAATATCGGTTTGGTCATTCAAAAAGAAATTAAGAAGAATGTTTCCATTGTCCAATGTTTTTCTAGCGACGGTGAAGTCTTGAGAAAGTGCCACCAAAGAGGTCTTGTCTAATTTGGACTCCTTGTCGTTAATTGGCAAATTGATTCTTAACTCGTCGTGATTCACTTGCACACCTATTTTATCACTTGTCCCGTCTTGAATTGTGGTACTCACAATCCGTCCGGTGCCAGCGGGCGCACTATAAGTCGTTCGACTCGTATAATCTTTCGCAATGAAGTTAAAATTGTTAGAATACACCATCTGTTGTATATTCTCAAAGCTTACCTTCTTGGACGAGCAACTAATAAGTGTCGCCAGAAGGGCAATCATGCAGGTATTAAATAGAATTTTTTTCATAGGATTTCGATTTTGGTGTTGTGTATGGTAGAATTGTATAAAGGTAAAAAAAACCGCCCGAAGGCGGTTTAAAAATATAATTCTAAATATTAATGAATGTCCCAGAACAACTTAGTCGTATAAGAGTCTCCTCCAATAGCACTAGCTGCTGCTTTCACATTCACTTCGTTAGTTGAATATTCGTTACTAGAATATGGCATTCTGTATACCAACCCGTCTGCAATTCCTGGAACCACTAGAGTAGGTGAATCAAGTCTTCTAAAGAAGTACCAAGCTTCAATTCCTCTGTTGTGCATTGCACTCCAAGCAGCTAAACCAACTGATTTCTTCCAGTTAACCGCATCGTATGGATTTGCAAGAAGGAAAGCAGCCGTATCGGCAGCATCAACTCCCCATGTATTCATAGACTGTGTTACAGCATCCACATACCAAAGAGCAGCAGTTTTCCCAACACTAAATCCTCTAGCAGCAGCTTCTAATAGCATGAATTTCGTGTAATCAACATCTAAAATTCTACCCGGAACGTCCGCTTTTGTAATGTCTGGTGAAATGTGTGAGTAGTTTGCGTAAGCAGCAAGTACTCCATAAGGACCACCTTCGTAATTTCCATCTTTATCTACTGTAAAGTATTTTGGTACTCTTGGGTCGTTTACACTCTTTAAGTAATTCATGTACACATCCGCAGGAATAAAGTCATCACGACCACTCGCTACTAAATTTTGATAAACTGGATTTGCAAACTGACCGTTCATAAAAGGATGAGAATAAGCATCTGCCTCCGTTAAAATCACGCCATCTTGGTATGCGCTTTCGATCATCGTTTTGGCTTTCGCTTGGTTTACATCAGCCAAGTTTAATCCCATCTGTAACTTCAAGGTATTTCCAAATTTTTTCCACTTGGACATGTTTCCTTTGTAGACAAGATCTACATCATATCCTGGAAGACCAGGAGTAATGGAAGCCAAAGCAGCATTCAGTCTTGTTTCTAAGTCTGCGTAAATGGTAGCTGCATCATCGTATTTTGGTTGCAAAATTTTAGTTTCTCCATTCTGAAGTGCTTCTGAATAAGGAACATCTCCAAAAGTATCCACTAAATTAGCCCAAGCAAACACAGAAAGAAGCTCGATCGTTGCATGCTTATTGGTTTTGATTTTAGCCTGATCTGCAGTACTATAATTTGTACTTTCTGCTTCTGTTTCTAAATAAACCGAAGCGGTCTTAAGTGGTCCTAAAATATCCCTCATCAATGTATTATAATGATTCTGAGGTTGGTTTCTAGTTACAAAATTGTAGTTGGTTTCATCTACATATTGAGTTTCTGTCCACTGTTGAGTAAAGAATCTCGCAATATTTAAGTTCACACTTGGAGTCACCCACTGTTCCGCAAGATACTGTTGAGAGGCCGCCACTAAATTTGCGGACGGAACCACTTCCGGTTTCTTCGGATTTACGTTGAGGCTCGAGATATCCCTTTCACAAGACATTGTGATTGAAGTAGCAAGGAATATACTACACGCTATATAAATTAACTTTTTCATTGTTCAAATAGTATTAAAATTTAATATTGACATTAAATCCAAAATCTCTAGTAGTTGGTAAGACACCGATTGAGTTACCTCTTGATCTTAGTCCACCACCAACTCCTGCTTCAGGATCTGCATACGGAAGATTCTTGTGAATAATCCAAAGGTTTCTTCCCACTAAGGATACTGTAACTGCTTCCACAAATGTTCCAGAAAGGATTGATTTAGGAAGTGCATAAGAGATACTAGCTTCTCTTAATTTCACGTAAGAAGCATCGTATACGTGCTCACTGTTAGGAACGTTTCCATACCCTTTAGGGTTGTAACCAAAGTATGAATTTGCATCTAATGCACCGTTACCAATTTCTGCCGTATTTGGATTTCCGTTTGCATCAACACCTGGTAGTACAACTCCGCTAGGATCTCTGTACATTGGGTCCACTGTATCCGCATAAAGCGCAGTAGAGTACCCGTACCATAAGTCAGTAGAGAAGGTATCTCCTCCTTGTTGAACGTCAATTAAGAAACTTGCACTAAGACCTTTGTATTTGAAGGAGTTTCTAACCCCTCCAGTCCAGTCCGGAGTAATATTTCCAATTACTTCTCTGTTACCCGATTTCTGCCAAAGACCATTTGATCTAACAATTCTTTGACCGTTTTCGTGATATACATAATCTGTACCTCTTAAAGTACCCATCGCTTCACCAACGGTTGCATTTAATGTAACACCACCTTGGTAACCTCCTAATTGGTAATTATCAACACCGTTTAAGTCCACAACTTTGTTTTTGTTTTTCGCAAAGTTAATGTCCATATCCCATGAGAAATTGGAAGTTTTAATTGGAGTTGCATTAACTGAAACTTCAATCCCTTTGTTGTCAATACGACCTGCATTAAATACAGTTGCAGAATATCCTGTACCTACTGAAATTGGTAAGCTAATAATCTGGTCTTCAGTTCTTGTATCGTATACAGTTACATCAAATCCTAATCTGTTTCTGAAGAATTGCGCCTCCATACCTAACTCAACCTCTTTCGATCTTTCTGGCTTAAGTTCAGCGTTTGCAAGAGTATTAGCAGTATCATACAATACTACACCTGCGAAGTTACCAATGTTTCCATAGGTATTCTTAAGCTGGTAAGGACTTGTTGCTCCCCCAACTACAGCGTAGTTACCACGGATTTTCCAGAAACTTAAGAAGTTAGGTTTTACCAGGTTGGAAAGAACAATAGATCCTGCAATAGATCCGTATCCATAAGCATTGTTATCTTTTGGAAGAGTTGATGATTTATCCACACGGTAAGTACCGTCGATGAAATAAGTATCTAAAATCCCTAATGACGCAGTCGCGTACGCACCTGCAGTCGCGATTTTATTTAAAGTCTCACTAACAGGTAAAGGTTGTCCCGCAGAATTAGAAAGAGCATACAAACCTGGTAGTGCTAATCCACCTTCTGTAGAAGCATAGTCAGATTCATATTGGTTTCTTCTTACGTTTCCTCCCACAACCCCAGAGATGTCCATATCATCACTTAAGTCAAAGTTGTAATTCGCTAATAAATCGAAGTTAGCTTCGGTTTGTCTAATCGTTTGTTTTGAATACCCAGAGGTAACGTTGTCACCTGAAGCACCAAATCCTCTTGGAGCAGAACCTGCAGCTAATCTTTCCTCAAGCGTCATTCCTAAATAGTCATAAGATAATTTAGCGGTTGCAGAAACATTTGGACTAAATTTATAGTCAACGGCTGCATAGCTAAAGTTTCTAATTCTATCATCGGTCTGATAACTTTGATATCTTGCGAAGTAAGGGTTATCCCAATATGCCGGTGTTGGATTGGTTGGAGATTTTCTGTTCCACGTGATGTTTTGTTTTGTTCTGTTGTAAGCATTCTTAAGTGCATACATATCCGCATCTACGTTCCACCATTGTCTGAAAGCAGACATTTGGTTATCAGAATACCCAGTTTCGTTACGACCTTTCGTATCTTGAAGTGTCAAAGTTGAGTAGATACTTGCTGATAGTTTATCTGTAAAATCAAAGTTGAACTTAGTGGATAGCGTATTCTTTCTTAAATTAGAATTCGGCATAATCCCTGTCATCATCTGGTTTGTGTATCCTAGCATGATGTTAGATTTCTCAGCACTTTTCTCTAATGTGATCGAGTTCACATAATTCGAAGACGTTTCGAAGAAGTCTACTGGTGTATGAGCTCCTGCTACATAAGGTCTCATTTTCCCGTAGTTTGGCGACGTTGGGTCAAAAGAGTCCCAATGGTAAATTGGGTGTCCATCGTAAGCAGGTCCGAAGGAACCGTCATCGTTGTAGTTCGTGTAATCAGAACCAAACGTGAAATCGTTCCCTGCGTATCCACCACCAAATTTGTTTTGGTATTCTGGGAATGTAGATTTATCAATTACCCCAAAGTTGGCTGCTGTATTCAGCGTTACCCCCCAACGGCTATCGTTTGATCCACGTCCATTCTTGGTAGTAATCACAATTACCCCGTTAAGTCCTCTCTCTCCGTAAAGAGCCGAAGCCGCAGCTCCTTTCAATACGTTCATCGATTCAATGTCCTCTTGGTTGATATCCGATAAGAAGTTACCGAAATCATAGAAACCAGATAAGGAATTGTTACTTACGGGCGATCCGTCAATTACGACTAATGGATTCCCACCATTCAGCGATTTGTACCCTCTAATAACAAGGTTGGTAGATCCCCCAAAGTTGTTGTTAGTGTTCACCTGTAAACCTGCCACTTTCCCAGAAAGTTGAGAAGCTACGTTACCAGTGTTGGTCGTCCCGCCGGTAATTTCATCTGCCTTCACTTCTTGTGAAGAATAAGTTAGAGATTTTTTCTCCCTTTTAATACCGAGTGCCGTTACGACAACGCCCTCGATATCTGCAGTTCTAGTGGTGTCAACCTGCGCATTTACAAGTGCAAATGACGAAGTCAACACAACGGCTAAAACGCTTGTTGTTAGTTTCTTCATATCAAATTAAATTTTTTCAATAGACAAATGTGCAAAACTTTGTTAAATTGACCAAACGTTTAGTTAATAAATTCTTAAAAATTTTTTATATTTGGGAAAGGATTTTCGCTTTATGTGAATTAAAACGAATACGAATTATGTTAATAAAAAAATTGACAAATAGCCTAGTAGAAGCAGGTTGCGACGAAGTAGGTCGCGGCTGTTTGTCGGGTCCAGTAGTCGCCGCAGCCGTCATATTAAAAGAAGATTTTTTTCATGAATTAATAAACGACTCAAAAAAACTATCCGCAAAGTCCCGTCAGCAGATGGCTTTGTATATTAAACAGCATGCATGGGACTATGCAATTGCGGAGTTACCCCCGGCTGTGATCGATGAGCATAACATCTTAAATGCAAGTATTAAGGCGATGCATTTCGCGATAGATGACTTAAAAGTAAGACCGGAGCATATTGTTGTCGATGGAAATCGATTTCATACCTACGGATCGATACCTCACACCTGCGTGGTCAAAGGGGACGCTAAAGTTCTCTCAGTGGCTTGCGCCTCTATATTAGCAAAAACCTATCGAGATGAACTCATGGGTAAACTTCATTCCGAGTTTCCACAGTACGGGTGGGATAAAAACATGGGATACGCAACCAAAGTACATCGCGAAGCCCTCAATCGATTTGGACCCACTCCCTATCATCGACAAAGTTTTCGACTCAAATACGACTAATATAAAAAACGAAAACAGGAAGCTTTTGCTTCCTGTTTTCATTTTTATTGGGCTAAACCTTACTTCTTATTCGAACGATTCGAGCTAGGTTTTTTTTGATTTTGTTGGGTTTTTTGCTGCTCTTGAGCCTGCTCCATCATTTCTCGCATACGCTTTTGGAACTTCCCTTCTTTCTTAGGTTGGGCTTTGTTCGCCTGAATCTGTGCATGGATTTTTTTCTCATCCAAGATCCAATATTTGATCACAAGGATAATGACAATGTTAATCGCATTGGAAACAAAATAATACCATGAAAGTCCTGAAGCCATCGTGTTTAAGAAGAACAAGAAGGTGATAGGGAAGATATACATTAAGACCTTCATATTAGGCATTCCTGGCGCAGTAGGCTGCTGCATGTTCCCAGCGGTAAGCATCGTGTACACTAAAATCACAGCCGTACATGCAATCGCAAATACGCTTAAATGGTCTCCAAGGATAGGAAGTGCAAACGGAAGTTGAATCAAATCGTCGTATGCGGTTAGGTCTTTTGCAAACCAGAAGCTTTCTCCTCTCAAGTCAATAAAGTTAGGGAAGAATCGAAAGAGTGCATAGAAAATAGGCACCTGAAGTAGCGCGGGTAAACAACCGGCCATTTGATTCACCCCGGCCTTTCGATAGACTGCCATCGTGGCCTGCTGACGCTTCATCGCATCAGCATCTTTGTATTGTTTATTTACCTCGTCGATTTCTGGACGAATGACTCGCATCATCGCACTAAGCTTATGCTGCTTGAACATCACGGGAGAGAGGATTAATTTCACAATAATGGTCATTAGGAAAATGACCCAACCTGCGGCAATTCCGAAGGACGAAATGAAGTTATACAAAGGCATGAAAAACCAACGGTTAATCGTTCCAATGAAAGACCATCCCAAAGGAAGGATTTCATCAAAATTCTTATCGTATGATTTCAAAAGGGGCAAGTCTAGGGGAAGGAAATACCAATTGAAATCTTGGTTTAACTCTCCTGCCGTCATTTGAACATCCCCTGAAAAGTTTAATTTCTTTAAATAGGGTCCTTCTTCAATCATATCCTGATTTCCAACAGATCCATTAAATCCATTCGAAGACTCAATAATAGAGGCGAAAAACTGCTGCTTCACTCCAATCCAGTTTAGGGTTTCTCCTTTTTCGTCTAAGCCTGTTCTCCCATCGTAATCGTAGGATTTATAATTATTAAATGCGTAAGAAAATTCGGAATGCGTTTGTTCTTGGCTACGTCCTTTCTCCACATTGATTACATTGTAGTCCCATTTAAAGGCAGCTTTGGAATCGTTTGAGATTTGGGAAAGACCTTTTGTTCTCACCTTGAAATCAAGCGTATAATTTGGATTTAAAGTGTAAACAAATGAAATATTGGCTCCTGCACTTTGCGCCGTAAGGGTCAGTTGATTACCATTCTGACTAGGAGAAAAGAGTAAATCTTTTGTATTGATGGTTTTGCCCGTTTTGTCCTTAAATTCAAATCCGTAAGAAGCACTGTTCTTTTCAACAATGACCAGGGGCAAATCCGCTTTGTCTGTTTTGGAATCGTACGCTTTGTAATTTTTAAGCTCTACTTTGGAAACCCCTCCCCCTAAAGTGGAAAATTCAAGCCGTAGCTCCTCGGACTCCAAAGGGATGGTCTGAACAGAAGCCTCGGCACTATCAGTAGAGGCCAAAATCGCAGCTTCAGCGGGCTTTACTGCCTCTACCTTCTGAGCGACTGCGGCCGCTTCTTGGGTTTTTACTTCGGCTTCTTTGTTTTGTTTGTTCTGAAAATAGAACATCGCCCCTAGCATAAGTGCTGAGAAGAGCATAAAACTAATTAACTGATTCTTGTCTAATCCGTTATTTTGTCGCATTCCTTATATCGTATTTGGTCTGTATCTAAATTAACTTCCTCTAAAACTATTCTATAGCCTAGTGCAAATTTCAAGGTCACAAAATTACTATTTTTTTTTTGAAAGCCTCCTTTTAGTTTGGGCGAAAAACGAACGAAGTACAAAACGCCAAGTTTTCACGCAAAAGGAGCCGTCTCAATACAATTTTGAGGCGGTTTTTTTATATACTTAATTTTAAGTAAATATTTTGTGGGTTTGCACGATTTGTAGTGATTGAGCAAAAAGAGGCTCTTGTTTAAGCTCCTTTCTTTCTTAAATTGTGCGCTAATGCATGCAATCCGAACTATAATTCTGCTTTTTGCATTCCTATATGTGTGAATCGTTTGAAGTTTCTGTTGGATTTGATATGAGCAAATACAGGTTTCACATCCACACTACGCTGCTTGCGATTTATTTCTCCAAGTTCGCTCAGCATGTTTTCCCGCACTTTGGACTTATGGCGTTCTAAATGCTTTAGGGACGGTTATTTGGTATTTGGATATATAAACACCCTCTTTTACCAAGGAACGCTTCCCGTTTCCAAGGTCTATTCCGTCTAAATCGATATATTTAAACCAATCATGCCGTGCCTTTTCTGCCATATACAGGAAAAGCCGCTTTACTTTTATGGACGTACATGCCTCCAAGAGCTCCTGTACCTGTTTTGGCCGGAGGTTGTTCAACCCTTCCATGATTTCGTAGCACTCGACCAGTTCTTGTTTTTTGGGCGTTAGGTACAGACATTCCATTAAGGCCCTTGTAGGGTTGGACACCAACAAACTGAAAGCCCCCTGTTCCAAAACTTGCAACCCTATTTTGGGCGGAAGGAAGGTGGAGCTGAAGTAGTTCACTTTTACCTCCCAATCGTATTTTGAAAACCAAGCGGGCAAATTTTCATCGCTTCCCCCGAACAATGTTATCTGTTTTGCAGATAGCTCCAGATAATGGGTTTTTCCCAATAAGGACAAGGCCGTTTTACCTCCAGGATGGATATTCAGACCAGCTTGCTGTTGCAATGCGGACAAAGCACCCTGATAGGTAGGCTTATCACCCACCCGCATCCAAGCTCCCGTTCCTATAGAATAAATCCAATTGCTGGTCTTATATCGGTTCAGCAATTGCGTGGAGAACTCATTTTCCGTTAACCACGAACTTAAATACACGACCCCCGGAGGCTGTGAATTAAGAAGATGGTTTATTTTTTGCTCTTTTTCCAAACCAATAGTTTCTGTTTTCGACTTTTTTTAAACTATAAAAATAGTCTTTAGTTTATTTAAATATAAATATACAAACTATAAGTTTGCTTATTCATGTTTTTTTAAACTTTTTAAATCAAAAAGATGGACACTCATAAAAAACATGGTAATAGATAGTATTCTTACAATATTCCCGAAAAATAAACGTCGCAAAATATTTGCGTTCAAATTTATCCGCCTAAAAAATCGGTATCCCCTATTGTTTAATCTAAAATTTTCTAATTATGAAAACAAAGTCAAACGGAACTGCAAAAAAAGTAAATGCAACCGTTAAAAAGGATGTTCAAAAAAAGTTAACTAAACAAGCCATCGGGAAGACCACTGCTATAGAAAAGAAAGCAACAGTGCACACAATAATTTTAAGAAAATAATCATAAAAATAGCCGCCCCAATATTGAGACGGCTACTAGGGCTTTATTTTTTTGTTTGACTCGCTTTCACAAAGGCTACAAAGAGCGGATGCGGCGATTCTACGGTACTTTTATACTCTGGATGGTACTGCACTCCTACATAAAAAGGATGGTCCTTTAATTCCAAAGTTTCCACAAGCTGAGTTTCAGGATTAAATCCTGTGGGAACGAGTCCTTTGGATTCAAATTCCTTCGTATACTCAGAATTAAATTCATACCTGTGTCTATGACGCTCTGAAATGTTTTTGGCTCCGTAGATTTCGTGGAGTTTCGAGCCGGTTTTCAAGCTGCATTTCCAAGCTCCCAGTCTCATGGTTCCCCCTTTCTCCACCACATTCTTCTGGTCTTCCATTAAGGAAATGACTGGATCCAGGGTTGAGGAATCAAATTCAACCGAATTGGCTTTTTCTAGACCTAGCACAGTTCTAGCGAATTCAATGGTCATAATTTGCATCCCTAGACAAATTCCAAGGGTTGGGATTTTGGCCTCTCTTGCGTACTGTGCAGCTACCACTTTTCCCTCAATGCCTCGATCTCCAAAGCCTGGCGCAATTAAGATCCCGTCAATTCCTTCAAAGGTCTGAGCCACGGTTTCCTGCGTAATCTCGCCACTATATACCCAGCGAATATTGACTTCAGTTTCGAGTTCTGCGCCCGCATGGATAAAGGATTCTACAATGGATTTATAAGAATCTTGCAGAGAGACATATTTACCCACAAGAGCAATCTCTACTTTTCTTTTCGGATTTTTATAGCGCTTTAAGAACTGTTTCCAATCCTTAAGTTCTGCTTTTTTGTCTGATTTTAAATTCAAGGCATTTAAAACGACTTCGTCGAAATTTTGCTTCTGCAGATTTAAAGGAACCTCATAGATGGTTTCCATATCTTTCGATTCAATTACACTTGCAATGTCCACGTTACAGAACTGAGCTAGTTTTGCCCTAATTTCTTTCGTTATGCTGTGCTCGGTGCGGCAAACCAAAATATCGGCTTGAATTCCGTATTCCATGAGTTGGCGAACAGAATGCTGAGAAGGTTTTGTTTTCAATTCTCCACTGGCTGCTAAATAAGGAACCAAGGTTAAATGGATTACCATTGAGTTTTGTTCTCCAAGCTCCCAACGAAGTTGTCGTACAGATTCTATGTAAGGAAGTGACTCAATATCTCCGACCGTCCCCCCAATCTCTGTAATAATAATATCGTAATTCTGTTTAGAAAGAATTTTAATACGACGCTTAATTTCGTTTGTAATGTGAGGAATAACCTGAACGGTCTTCCCAAGAAAATCCCCTCTTCTCTCTTTTTCAATCACGGTTTGATAAATTCGTCCCGTGGTTACGTTGTTGTTTTGAGAAGTCGTGGAATCTAAAAATCGTTCGTAATGACCTAAATCCAAATCGGTTTCTGCTCCATCCTGCGTCACGTAACATTCTCCGTGCTCGTAGGGATTTAAAGTACCTGGATCGATATTGATATACGGGTCGAGTTTTTGAATGGTGACATTAAATCCTCGCTCTTTAAGAAGAAGCCCTAGTGAGGCTGAGATGATTCCTTTTCCTAACGAAGATGTCACGCCTCCGGTAACAAAAATATATTTTGTCGGTTTTTTACTCATTGATTTAGGTTTGTGCAAAGTTAAAGGAAAAAACAATGCAGCGCAATTTGATTTCTTTTTATTCTTTCTTTACTTAGTAAACTTAGTTAACTATGGAGCCAAAAACGCACTGCATATTAGGTAATTAGCTATTGGAACCAAGATCGGTAAAAAGATTTTAGTTCGTTTAAAACGAAGATTTAAAAAGCGCACCTTCAAGTTGAAAAAAGCCTCTTTTTTTCTTGCTACTCACCCTTTTTTACTTCCTTTTTTTTTCGAAATAAGCCGCTAAAAAGTGTAAATTGCCATTTGAATTTAAAAAATAGAACTAGTGGCCAAACTAAAATCGGTGTATTTCTGTCAAAATTGCGGCACTCAGTATTCGCAGTGGCACGGACAGTGCAAAACGTGTGGATCCTGGAATACACTCGCGGAAGAAATAGTAGAGAAATCCTCTAGCAAACAGAGCGCAGAAAAATCGAAAAACCACATTATCAACATTGTGGAAGTAGAAACTACGGAAGAGCCTAGAATTAAAAGCAATTCCGAGGAACTGAACCGTGTTCTGGGCGGAGGCATTGTTTTGGGCTCTGTTATTTTAATCGGTGGAGAACCGGGAATCGGAAAATCAACTTTGCTCTTGCAGTTAGCCCTTAAGATGAAAAAGAAGATTCTTTATGTTTCGGGAGAAGAAAGCACCTCGCAAATCAAAATGCGTGCGGATCGACTCACCGAGCTTCAGAATCCGCACTGCTACTTATTCACGGAAGTCTCCGTAGAGAAAATCATTCACGAGGCAAAAAAGCTACAGCCCGATCTGCTCATCATCGATTCGATTCAAACTCTTCATTCTCAAAATTTAGAAAGTTCTCCCGGGACGGTTTCCCAAATTCGGGACTGTTCGAACGAGCTAATTAAGTTCGCGAAAAGCACCTCCACACCTATTATTATTGTAGGTCACATTACAAAAGATGGGCAAATTGCAGGTCCTAAAGTCTTAGAGCACATGGTCGACGTGGTCCTAAACTTTGATGGAGATCGGAACCATCTTTTTAGACTGCTTCGTGCGAGTAAAAACCGTTTCGGTTCCACAGCGGAAATCGGCATTTATGAAATGGTCTCTCAGGGCCTAAAAGAAGTGAAGAATCCTTCCGAGGTTTTAATCACGAAGAAACTTGAACCTCTTTCAGGAAATTCGGTAGCGGTGACCCTCGAGGGGAACCGACCCATGCTCCTTGAAATTCAAGCACTTGTTTCTTCTGCGGTCTACGGTACTCCGCAAAGAAGCACCACGGGCTTTGATAGCAAACGACTTAACATGCTGCTTGCCGTGCTTGAAAAAAGAGCAGGATTTCAATTGGGAGCAAAAGATGTCTTCTTAAACTTGACAGGAGGCATTAAAACGGATGATCCTGCTTTAGATTTAGCCGTTGTGGCAAGTATTCTTTCTTCCAATGAAGACATTCCAATTTCAGAAAAATTTTGTTTTGCAGGAGAGATTGGCCTTAGCGGCGAGGTGCGCCCTGTAAGGCAGATTGAGCAGCGCATATCTGAAGCGGAAAAATTAGGCTACGAAACCATTGTGGTCTCCAAACTAAATAAGATTCCCAAGAAAAAATACGGCATCCAAATAGTGGAAATCAGCAAACTCGATCAATTGCACGAACTCTTATTTTAAACTCATTTTATTGAATTACCTAGCCCACAGTTATCTTTCCTATTCTCCTGAGCAATTGGTGGGAAACCTTCTTGTGGACTTTGCAAAGCGAAAAGATCGTCTTTCCTATCCCAGAGAAATTCAAAAAGGAATTGATCTTCATCATGCGATTGATCGCTTTACCGACAGCCATCCTAAGTTCAAAGCAATCAAAGCGCTATTTCGACCTCTGACTGGACATTATGCAGGCGTGTTTGCCGACATTGTTTTGGATTACTTTATTTTGAATGACAGGCGGCTTCACTCTACTGCTCAGTGGCACACTCATTGTCAGTGGGCGTATCAAAGCCTTACGCAGTATGAAGAGTGGTTGCCCCCACGGTTAAAATCCGCCCTCCCTAGTATGATTCGCGACAACTGGCTTATGCAATATCAGTCCTTAGAAGGGATGAGAAAATCATTGCATCATGTCGTAAGACGAGCAGAATTCTTAGAGGACTCGGTGAATGTATTCGAAGTTTTGGTACAGAACCTCGATCGAATTAAGAAATTGTACGATGCGTTTTTCCCTGAGTTAAAAGCGTATTGTGAAGAGTTTAACGCAGGCCAAAGCTAGAATTCTTTGAATAAGTAACGATCGGGATAGTTTAGCCTCTGGCTTTGTCTTTTGCCCTCAACCGTTAAGTGAATGATGTTGATTTGATCGTCGAAAAGATTGTAAAGCGCACTCACCGCGACTTCCACTTTCCTTGGCGTTTCTACTTTTGAAGACTCTAAATAAACCACCACAGATTCACTGTCCTCCTCAAATCCTAAATAATCAATGTTTAGGAATTCTCCTTCTACTCTTAGACGTAGATTTTCTGACAGGTAGGCTCGAAGAGCCTCGTTTAGAGACTTTTTCATCGACTCATTTTGAAAATAGAGAATCTTCCCCGTCTTTTTTCGAAGTGCATTTTCTAAATCATCTAAGAAGAACCTTCCCGTGATTTGAAAGGTCTGAGATTGAGATGAGTAATTAAACTCCACGCTACCCACATGGTAGGGATGTATAAGCAGTACTTTTGCTTCCGGGTTAGAGCCTGCCTTCGCAAACGAAGCAAAACAAAAAAGCAGTAGGAATGGAAAAAACCAAAATCTTTGAGTCGCAAATTTCATCCTACGAAAGTAGGAATTTCTATGAAAACAATTATTTAAATTTCAAATGATTTCGAAAGGCGTATACTCCAATCACAGTGGCAATCGCTGCGCAAACGGTACTAAACAAAAAGACGCTTCTTGCTCCTAGTGCGTCAATAACCAGTCCCCCACCCAAAGCGCCAAGGGTAATGGCAAGCTGGATAAGTCCCGTTTGAAGTCCACCTGCGCTCTCAGCCTGTTCAGGAATTGTTCGGGTGAGCCAATGGGTCCATCCCACTTGCACAATTCCGAAAAACATTCCCCAAAAAGAGACTAAAACCACGGTGGGAGGAAGGAGTGTCCCCCAATACATGAGACCCACTACACAAATCCCCATGAAAAGTGCCGCCAGTAGTAGCGTTTTATGGAGATTCCAATCAAGAGCATAACGAGATAGACTTGCGCCCAAAAAGTTCGCCACACCAAAACTAAGTAGAACCCAGGTTAAGGTGGCGTCTTTCACATTCGTAACATTTTCGAGAAAAGGTCTTAAATAGGAAAAGAAAATCGCGTAGCTCATAAAAATAAAGAAAGTAGAAAGCATTCCTTGTCTGATTTCGTTGCGCTTTAAAATCCTAAATACTTCGCGAAGTTTAACCGCTCCTTGTGAGGCCATTACAGGCAAGGAAGAAAACTGCCATACAAAGGAAATCACTCCCACAAGAGAAGCAAGCAAGAATACGTTTCTCCATCCGATGTGCATCCCTAAGAAACTGCCCAGAGGGGCAGCAAGTACAGTCGCTACCGAAACTGAACTAAAGATAATCGAAAGAGCTTTGGGGACATGCTCCTTAGGAACCAGACGCATGGCGGTGGCAGCCATCATACTCCAACACCCACCAATTCCAATTCCAAGAAGGATACGCCCTATAATAAGGATGCCAAAATTAGGAGCAAAACCTACAATTAAATTTGAGAAAACAAGAAGTAAGCTAAAGCCCATCAAAACCCACCGACGGTCTAATTTCGCGGTGGTGACTCCGATAAACAAACTAGAAATCATAGCCACGGCGGCCGTGACCGAGATGGCCATTCCCACCGTTCCTTCGCTTACGGTTAGCTCAGAAGCCATCGGAGTTAAAAGACTCGCGGGCAAAAATTCTGCAATAATGAGTCCGGCCACACACAGGGCTACAGACCAAACGGCGCTCCAATTGGGCTGTTCAGCAAAACTTTCCTTATTCCTTTCTTCTCCGTTCATACTACCTGTTTTTTCAATCGGCAAAAGTACCAAATTAATGCCCTTCAAACTGAAATTGCCTAGAGTCTTTTTCTATTGATTTCATAGGTCAATTTTTCTTACTTTTGCGATTCGTCGTACTTTCATTTACTAAAAAACATTTCTGTGAAGGACTTTACTTTGTATTTAAATCTCGGTTGGGAGCATATTATTTCCTTGGATGCCTTAGACCATCAACTTTTCGTTTTGGTTTTAATCATGGCTTACTCGATCCAAGATTTCAAGAAAATTTTAATTCTTGTGACTGCTTTTACCATCGGGCATTCCCTAACCCTCGCCTTAAGTGCAATGGAAATCCTTCGAGTTCCTGGAAATTGGGTTGAGTTCTTAATTCCACTTACCATTGTATTAACGGCACTTGACAACCTTATTTTACGCAATAAGGCCAAAACCTTAATGCGTCTTAATTATTACCTCGCACTTTTCTTTGGACTCATTCACGGAATGGGATTTGCCAATACGATCCGTATGACCCTAGCGAAGGAGCAGTCTTTGTTCCTCCCTCTTTTAGGCTTTAACATTGGACTGGAGCTGGGCCAGATCCTTCTTGTGGTGGTCTTTTTGCTAGTGAGTTTTGTGATGGTTCAACTGGTGAAGATTCCCAAAAGAGACTGGGCACTGTTTATTTCTTCGGGGGTCTTTTTTCTAGCGATGCAAATGACTCTAGAGCGAATTCCATAATTCAACTAGAAGCACAAAACACCAACTGACGGATTGATAGACGTTGATGAGGAATTTCTTCTCAGCAGAATTTCAAAAAATAGTTTTGAAAAAAAACTTCATTTTTTTCGTTTTTTGGCAAATAATAAGTAGTTTTGATACGCGAAACCCATTTCAATTCCTCTCGCACCCTTCATTATGAAACTAAAACTACTCTTAATCCTGCTCCTAAGCTTCGGATTTTCCAAAGCTCAAAATCACCAAAACAATCCAGAGGCTAAGCACGGCAATAAGTTCGAACAGCTTGGCACAATCCTACCGACACCCAATGTTTACCGCAACGCAGCGGGAGCTCCGGGAACTCAGTATTGGCAGAACCGAGCGGATTACGACATTACAGCCTACTTAGACGAAGAAAAAAGAAATCTAAAAGCATCCGAGAAAGTAACCTATTATAACTACTCACCGGACGCGCTAGACTACCTTTGGCTTCAACTCGATGAGAATGAGCATTCCTCTGTGAACAATGCAGGGTATGATTTCTCTTCTTCCCTTCCCAAGCAAGTCTCTTCAGACGATTTGGGACCTAGTGAACTTCCTAAAAAGAACAACGGTCTTGGGGTTAACCTTGAAAAAGTAGTCGACTCCAATGGAAAAGCGCTTTCGTATACGGTTAACAAAACCATGATGCGAATCGACCTTCCTTCCCCCTTGAAACCTGGTGATAAAATCACCTTCCACATTGACTGGAACTACAACATCTCGAACCGCCTTTCTACGGGAGGACGAGGAGGCTATGAATACTTCCCAGAAGATGGAAACGATCTATACACCATTACGCAATGGTTCCCTAGAATGTGTGTTTACTCTGATTTTCAGGGATGGCAAAACCATCAATTTACAGGACGTGGGGAATTTGCACTTGTCTTTGGAAACTACAAAGTGACGATGAACGTGCCGGCAGACCATATCGTGGCCGCGACAGGCGAAGGTAAAAATTATAAAGAAGTGCTTTCCGCGGATCAATATAGCCGCTACCAAAAAAGCAAAACCTCAAATGAACCTATTGAAATTGTGACTCTAGCAGAGGCCACAAAAGCAGAAAAAAACAAAAGCAAAAAGAGAAAAACTTGGGTTTTCGAAGCTAACGATGTACGTGATTTTGCATGGACAAGCTCTAGAAAATTCATTTGGGATGCGATGCACGTAAAAATCCCAGAAAACGGAAACGACGTGATGGCCATGAGTCTTTATCCAAAAGAGGCCTACGGACTCTATAGAAAATTCTCCACCAAAGCGGTAGCGCATACGATTAAGACTTATTCTGAATATACGATTCCGTATCCTTACCCTGTAGCCCAGTCGATTGAAGCTTCGAACGGGATGGAATACCCAATGATTTGTTTCAACTATGGACGCACGGAGAAAGACGGAACCTACTCCGAAGGAACCAAAAACGGAATGATTGGTGTAATCATTCACGAGGTAGGTCACAACTTCTTCCCTATGATCATCAATTCTGACGAAAGACAGTGGACTTGGATGGACGAAGGACTCAATACCTTTGTGGAGTACCTAACGGAGGAACGTTGGGATCCGAAATTCCCATCGAGAAGAGGTCCGGCCCACACGATTGTGGACTATATGAAATTACCAAAAGACCAGTTGGAACCTATTATGACCAACTCCGAAAATATCACGCATTTTGGACCTAATGCCTACGCAAAACCGGCAACGGGACTCAATATCTTAAGAGAAACCATTATGGGACGTGAACTTTTTGACCAAGCCTTCAAAACCTATTCAAAACGTTGGGCCTTCCGCCATCCTGAACCTGCGGATTTTTTCAGATCCATGGAAGATGCGAGTGGAGAGGATTTAGACTGGTTCTGGAGAGGCTGGTTCTATGGCACCGATCCTGTGGACATTTCTCTCGATAAAGTTTCTGTGGCTACTCCGAACTTAGAGTATTCTCCAAAACCGATGACAAGAAATTACACAGTTGACAAACCGCTTGAAAACGACTTCGTGGATTTGTCTAAAAAACGAAATCAAGCAGATCCTTCTATTGTATTTTACACGGAACAGGACAAGGAATTGCAAGACTTTTACTATCGATACAACCGCGGACTTGAGAAAGTGGACACTACTACTAGTCACACGATGAGTTTTGATTTCCAAGAAAAAGTTCCTGCAAGTGAAAAAGCTAATCTTAAAAACTTAACGGCCTACCAGCTAGAGTTCTCCAACAAAGGAGGACTTGTGATGCCGATTCTACTCGAATTCACTTTTGAAGATGGAACTAAACTTGAGGACAAGCGTCCGGCTCAAATTTGGAGACACAATGAGAAAAACGTGAAGCTTTCCTATGTGTTCGATAAAAAACTAAAATCCATTCAACTAGACCCAATGAAAGAAACCTCTGACATTGACGAAAAGAACAATTTCTGGAGCGCTAGTACAAACAAAGAGCCCGCTACTTCGTTTGACGTCTTCAAACGCAAACAAGGACAGTCCGCTCGCGGCGCTTCCAGTGGAAGACTAAACCCAATGCAGGCCGCTAAGAAATAGACCCAATAAAAATTCCTAAAAACCACTTGCGCAGCGCAGGTGGTTTTTTTAATGCAAAAAAGCGGACCCAAAAAAATCTGCCATATTTACACCTCTTGTCCAAGAGTCTGCCAATTTATCCCCCTAAAGTAGCTTTTTCCTACCCAGCTAGACATTGGCAAAGTTTTGGGGAATTGAAGAGAAAATAACAACAACTAATTAAAATATACAATTATGTCAGTAAATTTCAAACCGCTTGCAGACCGCGTTCTCGTTGAACCTACCGCGGCAGAAACCAAAACGGCTTCCGGAATTATCATTCCAGACACGGCACAAGAAAAACCACAAGAAGGAACTGTAGTGGCAGTAGGCCCTGGAAAGAAAGACGAACCTACCACCGTTAAAGTAGGAGACAAAGTACTTTACGGAAAGTATTCAGGTTCTGAACTTAAATTGGAAGGAAAAGATTTCCTTATCGTAAGAGAATCCGATCTACTTGGAATTTTAGGATCGTAATTAAATCCCTATTAACAAACTTTAAATAAAGTCATACAAACCGACTTATCTAAAAAATTAAATTAAAATGGCAAAAGAAATAAAATTCGACATTGAATCGAGAGACGCGTTAAAAAGAGGTGTAGATGCCTTGGCAAACGCTGTGAAAGTAACTCTAGGACCTAAGGGAAGAAATGTAGTAATCGAGAAAGCATTCGGAGCACCCCACGTAACCAAAGACGGAGTTTCTGTAGCAAAAGAAATTGAACTAGAAGACAAAGTTGAAAACTTAGGAGCACAGATGGTAAAAGAAGTAGCTTCTAAAACCAATGATATTGCCGGAGACGGAACCACTACCGCGACTGTACTTGCTCAAGCGATCGTTCGCGAAGGACTTAAAAACGTAGCGGCTGGAGCCAATCCAATGGACCTAAAAAGAGGAATCGACAAAGCCGTTGCTAGCGTCGTAGAAAACCTTAAATCCCAATCACAAGAAGTAGGAGAAGCTGCAGAAAAAATCAAGCAAGTCGCTTCTATTTCTGCAAACAACGACGACACCATTGGTGCTCTGATCGCAGAAGCGTTCGGTAAAGTGGGTAAAGAAGGAGTAATCACCGTAGAAGAAGCAAAAGGAACAGATACGACTGTAGATGTAGTAGAAGGAATGCAATTCGACAGAGGATTCCAATCTCCTTATTTCGTGACCAATTCAGAGAAAATGGTAACGGAACTTGAAAACCCATACATTTTACTTGTTGAGAAGAAAATTTCTTCCATGAAAGAACTTCTTCCTGTACTTGAACCTGTAGCACAAGCCGGAAAATCCCTTCTTATCATTTCTGAAGAAGTAGAAGGAGAAGCACTTGCTACTTTGGTTGTAAACAAACTAAGAGGATCTCTAAAAATTGCAGCCGTAAAAGCTCCAGGATTTGGAGACCGCAGAAAAGCTATGCTTGAAGACATCGCGATTTTAACAGGAGGACAAGTAATCTCAGAAGAAAGAGGGTTCACAATGGAGAACGCAACTCTTGAGATGCTAGGAACCGCTGAGAAAGTTTCGATTGACAAGGACAACACTACCATCGTAAACGGAGGAGGTGACCAAGCTCAAATCAAGGGGCGTGTGGGTCAAATCAAAGCTCAAATGGAAAACACAACTTCAGATTACGATAGAGAAAAACTTCAAGAACGTCTTGCTAAATTAGCAGGTGGGGTGGCTGTCCTTTACGTAGGAGCTGCTTCGGAAGTGGAAATGAAAGAAAAGAAAGACCGTGTAGACGATGCGCTTCACGCAACAAGAGCTGCCGTAGAAGAAGGAATCGTTCCTGGAGGTGGGGTTGCACTAGTAAGAAGCATTGAAGCACTTAGCAATTTAACGGCTGAAAATGCGGATCAACTTACGGGAATCAAAATTGTAAAAAGAGCCATTGAAGAGCCTTTAAGACAGATTGTCGCGAACGCAGGTGGAGAAGGTTCTGTAATCGTTGCGAAAGTATCGGAAGGAACAGGAGACTTCGGATTCAACGCGAAAAACGATGAGTATGTAAACATGTTTGAAGCAGGTATTATTGACCCAACGAAAGTAGTACGTGTTGCACTTGAAAATGCAGCTTCAGTTTCTGGAATGCTACTTACAACAGAATGTGTAATTACAGAAGTTAAGAAAGACGAACCTCAAATGCCAATGGGCGGAGGAATGCCAGGGATGATGTAATAAAGGTCCAGGCATTCGTTTTTCGAATCCTATAGGCAGCGAGTTCTTTTAAAAGAGCTCGCTGCTTTTTTTATTCATGATCCCGAGAGACCCCAAAAGGAAAACCAGAGACGGGTAAAGATTCGGGGGTATACGTAAGAGTCGCATCTCTTCATGATAAAAACGACACCGAAATTCGAGCTCAATCCGCTCGCATAAAATTCCATAGGGCCGTGCCCAAAAAAGAGTCGAGCGAAATAAAACCATGGCTCCTTAAAGACATTTGGCATTCCAAGGCAGAGGGCCTCTACCCCATATCATGATACGATTCTCTATTTGGAAAACAAACGGTAAAAACCTAGATTTCTTCGGACGTATTCTCGACTTCCACAGACGGTTTTTGAAGCTGACCTTTGTACAAGTTCGAATAAAACCCACCTACTTTTAGAAGCTCCTCATGAGTCCCTTGCTCTACAATCAGACCTGAGTCCATCACCAAAATTTTGTCAGCTTTTTGAATAGTGGAGAGTCTGTGCGCAATAATAATCGAGGTGCGATTTTGAGTAATCTTCTCTGTTGCGCGTTGGATGAGTTTTTCGCTTTGGGGATCAATGGAAGAGGTTGCCTCGTCGAGAATTAAGATTTTAGGATCGGATAGATAAGCCCGAAGGAAGGACAAAAGCTGTCTTTGCCCTAGAGAAATAGAGCTTCCTCTCTCGCTAACGACATACTCATATCCTCCTGGAAGCTGGGAAATAAACTGATCGACCTCTATTTCTTTGGCCGCTTTTTTCACTTTTTCAGGTGTAACCTCAGGGTCACCAAAGGCTAAATTCTCATAGATGCTGTCATGGAATAAGAATACGTCTTGCAATACAACTCCCACGTGGGCTCTTAAATTGTAAAGCTCGTATTTTTCAAGCGGCACACCGTCAATTAAAATCTCACCAGAATTGCGGTCGTAAAGACGAGTGAGCAAGCTAATAATCGTGGATTTACCGGCTCCTGTAGCGCCTACTATGGCGACGCTTTCTCCAGGATTCACCTGGAAACTTATGCCCTTAAGCACTTCTTGTTTTTCGTCATACGAAAAATGCACATCCTTAAATTCAATTCGGCCTTCGAAATGATCTTTCTTCACGGTGCCCGTATTGGACATGGATAAATCTTGATCCATCAGTCCTAATACACGCTCAGCTCCCACAATGCCTCGCTGAATATTGTTAAAGCGGTCTGCGATTTGTCGAAGTGGTCGAATAAGCATCGAGATGTACTGAATGAATGCAATAACCACCCCTGCTGTAATGGTAATATACCCTCCGTAAAATAGAACAAAGCCGATAAATAAGGAAGAAATTAATTCCACTACTGGGAAAAAGAGCGAAAAGATAAAGACGGTTCGAAGAAGCGCACTCTTTAGAGTCTCGTTAATGGAAACAAACTTCGAATATTCCTGTCCTTGTCGATTGAAAACTTGAATCAGTTGCATCCCTGCAAGTCTTTCTTGTACGAACGAGTTTTGGTTTGCAGTCCAAGTTCTTTCATCTCCAAACGCTTTTTTAAGCCTCTTTTGAAAGAACCTTGTAATGACCACCATCAGAGGTAAGATCGCAATAGAAATATAACTCAAATGCTCGTTTGTGTTGAACATCATGATTAATACGAAGACGATTCGTAAGATATCCCCGAACACCATCAAAAACCCATCGGTGTACACCGTGGCAATGGTTTCCACATCTCCAACCGCTCGGGTCACCAACTGACCGATAGGCGTTTTATCAAAAAAAGAAGTTTTGAAATAGAGCAGTTTCTTGTATAGAGTTTCTCGAATATCCCGAATGACATTCTGAGAAATAAAATTGGAGAAATAAACGAGGAAAAAATTAAGAAAGGTCTCTAAAAAGACAAGACCCACCAACCAATAAATATGCTTCATCATTAGACCCTTGTCGCCTAATTTGATAATGTCATTGTCGACGATTTGCATGGTTAAATAAGGTCGGAATGTGGAGGTTACCGATAGCAAAATGGATACGACCAAGGCGAAGATAAACCACGAACGAAATTTCATACCTATTAGAAATAGGCGTTTAATGATAGATCCGGTCGAGGGTTTATTCATAGGGGTATAAAAATTTAGTATGGTTAAATTTTCTGATGCAAATTTACGGAATGTTTCATAGATAGCATGCCGTCTCTAGCTAGGGGTTTTGAAAATCGAGTCCTTCTTTAAGATCGTTTCCCACTCATAGCCTACGTCGAGAAGATAAAGACCGTGCGCAGGCGCAGAGGTTCCTGCTCGATTTCGATTTTTACTTTCAATTATTTCTCTTACTTCCTCAGGCCTAATCTTCCCAACTCCCACTTCCAATAAAGTTCCCACAATAGCTCGAACCATGTTGCGTAAAAATCGATTGGCCGATATGGTGAAAATTAGACGGTTTTCAATCCTTTCCCATTTTGCTTTATAGATTTGACAAACAAACGTTTTGTTATCTCCACCTACTTTTGCAAAACTTTCAAATTCTTTGTACTGACAAATAATTTCAGCGGCCTGATTCATTTTCTCAAGATCAAGCGCTCGCGTATAAAACGAGTAGGCTGTATCGATTGAAAAGGGATCCTTGACCTGTGATACATGGTACTCATAGGTTCGATAGGTTGCATCAAAGCGAGCATGCGCTGAGGGCTGAACCTCAAACAGCTTTTCCACTTGAATGTCTCTAGGCAAAAACCGATTTAAGCGTCTTACTAGGTCACAAGGGATTTCTCCCTCAAAATCCAAGTGAGCAAACATTTTTTTGGCATGTACTCCGGTGTCCGTTCGACCCGCTCCTGTAAGGGAGATCTTCTCGCGCAAAAGTGTCGAGAGTGATGTTTCTAGAACTTCTTGCACCGAGATTTCTCGGGGCTGGATTTGATAGCCAAAATAATTCTTTCCGAAGTAGGAAAACTCAATAAAATATCTCAATTTCGTATGTTTGCAATGCAAAAATAAAACATTTGAAGAAGATACTCTTACTTTCTGACACGCATTCTTATATGGACGAGCGCATTTTGCATTACGCCGAGCAAGCGGATGAAATTTGGCACGCCGGAGATTTCGGAAATCTTGAGGTCTTTGAGGCTCTGGAGTCCAAAGGGACTCTTCGCGCAGTCTATGGGAATATAGACGGGGCCTCTCTTCGCAGCCGCTGCCCTGAGTCTCTTTCCTTTACTTGTGAAGGTCTCGAGGTCTTCATGATTCACATTGGAGGTTATCCCGGTAAGTACTCACCTTCTGCCAGAGAAAGTATTAAGCAGCTAAAACCAAAACTCTTCATTTCAGGACATTCGCATATTTTAAAAGTGATGTACGATAAAAATTTAGGACTGTTGCATTTGAATCCTGGCGCCTGTGGTCGCCAAGGCTGGCATCAAAAAAGAACCCTGCTTAGTTTTGAAATAGAGAAAGGAGAAATCCAAAATCTAATCGTGATTGAACTGGGAAACAAAACGGAAAAAAACAATGAAGATTAACGACGCTGTATCACTCATAGACCAAGATCTCTATGGAACCGTCACTTCGGTTCATGGAGAATGGGTTGTCTTTAAAGACTCTCATGGGTTCACCCATAAGCATCACAAATCGGAACTGGTTCCGATGGATACTTCGCTTTATGAAAACATGGAAGTAAACCCAAAAAAGGAACCCTTAAAAACAACCTCGAAGAAACACCGAACTACCCATCTTGTTCTTGATCTTCATTTTGATAAATTGGTCTCGAATCCGCTTGCCTATGAGAGTTTTGAAAGACTCTTTCTTCAAAAAGAAAAACTGATCGAAACCATCGAATTCTGCCGAACGCACCGCCTAAAAAAATTAGAAATCATCCACGGGTTAGGCGATGGGGTCCTTCAAAAGCTGGTCGTGGACTACCTAGAAAATGCGATGGATCTTGAATTCCAGCACACTCAGATCTTGACCCAGCAATCTGCAAGCATTCTCGTGTACTGGAAGTAATGCAGCTCTACGCCTCACAAACGCTCCCTGCTTTTTCAAATCCCAATTAAATTCTCTAAATTTGCGCCTAAATAACGATGAAACAGCTCCGATTACTTGTCTCCAAAGACTATTTACTTTACCAAATTACCAATGCGAAAAGCGTATTGGAAGAAAAGGAACTGCTCTTAGATTTGGAATCCAAAGAACAATCGTTTTTGCAGCCCATTGAAAACCTTCTTAAAAGCTCGTTCGATAAGATTGAAGTTTATTCTGCTTTTAACCATTTCACCCTGATGCCCGAAGGTTTTTCTCAGCACGAAATGGGACTGGATCTGCTTTCCCTGAATGCCTCTCTAGAGAAAGACGAAGAAGAACTGATGCTTGCGGTGAATAAAAAACATGCAGTTCAGTTTTATTACACCTTCCCAAAGGATCTTTACCAGGTTATAAAACAGAAAAATAAGAATGCAAAATTCAACTTCTCTGGAGAAAAATTTTTAAACCAGATCTCAGTTAAAAAACCAAGAGAGGTTCACATAAATTTGTATCAGAACCAATGTGAATTTTTCGCATTTGCGAACAAAAAAGTAGTGCTCTACAACCATCTAGATTTGCAATCCGAGGTTGACTTCCTGTATTTCATACTTTTCACTTTAAGCAAAATTGATTTCTCCCTTAGAGAAACCCGGTTTCACATATACGGAGAAACCTCTCAAAACGAAACCTTTATCTCGGAACTCAATAAATTTGCGACCCATTTAAAAATTCCTTTCGACAATTTGCCGAAAAAGAATTTCATCTTAAATTAACCCCCAAGAACTCAGACGATGTTTAGAATTATCTCCGGACGCTGGAAAGGCAAACGAATTGCTGCTCCCAAACATTTCGAGGTCCGTCCTACCACGGATTTCGCAAAGGAAGCCCTGTTCAGCATCCTAGAGCACCGTCATGACTTAGAATTCCTTACGGTCCTAGACCTCTTCGCAGGCATTGGATCGATTTCCCTAGAATTTGCTTCTCGGGACTGCAAAGACATTACCGCCGTAGAGCTCAATCCGAAGCATTGCGCCTTTATTAACGCGACCGCAGCAGAGCTAGACATGGCACTGCAAATCAATGTGCAACGTGCGGACGTTTACGAATACTTAAAAAAGAACCGTAGTAAAAAGCAGTTTGATTTGATCTTTTGTGATGCGCCCTTTGAATCCACCGACGAGGCACAATACCAAAAACTAATCGATCTTGTTTTAAATGGGGATTTTCTTAAGCCGGGGGGAAGTTTCATCTTGGAACACACCACACGATTAAAGCTGCAGCATCCTTCTATTCTTGAAAGTAGAAAGTACGGAAACATCACGTTTTCCTTCCTTCAAAAACCAGAAGCAGCATCAGAAGTTGAATCGGAGCAAACTCCGATTACAGAGGCCTAAGCTCTAAAGGAATCGCGTTTCCAAAAATCTTTTTTGAAATCTTTTCAAAGTTTTTCGTCACGTCCGAGACGTAGAAATGATATTCCACGTTCTGATTTTCACTCTGGAGCAAATGGCTCGAATCAAGGATGAATTTTAAGTGACCCACCACAATGCTTGGCGAGTCGATAATACGAACTCGGTTGCCGTAAAACTGCTTAATTTCGTCCATTAGAAGAGGGTAATGCGTACATCCCAAGATCAACGTTTCAATATTCTTAAGCTTATTTTGACTTAAATAATTGTAGATGATCGCGCTTGTAATGGGATGGTTCCGAAAGCCTTCCTCAATCGCAGGCACTAAGAGAGGGGTCGGAAGTTCATCCACATGAATAAACTTGTTATGTTTTCGAATGCTTTTTCGATAGATTCCCGAGCTCACGGTCGCTTTGGTTGCAATCACGCCCACATTGGTATGAATTTCAAAAGCTACTTTTTCTGCCACGGGACTAATTACATCAATCACCGGGACTCTTCCATCGACCAATTCTTTGATTTCTTTCAGAGCATTCGCAGTGGCCGTATTACAAGCCACCACAATCGCTTTACAGCCCTGATCTAGTAGAAATTGAGTGATTCGACGGCAATAGCCTTGAATCGCTTCGGGAGATTTATCTCCGTAAGGCAAATGCTTTGTATCGCCGTAATAGATGAAATTTTCCTTGGGAAGGATCTTGCGAATTTCTCTTGCGACGGTCAGTCCTCCTACTCCTGAATCAAATATTCCGATAGGCATATCTGCGTGAAGAGAAGAGTAATCTGGTTTTTTTATTTTCAAAGCGATTCCAATTTGTTGCAAAAATACAAATATTATTTCTCGTATGGATTTCTAGCCTCTTCTTGGTGGCTAGATTTTGAACAAATCGGAAGCGATACCGTCGGCCATAAACCAATGTTCGGAAGGAATCACAAGGCGATTCCCCTCCATTTTTAAATACCCGTTGTCCATTTTTGGAGTCAGTTCATTGCCAAAATGGGTAAGAATCTCCGATGAAAATTCCGATTGAAGCCTTTGTAAGTCTACCCCTTTGCGAGTTCGAAGACCTATCATTAGCATTTCATTGTAGCGGTCCTTTTCTTCAAGAATCTCAACTTCCAACGCAACCGCTCCCTCGCGAAGGGATTGAATGTATTTTGTGTTGTTTGCCACGCTCCAGCTTCTTTTGGACTTCCCATCATAGGAATGTGCTGAGGGTCCAATTCCAAGGTAAGGTGAATAATTCCAATAGGCGGAATTGTGTCTTGACTCTTTTCCAGGCACTGCAAAATTTGAAATTTCATAGTGACTTAGTCCTTGCTTTTTAAGATACTGCGCCATCCAATGAAACTGATCGTTTTGAAGGGCTTGACTTGGCGGGGGAACGATCTTCTCTTGCACCCAATGGCTCAAGGTCGTCTTAGGCTCCACCGTAAGGGCATACGCTGAAATATGAGGGATTTCAAGGGACATCGCAATTTGAAGATTCTCTTGCCAAATCTCCATAGAAGAGGTCATCGCTCCGTAAATCAGGTCTATTGAAAGATTTTCAAACCCAAAGTCCTGACTTCTTTTAATAGAATCGAGAGCCTCGGAGGCAGTATGTGCGCGATTCATGAGGATTAAATCGTCCTTGAAAAAACTTTGAGTTCCAATAGAAAGTCGATTAATCGGTGTTTTTGAAAGCGCCCCTAACTTCACTGCAGACAAATCATCTGGATTCGCCTCCAGCGTAATTTCAATATCCTCGTCCCAATCATAATAACGCTGCGTCTTTTCGAGAAGTGCCCAAAGTTCATCTACTTCCAAAAGGGACGGCGTACCGCCTCCAAAATAAATCGAACGAAGTGGCTTTTTCTCGAGTTCCCGCTCCCGAAGAGATAATTCTTTATGGAGAGCAAGTAGAAGCTCCTCTTTCTGATTTAAAGAAGTGGAAAAATGAAAATTACAATAACTGCATTTTTGTTTACAAAAAGGAATGTGAAAGTAAATCATGCGCCTTTATTAATTATGCTCTAAATACATCCTCCATTTGTCTAGTGCTTCTTGCATATCCTGAGGCATTGGACTTTCAAAGAACATAGGCTCCTTGGTGGTGGGATGGATAAATCCTAGGGTATGCGCATGCAGCGCATGGCGAGGGAGCACCTCAAATACATTCTTAATAAAGTGCTTGTATTTCGGTAAATTGACGCCTCGTAGGGCTACATTTCCTTCGTATCGTTCGTCGTTGAAAAGCGTATGGCCGAGGTATTTAAAATGAGCTCTAATCTGATGAGTACGTCCTGTTTCCAGGCGACACTCTACCCAAGTCATATGGCGGAATCTCTCTTTTACTTTGTAATGGGTCACCGCATGTTTTCCACTGCTCCCGTCAGGGAAAACCGCCATCTGCATGCGATTCTTCTCGTGGCGACCGATATTTCCTTCAATAGTACCCTCGTCCTCTGCTAGGTTTCCCCAAACAAAAGCCCAGTAAAGTCGCTTTGTCTTTCTTTCAAAAAATTGTTTCGCTAAGAAACTTAAAGCAAATTCTGATTTTGCGATCACGAGTAGTCCGGACGTATCCTTGTCGATTCGATGCACCAGTCCTACGCGGTCTAAATCGCTTTTCTCTTTGTTCTTCTCAAAGTGAAATGCAAGCGCATTCACAAGAGTTCCGTCCCAATTGCCGTGGCCCGGGTGCACCACCATACCTGGAGCTTTGTCCACAACCAAGACTTCTGAATCTTCGTACACAATATTCAAAGGAATATCCTGAGGAACAATCACATTTTCTCTAGGAGGACGACTTAAGAGAACGGAAATCTCATCGCCCGGTTTTACCTTGTAGTTTTGTTTGACAGGCGTTCCGTTCACAACGACATTGCCGGCTCTACAGGTCTGAGAGAGTTTGTTTCTTGAAGAATTTTGACGGAATATTAGTAAGTATTTGTCAATACGAAGTGGCACCTGACCCGGATCCACCTTGAGACGCAAATGCTCATACAGGGCGCCGCTTTCCTGATTCTCGTCCTGAGAATCTTCGTTTCCATCAAAGTCTAACTCGGGATCTTGATCTTCTATTTCGTTATAATCTTGGCTCATCCGCTATTGAAAATAGCTTCACGCAAACGTTGAAGCTATTATATTTCTATTATTTTATTGACTAAAAGTTACTCCACAATTACTTTTCGAGCCTTAGGCTTAGTTTCATCCTTCGATTCTGGCGTTTTAGAAGTACTCGATTTTTCACTTGTTGTTTTCGGTGTTTTTGCCGGTTCCACCGGTTTTGCTTTTTGCTCGGGATCTGTTTGTGGGGGTGCTGGGATGACCGGGTTTCTCGGAGCCGTCTCTATAGGATTGGAAGTATCTTCCCATTCAATAGGTGCTGGCGCTCGCTCAATCTGGGTCCGATAAATAGAATTGAGCTGCTGGATTTTTCCCATCATTTGGGCTGGAATCTTTTTGCTAGCCCAAAGATCAATTTGCATTCCTTGGTCCCGAATAGCTCCGCCTTCAGGATCTTGGTAGTACACAATATCCGATTGATCTCGGTTTGGGTCTTCAAAATCAATCAGACCAATTTCAAACAAATTGTTTGAGATGACCGCTTTTGCTTCTTGGACTGTGAGACCTACTAAGTTGGGAACCGTTACATTTCGTTTGGGTCCCGTACCAATGACTAAATCTATGCTTGCAAAACGAGGAAGTTTCATTCCTGGCTTGACGATGGTACCTCCTCTCTGCATACGAATAACCGCATCACGCTGAATGTTAGGCTCATAAATCGTATCGCCTACCTTAAGCCCAATCGATTCCAACTGCCTAAAGGCAAGTCCTTTGTATTGATCTAAGATATCAGGTACCTGAACCGGTGCATAGGTTCGAGGGTTTACTTTTAGAAGAATAGCTCGTCCTCCTTTCACTCTTGAACCTACGGCTGGATAGATTTGCAAAACCTGGAAAGGCTTAAACTTAGGATCGTATTTAAAACTATCCACTTCGTAATGAAGTCCATTGTCGTCCAGTACTTCAATCGCTTGGTGTACGGATAAATTGACGACATTGGGAACTGGAATTTCTTCCCCATGATTGGTGTGGACTTCAAGCCAACGAAAGGTAAGCCAGACGAGACCTAAAAATACAATGGCTGCGAGAAGTATATTCCCTAGTACCTTCCAGTGAAAAAGCGATTTAAACATACAGTATCCTTGTTACAGAAGACAAATATAACTAATAATTTTAAAAACGGGATTGGATTTTCATGCCCTTGAAGCGTGAGAACATTATTTTTTTTCAAAAATCTGCTAGCTTAAACAAAATTGCTAAATTTGCCTTACCCTTAAGGTGCAGTAAATATGAATAAAAAGAACGTTGCCGTGGTCATGGGCGGATACAGCGAAGAATACAAAGTTTCGCTTAAGAGTGGACAACTCATTTACGACTCCCTAGATCGGGAGGCTTACCATGTTTATCGCGTAGTCATCTTAGAAGATGAGTGGTATTTCATGGACGATAACGAACAAAAAGTTCCGATTAATAAAGCCGACTTTTCCGTAGAAATGCAAAGCGGGTATGTTCTCAAATTCGATGTTTGTTTCAATACCGTTCACGGTCGACCGGGTGAAAATGGAGAACTGCAGGCCTATTGGAATACCATTGGACAAAAATACACGGGATGCAACTTTTACCAGAGTGCCTTAACGTTCAACAAAAAGGATACCTTAGCCGTTCTAGCAAAATACCAGGTACCTTCTGCCAAAAGCGTCTATTTACGGAAAAACGATCGGATTGAGGCAGAGCAAATTATTGAGCACCTGGGACTTCCCCTTTTTGTGAAGCCCAACCAAAGCGGCTCTTCGCTCGGAATTACCAAAGTGAAATCCTTAGAAGAATTCCCGGAAGCGATCCGAACCGCTTTTGCCGAGGACGACGAAATTTTAATTGAGGAGTTCCTAGACGGAATGGAAGTTTCGGTCGGCGTGGTCGATTTCAAAGGAGAAACCACCGTTCTGGGAATTACAGAAATTGTTCCCGAAACCGAATTCTTTGATTACGCTGCAAAATACCAGGGAGCTTCCCAGGAAATCACCCCAGCCAGAATCTCGGATTCAATCAAAGAGAAAGTGGAGAAAGTAGCGATTCGTGCGTACGACTCTTTAGGGATGAGTGGATTCTCAAGAAGTGAATTTATCATTGTAGAGGGCATTCCCTACATGCTAGAGATGAATACCAATCCCGGGTTCTCTCCCACGAGCATATTGCCACAACAAGCGACCCATTTTGGTCTCAGCATACAAGAACTCTGCGGAAATGAAGTGGAGAAAGCCTATAACAAACCCCTTTAACAACGCTTATGAGAATTGCGGTATTTCCGGGATCATTTGACCCGATTACTTTAGGACACTTTGATATTGTGGAGCGAGCAGCGCCTCTATTTGACAAAATCATTATTGCCATTGGACAGAACTCTCAAAAGAAATACATGTTTTCTTTGGAACAGCGAAAAGAATTCATTCGCAACACTTTTAAAGATTTTCCAAATGTGGAAGTTGACAACTTCGAGGGCCTCACCATCGATTACTGCCGCAGCAAAAATGTAAATTTTATCCTTAGAGGCCTACGAAATCCTGCCGACTTCGAATTCGAAAAAGCCATAGCGCAAACCAACCGAACTCTCACACAAGACAATAAAATTGAAACCATTTTCCTTCTCACCTCTTCTGGAAAATCCTTTATCTCAAGTAGTATTGTTCGAGAAATCATTACCTTTAAAGGAGATTACGAACTCCTAGTACCCACCGCGGTACGCGTCTAATTTAACCTGTTTGTATTGGAAATCCATCACAATTTCAACCTCTTCATAGAGGTCGTAGGAACCCTAGCCTTTGCGATGTCAGGTGCTTTTGCAGCTATGCAGAAACGCCTAGATCCCTTTGGTGTCCTTATTATTGCATTTGTTACTTCGGTAGGAGGCGGAACGGTGAGAGACCTACTCCTAGGCGTACCTGTCTTTTGGATGCGCGATATGCTGTATCCTATCACGATTTTCATCGGGACCGTTTTGGCCTTTATCGTCAAATCCTTTGAACGAAATTTTAAAGTCACCCTCTTTATTTTTGACAGTTTTGGTCTTGGCCTTTTCACCATTATCGGAATCCAAAAAGGCTTAAGCCAAGAACTTCACCCTTTGATTTGCTTAACACTTGGAACGATCACCGGTTGTTTCGGTGGGATTTTAAGAGATACATTCCTGAACCGAATCCCATTGATTTTTCGAAAAGAAATTTATGCAACCGCTTGTATTGTAGGGGGTGGGATTTTCCTTTCTCTGATTCGGTACACCAACCTAGCCTATGTCATCATTCAAATTGCAACGATTCTTCTTATTGTACTGATTCGAACCTTCGCCGTTAAATACCATTGGCAGATGCCCAAATTCTACGACCAGAGAACCAATTTTGAAGATTAATCTTCAATCCATAGAAAAGAATTAGCCTGCAATATCCTTGCAGGCTAATTCCTTTTTATTTGAGTTATTTTTCTTCTTAAGAGAACTTGCCTCTTTGTCTCATGTGTGGATTGTGCATATGCTTCTGCATAGAAGGCATCTTTAACTGATCTTTCATCATTTTGATTTGATCGGTCATCATTCCAGCACTGTCTAATTTTCTAGCTTCCTCTAAAAGTCTTTGTCCTTCTTGCTTCCGACCTTTGGAGATAGCCACAGCAGCTAGGTTTAGGTTAGCCATGGCACGATCGTGCTTCATATTTAATCCATACTCGAGGGCCTTTTTCATCAAGGGTTCTACTTTCACAGGTTGATCTTGCGCTAGCGTTAGACCTTGCATATAATGGAAGTATCCATACTGCGATTTGTGCAATTGGGTTCTGTAATTTTTAATGTTCTCAAGCCACTGCCCTGCTTTCTCTGTATTTTGCTTACGCATCTGCCAGAAAGCAAGTAGAATGTATTCATTTTTGAAAAACAGCGCGATCGGAATTGCACTAAGAAGAAACACGACGATTCCCCACCCTGTTTCCCGAGTGAAAAACATCATGTAGACGCCTAGACCCATCAAAAGGGCTGCAAATACTAATTTTATAATTTTATTCATTTCTATTTTTATGTGGTACAAAGATAAAAAAATGCCTTTAAAAAGGAAGTTCTAAAATTGGAATTCCTTTTCTTCTTTTGGAGAAGTCGCCAAGCACGAATTACGCTCAGGTCATTTTACTTCTTCTTAAGAAATCAGCTATCAATCTTATAGTGGTTTTGAAAACTAAGCTTCTGTCTCCTTTTGAGCATCCTTCCGCTCGTAAGTCTGAAAACAAAGATCATACTCATTTTTTTCATCTGCCTCTTCACATCTTTCACTTGTTTTGATCCAGAGTTTCGAATCAATCTTGGGAAAGAACGTATCGGCCTCAAGGCTCGTTTTTACGAGGGTCACTTCCAATCGATCCGCATTTTCAATCGTCTGCTCATATAGACTTCCTCCTCCGATCACGTAGATATCTGGATTGATTTTCTTGGCAAACTTTAGCGCTTCTTTAAGGCTTCCTACAATCAGAACCCCTTCCATAAACCAATCTTTCTTTCGGCTTACGACAATGTTGGTCCGATTGGGAAGCGGCTTACCAATGCTTTCGAAGGTTTTTCGTCCCATGACAATGGGATGATCACTCGTCAGTGCCTTAAAGTGCTTTAGGTCCTTTGGCAAGTGCCACAAGAGCTTATTGTCGTGTCCAATTTCTCGATTCTGCCCCATGGCCACAATTAGCGTCGTCATTTTTTTTGAATTTTGACAAAAATAGCACATAATTTGTATATTTACGAGGCATTAAACCATATAATATTTAAACTATGAGAAATAAGGGTTGTCTTAGCGCAGGCACCATTGGAATCGCACTAGTCGTTATTGCTGCTGTGTTATTCTTTTGGGGGAAAAATGCCTACAACAGTTTTGTTCAAGGAGAACAAAAAGTAAATGCTCGTTGGTCAAACGTGGAAACCGTGTACCAAAAACGTGCGAATTTAATTCCAAACTTAGAAAGAACCGTAAAGTCTTACGCACAATTTGAACAGGAAACCCTTACAGGTGTGGTAGAAGCTCGTTCGAAAGCGACCTCTGTTACCATTGACCCAACCAATATGACGGAGGCGGACATGGCCAAATTCCAAGCCGCACAAGGCGAACTCTCCGGAGCGCTTAGTCGATTAATGGCTGTCGTGGAGCAGTATCCTAATTTAAAAGCGGACCAGCAGTATCTCAACTTCCAACGAGAATATACGGCAATTGAAAACTCCATTCGAGCGGAAACCGTCACGTACAACGGTGCCGTGGAAGAATATAACAATTTAGTGAAAACCTTCCCGAACAATGTTTTGGCTGGCTTGTTTAACAAAGGTGAAAAACCTTATTTCAAATCCGCTGCTGGATCTGAAGTAGCGCCTGAGGTCTTTTCTAACTAAAAAACAATGAAAAAGTCTTTTCTTTCAGAATCGCAAATGTCCTCCCTCGTGGAGGCCATTTGTGAGGCTGAAAACCACACCAGTGGTGAGATACGAGTCCATATTGACGCGACAACCCCAAAGGACAATGCCGCCGTGGCTTTTGCTGCTTTCACGAAACTGGGAATGCAAAATACGAAGGAGCGTAACGGCGTGCTATTTCATGTCAATTTTGAACAGAAATATCTAACCATTATTGGGGATGAAGGAATTCATGAAAAGGTAAGGCAACAATTCTGGGACAATCTCCACGACAACATCACTGCAGAATTTGCCCAGGGCCGTTTTTATGAGGCTCTAAAAGAGGCCATCTTAAAAACAGGCCAAGAACTAAAAAACTATTTCCCAATTCAGGAGGGAAATCCAAACGAACTATCCAATGAGATTACATTCTCGTAACTTTTTTACGATTCTATTTTCCTTTGCTTTTAGCGCTTTGTTATGGGCTCAATACACCGTACCCGAAAAGCCGAAAGTGCTTTACCCGGTCTATGACGAGGTGGGGATTCTTTCAAAGCAGCAGCAGGATCAATTAAACGAGAAACTCATCAAATTTGAAGACTCTACCTCCACAGAGATAGAGCTAATTATTATCCCCTCCACGAAAGGCGAAGATGTAAATTTCGTAGCCTGGCAATTTGGAGAAACTTGGAAAATCGGTAAGAAAGAAGTAGACAATGGGATTGTTCTGCTAGTCGCTGTAGACGACCGAACTCTTGCCATTCAACAAGGAAGAGCGGTGGAAAAATACCTTACGGCCGCAGTCGCAGGACAAATCATTGACTACCTTATTACCCCAAGTTTCAAAAAAGGAGATTACTACACAGGACTAGACCGAGGCACCACTGCATTAATGGAAGCGGTTCAAGGACAGTTCAAACCTATTGTAAAAGACCCTTCAAACAATGAAATGCCTGGCATGGGTCGGATCATTGTAATTTTCATTATTGTGATGCTCGTTCTGATCATTCTCTCGAAAACGGGTGGCGGAGGTGGCGGAGGCTACCGAGATGAAGATAGAGATGTCATCTTAAGCAAAAGAGGGAGAAGATCGTATCCCGGAGGATTCTTTCCTTTCCCACCGATAGGCGGTGGGGGTTTCGGAGGAGGAAGCTTTGGCGGCGGAGGCGGCTTCGGAGGTTTCGGCGGAGGAGGAAGTTTTGGTGGTGGAGGAGCCTCTGGCGGTTGGTAATCCAGACGCAATCCTCTTTCTGTCAAAATAACGAAGGTTGTTTGAGAATTTTCCCAAAACCTTTACGATTGGTACTCTTTTTTTCACTAGATTAGAGCTCCAATCTATTTTATGTGAAAAACACACTGGTTATTTTCGCTCACCCTTACTTGGAATATTCTTATTCCAATCGGGTACTAATTAATTTTTACGAAAGACATCAGCATTACGATTTTTTAGATCTCTATGAATTGTATTCCGATTTTCACATTTCTGCATTTAAAGAACGAAAGCGCCTTGCACACTACGAGCGTTTTGTTTTTCACTTTCCAATTATTTGGTTTGGTATTCCTCCTCTGCTACGCCTTTGGTTAGACGAAGTCTTAGACCCTACCTGGATAAACGCTGAGATCGAAAATCCCTTTGAAAACAAAGAGGTTTTCATCTTGACCACTACGAGAAGCAAGGAGCGGTCCTTTGGACCTTCTGGTAAACACGGCTATACGATTGAACATTTAATCAGTGGGCTTATTGTCACATTAAGAGCCTTTGAGGCGGATCTAAAACCCACCTTCATTGTTTACGAAGCCGAAAACTTAACCAAAAAAGAAATCATTCAACACAAACAAAACTTTATAAAACTCCTTACAAGTTAATGGAAACCAACATTGCAATGAACCTACTGATTTTCTTAGGAGCTGCCATCATTATGGTGCCGCTCGTACGAAAACTTGGACTGAGTTCCGTCATTGGTTATATCCTTGGCGGAGTCATTATAGGTCCTTTTGTATTGCAGTTAACAGGAAAACAAACGGACGGCATCATGCATGCCACAGAGTTTGGCGTCGTGATGCTTCTTTTCATTGTAGGACTTGAACTCGAACCTAGGAAATTCTGGTCGATGCGTAAACGCATCGTGGGACTGGGGCTCTCACAAGTCACCCTCACCATTGGACTTTTGTTTCTTGCTTTTATTTTGGCCGGTTGGCGAGTGAATCAGGCCATTGCCGTGGCCATGTGTTTTGCCCTTTCTTCCACCGCGATAGTATTGCAATTATTGCAAGAGAAAAACTTAATTAAGACCACTGTGGGGGAAGCCTCTTTTGCTACCCTTCTCTTTCAAGACATCGCCGTTATTCCCATTCTTGCCATACTTCCTTTGATTGCGAAATTTGAAATTAAAGAAGAAAACGAAGTTCAAATTTTAATTCAAAATCTACCCGAATGGATGCAAGGAGCCACCGTGATCTTAGGGGTCGTACTTCTCGTCCTCTTAGGTAAATACGTTTTTGTTCCTTTCCTAAGGTATGTGTCAAAAGCCGGAATGAGTGAACTACTAACCGCTTCGTCTCTATTTTTAGTGATTGGAGTATCTGAACTCATGGTGGCCGTTGGACTCTCCCCTGCATTGGGTGCCTTTCTTGCTGGGGTCATGCTTGCTAACAGCGAATTCCGTCATGAACTCGAAGCTCAAATCAATCCCTTTAAGGGACTTTTGTTAGCCGTCTTTTTTGTGAGCGTGGGAGCGATGATCAATTTTGCTACCATTGCAAGAGACCCCCTTTTTATCTTCTCCACGGTAGTCGTGGTACTTGCCATCAAATTATTTGTGCTTTATGCCGTGGGCAAGTTCTTTAAGATAGAGAACAAACAAAACTTTTTTTACGCGTTTGCTCTCTCTCAAGTAGGAGAATTTGCCTTTGTGCTTCTGAATTATTCTCAAAACTTATATCTTATCTCCTCTACTCTTAATTCTCAAATGATGGCCGTTACAGCCATTACGATGACCATTACCCCTCTACTGCTCATCTTTTATGAGAAAAAACTAGCGCCCAAGTTCACACCTGGAGAGTCGGATGAAAAGCCCTTTAACATTTTGGACACCAAAATACAGGATAAAAAAATCATTATTGTAGGGTTCGGACATTTTGGAAGCACCGTCGGAAGACTCCTAAGAGCAAGCAAAATTTCTGCGACGGTTTTGGATTATGATCCGGAGCGAATCAAAGTGCTTCGAAGTTTTGGTTTCAAAGTTTTCTATGGGGACGCTACGAGAATTCCGATTCTAAGAGCGGCCGGAATCGAAGAAGCGGAAATTCTCATATTGGCCCTAGACGATCCCGATTCCAATAGATTCATTGCGGAAACCGTTCGAGAACATTATCCGAAAGTGAAAATATTTGTCCGCGCTAAAAACAGATTGGATGCCTATCATTACCTCAACCACGGGATTGATCAGATTTACCGTGAAACCCTAGGAACTGCCGTGGATATGGCGGTGGATGTATTGAGTGAAACGGGCATGCGAAAATACGCAGCCCGTCGACTCGGAAAACGATTTATGAACATTGATAAACTTTCGGTTCGAAAAATTGCGAAAGAATACGAAAGCGGCGAAGGACTGAGCTTTTCTACACGGGAATCCATTCAAAGAGAAGAAGCGCTTCTCTCCTTAGACAACCTCAATTTTGATACGCACGATTGGAACGATTACGACGAAGCGGAAAATGAGAATCTTCCTTAATCCATACGAACGGATCCTCCAGAACTTACATGCCTTGTTAAGATTACATTCCCTCTTTTTAAAATGGTCACATCCCCGCTGCTACTTGCACTTGCATTGGCCCTTTGGGAAACCGACACTTTCACATCGCCACTGCTACTGGCTTTGATTGCCGCATCTTCTACGAAAAGGGACTCGGCTTTAATATCGCCTGAAGAACTTGCCTTCAACTCTGCATTCCTTGCTTTTCCACTTAGTTTAAGATCTCCCGAAGAGGAGGCTTCGGCAGTTAGGTTAATGGCCCATATTTTTCCAGAATAGTCTCCACTGCTAGAAACATCTAAAAAGAGGTCATTTGCTTCTACATCTCCCGCAATACTTCCACTGCTTGAAGCTTTCAGATTCATTCTTTCTTGCGTAAATTTACTTTGAATCACAATGTCTGCAGACGAATCCGCCGTGACCCCTGAAAGTCTATTTGTGTAAATTTTTGCTCTCACTTTGTGCGCGCCTCGAATTGAGGTTCCAGGTTTAAAGGTTATATGAAGATGATCTCCGCTTGAATCTACCAAAACTTTGTCTAAAATCGATTCCGGTGCAGAAATAACCACTCTTTGGCGATTCGATTGAATGATTTCCGCATCGATGGATGTGGAAACGCGAACGGTCTCAAAGGAAACCTTAAACGATTTTTCACTCATAGGCCCTGTGGCCGAGACTTGATCTTGGGTGACCCAATTTGAAATAACTCCCTGAGGATCTGAAGAATTACATGCATATAAAGCTTGAGAAAACAGGCAAACGATTAGAATTTTTTTCATACTATTAATTTTAAGGGTATTCAAATTTAAGATTTTGTATCTTTATCTCTTACTATTATAACACCTTACCAATGAAAAACATTACTTCATTAGTTTTAATTTCGTCGCTGGCTCTTTCGGCCACGGCTTGTAGCACAATGAAACAATCTACTTCCAGCGCAGAATCTTCTACAAATGCGCAAGATCCCAGCATGCAGAACAATCCTTTTTTAAACAAAAGCACATTGCAATACCAGGCTCCCCAGTTTGATAAAATAAAGGACGAACACTTCAAACCTGCCTTCGATTACGGACTAAAAATTCAAAAAGCAGAATACGAGGCCATTGCAAACAATTCGGAAGCGCCTACGTTTGAGAATACTGTGCTTGCGATTGAGAACAGCGGTGAGGTCTTAAAAAGAGCGCTTACGGTTTTCTACAACCTAAGCAGTGCCAACACAAACCCAACTATTCAAAAACTAGAAGAGGAGTATGCGCCTATTCTAGCAGGTCATTCCGACTTGCTTTATTTGAATGACAAAATATGGCAAAGGCTTAAAAAAGTAAGCAGTGAAGGTCTCGATAAAGAAAGTCAGCGCTTACTAGAGTATTACAAACAGAACTTCGAAATTGCAGGAGCGGATTTATCTCCTGAAAACAAAAAAGAACTTAAGGCGGTCAATGCAGAGCTTGCAACGCTTTCCACTCAATATTCTAACAAACTCTTAGCAGCAAGAAAACAGGGAGGACTATACATAACCGACGTAAAAGAGCTTGACGGTTTATCCCCAGACCAATTGGCTGCGGCGGCTAGCGATGCGAAGGCAGCAGGCAAAGCTTCTGGCTACCTTCTTGCCCTTCAAAACACAACGCAACAACCGATCCTGCAAAATCTAAATGTAAGAGCCACAAGAGAAAAACTTTTCAAAGCTTCTTGGCATCGTGCAGAGAAAAACGACAATGCAGACACTCGTTCTGTTTTAGAAAAAGAAGCCCTTCTGCGCCTAAAGAAAGCAAAACTAATGGGAAAAAGTTCTTTTGCAGAGTGGAAACTTCAAGACCAAATGGCAGGTTCTCCAGACAAAGCCATTAATTTACTTGCTCAGCTCGCAACTCCGGCTGTAGCGACTGCAAAACGCGAGAGAGATGAAATACAATCTCTTATTGACAAGCAGAACGGAGGCTTCAAACTCGAACCATGGGATTGGAATTACTATGCAGAACAAGTTAGAAAGGCAAAATACGATCTGGATGAAAACGAAATCAAACCGTATTTTGAAGTACAGACGGTCCTAGAGAAAGGAGTATTCTATGCCGCAGAGCAGTTCTACGGAATTACTTTTAAAAAGCGCACCGATCTTCCCGTTTACCATCCCGACGTGGTTGTATACGAAGTCTTTGACCAAGACGGAACGTCCATGGCCATTTACTATTTGGATTTCTATACTCGTAGCAACAAGGGAGGAGGTGCTTGGATGAGCAACTTTGTGGATCAATCTCACCTACTAGGGCAAAAACCGGTCATTGTCAATGTATTCAATTACCAGAAACCGGCAGAAGGAAAACCTTCTTTAATTTCTTATGACGATGTGACCACCATGTTCCATGAATTTGGACATACACTTCACGGTCTATTTGCCAACCAACAATACGTTTCTCTTTCGGGTACAGCGACCCCAAGAGATTTTGTGGAGTTCCCTTCGCAAATCAATGAATTCTTTGCCTTAGAACCGGTCGTATTAAAGAACTACGCACTTCATTATGAAACGAAAGCGCCAATGCCTCAATCCCTTGTGGACAAAATAAAAAAGGCGAGTAGCTTCAACCAAGGATACTCTACTACAGAGCTAGTTTCCGCTGCAAGTATTGATATGGGTTGGCACTCTGTGAAAAATAAAAATGAATTTAAACCTACCCTTGAATTTGAAAAAGAAACCCTCGCTAAATTTGGGTTCAATTTAAGTGAAGTTCCTCCAAGATACCATTCTCCCTATTTCTCCCATATTTTCGGGGGCGGTTACTCCGCAGGATATTACGCTTATATGTGGGCGGATATGCTAAATGCTTCGGCTTGGGACTACATTAGTACCCATGGAGGAATGACTCGTGAAAACGGGGAACGCTTTAGAAAGTACATTCTCTCGGTTGGGAATTCAACCGATCTAAACACGGCCTTTAAAGAATTTACAGGGAAAGATCCCGATCTTACTCCCCTACTAAAAAGCAAAGGGTTTATCAAATAAGTTCGAAGCGAACGAAAGAGAATTAAAAAAAAGCGGTTGTAAACAGAAAGTTTTATAACCGCTTTCTTTTTTGAAAAAGCAAAACCCTTATTCATGCAATAGAAGTTAATTTCTATTCCCAAAGGCTTTTATGTATTTTTAACCCATGAAACCTACCACGCTCTACAACCTCTACTTATTGAAGACGATTCCAATTTCCTATTTGGCTGGAGTCCGAATTAAAGCATTAGACTCAAAATCTTGCCGTTCGAGCGTAAAGCTAGGACTCTTAAACCAAAACCCTTTTCGCTCTATGTTTTGGGCCGTTCAGGGAATGGCTGCCGAGTTTTCTACCGGAATACTTTGCGCCGACAAAATCAGAAAGACAAGCCAAAAAATCTCGATGCTGGTGGTACAAAACAAAGCAGAATTCACGAAAAAAGCCGTAGGAAGAATCCATTTCTCTTGCGAGCAGGGCGAAGAAATTGAAAGTGCAATTCAACTAGCGATTAAGTCTGGTGAGGGCCAAACCCTTTGGCTCCGTTCAAAAGGAATCAATGAAAAGGGAGAGACCGTTTCTCAGTTCGAATTCCTTTGGAGTTTTAAAGTCAAAAACTAACGCTTCACTACAGGTCCAAAAAAAAGGGGCGATTCTTATAATGAACCGCCCTTTTTATTTCTACTTTTTTTCTCCTTTTAAATGGAGATCAAAATAATCCGTTACTTTTTGCATCAAATGAACCCGGTCTTTTCCGAGGACATTGTGTTTATGTCCAGGATACACAAAGTAATCCAGTTGAATTCCCTTGTCCACTGCGGCTTTAAGGAACTTAATTGAGTGCTGCCAAAGCACTACATCGTCCTGCGCTCCATGGATCATAAGTAGGTCACCTTTGAGATTCTGCACTTTGCTTGTTAGGTTCGCCTTTTTGTACCCTTCTGGATTTTGACTTGGGGAGTCCATGTATCGTTCGGTATACATGATCTCGTACCAGTTCCAATCGATCACCGGTCCACCTGCCACACCTACTTTAAACACATCCGGATAGCTAAGCATTAAATTCGTCGTCATAAACCCTCCAAAGCTCCATCCGTGCACACCCATTCTCTGCTGATCAACCTGCGGAATGGTTTTCAAAAACTCAACCCCTTTGAGTTGGTCTTTCATTTCTACTTCCCCTAAGTTTCTAAAGACGGCTCTTTCAAATTTTGCACCGCGGTTGCTTGAGCCTCGCCCGTCCATGGTAAAGACGATGTACCCATTTTGAGCCATGTATTCATACCATAAATTGCCACTTGCAGGGAAACTATTGGTCACCAATTGCAAATGGGGTCCATTGTATAGATAGACGATCACCGGATACTTCTTAGACGGGTCAAATTGGGTAGGAAGAATTAATTTTCCATACAAAGGGGTCCCGTCCTCTGCATTTAGGGTGATGTTTCGGATTTCGGGTCTTTCATAGTTCTCAAGGGGATTCTTACTCTTTACCAAAACATGGGTTTTCAGATCCGCTGTGCGAAGAACGGACACGACGCGAGGGGTCTCGCTATTCGAATAAGAATCGTATAAGAGCGCGCCGTCTGCACTTAACTTTCCACTGTGCATTCCCGGCTGATGAGTTAGCTGCTCCACTTTCCTTGTTTTGTAGTTCAGGCGATACAACTGTCTTTCCAGCGGTGACTTTTCCGTTGAACTATAATAAATTTCATTTTTCCTTTCATTGAACCCGAGGAGTTCTGTGATGATAAAATCGCCCTGCGTTAAAGCTCCTACTAGGCCTTTGTCCACATTGTAATGATACATGTGGTTGTAGCCACTTCGTTCGCTTTGCCATATAAAATCGGTATTGGAACCTGGGAAAAAGGCAAGTGGATGCTGGGGCTCTACATACTGAGCACTTTTTTCCTCAAACACTTCCTTTACAAAAGCTCCTGCCAGACTATACTGATTCATTTTTAAATGATTCTGGTCTCGATTTAAAACGCCCACGAAAATGCTTTTGGAATCGGGACTCCAAGTCACGGCCGTAAGATACTGTTCCTTGTCTCCCGGAATGTTCAAATAGGTAATTTTAGACGTATTAATATCGTAAACCCCCAGTGTGACTTCGTGTGATTTTTGACCCGCCATTGGGTACTTCATATTTTCATTCTTGGCAGGACTTCCTGACCAATCTACAATGGGATAATCGGCGACCATCGTTTGGTCCATTCGGTAAAAGGCAATTTTCTGCTGATCTGGGGAAACAAAAATCCCTCTGTCAATACCAAACTCATTTCGGTGAACGGCTTGCCCGTAAACGACATTAGGATCTGTGCTCTGAGAAATAGCCCTAACCTCTTGTCCTTTTACATAATATAGATTTTGATCCACTGTATAAACAGCTGCGTTTTTACCTTCTAGAACCGTAATGTTTTCCGCCTTTTCAGGCACCTTGAAATAGGTGCTTCTTGTCCAACCTTTGGACGTTTTGGTTAAAAGGGAATATTGACCCGCGTCTTTGTAATAGGCGCTCGTACTCGAAAGAAAACTCAAAGGAGGCAATCGATCTAACCGGTCTTTTCCTTGAAGGTTTTGATTCACTCTTGAAAGTGAAATTAGAGTATCGGATTTTAAAGTCCCGAAATCAGTAATCATATAGCCGCTTTTTACAGCACTTAAATAGCTTTTCGAATCCGAAGAAAAAGAAAACTGGGAGATGTTCTCCACCGCTAAATTACTGCGTAGACCACTTACGGCCTCTTCCATGGTGTATTTTTGCTTTTGAGCCGTTAGAAGAGTGGCTGAAAAGACGAAAAAGAGTGAGAGTTTTGATAGTTTCATGCGTACAAATTAAATCGATCAAATGTACTGAAAAAATAAAACCTATACCGCAAAAAGGGGCTTAATCCTTGGTCTTAGTCCATTTCTAAAGCAAGCTCTTCCCAAAGTGCCATTTGCGTCTCAAGGTCAAGTTTCAGCTTTTCGTAAGATTCAAGATCCGACTCCGAAGGATTATGGCTTGCAAATTCCGACTCTTTCTTGGCAATGGCAGCTTCCAGTTCACTAATAGCCTGTTCTGCTTTTTTGAGTTTGCCTTCCAACTGCTTTTGCTCTTTGGTCACAAAACCTCTCGGTTCTTCTTTCGGTTTCTCTGGAGCAGGAGCGGCTTTCACCTCTACTTTGCTCTCTTGCTTTTGACTGAGCTTTGCCTTTTCCATTGAGATTTCACGAATACTTTCTTTTTGACGGAATTCTAAATATTCATCTACGTTTCCTAAGAACTCCTTCATATGGCCGTCACGGAATTCAAAGATTTTATCAGCGAGTCCTTGTAAGAATTCACGGTCGTGAGAAATTACAATCAGGGTTCCCTCAAATTTATTCAGGGCTAACTTGATGATCTCTTTCGACTGAATATCAAGGTGGTTGGTCGGTTCGTCCATGATTAGGGTATTGAACGGACGTAGTAGAAGTTTACACAGTGCGAGTCTATTTCTTTCCCCTCCGGACAGCACCTGGGTTTTCTTATTCACATCTTCCCCTGAAAAAAGGAAGCTTCCAAGTAGATCTCTTACTCGAGGACGAGTCTCCTCAGTGGCGGCATCTTCCGCTTCTTGAAGGACCGTTTTCCCCGCCGTAAGAACCTCTTCCTGGTTCTGAGCAAAATACCCAATATTTACGTTGTGGCCTAAAGTCCAATCGCCTGAATAATCTTTTATATCTCCGGTTAGGATTTTTGCAAGGGTGGATTTTCCTTGTCCGTTCTGTCCGAGGAGGGCAATGCGATCACCTCGTTCGATAAAGAAATCCACTCCATCAAAGACTTGTTTACCGTCATAGGCTTTTCCAAGGTTTTCCGCCTCAAAAATAACTTTCCCTGGCACGACACTCTGAACAAATCGAATGTTAAATTTAGAAATGTCCTCGTTGTCGATTTCAATTCGTTCGATTTTGTCTAATTTCTTAATAAGGGACTGCGCAAAAGAAGCCTTCGTGGCAGAAGCACGGAATCGATTGATATTGTCTTCCATCTGCTTTATCTCTGTATCTTGATTCTTTTTCGCCTGTTGCAGTTTTTCGCGTCTTTCTTTTCTTAGCTCTAAATACTTGGAATAATTGGCTTTGTAATCGTCTACTTTACGGTTGTTCACATCAAAAGTACGGTTGCAAACGGAAGTCATAAACTGTTTGTCGTGACTTACCAAAACAATCGCCCCATTGTAATCCTTTAGGAAGTTCTCAAGCCAAATGATACTTTCCATATCCAAGTGGTTCGTCGGCTCATCCAATAGAAGTAAATCGTTATTTTGAAGTAGAAGCTTAGCTAGTTCAATTCTCATACGCCATCCCCCGGAAAAAGTGTCCGTAATTCGAGAAAAATCATCCGCCTTGAACCCAAGTCCAAGGAGTACTTTTTCCATATCGCCTTCTAAATTGTATGCGTCGTGATGGTGCAAAAGATCGTTAAGCTCCGTCATACGAGTAATCAAATCCGTGTAGGCGTCACTTTCGTAATCGGTTCGAACCATCATTTGATGATTCACCTCCTCAAGCTCTGCTTTCCAGAGATTTATCTGCTCAAAGGCTTGAAGAGTCTCCTCCCAAACCGTGCGGCCTTTCACAAACTCCAAATCCTGCTTTAGAAACCCAATGGTGATGGACCCTTCAGGTACCACAACTCCTTCGTAAAATTGTATCTCAGAAGATAAGATTTTTAGAAGCGTCGATTTTCCCGCACCGTTCTTCCCTACAAGACCGACCTTATCGTCGCGCTTGATGGTAAAGTTAACGTCACGGAAGAGATAATTTCCCGAATGATGAAGGCCAAGGCCCTGAACTGAAAGCATAGTAGTTAGGTAAAAAGTTTACGGGTGCAAAAGTACGAAAATTGTATGAGGAATTTGAACTCCCAATTTGAGTCTAAAAAACCCCTTTTCAGTCAACAAAAAAATCGTTTCTTTCCCTTTTTAACGTCTAGTTTTGCGCTGCGTTAGGCAAACTGAGACCGGATTCCTTTTGGGTAATCAGGCTCGCATTTTCCAATCTGAAATTTTTGGAACTTAAAAGCTCTGTAAGGAGCATCTGCATTTGTTCTTTGGCTGCCTCGGGCAAATGGGAAGCTTTTGCCGCTTCAATCACTTGAGCCTTGCTATTTCTTTGAATGTTGGCGAGATCTTCTCGGCTAAAGAGATTGAATAGCTGCTCCTCAATATTGTAATATTTGTATTCAGTCTCTGTAGAAAGAATCTCGGGCTCTGGAAAATCGATTAGTTTCACCGTCCGGGTTTCGGAGTCTAATTCCCATTTTAATTTCTCAAAATCGTACCCTACAAGGACTTTTGCTTCCACGATGACCAGCGCTCTTTTCTTCGTAGGAATGAAATTTAAAAGCTTTTTGGTTTCTTCGTAATTGTAAATCTCACTAAAATGCCCTTCCGCGGAAACGACTTTAAAAACTTTTTTTAAACTTTGCGCCACCGTATGCGAACTTTCCTTCACTACAGGAGGAGAGGATTTTAATTTCCCCACTGCCAAATACGTAATGAGACCGCCCAAGAGAAGACCTAGCACGAGCATCACTAAAATCATCACTCCCCCTTGAGCCGCACTATTCGTAGCTAGCTGATACAAGATATAACCTAGCAAAAGAACGCCTAGCACTCCCAGAGAGAGCAGTAGCATTTTGTATTTTTTTGGAATCATAAATCCTATAGTTTATTTAAAGGCGCATGCGCTTAGCCAAAAGCTACAAATTTCATGCAAATATCTTACTTTAGGAAACCAGTAGACTGCAGCCCCGAACATCCGAATGGTCAATACGACCTAAGACTTCAAAAAAGAGGTCCCTTTGTTTTCCTAAATCCTGAGTCGCAATAAAAGAGCAAGAATGCCGGTTCGCCAAGTCGATAATATTAAGTGCGCCGTTTTTATTTTCAGGCAAATACGACATAGGATCATCCAAACTGCGAATTAGAACTTTCATCCAAGGGGGGCACTGGTAGCGATTTTCTCCTAAGGAGTACGCTTGCGATAAAAGTTCACACATGGAATACTCAGAGTAGATCGATTGAATTCCAAACCCCTCTTTTAGTTGCAAAAGCAGTTCGTCTTTGGTGATTTCCACCTTTCGGCCTTTCATTCCTCCGGTTTCAATCACAACGAGGTTTTTGAGATCTAATTCCTTTATGCTCGGGTCCGATTCTAAAAAATCAAGCAGCGCAAAAGAAACTCCAAAAAGCACCACTTTTTCATTCTGTGTTTTTTGAAGGAGTTCAAGTAAAGCCTCATGGTTGTACAGGAAATAATCATTTTCTGGCCTATTGGACCGCTTCATCAGCGCATCCACCATGTAGATTAAAGACGAATTCGACTTTTCAAGATACGAGGGCAAGAGACCTAAAATGATAAATTCTTCAGGGGCCCCTATGAAGAGTTCAAAGGACTTAAAGAGACTTTTATCGTAAAGCGCGCTTTTTGCTATATGATGACTTGATCGAACCATTTGTGTGGTTCCCGAACTTTGAAAATAGAGTTCGCTCTCAAAATTTTTATCTAAAATCGTATGGTTCTTAAACATTTCGATGGGTAAAAATGGAATTTGATCCAACTTCTGGACCGCAGATACTTTCACGTTTAGAAAATCAACAAACCGCTGATAAACCTCCACGTTCTCATACTGGTACTGAAATGTTTCGAGTGCCGCCTTAAGGAAATCCGGCTTAGATTTTATGTCAAAGATTGAATCCATCTACCCTTCGAACGTTTTCAATTCAAATTCTGTTTGAAATTCTCCATAGGTAAAATACGAAATCCAATCTCCCAGATTAATATAAAGTGAGCCGCTCTGGTCTAGGTCTAAAACCATAGGCAAATGCCTATGTCCATAGACAAAATAATCATAATGCTGCGCCTTTAATTTCTCCTTGGAATAAAGGATTAAAAATTCTTTGTCCTCTCCTAAAAAAGCTTTGTCTTCTTCTCCGGAAATCATTTTGTTTTTCTGTGAAAGGTACAGCGCTATGCGCATGGCTAAGTCTGGATGAATCCATTTAAAGGCCCACTGTGCAAGCGGATTGGTAAAAAGCTTTTTCATTCGCTTATACCCTTTGTCTCCAGGTCCTAATCCATCTCCGTGAGCGAGAAGAAAGGTCTTATCCCCTATTTTGAAAATCTGTTTCTCGAAATATACTTTGGCCCCAATTTCGGTTTCAAAATAATCTTTCATCCACAAATCGTGGTTGCCAATAAAAAAATGGATTTCAACTCCTTGGTCGTGTAAATCGGCTAATTTTCCTAATACGCGAACAAAGCCTTTGGGCACGACGTGTTTCCATTCGTGCCAAAAATCAAACAAATCCCCCATTAAGAAAAGCACCTGCACATCCGAAGAGATCTGCTCTAACCAACGAATGAATTTTTGCTCACGAACCTTGCTTTCTTTGAAGCTTGGCGCGCCAAAATGCTGATCGGAAGCAAAATAGACTTTTTTTCCGGGTAAAAGTTCAATTTCTGTCATGGTACTATCTCAATTGCTAATATTAGCGGTTCTCCTCAAGGAACCACTCGCCGTAAGAATTCTCTGTTTCGTGGAGTTTCAAATACGCAAGTTCTACTCCCTTAGGAAGTTCTGCGCTTATTTTTTTGGCAATTTCATAGAGCATGTTCTCGCAGGTCGGTTGGTAAGGGCAAAAAATCACTTTATGTCCTTGAGCCTGCAAATCCTCCCCCAATTGCTTGTGCGGGGAAAGTGCATTGACCAAAACTCCGTGATCCCAAGGTTCAATGATTTGTCTTTTGACAATGGCCTTAATGTCACCAAAATCAACTACCATTCCATTTTTAGCATGGTCTAAATCCTGAATGGGCTCCCCCTTCACGGTAACAAACAACTTATAAGAATGCCCATGCATGTTTTTGCATTTTCCATCGTAATTGTAAAGGACGTGGGCGGTTTCAAAACTGAACTGTTTGGTGATGCGTATCATAGCGCAAAGATAAAACTTTAAAACGAGAACTCTCTTGCCTAGTCGCCTTACTCCCTATGGACCCATAGCAATAAGGACGAGGATGAATTTAGCAAATCGTGCTCTTTTGCAAATCAAAAATCTTGCACTTCGAAAATAGGTCCTCCTTTGAATACTAATTTCCTGCTAGCCCCTTTATCACTACTCGTTTTGTGTTAAAAATAATTATATTTGAACTCTCCTGAAAAAAAGTAACTATGAAAAAACTCCTTAGGCTCTCGGCATTTCTTTTTGCCCTCCTTTTGTCTGCTCAATCCTCACCTCTAAATCTAGCCGAAATCATGAAAGGTGAAGAGTTCGTAGGCTATTCCCCTGAAAACCCGGTTTGGGGCTTCGACAATGAAACTCTTTATTTTGATTGGAACCCGAAAAACGAGCTTGGAAAAACGATGCATTACTGGAAAAAAGGAATGAAAGAGCCTCTTCCCGCAAGCCTTGAGGACGAGCAGTTTTATAGCAGCCGATTTCAAACTAAGGATTTTCAAACCTATTATTATGTGTCAGGAGGCGCCCTTTGGTCCTATGACTCGAAAAGCAAAAAGAAAAAAAGACTTTTTCAAAACGCGGCTCCCCTTTCTAATTTACAATTGGGCAAAACGCCAGGCGTTCTTTTCTTTGAGCAAAATGGAAATAGTTTCAAACTGAGTTCTAGCGAAGGAAGCCTCGTTCAGATCACAAACTTCTCAAAAGCAAAAACAGAAGAGAAACCAAAAGCAAAGGACAGTTTCTTAGCCTCTCAACAAAAGGAACTCTTTGAATACATTCAAGACCAAAACGAGAGAAAAAAGTGGAGAGAACAGCGAAGCAAACTCCTAAAAAAAACCTTACCGAAATCTTTCGGTACAGGAAAAGATTTCTTTAATCTCTCCGTAAATCCAAACGAGAAGTATGTCACGTTTGTGGAAGGTACGCGCGCTAAAAATCAAAACGAAGTCATGGCCGTATTCATCACAGAGGATGGATACAACGAATCGAGGCCAACCAAACAGAAAGTGTCCCAAAAGAACCTCTTCCCTTCTAGACTTGGAATTTATAGTGTCGAAAGAGACAGCGCTTATTTTGTTGAATTTAAAACCTTAACCGGTCTTTCTATAGAGCCCGAGTATCTTCGCCAAACCACTAGTTCTGCAAAAGCAGAGAGCAAAAGCAAAAAAGAACCAAGAGAATTGTCCTTCGGACGGACCCTGTACAGTGACGATGGAAGCTACGCGGTTGTGGACATTCGATCCCAAGACAACAAAGATCGATGGCTCGTTTCTTTAAATTTAAAGGATGGAAGTTTTGAGGAAATTGACCATCAACATGACGAAGCTTGGATAGGCGGACCGGGCATTCCTTCCTATTCCTTCGGCACGGGAAACATTGGGTTTTTAGAGGACCTATCCACACTCTACTACCAATCGGAAAAAACAGGATATTCGCATCTTTACACGTACAACCTGAAATCGAAAGAAAGAAAAACCCTTACCAGCGGAAACTGGGAAGTGAGAGAAGCCCAGCTCTCCAAAGACAAAAAAACGTTTTACCTTTCAACCAATACCACGCATCCTGGGAACCGAGAATTTTACAAACTAAGCACTAGCGGTGGAAAACTCAGTCCACTTCTGACCCAAAACGGCGATCACGAAGTCGTGCTTTCTCCAGATGAGAAAAAAGTAGCCGTTCGCTATTCGTACAAAAATAAACCTTGGGAACTTTATGTTGCTGACAACTCGTCAAACCCAAAACTCCAACCCATTACCCATTCCACCACTAAGGAATTTAATAGCTATTCATGGAAAGAACCGCAAGTTCTCTCTTTCAATGCGCAGGACGGTCAAGAAATTTACGCAAGAATCTACAAGCCAAAAGCAGAGGTGAAAAACTCAGCCGCCGTGATTTTTGTGCACGGGGCGGGCTATTTGCAAAATGCGCACAATTGGTGGAGTTCTTACTTTCGAGAATATATGTTTCATAACCTATTAACCGATTTAGGATACACCGTTCTTGATATAGATTACCGGGCAAGCGATGGATACGGAAGAGATGTTAGAACCGGCATTTACCGCTTTATGGGTGGCAAAGATCTTTCCGATCATTTGGATGCAAAAAAGCTTCTTGTTGAAAAGTATGGAATCGAGCCGAGCAAAGTTGGAATCTACGGAGGGAGCTATGGAGGCTTCATTACTCTTATGGCATTACTCACTGAGCCGGGTGAATTTAAAGCGGGCGCTGCGCTGCGCTCTGTGACCGATTGGGCCCATTACAACCATGGGTATACGGGCAATATTTTAAATTTCCCTGAGACAGACCCTGAGGCTTACAAAAAATCCTCACCCATTTATTATGCGGACAATCTACAGGATCACCTATTAATGCTTCATGGCGTAGTGGATAACAATGTGGAATACAAAGACATTGTCAGGCTGCAACAACGCTTCATTGAACTTGGAAAAACAAATTGGAATCTAGCTTCTTATCCCGTGGAGGCTCATGGTTTTCGCGAGACTTCCTCCTGGACGGACGAGTACCGCCGAATCTTAGAGCATTTCAATACCTACTTACTTGAGAAGTAACTTGTATTTCTAAAACAAAGAATGCCTATCTCCGTTTCAGATAGGCATTCTTTATTTTATGTCTTAAGGATTACTCTTTTTAAAAAGACCTTAAAGCTCAAGTACGAAATGGATTCCAATCGCTAAATTGAATTTCAAAGTCCACTTTAACTCTGTAGTTTTTCGCCATAAGAAAGGTCTCCTGCATCTCCAAGTCCTGGGGTAATATACCCTTTGGGAGTTAGGTTCTCATCGATGGCTCCCACCCACATTCTTGCCTCAGGATACGCCTCTTTTAACGTGGCAATCCCTTGTCTACTTGCAATAGCAGCCACAATATGAATACTGGAAGGAGTTCCATTGGATAGTAAGTCTTTTAACGCTTCGATTAAACTGGCACCCGTGGCTAGCATAGGATCGGCCACAATAAGGGGTCGTCCTTCAATGCTAGGGCAAGTCAAATAATCCTGCTTGATGGAAAAGTAGTCATTCTCTTCGTGTTTGCGGTAAGCAGCTACAAAGCCACAGTCCGCCTTATCAAAATAGTTGAGTAGTCCTTGAAACAAAGGAACTCCTGCTCGAAGTATGGTGGTGATCACAGGCTGAACTGAAAACTCATTCACAGAAATTACATCGAGTGGCGTTGAGATTTCACTTGTTTTAAATTCCAGTTCCTTACTTAATTCATAGGCCGCGATCTCTCCGATACGTTCCATATTGCGTCGAAATCGTAAGCGGTCCGATTGAACCTCCACATTTCTTAGTTCATTCATCCAGCAACTCACAAGGGAGTTTTGAGCAGAAAGCAGCGTCACCATAATCAAATTAGCGTTTAAAATATCGTTGCGATAAAGGTATTAAAAAACCTTTTGAGTCAAAACTCAAAAGGCAAATTCTTATTTTTCTTATTTCTGTCTGAAATACACTTCAATGGGAACACCGTTAAATCCAAAATGTTTCCGAAGTTGGTTCTCCGTAAAACGCTTGTAAGGTTCCTTTACGTATTGAGGTAAGTTGCAGAAGAATACAAACTGAGGCGAAGGGGTTCCTAACTGCACACAGTATTTGATTTTAATGTATTTCCCTTTTAATGCAGGAGGTGGATAATTTTCAAAGATCGGGAGCATCACCTCGTTAAGTTTCGAAGTTTTGATTTTTTTCTTACGGTTCTCAAAAACTTCCATGGCAACCTCCACCGCTTTTAAAATTCTTTGTTTCGTCAACGCGGAAACAAATAGTACAGGAATATCGGTGAACTGACCAATTTTGTCTTTGATTTTTTGTTCAAAATCACGCATGGTATTGGTCTGCTTATCCTCAATCAAGTCCCACTTGTTCACTAAAATCACAATTCCTTTACGGTTTTTCTGGGCAATCCCAAAAATATTCATGTCCTGACTTTCCCAACCTTGCGTGGCATCGATCATAATGATAACGACATCCGAGTTCTCAATGGCACGAACCGAACGCATCACGGAATAGAATTCTAAATCCTCGCTTACTTTCGCTTTTCGTCGCATACCTGCGGTATCGACCAAAACGAACTCATGTCCAAATTTATTATAAAGCGTCTCAATACTGTCTCTGGTTGTTCCTGCAACATCCGTTACGATATTACGTTCATTGTCCAAAAGGGCATTGGTCATTGTGGATTTTCCCACGTTAGGTCTCCCGGCAATGGTAATCTTAGGAAGGCCTTCAAAAGGGTCTTTGTAATCCACTGTAGGAAAATCTTTTACCACGTCGTCTAGAAGCTCACCAGAACCAGATCCTGTAGCCGATGACATGGTATAGTACTTTTCAATTCCTAAGGAATAAAATTCAGTCGCAGCCACTTCCTCTGTAGCAGAGTCCACTTTGTTCACGACATAATAGACCTTCTTTTGAGAGCGGCGAAGCATTTCAAAAATTTCTTGGTCTGTGTCGGTCAGTCCATCCTCTGCACTCAGCATAAACAAAATAGAAGTAGCCTCTTCGATGGCTAGTTGCACTTGTTTGGTGATTTCTCCTTGGAAAACATCCTCAGAATTTACTTCGTATCCTCCTGTGTCAATCACAGTGAATTCAACACCGTTCCAATCGGACTTCCCGTAGTGGCGGTCTCTGGTCACACCGGATACGGAGTCGACAATAGCCTCTCTACGTTCAAGCAAACGGTTAAATAGGGTTGATTTTCCGACGTTAGGACGTCCTACGATAGCGACAATATTGCTCATCAAAATTTTGTTTAATAATCCGAGATCTCTCAAGGATGATGATTATTAATGGGTTACCCAGTCTTTCCGAGCCCAAAAATTTTTGCAAAGATATGCAATTCCATTCTTACAGTTCTTAAAAAAAGTAGTAATTTCACATCTCCAAACCAAATCCTGCTATGAAAAAACTTCTCCTTGTCTTACTGGTCGCCTTTGTGATCATTCAATTCTTCCCCATTGACAAGACCAATCCACCGGTTACAAAAGGAATGGATTTCCTAATTTCAAAGCAAACTCCAGAACCGATCGCTCAAAAAATACGCAATTCGTGCTACGATTGCCACAGCAACGAGTCACGCTACCCGTGGTACTCTAACGTACAACCGACCGCTTGGCTTTTGAAAAAACATATTGAAGATGCGAGAACCAAACTGAATTTTTCCACATTTGCTACGTACGAACCTAAACGCCAAGCTCACAAGCTTGAGGAATCCGCGGAAGAAATTCAAAATGGCAACATGCCGATGGAATCGTACCTACTTGGACACCCAGAGGCTAAGTTTTCGCCGGAAGACATGAAAATGGTAGTGGACTACTTCAAGAAAGTAGAACTCGACACAAGAATAAAATTCAACCTTCAACCCCAATAATTGGAACCTAAAGTAGACTCCTCTAAGTACTATGTACTTTACGACGGGGATTGCGGCTTCTGCAATTTCTGGATTCAGTGGATTTTAAAACGAGATTCAAAGGACCTGTTTCGATTTTCTGCGCTGCAGAGTGAATTTTCTACCTCCTTTTTAAAAGAACGAGGATTGGAAGCAGGCGAAATGAACACAATCTATTTGTGGAAACCGGGCTTATACTACCATACGAAATCAAGCGCAGCAATTGAAATCGCAAAGGTTTTAGGCGGGACCTATGGACTACTGGCCAGAATCAATTTCCTACCTCGATCGCTAACCGACACCCTCTACGATAAGGTGGCCAAAAACCGCAAAAACCTTGCGAGCTCCTACTGCGCGGTGCCCACCGAAGTGCAGCGAAAGAAATTCATTGACTAAGATTTTTTACGTCTTCAATCCTTATATTTGCACCCATGGAATACAATACCGATAGAACCCAGCTTAATATGCCTGAGTACGGACGACTCATTCAGCAATTGGTCGAACAATGCAAAGAGCTACCTACGAAGGAAGAGCGAAATGAAATGAGCCACGCCATTGTGGACTTCATGGGTCAAAGAAATCCGAGTTTACGAGACGAAGAAAACTATAGACATAAACTTTGGGACCATTTATTCATCCTAGCAGATTTTGACTTGGATGTGGATTCTCCCTACCCTATACCGACGAAAGACCAAAGAAAAACGGAGCCTAAAAAATTAGATTACCCTATACTACAAGGAGAATTCAAATTCTATGGGAAAAGCATTCTTCAACTCATCGAACTCGCGATTGAGCAAGAGGAAGGGGATGAAAAAGAAGCGTTGATCGAGGTCATTGCAAACAACATGAAAAAGTCCTATAACATCTATAACAAGGAGCACGTGACGGACGATGTTATTTTCAGGCATTTAAAAGAGCTCTCTGAGGACCGACTGGATTTAACCGGTATCGATTCGCTAGAAAAAAGCAAAATTTATTATTCGAATACGCGTAACAAAAACCAAAAGCACTCAGGCCCTAGCGACCACAGCAACAAAAACCGTCAAAAATACCAACAGAATAAAAACCGAAGAAAATAATGAGCGGGACGTTTGAAATAAGAGGAGGAAAAAGACTCTCCGGTGAAATCATTCCACAAGGTGCCAAAAACGAGGCACTTCAAATTTTATGCGCTGTGCTTTTAAGCGACAGCGAAATTCGTGTGAAAAACATCCCCGACATTCACGATGTGAACCGTCTTATTGAAATCCTTGGCGATTTTGGGGTTAAAATCACAAAAAATGGTCATGGAGACTATTCCTTTAAGGCGGATGAAATCAATTTTGATTATATCAAATCCGAAGAGTTCAAAAAAGACAGTGCAAAGTTAAGAGGCTCTATTATGCTTCTCGGCCCTATGCTGGCTCGTTTTGGTGAGGCGTATATGCCCACTCCTGGAGGAGACAAGATTGGACGCCGTCGACTTGACACGCATTTTCAAGGACTTGTCGAGTTAGGCGCTGAATTCCATTACGATGAAACGGAAGGATTCTATAGTCTATCCGCGAAGGAACTGAAAGGAACCTATATGCTTTTAGAAGAAGCTTCGGTAACAGGAACAGCTAACATTATACTTGCCGCTGTATTGGCCACGGGAACTACTCGCATATACAATGCAGCATGCGAACCCTACTTGCAACAGCTTTGTAAAATGCTGAACCGTATGGGAGCTAAAATCTCTGGAATTGGCTCCAATCTACTCACGATTGAAGGAGTTAAAACCTTACACGGAACCGAGCACACCATGCTGCCAGATATGGTAGAGATTGGTTCATGGATTGGACTTGCGGCCATGACCAAATCTGAAATCACGATTAAAAATGTACAATGGCCAGAGCTCGGGCTTATTCCCTCTACCTTTAGAAAACTTGGAATTCAACTAGAACGTAGTGGGGAAGACATTCTCGTTCCCGCTCAAGAACACTATAAAATTTCAAAATTTATTGACGGATCGATTTTAACCATCTCGGATTCCCCATGGCCAGGCTTTACACCGGATTTACTTTCCATTATTTTAGTGGTCGCAACTCAGGCAAAAGGAACGGTACTGGTGCACCAGAAAATGTTTGAGTCCAGACTATTCTTCGTGGACAAACTAATTGACATGGGAGCACAAATAATTCTTTGTGATCCACACCGCGCCACAGTGGTAGGGTTAAATCATGAAGCACCCTTAAGAGGCACCACGCTTATATCACCAGACATTAGAGCGGGAAATGCGCTTTTAATTGCAGCTTTAAGTGCCGAGGGAAAATCAACGATCCACAACATCGAGCAAATCGACCGTGGGTATGAAAACATAGACGGACGATTAAAGGCTTTAGGAGCAGACATTGTCCGCACCTCCTAAAAGGGTATCCTTTTAAAAAATAGAACTCTCTCGATTCGCTACCACTTAAAGATTAATACTTTTAGGTAGTGAAATCGAGAGAGTTTTTTTAAGGCACGTACTTTTCGTCTTGCTTTCCATCTGTACGACGCAGAACAACTACTTGGTTTAGATGCCCCGAGTAATTTAACTTATTGCTTTAGGAAGCTTCTTTCATAAAGCTCAATCCATTGCTGTGCGGTCATCTTCTCCGCCAATTCTTCTAGGAGCTCGTACGGAATCGCATCCATTTTCTTAAAGCGAATACAAGATTTTCCCATGTCCAATTTGTACTTGCTATGTTTGGGGTACTCAGTAGTAAACCACGCTAATAATTCTGGGCTCGCATAAAGACCCATATGGTAAACCGCCATGAAATTCTTTTGTGAACCAATGGAAAGGAAAGGAAGTGGCTCATCCGTTTTGCAATGATACCCTGCCCCATACGTACTGAGCGGAACACTAAAGGTTGGAAAACCATAAGATAGACGAGATTCAAATCCTGAGGGTAAATGGGTTTCGAAAATTCGAAACAGTTTCTCAAAAGGCACCTTTCTATCTTGGGGTAGTGCCTCGTAATAGGTCTGAATGTCTTGGGATTTAAACTTCATTTTATTCGTATTTGATTTAACGCATTTTGATGCACATTCAAAATTAGGAAAATAAAGTGATAGAATTCTGCTCTAGAATTCAAAATTGGAATCCCTAGAAAATTGAAGTATTTTCAGTAATTTTGCGTAAAAGATTTTCGATATGCCTACCATCTCTAAAAGAGCTCAATTAATGCCGGCATCCCCGGTTAGAAAACTAGTCCCATTTGCCACACAGGCCAAAGCCAAAGGAATCAAAGTATTCCATCTAAACATCGGGCAGCCGGACATCCCAACCCCGCAAACCGCACTTGATGCCGTGAAACAGAATGATCTTAAGATCTACGAATATGCACTTTCTGAAGGCAATATCGAATACCGTGAAGCGTTACGAGACTATTACCATTCTTTAGGATTCACAGACCTAACTACAAACAATTTCATCGTGACGAACGGAGGCTCAGAAGCCCTTAACTTTGCGATCTCTACACTTTGTGATGATGAAGACGAAGTGATCATCCCAGAACCTTACTACGCAAATTACAATGGGTTCACCTCTACTTTCAAAGTAAAAGTTGTGGCCATTCCATCAAGCATTGAATCCGGGTTTTCTCTTCCACCGATGGAAGATTTTGAAAAGAAGATTACTTCGAAAACCAAAGCTATCATCCTGTGCAACCCAGGAAACCCGACCGGCTACCTATACACAAAAGAAGAGCTTCAAAAGCTTGCTGAAATTGCATTAAAACATGATATCGTTATAATTTCTGATGAAGTTTACAGAGAATATGTGTACGATGGAGAAAAAGCAGTCTCTATTTTAGAGTTTCCAGAGCTAAAAGATCACGCCATCGTGATTGACTCCGAATCAAAACGCTATTCCATGTGCGGCGCTCGTATTGGTTGTATGATTACAAGATCTACACTTATCCATAATGCGGCAATGCTGTTCGCTCAAGCTCGATTAAGCCCTGTTCTCTTAGGACAAATTGCAGCTGCAGCAGCTCATAAAAACGATCAGGAGTACATTTTAAGTGTTCGCGAAGAATACACCAAAAGAAGAAACTTACTTGTCGAACTACTCAATACGATTCCGGGAGTAATTTGTCCAAAACCGAAGGGCGCATTCTATTGTGTAGCGGAACTACCGGTTGATGATACAGAAGTATTCGCGCAGTGGATGCTAGAAAACTTCCAAGACGACAAAGAGACCGTCATGGTGGCTCCAGCAGGAGGATTCTACAGCGATCCAGAGCTTGGAAAAAAACAAGTTCGTATCGCCTATGTACTAAACGAAGACGATTTAAGAAGAAGCGTAGAGCTACTGCAAAAAGCAATTGCTGCTTACAGAGAAGCCAAAGGCATTTAAAACCCAACAGGACCGTAAGCCCTTTATAGGACTTACGGTTTCTCTTATTTCATCCTTATTTTTTTAGTGTAAAAAAAGCATTATGACCTTGAACGAATCCTATTCTCTTAAAGAGTACAACACATTTGGCGTGGAGGCAAAGGCACGCTATTTCGCCGCCGTTTCCACTTTGGATGAGCTCAAAGAGACTCTTTTAAACTACAACTTTCTATTGAAGGAAGAGCCTAGTTTAAAACCTCCTCTATTTTTAGGACAAGGAAGCAATCTACTTTTTACACAAGACTACGACGGGCTGGTTATCAAACTCAATTTAAAAGGAATTAAGTGGGAATCCAAGGGGCCAAAATCCGCTTCCATTTCAGCCATGGCTGGAGAAAACTGGCATCAGTTCGTGCTTTATACCTTAGAGGAATTAAACCTCGGCGGCCTGGAAAACCTCTCCCTTATTCCAGGAAACGTCGGCACCTCTCCTATACAGAATATAGGAGCGTACGGAGTGGAAATCAAAGATGTCTTCAAAAACTGCAAAGCTCTTAATTTGCAAACCTTAGAGTTAGAAGAATTTTCTTTAGAGCAAGCGCAGTTTGGGTACCGCGATTCTTTTTTCAAAAAACAAGGAAAAGGAAAATACGTAATAACCGAAGTAGAATTCGAACTCACAAAAGACCCTTTTCATCTTTTAAAAACAAACTACGGTGCAATTAGCGCGGAACTTGAATCCAAAGGAATTCAAAACCCAAGCATTCAAGACATTTCTAATGCGGTGATCTCCATTCGACAAAGCAAGCTTCCCAATCCCAAAATTTTAGGAAACGCCGGTAGTTTTTTCAAAAACCCAATTGTTTCCGATTCATTTTTCCAAACATTGGAAGCGAAATTTCCCGGCATGCCTCATTACTCCGCGACCAGTGGACAAAAAGTCCCTGCGGGCTACTTAATTGAGCAGTGCGGTTGGAAAGGCAAGCAAATTGGAAATGTAGCCGCCCACGAGCACCAAGCGCTCGTACTTGTGAACAAAACAGGAAAGGCAACAGGAAAGGAAGTATTCGACTTTTCTGAAAAAATCATACAAAGCGTTTTTCAAACCTTTGGAATTACCTTAGAGAGAGAAGTAAATATTCTTTAGGTCCCTGACATTTATCGGCTTTACACAATTAATGCAAACCTAGGGGAGAGAATCTAAATTTAAAGCCCTATTTTTGCTAGAAGCAATTGTTTATATGAAATACCTGTTTCTCAGCCTTCTCAGCGCCGTACTTCTTGCTCTTTCATGGCCTACATACGGCATTCCTTTCTTCCTATTTTTCGCGCTCATTCCCTTACTCGTGATGGAGCACGACTTAAGTAAGTTTTCAAAAATAAAAAACAAGGCCTGGTCTATTTTTGGCTTTTCGTATCTCACCTTCCTTATATGGAACATCGTCACCACGGGTTGGCTCTACGGCTCTTTAAACCCAGACGGAACTCATTCCCTTTTAGCGGTGGTCATTCCTGTTCTTGCCAATTCCCTACTCTACTCCTGTGTATTCATTCTATATCATCATTATAAGAGAATTCAAGGCACCTATTGGGGACTTGTTTTCTTTGTGGCCATTTGGATGGGCTTTGAGAAGCTTCATCTCAATTGGGAATTCACTTGGCCTTGGTTAAACCTTGGGAATGCATTTTCAGAGTATCCGAAACTAATTCAGTGGTACGACACACTAGGGGCCACCGGCGGAAGTTTCTGGATCTTGCTTATCAACGTCTTCGGATTCTACACCTTACGAGTTTGGCAGGCCGCAAGAAAACAAAAAGCATTGCTTATCAATTCCTCAATTCTCCTAGCTGGAATCCTATTGCCCATGGCAATCTCTCTGCTTAAGTACCAATCTTTTAAGCAGAAGCCTACAGGGGAAGTAAGTGTATTACTTTTGCAACCCGATTTAAACCCCTATACCGAGAAATACAGCAAAGATTCCCTTACCATCCTTTCGGAGCTTTTGCAATTGGTACAGAGCCATTCCACTGGAAAAATCGACTATTACATCGCTCCCGAAACTTCACTCCCGGGAAGCGGTTCCATTTCTGAAACTGGATTTGACCATAGCCTCGTCCTAGGACAGGTTAAAGAATTTTTAAGCACCAAACCCGGCGCCGTGTTTGCGGCAGGAATCTCCTCGCACCGCTTTTTCTCTCCACTAGAAACCGCACCCAAAAACGCCTACCAAACTTCAGGGGGTCTTTTTGTAGAAAGTTACAATACGGCCGTTCAATTAGATCCTAAAAGCGAAATACAAACTTACCACAAAGGCAAATTAGTACCCGGCGTCGAGATCTTCCCTTACATGAACCTTTTAAAGCCCCTTTTAGGAGATGCGATGCTTAATTTTGGCGGCGCAGTGGCTTCTCTGGGAAAGGACGACAAAAGGGCTGTCTTTTCAAACCCTTACAACCCAGGAAAATTAGCTCCTGTTATTTGCTACGAAAGCATCTACGGAGAGTTTACCACCGAGTATGTAAAGAACGGAGCCAACTTTTTAGCCATCATGACCAACGACAGTTGGTGGGGAGTCTCTAACGGTCACAAACAACTACTCTCCTATGCCCGTTTACGAGCCATTGAGAACAGGCGCGAAATTGCGCGCTCAGCAAACAGTGGAATCTCTGCTCATATCGATGCAAGAGGGGAAATTATAAACGACACTTTTTATGGAGACCAAACTGCGCTCTATGCCAAAGTGAAGCTGTACGAAAACCAAACCTTTTATACGCAAAGCGGTGACCTTTTAACCCGGATTTCAATCTTTACTTTAGGTTTCTTGCTATTTTACACACTAATCAAAAAGTTTCAAAACCGAAAGAAAGCCTAATGCACTAGAATACGTCTTTTCAGACCGTTTTAGACTCCACTACAATTCGCGATTCCCAATAAATCAGGAATCTAAAACGGCCGTATGCACAAAAAAGAGTATCTTTGCAGCCTTACGAGTGACCCCCCGTATCTTAACGCTCCAACAAGAGGAATTCTCCCTTGCTTTCAAGCGCAACTATTTGAAAATAAATTTCAAAAACATTTGGAGGTACCAGAAATTAATCCTAATTTTGCACACTCAAATAATAAAGTCGTAAAAAGAACATCGAGATATGTCAAGAATTTGCCAAATAACAGGAAAGCGTGCAATGGTTGGTAACAACGTTTCCCACGCCCATAACAAAACGAAAAGACGTTTTGAAATCAATTTATTGGAGAAGAAATTTCATCTTCCAGAAACCAACGAGAACATCACGTTAAAAGTTTCTGCACACGGACTTAGAATTATCAACAAAATCGGAATTGAAGAGGCAGTTGAAATTGGAAAAAGAAACGGACTTATTAAAAAATAACAGCAATGGCAAAAAAAGGTAACAGAGTTCAAGTAATTCTTGAGTGCACTGAGCACAAAGAAACTGGCATGGCTGGGATGAGCAGATACATCACAACCAAAAATAAAAAGAACACGACAGAAAGACTGGAGCTGAAAAAATTCAACCCGGTTCTTAAGAAGTACACGGTTCACAAGGAAATTAAGTAACCATTTTTAAAGAATATTTACAATGGCAAAAAAAGTAGTAGCAACCCTAAAAGACGGGACCTCTAAAAAACTAACCAAAGTGGTGAAAATGGTAAAGTCTCCTAAATCTGGAGCTTACGTTTTCGAAGAAAGAGTGATGAGTGCGGACGAAGTAGACGCGTTTCTTAAGAAATAAGACTCCCACACTTAATACAATATCAAAACTACCCAATTTTGGGTGGTTTTTTTGTTTTATCTTTGTACAGCGACTTAACGTCCTATAAAAACAAACCCCGGTTAACCCCTAATGCATGAGCTGGTTTAAAAAAATATTTAATCAAGAAGAAAAGCAGACCCTTGACAAGGGACTAGAAAAATCATCCACTGGATTTTTCGATAAAATCTCAAAAGCCGTTGTCGGAAAAAGCAAAGTGGACGACGAGGTTCTCGATGAACTGGAAGAAATCCTAATCGCATCCGATGTGGGAGCCAGTACCACCATTAAAATTATCGAGCGAATAGAAGAGCGCGTAAGTCGAGACAAATATGTAGGCACGGAAGAGCTTGACAAAATACTTAAAGAAGAAATTAAAGGACTCCTTCTTGAAAACCCATCTCAAGAACTTAACGAAAACGGGCCCACTAAAAAACCCTATGTGATCATGGTGGTAGGTGTGAATGGCGTGGGCAAAACTACCACAATTGGAAAGCTCGCTCACCAATTCAAAAGCCAGGGTAAAAACGTAATCCTAGGGGCCGCAGACACGTTTCGTGCTGCCGCAGTGGACCAACTTGTCATCTGGAGTGAGCGTGTAGGCGTGCCCATTGTAAAACAAGGAATGGGTTCCGACCCTGCTTCTGTCGCGTTTGATACGGTACAAAGCGCAGTAGCACAAGGAGCAGACATTGCCCTTATCGATACAGCAGGACGATTACACAACAAAGTGAACCTAATGAATGAGCTTACCAAAATCAAACGAGTCATGCAAAAAGTGATTCCGGACGCTCCACATGAAATCATGCTCGTACTCGATGGATCGACCGGCCAAAATGCATTTGAACAAGCCAAACAATTCATTGCGGCCACTGAGGTTAATTCTTTAGCGGTAACCAAATTAGACGGCACCGCAAAAGGGGGAGTTGTTATCGGGATCTCGGACCAATTTCAAATCCCCGTAAAATACATTGGTGTAGGAGAGAAAATGCAAGACTTGCAACTCTTTAACGGAGAAGAATTCGTTGAATCATTTTTCACAAGACGATAATCCCATTTTTAATAATTTACCGAAATTGTTATAATTTTTCAATATTTGAAACAGCGTATTGTTTTTTGGTGTAATTTTAGCCTTAAGCAAACCAAATCATTTCAAATACTAACAATTAAAAAATTTAAACTATGGGTATCTTAACTTGGATCATTTTTGGCCTTATTGCAGGCGCACTTGCAAAATTAATTATGCCAGGAAACCAAAACATGGGGTGGTTAATGACCATCATCTTAGGAATCGTTGGCGCATTCGTCGGTGGATTCGTCGGAAGTCTTGTAGGACTTGGTGATGTCAACAGCTTCTCTTTTGGAAGCATGGCACTCGCTGTAGTTGGAGCCTTGATCGTTTTATGGATTTATGGCATGGCCACAAAAAGATAGAACCAAAGTAAAAAAGAAAAAAGCAGCCGTTCCTAGAACGGCTGCTTTTTTTATAGGGTTTAAGGTCTTAATCTATTTTCACTCTATAGAAAGATTCCATCATGATTTGAGGTTTTGATTCTGGAGAGCTGATCGTTTCAAAAAGTTTGAATTTATCTTCTCCTAATTTATTCTTAAGCACTTTGTTGTACAATTGATCGGAGTTTAAATCCTTGATCAGTTGCTCGTATAGAGACACTTTCTTAGGAAAAGATTCGATCGTATAATCTGTCATTTTTGCACGTTTCGCTGCCTCAGCAATCGCCTGATCCAAAGAACCCAACTCATCCACTAAGCCTAATTCTTTTGCACGTTTTCCAGACCAGATACGACCTCCACCAATGGCATCGATTTGCTCAAAAGTTTGCTTACGGTTTGCAGTCACCCAATGCACGAATTTCTTGTAGGTGTGCTCCACACTATTCGTAAACATTCTTTCTCCCGCAGGCGTTAATCCTTGAAGCCATGAATGGTACACTGTATTCTCATTGGTTTGAACTACATCCGAACGAATGCCGTTGCGGTTTGCAAGCTCCTTATAATTCGGAATCATGCCAAATACACCGATGGAACCCGTTAACGTGTTAGGCTCTGAGTAAATCTTATCTCCTGCCATGGCAATATAATATCCTCCTGAAGCGGCATAATCCCCAAAAGAAACCACAAGTGGTTTTTTGGCTTTAAGTTGCTGCAGCTCATAGAGTATTTCTTCGGACGCATTTGCACTCCCTCCCGGAGAGTTAATTCTTAGCACGACCGCTTTTACTTTGTCATCGTCTTTAAGCTTTTGTATATATTCAATATAATTTTGAGAATAGATCCCGTCGTGACCTTCCCCATTATAGATAGCCCCACTCGCGTAGAGAATTGCAATCTGATCTGCTCCTGTTTTTTGAGAATCTTTTGTGGACTCGATGTATTTTGCAAAAGACACTCGATTTAATTTCGAGTCTTTCTTCGCCGCAATTTTAGAACGGATAAGATCCTCATACTGGCTCTTTTGAATTAACTTATCTGCTAATTTGTATTTGAGTGCATTTTCTGGAATCATTCCATACAAACTGTCGGTCACCAATTTAAATTCGTCGGCGGACATCGATCTTGAGTTTGCGATTTTTTGAGCGCTGTCGCCCCAAAGATCCCCCAGCAAGGTAGAAAGCTGCTCTTTATTTTCCTCTGAAATCGATTCGCGTAAAAAAGGTTCTACTGCTGCCTTGAATTTTCCATGGCGGATGACATCCATCCCTATTCCATACTTCTCAATGAATCCTTTCATGTATACGACTTCCGAAGACATCCCTTTCAAATCAATCATTCCCATCGGGTTGAGATAATAGGAAGAAGCAACCGAGCCTAGGTAATATCCACTTTGAGTAACCCCATTCCCGTACGCATACACGAATTTACCACTGGATTTAAAATCTTCCAAAGCGGCTCGAATGTCGTCTAATTGAGTAAGACCTGCCATAATATAATCCGTTTCAATGCTAATCCCTTTGATTTTATCGTCTGTTTTCGCATTTTTAATAGCGAATAGAACATCCTTTAAAAGGACCTTTGAATGCTGTGGGGCCGCTAAAAAAAACAAAGAAGGCTGATCTTCCCCTGGGCTGTCAATAATCTGCATCTTCTCATTTAGAGTAAGGATCGAATCGTTTTGAATTTTTACCTTGTCTCCACCGGTAAGACTCCCTACAATCATCATGATAAGGAAGAAGCAAAATAGCATGGCTCCTACTATAAAAATGGCTACAACATTAGCCAGTACATTCTTAAAAAAACTTTTCATAACTTTATCTGCAATAAATATGACTCTATATGTCGCTACATACCGCCATTTTGTTACTGGGATCCAACTTAAATAACCGAGAAAAGAATCTTGAAGAGGCAAAATTACGCCTAGAGCACTATGCAGTGACTATCATTAAAGAGACAAAAATCATAGAAACAAGCCCCGTAGAGTTTGTGAGTCCCTATAAATTTCTTAATTTTGCGTTGGAAATTCAAACCTCACTTTCTCCTGTTTCACTTTTGAAAACGTTAAAGAAAATTGAGAGCGAAATGGGTAGACCCCTGGACTCGAAAGCGTCTGGAAAGGTTACGGATCGTCTGATTGACCTAGACATCGTTTCCTATGACAACCTAGAATTTAAAAGTTCTACCTTAGAACTTCCCCATTTGCGTCACTTAAAAGAGCGTGAATTTTCAATGCAAATCCTTGAAGAACTAAAGGCTATGGCATAACTTTGGTCCAATAGAAATAGAGGAAACGCAAGCGAATGAGGCGGAAACAAGTAGGTTTATGTTAAAAAATGTGAATATTATAAACTATTATATAAGAACCAATCCCATTCATGGCATGTTTCTTGTTAAATAGGGTAAAAGAGGCCCCAATTAACTCAAATGGAGATTTCTCCAGCTTAGGACCGCAAGAAAAAGGCATCTTTAGGGATGCAAAATAAAAAAGAATCATTTATTAACTAAAAATATATTTTATGAAACTAAATTTAGCAAGTTTGGCGCTAGCACTGGCAATTCCAGTAGCCTCTTACGCGCAGGATTCAGTTGTAGTAGCAAGCGAAGTGTATCCAAACACATATACTTCCGGTTCTGCAAACGTGAGCCCTTTTACACAAGAATCAAAGAGATTCAATGACTGGAGTATTTCTGCTGGTGCAGGGGTTCCACTTTTGCAACATTCTGCCAACCTAGTCTCTTTGAAAGAAGACGGAAACGGTAAGAATGTATTCGGTTATTCCGCATACTTAAGTGTGGATAAAGCGATTTCTCATGCGTTCGGATTGAAATTACAATACGACAGAGGAGAAACAAGACAAGGTGATTTCAACACCAAATCTGACAACGCAACGGGTAACCAAGTAGCAGGTAGAACTCAGTACGATGCTATCTCCATCTTAGGAGACATTAACTTCTCTAACTTACTTAGACGTGTAGACAACCAATCGCCAATGCGTTGGGCTCTTCACGGGTATGCAGGTATTGGTACTTTAGCTTATAGAGCTTACCAAGAAAATGCAAACGGACAAAGTTTAGTAGCAGAAGTAAAACCTTTTAAACTTGGTTCTCCATTTGGACAAGCAGGTGCAGGTTTAAAATACAAAGTGAACCGTAGAATCGACCTTGAAGGTAGAGCAATGTACGTGTTCACTGGAGACGATCTATTTGACGGTGCAGCTTCTGCATCAGGAGCAGGTGCTAGTTTCTGGAATGCGACTTTAGGTCTTTCCTTAAAACTAGGTCAACACCAATCTCACCTAATGTGGCATGACCCACTTCAAGAACTTTATTACAAAGTAGACGTACTTGAAAACAAAAACCAAGACGTAGAAGTTTGTAAAAAAGGAGATGCGGACAATGACGGTGTATGTGACGACTGGGATAGAGAACTTGACACACCAGCAGGTGCAAGAGTTGACGGAGCCGGTGTTGCACTAGACACAGATTTAGACGGAGTAATTGACCTATATGACAAATGTGTTACGGTTCCAGGACCGATTGAAAACAACGGTTGTCCAACAGGACAAGGAATTGTAAGCGATGACACAAGAGCTTTAGAAGGTATCGAGTTTGACTTCGATTCTTCTCAAGTACTTCCATCAAATCGTCCAATCCTTAACTCTGCTGCAAACTACATCAATTCTTCTACAGGCAACTACAATGTTGTAGGTGGAACGGATACTGCAGGATCTGATGCTTACAACCAAAAACTTTCCGAAAGAAGAGCAGGTAGCGTGAAAAACTATCTAATCGAAAGCGGTGTAGAAAGCACTAGACTTAACGCAATCGGTAGAGGTGAGAAAGACCTTAAATACCCAGAATGTAATCCTTCTACAAAATGCCCTGAATGGAAAAACAGAGCAAACAGAAGAGTATACTTCGAGGCTAACTAATAGGGCATTAAACCCAAAAACAGTGAAAACCACGCAACTTTGCGTGGTTTTTTTTGTTTAATTTAAGTATTTTTACGCCATGAACGACGCTCGCTACCAACAGCTGAAGTATGAGTACTTGAAAATGTTTTGGGGGTATAGTGAATTCCGAGATCAACAAGAAGAAATCATTGATTCCATAGTCTCAGGAAAAGACACCCTTGCGCTACTCCCCACAGGAGCAGGAAAATCACTCTGTTATCAGCTTCCAGCTCTATTCTTGGAGGGCACCTGCCTTATCATCTCTCCGCTTCTTGCCCTTATGCGAGACCAGGTCATTCAACTAAAAGCCCTAGGCATTGAAGCTGAATACCTTTCGTTCGAACTTGAGGATTTAGAAATGGAACTCATTCTCTCCCGATGCAAAGAAGGCGTCACTAAACTCCTGTTTGTCTCTCCAGAGCGACTCCAGAACTCGGTATTCCTTCGCCACATGGAAGAAATTGAAGTTTCGTTTTTGGCCGTCGACGAAGCCCATTGCATCTCTGAGTGGGGCCAAGACTTTCGACCAAGCTATCAACACATCAAACAATTTCGAGAAGAATTTCTTCAAGTTCCTTGCCTTGCTCTGACGGCCACCGCAACGCCCCAAGTTCTGGCCGAAATTAAGACCAAGCTAGCCCTTACTCCGGTTCAACTTTTTCAAAAAAGCTTTAAGCGAGACAACCTCCAAATTGCGATGGAGAAAGAAAGCCATAAGTACGAAAGAGTTGCTGAGCTTTTGCGAAATCATAAAGAGTCGGGCCTCATCTACGTAAGAACCAGAAAAGAAGCAGAAAACCTGAGTCAATTCCTTCGCTCACGAGGGAACGATCGAGTTCAATATTACCATGCGGGACTCTCAGCAAAAGAAAAAATAAGTCGTCAAACCCATTGGCTCCAAAGCTCGAACCAAGTGCTTATCTCCACCAATGCTTTTGGAATGGGTATCGACAAAACGAACGTTCGATTCGTCGTGCACTTTACGATCCCAAGCTCACTCGAAAATTACTACCAAGAAATTGGACGTGCAGGACGAGACGCTCATTTAAGCCTTGCTTTACTGCTATGGTCCGAGGAAGAAATCGCGGAATTTGACCGAATTCTAAAGAATCAAATGCCGACCAAAGAACAGTATGAAAAAATACTGAGCATCCTATACTCGATTTACCAAGTCGCAGAAGGAGAACTTCCGGAAAAATCTTTCGTATTAGACATTGAAAAGATAAAGCGACTTACACGCTGCTCTGGAGCAAAGGTGCGCAACATCATTCAATTCCTCCATCACCAGGAATTGATTTACCATAACGACTACAAAAGCCCCTCCACTTTAGAGCTTTTTCTATCTCCGGATGAAATTGATCAACTCCCTGCTTCGGAGGCAGCGGTTCTGGAAAATCTATACCGTCAGCTTCCCGGTCTCTCCAAGCAAAGAGTCCATTTTTCGGACATTGGCCTCGCCTCGAAGATAGGCGTCTCACTTGAGAATTTAAAACAGACTTTTGTCACTTTAAACAAAACAGACTATGCTCTTTATATGGACGGCTCGCTTTCTAGTGTGAAATTCTTAAAACCACGCGATTCCAGAGCTCTCTCCTTTGGCTACTACCCTTTATTTGCACAGATACAGAAAAACAAAGTTCAAAAATGGGAGGAAATGAAATACTTTGTAAAAGAGGAAAAAACCTGCAAAATGGTTCTCATCCTCCGTTACTTTGGGGAATCATCAAATGAGCCGTGCCAGCGATGCTATGTCTGTAAAAAGAACCAAGAAGCAAATTTTGGAAGCTCCCTAGAGAGTGAACTTCTCTTTGCTCTGGAAAGAGGGCCTAAGACCTTGGAACAGCTCTCCGTACACTTAAGTCTCTACCCGAAAAATGATATTCTCGAATCTTTAATACTACTCCTAGATAAGGAGGAAGTGAAGATGAAAGATTTTCGAACCTATACGAAGGCATAAAGCTTTGCACAGCTTTAAAACAAGCAATATCTTTGCATTATGAAACCACTTAAAGTCGTCTTTTTCGGCACCCCAGAGTTTGCAAAAACAATCTTACAGGCAATACATGAGTCCTCGCACGAAGTCGTCGGAGTCGTTACGACCACAGACAAAGCTTCAGGAAGGGGACAGAAAGTATCGGAATCGGCTGTAAAAAGCTTTGCACATGAAAATGAACTTGTCTTATTTCAACCTGAAAAACTCAAGGATCCCGATTTTCTTTCTTCGATTGAGGCGCTTAAGGCAGACCTTTTCGTGGTTGTAGCTTTCCGTATGATGCCTAAAATCCTTTTTGAAATGCCGCCATTGGGCACATTCAACCTCCATGCCTCCCTACTCCCAGACTACCGAGGTGCTGCACCCATCAACTATGCGATTATGGGTGGCGAGAAAAAAACAGGTGTCACCACTTTTTTCATAAACGAAAAAATAGACGAAGGAGAAGTCCTTATGCAGGAAGAAATAGCAATCGAGACCACGGACTCGGCCGGCACGCTGCATGACAAACTAATGCATCTTGGAGCAGATTTGGTTTTAAAAACCCTTGACGGTTTGGCTGCAAACGAGTTGGAACCTAAGGTTCAAATTCAAACAAAAGAACCTAAAAACGCGTTCAAAATCTTTAAGCAAGACACCAAAATTGATTGGCAAAAAGACAGTGAAACCCTGTATAATTTCATTCGAGGACTCTCTCCTTACCCTTCCGCATTTACGACCCTTGAAATTGGAGGAGAGCAAAAGAATCTTAAAATTTATGAAGGACGCTTTGAAATCCTTGAAACAGGGAAAGACCCAGGAACTCTTTCTGTTGATAAAAATGAACTCCGAATTTATACAAAAGACGGAATCTACTTCCCCACCAGCGTTCAACTTGAAGGTAAAAAAAGAATGGAAATTAAGGACCTATTAAACGGGTTCAAATCCTTATCCGAAATAAAAAGAGCCTGATTTTTCAGGCTCTTTAATTTTTTTAAAGTTCAACAAGCTCGCTGACTTCTACGTCGTATCCTCCCACTATCGGTTTTAGATCCGGATTCTGTGTAATCACCCGAAACTTACTTATTCCCAAATTCTTCAGAATTTGAGTTCCAATTCCGTAGTCTCGGAAATTAGAAGCGAGTGTTGGACGCGCAGCAGAGCCTTCTTGGTAATTAAGAAATTGCTGAAGCTTGCGCATCGTATTTTCGTTGTTGGAAACGTTATTAATGAAAATAAGCGCTCCTTTGCCTTCCTCATTAATCATCTGGGTTACCTTCTCTAGCAAAGGCTTTTCTCCGTTGATTAATCTACTTAATACATCGAAATAAGAATTAGAGGCTTGTACACGTACGAGTACCGGTTCGTCCGCTTTCCAACTTCCTTTGGTCAAAGCAAAGTGAATTTGATCTGTACTGGTTTCACGGAAAGCATAAAAATGAAAATCGCCGTAATGCGTGGTGACTTCTCTTTCCTCTAGTCTTTCTATTAAATCTCCCTTTTGAAGTAGATAATGAATTAGATCTTCAATGGACACGATTTTAAGATCGTGTTTTTTAGCAAGCTCAACGAGTTGAGGAAGTCTAGACATGGATCCGTCTTCGTTCATAATCTCACAGATTACACCTCCTTCTTTTAGACCTGCTAATCGAGTTAAATCGATCGCAGCTTCTGTGTGCCCTGCACGTTTTAAAACGCCTCCTTTCTTAGCGCGAAGCGGAAAGATATGGCCTGGTCTCATGAAATCCGCAGGTTTTGTCTTTGGGTCCATAAGAGCTAAGATGGTTTTCGAACGGTCACTTGCAGAAATACCTGTGGATACCCCCTCTCCTAACAAATCTACTGAAACGGTAAATGCAGTTTCCTTTGGATCGCTACTACGAGTTACCATGATATCGAGTCCCAGCTCGTCACAGCGCTTCTCAGGTAGGGGCGTACAAATTAGTCCTCGACCGTAAAGAGTCATAAAGTTGATCATTTCGGGCGTGGTAAGTTCGGCTGCGGAAAGAAAATCGCCTTCGTTTTCGCGGTTTTCATCATCAACTACAATGATGATTTTCCCTTGACGTAAATCCTCGATTGCATCGGGAATGGTATTAAGTTGAATATCTGACATTTTGTGGTATAAAATAGATTACAAATATACGAAGCAATAAGGGTTGAAAAAAAATTTACAGCGGATATTATGGATTAATAAAAATTTGCCTACTTTTGCATTCCAATAAAGGGTACTTTGGCCGAGTGGCTAGGCAGTGGTCTGCAACACCATCTACAGCGGTTCGAATCCGCTAGGTACCTCTACAAAACCCTATGATGCTGAATCCAAGCGACATAGGGTTTTTTGTTGGTTTCACGTCTAAATGAAGGCCTAAAAAGCATGCGGTTCACTTTGCACAAAACGAACGGCAAATAAGTTCAAAACTAGAAAGCACTCCACTTTCTTTCCTTTTAAAAATCAGAATGAAGCAATTAAAAAGAATATTAAAATTCAATTTATAGCGCATAAATCATTCGATACTAAATACATAGCAACACTAAAGCTTCTATTTGTCAAACTCAATTTAAGAATTTTAACATTTCCTTAACATAGGTTTGGCTTCTTACTTGTCTATAGGTTAAGTAGAATTAATTATTCTAACTGAAAAATAGAAATAATGAAAGCAATAGTAATACTAGGAGCCGCTTCAGTTTTAATGCTGAGTGGATGTAAGAAGGACGAAACCGTTGCTCAGAAATCACTTGAGCAAGAAAAAATTGAGTACCAAGCTCGTCAATTAGAAATTGAAAGGCAAAAACTTGCCATTGAAAAAGAAAAAATGGTGTTCGAAAGAGCCAAAGATAGTATCGCGAAAGTCGAGTCTGAAAAACAGGCTGCTGTTTCAAGATCCGCAACGCCAGTTAGAGAAAGAGTGGTAGAAAAGACTGTGTATAGAGAGAGTCCTTCTTCTAATTCCGGAACTTATGCGGGTGGAGATGACTACGGGACTTACGAAGAAGCTCCTGTCAGAACGGGAATTAGTAAGGCCGCTAAAGGAACCATAATTGGTACTGTGGGAGGAGCTGCTGCAGGTGCAATTATTAGCAAAAAGAACCGAGGTGCTGGAGCTGTAGTCGGAGGTATTATTGGGGGTGCAACCGGATATACCATTGGTAGATCTCAAGACAGGAAAGACGGACGTGTAGTTCGTTAAGTCCTTCCAAAAGAACAAAATTTAATATTATAAACCGTCCGGAGTCTTGTGATTTCGGACGGTTGCTTTTTGCCACTTCCTCCCCATCTAAATGGAGGATCTAAAAAAAAACAAAGCCGGAACTTATCTTTGCTTCCGTATGATTAAATTCACCATAATCCTTAGGCAAGCACCCCGAACATTGCTTATATTTGTACTATGTTCACACTTGGTAATTTCCTCACACTATCCACCTTCGGCGAAAGCCATGGCCCTGCCTATGGAGGTATTTTAAGTAATTTTCCTGCAGGGGTAGAGTTAGACCTCCCTTCCATCCAGTATCAACTAGACCGAAGAAAACCAGGGCAGAGCAAACTAGTCACGCAAAGAAAAGAAAGTGACACCGTTCAATTTCTTGGTGGAATCTTTGAAGGAAAAACCACGGGAACTCCTATCGGTTTCTTAGTGGAAAATGAAAATCAAAAAAGCAAAGATTACGACCATTTAAAAGAGAGTTATCGTCCGAGCCACGCAGATTACACCTATGATAAGAAATTTGGGTTTCGTGATTATCGAGGAGGAGGTAAATCTTCTGCAAGAGAAACCCTTAACTGGGTCATCGCAGGAGCGATTGCAAGACACCTTTTGGAAGGCGTTACCATCAATGCGTACGTCTCTTCTGTAGGGGAAATATTTTGTGAAAAACCGTATCAAGAATTAGACTTCTCAAAAACGGAGGACTTTGATGTTCGATGTCCGGACCCAGACTCTGCGGAAAAGATGACGGCCAAAATAAAAGAGATAAAAAAACAAGGAGATACCATTGGTGGAACCATTACCTGCGTGATTGAAAATGTTCCCGCCGGCCTAGGCGAACCTGTCTTCGGAAAGCTTCAAGCAGAGCTTGCAAAAGCGATGCTCAATATTAACGCGGCCAAAGGCTTTGAATACGGTAGCGGCTTTTGTGGTGCGAAGATGAAAGGAAGCGAGCATAATGATCTATTCAACGAAGATTTCACTACGAAGACCAACCTTTCAGGAGGAATTCAAGGGGGGATTTCCAATGGAATGCCGATCTATTTCCGGGTGGCTTTTAAACCGGTGGCTACTCTTTTAAAACCTCAACCTAGCATCGATCAAAATGGAGACGCGACCATAGTGGAAGGAAAAGGCAGGCACGACGCATGCGTACTTCCTAGGGCCGTTCCTATTGTGGAGAATCTAGCGGCCTTTGTGCTGGCAGATTTATTTTTAATTCAAAAAACTAGAAAATTATAATACCATGAACAACGTAAAATCATTTTGGGACAAAGCTATTAGTCTTGACCAGTACCTAGAAGTAAACAACCAACGACTCGAACAGCCGAAGAACGAGCAGGAAGCATCCTACAAGGAATACTATGATCTCGGAGCGCAGCGAATGGCACGAACTCTAAAATCCTTTAAAAAGGATGAAGCTTTAGTTGAAAAATTAAAATCAAAAAAATTCAACGGCAAAATTCTTATGATTTCTGAACCCTGGTGTGGCGATGCTAGCGCAACGGTTCCTGTCATCTATCAGTTTTTCAAGGATACCCATGAGGTGAAAATCTTCCTACGCGACGACGACACCTCCTTAATTGACCAATATCTTACAAACGGAACGCAATCGATTCCGATTGCTTTGGTCTTAAATCAAGACGATGATGTGCTGGCTCATTGGGGGCCTCGACCTAAACACGGTTTCGAACTTCTAAAAAAATTCAAAGAGAATCCAGAAGCCTATCCGAGGGAAGAATTCTACAATGATTTGCAAGTATATTATGCAAAGAACAAAGGAAAAGACGCCCTTGAAGAACTTTTAGATTTGATATAAATCCACAAAAAAAATAGCAGTGAAAAAGAATTTAATTTACATCGTACTTTTAGCCGCATTAGGTATCATCGCATTTGTACCGGGAGTAAAAGAAATGTTTATGCCGGTCGCCGAAATAGAAGAGGCGGTGAAAGTGAATGAAGAGGACTATGACATTGCCCTTGAAGGACTTAATACTCCTGATGCAAACCTGAAAGATTTTCGAGGCAAAAAGCTTCTTTTTCTCAACTTCTGGGGCACTTGGTGCGCACCGTGTCGAGAAGAGTGGCCTACCATTGAAGCGCTCTACAAAGACCGTAAAGAAGAGATGGACTTTGTTCTTATCGCGATGCTAGACGAAAAAGAAGCGGTTTTAAAATTCATGAAAGAAAATGAGTATACGGCGCCGGTCTACTTAGCCAAAAGCCCCGTGAGTGGCAAAATTCTTCCCAAGGTTTATCCCACCACATTTATCCTCGATAAAACGGGAAGAATCTTGCAAAAGGAAACTGCGACGAAAGATTGGAACAGTGTGGAGTCCAATGAGTTCATTGACAATATGCTGAAATAATTTGTCGGCAATTTAATTTATCAAATTCATTATGGAATGCATTTTGCAATTAAATTAGCCTAACAACACAAAATGAAATATTCAAAAATTGCACTTATCAAGGAAGCCATTAAGCACAAAGGTTTCCTACAAAAAGTTCCTGTCATTTGGCGCATGGTCAAACTATGGAGAAAGGGAGTTTATCAGACAAAAGCGATCGATTTAATCATCCCTATTTTAGGGCTTCTCTATGTGATCTCCCCCATTGACCTTATCCCAGAAATAGCGGTACCGGTCATCGGATCGTTAGACGATCTTGCGGTACTTGCCTTTATCATTCCTAGACTACTCAAAGAAATAGACAAATTCTTGCTTTGGGAAGCCATGCAAAAAGAAGGAATCACAACACTAGATATTGAAGCACAAGGATAGAAATAAGAACAAATCAAAAACAAAACCGGCGAATTTCCTTCGTCGGTTTTATTTTACCAAATTTTTCCTCAAATTTACGCCGTGAAGACTTTACTCTCAATTGTAGGTACGACAGGAATCGGAAAAACAAAACTCTCTATTGATTTAGCTAAGGAGCTGAAAACTGAGATTTTCTCTTGTGACTCTCGTCAATTTTACAAAGAAATGCCGATCGGCACGGCGGCACCCTCTAAGGAGGAACTCCAAGAGGCTACTCACCATTTTATTGGACAGAGGTCTGTTTCTGAGCCCTACTCCATTGGCCAATACGAACATGACGTAGTAGAAGAACTCGAAATTTCGTTTAAGAAGTCCTCACTTCTCATTCTGGTAGGAGGTAGCATGATGTACGAGAAAGCCGTTCTAGAAGGACTTCACCCTCTACCTACTGCCAACGATGAAAACCAAGCGAAATTACTGGAATTGTGGCAAACCAAAGGGCTGCAAGCCCTTCAAAATCTACTTTTAGAGTTAGATCCGCTATACCATAATCAAGTGGACCTTCAAAACCCCCGTAGACTGCTGCGCGCTCTTGATATCATCTGGCAAACTAAGTCTCCCTATTCTACTCTCTTACAAGAATCAAAATCAAGTCGTTTTTTTCAATCCATTCGAATTGGAATCAAAGCCCCTCGAGAGCTCATATACGAGCGGATAAACCAACGGGTGGAAACGATGATGCGAAAGGGGCTTTTAGAAGAAGTAAAATCTTTACTTCCCTTCAAAGACTACCCTGCTTTACAGACCGTAGGCTACAGTGAACTTTTTCAATATTTTGAAAACCTGTGCAGCTTAGAAAATGCGGTCGAAGAAATCAAGAAAAATTCTCGGCGGTTTGCAAAGCGTCAACTCACCTGGTACCGGAAGGAAAATGATATTTTTTGGGTCGACCACAGCGATGCCTTTGAGCAAAGCATGCAGTATTTGAAAACCCATCCGTTCGCACCTATGGAGCCGCTATCTAGCACTAACAATTAAAAGATCCCAGCACTTTCCAAGAGCAGGGTTATATTGGAAAAAATTCAGTATTTTTGACTTTCGAAATCACGAGTAAAACACATTTCCCCCATGGCAGATACACCTTCAAATATGCTCCCTTTAGGAACCAGAGCCCCTTACTTCGAACTTCCTAATCCTTCCACACAAGGAGAAACTCAAAGCCTTGAGCAATTGAAAGGAGAAAAAGGAACCCTTGTTATTTTCATGTGCAACCATTGTCCTTTTGTACAGCATGTGATTGACAAGCTTACGGAACTGTATGAAGACTATCAAGGTCAAGGAATCGAGTTCATTGCAATTAACGCGAACAACGCTGAAAAGTACCCTGCAGATTCACCAGAGAAAATGATTGAGTTTCAGATTGAGCGCCGTTTTGATTTTCCTTATTTATTTGATGAAAGTCAATCGGTTGCCAAAGCATACGATGCGGCTTGTACGCCAGACTTCTTCTTTTTTGATGAGAAATTGGACCTTATTTACCGCGGACAAATGGACGACTCCAGACCTGGCAACACAAAAGAAATCACGGGCGAGGATTTAATTATAGCTTTTGAAAACCTACTTGCGGGTGCCCCTCAGGAAGATTTTCAAAAACCAAGCTTAGGATGCGGCATCAAATGGAAGTAGGAATTTCTCTTTCTATTTAAAATTCATCTATCTAAAACGCGCTCCTAGAAATAGGGATTATACTGCTTTTCAAACCCAATGTTTGTGGAGGGGCCGTGTCCACAATATACATTTGTGTCTGAATCTAAGGTAAAAAGTTTCTCTTCAATGCTTTTTAGAAGTGTCGGATGATCTCCCTTATAGAGATCCGTACGTCCAATGCTTCCTTGAAACAATACATCTCCACTGAAAATGGCCTTGTTTTGCTTCGAGTAAAACGCCACATGTCCAGGAGAGTGTCCAGGAACATGCAGTACTTCAAAATGCTGGTCGTTTAAATGCAAAACCTCCCCTTCGGTAAGCTCTTTAATTTCTCCACGAAATGCTTCAAACTCAAATCCAAATCTTCTAGCATCAAGAGGGTTTCTGGCCAAAATCTCTTTTTCAAGGGCATGCAAAGAAACCGGCACCTTGTACCGGTCTACACACGCCTGTAGCCCGAGAACATGATCGATATGCGCATGCGTTAGTAAAACCCCTTCTACTGTAAGATTCTTGGATTCAATAAAATCAAACAGACTTCTGGTTTCTATTTCGTTGCTATTGCCAGGATCTAAAATCCAGGCCTGAGTCTCAGAATTGAGAACATATGTGTTTTCAGAAAAAGGATTAAATGCAAAGGGTTCAAAGTCAAACATAAGGGAATAGTAATTGGATTGGGTCTATTAAAAAAGCTCATCTAGACTTGCGAGTTTGATGAGCTTTTAGATGATTAGATTGGGACTAGTTAAAATTCATTTGCTCCTCGCAAAGGGTTTTAACTACATGGATCCAAGGATCCTGATCATTCATACAAGGAATGTATTGAAATTCCTGGCCACCTGCATGGGTAAACTGTTCTTTTCCTTCGATGGCGATCTCCTCTAAAGTTTCGAGGCAATCGGACACAAATGCAGGACAGCAAATGGCGATTTTCTTCACTCCGTTTTTGGGGAAAGTTTCTAGGGTTTTGTCGGTGTAGGGCTCAATCCATTTGTCACTTCCTAAACGGGATTGGAAGGAAATTGCCACCTGATCTTTGCTTAACCCTAAACGCTCACGAACAAGTTCCGTAGTCCGGAAACATTGATGTCGGTAGCAGTATTTGTGAGCAGGCAAAGAATCCTCTTGACAGCAATTGTCTATACGACAGGTCTTGGTGGGATCGGTTTTACGCAAATGTCTTTCGGGAACTCCATGGTAGGAAAAATGCAATTTATCAAACGTTTGAGGCAAATCCTTCTCAATACTTTTCGCAAGAGCATCAATGTAAATATCCCTATCGTAAAACGCAGGAACGTAATTAATTTTCACATTCGGGAACTTTAGCGCCTGTACTTCTTTTGCCTTCTCGATAACCGTTTCTGTGGTACTCATTGCGTATTGCGGATACAGTGGGAAAAGGACAATTTCATCGACTCCCTTTTCCACAAGCTCTCGAATCCCAGTCTCAATGCTTGGCTCTGCATACCGCATTCCCACAGCCACAGGTACATCGACCAGGAGCTGCAATTTTTCTTTAATTTGCTCTGTGATCACAATAAGAGGTGAACCTTTGTCCGTCCAAACGGAACGATAGGCCTCAGCGGATTTCTTGGGACGTGTTTTTAAGATGATGCCTCTTACCAGCAAATTCCTAAAAAACCAACGGTAATCAATGACACGTTCGTCCATCAAAAACTCGTCTAAATATGTTTTGACATCTTCTACCTCGGTCGACTTTGGCGATCCAAGATTGACTAATAAAATTCCCTTCATAATTATCTCTTGTCCTAAAAGTCTCTGCTTTCTAGGGATCTTGATTCTCGACTATCCGTTCACCGCCTCTACGGTTTCCACTAACTCAGGTACAAATTGCTTTAGGATGTTTTCAATCCCTCCTTTAAGGGTTGCAGTTGAGCTAGGACATCCTGAACAGGCACCTTGTAATAGCATTTTTGCAGTCTTACTGTCAGCATCGTATTCGATAAGAGTAATTTTACCGCCATCATTTTCTACAGCAGGAGAAACGTATTCATCTAAAATATTGGAAATCTCTTGCTCTGCATCCGTGTATTCTCTTTGAATACGCTCCATAGCAGGTGCTTCGTGACTTTGCGCCTTGATAAGCGATACTGTATTTCCACTTTGCAAAAATTCTGCGATAAATCCTCTCACAGCCACCATTACCTGATGCCACTCTACGGAATCGTCTTTTGTAACCGCCACGAAATTGTCTGAAATAAACAATTCGGTCACAAATTCAAATTCTTCGTACAATGCGCTTGCTAAGGGAACTTCAGTAGCTGCCTCTCGGGATTTCACTTCAAGAAATCCTTCCAAAATAAATCGTTGGGAAACGAACTTCATTACGGCAGGATTTGGAGTCATTTCTGCATAGACAGGGAAAAGCTCTCTTTTCTTCGTTTTAGCGTAAAGTCTCGGGTTTTCTAACAGTTGGTCTTCAATAATCTCTTTTAATTGATCTTGAACTGCGTCCCATTCTACACCGTCTGCTTTCGCGACTGCAATAAAATTGGCCGTGACAAAAATTTTCTCAACAAAAGGGAACTTCAAAAGTTCTCCTGCTAGGGGAATTTCTGAATTATCGGTGTCCCGATCTAGCTCTAAAGAGCCTGGTATCAGGGTATAATCGGTTGCGAATTTTATTACTTTTGGATTCGCAGTAGTCTCTATCGTTAGTTGTCTCATTTTTCGTAAATTTGAATAGCAAAAATACGCAATTAAGCCCACATAAAAGCTGAAGTGCAGTAGAGATTGTCAATTAACATTTATCATAAAATAATTTAAGTCATGGCACTTGTAAAAGAACTTTTAGGAAAAACCCCTCAAATTGGTGAGGGTACATTTTTAGCAGAAACAGCTACTGTGATCGGAGACGTGCAGATGGGGAAAGACTGTAGTATCTGGTACAATGCGGTGATACGCGGGGATGTCAATTTCATTAAATTGGGAAACCAAGTGAATGTCCAGGACAACGTAATGTTGCACTGTACGTATGAGAAGTATCCACTTGTAATTGGAAATAACGTCTCTATTGGCCACAATGCCATAGTACACGGCTGCACATTAGAGGACAATGTCCTAATCGGGATGGGGGCCATCGTCATGGACAACTGCAAGATAGAAAGCAATTCAATTGTAGGAGCAGGCTCTGTAGTTACCCAAGGAACCCGAATTAAATCAGGTGAAGTTTGGGCAGGAACACCGGCAAGAAAACTAAAAGACATTTCTGTGGATCTTTTAGAAGGCGAAGTAAATCGGATTGCAGACAATTATGTGATGTACTCAAATTGGTATAAGGAGTGAAATTAACTGCAAGCAGTCAAAAAGCCACAAGATCTGTGGCTTTTTCAATTTCTATTTATTGAGTAACCTCTAGTGCACTTTGCCCATAATACAAAGTAGCCACTCCCTCTTCACAACGGATTCCAGCAGGAGCCTGAGTAACGGAACAGTCAGAAATAATTCCATACTTTAAATTAAAACTTGAGCTAGCCTGATTGTATGTCGAAATTTGAGGAAGAAGCTCTTCCTCTAGTTCAATAGGGTATGCAATGAAACTAGCGGGCCCTCCACAAGCTTTGGACCCTAAAGGCGACACTCTCCATTGCAGGGGATCTGAGCATTTTACACTTGAGATTTGTTCTGCAATCGAAGCTCTCAATTCGGTAAGGTATCCTCGGTCTCGTTCAATATCCATATCTTCTTTATCCGTATAATCCCTTTCAGGCATTAAGGCCACATCTTTTGGCAATCGCTCCTGGTCTTGTGCGACGTCCTTGGTTTTGCATCCCAACAAAAATAAAGATAGGAGTAGAAAAGAGGCAATTCGGTTCATAAAAAAAGTATTAAGGCGTAAATCTAAGGAAAAGGAAGCAAGATTCAGGCCGAACAAAATCTCTTTTTTTTCTTTAAATTTGAGCCATGAACCCACCTCTTTTTGAGCTTGCGGAATACACCAACCGAAGTCTTTTTTTAACCGGAAAAGCGGGCACCGGAAAAACCACCTTCTTAAACGAGCTGGTCAAGAAAACACGCAAAAAACACATTGTTGTCGCACCCACAGGAATCGCGGCCATCAATGCCTCCGGGGTCACCATTCACTCGATGTTTGGCCTTCCCCTACGACCTTTTCTCCCAACCATCGATCGTATTGACGGGCATCTAGGCAACAATGTAAACGATTTACTTCAACATTTTAAATACCGCAAAGAAAAACTAAAACTACTTCGGGAATTAGAGCTTCTCATTATTGATGAAGTATCCATGCTTCGTGCAGACGTCCTTGACATGATGGATTATTCGCTTCGTTTTGTACGGCGCTCCCCTCTTCCTTTTGGAGGGGTTCAAATGTTATTCATTGGGGATCTTTATCAACTTCCCCCCGTGGTTCGTGAACAAGAGGCCTTAGGTCGCTACTATCCTACTCCTTTTTTCTTTAGTGCGAAAGTCCTGCAAGGTTTGCCATTAATTACGGTGGAGTTAACGAAAGTCTATCGCCAAAGTGATCAGGACTTCATTGATCTTTTGAATGCGATTCGTGACGCGGATGTGGATGCCATTGATTTCGATCGCCTAAATGAGCGTTACGATCCCGATTTTGAGCCAAGTGAAAAGTCTTATGTATACCTCACGTCTCATAATAAAATGGCAGATGCCATTAACCGAAAAAAAATAGAGGAGCTCCCAGGATCTTCCGAGTTCTACCCTGCAAGCATAGTGGGCGATTTTAAAGAAAACCAATACCCTTGTGAAACCAATCTTGAACTAAAGGTGGGAGCTCAAATCATGTTTATCCGAAACGATGCCTCGGCTGAAAAACGCTATTTCAATGGAAAACTTGCCGTGGTACAATCCCTTTCGGAGGACTCAATTAAAGTACAGATTGAAGGGAGTGAATCTCTTTATACGCTTAAAAAAGAAGTATGGGAACAGAAATCCTATTCACTTGATCAAAATAAAAACATTAAAGAGGACGTACTTGGAAGCTTTGAGCAGTACCCGATTCGCCTAGCTTGGGCAGTTACCATTCACAAAAGCCAGGGGCTTACCTTTGAAAACGTAATCATTGATGCGGGAAATTCTTTTGTTTCAGGTCAGGTATATGTAGCGCTCTCTCGTTGTCGTACTTTAGAAGGTATTGTGCTTAAGTCTAAAATCACTCCAGAGGTCATATTTTCGGACCGTCGAATCGCAAGCTTTCAGGACTCTACGCACGCAAACGATAGGATTGAAGAGATTTTAGAACGGGAAAAATACGATTTCACAATCTCAAAAATCTTGCAAAAGCTTGACATAACTTGGGCGAAAAAAGAATTGAGCGTATGGCATAAAGTGGCAAGAGAAAGTAAAAATATCGACCAAAGCGATGTCAAATCTTTAGAATTTAGAAGCCAGAAAGAACTTGAGCATCTAGGGGCAATCTATCAAAAGTTCTTTCGCATTCTACCCCAAATGAAGGAGAAATTCTTTGCGGGAGAAATTCTATGGGAAGCGCTAGATCTTAAAACAAAAGGAGCCACCGAATTCTTCTTCAAAAGCGTTCACGAAAATCTTTTCCAACCCTTCAAACTGTTCTATTCGCATACGAAGGGAGTCAGTGGTTTAAAAGGATTTAACGAAAAAACGAAAGATCTACTTGAAGACTTTCAAAATTACTTGCAGGACCTTAGAGACCTTAAACTTCTTGACACTCCACTTTTAGACTCGGACACCGATCTGGATCTAAGTACAAAAGTAGTTAAGATACCTAGCCACCAAATGACTTGGCAGCTCTTTAAAGAAGGCAAAACACTTACGGAGATTGAAAAACACAGAGGACTTATTCGGGCCACACTCATTGGGCATTTTGATAAATTTGCTCAGAACGGATCTTTAGATATGCAGGATCTTTTGCGACTCTTGCCCAAAGAGAAGATAAAGACATTTGAATCTCAATTTTCAAAAGAGCCTAAGCAGACTTTAAATGAGTGGAAAGCGATTCTTCCCCCTGAATTCGAATACGGAGAAATTAGATTGTTAAGCTCCTTTTTCTCTCCAAAAGAAGACTGATATATAGTTCAACCTAAGCTTATAGCTTTTTTGAATTGAATCCGTTTTGTATGCAGAAAAAGCCTTCGTATCTTAACAGATTAATTGAATTATATGAAAGCATTTAAATTATCCGTTCTGGATCTCGCTCCCATAAAGGAAGGCTGTTCTGTCAAAGAAGCCTTGAATGAAAGCATGGATTTAGCAAAATATGTTGAGTCTTTAGGTTATCACCGTTACTGGCTCGCAGAGCACCATAATTTTGAAGGCATTGCCAGTTCCGCTACTTCCGTTTTAATCGGATACATTGCTTCCGGAACGAAAACCATGCGTATAGGTTCAGGCGGAGTGATGCTTCCCAATCACTCTTCCTTAGTGATTGCGGAGCAATTTGGAACCCTAGAAGCACTTTATCCTAACCGCATTGATTTAGGAGTAGGTCGTGCGCCGGGTACCGATGGCTATACCGCCAAAGCACTTGGCAGAAACCCCATGACAATCAACACGCAATTTCCAAAGCAGATTAATGAGGTTCAAACCTATTTCTCCTCTGAAAACAGTAACGCTCTTGTGCGGGCCATCCCTGGAGAAGGGAGCAACATCCCCATCTATATGTTAGGCTCCTCAACGGATAGTGCTTATCTCGCAGCAGAATTAGGTCTTCCTTATGCCTTTGCAGGTCATTTCGCACCAGAGATGATGGAAAGAGCTTTTAAAATCTATCACGAACGCTTTGAGCCGAGTGCTCAGTTTGAAAAACCTTATACAATTGCTTGTGTAAATGGGATGGCAGCGAGCACAGAAGAAGAAGCTCAAAAGATATCCTCAACTTTATACCTTACGTTTTTAGGTCTAATTCGAAACGAAAGAAAACCCTATGCAAAACCCGTAGACGATATGGATGCGATCTGGAGCCCTCAAGAAAAAGCCCATTTAATGCAAAAATTAAAATACAGTTTCATTGGTAGCAAAGAAGGAGTGAAAACGCAAATTACAGAGTTCCAAGAACGATTTAACGTAGACGAAATCATGATCAATTCTGCTATCTTCGATGAGAATGCTCGAAAAGAATCGTATCGAATCCTTAAAGAAGTGGTGGGTGAACTTAGCAACTAAAAAAAACAGAACAAGCCCCAGACGTTGTCTAGGGCTTGTTCATTTTAATTGCAGTAAATTCAGTACCGGAAGCTACTAGTAACTCCTCTCAATTTCCACACTAACACCACGCATCTCACCACGCATGGGCGGCGAGGTTTTAGTCAGTTTGATTTTCATAAACTCCACCTGGGGAAATTCTAGATGAATCTTATTTAAGATACGTCCGCAAACATGCTCTAAAAGCTTGGAAGGAATTTTCATTTCTTCATGCACAATGTCATTTACAATCGCGTAATTTATTGTGTCCTCAAGGGAGTCAGACGCAACCGCCTTTTCGATATCGGCATGCAGCTCCAAAGTCAGAAGATAATAAGTACCCGTTAGAGTCTCCTCTTCTAGTACACCATGGTACGCATAGATTTTTACATCTTCTAGAATGATTCTTGCCATAGAGCCCGCCACTATTTAACCGATTGGGAAAGTTCTAACATTTTTTCTACGGGTACAAGTGCTCTGAGTCTAAGATCTTCGTCCATTGTGATTTCAGGAAGCTCATACTTCATGCACAAATATAATTTTTCAAGTGTATTTCTTTTCATAAAGAAACATTCAGAACAATTACAGCTTTCGTCAAAAACAAGGGCCGGAATCAACGTTTTCTCAGGTGCTCGTTTGCGCATCTCATGAAGGATTCCTTCCTCCGTCGCTACGATAAACTCAGTAGCTTCGTCTTTTTCCACGAAATTGAGCAGAGCGGAAGTAGACCCAATAAAATGAGCAAGATCAAGGACAGGCGTTTCGCTTTCCGGGTGCGCAATTAGCTTCGCATTGGGATGCTCAGCCATCTGAGCCGCGATTCTCTCCATGGAGAATGCCTCGTGAACAATGCAACTCCCATCCCATAAAATCATATCACGTCCTGTCTTTTTCATCAGGTATCGACCTAGGTTTTTATCAGGAGCAAAAATAAGCGGCTTATCCTTCGGTAAAGAATTAATGATGGTTTCCGCATTGGAACTTGTCACGATAATATCACTTTCTGCTTTCGTTTCAGCATTGCAATTAATATAGGTGGCAATTAAAGCACTTGGGTGCTTTTCCCGCATGGCTCTTAGTCCTTCCCCGCTACAACCGTCCGCAAGAGAACATCCCGCTTGTAAATCAGGGAGCACTACTTTTTTAGTGGGATTAAGGATTTTAGCCGCTTCCGCCATAAAATGAACACCACAAAAAGCGATCATATCCGCATCGGTATCTTTGGCCTGACGCGCTAACTGCAGGGAGTCCCCTAAAAAGTCAGCGATGTCCTGAATGGCAGGTGGCTGGTAGTAATGGGCGAGAATCACCGCATTTTTCTCCTTCTTTAGCTCTAAAATAGCCTCTACTAATGCCTCTCCTTGCGGAATTGCAATATCGCTAATGTCTAAAAAACCTTTTACGGGTAAATTCGCTATGGCCTTTTGAAAATTCTCTGTACTCATGCTTTTTGTTTCTATTCGTTGAAAGGAAAACTTAGGCTAAGAACGCCCTAATTCGACTCTCGAGCTCCGTTTGGGCCTTGTCTAATTCCTTGTTCACTAAAATTTGGTCAAATTGAGGCTGAAAGCTCATTTCATAAGCTGCTTTTTCTACACGCATCGCTATGGTCTTCCTATCCTCTGTCTTTCTATTAATCAATCTTTGTTCCAATTCCTCTATACTAGGGACGGTAATAAACAGACTCAGGGCTTTTTCTCCAAAAAACTGCTTTAGGGCTATCCCACCTTTTACATCCACATCAAAAATCACTGTTTTCCCTTGAGCCCAAATCCGCTGTACTTCGCTTTTAAGGGTACCGTAAAAGGTTCCTTCATAAACCTCTTCGTATTCTACAAAAGCGTCCTTCGCAATTGCATTTTGAAACTCTTCAATTGATAAAAAATAATAATCCTGACCGTCGATTTCCTCACCTCTTGGTGCTCTGGTCGTGCAGGAAATTGAAAATTCAAGCTGGTCAAAAACCCCTAAGGCATGTTTCACAAGTGTGGTTTTACCGCTTCCGGAAGGAGCGGAAAAGACGATCACTTTTTCCTTGCTATTCCCTTTCTCCATTATAGTACGTTTAAGGTTTGCTCCTTGATTTTCTCCAAATGGTCCTTCATCTTCACCACAAGTTTTTGAATCTCTGCATGATTCGCTTTCGAACCAAGTGTATTAATCTCACGACCCATTTCCTGGGCGATAAACCCGAGTTTTTTTCCGTTCTGATTCTCGGTCTCTAAGACCTCTTGATAATAGATTAAATGCTGAGTTAAGCGAACTTTCTCTTCCGCAATATCTAACTTTTCTGTGTAATAGGCTAATTCTTGATAGAACCTCGTTTGATCGACCGCTTCGAACTCCTTTAAGGTCGTTTCATAACGCTGCTTAACAGCATCCATTCGTACGCTTTCAAAAGGTTCTACTTCGCCAAGATACTGCTTGATAAATAGCAAATTGCTTTTCAGTTCTTCCCCTAAAATCCGACCTTCTTCTGCTCTAAAGGCTTGGAAGGTACTCATCGCTTCTTGAAGGACTTTCTTTAAAAATTCCCACTCTTCCTCGGTGAGCACGTCTGATTTCGACGAGATAACCTCAGGCATTCGAATGGCCATTTTTAAATACTCAAAATCGGGACCGTCAGACGCGACATTTTTCAGCTCTTGCATATAGGCCTCAAGCAAAGATTTACTAAGGCGAACCTCTTGATGGTCTTCCAAAGTTTCGCTGTTAATGTAGCAATCCACTTTGCCTCGAACGATTTGATCGTTTAGCACTTTACGAATTTCAAATTCTTTTTCTTTATATCGCATGGGCACACGCATACTTAAATCCATACCCTTGGAATTGAGAGACTTAATCTCCACAGTGACTTTTTTGCCTTCAAATATACCTTCGGCTCTACCAAAGCCGGTCATCGATAAAATCATAGTTTACTATTAGATGCACAAATTTAACACTTTTAAAGGAATGTCCAGCTGCTAGAAATTTCCTATTTTTAGCGAATGAAACGAATTTTATTATTTCTCACCGCTTTTCTATTTTTAGCAGGATGTAAAAAGGAAGCTCCTGTGGCGGACACCCCTATAGTGGACACCTTACAAATCCCTAGTACGACAAGCGATTCTCTTGCCTTTACGGATCAATTAAAAGCGGATTCTCTTGCCACAGCGCTAAATGAGCAGTCGGCACAGGGCAAACTCCAGTTTAAAAAAGACCAAAACGTGATTCTATCCTACGATTTGCAGGCGCAGAATGGAGAAGCAGTCGTAGAGGGCAAATCCTATGGCCTCACAAAAATGCAATTCTCGGAGAACAATTATATCTTAAGTGGGCCACAGATTAAAGTGATCGCAGAAAATGGAAGCTTTAACGAAATGACTTCGGATTGTCTCTACGGGATGGTTCCAAACGTAGAATTCATCCTCAAAGACAAAACACAAAAAATAAGTACAGTGGGTGTACAGCACTGTCCTGTATACTAAATTCGGATTTAGATGAAGGCAGTAAAAGTGCAAAATGACAATCAAAAGCGAGAATTTCTTGAATTCGCTGCACGACTCTATGCGGATGATCCTCATTATATTCGTCCCCTAGATAGGGATATTGAAGCCGTCTTCAATCCTAAAAAAAACAAGCTTTTTCAGTCGGGTACTTGTGAGCGATTTCTTTTTGTAGATAAGGAAAATAAGACCCTAGGAAAAGTCGCGGTCTTTGTCAACGCAAAATACTCTCAAGACCAACCCACAGGAGGAATCGGATTTTTTGATTGCATAAACGATCAGAATACAGCCAATTTCATCTTTGATTTCGCAAAAAAATATTTGCAAGATCGGGGGATGGAGGCAATGGACGGTTCCATTAACTTTGGGGAGCGAGATAAATTTTGGGGCGTTTTAATTGAAGGATTTGAGGAGCCTCTCTATGGAATGAATTACAATGCACCTTATTACCAGTCCCTTTTTGAAAATTATGGATTTCAGGTCTATTTCAATCAACTTTGTTTTTCGAGACCCGTACACGGTGAGGTTTCTAGACTTTTCACCCTTATGCATAAAAAGCATTCGCGAAATCCTGAATTAAAAGCCGTCCCTCTTAAAAGAAACCAACTTGAGAAATTCGCGAAGGATTTCACTCTTGTCTACAACGCGGCTTGGGCCTCGCATGGAGAAGGGAAACAAATGGATCCCAAAAAAGCGCTTCGCATGTTCAAATCGATGAAGCCTCTCATAAACGAACATATTTCTTGGTTTGTCTATCATAACGATGAACCCATTGCGATGTGGCTTAATCTTCCCGATGTCAACCAGTGGTTCAAATACTTAAAAGGGCGATTTGGACTGCTCCAAAAACTCCAATTCCTCTGGCTTAAACGATTCAAAAAGAACACCACAATGGTGGGTATCGTTTTTGGTATTGTACCGGAATGGCAAAAAACGGGGCTAGACGGCTATATGATTTGGGAAGGCACTCAACATTTACGAAAGCATACCGATTTTGAAAAAACCGAACTGCAATGGATTGGCGATTTCAATCCCAAGATGATCAAAATTGCAGAAGCACTAGATACGACGGTGACTAAAAAACTAGCCACCTATCGTTACCTTTTCGATCGCGAAAAGCCCTTCAAGCGCCTTACGGATGTGTAAATCCCTGCTCTTAGAATAAAGAGCAGGCAATTTTACGTATGTTGTCACTTTTTCCCATAGAATAAAAATGAAGTAGGGGTACACCCGCCTCTTTAAGTTCTCTGCACTGCTGGATAGCCCACTGAATTCCAATTTCTTTTACCATGGCATTGCTCGTAGCCATTTCCACTTCTTTAACAAGGTCTTGCGGAAGATCGATTTTAAATGTCTTCGGTAGCATGGAAAGATGACTTTGAATCGCAATGGGTTTAATCCCTGGAATGATTGGCACTGTAATCCCAATCTCACGAGCTTTCTCGACGAACTGAAAGTATTTTTGATTGTCAAAAAACATCTGTGTGACGACATAGTCTGCCCCAGCTTCTACTTTCTCTTTAAGCCTTTGGAGATCGGTTGCAAGTGAAGGAGCCTCAATATGCTTCTCGGGATAACCGGCCACACCCACACAAAATTTATTCTCTGAGTCGCATCGCTCATTGTCAGTTAAATACTTGCCCCTACCAATGTCATTAATCTGTTCCACGAGGTGTTTTGCGAGAGAATGACCTCCACTGCTTGGAACAAAATGAACATCTCCTTTTCTTGCATCTCCACGAAGGGCCATGATGTTTTCAATTCCAAGATAAAGACAATCAACAAGCAAATACTCGGTTTCTTCTTTGCTAAATCCACCGCAAAGCACATGAGGTACGGTATCGACTTTATATTTATGTTGTATCGCAGCACATATCCCAAGGGTCCCAGGTCTCATGCGCGTAATTCGGCGTTCCATTAACCCCCCTGCTTTTTCCAAATACACGTATTCCTCTCTTGAAGTGGTCACATCAATAAAAGGAGGATTGAATTCCATTAAAGGATCAATATGACTATACAAATCCTCAATTCCTGTTCCTCGAGTGGGGGGTATGACTTCGATGGAAAAAAGGGTCTTATCTTTTGCGGCTTTTATATGCTCTGTAATTTTCATGGTTTAAGGGAATTCTTTTTGCAATTGCTTGATCTTATTCTATAGTGCATGGGTAGATAAATTGGGTTTAAGCCATTTTTCAGCATAGCTTACATCCACCTCCTTACGGCTTGCATACTCTTCTAGCTGCTCCGGGGTAATTTTCCCGACCCCAAAGTATTTGCTTTGCGCATTAGCAAAGTAATAACCAGAAACAGCGGCTGTTGGGAACATCGCAAGACCTGGAGTCAGGGTGAGTCCAATTTTTTCTTCCACGTCAAGGAGTTTCCAAATGGTTTCTTTTTCGAGGTGATCTGGGCAGGCGGGGTATCCGGGTGCAGGCCGAATGCCCTCATAAGCTTCTTTGATCAACGATTCGTTGTCTAACTCCTCTTCGGTTGCATACCCCCAATAGTCTTTTCGAACTTTTTCATGCAAAAATTCCGCGAAGGCTTCTGCCAAACGATCGGCTAAAGATTTTACGAGAATCGCATTGTAATCGTCGTGATCCTCATGGTATTTGGCTTCTAATTCACTTGAACCAAAACCTGTGCAAACGGCAAAACAACCTACGTAATCTTGAATACCCGAAGTTTTGGGAGCGATAAAATCGGAAAGTGCGTGGTACTCCTTCCCTTTGGATCGCTCGAGTTGTTGTCGAAGCGTATGAAATTTTGCTAAATAGTTTCCGGCGCTGTCACTTACTTCAATGTCATCTTGCTGATTTGAATTGGCTTTAAACAGCCCAAAAATAGCTTTTGCTTTCAAGAGCTTTTGGTCTATGATTTCAGAAAGTTTCTCCTGAGCTTCCTTAAAGAGTTCTCTTGCTTGTTCACCCACCACCTCGTCCTGTAAAATGTCTGGATACCTTCCGTGCAGTTCCCACGTCCGGAAAAAGGGACTCCAATCGATATAAGGGATTAGTTCACTTAAATCCTGATCTTCAAGTACATGTACTCCTAGTTTACGAGGCAAAACGGGCGGATTCTTTTCCCAGTCCACTTTGAAATTTTGTGCTCTGGCCACGGCCAACTCTACGTATTTCTTTTCTACTTGGCGACTTAGAAATTTCTCGCGGAAATCTTTGTATTCTAGTTTTAATTCGTCTTTATAGGACTCTTTCTTTTCCCCGATTAGCCGACTTACAACTCCAACGGCTCGCGAAGCATCGTTTACATGAATCACAGCCCGGCTATATCCCGGATCAATTTTCACGGCTGTATGCGCTTTGGAAGTGGTGGCTCCACCAATTAAAAGCGGAAAATCAAGTTTTTGATGCTCTAGTTCCTGTGCCAAATGCACCATCTCGTCTAAACTGGGTGTTATAAGTCCACTTAGACCAATCGCATCCACCTTTTGCTCAATGGCCGTTTGAATAATGGTTTGAGGGGGCACCATCACTCCTAAATCAATGATTTCATAATTATTGCACCCTAGAACCACGCCCACAATATTCTTCCCAATATCGTGTACATCTCCTTTTACGGTTGCTAACAGAATTCTACCGTTGCTTGGTTTAGAACCGTCCTTTCGCTCCTCTATAAAAGGTTGTAAATAGGCTACAGCCTTTTTCATGACACGCGCGGACTTGACCACTTGAGGCAAAAACATCTTCCCGCTACCAAACAAATCGCCCACAATTCCCATTCCGGTCATAAGATGGCCTTCGATTACATGAAGAGGGTTTTCCGCCTCACTCCTTGCTTGTTCGATGTCCTCAAGAATAAAACGATCGATCCCTTTTACCAGCGCGTGATTAATTCTATCCTGTAAGGAAACGTCGCGCCAAGCTAGATCTTCTTCTAGCTTCTTAACACTAGAATCGTGCGTCATGGAATATTCCACAAGTTTCTCCGTAGCCTCTTCATTTCGGTCTAATAAGACATCTTCCACTAAGGTTAAAAGATCTGGCTTAATCTCATCGTAGATCCCAAGCAGATTCGGATTCACGATGCCTAAGTTCATACCTGCCTTGATGGCATGGTAAAGGAAAGCGGAATGCATGGCCTCCCGAACCCGGTCGTTTCCACGGAAAGAAAAGGAAACGTTTGAAACGCCTCCACTTAAAGAAACGTAAGGCAAATTCTCTTTGACCCAAGCCACCGCCTTAAAGAAATCAATTGCATTTCGTCTATGCTCTTGCATTCCTGTAGCAACAGGGAAAATATTTAGATCAAAAATAATATCCTCAGGTGGGAACTCAACCTCGTTCACTAAAAGTTCATACGAACGTTTGGCAATTTCAATTCGTCTTTCAAATGAATCCGCTTGTCCCTGCTCATCAAAAGCCATCACCACAACGGCAGCCCCATAGCGTTTGATGGTTCTAGCCTGAGTTAAAAACAAGTCTTTTCCTTCTTTTAAACTGATGGAATTCACCACTCCCTTCCCTTGAATCACTTGAAGACCTGCTTCTAGGATCTCCCATTTTGAACTGTCAATCATCACCGGAATACGCGCAATATCAGGCTCTGAGGCGATAAGGTTTAGAAATTTCACCATGCACGCCTTTCCATCAAGCAGTCCATCGTCAAAATTGACATCCAAAATTTGGGCACCTCCTTGGACTTGATCTCTAGCCACGCTTAGGGCTTCGTTAAAATCTCCTTCTTTCACAAGACGAAGAAACTTCTTACTTCCTGCCACATTGGTTCTTTCCCCTACATTGATAAAATTGCTTTCAGGAGTCACAATAAGGGGTTCTAAACCGGATAATTTTAAATACTTCATTTTCGTAGAAAGTTAATTTTCAAATTGTTTAAATTCATTTTTAAAGAGCCTCTTTCATTGCTCTTCGAGGCTTATATCCTTTTAGTGCGTTCCCAATAGCCTCAATGTGGGCAGGAGTGGTCCCACAACATCCTCCCACAATATTTACAAGCTGCTTCTCAGCATATTGTTTTACTTCCTTAGCCATTTGCTCCGCACTTTGATCGTACTCTCCAAAAGCATTGGGTAATCCCGCGTTCGGGTAAGCTGAAATACAGAACTCTGAATTTTGAGAAAGCGTTTCCAAGTGAGGCAGGAGTTGCTGCGCGCCCAGTGCACAATTAAATCCTACACTTAAAAGATCCAAATGGGAAATGGAAATTAGAAAGGCCTCCGCGGTTTGGCCACTTAAGGTTCTACCCGATTGGTCTGTGATGGTGCCAGAAACCATAATAGGAACCTCCTTTCCTGATTCTTCTCGATACAAATCAATCGCAAACAAGGCGGCCTTTGCATTGAGGGTGTCAAAGACGGTTTCAACCAACAGCAAATCAACACCTCCCTCAACCAAGGCTTTGGCTTGCTGGTAATAGGCCGTTTTCAACTCTTCAAAAGTGATCGCTCGATATCCCGGATCGCTTACATCAGGGGATAAGGAAGCGGTTTTGTTTGTAGGTCCCATAGCACCAGCAACAAACCGAGGTTTACTCGGATCCTTAGCCGTAAATTCATTGCACACTTTTCGTGCAATCTGCGCCGATTCGAAATTAAGTTCATACACAAGTTCTTCCATCCGGTAATCTCCCATCGCAATCGTTGTAGAAGAAAATGTATTGGTTTCCACGATATCGGCACCCACTTCTAAATACGCTTTGTGAACTGCCCGAATTGCCGCAGGCTGCGTAAGGGACAGAAGGTCATTGTTTCCTTTTAGGTCCGATTCCCAATTCGCAAACCGAACACCGCGGAAATCAGCCTCGGAAAACTTATATTGTTGAAGCATGGTTCCCATAGCTCCATCCAAAAGGAGAATCCTCTCATTTAAAGCTTTGTATAAAGCTTCACTATTTTTCAAAAGAGTCCGTTTTTTAGTTCCCATCCAAACCTAATTTTAAGTCCTTAATAATATCTTCTATATTCTCTAATCCCACAGAGCAGCGAACAAGTCCAGGGGAAATGCCCACTTCCATACGTTCCGATTCGAGGAGCTTTGAATGTGTGGTCGACGCAGGATGCGTGACGATGGTCCTGGTGTCTCCTAAATTAGCAGACAAGGAACAGAGTCTTACGTTATTTAAAAAACGCCTTCCTCCTTCAATGCCTCCTTTTACTTCGAATGCCACAATATTTCCGCCCAATTTCATTTGACGTTTGGCAATTTCCACAGTTGGATGAGAGGCTAGAAAGGGATAATTCACCTTTTCCACCTTGGGATGAGATTCTAAAAACTCTGCGACTTTCAGCGCATTTTCGCAGTGCTTCTCTACACGCACAGCAAGGGTTTCTAAGCTTTTGCTTAATACCCATGCATTGAAGGGAGAAAGAGAGGGACCCGTAAGCCTAGAAAATGCATAAATCAGATCAATGTATTTTTTAGATCCCACTGCGACCCCTCCTAGCACACGTCCCTGCCCATCTAAAAGCTTGGTAGCCGAGTGCACGACGACATCCGCTCCAAATTCTATAGGGCGCTGCAGATAAGGGGTTGCAAAACAGTTGTCCACAATGAATATAAGCCCTCTTTTTTTTGCAACCTCACCTAAAAACTCTAAATCCAAAATTTCAATTCCAGGATTCGTTGGGGTTTCCACATAGAGAATTTTAGTAGAAGGCGTAATGAGACTCTCAATCTCGTATTGACGCTCGGCTTTAAAATAGGTAGTTCCAATCTGCCATTTGGGAAGGTATTTCGTGAAGAGGGCATGGGTGGCTCCAAAAACACTTTGACAGCTCAAAATCTGGTCTCCGGATTCTAGTAGTGCTCCAAAGGTCGAAAAGATTGCAGACATGCCCGAGGCAAATGCGTAGCCTTTTTCTGCTCCTTCTAACAATACCAATTTGTCAACGAATTCGTTGACGTTTGGATTGCTATAGCGACTGTAAAGATTCTTTTCCTTCTCTTCGGCGAAACTAGCTCGCATGTCTTCGGCATCGTCGAAGACAAAACTTGAGGTTAAATAAAGTGCGGACGAATGTTCGCCGTATTGACTTCTAGGAGTCTGTGAACGGATGGCATCCGTTTCAAAATGAGTACTCATTCCAATTTTTTTTTTAGTTTCTATTTACTTGGTTTCACTGATACGTAACAAATCGCCAAAAACACCGCGCGCGGTCACTTTTGCGCCAGCACCTGCACCCATAATCACAATAGGCTGCTCCCCGTAGCTTTCGGTATAGATTTCAAAGACAGAATCCGATCCTTTAAGTTGTCCTAAAGGCGAATGGACGGGAAGCTCTACCAGTTTCACTTCTAAGTCTCCCTTTTCTTTTTGTAGATCACCAGAAAGGTCCCCAACATATCGCAGGACGTGTCCAGGTTTCAGGGATTGTCGACGTTTTTCATACGGAGAATCAATCTCATGAATTCGCTTCAAGAAGTTCTCTTTCGAACCCACTCGAAGAGAAGGTGGAATCAAATTTTCAATTTTGATATCGTCAAGTTCATTTTCCAAGTCAAGCTCACGAGCCAAAATCAGAAGTTTTCTTGCTACGTCTAACCCACAAAGATCTTCTCGGGGATCAGGCTCTGTAAATCCTTTGTCAATAGCCTCTTGCAAAACCTCGGAAAGAGCCTGATCTCCTTGAGAAAATTGATTGAACAAATAACTTAATGACCCTGAAAAAACTCCTTTAATTCTAGTTATGTTTTCGCCCGACAGGTGCAGTAATTTTATGGTGTCGATAAGCGGAAGGCCTGCTCCCACATTGGTTTCGTATAAATAGCGCTTGGTGTTTTTCGCAAGCAAGCGTCGAAGACTGCGATAGTTCTCAATGGGAAGGGTGTTGAATATTTTATTGGAAGAGACAATGTCAAATCCATTCTCAACAAGATACGGGTAGTGTTCTACAAATTCTCTGGACCCTGTATTGTCAATCGCTATCAGGTTTTCAAGTTGGTAGCGATGTAGCTGGGACACCAAAGTTTGAAGATCCGACACAGAATCACTGTACTCAAGTTCACTTCGCCACTCCGAGTTAATTCCTCTAGGATTAAAGATCTGTTTCTTAGAATTGGCAATCCCGACAATCCGAAGATCTAAGTTTTTTCTACGGCGAATCTCTTTTTGAGAACCTAAAACCTGCTCGATGAGGGTTCCTCCTACATTGCCATGTCCAATGATGGCGAGATGCACCACTTTCGGTTTTCCAAAAAGTTCACTTTCAATAATGCTTTTTGACTTTTCGTCTTGCGAGGAGCTCACCACGATATTGACTCGATTCTCAGAGGCCACTTGACTTAAAATGAGTGGGAACACACCGTTACGGCCCAGCTCCTGAGAGAGCCTGCTATAGTCCTCACAATCGAAGGCGAGAACCGAGACCGCATTAATGCTATAAATGGACTGTACTTTCTGCTCTTCTCTCTCTTTTTGAAATTCTCTTTCAAGGCATTCGATGGCTTTTTGAGAATCTGTGGATTGAACTAAAATGGAGAGTCCATTTTCAATGGCTTGTTGAGAAATAACCCCGACACTTATTCTAGCAAGGGTTAAGGCTTTGAAAATTCTACCGTCAATACCAACTTGATCTAAAAAATCATCACCTTCAAATCGAATAATCGCTCGGTTTTTATATAGCTTCACTTCTTTTTGGGTTTTCATACTAGGACTTTATTTATAATTGTATTTAATTGCGTGTACTCGATAAGAAAGGCATCGTGACCATGAACAGACTGAACTTCACTATAGTCTGCTTGCTTTTGATTGGCAAGAAGCAGCTCGTAGCAGTCCTTACTCTCCTTCGCGGGAAAAAACAGATCACTGTCAATCCCTATGAGATGGATTCTTGCTTCGATCTGAAGAAGTGACTCCGTTTGAACCATTATCGTGGTTAAAAGGCGATTCATCAAACGATAAGCTTTTAAACTAAATCTTTCGTTTAATCTATCTCCATGGAATTCTAACCATTCTTGGGACCGGCGCTTGCCACTTTCGGAGGAAACTTCGCTTCGAAAGCGAGAGTTAAGAGATTCAGGTGTGCGATAACAAAGCATGGCGTGGGCACGCGCCTTATGCAAAGGATTTTCAGGATGAGACAAAAGGTATTTCTGAATAAGGCATTGTGAAAAAAGCCAATCCGTGGTTTTATAATCACAGGCGATGGGAAGAAACAAATCGGTAAATTTCGGAGACTGCGCAAGCATCTCCCATCCTAAGGAGCCCCCAATCGAACCACCGATGAGTGCATAAAGATGAGTAACTTTAAGTTGAGACAGTGCTTCAAGAAAAAGTGCAGCGATATCAGAAAGTGCAAGTTCGAAGGGAAGGCTTTGATCGATTCCATCATATCCGTTTCCGGGTATGTTAAAACACAAAACACTGTAGCGATTCAAATCGATGGGTCCCCCCTCGTACACTACTTTATTCCACCACCCTTTTACTCCCGCCACCGTTGAATTTCCCGTGAGGGCATGATTAATTAGAACCACAGGCGCCTCGGCCAAAGGTTTTCCAAAAACTTCGTAACTCAAGGTAAGAGATATACTCTCCCCTAGGGAAGTTCTAAAATCGGTTATGGTAATAACAGAAAGTGTCGGCTTCAATTTTTAAAAGATTTAAAAATTGAAAATGCGACCTAAAAAGGTAAAAAGAATTTACTGTTATCTCCCTCTCGCTAAAGAGTAGAATTTAGCACCTTTCCGCATCGCGGTAGGTTGCCAAGGTTTCATAGGGTCTATTCCCTCCACCTTTCTTGATAACATTTTCAATATGTGAATGAACTAATTGGACGCAAATATAGAACAAAATTGAGGAACCCACCTAGTAATTTTTGAGATTTTAAAAAAAACAAAAGATAAACCTTCTTTCAAATCGACATTTTGGAAGCTATTCTCGCCACTATCTAAACCCTTCTACCTGGCATCAAATGGACTGAATAAGTTTGGATCGAGCAAAAAGTATCCACTAAAAACATTTTAGCTCTTATGCATTTCAAATTTTCCATTCCTCAGGACTACATTAAGCTTCCGATTCAAGCCGTAGCGCACCGATTTTAGCGGTTTCACTTTGAGTATATGAAGGTTACAGCATTTCGTGCGAGGACTCCGTAAATTAATCTAAAACCCTTAATTTTGCACTTTGATACTGAACTATGGCAATTGAAAAGAAGCGGTTAAAAGACCCATTATGGAGAAGATTTGGACCTTATGTAAGCAACAGGCAATGGGGTACGGTAAGAGAGGATTATAGCAATCATGGAAATGCATGGGGATATACTTCATACCACGAAGCCATAAGCCGAACTTACCGTTGGAGTGAAGACGGAATCGCAGGACTTAGCGATGAAAAGCAGCTACTTTGTTTCGCTTTTAGCTTTTGGAATCAAAAAGATGAAATCCTAAAAGAAAGATTCTATGGTTTAAACAACCATCAAGGGAATCATGGGGAGGACATTAAAGAAATCTTTTATTACCTGGACGGCACGCCCACTCATTCATACATGAAAATGGTGTACAAGTATCCAATTGATGCATTTCCCTACGAACAACTCGTTCATGAGAATGCCATACGAAGCAAAAAGGATCCTGAATTTGAACTCGTCGATACAGGAATATTCAAGGACAACAAATACGTAGATCTTTTTATTGAGTATGCGAAAATCTACCACGATGACATCCTTATACGACTTACAGCCGTAAACCGCAGTAACGAGCCCGCCCCCCTGACCCTGCTTCCGACTTTATGGTATCGAAACAATTGGGACTGGGGATACGGCACTTACAAACCCAATTTAAAGCATCGTAAGGAAGGCGTTATTGAAATTGAGCATGAATCTCTCCCCTATAAATATCTATACAGCAAGGACAAAACAGCCACCACTCTATTTTGTGAAAACCAGACGAACAAACCCAAATTATCCGGCTCTTCTCAGCAGGACGGGTTTTACAAAGACGGGATTAACGATCATGTGGTGCACGGGTTAGACACCGTCAATCCAAACAAAACGGGAACGAAAGCTGCATTTTTAGTGAATACAATCCTAAGTCCTGGAGAAAGCAAAACCTTTGAGTTTAGACTCTCGCCCCAAGATATGCAAGATGCCTTTTTTGACTTTGACACGGTCTTTGAGGCTAGAAAAAAGGAGGCGGATGAATTTTACGGGGAATTACAAGAGGTCATTCCAGACGCTGACGAACGAAACATTCAACGTCAAGCCTTCGCTGGACTACTTTGGAACAAACAGTTCTACCATTACAACGTGAACAAATGGCTTAAAGGAGACCCGAAAAATGGACAACCTCGAGATCCAAGCACCTACCAACGGAACCAGGAGTGGTCACATATGCACAACAAAGACATCATCTCAATGCCAGACAAATGGGAATACCCTTGGTTTGCAACTTGGGATTTAGCTTTTCACTGTGTACCTTTTGCCCTTATTGACAGTGAATTTGCGAAAAACCAAATGCGACTCCTAACCAAAGAGTGGTATATGCACCCCAATGGGCAACTTCCTGCTTACGAATGGGACTTTAGTGATGTCAATCCCCCCGTGCATGCCTGGTCCACGTTTCGAATCTTCAAAATTGATGAAAAGATAAACGGAACTCCCGACCTACCATTTTTAGAAGCGGTCTTCCAAAAGCTTCTATTAAACTTTACATGGTGGGTAAACCGGAAGGACCCGAACGACAACAATATTTTTGGTGGAGGTTTCTTAGGTCTAGACAACATTGGTGCCTTCGACCGAAACATGCAATTTCAAAACGGTCAATACCTGGAACAAGCAGACGGGACAAGTTGGATGGCCATGTTTGCTCTAAACATGATGCGCATTTCAATGGAACTAGCTCTTCACAACCCCGTCTACGAAGACATGGCCATTAAATTTTTTGAGCACTACCTCTACATCGCGGAAGCGATGGAGACCATTGGCGATAAAGACGGATTGTGGGATGAAAAGGATGGGTTCTTTTACGATGTCCTTCAAGACCAGTATGGAGATTCTGTCAACCTTAAGCTCAGAAGTATCGTAGGGCTCATTCCGATGTTTGCCGTGGAAGTGATCGAACATGAAACGCTTGAGCGTTTACCGAACTTCAAAACACGGATGGAATGGGTGCTTAAAAACAAGCCCGAGTTAGCCAATTTGGTATCGCATTGGGAAGTCGAAGGAAAAGGCAGAAAACATTTAATGAGCATCTTGAGGAAAACAAGACTTTCTCGAATCCTCAACCGAATGCTCGATGAAAAAGAATTCTTAAGTCCCTACGGCGTTCGTTCTCTTTCCAAAGTATATGAAGAAAACCCTTTTGAATTCACCTTTGAAAAACAACACTTCAAAGTCCAATACTTACCGGCAGAAAGCGATAGCAGCATGTTTGGGGGCAATAGCAATTGGCGAGGACCCATCTGGTTCCCCATCAACTTCCTCATTGTGGAAAGTCTTCAAAGATTCCACTATTACTACGACGAAAGTCTCCAAGTAGAATACCCAACAGGGAGCGGAGAAATGCGAAACCTCGATTTTATTTCGTCAGATCTAATCGAAAGATTAAAATCAATTTTTACGCGAGATGAAATGGGCAAAAGAGCGTTTAATGCAAACAATGATTTATTCAACCACGATCCCCATTTCAAGGATTACATCATGTTCTATGAATATTTCCACGGAGACAATGGTCGAGGGGTAGGTGCCTCCCATCAATGCGGTTGGACTGCTACCCTTGCCAAACTAATTCAACCTCGGTTAGGTTAATTGACCGCACTTTCTTCCACCTTGGCTCCATTCACATGAACTTCATAGTTTACGGTTACATTGGGCTCTAACGTCTTGGAGACAGAACAGTATTTGTCAAAGGACAATTGAGCCGCTTTGTACGCTTTTTGAGGATCTACACCGCCTTCAAGAAAGAACTTGACCAAAATCGCTTTAAAGGGCTTTGCACTTCCTACTTGTTCGCGATCCCCAGTAACCTCTGCTTTAAAAGACGTTACCTCCTGCTTTTGTTTTTGTAAGATGGCAACAATATCAATCCCACTGCAACTTGCCACGGCCATAAGTACGGTCTCCATAGGAGAAACCCCTTTGGCACCCTCTCTTGAGGTATTGTCAAGCAAAATTGAATTGCCAGATGCATTTGTGCATTGAAAAAGAAAGTTTTCGTCGATTCGTTCTAAATGAATTTGCATAAAATAGGGTATTTATTTTTCCAAATGTAAAGATACCAAATTCTTAAAAGACCCCTCTTGATAAGAAAGAAAAGATTGGCACTTCTTTCGCTGCATACGTAGGACAATCTGTTTTATTTGAACAGATCCTATGAGTAAATTAAAAAACTTCAAATATGACTTACGAAAATCAAAGAAGCGGAAACGGAGGTGTGATCCTTCTGAAAAAAGAGCAGGAAGAAATTGGCCGACTCACCTATACGCTATTCCCAGACGACAAAAAAATGATTATCTCTTTCGTTTTGGTTCACCCTCAACATGAAGGAAAAGGAATGGGGAAATACCTTGTGAGCAATGCAATTGAATTTGCGCGAGAAAACCAATGGAATATATATCCACACTGTTCCTATGCACGTTCGGTTATGATGAGAATGCCGGAAGTGCAAGATATTTTATTAAAAACGAACGATTAAGAAAAATGCGCTACTTTTTAAAAGGTAGCGCATTAGTTTTTACAAGGAATTAAGAAGCTCCTCCGTGATTTCCATATTGTGGTAGACGTTTTGCACATCGTCATCGTCCTCAAACCTTTCAAGCATTTTCATGTTGGCTTTGAATTGCTCTTCGGTAACCGCTTTGGTCGAATTCGGGATTCTTTGAAGCTCCGCACTCTTTGCTTCTATGCTCATGGATTCAAGCTTATGTGAAAGAGTCCCAAAATCTTCAAACGCTGTGGTCACCATTACTTCTTCCGCATCACTATCTATCTCGTCTGCACCTCCATCAATCATTTCCATTTCAAAATCATCCCAATCCATAGTGACTAGAGATTTATCTAGAGTGAAGATTCCATGACGGTCAAAAATGAAGGCAAGCTCTCCGTTTTTCCCAAGGTTCCCATCAAATTTATTAAAAATGGCTCTGACATTAGCTACTGTACGAGTAGGGTTGTTTGTGGTACATTCCACAAAAAAAGCAACACCTCCTTGTCCGTACCCTTCGTAAGTGACCTCTTCATAGTGTTCTGCTTCAGCTCCGCTCGCTTTTTTAATGGCACGTTCTACATTGTCTTTCGGCATATTTGCACCCTTCGCATTTTGAATGCAACGCCTTAACGTGGGGTTCGTATCCGGATCCGGTCCTCCTGATTTCACTGCAAGTGCAATGTCTTTTCCAATTCTTGAAAAAGTTTTGGCCATCTTATCCCAACGGGCCATCTTTGATGCTTTTCTATATTCGAATGCGCGTCCCATAACTTAATTTTTACGATACAAAAATACTGAAAAATGAGCATAAAAAAAACACCCGCTTAGAGCGAGTGTTTCTTTTTATTAAGATTCAATTACGACTAGTAATCTCTCTTTTTGATAGCATCCCAAGCAGCAGCATCAACCGCGCTTACGACAACTTTTCTGTCTTTAAGTCTTTCTTCGTTAGATGCGTTTTCGTCAACTGTAGCTTCTGATTCACCTAAACCTTTTGATTTAAGTTGAGAATCTACAACTCCTCTCGCTTCTAATCCTTTTACAACTGCAGCAGCTCTTCTTTGAGATAACTTCAAGTTGTAAGCAGCAGAACCTTTTTTGTCTGTATGACCAGCAACTAGGAATGTTCCACCGTTAGAAGATTTGATGATTTCAGCAGCTGCATCTAATTTAGGTTGAGATTCAGCTCTTACAGTTGATTTATCGAAATCGAATAAGATATCGGTAAGTGCAACCGTTGCATCTTGTGCAAGATCTTCTTGTGGTTTAGGACATCCGTTGTACTCAGCAAGACCTGGAACAGTTTTACAAGCATCGTCTTTGTCTAATACTCCGTCTCCGTCAGTATCTGGCCAAGGACATCCGTTGTTTTCAGCTGGACCTGCAACATCTTTACATTGATCGTCTTTGTCTAATACTCCGTCTCCGTCAGTATCTGGCCAAGGACATCCGTTGTTATCTGCTGGACCTACAACATCTGGACATTGGTCATCTTTGTCTGGAACTCCATCACCGTCAGTATCTGGACATCCTTGGAATTCAGGTAAACCTGCTTCGTCTGGACATAGATCGTCTTTGTCTAGGATTCCGTCTTTATCTCTGTCTGATTGTCCGAATCTAAATAATAGAGACGCACCTGCTTGGAAAAAGTTCGCAACAGAAGATTTGTCTCCTGGAGTAGAAACGTAATCTCCTTGGATACCTAAACCGAAGTTGTCAGTTAACCAGAAGTTAGATCCGATACCAGTTGCAAGTGCGAAATGGTTAGCACCAACTGCTTTACCGTCTCCGTCCACTACACCTGTACCTGAATAGTCATGTCTTAGGTAGTTAGCACCAACTCTTAAGTACGGGTCGAACCAAGATTCTTCGTTCCAAAGAGAGTTTGCTTTTAATTGTAGACCTAGACCAGTCATTAGCATGAATTCTTTATCCATACCGATTTTTTTGTTGTCTACGTTACCTACAGTAGTTTGCCAGTCTAACACTAACGGACCTGTAAGGTGTCTTGCAACAGTTAATTTAGAAAGTGGTGGTGTGATAGTAAAGTTGTTAATACTATATAACTCTTCACCTGAGAACGCTTGTTTAAAAACGTCACCAACATTTCCACCAGCTGCTACGTGATTCTCCGCGTGAGCTCCCACCCCGATTAACCACGGGTTGTTCGCTGTCTGCGCAAATACAGTAGAGGCAACGGTTAGTGCCAATGCTGAAATTCCTAATTTTAGATTTTTCATAGAATTAAATGATTAAATAATTGATAATGCAAAATAAATATAATTTTTCTTTATAAACAAAGATTTACAGAGATTTTTTCACCTATCCTTTAGGATTCTCTCCATATTTCTTTTATTTTCTCTATCTTTTATAGCTTCTCTTTTGTCAAACAGTTTTTTTCCCTTCGCTAAGGAAATCAGTAATTTGGCAATTCCTTTTTCATTTATATACAATTTCAAAGGCACGATCGTAGTTCCTACGTCTTTGAGTTTTTTCTCAAATTTCTGCAATTCCCTTTTGTGCAAGAGCAATTTCCGTTCCCTTTTCGTTTTGTGATTGTAAAAAGTACCGAGTTTATACTCATCTATAGACATATTGATTACATATAACTCCCCTTCAATCATCTGACAAAAACTCTCCGTGATCGAAGCTTTTGAAGAACGTAATGATTTGATTTCTGTCCCCGTAAGCACGATCCCTGCTTCGATTTGCTCAATTAATTCGAATTCGAATCGAGCCCGTTTGTTTAAAATGGTAACCGTTTTTTCTATCTTCATTTGGATGGCGTAAAGGTACGAACTGGTAAGTTTCTCGAATTTATATAATTTTAGCTTTGTTTTTTAGAACTAAAGGCAAATTTAACCCTTTTTAAATATACCGTATATATTTTTTCTAATGTTCTTTAATAAAATGACATACGTGGTAAAGCCAATTAGTTTTCGTAATTTTGCGGCAAATCTACAAAACTCTATGTTAACAGTATCTAATTTATCTCTTCAGTTCGGTAAGAGAGTGCTTTTTGACGAAGTAAACATTATGTTTACCAAAGGCAATTGCTACGGGATTATTGGAGCCAACGGGGCAGGAAAGTCCACTTTCCTTAAAATCCTCACTGGAAAACAAGTACCCACCACCGGAACCGTTTCACTTGAACCCGGCAAAAGAATGTCTGTATTGGAGCAGGATCACTTTGCTTACGATAATTTCACAGTTTTGGAAACCGTCCTTCGTGGAAATGAAAAGCTATTTGCAATTAAAGAAGCGATGGATGCGCTTTATGCAAAGCCTGATTTTTCAGATGAAGACGGAATTAAAGCGGGTGAACTCGGTGTCACTTACGAAGAAATGGGCGGTTGGAACGCAGAATCAGATGCACAAACCATGCTCTCCAACGTAGGGGTGAAAGACGACATGCATTACCAAATGATGAGCGAACTTGAAAACAAGGATAAAGTAAAGGTTCTCTTGGCACAAGCTCTTTTTGGAAATCCTGACGTTCTAATCTTAGACGAACCAACCAACGACCTTGACATTGATACCATTGCTTGGTTAGAAGATTTCTTGGCTGATTATGAAAACACAGTAATTGTTGTATCTCACGACCGTCACTTCTTAGACGCCGTTTGTACACACATCGGTGACTTAGATTATGCAAAACTTAATCTCTATACAGGAAACTATTCCTTCTGGTACCAAGCCTCTCAACTTGCCACAAGACAAAGACAGCAAGCGAACAAAAAGGCAGAGGAAAAAAAGAAGGAGCTTCAAGACTTTATTGCGCGATTCAGCTCAAACGTAGCGAAAGCAAAGCAAGCGACCGCAAGAAAGAAGATGATCGACAAATTAAATATTGACGACATCAAACCTTCTTCTAGACGCTACCCTGCTATTATTTTTGAAACGGAACGTGAAGCAGGAGACCAAATTCTAGAAGTTCAAGGACTTTCTAAGACTAAAGATTCTGAACTTTTGTTCTCAAACATTGATTTCAAGTTAAAAAAAGGCGACAAAGTGGCGATCTTATCAAGGAACTCCTTGGCAATCACTGAATTTTTTGAAATCATTGCTGGAAATCAAACAGCGGACAAAGGAGATTATCAGTGGGGAGTTACCACAAACCAATCCTACATTCCTCTTGATAACAACGAATTTTTCCAGGACAAAGACTCATCCCTAGTAGATTGGCTAAGACAATTTACCAAGAACGATGAGGAAAGACACGAAGAATACATGCGTGGGTTCCTTGGGAAAATGCTTTTCTCAGGAGACGAAGCCCTTAAATCCAGTACGGTACTTTCTGGAGGTGAAAAAATGCGTTGTATGTTTAGCCGCATGATGCTTCAAAGAGCAAACGTACTTTTAATGGACGAGCCTACCAACCACTTGGACCTAGAAAGTATTACCACTTTAAACAACTCTCTTGTTAACTTTAAAGGCACAATCTTACTTTCTTCTCATGACCACGAAATGTTGGAAACGGTCTGTAACCGAATCATTGAGCTCACTCCAAAAGGAGTCATTGACCGCGACATGACTTACGATGAGTACTTGTCAGACAAAAAAATGAAAGAACTTAGAGAACAAATGTATTCTTAGATTCGATCTAACTCATACCCTTAAACCGTGCTCACAAAAGTGCGGTTTTTTCATCCTTGCAAGTCAAACAACCAGGGATATATCCCCTTGATTCACCACGGTAAAACAAAAATATTTGTGTATTTTTGTAGACCTATGAAACAAAAATGGATTTACAGAACAGAGCCCAATGAGGATGTAGTCGACGCACTAAGTACCTCGCTAGGTTTCGGGACTCTGGAATCTAAAATCCTCGTACTACGAGGAATAGACAATTATCAAAAAGCCCGAGAGTTTTTCAAACCCAATCTTACCGATATCCATAATCCTTTTTTGATGGCAGACATGCAGAAAGCCGTTGAGCGCATCGCCACGGCCATCGAAATGGGAGAAAAAATTATGGTTTACGGAGATTACGATGTGGACGGCACGACCGCGGTAGCTTTAATGTATCTCTACTTAAGCAAACTGGTTGAAAAAAAATATTTAGACTATTACATCCCCGACCGTAATTCAGAAGGATACGGAATCTCGGACGAAGGTATCGAGTTCGCAAGAGACCAGGGCTACTCGCTTATTATCGCCTTAGACTGCGGGATCAAAGCAATTAATCAAGTCGAATACGCCAAGTCCTATGGGATTGACTTTATCATTTGTGACCATCATTTGCCTGGACCTGAAATTCCGAAGGCAGCCGCAGTTTTAGATCCAAAACGAAAAGACTGCCGTTACCCTTTCAAAGAACTTTCCGGTTGCGGGGTTGGATTTAAGCTCTGTCAAGGACTCAATACCATTTATAAAATTCCTGAAACAGAACTTCACGAACTGACAGACCTCCTCGCCATTTCCATTGCGGCGGATATCGTTTCAATGACAGGAGAAAACAGAGTTCTTGCAAAGATGGGACTGAAGACCCTAAGAAAAACAAGAAACATTGGCCTACGTTTATTGATCCCCGAGGAAAAGCTAGCTACTTATGAAATCTCAAACATAGTTTTTGAGATTGCCCCTAAGATAAATGCAGCGGGAAGAATCTCCCATGGAAAAGCAGCGGTTGAACTGATGGTGTCTGACAATTTAAAGCATGCCAACAAAATCGCTAAGAACATTGTGGATTTAAATGACTCTCGTCGAGAACTTGATTTAAGTTCGACGACCGATGCGTTGCAGCAAGTTTTAGATACACATCAGGATTCCTTAACCACAACTGTCGTTTATGGTCCTGACTGGAACAAAGGAGTCATCGGGATTGTGGCCTCGCGGCTCACCGAAAGCCACTACAAACCAACGGTGGTCTTTACCGACGGAAACAATGGAGAGCTTGTAGCGTCTGCACGTTCCGTGTCTGATTTCGATGTCCATAGGGCGCTCGAGAATTGCTCTGAACTTTTCACCAAATTTGGAGGCCACCCTGCTGCAGCAGGACTTTCCATGGAAAAAGACAAATTAGAAGAATTCAAAATAAAGTTTGAAAAAACGGTAACAGAGACCATTGAAGATTATCAAAAAGAGCCCTCTATCGTAATTGATGGAAAGGTAGAAGTCGAAGATTTGGGCAAGGACTTCTTTAATTTTCATAGAAAGCTAGGTCCCTTTGGTCCTCACAATCAAAAACCTGTACTTACGCTCACAAACCGCAAAATCAGAGGAGTGGCAAAGCAAATGGGAAAAGAAGGCAATCACATTAAGTTTTATCTTCACAATCCACAGAACAACCGAAACATTGAATGTGTCGGATTTAAATTGGGAAAGTATTTTACTGAATTCAACACTAAGTCCTTTGATATTGCGTTTACCGCAGAAGAAAATCATTGGAAAGGCAATGTCACCTATTACTTAAACATTAAAGACGTTAAGTTCAATGAAAGCTAAAAAAGTAGGACTTTTCTTTGGGTCTTTTAACCCCATTCACATTGGTCATTTGATTCTTGCAAACTATATATTAGAGTTTTCAGATTTGGACGAACTTTGGTTTGTCGTAAGCCCCCACAGTCCATTCAAAGACAAAAAATCACTTTTAGCCGATCACCACCGTTTGGATATGGTACAACAAGCCATCGCGTCGTATCCTAAAATGCGAGCTTCTAATGTTGAATTTTCACTTCCAAAACCTAGTTATACAGTAGACACTCTTGGATACCTTCACGAGAAGCATCCTACTTACAGTTTTAGTCTTATCATGGGCGAGGACAATCTGAAAGGGCTTTCTAAGTGGAAAAATGCATCGCAGATAATTAATAACCATCAAATCATTGTGTATCCACGCCTTAATAGCGACCAACAGACCCAGTCCCCTTCCGAGTTAAGCCCTATGATCTCCTTAATTGAGGCCCCAATCATTGAAATCTCTGCCACTGAGATTAGAAGAATGATCAAAGAAGGAAAAAACGTCCGTCCGATGCTCCCTGCAGAAGTCTACGACTATTTAGAAGGAAGCTCATTTTACAAATCTTAAATTTTCTATTCATGCAACCCACTGTCGACAAATTTATAGCAAAATACGGCGAAGAAAAAGTAATTCGCTGGTTCAAAAAAGCTTGTATTATTGAGGCTTGGACATGCTTCTTTTTATACTTAGTGGCGATGCCCCTTAAGCGCTATTTTCCGGAAGCAGATTTTGCACTCATTTTCATTATCGTCGTGGGAAATATCCACGGACTCTTCTTTACCCTCTATTTGCTGCTTACAATACCTGCCAGGACAATCTATTCTTGGGACGATGAGGATTTCATTTTTGCCATCTTAGCTGCTTTCTTTCCGTTCGCAACGATATGGATCGACAAGAAACTGGCAAAATTTGATCGCGAAGAGTAGTATTTTTCAATTTTGATGTAACGTTTTCTCTCTTTACCTGTCTTATTAGAACAGGAAGGCATTTCTATGTAAATTTATTATTCTGACTATCAGCATATTAATGTGTAAAATAATTATTTTACTACTTTGTATTGCATAATACTAGAATATTAATATATCTTTGCATAAGAAACTTCTGAAAAAATAAAACTACCTGGGTGATTCTTTGAAATCAAATTTCCAATGAATGCCATTCAAAAAAAAACATCATGAGAAAATTAGTCCTACCCATCCTACTTGTCTGCGCCGCATATTCTTACGGGCAAACGACCGACTCCTCGAAAGTGTCCGACATTCAGGAAATCACGTTAACGAAAAAAGTTTTCGAAAAAAAATCGGATCGTTTTGTCTACGATGTATCCGCCTCTCCAGTTGCAAAAGGGAATACTGCTTTTGGACTTTTAAAAGAGACTCCCCTTGTTTCTAGCACAGACGATACAACGCTAAAGATTCTAGGTAAGAGCAATGCCCTTATCTACATGAATGGTCGCAAGACGAACATGAGCGCTGAGGCAATTACTGAGTTATTAAAAAACACACCGGCCGAAAACATTAGTAAAATTGAGGTCATTACGGTCCCTGGTAGCGAATACAATGTAGAATCCTCCGATGGAATTATCAATATAATTCTTAAGAAAAAACTAGACGATGGGATTAGCGGGAATTTGAGATTAAGCAATACCCAATCAAAAACAAACCAGCAAAGTGGCGCTGTATCCCTCAATATAAGAAAAAATAGGCTGGGTATATCCACCTCGTTAAGCACTCGAAACAGGACTCATATCGAAGATCTACATTTAGAGAATGGAACGCCCGAGCTTGACAATTCAACGAAAGGATATGTCAAGTTTCCAAATCAATCTTTTGGGGGCTATGTGAATTTAGATTATGAACTAGCGGACCGACAAAACATAGCCCTTAGTCTAAATTCTTATCATAATGATGGCAAGGGTGCACAATCGGATCTTTTCAATAAAATAACAAGAAATGGAGAATCGAAATACAGCCTAACCCATATAGATGCAAATGAAAAATCATCAAACAACTCCGCGAATTTAAACTATGAACTTCGTACGGACGATTTGGGAAGCAAGTTAAATCTGAACGCCGCCTATCTTCATTTCGAAAAAAAACAGTTTACACACAACACAACCTACCGTTCAAATTCCCTTGAAGAAACTTTAGATTTACAACAGGAGTTCAAACAAAGGACCCCTCAAAAAATTGATAATTACGCAGCCACAGCGGATTACATTCAAAAGTTCAAAAATGATTTCACAGCTTCCATAGGTGCAAATTATGGCCGAACCAAAACAGACAATGATACTTACTTAGAGAATCTAGATTTAAGCACAGGGGATTATGTTATGGATCCTAATCAATCAAATCATTTCGTTTACGATGAAACCATAAGCGGACTTTACCTTACTCTAGAAAAACAATTTTCGGATCGCCTATCCGCAAAAATAGGTACTCGTTTAGAAGACACAAATGCAAAAGGAGAAGTTCTAGGGACCGATCTGACAATCGATCGCAAGTATACGAATATACTACCGTATGCAAGTGCTAGCTATGGTATTAATGCAAACCACAATCTTTCCTATTCCTTTTCTAGCCGCATAAAAAGGCCAAGTTTCTGGGAACTGAATCCGGTCCGCCTCTACCTTACGCCAACAAACTACATACAAAACAATCCTTTTGTGAAAGCTGCGGAAGTTTACAACCATGAACTGACCTACATGTACAAAAACTCCTACTTCTTAATTATTGGCCACAACCTAACCAAAGATGATTATTCTCAAGTCCCTTTGCAAAGCGGCGAAGAATTGAGATACATTAGAACCAACTACGGAGATAAAACGCAAAGCACCGTATCCTTGGGAATGCAAAAAAGTTACTTTAAAGGGATCTGGACCACCAATACTTCCATAGGTTTACAACATGCAAAAGTGGATGCCTTCCTAGATACAGACCCTATTACAGGAGATAAATTTGATCCTTTTACCATTGACACAGCAACCAATTCAATTTATTTTCAAACGAACAATACCCTTAGACTTTCCAGCAAAAAAGATTGGTTCTTAGGAGTTAACTTTTTCCATATCGGTTCTCAGATCTTAAACATAGGAACTTTAGAGCCCATATCTTCCCTCGATATGAATGTTAAAAAGATCTGGAATGATTGGACTTTTAACCTGCAGGTCTTTGACCTATTAAAGACCAATGTGGTCAAAGTGAAAGATCTTCAAAGCAATGGAAACTACAACAATGTAACCAACAACAACTTCAATCAATCGATCGAGCTCTCAATCACTTACAATTTTGGAAATAAAAAAGTGAAAAAGGTTAGAGAAATCAAAGATGCAAACACAGATGCTAAATCGAGAACGCAATAAATCCAATTAGAATTCATTTCATTTCAATATTTTTGGAGAAAAGCCAGAGTTTAACCCTACTCTGGCTTTTCGATTCTATAGTGCGGAACAAAATGTAAGAAAGAGAATAAGACGTTGTACCCCCAGCGAAGAAAATAAAAATTGCGTCTCCCATTCCGGAAAACGCAACTCGTTTTGATTTGGATTTCTTATTGATTTCTACTTAAGATTTTTTCTTTTACGCTTTTGGAAGAAAAACCTCCGCTAGCATGCAACGTGCACTTCCACCTCCATTTTCCTCGATGGTAGACAGATTTGAATACAATATCTCGTTGTAAGACTCAAGAAGTTCAACCTGCTCATTTGAAAGGGATTTATAGGCCGATTCACTCATTACTAGGTATTTTTTTCCTTCTTTATTTTCAACCTGCAGCATATTACCCGCAAACTGGTGCATTTGCTCCTCAGAGATTTCCACCACTTCTTTGCCCGAAGCTTTTATGGTTTCTTGCACTTTTTCTCTTTCCATTTCATCGTCGATGCTATCCAGGCAAATCACTACAAACTTATCGGCAACACACATCATGACGTTCGTATGGTAGATAGGTAAGCGCTCGTTTCCGGCGCTCTGAAAACTATGGAAAGCAATCGGACGGTATCCGATTCTTAAGCAAAACTCATTGAATAGTTCTTCTTCCAAACGAAGTGACACCGAACCATATGCAATCTTATTCACATGGTCAAAGATCATACTTCCCGTTCCTTCTAGATATCTTCCTTCCAACTCGGAAGAGGAAAGATCGATAATTTCCGAAACCTCGAATCCCTCCGCTCTTACTTTTTCTAAAACATCGATTCGTCTCTCGTCTCTACGATTTGGAGCAAACATAGGATAGAGATATACAGTACCGTCTTTATGGAAACTCACCCAATTGTTCGGGAAAATAGAATCCGGCGTATGGGGCTCCAAAGTATCTTTTACGACAATAACTTCGACGCCTGCAGCTCTTAATTTTTCAACAAATTGGTTAAATTCTTGCAAAGCTTGCGCTTGGGTTGAATCTCCTTCGGAGTTCACTTGAAAATAATTATTCTCCGCCGTTTGGGCATTGTACCCGAACGAAACGGGTTCTATCATTAGAAGTGTACTGGTTGTTTGCATTCTTTGAATTTAGATAACAAAAATAACCATAATTAGCCGAATGCCAAATCTTTTCCAGTCCGATTAATTTGACTACTTTAGTAAGGTAAACTTCCCACACATGCACGACCGTCGAACTTTTTTAAAATTGACTACTCTTGGCGCTTTAGGCGGACTCCTTACCCCTAAATTAGGAGCCCAACCAAAGGTTTCTAAACCCGTAGCGCCCATAGGTCCCGTGGTTATTTCCACCTGGGATTTCGGAATAAAAGCAAATGAACAGGCATGGAAAGTGCTTCAATCGGGAGGGCGCGCGCTCGATGCCATCGAAAAAGGAGTGCGGCTAGTCGAAGATGATCCGAATGAGCGAAGTGTAGGATATGGGGGTAGACCCGATCGCGATGGAAGAGTTACACTCGATGCCTGTATCATGGATGAAAACGCGGGGATAGGCAGCGTGGCTGCCCTCGAGCACATCAAAAATCCAATTTCAGTCGCAAGAGCCGTGATGGAAAAAACACCCCATGTCATGCTTGTGGGGGAAGGGGCCTTGCAATTTGCCCTGGAGCAAGGATTTCAAAAAACAGACCTACTTACCAAGACAAGCAAAAAGGAATGGGAGCAGTGGCTAAAATCTTCAACCTATGAACCAAAAGTCAACATTGAAAACCACGACACCATAGGAATGCTCGCACTTGACAAAGAAGGAAACCTATCTGGAGGGTGTACGACCTCTGGGATGGCCTACAAAATGCACGGTCGAGTGGGAGACTCTCCTATCATTGGAGCTGGACTGTTTGTTGACAACAGTATTGGAGCGGCTAGCGCTACAGGCCATGGAGAAGAAGTGATTCGCACTGTGGGTTCTTTTTTAGTCGTGGAGCTCATGCGCCAAGGTCATAATCCGCAAACGGCATGCAAAAAAGCAGTCGAACGTATCTACCAAAATTTTATCAATCAAAAGAGATCTCTAAAGGATACTCAAATCGGCTTTATCGCTCTAAATAAACAGGGAGAAACCGGTGCATACAGCCTCCAAAAAGGATTTACTTATGCCTGTCACACCCCACAAGAGAACCAATTGAAATCGGCTCTCCACTTAATTTAAGACCCTATGAATTATACTTTAGAAATAGCGTGCTTTGAGATTACCTCTGCACAGATTGCCTTAAACTCGCTTGCAGATCGAATTGAGTTTTGTGCAGAAAGGAATGTAGGAGGACTTACCCCCAATATTGACGAGTTTCGATACTTAAAGAGCATCTCAACGAAACCTATTCGCGTCATGTTGAGACCCAAAGAAGGTTCGTTTCTTTACAACCTAATTGAATTTGAGCAAATGAAAAAGGATCTTTTGCAATTCAAAGCTTCTGGAGCCGATGGGTTTGTTTTTGGAATATTAAACGAAGGGAACCACATCGATAGGGAAAAGAACAAAGAACTGATTGAACTGGCGGGGCACCTGCCCTGTACTTTCCATCGCGCCGTAGACCGAACTCCTGATCTTGACCAGGCCTTTACGCAGCTCATAGAGCTTGGCTTTTCCACAGTACTAACGTCTGGCGGAACCTCAAGTGCTATGGAAGGAAGAGATCGCCTTAAACAGCTTGTGGAATCGTATGAGGAGAACATTGAAATACTCGTGGGGGGTGAAGTAAGGTCGGATAACGTAGAGCTATTAAAACTCCATACAGGTGCCAAATCCTTTCACTCCTCAGCAATTCCCACCTACGAAACCTATGTGAATGACGACGAGATTAAAAAACTAAAAAAATATCTTTAGTTGGATCTAACAAGCGGCATGGTAGAGCATCTTAGAAGCCCTCCCATTTTTGAAATTTCACGATAAGGAACTTCCTCTACCGTTATACCCCACTGCTCTCTTAGAAAGGTGTTCATTCTTGTAAAACTAGAATCGGACACAACGATCTCTGGAGAAATAGAAAAAACGTTCGGGCACATTTCAAACATTTCTTGATCGCTTACATGGAAACAATTTTCCTCGCCAAAAATATCAATTAGAAGCCTATAGTCACTCTGATCTACAAATCCATTCTGGTAAATAATGCATTTATCCTTTCCAATCGGATTAAAAGTACAGTCTAAATGAAGAATTCCTTCAAACGGAACCGTATCGTTTTTCTTTAATTCAAGATCTATAATTCGTTTCTTAGGAAAGTACTCCTTCAAAATATTGATTGCATATTCATTTGTACGAGCCGTCTTGAAATTTCTATAATCCTCCGAAAAGCAAGTTCCCACAAACAGAAAATCATTCCAGACGATGACGTCCCCACCCTCAATGTGCGCACTTTCTGGTAGATTGATAATATCTCTCCATTTTACTTTTTCAAAAATCTTACGGTAGGCATCTTGTTCATCTGCACGGTCTTGAATCACATTGGAAATGATCATCTTGTCATCAATCACGAAAGCTACGTCTCTCGCGAAGACTTGATTGTAATCCTCTATGATTTCAGGGCGCAGAACCTCAATTTCATACTTAAGCAGAACTTTTTCAAATTCTGTCATTTCATGAATGACATCAGACTCAGTCGGATAAATTCCATTCTGAATCGAATGGTAGGATTTCGCATCGTAGCTTTCCTCTAAAATTGGGATTCCACCTAGAGAAGCGGGTTGACCGAGTACTACAGATTTTAATCGAGCCGTTTCGTTTGTGATATTTAATTTCATAAGTTGAGATTGTTACAAATATAATCAAAGAAATGGATACAAAAGAACCAATCTAGTCTTAATGAAAATTCCGCTTCTCAAGGGAAGAGAAACGGAATTGAATATAAGTTCTTGAAAGCTTAGCGATTTGCCATGTCGACATAATTTCTTGCCGGCGCTCCCTTGTATACTTGTCTTGGACGTCCAATAGGATCTTCCATTAGTCTCATTTCTTTCCACTGAGAAATCCATCCTGGTAGTCTACCCAATGCAAACATAACTGTAAACATTTCCGTTGGAATTCCTAGGGCACGGTAAATAATACCGGAATAGAAGTCGACGTTTGGATATAGTTTTCTTTCGATGAAATATTCATCCTCTAAAGCTACTCTTTCTAATTGCATTGCAATGTCTAGTGCCTTATCGTCTATTCCTAGAGAGTTCAAAATATCGTCTGCTGCTTTCTTGATGATTTTCGCTCTTGGATCGAAATTCTTGTACACACGGTGTCCAAAGCCCATCAATCGGAAGTCATCGTCCTTGTCTTTCGCCTTGGCTACGTATTTCGCAACGTCACCTCCGTCTTTTTCAATTCTCTCTAGCATTTCAATTACTGCCTGATTTGCTCCCCCGTGTAGTGGTCCCCAAAGTGCAGAAACCCCAGCAGAAATAGAGGCAAAAAGACCTGTATGTGCAGAGCCTACCATTCTTACGGTTGACGTAGAACAGTTTTGTTCGTGGTCTGCATGAAGAATTAGAAGTTTATCTAGTGCATTTACAATTACGGGATCTACTTCGAAATCTCGGTTTGGCATGCGGAAGGTCATGCGGTAGAAGTTCTCCACATAATTTAAATTGTTGTCCGCGTGATTTAGAGGGAACCCTTGTGTTTTTCTAAAGGTCCATGCGCATAGATGAGCAAATTTTGCAATTAGCATTTCCGCAGCATGGTCTAAACCTTCTTTGCTACGCACATCGACTGATTTAGGATTGAATGCAGTTAAAGCCGAAGTTAAAGAAGATAGCACTCCCATTGGGTGCGCAGAACGTGGAAACGCATCGATGATTTTTTTCATCTCTTCTGCCACGTAGTTGTATTTTTTAATTCCTTGTTCGAAATTTGCAAATTGTCCTTGCGTAGGAAGTTCTCCATTCAAAAGTAAATACATTACTTCTGTAAAGTTGGATTTCTCCGCAATTTGTTCGATTGGATATCCACGGTAATAAAGTTCTCCTTTATCTCCGTCTAAATAGGTGATTTCACTTACGGTCGCACCAGTATTTTTGTACCCTAAATCCAAGGTAATCAGTCCCGTTTGGGCTCTCAATTTTGATATATCAATTCCTCGGTCTCCAATTGTACTGTCTACAATTGGGTACTCGTAAGAATTTCCATCGTAACTTAATATTACTTTGTTGTCTGACATATTGTTCTATATTTTTTGTTAAAATTACGGAAAAAAGACTTACAAATCAAGCGTTAGCCTTGGGATCTCTATAATATTTTTCTATGATTTTAATTCAAAAAAGTACATTGAAAAATTTGAAAAGCTCTGCTCCCTTTATCTGCCTGATTACTTGTCAATTTGATTCATAAAAAAACACCGGAATATCCGATGTTTTGCATAGTTTAATTTCGTTTAACGATTGATTTTAAAGGCTTCCAATCCAGGGAATACGGCCGTATCTCCAAGCGCTTCTTCGATACGAAGAAGTTGGTTGTATTTCGCCATACGATCGGATCTAGAAGCAGACCCTGTTTTAATTTGACCGCAGTTCATCGCCACCGCAAGATCCGCAATGGTTGAATCTTCTGTTTCTCCCGAACGGTGAGACATTACGGAGGTATAACGGTTATGTTGTGCCATTTGTACCGCTGCCATCGTTTCGGAAAGAGTTCCGATCTGATTCACTTTTACTAAAATAGAATTTGCGATACCGTCCTTAATTCCTCTTGAAAGGCGCTCTACATTGGTTACGAATAAATCATCTCCGACGAGCTGTACTTTGCCTCCAATTTTATCAGTTAGCATCTTCCAACCTTCCCAGTCGTCTTCTTGCATTCCGTCTTCGATAGAAATAATAGGGTATTTCGCAGCGAGCTCAGCTAAGTAATCTACCTGTTCTTCACGGGAACGGTGAGCTCCTTTGTCCCCTTCAAACTTGCGGTAATCGTAAGTACCCTCTTTGTAAAATTCAGACGCTGCGCAGTCTAGGGCGAACATAATATCGTCACCTGGCTTATATCCCGCTTTCTCAATCGCTTGCGTAAGAGTATCTAATGCATCTTCAGTCCCTTTAAATGTTGGAGCAAAACCACCTTCGTCTCCTACGGCTGTCGAAAGACCACGAGATTTTAATATGGATTTTAATTGATGAAAAATCTCTGTCCCTTTGCGAAGTGCATGGGAGAAAGAATCAGCCTTCACAGGCATGATCATAAATTCTTGAAAAGCAATCGGTGCATCCGAATGAGATCCTCCGTTAATGACATTCATCATCGGAACCGGAAGCGTATTTGCATTCACACCGCCTACGTATTTGTAAAGTGGCATTCTTAAATCTTTTGCAGCCGCTCTAGCAGCCGCAAGGGAAACCCCTAGGATGGCATTCGCACCAAGTCTACCTTTGTTAGGTGTTCCGTCAAGATCAATCATAATCTGATCAATCAAATTTTGTTCGTGTACAGGAATTCCAATGAGTTCAGGTGCAATTTCATCGCGAACATTCTCTACCGCCTTGAGCACTCCTTTCCCCAAATAATCACTACCTCCGTCTCTCAGTTCTACGGCTTCGTGTTCTCCAGTAGAAGCTCCTGAAGGAACGGCAGCGCGTCCCATAGAACCATTCTCTGTAAAGACATCCACTTCTACAGTTGGATTTCCTCTAGAATCTAAAATTTGTCTTGCTTCGATGTACGAAATGTAACTCATTGTGTAAATAATTAAATGTTAGTAAGCTAAAAACTTATCCTACAAAAATAATCAAAATAAAGCATTTATGTAAATTTTAGCAGGTCTTTTCTGCACCCTTTGGTTTACTGAAAATATTGTAACTTTCGGTAACTATAAAAATCATAAGAAGATGAAATCAAAACTTTTACTCCTAGCCCTTCCAGCAGTCTTACTATTTAGTTGTTCAAAAACGGAAGGAAACAAAGGCATAGTCGTGGCAGACTCGCAAGATACGATAAGTACGACGGCAGTAGATAGTGTTAATTTAAGCTACACTATGGAACCTGGCACCTTTCGTTATGTAGCATTTGACGGATCGAACACAAACGTAACCTTTGCAACTGAGAATGGAGGCAACACCATTACGCTTAAAAGCAATCAATTGACCCTGACGGTTCCTCAAGTAGACTCAAAAGACAATGAGGCGATCTACAAGGATCACGACATTGAAATCCGTGCCTTTGGGGATAGTATCGTACTTGACCAAGGCGATAACGTGATTGAACTCAAAAAAGCAAGAGGTCAGGACTAGTAAAAACAAACAGTCCGCTTAATTGCTTAAGCGGACTAATTTATTTGAAATCAAAAAACGATTAGTTTTCTGATTTTTCTTCGTTGGAATCAGCTTTTGGCTCTTCCACAGCTTCTGGAGCTTTCTCTTCCTCTTTCGTTGGAAGAGTAGCTACTGCTTCTGCTTTTTTCGTGGAAGTCTTGCGGCTTCTTCTAGTTGTTTTCTTCTCCTCTTCGTTTGGATTATAAAGCTCGTTGAAGTCAACCAGTTCGATCATAGCCATATCCGCAGCATCCCCAAGTCTAAAACCTGTTTTGATGATTCGGGTATACCCTCCTTCTCTACCTGCAATTTTAGGAGCGATGGTTCTAAAAAGTTCCGTAATCGCTTCTTTGCTTTGTAAGTAAGAGAACACTGTTCTTCTGTTGTGAGTTGTATCTTCTTTTGCTTTTGTTAAAAGGGGTTCAACATAAACTCTTAAAGCTTTCGCTTTAGCCACAGTCGTGTTGATTCTTTTATGCTCAATAAGAGAACAAGCCATATTAGAAAGCATTGCCTTTCTGTGTGGCGCTGTTCTTCCTAAGTGATTAAATTTTTTACCGTGTCTCATTGTTAATTATTTATCAGCATCTAGTTTATACTTTGCGACGTCAAAACCGAAGTTAAGACCTTTTGAATGTACTAATTCTTCTAATTCAGTTAAAGATTTCTTACCGAAATTTCTAAATTTCATTAAATCAGACTTACTGTAAGAAACTAGTTCTCCTAAACTTTCAACTTCCGCTGCCTTAAGACAGTTAAGCGCTCTTACCGATAGATCTAAATCAGATAATTTCGTTTTTAGAAGTTGTCTTGTATGAAGAGTTTCTTCGTCGTACTGAATCGAAGCTTTCACTGCTTCTGTTTCCAGGGTAATCCTTTCGTCAGAGAATAGCATGAAGTGGTAGATCAAAATCTTAGAAGCTTCTGTTAAAGCATTCTGTGGAGTGATCGAACCGTCAGTTTCGATGTCAATAACTAATTTTTCGTAGTCTGTTTTTTGCTCTACACGGTAGTTTTCAATAGAATACTGTACTTTCTTGATCGGCGTAAAGATAGAATCAATCGCAATGGTCCCTAGGGGAGCATTGTTGGACTTGTTTTGCTCCGATGGAACATATCCTCTTCCTTTCTCTACATTGAAAGTAATTTCAAAACTTACGTCTTTGGTTAAATTACAGATCACAAGATCTTTATTCAACACTTCAAAACCGTTCATTGATTTACCTAAATCGCCAGCCGTCACTTGAGTTTGACCAGTAATTTTAGCTACAACCTGCTCAGAGGCCTCATTTTCAGATTTCGCTTTCAAACGCAATTGTTTCAAATTAAGAACAATCTCTGTTACATCCTCGATTACTCCAGGAATAGTTGAAAACTCGTGCTCTACACCTTCAATTTTGATAGATGAAATAGCATATCCTTCTAGAGAAGAAAGTAATACTCTTCTCAAAGCATTACCGATGGTAAGACCGAAACCAGGTTCCAAAGGTCTGAATTCAAACTGACCTCTAAAATCATCAGAGTTTAATAGAATTACCTTATCGGGTTTTATGAATTGTAAAATTGCCATATTGTTGGTTGAGCAAAAATTGATTTAATTATTATTTGTTGTATAGTTCCACGATAAACTGTTCTCTAATGTCTTCAGGAATCTGAATTCTTTCGGGAACAGCTACGAAGTTACATTCCTTCTTTTCATCGTTGAATTGTAACCACTCGTATGTGGACTTGGAAGCAAGTGAATCTGCAATTACTTCTAGAGATTTTGATTTCTCTCTTACTGCAATTACATCACCAGGCTTAAGGGAATAAGACGGGATGTTCACTAACTCACCATTCACAGTAATATGTCTGTGAGAAACCAATTGTCTTGCACCTGCTCTTGATTTTGCATATCCTGCTCTGTATACTACGTTATCAAGTCTTGATTCACATAGTTGAAGTAGGATCTCCCCAGTTACGCCACTGGCTCTGGAGGCTTTTTCAAATAAGTTTGCAAATTGTTTTTCTAAAATACCATAAGTATATTTAGCTTTTTGCTTTTCTGCAAGCTGATTTGCATATTCAGACTTCTTCGCACCTCTTCTTTTGTTCGGTCCGTGTTGTCCTGGGGGTTGGTTTTTTCTTCTCTCGAAGTTCTTGTCGTCTCCGAAGATTGCAGCACCAAACTTTCTCGCAATCTTTGTTTTTGGTCCAATATATCTAGCCATAGGTTAAATCTAAAAATTAAACTCTTCTTCTTTTAGGTGGTCTACATCCGTTGTGTGGCATTGGAGTCACATCTACGATTTCACTAACTTCAATACCTGAATTGTGAATGGTACGGATAGCGGATTCTCTCCCTTGTCCGGGTCCTTTCACAAACACCTTTACTCTACGTAGTCCCGCATCGTGAGCTACAGTAGCGCAGTTTTCAGCAGCCATTTGAGCTGCAAAAGGAGTGTTCTTTTTAGATCCTCTGAATCCCATTTTACCGGCAGATGCCCAAGAGATTACTTCCCCACTTTTATTGGTTAAAGAAATGATAATATTGTTGAAAGACGCTTGAATATGTGCTTCTCCAATAGCCTCAACTTTTACTTTCCTTTTCTTAACTACTTTACTTTGTTTTGCCATAATTCTAACGATTATTTACTTGCTTTTTTCTTGTTAGCAACTGTTTTTCTTCTTCCTTTACGGGTTCTAGAATTGTTTTTCGTTCTTTGGCCTCTTAAAGGTAATCCGAGTCTGTGACGTATTCCTCGTTGGCATCCTATGTCCATCAGACGTTTGATGTTCAATTGAACCTCTGAACGTAACTCACCTTCAACTTTTACGTTGTCTGTGATGTAGTTTCTGATAGCCGCCAATTCATCGTCATTCCATTCGTTGACTTTTTTGTCTTCGCTGATACCGGCATTTTTAAGGATAGCAGAAGCTGTGCTTCTACCTACTCCATAAATATAAGTTAAACCGATAACGCCTCTTTTGTTTTTTGGTAAATCAATACCGGAAATTCTCGCCATAATTTAATGTTAGCCTTGTCTTTGTTTAAATTTTGGGTTTTTTTTGTTGATTACAAAAAGTACTCCTTTACGACGCACAATTTTGCAATCAGCACTTCTTTTTTTAATCGATGCTCTTACTTTCATTGTAATTATTTTTAATATCTAAAAGTGATGCGCCCCTTCGTTAAATCATAAGGGGACATTTCGAGTCTTACCCGGTCACCAGGTAAGAGTTTAATATAGTGCATTCTCATTTTGCCAGAAATATGTGCAATTAAAATATGCCCATTTTCAAGCTCCACGCGAAACATGGCGTTAGAAAGTGCTTCCACGATCACGCCATCCTGTTCAATATGTTTTTGCTTAGCCATCTATCTATTCAAAATTTGTGGTTCTGGAGAGTTTCGATTGCATTAATCCGTCATAATGATGATTCAACAAGTACGTATTGATTTGTTGAATGGTATCCAATATAACGCCCACCATAATCAACAGAGAAGTTCCCCCAAAGAATAAGGCGAATCTATCTGTCTGAACCAGAGTTCCGTACACAAGTGCCGGAAGGATTGCAAAGATAGCTAAAAATATTGAACCCGGCAAAGTAATTTTGGACAATATATCATCCAGATAATCAGCCGATTCCTTCCCCGGTCTTACTTTAGGGATAAGTCCCCCATTCCTTTTTAGATCCTCAGCCATCTGATTCACAGGAATTGTAATTGCGGTATAGAAGAATGTGAATACAATAATTAAGATTGCAAACAGCACATTGTACTGCCAGCTAAAAACATTTTTGAAACCAGCCAAAAATGTATTAGTCTCATCCATATTGGTTAATAAACCAGGAACGAACATTAGTGCTTGGGCAAAGATAATTGGCATCACTCCGGAAGCGTTCACTTTCAAAGGGATCCACTGTCTTGCACCTTGCATTAAATTACGGTTCACTCCTCCTCGAGCTTGCGCACGTGATACATATTGAATTGGAATCTTTCTTACGGCAACCGAAAGAATAACTCCTAGCAATACGACCAGCATCCAGAACAATACTTCAATCAGAATCATAATAGTTCCAAATCCTCCTTTTCCAGTTTGCGTTGCAATTTCTTGCAAGAAAGAGGAAGGAAGATCCGCTAGGATACCTACCATAATTAGAATTGAGATACCGTTACCGATTCCCTTGTCCGTAATTTTTTCTCCAAGCCACATCGCGAAAACGGATCCAGCAACCAAAATTACAATACTAGGAAGCCAAAACATAATTGAATTGGGCTCTACGTAGTATGCGCTTTGGAATTGAGAGTACGGAAGGAACATCTGCGTAATTGAGGTAAGGTAAGACGGGGCTTGAACCAAACAAACAGCGATGGTTAACCAACGCGTAATTTGATTAAGGGTATTTCTACCACTCTGTCCGTCTTTCTGAAGTTTCTGAAGGTAAGGAATGGCCATCCCCATTAACTGCACGATAATCGAAGCAGAAATATAAGGCATGATCCCAAGAGCCATAATAGAGGCCCGACTGAACGCCCCTCCAGTAAACGAAGAAAGTAGCCCTAGAAGACCTGCTCCTGATTGACTACCACCTTGATCTTTATATAATTCCAATAAATTCCCTACCTCGGCCATGTTAATGGCCGGGAGAGAAATATAAGATGCGAATCTATACACAAGAATTAACCCTAAGGTAAAAATAATTTTTTCCCTAAGTTCCTTGAGGTTCCAAATGTTTGTCAGTGTCTGTATAAATTCTTTCATTACGTAAATAAGAGATTAAAGAGTAATTGCTTTACCTCCTGCTTTTGAAATTAATTCTTCCGCAGATTTGGTGAATTTGTCGGCAGTAATCGAAACTCCTGCTTTGAACTCGCCACGACCCATGATTTTCACAAGGTCATTCTTAGAGGCTAAACCGTTTGCTACTAATACGTCTTTAGTGATATCACCAGTAAGACCTTTCGTATCAATTAGGGTTTGAATTGAATCTAAATTGATTCCTCTAAACTCTTTTCTATTCACGTTGTTGAAACCGAACTTAGGAAGTCTTCTTTGAAGTGGCATCTGCCCTCCTTCGAAACCAATCTTCTGAGAATACCCAGATCTTGACTTCTGACCCTTATGTCCTTTGGTTGAAGTACCGCCTTTTCCGCTTCCCTGACCTCTACCAATTCTTTTGGAATTGTGAGTAGCTCCGCTAGCCGGTTGTATAGTATTTAATTTCATTGTAATTAAATTTGATTAGTTTTCCTGAACTTCTACTAAATGTCTCACGGCAGCTACCATTCCTAAGATAGAAGGGGTTGCTTCGTGTTCTACTACTTGGTGTAATTTCTTTAAACCCAAAGCCTCAAGAGTTCTCTTTTGAGATTTTGTTCTACCAATAGCACTTCTTACTTGCTTTACTTTAATTGTTGCCATTTTTTAAAACTTTTAGTGTTTAAATACTTTATCAAGAGATACACCACGCATTCTTGCGATTTCTTCTGGAGTTCTAATTTCTAAAAGCGCCTTGAAAGTTGCTTTTACCATGTTATGTGGATTAGAAGATCCTTTAGATTTTGTAAGAATGTCTTTAATACCAGCCGATTCCACTACGATACGTACGGTGTTACCTGCGATAACCCCTGTACCATGCGAAGCTGGCTTCATAAAGATGTCTGCCCCACCAAAACGAGCTTTTGCCTCGTGGTAGATAGTTCCTTCTTTTGTTACCGGAATTTTAACCAAATTCTTTTTCGCGTCTTCGACTGCTTTTGAAATTGCAGTTGCAACTTCCTTTGATTTCCCTAAACCGTAACCCACGATTCCGGCTTCGTCTCCTACTACTACAATAGCAGAGAATCCAAATGCACGTCCCCCTTTGGTTACCTTAGTTACTCTGTTCACCGATACGAGGCGATCTTTAAGTTCTAATCCTCCCGGTTTTACTTTTTCGATATTATCTTGTCCAAACATTGTTTCCGAAATTATATGATTAGAATTTAAGTCCGCCTTCTCTCGCTCCCTCCGCTAAAGCTTTCACTCTACCATGGTACACGAAACCGTTTCTGTCGAACACTATAGTTTCAATTCCAGCTGCTTTTGCAACCTCTGCAATGGCTTTCCCCACTTGCATTGAAACTTCCACTTTATTTCCTGTCGCTTTTAACGCTCTTGAAGACGCGTAAGCAAGGGTTTTTCCCTCTTTGTCGTCGATCAACTGTGCGTAAATTTCCTTATTACTTTTGTATACGGATAATCTTGGCAGTTCAGCAGAGCCAGAGATTTTTCCTCTTACTCTTCTTTTGATCCTGTTTCTTTTCTGTAATTTATTCAGTGCCATTTTCTTAAAATTTATTAAGCAGATTTACCAGCTTTTCTTCTCACGATTTCACCTACGAATCTCACCCCTTTACCTTTGTACGGCTCAGGCTTTCTGAAAGATCTGATTTTAGCAGATACCATTCCTAATAGCTGCTTGTCGTGTGAAGACAAAGTAATAATTGGGTTTTTACCCTTTTCAGTTAATGTTTCTAGTTTCACTTCGCTTGGAAGTTCTAGAACGATCCCGTGGGAGAAACCTAAAGCCAATTCAAGTTTTTGACCTGAATGAGAAGCTCTATATCCTACCCCTACAAGCTCAAGCTTGTTGGTGAAACCTTCGTTGGTTCCAATGATCATGTTGTTAATAAGCGCTCTGTATAAACCGTGAAGCGCTTTGTGCTGCTTAGATTCAGAAGGGCGAGTTACTGTAAGAACTCCGTCTTTTTGCTCTAAAGCGATCCCATCCGTAAGAGTTTGTGAAAGTTCCCCTTTCGGGCCTTTCACAGTAACAACGCCATTAGACTCTGTTACCGTCACTCCAGAAGGAATATTTATAATTGCTTTACCAATTCTTGACATTTTCCTTATTTTAAAAAATTAATAAACATAGCAGATTACTTCACCGCCTACTTTGTCGCTCTTCGCTTGTTTACCTGTCATTACTCCTTTCGAAGTTGAGATAATAGCGATTCCTAATCCGTTAAGAACTCTTGGAAGTTCAGTAGAACCTGCATAATATCTAAGTCCAGGTCTAGAAGCTCTCTGGATAGATTTGATCGCGGGTTTACCGGATAGTTTGTCGTACTTCAAAGCGATTTTGATGTTCCCTTGAACAGAGCTCTCTTCAAACTTGTAGTTTGAAATGTACCCTTGATCAAATAGAATCTTCGTAATCTCCTTTTTGATTTTCGATGCAGGAATTTCCACCACCTTGTGGCCTGCGCTTTGTGCGTTCCTTACTCTAGTTAGGAAATCTGAAATTGGATCTGTTACCATTTTTCGTTTTTGTTGTTATTGGTTGAGAATAATCAGTATTTAAATCCGTCGAAGGCTAATTTCGAGTTAAGTTATCTGAAAATAACTTTCGACTAGGACTTAAACTTAATTATCTTGATTTAAAATAAATTGTTACCAACTTGCTTTCTTAACCCCTGGGATAAGTCCTTGATTGGCCATTTCTCTAAATGTTACTCTAGACAAACCAAAAGTTCTCATATATCCTCTAGGTCTTCCTGTAAGTTTACATCTGTTGTGAAGTCTTACAGGGGAAGCGTTTTTAGGAAGTTTTTGTAATGCTTCGTAATCGCCAGCCTCTTTCAAAGCCTTTCTTTTCTCAGCATATTTAGCAACCATTGCTTCTCTTTTGCGCTCACGCGCTTTCATTGATTCTTTAGCCATTCTTAGTTCTTTTTGAAAGGTAAACCGAAATGAGTTAACAACGCTTTTGCTTCTTTGTCTGTTTTCGCAGAAGTTACAAACGTAATGTCCATCCCTTGGATCTTTTTCACTTTGTCAATTACGATTTCAGGAAAAATGATTTGTTCGGTAATTCCTAAGTTATAGTTTCCTCTACCATCGAAGCCATCTGCTTTGATGCCGTTGAAATCTCTAATTCTCGGAAGTGCAGAAGACGTAAGACGATCTAAGAATTCATACATTCTAATCGCTCTTAAAGTCACTCTTGCACCTACTGGCATTCCTTTTCTTAATTTGAATGCAGCTTCGTCTTTCTTTGAAAGTGTTCCTACTGCTTTTTGGCCAGTGATCATTGTCAATTCTTCCACTGCATAATCTACGATTTTTTTATCCGCAGTTGCAGCTCCCAAACCTTGGGAAATTACGATTTTTTCTAATTTAGGTACCTGCATTACAGATTTGTACCCAAACTCTTCCATCATCGCAGGAACAATTTTCTCTTTATATATTGTTTTAGGTCTTGCTATAAATTCCATTGTCTTATGCATTATAAAGTTTCACCGGTTGATTTAGCAACTCTCACTTTTTTGTCACCTTCTACTTTCGTTCCTACTTTCGTTGCTTTTCCGTCTTTGTCCATCAAAGCGACGTTAGAAATATGAATAGAAGCTTCCTTCTCTACGATACCACCTTGAGGGTTAGAAGCAGAGGGCTTTACGTGTTTTTTCACGATGTTTGCTCCCGCAACTACTACTCTTGGATCTTTTCCTTCTTTTTTGATCACTTCAAGTACTTCCCCTTTAGAACCTTTGTTCTTACCGGTTGTAATTAGTACCTGGTCTCCTCTTTTAATTTTAACTTTTGTCATTCTTCTTAAATTTTAAAAATTAAAGTACTTCGGGAGCCAATGAAATGACTTTCATGTATTCTTTGTCTCTCAACTCACGAGCTACCGGTCCAAAAACACGCGTACCTCTCATTTCTCCAGCTGCGTTAAGTAACACACAAGCATTGTCGTCGAATTTGATGTAAGAACCATCTTTTCTTCTCACTGCTTTCTTTGTGCGTATAACAACCGCTTTGGATACTTGTCCTTTTTTCGCGTTTCCTTGTGGTGTAGAATCTTTGATAGTCACTACGATCTTATCACCAACGGAAGCATATCTTCTTCTGGTTCCTCCCAGAACTCTGATCACTAGTACTTCTTTTGCACCAGTATTGTCAGCTACTTTTAATCTTGATTCTGTTTGTAACATTACTTAGCTTTTTCAATGATTCTTACTAATCTCCAATTCTTGCTTTTACTAAGAGGTCTTGTTTCTTGGATAAGAACAGTGTCCCCCTCGTTGCACTCGTTGTTTTCGTCGTGTGCCGTGTACTTCTTCGTTTTGGTAACGAATTTTCCATACATCGGGTGTTTCATTTTCAATGTTTCACTAACAACAATAGTTTTTTCCATTTTGTTGCTGGAAACAACTCCGATTCTTTCTTTTCTTAAATTTCTTTCCATTGGTAAATGAAATTATTGTTTGTTAGTTAACTCAGTATTTAATCTAGCGATCGTCTTTCTCAAATCTCTGATTTGAATTGGGTTTTCTACTGGGCTGATTTTATGAGCAAGTTTCAATTTAATGAATTCTGCTTTTACTTCAGCTAGCTTAGCTTGTAGATCCCCTGCGCTTAAATTTTTGATTTCCGCATTTTTCATAATTCAAAGATTTATTCAGGTTTAACAAAATCGTTAGCCACCACGAACTTAGTGACGATTGGTAATTTTTGAGCGGCCAAACGAAGAGCTTCTTTTGCAACTTCATAAGGAACTCCACCCACTTCAAACATAATTTTACCAGGCTTAACTACAGCTACCCAATATTCTACAGCACCTTTTCCTTTCCCCATACGTACTTCCGCAGGTTTTTTGGTAATTGGCTTGTCTGGGAATATTTTAATCCATAGTTGCCCTTCTCTTTTCATATATCGAGTTGCAGCAATACGCGCAGCCTCTATTTGTCTTGCAGTAATCCAAGCTCCGTCTGTGGCCTTGATTCCAAAAGTTCCATACGCTAATTGAGATCCTCTCTGCGCACTTCCCTTCATCTTCATCTTATGAACACGACGAAATTTGGTTCTTCTTGGTTGTAACATAATTTCTAAATTTTAGATTTTAGATTTTAGATTTTAGATTTTCTCATTTTAAAAAAGTAACGGTAATTTAAAATTAAAAACGTCTAATCTAAAATTTTAATTATTATTGTTTCTTCTTGGTCTTCTATCGCCACCTCTATCCGAACGCTCTCCTCTTGGAGCCGATTTCTTCTGTTGTTGACCTACAAGTGGAGTTAAGTCTCTTTTTCCATAAACTTCTCCTTTCATGATCCAGACTTTGATGCCTAGTCTTCCGTAAGTCGTGTGCGCTTCAGCCCAATGATAATCGATATCAGCTCTGAAAGTAGAAAGTGGAATTCTTCCGTCTTTGAAAGATTCACTTCTTGCCATTTCAGCTCCGTTCAAACGTCCAGAAACCATTACTTTGATTCCTTCCGCTCCCATTCTCATGCTACTTGCAATGGCCATCTTTACCGCTCTTCTGTAAGAAATACGGTTTTCAATTTGCTTTGCAATGCTATCTGCTACTAATACAGCGTCAAGTTCTGGTCTCTTGATTTCGAAAATATTGATTTGAACTTCCTTACCGGTAAGTTTTTTCAATTCTTCTTTCAATTTATCAACCTCTTGTCCTCCTTTCCCGATGATAAGTCCCGGTCTAGCAGTCGTAATTGTTACAGTTACTAATTTTAAGGTTCTATCGATGTAGATTTTTGAAACCCCACCTTTAGATAATCTAGCATCAAGGTATCTTCTGATTTTATAGTCTTCTGCGATTCTGTCTCCATAATCTTTTCCACCATACCAGTTCGAATCCCATCCTCTGATGATACCTAATCTGTTACCAATTGGATTTGTCTTCTGTCCCATACCTTGATTAAATTTCTTTGTTCCCTAAAATTAATGTCACGTGGTTAGATCTCTTTCTGATTCTATGACCTCTTCCTTGTGGAGCCGGTCTTAGTCTCTTCAATTGTCTTGCACTATCCACGTAGATTTCTTTCACGATAAGGTTTGCTTCCTCAATGTCAGCCCCCTCGTTTTTCGTTTGCCAGTTTGCCATTGCAGAAAGCAAAAGCTTCTCCAATTTGTTTGACGCTTCTTTCTTAGAAAATTTAAGAATGTATAAAGCTTTGTCTACGCTTTCTCCTCTGATGATATCAGCAACTAATCTCATTTTTCTAGGAGAAGATGGGCAGTCGTTAAGACGGGCTTGTACCACGTCTTTCTTTGCTATTTTTTGAGCGATTGCGCTATCTTGTTTTCTTGATCCCATGATTATCTGCTACCTTTATTTTTGTTACCACCGTGACCTCTAAAAGATCTTGTCGGAGAAAATTCGCCTAACTTATGACCTACCATGTTTTCAGTCACGTATACAGGAATAAAAGATTTTCCATTGTGCACTGCGATGGTGTGTCCTACGAAGTCTGGAGAGATCATCGATGCTCTGGACCACGTTTTGATTACTGTCTTCTTACCAGACTCAATATTTGCCTGAACCTTCTTATCTAAAGTATGATGAATGAATGGTCCTTTTTTAAGTGATCTTGCCATAATTATTTTCTTTTAGATACGATGTAACGGTTAGAAACTTTGTTTTTCTTTCTGGTTTTGTACCCTTTGGCCGGCATTCCGTTTCTTGATCTTGGGTGTCCACCTGAAGAACGACCTTCACCACCACCCATTGGGTGATCGACTGGGTTCATTACAACCGCTCTCGTTCTAGGTCTTCTACCAAGCCATCTACTTCTACCTGCTTTACCAGAAACGGTAAGCATATGGTCGTGATTGGATACAGAACCAATCATTGCAAGACATTCCGTAAGGATCATTCTAGACTCCCCTGAAGGAAGTTTAACGATCGCGTATTTTCCGTCTCTTGAAGTTAATTGTGCGGATGAACCTGCAGATCTCGCAAGGATTGCTCCTTGTCCTGGTCTAAGTTCTACACAAGAAATCACAGTACCTAAAGGTACGTTCTTTAACTTCATTACGTTCCCTACATTAGGTTCCGCTGATTCTGAAGACACTACTTTTTGATCCACTTGGATACCTGCAGGAGCGATGATGTATCTCTTCTCTCCATCTGTGTATTCTAGAAGTGCGATAAAAGCAGTTCTGTTTGGATCGTACTCTACAGACTTAACGGTTGCTTCAACGTCAAATTTATTTCTTTTGAAGTCGATAATTCTGTATTTCTTTTTGTGTCCACCTCCGGTGTAACGCATGGTCATTTTACCAGTTTGGTTACGTCCGCCTGACTTTTTAATACCAACAGTTAGAGACTTCTCTGGTTTGTTGGTAGTAATTTCCTCAAAGTTATTTACAACTCTGAATCTCTGTCCCGGGGTGATAGGTTTTAATTTTCTAACAGACATTACTATTATTTATACTATTAATACTTATTTATACTGAAAAAATATCTAGTACTTCCCCTTCTTGAAGGGTAATTACTGCTTTTTTCAATTTGTTTGTCTTTCCTACTTGAAGACCCTTTTTTGTGTGTTTCGCAGAAACTTTAGGCGCATAAATCATGGTTCTAACGTCCGCTACTTTCACTCCGTAAGCTTCTTCTACAGCCCCTTTAATTTGGATTTTATTCGCCTTAGTATCTACTAAGAAAGAATAAGCCCCTCTTAATTCGGTAAGGTAGTTGGCTTTCTCTGAAATAACTGGTTTAATAATAACTGACATGATTTATTTCTTTAAGTTTTCCTGGAATTTTTCAATTGCACCTTCGAAGAAAATAATCTCACCTGCATTTACAAGATCGTAAGAACTAATCTCAGTATAGCTCAATACTCTTGTTTTAGGTAAATTTCTTGAAGATAAATACACATTCTTATTCGCTTCAGGAAGAATGAACAGAGACTTCTTACCGTTCAATTCCAATGCGTTCAATACGCTGATGAAATCTTTGGTTTTAGGAGCGTTCAAGCTCAAATCTTCAAGGACTTTAATGCTGTTGTCTTTCAGCTTCTGTGAAAGAACAGATTTTTTAGCAAGTCTCTTAAGCGCTTTGTTCAATTTGAATCTGTAGTCTCTTGGTTTTGGACCAAAAATACGTCCTCCTCCTTTGAAGATTGGTGATTTGATATCCCCGTAACGTGCAGATCCAGATCCTTTTTGTTTCTTAAGTTTCTTAGTAGAACCGGTAATTTCGCTTCTTTCTTTCGACTTATGGGTTCCCTGTCTTTGTGCAGCCAGGTATTGTTTTACTTCTAAGTAAACCGCGTGTTGGTTAGGCTCAATTCCGAAAACAGATTCGTCAAGAGTAACTTTTCTTCCGGTTTCTTTCCCTGAATTATTTAATACTACTAGTTCCATCTTCTTACAATTACATATGAATTTTTAGCCCCTGGAACAGCACCTTTTACAACTAAAAGATTTTGTTCTTCATCCACTTTTAACACCTGAAGGTTTTGAACCGTCACTTGCTTACCTCCCATTCTTCCGGCCATTCTCATGCCCTTGAATACTCTAGATGGGTCAGAACCTGCTCCAATGGAACCTGGTGCTCTTAGTCGGTTATGCTGACCGTGAGTCGCTTGCATAACACCCGCAAAGTTGTGTCTTTTTACTACCCCTTGGAATCCTTTACCTTTAGAGGTACCGGTTACATCCACGTACTCTCCTTCTCCAAAAAGTTTTACATTTACTTCATCTCCAACGCTTAATTCCGTAGATCCGTGTACGAATTCTACCAATTTAGCTTTTGGAGTAGAACCTGCCTTTTTAAAATGGCCGGCTAACGCTTTACCAACGTTCTTTTCACTCTTGTCATCGAAACCTAGCTGCACGGCGCTATAGCCATCAGCTTCTACGGTTCTGACCTGTAAAACCGAGCAAGGCCCCGCCTGAATAACGGTACACGGAATGTTTTTTCCGCTTTCGTCAAACAGGGAAGTCATCCCGATTTTTTTTCCAATAATACCTGACATTATTTAATATATAGTTACTGTTTTCAACGATTTCATTTCGGTTTGTAAGTGATTTCTATGATTCAATTAGGCACACTTCTCCCCTAAAATGAGTGTGCAAATTTAAGGATATTTTTTTAACTGACAAACAGTGAGTTAAATTAATTTCAGAAAAATAACAAAGAATGTGCAAACTAGCTTTTGAATCTAGTGCTTAAACTCGGAAGAGCTCCCGTTCAGAGCTTTAGCTTTATTTTAGTTTTCGTGCGCGGTTCCACCAGATCAAAAATCCACTCAATGGAAGTAATGCGCCAATCAAAGTGACGATAAAGTATACAATAATACCAGAGAGTCCCATGATTTCGCCCGTATGAAGCGGTTTTGCTAAAGCAGAAAACTGTTTGTTTAGGGGCTTGTCTAGAAAAATCTCTTTGGTCTGTAGCCCCCCAGTTCGATCAAAACTAAGTTCATCCTCCACAATGAAGCGAAGTGTATTCTCATTATGCCTCCTCTTCACCATGAAGCGAGGGTTTTCAGAGTTCGGGAATTCTATGGTAAGACTTGCCTTGGCTGGAAATTCTTTTTGAACCTTATCTACAATTTCCGCGAGCGTGGCTGTTTTTTGCTCAGGCACTTGCTTCTTTTCATCTTGTCTCTTCAGCATGTCTTGCATCAGGGCAGCAAAATCCCCTGAACCTTCTAATTCGTTCTCAGAATTAATTTGACTTAGAGCCTCTCCCCCAAGAGCTACGATAAGTCCACTCTTTACCCACGGATAAGTAACGTAAATTCCAGTCACCGAAATAAAAGCGAGTAGCAGCATGGAATAAAACCCAACCACTTTATGAAAATCATAATTTACTCTCTGAAATTTAGCCCTAAATTTTATCGTAAAACTTTGCTTAAGATACTTAAGTTTTTTGGGTAGCCATAGAACAAAACCGCTCAGCATTAAAAACAAGAACATAAGAACCCCCACCCCTAAGATTTGGCGCCCAAAATCGCCCAAGAGAAAGGTTCGGTGAAAATCAAGTACGACTTGAAAAAAGGAATCCAGTGCTGCATCGCTTGTTCCCAGCTCTTTTTGCGTATAGGGATTAAAATACGTGCTTTTTAAATTTTCTTGCTTATCAAAATAGGAAAAGCTCCATGCGCGATCAGCCTCCTTTGGCAAATGAATGCTATTGAGTTTATGGTCCTTAGCCTCTAATAGATCCTGTAGCTTCTTTGGACTAATGGGCTTCTGTCCCTTCGCTTGTACAAAAACTTTATCCGAGTTATAGTACTCAATAATTTGCGTTTTAAAGGAGTAAAGGCAGCCTGAAATACACAGCAGCATAATGACGACTCCGCTAAGTAGCCCTAACCATAAATGAGAAAGAAACATGAAGTACTTCAGACGACTCTCCTTCTTTCGGCGTTTTCGAAATAAACTCTTCTTTACGTTGCTCATGACTATATTTACAGAAAGCTGAACCTCTAAAGGTTCAACTTTCCGTAATTAAATTAAAGGGATGAAAATAGACTTACTTAAAGTCACTTACTTTTTGCTAGTATTAGAAATATCTTTCACGACTTCCGTATAGGCCGCTTTTTGTTCTGGGCTTAAAACGGACTCAATCGCTGCTTTTCTTTGCGCATCAAACTTCGTCCAATATTCTTTGCCAAGTTCGGGATTGCCATGATACAAGTCGTGCGCATCGGAATAGGACTTCTCAAAAGCATCATTCGCCGCATTGACCACTTGCATTTGGGATTCATCCAATTGCGCTTCAGATTGAATCAGGGCCAAAGTCGCATTGTTGTACCTTGGTCTCTTTCTTGTGTTCTCATCTACAAACTTACTGTACTTCGCCATTTGCTCAGGGGTTAAAATCTTCGCTACTTCCCCATCTTGACTCGCTTGGAACTCTTCGTATTTAGAGAAAAGAGTGACACGGTCCGGGTGTTCACCAAGGGTCGCTCGGAAGCTCTTACGAGACTCATCGTATTTGTCGGTGATGGCTTTAAAGGTCGTTGAGGTTTCACTATCCAAATTCAATTCTTTTTGAATGATAGAATAGTCAGCCATTCTTTTCTTTCCTTCTTTTGAACAAGCCACTACGAGCATGACAAGAGCAAAAGACAACAGAGTTTTGATTAATTTCATTTTTTCAGTTTTATAAGATTAGAATTTATATGTCAATTGTACAGAAGCATTGCGCGGTTGAATCTGATCCAAATAGCCTCCTCGGAAATAAGAACTATAATTCACCACATCGGTTAAGTTGTTAAGGAAAACTCTCAGTCCGAGATTTCCCATTTGGTATCCTACTTGCGCTTCGAGTGTAGCATAGCTATCAAGTTCAAACGGTTTCACTCCGGGTTCCACGGAATTTACGTGGGTCGATTGGATGGTTTTCTTTGTGTAATTGTCCACCGGTCTCGCCCCCACAAAATAAGCACCGACTCCGAAATCAAGACCTCGAAGTGTCCCTTCGTTAAATTTGTAGTTTACCCATCCGTTCGCAGTGTGTGAAGGAGTGTTCATAGGAGCAGAATCGTCCATATAGGCAGGAGATTCCTTATACTTCGCATCTAAGTACGAGTACCCAGCCATCACCTGCAGATTGGTCATTACCTTACCAATTAGTTCTAAATCCACACCCGAACGAACCAGTTTCCCCGCAAGACCATAAAGACCTGTCGACTGTCCTTGTTCATTTAAGATGGTGTAGGAAAGATTGTCTGTATTCATATGAAACAAAGTCACATTGAATCTAAGTTTTTCTTGGAACCAGTCCGATTTCAATCCGGCCTCAACTTGATCTGTTCTTTCTGACCCTACAATTCCACCTCCTTCAAGAGGATTGTTTGCACCTCGTAAAGAAGTGGTTGAAGTATAGGACGCGAAGATATTCATATTCTCTCGTGGGGAAACCATTAAACCTAAGGTCGGGTTCCAAGCATCTTTTACAGTTTCTGCATCGAGTCCATTCAAATGGCTATAGCGAAGTCCAAGAACTGCTTTTAAGAATGGATTGATTGTGATCACGTCTTGTGCAATAAGTCCGTAGGTACTGTTTTTTGTATTGACAGCATCCGGTCTCGATCCAAAATCAAGATTGACTCCTGCAGGAAGTGTATTGTTAATTTTCTCGAGTACATTGATTTGATCGACATTCGACTTGGTCGCATACGAATAGGTATCCACATTGGATTGCGTCCAGTCAAACCCTGTTTGAAACGTATGCTTAATAGAGCCCGTATACACATCTTGTCCAATGAAATCGAATTGCAACGTTTGGTTGTTGTCTTCTCTTTCGCTTCGTCCTAAAGAACGAGACAAAATAGCGTACCCCGTCGAACTCGATCCTTTTCCTAGGGAAGAAGAAATATTGTCATTTGTATAAGAAGAATTGTAATAAGCAGCGCGTAACTTCAATTTATCACTTAGTCGGTGAGTAAAATTCGTCGCTAAATTAATAGTCGTGGTATGGCTATTGTCCGTTTTGAAACCTAAAAAGTTTCCTTTTGGCATTTCGTAAATGTGATTTTCACTTCCAGGGCCTAAGTTCACGGTCCCTCGGTCTGGAGTTAAATTGGAATTGAAATAATCCATTTCCACACTTACTTCCGTTCGATCGCTTATTCGGTAAGCGACGGAAGGATTAATGTAAACTCTTTCTCCCTGAACATTGTCTCTAAAGCTCTGGTTGTTTTGATACGAAGCATTTAGTCTAACTCCTACTTTCTTTGCAGGGTCCAGAACACGTTGTACATCGAGAAAACCTCTGTATAAATCCCAACTTCCGTAACGCACTCCCACACTTCCCTTGTTAATGAAATGCGGTTTCTTAGTCACAATATTAATCACTCCCCCAGCATCTCCTAATCCACTAGCCACTCCCTGGGTAACGGCGGCCGATCCTTTAATTACTTGGATGGATTCTACTCCTTGCATATCCGTTAGCATAGAGCTCGTTCTAAAATCACTGTCCATGCGAACTCCATTTTTAAGTACAGGTACTCCGCGGTATCCACGGATTGTCATACTTTCCTTAGTTCCGCCATAAGAGGCAAATTGCGTAACGCCTGGAATGTTCTTTACGACATCGGTTACACTAAGTCCCCCTAAGTCTTCAATCACTTTGGAAGAAAGAACTGATATGCTTTGAATTTGATCTCTAGTTTTGAGAGGCATACGAGTAATCATCTCAAGACCTTCCGGCTGGGCAGCACTGGCTCCAAATAAGTTTACCTCTTCTATTTGTGTTACGGCCGGGATAGAATCCTTTTTTTGTTGGGCAAAGATCCCCATAGATCCTAAGACAGCGGCAATAATTATTGATTTTCTCATAAGTAACTGTCGTTTTTTTCGATGCCCAAAATTACAATTTTTAATTAGTCTAAATAAGGACTTAGAATGACAAATATCAGTTATTTAAAATTAATCTAGAACTATTCTAAATAAGATTGGCTAATTTAGAATTGGAAGTACCAAAAAAAAACCGCTCCTAAGAGCGGTTTTGAGTTATAGTGAGTAAACAAGGATCATACTTTGATCTCAACGTCTACTCCACTTGGAAGTTCTAGCTTCATTAGAGCATCAACCGTTTTCGAAGAAGAAGAGTAGATATCCATTAGACGCTTGTGTGCGGACAATTGGAATTGCTCTCTCGCTTTCTTGTTCACGTGAGGAGATCTTAACACAGTAAAGATTCTCTTGTTGGTTGGCAATGGAATAGGTCCATTTACAACAGCCCCTGTAGCTTTTACAGTTTTTACGATTTTCTCAGCAGATTTATCTACTAAATTGTAATCGTAAGACTTAAGTTTTATTCTAATTCTTTGTGACATTTTAATCTAATTTTAAAAATTAACCTTTAGCTTTCGCGATTACATCTTCAGCAATATTGTTAGGTGCTGCTTCGTATTTCTCGAACTCCATGGAAGAGGTTGCTCTACCAGAAGACAAGGTTCTTAACGAAGTCACATAACCAAACATTTCAGAAAGTGGGACAAATGCTTTAATTACTTTCGCATTGTTTCTATCGTCCATACCGTTTACGGTTCCTCTTCTTCTGTTAAGGTCCCCTACGATATCTCCCATGTATTCTTCAGGAGTCACTACTTCAAGTTTCATGATCGGTTCCATGATCACGGCTTTCGCTGCTCTACCGGATTCTCTGAATCCCATTTTCGCTGCAAGTTCAAAAGAAAGTTGATCCGAGTCCACTGCGTGGAAAGATCCGTCTTTCAGTGTAATTTTCATGGACTCTACTTCGAATCCAGCCAAAGGACCGTTTTTCATAGATTCCTTAAATCCTTTCTCAACCGATGGAATGAATTCTTTTGGAATGTTACCTCCTTTAATTTCATTCACAAAGGTAAGACCTGGTTTGTCTTCGTCTGCAGGACCAATTTCAAATACAATGTCAGCAAATTTACCACGTCCACCCGATTGCTTTTTATAAACTTCACGGTGAGATGCTTTCGCAGTAAGTGCTTCTTTGTACTCTACTTGAGGTTGACCTTGATTTACTTCCACTTTGAATTCGCGTCTCATACGGTCTACGATGATATCTAAGTGAAGCTCTCCCATTCCGGAGATGATCGTTTGACCTGAAGCTTCGTCTGTTTTTACTTGGAATGTTGGATCTTCTTCTGCTAATTTAGCAAGAGCGTTCCCCATTTTATCCTGGTCCGCTTTTGTTTTCGGCTCTACTGCAATCCCGATCACTGGATCTGGGAACAACATAGATTCTAAAACAATTGGGTTTTTCTCATCAGAAAGAGTATCTCCTGTTTTGATATCTTTAAATCCAACAGCAGCACCAATATCTCCAGCCTCGATATACTCCACTGGATTTTGCTTGTTTGCGTGCATTTGGTAGATTCTAGAGATTCTCTCTTTGTTACCTGATCTGTTGTTAAGAACGTAAGATCCTGCATCCAATCTTCCAGAATAAGCTCTGAAGAATGCTAAACGTCCCACAAATGGATCCGTCGCAATTTTAAACGCTAACGCAGCGAATGGTTCGGTTACGTCAGGTCTTCTTGTAATAGGCTCGTCTGTTTTTGGATCGGTTCCATCAATCGCTTCTTTATCCATTGGAGAAGGAAGGTATTTACATACCGCATCCAGCATAAACTGAACTCCTTTGTTCTTGAATGAAGAACCACAAGTCATTGGGATAATCGACATATCGATTGTCGCTTTTCTTAGGGCTTCGTTGATTTCGTCTTCTGAAATAGAATCTGGATCTTCGAAGAATTTCTCCATTAGAGTGTCGTCATAATCCGCTACTGCTTCTACTAACTTCTCTCTATATTCGTGAACTTCTTCTTTCATATCCTCTGGAATTGGCACTACGTCAAAGGTTGCCCCTTGTGTATTGTCATGCCAAACGATCGCTCTGTTCTTGATAAGGTCTACAACCCCAACAAAGTCTTCTTCTGCACCAATAGGAAGTACGATTGGAACGGCATTCGATCCAAGCATTTCTTTTACTTGCTTCACTACCATTAAGAAGTCTGCACCTTGACGGTCCATCTTATTAACGAATCCCATACGGGCTACTTTGTAGTTGTCTGCAAGTCTCCAGTTCGTTTCCGATTGAGGCTCCACACCGTCTACGGCAGAGAATAAGAAAACAAGACCGTCAAGTACTCTTAACGAGCGGTTTACCTCTACGGTAAAGTCAACGTGTCCCGGGGTATCAATAATATTGAAGTGGTAATCTTTTGACTCAGGTGTAGGTTGTCCGTCTTTACGAGGGAACACCCAACTACAAGTAGTTGCTGCAGATTGGATTGTAATCCCTCTTTCAGCTTCCTGCTCCATCCAGTCCATCTGAGAAGAACCTTCGTGGGTTTCTCCCAGTTTGTGAGTTTTACCCGTATAGAATAAAATTCTTTCTGTCGTGGTGGTTTTACCTGCATCAATGTGAGCAGCGATACCAATATTTCTTGTGTATTTAAGGTCTCTTGCCATTTCAGATTAGAATTTAAAGTGTGAGAACGCTTTGTTGGCTTCTGCCATTTTGTGCGTATCGGATTTCTTCTTGTAAGCAGCACCTTCTTCTTTTGCAGCCGCGATAATTTCAGTCGCTAACTTAAGAGCCATTGATTTATCGTTTCTTGCTTTAGAATATTTGATTAACCATTTCATGGCCATTGAAATTTTTCTGTCTGCACGAATCGGCATTGGAATTTGGAAGTTTGCACCCCCAACTCTTCTTGAACGTACTTCTACGTGTGGCATTACATTGGTTAGCGCATCTTTCCAGATGTCAAGAGAAGTCTTTTCAGTTTCTCCTTTTTTCGCTTCTACTAAATCTAATGCATCGTAGAATATCTTAAATGCGATCGATTTCTTACCATCGAGCATTAAGTTATTTACAAATCGTGTTACCAGTTGATCATTAAACTTCGGATCCGGTAACAACGGTCTTTTTTTCGCTTTTGTCTTTCTCATTGTTTCGTTTCTAAATAATTAATGATTACTTTTTCTTACCAGTTGCAGCCGCTTGACCTGGTTTTGGTCTCTTAGCTCCATACTTGGATCTTCTTTGGGTTCTTCCGTTAACACCAGCGGTGTCTAAGGCTCCTCTAACAATGTGATAACGTACTCCCGGTAGGTCTTTCACCCTTCCTCCACGTACCAATACTATCGAGTGCTCTTGAAGATTGTGTCCTTCGCCCGGGATATAAGCGTTGACTTCCTTCCCATTAGAAAGTCTTACCCTTGCAACTTTTCTAAGTGCAGAGTTCGGTTTCTTAGGAGTAGTCGTATATACTCTCGTACATACTCCTCGTCTTTGTGGACTGGATTCAAGGGCAGCCGATTTGCTCTTCTTGGCAAGCGTGGCTCTTCCTTTTCTAACTAATTGTTGAATAGTAGGCATTTAATTGCTTTTTATTTTAGGGTGCAAAAGTAGTGAATATTTTTTATTTGGCAATAGCTCTTGCCATAATTTCAACATTTGCCTCGCTTCATAGTCAATGAATTACCCCAGATTTTCCCAAACATAAATGGTGGACCCCTTGTGATTTGGAGGATCAAAGGTCTATCTCAATCAAAAAGTAGAGGGTGAACAGGAACATAATCAAAGTTCACACTTCGCAAATCATATTGAATATCATGCAGATTGAAACCTTCTATTCGATGCTTTGGGTATCGCCATCGATTCTTCCTACCTTTGTCTTAATCAAACAAGAAACTTAAAAACAAGCGATATGAAAAGACATGCTATTATCGGTCTGGCTAAGGCCGACTGCGAAGAAATCGCAGGTAAATTAAATACTCTACTTGCCAATTACTCTATTTTTTACCAAAACACAAGAGGGGCTCATTGGAACATTACAGGAGATCAATTTTTCACCTTGCATCCCAAATTTGAAGAGCTTTACAATAATTTAGTTTTAAAAATTGATGAAATCGCAGAGCGAATTCTAACCCTCGATGGGACTCCCCTACACAACTATTCAGATTATCTTGAAATCTCAACGATCAAGGAAAGTAAGGAAGTGAGCGACCCTGTAAAAGCGGTCGAAAACATTCTACACTCTTTTAAAATCGTGATTGATTTGCAGAGAGAACTTCTCGATTTGAGCGAAAAAGCAGGAGACGAAGGAACCAACTCTCAAATGAGTGATTATGTGACCGAACAAGAAAAAGAAGTATGGATGTATAATGCGTATTTAAGAAAATAAAAGCTTTATCCAAGTTTTTCGAAAATCGCCCCTCGTGGCGATTTTTTTATGATCTGTTTCGTTACATTTGTATTTACTTAGTAAACAATATATGGCAGACGTTCGATTCAACTCCATCCTAGACAATGATTTCTACAAATTCACAATGCAAAATGCAGTTGTAAAACTGTTTCCTACCCAAAGTGTAAAATACGAATTCATCAACCGGGGGCAACACTTCTTTCCTCCCGGATTTGCGCAGGAGCTCCGTCAGGCCGTAAACGCAATGGCAGAACTTAAGTTAACCAAAGCAGAAAAGTCCTATCTGCAAACCACATGTCCCTACATTGACCTTCCGTATCTTGACTTTTTAGAAGGTTACCATTACGATCCTTCAGAGGTCCATATTGAACAGGAGGGAAATGAACTGAAAGTTTGGGTCGAGGGCCTATGGTATCGAACAATCCTTTGGGAGGTCCCCCTTTTAGCTCTTATCTCCGAACTCCATTATGTTCTAAATCATATGGAAAGAGATTCCAACGAAACGGTCATCGAAACGACGGATCGAAAAGCACAAAAACTGGTTGAACTTGGGGTCACTTTTGCAGAGTTTGGCACCCGTCGTCGCCACTCCTACAAAGTGCACGACATGGTTGTGAACTCCCTGGTTCAAAATCAAAACACGAAATTCACGGGAAGCTCAAACGTTCACTTCGCAATGAAATATGGAGTGAAGCCCATTGGGACGCATGCGCACGAATGGTTCATGTTCCATGGGGCGGAGTTTGGATTTAAAATGGCAAACAAACTCGCCTTAGAACATTGGGTGGATATCTACCGCGGGGATCTAGGAGTCGCTCTTTCGGACACCTACACCACGGAAGTGTTTTTTCAGCAATTTGACAAAAAGTTTGCAAAACTATTTGATGGAGTCCGTCACGACAGTGGAGATCCTATGGAATTCGCAGACATGACCATTGCCCATTACGTAAACAATGGAATCAACCCACTCTATAAATACATCATCTTTTCCGATGGACTGAACCTAACCAAAGTGGAAGAAATTCGTAACTATTGCGAAGGAAAAATCGGCACTTCGTTTGGAATCGGCACCAACCTCACGAACGACGTGGGTCTAAAGCCCATGAACATTGTCATGAAGCTCATTGGAGTTCAAGGCCATAATGGAGATTGGATCCCCACAATCAAACTTTCTGACGAGCATGGCAAGTACACGGGTGATCCGAGTATGATTAAGCTTGCCAAAGAATTCTTACAAATAAAAGATTAGAAAATGCGCACTTTCCATCTCATTTTTGTTGGCCTGTTCTTTAGCTTTTGCTTTGCAAATGCACAAAACAAAGCAGCTGAGCAAGACAAGGAAATCCTAAACCCGAATTTTGACCAAAAACTAGCAGACTCCTTGGGCGCAGATGACTATGGAATGAAATCTTACATCTTGGTCATTCTAAAAACAGGACCTAAGGACAAGGAACTAACCGACCCTGTCCAAAGAGCAGAACTTTTCAAAGGCCATTTTGCAAATATAAATGCATTGGCAGATTCTGGAAAACTGGTGATTGCAGGTCCGTTTTCGACTGCAAACACACGAAAGTATCGCGGAATTTTTCTTCTAAATTGCAAGACAGAGGAGGAGGCAAAAGAACTATTGAAGGGCGACCCCACGCTGAGTGAAGGGATCTTTGAAGCTGAGATTTTACCCTGGTATGGCTCTGCCGCTATAGGTACCCACCTAAAAATTCACAAGAAAATCGCGAAACAAAACCCCTAAGGAATCCCCTAGCTTTGCTCTTGATTGTACTCACATAGTTTCGTACTTTTGAACCATGGAAACCATATATCTGATTGTAGGACTCGTACTGGGTATTTTACTCGGCGGTCTAATCGCCTATTTTTTAAACAAATCTTCGAGCGTAAAGCGAAGTCAATTTGAAGATTTGAATGAGAAATTCATTCAAATTAGAACAGAACAGCAAAATGCGATCAAACAAATGGAGCATTTGCAAGGGCAACTCGAGCAGGATCAAGCTAAAAGAAAGGAGCTAGAAGCTGCGTTAGAGATAGCCCGAGAGACTCAGGCCGGTATCCATGCAAAATTTGAAAGTCAAACCCAACGCTACGATGAAGAAAAAGAGCGCACGAAAGATCTTTTAGCTCAATTAGAAACTTTCCGAACGGAGGAGCAAACCTTATTTGGACAAAAAACGCAACTCTTTGAAGAAAACAAGCAACTGCGCAGCAAAATCGAATCCCATGTCCAGGAAGTAGAAAAACTACATGAGCAGTCCAAACAGCAGTTTGAAAATCTCGCCAATAAAATCTTTGAAGAGAAATCAACCAAATTTTCCCAGACGACCCAATCCAATCTCAAACTAATCCTCGAGCCCTTTCAAGACAAGATTCAAGAACTTAAAACCAAAGTAAGCGAATCTTATGAAAAGGAGTCTAAGGAACGATTCTCCCTTGGAGAAAAAGTAAAGGAACTAGCCCAACTAAATCAACAAATTTCCCAAGATGCGAAAAACCTAACGCGCGCCTTAAAAGGAGAAAGCAAAACCCAAGGAAACTGGGGCGAAATGATTTTGGAGAGCATACTAGAAAAGTCCGGACTGGTAAAAGGACGGGAGTACTTCATGGAGCATCAATTAACTGACCAAGATCAAAAAGCACTCTTTTCCGAGTTCTCTGGAAAGAAAATGCGTCCGGATGCGGTGGTTAAATACCCAGACGATCGCAGTGTCATCATTGACTCCAAAGTTTCTTTAACGGCCTACTCAGCCCTAATTGACGAAACCGATCCCGACACGTACGAATCGCATCTAAAGCTGCATGTAGGTTCTATGAAGAATCACATCCTCCAACTCTCTCAAAAAGCGTACGATGATTATGGGAAATCCCTAGACTTCGTAATGATGTTCGTTCCTAACGAAGCCGCCTATATTGCAGCTATGCAGCACGATTCTACTCTTTGGAATTACGCCTACGACAAAAGAATTCTGCTTCTCAGTCCAAACAACTTGATCACTTCGCTTAAGCTAATTGCAGATTTGTGGAAACGGGAATACCAAAATCGAAATGCGATTGAAATTGCGGAAAGAGGCACTAAACTTTACGACAAGTTCGTCTCGTTCGTGGAAAACCTAGAAAAGGTTGGGAAAAACATAGATGCTGCTCAAAACACATACAACGAAGCCTACAAGCAACTTAACACCGGAAGAGACAATTTGATTCATCAAACCCAAAAAATGAAAGCGCTGGGAATCAAAAGCAAAAAAGAATTCTCGCAAACCATAATTGAACAGTCCGAAGTCGGCAATGATGCCACCCTAGAAAACCATACGAATGAGAATTGAAAGTGCGCAAAATGAAAAAATAAAGACCCTCACTCGACTTTTGACGAAAAATCAAGAGCGCAAAAAACAAGGAATCTTTTTTGTAGAAGGTAGACAGGAGAATAAAAGAGCTCTTGATTTCCACTACGAGCCCCTTGAGTTTTATATATGCGAAGATTACTACCACGAACCTCTTCCGAATTCAAAAATTTATCTTGTTTCCTCTACGGTCTACGAAAAGATTGCCTATAGGGGAAGTTCCGAAGGGATCCTAGGTGTCTACAAAGCAAAAGAAAGTGAACTATCCGAGTACAAACCCGCTTCCAACGCCTCAGTTATTGTTCTGGAAGGAATTGAAAAGCCAGGCAATCTAGGAGCCATTCTTCGCAGCTGCGAGGCTTTTGGTATCGATGCGTTAATTATCAGCGATCCAAAGGTAGATTTATACAATCCTAACGTAATTCGTTCTAGTGTGGGTTGTTTGTTTGGGCTTCAGGTCTACACTTCAAACAATGAAGAGTTGCACTCGTTTTTGCAAGAAAATAGCTTTCAGATCCTAACCACCTTAATGGACCAAACGTCCAAGTCACTTCCTTCCAAAGATCTAACAAAAAAATCAGCCATCCTCTTCGGGACTGAGCATTCAGGACTCTCCTCATTTTGGGAAAACAAGGGCCAAAACACTCTTATTCCTATGGTAGGTACCATTGACTCACTCAACTTAAGCAATGCCGTTGCAATAAGCTGTTATGAGATCGTAAGGCAAAAAATGGAAAAATAGATAATTGCATCTAAAGCCTAAACATAAAAAAGCCATCCTACCTAAGGTAAGATGGCTTTAGCTTTTCTAAACTAGTGACTAGTTAGTTGCTTCTTCAGCAGCTTCAACAGCAGTTGCAGCAGCTTCTTCAGCAACAGTAGCAGCAGAATCAGCAACTACGTTTGCAGAGTCAACTACAGCTTCAGCTGAATCAACTACAGCAGCAGTAGAATCTACTACTTCAGCAGCAGTGTCAACAGTTTCAGTTTTGTTACAAGCTACAAGAGCTAAAGCAGCGATACCCGCTACGAATAATGACTTTTTCATAATAAATTATTGTTTTAAAAATTGTTTTTTTAATTAAGCGTGCAAATGTAATTCATTTTTTAATACGTCGCACTTTTTTTTATCCATTTCTGGAATAAAAAGGATTTTCTACTAATTAGTAGCTTCCTTAACTGCTTTCTTAGCTTCGTTTGCAGCTTTCACAGTTGCATCCGCAGCTCCTTCCGCAGCATCAGCAGCTCCTTTCGCAGCGTCCTTTGCTATTTCAGCACCCGCCGCAGTCGTTGCAGCCGCAGCATCTTTAGCAGCGTCAACCGTTGCAGTTGCAGCAGAATCAATAACAGATGCAGCCGAATCCGCAATTACAGCAGCCGAATCAGCTAGTGCATTTGCAGTTGAATCTGCAGCGTTCGCAGTTTCTACAGTTTCTGTTTTCTTACATGCTACTAAGGTAAGTGCAGCAAATCCAGCTAGGAATAATGATTTTTTCATAATAAGGTGTTTGGTTTGATTTGATTTCCTATTTTTGTTATTCAATCTAGGATTCGCTCTAAAGCACATCTTCAATTGAACAATACAAAGGTATATCGGATACCAAACTTGTTTATGAAAATTGATTGTATTATATTTGTAAAATCAATTTACAATTTTGTATAACTGAAAACCAACGACTTAAATACTAAACATCTACTTTGAGCGATTTAGATTTATTGCATTTTGAACAGCTTAAAACGGAGATTCAGGCAAAATACTTAGAATCACACACTCCGTCTGAAGAAAATATAGCCCATTGGAAAGGAATCGACATCATTTATTTCCAAGAAGATTTGCGTCAAAAGGTGAAAGGAAACATCAGTGAGAAATCATTTTACACCTATTTCAAGAATTCACCCGTTACCAAACTACCCCGCATCGACATTCTAAACTTACTGTCCGATTACGCTGGATACTCTTCTTGGTATGAATTTAAAAAGAAACACCTTTACGCTGATGAAATTCTCTCGGAACTAGAAAATGAAGAAGCGAGCCCAATGACTCACAGTCCTTCTTCCGAATCAAATCTCACGGAGGAACGAGACCCAAAGATTCCTAGCTCTCCTACAAAAATAGAGTCTCAGCCTTCTGAAATGGTTGAATTGGACGCTTCACTCTCTAAAGTCACGAACCACCTAACGGTCCCTGAAAAAAAACAGGAATCAAAAATAGAACTGGGAACAGCAAAAATGTGGTATGGGATTGCGGGACTGGCCTTTATCGCACTCGCAGCGGTGATTTTCCTTTACAAAGACGAGCTCTTCACAAAGGAATATTATTACAACTTTATTGATTCCGATCGAAATTCCAAAATAAACGCGGAACTTCAGGTACAGATTTTGAAAAAAGATGAATCTCCAATTTTATACAATGCGAAACCAAACGAACCGTTCGTGTATCGAAATCCCGAAGGCTCCACGCTCACAATGGTTGTTTCGTCTCCGTACTACCGAACCGACACAATTCGTAGAAACTTAAAAACGGCCCCAGAAAGTGAAATCATTGAGCTAAAGCCGAACGATTATGCGATTATGCTCTATTATTACTCTAATTCCATTCAGGACATTAAGAGAAAGCGGGAGAGCTTAAACTTTCTAATCAGTCAAGACGCCCTTATCTATCAAGTCTATGACAACGACACTTATGGGATTGAAACACTTGACAAATCTCGATATATCAATTTGGTAACTACTCCAACGACTTCTTTAAAGAATATGGAGGTAATCGACACAAAAATGGAAAAAGGTAAGATTGTCTTAATTAAATTTAGAATTACAAACCATGAAGAACTTTAATCCATACGTATTACTCTTTGCCCTTGCCTTTTTAGTATTAGCCTGCAAAAAAGACAAACACGAACTATCACTTGAAAATGTAAAGTACAACAATAACAAGTCCTCTTATCCAAGTGCAAATATGGACAGTGCCCAGGCTATTAATTCCATTACGAAACAAAAAGTACAGGAGGTTATTGATCTTTCGATCCTGTATAGTTCGGGTAAACAAGATACAGAGATTGATTCCGCAATGTACTCTCAACTGCAGGGCTACTTCTTTAAGGCGGATTCAACTACATTGCAACCGTTGTTAAAGGAACTGGATAGCTTCCAAGTGAGAGCTGCAAAAGTGCATAACCTCAGCGTTTATGAAAAAATTCACGAAAATGACACGTTAAATTTTGCGAAATTTGATGTGGAATATTTCTCAGCACAAAATAGATCGATCGCTAGGAAACAGCGTGAGGCGCAGTATGTTCTCGTATCAACGCCCAAACAATTTCAGAAGGAATTTAAATTCTTTTTTCTCAACTTCTATCAAACGCCGATAAAAGACAGTACTTCTCTAGGAGTCACTAAGTAATCAAGTGGAACGTCCGAATCGTATACATCCTCTACGGGTTGTACCGGGTCAAAGTAACCCACCCCCACTTTTTTCGTTTTTGCAGGAAGCGAAGCGAAGAATCGGTCGTAAAACCCTTTCCCATACCCAACACGATTGCCAAGCAAATCACAATACAGAAGTGGTGTGATGACTAGGTCGAAATCCTTTTCCCCACTATCCATTGTGCTTGTAGGTTCGAGTATCCCCCAAGAGTTAAGGGCCATTGGAGTCTCTCTTTTTAGCTCGATTGAAATAAGGGTGTCTCCGACCATCTTAGGAACAAAAACACGGATACCCCTTTCCAAAAAATAGGAAATAAAAAGCTCTGTATTCACTTCTTTAAATTTGGCAATGCTTAGGAAAAGATGCACCTTTTGAATCTCTGAAGGATCAAAGGCTTTAAGAAACCGATCAAAGATTTGTGTAGAATAAGACAAAACCTCATCGCTAGATAAGGTTTTTCTAAGTTCTAAATAATGTTGACGAATTTCACTTTTTGTCATTTCACACTTCTTTAACAGAGATTATATTGACTGGGCAAGCCTTGGCCGCCCTTTCACACGGCGTCAATGCTTCCGGAAAAGGGGTCTTCAAAGTGAAAAACCCTTTCTTATCTGTAGATTTCAAAAGTACCGATTTTCCATCTTTTTTAGACATTCGGAAATACTCAGGCGCAAACTCTGCACAGTAGTTGCATCCAATGCATTTATCTCTTTGTAGCGTAACAATCACCATAGTTCCGTTCCTTGCTTAAGCCTCAACAATTTTGTAAAGTTTGTCGGAAGGTCTTACTCTAAATTCTGTTTTGAAAGTAATCACATCCGCTTTGCTTGCCTTTTCTGCTTCTCCTTTCTCGTCAATTAGCATCCGTTCCACTACCATTTCTTGTGAACCGGTAGTTGGCCCTTGTATAAGAATTTTATCCCCTACACTTAAGTCGTACGCTTCAATTAAAAATTCAGCTACGTTGGATTTCGGATAAAAATGACGACCCTTTCCAATGTATACTTTTTTCTGTGTCGCACTAGAACCTGGATTCTCAGACCATTCGCCAAGCTCCTGTCCTAAATAGTACCCACTCCAAAAACCTCTATTGTAAACGGTTTCCAATCGGTCCATCCATCCTTTCACTTTCTCTTGACTAAACGAACCGTCTGCCACTGCGTCAATCGCTTCGCGGTAGCATTTTACGACTGTGGCCACATATTCTGGCGCACGTCCACGCCCCTCAATCTTCAGGACTTTTACACCGGCATCCACTACTTGATCTAAAAATCCAATGGTACATAGGTCTTTAGGAGACATCATGTATTCATTGTCTAATTCAATTTCAAATCCAGATTCTTGGTCGATTACCGTATATTTTTTTCTACAGTTTTGTTTGCAGGCACCTCTATTTGCTGATGAGTTACTGGAATGCAAACTAAGGTAACATTTTCCAGAAACCGCCATACAAAGGGCTCCATGTCCAAAAATTTCGATCTCAACAAGTTCTCCGTTAGGACCTCTAACCTCGTCTCTTTTTACCTGTTCACAAATCTTTTTTATTTGCGTTATGCTGAGCTCTCTACTCATGACCATCGTATCTGCAAACAGTGCATAGAATTTCACAGTTTCAATATTGGTGATGTTAATCTGAGTGGAGATGTGTACTTCAAGTCCAATTTGTCTCGCGTAGGAGATAACAGCTTGATCCATCGCGATCACAGCGGTAAGCTCGGCAGCCTTGGCTTTATCTAGTAAAGTTTTTATGATAGAAAGGTCGTGGTCATACACGATCGTATTGAGTGTCAAATAGGTACGCACTCCTTTTTCTTTGCAACGTCTCGATATTTCGGGAAGGTCGTCGATGGTAAAATTCATGGAAGCGCGAGCACGCATGTTTAACTGCTCCACACCAAAATAAATAGAATCCGCACCATTGTCAAGCGCAGCTTGCATGGCCGTAAAGTCTCCTGCGGGAGCCATCAATTCAATTTTTCCTGTATTTGTCATTATGATATCAAAAATTTTTGCAAAGATATGGTTTTAAATTTTGTGCAAGAACGACTGAAATCACTCAATTAAAGCCCCCTATCTTTCGGCAAAGGTATAGAACGCGAAGGAATACTCTAAAATAGTGATAAATCTTGTTAAAGTTCCGTTAAATATGAAACAACCGCTTTTGACTGCATACCTATTTAGTGTTAAATTTGCGATACATACCAATTAACTTAATAATGAGAAAGATAAAAATGACAGAGAAAGTCAAAAAAATGCTACCCTTTGCTCTTGTAGGGGTTATCTCAGGAGCTACCGTCTTTGGCGGTATTAAACTAGCCGAAAATCAGCAAGCAAGCTTGCAAGATTACTCTTATTTCGGTTCAACTAAAAACGACAGTGCTCACTTCGCTTCCCTCGGAGCAGCCAGTACAGGAACAGACTTCACCACAGCTGCAAAAATGACTGTACCGGCCGTGGTAACCATTAAAAATTACTCCACAAGATCCGCAGGACGTAGTTCTGAACAAGACATTTTCGAATGGTTCTTTGGGGAACGTGCTCAACCAAGACAACAACAACGTCCAGACAACATGCCAAGTGGAATGGGATCTGGAGTAATCATCTCACCCGATGGCTATATTATTTCAAATAACCACGTGGTGGCGGGCGCTTCTAAATTGGAAGTAGTTCTAAGTAACAAGAAAAGCTATACCGCGACTTTAGTAGGTACAGACCCAAACACAGATATCTCTTTATTAAAGATTGATGAAAAGGGATTGCCCTACTTGAATTTTGCAAACTCTGATCTTGTTGAAGTAGGTCAATGGGTACTTGCCGTTGGGAATCCTTTAGGGTTAAACTCCACTGCCACTGCCGGAATTATTTCAGCGAAAGGAAGAGGAATTGGAATTCTTTCCCAGGGATCCGCAACCAACCCGATTGAAAGTTTTCTTCAAACGGACGCAGCTATTAATATGGGGAACTCAGGAGGTGCCCTAGTCAATACAAACGGGGATCTAATTGGGATTAATTCTGCCATTGCCTCTACAAATGGTTACTACCAAGGGTATGGATTTGCAGTGCCTTCTAATCTTGCGCGTAAGATTGTGGAGGACATTAAAAAATTCGGTCTCGTTCAAAGAGGATTCTTAGGTGTAATGTCTGTTGATCTTTCCGACGAACAGCAAGTAGCTCTGTACAACCGAGAATACAAAACAAGTTTGAAGCCGGGTGTGGGAATCTACGTAAGAGAAGTTTCCGCAAAATCCGGGGCCGAAGATGCGGGATTAAAAGCAGGAGACATTATAAACAAAGTGGACAACCAAAACATTACTGATTTCGCTGACCTATCTGTAGCAGTCGGTAGTAAAAGACCTGGGGATGCAGTAAATGTAACCTACAACCGTAATGGCAAAGAAAACACGGTTCGTGTGGTATTGAAAGACCAGAAAGGAAACACCTCGGTCCGTACTCGTGCCGATCTTACAGTGTCTGAAAAAATTGGAGCTGAATTCCAGCCCCTAAACGAAGGATTTAAGACTCGGTATGGGCTAAATAGCGGAGTTCTTGTCAGAAACGTGGTCCAAGGTGGAGAAATGGCTAAGATCGGAGTTGTGGACAACTACATCGTCATTGAGATCAACGGAAAACCCGTAAACTCCCAAAAAGACGTCGACAAAATACTTAATGGCTTTACCGGAAACGTTCAAGTGAAGTATGTCAATGAACGTGGCGGAATCTACACACAAGGATTTAAAATGCCGCAGTAAGAAACTTTCGTTTCTAATAAATATTTGAATTAAAAAAGGGCTTCGAATTACTTCGAAGCCCCTTTTCTATTGTAAAAAAATCTATTTAATTTTCTAAGGCCTTCTTTTCTTTTTTTCTTGCCTGTCTTTCCTTTCTATCGTAAATCACCTCGGTGATTTTGCCTCCAATCCACGAAAAAGGGAAAAAAGTTAAAAAGATGAGGATCTTATAAAAAGTAGGATGATAGGGGTTTACAATTACATCCATCATTGCGATAAACAAAAGGATGAACCCAATTAGGATGGCATAAGCAACCTTCGCATATTTCACCACAATCGCGGTCAAAACGCCACCTATTGTAGCACCAATCCCCGAAAGGAAAAGTAAGAAGACAAAGAAGGCATCATTGTCCTTCATGGAATAAAGAAAGTTATCCCACGATTGAAATGCTGAAAACCGCTCATAGGTAATCCAATCCGGATTAATTCGAATACCGAAACTGATAATAAGACCTGCGATTCCCAGCCCTAATAGGACGGCAATTGTATTACGAAGGAAATTCATCTGATTAATTCTCGTAGGCAATCATCGATATTTCGACCTCAACATTTTTAGGCAAAGAAGATACTTGAACCGTTTCCCTAGCCGGTAAATTTTCAGGATTCAAATAAGACGCATACACTTCGTTCATAAGAGCAAAATCATCCATGTTGGTCAGAAAAATACTTGATTTGACCACATTTCTAAAATCCATTCCTGCCTCCTCGAGAATCGCCTGAAGGTTCTGCATCACTTGATGAGTCGCCTTTTCAATTCCTTCAATTAGCTTACCGCTAGCAGGATCTAATGGGATTTGACCTGAAATATAAAGAACTCCTTTTGCAAGAACAGCTTGTGAATAGGGACCTATTGCAGCGGGTGCTTTCGTCGTGTTTATATATTTTTTTTCCATAGTTGAATTTTTGCAAAGGTAATATTATTATTAAAATACTCGAAAGTCTAGAATTTTGAATTCGGTTCTGTAAAGCTACGATCATTGTATTTAATCGCATCGCTTAGGATATTCGCTTTGATTCCGATAAAGAAGTCATAGACTTTGTACTGTCCAAAAGGCACCCAGTTAAAGTTGATTGTGAAACTTCGCTGGTCTCTAAAGAACCCGATTCGGGTATACGCCAGTTTCTTTGTAATAAAATCGTAATGCGTACTTCCCGTAATGTTCCAAAACGGAGTTAGCTTGATAGAGCCGTCAATACCGACGGAAGCGACCTTATTTCCAAACTGCGTTGCCCCTTGGGTATAGGCATAATTCGCATTTAAATTCAGAGTCCATGCCTGAGAAAAATGAGCATAGTTAAACTCGTCAAAATAATAATTCTCATTTCGAATCTCTCCTCTGGTTTTGTACATTTCTTCTGGACTTTTCTTGTCTTTCGACGCAAAAAGTGCATCACTTAAAGGAACAGACATCTGAATATTAAACCCTTGTAAATTGAATTTTCCAAAATTCTCGGTTCGAGTTCCTAAACCGTTTACATCGTAAATGGTTTCGTATGGATCAATCACCAAACTTGTATTCATATTTACTTTGCCATCGAATAAAGAAGTTTGTCCGTTTATGTTGACCATACTCCATTTATGGCTTTCTGCAGCAAAATTATATCCTCCTGAAATATTCAAACTTTCAAAAAGTTTTACTTTTTTCACGCCAGTGGAATCTTCTTTGTTTCGGACCTTCATCTCAATATTGTTTCCAATGCTGTAGGTCATTGCCCCGACCATACCGCTCGAGGGAGACCCAAACATTCCTCCGTCAAAAATGGAATAAGGTGTAAGCTCACCCGTGGCTGAATAATAATTTTTAAAATAACCCCAATCGGGAGTACCAAAATCAGGCTGGTAAGTAAATCCAATACTTGGAATTACCATATGTCGAACTCGTTCGACAAGACTTCCTTTTTTGAAATTTAGCATCCCATAAAGTGTGGTTTGCAAACTCGCTGAAGTGGAGAATGTGGAATACCCTGCGATTTTTTTCTCGTATACATTTTGCACTTTATCCTCAATGGGATCGTAGAAACGATCCAGAGTTTTGGTCGTCAGCACATTGTTTGCACTTGCACTAAGAGAAAATGTGAAATACTTTGCGAGTGTAGTATTGGTCGCAATGGATAAATTATTCTGAAGACCCGTTTGCATGTTGTCCCACATCGCTTTTTGGAACATATCCTCTTCTTTTACGCCACTAATAGAATTTGAGAAGTTAAGTCCTGTGTTCACAGTAATGTTTTGCAAAAGGCCTTCTCGTATCCCCCCATCCTTGGGAGAGAATAGATAGAACTGATTAATAGCCACATTCATCTGGGGAAGCCTTAAGTTGACGCTGCCGTCCGCAAAGTTCTGGGAATAGGAAGCCGTTCCTGTGATCGTAATTGGAAGCGTCAGGAACCTTTTCGTCGCAGAAATCGTAGAATTCTGCTGTGTATTAAGAACACTCTGATCAAAAATATGGTTGTTGTTAATCGTATTGCTGTAAAACTTGCTACTTACTACGTTGACTGAGGCGGAGAAATTAAAATAAGGATTCGCTTTCGAATCTTGCTGATGTCTCCAGCCAATTCGATAGGTAGATGATTTCTGATAATCATCCAGCCCTTTAATTCCTCGAACAGTAGTTCCCACTTCGGAATTAAAGTTTCCGTTGTAACGGTAGTTCTTTCGATAATTGACTTCTGGTCGTATATTCCAACTTCCTTTGGTGAAAAAGTCCAACATTACTTTCATATCGAAATGCTCACCAATCGGTTGGTAATACCCGAGTCCGTTCAAAAAGAACCCGACATCTTGTCTTTCCCCAAAACTTGGAATCAAGATCCCTGCGGATCTCTTGTCTGAGAAAGGCAAAATTCCAAAGGGTAATGCGAGAGGCGTGGGAACCTGTTCAATGTACATTTGAATAGGACCCGTGATCACCTGAGATTTGTTTTTGCCTTTTATAAGCTTAATATTCGGCGCAAGCAGATAGTAATCTGCTATGGTATCTTTTTTACTCAGAAAATACTCATCCGTCGTATACTTACCTCGACGCATATAAAAAATAGAGTCGTTGACTTTCTTCGTCTTTTCTGCCACAATCACCCCCTCACTTTCTTCCGTTCGGGTGTTGTAAGCAATTGCCTGCTTGGATTTGTAATTAAAATTGAACTGATCCGTTTCATAGATTTTCCCTGCCTGCTCTGTAATTACAGGTTCTATCACCCGACCTTTATCATTGAGCTTACCTCGAGCAAAAACATTCCCTGTATTCCAATCAATAGAAATATAGTCTGCCTTGATATTCATATCCTGATAGGTGACTTCCGCATTCTGATTCAGGTAGGTCATGCGCTTAGGCACGTCTGTACGAATGTTATCCGCCGTGGAGTTCACAGGGGCGGCCAAGGGCTCAGGCTCTCTTAAATTCAGAGTGTCTGATTTCACCATAATCGTATCAACCCCCTCTTTTTTAACCTGATTCTGAGCGCTTACTTGTGCTAAAAAACTGTTAAAAATTAGGATAATTGAAATATGTAATATATTTTTGAAGCTGATTTTGATTCGCTTTATGTTTATCATTAATGGGGTCAAAATTAAATATTTTTATTAAATAATGCTGATGAATAGCAAAACAAATTATCCCAATAAATTTTTGGGGATATTTTTTATTCTTTTAAGTGCCTTTTTTTGGGGCCAGAATAAATTCGTTGTCGTCCTAGATGCGGGTCATGGCGGTCATGATCACGGAGCAAATCGTAAGTATGCGGATATTGGATATGTCGCAGAAAAAGACATTGCTCTAGACATTACCCTAAAAGTGGGGAGAATGCTTGAAAAAGACAAAGACTATAAAGTAATCTATACGCGTAAAACAGATGTTTATCCTTCTCTTACGGACCGAACCAATCTAGCCAACCGATCCAAGGCTGATCTCTTTATTTCAATTCACCTCAATGCGAATGAAAGAACCTCTCCTTACGGAACCGAAACCTACGTACAGGGGCCTGATCAGAATCGCACAAATCTGGAAGTGGCGAAAGCAGAGAATGACGTAATCTTTTTAGATGAAAAGGACAAGGAAACCTTTGGATCCTATGACCCAAAAACACCTGAATCCCTAATTGCATTAAAAATTCAACAAAACAGATACTTAGAGGCAAGTTTAATTCTAGGGGGGCATATCGAAGAGAATTTCTCTAAAAAAGACCAAAGACTCTCACGCGGAGTAAAACAAATGAACCTTCACGTACTTAGGATGAATGCAATGCCTTCCGTTTTAATTGAAACAGGATTTATATCCAATTACGACGAAGCGCACTATCTTGCTTCTACAAGAGGAAAAAACGAAGTCGCAGAAAGCATCTACAATTCCATAGTCAGTTACAAAAAAGCATACGATCGCAAGTCCGGTGGAAAATCCAGTCCTATCGTTGAAAAAGTTCCTGAAAAACCAGTGGAACAACCTTTGAAAAATGATTTTAGAATTCTACTTATGAGTTCGAATTCAAAATACAATGACTCTGACCCTGCACTTAAAGGCCTTAAGTATATCCTTACTATAAAAGAAGGAAAACTCTACAAGTACTATTATGCAACCACGAATTTTGCATCGGTTAGAGATGCAAATTTAAAAACCGCCAAAGATGCAGGATTCCGAAATGCAACTTCCATAGGATTTACACCAAACCAAAAGTTGTCGAAAGGGTCCTACACCATTGAATTAGCCGTTTCAAAAAGTAGACTTAGTAGCAACTCCTACCTACTGAAAACCCTTAAGGATAAAGTGACCAGAACGAAAGAGAACGGAGTCTTCTACTACACGTATGGAAGTGTGAAAACGCTGGAAGCGGCAGTTGAACTTCAAAAAGATCTTGAGAAAAAAGGAATTGAAGGCACAGTGATTCAAAAACTGAATTAATTAGCACTTTTATAGACGAATTGCCCAATGGTTGGCCAACTGCAAATAATTCCGTATTTTTGCAATCCTCAAATCCGGCCTATTCGTCTAGTGGTAAGGACTCAAGATTTTCATTCTTGCAACAGGGGTTCGATTCCCCTATAGGCTACCATATCCTAACTTTACCCGTTGCAATTATGCACTTTTTAGAAAGGAAAATTGAAATCACTCTTTGAAATCAGCAGAGATTCACGTATCTTTGCCGCTCTTTCTAAATCAGAGAGTAGAAAAGCAAAATAAGAAGGTGAAATAAGCAAAGTATGGAGCCTTACTTTAGATAAAAGAAAAATTTTATTAATTTTAAAAATTAATTTGTGGGAATTAAAAATAGTATTATCTTTGCACCCACAATTGAGAAACAATTATGGCAAATCATAAATCAGCTCTAAAGAGAATCAGACAAAACGCAGCAAAAAGACTGCGTAACAGATACTATCACAAAACTGCAAGAACAGCTGTGAAAGTACTAAGAAACGAAGAAGACAAACAAGCTGCTACTGAGCAATTGTCAAAAGTTATCTCGCTAGTGGATCGTTTAGCTAAGAAAAACATCATCCATAAAAACAAAGCGGCTAACCTAAAAAGCAAATTAACTAAGCACGTTAACAAACTAGCTTAATTAGTATAGGAGGCCCGTTCGTCTATCGGTTAGGACTCAAGATTTTCATTCTTGCAAGAGGGGTTCGACTCCCCTACGGGCTACAATCAAAAAAGTGGATTATTTTTAATCCACTTTTTTTTATGCTCAAAACCTTCCTTGCACGATTACTATATCTGCACATTTTCAATTTAATTTAGGCAACAAATATCGATGTGTTTGTACTTGGTACCACAACTGGTGAATACATAATCAAAAAGGAATAATGTTTTGCAAGTTCTTTATCTAAAAAATACCTCTTTCGAGGTATTTTTTTTTTATGGGATAATTATGGTTCTTTGATATGAAAATTAAATTGAACCGTATCTATTCTCTTTCCTACATGGCATCTATCGTATTGGCATCGTATTAATCGGTCTATTTAACCACGAAAATTTTGTGACGCGCACGAACCGACATCCGCAAAGAAATAACATCTCGTCAAATATTCACCTTAAATCCACACCCATATGAAAAAATCAATCAGAAAACATCAAAATATCTTTAGTTGTATCGCCGTCAAAAAATGCAAACCACTTTCAACGGCCCTTTGTGTGATTATATTAAGTATGTATTCATGTGAACGTGCGGATCCCGTGGCGTCCCAGGAAAAAAGCAAACCATATTGTTATTGGGAAAATGGTAAAGAGGTGTGTTATGAAAACCCGAAGTAGTTTATCGATATAAGATCCCACGGAGTTATATCCTACTTGAGAATTAAACAACGAAACACCAGAAGAACTGTCTAGCGCAACAGCGCAGTAATTTTAGCAGTTTCCTTTTAATACTACATCTACTGTAATTCCTTCTTATTTAATATTTTGAATTATACTAAAGATTAGTAAGCCGGTTCGCACTTCGAGAGTACCCCCAACAAGACATTGAAAATTACCCTCCTAAAACGAAACCAATTCCGCTAAGGCCACAATTAACAAGTGGATTATTCTTAATCTGCCTTTTCTATGTTCAAAAAAACGGCCAATTCCGCTAAGTAGTACAAAGTCCATTATATTCACCTAGAATTGAATATCTGATAATTTCCGATTCGGAAATAGATAATGTAACTTTGCACCTTAATTCTCAGATAATCATGAACAGAGTCACCATTCAAAGACAATATTACTTTCGATTAATTTTTGCAGCCGCATTAATCGCAGTCTTAGCTTCTTTTATGGCATATTCTCTGAAGATAATTACGGAATATTTCCAAGAACATATTTTTCATTTCATAAAATTAAAAAGCTATTTGCTTTTTATTATAATCCCCTCAGTGGGGATTACCGCGATCTACTTTCTTAGGAAATACGTATTTAAAAATCGACGAAACAAAGGAATACAAGAAATTTACAAAACCTTAGACCTTCGAAAAGAACACTTGCCTTGGTTTAAAGTTCCTTCTCATTACATTAACGGGTTTCTAACTGTGATTTTTGGTGGGTCTACAGGAGTTGAAGTTTCTACCGTGGTCGCTTCCGCTACGATTGGAAATGGAATCTATAAATGGCAATTCTCTGCCAAAATGTACAAACGCGAACTTGTTTGTGCCGGAGTATGTGCAGGGGTCGCAATTCTTTTCAACAGTCCTATAGCAGGTTGGCTATTTGCCGTGGAGGTCATAGCACGTCGACTCAACAAAACAATTATTCTAAGTTGTACTGCGGCCGCGTTAGTCTCATGGGGTCTACTAAACATTCTCGAAAGTGCGCCTATCATTCCTGTAAGTGTGAGCGATTGGAAATGGGGAGCTATTCCTTACATGGCAATCTTGGGGGTCCTTGGTGCTCTCATGTCAATCTATTTCACATTCCTAGTTACTAGACTTAAACAATTTTTCTCTGGAATCAACAACAATTTTATTCGAGTGAACCTAGGAGCACTCAGCGTAGGGACCATGCTCTTTCTTTTTCCAGTTTTATATGGAGATAGCTACCACGGGCTTAATAAATTGGCTGTAAATCCAGAAACCTACGCCATTGCTACTTTAGTGATACTCGCCTTTATCAAGCCACTTGCCGCAGCTCTAACACTAGGCGCTGGTGGAGATGGTGGAGTATTTGCACCTAGCATTGTCGCAGGAGGCTTTTTAGGATTAGCGTTCGCTCTGTTCTGCAACACATTCTTTGGAACCACCCTTATACCTTTAAATTTCATGCTTGTGGGCGCCGCGGCCATGCTTTCTGCCAGTATTTACGCACCCTTGACAGCCCTGTTTTTGATTTGCAACCTTGTTCCGAATGGATTCACACTCGCACTTCCCATCCTAGTTGGCTCTGTCAGTGCAAATTATTTTTCAAAATGGATCTTTCCATATAACGTATATACCTACCAGATGCCCCCTTCTTTACCGGAAGAAACTCACACATAGATCAAATCCAACCTCTTTTACTAATTCTTATCTTTATTTCCCTAAATTTGAATATGAAAATATTATTAGTTAACGGACCCAACTTAAATCTACTAGGCACTCGGGAGCCCAGCATCTATGGTACCAAAGGCATGGAGAGTACTTTAAGTGAACTAGAAACTGAATTCTCTCAGTATGAATTTCAGTATTTTCAGTCCAATTCAGAAGGAGAATTAATTGATCGAATTCAAAAAGAAGATTTTGATGCCTTGATTATGAATCCAGGCGCTTTCACTCATTATTCCTATGCGCTAGCGGATTGTTTAAAGAATTGTCAAAAGATCAAAATTGAAGTGCATATAAGCAACCTATACACGCGGGAAGAGTTTCGACACAAATCGGTTACGGCTCCCTATGTGAGAGGACTCATATCTGGTTTCGGAATGCAAGGCTACCGATTGGCCGTGCTAAGCTTGTAAGAAAAGGTAAAATAAAAAATCTCCATCTTTAGTAAGATGGAGATTTTTTTATTATTACAACGATTAAAGGGTTGGACCCGCTGCAACCAGCCTCTTACCTTCTTCTGTATCAGTGTATTTTTCAAAATTTTTGATGTAGCGTGCCGCTAAATCTTTTGCTTTCTCTTCCCACTGCTCAGCAGTTGCATACGTAGCACGAGGATCCAGAATTCCTTCAGATACATGAGGAAGCGCTGTAGGAATTTCAAGATTCATTACTGGAATTACATCTTTTGGTGCCGAATCAATCGAACCGTCAATAATGGAATCAATAATCGCTCTTGTATCCTTAAGGGAAATACGTTTTCCTGTTCCGTTCCATCCTGTATTTACGAGATAAGCTTTTGCTCCATGTTCATGCATCTTCCCAATTAGGGTTTTAGAGTACATAGTGGGATGAAGCGTTAAGAAAGCTTCACCGAATGCTGGTGAGAAGGAAGGTTGAGGTTCTGTAATCCCTCTTTCCGTGCCCGCCAATTTAGAGGTATATCCACAAAGGAAGTGGTATTGAGCCTGCTCTTCATTTAAAATAGATACCGGTGGCAATACTCCAAAGGCATCCGCAGAAAGGTAAACCACTTTTTTTGCATGTCCTGCTTTTGAGGGAAGAACAATTTTTGAAATATGATGAACTGGATAGGATACTCTTGTGTTCTCAGTGATACTTTTGTCCGTGAAATCACAAACTCCGTTCTCATCCACTACCACATTTTCCAGCAGTGAGTCGCGGCGTATCGCTTTGAAAATATCCGGTTCTTTCTCTTCAGAAAGGTCAATAACTTTTGCATAACATCCTCCTTCAAAATTGAAGACACCGTTGTCATCCCAACCGTGCTCATCGTCTCCGATCAAGTAACGTTTTGGATCCGCAGAAAGCGTGGTTTTCCCTGTACCTGAAAGACCGAAGAACAGAGCAACGTCTCCATCTTCTCCTACGTTAGCAGAACAGTGCATAGAAGCCATTCCGTTTAGAGGCAAATAGTAATTCATAATAGAGAACATTCCTTTCTTCATTTCTCCACCGTACCACGTACCTCCAATAATTTGTACTTTCTCCGTTAAATCGAACATGACAAAATTCTCAGAATTTAATCCTTGTTCTTCCCAATTTGGATTCGTCGTCTTAGATCCATTGATTACCACAAAATCAGGCTCTCCATACTTCTCAAGCTCGAACGAGGAAGGACGGATAAACATATTGGTTACGAAGTGAGCTTGCCAAGCCACTTCCATTATAAATCTTACTTTTAGTCTTGTGTCTGGATTTGTACCACAAAAGGTATCCACCACGTATAGCTTTTTTGCTTTAGAAAGTTGCTCTACAACCAAATTTTTACAGTGTCCGAAAAGTGCACTTGTGGTTGGAATGTTTACTTTTCCATCCCAAAAAATCGTGTCTTTTGTTACGTCATCTAGAACAATATAGCGATCCTTTGGACTACGTCCAGTAAACTCTCCAGTTTGCACCGAGATAGCTCCTGATTCCGTCAAAACCCCTTTTTCAAAACCTTGGTTCTCACTAGAGACTTCGTCTTTAAATAAAGTTTCATAGGACGGATTGTAAATGATCTCTTCATAACCCTTGATTCCCATATCATGCAGCTGCTGAATGATTTGATTGTCTTTCATAAAATTACTTTTTTTTCGATTTTCTTTCAAGAATCCAAATTTACACTTATTGAAAACTTTTCACATGGGGAAGGTAATGATATTAATCAGATATTACAAAATTACAAATTTACTGTAACTCATTTATTATCACTTGATTAAATCAGACCACTCGAAAAAAGTCGGAAAACCCTTGTGTTGAAAATAGCTCTGATAACCCTCAAACTTGGCACTTAATACAAAATCGCCCCCCCAAGCACCCAGACTTTTCACAAAGGCAGGACAGTCCTCAAAGTGCAGTTTACGGGCTGTATCAAGCTCTAAATGGGAAGAAAGCAAATCTTCATGCAAATTTAGGAGCGTCGAAAACTCCTCAACTGTTTGAGAAACGATAATTTTTTTTGTGATATCTGTAAATTTTGATACCAAGTTCGTGCTAATTGGTTTATTTCGATAATGCTTTATTCCATCTCTTGAATTTTGTTTTTGATTCAAATGAATAAAAAGAAGTTCATTCTTGAATCTAAAATCAAGATCGATGGGCTGCACTACTCTTTTCGATGCTTGAATTTGAAAAAGAAGCGGATGATTCACTTGAGCTACTGCAATATCGTATCCACTCCCCCCTAAAGCTCGATCGTTTAAAGTGAACGCTTCAATTTCGGCCCATTGAGAAAGGTTAGTCATGAGAGTAGAGCTGCTTCCAAGTCCAAAATCAGAAGGAAACTGTAAATTGGTTTTCAGGCGGTAAGAGCGAGTATCTCGCAATACCTTTAAGGAAGCTTTTTGAACCCACTGTAAAACGCTCACCACGAAAAGAGAGGCTTCGAGATTGTTGGTGCTTACCACTTTCCAATTGGCATAATCAATTTCACAGCGAAGCCACAAGGTATCTTGGTGGTAGGCTTCCCAATAGACCCGTGATTTCGAATCAGACTCTTCTTCTGCCCAAAGTTCTTGTCCCCATTTCGTAGGGACAGCTAAGGCAAGTGCGCCGTCGAGTACTACATATTCGCTGGTAAGTAAGAGCTTTCCTGGTGAGAAAAAAGACTCCATGGGAAAGATTTAAATTGCGGAAGTCACTTGCGCGTCAGAGTCAATTTTGCGAATTAAGCCTTGCAATGTTTTACCCGGTCCAACTTCCATAAATAAGGTAGCACCGTCCTTCACCATATTCTGAACGCTTTGCGTCCATTTTACGGGACCCGTTAATTGTGAAATTAAATTCTCCTTAATTTGGTTTTCATCCGTCACCGGCAAAGTCGATATGTTTTGATAAATAGGAAGGGTAGCCTTTCTAAATTTGGTCGTTTGAATCGCTGAGGCTAAACGGTCTTGTGCAGGTTGCATAAGCGGAGAATGGAAAGCTCCATTAACGCTCAACATAAGAGCTCTTTTGGCACCCGCTTCCTTTAACTTCTCACAAGCTAATTCAACTGCCGCAGTTTCTCCCGAAATCACTAATTGTCCAGGACAATTGTAATTGGCAGGGACTACGATTCCGTCAATTTGTTCACAAATTTCTTCGACAAGGGCATCGTCAAGACCTAAAATAGCAGCCATAGAACCTGGGTTGCTATCGCAAGCGTCCTGCATGGCTTGAGCTCGTTCAGAAACCAATTTTAGTCCGTCTTCAAAGGACAAGACACCGTTGGCCACCAAGGCGGAGAACTCTCCAAGAGAATGCCCGGCCACCATCTCTGCTCCTAATGCGTTTATCGCTTTTACAGCAGCCACGGAATGAATAAAAATTGCCGGTTGTGTAATGCTTGTTTTGGTTAAATCTTCTTGCGTTCCACTAAACATTGTGGATAGAATATTAAATCCTAGAATCTCATTTGCATACTCCATCAAATCTTTGATGTCTTTTCTAGAATCATACAATTCCTTTCCCATGCCGACAAATTGTGACCCTTGTCCGGGAAACACTAATGCTTTCTTCATAATTAATTTAGTAAATCAAGGGTTATGTTTTTTTTGCTCTTAAGGCACCAATCGAACTACACGGTACCCAGTGTTGATATAGGCGCCATTTCGTTTTGCACGGACGTATTCGAACTTGGTTGCAAGTTGAGTCTGCACTTTGTCTATCTGTTTAAAAACTTCCCCGTTTTTATTTTCTCTGCTTAGAATATCGTTGACCACGTCAAACCCAATGATTGCATATCTCGAAGGAGACTTACAATACTTCGTTTGGTAGGCCGCTAAAATTTCTTTTTCAAATTTCCCCTCCATATTTACCTTTCTATCCATTAAATACACAAGATTGGCTTGGCTTAAAGCGTCCATTTGCGATTCGAAGATACTATGGTAATAAAGGCTAAAGGCACGATTGCCTTTGATCTCGTTAGACATTTGAATCATGCGCTCACCAAATGCTTTTCCAAGAGAATCATTATTGGAGGCAAGAATGGCAATTACAGGTGTAGGCTGCCCCGTCATCATGTTGGTTTCGCTTACAATATCTGCGACTGAAGTCACGATTGAAATCGAAGCATTTTTTAGGGATTTCTCGAGGCCAGCTTTTACTCGGTTCGCCTGTGTTTTGTCAGAGTCTGCAACGATATACACCTTTTGGTTGCTGAATACTTTTTCTGCTTCTTCCACAATGCGATCCGCATATATATCTTCTTTCGTTTCTACAATAATTAAATTGCTGTGCCCATACAAATCTTCCGTATTCGCAAAGGGTGCAACAACTGGGATTTTTGACGAGCCTACATAGTCTAGTACCTCTACAATTCCAGATTTAAAGAAGGGTCCGATGATCAAATCCGTATTTTCCTTTTGAATTTGGCTCAAACTATTTTTAAAACTGGTATCATTTCCAGAGTCCACTATATTAATGTTCAACTTTTGCCCACCGGCTGCACTGCGCTCAATGGCGAGTTTTGCACCGCTTAAGAAGTCACTTGCTAAACTACGGTATTTGCTATCCCCCGCATCAAATCCGAACGGAAGCATTAACACCACATTTAATTGGTCGCCTGATTTTTTAACGTATTGTGAATCAATGGATTTAATTTTCAGAACCATGCCAGCCTTAAGTCCACCGCTCAAAGAGGGATTTAAGGAAAGCAATTGATCCAGTGTAATTTTGAATTCATTTAAGATCCCAAAAACCGTATCTCCACTACGTACTGTATAGGTTAGATAATCACCTGACTCTTCGAGGACATCTTCTCTATTAACAGTCGAAACCGGTATACTTTCAGAAACTGCCGGCTCTAATTCTGTCATCGCAACGGAATCGTCCGAGGATTTCGAACGGGTACTCACAACAAGAAAATCTCCAGGTTGAAGTCCTTTGGATTCAAGCCCAGGATTAAGGGAAAAAAGTTCGGCTTGTGACAGCTTAAACTTTCGAGTAATTCGATAATAATTGTCACGAGGCTGCACTTCGTAACGCTCCTGGCCTTGCAAAAGATCGCTAACTTCTTCAGGTGCAGTAGGTTTAACTGTGTTTACATTAGCCTCGCTAACGACTACGGCAGATTCAGGTCCGTATTTTCTAATGTTTTCAAGAGGAAGTACGACCTTATCTCCAATTTTCATATGAGAGTCGAGCTCTGGATTTAGTTTTCTTAAATCCGCTTCAGAAATACGATAGGTTTTTGTGATTCCGTAAATGGTTTGCTTCGGCTGAAGAACAATGACACCTGTAGAAGCTCCCGTGGTACTTTGCGCAGAATTTTGGCTACTACCGCGCGTAACGGTAAGTACATCACCAAGTTTGATAGTCCCTTCGACAACCGAGGGGTTCAATCGGTACAATTCATTAATAGACAGGCCGTATTTTTTTGAAATATTATATGGCGTGTCCCCTTTTATGACGGTGTGCGTGCTTTGGGCACTAGCTCCAAAACCAAACACAACGGCAGATAATAGTAGGAATCTTTTTATCATATCGGTGTCTCTTGCTTGCAAAAATAACGCTTTCAAATTAAATCATCAGGATATTAACACCCGATTTTTCAACTTCCATCTGAAGGTAACAATTTTGGAGCCAATCTCTGCCAAATTCAGAGTAGAAGACACTGAAATTAAACACCCTCTCTTGCCAATTTTCACCCGGATGAACCTCCAAAAACAACTGTTCAAGTCTATCCAATTTTTCATGGTGTTTAATTTTCTCGGCGCGCAGAAGTCTTTTCTCCATTTTATCAAAAGAACGAAGCTGCCTCTTCTCTTCTGCAAGAACCAAATTCAAAAAGGTTTTGTCGGTTTCAAAGGCTCTTGATTTAAGGGCCTCAAACCCTTTTATAAGTAGTTCTTTTTGCTCAGTTAGAGTAGGTTGAACTTGAGATTCAACGAGGAATTTACGATTTACAACCTGTGCGAAATTCTTATAGAAATCAGACACATGCAAATCCATGCGCTTTATTTTTCCGAGTGTCTTTTCCGATATCATTAAAAACGAATTGCGTGGAATCAAAAGGGGAAAGTCTAAATTCAAATGTTGAAAATAGGATTTAAGTTCCATCCAATACATGATTTCTGCATTTCCACCAATATAAGCCAGGTTCGGAAGGACCGTTTCCTGATAAACAGGTCTCATGAGTGCATTTGGGCTAAATCGTTCAGGATGCTTTTGTAATTCGTTAAAAAGCTCCTCTTTTGTGAATTTAAGCTCTGTGTCCACGATCTCAAACCCCTCTGGACTACTCTGAATCCGATTGCGAGTACTTGAAAGGTAAAAAAGGTTGATTTCTCTTGGGTTAACTTGTGCTTTGCCGTAGGTATCTACTATCGTTTCTACCTCTTTCTTTGAATGCTGGAATAGAGCTTCGCTCTCCAACTCTTCTTTAAACGTGGAAATCATGCCTCTTTTAAGGCGCCTTTCATCACCATCCACCATAAGTAGGCCATAAGAAGCGAATAAGCGGTTTACAAGTTTCTTTGTCGCCTCCGTGAGACTTGTACCCTTCTCATACGCCTCTTTCATCCAACGAATCAATTCCGTCCCGTAAATTGAATGTTCAAACTGCTTTTGAAATTCATGAATAAAGAAGGGTTCTTCTATTTCAATTCGTCCTACAGCCCCTCCAGATTTCGCTTTTAGTTCATAATACTCATCTCTGGTTTTGAAATGATTTATTTCTTCAAAATCATGATCCTCAGTCGCAAGCCAAAAAAGGGGAACAAAATTATAGTGGGGGAAATTTATTTTTAAAAATTCCGCCGTTTTTATCGTTTGCAATATTTTATAAACAAAGAAGACGGGGCCTGTAAACAAATTCAATTGGTGCCCTGTAACGACCGTAAATGTATTCTCTCCTTTGATCAGATCAAGATTCGACCTTTGCTTCTCGCTAAGTTCAAGCACTCTGTGCTGGTCCAATAGAACCTCCGAAAGAATTTCCCTGCTTGATTTCGAAAAGGAATGTTTCTTTTTTTCGATTTGGTTTGCAAAATGCTCGAGGCTAAAGCGCTGTGCATTGTAAGCCTCTAAATCGCCCTCCAAATAATCTTTAATTAACTTTGGAATGCTGTCGATCTGCGTAAAGGGTATGTGGGTGATGCTTTTCAAAATATTAATGAAATAAATTCCATACGATTCCGATGTTTAATCTAAAATCGTATAGAGGATAAAAAGGAGCAGTGTAAGATTTATTCTGCATAAAAGTAGCGGTTAAGTTCTGACCTTCAATGAAAAATTGCATCGTTTTCACCTTCATATTAAAATATACATCCACTATGGGTTCTCCTCCGATGGCATAGCCTGATGCGCCTGGTAAAATAAATTCAGAGACAACAGGCGAATACTCTCTAGAATTAAACTTTGAGAAGTAATAGACTTTAAGCCCTGTCATTACCTGCGCTGCATTTTTGAACGCGGGAGCTTTGTAGTACACATTCGCTCGCCCTATAAAATCCGGCATTGGAAACAAATCCTTGTTCCCAAGCGCGCTTTGAAATAGAAGTTTGGCATTGAGGTGAAACTTACCTGCAGAAAAAGTCGCTTCTCCACCAATTTGCGTGACATCCAGTGAGTTTTCGGCTTGCTTAGGTTGTCCGACGGAACTAAAATAAGTGTAATTATCAATCCTTAAATAGTTTACTAGCGCTTTGGCATCAAACCACTTAAGACCCACTACACCACCAACTTCCAGCACACTTTCATTGTCGAAACCTTTCAAGGCGTAATTGTAATTGACAATCGGGGAAGCCTTTAGCAAATAATTAAAACTTGGAGCCGCACTTTGGAAATTTACGTGGGCATCCACAAAATACTCTTTAATAGGCTCAAAACTCAAATTGTTATCCACTCTGAGGAAATTGCCAAACACTTTTCCATTGGAGAACTCTACGCCTGATCTCAAGTTAAATTTATCCCAAAGATCTATCTGCAAGTTCCCTACTGCTCCTAGTCGACTTTCACTCCATTCTTCTCCCGCGAAGAGTCCCGTTTCTGAAATTTCATTAAGACTTCCCAAGGTTAAATTCTGATGTCTAACCCCTGCATCTAATTTAAATTTTTCGTTATCAAAAACTAGACTAACCGTATTGCTTAAATTGTTGGAATAGGTCTTACTACCAAGATCTCTTCCGGATTGAAGCATCTCAAAGTAAGTGACATCGTTTGCACCTAAATTGAAATACTGCTTATTTCCTTGGTGCATAATTGTATGACGAAGTTTAAAGGGATATTTTTCTGGATTAAAAGGTGTGAAACTTTGACTCAAATAATACCGTCTTGCTGAAAATCGGGAATCCGAATTGTTCAAATTCACTTCTAGGTTCTCCCGGTTTTTAAACCTTGAATCACCTCCCAAAAACAAATCCAAATCCTCAATCCCACCATACTCCTCGTTATTTACATTTTGATGGATGTAATGCGCAAAAGCCTCATATTTGCCGTTTTCCGATCGATAATGGGCCGAGAATAGCGTATTGCTATTTGCTGCTAAACTATTGGTGTAGAATCCTTGAGACCGAAGCCCCATATACTCGATAGCAAAATTAAAATTTTTGCCTACATTTTGAGTATATGTAGATTGGAGGGCTGCTCCGTTACGCATTGCTGTATGGTATATAAAAGAAGTCGTTGGCGTTTTTACATCGTAGTATTTGATTTGGTTCTCTGACAAATAAAAATGAGACTTATTACTCGGCAGTAACGTTAGAGCTTGTTCTTTCTTTCTTGTTAAAACCAAATCCTGAAACCCGGAACCAATATTGGCAAATTGAATCTTACCAAAATTATCCTGGTTATTGTACTGTGAAAATTTATAGGTTCGATCTGCCGTAAAGGTAGTGTCGAAGACTTTGGTCTCCCCATATTGCGTCTTGAAACGATAATCTTCAATGGTAGGCTTAAAGATCTTCATGGAATCCTTTTCACCGTTATCCACTACCAGCGTATCGGAATTGTTTATTGTACGGTCTGTCTTGTTAACAACTTGTGCATTAAGACCAACCGCTATAAATAGAAAGCAAATTATGTATTTCATCAAATGGGAATCTACTGCAAATTTAAGAAATCAATTCAAATAAAATGACCTCGTCAAATTTTCCTTGGACTAAAGCGACACGAGCCCACCCTCCTCATCTAATTATAAACTCCAACTTTACTACTAAGTGTACTATAGATTCAATTCGAAGGATATCTACAACATTACATAAACAAAAAGCGCCCTATTGAATAATAGGGCGCATATCATTTGCAAATTGCAAATATTATATCTCAAATCTTAACGATTCGCATTAATTGCGGGATCGATGTTTGGATTCGCATCAAGTTCTGCCTGAGGAATTTTTAAGAAGAATCTCTTATCATCTGGCATCATTGGATTGTTTGCTAAATTCACACGGTGCCAAGCATCTCTTGGTAAACCTCTTCTAAGTCTTTTAGCATCATACCACTCAACTCCAATTTCTCCATACAATTCCTTTTTCCTTTCTGTTAAAATCTCTTCTAACAATGCGGCTCCAGTATTACTAGATTTCACAGCCAATGGATCTCTGTTTTTTTGCAATGTATAAAGCAAATCATGCGCTGCAGATGGACTTGAATGATAAAGCGCTTCTGTTTCAATTAAGATCATTTCAGGAGTTCTGATAAGGGCTAAATCGGAATCAAATGCGAATTTAAATTTCCTCGTGTACCATTCTCTATAATCTGTAATTCCTGCTTGCGTTTTATAAAACTGGTTACGCACATCGGTTGCTGAAAATAACGCAACAAACGATTTGTTAATAAACGTATTATTATATGCACTTTCTGTTCTTGTATAGAATCCGTGAGGAGCTAAATAATAGTAAGTAGATTGGTCTGCAGTCTGTGGGTCAGCTAATAACCATTCCACACCTTCATCCATGCTATCAAATCCTGACTGATAGAAACTTGGGCTTAGTGCAGCTGCAGCGCTACCACCGTATGCTAATTTCGCATAATTCCCTGCTTTTGTCCAATCACCCATTACTTGGTAAACTCTTGCTGCAACAGCGTAACTAACTGCCTTGTTGAAATAAGATTTATTATCTCTTGCGTTAGTACCAATTGAAATTGCTTTTTCTAAATCATCAGTGATGAATTTGTACATTTCCTGCATTGTACTCATTGGATTACCTTCTAATGCGCCTGCATCCGTATAGATCGGAGGAGCTGGCAGTGAAGGATCAAAAGAATAAGTATGCTGGAACTCTAAACTCAATTCAAAATAGAAGTAAGCACGCATTGTATACGCCTGTCCTAATAACTCATTTTTCTCTGTATCACTAATCGCTGTACTTTCTTCCACTCCTTGAATAAAAGCATTAACCTGATTAATTAGGTAATAAGGAAAGTTCCATGTAAATACAGTACGTCTGTAGTTAGGCTCTCTGTTATCGTTTTCATAGTCGAAAGCGAACCAGCTACCATTGTTTATCGTAGTGTTCCCTTTATTTTCACGTGCAAAATACATCGCACCTAAATTACCTGAGTCGGTCGAGGTAAACTGCCCACGAGTTCTTCTAAGAATACCAGCGATGTGTGCTTTTGCTCCTTCATAAGAACCGTATGCCACATCAGGAGTAACCGTGTCTGTCGGCGCAGGTTCATTTAAGTATTCTTCACGGCATGATTGAACAAAACCAATCAAAAGTACTAATAAAATTAATTTTATATTTTTCATTGTTTTAACTTCTTTTTATATTAAAATCCAAAATTGACACCAAGCGAAATAGTTCGTAGGTTGTAGGATCTACTGTTTGTCGTTCCTGATAAACCTTGTTCTGGATCAATACCTTCATGTGACTGCCAAGTCCACAGATTATCTCCTTGTAAGAAAATCTTAAGGTTGTTAAGTCCCATTCCTTCTATTAGATCTTTATTTACATTGTATCCTAAAGTTACAGCTTTTAATCTGATATAATCGTTATCAAACAAGAATCTTGTTGATTGTGATGTATTCTGATTGTTGGAAGCAATATTCATTGGTACATTCGTAATGTCTCCAGGGTTTTTCCAAGAATTCTTAGTATCTGCATGTTGCTGTCTACCATCACTTGAGAATCCACTCATTAATCCTGCATACGTAGAGTCATAAATTGAACCTCCGAATGCAAAGTTAAATAATGTGTTTAATTCGAAATTACTTACACGGAAGTTATTTGTTAAACCTCCTCGGAATTTAGGTAAAGAAGTACCTGTATAAATACGACTTTCTTCGAGGTTTGCTAAATTATAATCTGAAGTAACTTCTCTCGTTTCATTACCATTTGCATCGGTTACAGTATGATACCATGTACCCATTCCCGTCTGAGGATCAACACCAGCCCATTCTGCAAGGAAGAAATCGTAAAGTGAACGTCCAACTTCCCATCTCTTAGTTCCGTTGATGAATGAATCTTGAGTTAACGCAGTAATTTCATTTTTCTCAAAAGTCATGTTTAGGTTCGTTCTCCAAGTGAATTTATCTGTATCAAAGTTTAGTGAGTTGATACTAAATTCCCATCCGTAGTTTCTTAATGCTCCTACGTTTGTTGTGATGGAAGTGTTACCTGTTGAACCAGGAAGTGGCTTCGCGTAGATAAGGTCAATAGATTCCTTGTTAAAGTAATCCACGTCTGCAGTAATTCTGTTGTTGAAGAATCCAAGCTCTGCTCCTGCGTTAAATGACGCTGTTTTCTCCCAAGTTAAGAAGTAATCTCTTGCACCTCCTAGAAGGATACCCGTTTGATCTAATTGATTCCATCCCGTATTGTACACAGATAAATAAGGGAAGTAACTTGATGTCGCATTGTTACCAAGCTCACCATAAGATGCTTTTAGTTTAAAATGATTCATCACGTCATTCTGGAAGAAATTCTCTTTGCTTACTACCCATGCACCACCAACAGAATAGAAAGTTCCCCATCTAGTTTCTGGAGCAAATCTTGTTGAACCATCTGTACGTATTGAACCTTCAACAAAATACTTATTAGCATAGTTGTAAGCAGCTCTTCCTAAATAACCAACAAGTCTTTCTTGGTTGATGTAGCCTCCCACTCCTTCTGGAACTGTAGAACCATTAAGTACAAATACTTCTGGTAAGTAACCTGTTCCTTGTGCACTTAAAGCATCATAGCGATAGTCCATGATTTCAAAAATTGCTTGAGCATCTACCGTATGTAAACCAAATTTCTTATTGAAGTTTAAACTGTTTGTCCAGTTAATTGTTTTCGCAAGGTCTCTTCCCTGAGAAACACGACCACCAACACTCGCAGCGTTTCCATATGCATAGTGGCTATATTCATAGCTGTCGTATGTATATAATTGGAAAGACCCTTGAGATCTTAATTTTAAATAATCGGTAAATGTTACTTCTGCAAATCCATTTGCAAAAACGTCGTAACGATTATTTCTTACTTGGTAGTTATAAAGTGCACCTACAGCATTTTCATTATTTAATGTACCTCTTTGTGCATTAAGTAATCTTCCAGAAGAAGCGTTATTTCCGTAGTCATATTGCTTATTACCAAATGTATCATAGATAAATGCACCACTTTCGTCTCTCATATAAAGAGGGAAAATGTTAGGCATTGTATAAATCCATTGAACAGCACTTTGGTACGAGTTACCTGACTGAGTAGGATAGTTTTGTGAAGAAGATGTAAATGAAGAATTCAATCCAACTTTCAACCAGTTGTTCACTTTGGATTCTACATTCGCTCTAAATCCAAGTCTTTCGAATCTTGAAGTTTTCACGTTACCATACATGTCTAAGTAATCAGCTCCTAAAAAGTAAGTTGTGTTTTCACTACCTCCAGATAGATTAAAACGATGTTCTTGCTTGATAGCAGCTTCATTAATAATCGCTTTTTTCCAGTCTGTATCCCAAAGAAGATTAGCTCCGTTTACGATATTTCCATTTGCATCGACCGGATTTGCAACATCATATGGATTGTAACCTAGTCTATTGATTAACTGATTTGATGCAAATTGACCTGCTGTTGCAGCATCTGCACCGTTGTTATACATTTCATTGTTCTTGAAGGCTTCCCATGTACCCTTCAAGAAATCTTCTGCCCCTAAAGTTTCGTGAAACTTAACTGCAGATGTAGACACACCTATAAGCGACGTTACACTAACTCTTGGTTTTGAATTTAGTCTACCTTTTTTTGTAGTAATAATCACAACCCCATTTGCAGCTCTTGATCCATAAAGTGCAGTTGCAGAAGCATCCTTCAGTACACTTAATGATTCAACTTGATCTTGTGGAATTGAATTTAAGTTTCCTCCGTAAGGGGATCCATCTACAATAATAAGAGGTTCAGCGCTCGCGTTGATAGACGAAATACCTCTAATGTAAATAGTTGGGTTATCTCCTGGCATACCACCAGTAGAAATCACATTTACCCCAGCAACAGTCCCTTGCAAGGCACTTAGTACACTAGTCGCTTGCTGGCTTTCGATGGTCTTCTTATCAACAGTCGCAACGGAACCGACGATCGCCTCCTTCTTTTGACTACCAAAAGCAACAACCACTACTTCTTCAACATTCTGTGTTCTAAGAGAATCTTTTTGTGCTAATACCGTTTGACTACCCAAAAAGAATAGCGCACCTGCGGTTAACACCTGTAGTTTTACATTCATATTAACAAAATTTAATATTATATTTTCGCAAATATGTTAAAAAATTTTAACACCCGCAAACTTTCAGTCCATTTAAAAAGTTTAACCCTATGATATGACCTAAGTTATTATGGATTACAAAATGTTAACTGCCATTTAATGTGAGATTACTATCAATTTCCGCTATATGCAAATATCTTAAATTTGGTATAATATTTCTTATTTATAATGATTTTAAATAACTGCATATTATTATTTTTCAGATCATTACGTCAAAAACTTTTGCAATAAAAACCAAAAAAACCAGATGATTTCTCATCTGGTTTGTTAATATTATCATAAAGAAAACTACTTAAGTTTTTTCTTCACTGCAATTTCTTCATAAACTTCTAATACATCGCCAACTTCTATGTCGTTGTATCCCTTTATGTTAAGTCCACATTCGTAGCCTTTCGTTACTTCTTTCACGTCATCCTTAAATCGCTTTAAACTTTCAAGGACACCGTCGTGTTTCACGATACCATCACGTAGTAGTCTGATTTTCGAGTTTCTAGTCACTTTACCTGTAAGGACCATACATCCTGCGATGGTTCCCACTTTCGATATTTTAAAGACTTCACGGATTTCCACGTTTCCAATGACTTGTTCACGGATTTCAGGAGATAGCATCCCTTCCATCGCTTCTTTCACATCGTCAATTGCATCGTAGATAACAGAATAGGTTCTAATCTCAATCTCTTCTCTGTCCGCAATCTCTTTTGCACTGACTCCAGCACGAACGTTAAATCCGATCATGATGGCATCCGATGCTGTAGCGAGAAGCACGTCGGATTCTGTGATCTGACCTACTCCTTTGTGAAGGATATTGATTTGGATTTCCTCTGTGGATAGTCTTTGTAACTGATCCGAAAGCGCTTCCACTGAACCGTCCACATCCCCTTTCAGGATAATGTTAAGTTCTTTAAAGTCTCCAAGTGCAATACGTCTTCCAATCTCATCGAGTGTAAGGTGTTTCTTGGTTCGAATCGATTGTTCTCTTTGAAGCTGCTCTCTCTTGTTTGCAATTGATTTTGCTTCTTTCTCGTCGGCAAAAACTCGGAATTTATCCCCTGCGGTAGGCGCTCCATCAAGTCCTAAAATAGTGACTGGAATTGAAGGCCCGGCACCTTCCATGGTTTTCCCTCGTTCGTCCAACATGGCTTTTACTTTCCCGTGGTTTTTCCCCGCGAGTACATAATCTCCTAATTTCAGAGTTCCCGATTGAATTAAGACCGTCGAAATGTAACCTCTTCCTTTGTCTAGGGAAGCTTCAATCACCACCCCTTGTGCATTTTTATCAGGATTTGCTTTCAATTCAAGCATCTCCGCCTGCAATAGAACTTTTTCCAAGAGTTGGTCTACATTGGTACCAAATTTTGCAGAGATCTCCTGCGCTTGAACATTTCCTCCCCAATCTTCTACCAAGATATTCATGGCCGAAAGTTGTTCCCGGATTCGGTCCGCATTGGAAGTTTGCTTATCTACCTTGTTGATTGCAATAATCATCGGTACACCTGCCGCCTGTGCGTGAGCAATCGCTTCTTTGGTTTGAGGCATCACGTCATCATCCGCTGCAATTACAACGATTACAATGTCGGTGACTTGCGCCCCTCTAGCTCTCATCGCTGTAAACGCTTCGTGACCTGGAGTATCTAAGAATGTAATTCTTTGACCGTTTTCTAATTTCACATTGTAGGCTCCAATGTGCTGGGTAATCCCTCCGGATTCTCCTGCAATCACATTGGCCTTTCTAATGTAATCCAGAAGGGAAGTTTTACCATGGTCAACGTGACCCATTACAGTCACAATTGGTGCTCTAGGTAAAAGGTCTTCTTCTCTGTCTGGTACTTCTTCTTCCGCAGCCTCTTCAAGGTCTGCGTCAGAGAATTCAATATCGTATCCAAATTCATCTGCAACCAATTGAAGCGTATCCGCTTCTAGCCTTTGGTTCATGGTTACCATTACTCCTAGAGAGAAGCATGTGGAAATCACTTCCGTTGGACTTACATCCATAAGAGAAGCAAGTTCTCCTACGGTAATGTATTCCGTTACTTTTAAGGTTCTGTCTTGTGCGTCGATCTCTTGCTGTAGCTCGTCTTGCTCACGTCGAACGGATCTTTTATCTCTTCTGTGTTTTGCTCCTTTGCTCTTACCTCCTTTGTTAGTAAGCTTCTCTAGAGTTTCACGAATTTGGTTTTTAACTTGCTCGTCGGTAAGCTCAACCGGCATGACGCGCTCTCCGCGACGACCTGTGCCTTTTTTGGCTCCCCCTTGATTCGGACGATTCTGACCTCCCCCTTGGTTAGGGCGATTTCCGCCTCCTTGGTTAGGACGATTTTGATTTCCGGTGCCGCTAGCAGCTTGTGTTCCTGGCGTAGCCGGTTTTTCAATTCTCTTTCTTTTCTTCTTCTTATTTGCAGAATCTTTACTCTTCGATTGGAATTGAGTAAGATCCACTTTTTGTTGAAGAATTTTTGGACCGTCTAATTTCTTATATTGTGTCTTAAGCACTTCGGACTCTTGTCCTTCCGGAGAATCCACAGTCTCTTTTGCAGGTGCAGCGGGCTCTTTGACCTCTTCTTTCACAGGTTCAGCCACTTCACGTTTCACAGGCTCAGACTGCGCCTCCACTTTTTCCACTTTCGGTTCTGCGGGCTCTTTCACTTCTTTCACCTCTTCGGTTGGTTTTGCCTCATTGGGTTGCGTCTTTGGCTTTGGCTTAGAAGAACTATCAATCTTAGAGAGATCGATTTTTCCAAGCACATTGAATTCGGTTTTAGCCGCTTTGATCACCTCTGGCTCTTTTTCCACAGGTGCCTCAGGCTTTACTTCTGCTTTTGGGGCAGGTGCCTCCGCGGGAGTACCTGCAGCAGCTTCCAAATCAATTTTACCAAGAATTCTCGTTTCTGGTTTTAGACTAGCTTTGGCTCTTATGACCTCAGGCTTCTTCTCTTCTAGTTCTAGCTTCTCTTCTGGAACCTTAGAGATGACAACCTCATGGGATGCTTTTCTTTGTTCCCCGTCTTTGGCGAACTCAGCTTCCAATGCAGAATATGCCGCTTCTTCTAATTGAGCGTTCGGGTTGCTTTCGACCTCGAAACCTTTAGACTGTAGAAATTCCACCATCCTTGACATCGAGATATTAAACTCCTTAACCGCTTTATTTAATCTAATTTTTGGCATTTATACTTTTAACTTTTGTTTTTAATGGGCTTCGAAGTGAACTAGAGTATATCGCTTCGTCTAATCCTCAAATTCTTCTTTAAGAATTTGTTTCACTTCTTCGATGGTCTCCTCTTCAAGGTCAGTCATGTTTATCAAACTGTCCGTGTCTTTGTCCAAGACACTTTTTGCAGTGTTAAGACCCACTTTTTTAAATTCATTTAAGATCCAAAGTTCGATGTCATCCGAGAACTCGCTTAATTCAACGTCGTCTTCTTCAACAGTCTCACGGTATACATCAATCTCAAAATCACTTAACCAGGAAGCTAGACGAATGTTTTGTCCATGCTTACCTATCACTTTCGAAATTTCCTCAACCGGTGTATACACAAGTGCATATCCCGTCTCTGGATTAATTTCTATTTTATTGACAGTGACATTCCCAAGGGCTCTTTTTACCATTATTTCAGGATTCTTAGACCATTGGATCACGTCTATATTTTCATTTCTTAATTCGCGAACTACTCCGTGAATTCTTGACCCTCTCACCCCTACACAGGCACCTACTGGATCAATTCTATCGTCGTACGCATCCACAGCGATTTTCGCTTTCTCACCCGGGATACGAACTACTTTCTTCAAAATAATCGTTCCGTCTTGAATTTCTGGAATCTCCAATTCAAGAAGTTTTTCAAGAAACTTAGGCGCTGTACGTGAGACAATAATTTGAGGTTTAGCCCCCTTAAAGTCTACACTCTCTACAATTGCTCTTACATTTTCTCCTTTCTTAAAGAAGTCCGAAGGAATTTGGTTTTCTTTTGGAAGAATAAACTCATTTCCATCGTCATCTAAAAGAATCACATGTTTGTGGCGAATGTGGTGAACTTCTCCTACCACAATTTCTCCGATTCGATCGTGGAACTGCTCATAAAGAAGCGCATTGTTATGTTCTTGCAATTTGGTAGCCAAAATCTGCTTCAAAGTTAAGATATTTCTTCTACCTAACTGCGCTACGGGAATTTCCATGGTGAAATCTTCACCAACCTCAAACGTAGGATCTATTTTCTTTGCTTGCGAAATCTCAATTTCCAAATCATCGTCTTCAGACATTTCATCCTCGACAATCTTTTTATTTAGGAAGATTTGAAAATCTCCCTTATCTGGGTTTACAATCACATCAAAATGATCATCTGAGTCGTATCTCTTTCTTAGTAGCGTTTTTAGGGAATCTTCGATGATGGCCATCAGGTCAATTTTACTGATACTTTTCTCATCTTTAAAATCGCCAAACGCTTCAATTAAAGCTAAATTATCCATTACTTTGTTCTTATTAAAAGTTTCATGTTGCCTTTTCTTTTCTCTGCTTGTTTTTAAAGCAGTCCGTTTTAAAATTTAAGTGCGACGGTGGCTTTCTTTATGTCAGCGAGTAAAATCTCGCGTTCTTCTTCCACGTCCACTTTTCCTTTTCCAATTTCTTTGGGTTTTCGGTAGCGTAGGACTAAGGCTATTTTATCCTCTTCCACACGGCTGAGTTCTCCCTCAATTTCAGTTGAATCTTGAAGAACTACGCTTAAGTCACGTCCGATATTTTTACGAAATTGTCTTGGTCTTGTTAGCGGTTCGCTAAGTCCTGCGGAACCTACCTGCAAACTAAAGTCTCGCTCTTCGCGGTCTAGATTGAATTCGATCGCCCTACTGGCGTCCAGACAATCTTGCAGAGTTACACCATTGTCCCCGTCTAACACGACGTTTACCTCATCAGAGGTTGAAATTTTCAAATCTATCAGAAACAAATCTTCTCTTTGCTCTAGAAAATCATTCAATAACTGCTCAATCTGTTTTTTAAATTCCATGTTCAAAATATTTCGAACGAAAAAAGGCTTTCTACGCGAAGGCCTTTTCATCTGTTCTCTAAATCTTCGGCAAAGATACATAAATAATTAGTAACTTCAAAATTAATGGATTAACCCAGGCAATAGGAGCATTCAGGGAAGAAAGCAAAGTAAATCCTATAAAAGGCAATGCTTGGTCACACAAAGCAATATCATCCTTATAATCAATATAGTACATCCTAAATAAACTTGAAAACCGAACTAAAAACAAGAAATATCTGCGTGAGTTTCTAGAGTACGCAAAGACCGGCGTTTTTTTTCTAAATTTGCAGTAGCAATAAAACGTTATGAATATTACCATCGTTGGAACCGGCTATGTAGGTCTGGTTACAGGCACCACTCTTGCCGAACTTGGAAACTCTGTTTACTGTGTCGACGTCGACGAGTCCAAAGTAAAGCAAATGCAAAGCGGACAAATCCCCATTTACGAGCCCAATTTAGAAGAAATGTTCCTTCGTAACATTCAGGCGCAACGCCTGCATTTCACAACGGATCTTAAGGAAGCGCTTTCACAATGTGAAGTGATCTACCTAGCCCTACCAACTCCTCCAGGGGAAGACGGTTCTGCGGACCTATCCTACGTACTAAGCGTAGCCGGACAAATCGGAGAACTTATGGACCGGTACAAAATGGTGGTTAATAAATCGACCGTTCCTGTAGGAACCGCGCAGAAAGTAAGTGAGCTTATTGCTTCGAAAACAGACCATCCTTTCGACGTCGTTTCGAATCCTGAGTTCTTACGAGAAGGATTTGCCGTCGAAGATTCCATGAATCCTGCGCGTGTGATTGTGGGCACTCAAAGTGCCAAAGCAAAAGAAATCATGTCCAAAATCTATCAGCCCTTTACCAACACAGGTGTTCCTATCATTTTCATGGATGAAAAATCTTCGGAACTCACCAAATACGCTGCAAATTCTTTTTTGGCGGTGAAAATTACCTTTATGAATGAAATTGCAAATTATTGCGAAAAGGTAGGAGCGGACGTAGACATGGTAAGATTAGGAATGGGATCTGACGATAGAATAGGACAACGATTCCTATTCCCTGGCATTGGATATGGAGGAAGCTGCTTTCCAAAAGACGTCAAAGCTTTAATTCATTCTGGAAAAGATGAGAATTTTGATTTTAAAATACTTGAATCCACGGAGGATGTAAACCAAAAACAAAAGGTGATTCTGATAGAAGATATGGAGAATTATTTTGGCGATTTAAAAGGCAAAAAGATTGCCCTATGGGGGCTTGCCTTCAAAGCCAATACGGACGATATACGAGAGGCTTCCTCGTTAGACAATATTGCACTGCTGCTAGAAAAAGGAGCGCAGGTCACAGCCTATGACTCCATCGCAGAGGAGAATGTAAAAAAACTACTCGGCTCAAAAATCAAGTATGCCAGCACCATGTATGATGCGCTGGAAGGCGCGGATGCACTTTTAATTGCTACAGAATGGCCCGAATTCAAAAACCCAGACTTCAATTTAATGGCAGAAAAAATGAACCAAAAAGTAATTTTTGACGGCCGAAATCTTTATCCTTTAGAGAGGCCTAAACAACATCAATTTTATTACAAAAGCATTGGTCGAAAAACAATTGATCCTAGAGAAAATTAATCTTACATCTGAAAACATACATTTCCCGCAGATCTATACAGCTGAATTAACCCTTAAAAACCTACTCTATGAGCAAGTCCTACGAAGTCCTTTTTGAAAACAACCAAAAATGGATTGAATCCAAACTAGAAACAGATCCTGAATTTTTCGAAAAGCTTGCGGCAGGGCAAAAGCCAGAATACCTTTATATTGGTTGTAGTGACTCAAGAGCGACAGCAGAGGAATTGTTGGGACTTAAACCCGGAGAACTTTTTGTGCATCGTAACATTGCCAACGTAGTTAACACTTTGGATATGAGCTCTACGGCTGTCATTCAATATGCCGTGCAGCATCTGAAAGTGAAACACATTATGGTTTGCGGACATTATGGTTGTGGTGGTGTAAAAGCAGCCATGACACCAGAAGATTTAGGACTATTAAATCCCTGGCTAAGAACCATTCGCGATGTATACAGAACTTACCAACAGGAACTTGATCAAATTGAATGCGACAAGGAGCGCTACAATCGACTCGTGGAGTTAAATGTGGTTGAACAGTGCATCAATGTGATTAAAATGGCATGCGTACAAGAGCGGTATATAATGGAAGATTATCCCATTGTCCACGGTCTCGTGTTTGATATGGCCACAGGCCGCCTCATTGATTTAGACATTGATTTTGAAGAAATCTTGAAGGACATCCAGAAGGTTTATGACCTTACGAATTCAAGCTGGGTTATGAACAAAAAAGGAGAATAAACAAAACCCTTTTGCTACTTTCCGTTAAATGCGGACATCGTATTTTGAATTCCAGCAAAGACAAAACTGAGGCAAGCTCGAGAAAACTGCTCGATTCGGGCCTCTAAGTCTTTTTTCTCTTCTTCATTCCACGTGCCTAGCACATAATCCACCTGCTTTCCTTCTGAAAACTCGGCGGAAATTCCAAAACGAAGTCTTGCGTAGTTTTGGGAGGCCAATTCCTGCTCCATACTTTTTAATCCGTTGTGGCCTGCACTCGATCCTTTTGCTTTCATACGCAAGGTTCCAAAGGGAAGAACAAGATCGTCGGTTACGACAAGCACATTAGAAAGCGGTATGTTCTCTTTTGCTATCCAATACTTCACGGCTTTGCCGGACAAATTCATATAGGTATCCGGTTTCAAAAGCAAAACCTTGCGGCCTTTGTATTTCCCTTCAGCCATCCAACCAAAATTCGTCGTAGCAAAGGGGACTTCCAGGATTTTCGCAATTCTATCAACCACTTTAAACCCTACATTGTGCCTTGTCTCTTCGTACTCCTCGCCTTTGTTTCCAAGGCCTACAATTAGATATTTCATAGTTTCTTACTCCGTCAATTAGAGAATTAATACGTTACTTTTTAGGGGCTGATCCTAGGATACGCTCTAAGAGATGAGTCACCTCATCTACAGAGTCTACCTGTTCCTTTCGGAAGATTAATTGGCTTCCCTCTTTGGTATGCTTTTCCTTCAAAATAGCTTCCTCAGGATTGGCCGAAAGATAGGAAATCAAATGGCTAAATTGAGGTGTGGTATAAAATTTATCTTGCGGATTTCCGGGGAAATATCCTAAAAACACACCGCTTTTAATAATCACCTTTTCAAAACCAATAGACTGGGCAAGCCATTTGAGCTCTACCGATTTTAAAAGGTTCGCTCCCTCTTTTGGAATCGGTCCAAAACGGTCGATTAGCTCATGTTCAAAACGAAGCAGTCCAATGGCATCTCCAACTTCTGCCAGTTTCTGGTACAGAGAAAGCCTTTCCTCCGTGCTTTGAACGTAGTAATCCGGAAGCATTAATTCTAAATCGGTATCAATGTTCACATCGCGTTTGGTTTGAACCAGCTTACTTCGCTGCTCTTCGTTCTCAAACAAATCCTCAAAAGATTCGTCGTTTTGAAGCTCCTCTAGAGCTTCCTGCATGATCTTTTGGTAGGTCTCAAATCCCATTTCGTTGATGAATCCACTTTGTTCGGCTCCCAGCAAATCTCCAGCTCCCCGAATCTCTAAATCTTTCATGGCAATTTGGAATCCACTACCTAAGTCCGAGAATTGCTCGATGGCTTCAAGTCTTTTTCTAGCTTGTGAAGAAATTAAATCGTAAGATGGAGTAATAAGATAGCAAAACGCTTTTCGATTGCTTCGCCCCACTCTCCCTCGCATTTGGTGGATATCCGCCATTCCAAAACGCTGGGCGTCGTTGATGAACATCGTGTTTGCATTGGGAACGTCGACACCACTCTCTACAATAGTAGTCGAGACAAGAACATCGTACTTCCCTTCCATAAAGTCAAGCACGTTTCGCTCTAAGGTTTTTCCATCCATTTGACCGTGCCCCGTAATGACCCTTGCATCCGGCACAAGCCTCTGAATAAGACCTGCAATTTCTTTTAGATTTTCAATTCGATTGTTGATAAAATAGACCTGCCCATCTCGTTGGAGCTCATAAGAAATTGCATCTCGAATAATTTCTTCATCGAATGCGATGGACTCTGTTTGCACGGGCTGACGGTTGGGCGGTGGGGTTTTGATTACGGACAAATCCCGAGCGGCCATGAGCGAAAACTGGAGAGTCCTTGGAATCGGCGTGGCTGTAAGAGTTAACGTATCCACGTTGCTTTTCAAAGTCTTTAATTTGTCTTTTACCCCGACTCCAAACTTATGTTCTTCATCGATAATCAAAAGCCCTAAATCTTTAAAAACAATGTCTTTCCCCACCAGCTGATGCGTTCCGATTACAATGTCAATCTTTCCATTTTTAAGTCCTTCCTTCGTTTCAGCTTTTTGCTTCCCAGTTCGAAACCGGTTCAAATAGGAAACCGTCACTGGAAAATCTTTCAATCGCTCTTGAAAACTACGGTAATGTTGAAAGGCAAGGATCGTGGTGGGCACTAGAATTGCTACTTGCTTCCCGTCAGTTGCTGCTTTGAAAGCCGCTCTAATCGCGACCTCAGTTTTCCCAAACCCTACATCTCCACACACCAGACGATCCATCACGCCCACAGCTTCCATGTCTTTTTTCACATCTTGCGTGGCTTTCTCTTGATCGGGCGTGTCTTCATAAATAAAACTAGCTTCGAGCTCATTTTGAAGATACGTATCGGGGGTAAAAGCGAATCCTCTTGCGCTTTTTCGCTTGGCGTAAAGTTCAATTAAATCGAAGGCTATTTGCTTTACCTTCGCTTTGGTTTTTGCCTTTAAGGATTTCCATGCGGGCGATCCCAGTTTGGAAAGGACGATTGCTTTGCCTTCGGGCCCTGTATATTTTGAAATCTTATGCAGCGAGTGAATGCTTACATAAAGCAAATCTTGATTCTTGTAAGAAAGTTTAAAACACTCTTGAATTCTACCATTGTTATTCACCTTTACAAGTCCCATAAATTTCCCTATTCCATGGTCAATGTGGGTGATATAATCTCCTACTTGCAAGGACATTAGGTCCTTTAGTGTAAGCTGCTCCGATTTTGCAAATTCGTTCTTCGCTTTGTAGCGTTGAAAACGATCAAAAATCTGGTGATCGGTATAAACCGAAATTTTTAGGTTTGGGTCCACAAACCCTTCATGAAGTTCGGATTTAAAACTTTGAAAGCTTAAATCGTGGTTCATTTCTTCAAGGATACTTTCGAGCCTTTCCTTTTGCTTTGGCGAGCTAAAGGAAATCCAGGTATCATAACCTGCCTTTCTCTTCAAATTCAAATCTTCCGCTAGAAATTCAAAATTCTTATGAAAAGTAGGCTGTGGTTGCAAAGGATACTCAATAAGCATGGCGCCAGTCCTCGGCTGAGAAGAAAAATCAATTTGTTTAAACCTTTGCAGGCTATGCTCAAAATCCACTTTTGAAATGAACAACTCTTCAGGGCGTTGGTGTTTTATGTCTTTGCTTAAGTTTACAAAATTAAGTTCTGCTTTTTCGAAAAAGGCTTCTATTTGTGTAGCACCCAGTTCTAAATTTTTACTCACTACAATTGAATCCTTTGGAAAAAGATCCAAGAATCCTGTGCGAGTTGAGCTCACCGAATAGCTCATATTAGAAACCAATTGGAAGGAGCTTACTTTTTCTACAGAAAGCTGCGATTCTAAATCAAAGGTCTTAATGGACTCTACTTCACTTCCAAAAAGACTTAACCTGTAGGGCTGCTCATTGGAATAGGAAAAGATGTCCACGATTCCTCCTCGAACGGAAAACTCTCCGGGTTCCGAGACAAAATCGCATCGTGTAAAGTGATAATTCTCTGCTAATTCCTCTTCAAAATTTGAAGGGAGGGACTCGCCCACTCGGAGGGTCTGAGATATGCGAGAAAAATCTTCCTTTTTAAGCACCTTCTCACTGAGAGCTCTATAGGGCGCTACAATCACCTTGGCTGATTTGTCAGCCAATAGTTCATTGAGTACATCGGTACGTAGAACTAGATTTGCATTTTGGATTTTCTCTACTTGATAGGGCTCCATATGGGAGGGCGGAAAGTAAAGAACATTTTCTTTGCCTAAGATTTCCTCTAGTTCTGCGCTCGCATAAAGACCGTCTTCCTTATCTGCCACCAGATAAAGTAAGGTTTTCTTTTGCGTGAGCGCAAGCTCTGCAACAAAAAGAGAATGGGCGCTTCCCACAAACCCTTTAACACTGGTCGGGGCAGGCTGAGAAAGAGACTCAATAATTTGTTTTCCAAACTCTTTTAAAAGAATCTGAGGGAAAAGAGTATCTCGAAGGCTTTTTAATGGCATAGATAAAAGTACTTAAAGCAGAAAATCGATTTCAGGACTCCTGAAACCGTTATTTGCGCAAAGGTAGTGTTTTTGGAAAAAACAGTTTTGCGCCCATAATTTTTGCTAAATTTGCTCTATGATTCCTTTTATCAAGAAAACGTTTGCAAGACTCTGGGCCAAACGCCATGTGAAAAAATCACAGGCGTTTAAAAACAAGGCGATTGAGGACCAAGAAACCTTACTTTTAGAACTTGTAAAGACTGCAGAAAAGACATTATTTGGTCTCGAGCATGAGTTTAATACGGTTCAAACGATTGAGCAGTACCAAAATAAAACTCCGGTAAGTGATTACGAAGGTTTGAAGCGCTATATTGACAAAACCAAAAGAGGCGAAGCGAATATTCTATGGCCTGGCATCCCCCTGTATTTCGCGAAGACCTCTGGAACGACCTCTGGTTCGAAATACATTCCGATCTCCAAACAAGGAATGCCATTTCAACTTCAGGCTGCGCAAAGCGCGATCCTCCATTACATTGACAAAAAGGACTCTGCCGATTTTGTGAATGGGAAAATGATTTTTTTACAAGGCTCACCTGAGCTTGAAGAACAGAACGGTATTCACGTGGGGAGACTCTCTGGAATTGTCGCTCACCATATTCCCGCCTATTTACAAAAAAACCGTCTTCCTAGTTTAGAAACGAACTTAATTGAAGACTGGGAGCAAAAAGTAGATCAAATTGTTTTAGAAACTGAAAAACAAAACATGACGCTCATTTCTGGGATTCCGCCTTGGCTAGTGATGTACTTTGAGAAACTAACGGCGAGAAGCGGAAAGAAAATCACAGAAATGTTTCCCAATCTTCAACTCTTAATTACGGGTGGGGTGAATTACGAACCGTACCGTGAAAAAATGAACGAGCTTTTAGGAAGGCCTGTGGATACAATTCAGACCTTTCCGGCTAGTGAAGGTTTTTTCGCCTTTCAAGACGATTACCAAAAAGAAGGGCTCCTTCTTTTAACCCATCATGGCATCTTTTATGAATTCATTCCTTTGGAACAGTATGGAAAACCGGGTGCTCCTCGATTGACTCTTAAAGACATTGAACTTCATACCGATTACGCCCTTATTTTAACGACGAATTCAGGCCTTTGGAGTTACTCCATTGGGGACGTGGTTCGCTTCATCTCCAAAGAACCCTACCGAATTCTAGTCAGCGGAAGAACGAAACATTTCACGTCTGCCTTTGGCGAACATGTCATTGCCATTGAAGTGGAAAACGCGATGGAATCTGCACTGAAATCCGTACAAGCCCAAGTCACTGAATTTCATTTGGCCCCGCAAGTAGACCCTAAAGAGGGACTTCCTTACCATGAGTGGTTTATTGAATTCGAGAGAAATCCTGAGGATTTAGACTTGTTTGCCAGCCAACTCGACACGGCTCTTCAAGATCAAAACTCTTATTACAGAGACCTAGTGCAAGGTCGAGTTCTTCGAGCCTTAAAAATTTGCTCTCTAGAAAAAGGAGCTTTTCATCAGTATGCAAAATCAAATGGAAAACTGGGCGGACAAAACAAAATTCCGCGCCTTGCAAACGATCGTAAAATCGGAGACGAGCTTTCTAAGTATGCGATTGAAAACCTCTAACTACTCACGAGTTTAAGACCCACGACAGAGGCAATCAGTGTACTTGCAAAAAACAAGCGCCACATTGTAGCGGGCTCCTGAAAAATGAAAATACCCGCAAGTACTCCACCTACAGCTCCAATCCCTGTCCAAACGGCGTAGGCAGTTCCAATTGGAATTGGATTTGTTCCCCACGAAATCGATTTATACATCATAAACATGGAAATAAAAAGACAGAGTCCAAATCCAATCCACCAATAAAGACTTTCTTTTCCTTGGGTCTCTTGCGCTTTCCCTAAGCAGGTCGCAAATCCCGTTTCAAAAAGTCCAGCAACAATTAAAATAATCCAGTTCATGGGGCAAAAATAAGCAAATCGCTCCTAGGTTGCAATTCACGAAAAAAAAGAGAGAATACTTTTCTAATTTGTAGCTCTGCTTTTAATACATTTGAGCCATGATTTCTAGAGAGCCGATCAAGACCCTTTTAATCCCCCAATTTCGTGATTTAATTGTGGGGCGCTTTTTTTTAGTCTTGGCTTTCCGGATGCTGGCCACCTTACTTGGCTGGTGGGTTTACGATTTAACCAAAGACCCTTTCGCCATCGGACTCATTGGACTCTCCGAGGTCATCCCTGCGGTCAGTTCCGCTTTGTACGCAGGACACGTGATTGACAACACCGAGAAAAAAAGGCTCCTCCTTATATGCAATTATTTATACGTGGTTTTAATTGGAACGCTCGCGCTTGTCGCCTACTTCCAAAGTGATCTCCATCGATTTAGTGGAAAAGAACTTACCTACTTCATCTACGGAACTATATTTCTCACGGGCTTTTGCCGCGCCTTTTTAGGCCCTATCGTTCCGTCCATGATCCCTAAAATTGTAGGGACGATTCGTTTGCCTGCAGCCATTACCGTCAATCAAGCAACCTTTTTAACGGCTTCAGTCACGGGCCATGCACTCGGCGGTTTTTTCATCCATTGGTTTGGGATTCCAGGTACGCTTTTTTGCGTGGTAGGGCTCATGACTCTGGCTTCCCTGTTTTTCTGGCGTTTGCCTCTGCATCCCAGTGAAGCCGTAAACAAAGGCGTGAAAGTCATGGAAAGCATGAAAGAAGGACTCTCCTATATATACCGCACAAAAGAAATCCTAGGAGCCTTACTACTTGATATGTTTGCCGTCCTTTTTGGGGGCGCAGTGGCCATGATTCCCGTCTTTGCAAAAGACCTTTTGCATGTCGGATCCCAAGGTTTTGGCTTCTTAAATGCCGCAGCAGACATAGGCGCTATGGTAGTTATTATTACACTAGCCTTTGTGCCCTTACGTAAGAACCAAGGCAAGCTACTCTTATTTGCCGTGGCAGGATTTGGACTTTGTATCATCGGGTTTGGTCTCTCAAAATGGTATTGGCTTTCGTTCTTCTTCCTCGTACTTAGTGGAATTTTGGACGGAATTTCGGTCGTCATTCGAGGAACCATTGTACAGCTTAAAACGCCTGAACACATACGGGGTCGCGTGCTGAGTGTCAACTCCATTTTTATTATGTCAAGCAATGAACTCGGTCAATTTGAAAGTGGACTTGCAGCCAAACTACTAGGGGTAGCACGATCGGTCGTTTTTGGTGGAACGATGACCCTTATTATCGCTTTGTTTGTAGCGAAGAAAATCCCTAAACTTAGAAAGATGCAGTATTAAAGAGAAAGCTCTTTTTAACGGATCTCTAAAGACAACTTATCCACATCGTTACCTCCTGTTTACAAATATATTAGGAAAATTTAAAAAGGATTGTGAATTACTTTTTTTTATTCCATCTTCAAAAAAACTATCTTTGCTAAATGGCACAAAACGAAACTTTATCGTCCTTAATTCATGGGAACTTTGCACAGGAATTGTCTATTTCTCAAGGCAAAATGCCTCCCAATGCAATTGATTTCGAGAAATTAGTCTTAGGCACGTTCCTCATTGACAAAAAGGGACTCGATTACACCATTGACTTACTGCAACCAGAGGTCTTTTACGACCCAAGACACCAAGTCATTTTTGAGGCCATCTTAAAATTATTTCAAGACAACCATCCGGTCGATCTCATGACGGTGATTCAAGAACTCAAGCGCCAAGAAAAACTTTCATTGGCGGGAGGAGATCATTATATAATTGAATTAACCCTTGGGGTAAGTTCCTCCGCGCACATAGAATACCATGTGCGTATCATCTTAGAAAAATACATTTTACGAAGTCTTATTAACGTTTCTGCAAACGTAATAGACAATTCCTACAAAGAATCCACCGATGTTTTTGAACTGCTTGACAAAGCGGAGCAAAGCTTTTTCGAAATCACAAACGGCACCATTAAAAAAGGGTTTGACACGGCCAATACGCTCGTAAAACAAGCCGTTGAAACCATTAAATCTTTAAAAGACAAGGAAGGTCTTTCGGGAATTCCCTCAGGATTCACGGCGCTTGACAATGCAACAGGAGGGTGGCAAAACTCGGATCTCGTGATTATTGCGGCAAGACCCGCCATGGGTAAGACCGCCTTTTTGCTGTCAATGGCTAGAAACATTGCTGTAGGACACAAAATACCCCTCGCTCTATTTTCCTTAGAAATGGCCTCCGTCCAATTAATCACGAGAATGATTTCTTCGGAGACTGGAATTTCCTCCGAAAAACTACGAAAAGGTCAAATGGCTGACGATGAATGGCAGAGACTTTATTCGAATGTTTCTGAACTTGAAAATGCACCGTTGTTTATTGACGAAACTCCCTCGCTTTCTGTCTTTGACTTCCGTGCGAAATGCCGACGTCTGGTCATGCAGCACGGCGTGAAAATCATCATGGTAGACTACCTTCAGCTGATGACAGCAAATAGTGGAGGGAAAAATGGAGGAAACAGAGAACAGGAAATTGCCACCATTTCGAGATCCCTCAAAGCCATTGCAAAGGAACTAAACGTGCCTGTAATCGCGCTTTCTCAGTTGTCTAGAAGTGTGGAGAGCAGACCCGGGAAACGCCCTCAACTTTCCGACCTTCGGGAATCGGGTGCGATTGAGCAAGATGCGGACATTGTTTCGTTTATCTTTCGACCTGAATACTATAAAATTGCAGTCTGGGATAACGACGAAGAGGGTATGGAATCCACGACAGAAAACCAGGCAGAACTGATCATCGCTAAGCACCGAAATGGAGCGACTGAAGATGTTCGACTTTCGTTTATCAAGAACCTCGGGAAATTTGCCGATTTAGATTTGTACGGCGACGGCTTTGGCCAAGGATATGGAGGGGCGCAATTTACCAACCAAGATTCCACAAGTGGACTCGATCAGATTCGAAAAGGAATCGATCCCGCCAGTGCGTTTGACGCCCCAGACAACGCTAGCTACTCAGGACTTTCAGGTTCCTCAATGAACGATTTCGACGACTCAAGCGACGAAGACTTACCTTTTTAACTCATAATTTTGGGGTTTACCATTAGTATATTTACCGACGGCGCCTGCAGCAAGAATCCTGGAAAAGGAGGCTATGGAATTGTGATGCGCATTGAAGGCAAAGGCCATGAGAAATTCTATTCGAAAGGGTTTCGCAAAACCACCAACAACCGCATGGAACTTCTTGCCGTGATTGCAGCCTTAGAGGAATTAAAGACAGACGGCCATACCATTCATTTGTATACCGATAGCAAGTACGTTTCGGACGCGATTAACAAAAACTGGCTTAGCAATTGGCAGAAAAGAGCCTTCAAAAACGTCAAAAATCCAGACCTCTGGAAACGATTCATTCCTCTTTACGAAAAGCATAAGCCCACTTTTCATTGGGTGAAAGGCCATGCAGGTCATCGTGAAAACGAAATCTGTGACCAACTCGCGGTAAAAGCTTATAAAGAAGGGATTCTTGAGATTGACAAGGGATTTGAAGCGCAGCAGGCCGATTCTCTATTTTAAGCCTCAATTAAAAGGAATGTTTTTTTACCTCTGAGAGCTAGCGTAAATTCCTTAATTTTGTGATATGAATTACATTACCCCATTAGAGAAACGATATTCTGTCAAGAAATTTAGCGACCAAAAAGTACCAAAGGACGCGCTAGAACGTATCCTTAAGGCAGGACAGCTTTCTGCCTCTTCTTTAGGTCTTCAACCCTATAAAATTTATATTTTAGAATCGAGCGAAAGTCTTGAAAAGGTGGCTGACGCTTTTTACAATAAATCTCAGATCTCTACTTGTTCCCATTTAATTCTCATCACGGCCAAAACGAACATAGAAGACTCCTACATTGAGGGGTATTTTCGGCATATTTCCGAAGTGAGAGAAATACCGATGGAAAGTCTCGAGGGATTTAAAACCAGCATTCAAGGTCATCGCGAAAAAGTGGGCACTGAGAACCTAATTCATTGGTCGGAAAAACAAGGCTATATCGTTTTAGGTCATCTCATTATGGCAGCGGCATTAGAAGAAATCGACTCCAGCCCCATGGAAGGATTTAATTCCGATATTCTTGCTGAGGCTTTAGGAATTGATACGACCCTCGAGCGGCCGGCCGTCACCCTCGCACTTGGATACCGAGCACAGGATGATGTTTTCAGTACACTTAAGAAAGTAAGAAAACCAAATGAAAAACTACTTACCTATTTATAACAAACCTTTTTTTATCTTTGGTTGTAAAGCTGAATTCTAAAACACAAAAGATGATTGACACAGATGTGCTTGTAATAGGTTCTGGAATTTCCGGTCTTTCCTATGCTATCAAAATTGCTGAAAAAAGACCCGACACAAAAATCACCATTGTCACCAAGGCGGACGAAGACGAAAGCAACACAAAATACGCGCAGGGAGGGCTTGCAGTGGTCACCGACTTTGATCAAGACAACTTTGAAAAACATATCGAAGATACCATGCGTGCCGGAGACGGCGAAAACAAGCGTGAAGTTGTGGAAATGGTCATTAAAGAGGGGCCTGCACGTTTTCAAGAACTTGTGGATTGGGGAACTCATTTTGACAAAGCGAAAAACGGAGACTACAAGCTTGGACGGGAAGGTGGGCATACAGAGAACCGGATTGTGCATCACAAAGACATCACAGGCTTTGAAATTGAACGTGCACTCTTAGAAACCGCTAATCACTCCCCCAACATTACCATCCTTGATTACCACTATGTGGTCGATCTCATCACTCAACACCAAATCCCAGGACGGACCCTTGATTTAGAGAATATTACTTGCTATGGCGCCTATGTTCTAGATCAGAAAACGAAACGGGTTACAAAAATTGCGGCAAAAATCACACTCGTCGCTACAGGCGGCGCAGGACACGTTTATAAAAATACCACCAACCCCATTATAGCCACTGGAGACGGCATTGCCTTTGTACATCGGGCAAAAGGAAAGGTTTCCAACATGCAGTACTATCAGTTTCACCCGACGGCACTCTATTCACAGCGTGAAGGAATGCTCTTTCTGATATCCGAAGCGCTCAGAGGGGATGGCGCAAAATTAAGAACGAAAAATGGACAGCCATTCATGCATCTTTACGACCCTAGAGAAGAACTCGCTTCTCGGGATATAGTCGCGCGCGCAATCGATAACGAACTTCTTAAAAGTGGAGACAATTACGTAGGTTTAGACTGCCGTGATATGGACCAAAAGAAATTCATGGAGCATTTTCCAAATATCTACCAAAAATGCATGAGTGAAGGAATAGACCCTTTCAAACAACTAATTCCGGTGGTACCAGCCTGCCATTATCTTATGGGAGGAATTGAAGTGGACCGCGATGGGCAAAGTTCCATTCGGAACCTGTTTGCTTGTGGAGAATGCACAAACTCTGGACTGCACGGCGCAAATCGCCTCGCCTCCAACTCTCTCTTAGAAGGTCTTGTCTTTGGACACAATGCAGCGATGCGAAGTGTAGAGCTCTTAAATGAAGATTCTTTTAATTATGAGGATCTTTCCTTAGTCCCTACTTGGGATGATGATGGTATGAAGACCATCGATGAAATGATCATTATTAGTTACCTTCGTAAACAATTGCAGGAGCTAATGAGTGACCTCGTCGCGATTGTAAGAAGTCATTCTCGATTAGAACTTGCAAAACGAAAACAAAACGAAATTTACTTAGCCGTCACCGAGCTCTATAACTACTCGATTCTATCTCCGCAACTTTCAGAATTAAGAAACCTAGTAAACATTTCTTATCTTATTATAAAGCAGTCCCTAGAAATGACAGAGAATAAGGGATCCTTTTACAACAAAGACCTCGCTGACAAACCCTTAACTTTAGCCTAAAGCTAATTCAAGAACTATACGCATGACAAGACCCCCATACGCCACAGACAAAGTACTTAATCAATTCATTAAATCCGCACTCGAAGAAGACCTAGGAAACGGAGATCACTCTACGCTTTCCACGATTCCGAAAGACCTTATTCAAAAAGCCCAATGCATTATTAAAGAGGATTGCATCCTGGCTGGCGTTGAACTGGCTGAAAAGATTTTTACCACGTTTGATAAAACCATGGAAATCGAAGTGCTAATCAAAGACGGCACCTTTGTGAAAAAAGGAGCCATTGCTTTTATCGTCTCAGGAAAAGCCCAATCTATTTTACAAACGGAAAGATTGGTTCTTAACTGTATGCAGCGCATGAGTGGAATTGCTACCCTGACGCACGACTGGGATTCCCGCCTTTTGGGAACAAAAACCAAATTATTAGATACCCGAAAAACCACCCCGAATTTCCGGGTGTGTGAAAAATGGGCAGTCGCTATTGGCGGGGGCACCAATCACCGATACGGTCTGTACGATATGATTATGCTGAAAGACAATCATATTGATTTCAACGGAAGCATTACAGACGCTGTAAAACGATGCAAAGAATACCTCAAGACCAACAAAAAACGATTGAAGATCGAGGTAGAAACGAGGAACCTTGCGGAAGTGAAAGAAGCGATCGACGCAAAAGTAGACCGGATTATGCTTGACAATATGGACAATAATACGATGAGTAAAGCCGTAGAATTAATTGCAGGACGCTGCGAGAGCGAAGCCTCAGGTGGAATCACTCGCGATCGATTACAAAGCGTAGCTGCTTGCGGCGTGGATTTCATTTCCGCTGGAGCCATCACGCATTCGGCAAGCAATATAGACATCAGTCTAAAAGCCGTACCAAACGATATATAATTGTTTGATTTGGAAAATAATGCGTTTTTTTTGTTAAATTATCAAAAGATAAAAATATAAATCATTTTTGAATATCGCCACAAGCCCCTAGTAATCAACAATTCTAAAGAGGGAAAGTCGGAGATTTCAAATATTAACAATTCGTTAATGTGTAATCTGAATTTTAATAGTATTTTTGCCACGTGAAAATTAATTTTACCTAATTAAACCATTATGAATTTTAATCCATTCAAAAGATCAATGCTTGCGACGGTAGTCACTTTATCTACTGCAAGTTTTTATTTTGCTCAAAATTCCGACACTCTGCAAAGAGAAAGAGACATTGAGCAGGTTGTACTTTCTGGAGTCGCTGACATCGCGAAAGACAGAAAAACACCAGTTGCCGTTTCTACTATTAGAGAAACTGTAATTGTGGAAAGACTGGGGAACCAAGAATTTCCTGAAATCCTTAACACAACTCCTTCCGTATACGCCACAAAAGGTGGAGGTGGATTTGGAGACTCTCGAATCAACGTAAGAGGATTTGACCAAAGAAACACAGCGGTAATGATCAATGGAGTTCCTGTGAACGACATGGAAAACGGAGCTGTTTACTGGTCTAACTGGGCAGGTCTTTCTGACGTGACTTCTGCAATGCAAGTGCAAAGAGGACTAGGTTCTTCTAAATTAGCGATTGCTTCCGTTGGAGGAACGATTAACGTTCTTACTAGAGCAGCAGATAAAAAGAAGCAAGGGAATATTATGGTGGGTGTTGGAAACGACGGATACCACAAAACCTTATTCTCTTACAACACAGGTAAATACGAATCTGGATGGTCTTCATCTATCTTAATGAGTAGAACGGCAGGTTCAATGTATGCAGACGGAACTGAATTCGAAGGGTACAACTACTACTTCGCTTTAGGATTCAATCCAAGCGCTAAGCATGACTTCCAATTCACAATGACAGGTGCGCCACAATGGCACAATCAAAGAGCTTTCCAATCTAAAATTTCAGACCATATTAAATACGGTGGATCAGAAGACGAGCCAAACAGAAAATACAACCAAAACTGGGGGTATTTGAACGGGGAAGAATATTCCATGACTCGTAACTACTACCACAAACCGGTAATGTCCTTAAACTGGGATTGGAAATTCAATGAGCAAACCAAATTAAACTCGGTTGTTTACGCTTCTTTCGGTAGAGGTGGAGGATCTGGAGATTTAGGAGGTATTGATAACAAATCATACACTGCACTTCCAAGAACTGCAGACGGACTTATCCGTTTTGACGACATTGTAAAATGGAATCAGGGTGGAGTAGTTGCTGATTTTGGAGCGGTAGACGCAAACCCATTTGAAGCAGACGGAAACAGAAGAAACGGGCTAATCAGAAGAGCTTCTATTAACTCACATAACTGGTTCGGAATCATCTCTAGCTTAAACCACAAATTTACAGAAAACATTAATGCTACGATTGGTGTTGACGCAAGAAGATACGACGGAATGCACTACAGAATTGTTTCTGACCTTCTTGGAAACAACGGGTACACAGACAATTCGAATGTAAACAACAAACCAAACCGTGTGACAAACACTTTTGGTCCTTCAGCAAGCTGGAATCCATTTGGTGGAAAAACCAACGATATTAAAGACCAAATTGCTTATAGCAATGACGGTATTGTAAACTGGATTGGTGGATTTGGACAAGTTGAATACACAAACGATGCTCTATCTGCATTTGTTCAAGGATCTATATCCAACCAAGGATTCCAGAGAATTGATTACATGCTATTCGAACCAGCAGAACAAGAAAGCAAAAAAGTAGACCTAGTGGGATTCAACGTGAAAGGGGGTGCTAATTATAACATCAACGAAAATCACAATGTATTCTTCAACGCAGGTTACTACGAAAGACAGCCTTTCTTTGGAGCTGTATTCTTGAATAACAGAAACGACGTAAACCCAGGTTTAACTAACGAGAAAATTACCTCATTTGAAATTGGATACGGATTCAGATCTGCATTCTTCGATGCAAACTTAAACGTGTACTCAACTTCATGGGATGATATCTACAGAAGACTAACTTCAAGAGTTAACAACGTCTCTTATGTAGCTAATATGTTAGGTATTGAAGAAGTTCACAAAGGAATCGAATTTGATTTCACTGCGAAACCAACAAGCTTCATGAACGTATTCGGGATGCTATCCATCGGAGACTGGACTTACAAAGGAAACCCAACGGCTTCTTTCATTGACGACAGTACAAACGAAGTGGTTTCTACACAAACTCTTTACTTAGATGGTCTTAAGGTAGGGGATGCAGCTCAATTAACTGCAGCACTAGGAGCAGACTTCAAAGTAACAGATTGGTTCAACGTAGATGCTCAATATAGATTCGCAGACAACTTATACTCTGCATTCGAGCCTCAAAACAGAACGAGCGATGACGGTGCTACTGCCGTTAAGCTACCTTCTTATGGTCTTGCAGACTTCGGAGCTACATTCAAATGGAACTTTGCAAACGCACAAGGTCTTAAATTCAGAGTGAACGTGAACAACGTATTTGATACGACTTACATCGCTGAATCTAGAACCAACATCGCAGCAGATTCTAATGCAGCAAACAACTGGAATGGTATTAACAAGAACAACGAAGTTTACTTCGGGTTCGGTAGAACTTGGAACGCATCCGTTGCGTACACGTTCTAATAATTAGATCATATCTTACTCAAATCCCGGTTTTCACCGGGATTTTTTTTATCTTTGTCATTAACTTAAAACCAATTCAATGGATACGTTTTTTATCATGCTTCAAGCGCACAGAGGATTTGCTTACCTTATACTTCTGTTAACTGCGCTCCTTGTCATCTCACTTTTTTTAGTGATGTTTGGATACTCGGGAACCATTTCAAAGTTTCTTAGAAAATCATCTTTGTTTACCATGATTTTCTTTCACTTGCAAGCCTTAATTGGATTGGTGATGTTGTTCTTCTTTTCGCCAGGATTTAAGCAGGCAAAAGAAGCAGGTACGCTAATGAGCGATTCTCTTTCAAGAAACACCTATGTTGAACATCCTGCGGCAATGATTATTGCAGCGGTATTATTAACCATCGCAAACAAACGAATTAAGACAAATGAAAAGCTTTCTATGGGAACGTTCATTATGGCTTTATTGGCAGTGGTATTCATGCTTTGGGCTTTCCAATGGGGACGTCTATTTGGCGCATAATTCGTATTTAAATTCATGAAAGTAGCCGTTGTTGGAGCCACCGGAATGGTGGGACAAGTCATGCTAAAAGTATTGGAGGAACGAAACTTTCCTTTAACTCAATTGATACCTGTTGCCTCAAGTAAATCGATAGGAAAGGAAATTTCTTTTCAAGGAAAATCCTATCCGATTGTTTCGATGAAAGAAGCCTTGGATCTTAAACCTGAGATTGCTCTATTTTCCGCCGGAGGGGAAACTTCCTTGGAGTGGGCGCCTCAGTTTGCAGAACGAGGAACTTTTGTCATTGACAATTCCTCCGCATGGCGAATGGACAAGGATAAAAAACTGGTTGTTCCCGAAATCAATGCCGATCAAATTACAGCAAACGACAAGATCATTGCCAATCCGAATTGTTCCACTATTCAGCTTGTAATGGTCCTTGCCCCTTTGCATAAACGCTACTCGCTAAAACGCGTGGTGGTCAGCACCTACCAATCCGTTACAGGTACAGGCAAGGCAGCTGTAGATCAATTAAATGCAGAAATTTCAGGAACCCCTTCGGAAAAAGTATATCCTTATCAAATCTTTAAAAACGCATTGCCGCATTGCGATGTCTTTACGGACAGTGGATACACGAAGGAGGAAATTAAACTCATGACGGAGCCCAAAAAAATAATGCAAGACGACTCCTTCTCTCTTACCGCTACGGCGGTTCGAGTTCCAGTTCAAGGAGGGCATTCCGAAAGTGTCAATATTGAGTTTGAAACGGAACCTTCACTAGAAGAAATTCGTCAAATCTTTTCCACGACACCGGGGGTCACATTGCAAGACGATCCAGAAAACAACCGCTACCCTATGCCTTACTACAGCGAAGGAAAGGATGAGGTGTTTGTAGGAAGAATTCGAAAAGACCCTTCTCAACCCAAAACAATCAACTTGTGGATTGTAGCGGACAACCTTCGAAAAGGTGCGGCGACCAACACAGTTCAAATTGCAGAATATTTGGTCCAACAGAAATTAGTATAAACTAGCATCCCGCCCAAAAGCGGGATGCTTTGTTAGAACCCTTTAACAATATAGTACAGACCCGTGAAACCCGTACTCACTTCAAAAAACAAAAATTTTACTTTCCAACGCACGGTTGCGATTTTAGGAATTGTTTTGTTCTTGGCAAAACTTCTAGCTTGGAGACTCACGAGTTCCGATGCGGTGTTTTCTGACGCGCTAGAAAGCATTGTCAACATAATCGCTGCCTTTATGGGTCTCTATTCGCTCTATCTTGCAGCCAAACCTGTGGATCATGACCATCCCTATGGACATGGCAAAGTCGAATTTGTCACTTCGGGGATAGAAGGTGCCCTCATTATCTTTGCAGGGATTATGATCATCATCCAGGCTGCAGACTCTGTACTTCACGGCAATACTTTGCAAAAGCTTGATGCAGGAATCTATATCATAGCAGCTACGGCTCTAGTGAATTATTTAATTGGATATTACTCTATTCAGCGAGGCAAGAAGGAAAACTCACTGGTCCTACAGAGCTCTGGGAAACATCTGCAAAGTGATACCTTTACGACCTTAGGAGTGGTCTTAAGCCTTATCCTCGTGTACTTGACAGGAATTAATTGGATTGACTCTGTTGTTGCCTTGCTGTTCGGTGCCTATATTATGTTCGTGGGCTATAAAATCATCCGTAAATCCCTTAGTGGGATTATGGACGAGGCCGATCTCAAAATGATCTCGAGCCTTGCCAACTACTTGCAGTCGGTTCGCGAAAAACAGTGGGTCGATTTGCATAACGTGCGCATCCAGCAGCATGGCAGCAAACTTCATATTGATGCGCATCTTACGCTGCCCTATTATTTATCCTTAAGGGAAGCACACACAGAAATGGAAAACGTCATTAAATCCATCGCTAAGAATACGGATCGCCAAATTGAATTCAATTTCCATATGGACGACTGCAAACCTTTCTCGTGTAAAATATGCAATTTAGACACTTGTCCTGTGCGAGAATTTGCATTTGAAAAACAAATTGTATGGACCTCAAAAACCATAACACAGCCAGACAAACATACAGTGCATAGCGAGGAGTAGTGCCTATCTACCTCGCTGATCAACTAAGAATCAAATCCGTTCAAAGACAAAGGTTTGATTTCAAATACTTATCTTTGCTAGGCATACATCAAGGATCTATTGAAAACGGCAAACGAATTTCTAAACGATTATTTAGCCAGCGAAGGAAGGCTAAACGCACTACCCCAAAGTGGTTCTGCGCGCATTAATTATTTGGCTGAGGGAGAGGGTCAGAAATACATTCTAACCCAAAATGAAAACATTTTAGAGAACGAAAGTTTTATCTATTTTTCACGCGTTTTCTCAGAACTCAAATTAAACACTCCAGAGATTTTATCTGTCTCAAAGGACAAAACAATTTATCTTCAAGAATATCTGGGTGAGCAAACCCTTTTTGAATACTTCCCAAAGGTGAGCTCCGAAGAGGAACTTCGAGCTCTTTTACAGAATGTTTTAGAGAAACTCTACGATCTCCAAATGAAAACCCAAGGGCGGATCGATTATTCTAAAACCTTTGAGTATGAAAAATACAATGAGCTCCCAATTCTGCATGATTTGAATTACTTCAAATTTTTATTAGTTGACATCCTAGAAATTCCCTATCACAAAACCCGCCTGTTGACGGAGTTTAAAAAACTTACTCATCTACTTGAGCAGCTCGGTCCTAAAGGACTCATGATTCGAGATTTTCAATCCCGAAATATAATGCTTGGGCCTAACCAAGAAATCTATTTTATTGACTACCAATCGGCCATGTATGGCCCCTTGCTCTACGATGTAGTGTCCTTCCTTTATCAGGCTAAAGCTCCCTTTTCTGCGAAATTAAGAAAGGATATGCTTACCTATTACCTGAATCTTTTTGAGGATGCAAATCAGCGCAAAGAATTAAAACAGGGAATTTTACCACTTAGGCTCATTCGTTCACTTCAAGTACTAGGAGCCTACGGGCTACGAGGCCTCGTCCAACGAAAATCCCACTTCTTAAGCAGCCTTGAAAATGGAATTAAAAATACGTCTTCCCTTTCTCGTCAATGGAAAGAAATAACTCATTTTCCAGAACTGCTAAGCGTAATTCAAGCTTTAGAAAGCCCCGAAACGAAATCGAAATTGAACATATTTCTGGGTTCCCATTCTACAAATACCTTAAAATAAAATGTCCATGAGCACTTTACATGTTGAAATTCATAGTTTTTCTTATAAAAAAGGTGGAATTCCAAAAGATTCTACTGGGAACGGTGGCGGTTACGCTTTTGATTGCCGGGGGATTCTCAACCCAGGAAGAATGGATGAGTACAAACCTATGACAGGTGCAGAAGTGCCGGTGCAAGAATTTCTGGAAACCCAAACCAAAATGCCTGAATTTCTTAAGGCTGCGCACGAAATCTTAAGTCTTACACTAGACAACTACGTGGATAGAGGCTTTGAGCATTTGCAAATTAATTTTGGGTGCACGGGAGGACAACACCGCTCCGTTTATGCAGCCATCCAAACGGCGAAATTCATTCAGGAAAAATACCCGGAGACCCGCGTGACGATTCAGCATGATGAGCAGCCTCAATTAGCCTCCTAGCCTTTTACTCTTTGTACCACGCAATTCTACTTTTATGAAAGCTCTATTGTTTGCCGCAGGAAAAGGCACTCGCTTAAAGCCGTTTACAGATTCTCATCCCAAAGCCTTAGCGAAAGTCAATGGCAAAACGCTTCTCGAGCGAAATTTGCTCTATCTACAGTCTTATGGAATAAAAGATGTCGTGATTAACCTTCATCATTTTGGAGATCAAATTCGGACCTATTTGAATGACCATAAGAACTTCGGCGCGAATATTGAATTCTCAGACGAGTCCTTAGCGCTATTAGAAACAGGAGGAGGATTGCTGTTCGCAAAAGAAATGCTTCAAAACGAAAAGGACTTTCTCATTATGAATGCTGATATTCTCACGGATTTGAATTTATCCTCTCTCATCAACCACCATAGAAATACGGAGGCTCTCGTGACCCTTGCTGTATCCAATCGAAACAGTTCCCGAAAGCTCCTCTTCAATGGTCAAATGGAACTTAAAGGTTGGCGCAACACTACCACGGGCGAAGAAAAACTGTCTGGGGAAAACACGGGCCTAACTCCCCTTGCATTTAGTGGAATTCACTGTCTTGATTCAAAATTCCTGGAGAAAATGAAAAGAACGGGGAAATTCTCAATCATGGATGAGTATTTAGACCAAATGCAGGAAGGCATTATTCAGGGCTTCGAGCACAAGGCTAAGCTTGTCGATGTCGGTCGTCCCGAATCTGTCATAGAAGCGGAAAAACACTTTGATTAAATTATGAAAAAAATAAAAAGAGATAAAGGGCTAACCAAAATGGTCGCAGGTCCAGAAAAAGAAATTGACCAACGAGTTCAGATGAGTTTCAAAGAAAAAACTTGGGATGAAACCGTCACCAAGGACAGTTGGATGGTTTTTAAAGTCATGTCCGAATTTGTTGACGGCTATGAAAAATTAGCGAAAATTGGACCCTGCGTTTCTATCTTTGGATCGGCAAGACTCAGTGAAGAAGACCCTTACTACGAAATGGCTGTGGATATTTCTCGCCGCATCACCGAAATCGGTTTTGGCATCATTACAGGAGGGGGTCCTGGTATTATGGAAGCAGGAAACAAAGGAGCGCATTTGGCGGGTGGGAAATCCATCGGACTTAACATAGAACTTCCTTTTGAGCAGCATTTTAATCCCTATATCGACAAGCACTATTCCATGGATTTCAATTATTTCTTTGTTCGCAAAGTGATGTTTATGAAATACTCTCAGGGATTTGTGGTCATGCCTGGAGGATTTGGCACCCTTGACGAACTTTCCGAGGCATTGACTTTAATTCAAACGCAAAAAGTGGCTCGCTTTCCCATTGTACTTGTAGGCTCCAAGTTTTGGAGTGGTTTACTAGACTGGTTCAAAAATACACTTTTAGAAAATGGACTTATTTCGGAGCAGGATCTATCCCTCTACCGAGTCGTAGATACGGCTGAAGAGGCGGCAGCTCATATCAAAGCTTTCTATGACAAGTACACGATTGATGTTAATTTCTAGCAATGGCATATTATTTGAGATTATATCATAAATCTTATATTTGCAATTAGATTTAAACTATAATGAATATTAAATTATACATATTTGCACTTTTGGGCTTCTTCTTAATGACAAGCTCCACAAATGCAGACTTTTACTCCTCGATGACCAAAGTAGATTATGTCGAGGGTAGTAAAACACTTAAGTTTACCACCAAATTAAACACGGAGCACATTTCAAGCGCCATTAAAATTAGGCCAGAAACAGCAGGGTTTGAAGCGGAGGTTAAGCGCTATGTCAATAAAAATGTAGATGTCCACGTCAACGGAAGTGCAAAAACACTAACCTTTACGGGCAGCCAAGTGAATGGAGAGTCCGTTTGGGTTTATTTTGAAGCGAAGGGTGTAAGTGAAATCAAACAATTAAAAATTCGAAATTCGATCTTACTTGAGACCTACCCTAAACAATTTAATGTAGTGAACGTCGCATACAAAGGGCAACAAAAAACAATGAATTTTACGAGAGGAAGAGAAACCAATCAGGTAGAATTTTAACTCTAAAATTCCAACGAACATAAAAGGCTGTACGATCTCGTTAAGCCTTTTTCTATTTTCGGAAATGAGCAAAGAAAAAATCCCTATGGAATTTAGTGCTGAATATTACATGCGCCTCGCGCTAAACGAAGCCAAGGCAGCCTTTGAAAGGGACGAGGTGCCTGTGGGCTGCATCGTAGTGGCCAAAGATAGAATCCTAGCGCGGAGTCACAACTTAACCCAAACGCTAAATGACGTAACGGCACATGCGGAAATGCAGGCGATCACAAGTGCAGCCAATTATCTTGGCGGCAAGTATCTACTCGACTGTACACTCTATGTCACTTTAGAACCTTGCGTTATGTGCGCTGGAGCCCTAAATTGGAGTCAAATTTCAAATGTGGTGATTGGAGCCCCCGATCCGGAGCGCGGCTATCAAAAGCACAACCTAAAGCTTCATCCGAAAACCAAAGTAATCACAGGAGTTCTTGAAGACGAGTGCAGATCACTTCTTTTAGAATTTTTTCAATCGAAAAGAAAATGACCTACTTGTCTTTTCCTAAATAATAAAGTCCTTTCAGAGTATGGAGACGATCACCTATGTCAATTTTTGTCGTCAGCGGTTTGTACACATGGGATACACCTCCCGTGGCAATCACCATGCAGGTATCCTTTACTTCTTCATTAATACGGTCAATAAATCCTTCCACCATCCCTAAATATCCATAGACCATTCCGCTCTGCATGCAAGAGACGGTATCCAGTCCAAGTACAGTTTTTGGCTTTACGAGTTCAATCTCCGGAAGTTGAGCCGTTTGACCCACTAACGAGTTTAATGCTGTAATAATCCCTGGGGCTATAATTACGCCCAAGGTTTCCCCATTTTCATCCACGCAACTTGCCGTAAGGGCGGTTCCAAAATCTAAGATGATTTTCTTTCGCCCAGGATATAGGTTGTGCGCTGCCACAAGGTTGGCATAGATATCCGTACCCATTTGCTTACTCTTCGCACGCACGCCCGAGGGTGTATTTCGATCGACCAAAACAGCCTTTAAATTCTTGATGTAATGAATTTTTTCTAAAGCCCGAACAATATCATGGGTCTGTTGAGGGACCACAGACCCGATGACCAGAAGATCGATGTCTTCTATCTTCACGGAATAACTCTGATACAGCATAAGAAACTGTACATAAAGCTCATCCCGAGTCCGATAAGGTTTCGTGTTAATAATCCATGAACTTTGACACTCATCGTCCCTAAAGAGACCAAAGCGAATATTGGTATTCCCGATATTGACTACAATCGCATTCATCTTTAATTTCTAGTCTAGTGTCCAAATTGAAATTACTGCACTTCTCTATAGTTATCTTCTAAATCAACGTCTGCCAATCGGCCAGAAAAATCAATTCCAAGTGCTTTAATTTGCTCTTTCCCGTAAGGAATTACGAAGGTATACTCTTTTTGAGTCCAAGGCCAATAATGCAGAGTTGTGAAGGATCCGTACAAATCCGCTTTCTTCCATTCTCTTGTCATGTTCAGAGGTATTTGGTAATTCACAATCTTTTGATCTGCTGTAAGAACACTAAAATCAATCGGCATGGGAACCCCTCCTTCATTCGCTAAAGTGATTTTCGTAGCTCCCTCAGAAAACTCCACATTTTTAATCGCATAGTCAATTGTTTTTACCGTATTAATCCAATAGTGGTAAAACCATTTTAGATCCATGCCTGATATTTTCTGAGCGATATGCATGAAATCCCGATCGGAAGGATGCTTTAAACTCCATTGAGTGAAATATTCTTTCATGATGAGAGAAAGATTTTTCTCCCCTACGATATAGCCCAGTTGAACAAGGAAGGTTTCTCCTTTCGTATAACTTGCCACACTATAAGCTCTTCCATCATCGTGATGATCCCCTAACCAAGAAGCAGGCTCTTCTTTTCCTGTCTTCGTGAAATTCGCATAGCTTCTCAAGGTTCCTACAAAAGGATTGCTTTCAGGCGTCGCAGGAGGAAAAAGTTGGCTCATTACTTTGGTGGAAGCATAGCTTGTAAACCCTTCGTCCATCCAAGGTTTTGTGCTTTCATTGCTTGCAAGCATTTGTTGAAACCACATATGTGAACCTTCGTGAACCATCAGTCCCACTAATCGTTCAAGGGTTCTATGTTCTCCTAAGACCATCGTGGCCATTCCGTACTCCATACCTCCGTCACCTCCTTGGATAAACGAATAGGTTGGATAGGCATAACGACCGTAATCGGCATTCATGATTTGAAAATACTTGGTAATAAGGGGCTTACTTTGTTCCCAAAAGGCTGTTTTTTCGTTTTTCTGATAAACGTAATAAACTTTAGGTCCATCTAAAACTGTAAAACTCTCCACGGTGTAGTCCCGGTCTGCAGCCCAAGCAAAATCAAGAATATTGTTTGCTTTCCAGCGCCAAGTTGCCTTGCCTCCTTTATCTGTTTTTATCTCTGCATTGTCTTGGTATCCTTTCACTTCTCCAGGGTTTTGAAGTACCCCGCCTGCACCAAGTACATAGTCTTTGTCAATTTTAATCGTCACATCGTAATCACTGAAGGGAGCATGAAATTCACGTCCGATATAATCAAACGTCGCCCAGCCATCGTAATCGTACTCTGCAATCTTCGGATACCATTGGGTCATGGTCATGTCAATGCCTTCTCTATTGTTTCTACCGGCACGACGGATTTGGTAGGGAACCACCGCATCCCAATCTAGGGTGAATACTGTAGAAGAATTCGGTTTTATCGGTTCGTTTAAAACTACTTTCATGATCGTTTCTTGGATCTCAAAACGTAAGTCGGCACCGTTCTGTTGAATAGAGCGAATGTTTTGAACACCTTCCTCTTCTGTAGGAATACTAGCGAGGCGAGAAACGCCGCCTACTTGCAAACGGCTGTCGCCATTCACACCTTGATTCGAAACGTTTTGATCCATCATGGAACCCGGTTTAAAGGCGTTCCAATACAGATGAAAATAGACTACTTTTAATTCGTCTGGAGAATTGTTTGTATAGGTAAGAGTTTGCTTCCCTTTGTACGTAAAATGAGCCGCATCCACATCAATTTCCATTTTGTACTTCGCGTGCTGCTGATAGTACTGCTCTTTTTGACCAAATAAAAAAGCGCTTAAAAGACCTAGCGCTAGAAACATCGTTTTTTCCATGAAACACTTAAATTTGAGGGAAAGTTACGGAAATTTAGCAAATTTCAAAATCTAGGTAGGCTAAAGTCAGGGATTGGATGCATACTTTTTACGATTTTGCATAATTTCAATCTGAAACTTTACTAGTTTTGCATGCAGAATCAAAATCCATGGTCACAGTAGAGAAAATTGGAGGCACCTCCATGAGTCAATTTGAAGACGTCCTAAAAAACATTATCCTTCGAACCAGTGCAAGCAGAAAAGCCCCTTACGAAAGAGTGTTTGTGGTTTCCGCGTATAGCCATGTGACAAACTGGCTCTTGGAGCACAAAAAAACAGGAGAAAAGGGAGTTTACAGCCGTTTCGTTGAGAACAAAAATTACAGCGAGGCTTTAGACGAACTGCTAGGGAGACTTTTAGAAATCAATGAAAAATACGTTCCCTTAGGCCTGGACTCCGTAAAGGCAGCGCAGTTTATTACGCTCCGGATCGAGCAGGCCAAAACCATGCTTTTGAGTTTGAGTCAAGTAATGGCCTCAGGGTATGTAAACCCAACCGACATTCGACTTGCAGCCAGAGAAATTCTCGCCTCCATTGGAGAAGCTCATTCTGCATGGAATTCAGTCAATATCGTGCAAAGCAAAGGTTTTAATGCAAAATACATCGATTTATGTGGTTTCAATGACAATGAATCGCTCACCATTGACCAAAGAATTAAGCGTGAATTTGAAGACCTTGATCTCGCGAAGACAGTCTGTATTTGTACAGGTTATACCAAAGGTACCGAAGGTATTATGAGAGCTTTTGACCGTGGATATTCAGAGGTTACCTTTAGCAAAATTGCCGTGGAATTAAAGGCGCACGAAGCCATAATTTACAAAGAATACCATCTGTCTAGCGCAGACCCGGCCATTGTTGGGGTGGAGAATTGTGCTCCTGTGGGGCAAACCAATTACATCGTGGCGGACCAATTGGCAGACATAGGGATGGAGGCAATCCACCCAAAAGCAGCAAAACCCCTTGAACTTGCAGGAATTAACATCCGAATTAAAAACACGTTTGAGCCGCTTCACGAGGGAACTCTGATCTCAAAAGATTACATCTCGAAGGAGGCTCGCGTAGAAATAGTCTCGGGATCCACCCAGATGATTGCCGTTGAAATCCACGATCCACTTATGGTGAACGAAGTCGGTTTCGATGCCCGTATTATGAGTTATTTCCAAAAACACGGAGTAAGTTACGTATTCAAATCCACCAATGCGAACTCAATTACAATGGTGGTATGGGATCAAGCCGAGGCCCATAAACTCATTGAAGAGCTCACAAAAACATTCTATCGCGTCTCGACCATTGACGCGGCCATTGTGTGTGCTATGGGCACGAACATTAAAGGACCTGGATTTTTATATCGAGCTGCGAAAGCTTTTTATGAAAACCAGATTAACATTGAATGTTACGGACAATCGCTTATGCAAGTAAACTTGCAATTCATTATTAAACGTGAGCATTACAACAAAGCCATTCAGGCACTAAACCAGGCTCTTTGCGGCCCACAGTCGTAAAACGACTAAAGGTCGCCTACTGGGCGACCTTTAGTACGAATACACAGTTTATCTTACGATCGGGAAGACAAAAGAATTTTTTCAATTATTCGTCTTGTAATCATATAGGTGGGTTTCACCCCGGTGAGCCCTAGTCCTCCGGAGGATAGAGTACTTCCCGTTTCAAGGGGGTTGTCTGAGGCGTAATAGCCGTAACAAACAAACAAATCGGGTGAAATATGGTGTCTAATCTTTGAGGCAACCTGGATCGCTTTGTGGTAGTGCGCTCCTTCCATTTCTAATCCTACAGTGTTCCATGTAGAATTCATAAAGTAAGAAAGGATATCTTTGTTCTGAAGAGAAGTTCCTAGTACGGTAAGCATTGAGCCTTCGTAAGCCTTAATTTCATCGTCTTTAAAATCATCTAATTTCAGTGCATTCTCAAACACATAATTGTCGGCAGTTCCTTCAAAAATATGCGAGTTCGGGATCATGATATCTCCTTTTTTTCCGGTTAAAATCCCCGCTTTCCCCATAATGGAAATGGACTTCACTTTCATTGTATAGACCTCTTCATTCGACTGATATGGTCTTAACAACTCATCCATCACTTCAAAGGCCTGTTCCCCAAATGCATAGTCAAACACGAGTACCACATCGTCTCCCTTAAATCCTAAGGAACCAAAAGGTGAATTCTTAAGGTTCACTTTCGAGAGGTCAATTATTTGAACATCAATATTACTTCCGCTGTGATCTTTCACGTAGGTTAGGCCGTGCTTCTCAGAATAAGTTAAAATCTTTTCTTGTAAAGGCTTCTTGTTGCTAATTTCCTCGTAAAGAGTATAATCTACCTCATTCGACGAGGGTTTTAACCCTAAAGCATTCTCGGCAAACAGCATATTTTTAACGGAGTGCATATTCGCTGAGATGATGTGGAGTGGTTTCATTTGAAGTCCTCTGCTCACGAGTTCTTCTTTTAATTGATTGGCCCAACGTTCTCCGAAAAGGTGGTGACCCACCCGTTCTCTTAGAATAGCACTAAAGAATATTTCACGATCTCTAATCCCTTTCAAATCATTTAAGGAATTGTTTCCTAAATGGTAAATGATTTTGAAAAGGCGATCGGGATTCTGGTCGTCTCCAAAATTATGGTAGGCCTGAAGGACCTCTTCAAAGGTTCTTCCTAAAAGTGAAGACAAGTGAATTAATGCCACTTCCTTTTCTTTTCGACTTAATTTCTTTTCCCCCATTGCCACCTGTTCAATAATTCGCCAGGTTCTTGTAGGAGCATAGTTCTCTCCTTGATGATAAGCTATTTCTCGAATTTTATCCGCCTCTATATATAAGAAGGTTAAGTGAGTTAAGATGTCGTAAATCTCAGAGCGTCCTAAAAGGACTTCAATATTCATTTGATGAGAATCAATACGGTAGCAATTCCGTCTCCTTTTCTTAGGAACGATCAGCTCGAAGCTTCCCTTCTCAAATCCTTCGTCTGAAGTCAAATGAACAAATGCCGTTTCTTCAATTCCTGCTGGCAATCGATCAAGAACATAAAGCAAACCGTCTAGTTCTACTTTGTTTTTGATGCCCATCGATCCATAGATCTCAGGTGAAATAGTCATTAAAAGGTTTCGAATTGTTTCTCCCGAAATGCCGCCCGGCTTGAAGAAACCTCTATAGAATAAGTGACGCATCGTGACATACAGCCTTTCAATTGCTTCTGTCGTTTCGCGTGCTTTTAAATTGGTCGCCATAAATTATATTTAGATTGTTAAATTTACAATTAATGACGCACAAAGTTAATGAAAATTAAATTAATCTTTTGTGAATTTATGAGTTCATCCTATGAAATGAGTTCCGTTCGCCAATAATCACGTCTAAGTAGACAGGTGATCCACTTGGATTCGGGTCATAAAAAGACATGCTGGGAAAAATAGACCTCTCACGAAAATTCAGAATTAAACACACTAACCCCTAAATACAGCAGGTGCAAATGCACAAATACTATTATTTTCAAATCAGACCCCCTGTTTTTTTCCATTTTTTTATTTTGAATTGATTTTTTATTTAAATTTGCAGTCTAAACAGATCACTATGCCAACACTAAGATTCAACGCCCTGTCGCAACTTCCCTTTCGCGATTACAGAAAAAACAACGCGATCGAAGTTCCTAAAAAATTATCAGAACTCTTTTGTGAAAACGTATTCTCGGAAGAGACCATGCGTAGTTATTTAACAAAAGAAGCTTTCACCTTTATCCAAGACGCCATTAAAAAAGGAACGAAAACCCCTCGATTAATTGCGGATCAAATTGCGGTTGCCATGAAAGATTGGGCTCTTTCGAAAGGAGCAACCCATTACACACACTGGTTTCAACCTCTAACGGGAACCACTGCGGAAAAACATGACAGCTTCTTCACCCCTTTCGAAAGCGACCGAGCCATTGAACGCTTTAGCGGAGCCATGCTTATCCAACAGGAACCTGACGCCTCCTCGTTTCCTAATGGAGGAATTCGAAATACGTTTGAAGCCCGTGGATACACTGCGTGGGACCCGACGTCTCCTGCCTTCATCATGGGTACAACCCTTTGCATCCCTTCCATTTTCATTTCGTATACGGGAGAAACATTAGATTATAAAACGCCACTTTTAAGAGCGTTATCCGCCGTAGACGATGCTGCGACCGAAGTTTGCAAAGCTTATTTTGACAAAAACATCACCAAAGTAACCCCTACCTTAGGTTGGGAACAAGAATATTTTCTAATTGACAGCGCTCTTTACCAATCAAGACCCGATCTAATCTTTACAGGTCGTACGCTGCTAGGACATTCCCCGGCCAAAGGCCAACAATTAGACGACCATTATTTCGGATCGATTCCAACGCGAGTCATGAACTTCATGAAAGAATTGGAAATCGAATGCATGAAACTTGGAATCCCGGTCACGACTCGTCATAACGAAGTTGCTCCCAACCAGTTTGAGCTTGCGCCCATGTTTGAAGAAACGAATGTAGCGGTCGATCACAACTCCTTACTAATGGACATCATGGCCAGAGTGGCACACAAACACCACTTTCATATTTTATTTCATGAGAAACCTTTTCAAGGAGTAAACGGAAGCGGAAAGCATAACAACTGGTCACTGGCAACGGATACAGGAGAGAATTTATTAAGTCCAGGTAAAAACCCCAAGAAAAACCTTCAGTTCCTTACCTTCTTTGTCAATACCCTTAAAGCGGTACACGAATATGCAGATTTACTTCGCGCCTCAATTGCCACCGCAAGCAACGATCACCGCCTCGGGGCAAACGAAGCTCCACCTGCAATTATATCGGCCTTTATAGGCACCCAGCTATTTGGTGTCCTTGAAGAGCTTGAGAAGGTAACCGACGGAAAACTTTCCCCTGAAGAAAAAACGGAACTTAAATTAAACGTGGTAGGTAAGATTCCAGAAATCCTTTTGGACAATACGGATCGTAACCGAACATCTCCCTTTGCATTCACAGGAAATAAATTCGAATTCCGAGCCGTAGGTTCCTCAGCCAACTGCGCAGAACCGATGACCGTACTTAACGCAATTGTAGCTCAACAATTGAAAGAGTTTAAGGTGCAAGTAGATGGATTAATTGCAGACAAAAAACTAAAGAAAGACGAAGCATTGTTTAACGTCTTAAGAGAATACATAAAGGACTGCAAACAAATTATGTTTGAAGGGGATGGATATTCTGATGACTGGCCCAAAGAAGCTAAAAAAAGAGGCCTCAACAACCTTAGAACCACTCCCGAAGCCTTAAAAAGTGAACTTGACGAGAAATTCATTCAACTCTATGAAGGACTCGGAATCTATAATCATAGAGAATTTGAAGCTCGTAACGAAATCAAATTAGAGAAATACGCAACTGAGATTGACATTGAAGCCAAAGTACTTTCAGACATTGCAAGAAATCACATTGTGCCTGCCGCTCTTTCTTATCAAAACCGATTGATAGACAATGTAAAAGGCCTAAAAGAAATTTTCACAGATAAAGAATTTCAAACGCTTGCTAAAGAGCAAATGGATTTAATTCGCAGCATTTCCCATAATGTATCTCAAATCAAAGTGGGGGTAGATGAACTCTTGAAAGCAAAAGACAAAGCCGAAAAGGAGCACGGACAGAAGCAAGCCGAAACATACTGCGACGATGTAAGACCCCGATTTGATAAAATTCGAGAGGCATGCGATACGCTGGAAATGCTTGTAGACGATGAACTTTGGCCAATGACAAAGTACCGCGAACTTCTATTTACAAGATAGAAAAAAGCGGCTACGAAAGCTTAATTCAAAGAAGAGCGCAAACCCAGGGAATCCCCTTGGATTTGCGCTCTTCTTGTTTTCTTCTTGTCCCCTCGTTATCTTGTTCTATTAAGGTTGTATTATTTTCTACAAAGGAAATAAATTAAGAGAGCAAAGCAATTCATAAAATCATTGACCCTCAACACTTTTCTTTGCCAACTTACACTTAAGGTTAGGTTTCAAAAAGTACAAATTATAAGATTCAAAGTGAGTTACAAGACAGACCTTACAACATGACAAATATAGAGCACTTCGACCTCTCCACTTTTACGGAATTATAGTATAGATTTATATAATAAATAGACCAAAACAATAAATGTTAATAAACCTTAACAAAACAAAAAGCCGCAACCCCTAAATAAAGGGATTGCGGACCGTCTTCCTTTAACATATCGGATGATAATGTTAAAATGTGTTAAAAAAGAGTGTTTTTAATTTTGAAAAACAGCATCTTTTGGCTCTATTATCTACATTTGTCTAGTCAAAATCAAAGTAAATAATATCTATAACACAGATAATCAAATATATATGAAGAAAAGAGTTCTATTTTATGTGACTGTAATTACTTCTGTATTCACATTACAATCTTGCGTTTCGAACTACGTTGTTACTCAACCCATATTATACAAAACAGATGCCAAACTGGCAGCTGTAAGTCCTAAGACTCTCAACTTTTTAAAGAAAGATTTAACCCCTTCTCAACAAATCGACATGGCACTTGCCTCTGTCGAAACTGCCAATAAAGCGGCGGAAATTGAGAAGACCATTCAGTTTGAGAAAAAAATGGACGGACTCTTAGCCGAAGCAGAATCGTATCTTGGAGTCCCTTACCGTTATGGTGGCAACACAAGAAACGGAATTGACTGCAGCGCTTTCGTCCTTTCTGTGTTTGGAGCCACTATGGGACTTAACTTACCAAGAGTAGCCGCTTCCCAAGCAAAAGAAGGAGAACAAATCGCAAAAGAAGACATCCGCAAAGGAGATTTAGTATTCTTCTCACGAGGAGGCAGAATTTCTCATGTAGGAATTGTTCACGATGTGGATAGCAACGGAGAGATTCACTTCATTCATGCGGCAACCTCTAGAGGCGTAATGATTTCCCCGCTTAGCGATCGTTATTGGGGTCCAAAATTCAGATTCGCCAAACGCGTTATAAACGACGGCTTTATGGATGCGCAAAACTTAGCACAGAATAATAGTAAGATTAATTAATTGAAAAATATCAACCGCTAGAAAATTTCTAGCGGTTTATTTTTTTGCCCTAAGAAGTATTTCATAATTTTGCATTTGCAATGAAACGCAAACTCAAGCTTTTTTTAATCCTTTTATCCTTGGGAGTTCTTTTACTTCCACAGCAAAATTTTTCCGCTCAAATCATGGCGCTCAATTGCTGCGAGACCCAAAGCACAGATCCATGCCATAATCCCATGCAACAAACGGATTCGGGCTCAGACCGTTCAAATCCATCTTCTGATCAGAATTGCGACTCGCACTGTGCGCAGCACTGCGGTTTGTGTCTGCATGTCGGGACACCCCTACTCAACTCGAGCTTCTCAGACACGAGTCTTTGTTCGGCTCGAAAATTCAGAACAAGTACTTTTAGTTACATATCTTCTTTCGTGCTAGATAGCAGCAAGGACATATGGCAACCTCCTAAAATAGGCTAAACCCTTTATTGGACGTAGGACGCACGCTCCTTTCCACTTTCTCCCCCTTTATTGCACCCCAAATTTATCCTATCCCAGGTAAGGAGTCTACTGCATTCCAGCTGCAAGACTTTCTTAAGTCCTGAAAGTTCCATTTTTGATGAACTTTTTAAGACCTCCGGAAGGATGAACTTTAAATTATACAACGAACTATTCTAATGAAATTTACTATAAAATACTTCCTATTTTTAAGCATACTACTTATCAGCAGTAGTTTTCAGGCGCAAACAACTCATGAACATAGCGCCTTAGTCAAAGGAAATTGTGAGCTCTGCAAAGAGCGAATTGAATCAAGCGCGAAAGAGGCAGGTGCGACGGTTGCGGCATGGGACCTTAGCACTCAGACTCTTTCCGTGCAGTACGATTCACAAAAGACCTCCATACCCGCTATTTTCACGAAGATTGCAGAGGCAGGACATGACAATCAATATATGCAAGCATCGGAAGCGGCCTATCAAAATCTTCCCGCCTGCTGTCTGTATGCACGTGAGCCTTCTTTCTTAGATGCAGATTCTACTAACCACAAGCATTCAAACGAATATTTTGTAAGGGGAAACTGTGAATCCTGTCAATTGCGTATCGAATCGACCGCGAAAAAAGCGGGAGCCACGGAGGCAAAATGGACACCCTTAACGCAGAAACTAACGCTTGAATTTGACGAGTCGAGAACCTCGGCCGAAACCATTCTCAAAGAAATCGCAATGGTTGGGCATGACAATGAACTTTTTACAGCAGAGGATAAGGCGTATAAAAATTTACCGGATTGCTGTTTGTATGACCGTGATCTTCCATTAGGGCAAATTAGCGAGCTTGTTCATTTTGACAAGGACGAGTCTGATACCACTACTCCAGAAGGTCGAGAAACAAACTTAGAAACGGTTTCTCTTTTAAAGACCAAAGCGGCGACCGCACTAGACAAAAAGAGCGCAGGCCTTGTTTTCAACATTGGAGAGAAAGAACTTCTAAAAGCAGCCTGCTGCAATCTGGCAGAAAGCTTTGAAACGAATGCAACAGTCGATGTGTCCTATAGCAATGCAGTGACCGGAACCAAGCAGCTTAAAATGCTAGGACTTGACCAAAAATACACCGCCCTTACAAAGGAACTCTTGCCGGAGATCCGCGGTCTAGCCACTGCATACGGCCTTAATTTCATCCCTGGAAGGTGGATAGGAGGAATTCAACTCACCAAAGGGGGAAGTACCGTGACGAGTGGCTATGAAAGTATTACAGGCCAAATTAACACGGAGCTGCGTAAATATTCAGGGGAAAATGAGACCCAGCTCAATTTGTTTGTCGATCAAAATGCAAGAACCGAGATGAACCTTACGCATACCTCAAGTTTGAATGAGCATTGGAACCAAAGCATCCTTCTTCATGGAAATGCAACCCTTGGGCAAGAAGACCACAACCAAGATGGGTTTTTGGACCAACCGACAGGAGAACAAATGAACTTAGCGTATCTCCTAAATTACAATGATCTGGACCACTCTGGATGGGGAAGCCACTTTGGAATTAACTTGGTTCGTGACTCCCGTTACGGTGGACAGACCCTCTTTGATAAACACAAGGCCGCCTCAGAGCAAAGTGCTTACGGTGTAGGCATTGATATCTCAAGATTTCAAGTATGGAATAAAACAGGATACATCTTCAAAGGAAAACCCTATCAAAGCCTTGGCTTGATGAACCAATACACCTACCATCAGCAGGATAGTTTCTTTGGGCTTCGAAATTACTTAGGAGAGCAACAAACCTTCTACTCTAACTTGGTCTTTGAAAGCATTATTGGAAACACAAACCATAAGTACAAAACGGGGGTAAGCTTCCTTTACGACCGATTTGATGAAATATATCGAGAGGACCCAATCGAAAGGACAGAAACGGTCCCAGGTGTGTTTTTTGAATACACTCTAACTGGACTTAACTATGCTTTAGTGGCAGGGGCAAGAGCGGATTTCCATAATCTAGCCGGAACACAATTCACCCCGCGTCTAAATTTCCGTTACGATCTTTCGCCTTCTACTACCCTTCGGCTTTCCGCAGGAAGAGGCTTTAGAACTGCCAATATTTTTGCAGAAAGTCAAGCTTACCTTGCTTCGAACCGTCAAATTGAAGTGGAAAAAACAAGAGACGATCTGTATGGCTTAGATCCCGAAATCGCCTGGAATTATGGTGTTAGCTTTAACCAACAGCTAAAACTATTTGGTCGCAGTGCCGCAGTACTTGTCGATTTTTTCCGTACCGATTTCCAAAACCAGGTCATTTTAGATTTGGACGAATCCACACATAAAATTCTTTTCTACAATCTTAAGAATAAATCGTACGCGAACAGTTTTCAAACTCAATTTGACCTAAGTCCAGTAAGAAACTTAGACGTTCGCCTAGCCTACAAATTTTACGATGTAAAGGCAGAGTACCACAGTGGCGAAAAGCAAGCTCCATTTATGGCGAAGCACCGAGGTTTCCTCAATATTGCCTATGCTACAACAAAAAATGACAAGGGTGCCTTTTGGAGTTTTGACACAACCCTTAATTATGTTGGAAAACAAAGACTACCTCTTACGGAGCAAAACCCAGCGGAATTTAGGCTTGCCTCTTACTCCCCGTCATACGGTACACTAAACGCACAGATCGCTCGAGATTTCTCCTCAAAATTCCGAGTTTATCTTGGGGGTGAAAACTTGACGTCGTATACGCAAGACCTTGCCATTATAGATGCACAGAATCCTTTTGGAAACTATTTCGATGGCGGCATGATCTACGCGCCAATCATGCCTGCTAATTTTTACATTGGAATTGATGTGAAATTCTAATTTAAATACTGGAATAGACTGCATTCCACTCTAAAACAAAATGAACCTGACTCTCTCAAGAATCAGGTTCATTTTGTTTTCGATGTTCAGAGCTCTTAGCTTTTAAGCCATCTAGTTTCATTCAAGTAGGATTGATCCGGATAGTATATAAACAAAACACTTCCGTCCTTAATGGTATTAATAATAGGTTTCGCTAATTCAGTAGAAACAGCGGGACATCCCCAGCTTCGCCCGATACGCTTATGCTGTTTTGCGAAATTTTCGTTTACATAGTTTGCACCGTGCATCACAATAGCCCGACGAAATGCAGCGTCGTTATATCCCTTGTCGAGCCCGTGCAATTTTAAAGAGTATCCATTACCCCCTTGATAGGTTAAATCCGTACGATAGAAGCCAAGGCTGCTTTGAAGGGAACTTTCGGTATTCGAGAAGTTCTGAGCAAATTCCTCCCCGGTGTTTTTCCCATGAGCAACTAATGCATTAAACAGGATCGCCCCCGTTTTGGTGTTAATCACCCACAGACGTTTTTCATTCGAAGATTTGGAAAAATCCAAAACGGTCAATAAAACGGTCTCTTCCTTAATTTCCCCTGCTTTTTTGAGATTTTCGAATCCCGTCATTGCTTTTTCAAACACCTCAAAACTTAGTTCGTTCGCTTTTGAAAAATCAAGTCGGTTGTATGAACTCAATACGATCTGGGACAATGAACTCTTCTCTACATTCACTTCAGGTAAGGCCACGTATGCAGAAGTATCTGATTTAGCTTCCTTCGTGCTGACTGATTTAGCTGAGTCTGACGATTTGTAAGACGTACTTAAGGCCAAAACGGAAACCAGAGAGAGCAGTATTTTCTTTGTCATAAATATTATGTTAAATAGAATTGCGATTGCAAATTTATAAAATCATAACAATCAGAACGTTATTATGAAACACTTTAACAGAAATTTATAACAATGTTAACAGCTCTGATCCTTATTATTCTGCCTCTTTTTGCGTGTCAGCTACAAAAGTAAGACTCACCGAATTCATACAGTAACGAACACCCGTAGGTTTGGGACCGTCGTTAAAAACGTGTCCAAGGTGCGAACTGCATTTTTTGCAAAGAACCTCAATCCTTTCCATTCCGTGGGTAGAATCTCTCATGTAAGAGACTCCGTTCTTATCGGCCTCAAAGAAACTAGGCCAGCCACAAGTGGAAGCAAATTTTTGGTCGCTCCTAAACAAATGGTTACCACAAACCGCACAATAATAATCGCCGTGCTGGTCGAATTCATTGTATTTGCCACTAAAAGGACGCTCGGTTCCTTTTTCTCGTGCAATATAATAGAGCTCAGGTGCGAGCACTTCTTTCCACTCCTCATTGCTTTTGCTTACTGCTGTAGAGTCATTAGGAGAAAAGTATGGATTGTTTTTTGATGTAGAATCTTGCATAACGTTGGACTTAATAGGAGAATAACTCTGCGAGCACGCTTGCAGAAGTAGTATACCTCCCAATATTAATAGAATTTTTTTCATTTGATCAGTTTCTTAAGGCCTAAAGAGCCTATTAAAACTTATTTATTTAGTTCAAAATTAGTGAAATAATACTAAATGACAGAAACACAAAAAAGAAGACAATTACGAAATCATAAGCTATTTGCAACGGGACTCTTTGTTTTAATGGCGGCTATTTTTATGGTGACCACCGCCATACAAAAGCAGTCTGATTCGCATTGGATAGGATATCTGCATGCATTTTCAGAAGCGGCAATGGTAGGCGCACTTGCGGACTGGTTTGCGGTCAGTGCCCTATTCCATTATCCTTTAGGGCTGAAAATTCCGCATACAAACTTGATTCAAAACAAAAAAGACCAAATCGGAGACAACTTAGGTTCGTTCGTCGTCGGCAATTTTTTATCTGCGGAGACGATTCGCCCTTACATTTCAAAGCTAAACCTATCGGAATACCTAGGCACTTGGCTTCTAAAACCCAGCAACCAGCAACTTTTAATCTCCGAGGGGTCTATTATTATACAAGATCTTATTTCAAAACTGGAAGACCATTCCATAGAATCCTTCCTAGTTCAAAAAACAAACGAACTTACAGAAAATCTTAATTTAGCCTCCGCACTAGGCAGTACGATGGAATATTTGGTCGAAAAAGATCAACACCAACTTCTAGTAAGCTCGATCGCTTCTCACATCAAAACGTACATTCTTGAAAACGAGGAGGAAATTAGAGAGCGTGTGAAAAGACAGAGTTATTCGATTATTCCCAATTTTGTAGACAAAGCCATTGCAGATAAGATTTCAAAAGGAATTGTCTCGTACTTTGAAGAAATTGAATCGGATTTATCTCATCCTGTTCGATCAGTTCTGACAGAAAAAATAAAGGAATTGTCACTGGACTTAAAAACGAAAGAAGAATGGAACGAGAAAATCCATTCGATGAAATCCTATTTTCTCACGGAAGAAAGGGTACAGAGCTACGCAAAGGATATTTGGCATTCCATAAAAACCCTTCTTTTAAAGGAACTCGCTCAAAGTGATTCTCCACTAAAGGCCTATCTTCAAAAATCCATCCATAACTTAGCCGTGGATCTTACTGAGGACCCGAACTTAAAAACTAAAATTGACAAATGGGTTCGACTTACAGCCTATCGATATTTTTTACGAAACACGCACCGAGTTAGCGATTTAATCTCGAGCACAGTGGAAAACTGGGACGGACAAATGCTTAGTGAAAAATTAGAATTGGAAGTCGGAAAGGACCTTCAATTTATTCGTGTGAATGGAACTCTCGTGGGAGGACTCGTGGGACTAATCCTCTATACGATTGCTAATTTTTTCATTTAGCCTGTTTCAAAAGGGCTTTGTTAATCTCTGTGATCAGCTGTGGCCCTTCGTAAATAAAGCCCGTATACAGTTGAACAAGGGAAGCACCTGCCTCCAGTTTCTCAAGTGCATCAGTCGCTGAGTGAATTCCACCGACACCTATAATAGGAAACGCTCCCTCACTCTTCTCATGAAGAAAACGAATGACTTCGGTGGATCTTTCCTTTAGGGGTTTTCCCGATAACCCTCCCGACTCTTTTTGATTGACAGAAATTAAATTCTGACGCGAAAGAGTTGTATTGGTAGCAATCACCCCAGAAATACCTGTTTCTTTAACAATTTGAATGATGTCTAGCAATTGGTCTTCGGACAAATCGGGGGCGATCTTTAAAAGAATCGGCTTTGATTTGGTTTTGGTATTGTTTTGCTTCTGCAATTCATTTAACAACTCTGTCAAAGGACCTCTATCTTGAAGTGCTCTAAGGTTTGGAGTATTCGGCGAACTTACATTGACGACAAAATAATCCACGACCTCAAACAAAGCGTCAAAAGCAAGTTTATAGTCGGCACTTGCCTTTTCGTTCGGCGTTAATTTATTTTTTCCAATATTTCCGCCTATTAACACACCCGTATTCGACTTCAACCTCTCAACCGCTTTATCTACACCTTCGTTGTTAAACCCCATTCGGTTAATAATACCGGAATCTTCCACCAACCGAAAGAGCCTCTTCCTTTCATTGCCACTTTGCGCCTTAGGTGTCAAGGTTCCAATTTCTACAAATCCAAATCCAAGGGCTCCTAGCTGCTTATAAAGTTTCGCATCTTTGTCTAATCCCGCTGCAAGACCCACTGGATTTTTAAACTTCAATCCAAAAACCTCTCGTTCAAGTTTGGAATCCTCTAAGGGTTTGCGTAAAAACCAGGGAGCCAGGAACCCGAAATTCCGAAGCATCCAGAACGTCAGATGGTGAGCTTTTTCAGGATCTAACTTAAATAGAAGCGGACGTAAAATAGTTTTGTACATAGTAAAAAGATGGATACGACAAATTTAAAGCTTTTTCTATAGTCTGACCCTATAATCTAGGAATTTCTCTTTTGCAAAACCTTATTCAAAACTGCTAAAAATGCGATCCGCCCTGTTTGGCAAATTAAGTCTCGAAACGAGCTAAATCCGACGTTATTCAGTTTTATTTCACTAATTTTGTCCAAATTATCAAGACAATTATGGCAAAACAGGAAGATGCGTTTAAAAAAGTAGTTTCCCATGCAAAAGAGTATGGGTTTATTTTTCAAAGTTCTGAAATTTACGACGGACTATCTGCCGTTTACGACTATGGACAAAACGGCGCGGAACTGAAAAACAATATTAAGCAGTACTGGTGGAAAGCCATGGTACAGTTAAACGAAAACATCGTCGGAATTGATTCCGCGATTCTAATGCACCCTACGATCTGGAAAGCTTCCGGTCACGTAGATGCCTTTAACGACCCGTTAATTGATAACAAGGACAGTAAAAAACGCTTCCGTGCCGATGTTTTAATTGAAGATTATTGTGCAAAGCTAGAAGACAAGGCACAGAAAGAAATTGACAAAGCGGCAAAGCGATTCGGAGAATCCTTTGACCTCTCGACGTTTGAATCTACAAATGCGAGAGTCTTAGACTATCGCGAACGTCAAAAAACCATTCTTTCTAGAATGGCGAGATCACTAGAAAGCAATGATTTGGCAGATGTTAAATCATTAATTGAGGAACTAGAGATTGCAGATCCTGATTCAGGAAGTAAAAACTGGACGGACGTTCGACAATTCAACCTGATGTTTGGAACCAAACTAGGAGCCTCTGCTGAAAACGCGACTGACCTCTATTTAAGACCCGAAACTGCTCAAGGAATTTTCGTTAACTATTTGAACGTACAAAAAACATCCCGACATAAATTACCTTTCGGGATTGCTCAAATCGGAAAAGCCTTTCGTAACGAAATTGTTGCTAGACAATTTATTTTCAGAATGCGTGAATTCGAACAGATGGAAATGCAATTTTTTGTACAACCAAATACCGAACTTTCTCATTTTGAACAATGGAAACAAAAAAGGCTTAACTGGCACTTGGCGTTAGGACTCGGAGCAGAAAATTACAAATTTCATGACCACGAAAAGTTAGCCCATTACGCAAATGCAGCGACGGACATTGAATTTAAATTTCCTTTCGGATTTAAGGAACTCGAAGGTATTCACTCCAGAACCAATTTCGACCTTTCGGCGCACGAAGAGTTTTCCGGTCGCAAAATTCAATATTTTGATCCTGAGAAAAACGAGAACTACGTTCCTTACGTAGTCGAAACCTCCATTGGACTCGACCGATTGTTCCTTGCCTTAATGTCACATTGCTTAAAAGACGAAGTGCTTGAAGATGGGTCTGAGCGAACTGTTCTTTCTCTACCTCCGGCCTTGTCTCCTATTAAAGCGGCGATACTTCCGCTTATGAAAAAAGACGGGTTAGGGGAATATGCAGAATCAATATACAACGATTTAAAATTCGACTTCAACTTGAATTACGAGGAAAAAGATAGCATTGGAAAACGATACCGTAGAAACGATGCGCTTGGAACTCCGTATTGCATCACCGTGGACCATGAATCCTTAACAGAACACACCGTGACGCTACGTGACCGTGACACCATGGTGCAAGAGAGAGTCAAGGTAGCAGACTTACGAAGAATCATTGACGAAAAAACAAACTTTAGAACCCTTTTGTCTAAGCTTTAAATTTTCATCGAAAAAAGAAAATTCAAATGGTCTAATTGCATTAGGCCATTTGCTATTTCTGTTAATTTCTTCGAGGCATAAACTGTTTGATTCCTTTTAAATTCCGTAAATTTGAACCATTCTAAATAAGACACATGTTTTCAATACAAGCCATACGATCCCAATTTCCAATTCTTTCGCAAGAAGTGAATTCAAAACCTTTAGTATACCTGGACAATGCAGCAAGCTCGCAGAAACCCCTCTCGGTACTAGAAACCTGGGACCGGTACTATCTTGAATACAATGCAAACGTGCATCGAGGAATTCATACCCTTAGTCAAATTGCCACAGAGGCTATGGAAGATTCGCGTAAGAAAATTCAAAAATTCATTGGAGCAAAACATGATTATGAAATCATTTTTACAAAGGGAACTACGGAGGGCCTCAACCTACTTGCTTATGCGCATACAAGCGAGATTAAGGCTGGTGATGAGATCATAATTTCCTATTTGGAACATCATTCCAACATAGTGCCTTGGCAAATGCTTTGCGAAAGAACTGGCGCAAAACTACGGGTGATCCCTATGAACTTGGAAGGTGAGCTCGATCTTACTTTTCTTGAAAATAATTTAAGTGAGAAAACGAAAATAGTTTCGGTTAATCAAATTTCCAATGCGCTAGGTGTAGTCAATCCCCTGAAGGAAATTATTTCCATGATCCGTAAAAATTCTAGTGCTAAAATCATCATTGACGGTGCTCAGTCTGTGCCACATTTAAAAATTGATGTGCAAGAAATGGATTGTGATTTTTTCGTCTTCTCTGGCCACAAAATGTACGCTCCCATGGGAGTTGGGATCCTTTATGGAAAAGAAGAGTTACTTGAAAAACTTCCTCCTTTCCATGGTGGAGGAGAAATGATTTCTACCTGTAGTTTTGAGAAAACCACGTATGCGGGACTCCCTTTCAAATTCGAAGCAGGAACCCCGAATGTGGGAGGAAATATCGCCCTAGGGGCAGCAGTAGATTTCATGGAATCCATTGGACATGACAATTTACAAAGTCACGAACATGCACTACTTGAATACGCCCAAAAAGAACTTCAGCAGCTCGACGACTTACATATCTATGCCGAAAATGCACACCGTGCAGGCGTAATTTCTTTCACGTTGAATAATGCGGGAATTGCATCCGATGCGGGAATGATCTTAGATAAACTGGGTATTGCCGTCCGCACAGGACATCACTGCACTCAACCTATTATGGACTTTTATGGAATAGCAGGTACCATTCGTGCGAGTTTCGCAATTTATAATACACTAGAGGAAATAGACGCATTGGTAGAGGGAGTCCGTAAGGCTCAAAGAATGCTAAGTTAGAAGAAATTAGCGCACCTCGGCTCCTCCAAGACCTCGAAGTCTCAAGCCGTATTTCCATTGGACATAGGCAAAGACTTGATACAATTTATATTCGAAAGCCATTCCGTAATTTTCATTGGGATCGTAATCAATCCCTGACTCAATTACATTTCGGTAACGTCCTGAATAGTAATAGCTATTCCATTCCGAAACCAAACTTGCATTGCGTACTTTTAGACTGCTTTCGCTATACATACTCTGCGGTTTTGCAATCGCAGAGAGAAAATAATCAAATTGTGTGTCCATTACAATCAGCTCCCATTCCCCCTCTTCATTCTTTTCCGGTTTCATCACAGTCGAGTCGCCCTTACTCAGTGCGCGCGAACTACTGCAACTCGTGACAAAGCTTAAAGCTCCAATGAGCAAAACTAGATAGAATGTTGTTTTCATGACTGTTGTATATGCTGGAAAGGCAGCAAATTAAACGCCAAACTTGAACTACACTCAAAGAATCCAAGCAACTTTGCTTATTGAGCCCGCAATAGGAAAGATTGGAACGGTTATTGTTGCAAAATTCTAGCAAAATATTGTACGAAACCCACCCCACAAAGTCCCTCATTGTGAATCCAAAAATTCCAAGGGAAAACTTTGGACCAAACCACTAGAATCCGAATGATTTCCTTAGTTTCCAAATCATTTTTCAAGTCAAACCTTTGTTGCACTCTTGCAAGAAGGCAAGCCATGGTTATGGGAGTGCAAAAGACAAATAGAAATCAAAGTTTGAAAATTAGGATTCTCTTTTCAATCGCCCTTACCGTATTCACTTTTGCATGGTTTCAATCGCAAACTACGGCTTTTGCCTACATTAAAGATGAGCATGGGAATGCAGTAGAACGAGCGGAGGTTGATTTAAGCCAATCCTCCAATGACCTTGTAGCCGACAAAATTGGCTACTTCCAATTTGTAAGATTAGATCCCGGTACCTACCAAATAAACATTTCCAAGGCCGGACTAGAACCGCGACGAATCACCTTTACTATCGAGCAGGGTGAAAAAAGAAAAGACCTTGGGGTCATCAGCATGCGCTCTGCTAACCATAGTACTGACTTAGGAATTTTAGTTCTTGATGATGCCATTGCCGATAGTGACGGATCTTTAGTACAGCCCATGACCTCACTACTAAGTGCAAGACGGGATGTGTATCAAAAAAATGCCATGCTTGAACAGGGCATGTATAATTTTGTTCCAAGAGGGGTGGACAACCGCTACGAAGAAATTTCCTTTAATGGAGTATCAATGTCGGATCCCATAGACGGCGTAGTAGATCCTATTCAATGGGGAGGATTAAGCGACGTTACGAGGCATCCTTCTGAAATCTCTGACTATTTATCCTTTTCAAAATACGGCTTTGCAAATCTTGCTGGCTCCCTCTACTACGACACGAAAGCTTCTAATTTGAACAAAGAGGCTTCGATTACTTATTCCTACCTCAATCGCAATTATAAAAACAGACTTCTAGCCTCTTACGCAAGTGGACTTTTTCCTAGCGGATGGGCGTTTGCTCTTTCTGTAAGCAAAAGATCAGGAAGCGATGGCGTGATTCAGGGAATTGAACAAGACTCCTACGCTTACTTTGGATCGGTTGAAAAGAAGTTGTCAGACCGTTTTTCTATAAACTTTACGGCCTTTGGAGCACCCACTCAAAGAGACACCTATAGTGCAAACACAAGAGAAGTGTACGATTTAATGGGTAAAAATTACAATGCATACTGGGGATTTGATGGAGGAAAAAATCGCAGTGCGCGTACTAGAAATTCCTTTATGCCTGTCTTCCAACTGCAATTTTACAATGTGGTTGGCGAGAACAGCAATTGGAACAATACCTTATCGTATCAATACGGAAGAGACGCCCAAAGCCGTCTTTCCTGGAGAAACGCACCCAATCCCTACCCTACGTACTACACAAACCTACCCAGCTATTACCGATCTATAAATGCACGCCCAGGTGAATTAGAACTGCTCGAACAGAGATGGAACGAAGACGATTCCTTTAATCAAATCAATTGGCAAGCTTTACGAATGGAAAATCAAAACCATTTAGAAGAAGGTGCTAAATATATGGTGGTAGAAGATGTTCGTGACATCAAAAATTTTAATTTCGCTTCGCATTTCGACACAAAACTAACTGATTTTTGGAATTTAAATCTGAATTTAAATTATCAAAATTTCACTTCGAAGCATTATCAAGAAATAAACGATTTACTGGGGGCAGAATTTGCACTAAACCAGTACGCTTCCAATGGCAATGAAAACTACGATTCCTCCAATCAAAATACGAAACTTACCGTCGGCGATCATTATAAATACGATTTTTTGTTTTTTAAGAACAAAGCCAGCCTCAATCTGTCCACAGATGCTGAACTTAACAAATGGAATGTAATGGCCTCTGTTTTCGTAAACTATACATCCTCTCAAAGAAAAGGCAATTACCTAAATCCATATTACAGCAACTCAAAAGGTTTAAGCAAGCGAATTGAAAATCTGGATGCAGGCGTGAAAGCAAGAGTTAGCTACAAACTAAATCCTAGAAGTCAGCTCTCATACAATGCGATGCTTTACAGCGCTGCCCCTACCCTTACGGACTTATTTGTCAACCCTCGATTAAGCAATCTGGAAACGCCTGAAATAAGGAACCAAGTTGTAAGTTCCAACGAACTTCGCTATAACTATAGTAGCCAAGCCCTAAGAATTCGTGTGTCAGGATTTTGGAGTGATTTAAAAAATGGGACCGAAGTTTCAAGATTCTACACAGATCTTTACTCTCAGGGCACAAATAACAACACAGAATCCTATGTAACCGAGTTCTTATCCGGAGTTGAAAAGCGCTACAAGGGAATCGAAGTCGGAATCGAGGCGAGGATTTTTCCGAATTTAAAACTCTTTGCCATATCCAGTTTAGGAGAGTATACCATTGAGAACAATCCAATCGTACTTCTAACCACCGAAAACGAAACCTCTGCCCAAGGATATCAAGACTTAGGCCCGGCACAAATCAAAGATTATAAATTAGCGGGTTCCCCACAAACAGCAGCTACGCTAGGATTTAGATATAGCAATAAAAAACTTTGGTGGCTAGGCGGTTCTGCCAATTTTTTCGCAGACCATTACATGGACTTTTATGCAGCCAATCGAACTTCCAATTTTTACACCAATCCTCAAACAGGAAGCCATTACGAGCAAAGCACAGACAAAAATACAGGACTTGTAATTCCAGCAGCGCGTCCCTCTTCCATCTCACCCCTACTTTCTCAAGTCAAAATGGAAGATCAGTGGCTATTTAATTTGGATGCAGGAAAGTCTTTCAGTGTGGGGCGCTACACCTTAGGGTTAAGTTTAAGCGTAATCAACGTACTAAATAACAGAGATTATATTTCGGGTGGCTACGAACAAATTAGAAACACAAACTATCCGGAATCCCAAATAGATTCACAAAGATCAGAACCTCTATTTGGCACCAAATTCTGGTATGATCGCGGACGTACGTTCTTCGCAAATGTTTCATTTAAGTTTTAATCGAATTTAGAGCCCATTCGACTCAAAGAGAATTTCAAGGTACTCCTTTTTTGAAATCATTTCGGCTCCAAAAGTTTCCAAATGATTGGAGTGAATTTGACAGTCGATTAATTTGTAATTGCCTTGGTTGGATTGTACAAAGGTGATAAATGCGGCCTTTGAAGCATTGCTTACTTTTGAAAACATACTTTCACCACAAAACACATTTCCCACCACTACACCATAAAACCCACCTACAAGCGTATCACCCTGCCAAACTTCAATACTCGTAGCTTTGCCTTGTTGATGCAGTTCTAAGAACCCACTGATCAGCTCTTCACTGATCCAAGTTCCGTCTTGGTCCACTCTAGGGACCTCCATGCAAGCACGCATAACCTCTTCAAAGGCCTGATCCTTAGTAAAGGTAAATTGGTTGGAATTAAGAACCTTTTTCATGGATTTGGAGACATACAAATTCTTTGGAAAAAGAACGAATCGAGGATCCGGACACCACCATAAAATCTCTTCACCGGGATTAAACCACGGGAACAGTCCAAGATTATAACCAAGCCATAGCCTTTCGGAAGACAAGTCACCTCCCATAGCAATGAGACCCCCTAAAGGATGGTACTCTCTTGGATCCGGAAATCCTATTTCCTCTTTCTTTAATGAAACCATAGAATTAAAAAATCCCACCAAAGATAGTGGGATTCAAATCAATTATTTTTTACTTTTTAGAAAGGTAAATCATCATCCTCTTCTTCGAAAGGATTTGCATTTTGCGATTCACGCTTTGCTCCTTCTTCAAGTGGGGCAGCTTGAGTGGGTTCATTAAAATTGTCAGAAGCCAATTTTTCAATTCTCCAGCCAACAATCGAGTTAAAGTACTTAACTTCATTCTGAGGGCTTGTCCACTCTCTTCCTCTGAGGTTAATTCCAATTTTAACTTGGTCGCCCTCGCTTACTGTATCTAGCAATGAGATCTTATCTTGCAAGAACTCAATACTAATAGGCTGCGGGTACTGTTCCTGCGTTAAAAGGATTAATTCTCTCTTCTGAAATCCACTGTTAAAAGTTTGGGTTTCAGAAAGTTTCTTCACTGTGCCTTGTAATTCCATAATCTAAAAACTTAATTCGGTAAAAATAGCAAAAACAAACTTAAAAAAATGAATTCAAAACCTAGTATTTTGCAAATAAAAAAAATGAAAAAAAATTTGTTTTACAATTTAAAAATAAGCTATATTTGCACTCACAAAAAAGAAAAGAAGATCTTATAATAACTGCGGATGTGGTGTAATTGGTAGCCACGCCAGACTTAGGATCTGGTGCCGCGAGGCGTGGGGGTTCGAGTCCCTTCATCCGCACTATTTTAAAAATTTCTAATCACTTAGAAATTTTTTTTGCGAAAATAGCTCAGCTGGTAGAGCACAACCTTGCCAAGGTTGGGGTCGCGGGTTCGAGTCCCGTTTTTCGCTCAACTTCTACTTTGCCCTGGTGGTGGAATTGGTAGACACGCAGGACTTAAAATCCTGTGTCCGCAAGGACGTACGGGTTCAAGTCCCGTCTGGGGTACACAAAAAGACTGTTAATCATTGATTAACAGTCTTTTTTGTTTTTAGAGTTGGCTTCAATGCTGGCTTTAATAAAAGGGATCAAGAACAAATTCTCATTACTGAAGATACAGTTTGGTGCGACAAAATATTTTTGTGCAAATTATTACAAAGATTTTTGGAGGCGAATTATTGGCAAATACACCAATTGAAAAATTGAGATTATGATCATAATTCGATTCTCCAAGAAATGCAAAAATTCTCCAAGAATTATATTTCTAGAATTTCGGAGATGTTTTTTTGGTCGGAGGGAAGCCCCATTTCCCTTATGTCATATCCGCTCTAAACTATGTCTTGTCCTGAAATATAGAACCAGAACTTAAAATTAGGGACGTATTTACACCTCCGTCTGGAGTACATAAAAAGACTACTAATCAACGATTAATAGCCTTTTTTATTCTAGATGAAGGATGAAACCAAAATTAGTTATTATTTTGGTACTATTTATAATCCACTTTCTGAGATAATTCAATTGGATTGTTATATCTCTTCAAATTATTTTGTATACTTCTTTCCAATTCTCTATAATCATTTGCGGTATTTTCTGTTTTATCTTGTTTTAACATCATTGCTTGACCACTCTTTGCCAAAGTAAAGTTTGTTACGCAAGAAAAGTTTTTTCATGTTTATTTTTTTTTAAGATTAAGTGCCAATGCATTAAGAAATTTTCATTTTCTTTAATTCAATTTAAAAAGGATAGGGTATTGGCATAGTCTTTCCCTAATTATTAGTAACTAGATTCTTTTGGGTAAAAGCATTTCGTCTTGTTTCCCTTTCCAAATCATTTAGTATTTAATCATACAAGTTTGAATAGGAATCTTCAGATAACTTAACTAAACACACTATATTGGTAAACATGGGAATACTGTAGTTCGAATTGCGGTCAAAATCAAGAATTAGTTTTCAGCATAATGACTTTCTAAATCAAAGTAGACATAGATAGATTCTAAAAACATCCGTATCATAGAAAAAGCAAGCATCAAATTACGGTGAACTTCTAGATCAGGGTCAGAGTAAATAATCTCCAAATTTTCTGCCCTAAGTTCACCATGCTGTATTTTCGAGTTAATCACATCATAATACTCCTTACCAACCGCGGTAAATACCATCAGATACAAAACATCAAAGTAATCATCCAGTGAAATGAAATTAGTTAGATACTGTATCATCCCAAAGCAAGCATTGTTACCTTTAATATTTGGCAAGGGGATTAACTTATTATTCTCATCTATTAAGCCACCTCCGAAGGATGCGAGCGAAAGAATACTGGTCATATAACCCAAACGTCTAATATCAACTGATTCCATCCCTTTAATTTCGAATTCAGCAGAGATTAATTGGTCAAACCGATACCGTTGTAAAATTTTTGGAAATTCTCTAACATGCATCTCAAGAATAGGAATGTTCAAGCTTGAACTCAGATCATAAACACTTTTTTCTAGTGCACCCTTTTCATTTTTTCCAAGCAGAGCTTCTAAAGATCTTCTAGCGTCCTCTACGTTAGTTATATACCGCGTGTTGAAGCGATTCTTCGATTCCATAGTTAAGTTTTAGTTGAGGTTAATGTAATAAATTGCTAATTAATTGTAAAATCCTAATTTAAAAATCTGTTAACCCGTCTCAAACGCCCTATTTTAGGGCTAAATCCTCTGTGGATCACGCTCGAGAATAAGTTGTGCTCCATCAAGCATTTTAACCAAAAAGTGTTGCAAAACGAGAAGGTTTACCTCAGGCGCTTCAGAAAACTCCTCCATAGACAAGTGAACTACCTGACTATTAAAGCATTCAAAATCCTTAAGGCTGTATTTTTTAAACGCGTCTCGAAAGATTGAGAACGGATCTTGGTACTCCAGTTTCGATAGCGATGCAAACAATAAATTAGAGGAAGGAATTAGAGCCTCAGATAGTCTCCACTTATAAGTTTGCTTACTTAAAACAAAGCACGCTTTAAGAAAGGATCGCATGCAGAGATAGTTCCAAAACACGTTGTGCCCCATTCTAATCGGAGCGGAACTCGAAGAGAATGCAAAACGAAGCATTTCATTTCGTTGTTCTTTAAGCGTCACTAGGTCCTCCACACGAAAAAAGGCTCGCATCACAGACAACCAAGAGTCTAGTTCGACTCCCTCCCAAATCTTCGTTTCAAAATCAATTCTCTTTTTCTTCACGCCATTTTTATTTTTGTGAAGTTCCTTAAATTCAGTCTAGTATTCTACAGAACAAGCATGTATTTAACAAGAAACAAGATGTATTTTACCGGACCTCTATAAAAGAGCATCAATCGTGAAGCGGCGAAACAAGGAGCAGTGCTTTCTTTCTAGTGCTTTCACACGATCCCATAACGAACGTGTAATCTCCCTCTTACGGTGTATTACGAAGACAAGAAATTTTTGAAGAAAACAGAAATACCTACGAAAGCTGTAGCCAAGCTTTGTCCTTATTTCAAAAGGTTATAAAGCGCACTGTAAATTCAAATCTAGGTATGGCCTTATTTTAGCTGTTCACTCGTTTACATATTTTTATTACCGAATCTAATCCGTATTTTTGCCTTAATAAATTCGTGCATGTCTGATATCATACAACTTTTACCTGATCACGTCGCCAACCAAATTGCGGCGGGTGAAGTCGTGCAACGTCCTGCATCCATTGTAAAAGAACTTTTGGAAAACGCAATCGACGCACAAGCCACTAAAGTTGAGCTTATTGTACGGGAAGCAGGTAAGAATTTAGTCCAAGTTGTTGACGATGGACTAGGCATGTCGGATTCCGATGCTAGACTCGCTTTCGAACGCCATGCGACTTCGAAAATAAAGAGTTCTGAAGACCTTTTTAAGATCAGGTCAAAGGGTTTTCGTGGAGAAGCATTGGCTTCCATTGCAGCTGTGGCTCAAGTGGAGCTAAAAACAAAACAAAGGCTGGCAGAAACAGGCACCAACCTATACATTGAAGGGGGTGGATTTAAATTTCAAGAACCCATCCAAACGCACGAAGGATCTAGTTTTGCGGTTAAAAATTTATTCTTCAACATTCCGGCAAGACGTAAATTTTTAAAAAATAACAATATTGAGCTTCGTCATATTATTGATGAATTTCAACGTGTTGCACTTGCCCATCAAGACATAGAGTTCGAATTGTATCATAACGACGAAATCATTTTTAGATTGCGTAAGGGCACCATGCTTCAACGAATCATTGAAATTTTTGGTCGAAAATTACAGCCCGTTTTGATTCCCATCAAAGAAGATTTAGATTGGATCAAGCTTAGTGGGTTCGTTTCGAAACCTGAAGGTGCAAAAAAGGTTAGAGGAGAACAGTTTCTTTTTGTTAACCATCGATTTTTCAAGAGTCCTTATCTTAATCGGGCAGTACAAGATGCTTTTGAAGGATTATTGATGCCTGGTTACCACCCTTCCTTTTTTCTATTCTTGGAAATTGATCCTGAAAAGATTGACATTAACATTCACCCTCAAAAAACAGAGGTCAAATTTGAAGATGAAAATCTCATCTTTGCTTTAATTCGTTCCACAATCAAAAAAGCGCTTGGTATTTACAACATTGCCCCTAGCCTTGATTTTGACCGAGACCCTAACCTAGATACATTTCTTGATTTCCAAAACAAGGGAGGATCCAACGGATCGTCTGCTAGTGCTATGAACGAAAAGCCGGGTCATATTTCGGTACCTCGTGATTTCAATCCATTCCGTGCAACGGATGCTGCTACTGCCAATGAGATCGTCAATCTGCAAGAAATATACGATACACCTCTAGAGGCAAAACCTTCCAAAATCAACTTATTCGAGGACGAAGAATTTGATGAAGACTTAATGCGACTTCCCAATGGGTATTGGCTTTTCAATCAAGGAGACAAAACCTTGATGCTAGACCTTGGAAGAATGCATCGAATTCTGATTGGTCATAAAAACCAAGGCAAAAAAAGAAGCTCGGTCAGTCAACCGCTGCTATTTTCCTTAGAATATTTAATGAATGAAATTGAGAAACTCAAATACAAATCCTTTAAAAAGCATTTGCCTTCCTTAGGATTTGAAATGACCCTAGCCCATGAAAACACGCTTCGAATCGATGCTGTGCCAGAGGGTTTAAAAGAAAGTATGGTCATCAAATTCCTAGAAAACTTATTTGAAAAATTGGAATACAAAAGTGAGGAAGAGTTCCTCTCCCAGTACCAATACCAATGGGACAAGATCCATTCCAAATCTCGTTTTGATTTCCTTTATAAATACGAAGCAGAGGCACTTATCAAGGAATACATTGCGATTGGATTCCCAACCTATACTCCAGGAGGTAAAAAATGTTTTATTGAACTCCCACTTGATGAGTTAAAAACTAAATTTTAAAGCATGTTTAAAAACATCCCCCCCATTACAAGAAGTATTATTATAATCAATATCGTTGTTTATCTCCTTAGTAATTTACTTTTTGGCGGAAAACTCTACGACTTACTCTCGGCCTACTATCCTTTTTCTCCTAATTTTCATTCGTGGCAAATTGTCACCCATATGTTCATGCATGCACCCATGGGAGAAGGAATTGGCCTTACACACATTCTTTTTAACATGTTCACCCTATGGAGCTTTGGCCCAGTATTAGAACAGGTTTTGGGAGAGAAAAAATTCCTAATCCTTTATTTTGTAAGTGGACTTGGTGCTTTCATTCTCTTTAACGTATGGAATTTTTACGAAGTAAACACAGTGGTAACCCAATTGCAAACGCAAGGAGTCGACATTGCGGAGGTGTTTCGGAAAAGCGCCCAAGGGTATCACGGTGATATGAGTGTATTTAATAATCCAGACGCCCTGCTTCTGGGTCAAATGCTGAACGGGAAAATGCTTGGTGCATCCGGTGCCATTTTCGGCGTAGTCGCTGCGTTTTCAACCATGTTTCCGGATGCGAAATTGGTTTTCTTGTTCATCCCTTTCCCTATAAAAGCAAAATATTTATTTCCAATTATCCTAGTCGTGTCGCTCTATTTAGGATTTAGTGGATCCATGGGAGGAGTTGCCCATTTTGCTCACATTGGAGGCGCAATCGTTGGATTCTTGCTTGCCTTGTACTTTAGAAAAAATCACATTCAAAGATGGCATTAATTCGAGCAGCCCTCACGTTTGTCCATTTCTGTATCGTCGTTTTGATGCTAGGCACGTTATTAAATGACTATATAGCTCCTAAAACCTTAGGCTATTTAAACTTGTTATCTCTGTCCTTTCCTATTCTTCTGATATTTCATCTAGGACTTACGCTTCTTTGGATTGTACTTTGGAAAAAAAGGGCCATTGTCTTTATACTTCTATCTCTTTTCTTTCTAAAACCGGCTCAGCGTATTGTAAATTACAACCCGTCGGTTTCTGCTGAAGGGAAAATCAAGATTATCACCTTCAACACCAAAAATGGAATAGAAGCCACTGGCAACCCCCAAACAAGTGTCAAAGACTATCTGGCCAGTCAAAATGCTGACATTGTCATTGTGCAGGAAGATCACACAAAACTGGATTCAGAAAACCTAATTACGCAGGGTGGGACTCAGCTGTTTTCTAAGTACAAAATTGTAAACCAGGAAACATTAATTACAGACGGATCGAATTCTCACGCTTTTTACGCTGACCTTGATATAGAAGGGAAAATCGTACGCATTGTAAATGTTTATCTTCAACCCTTTCAGCTTCAAAAATCGATGGTAAAACCCTCGGGGGATGCGGCTGTAGATCAAGCGAAGGCTAAAAAACTCATTTTCCGACTCGTCCCTACCTTTAAAGCGCACCAAAGCCAAGTACAACAAATTCGTCGTGCAATTCAGGAGTCACCTTACCCTGTCATTATCGGAGGAGATTTTAACTCCGTTCCAAATTCTTGGGAATACTATCATTTGGTCGAAGGCCTACTCGATCCCTTCTTAGAAGTAGGACATGGAAGTGCCACGAGTTTTCACGATTATAAATTTCCAATCCGAATTGATTATCTATTTCACTCGAACTCTCTAAAAGCAAGAAGTTATCAGGTAGATCGAAGTGTTCACATCTCGGATCACTTTCCGGTCATTGCTACATTTGACATTAAGTAATCGGACTAGACAAAGACTCCATATAAAAAGCGGCTTCTTAAACAAGAGGCCGCTTTTTCATCTTTAATCAAGGAGGTTTCTATTTCTTTTCGTACTCTACTACTGCACGTATGAAAGCTTCTGCATTTTCCACTGGAATATTAGGTAGAATACCATGCCCTAAATTCGCGATATACCTCTGTGTTCCAAAGCGGTCAATCATTTCATGAACCATTTTTCGGATCACCTCTGGTGAGGAGTGTAGTCTAGCAGGATCAAAATTCCCTTGTAGAGTCATATTTGGGCCAACCAAAGCTCTAGCGTGCTCTGGGGTTAGGGTCCAATCTACACCTAATGCAGAGGCTTTTGAAAGCGCCATCTCTTCTAGTGCGAACCAACATCCTTTTCCAAAAACAATCACTTGGGTCACCTCACTGAGTGCCTCCACAATACGGTTGATGTATTTCCATGAAAACTCTTGATAATCAGTCGGAGACAACATCCCTCCCCAAGAATCAAAAATTTGAACCGCAGAAACTCCTTTCTCTACTTTTCTCTTGAGATACTTAATCGTAGTTTGTGTAATTTTCTCAAGCAATAGGTGCGCGGCCTCAGGGTGTTGAAAACAGAAGGATTTTGCAATATCAAAGGCTTTGGAGCCTTTCCCTTCCACACAATAGCATAAAATAGTCCAAGGCGATCCCGCAAATCCAATCAGTGGAACTTCATTGTCTAATTTCTCTAAGGTCATCTCGATCGCATCAAAGACATATCCTAAGCTTTCATCCACATCGGGTACTTGAACCGCTTCTACTTGTGCCATCGTACGAATTGGGTTCTCTAACCAAGGACCCACCGATTCTTTCATTTCAAAATTAATCCCCATCGCTTGAGGCACGACCAAAATATCAGAGAACAAAATCGCAGCATCAAGTGGAAACCTGCGAAGAGGTTGAACCGTAATTTCAGAGGCAAGCTCTGGACGTTGACAGCGGGTAAAGAAATCGTATTTCTCCCGTAGCGCAATGAATTCCGGCAAATAGCGTCCTGCCTGTCTCATCATCCAAACCGGCGGTCTTTCCACCTGTTCACCCCTTAGGGCCTTAAGGAACAAATCATTTTTAATCATAATGGGCTTATTTCGTATGCGAAAGTTCTCGAACTAAAACCTTCATCAGGTCTTCGAAATTACTTTCCATACTTGTATTTATCTTGTTTTGAGTATATTTTCTTAATTCTTTTTCGGTGGTGAGACCGATTGAAAACAATTTCTTGTTTTCAAGACTATTGTGCTCAACAAAACTTCGCACTCCACTAGGTGAAAAAAAGACCAACACTTGGTACTCTTGTTCTACTTTTGGATGTAGGAGTTCGGTTTGGTACACCGGAATTTGTCGGTAGCTAAAGTTTTGTAGAGGTAGAGAAGAGTCTAAAATCGTTAGGGATAACGTTCCGCAAAAATGCAAAAACTTTTCCCCTTGAGCGTTCTCGACTAGAAACTCTCGAAGTTCTTGCGCATGGCGCTTTACTTTGTAGGTGCCAAATCCATATTTGCGAAGTGCATTTTTCGTCTTAGGACCCACGGTGTAGATACGATTGTACCGGCGATTGGTAAACACTTCATTAGGTTTAAAACCATTTTCAAAAAAGGAATCTACGCCGTTCACACTCGTGAATATTAAGGAATAATCTATTAAGTCAAAGGGTTCGACTTTAAGAGGGGTCGTTTTAATTACTTCTACAAAATCATAGGAAAACTGATCCCCAAGTGACTTGGCGATCAGTTTTCGATCTAGATTTTTTTTTGTGAAAAGTATATTCATTTCAAAAAACGCTTTATCCTTCCTTATAAAGTACCACCCAATCTTGGTTTCACTTCCTCCATAATTTCTTTTGCACCCGAATTAAGGAAGGTTTGCGCCATCTTAATCCCCTGCTCTCTTGGACTTTCCTTGGACAAGATCTCTTCCAAACCGATGCAATTGCGTCCATCAAGAGTGCATATTCTCCCTTGAAATCGAACGTCTTCTTCAATAATTTCTGCGTACGCGCCAATCGGCGCCGTACAGCCACCTTCTAAAGTTTGAAGAAAGGCTCTTTCTATTTCTACACATATTTGTGTGTCGCGATCGTTTATTCCCTGTAGAATTTCTTTTATCTCTAAATCCTCTGTGCGCGCTGTAACTACAACTACACCTTGCGAGGGTGCGCTTAGCATAAAAGGCAGTTCTTCAAATTCTACTTTTAGCTCCAACCTTGCGAGACCGGCTTTTGAGAAAAGTGTTGCATCTGCCAGACCACTCTCAATTTTATCCAGTCGCGTCTGGACATTTCCGCGAATATCGACAAAGCTCGTATCCGGGAACTGTTCCAACCAAAACGCTCGTCTTCTAAGACTGCTCGTGGCAAGAGTCAACTCTTCAAGTCGCTTGCTTTTTGCTTTTTGACTCCTGACCAAAACATCTTGATGGTAATCTCTTTTTAAGAAAGCTACAAGTTCTAGTCCCTCTGGAAGCAAAGTGGGTACATCTTTTAAAGAGTGCACAGCAATATCAATTTCCTTATTCAAAAGGGCGGTATCAAGATCGCGTGTAAACACACCTGTAATACCCATTTGATAAAGAGGTTGATTTAGTTGCTTATCGCCCTTCGAAAGAATCGGAGTAATGTCTGTTTTAAAATTCCGATTTTGCAAATGCCTCGCCACTTCTCTCGCTTGCCAAAGAGCAAGTGGAGATTTGCGTGTGCCAATTTTAATGCTTTTCATTGAATTCTTTATTTGGTTGTTCCACAAACATTTCGTGCATAAGATCACTTACTTCGTTCGCTCGAGACGGGTTGTCTATGATGTACTTCGCAAAACGATTCGTGATCTTTTGAATCATCTTATCTGTGAGCTCCATATCGTCTACGGCAATATACCGATGCTTTTTATGGATGCTGTGCATCTCATGGCGTTCCATGTTTTTCAACATGGCTTTAAAGTCATGAATTGTGGGAGCAAGCGTCCGCTTCTTCTCCCAATCTATGAAATCACTCGTCATTCCTTTAATAATTTCTTCAGCCTTTGGAATTTCTTTCTTTCGCTGCTCCATGGTTTCTTGTATATGGTTTGAAAGAATATCCACATCCACAAGTTCTACTCCCTTGATTTCTTTCACTTCCGAATCCACATTGTTCGGAATCGAGAGATCAATCACGAGCATAGGTTTTTTTCCAGAAAAATGGGACTTCTTAATAATCGGCGTTTTTGCGCTCGTGGCGACAATTAAAATGTCTGTTTCAAGAAGCTCATTGGAAAAATCCTCAAATTCCACATAGGGAATCTGGTATTTTTGCGCTATTTTCTCTGCAATCTCGTTGGTACGGTTGGCAATCTTTACTTTAGGTTGGTAAATGTGCTTTACCAAATTCTCTACGGTATTCTGTCCAATCTCTCCAACCCCTAGCAAAAGGATGTTTTTTCCAGAGAGTTGGGTTTGGGAATTCAAAATATAATGGACCGCTGCGTAGGATACACTTGCAGCCCCATTAGAAATTCCAGTTTCGTTTTTTATTCGCTTGGAAATCTGAATCGCCGAATTAATCGCTCGTTCAAGATACGGATTTGATTTCGATTTCTCTTTTTTGAATCGATTGTATGCGTTTTTGATTTGACCAATAATCTCAAAGTCTCCCAGAATCTGACTTTCTAGACCCGCCGCTACACGAAACAGATGGTTGAGCGCATGCTTCTCTTTTAGAACTTCTGCATATTTCATAAAATCCGTCAATTCCACATCGACAGATTTGCAATATTGCTCCGCAATTAAAAGGTAGTTAGGAGTGGTGGTATAAATTTCCGTTCGATTGCAGGTAGAAACCACGAAAGCATCGCCCAAGTTTTCCGAATGAATTCGGTCAACAAATTCTTTGACATGCTGGTCAAAAAAAGCAAATTTACCTCTGGTTTTCGCGTCGGCTTTTTCAAAACTGACACTTAACACCGCAAAATTAGAGGTCTGATGTATGTTATTATTTTGTGGCATAGTAAACAAAGGCAAATTTAGGGCTTTTTTAATTAATAAACCCATGACGAAAGTCACTCCGAAATTCCAATTCCTGGATATTGCTAGTAACTCTTTGCCCTGAGTAAACTTTAATAAAACTTTAACCAAATATTGATTGTATCGATTCTTATAATGGGTCTAAATTTATATCTTTGTATCCTTAATATTTTTATCGAAGAAGATGGGTTTATTTGATATGTTCACACAAGAAATCGCAATTGATTTAGGAACAGCTAACACACTGATTATCCATAACAACAAAATTGTTGTGGACCAACCTTCGATTGTCGCTATCGAGCGTCAATCCGGGAAGCCAATTGCCGTAGGGGAACAGGCGAAACACATGCAGGGGAAAACGCACGAGGACATCCGCACGATTCGTCCACTAAAGGACGGAGTTATTGCAGACTTCCATGCCTCTGAGCACATGATAAAAGAATTCATTAAAAAAATTCCTGCCATCAAAGGCAAGCTCATACAACCTGCCCTAAAAATTGTAATTTGTATTCCTTCAGGAATTACAGAAGTAGAAAAAAGAGCCGTAAGAGATTCCGCACAAAAAGTAAACGCAAAAGAAGTTCGCTTAATTTATGAACCCATGGCTGCGGCCATCGGTGTAGGAATTGATGTTCAAAAGCCGGAAGGAAACATGATTATCGACATAGGGGGAGGAACTACGGAAATCGCAGTAGTCGCCTTAGGAGGGATTGTTTGTGATAAATCCGTAAAAATTGCCGGAGATGTTTTTACCAGTGACATTGCTTACTATCTTAGAACACACCATAATCTTTACATTGGTGAAAGAACGGCTGAACGTGTGAAAATCGAGGTAGGGTCTGCCGTGGAAGAACTTGATGTAGACATCGATGACATTCCAGTTCAAGGGCGTGACCTTATTACGGGGAAACCGAAAGAAATCATGGTAGGGTACAAAGAAATTGCAAGAGCGCTTGACAAATCTATTGTTCGTATTGAAGATGCTGTGATGGAAACGCTTTCCTTAACACCACCAGAACTTGCAGCCGATATTTACAAAACAGGTATTTATTTAGCAGGAGGAGGAGCTCTCTTAAGAGGCCTTGCCGACCGTTTGCACCGCAAAACAGGCCTGCCTGTTTTCGTAGCAGAAGATCCTTTAAGAGCCGTAGTAAGAGGAACTGGGATTGCACTTAAAAACATGGATAAATTCAACTTTTTGATTCGCTAATCATACTAATTTGACTTTTTGGGGATGGGATTTTTGTTAAGATTAATTTCGAAGAATGCACTGTTCTTCTTTTTTCTGGTCTTGCAAGTAATCGCACTTGTCCTAGTGTTTACCCGCAATTCTATGCAACAAAGTTGGATTGCCGGACAAACCACTGCATTCAATTCGACGGTCTCTGGATTTGTCGACGAAGGGACTTCCTATTTGAAACTAAAGCAAATTAACGATCGCCTTGTCGCGCAGAACAAGTCCCTACTCCAAGAGCTTTATGGGAACCAGAATGCGGACCCTGCGATTCTTAAAACGATCCGAGATACGACCGGAATTGCCCAAGCTTACACCATTGTGGATGGGGATATCGTATACAATAGCATCAATCGACAGGATAACTATTTCACAATCAACCGAGGCAAACTTCATGGGGTTAAACCTAAAATGGGAGTCATTGCTCCCAAAGGGATTGCAGGCATAGTCGTGAATACGACAGATCACTACGCTTTGGTTCAGTCTGTTTTAAGCACAAACAAGATCAAAATTAATGCAGCGTTGAAAAACTCACAATATTTTGGAACCCTCACCTGGAGAGGTGAAGATTCTAGAATTATGCATTTGCAAGACGTTCCAAAATACGTTCCTTTGCTCGTGGGAGACACCGTAGTAACCGACGGAAAATCCGCCATCTTCCCTCAAGGGGTAATGATTGGCACCGTGGCCGGTTACCAAGTAGACCGCAAGACGGGATTTTGGGACATCGCCGTGGAGCTCAGCGAAACCATGGGGAATTTGAATAAGATCTATATCGTTGAGAATCTAAAGAAAGTAGAAGTTGCAAAAATTCAGGATACCCTAAAAGTACAAATGTCAAGAGATGATTAGTAGAAGTATTTTCACCGACATTCTTTCCATTGTCGTGCTCGTCGCACTTCAAATCTTTGTGCTAAACCGAATTACTCTGGCCGGAAAATATACCCCTGTCCTATATCCGGTCTTCGTCATGTTTTATCCTTTCTTTCGAAACAAGTACCTTTTTCTTGTTTCAAGTTTTATCTTAGGGCTTTGCATTGACGCCTTTTTAGGAACTTGGGGAATTAATGCCTTCGCCACCACGCTGATCGCGTATTTTAGGACGATCATCTTTCGAACCTCCACAGATACCTCCACAGATTTCTTCTCTTTTCAAACCTTGCAATGGAGTCAATTCCTCTTCTTTATTTTTTCAAGTATCTTTGTTCATCAGTTTACCGTTCAAACCATTGAATTCTTTAAATTCTCTCGAACGATAGAAATTTTATTAAACATTTTAGCAAGCAGCTGCATTTCGTTTGTCTTTATATTGATATACGCTTTGGCTTTTAGAATCAAACAAAAAGTGTGAGGTCCCAGTATTTAAAAATTTCTCTTTTTCTCCTTTTTCTCGTTATTGTCTTTATAGCGAGGCTTGCGTACTTACAACTTTTTACCGATCGGTACGCCCTAAATGCCGCCAATACTTCCATTAAAAAGGAATACATTATTCCTCAAAGAGGGGTTATATTTGATCGCAATGGGAAAATACTCGTGGGCAATCAACCTTCTTACGAAATCTCTTTCACTCAAGCGCTTTTAAAACCTGATTTTGACACTCTTGGGTTCTGCCAGTTAATGAAGATCAGCAAACCTCGATTTATTTCGATTCTTGATTCGGTCAAAAAAGAACGCTACTATTCTCGAATGACTCCCATCACCTTTAAGAAAAACATTAGTCGGGACGAAATTGCTAGAATTCAAGAAATCATTTTTAAATACCCAGCCTTTAGCATCATAGAAAGGCCACAGAGACAGTATGAAGTGGGTACTTCCGGAAACTTATTAGGATACACCAACGAGGTTAATGACAATGACATTAAGAAAGACTCACTTTATTATTTACCGGGAGACAATATCGGAAAATCAGGGGTTGAAAAATCGTATGAAAAGGTACTCAGAGGAACCAAAGGAATCCACTATATTCAAAAAGACATTCGACTTCGAAACATCGGTCCCTACAAAGACGGAGATCTTGATGTCGATGTCGTGACTGGAAAAGACTTAACTCTCACCATCGATTACGACCTGCAACGAATTGCAGAAGAAATGATGGTCAATAAAAGAGGGGCCATTGTGGCCTTAGATCCAAACAATGGAGAGATTTTAGCCCTCGCAACGGGGCCGGATATCGATCCGAATTCTTTCACCGGACCTGGCAAATCCAAACAGATTAATGCGCTACTAAACGACACGTTTAACAAGCCCATGTTTGACCGCTCCACCCAGTCTGCCCATATGCCCGGCTCTACTTTCAAAATGTTTACCGCACTCGCTGCCATGCAAATGGGAGTTATGGATGAAAATACTATTTTCCCATGCGGAGGAGGATTCAACTACAAAGGTCTTCGGATTCGAGGTCATGGAGGAGCCGACCCCTTAATCCCCTCCATTCAGGTCTCCAGCAACTGCTATTTTTCATATGCTTATCTCGCCATTGTCAACAAATACCCTGGCAACCCTTCAAAAGGCGTAAACGAATGGAAGAAAATAATGGAAAGCTTTGGCTTTGGCCAATACCTTAACAACGATTTAGCCACAGGAGCCAAGGGACAAATTCCTAGCGGTGAATTTTACGAAAAACGAGCAAAAACGAAAGTTTGGAGTCCACTTTCCACAGGAGCCATCTTTAATGGAATGGGACAGGGCGATGTCATGCTTACGCCCCTTCAATTGGCCAATGGAATTGCAGCCATTGCTAACAAAGGATTCTATTACACGCCCCATATCGTCAAGTCCATTGACGGCAAACCAAATCCGGATCCCCGATTTAAGGTAAAACATAAGACCCTAGTGGATCCCAAACATTACGATCCGATTTTAAAAGGAATGGAACAGGTGGTTTTAGCCGGTACCGGACGAGGATTAAAGTCAAATGAATTTACGCAGCTTGCGAAAACGGGAACGGCCCAAGTACCGCAAGGGAAAGACAATTCCGTATACGTGTTAATTGCGCCCAAAGAAAAGCCGCAAATTGTGGTGATCGCCCTAATTGAACATGCTGGCTTCGGCTCCACCTGGGCAGGTCCCGCCAGTACGATCATTGCAGAAAAATTTTTGACAGGTACCATTAAAAGAGAATACCTCTACGACCGCATGATTAACGCGAGCTTTATGGGAGAATACCGTAGACAATGGGTTGAAGAGCAAAAGCGCAAAGGTCTCTACAAAGAACCAAGCAAAGACTCTTTGCAAATTGTTCAGATTCAAGACAGTCTTCGTTTTATCAAAAACAAAGCGCAGCGTGAGAAACTACTCTACCGTCGAGATTCCCTACTCACACGATTCAACGAACGCAAAACTTCTAAAAAGTAGGTTATGAAGTGGACTCAAGGATTAGACAAACTCGGAATTACGCTGTATCTTTTAATCAGCTCCTTTGCCATTGCGAATATCTACAGTGTGGATCCCGCATTAGGTAAAAAGCAATTCCTTTTCTTTTGCATTTCCCTTTTTGTGGGGATCTTGATTTTCATTACCCGAACCAAGTTCTTCGAAAATATGTCAAGTGTTTTTTACCTGCTTGGACTTGTTTTACTTGTAGGGCTTTTCCCTTTTGGAACTGAGATTCTAGGACAGAAGAACTGGTATAGATTCGGAAGCTTTACCATGCAGCCCGTCGAATTTTCAAAGATAGGCACCGCCCTGATGCTTGCTCATTACGTTTCTGGACCCAATTTCAATATCAAGTACGGCAAAAGCCTTCGAACCGCCATTGCGATTGTCGCCATTCCTGCCATTGTTGTATTGGCAATCCCGGACGTAGGTTCTCTTCTCGTCTTTGGCGCCTTTTTCATCGCGCTTTATCGAGAAGGACTAAGCGGTTGGCTCTTTGGTGTGGTGGGTATTCTAGCTGTTGTTTTTTTAGTTTCTATCGCTGTAAACCCTCTCTATGTGGTTTTAGGTCTTTTGCTTTTAACCGCTATTTTAATCTTGCGATACTATGGTAAAATTCGGTGGAACGTTTACACCTTCGCGAACATTGGTGGCTCTCTTGCTGTACTTTCCGCTTTGGCCTTCGCCACACCGAGCGTTTTAGAAAAATTGCCGAAGCACCAACGGGAAAGAATTGAAGTACTCTACAAAGGGGAAAGAGCGTTTCGCGATACTTCAGGATACAACTTACTCTATTCAAAAACAGCCATTGGGTCTGGCGGATTTTGGGGAAAAGGGTACAAGCAAGGCTCCGTTACGCAAGGTAAATTTGTACCGGAACAAGAAACCGATTATATCTTTTGTACGGTTGGAGAAGAATGGGGATTCTTCGGAAGTGCTCTTTTGCTCATCGCATACGCCATCTACATTGCTAGAATTTACTACCTCTCAGAGAGACAGAAAAACCACTTTAACCGAATCTTTGGATATAGCTTTGCTTCCATCCTACTAATTCATTACGCAATCAATATTGGAATGGTGATGGGACTCTTTCCCACTGTGGGGATTCCGCTTCCTTACTTTAGTTATGGAGGCAGTTCACTACTCGCCTTTTCCATTATGACGGCTATCTTTTTTAAATTGAATTACGCGGATAAGAATAGTTTGGTATAATTTTCTACACTTCGAAGAACTAATTCACCGAAAAACCTGAAATCCTACTCATGGGTTATAATTCCTTGGCTACCATCACTTTCTCGTTAATGATATTGTCCCACAGAATTTCTTTGGAGACCGTAAAATAGGAAGGAGATGAGCGAGTTGGTTTCTGTTTAAAGTAAAAGTCGAAAGATCCACCAACAATTCCAAGGTTTTCAATGTAAACAAACCGATCAATTCCACGATGAAGGTCATAACCATCGGTAACATACCATCCGTCCAAAGTCCAAAATTGATAAGCCTCTTTACCCGCTATCTCATATTTCTTCGATAAATAATATTTGTTGGAAAACGCCTGAGGCAAACTTTTTAGTTGAGCGTTCGCTCGAACATCTAATAAAAAAACGGCTCCAGAATCATCTTCCGTAACCACCTTCTTCATGTTAGCAATCGAAATTGGATCTTCCAATATATTTATTACACCAGGACTGGCTACCATAGGAGCGGGCAGCCTCTTGACATGAAATAATTCTGTGAGCGTTTTACTAGGGATGTACTTGCCACTTTCCTCTCGCACTAAAATGATTTCAAAAGTTTTCGGAAATGGGGTTTCTACACTTTCTTGTGCGTAAAAATCAGTGACTAGTTTCAAAATATCCTTTCCTGACAGGATTTCTCCCTTAATATCCTTTAACTCGAGGACATTCTTACTCTTTGTCGGTTCGAGATCAGGTAGCTCTGAGAATAACAGAATAGTGTTTGGGCTCACATAAACATTATGCACCCTGATTTGTTCATCTATATCATAGATATCCTTAGTATCCAAATTAAAAGAATTAACCTTGAAATTTGACTGCAACTCGCTTAATAAAACATATCGCTGTCCAAAAATCAACAAAGGCAAAATGCCAATTAAAATAATGAGAGTCTTTTTCATATCTAACATTTAGTTCCTTGATAATTATTCATTAATGTATTTCGCTCATTTTCATTAATTTGCTTTTGCTGATCGCTCTCTGGTGCAATACCTCTTTTTACTAACGCCTCAATGACATTTAATGGCAAACTACTATAAAACTAGACAATACTTTCTTTAAATCGTGAATAAATAAGCCAAAATTACTATGATCATGATCATAGTAGTACTTAAACACAGGAATACCATTTGGTAATTTTTCACTATAAACAATAAACATGGGATATTTACTGCTAAACATTTCTTGTCCCAACTTGAACATTTCATATCGCAAGAAAGAATGAATTGCTTCGTGAAACATAGTGATTAGGATATACTCTTTTGTTGCATTATTCAACATTTCGTCATTAAGATAAATTGTAGACTTAAATGTATCAAACTCATAACTGCCACTTGATATTTCATATCCATCGATTTCACCTAATCCACTTTTCGCATTAAAGCTAATGTGATACCGATCATTATTACCAAAAGTACTATTTAGCAATTTCGAAATGTCATTTTCTAAATTGGGCAATGATCGTGCAAGTTCTTGTGCACATGGAAACTCATCAAGTTGGTCTGTAATCCTAGATGGTTGTGTTGTTTGACGCACAAAAAAAATTCCGCCTCTAAAAAGGCAGAATTCAAATATTTATTCAAAATTTAATTTTTCACAAGCAAACGGAACCCTTCTCCGTGTACGTTAATGATCTCTAAGCCTTCATCATCGCGCAGTAACTTTCTCAGTTTTGCAATGTAGACGTCCATACTTCGGGCTGTGAAATAGTTTTCCTTTTTCCAGATTTTTCGAAGCGCCAAGTCTCTCGGCATAAAGTCATTTCTATGAATACACAAAAGCTTCAATAAGTCATTTTCCTTAGGGGACAACTTATATTCTAAATCTCCTACTTTCAATTGTCTTAGCATTGAGTCGAAGTACGTATTGCTAATTTTAAACTGTTCCTGTTCTTCATTCTCAATGGTAGAAGAACGTTGTAAGATCGCTTTAATCTTGTAAAGAAGCAGTTCGGTATCGAAAGGCTTTGTGATGTAATCGTCTGCGCCGATTTGGTATCCTTTTAAAATATCTTCTCTTAAATTTCTTGCGGTCAGAAAAATAATGGGCGTAGACTTATCAATTTTCTTGACGTCTTCCGCTAAGCTAAATCCATCTTTCTTTGGCATCATGACATCAAATATGCAAATGTCAAATTCATTCTCCGTGAACTCTTTTAACCCCTGCTCTCCGTCCGTAGCGAGCGTAACTTCGAAGTTATTAATCGTCAGGTAATCCTTTAGTACGGCACCAAAACTTTGGTCGTCTTCTACTAATAAAATTCTATTGCTCATATTCTTACTATTTTGTGATTGTTTGATTATAAATTGATTTTCTATTAAACCATGGGCAGCTTTACCGTAAAGCTAGATCCTTTTCCGATCGTGGATTCCACGTGAATACTTCCTTTGTGAAGCTCTACAATTTTCTTTACATACGAAAGCCCTAGTCCTTGCCCTTTGACATTATGAATGTTTCCCGTTTCTTCGCGGAAGAACTTCTCAAAGATTTTTACTCTATTCACCGTTTCCATGCCCATTCCTTTGTCTTGGATTTCTATGACATAAAAGGAGCCTTCGTTTCGGGTTCGAACCCAGATTTTGGGGGCTTCAGGAGAATACTTATTTGCATTGTCAAGTAAATTCACGAGCATATTGGAAAGGTGAAACTCATCAATTTTAAAAGTAAAATCGGTGGCTTCAAATTCTTGAATAAGCGCTCCTCCTCTTTCATGCACAATAAGTTCAAACGATTGAGTGATCTTCTGGATTAGACTTCTTACATTGGTTTCCTTGAGGAACAATTGAACTTCGTTACGTTCTAATTTAGACATATTTAGAACGTTCTCCACCTGCTTTTTCATGCGCAAATTCTCCTGCTTTATAAGCTGCGAATAGTACTTTACTTTCTCGGGAACACTTGCGATTTTATCATTTGCCAGCGAGTCTGTGGCCACGGAAATAGTCGCAAGTGGAGTTTTGAACTCATGCGACATGTTGTTAATGAAATCCGTTTTAATGTCCGCAATCTTCTTTTGCTGCATCATATAATTGATGGAGGTTATATAGATTCCTAGGATGGTCAGAAGGGACAAAAAAGTACCTAAAAGCATAGGAAGATTGTTTTTCACGAGCGAGAAGTTCTGCCTAGGAAACACAAGGGAAAGTGTATATAAGGGTTGGTCATCCGCATCGCGAAAAAGCACTTCTTCGTACTTTGCATTCTGCGTTTGCGTTTCGTAGTTTACATTAGCGATGCTGGTCACGTTTCCGCTTTTGTCAAAAATTCCGTAGCCGAAATCGATTTCGATTCCGTGGTTTTTTAAAGATTTTCGAACGAGCGAATCAATCGCCTTTGGTTCTACCCTTTTTTCGATAGGACGGTTATTCCCAACAATACGATAAAATTCTTTTAGATTGTATTCTCCTGAATTAATGGAACTATTCAGCGCGGCTGTTAAAGGCTCGGCATGCGAAGAATCTTTGGTTTGCTTGACGAGAACCTCGTCAGTCCACATCTTGATACGGTTTAAACTATCGCCCGTATTGGCAATCGGTAAATTTTCCCGTTCTATAATATTCTGTTGATACGTGATGGTTCTTTTGGTCGCAGAGTCCTCCGTTTGTTGAATGATTGTGGAGCTAGGTTGTTTACTGTTGGCAACGACTGTATTTCCGAAGTTCTTAAACGTCTCGTTCAAATATTTATCCACCTCCAAATCATTAAGTTCTCTCACGGAACTAACAAGGGAGGCTTCTACTTTGTTCGAGAAATCCTGATCTAACGCACCGTAGTACTCTTTCAACCATTTGATTTGAAGCGTCACAAAAACCACCACTGAAATTGACATCAAGATGGAGATGATAGGAATAAACCGTTGATTCATGAGCTCTTTTTAAGTTTCAATTGTTAAAATTAAACCATTTAACAATATAAATACAAAAAATAGGCCATAAAATTAAGCAAACACTCTTAAAACATTGGTTTTTAACACAATTATTTCAATTACGCCTTAGATAGAGAATCGAGAACCTCCTGAGAAAAGAGATTTTCATCTATAAAATATTGAACGACTGCCTTTTTCATCAAAATCGTCTGCTCGTTTGGCTTGAGTTCAGGCATCTCTTCTTTGGCATTAAAATGAGGATACCCCGCATCGTCGTAATGCGAGAACTCGTAAAACCCATAAGGCTGAAGAAGTCGACATACTGCGATGTGAATCAAATTCAGTTTGTCCTCTTTCGTGTACTTTTGTTTGCCACTTCCCAGTTCTTGAACTCCAATTAAAAACAGGACCGTTTCGATGGCTACGTGAGGTTCGGTATCAAAATTCGTGACAAAGAAGCGTTCTACTTCGCTCCATAATTCATTTTCTTTCATGTGGCTTGTTCTAATTTTAATAAAAAAGCAAATTCTAAAGCTTCTTCTTTTAAGGATTCAAAGCGTCCTGCTGCGCCCCCATGTCCAGAATCCATATCTGTCTTTAGCAGAATTAGATTTTCAGACTGAGTGTGTACTCTTAGCTTCGCAACCCATTTAGCCGGTTCCCAGTATTGCACTTGGGAATCGTTAAAACCCGTGGTCACCAAAAGGTTGGGATAGGGAAGATTCTCAACATTGTCGTAGGGAGAATAGGATTTCATATACTCATAATACTCCTTTTTGTTTGGATTCCCCCACTCGTCATATTCCCCTGTGGTTAGGGGTATGGATGAGTCTAGCATCGTCGTCACAACATCGACAAACGGCACTTGAGCAACAATTCCATGATAAAGAGTCGGTTCTAAATTCATCACGACTCCCATCAAAAGACCTCCCGCGCTGCCGCCCATCGCGTACAAATGACGTGAAGAGGTCATTTCACGTGCAATCAATTCCTTGCTTACGTCTATAAAATCGTAGAAGGTGTTCTTCTTTTTGAGCATCATTCCGTCCAAATACCATTCCCTTCCTAGATATTCTCCTCCACGTACATGAGCAATGGCATAGACAAATCCTCGGTCTAATAAGGAAAGTCTTACGCTTGAAAAGTGCGCATCTACCGTACTCCCATAACTACCGTAGGCATACAAAAGCAAGGGAGTTTCTGTACTAAGCTCTGTATCCTTACGGTACACCAATGAAACAGGAATTTCTTTTCCATCTCGCGCCTTCACCCAAAGTCGACTAGACGTATAATTTTCAATCTTAAACGTAGGATCCATAATTTGCTGCTCCTTCAGCACTGTACTCTCTCGAAGGGACATATCGTAGTTGCAGACCCGGTTCGGATGTGTAAGAGAACTGTACCCGTATTGAAGCTGGTCGGTCTCAAAATCTAAATTAAGACCTATATAAGCACTGTAGGTAGGATCCTGGAAAGGAAGATAATGAGACTCATTTGCTTTTCGATCTACAATTCGGATGAAAAGAAGCCCTTTTCGCCGTTCTTCTACCACGAGGTAGTTTTCAAACACTTCAAACCCTTCCAACAGTGCGTTAGAATCGTAAGGAAGCAACTCTTGCCAATGTTCTTTAGTGGGAGTTAAAACACTTGTTTTCATTAACTTAAAGTTGGTAGCCCCTCCTTCATTGGTTAAAAGGATCCACTCCTGTTTATAAGGTTCGACGCAGTATTCTAATCCGTCTTCACGCGGCTGAATTAAGCTCCAGTTTCCAAGAGGCTCATCGGATCTTAAAAACCAACACTCATCCGAAAGGGTGCTTGAAATACCTAATAAAATATACTCTTGGGATTTGGATTTTTGCACATGCACATCAAAGGCTTCGTCCTCTTCCATGAAAACCAGTACATCCTCAGAGGGATCGGTACCCACCTGATGTCGATACACTCGACTTGCGCGGAGCTGTTCGTCTAGTTTCACATAAAAAACGTGGGTATTGTCTTCGGCCCACACGAGTTTTCCCGTGGTGCTCAAAAGCTCATCCTTAAGGACTTCTCCCGTACGTAAGTTCTCAATTGAAATGGAATAACTACGATCTCCTGCCGCATCCCAAGCATAGCTTACTAACTCATTGTCAGGACTTACTGCTACGCTTCCTATCTCAAAGAACTCATAGCCGAGAGCAAGAGAGTTCACATCCACGATTGTTTCACTCTGCGCGTCAAGAGATCCTTTCCTGCGAACGAAAACGGGATGCTCTTTTCCCTCAAAGTAATGAACGATGTACCAATAGCCATTGAAAAAATAGGGGACCGATTCATCGTCCTTTTTGTACCGACTCTTCATCTCCTCATAAAGCTCATTTTGGAGGTCCTGTGTCGAGGACATCACCTCGTCACAATAAGCATTCTCCTGCTCTAAATAGGCCTTCACCTCTTTAGATTCCCGATCGTTCATCCAATAATAGGCATCGATTCGTAAATCGCCATGCTTCTTTAATTTTTTTTCTATTCTTTGGGCCCTAGGTGCCTGCATCATCTTATTTATGGTCTAAAAGTAACAAAAAACCATCTTATCCAAAGGGAAAAGACGGCTTATTTTAATTTTGAGTTTTATGAACTCTACTTCCCGTTACGAATGTATTTTTCGATGGCCATGGTCATGGACGGGGTTTCCTTCGTAGGTGCCATTAAATTGACCACGAGGCCTAATTCTTCAGCCGTCTGTTGCGTAGTAGTTCCAAACACTGCAATGTGTGTGCTATTTTGCTTAAAATCTTTATAGTTTTCAAACAAAGAACGAATTCCTTGTGGGGAGAAAAACACGAGCATATCATAGTCGTTTACTGGAGTCTGTGATAGATCCGCATAAACAGTACGGTACATAATCGCTCTAGTCCATTCCACTCCAGCCTTGTCCAAGGTGCTAGGTACGTCTGCGTTCAAGACATCAGAAGACGGAAGGAGATATTTCTCGTTTGGGTATTTTTTGAACAGTGGAGCTAGATCCAAAAAGAGTTTTTCCCCAAAACTGATTTTTCGTTTTCTATAGACAATGTGCTTTTGCAAGTAATTGGCTACCGCTTCACTTTGACAAATATAGCGCATGGTATCCGGTACTGAAAAACGCATTTCTTCTGCCAATCTAAAATAATGATCAATTGCATTCTTGCTCGTAAACACAATCCCTGTATACTGACTCAAATCAATTTTTTGTGTCCGGAGCTCTTTTGCATCCACACCTTCCACTAAAATAAAGGGTTTGAAGTCGATTTTAATCTTCTCTTTTTTGGCGATTTCCAAATAAGGAGAAGATTCGTTTGGTTCTGGTTGAGACACCAATATAGACTTTACTTTCATCATTAATTTCGTTTATAAAAAAAGCAACTTCCATAGGGCAAGTATGGGTATAAATTGCAGCGTGCAAATATACAAAATTTTATAATACCACTCTTTTGGAAGAATGTAGTTTGGGTTGAAGGCGTAGAATAAAATTTTAAATAAAAACAGTCCAACCGCCACCAAAAGTGTCACTTGGAGAAACTCCAGTCGCTCGATAAGAAAGTAATAGTTCAAGACCACCGCTCCAATCAGTAAAAAACAAAGAGCCATATAAAATTTGGAAGTCACAAAGTACAAACGCCCCCATTTGCGATCTTGACCTACGCTGCTGTAAAAAAAGAAGGTGAGAAAAAACCGCAAGAAATAAAACAAACTAAAAACAAGAAGTGTATAGCCAAATCGATTCAAAGAAAAACCAAAAATAGAGAGCCGCTCGATTTCGAGAGGTACCATGGGAACGTAAGAGCAAAACAAAGTAGATAACAAGAAGACGTACACAACTGAGATTAGAATCCAAGTGGGAAATATATTTCCAGAATCACTGTACGCCGCAGTAAAAAATCCTTTGAGACCGCGTTCGCGTTGCAAATACTGCAATACGACAATCATCACAAGTACAGAGGCTAAAAGAACCCCGACTACCCAGTCCCTGTTTTCTATAATTCTTACCAAGCCCACATTGTTTTTGCAAAAGTAAGACTATTTTTAAATCCGAAAAAACGCATTTGAAAAATACATTATCTTTGCAAATTAATATGGAAAAACTAGTCATTATTCCGACTTACAATGAGAAGGAAAACATCGAATCCATCGTTCGCGCCGTCTTTGCTTTGGAAGAGAAGTTTGACGTTTTAGTGGTAGACGATTCCTCTCCTGATGGAACCGCTCAAATTGTGGAATCCTTGCAAAAGGAATTTCCTCTTACTCTCCATTTAACCGTTCGAAAAGTAAAAGACGGACTTGGAAAAGCCTACATCCACGGATTTAGATGGGCTTTAGAAAGGAAGTATTCCTATATCTTTGAAATGGACGCTGATTTTTCGCACAATCCAAACGACCTCATTCCCCTATGGGAAGGATGTAAAAATGTGGACATGAGTGTGGGCAGTAGGTATTCTCAAGGAGTAAACGTAGTGAATTGGCCGATGGGACGAGTTCTTCTTTCTTATTTCGCCTCTAAATACGTACAAATCGTTCTGGGAATTCCTGTGCACGATACAACAGCAGGGTTTGTATGCTTTAAAGAAAGCACACTTCGTGAAATTGATTTAGACCGTATTAAATTAAAAGGCTACGGTTTTCAAGTGGAAATGAAATACCGTGTTTTTAAAAAAGGTCTTAAAATCAAAGAAGTCCCTATTATATTTACCAATCGTCTGCTCGGGGAAAGCAAAATGAACGGAGGGATTATTGGAGAGGCTATTTTCGGGATTCTTAATTTGCGTTGGAAATCAATTCTGGGAAGGTTATGAAAAAACTAGGACTCCTTTTTATAGTACTCTTTGCCGCTTCGTGTCAAAAATCGGGCGCCGTCGATAAGCCAAAGAATCTGATTGAACCGGATCAGATGGCTACGATTATTGCCGAGTTTGCGGTCAGCGAACAAGTAAATTACCAAAGCAAAGGAGGGGATTTAGAAACCACCTCGCGCTATGTGCTTGCTTCCCAAAAAGTAAGCGCCACAGAGTTTCAAGAAAGTTATAATTATTATATTGCTTCCCCTAGGGTACTTGAAAAAATCCTTGTGCAAGCACAGCAAATCGTAGCGGAAAAAGACCCCAAAGCGAAAAGCTATATTGAGAAAAAATTAAAAGAAGTAGGCTCAGTGCCTATTTTTGCAAGATAAATTATGGGAAAACCTTTTTTTCAAATTGAGAAAAAATCAGAAAGCAAAGCTCGAGCGGGCCTTCTTTCCACAGACCATGGCGAAATCCAAACGCCAATATTCATGCCTGTGGGCACAGTGGCCTCCGTGAAGACGGTGCACCAAAGAGAACTTAAAGACGACATTAAAGCGCAGATCATACTGGGCAATACCTACCATTTATATCTTCGTCCTACGATGGACATCATGCAAAAAGCAGGAGGTCTGCATCAGTTTATGAACTGGCAAGGTCCTATTCTTACCGATTCTGGAGGATATCAAGTTTTTTCTTTGTCCAAAAGTAGAAAGATGTCGGAAGAAGGCGTGCAATTTAAATCGCATATTGACGGAAGCCTTCATTTCATATCCCCTGAAAAATCAATGGAGATCCAGCGACAAATTGGAGGAGACATCTTTATGGCCTTTGATGAGTGCACTCCGTATCCTTGTGAGTATAACCAAGCAAAGGAGTCTATGGAAATGACCCACCGTTGGTTAAAGCGATGCATTCAATGGGTGGATCAAAACAAAGAAATTTACGACCACAAACAGCGACTTTTCCCAATTGTGCAGGGATCCACCTACTCAGACCTAAGGAAAGCTTCAGCCGAATTCATTTCAGAGCAGGGAGCTGAAGGAAATGCCATAGGAGGACTCTCTGTGGGAGAACCTGAGGAGGAAATGTACCGTATCACAAACGAAGTGACGGACATTCTTCCTATAGAGAAACCCCGCTACCTAATGGGCGTAGGTACGCCATGGAACATTCTTGAGGCCATCGGTCTTGGAATTGACATGATGGACTGCGTGATGCCGACTCGGAATGCTCGAAACGCGATGCTTTTTACATGGAACGGTGTGATGAACATGAAAAACCAAAAATGGAAGGACGATTTTTCACCCCTCGATTCTTTTGGAACTAGCTTCGTCGATAAGGAATACTCCAAAGCCTACGTAAGGCATCTTTTTGTTTCGAAAGAATATTTAGGCAAACAGATTGCTTCAATTCACAACCTCGCATTCTATCTTGATCTCGTTCGTGTGGCAAGAGAACACATCGTGAAAGGGGACTTCTATTCCTGGAAAGATTCCATACTTCCTAATTTAAAACAAAGACTCTAGTTTATTTATGACCATACTAGACAAATATATCATCAAAAAGTACTTAGGGACGCTCGGGTTCATGCTTTTGCTACTCTCCTTAATTGTAGTGGTAATCGATGTGCAATCTAAATCTCCAAGAATTGAAGGAAATGGATTTACGGTAGGATATTTCCTGCTTAATTTCTATCCGTTTTGGATGATCTATTTGGTCATTACGTTCATGTCCATTCTCGTGTTCATCTCCGTAATTTACTTCACCTCTCGACTGGCCAACAACACCGAAATTGTAGCTATCATAAGCAGTGGCGCAAGTTTCCACCGGTTTGCTCGTCCTTATTTTATTGCCTCGGGGGTGATTGCCATTTTTTCCTTAGCAACAAACCATTTTGTTTTGCCTTGGGCAAACATTCAAAAAAACAAATTGGAAGTTTATACCATGGGGGACACTTCTAAAGAGAAAATCCTAGGCAACGTGGAAATAGCGACTCAGCTCTCCCCTACCACCTTTATCTTTATTCACAATTACAACCGGAAAGAAAAACGAGGGTCTAGCTTTTTGTATCAAAAATTTGATAAAAACCGCAAATTGATTGAAGAAATTTCTGCGAACGAGATCTTTTGGGATGCCAAAAAGAACAAATTCACGATCACGAGTTATTTGGAGAGGAAAAGCGGCCCAAAACAGACAGAAAAAATATCGAACGGGGATTTGAAAGACCTGAATTTCGGCTATCCGCCGGAAGAGTTGTTTCCGGACGAATACTTAGGACAAACCAAAACTACACCCAAACTTTTAAAACTAATTGAGCAGGAGAAAAACAAAGGAAACAAAAATTTAAATTACTTTCTAAACGAACTCTACCTAAGAACTTCCATGCCCGTTTCCATTATCATTCTGACGATTCTTGCTCTTTCTCTCGCCTCGCAAAAGAAAAGAGGAGGTCTTGGTGTCAATCTGGCTATTGGAATCTCCCTTGCATTTGCTTTTGTATTCTCCTTTGAAGCCCTGAAGGTCGTTTCTCAAAACAATGTGCTTCCTCCTGTGGTAGCCATGTGGCTTCCGAATTTACTGTTTGGACCGATGGCCCTTATCCTCTATTTTAGAAGAGCGAATCAATAAAGCATTTTGATTTCTTTGTGGTAAAACCGCCTCATTTCGTCCTTTTCTAAATCCACCAGGAGCCCTCCCTCGAGGTCTGCCTCTTTGATTATGCCATTTTGGCGCAAGCCTTGAATTTCAAAAACACTAACCTCGTCTTTTTTGAACAAATGAGCATTGTAAGATTCTAGAATAGCCTCGCTACTCGGCCATTTTTGTAAGTTCTGAAAAAGGTACTCATTTAGCAATTGCGCGGTCTCATGCAAGTCGAACTCCTGCCCAGATTGCGTCCATAAGGAGCCTGCCGAGGGTAAAGCTGTAAAATCTCTTTGGCGAACATTGATTCCGACACCGAGTATATAATATCCCACTTTACCAATCCGTCGTTTTTCAATGAGCATCCCTCCCACTTTCTTCTTGTGTAGAATTAAGTCGTTTGGCCATTTGATCAAAGTATCCGATTGGGTCAATTTGGCAAGAAACTGCCGAAAGGTTTCCGCGGTATGATAATTGAGCAAATTCTCACTAAGTGCGAGCATCTGCTCGGGAAGTGCGAGAGAAAATGCCAGGTTTTGATTCTCCTGAGTTTCCCACGAATTGCCGTACTGACCGCGCCCCTTGGTTTGATTAAAGGTGTAAACAGCGAGCGATCGTGTAGGTTCCGAAAGGAAGTTTATGATGGCATCATTCGTAGAAAGGCAGGAAGTCAAGTAGTAGAGAGGAAACATTTATGAAACTTTATGAGATTAAAACCCTCCTTGGAGCGCAGAAAGTAAACAAAAAACAATAAATTTGCAGATTAGACCAATTTTTGAATGAGTAAAAATACACAAAAGCAACAACTTATAGACAAAATCGTCGAGGCGATTCAAGATACCAAAGGTGAGGATATCAAAATTTTTGACCTTACTGGCATCGAAAACTCTGTCGCAGAAACCTTCATTCTCTGTAGTGCGAATTCCAACACCCAAGTGAACGCCATTTCTGGCAATGTAGAAAAGAAAGTTCGAAACGAGCTGGGCGAACGTCCATGGCACGTGGAAGGAACCGACAATGCACTGTGGGTGCTTATGGACTATGTCTCTGTTGTCGTGCATGTATTCCAAAGACAAACCCGCGAATACTATGAAATAGAAGAACTATGGGGGGATGCCAAGATTACAAGCATCGAAGATTAATTATTAAAAGGAATTCGTTTCCTACCAAGAAGACCATTAAAAATGAAAAATAAAGGATTTAACTGGTTTTTTCCGATCGCCATAGCAGTGGTGCTGTTTCTCTTTTTACAGCCCATGTTTAGCTCTAGCGAAGGATCGAAACTAGACGAAGAGCGATTTTATGAGCTCGTGGAACAAGGCAAGGTAAAAGATGTCTTAGTCTACACGGACATCAGCAAAGCCGATGTCTTTTTAACCAAAGATGCCAAGGCAGAACTGGCAAAAAACGGCAAAGAGCAGACTCCGAGCCCTTTTGAAATGCTAAGTCCTCAAACGGGACCCGACTATACTTTTGCATACGGGGACAAAACAATTCTATTAGAAACGTATCGAGACCTTAAAAAGACCAACCCTGCCATTGCTACCACAATGGATTACACGACCGCTAAAAACCCGATTTCGGACTTATTTGTAACGATCCTAATTTGGGTTGCCGTACTTGGTTTGTTCTACTTCTTCCTCTTTAGAAGAATGGGTGGCGGAGGCGGAGGACCTGGCGGACAGATCTTCTCAATTGGCAAATCGAAAGCCAAGCTTTTCGACGAAAAAGACAAAGTACAAGTTACCTTTAAAGACGTAGCTGGACTAGAAGGAGCAAAAGAAGAAGTTCAAGAAGTTGTAGATTTCTTAAAAAATTCAGATAAATACACAAGATTAGGTGGGAAAATCCCGAAAGGAGTCCTTTTAGTAGGTCCTCCGGGAACTGGGAAAACCCTTCTTGCAAAAGCCGTAGCTGGCGAAGCAAAAGTTCCCTTTTTCTCCCTGTCAGGTTCTGATTTTGTTGAGATGTTTGTAGGAGTAGGAGCCTCTAGAGTTCGAGACCTGTTTGCTCAAGCAAAAGTAAAATCACCCGCCATTATCTTCATTGATGAAATTGATGCGATTGGACGTGCGAGAGGAAAAGGAAACATTACGGGAGGAAACGATGAAAGGGAAAACACCTTGAACCAACTCCTTACGGAGATGGATGGTTTTGGAACCGACACCAACGTGATCGTGATGGCGGCAACCAACCGTGCGGACATTCTAGACAAAGCACTTATGAGAGCGGGACGTTTTGACCGTTCCATCTATGTAGACCTTCCCGAACTTCACGAAAGAAGACAAATCTTTGATGTGCATTTGGCGAAAATCAAACTGGATCCCAACGTAGATCGTGATTTCTTAGCAAAACAAACCCCTGGGTTTAGCGGTGCAGACATTGCAAACGTATGTAACGAAGCGGCGCTTATTGCAGCAAGAAACAACCACGATACGGTAACCAAACAGGACTTCCTCGATGCAGTAGACCGTATTATTGGAGGATTAGAGAAGAAAAACAAAGCCATTAAACCTTCCGAAAAGAAGCGAGTGGCCTTCCACGAAGCAGGACATGCTGCCATTTCATGGCTCGTAGAGCACGCGGCGCCTCTTCTTAAAGTGACTATTGTACCAAGAGGCCGATCTTTAGGCGCCGCATGGTACTTGCCTGAAGAACGTTCACTTACCACAACCGAGCAGATGTACGATGAGATTTGTGCAACCCTGGGAGGTAGAGCTGCAGAGCAAACTGTGTTCGGAAACATTTCTACCGGAGCCCTTTCCGACCTAGAAAGAGTAACCAAGCAAGCACAAGCCATGGTAACCGTGTATGGTCTTAACGATCGAGTAGGAAACATCTCTTATTACGATAGTTCAGGACAGAGTGAATATTCCCTTGGAAAACCCTACTCAGAACATACCGCAAAAACCATTGACGAAGAAATTTCTAAAATCATTGAACTTCAGTACACCCGTGCACTCCAGATCTTAACTGACAACCGCGACAAGCTAGATGCACTCGCTAGTAAGCTGTTAGAGAAGGAGGTTATTTTCCGAGAAGATTTAGAAGAGATTTTTGGCAAAAGAGCCTGGGATCCAGAACTTACGGAACAACCCCTGCAGGTTGCAGAAGAAAATAAGAAAGAGGATGTAGAGCCTATATCTACCCCTCCTAGCGAAGCAGAGCCGCTGCAACCAGAGGCTCCCTCCTCGGAGCTACCCTCTTAATTAAATACAAAATCCTGACCTAAGAATTTACTTTCGGTCAGGATTTTGCTATTTATGCGATTCAATAAAATATAATTTCTATTTTTGTATTCTATAATTGATAAATCCATACTGTATACGTGAGCTTATTTAGGAAATTTGTAGGAAAAATTCTTAATCAGCCTGAAGTTGATGACGAGAACGATCTGGTAAAATTAGGAGACCAGTTAAAGCATGCGGATTTGGATTACAAGTTCGCCCAGCTTTTCACGCACTCGGGAGGCTACTTTAATTATTGCCAAGACGAAGCGGAGGCCTTGCAAGTCCTCAACCAGATTTTAAAGCTCGAGGATATACGATCCGTTTTTTGCTGCGATCAGGACCTAAAGAATTTTTTGGATGTCGTTAAGATTCCTTATGACAAAACGTTAGAATCGTTCCACGATGCGGCCTTTATCACTTGTGAGTATCTCATCGCGTACGACGGTCGAATTATGCTCTCACACAACAACATTCTTCATTACCATTCTTCTCGACTTCCTGAAAAGATTATTATTATGGCGAACGTCTCGCAAATTGTGACCAATTTGGGGGATGCCATGATGAAGGTAAAAAGAAGAGGCACCCTTAAAAATCTTACCTCCATTAGTGGCGGGCACTCGAAATTGGATCATACAGGGAAAGACAATACAAAACTTTTCTTACTTTTACTCGAAGATTAAACCCCTGGTATGTTTACTCTCTAATCAGAACAAAATTGGATAAAAATTTAATTCAAAGGCTAATCTCAGGACTAGTGTACGGCTTAATTATCATACTCTGCACAACTTCTCTTGGGCAGAGTCTACTAGAGCCCATCGCCCCTAAACTTCGTCAACATCATTTGTATTTTGGCCTTATTGCCTTTCTTCTATTGGCCAGTGTGTGGGAATGCATTCGAATTCTCAAAATCACAGAAGGGTGGCAACGAATCTTTGCCCTTCCCTTAAGCTTAGCCGTCTTTTACATCTTTGCAAAACGATATTTTGAACAGGGGTTTTCTTATGAAGCGAATTCCTCTGAATGGATGGCGCTCTTTCTGATCCTTGTCGCCTGTCTTACGCTGTTCTTTTTCAAGAAAGAACTTAGCAACAATTCTGGAAAATTAGTTTTTACCGTTCTCTATACGGCTCTTCCCTTTGGGTTTGCTTTAGGTCTCGTTCAATTCGAAAACGATCAGTTTACATGGGAAGCGTTTTGGCTTTTTGTTCTGATTTGGTCAAGCGATTCCTTTGCATACTTTTCAGGTAAACTGTTTGGCAAACATAAAATGGCCCCCACCATCTCTCCTAAGAAAACCTGGGAAGGGTTTGCAGGAGGAGTCCTTCTTACTTTGATTTTAGCCTACTTCATTGAATCTAATTTGCCTCAACTAAGAGGAAACTGGATTATAGTCGGTCTTTTAGTTTCTATCTTCGCCCCATTAGGGGATCTCGTAGAAAGCCAATTAAAACGAAATTTCAATGTAAAGGATAGTGGATTCCTTATTCCAGGTCATGGCGGAGTGCTCGATCGGCTCGATAGCTTTATTATTTGTGCTCCCGTTGTGTATCTTTACTTCCTACTCAATCAACTTTTATAAAATCGACTATGAAACTGCATAAAGAATCTAAAGGCACTCTTCTAGTTGCCACGTTACTTTTCGTGATCGTCGCGATACTCACGATTTATTTTCTAAAGCAGTGGTCCCTGCTTATTATCGTTCCCCTTCTCATTCTCTATGGGCTGGTGTTTTGGTTCTTCCGAGTACCTCATCGTATTTTATCGGAGCAGGAACTATCCATTGTGGCTCCTGTCGATGGCAAAGTGGTCATGATTAAAGAAGTGGATGAATCGGAGTTTTTGAATCAAAAAGCGATTCAAATCTCCATTTTCATGTCCCCTCTTAATGTGCATATTTGCCGCTACCCTGTTTCCGGAAAGGTAATTTATAAAAAGTACCATCCGGGAAAATACCTCGTCGCATGGCATGAGAAATCATCGACCGAAAACGAAAGAACCACCGTTGCGGTGGAAACTCCGGCAAAGCATCAGATTGTATTTCGTCAAATTGCAGGGTATGTCGCTCGAAGAATTGTCTTCTATTGTGAACCTGGTGACGAGGCAAAAGCGGGAGAAGAATTTGGGTTTATCAAATTCGGATCAAGAATGGATGTGTTTTTACCTTTAGACTCGGAAATACTCTGTAAAATTGGAGACAAAACTAAAGGCGGAGTGGATCTAATTGCACAACTATCCAAATCCGATTCTTAATAGACAATTTCTAGGGTCTTAGTCCCTAGCTCCCTTTTAATCTCGAAAAAAAGTCTAGCGACCTAAAAATCAAATTTTGGCTTTGCAAAAAATTATTTTAGTTTTTTTTTGTACCTTTTAAACCAAAATTCTTCCTTTATGACATTGTTAAGACTTTTTGGCTTCAGCGCCGCCCTTCTTTTTCTACTTGTTTCCTGTACGCAGGATATTAACCAACAAAAAATCGAGCTTGAAAAGCGCGAGGCCGCTTTGCAGGAAAAAGAAAGCGCATTTGCGTTAAAACAAGCGGATTACCAACTGCTTTCCCAAATGCGGGACTCTATTGTGAGCTCCGTGGATTCTCTTGACATTCACCCTAAATTAGACCTCATTGCAGGAAAATGGAAAGGAAAGATTGTTTGTACCGAAAGTAGCTGTCCTGAGTACGTTGTGGGAGACACGCGAATTGACGATTGGCAACTTGAGGTCGTCGCCGGGATTGTAACGGCTAAAAACTTGAATAAATCGGGCTTTATTCGCGTTTACAAAGGGACCATCGAAAACAACCAATTAAAACTCTACTACAACAGCCCTGCAGATGCGACCACGGTCTTAAACATAGGCATCGTATTTCCGGATCTATCCGCAAACAAACTTTCGGGTTCTCGTAACGTTCAAATCGACGGGAAATGCCAAAGTAAATACACCATTGAACTTTCACGATAAGCTGATTTTTTATGCTCACAATTTTAAGTGCAGGACACTTCAGTATTCCCATTGAGGATCCTCTACTCAAGTTTTTAGTAATTCTTGTCATTATATTGGCTGCGCCTCTTCTTTTAAATAAGATCAAGGTGCCCCATTTAATAGGACTGATTATTGCGGGAGCTCTCATAGGCCCCAATGGATTTGGGGTGCTTCCCCGGGACGCTAGCGTTGTGGTCATAGGAACCACAGGTCTTCTATTTATCATGTTTATGGCCGGTCTTGAAATCGACCTCACAGAATTCAAAAAAAACAAATGGAAAAGTCTGGGGTTTGGTGGATACACATTCGTCATTCCTCTTACTCTGGGAATGTTTGCGGGCCATTATTTTCTAGGTTTTGATTGGATTACTTCCATCTTATTTGCGAGTATATTCTCCTCTCATACCCTAATATCCTATCCTATTGTCAGTAAATTAGGGATTACAAAAAATAAAGCAGTCAACATTACCGTAGGAGGAACGATGATTACGGACGTGCTTGCCCTTTTAGTGCTTGCGGTCATTGTAGGCATGTCCCAAGGCGAAGTAAACAACGCCTTTTGGATACGACTCGGAATCTCAATCGCGGTTTTTGGAGCCGTGGTAATAATTGGATTCCCGATTATAGGCCGTTGGTTTTTCAAAAAAGTAGACGACAAGGTCTCCCATTTCATTTTCGTCATGGTGATGATCTATCTAGCGGGACTGTTCGCTGAACTAGCCGGGGTAGAAGCGATCATTGGTGCTTTCTTGGCCGGACTCGCCTTGAACCGCCTAATTCCTCATACCTCAACCCTTATGAATCGTATCGACTTTGTCGGAAACGCTTTATTTATTCCCTTTTTCCTTATTTCTGTGGGTATGATTATCGATTTCCAAGCCTTTATTAAAGACTTTGAAACGATAAAAGTCGCTCTGGTTATGACCATACTTGCCATCGGTGGAAAATACTTGGCCGCAATGGCTACGAAAAAAACGTTCAAGATGACCGACGATGAAGGCAATTTAGTATTTGGACTTTCCTCCGCTTCCGCTGCGGCAACACTGGCCGCAGTAATGGTAGGATACAATGTAATCTTAGGCGAAACGGATTCTGGCGAACCCATTCGACTTTTGAACGAAAGCATCCTGAACGGAAGTATTTTACTGATCTTAATTTCTTGTACCATTTCCTCTTTTGTATCGCTTAAAAGCGCCACCAATATCTTTGAACGGGAAAGCGAGAAAAACATATCAGATGAAAATGCAGGCGAAGAGAGAATTCTACTAGCTCTTAATTATCCAGAAACGGTTGAACCAATGACCAACCTAGCTCTGCTCGTAAAATCGAGCTCAAACAAAGACCATCTCTATGCACTTAATGTGATTAATGAAGGAAGGAATGAATCCTCGGACAAGCATGCAGACAAGCTGTTGCATACAGCGGCAAACGTTGCGGCCGGAGCTGAGATTCTAATTACTACTTTAAAGAGGCACGACTCGGATGTAATCAATGGGATTAACAATGAAATAAAAGAGCATAAGATTACGGATCTACTAATCGGTGTGGACCAAGCGAAAGGATTTAGTTCGTCTTTCGTTTACAATCTTTACAACGGGTATTTAAGCAATTCCACGACCAATGTTCTGGTGTACCATAGTGCACAGCCTACCGCCACCATTCATACGTATCACACCGTGATTCCAGACCAAGCACCTAAGGAACCAGGCTTTTTCAAATCATTGCTCAAAATATGGAACTTGGCTCGACATTCCGGTGCACAAATGGTTTTCTATACCAGTGAGAGTACGATCAAACTTCTAGAAAAGATTCAGAAAAAAGCAACGATTGAATCCGAGTTTATCATCTTCACCAATTGGAATGACCTGCCAAAAATAGCAGAAAAAATGAAGGCGGACGAAGGACTTATTCTAATGATGAGCAAAAGAGGACAGGCTTCCTATATCAAGGAAATGGCCAAGGTGCCAAACTTCCTTCATGAGAACTTCACGAAGACGAATTATCTGGTACTCTACCCTTCGACGGAATCTGATCAACCGACTACACTTCGATCGTACACGAATCGGAGAAGCCACAACAATTTAGAAGATTATAGTGAGATTGGGAATTTGATTGGAAAACTATTTAAGTAAAGATTTTTTAACTTGTAAAATTCTGCAATTCTACCAGTTTGTAATAAACCCCTTTCCTTTCTAGTAATTCCTGGTGAGTCCCTGTCTCCACAATTCTGCCCTTTTCCATTACCACAATAGAGTCTGCTTTTTGGATGGTGGAAAGTCGATGGGCAATAATAAGCGAGGTTCTGTTCTCCATCATTTTGTCTAAAGCATCTTGAACCATACGCTCACTTTCGGTATCCAGTGCACTGGTTGCCTCATCAAGAATCATAATCGGCGGATTTTTAAGTACTGCCCTCGCAATGGATACTCTTTGCTTTTGCCCTCCAGAGAGTTTCGATCCGTCGTCTCCAATATTGGTTTGATAGCCTTCGGCAAATTGAGTAATGAAAGAATCCGCATTGGCAATTTTTGCCGCCGCAATAACTTCCTGCTCACTTGCTTCCGGTTTTCCCATTAGAATATTATTGTAAACGCTATCATTAAAAAGAACCGATTCTTGAGTAACCATTCCTAGCAAGTTGCGGAAGGGTTCTAACTGAAGTTCCTTTACATTCACTCCATCCACTAGAATAGAGCCTTCCTGCACGTCGTAGAAACGAGCAAGCAAATTGGCAACGGTCGTTTTACCGCTTCCAGACTGCCCCACAAGGGCTACGGTACTCCCTTTTTCTAAAACCAAGTTAAAGTCTTCCAAGATGGGATGAATTGAATCGTAATAAAAGGATACATTTTGAAACTCAATTTTGTCTTTCAACTCCTCAATAGGTTGTGCATTCACAGACTCTTCTACTCTCAAATCGTAATCGAGAACTTCCGAGACTCGGTCCAAACTGGCCATCCCCCCTTGGATGTTAGAATACGCATTTGAAAGCTTCTTAGCAGGTTCTAAAATTTGGAAAAAAATCGCAATGAAAACCAAAAATGTTTCCGGATCCATTGAGTCTTGATTTAGAATTTGATACCCTGCAAACCAGGTAATAAGTAAGATGGTTACTGAGCCTAAAAATTCACTCATAGGCGAGGCAAGTTCTCTTCTTCGACTCATTCCAATGGTATGCGTCTGCCAGTTGAGTGTCGTTTTATCAAAGCGTCGATTTAAAATTTTATCTGCGTTGAAAATTTTAATCACTTTGGAGGATTTGAGCGTCTCATCGACCAAAGAAAACAAATTTCCCAACTCTTCTTGGGCTGCGGTCGCCTTCCTTTTCAAACTTTTGCCCACACTAGAGATAATCCAACCCATAATTGGAAAGACCAAAAGGGAAAACAGTGTCAAATTGGGAGAAAGTAAGAACAAAGTGATAAGGGAAGTAATGATCATAAAAGGAGCGTTCACCACGTCCACTAAACTACCCATCACTCCACTCTCTACAGCTCCAATGTCATTCGAAATTCGCGACATCATATCCCCTTTCCTTTTCTCCGTAAAGAAAGAAACTGGAAGCTTCAAAAATTTACGATACATTGCTGAGCGCAAATCTTTCGTGATCCCTACCCTATAATTCACCAGCAAAAAAGCCCCTAAGTAGCGGAAAATATTACGAAGCAAAAATGCAAATGCTGTCACGGCGCAAAGAATGGCTAGTACTTGGACGGCTCCGTTTTGGTCGATCTGCACTTGAATATGGTAATACGCTATATCTTTTAAATAACTGAAATAATCTCCAAATTCTCCGTTGTATACGGGCTTTGTACTCACATCCACACGGTCCATTGTGCCAAACATAAGACCTAAAATAGGAAGCATCGTGGCCACCGAAAAAATATTCAGAACTGAATAAAGGATGTTAAAGAAGATACTTAGGTATAGAAAACGCTTATGCGGACCTGCGAAATACAAGATTCTTTGGAGTGGCTTCATACTTGAAATTAAGCTACAAAAATACACAATTCTAAGGAGTTTAGTTCCTCACAAAGAAAAAGGCGAAAGTCCCCGCAAATTGCAAAGAAAAAACTGCCTCCGCATTGGAGACAGTTTCTTACACTCTAAAAAAAATCGTTGTTTGGCTACCTAAGTCGATCTACAGATTTTACGAGCTTCTCGTCTTTACGTATGTAATGGTTTGCAATAAGCAAACAAATTAAACTCAGTAAAGGGAAAATAGGCTCAATACCTTTCTCAGGAAATGACATTCCTCCAGATAAATTGAGTAAACCGTACACAAGTACACCGATCAACAAAACGTTTATAATGATGCTGATATAATTCAGCAGCAATTGTCTTAATCTCGACTTAAAATTAAAGATTGAAAATGCTCCTAGAAGAACTAGCACGATGGCAGCCCCACTAACAAACCCCTCAAATAATAAAGTATTCAAATCTTGGCTAGTTACGTATAAAAACACGCTGCCAAGTACGGAGAGTAACATCCAAACCGATTGAATTCGCTGTAACATATGGCAAAAATAGTAATTTTTTTTGCATTTTTTAAAAAAAAATGTAGATTTGCACAATAATTGATTCTATTTCTAAGCCATCCTGGCTTTATTCTTTTATACACAAACCCACTTACAAACACATTTTACTCAACACTTTATGTTCAACATTGAAATGTTAAGGTCAAAATCCGACTCGGAATTGGCACTTATACTAAAAGAATTCGGTATTAAAATTGCGAAAGCTGCAACCGAAAACGACAAAATATTTGCAATACTTGACTTCCAGGCTTCTAATCCTAAAATTGCAAAAGACTATTACACTTCTACCACCCCTTCGCAACCTGCGAAAGAACCTAGCGATACGACCCAAACCGTAGCTGATAAACCCGTTGCAAAGAAGGCACCGGCAAGAACAGCGAAAAAGGCACCGGCCGTGAAAAAACCAACCCAAGTCGAAGAGACCTCTCAAGAGGCTGTAGCCATCTTAGACGAAAAGTCTGAGGTAGAGGCGAAAGAAATTCCCGCCGCAAAGCAAAACAAGCCGGTAAGAAAACCGGCTAATCAACCCAAAGCAAAGCGTAAGACAGAAGAAGTGAACCCTTCTTCCGCTGAACCAGCAATCGAGGGAGAAACGGCAAAGGAAACCGAGATGGCGACACCTACGGAAAAACCTAACCTTGTGAAGACTGAAACTTCACAAAACCAGGAAGAAGCTAGAGAGAGAAGACCACAAAACTCTGCTACTCCACAAGGTCAGAAAAGACCGGCTCACTCAGGAAATTCTCAAAGAGCCAACAACAACAACAACAACAACAACAACAACAACAACAACAATAATAATAACCATTCCAACAAAGGAACGCAGGAACCAGCGGAATCTAAAAAAGAATTTAATTTCGATGGACTCGTTACCATTGAAGGAGTTCTTGAGATTCTTCCAGACAACTACGGATTCCTTCGCTCTTCAGATTTCTCCTATATTTCTTCTCCAGACGATGTTTACGTATCTACGACTCAAATTCGTAATTACGGTTTAAAAACGGGAGATACGGTGAAAGGGATTGTTAGACTTCCTAAGGAAGGAGAAAAGTATTTCTCTTTGAAAAAGCCTTTAGAAGTGAACGGTAGAGATCTAGATTTCATCAAAGACCGTGTTGCTTTTGAATATTTAACTCCTTTATTTCCAGAAGAAAAATTCAACTTGGCGGGAAAAGGATCTACCATATCTACTCGAATTGTAGACCTTTTTGCCCCGATCGGAAAAGGCCAAAGAGCGATGATTGTCGCACAACCTAAAACCGGTAAAACCATGCTTTTAAAGGACATTGCAAATGCAATTTCAGCAAATCACCCGGAAGCCTACATGATGGTTCTTTTAATTGATGAGCGTCCTGAAGAAGTGACGGATATGGAGCGTAGCGTCAATGCGGAAGTGATTGCCTCTACCTTTGACGAAGCCGCAGACAAACACGTGAAAGTAGCCAACCTTGTTCTTGCAAAAGCACAAAGACTAGTGGAATGCGGGCATGATGTTGTAATTCTTTTAGACTCTATTACAAGGCTTGCAAGAGCATACAATACCGTCACACCTGCTTCAGGTAAAGTTCTCTCTGGTGGTGTGGATGCCAACGCTCTTCACAAACCTAAACGATTCTTCGGAGCTGCTAGAAACATTGAGGGAGGCGGTTCGTTAACCATCATTGCAACGGCACTTATTGATACTGGTTCAAAAATGGACGAGGTTATTTTTGAAGAATTCAAAGGAACAGGGAATATGGAACTGCAACTGGATCGTAAAATTGCGAACAAGAGAATTTACCCCGCCATTGATTTGGTATCCTCTAGTACGAGAAAGGACGATTTACTCTTATCAGAAACCACCACTCAGCGTATGTGGATTTTACGAAAATACTTGTCTGATATGAACCCTCTAGAAGCGATGGACTTTGTTGAAAAGAACATCAAAGGCACCTTATCGAACGAAGAGTTCTTAATGTCAATGAATCGTTAAGACTAAATAAGGCCATCAATCTGACTGTCATTATCCATCTTTTCGATGTTAAAGATTTATTAAAACCATAGCATAGATTAGGGATCTGCATAATTTTTGCTTAAATTAGACCATTAACTAAAAAATACAATTATGTCATTCGAGTTACCAAAATTAAGCTATGCTTACGACGCTTTAGAACCTACCATTGATGCAAAAACAATGGAAATTCACTATACGAAACACCACCAAGGGTATGTGGACAATTTAAACAAAGCCATTGCCGGAACTGACTTGGAAGGAAAGACAATTGAGGAAGTATGCATGTCAGGATCTGATAAAACCGCTGTTAGAAATAACGGAGGTGGTCATTTTAACCACTCCTTATTCTGGGAAGTTCTTACTCCTGGAGGAAGTAGTGAGCCTGTTGGAAACGTAAAAAGTCAAATCGAAGCGTACGGTGGATTTGAAAAATTAAAAACCGATTTTTCAGAAGCTGCAAAAACTAGATTCGGATCAGGTTGGGCATGGGTATGCAAAAAAGAGGACGGTTCACTTCAAGTGTGCTCTACTCCGAACCAAGACAATCCTTTAATGCCACAAGCCGACTGCAAAGGGACGCCTGTGTTAGGATTAGACGTTTGGGAACATGCGTATTACCTTAACTACCAAAACAAGAGACCTGATTATGTATCTGCATTCTTCAATGTGATCAATTGGGACAAAGTAGAAGAACTTTACAACAAGTAATTCATACTATAAATTAAAAAAGGGCGACTTTGAATGATCAAAGTCGCCCTTTTTGTTAGGTTTGTTTTATAAGAAATTACACGTTGAGTTCTAGTAAGGTTTCCATATACTCTCTCTCATTACTTAAACGAGGCACTTTGTTCTGTCCTCCCAATTTGCCGCGGTTGGACATCCACTCATAAAAGAGTCCCTCCTTTGCTACGTGAACAACGGGAGCTTTTAAGGTAATGTCTTTGTACCGCTTCGCTTCATAATCTGAATTTAACGACTGCAATTGTTTATCAAAATAGTCTGTGAAGTAAGACAGATCTGTTGGTTTTACTGCAAATTCAATAATCCATTCATGGGCTCCTGATCCCTGATCTGTCATGTAAATGGGCGCTCCAGTGAATTCCTTCACTTGGGCTCCACAAGCCTCGCAAACTCGGCTTAATGCCGTCTCCACGTTATCGATCATTAGCTCTTCCCCAAAGGCATTGATATAATGCTTGGTTCTTCCCGAAACTTGGATTCGAAATGGACTTAAAGAGGTGAATCGTACTGTATCGCCAATTAAATAGCGCCAAAGTCCCCCATTGGTTGAAATCACTAATGCATAATTCTTTCCAATCTCGACCTGAGGAAGGGTTAGCACCACCGGATCTGGTTTTCCAAACTCCTCCATGGGAATAAACTCATAGAATATACCGTAATCGAGCATAAGGAGCATTTCATCGCTATTGGGACGATCTTGAATGGCAAAAAACCCTTCGGACGCATTGTATATTTCGTAGTAATTCACTTGGCGTCCAACAATCTGATTGTACTGCTCACGATACGGTTTAAAACTAATTCCTCCGTGAAAAAAGACTTCCAAGTTGGGCCATAGCTCTGCCATGTTTTGTGCGCCCGTTTCTTTCAAAATTCGTTTTAGAAGCACCATCATCCAACTAGGCACCCCTGTGAGGCTTCCCACATCTTGGTGTTTAACTTCCGAAATTATCGCTTCCAATTTCGTTTCCCATTCGGACATTAACGAAACCTTTCGACTCGGTACAGTGGTGATGTCCACCCACATGGGTAAATTCTCAATTAATATGGCAGAAAGATCTCCGTACTTCGAGTTAAAATCTTCGTATCGCTCGGCACTTCCTCCTAGTTTTAGATTCTTGTTGGAAAAGAGTTGATTTTCAGGATGGTTGTTTGCATAAATTGAAATCAAATCCTTTCCTGCTTTAAAATGGCAATGCTCTAAACTTTCCTCCGTAATCGGGATGTATTTACTCTTTGCATTGGTGGTCCCAGAAGACTTGGCAAAATGCCTTACACCGCCTGGCCACAGCACATTCTTTTCTCCTCTTCTGGCTCGTTCAATATAGGGCTCTATTTCTTCATAGGATACAATTGGAACTCGTTTTTGAAAATCCTCAATACTTCCAATCCGGTTAAATCCATACTCTTTTCCATAGACTGTGTCCTCAGCCAAATACAACTGAGAAAACAAAACTCCACTTTGAGTTTCAATGGGATCCTTTATGAAATTTTGAATGTTATCAATTCTTTGTTTAATGAACCAGTTCACTAAAGAATTGAATAAAGCCTTCGTTGCCATAGGTAACAAAAATAGAAAATTTTTAAGTCTAATGAAATCCTTAAATGAAATTTGTAACAAAAAAAAGAACTATGCGTCTAATTTGTATAAAAGCAAACATGAGAAAACTGCTCCTCGCCACCATGGCCCTTATCGCAACCTATAGTTTTGGCCAAAAAAAATGGTCTCTACAAGAGTGCGTCACTTATGCCTTGGAGAATAATCTGCAAGTACTCAGCAACCAATACAACCAAGATATTCAGGCACTTACTTTAGAAACCACCAAAAAGCAAAAGCTTCCCGGTGTTTCGGGTTCGCTATCAAACAATCTTAGTTTTGGTCAGCAACGTTATGTAAATTTAGTGCAGAGAAATGACAACTTCAATAACAGTGCGAACCTTAGTGCTGATGTTCTTTTGTACAATCACAATCGACTCGAGAAAGCTGTGCAGAAAGCTTCCTATGAACTCGATGCTAGTCGGTACGATGTAGAAACCATTAAGAACAACATCTCTTTGCAAATCGCAGAGCAATACTTAACCATCCTTCTAAACAAGGAAATTGTAGCCATTAGCCAAAGTGCACTTGAAAACGCGAGGTACTTGTTTGAGCGCGCAAAAATAACCACGGAGGTCGGTACGACGGCGCAAATTGTTCTTGCCGAAGCCCAAGCTTCCATGGCAAGGGAAAAGCAAAATGTAATTACTGCCGAAGTAAACGTAGATCGCGGGTTATTTAATCTGGCTCAGCTCCTACAGTTAGAAAACTATAAAGATTTTGACATTGAGAATGTGATTTTAGACAGCGATTTAAATGCTCCTTTGATTGCAGGAGAGACGATTGTTGAAACGGCCTATGAAAACCAACCTGAGATCAAAGCAGCTCAGTACAGAATCCAGGCCGCGGAGGAACAAACCGAAATAACCAAAACCGCATTCTATCCTACCGTAAGTCTAAGTGCAGGTGTGGGTAGCTTCTATTTCAATCAGTTAAACCAAGGAAGAGATACGAGCTTCTTTAAGCAATATTCAGAGAACTTTGGACAACAGATTGGTCTTAGTGCAAACATCCCAATCTTTAACAAAGGGATTACCAAATTGCAAGTAGAACAAGCTAAAATCAACGAAAGCATTGCTCAAAACACGCTTTTACAACAAAAGCAAACGGTAAAACAAAATGTGCAACTTGCTCAATTTGATGCAGAAAGCAATTATGAAAGTTACCTTGCAGCCTTGGAAGCGGAAAGAAGCTCTACACTGGCTTTGGATTTTGCAGAAAAAAGCTATGAAGCGGGGAAAAGCACCATATACGATCTGAACAACGCAAGAAACAGCAGTGCTAATGCAAAAGGATCAGTAGCTCAGGCCAAATACAATTACTTATTTAGCCTTAAACTTCTGAATTTCTACCAAGGGATTCCTATCACCCTTTAAGTTCGACAATTTTCAAACTTTGAAGGTTCCATAAAACCTTATTTTCTTAAGACTGGCTGTAGTTCTTTAATCCAATTTGAATTAGAGAACTACAGCCCGCACTTATGCCGTTTCAAACAAAGATTTAGAGACTGCAAAACAATTCCTAAATTTGTCAAAACGAAACAATAAGAAATGTCGCTTGTTCCTTTACAACCCAGACTTCCTTCAGGAGCCATTCCCATTCTACAAAAATGGGTAGACGGATATCCTCTTCTCCTCACAGTTACAAAAAAACGATTAACAAAATTAGGAGATTACCGTAAGGTTCAAAATGGACAACATCAAATTTCCATCAATGGGAACCTAGAGCCTAACCTCTTTTTTCTGGTCCTCACTCATGAAATTGCACACTTGCTCGCTTTTGAACGTTATTCTCGACGCATCGCACCCCACGGCATCGAATGGAAAATCACTTTTGGTCAAATGATTTTGGAATCCATTGATCTCTACCCTCTCGATCTTCAGCGCATTCTCCTTCCCTTCTCAAGGAGTCCGAAAGCAAATTTCATGGCTTCACCCGATCTAGTGAAGTATTTTGAAACCCCGGATCCCACCAGTACAAAAACGTATATTGAAAACCTTCAGCCTCAAGATCAGTTTGAATTTAAAGGCCAGACCTACCTACTTAAGAAGAAGATGAAAAAGAATTATCTTTGTGAACAACTTGGTACGGGACGACTCTATAATTTCAGCGCCTTAGCCAAGGTGGAAAAATTAAAAATACATGAATAAGTCAAACTTGTACTGCGTGATTATGGCAGGAGGAATCGGAAGTCGATTCTGGCCTATGAGTACAACCAAATATCCAAAACAATTTCAAGACATTTTAGGAACAGGTCGCACTATGATTCAACAGACCTATGACCGAATTAGTGAACTATTTCCTGCGGAAAACATATTTGTTGTCACCAGTAAGGAATACCTAGAGCTCACCTACTCTCAATTGCCGGAGATTAACCCCGAGCATATTGTGGGAGAGCCTATGATGAAAAATACCGCAGCGTGTAATCTTTACATGGCTAACAAAATTTCAGAGATCAATCCGGAGGCAAAACTTGTAGTACTTCCAGCGGATCACCTAATCTTAAAGGAAGCTCGTTTCCAAGAAAAAATCAATCTGGCTCTTTCCCTAGTGGAGCAGAACGATTACCTCATAACCTTAGGAATTAAGCCTACGAGGCCCGATACAGGTTATGGGTATATTCAATACCTAAGCGAAGAAAATAAATCGATTTTCAAAGTAAAAACTTTCACAGAAAAACCCAATTTGGAAATTGCAAAAGCCTTTCTAGAAAGCGGTGATTTTCTATGGAATGCGGGAATCTTTATTTGGAGCGTCAAATCTATTATCAATGCCTTTGAAAAGTATCTACCTGAGATGGTTCAGCAGTTCAATTATTGTGAGTACAATTCACAAAAGGAGGAACACTGCATTGAAGAGATTTATCCAAAACTGACAAAAATCTCCATTGACAATGGAATTTTAGAAAAAGCACAAAATGTGCATGTGATCCCTGCCGATCTCGGATGGAGTGATCTGGGTACATGGACGTCCGTCTACCAAAATGCAATAAAGGACGATCAAAACAATGCTGTGAATTCGAAGAATATCTTAAGCTACAACTCCAAAGGAAATGTGGTACGCCTAAAAAGCAAAAACAAAGCGGCCATCATTGACGGACTAAAAAATTACATTGTGGTAGACACCGACAAAGCCCTACTTATTTGTCCTCGAGACCACGATCAGTTAATCAAAGACTATGTTCAAGACCTGAAAAATCTGAAAAAGGGGGATCGATTTATGTAAAGCTCTTTCCTAATTGAGAAAAGGCTTAATCTGTTTTTTGCTTGTGTTCTTTGGAACTCCTTTCTCTCCCAGACTGTATGTGAATCCAATTCCCAAGGTTTGTTTAAGCTGGGTTTTTTGAATTTGGTCATGGTCGTAAAGGATATCAAGTCCTACAATGGCGGAAACGAATTGATTGAACTTTAGGTTTAGTACTCCCGAATAATTCACATCGACCCTCTCAAAATGACTAAGATAATTGGCAAAGAAATTCAGTTGGTTGTTTAGGTATATATCCTTGTAAATCTTAAGTCGATATAGGAAGTTGACGTTGGTACCAAGCTCACTACGTACACTCTGGCCGTCTTCCTCTAAACCGTATTTTCCGGCCACTTGCAAATCAGGATCCAGAACGAACGTAAACTTGCCATTGATGGGTCTAACTATTACTTGGAAATTTTCACTGGGGTTATACGAGAGCCCGATCCCTAGGTTTAAATAGCCTGGTGCCATGAAGCGAGAGATTCGATCTTCGTAATTTGGATCCGGTGTAGCAGAATAATTATACCCTGGTGTAAATTGAGAAAGCAATTGATACCCTGCAGAAAGGTAGTAGTTCCGTCCTAATTCATATCCGTAGTTGGAGGCAATGTTGATGAAGTCTTCCGTCTTGCGAGTACTTTGTCCGTCCGTTGCCACAAATCCAAAACCAAAGGAAAATAAATTCTCCAAATAATGTCGGTTGTTTTTATAACTGAGATTATAATTCACTTTTCCAAGAACTCCCATGTTGTTATTCCCTCCTGAATTCCAATTTGAAAAAGAGGCTTGGTTAAAGTGCAAATTGTTTTGCCCAAAGAAGAACCAACGTTTTTCCTGCTCATAATTAATCAAATTAAAGGGAGTCATTGGAATTTCTGTGGAAACTTGAGGAATGATAATCTCATCACGAATGACCAGAGTATCGGTTTCAATGACCTCGATGCCCTCCAACACGGGATTGGCGAGAGAATCTAAATTCGGTTGCATCTTTAGCCAGTTTGAGTGGGAAATGGAATCCAATTTCTTCTGTGTTTCTGTGCGTTGTGCATGAAAACCTGTGGTAGTGAAAAGAATCACCAATAAAACTATTCGCTTCAAGGGTACGGTTGTTAGAAATTATATACTTTGAGCTTGCAATTTATTGAAAATCTTAAGAAAAATAAAAAATATTGCCTTTTTGTCTCAATTTTAAAGAAATTGAACTGATTTTTAGTCGTAAATTAGTCAGGAAATAAATTTAGCACTCTTTTTGACTCTATCGCTTCATGCAAAATAACTCTCCCCTTCAAATCGATGCATTGGTGTTCCCAGTGTTACTGCTCCTTGGGATGTGGGTGGGGTATTTATTACAATATTTAAATCTAGTGCCAGATTGTTTTGGTGCAATTATCCCTCTATTGCCTGAAGGCTTAAAGGGAGTTTTCCTTAGTCCTTTGCTACACGGAAGCTTGGACCACTTATTGAGCAACTCTTTTCCCATTCTAATTCTCACCTTTTTACTCTATCAATTTTACCCAAAAATTGCACACCGCACGCTGCTTATTGGATGGATTACGACAGGTCTCGTGGTATGGCTCTTGCCCCCAGTTGATTTTTATACAGGATTGCGCTCAAGCTACGCCTGCATTATTGGGGCGAGTGGACTTGTCTATTTACTCGCATTCTTTCTCTTCTTTAGTGGAGTTTTTCGTTGGGATCTAAAATTATTGGCCGTGAGTCTTGCCGTTGCATTTTATTACGGTAGTCTTATTTGGGGAATATTTCCTGAGGAATATTTTCAGCAGCTAGAGGCTCCTAGCCGAGTTTCTTGGCAATCTCACTTAGCAGGTGCGGTCGTGGGCCTCGTTCTTGCATTCCTCATGAGACGATCGGGCGAACGAAAAAAGAAGTTTTTATGGCAATACCCTAATTATTACAGTGAGAAAGACGATCGTCTCTGGCAAGAATATATCCTAAAGCATCCAGAGGACTTTAATGAAATGCCACAAAAAAAGAAGGACCCTGTATGGGATAGGCTAGAAGAACTTCGCAACAAATAGCGTTTTGGGCTACTTTTCTGAAAGCGATAAGAAAGAATTCAATTAAAATAGTGAACTCATTCGAAAAGCTCTGAATCGGACTGGAAATTTTAGGTTTTACTCAAATTCAGGTTCAGATTGCGATTTTCGCAATACATTTTGGTGCTTACATTGGCTTCTTGTATCAGATTTCGATTTTTAACTCTGCACGAATTTCAGCAAAAACCAAAATAAATAGAAGGAACCGATGGCTAAAATCGCACAAAACCGAGTGCTTAACCTCATTTAAATGAATTTTTTGCAAATAGAAATTGATTGCTTGTGAGGTTTAAAAATAAAATTAAATTTGTTTATTATAATTTTCATCATTATGGAGAACCCTAACATTGAGCAAAAAATCCAAGACTTTATTGCGAGAATAGAAGCCAGAAACCCGAACGAACCCGAATTCCTACAGGCGGTCAAAGAGGTAGCCATCACGGTTCTACCTTTTATCGAAACCCGAAAGGAATATAGCGGCAAAAAGCTTTTGGAACGCATGGCGGAAGCAGAGCGGATCATCATTTTCAGGGTCCCATGGATGGACGACAAAGGAGAAATCCATGTAAACAGAGGCTACCGAATTCAAATGAATTCTGCCATTGGCCCATACAAAGGAGGAATTCGTTTCCACCCAACTGTAAATCTTTCCGTACTTAAATTCTTAGCCTTTGAACAGGTCTTTAAGAATTCTTTGACAACCCTTCCCATGGGAGGAGGTAAGGGAGGTGCGGACTTTGACCCACAAGGCAAAACCGACATGGAAATCATGAGATTCTGCCAGGCCTTTATGACGGAAATGTGCAAACACATAGGCCCAGAAACCGACGTTCCTGCAGGAGACATTGGAGTGGGAGCTAGAGAAATTGGATACTTATTCGGACAATACAAGAAAATCAGAAATGAATTTAGTGGAGTACTTACGGGAAAAGGACTAGCCTATGGAGGCTCCTTAATTAGACCGGAAGCCACTGGATATGGAGTCGTTTATTTTTGTGAACAGATGCTAAAAACCATCGGCGAAACAATTCCTGGGAAAACCTTTGCTGTTTCTGGATTTGGAAATGTGGCATGGGGAGTCGTGAAAAAGATTAATGAATTAGGCGGAAAAGTACTTACGATTTCAGGACCGGATGGGTACATTTACGATAAAGATGGAATTTCCGGAGAGAAAGTAGATTTCATGCTCTCAATGAGAGCTTCAGGAACGAACCGTGCAGAGGACTTTTCTACTCAATTTCCTTCCGCTGTATTTCATGCGGGAAAACGTCCTTGGGAAGTAAAATGCGATGTTGCAATTCCTGCAGCCACCCAGAATGAACTTTTGTTAGAAGACGCCGAACTTTTGGTTTCCAACGGTGTGTTATGTGTTACTGAGGCAGCAAACATGCCTTCCACGCTTGAGGCAATCAACCATTTCGTTGATAACAAAATACTCTTTAGTCCAGGAAAAGCTTCTAACGCAGGGGGAGTTGCAACCTCAGGGTTAGAAATGACTCAAAATTCAATTCGATTAAATTGGACTTCAGAAGAGGTCGATGCAAGACTAAAAGAAATTATGATCGGGATCCATAAGGCTTGCCGTGATTATGGAAAAGAAGAGAATGGATATGTAAATTATGTGAAGGGAGCGAACATTGCAGGCTTTGTAAAAGTTGCAGAAGCGATGCTTGCCCAAGGTGTTGTATAGGCGGAGGCATTGTACGATATGTGAAATTCCATTAAAAAGTAGGAGCGCCCCAATAGAGGCGCTCTTTTTAATTTTTATCTGCTTTCTTTATTCAACTTTAAAGAATAAACCTAAAACTCGCGTGTCTTTAGCTTGTGTGATGCAAACTACTAACCCCAATTGAGAATCGAATTGCCAAACTAATGAAATTGGCTTTCAAGGTTTCTCAGGTCCGAAATGATGCTATCTAATTTTGCATCCTGTTTTTTAATCTCTTTTTTACCTAAATAAAAATACGCAAATAACATCCAAGAATAAGTAACTAAGAAGGTCAAAACGATCTTCCATAAATCCACATCTTTCAATATTTCATAAAGATAAATTCCTAATGTCGCGCTTAGTAAAACGTAGTAAATAGGCATATTCCAATGTCTTTGTTTTTTTTGAAAAATTCGGAAATCTTGCCATTGTTGAAGATGAAAACTGGGCGTCGAGCTGTCATCAATATCTCCAATTTTTTTAGCAGTATAAAGCATTAAAATTGCCTGTAGAAAACAAATTACCGAAACCATAACCATTGAGAAAATAAGTGCAGTAGTCTTTATTTCGGTATCGAAAGTGGTCATTAATCCCAAAATTAAAATCCCAGTAACCAAAAGCAAAATTGCGCCTTTTGAATACGTTTTTCTCAGTTTCATACGATTATTATTGATTTTTGAAATATTAGTATTTTTTGTTGGAATCTTTGTTTCAGATTGATTCCAAAGATTTTCAAGTTCTTTAAATTCTTCCATGATGGGTATATATTTCGTGAAGTTCTTTTTTGATTCTATGGATTTTTACGCGCAGATTATTTTCTGTTATTCCTGTAATTTCAGCAATTTCTTCGTACGGTTTTTCTTCCAAAACCAAAGTGATAATAATTCTTTCGCTTTCTCTTAGTTTACTAATGCATTCAAACAAAAGGTTGATTTCTTTGGAGTTATCATAAGTTTCTTCGTACATTAATTTCGAAAGAATAATTTCGGAATTTTGATCTTTGTTTTTTTCTTTTTTTAGTCCAACCAAACACGTATTAATCGCGATTCTATAAATCCAAGTTCCAATTTTGCTTTCGTTTCGGAATTTTGGTAAACTGTTCCAAACAGCAATCCATGTTTCTTGATGAAGGTCATCTGCAAATAATCTATCACCTGAATAGCTCAGACATAGCTTGTAAATTCTAGGTGAAAACTCTTGGTAAAGTTGATCAAAATTGTAAGTCATTTTTTGAATATTTGGTGATGATCAATCTGTTGATAATGATTTTTCATTTTTAAATAAATTGGCTGATAATGAAATTGCTTTTTTCTTGTAGCTATCAATTGGATGTCAATATTCTGAAATTATTACAAAAACAGAGGAGAAAAAGGAAGCGTGTTCAGAATTTAGTAAAATTACATCAAAGAAAATGTAATGAAAATATATACCAAAACAGATGACAAGAGAAAACCGCATCGCGCGGTGGGACAAGGGTTTACAAAGCATCCACAAGTATAGAATTCTTATGGAAATAAGAGAATGCACTTGCAAAAATGGTCACAATTAGAGCGTGATCTAATCAAAGAATATTCTTAATGAAATAATATCGGCTTGGCCGTTCGATCGCATGGGTAGAGAATCACATAAGACTTCTATCGAAAATCACAAGTCTGTGAAAACCAAAGCTCATTTGTCTTTACCCGATGAGTATTTCACTTTGAGCTCTTCCACAACGGCAAAGGCTGCAGGACAAATCAAAGTATTTTGCAATGTCAGAGAATTGATTTGGTAGATCTTTTTTCGGTCTGTGTGTGGAAATTCACGACACGCTTTTGGACGTACGTCATAAATCAAGCATGTATTGTCACTTGCTAAAAAGTGACAAGGCAAATTTTGCAGAACCATATCCTTATCCTCATCCACACGAAGATACCTAGATTCAAAATCCGATGCTTTCATCCGCAGATGCTTTGAAATCCGTTCGACATCCTTAGAGGTAAAAAGTGGCCCTGTGGTCTTGCAACAGTTAGCACAACTTAGACAATCTATCTTCGAAAAGACCTTTTCGTGAATTTCTTGAACATGAGAATCCAAGTCTTTGGGAGGTTTGCGCTTAAGTCCCTCCAAGAATTTTTTATGGTCCTTTGATTTTAAAAGTGCGGCCTTGCGATTTTGCTCTATATCCATAATAAATGGTAATCCTGTAAACTACAGTTGCAAAAATACGGCATTCTTGCGGGATTCCACTTTTAGCTCTTTGTAATTAGTCTGCCTCCGTATAACCAAAATTTCCTATCTCCTTGCAATTGCCTAATTTTGCAAGTATGAACAAGCTAGAAACCAGAGGAGACATTGAACTTCTCGTCAATACATTCTATAAAAAGGTAGCTGTGGATCCCACCATTGGTTATTTCTTCACGGACATTGCTAAAGTTGATTGGGAATATCACTTACCTAAAATGTATAGCTTTTGGGAAACTTTACTCTTCGGACAGGCTTCCTACAAAGGAAATCCAATGGCAAAACACTTCCCTATCAATGAGGTTGTGGCCATCGAAAAAGACCACTTTGAACATTGGTTAAAATTATGGACTGACACCGTTAATGAGCACTTCGCGGGTGAAATGGCAGATCAAGCCATCTACAAAGCCACTAACATTGCTCGTTTAATGGCCCATAAAATGGAAATTGCAAGAAAATTGCGCTAGGATTAAGGCACGATTACTGTGAACACGTAAGCAGCTAGAATCACAAGCAAAACGGTTCCATACAATATATTAGTCTTTCCTCTACTTAGTGATAACATCACCACGCAAAACGACAGAGCTAGAAGGATAATCGATTTGAGGTCCAGTCCGAGCACGAAAGGAATATCGTATAATATACATACAACGGAAACAGCAGGAATTGTAAGCCCAACACTGGCTAGCGCAGAACCTAGTCCCAAGTTAATAGAAGACTGTATTTGATTGTTCTTCGCAGCACGAATGGCCGCCACGCATTCCGGTAGCAATACTACGACCGCAATAATTACTCCGACCAGTGCATGTGGCGCCCCAATGGATTGAACAAACGATTCAATCACGGGTGACAATCCTTTGGCCATAAAAATCACAACGGCAAGGCAAACTAAGAGTAGAACAAGACTTCTAAGAGTGGTCCCCGTTGTCGGAGGATCCGCTTCATGAATAACTTCGCCTTCCCCTTCCACTATAAAAAAGTTACGGTGACGAACCGTTTGTACCATCAAAAAAGTACCATAAATAACGAGACAAGCGATGGATACAAAAATAAGTTGCGCGTTCGTATAAAAGGGACCTCTCGCACTCGAGGTGTAATTTGGAAGGATCAAAGTAAGAACAACGATTGCGACCAAACTAACTAGGTAGGTAGTAGCGGAACTTTGCATGAAATTCTGCTCTTTGAATTTAAATCCACCAATCAAAATGCACACGCCCAAGATTCCATTTAGTATTAGCATGACCGCTGCAAAAACAGTGTCTCTCGCATAAGTGAGTGCGCCATCACCTCCCGAGAGCATAAACGAGATGATAAGACCCACCTCCAAAATCGTAATACAGATGGCTAGAATGATGGTTCCGTAGGGTTCTCCCACTTTATGCGCGATTACCTCGGCATGGTGTACTGCCGCTAAAACACAAATAAACAGTAGTGCCGCTCCTATCACATTCATTATGGCGGCGCCGTTTAGTGCTCCACTCAAATAAAATAAAGTAGCGACTAAGGGAACTAAAGTATACCATTTCAGGAATCTTTTGAGCTTCATTTTATTTTTTTTGCAAAATACAAATAATCTATTAAAAGTAGGTTATTCAATCTAAAAAACTAATAACATTTTCAGCCTATTGCCAGAGATAAAAGTCTTGGAAATCGGTACACATATGAAGCAAAAGTCCAAGAAAGAAAAGACGGTAATATCCTTTTGTGAAAAGGGCACATACTGCGTACACAGCAATTACGGGATACGAATGAAGCAGATGAAATCCAATGCTATTTCGGTTAGGATCGAAAATAGGCGTGGCAAGCAAATGATCCAAATCCACTAGCATAGTTAACAGTAAGACAAGATATGCCTTTTTCCACTCCGATCGATAGAAGAAAAATGCGATTAGAAGGGGAAGTCCAAAATGAAGGAAATAATGAACAAAATTCTTTACAATTGGCAGTGCTTCCATCAAAATTTTGCATTTAGAAAATTTGCTCTGCAGATTGGATCCAATTTCTCAATAGCATACCGAAGGGTTGTTCGAGGCATCCCCTTCGAATGCAATTTCAAAAATTCAATCAGTTCGTCCTCGTTACGCTTGCCCATTTCGCGCAAAAGCCAACCATTGGCTTTGTGCATCAAATCATGAGAATGATTTTTATTCTTTAACACAAGTTCTTTGGTTAATTCGTACACGTCTTTCTTGAGGTGAAACATGGTGGATACAATTGCAATACGATTAGCCCAGAGATCATTCCGTTGGGCAAGTTCATGAAGGATCGCCGCTGAGTTCGTTTCGTAACAATGTCTGCCTAAGATTTTATAGCATGAACTATCAACCAAATCCCAATTATTGACCCAGGAGAGGTTCTCTAAGTAGAACCTAACGATCTCCATTCGTTCTTCACTCTTGTTTTCTTTTTCGAATTTTAGCACAAGAATAAACAACGCGCAACTTCTGTGTTCGTGAATTGAGGAGCGCAGTACCTTCTGAAGCTCCTCTAGGGATAGGGAATAAAGAGAACTCGCAATTTTTCGTTGATCAGGAACCGTCACGCCCAAAAACTCATCACCAAAACCATAGTCTCCTACCCCCGTTTTAAAAAATCGAGTATTTTTTATTCTTCGATCCTCCTGTGCTAGCAGGGCTAAAGCCTCCTGCAAATCCTTTGCGGTATACTCCACATTTTCAAACTTTAATCCTCAAGCGACTCGTCGTCTTCGAAATATTCAAAGAGTAAATCATTGTATGGAAAACGAGCGATATGCAATCGGTACACTTCGTCATAAAGAAGCTTTTTAAGCTCTGGGAAGTTTTCTTTGTTGAGCGCAGAAATAAAGACAGTAGGAACCTCAGATTTTGCCATCCAAGTCTTTTTCCATTCCTCAAGGGAAATGTTTTTTCTGGAGGATGGGGTTAAATCGTCCCCTTCTTTCGGTTCGTAAGCAAAGGCATCTATTTTATTAAACACCATAATCGTGGGCTTTTGCCTAGCTCCAATTTCAGTAAGAATTTTATTGACCGAATCAATATGATCTTCAAAACTTTCGTGTGAAATATCAACCACATGCACTAGAAGGTCCGCTTCTCTCACCTCGTCTAATGTGGACTTAAAACTCTCTACTAGTTGAGTCGGCAACTTTCTAATAAATCCAACCGTATCGGTTAGTAAAAAAGGAAGATTTCCTATCACCACTTTTCGTACCGTTGTATCAAGCGTTGCAAATAGCTTATTTTCCGCAAAAACCTCGGATTTAGAAAGCGCATTCATTAACGTGGATTTTCCAACATTGGTGTACCCTACAAGTGCGACTCTAACCGTTTTTCCACGGTTTTGACGCTGCGTATGCATCTGCTTATCAATCGTTTTTAGTTTCTCTTTTAAGAGGGAAATTCGATCGCGAATTATCCTTCGGTCGGTTTCAATTTCGGTCTCTCCTGGTCCTCTCATCCCAATACCTCCTCGCTGTCTCTCAAGGTGAGTCCACATTCTCGTTAATCGAGGTAGTAAATATTCATATTGAGCTAATTCCACCTGCGTCCTTGCGTAGGAAGTCTGCGCTCGTTGCGCAAAAATATCAAGTATAAGATTGGTTCTATCCAAGATTTTAACCTCTAAATCTCTTTCCAAGTTTTTTAACTGGGAGGGTGAGAGTTCATCATCAAAAATCACAGTTCCAATCTCATGCTCCTTGATAAATTCCTTAATCTCCTCTGCCTTTCCAGAACCCACAAAGGTTTTTGGATCCGGCTTTGAAAGTTTTTGGGTGAATCGTTTTTCGATAGTAGCTCCCGCTGTATACGCTAGAAACTCTAACTCATCCATGTATTCAGTTAACTTCTCTTCGTCCTGATCCTTTGTAACTAAACCGACCAAAACGGCCTGTTCATAAGTATGTTCTTTCTTTTCAAGCATAATTTATTCTCGTCGAGTACAAATTTAATGAAAAATCCGTTGGTCTCTATACTGCGTTACCAGGATTTGTTGATTCAAGTCGCCATCCACATCCTACATAGGCCCAATCACTTCAATAGACTGGAGGAAAAAAATAAAAATGCACTTCGGAATCCCATTCCATAATTGACTCGTTTGCATCCTAGCCTTTCTAAAAGACACAGCCTCATTCCTTTGCATCGTGAAGAGACCAAAGGACTCTCAAATTGACTTTATCCTCGCGGATTTTGTCAATTTTAAGGCTCTCCACGTATAATTCTCGATAAATCCCATTTTGATTCCCACAAAAAATACTTAAATTGCGTCCAATTAAAAATTAAATCTAGAAATGAAAAAACTATTTTTACTATGTACATTTCTTTTAAGTTTCGTTCAAATGAGAGCGGACGAAGGAATGTGGCTAATGATGCTTGTAAAAAGATTGAACGGTCAGGATCTTCAAAAGCAAGGACTAAAATTAACTCCAGAGGAAATTTACTCTGTAAACAATTCAAGCCTTAAAGACGCGATTGTTCAATTCGGTGGAGGTTGTACTGCAGAGATGGTCTCCCAAGAAGGGCTTTTGTTTACTAACCACCATTGTGGATATGGACAAATTGCAGCTCTATCAACCCCTGAACACGATTACCTTACAAACGGCTTCTGGGCCATGAAAAGAAGCGAAGAGCTTCCTGCAAAAGGACTTTCGGTTCGATTCTTAGTAAGAATGGATGACGTAACAGAACGAATCAATTCCAAACTAAACAACCAGATGTCTCAAGAGGAAAGACAGTCTATTATTAACGCGGAATACAAAGCTATTCAAGCGGAAAACTCCGAAAACGGGAAATATGTAGTGTCTGTGAAAGATTTCTACAATGGAAATGAATTTTATTATTTCGTTTACCAAGACTATAACGACGTTCGTTTGGTGGGTACTCCTCCAAACTCCATCGGTAAATTCGGAGGAGACACAGACAACTGGGAATGGCCAAGACATACCGGTGACTTTTCTGTCTTCAGAGTTTATGCAGATAAAACTAACAATCCAGCTGATTTTTCAGCAAAGAATGTTCCCTTGAAACCAAAGCACCACTTACCGGTTTCTCTTAAATCCTTTAAGCCAGGTGATTTTTCAATGATCGTTGGATATCCTGGACGTACCAATCGTTACATGACCTCTTACGGGATTGACCAATTGGTTAACAAAGACTATCCAGCCTGGGTGGATGCTTCCAAAGTTGCCATGGATGTAATGAAATCTTACATGGACAAAGACCAAGCAACCAAACTTAACTACGCATCTCAGTACGCGAGCGTGGCGAATTACTGGAAAAACAGACAAGGTACCATTGAGTCTGTAAAAAAGAACGGTACAATTGAAGACAAGCAAAAAGTAGAGCAAGTGTTCCAGACTTGGGCAAACCAAGACGAAAACAAGGCTCTTTATGGAGATGTACTTAGCAACATGCAAAGCTATTACAATGCGACGGCTGCCCGTGGTATTGAAAGAAACTATGCCTCGCAAATGACACGTAATGCGAAATACTTCCGTTATGCCGTAACGCTAGGCTCTATGTACAAAGCTTATCTTGCAGAGACAGATCCTGCAAAAAAAGCGGAACTTAAAAAATCAACTGCAGAACGTATCGAATCTCTATACGAGAAGTTCAATCCTGAACTCGAACAACAAATGTTTGAAGAAATGATTGTTCTTTACAAGAAAAAAGTTCCTTTCGCAGCTGCGTCGCCTGCATTTAGAAATCTAAACACTTCGATTCTAGATGAACTAGCAAAGAATTCAATCTTTGCAACTAAAGAATCTGCAATGCATTTTCTTACATTCGCATACGGACCTAGATTAGATCAAGATCCTGTTTACCGATTGGTAAATGCCTACCTTGAAAGTTCAAGAGAAAGTGCAGCAAAATACACAGAACAAGACGACAAGTTTGCAGACAGCAACCGACTCTATTTTGATGGTCTTAGAAAATCGCACCCAGGAAAAGAATTCTATCCTGATGCAAATTCGACTATGAGAATTACCTTTGGTAAAATCTCAACTCTTCCCATGAGAGACGATCGCAACTACAACGGAATCACGAACAACTTCTATACGGATCTTGACGGTACCGTTGCGAAATACAAAAAAGGAGATGAAGAATTCGATCTTCCACAAAGACTGATCGATCTGAATGCACAAAAAGATTACGGGCAGTATGCAGATCCTGCGGGATACTTACCTGTGAACTTCCTATCTGACCATGACATCACAGGGGGGAACTCAGGTTCGCCGGTGCTAAACGGTAACGGAGAGTTAATTGGACTTGCCTTTGACGGAAACTCAGAAGCACTTTCTGGGGATATTGTTTTCGAAAAAGAATGGCAAAAAACCATTAGCGTTGACGCACGTTACGTACTTTGGATCATTGACAAATATGCAGGTGCAGGTCACCTTATTAAGGAAATGACTATTGTAAAATAGAACAGTAGAGTTTTTCTACGCCTTACTAAATCACAATAGCCGCCTCCTAGAGTCGGCTATTGTCTTTTTCAAACGATTTAGTGCGAAAGATTACACCTGACTATAAGGCTAAATTTGAAACGATATTATGAAAGAATACACAACAGAGCGACTCATACTACGCCCCACGAGCATTGACGATGCCGATATGATGCTTAACCTCTTAAACTCACCTAAGTTCATTCAGAACATTGGTGATCGGGGTGTTAAGACTCGCGAAGAAGCGATGCGCTATATCCAAGAGAGAATAGAGCCTCAATACAGTCAATACGGCTTTGGTAATTATACGTTAATTGAAAAGGATACACAGGAAAAAATAGGCACCTGTGGACTGTATGTTCGTCCGGGGTTAGAGGTTCCTGATATTGGCTTTGCTCTCTTTGAAGCGTACGAAAATCAAGGCTTCGGATACGAATCTGCGAAGTATTTAATCGATAAACTTTCTGAGGAGTTTGATTTAGAAAAAGTCTCGGCCATCACATCAAAAACCAATCTACCTTCTCAGAAGTTAATTCAAAAACTGGGATTAAAGTTCAAAAGGACTGTAATTTTACCTGACGAGGAGGAAGAACTTCTGTATTACGAGAGTTAAGAATTTTCAAGAATTTGAGCTGCTGCTTCCTGACTTTTCACTTTCTCAATCACTCTAATACATACGCCAGATTTATCAAAAACAAAAGTGGTACGAACAATGCCCATATAGGTTTTTCCAAAATTCTTTTTTTCTTTCCAAACGCCGAAGGCCTCGACAAACTTCTTATTTTCGTCGGCAATCAAATCGTAAGGCAATTCATTTTTTGAATGAAAGTTTTTTTGCTTTGCCACGCTGTCGCTCGAAACGCCAATCACTTCGTACCCTTGGGCTTTTAAATCACTATATCCATCCCGAAGACTTTTCGCCTCCACGGTACACGTCGGTGTGCTTGCTCGAGGATAAAAGAACACCACAAACGGGCCCCCTAAAAAATTTTTCAATTTTACGATTTCCCCTTCTTGGTTTTTCCCTTCTAATAATGGAAACTTATCTCCTACTTGCAGCATAATTCTTAAATTTGTTCAAATTTAGCGCTATTATGACAAAAAAGCAAAGAGCTCTTCTTATCCAACAAGAATTGGAAAAGCTCTACCCGAATCCACCCATCGCATTAGACCACAAAGATCCCTATACACTGCTTGTTGCGGTAGCCCTATCCGCACAGAGTACAGATAAAAAAGTAAATCAAATTACGCCCGCCTTATTTGAAATCGCAGACACACCAGAGAAAATGGTTCAATTAGAAGTTTGGGAAATCAAAGAATTCATAAAACAAATCGGACTCTCTAATACCAAAGCAAAAAACCTGCGTTTAATGGCAGAGCAATTGCTCGAACGTCATCAGGGTATTGTTCCCGACTCCTTCGAAGCACTAGAAGCTTTAGCTGGCGTAGGTCATAAAACCGCATCTGTCGTGATGAGTCAAGCTTTTGGAGTGCCTGCCTTTCCGGTAGATACGCACATTCACCGACTCTTATTCCGTTGGAAGTTAAGTTCAGGAATCAATGTCGTCCAAACGGAAAAAGATGCAAAAAGTCTCTTCCCAAAACACACATGGAACAAACTGCACCTACAAATCATATACTACGGTAGAGAATATTCCCCTGCACGAGGAAGTTTAGAAAAAGATTTTTTAACGAAATTGCTTTTCGAATCTTAAACGAGCATTTGCTTCACAAGTGTAGCAAATTCGTCTATTTCAAAAGGTTTGGAAATGTGTCCATCCGCTCCTACCGCCTCACTTAATGCAAAGGAATTAGGATGAGCAGACATTAATAGGATCTTTATCGAGCTAGTTTCTGAATCCGATTTAAGTTGTCGGCAGATCTCACGACCGTCTATTCCCGACATTAGCATATCGGTGACGATTAACTTAGGTTTCATTTGTTTAATCATCTCGAAGACGATCATTGGATTGGTACAGCTTCTAACCTTATGCCCTTCCTCACGTAGAATCTCCTCTATCATGGAACAAATCTCTACGTTGTCTTCTACGACAATTATACTCATTTTCTAATTTGTTTTACATCTTGCCCGCTAAATGCGAGCAACGGTGTTAAGACTACAAATTTACACTTTTTTCACGAATGATTGAAATAATTATATATAACTAAAGATTTATATATTATGGATGTCAATCAAAAAATATATCTGGAATTGAACCGAAATATATTCATGTTGAAAAAATCGAATAGTTGCTACACTTTACTGCTAAAGATTCGAATAGTAGGATTCTAGTTTTCGCTCTAATACATTCAATGGGAGACAACCTTGATTCAGAATCTGGTCATGGAAATCGGCCAGATTGAATTTGGCTCCTAACTCTTTTTCAAAACGGGCACGTAGTTCTTGAATCTTCATAGATCCCATTTTATAACTGAGTGCCTGACCTGGCATTGCCATGTAGCGCTCCACTTCTGCCGTTGCACCGGCAGCATCGTAAGCTACATTGCTTAAGAAATATTTGATCGCCTCTTCTCGATTCATTGTCCCTGTATGCAGACCCGTATCAATGACGAGTCGTACAGCTCGAAGCATTTCATCACTTAATGAACCTAACTTTTGATAAGGATCCGTATAAAGCCCCAGTTCAGGACCTAAAGACTCTGCGTAGAGGGCCCAACCTTCTCCGTACGCACCCAACCATCCAAACCGCATGAATTTTGGAAGGGATTCGTTTTCTTGCTGTAGAGAAACCTGGTAATGGTGCCCTGGAATCGCTTCGTGCAAAAAGAGGGACTCCATTCCCGAGGTCACATTAAATCGGGTGGGATCGGGAATGGGAATATAAAAGATTCCAGGTCTTTCTCCGTCCGGAGTTCCTTGTCTATATTCAGCACTCGCAGAAGCCTCTCGATACTTTTCAGTTTGACGAATCTCGAAAGGGGTTTTCGGTGTGTGATGAAACATCGTACCTAATTTAGGGGTGATTTTCTCCAGGATGGAATTAAAACCTTTTAGAATTTCCTTTGCGCTGGTGTAAGGCATTGCCTTTTTATCCGTTTTCACAAACGTCAAAAACTCCTCTAAACTCCCTTCGAACCCCACGCTTGCTTTCACTTTTTCCATCTCAGAGCGAAGTCTGCTAACTTCTTTAAGTCCAATCTCATGAATTTCATTCGGAGTCTTGTCTGTCGTAGTCCAGCTCTTTACATAATAGGAGTAAATGTCATTTCCTTTCGCGAGGGAGTTGTATCCATCGGTAAGTCTAGCTTTTGGCAGATATTCTTTTTCTAAGAACTCAGCCATCCGGATATAAGCAGGAATTATCTTTCCATTGATCACGCTTTTGTAGGCCTTGCGCCATTTGGCAGCCTCCTTTTCGGAGAACGACTTAGGCATATCGCGTAATGGACCGTAGAAAATATTGGTGGCGAAGTCCGTAGAGGTGATCTCTGCGGCACGGAGCTGCGGAATCATTCTTAATACAAGAACTTTCGGCAAAACCATTCCCGACTTCATTCCCAATCTAAAGTTTTCCTCTGCAGCGTCCATCCAATTGGGAAACTGATTCATTCGTTTCAACCAATTTTCGTAATCTTTTTGCGTTTCAAAGGGCTGCGCGCCCTGCCCGCTTCCTAGCATAGGAAAATCCAAAGGAAGACCTGAAAACTGTGTAAAGGGGATGTATTCCGGATGGTAGGCATAGCGTTCAATCTTGTCTTTCAAAAGAGTATCCAGCACATCAAATACGACTTTCTTTTCCTCCGACAGTTCCTCATACGACACCTGATCAAGCTGGATTTGCACATCGTTATAGAATGCAATCTCTCCCGAAATAAAATCTTTGTCGATGTCTATGGGCAGAAGATCGTTGTACCTCGAGTCTCCTTGCATGGTAGCCTCTAGCGGGTACATTTTTAGATATTGCTCATAATAATGCGCTGCAATGGAATCTATTTCCACAGGAGTGCTTTTGGTTAATGGCATGTCTTTCTTCTTGCAACTTCCAACAAAGGCAAGGAAAAGTAACGATATGAAGATTTTTAGGTATAGAGTTTTCATAAGTCAAATTTGAGAGGCTAAATTAGCAATTATTTACTTTAAATCGTTTGCTACGCGATACCAGATTAGGATATTTCACCTTTTAAATATTGAAACAAAACACTTCGGTCTTTCAATCAATTTTCTATCTTTGTCAATCGTATAAAATAATCTTTAACAAATTAATTGTGACATCAAAGCCATGAAAGGGGTTCTAAAAATTTACCATCCAGAGGAGACCTTAAAGTACCATATTAAAAATTCCTATTCCAAAGCGGTCTACCTGAACAATGAACATTTCTTAGAAGTCGAAATCATTACAGACGAGAACCAAGATCATGTGGAGGATGATTCCCTTCAATACCCATTTCCTCAGATTGCACTTCGTATTTTTGATTATCCTTTAGAGCAGAATGAGCTTCCGGGACAAACTTTTGAAATCGAAGAAAATGAGGAGCTTGTCTATAGTGAAGTAGATCTATATACAGATCAGGACGCTTTCCTTTATGAAAATCGTCTCGAATTCACCTCGGATCCCTCCGAGCGTATGGAACTTGTATGGTCAGGTCAAATTGATGATTTTTATACGGACTCAGGCGCACCTATTCCCTTTAAACTCAAATGTCATTTTGAAGAACTCGATCCTGAGTTCATCGAGGAACAATAGGTCTTTTTATAATTTATTAACTTACACACTTTCCACCCGTGATTATAGAAATTCAGGTGGTATTTAAAAGAAAAATAACATGCAGGACAGCACTACCCTTGTACAAACCGTTACCAGCGCTCCCGTAGAGCCTACCACCCAGTTGATTCAACCCGCTCCAAGCGAAGTACACGTGTTTTCATTATGGGAGATTTTAACCTCAGGAGGGTTTATCGGAAACTTAATTATGGTTCTTATCTTCCTCCTAGGGGTACTTGCTCTTTATATCTTTCTGGAGAGATACTTCTTTTTGAAAAGATCTTCCAAAACGACACCCAATTTTCTTGAGAACATCAAAGACTTTGTTGAAGAAGGAAAGATTCAAACCGCAATCGACTATTGCAAATCCGTTGACTCGCCTGAGTCTCGCATGATCGAAAAAGGACTCGCCCGTGTGGGAAGACCCATTTCTGACATTTCCAATGCCATGCAAAATCAAGGACAACTAGAGGTTTCTAAATTTGAGAAGAATTTAAACCTTCTTGCTTCTGCTGCGGGTGCCGCGCCAATGCTAGGATTCCTTGGAACCGTAATTGGAATGATTATGGCATTCTTTGAGATATCAACCGTGACTGGAGCCGTAAGTCCAAAACTACTTGCCTCGGGTATTTATACCGCAATGGCAACTACAGCAGCGGGTTTATTCATAGGAATCCCTGCCTACTTTTTCTACAATTTTCTAGTCACGCAAGTCGACCGTATGGTATTAAAAATTCAAACGCATGTCAATGATTTTCTTGACACATTAAACCAACCGATCTAATGGAACTAAAAAGAAGAAATCGTGTCAGTGCCGAATTCAGCATGGCCTCGATGACGGACATCATTTTCCTTTTGCTCATATTTTTTATGATCACTAGCTCGGCCATTGCCCAGAGTTCTATCGAAGTAAAATTGCCGCAGGCCTCTACCCAGAGCACTTCTGCTCAAGACCCCACCACGGTCACTATTAACGCGGATGGAAACTATTATGTAAATGACAAAGTGATTCAAAAAGAAGAACTAGAGCCCCTTCTCGTAAGCGCATTAAAAGGACAAGAAAACCCTACGTTTACCATTAGAGCAGATCAAAACACAAAGCATGGAGATGTGGTATACGCCATGGAGATTGCAGAAAAACATAAATTTAATTTGGCCATTGCCACGCTTCAAAAAGAATAATGAACAGGACGCTAGAACATAGTAATAAAGAAAAGCAAGACAGACTTAAAAGTATAATTCTTACGGTACTTCTTTCCGTAGGAACTCTCATTGCACTTTATTTCTACAAATTCTCGAAACTTATTCCTCACGAACAGGTCTTTACCACAATGCTTATGAATTTTGGTGACAACACCACGGGAGAATCTCTAGAGGAACCTGCAACACAAGACGGATCGGAGTCTAGTAGCATTCAAGAGCCCACTGAAGACCCTCAACCTAAAGTAGAGCCCGCAATTCCTGTAGAACAAAAAGTAATTGTGGGAACCAATAAAAATATGGCGGTGGCAAAAGTGGACAAAAGCACAGCGACCAAATCAAAAACAGCAGCAAAGACGACGCCGACTAAATCCACTTCCACGCCTAAGAAGAAAGCGGCCACAACTGAAAAAGGAGACGCAAAAGGAACCGCTGCCATTGGAAATTTAATCCGAGGACGCGGTACCGCAAACGGCTCTCAAGGAAGCACAACCGGTTCTGGAAACCAAGGAGATCCATTAGGAGGTAGTTCTAGTGGAGACAGCAAAATCGGAGTGGATCGTAAGTTAATCGCCTACATTCCAGGCACCATGGGACGAGGAGGAAATCAGCCCTCGCATAAGTGCAATGCCTCAGGAACCATCACCATCAGTTATTCCGTAGACAAATCGGGTAACGTGACGAGTGCACGACGCACGGGAGGTGTTTCTGACCCCTGTGTAAGCTCGACTTCAGTCTCCTGGGTCAAACAGTATGTAAAAGCCGAGAAAAGCACAAGCTCATCCACGGGAACCTATCGCATCACCTTCTAATGGACACAAACTTTTCTTCCTCAGACCCAACTGAATTTAAGCAAGAGGAGTACGATGAATTACTTCAATGGCTATTTAGTCAAATTCCGAATTATCAGAAACAGGGAAAGAGCGCGTACAAACCTGGACTAGAGTCCATCAAAACACTCACTCAACTTTTTGGAAACCCTGAGAAAAAATTAAAATGCATCCATGTTGGAGGCACAAACGGAAAAGGATCCACAAGCAGTATGATCGCCTCCGTTTTGCAAGAAGCGGGATACAAAGTAGGGCTTTACACCTCCCCTCATCTTATTGATTTCACAGAAAGAATTAAACTCAATGGGGAGAATGTTGACAAAGGCTTTGTCTTTCAATTTCTACGAAAAATACAAACCTTACCACTTGATTTTCAACCCTCTTTCTTTGAATATACGACTCTTTTAGCCTATTGCTATTTTGCACATTCCAAAGTGGACTATGCCCTTATAGAAGTGGGTTTAGGAGGAAGGCTAGATTCGACAAATACGATCACTCCTTTGGTGAGCGCCATCACCAACATTGCCCTGGACCATACCGATCTTCTCGGAGAGACCTTAGAAGAAATTGCCGGGGAAAAAGCGGGCATCATAAAACCTGGGGTTCCGATTGTATCCGGAGAATTAAACCCCGCCATCGCCTTAGTCCTTCAGAACAGAGCTATCGAACTAAATTCACCATTTATAGACGCTACAGAACTTAAAACAGTCCCAAGCACAGACTTAAAAGGAAACTATCAAAAAAAGAATAGTAAAGTCGCGCTTAGCGTCCTACATGAGCTACGGAAAATGGGCGCTCAGATTTCTGATGACCAAATAAGACAAGGCTTACTCAAGGTGCAAGAAAATACGCAGTTTCTAGGCCGATGGTATGAGTTCTCTCACGACCCTCTCGTTTTGTGCGATACAGGGCACAATCATGCAGGTTTAATCGAAGTATTTGCCCAACTTGAATCCTTAGCTGTCTATAAGCATATCGTGCTTGGCTTTGTCAAGGATAAAAAGATTGAGCAGGTCATGGAAATCCTTCCCTTGAATACCCAATACTATTTTGTAAAGCCCGCGATCGAAAGAGGTCGAAACCCCCAAGAATACGAGACCTTGCTAAAAAAAGCGAAAATAAATTACAAAATTTTTAACTCCGTGCAAGAGGGATATCTTGCTGCAAAACAAAATGTTAAAAATTCTGATATTGTATTCATTGGCGGTAGCAACTTTGTAGTAGGAGAATTTTTAGAAATAAATTTGGAGAAATAAAAAAAGGTCGTATATTTGCCGAACCAAAAATAAGGGTTCTTAGCTCAGTTGGTTCAGAGCATCTGGTTTACACCCAGAGGGTCGGGGGTTCGAATCCCTCAGGACCCACAAAACTTCAACAAATGTTGAAGTTTTTTTTTGGGCGGTTAGCTCAGTTGGTTCAGAGCGTTGCGTTGACATCGCAGAGGTCGCTGGTTCGAGCCCAGTACCGCCCACAAAAAAACTTCTCAAGCAATTGAGAAGTTTTTAGTTTATGGTAAAAAAGTGAATACCTTTCCTATCAAGAAATATCAAATACCCCCATCACTTTATCATACGCTTTTTGAATTTGCAATTCCTCTAAGCAGGCGTAATCTCCACGGTAACATCTTTTGTCTCCAAAGACTGAACAAGGTCTACAAGTTAAATCGTCAACTTGGACAACATCCAACGGACTTTGTCCATAGCCAAGAAAGCCTGCATAGGGATGTGTAGATCCCCAAATTGAAACGCAGCGCGTCCCCATTAGACTTGCTAGGTGCATGTTTGCAGAATCCATAGAAACCATGACAGAAAGACTTGAAATCGCCTCAAGCTCCTGTTCAAGAGAAAACTTACCGGCCACCGATTTACAATTGGGTATCTTGGATTCCCACTGTTCCAATATCTCTACTTCTTTCTTTCCTCCTCCAAAAAAATAAACTTTATGGTGCGCCGACAATAGGCGTGCAAGCTCAAATGATTTTTCTAGAGGTAGCATCTTTCCGTGATGCTGAGCAAAGGGAGCGATTCCAATCCCTTCTTTAGGGTGGTTTATACCTCGGTACTTATGGGATAACGTAAGGGAGAATCCTAAGGCTCTAAAAACATCGGCATACCTCTCCACCGTACGTTTTAAAGGTTTTTTATCTAACTGCCAAATGTCCGTTAACCGTTCTTTTTCCTCCTTCCCCTTGTCCAATACCGCAATTTTAAATCGCTTTGCCCGAAAGTACCGATCAAGTAATTTACTTCGCAGTACATCGTGAAGATCCGCGACAAAATCTGGTCTATAGTCTAGTCTTAATTGTTTTGCGAGTTTCCTTAGTCCGAATACGCCTTTGTATTCATCGAAATTCACCCCCACAAAAGTGAAACGCGGCAAATCAAAAAACAAGGGTTTAAAGTTCTGTCTTGAAACAAAGATGACCTCTACTTCCGGATTCTGTTCTAGAAATTCTCTGACGACAGGCACGCACATGGCAACATCCCCGAAGGCAGAAAATCGATATGCGAGAATTCGTATCAAGATTTTAATTGAAATGCCACCGCATAAAATTTGATCTGTTTGGTCATTGCCATCAAACCGTTTGCTCGAGAGGGTGACAAAAACTCTTGCAAACCAATTTGAGAGATAAAGTCAAAATCCGAGTCTAAAATTTCTTGGGTACTGTGTCCACTGTAAATTGAGACAAGCAAAGAAACAATACCCTTGGGAAGGATGCCGTCACTGTCTGCATTAAAAGTTAAAATCCCGTTTTCGTAGCTAGCATCGATCCAAACCTGACTCTGACAACCCTTAATTAAATTCTCAGGCGTCTTTTTATCCTCCGAAAGGCCCCTTAATTCTTTTCCCAGATCAATTATATACTCGTATTTCTGTTCCCAATCCTCTAGGAAATTGAAATCATTAACAATTTCTTGTTGTTTCTCTTTAATGGTCATATGGCAAAATTAAGCAAAGTTTGAGAAATAGGAACTTTTCTCTCTTCTCTATAGGTTAATCCTTCTTTACCAAATGGTAAATTTGGATGAAACACAGTAGTAAATTAGGGATTATAATGGGCCATAGCATACCGCTATAAACGCCATAAACTACAAAACAGATGCAACCAAATAGGTTTACAAACCGAATTTTTCGAAGCTCTTTTAAAACAAAACTAAGGACAATGAAAACGGAGGCGGCATAGCCGATATAAGTTGCAATCTCTGGGCTCATAGTTTTTTTAATCTGTATACAAAGGTATATATTTTCCCTGGTAAAAAATTTATAACACTGACAGAAAGTCATTAAACCATTTTTGGTAAAGTATTTGTAACTTTACTTAACCTAGGAGGAAAAGACCTCCTTAAATTAATACGAGACCAAATTATGGATTATAAATTTTCAGCCGGTTTGGATAAAGTGTTCAAACAGAGCAAAAGTGAAACACGAAGACTGAAAAGTGAATTCCTCAACACCGAGCATCTTTTGCTTGGCATTCTAAAAACAGATAGTTCTGCGAGACAAATTCTTCAGAATTTGGATGCCGATCTAGCGCAAATTAGAAGGAAGATTGAAACAATGAACTTAGCTTCTGTAAGTCCACTTGCAGAAGAGGTTAAGCAAATATCGTTTACAAAAATGGCAGATCAGGCTCTTAAAAGAGCGGAACTAGAATGTAGACAGTACAAAAGTGCAGAAATCAACACCGTGCATTTACTGTTGGGCATCCTTTATAAATTCGAAGACCCCACTAGTAACATTTTGCAGGCATACGACGTCGACTATGAAAGAGTATCGCGTGAGTACCAAACCCTATTGAAAAACTCGGGTCAGGCTCCCAAAATGAGTGCTTACGAAGACGATGAAGAAAGAGAAGAATACGGCCAAATGCGTAAGCCTACCGGAAACCTAGGAAGTGGCAAAAGCAAAACGCCTACTCTCGATAATTTTGGACGGGATTTAACCTCCTTGGCAAGAGACGGGAAATTAGACCCCGTGATTGGAAGGGAAAAAGAAATTGAAAGAGTTTCACAGATTCTCTCTCGACGCAAAAAGAACAACCCTTTGCTTATTGGTGAGCCCGGAGTGGGTAAATCTGCAATTGCAGAAGGACTTGCCCTTCGTATCCACCAGAAAAAAGTTTCTCGAGTTCTTTATGGAAAACGTGTCATCACGCTTGATCTTGCAAGTTTAGTTGCAGGAACCAAATACCGTGGCCAATTTGAAGAAAGAATGAAAGCGATTATGACCGAACTGGAAAAGAATCGCGATGTCATCTTATTCATTGACGAACTCCATACCATTGTAGGTGCGGGAAGTTCTACTGGAAGTTTGGATGCTTCTAACATGTTTAAACCAGCCTTAGCTCGAGGAGAGATCCAATGCATTGGAGCCACTACACTTGATGAGTATCGTCAATACATTGAAAAAGATGGTGCTCTGGAACGTAGATTCCAGAAAGTAATGGTGGAACCTACCTCAATTGAAGAGACGATATTGATCTTAAATCAGATTAAAGACAAATACGAAGACCACCATAACGTAACGTATACGGACGAAGCCATTAATGCTTGTGTCAATTTAAGTGCGCGCTACATCACCGATCGTTTCTTACCGGACAAAGCCATCGATGCAATGGACGAAGCGGGATCAAGGGTTTACATCAAAAACATGAAAGTGCCTACTGCCATTATTCAAAACGAAGAAAAAATCGAAGAGATTAAGCTTTTGAAACAAAAGGCCGTACAAGCGCAGGACTATCTTGAAGCAAGAAAATTGAAAGACGAGGAAGAGCGCCTAGCCATGGAGCTTGCCGCTGCGCAGGAACAATGGGACAAAGATGTCAAGGAGAAAAAAGAAGTCGTTACCGAAGAAAATGTTGCAGAAGTAGTCTCCATGATGAGTGGCATTCCTGTGACCAAAGTAGGAAAAAATGAGCTTGACAAATTGGCTCATATGGACGAGAAGCTCAATGGAAAAGTAATTGGACAACACGAGGCGGTACAAAAGGTAGTAAAAGCCATTCAAAGGAACCGAACAGGGCTAAAAGACCCTAATAGACCCATTGGAACCTTTATTTTCTTAGGAACCACTGGAGTTGGGAAAACGGAACTCGCTAAAGTGATGGCTCGTGAGCTATTTGATTCTGACGAAGCGCTTATTCGAATTGACATGAGTGAATACATGGAAAAATTCGCGGTTTCTCGACTTGTGGGAGCGCCTCCAGGCTACGTAGGATACGAAGAAGGGGGTCAATTGACCGAAGCCGTTCGTCGTAAACCTTACGCGGTTTTGCTTCTAGATGAAATTGAAAAAGCGCATCCCGATGTGTTCAACATCTTACTGCAAATTTTAGACGAAGGACACGTCACGGACAGTTTAGGACGGAAAATAGACTTTAGAAATACCATCATTATTCTCACTTCCAATATTGGAACAAGAGATCTTAAAGATTTTGGTGATGGCGTTGGGTTTGGAACCTCTGCGAAGAAGTCCAACTCGGATGCGAGAGCTCGATCTACTATAGAAAGTGCCCTCAAAAAAGCATTTGCCCCTGAATTCCTAAACCGAATTGATGACATCGTAGTGTTCAACTCTCTACAAAAAGAAGACATTGCGAAGATTATTGATCTTGAATTAGGAAAACTTTACGAGCGAATTGAAAAACTTGGTTATAAAGTAGAACTTACCCAAGAGGCTAAAGATTTTATCGCCGAAAAGGGATGGGACAAAGACTTTGGCGCAAGACCGCTGAAAAGAGCCATTCAAAAATATATTGAAGATCTGCTTGCGGATCTGCTGGTAAACAAGCAAATTAAAGACAAGGAAACTCTCGTCTTAGAGTTAAATGAAACTGGCGACGGATTAATCAAAAAGCTTCCCGAGTCCAAATCGAAAAAGCAAAAAGTTTAATCCTTGTTTCCATGGAATAGTATGGAGCTGTCTTTTTAAAGGCAGCTCTATTTGTATAGAAACGAGCGTGAAAAGGCAGACCCACGGAAGGAAAATAATTTTTTCAATTCACAAAAACGCCTACCTTTGCCTCCATGAAAAAGTATTCTTCGAAACGCAGTGTTCAATTATTAGCCCATTTACTAAAAGAATATGGAATCCTAGACGTAGTGGTCTCTCCAGGGTCACGTAACGCACCCCTTGCTATTCATTTCGGAGAAATTGAGGAGTTTAATTCCTATAGCATTGTGGACGAACGAAGCGCTGCATTCGTTGCGCTAGGCATGGCTAAAGTGCAGCAAAAACCCGTAGCAATTACATGTACCTCCGGCTCCGCCGCAGCCAACTACTACCCTGCAGTCACGGAGGCCTTTTATCAAAACGTTCCCCTCCTAATCCTTTCTGCAGACCGTCCTTCAGATTACGTGGATCTTTTTGACGGCCAAACCATTCGACAAAAGGATTTGTTCTCTTCCCATTCTTATGGTGACTTTCAACTTCTTGAAGACGAAATCGAGGGCTCAGAGGAACAAAATTTTGCCACGATCAAAACAGCCATTGAACTCTGTCTTGAAAAGCAAGGTCCTGTACACCTCAACATTCCCTTAAACGAGCCTCTATACGACCTCGTGGGAGAAATCCCTGTGTTCCCTTCCGTCGAGAAACTTGCTCCTGCCCGAAAATTCGAATTGTCTTCGCCTTTAGTAGCCCAGTGGAACACTTCCAAACGAATTATGATCTTGGTAGGTACGCAGCCTCTTAGTGAATCGCTTGAGAGTAGCCTTTCTCAATTGGTTAAAAATCATTCGGTTGTGGTTCTTTGTGAAGTGAACTCAAATCTAGAAAATCCCAAATTCTTCCACCATATCGACCGCTATCTTTACAATTTTGATGCGCAGGATTACCAAACGTTTGCACCGGATCTACTTATTACGCTTGGACAAAATGTCGTTTCCAAACGAGTCAAACAGTTCCTTCGACAAGCGAACATAGCTCACCATTGGCACGTAGATGAATTTTGGCATCCAGACACCTATTTCTCCCTTACACAGTCTCTGAAAGTAGCCCCTGAGAAATTCCTTCAAAAACTTTTAAATGTCGTGAACTTAGAACCTAGTGCCTACTACAATCTATGGGATCATTTAAGAAGGAAGAAAGACATTAAACATGAGAGCTATGAACTTACCACCGGCTACTCGGATTTTCGACTTTTTTCGCTGTTAGCACAAAAAGTGCCTAGCCATTACGACATACACTTTTCCAATAGTTCAGCCATTCGTTATGCGCAGTTGTTCGATTTCAGTGCGCATCGTGTACATTGCAACCGGGGAACCAGTGGGATAGACGGCTGTACTTCTACCGCCATGGGATACGCGATGAAGTCTGAAAACCCGACCCTTCTCGTGACCGGAGACTTAGGATTTTTCTACGACATTAATGCCCTTTGGAACCAATACATCCCTCCCTATACCCGAATCATTATTTTTAATAATGGGGAAGGGAGCATTTTCAAGATCATTCCAGGGCCCGACCGCGCAAACACCGACATATTAGAGGAGTTTATCTCTACACGCCACACCAAGACCGCAGAGCACCTTGCGGCTCATTTTGAAATGGAGTATACCGAAGTGGACGACGACCAAACCCTCGTGAGGGTACTAGATCTGTTTTTTGCCTCTTCGACAAAACCTAAAATCTTAGAAGTAAACACGAAAGAAATCGCAAATGCGCAGATCTTAAGAAATTACTTCACTTCCTTAGCGAGCGACCTAAAGACCGACACAACTAATTGATTTTAAGAAAGTACGCTAAAATTTAAATCGGAATATTTTGAATAAGATCAAGCGGGTAGCAAGTGCAATCCTCTAAGGGGTTCAAGGCGTTGATTAGTGCAAAATGACTATAGTTCTGAAGATCGCCTACCCCAATGTGAGCCTCTTGTATTCTTTTACGCTCCAACAAATATTGGCGTTGAACTCCATTCAGTAAATAGCTTTCTGGCGTATACCAGGAATCTTCTTTCAAAAATACTAAATTGGAAAACGTCGAATCGGTCAAAAGGCCATTTTGTGTGATTAGAGCTTGAGATGGATGGATCTTTTGAAGAGTTTGTTCTAATGCTGCGCGGTCCTCTTTTTTGAAACGATAGGAAATCTTTGGGCATTCAACAAGTTGAAAGGAAGGAATGACCGGGGAAGAGTAAGTGGTAATCCTCGATTCGAATCTACCTTCTAAATCATAGACTACCCTTAATTTATGTACGCCTGAATCTACGCTCCCATGAAAAGAAGCGATTTGCTCAAGATTTATAGGGCATGTCTTGCCAAAAAATTGAAAAGTGTCTTCTACCCTCTTTTGATGATAAGAGAGAAGATGGGCTCCTGTGGCCGTGATCTTTATACTTTCAATGAATCGGGACATAAATCTTATTTATCATTTCTTGGTATTCCTGCTCCATCACACTCTGATGCGTAATTCCTCCTCCGCTCCTGAAAAAAAGTGAATTCTCCTCTTGTTCAATAAACCGAATTAAAACGCACGAGTCGAGAGATTCACCGTCAAAGACACCGGCCACTCCCGTATACCAACCTCGAGTCTGCTTTTCCGCCTCGAGAATAATTTCCATCGTTTTTGCCTTAGGCGCACCTAAAATGGAGCCGGCCGGCAGCAATGTTTTCAGTATACTGCCAATTTTTCCAGAAAACTCCGGTTTGATCCGACCCGATATTTGAGAACTCATGGCCAGCAAATCCTTCTGGTTTGTTTTTAAATAATCAATTCTTTGGAACTCATCCACTTGTACTTCATCACAAACCCTACTTAAGTCATTGCGAAGTAGATCTACTACTGTGTAATGCTCAGCTTTTTCCTTAGGATCTTCTCTAAGTATTTCCTCCGCATTCTCTACCGAGGCTTCAATCGTCCCCTTCATGGGATACGTATACATTTTATCTCCCGAGATCTCTACAAAGGTTTCGGGTGAGAACGAGCAAAACTGATTCTGGAAATACACTTTATATTTCGCTTTCGAACCGTAGTAGAAATCTTCCAAAGTCGAAGAACTCTCAATGCGGGTTCTGCACGTGTAATTAGCTAAGTAAGAGTTCCCAAGCATCAAATTTCTGTGAACATGATCGAAACCCTCTTTGTAGGAATGAATCGATTCTGGCATTGCTTTGATGGAGAGATCCTTCAAAACCTCCTTTTGAACTTTCTCCAATTTCAAAGTGGGGAAATCAAAGTAAATTCCACCCTCTACAACTTCCTCTAAAGAATATACCACGAGCTCTGTCCCTTCGAAATCGACCATAAAGAAAAAAGGCTCCTTTCGTAGAGATAGAATATCCATCCTATTGAATTTCGCGTCGAAATCTTGACTCATTTCACAAAAGTAAATTATTTAACCCTATTTTTGCAAAAACATTTTAAATGCCCCAATTGTATCCTCAAAAACCAGGGATTGAATCGATCTTAAAACAAGCATTTTCCTACTGGAGCCGCACTCTTTTATACCAGGTGCTTTTCAGTTTGATTACTTTTAGCGTCTATATTGTTGTTGGATATTATTTTGCCGTTAAGTACGGTATCATGGATCATTACCTTTCTCTTTCTGCTCGACTTTCTGAAAGCATGGAGTCCTATCAACAAGGGGTTCAAGAAATGACTCTACTTCCGAATTTCATGACTTTTTATTGGATTATGATTGCCACGGCAGTTTTCTTATATCCCTTAAACCTCGGATTTTTCAAAATGTACCGAAAAATGGACTTGGGAGAAAAACCGGCACTGCAAGATTTATTTGCAGGCTACCAGGGTATCAATTTCTTTATTTTCACGAGTTATTTTCTATTTTGGATTCTAATTTATCTCTATACTATTCCAACCGTGATCTTAGGGTTTGCCTGGGTGCTACTAACTCTATTTACCGCACCACTGATGTTTTTCATGAGCCGAAAGCTCTTTGAAACCATCCCTTTGAATTTTAAGGGATTAAAGCGATACCCCCTCGAGATCTTTGTATGCTGTATTGTGGCCCTCCTTTTTAAATACATAGGGCTTTTTACGATCGTCGGAGCAGTATTCACTTATCCTTTTTGGAATGCAATGATTTATGCTCTATATCGTCGAGTTTTCAATGAAGTTCATTAAATTTATCAATTAATTAATGATAGTGTCGGTAAAATAAGCTATTTTTGATTTATACATTAAACTATGGAAAATTTAAGCGAATTCAGAAATTCAACACCTCCCGAAAAAAACACAAGTAGTCTTATCTCCTATGCATTTGATATGTATAAAGGTGTCTTTTGGTTTGCCTTGCTCGCCATGGCAGTTTATATTGCAGGAACTCTTTTGCTTGAAGCCATTTTTAATTTTGATTCTGAAGCTCTTTACTCGGAAATCATGAATGCTGGCGATGATTTTAAAACCCAAGACCTATTAGAAATTGAAGGAGTAAAGTCCTATTATGCATTCTCAGGCCTTTTTAGTTGGCTCGCAGGGCCACTCTTTGTAGGGTTAATCTACATCACTAGCCGGTACGACAACCAAAAACCTCTTCGCTTCAACGATCTTTTCATCGCGTACAGACAGAATTTCCTAAATATATTTTTATACTCAATCCTATCTTCTCTTATCGTTGGGATTGCATTTGCACTTTGTTTTCTACCGGGTCTTTTTGTTGCGCCCTTATTTTTACTAGGATATCCAATTTTGCTCTTTGAAAATGCAAATGCGATTCAGGCTATCAAAAAAAGCTATTCGATTGCAAAAGATAATTATGGCACTTTCTTAGGAACCACTCTTCTAGGAGGACTCATTAGCTTTGCGGGTATTATCTTTTGTGGTGTAGGTATTTTAATTACGTTGCCTTTTATTTATGTGGTCATGTACTGCGCTTACTGTGCTTATTTAGGGAAGCCAAGAGAATTAATCGAGAATTAATTTCTAATTTACAACTCTCGATAGTCCTATCGGGAGGATTTTAAATTGTTTACTATGCCGAATCGCAATCAAATCATTAGCGGAGTCAAAATTAAGCAGGTATTTTTAATTCTGATTATCACGGCCTTAGTTGCCCTCATCGTTTTTAATCTTGCTCTTTTTATTCCTGCTCTATTAGGGGCACTGACTTTGTATATCGTCTGCAGAGAGTTTAATTTCTACCTTCAAGAAAAAAGAGGATGGAAACCGATGTGGTCATCCTTTTTGATTATCTTTTTGTCGTTAATTATTCTTATAATCCCCATTTACTTGCTTGGGGATATGCTGATTGCTAAGCTTGGGGATTCAGAAGTATATTTGGAAAAATTCAATGTGTTTATTGACAAAATTCACACATTTGTTTTATCTAAAACCAAGATTGATTTACTCAGTTCCACCAATTTAGATGGAATTAAAGCCAGTGCGGCGAAGTTTTCAACCTCCGCATTAAGTGGTACATTTAATACCCTTTCAGTGGTAGCTTCACTCTTTTTCATGCTCTATTTCATGCTAGAACAGCCCCGTCGATTTGAAAAAATCGTGCGAAATGCAGTACCTCTAAAGCGTGCTAACATTGACTTAATCGGCGAAAAATTCAGAAAACTAGTCGTTGCGAATGCAGTTGGAATTCCTGTGGTAGCATTAGGTCAAGGGATCGTGGCCTTAATAGGGTACATTATTTTCGGGGCACCAAGTCCTATTTTGCTCTTTGCGCTAACCGCCATTGCTTCGATGATCCCAATTGTAGGCGCTGCTATTATCTATGTACCGGTCGGAATTTTCATGATTGCCGAGGGCAATAGTACTGGAGGAATTGGAATTCTTTTGTACTGCTTGATCGCAGTGGGTCTCACAGATAACATTTTGCGTTTTACTCTGCTTCGAAAACTTGAAAACATTCACCCACTTAACACGGTATTTGGAATCATCATGGGGATGAATCTTTTTGGATTTATGGGTCTTGTTTTTGGACCTATCTTAGTCTCCATGACTGTATTACTGATCCAAGTTTACCACAATGAATTTAGCGAAGATGACAACGAGCTCATCCTCGAGGACGATGAAGAACTTGAAAAGAAAATCGATTTAAGCATCTAGACCTTTATGGACCCTACTATACTTATTGAAATTTGTCGCACGAAGATGCCGTTCGGCAAATACAAAGAAAGCCTTATCTGCGATTTACCTATCTCGTATTTGGAATGGTTTTACCGCAAGGGAATGCCCGCTGGAAAACTAGGGATGCAACTCTCAACCATTTATGAAATTAAGCTAAATGGTCTCTCAGAATTATTAATTCCTATTAAGGCAAAACTAAAGTCAGGAGAGTTTTCTTAAGTACTATTCCCCTTTCAATGCTTTAATCTCGTCTCGAATCGAGGCTGCTAGAATGAAATCTAGATTCTTGGCTGCCGCTTCCATTTCCGTTTGTTTGCGATCGAGTAATTCACTTAATTCTTCCTTCGTTAAGTTCGTCTTGATTTTATCGACTTGCTTTAACACTTCACGTTGCGTGTATTTTTCCTCTGGGAAATCGCGGGCACTACCCACAAGTGCTGATGAAATCTTCTTGTTGATTTGTTTAGGCTCTAGACCGTTAATTTCATTGTAGTGTCTTTGTTTTTCACGGCGGTAATTCGTCTCGTCAATGGTAGCTTGCATACTCTTAGTCATCTTATCGGCATAGAGAATCGCCATCCCATTTAAGTTTCGGGCAGCCCTACCTACGGTTTGAATCATGGAGCGACGAGAACGAAGCATTCCTTCTTTGTCTGCATCCAAAATCGCCACAAGCGATACTTCAGGTAGATCTAGACCTTCTCTCAGCAAATTCACGCCTATTAACACATCAAAAACGCCTGTTCTTAGGTCCTGCATAATTTGAATTCTCTCTAAGGTTTCCACATCGGAATGAATGTAGCGGCATCGCACTCCAAACTTCGTAAAGTACTTACTTAGCTCCTCCGCCATTTTCTTAGTAAGTGTGGTAACCAAAACTCGTTCGTCTAGTTCCGTTCTCTTGTGAATTTCCTCCATCAAATCATCAATCTGATTCTCCGTAGGTCTCACTTCAATAATGGGGTCTAAAAGGCCCGTAGGGCGAATAATTTGTTCGATATACTCTCCTCCGGTTCTCTCTAGCTCGTAATCCGCCGGTGTGGCCGAGACATACACAACCTGATTCTGCATGCCTTCAAACTCTTCAAATTTTAGAGGTCTATTGTCCATGGCAGCAGGAAGTCGAAAACCGAATTCTACAAGCGATTCTTTGCGGCTCCTGTCTCCCCCAAACATCGCATGCACTTGGGGAATCGTAGCGTGACTTTCATCAATGACCATTAAATAGTCCTCAGGGAAATAATCAAGCAAACAGAAGGGCCGAGTGCCCGGAAGCCTCCCGTCTAAATACCGAGAATAGTTTTCAATACCCGAGCAATACCCGAGCTCTTTAATCATCTCGAGATCTAGTTCGGTTCTTTCTTTTAGTCTTTTGGCCTCAAGAGGCTTATCAATTTTCTCAAAGAAACTGACTTGGTCCACAAGGTCATCCTGTATTTGTCGCACGGCTCCATTGAGCGTTTCTTTTGAGGTAACAAATAAGTTGGCTGGATAAATCTGGACTTTTTCAAAATTTGAAGTCACACTTCCTGTTACCGGATCAAAGGCTTGAATTTTCTCAATTTCATCTCCATAAAATTGAATTCGAATTCCGTTGTCAGCGTACGCGGGAAACACATCGACTACATCCCCTTTTACACGGAACATTCCTCTTTGAAACTCATTTAGCGTTCTGGCATAAAGTGCATTAACTAAGGAATGAAGGAGTGAAGTACGGGTTAATTTCTCACCGACGGCAAGGGTAATTAGGGATTTGTGAAATTCACTTGGATTTCCGATCCCGTAGATACACGAAACCGAAGCCACGATGAGCACATCCCTTCGTCCCGACAACAGGCTCGCTGTCGCCGCAAGTCGAAGTTTCTCCACTTCTTCGTTAATGCTTAAATCTTTCTCAATATAGGTGCCTGTTCTAGCGATATAAGCCTCGGGCTGGTAGTAGTCATAGTAAGAGACAAAGTATTCGACTGCATTCTCAGGAAAAAACTCCTTAAACTCCATGTAGAGCTGCGCAGCCAAAGTTTTGTTATGGGCAAGAACGATGGTCGGTCTTTGGACGTTCTGCACAAGATTGGCGATGGTAAACGTTTTTCCAGAACCGGTAACTCCAAGCAGCGTTTGGTATTTTTCACCCTCCTCTATACCCCTTGTTAATTTCTCAATGGCTTGCGGTTGATCGCCCGTGGGTTTAAATTCGGATTGTAATTGAAAGTTCATATAATGGTTCGCTATCGATTTTAAATAGAAGTTGATACTCCCTCTTTCCTACAAAAGTACGAAAAAAGTAAGCGGCTGCTTTGTATTTTTGAGAGGTGAAAAAGGAACCCTTGCACTGCCCTAAAGCTCCTTTGAAAAGGCGAAGAGGAGCAAACCCGGGTAGGTAAGCTCCTCTTCGCCAAAAATAGGTTTAACCTTAATTTGAAGGTTTACGGAATTGTGTCACATCAGATATATACAATCCTTTTGCTGCACTCATCGGCTTGGACAATAATTTAGCCCCGCCTCTACTACTTAAAATAGCACGATTTCTCATCGTTGCAGTTGTACTTACCGTATTTCCCGTGATAATCTCTAAAGCGCGTCCTAATTCAGGATCGCTTGGATTGCCAAACTCCTTGACCTTTCCAACCCACTGAAAAGGAGAAATGAAATTTTCTTGTTTGCTTGGAATGATTCCAGGCACAACGCTTCCGTCGTTTAGTCTTACCATTGGATGGGGATCCATATCTTTGTTGTAATAAGCAAAGGTGATCGGTTGCAATTGCCATTTGTGGTCTTTGTTTCGGTTCTCATAATTTAAGAAGTCGGAGGTAGGAGAATCGTATAGCGTATGCGATCCCACAAACTTCCCTACAGTAAGATATCCAATCACCTCTACGTCGATGTATTTCTTTAAACTCGTGACAGTAAGCTCACTTGCGGATGCGGTTTGGAAAGAAACCAACGCATAAATTTTTGGTAGGGTCAAGCTATTAACTTGCTGTACTTCTCCTGTTTTTTCCTGATGACCGTCCACAATATTGTAGATATCAATCTTGTCACTTAGCTTATCAAACTCATCGTACTGATTGTGCTTGTCATTAAAATCTAAGTAGACATAATCTCCTCCTGTAAACGAACCGTTAATCATCTGTGCAAGTCCTACGGCTGTGTCTAATGAACCTCCTCCATTATAACGCAAATCTAAAATTAGCTCATTCACTCCGTCTGCCTTCATTTGAGCAAATTGGGCGTTTAACTCATCATTATAATCAATTTTAAATCCATTGAATACCAGATATCCGATTGTTCTGCCCCCTTCTTTAAAGACTTGGTAGTGCGCAATCGGATTCTCTTCCACCATGGTTTTGACAATCGCAATCGATTCGACTTTGTCGGTCGTGGAAATCACTCCGCTTTCATCATTGTAAGAAGCTGTATTCGCTCGTGTAAGGCTAAACGAGTCTCCGAATAGCTGCGAATAATTAGACCCAACTAAAAACTGTCCATTTACTTTCGTAATGACATCACCCCTTTTAAGACCCGCTTTGTCTGCACTTGAATTTGGAATAATATAATTCACTAAGGCAACATATCGTCCTGATCCGTCTCCTTTTCCTAACACGGCAATCTCTAATCCTGTGGTCGATTGTTCCTCTGCTACATACTGAGCCTTGGAAACAATCTCATTATCGTTTTCTATCCAAGAGAAAAAGTCAGTTTTCCCATATTCAAAAAGCAACTCATAAAAGAGTTTGTCTGGACTCTTTCCATTAATAAAAGTTGCATAATCGTTAGGGGTCGCAAATTTCGCATCTCCCAGATTGGTTGATTCCTTTTGCCAGTAATACCAGGAATTCATTGCCTTCCATACAAAATCATTAACTTTATCTGGAGTAATGGTGGTCACAGGAGGTTCAGGCGTTGGATCTGGTTTCGGATCGTCTTCTCTTGAACAACTTGCCAATAGAATAAGTGCCATATAAGAGGTCAATGCAATTTTGCTAAATCTCATAGTTTTCATATCTAATTTTTACTAGTTTTGTGAAATGTCAAAAGCTAGATCGTAAAAATATGAAAATAACTAAAATAAAGAAGTCTTTTCTACTAATTATTCTCTCACTCGTGAGCATTGCTTGTAAAACCTCAGATATTCCAGAGGTGAAAAACCCGACGTATCAATCGTTTAATGAAGGAACTGAGAAGGGGTATCTTGTTGATTTTGAATTGTCTAACGAGAACGCATTGCCGAGTGCAGTGGTCATCAATAGTCTAGAACACCAAGTGCTTCCAAGCGATAAAAAAGGTCTTGTTTACCACCTAAGAATACTAGCAGAATCCCGTACATTGTTAGGATTTAGGCCTAAAATGGTCGATAAGCCGAACGGCATTCTGTTCCAAAAGGACTCTACTGAAATTTTCAAAGAGGTTCCTTTTCAATTGATCGAAAAGTAATCATCTCGATTCGACTCAAGAAATTGTAAGGTTTTGAACGAAGTATTCCCCGTGAGGTTCTCGTGTAAAATTCAACCTCAGCCCCTTTTTATAGGTCCCTGGGCGAACGTAATTTGCTAATATATTTTTTCTTAAATTTAGAGTGTTTAATCTCCAAATCTTATGAAAAAGTTAGCGATTTTGTGTTTACCTCTGTTGGGTACACTTTTATTTTCCTGCCAAAACGGCACTTCATCATCTTCGAGCACTTCAAATACGACCGCCACTGAGGGCGCGAATCCGGAAACGGAAAAGCCCAACACAGATATTGCAGCTGCTTTTGAAGGCCAAACCCGAATCAAAGGAGTCCATACTTCCACTCCTTATTCCGTTGAGATTCTCAATGAAAACCTAGGTAGCCCTTGGGCAGTGATTCAACTACCTGACTCTCGGTTTTTAACCACAGATAAGAACGGATGGATGAATCTCGTGAGTATGGATGGTAAATCAAGTCATAAAATTCAGGGACTTCCGTCTGTGGATTCCAAGGCACAAGGCGGTCTATTAGATGTGGCGCTGGATCCAGATTTTAAAAACAACAAAACACTGTATTGGTCTTATTCGGAACCCGTTAAAGGCGGAAACCATACCTCAGTGGCCAAAGGAGTACTCTCCGCAGATGAAAAATCAATTGAAAACATACAAGTCATTTTCAGGGCTACTCCTGTGTACGATGGCAAACTGCATTACGGGAGTCGTCTTGCCTTTGATTCGAGTGGATCACTTTATGTAACGACCGGTGAACGATCTGATCTACCTACACGGCCACTCGCACAAGACGGCAATGCCTATCTTGGCAAAATTCTTAAACTAACGAAAGATGGGAAAGCCGCCTCCACGAATACCTTAGGTTGGAAACCTGAGATCTATTCCATCGGACATCGGAATCCACAAGGCCTCGTATTTCACCCTGAAACAAAAGAACTTTGGGAAACGGAATTCGGACCTCGAGGGGGAGACGAAGTCAATTTAATAAAACCTGGAATTAATTACGGCTGGCCTATTATTACCTACGGAAGAGAATACAGCGGCGCTGTCATTGGAGAAGGAATTGGGCAAAAACAAGGGTATGAGCAGCCTGTCTATTATTGGGATCCTTCAATTTCTCCCAGTGGAATTGATTTCTACACGGGTTCGATCGAAGAATGGAAAAACAACCTATTTATTGGAAGCTTAAGTGGACAAAAAATCATCCGATTATTGATTGAAAATAATAAGGTAATTGGAGAAGAATGGCTACTCACGGAATACAATGAGAGATTTAGAGATGTCCTCAGTGGACATGACGGCCATCTTTATGCTGTGACCGATAGTGGAAAACTCTTTAAAGTCTCGAAAAAATAAGAATGCCTTTTTAAAAAGGATAAAATAGCCTCCAATTCGTGAAGGCTATTTTTTTGTTTCCGATTTTTTGACTCCCTGGAAATCTTTCAGATAGAACGGTTCAAAATAAGCAATGTCTTCAAACATTTTAGCTTCAAATTTTGCTTTTGCTTTCCGAATTAGGTACTGCGCAGAAGGAAGAATTTCATCCTTGTAATTGGCATTGGATAAATTCAGGATGGATTGGGCTTTAAGTGCACCATCGCCGACAAAAAGAATCTTCTTGCCCCCATATTTTGAAAAGCTGTCCTCATCTAAAATAAGGTTCTGACTTGTATCGAGCAGTTCTCCAGTAGTACCGTCATACGCTGCGGTATATACTTCCATTCGTCTTGCATCGATTAAAGGGATTATAACCTCGTAAATTCTGTTTAAAAAAGGTTCTACGAGGGTATCCATTGAATTGACTGCAATTAGGGGAATATTGAGTGCAAAGCAAAATCCTTTTGCACTAGATGCACCTATACGTAGGCCTGTGTAGGAACCCGGTCCCATACCCAGACAAACAGCCTCAATGTCCTCCAGTGTAAGACCCGCTCCTTCAAGCGCCCAAGAAACGAATGGGTGCAAGTTTTCACTTTGCTTATAATTCTCAGATCGCTCTTCACATAAACATAACAGTTCCTCCCCTTTGGAAACGGCCACGGAACAATTTTTTGAAGAAGACTCAATGTGTAAAATCGTCATGCTGCAAAATTACTCATTTTTATGAATAGTCCTAGGTTCGCTTTGAGCGGACGGATAAATTGTAAGATCAGAAATGGTGACATGCGCGGGAGCTTCCACACAGTATCCAATCGCATCCGCGACATCTTCGGCCTTTAGGGCCTGAAAACCCTGATAAACTTTGCTAGCCCTTTCTCTATCCCCTTTAAATCGGACGTCTGAGAACTCAGTCTCGACTGCCCCTGGCTGAATATTCGTTACTTTGATACCCATTTGGGTTAATTCAAGGCGCATACCTTCTGAAATCACATCCACTGCTCGCTTGCTTGCACAGTAAACGACTCCGCCCGCATAGGTCTGTCTTGCAGCTACAGAACTTACATTCACAATGTGTCCTTTCTCTGTCAATAAAGGTAGAATTGCTTTAGAAACGTACAGTAGTCCCTTTACATTTCCATCGAGCATGGCATCCCAATCATCTAGGTTCGCCGTTAGTAGACTGTCTATTCCATGCGCATTCCCAGCATTGTTCACCAGGACATCTATTTTGCGAAATGCGACCGGTATCGAGTCTACAGCTTTTTGTACACTCTCACGATCCCTAACGTCAAAAACAAGAACATGCACTTCACACTCAGAGAACTGTTTTTGTAGTTCGTGTAGCTTCTCTTCTCGTCTTCCACAGAGGATTAATCGATGCTTCATCTGTGCAAAATAAGTGGCTACTGCTTTGCCTATTCCAGAGCTTGCGCCCGTTATAAAAATTGTTTTCATATCCTTATTTCATTAAAAAAAATCGTCATTAACTGAGCATTTAGCTTTGTCAATGACAATTAGAAATTTGTGTGGGAATTTAGGACGGCAGTTCAGATATTACATGAACCGCTTCTTTTAGATAAATATCACGTTGTAAGTTCTTAATCCAGTTTTCTGATTTCTTCTGAAATGCCTCGTCTGTTTTTTCACGCTTTAGCTCGTCTTCATAGCGAATAAATTTCAATCCATTTTCGCTTTTTTCGAGCGCTTCAAAACGCTTAATCTGAGCTTTTCGCTCTTGCATAAGGGCACTGAATTTATCAATATTTAAGGTGATTGTATCTTCCTTGTCTAGCTTCTCTTTCCACTTAGCGGATTCTTGAACAAGTTGGTAAATGTCATCCTTTGCTAAACGCGAAGCACTATTCTGCTTCAATTTCACAAGGTCAAATCGATTCTCTTTTTTAATGTTTTGAGCCGCTGGAATCTTATCCCAAGCGAGAACAAAATCTTCATAACGTTCCCCAATTTCAGCGTGCGTAAAGAAATCGTTCATTACGATGTCGGATTCAATCCCTTTCTTCTGCGTGGACTCTCCTGTCACTCTATAAAACTTCTGAATGGTCAGCTTTAGAGATCCAAAATCATCGTTCGTACTTAAAAATCGGTTGAGATCGACAAAGGTTTGTACAGTTCCTTTCCCATAGGTTTGTGGCGAACCAACAAGTACGGCTCTACCGTAATCTTGCATTACACCTGATAAAATTTCAGAAGCAGAAGCGGATAATTCATTTTGCATGATCACTAGCGGACCGGTCCAAAGAGGATCGTTTGCCTTGGTGGTTAGCGTTTGAATTTTTCCATTGCTATTTTTCACTTGAACATAGGCTCCCTCATTCATAAATAAGCTCATGATATCCCCTACTTCTGTAAGCGATCCTCCCCCATTATTTCTTAAATCAAGAATAATCCCCGAGATGCCTTGTGCCTTAAGTTTTATGATCTCGTTCTTGATGTCATCAGAAGCATTTCGTCCTTTCGCATCCTCGAAATCTGCATTGAAACTTGGTAAGTTTATAAATCCATATTTCTTACCGTCCGGTGCATCTACAAGAATACTACGGGCAAATGTATCTTCAATGGCGACTTCTTCCCGAACCATGGTTACTTCTCTAATTGTTTTGTCCTTCTTCTCCACGGTAAGGGTCACTTTCGTTCCTTTCTCCCCGCGAATTAAGCGTACCGCTTCATCTGCGAGCATTCCAACCACATTAACAGGCTCTTCGCTTGGTTTGGATCTTACCTTAAGAATTTTGTCACCGTCACTAAGTTGTTTAGATTTCCAAGCCGGTGCACCAATGGTTAATTGTCCAAGGTACAAATAGCCTTTCTTTTCTTGAATTAGAGCTCCAATTCCAATCACTTTCCCTTTAAACATCAGATCAAAATCGTCCTTGTCCTTTGGAGAGTAATAGTTCGTATGAGGATCAAATACTTCTGTATATGCATTCATATATACAGTAAACCAATCCATTTTTTTTCTTTTCTTAAATCGCTTAAAGGATTCGGTCACTAGGTCTTTCACCTCCTCAGTCGCTTTTACCTGCTTTTGTTCCGGAGTTAAAATCTCAACTTTGATCGTATCCACTAACTTGTGTTTGATCACCGAATCTTTTTTCTTTTTCTGAGACTCCTCTTTTGCATTAAGAGATTCTATTTCTTGTAAAATATTGTATTTGATGTACTTTTTCCACTCGTTATAGAGCTCTTTTTCCGTTTCTGGAAATTCTTTCTTTTCAGGTTCAAGGATCAGAACCTCGTCTTCTTTTAGGTTAATAGGGTTCTTGAAGATTTCCTGCGTCGCTTGATCAATTTTGTCAATGCGTTGAAACAATCGATTATAAGTCAAATTATAGAAGGTAAGATCCCCTTGATTCAAATAGTCATCGAGTAGAGTTCGATGCTTTGCAAACTCTTCCGTATCGGACTTCAAAAAGTACCGCTTTGCAGGGTCAATCATACCTATGTAGGTGTCGAAAACGTTTTGAGAATATGCATCGTTGATCGGCGTAGGTGTATAATGTAAATAGCTAAGTGTATTTTTTACACTGACCATTATCGTTTGCATCTTTTCATCGTCATTCTTAGGTGAGTTAAAACAAAACACCAAAGAAGTCAAAGGGATGAAAAGAAGTAAAGTATTGAACTTGAAATTTTTAAACATATTGAACGTTCGTTTGTATAATTGGTTGAATGGCCTTGTCATTTGTTACATGACCGAAACAAGGAATCAAATTTAATACCTTATTTACAAAATGTCATCTAATTTTTGATTAATTTTGTGAAAATGAATACGACAACTCAAAAACCGCTCATTTTGGTGACCAATGATGACGGTATTACAGCACCTGGAATTCGCAACCTGGTTGAATTTATGAACGAAATTGGCGAAGTGGTGGTGGTCGCACCCAATTCTCCTCAAAGTGGCAAAGGTCACGCCATTACAATAAACTCTACCCTTACATTTGAAGAAATTAATCTCGAAGGACCACAAAAGGATTATTCTCTTAGCGGTACGCCTGTAGACTGCATAAAATTCGCATTGAACCAGATTCTCACTCGAAAACCAGATTTAGTGGTTTCAGGTATAAACCATGGAGCTAACTCTTCAATTAATGTCATTTATTCAGGTACCATGTCCGCTGCAGTGGAAGCAGGAGTTGAAGGCCTACAAGCAATTGGATTTTCACTTCTTGATTTCAGCTGGGAGGCTGATTTCAAACAAGCAAAGGAGTACATTCAACAAATCGTAAGAAAAACGTTAGCCAGCCCTCTTCCAAAAGGGATTGTCTTAAATGTAAACATACCTAAGTTAGAAAAAGAGGAGCTTAAAGGAATTCGTGTCTGTCGACAAGCAGATGCAAAATGGGAAGAAAGTTTTGACGAAAGAGTAAGCCCACACGGCAAAAAATACTATTGGTTAACCGGATATTTCAACAACATGGACGAAGGGAAAGATGCAGATGAAGTAGCTCTTTCTGAAGGATATATCTCTGTGGTTCCGGTAAAATTCGACCTAACGGCTCACGAGTACATTAGGGATCTCGGAAAGGTGCTAAACACCTAATTTAAAAATCAACGATAGAATCTATCACAACTAATAACCAAAACGGGATGCCCTTTAATTAGCCTCCCGTTTTTTATAGTAGTCAAATATTCCCTGAAGGATTTTTGTCGAACGAATTCTTAATCGACTATACCTCCAATTTTTTCACTGCTTCCCTAAGAGCATTTGCAGCTACTTTTAATTGTGAGCTCCAGTCTTGTGCCGCGGACTCATCGGCACCGTCTGAGACATACTTTAGGCAAAGGAAGGGTAAATCTTCGCGTTTGCATAGAAAGGCAAACGCATAAGCCTCCATATCGATTAAGTTAAAAATATCTTTCTTCATCGTGGTTTCAAAATTGTCACCTGAACCGCATATTCCCTTCTCAAACTCCTTAGGAACCAGACCATAACCTAAAACTTCTGGCTCTTCGATAAAGGGCGTTTTGTACTTGGGAAGACCTAGTCCACTCACATCCATATCTCTTTGAACAAAAGCTTCACTGACCACAATTTCACCCCGGTTAAAAAAGCTACTTCCTGCCGTTCCTAGATTCAATACGAGATCCGGCTTGGGCCCACTCATTAACCGTTTTGTCAAATGGTACGCCGCATTCACTTTACCAACACCCGTGAAAAGAGTCTCAAATTCTTTGAATTCCTGTCCTGCTTCTGCTTCCATCGCAAAAACGAGAAGCGGTCGATGATACGTAGTACCGTCAATACAAATTGCCATGACCTACGTTAGCATTCCACCGTCCACATTAAGAACTTGTCCTGTAACGTACCCCGATAATTCACTTCCTAAAAATACACAGGCATTTGCTACGTCTTTAGGTTGTCCTCCTCGCTTCAAAGGAATGGCTTCTCTCCACCCTTGAACTGTCTTTTCATCCAATGCTCCGGTCATTTCCGTTTCGATAAATCCTGGCGCAATTGCATTGCAACGGATATTACGGGAACCTAGCTCAAGTGCAATGGATTTTGTAAAGCCAATCACACCGGCCTTCGAAGCGGCATAATTTGCTTGTCCTGCATTTCCCTTAACCCCGACAACAGAAGTCATATTGATGATAGATCCAGACTTTGCTTTCATCATCGGTTTAATGACCGCCTTGGTAAGATTAAAGACGGAGTCTAAATTCACACGAATAATCGTATCCCAATCCTCCTTTGACATACGAAGCATTAGGTTGTCTTTTGTAATCCCAGCGTTATTGACTAGAATGTCAATTTTTCCAAACTCTGCCATTACTTCGTCGATGAGTTGCTGAGCAGCATCAAAATCAGAAGCATCCGATTGATACGCTTTTACTTTTGTATCGGAACCTAGTGTAGTTTCAAGTTCTTTAGCCTTCTCCACAGATCCTGCGTAGGTAAAAGCAACTTGTGCACCTTGTGCGACAAACCCTTCTACAATTCCTTTTCCAATTCCTCTTGTACCGCCCGTAACAAGGGCCACTTTTCCTTCTAGTAATTTCATATATTCAAATAAGTAAAAAAGGACGTTCTCCTTTTTCGTTGGTTAATTCTTCGTATTGTTAATAATGAGAACGATTTCTCCTTTCAAGGTTTTGCTTTTTGAAAACGCAATCAATTCTAGAATGCTTCCGCGCTTTGTTTCTTCGAATTTTTTTGATATTTCACGACTTAAACTCACGCGAGTTTCCGGACCGAAAAATTCTAAAACCTGTTCAAGTGCTGTATTGATTTTGTGCGGACTCTCGTACAATATTATTGTTTTTCCTAAGGCAGCAAGTTCCTTTAATTTCGTTTGTCTCCCTTTTTTGGCAGGAAGAAAGCCTGCGAAGAAAAACTCATTGTTAGGAATCCCCGACACTACTAATGCCGGTACAAAAGCGGTGGCACCGGGCAAACAGATCATTTCTATATTTGCATCACTACAGGCGCGTGCAAGTAAATATCCAGGATCTGAGATCCCAGGAGTTCCTGCGTCGGTGATAATTGCGATGTTCGAACCGTTTTGCAGGTCTTCCACGATTTTGTCCGTCGCATGATGCTCGTTATGAAGATGATAGGACCGTGTAGGTTTACTTATCTCATAATGTTTGAGTAAGATACCTGAAGTCCGAGTGTCTTCGCACAAGATATAATCGACTTCTTTTAAAATACGAACCGCTCGAAAACTCATGTCTTCAAGGTTCCCGATGGGTGTGGGTACAAAATACAAGATTCCACTCATAACTCTTCAAAAAATTCATTGGCAAAGGATTCTAGACTTGGATCTCGTGCACCCATTAACAATAGCACGCTTTGAGAATCTAAATGAGAACGCATGGATTTCAAAAGATCTTTTCTATCCTCTACAAAAAAAGCCTGCTTGCCTGCATTCTGAATTCCTTTTACTAAATCGTTTGCAGAAATATCCTTTGTGGCGCTTCCGCCAGCGTAGTAAATCTCGCTCATCCATATCTCATCCTTCTCACGTAGTGCTGATGAAATTTCTTGAATGAAATCGTCTTTTAAAAAGCGTGTAGGACCAAATCCATGGGGCTGAAACCAGGCAATCACCTTGGGTCTTACGGCCTGAACTGCGCGGATAGACGCTGCACACTTTGCAGGGTTATGAGCATAGTCATCAATTACCCAAATTCCGTTTTTCTCTCCTACTATTTGGTGGCGTCGAAAAATTCCTTCGTAAGTTTTTAAGCTCTCTGCACAGGTTTTTAAATCGACTCCAATTTTATGGGCTACGGCTACGGCCGCCGCTGCATTCTCTGCACTATGTTGCCCTAAGGCATTCATTTCAAATCCTTGAGCAAGAAGCTCGAAACGAATCTCAAATTCATTCTGAACATAATTCGTCACATTGTAATGAGCTTCAGGAGTTTCGAATCCAAAATCCTCATTTCTATTGTCAGAAAGCTTCTGTGTGAGCTCATGGCCTAGGTTCACCACGAAGCTACCCGTTGTATTGGATTTAAATTGTTGAAAAAGAGAAATCAATTCCTCAATTTCTTGATGGTCTTTGTCAATATTCAATAGTAGCCCAATTTCGGGAGTGTATTGTATCACAGACCCATCACTTTCATCTGCTTCAATAATGAGCCATTCGCCTTTTCCGACGTACGCATTCCCGAGCTTACCTTTTTTAATTATACTGGTTAAGCCGGCACCTGTAATTATGCTTGGATCCATGTTCCCATCCTTTAGGATTTGAAAAAGCATGGCAGCAGTGGTACTTTTGCCAGAAGTGCCCGCAACGGCCACTGTTCGCTTGCTTTTAGCGATTAGGGCTAAAAGTTCACTTCTTTTGATAATAGGAATTCCTAATTCTTTTGCCTTTTTTACTTCTGCAACTGTGTCTTCAATGGCACTTGAAACTACAATTAACTCGGTTGCAGCCGAAATTCCAGATCCGTCCTGCGCAAAACATTGAATACCTTCCTCTTCAAGTTGTTCTTTGGTCCGATTGTACTCTAGGGAATTAAAAAACCGATCGCTACCTGCAACCTGTTTCCCTACTCCGCTAAGATACTGAGCGATAGCACTCATGCCCACTCCAGCAACTCCGATAAAAAAAACAGTATTGAACTGGGAAATATCTTTAATCATACGCTCTTAAATTCTATATCTTGTTTTGGAAATGGGTTCTTCTATTGAAATTTATTCTCTACAAGCATCCATAGCCTCTGGGCATACTCATCCACTTTTTTCCAATCTCTTTTGTGGTATACCTGACTTAAATAGTCTTTTGCCTCGGCTAAATTGCGAAACTCATTAAGCTCATTGACGGTGTGGTTTAAATCAGATTGACTTCCGTCAAATAAGATTTTGGAGAATGCAATTCGATCGTTCAAATCCAATTTAAAATGAGTTCGTTCCTTGGACTTGTTTTGGGTCTCTATATCTGAAAAATCCTTGCTTGCCACGTGACTTTGAAGTGAAGTAGGCGTTGTGTCGAGGGCATCGTCGTCAAATAGTGACCGAACGGATCCTGTTAGTCCTTTGATATGCGCAAGTTTAATCTTTTTCTCGATTCTATGCGCTTGTGCTTTCTGCTGGACTTGTGTTGAGTTTAAAACTTCTAGTTCATCTACCTCTTGATCTTCCACCGATTCTTCCTGCTCAATTACCTCCGTACTGGACTCCATAAGCTCAAGGGTTTCATTTTCTTCCTCTTCTTCGTGTTCTGCTTTTACGGGCAGACTTTCTTCAATTGTTTCCTGCGATTCTTCCCAAGATGTAGAGGCATCCAAATCCTCTGCAAATTCAAAATCTGTTTGTAAACTTTCACTTTCCATCGCATTCTCAGTAGTTTCTTCCGCGAGTTCGGCCTCAACTCCTTTCCCTACTTCGGATTCTGGATTGGACTCAGTCTCTAAATTTGAAATCTCTGATTCCTGTTCTATACTCGGTCCTGCGATTTCAAAATTGAAGGCTGGACTTTCCTCTACGATCTCCTCTTCTAGTTCTTGCTCACTTTCCTTCATCACCTCCTCCAAAATAGGTTCTGGTTCGGAAAAATAAAGCAAATTTTCCTCACAATGTTTTAAGAAAGCTATTTTTTCTACCAATATATCAAGATTCGCTTTCTGATCGATCAATTCCATTTCGCTATCAATCTCTTGTAAATCTGCGATAATCTCCTTGCAATCCTCAAAATACTGTAATCTTAAATCTTCGATCGTAGTCATAGCTAACCTTATTAAATTTTCGTTATTTTTGATGCTTCAAAACTACGGCTAATTTAACAAATGTTTTTAGAAAATACAATAAATCACGCTAAGCAAAGTGGATGGATGGAAGTCATTTGCGGATCTATGTTTTCAGGGAAAACAGAGGAATTAATTCGTAGGCTTCGACGTGCAGAAATGGCAGGGCAGGCCGTAGAAATCTTCAAACCAAAATTAGACGTACGTTATGACGAAACGCAAGTCGTCTCACATAACGACAATAAGATCCGTAGTACACCCGTGGAGAGTTCAAGTGAAATTTTACTGCTGGGTTCTAATTGCGCGGTAGTGGGAATTGACGAGGCTCAGTTTTTTGACCACGGGATCGTAGAAGTTGCCAATACACTGGCCAACAACGGAGTTCGAGTGGTAATTGCAGGTCTTGATATGGACTTCTTGGGACGTCCTTTTGGTCCGATGCCCGATTTGATGGCTACCGCAGAATACGTGACCAAAGTACATGCGATTTGCAAAAGAACAGGGAATTTAGCCAATTACTCCCTACGGATTACCGAAAGTAAAGATTTGGTTGAGCTCGGAGAAACCCAGAGCTACGAGGCGGTTAGCCGCAACGTATTTGTGGAAGAGCTCGCCAATCGTAAACGATAGTTTCATAATTAAAAAGCAATGAATTACACTGCTCAACAGATTGCAGATATTACCAACTCTGAGCTGATTGGTGACAAAAATCGTCGTGTACAAAAAATAGCATTCGACAGCCGAATCATCTATTCCACAGAAGACACAGCTTTTATAGCGATATCCACGCCCAAAAGTAGTGGGATTAAATACATTAGCGAAGCGAAGGATAAAGGTATTGATGTGATTATCGCAGAGCAATATTTACCCAATTATGAGGATCTTACCTGGATAATTGTAAGGGATGCGCAAGTTTTTTTACAACAACTTGCTTCTTATCATTTGCGACAGATCGAGAACTTAAAAACCATTGGAATCACTGGAAGTAATGGAAAAACGGTCGTTAAAGAATGGCTATACCAAAGCCTTTGGGATCGTCAAAAGACCGTAAAAAGCCCAAAGAGCTTTAATTCTCAAATTGGTTTACCTCTATCCATCCTACAACTTGAACCCGAGGATCGTTTAGGTCTTTTTGAAGTGGGTATTTCAAAACCTGGCGAAATGGAGAAGCTGGAAGCTATTCTTTCACCAGAAATAGGCATCTTGACCCATATTGGATCTGCACATTTATATCATTTTAAGGAAGAAAGTCAATTAATCGACGAAAAGCTTAAACTCTTCAAGCATTCTCATACTGTTATTTTTTCTGGAGACAATCTAGACGTTTACAGAAAGATAAATTCTGAGTATGCAGACCGTGAACTACTCAGTTTTGGTTTTAAATCGCATAATGATGTACACATTATAGGAGATTGGCAAAACGTTCAAAAAGACGTTCTAATTCAACTTAAGGGAGAGCAAATACAGCTTCCGGTCCAACAACGGGATCACGCTACATTAAATAATGCACTCTGTATTTTAACGACTCTTACCTATTTAGGATATTCCTCTTCGCAAGCCATCGCAAAAATCAATGCGCTAAAAGGGGTCGAAATGCGGCTCGAGAGTGTAAACGGTCAAAAAGGAAACCTAATTATCAATGATTCTTTCAATTTAGATCTCGATTCTTTAATTACGGCCTTCCAATTTATAAAAGAATACCAAAAACAAGAAAAGAACTTAGTTCTGACCGATTTTTTCGAAGGACAAAACTCGAAAGGCCTCTATGAGCGAGTGGCAAAGCTAACCAATGAACAAGAATTCGATACTGTTTTTCTAGTCGGGGAAGAAATATCTCAACATGCCTCGCTTTTTGATTCGAAAACTTACACTTTTGAGCATACGCAACAACTTATGTCCAGTCCTGTTCTTCAACGAATAGAAGATTCTTTAATCTTGTTGAAAGGAGCTCGTCGATTTGAAATCGAGCGTTTAAAAAACCAACTAGAGCTGCAAAAGCACGACACTGTATTAGAGATAGACCTCAATTCCATTCTTCATAATATTAACGTACATAAATCTCTAGTCAAGCCTCAAACGAAAATGATGGCCATGGTAAAGGCATACGCCTATGGCTTAGGAGGGTACGAAATTGCCGAATTTCTACAGCACCACCATATTGATTACTTGGGGGTTGCTTATGCGGACGAAGGGGTGGAACTTCGAAAGAATGGAATTACTACTCCCATTATGGTCATGAATCCCGAGCAGCATAGTTATGCCACGATCATTGACTACAATCTGGAGCCTGAAATCTATAGCTTTCGAGTTCTCTCGCTTTTTTGCGAGCAACTAGAGCAAAAAGGGTATTTGGGATCTTATCCCATTCACATTAAAGTGGAAACAGGCATGCATAGACTTGGATTTAAAGAATCGGAGATGCAAGCCCTTACGCTAAAAATTAAGCAGCTCAATGTGCATGTAAAATCCATTTTCTCTCACTTATCTACCTCAGATATACCAGAAGAAAAATCCTACGTAATAAGCCAAGTAGAAACCTTTGAGCGGATTACGACTTCGCTTATAAGTCTACTTGGGTACTCGCCCCTACGTCACATCTTAAACTCGTCAGGAATTGCAAATTATCCCGAATTTCAATTTGACATGGTGCGCATCGGAATTGGAATGGTGGGCGTCAGTTCTTCCCAGCCCATAAAAGATTCTCTACAAAACGCCGTCCGTTTCAAAACCGTCATTTCTCAAATCTCCGAGATTAAAGAAGGTGATTCTGTTGGGTATAGCCGGCGCTATATTGCCTCACATGACACTCGTATCGCAACCATACCTGTGGGATATGCAGATGGTATTCCTCGACGCATTGGTAATAAGAAAGCATTTGTAAGCGTAAAAGGGACTTTAGTGCCTATTGTTGGGAATATATGCATGGATATGCTTATGCTTGATATTGGAAATTTAAATGTGCAGGAAGGAGATTCCGTCACTATTTTTAACGGTAGTCCTTCACTTGAAGAGTTTGCCGTGTATTGCGAAACGATTCCTTATGAGGTTCTCACTTCCATTTCTCGTCGTGTTAAACGAATTTATATTAAAACCTAATGAAGAAGTTACTAAGTCTCCTACTCGCCTTCTCTCTTTGCCTAAGCATTCAAGCCCAGGTAAAAAAAGACCTTGTCATCCCTAAAAATGCAAAAGTTGGGCTCTCTCTATCAGGAGGAGGAGCCAAAGGGTTTGCCCACATTGGAGTACTTAAAGTAATAGACTCTCTAGGAGTTAAAATCGATTATATTTCCGGGACTAGTATGGGTGCCATTGTAGGAGGGCTTTACGCCTCAGGCTATCGCGCGAAGGACATTGAGCAAATCGTCTTAAAAACGGATTTCTATACTCTTATCGCGAATGAAAAGACGCGGCAAGAAACTTCATTCTTCAACAAATCAGTAGATAAATACTTGCTCAATATTCCCATTAAAGATGGAAAAGTTAATATACTGCCTACTGCAATTTCTTCAGGTCAGAAGAACATCTACATGTTAAAAGAATTATTTAAAAACGTTTCTAATGTAAATGATTTTTCTAAGCTTCCGATCCCCTTTATGTGTGTGGCCACTAATTTAGAGACCGGTAAAATGGAACTCTTCGAAAAAGGTGATCTCGTGAATGCAATTATGGCAAGTTCCGCGTTCCCATCCCTTATGGACCCTGTACAGATAGGAGATTCTCTTTACATTGACGGAGCGATGACGGTGAACTATCCTTCAAAACCTTTGAAAGACAAAGGAATTGACATTGTGATTGGAGTAGATTTAAGTCAGGGTCTGGCCACTAGAGAGCAATTAAATAGCTTAATAGCCATCCTTAACCAAGTAACGGACTACTCGATTCAAAAAGAGACGAAAAATCAATACAATTATACAGATATCAATATCCATCCCAATCTAGAGGGGCTTAGTGCTACGAGTTACGGAGATAAACAAAACATCCTATCGAAGGGCTATCAAGAAGCGCTAAAGTATAGTTCCGTATTGGATTCGCTTCCAAAATCAACCGAAAATCTATTACGGGCCCCAACCAACCCCGTATTTAACAACCTTTACAAAATTGAAGGCATTAAACTGGAGAATAACAAAATCTTTAGCAGTGATTACGTTCAGGGAAAAATGAATTTGTCTCTACCCTCTCTTCAGAGCTACACATCCATAAACAAGATGATTGATAAACTGTACGCTACAAACCACTACAAATTAATCAATTACGATCTTGTTCAAGAAGAAGACAAAACCTATTTGAAACTAACTGTAAACGAAGACGAAACTCGCTTTTTCTTAAAATTCGGGCTCCATTATGACGAGATCTTTAAAACAGGTCTATTGGTTAACATTACAGCAAAACGATTGCTATTTCGGAACTCGACCATTTCGGCGGACGTCATTATAGGTGATGCACCACGATATTACTTCAATTATTTTATAGACAATGGCTATATCCCAGGATTTGGACTCTATGCTTCCCGCATGTCTTACGATTTAAAAGATAAAAATTCAATTACTTATCAGAAACAGACCTGGTACCGAAATGATATATTCATACAGTCGGTTTGGCAAGACCGTTACGCAATTGGTGGCGGACTTAGTCATGATCATTTTGAATCCAAAATCCCAAGTTCCACAGTTTCGACGAAAGACCAATTTCTCAACCCTTACGCTTTTATTAAAAGCGATACCCAAGACGATCGAGATTTTGCAACACGAGGCATCTATTTATACGTCGAAGGAAAATTAATAGACGTCCTTGATAAAGAGACGGATAATTCTATCTTCCAAGCAAAGGCAAATGTTAAAATCAATATCCCTATAACCTCCTACTACACCAATCGACTCCAAACCATGGTGGGACTTTCAGTTGGAGAACAGCTTAATCCTTTCTATGAATATAAGCTCGGTGGGATTTTTGGACAAAACATGGGTAATTTGATACCTTTTAATGGATACGAGCTGGGACAGGAAACTGGAAACAATATATTCGTGGTTTCCAATGATTTTCAATTCAAGATAAATAAAAATCTATTTCTAACCCCTAATGTATCCATTGCGACTGCATTTAATTCTTTGGAAGATATTCAATTATTTGATATCATGCACTCCTCTGTAGGGCTAACCGCAGGCTATAGATCTCCCTTTGGACAGATAAAACTAAATTACAGCAAATCACTTACAATTAATAATGAAGGGTTATTTACCGTAATCCTAGGACACTGGTTTTAATATGATAAACTATTTTTTTGAACAGATCCCTTCTATGGATATCGCGACCTCCACGACTGAGTGGTTAACGTCATTAGTTGAGCGGGAAGGCAAAAAGGTTGGCGAAATATCGTACATATTCTGTGACGATGAATACCTACTCTCTATTAACAAAACCTATTTACAACACGATTATTACACAGATATAATCACTTTTGACTATGTAAAGGGTAGCCTTATAAACGCAGATATTTTCGTATCTTTGCCCCGCGTTTTAGAAAATTCAAAGTCATTATCAACAACTTACGACCAAGAATTGCATAGAGTGCTTGCTCACGGCCTACTCCATCTTTGTGGATATAAGGACAAAACCGAAGAGCAGGAAGCTCAAATGCGCGCAAAAGAAAACTTCTATCTTGAGAAGCGATAAGGATTGTATTTACTTTTAGGAAATTTTATTCTCCTAAATCTCTGCATTTATACCTACACTTCTCAGATTTAAGAATCTAATGTTTCACGTGAAACATTAGAAATTTAATCCAATAGATTGGAAATTATGATTAGTGAAATATACGATGTAATAGTAGTGGGCGGAGGTCATGCTGGTTGCGAAGCAGCAGCCGCAGCAGCGAACATGGGATCCAAAACTCTACTAGTTACGATGAATATGCAAACGATAGGTCAAATGAGCTGCAATCCAGCAATGGGAGGTATTGCAAAAGGACAAATCGTACGTGAAATCGATGCCATGGGTGGTTACTCAGGTATTATAGCGGATAAGTCTGCCATCCAATTCAAGATGCTAAACTTATCTAAGGGACCCGCTATGTGGTCTCCTAGAACGCAGAATGACCGCATGCTCTTTGCCCAGGAATGGAGACTGGCTTTGGAAAATACTCCGAACTTAGATTTCTTTCAAGACATGGTGAAAAGCCTTTTGATTGAAAATAACAAAGTATCTGGAGTCATAACATCTCTCGGTATTCACATCAAATCAAAATCCGTTGTACTTACAAACGGGACCTTCCTAAACGGGCTTATCCACGTAGGTGATAAACAGCTTGGAGGTGGACGTATGGGAGAACCCAAAGCGTTTGGTATTACTGAACAGCTGGTATCCTTAGGTTTTACTAGTGGTCGAATGAAAACCGGAACACCTCCCCGAGTAGACGGAAGAAGTCTAGACTATAGCAAAATGGAAGAACAGCCGGGAGATCCAAATCCAAAGAAATTTTCCTACTTGCCTAGTGATCCATTGACAGCCCAAAGAAGCTGCCACATTACGTATACCAACGAAAAAGTACATGAAATTCTTCGTGAAGGGTTTGACAGAAGTCCTATGTTTAATGGAACCATCCAAAGCATTGGCCCAAGATACTGCCCTAGTATTGAAGATAAAATCAACAGATTTGCCGAACGTACGAGACATCAATTGTTCGTAGAACCTGAAGGCTGGAAAACGGTTGAAGTTTATGTAAATGGATTCAGTTCCTCACTCCCAGAAGACATTCAAGTGAAAGCGATGAAGCAAATTCCAGGTTTTGAAAACGTAAAAGTTTTCCGTCCTGGGTATGCCATTGAATACGACTACTTCCCTCCTACTCAACTCCAGCATACCTTAGAAACCAAATTAATAGAAAACCTTTATTTCGCAGGTCAAATCAATGGAACAACAGGATACGAAGAAGCAGCGGGCCAAGGCCTAATGGCAGGGATCAATGCGCACAATAAGGTCCACGGTAAACCGGAAGTTATTCTCAACAGAAACGAGGCCTATATAGGTGTTCTTATTGACGATTTAATCACAAAAGGAACAGAAGAACCCTATAGAATGTTTACGTCGAGAGCAGAATACAGACTACTGCTTCGTCAGGACAACGCAGACATTAGACTAACACAAAAATCATATGAATTTGGATTAGCATCACAGGAACGTCTCGAAAGAGTTCAAGAAAAAATAGTAAAATCCCAAGAACTGGAAGCCTTTTTAAGGGAAACATCCCTTAAACCTGGTATAATTAATCCTATTTTAGAATCTATCGAATCTTCTCCTGTGGATCAAGCCTATAAAGCTGCACAGATCCTTACTAGACCCAATATGAGTTTAGAAAAACTTGATGAAATCGATTTCATTAAAGAGTTCTCAAGAAATTTTCAACAAGAAGTTCGTGAACAAGCAGAAATAAACATAAAATACAAAGGCTATATAGACAAGGAACGTGAAAATGTATCAAAACTTTCACGAATGGAAAACATCAAAATTCATGAAGACTTCGACTATACTAAGATAGCCTCTCTCTCAGCAGAAGCAAAAATTAAGCTACAAGCTGTACAACCACGTACCATTGCCCAAGCTTCTAGAATCAGCGGAGTCTCCCCTGCCGATATTAATGTACTACTTATTTATATAGGAAGATAAATATATTGTTTCACGTGAAACAATTCATTTGAAATTGAAAAACAAAACAAATGCAGGTTAAAGATCATTTTCTTACTCAAGAGGAATTTGAAATAAAAGATACGGATACCGAAGGTATTAAAAAGACATGGCCCATCCCCTCTCAATTAAATAGATATTACCAAAGTCCAAAATACATTTCCCATCACCAAGATAACGGAAGTTTAAAAGAAAGAATCTACAAATTTGTACAATCTTTTAATCTCAATTACAAGCGAAATATAGTTGCTTCGCATAGTTTTAAAAATGCAAGTGTACTCGACTATGGATGTGGCGCCGGTGAGTTTTTAAAAACCATTGAGGAGGATTTTATAACCTATGGCTATGAACCCTCAAAAGTAGCAAGTGAAGCAGCGAAAAATAAACTTAAGAAAACCCATCTCGTTACAGACCTCGAAGATCTACCGGATTCTTCTTTGGATGTAATTACCTTATGGCATGTATTGGAACATATTGAAAATCAAGAAGATACATTAAATAAATTATATAACAAACTGAAAACAAGCGGTATACTAATCTTAGCGCTTCCCAATTATAAATCGTTTGATGCTCAGCATTACAAATCCTATTGGGCTGCTTACGACGTACCAAGACACCTTTACCATTTTTCAAAAATAGGGATAGAATCTAAATTTGATTCAAACTCTTGGAAACTGAAACAAATCAAACCTCTCCTACTCGATTCCATTTATATTTCAATTCTGAGTGAAAAATACAAAAAAAACCCATTTGCAATCCTTTCGGGAGGTCTCATTGGAGTAATTTCTAATTTTAAAGCATTAAAAACAAACGATTATTCTAGTCTGATATATATTATCGAAAAAAAAGAGAACGTTTAAATTTGACCTATTTCTGAAAGCTATTTTTTCGGAAAAATTTACTAAAAAAGAAAAAAAGAAAGGCCGGAGATAATTAAGTAATCTCCGGCCCTTCTTTTTTTATCAAAAAATCATTAATGCATGATCGCAGCAACTCCAGGCAATTCCAAACCTTCCAAACTTTCTAACATTGCTCCACCTCCAGTAGAAACATAAGAAACTTTATTCTCGTAGTTATTCTGCTTAACAAACGCTACACTATCCCCTCCTCCAACAAGAGAAAAAGCACCAAGCTTTGTTGCTTCGGCAATACTATCCCCTAGTGCAATCGTTCCTTCCGCAAAAGAAGGCATTTCAAAAACACCCAGTGGACCGTTCCAAAGGATGGTTCTAGAATTCACAATCGTATCATGAACTAATACTCGAGATCGAGGACCAGAATCAAGTCCCATCCAACCTTCTGGAATATCATAAATATCTACCACTTTCGTATTCGCATCGTTATTGAATTCATCCGCAATCACTACATCCATAGGAAGACAAACCTCCACGTTATTAGCCCTAGCCTTTTTCAAAATATCTAAAGCTAAATCCATCTTATCCACTTCCACTAAGGAATTTCCAATATTGCCACCCAAAGCCTTAATAAAGGTGAACGCCATTCCTCCTCCAATAATGAGATTGTCTATCGCGCCAAGCATATTTTCAATAATGGTTATTTTAGAAGAAACTTTAGATCCTCCAATAACTGCTGTCACCGGTCTTTCTCCTTTTCCGAGTACTTGTTCAATAGCTTCTAACTCTTTAGCCATTAACAAACCGAAAAATTTAGTTTTAGGAAAAAATTTAGCAATTACTGCCGTAGATGCATGGTTACGATGAGCCGTACCAAAGGCATCATTAACATAGGCATCTCCATACTTAGAAAGCTTTTCAGCAAAATTTTCATCTCCATCTTCTTCTTCTGTATAGAATCTTAAATTTTCAAGTAAGAGAATCTCGCCCGTCTTTATTTCCGAGGTCTTTTTTACAGCCTCATCCCCAAGACAATCAGAACAAAATTCTACTTTATGTCCTAAAACTCCTTCAATATCTTTCACAATATTTTTAAGCGAAAACTCTTCACTCACCTTTCCTTTAGGTCGCCCCAAATGAGTCATAAGCACAACCGAACCCCCATCGCTAAGTATTTTATCAATCGTAGGTTTTGCAGCCTCAATTCGGCTTAAATCAGTTACTTTTAAATCCGCACTCTGTGGAACATTGAAATCCACTCGGACTAGAGCTCTTTTATTATTAAAATCAAAATCTTTAATTGTTTTCATATTGCTTTTTATTCATTGCTTAATGGAAAACAAATCTAATCAATTCACCGCCTTAAAAAAAATCAAACTCACTAAAATTAATCACAAACCCTTCTTCACATTACCTAACAGTATTTCACTATTTTTTTTTATATATAAAAAGAAAAGTGTTGTATGTTGTTATGTCTTGTTAGTTGTGGGGATAAGTTTTTTTAAAAAAGTTTACCTCGTACAATAGGGAATTAATCCGCAAGTAATTCACATTTCATATATTTGATAATTAGATAAATGCGAGGTTATTCACAATTAACTGCAATTTTTTTTTAGTTTGATTTATGGATAAAATCTATATGGACAAACTCGGTATAACTGCGGCCAAATTTTGGAAAAGTATTTAGCTTTTCTCTTTTAGTATTCTGTCTTAGACAATTTAGGTTAATAAAACAAGAGCAAGTTTTGGATAGTTATTCACACGTTTCTTATGATTTATTAACATAGTTCCTAATAAAATGTTAAAATGGTTTCTATCAACGCTTTATAAACGACCATTAGTTTATAACTTATAGTTATTCAAATAGTTATAATATAGTGAAAGTATTGAGCTTGATTTTAGAGTGGGGATAAATATCGGACTGAATTTAAAATTGTAAATTTGGAAGATTAAAAATGAAAAAAATGAAGAAAATTGCCATTGCTTGTGACCATGCCGGTTTTGAATATAAAGAATATTTAAAAACGATGCTTAAAGATCGTTACCAGATTACAGATTATGGTACGGACGGTTTGGAGAGTGTAGACTATCCTGACTTTGTACATCCCGCGGCCAATTCTGTAGAAGAAGGCATCAATGAAATGGGTATTTTAATCTGTGGAAGTGGACAAGGTGTTCAACTTACTGCAAACAAACATAAAGGGGTGAGATGTGCACTTTGTTGGATGCCTGCTTTAGGGAGTTTAGCAAAGCAGCATAATAATTGCAATATGGTTGCTATTCCAGCTCGTTTTATTGCAAAAGAGCTTGCTCTAGAAATTGTAGAAACTTTTTTAACAACAGAATTTGAAGGCGGAAGACACCAAACCCGCGTCAATAAAATTTCTTGTTAAGTATATAACCCACCGTGTCAATGGCAAAAAAATCAAAATACATTAGTCAAAAGAACAATCAGAAATTACGAGATATTGGTAAAAAAGTTCTCGAGTTCATGAATAAGGAAACCTCGAAAATCTACAATTACAAACAGATTTCTGATGGTATTGACTATAAAAACCCTAGACAGAGAGAACTGGTAATACAAGCTCTGCATCAACTTCTATCGCAAGATAGAATCAAAGAGGTTGAAAAGGGGAAATACATCGTAAATCTAAAGATCCAAGGAACGCTGACAGGAATCATTGATTTCAATCAAGCCGGAAATGCATTTGTGAAAGTAGAGGGGTTTGAGGATGATATATTCATTCATTCCAAGAATGTAAAAGATGCTTTTCAAGGAGATAAAGTAATGATTGTCACCTACAATTACAAAGGCAAAAAGCTTGAGGGCTCTGTTCTGGAAGTACTTGAAAGGAACAAAACAGAGTTTGTTGGAACCTTCGAACATATCACACTTAAGGATTTTGCTTTTGTGGTCGCCGATAGAAAGGTGATTAATACCGATATATTTATTAAAAAAGAACACTTTGGCGGTGCGACATCCGGAGATAAGGTTGTGGTTCGAATGCTAGGTTGGAACAAAGGGGATAAAAACCCTCAAGGAGAAGTAATTCAGATACTAGGTGCGCCTGGGGAACACGAGACCGAAATTCATTCCATTTTAGCAGAATATGGACTCCCTTATGAGTTCCCTGCAGAAGTCCAAAACGCAGCGGATCATATAGATCGAGAAATTCGAAAAGAAGAAGTTGCAAAGCGTAGAGATATGCGCTCTGTTCTAACCTTTACCATTGACCCGAAGGATGCAAAGGATTTTGACGATGCGCTTTCGATTCAAAAATTAGAAAATGGAAATTGGGAAATAGGCGTGCATATTGCAGATGTATCCCATTATGTACAACCCGAGGGTATAATTGACCAGGAAGCTTATGAACGTGCCACTTCAGTCTACTTAGTTGACCGAGTCGTTCCCATGTTACCCGAGGTGCTCAGCAACGATGTTTGCTCCCTTCGTCCTAATGAAGACAAATATACCTTTTCGGCTGTTTTCGAGTTAGACGATCAATCGAACATACAAAACCAATGGTTTGGTAGAACGGTAACCCATTCAGACCGTAGATTCTCCTACGAAGAAGCTCAAGAACGAATTGAAAGTGGAGAGGGTGACTTACATGAAGAAATCAACACCTTAAATAGGCTTGCTAAAATTTTAAGGGATGCGCGTATTAAAAACGGTGCAATTACTTTTGATCGAAGCGAAGTGCGATTTAATTTAGATGAAGATAATGAACCGATTGGGGTTTATTTTAAGGTAAGCAAGGATAGCAACCATTTAATTGAAGAATTCATGCTACTTGCCAATCGCAAAGTATCGGAATTTATTTCGCTCAATTCCAAAGGAGAAATATCGAATAAGACCTTTATTTACAGGATTCATGACGATCCTGATCCTACTAAACTGGAAGCCTTACGAGATTTTGTTTCTACTTTTGGCTACAAAATGAACATTTCGAATTCGAAGCAAACCACGGAAAGTATGAATTCTCTTTTGCAAGATGTAAAGGGGAAACCAGAAGAAAATATGATCGAAACCTTGGCCATGCGCTCGATGAGCAAGGCAGTTTATTCAACCGATCCCATTGGGCATTATGGGTTAGGTTTTTCTTATTATTCACATTTTACTTCTCCAATACGACGTTACCCCGATTTAATTGCCCATCGATTATTGCAACATTATTTAGATGGCGGGAAATCGGTGAATAGCGAAGAGATTGAGGAAAAAGCGAAACACTGTTCTGCACGAGAGCGATTAGCAGCTGATGCGGAGCGTGACAGCATTAAATATATGCAAGTGAAATTCATGGATAAACATGTCGGGCAGGTGTTCGAAGGTGTTATCTCTGGAGTAGCAGACTTCGGATTTTGGGTTCAAATACCAGAAAATGGTGCGGAAGGACTTATTAAACTTAGAGATTTGACAGACGATAGCTACCAATACGATGCGAAAACGCATTCCGTTCATGGGTCTAGGCATGGACGTCAATTTCAATTGGGAGATAAAGTGAAAATCAAAGTAATGAAAGCCAATTTGGTTCGAAAACAACTTGATTTTAAAATTGTAGATTAACCTCCAGAATCATTTGATAATATAAGACTTACTTCATGATAGAACTCATACTATCAGCGGTTGGACTTGGTTTAATGCTAAGTTTAGTTTTCATAGGACCTATTTTCTTTCTATTAATTGAAACTAGTTTTTTACGAGGACCAAGGCATGCATTAGCATTGGATTTGGGCGTGATTGCCGCAGATATACTTTGTATTATCGCAGCCTATTTCGCCAGTTCAGACATAGTCCATCTTATTGATAAACACCCTAGTTTTTATCGAATAACGGCACTGCTTTTATTCATCTATGGTCTTTTCATGATTCTGACCAAAACAAAGATGCACATCAAAGGAGAGGGAAATCTAATTTCTCAAAATTATTTTAAAACCTTTGTTAATGGGTTTATTTTTAATCTCCTAAATATCGGAGTCATCCTTTTTTGGTTAGTGACTGTGGTCTCTGTACGCAATCAGTATCCGCAGCAAAATAATTTTATACTCTATCTTTCACTGGTCATTATAACCTATTTGTGTGTGGATATGGTGAAAATATTCCTTGCAAAGCAATTTCACTATAAACTAAATCAAAACATTGCAAATACGATACGACGTGTAGTAGGATTCATATTATTACTTTTTAGTCTTGTTGTGTTTCTCCAAAGTTTCAAGAAATTTAATCGTTTAGATACGCAGATCGAAGAAGCACAAAAAAAAGAAATTAAGTTACAAAAACAGGAGCCCTAAATTAGACAAGGGAATGGAAAGAAAGGAGGAGGAATCAAATGAAAATTATGAAGACAAAATTAGCTCAGAAGCCGCTTGGGAAAAATAGTCGAATTGCAATTATCTCTCCTGCTGGCGCTGTTAAGGCCTCGGATTTAGAAGGTACGTTAGATCTACTTAAAAAAGAAGGATTTGAGCCTGTTCTGGGTCGATATGCACTCGGTGAGCATGAGGAAGGCTACATGTACTCGGGAAGCATTAAAAACCGATTAGAAGACCTGAATTGGGCGTTAAACGAGGAGTCGATTGATGCGGTGTGGGCTACCCGAGGAGGATACGGTTGTCAGCATTTACTCAAAGGCATTCAGCTGGACCCATTACACAAAACACCAAAATGGTATGTTGGGTATTCCGACAATACCGTAATCCATAGCTATTTGCTAAAGAAGGGATGGAATTCCATTAACGGTCAAACGATTAAAACCTCGAGTTTCCAAGTAGATCCTAAGTCCTACCAGCTCATATTTGATGTTTTCAAAGGCATTAAACCTAATTATTTAGTTGAAGTGCATGAACATAATAAAAGAGGGGAGGTTGAAGGTGTAATCGTTGGAGGTAATTTAGCCTTAGTCTATGCTTTGCTCGGAAGCCCTTATAGTTTTGATTTTCAAGATAAGATCCTTTTTATAGAAGAAATAGGAGAGGAGTACTATGCTTTAGATCGTATGATTACGAGCTTAGAACTTGCGGGTGTATTCAGTCAAATTAAAGGACTGATTGTAGGAGGGATGACTAGCATGGGGAAGAAAGATAAGAACAAGAATTACGAATCTTTCTATGATCCGTATTCCTACGAGCTCATTGCTAGTAGATTAGAATCCTATGAAATTCCTATGCTATTTGGATTTCCAAACGGACATATTTTCGATAACAGACCGTTAATTATTGGGTCGGAAGTGAAACTCAAGGTAGATTCCAAATGTAGCATTGAGTTTTTGTAAAATAAGAGGAACACAGAATAGGTCTAATGTTCCCCTTAAGTGCTTTGCCTTATTTAATTTCGACACATCCAACTCTACCTCCTGCATTTCCAGTCGGTTGAGTTTTGAAGTCATCCGCTTTTGCATGAATAATGATGGCTTTTCCAATTACATTTTTATTTGGATCGTCACATCCCACACACCATTTGTCGGTTTTCATGACCAAACGGGCTGTTCCGTCCTGATTGGTTTTTAAATTTCCTATATCGCCTGCATGATGATCAGAATCGCCCCATTTTCCATGGTCCTTAGCAAGGGGATTCCAGTGTCCACCTGCAGAGCTTCCGTCCGCTGCAGAACAATCACCTGTTTCGTGAATATGAGCTGCATGCGTACTGTTCGGATTTAAATTGTAGACATTCATGTCTAGTTCTACTTCGCCAGCCTTTTGTGTAAAGCTTACCGTACCTTGAGTATTCGTATCGCTTTTAGACTGAATGGCGTAGGTCTTTGTCGTCCCGCAAGAAACAGCAGTGGCAAGCACAGCACCGATTAAGAGGAATGAAGAATTTTTCATAAAATAAAATTTAAAATTAGATTAACTCGAGCCTAAATTTACTGATTATTAAGCGAAAGAATAGTAAGATGTCGATATTTTAGAAAGCTTTTTTGAATAAATGTAAGTAGGGTGATTACCGGAATAGATGGTTTTGTCATTTCAAAGACTTTTTAAATTCATTTTGAAGCAGGTTCTCACGGAACGTTAAGGAGTTAAATGTGCGGATTTACCCGTAAAATCACCATCCTTTACGTTCTTTTTCCAAAACCGGTACGAATCTTTACGGTTCAGGATACAAAATATACGGTTCGGTCGGTTCGCTTTTGAAAAAAAGCTTCGAGCGAATACCTTTGTTCTATAAATATAAAGAATATGAAAAATGTACTACTTATTACCGGAATTCTATTTTCTCTAAATTTTGTTTCTGCTCAACAAGGAGAACAAATCAATATGCACGAGAAAATCGAACAATTAGAGCAGCGTCCTTCCTTTGAGCATTTAAAAAAGTTATCAAATGAGTTTGCTACTCTGGCTAGCCAAGACCCATCGAATTGGCTTCCCAACTATTTTGCTGCCTTGGCACAAATACGGATGGGAAGAAGCCTTATGATGGAGGGTAAAATTGGAGAATTAGATCCCTATGCAGATAAAGCAGAGAGTTATGTAGCGAAAGCAATGGCCTTACAACCTGAAAACGCAGAACTCTATATTTTGAAAAAGATGATTCATGGACTTAGGTTAATGGTTAATCCCATGGAGAGATATGCAAGTGAAAGTATGCTTGGTGCCCAGTCTTTAGAAAAAGCGGAAAAAATCGATCCGACCAATCCTAGGATTACACTCTTGCGTGCAGAAGATTTGTATTATACTCCAGAAGAGTATGGGGGTAGTAAATCAAAAGGACTTGAGCTCTTTGCAAAGTCGATCGAACAGTTTGATTCCTATCAAGTAAAAGGAAAAAATGCTCCAAATTGGGGTAAGTCTGAGGCTGAGTATTTCTTAAAGTCGAAACCTTAAAGTCGCGAAGTACGGACCAAAACCAATATTGTATGCTAGAACATTTCATTAATAGGAAAGCAAATCCATGGACTGGGAGATTCTCGCGATGGATTTGGATTCACAGTATCGTACTTATGCTTCTGATACTGCTCTGCAGAATGCATGAGTCCTCACAAGAAAAATTTCTCATCTCGGTATATCTTCTAACCGTATACGGACAATTTGTGATTTTTCATTTGTTCTATCATGCAAGTGTAAAACCCTGGTTAAAATCTAATGATTCCACAATAACCAAATCTAATTAAAATGTATCTTTACTTAAACGCTATTAAAAATGTCTAAAAACCTTCGTAACATACTGCTAATTACTCTGATACTCTCGAGCCTCTTGTTTGGTTTTCTTACCCCTGACAGGACCGTTGCGAATCTTGGTCTTACCCTTGGCGTATGTTTAATGTATACCGTAATACTTGGCGTAAGTAACACTGCATTAAATACGTTTTTGAATCAGAAGTTTTCATGGGCAAAAAATACGGGGAAGCGAGTAGCCCTTGGTATTCTTTTGACTCTAGTGGTCAATGCAGTCCTTGTTCTACTTTGCAATTACCTGAATTTTATCGTGATTCAAGGGGAGGATCCTTCCCATTTTTTCAACGGGGATATGAATTTTAGACACTGGTTTATATTAAATATTGCTCTATTAGTTACCGCAGTAATGCATATTAATGGATTTGTTAAGGCCCTAAAGAGAAATACTCGGAGTGAGGTCGTGGAGCAAAAAATCATTGCTTCAGCGGCCAATGCACAATTTGAGAGTTTGAAAAACCAATTAGACCCTCATTTTCTATTCAATTCTCTAAATGTGTTGAGTGCCCTAATTGAGGAAAATTCTGAAGCAGCGCAAAAATTCACCGATTCGATGTCAAAAGTATACCGGTATGTTTTGGAACAAAAGGACAAAGAATTAGTAAGCACACAGGAGGAAATTGAATTTGCAAAAACCTATTGTGAGCTTCTTAAAACGCGTTTTGAAGAAAGTGTGCAATTTGAATTTGATGTGAACGAAAAAACCTTAGAAGCGTTCGTAGTCCCACTTTCTTTGCAACTTTTGTTGGAGAATAGCATCAAGCACAATTTTGCCACTGAAAGTAGGCCGCTACGTATACGAATCTATTCTGAGGAGGGTTTCTTATGCGTCGAGAATAATTATCAACCTAGAGAACAATCCAAAGAGCGCCATGGAATCGGGCTGAGCAATATTGTGCAGCGCTACGCACTATTAACCTCACGCAATGTATACATTGAAAAATCGGAAGAAAAGTTTAAAGTAAAAATACCCTTATTAACTAAAAAAATCACAGCAATGCAAACCTATGAATATACGGAAGATACTTCCTACAAACAAGCTAAAAAACGAGTGGAAGAACTCAAAGGGTTCTATGGAAATTTAATATCCTACTGCATTTTCATTCCTTTTTTGTTTTTTATCAATTGGAAAACCTCGCCTAACTACTGGTGGGCATTTTGGCCCATGCTAGGGTGGGGAATCGGAGTGGTATCCCATGCAGTCCACATTTTTGGCATCGGACGCGATTGGGAAGAGCGACAGATTAAAAAGTATATGAAAAAAGAAAATGCAAATACCAACCAATGGAAGTAACAAATACACAAACGCAGAAGTCTCTTGAATACCGCAAAGCGAAGGCGAGAGTAAAAAATCTCAAAACCTACTATTTCATGCTTTTTGGATATGTAATTATTGTACTGATATATTTTCTAAATAAAAGCGGCGAACCCTTCTTTAGTCTTGGACCTTTTTTGAACGGTTGGCTTCTTACTCTCTGGGGTGTATTTTTGATTTTGTTTGGACTATTTCTTTACATACCTTTTTTTCGTCATTGGGAAGATAGGCAGTTAGAGAAGGAACTGAAACGAATCGAGAAGTATGCTACCAAAAACAATCAGGGATTATGAGTTCAGATCAAACCTACCAAACCGCGAAAAGGCAAGTACGGAAAATAAAAGGCTTTTACATTCATTTGCAGGTCTATTTAACTGTTTTGGTGTTTTTGACCCTTCTTCCTTATCTGGTTCATGAGGGTGAGGAAGATTTCAGTGCCATTTGGGGACTAGGATTTTGGGGAATTGGTCTGCTTGCCCATGGCTGTTCCGTATTTATTCCTAAATTTATCCTAGGAAGGAAATGGGAGGAGAGAAAAATTGAAGAATTGATAAGGAAGGAAAAAGCTAAGAAAAATGCAACGTAAGACCAAAACGCTCATTATTGAAGACGAAAAACCAGCCGCACGAAAGCTAGAAAGGCTTATTAGCTTGTTTCCTGAGTTGGAGCTAGTTGCAGTGCTGCATTCGGTGGAGGAGGGAGTGGATTATTTTAAAAATAGCCCACATCCCGACCTCATATTTTCAGATATTGTCCTTGGAGATGGTGTCTCGTTTGACATCTTTGATCAAATACCCACCCAGAGTTTTATTATTTATACGACCGCCTTTGATAATTATACGTTACGAGCATTTAAGCTCAATTCAATTGATTATTTACTTAAACCCATTGGAAAGCCAGAATTAGAATGTGCTATTGAAAAGTATCGAAAATTTGCACCCCAAGAGCAGCATTATGCGGATTTAAATTTCCGAGAATTAATTAGTACTCCAAGAGCCTCACTCTCCAGAATTTTAGTAAAAATAGGTTACAATTTAAAGGTCATCCCGGTGGAAGATATAAGTTATTTTTTTAGCGAAAATAAGACGGTCTATGCCCAAACGTTAGAGAGGACTTATCCTACTGATTTTACACTTGAGGAACTGCAAGAGAATTTAGATCCCGCCGCGTTTTTCCGAATCAATAGACAAACGATCATTCGATTGGAAGAGATTCGAAATATTCATACTTCGCCTCAATTCAAAGTAGAAATGGCGGGTCAATCGCATGAAGAAATCATTGTGAGTAGGGAACGGGTGAAGGATTTTAAAGCTTGGCTAGAAGCCTAATCTTTTTAATTGATAACACCACTTCCAATAAGCTCATCTCCTTGATACCATGCCACAAATTGTCCTTCCGCTACGGCAGATTGAGGGGTTTCAAATTCAACATACAGTCCTGATTCCTCTTGGTAAAGTGTGGCTTTGCTTAAGGGTTGACGGTATCGAATTCTAGCCATTACCTCCATAGATTCTCCTACATTTAAACTTAAGTCCGGACGAATCCAGTGTATTTCTTCAGGAGTCACTTTAATCACTTTTTGAAATAGGCCAGGGAAGTCTTTTCCTTCTCCCACATAGAGAATGTTATTTTCCATATCGCGAGAGAGGATAAAGCAACTTTCTTTGTGTCCACCAATCCCTAAACCTTTGCTTTGTCCAATCGTGTAGTACTGCGCTCCTTGGTGTTTTCCAATGACTTTTCCTTCCGGTTTCTGGTAGGTGATTTTTGAGGATAAATATTCGAGCTCCTGAGTTTTTGTTTCAAACGTTGGAAGTTCTTTCTGAAAAATAGGATGGTCTTTGAAAATCTCCACAATCTCACCTTCTTTTGGCTCTAGCTGTTGCTTTAAAAATTCAGGTAAGCTCACTTTGCCAATGAAACATAACCCTTGAGAATCCTTTTTTTCTGCAGTGACCAAATCTAGTTTTTTAGCAATTTCTCGCACTTGAGGTTTGGTCAGTTCTCCAATGGGGAAAACAGCTTTAGAGAGTTGTTGTTGGTTAAGTTGACATAAGAAATAGCTTTGGTCTTTGTTGGAGTCTATTCCTTCTAAAAGTCTGTAGATTTCTTTTCCTTCCGAATTCTTTGTGGAGTCTAAACGTGCATAATGGCCCGTTGCAACTTTGTCTGCACCGAGAGACAAGGCGGTATCTAGAAAGACATCGAATTTTACTTCACGGTTGCACAAAATATCTGGGTTGGGAGTACGACCTTTTTGGTATTCTTCAAACATGTAGTCCACGATACGCTCTTTATACAAGTCACTCATGTCAATCACTTGGAATGGGATTCCTAGTTTTTGTGCTACTAGCAGAGCGTCATTGCTGTCCTCAATCCAAGGACATTCATCCTCTAAGGTAACGGAAGCATCGTTCCAATTGCGCATGAATAACCCCACCACGTCGTGCCCTTGCTGCTGAAGCAGGTAAGCGGCAACGGATGAGTCTACACCTCCAGAAAGTCCAACTACTATTTTCATGTGAATACTTAAAAAATATTTTTGCAAATTTACGACTTAATTATTCAAAAAGTCGGTTCTGTGATTCATGGAACGAAAGACAGAAATAGACAATTTAAAAAACAACAAATGAAAAATTTACAGAAAATATCACTTTTGGTTTTGGTGCATCTCTTTGCCTTCAGCTTCGCCCAAGAGTCCTACTCCCAAGAGGAGGATCCAGCTCCTTCCCGATGGACACTCGGAGGATCTGTGGGTCTAGGAGGGTCCTTTGGAAGCGGAAGCTCAAGCACGGCTTTATCCCTTTCCCCCAAAGTTGGGTATTGGCTAACGCCTGCATTGCAGGGTGGATTAAGTACAAATTTTATGTGGCAAAACTCAAAGTATTTCTCAACCTCGATTGCGGGCGTGGGACCCTTTTTAAATTATTTTGTGCTTCCTAATTTTTATCTTTCCTCCAAGTATGAACATTATTTTGTGGGTCAGAAGGACAAAGCGACCTCTCAAAAGATATCGGACTCTGAGCCCTCCCTTTGGTTTGGATTAGGGTACGCTCAGCCCATAGCAAGAGGTTCCTACCTTCAAATCGGAGGAATGTATAACGTTCTTTACAAAAAGAATAGTTCTGTGTTTTCCAGTGGATTTTCGCCCACGCTCGGAGTTATGATTGGACTTTAAAAGGGTAGAGATTGAAATTATCTAATTTCACTTCGGATTAAAGCAAGGAGAGATACTCCACACCGTGTTGAGGATCTTCTTTAGGTTCTGTTTTCGAAAACTGTTTATGAAATTCGTCGTAATAGCAATTCGATTCCATCTCCGTTGTAAATAACTTTTTAAAGAAGGTAATTCCGAATACAGCGGCTAATCCTAGTGTGCTTGCAAGTAATACTTTTGTTTCGATTTTCATTTTCGTGAGATTTATCTCTCTGTAACTTGCAAATTATGTTCCTTTCTACCCCATGGAACGTATAAAATTTGTTAAAAAAAATGTATTTTTGGTCAAATTGTATAATAATGAATTTAAAATCACTGGTTATGACTTCAGGAGTTGCTTTCCTTACTTCCTGTACAGCACAAACTTCATCAGGCGAAAACACGACCATGTATCCAGAAACTAAGAAAACCGATGTGGTAGACGTTTATTTTGGGCAAAACGTTGCCGATCCCTACCGATGGTTGGAAGATGACATGGCGACCGACACCCAAGCTTGGGTGCAATCACAAGCGGCGTACACCGATCGTTATTTATCGAAAATACCTTTCCGCCAGGATATAAAAAACCAATTAAAAGAAATTTGGAACTATGAAAGGGTAGGAGCTCCATATAAAGAGGGTGATTATACTTACTTTTCAAAAAATGATGGACTTCAAGCCCAGTCCGTGATTTATCGTACCGATAAGGATGGGAAGACGGAGGTCTTTCTAGACCCTAATACCTTTTCGAAAGACGGAACGACTTCGCTTGCAGGTCTATCGTTCAATAAGAGCGGGAAACTTGCCGCATATTCTATCTCTGAAGGGGGCAGTGATTGGAACAAAATCATTATTCTTGATGTGGATAAAAACCAGGTGATCGACCAAACCATTCAAGATGTGAAATTTAGTGGAGCTTCTTGGCTTGGAGAAGAAGGATTTTTCTACTCTAGCTATGATAAGCCTGAAGGAAGCGCACTATCAGCGAAGACCGATACGCACAAAGTTTACTTTCATAAACTAGGAACCGATCAAAAAAATGACGAACTGATTATTGGAGGTGAGGATTTCAAAAGACGCTACATGAATGTAGGGGTCTCAGATGATCAACAGTATTTAATTCTTTCCGCCGCTAATGCCACCAATGGCAATGAGTTATACATTAAAAAGATCGGTTCGAAATCGGATTTTACTCCGATTCAAACAGGGTATGACTACAATACCAATTTCATTGATTCAAAAGGAGATACCCTTTATTTGCTTACCGACAAAGGCGCGCCGAATCAACGTGTGGTCACTGCGAATATAAATACGCCCACGAAATGGACGGATCTAATTAAGGAAACCTCGGACGTACTTGGAATTTCCACAGGAGGCGGAAATCTTTTTGCAAGCTACATTAAGGATGCGGTCTCTGTCGTTAAGCAGTACGACTATACAGGCAAGCTCATTCGTGAGATCACTCTTCCAGGAAAAGGATCCGCGGGTGGTTTTTACGGGAAAGCAGAGGACAAAGATCTATACTATTCATTTAGTAACTATATCACACCGGGAACCACATACAAATTTAATGTTGCGAGTGGAAAATCAGAGGTTTATTACAAGCCAAATGTAAAATTCGATGCGGACAATTATGTTTCGGAACAGGTTTTCTATACTTCCAAAGATGGCACTAAAGTACCTATGATTATTTCCTACAAGAAAGGTCTTAAAATGGACGGAAAAAACCCAACCATTCTTTACGGATATGGAGGTTTCAACGTCAGCTTAACTCCAGGTTTTTCCGTTGTTAATGCAGTTTGGATGGATAATGGAGGCGTTTATGCTGTACCTAACATTCGCGGTGGTGGAGAATATGGGAAAAAATGGCATGATGCCGGAACTAAACTTCAGAAAAAGAATGTGTTTAATGATTTTATTGCCGCGGGTGAGTATTTGCAAAGCAAAGGATACACCTCAAAAGACTACATGGCCATTTCAGGTGGTTCTAATGGCGGACTCCTAGTGGGTGCCACCATGACCATGCGTCCTGATTTAGCAAAGGTCGCACTACCTGCTGTAGGAGTTTTGGATATGCTACGATACAATAAGTTTACCGCAGGAGCGGGTTGGGCTTACGATTATGGCACGGCCGAAGACAGCAAAGAAATGTTTGAATACCTTAAATCGTATTCCCCCCTACACAATGTGGCTGAGAATGCATGTTATCCTTCCACTATGATTACAACGGGTGATCATGACGATCGCGTTGTGCCTGCGCATTCGTTTAAGTTTGGAGCTGAGCTTCAGGCCAAACAAGGCTGTGACAAGCCCATTCTACTTCGTATTGAAACCAATGGAGGACACGGGGCAGGTAGATCGACGGATCAAATGATTAACGAAAATGCTGATAAATTAAGTTTCACGTTAAGTGAAATGGGTATCACAACGCTTGACCACTAATTTGATTGTTTGAGCAAGATCCTTTAAGCAGGTGTTCTTTTAGGGCACCTGCTTTTTGTACGCACAGCTCTTTGACAGAACGTGCCAAAAGCTCATAATTGGAATTATTACTCTGAATTGGTCCTTTTTGCACTAAATTTGATGTATACTCAGTAATCACAAACCAAAAATACTTAATATGTCAGAATTTAAACCAATGAAAACCTTGAGTGAAGTCATGAACAAACTGCGTGAACGCGGGATCCACTCGGAGTTTAGAATGAATGAAAAAGGAGAAATGGTGCTAGACCAAGGATCCGAAACGTTTGAGCCCACGGATCTTATTATTGTTAGATCCTACCGATTTGAAGGGGATAGTAATCCTGACGATAATGCCGTTTTGTATGTAGCCCAAGAAAAGGGTGGACGTCGTGGAATATTGATAGATTCCTACGGAGCAGAGAGCAATTACCCAGGAGAAAAATTTGATAATTTTATTAGGGAGATTTGCACGGAGGAAGATGATTCCTTGAATTTTGAAGCTCTATAATTCAAGGATTGCATAAACAAGAGCTAGGAAGGAGTAATGCTGCGCATTATTCCTTCTTTTTTTTCTTGAAAACCTCGAATAGTCCTTTTTTCTTTGGCTTCTCCTTCTTAACATTGATTTTTTCGTTCAAGTCTTTCTTCACGTTTTGAACGTCTGATTTTACAGCCTCCACCGTGTTTTTGGTGGTTTCCACTGTTTTTTTTGCCACGACTTCTTGCTTTTCCACATTGTTTCCAATCAAAGTCTTTTTAAGTCCTTCTTGAATGCCTTGCCAGAAAAAATTGAAAAAAGATTTGGTCTGGTCGCGCTGTACATCATCAACCGATACCGTTTCGGGATAGACTCCAGAATTGGATTTAACGAGGAGATTGGCAACCGCGGATAAGAGTTTATCCTTTTCTCCTGTACTCTTAAGGATGGAAACTTTAAGGTCCTGATGCTTCATCTGTACATTTCCGTTCAAAGTGGATCGATTGCCTGTAAAAGCAAAATCGAGCTTTTTGATATACCCTGTGGTTTGTATTTTCAAATAGGGCTCTACAAAACTATTTATACTTGAGGCGGGAAGTTCTGAAACGTTTCCATGGATCGAAAATTGATCGTTAGAAGAGCCTGTATCCAGCTTCCAATTTACTACCATAGGAGAGAGGTCCATAAATCGAGTATGGATTGTAATGGGGATTTGAGTGGATTTCGTCTGTCCAGAATTAAGATTGTCTAAATGCAGATTTAAACTTCCAAACACCAATTTACCTGGCCCGTCACTCTTTTTGGTGTCTTCTTCATAGACCAATCTTGAGTCCACGATGTCTAGGTTTTGGATATGCATCGGGATCTTTATTTTTCGAAGTAGAGCCGAATACATTGGTTTTATGGTTAGGTCATCCGGGGGGATTTTGCTTCGAAAAATCGAGGCGTCCACACCACTTAATTTCAAACTAGTTCCCTCAACGAATTTTTTATCCTGAAGAAGTTCTAGTCGACCTATAAAGTGAATTTTTTTTGCGCGGAGGTCGTACAGGTCTTTTTCGACCGGAATCCTAGAAATAAACTGATCTTGGGAAACCGAAGGTTTGTATTCGAGATTTTCGATTTGAAGCCCTTGATTCGTCCAAGAAAGTGGTCCCGTTTTCAAGCTGTAGGTCTTATTTAACTTAGAATGGTACTGATCAAAGGAAATTTTGTAGTTGCCTACTACGAAAGGAACTTTCTTTTTGGAACTTTCCTTTGTAATCTGAAAATCGGAAAGGTTTACGGCTATTCCTCTGATAATTTGAGAATTTCCCTGTTTTAGGAGGTTCAAATTGGCATCTTGAAGAGAGATTGTCTTAATGGTTAAGGGAAAATCTAATCCTGTAATCGGTGTTGGATTTTTAGAGCTTTTCGTAGCCGGTAAATAAACCTTAACGTCTGCTCCTTGCACAAGAAGGGAATTTGCATTTAAGGCGAGTTTACGGTTGATGAATTCCCAAGAATCAAGCGAAAGGCTTACGCGGTTTAACTTGCCCTCGGTCTGTACTTTCGTTGGGTTAGTAGAGGCTTTCGTAAATCGTAAATTTTGTAAATCTAATTTCTTCGGATCTATGTTCGCACTTGCAATGTGTAGGTCTTGGTGGTCATTTTGAACTCTAAGGTCTTTGGCAGAAATCAAAAAGTCAGCATAAGTGAATGGAATTCTCCCTTGCGCTGATTTTTCGTCCATTCGTAGTTTATGGATCTCCAAATCAAGTTGTCCGGCAGAGAAAGCGGTTACTCCGTTTGGCTTTAACAGATTTACCTTGGCATTTTTTAGTTCCACATCTTGCAAGTCGAGAATAAATTGGAAAGGTTTTTTCTCAGTCTTTACGGCGGTTCTATTGGATCTGATTGTGATGACAGGGTCTATAAATTCGGCTCTAGACAAAGAGAGCGTGTTTTTTTTTAGGGCTAAATCGGTAAAGTTTAGCTCTCTGGACTTCACAGAAAGCATATTTGGCTTTTTGGGATACAATTTTACGAAGTTTTCATAGCTGACGGAAGTTACGATTTCAAAGCCTTTAATGCTCATTTTCCCGTTTTTCGTCGTGATATGGTTTGCTTGAATTGCATAAAGCTCCTCGAGTTGGAAATAAAACTTATTTCCCTGAATGTCGTACTTGTCGAATACAACGGGAAGCTTGCTTTCAATTCCTTTTTCTGAAAGTTGAAGATTTGTGACTTTCAAGTTCAGATCTTCCACCTCTAGAAATCTTTCCCCTGCCGGTTTGGTAACTTTAATATTGCCGTTATCAATGGTAATATTTCGAAACGGCATCGGACTGCGTTTTTTTCCAGTTTTGCTATCTCTTGGTTTCGCTAAGGTGACTTGTAAGTTAGGGGAATTTAATACTAGTGAGGACGCCTGAATAGATTTGCCTGTGATTGCCTTCCAAATTCCGAGCTGGCTAACGTAAACCGATTTTACACTTCCGTTTAAACCAATTACATCCTTGTTCGCCGGGTTTTTGGATGCGATTTCTAAATTTTCGAGGTGAACGGATCCATTCCCAAGTTCTACGTTGAGGGACTCATAGGAAAGAATGTAGTCAGAATTGTTTTCGATATAAGAGGGTAACTTATACTTTAAAAATAAGTTGAATCCAAGATTTATTAGCACGACGGCAAGAGCAAGTAGCCCTATCGTGAGCAAAATTCTTCGGACGCTTTTTTTGTTCATCATGGGTGATAGCACTTGTGTTTATAACAAAAATAATAGCTTTTCTCCAGACAATCACTATTCTTTTTCTATTTCTTTGAAATAATTCTTATTCTTTTTTCGTTTCTAGTGCAATGACAAATCCTTCGTGTGCACGCACGTTTAAAACAGAGCCGCCTTCAAAGGCTAAGTATTGGCCTTTTATTCCTTTCAAGACCGAAGTAAAGGAGGGTTTTTTCTCGAGCGAGATAGTGGTTACCTTTTCGGGTGCCTCGTAGGGATAATCTAGTCTCCAGAGATCCTGTTCTGAATTAAAGAATTTTGCATATTCAGCGGGGAACAGATCTTGAACTTCACTTCTGAATTGGGTAAGGTCAAGATCCTCTTCGTATTCGTCTTTGAGCATTCTTCGGTAATTGGTTTTATCAGACAATTTCGACTTGAGCGCAACCTCAATCATTCCGGCCTCGTATCGATTTTCTGTTCTTGCAATGGGAAGGGCAAAGGTAGCTCCTTGGTCAATCCACCGAGTGGGAACCTGCGACTCTCTTGTTACGCCCACTTTGACCTCACCTGTATACGCTAAATAGACGATGTGAGGCACGAGTTGAATCGATTTTTCAACTTCTAGGTCTCTTTCTCCTTCCCCCAGATGGGCTTTGGATAGTTCAGGACGAATAATGGACTCACTAGTGTAAGGACTCTCAAAGAAGCATTTTTTGCAGAAACCCATTCTAAAAATTTTCTCCTCACGCTGGCAGTTTACGCATTGATAACCAAGGTGCGATATTTCTACAGTTTTGCCAATCAAAGAATTCATATGAATAAGATCGTGCGATAGGTTGAGGTAATATTGAATGGGACTCGCGTTTTGAGTAATCATTTTTATTAGTTGGCCTTCAAAGTGCATTTCGTAAATTTTAAGTAAAAGTAAGGATTAAAGATTTGCCATGCTAAATTTCTTAAATTTGTAGCTAAATACCCGCTATGACTTATTTAGTAACCGGTGGAAGTGGATTCATTGGATCGCATCTTATCGAGACTTTACTCAAAAATGGACATTCTGTCATTAATGTTGACAATTTCGACGATTTTTATGACTATAGAATAAAAGTTCAAAATACTTTATTGTCCCTTGGTAGAGACCCTGAATTTACATTTGATTCGAAAGAAGCAGATTTAGAAATACTGCAGACTCAGGTTCTATCTGAGAAATATCGTTTAGTGGTAGTGGACATTAGAGATTTAGAATCTCTTCGAGAGCTATTTCGTCAGGTTCCTGTTCAGGCCGTTATTCATTTAGCTGCGCTCGCGGGCGTTCGCCCCAGCATCGAAAACCCGATTGAATACCAGCAAGTAAACGTTATTGGTACGACTAATTTGTGGGAACTATGCAAGGAGTTTGGAATTAAGAAATTTTTAAACGCATCCTCCTCTAGTGTTTATGGAAACAACAAGAAAGTACCGTTTACGGAGACGGATGCTGTGGATTTGCCAATTTCCCCATATGCAGCTAGCAAACGAAGCACGGAAATTTTAGGCCATGTATACCACCATTTGTACGGAATGGATATGATCCATTTGAGATTCTTTACCGTCTATGGGCCCCGTCAAAGGCCTGATTTAGCGATTCATAAATTCGCTCAGTTGATTCAAGATAAGGAGGAAATACCTTTCTTTGGAGAGGGAGAGACCTCGAGAGATTACACGTATATAGAGGATATCATTGACGGGATTATAAAGGCTCTACGTTATCTCGAAGCCCATTCCCCCCTCTATGAGATTGTAAATTTAGGGGAGAACCAAGTCGTTTCACTAAATGAAATGGTAGGGACGCTAGAATCCACCTTGGAGATAAAGGCACAGAAAAAGCAATTGCCAATGCAGCCTGGCGATGTGGAAAGAACACATGCCAATATTGACAAAGCAAAGGCGTTAATAGACTATTCCCCGGGCACAAACTTCCAAAATGGCATAAAAAAATTTGTGGAATGGTTTTTGAGAAAACCACTTCAATAGTCTGTAAATAGGGTGTGATCGTACTTTTTCGAATTACTCTTTTCCCAAATGGAAAATAAAATAGTAAAAAGATTGAAAATCAGTCATAAAAAAGACAATACCATCATCTATTTTTATACTTTTGCAAAAATTTTATAAATACTAAAAATATGTATTGGACATTAGAATTAGCTTCTTATTTAAGTGATGCCCCTTGGCCAATGACCAAAGCGGAACTTATTGACTACGCGATCCGTACCGGAGCGCCGATGGAAGTAGTGGAAAACCTTCAGGCTATCGAAGACGAAGGGGAAATCTATGAATCCATCGAAGAGGTGTGGAGCGACTATCCCACCGACGAGGATTTCCTTTGGAACGAAGACGAATACTAAAGAAATAAGGCTTTAGGCATAATGCTTAAAGCTTTTTTAGAATTATATCACCAAAAGAGCGACCTAGTGCTCAAAAAGTTTGTGACCCCTGGGTCCACAGTTAAATATTGAAAATATGAGTTTTTTAGACCAAGTGCTTAAAGGGTTTTTAGGAGATAAAAACGCAAAAGACCTTAAAGAAGTAAAGAAAGTAGTAGCGAAAATTAAAGCTGCAGAACCGAGTATTAAGGAATTAAGCGATCAGGAATTACGAGCGAAAACGCAAGAATTCAAAGAGCTATTAAAGTCAGGCACTCAATCGATCACAGAGGAAATACACAAACTTGAAGAGCAAATTAAGTCATCAACAAACATTGATGAGAAAGAAGGGATGTTCACTCAGATTGAAACCCTTAAGAAAGAATCTTATCAGGTAGAGGAAAAAATATTAGAATCCATTTTGCCAGAAGCGTTTGTAGTCGTGAAAGAAACGGCAAGACGTTGGGCGGAAAATGGAGAGATTCGAGTTGCTGCACTCGATTGGGACAAAAACTTAGCGGAAAATAAAGATTTCGTTGAGATACAAGGAGACGAAGCGGTTTGGAAAAACCAATGGAACGCGCACGGTACACCTGTCGTTTGGGACATGGTCCATTACGATGTTCAGTTTATTGGAGGGGTCGTTCTTCACAGTGGAAAAATTGCAGAGATGGCCACTGGGGAAGGGAAAACCTTAGTGGGTACCTTACCGATTTACCTGAATGCTCTTTCAGGAAGAGGGGTACACGTTGTAACTGTGAACGATTACTTAGCGAAAAGAGACTCCGCATGGATGGGGCCTATCTATCAATTCCACGGACTTTCCATCGACTGTATTGACAACCATCAACCGAATTCCGACGGAAGACGAAGTGCTTACAATTCAGATATTACCTACGGAACCAATAACGAGTTTGGATTTGACTACCTCCGGGATAACATGGTCACTTCTCCTACAGAGTTAGTGCAAAGAGAACTTAATTTTGCAATCGTCGATGAGGTGGATTCCGTCTTAGTAGACGATGCAAGAACGCCCTTAATTATATCCGGTCCGGTTCCTCAGGGAGATCGTCAGGAATTTGATGTTTTGAAACCTGCCGTAGACCGCATCGTATCTGTACAAAAACAAACCATTACGCATGTCTTTAACGAGGCTAAGAAATTGATTGCCGCGGGGAAAAATAAAGAAGGAGGATTCAAACTTCTTCAAGCCTATAGAGGACTTCCAAAATCAAGACCTTTAATTAAGTTCTTATCCGAAACAGGAAACAAAGCGCTGCTTCAAAAAACGGAAGCGCAGTATATGCAGGATAACAACCGCGATATGCCAAAGGTGGATCAAGATCTTTATTTCGTAATTGATGAGAAGAACAATCAGATTGATTTAACCGATAAGGGAGTTGAATATCTATCAACAGGTGTTGAGGACAAAGATTTCTTCGTTTTAGAAGATATCGGTACTGAAATCGCAGATTTAGAAGCGAAAAACTTAGAAAAAGAGGCTGAATTTGCAGCGAAGGAAGATCTATTTAGAAGATTTGCTGAAAAATCAGAGCGTGTACACACCTTAAGTCAGCTTTTGAAAGCGTATACGCTTTTTGAAAAGGACGATGAGTATGTCGTGATAGATGGAGAAGTGAAAATCGTGGATGAGCAAACCGGACGTATAATGGACGGGCGACGCTATTCCGATGGACTTCACCAGGCGATCGAAGCGAAAGAAAATGTAAAAATTGAAGCGGCGACTCAAACCTTTGCGACCGTGACCTTGCAGAACTTCTTCCGTATGTACAACAAACTTGCGGGGATGACAGGTACAGCCGAAACGGAAGCAGGAGAGCTTTGGGAAATTTATAAATTAGACGTGGTTGTTATTCCAACCAACCGTCCTATTCAAAGAGACGACCGTCAGGATCTTGTTTTCAAAACGAACCGTGAAAAATACAATGCAGTTATTGAAGAGATTGAAAAATTAACGGCTCAAGGTCGACCTATACTAGTGGGTACAACCTCGATTGATATTTCACAACTTCTTTCAAGAGCTCTTCAACTTAGAAAAATCAATCACCAAGTTCTGAACGCAAAGCTTCACAAAAAAGAAGCGGAAGTCGTGGCAGAAGCTGGGCGTCCGGGTCAAGTTACCATTGCAACCAATATGGCGGGTAGAGGAACCGACATTAAGCTAGTCCAAGCCGTGAAAGAAGCGGGAGGTTTAGCGATTATCGGTACGGAACGCCACGATTCTAGACGTGTAGACAGACAGTTAAGAGGTCGTGCAGGACGTCAGGGAGACCCAGGTAGTTCCCAGTTCTATGTTTCGCTTGAAGACAATTTAATGCGTCTATTTGGTTCGGAAAGAATTGCGAAAATGATGGACCGTATGGGTCATAAGGAAGGAGAAGTGATTCAACATTCGATGATTACGAAGTCCATCGAAAGAGCACAGAAGAAAGTGGAGGAGAATAACTTTGGTATACGTAAAAGACTCCTGGAGTATGACGATGTCATGAACAAGCAAAGAGATGTGATATACAAAAAGAGAAAGAATGCTCTTTTTGGAGATCACCTTAAGTTTGATATTGCCAACATGATTTTTGATGTCTCTCAAACGATAGTAAACAAAACGAAACTACAAGGAGATTACAAAGAATTCGAATATGAGATCATTCGAAGCTTCACCATGGAAGCCCCGGTTTCAGAAAGCGATTTCAAGAGCAAAACCAATGCGCAGTTAATTCAAATTGTCTTTGCAGCAGCAGAAGAGGACTATAAAAATAGATTGGAACTATTGAAAGAGAAAACTTTCCCAATCATTGAGAATGTATACAAAAACCAAGGTAGCATGTTCAAAATGATTCAAGTTCCGTTTAGCGATGGACTTAAATCGATTACCATTGTAACCGATCTTGAAAAAGCGCACGAAACCAAATGCCAGAGTCTCATTGAAGATTTTGAAAAAAACATAACCTTGTCTATTATTGACGAAAACTGGAAATTGCATTTGCGCGAGATGGATGATCTTAGAAGATCTTCTCAAGGTGCGGTGTACGAACAAAAGGATCCACTTGTAATTTACAAACAGGAATCTTTTCACCTTTTCAGTGAAATGGTAGAGAAGATTAATATGGAAACCATTTCCTTCTTATACAAAGGAGAAATCCCAAGCTAATTTTCAAATGAATTCAAAAGACCCAGGCGCTGAAATGCCTGGGTTTTTTGTTTTTAGCCTAATCCCGTGGGATACAAAGGTCTGGAATTCTGGTTTCCACGGGGTTTGCCTTACTTTTCTAGCGGATTGTAAGGATATGATTTTATTTTTTAGTAATTTTATTGTCTCAATTGTAAAATAAAATGGCATTAATAAACTTATCAAATCAAGTCGCATTAGGCGTTGATATCGGGGGTACCAATACCAAATATGGACTCGTAAATCACCGAGGTGAAATTTTAGGCAAAGGCCGAGTTAAGACCGAGGACTATAAAACCCCGCAAGAACTAGTCGATGCACTTTATCTAGCCATCAAGCCACTAATTGAGGAGCATTGCTCTGATAACAAATCGTTTGAAGGAATCGGTGTAGGCGCTCCGAATGCAAATTATTATCATGGGACCATCGAGCATGCTCCTAATTTGAAATGGAAAGGAGTAATTCCTTTTGCTGAGATGATGACCAAAAAATTTGGCGTTCCGTGTAAAATGACAAATGATGCAAATGCTGCCGCTTTAGGAGAAATGCTGTACGGCGCTGCGCGAGGAATGAAAGATTTCATTATGGTTACCCTTGGTACAGGAGTAGGAAGTGGGATTGTCTGTGGAGGAAGATTGGTCTATGGACACGACGGTTTTGCCGGTGAACTTGGGCATACGATTGTGAAGCCCAACGGTAGAAAGCACTGGAGTACAGGATCGGAAGGCTCATTAGAGTCTTATGCTTCGGCAACCGGCATCGCCATTACCGCAAAGAAAATGCGAGCTGAATTTCCAGAATCTCTTCTGAATCAATATGCGGAAGAAGATATTAATTCAAAAACTGTACATGAGTGCGCCATGAAGGGGGACCCAACGGCTATTGAAGTTTTCCGTTATACAGGACAAAAATTAGGGGAATCCTTGGCAAACTTTGTCATGTTTTCTTCTCCTCAAGCCATTCTGCTTTTCGGGGGCGTGATTCAAGCAGGTGACTTCATTTTGAAACCTACAAAACTCCATATGGAAAGGAATCTACTTCCGATATTCAGAAGCAAAGTCAGACTGGTCTTTAGTGAATTGAACGAAGCGGACGCGGCCATTCTAGGTGCTAGTGCGCTGGTTTGGGAAAACAGTTTGTAATCCCTTCTTTTTAATCCCTAAAAGATTTTACAATTTGAAACGTCCTAATAGTGAGGTGAGATGGACTCAGGACACTTTACAGGACAAACAATTACTTTTTTGAAACAATGGAATCTAAAAATTTTGAAACAATCGTATTTGGCGGTGGATGTTTTTGGTGTGTGGAGAGCTGTTTTAATCTGTTGAAAGGAGTCGAAAAAGCGATTTCCGGATACAGTGGAGGGCATGTTCCAAACCCTACATACGAAGCGGTTTGTACGGGAGAGACTGGGCATGCAGAGGTCGTAAAACTAATATACGATCCAAACATTATTTCTTTTGAACAACTTATGGAAGTGTTTTTCTTTTTGCACGATCCGACGCAGCTTAACCGTCAGGGAAATGACATAGGAACCCAGTACAGATCGATCGTATTTTATGATTCACCTGAGCAAAAAGACAGCATTGAAAAATCGATAGAGCGATCTAAGGCCGAAGGGAAATGGGAAGGAGACTACGTCACAAAAGTAGAACCACTTGCGGAGTTTTACCCTGCAGAGACTTACCATCAAGGCTATTACTGGGAAAACCCAAGTACGCCCTATTGCAGCGCGGTTGTAGGACCGAAAATTGCAAAATTCAATGCCTATTTTGGGCAGAAGGGAATGCTAAGGGAGGAAGTGTAAACAAATACAAGGAATTACAGGGAAAGTGTTAAGCTTTCCCTTTTTTCATTTCACTATGCGGTATTCCATCTTCTAGATAGGATTTACCCGTGGGTTCAAATCCAAAATCCGCATAAAATTGTAGGAGATAGTCCTGCGCAGAAATACAGACATTGTCCGTTTTAAAGTTTGTGGAAATAACCTCTATGCTCCTAGTTATCAACTGTTTTCCAAGTCCGATTCGTCGAAAATTCTTCCCTGTTAATACGCGGCCTATTGAGGCTTCAGGATATTTTAGGCCGGGGGCAAACACTCGACAATACGCTGCAATTTCATTTTTAGATTCCCCCCATAAATGCAGTGCAATTTGATCATCAAAGTCCATATCTTGGTAGAGACATTGTTGTTCAATAACGAAAACCTCTGCTCTAGCGGCCAAGATTTTGTAAAGTTCTGATGTCTGCAACTCCTCAAACGATTTGCAGTGCCAAGTGAAATTAGTCATCAAATCGAACTTTGTTTTTCACGAGCATTTGATTGGTTTGCTCGATATATGAGAGAACCTCGTCTCCTCCTACTTTTTTTTCCGCAGAGGTAATGAACATGTGAGGAAGGTCTTCCCATAGTTCAAGCATACTCGCTCTGTAGGCTTCTACATTTTTGTTCACATTGCCTGCTGATAGTTTATCAGCTTTGGTAAACACGACGGAAAAAGGGATTTGACTCTCTCCCAACCATTGCATGAATTCCAAGTCTATTTTTTGGGGTGTGTGCCGTACATCGACAAGGACGAATAGGTTAACCAAATTCACTCGGTTCAGTACATAGTTGGTAATCAGTTTTTCAAAGTCTTTTCTTTTCACTTTCGAGACTTTTGCATATCCATAGCCGGGTAAGTCGGTTAGATACCACTGTTCATTAATCAGGAAGTGATTGATTAACTGAGTTTTTCCAGGGGTTTGCGAGGTTTTCGCAAGATCCTTGTGGTTCATCATCGCATTAATAAGCGAAGACTTCCCTACGTTGGATCGACCAATAAAGGCATATTCTGCACGATTGGGTTCTGGACATTCCTGCCATTTGGAAGAACTTTTTAAAAACTCGGCGGATTTGATTATCATGTTAAGTCTGTGTTCAAAGGTTTGTATTCAGAACCTGGTGAGGTTCTATTAAAAAAGGAAGCAAAAACTTCCTTTTCTAATTATTTATTTTTCAGCCATTCGTATAAGAGGGAATTGAATTCGTCTGGTTTTTCCATCATGGCCGCATGGCCACACTTGTCAATCCAAAATAAATCCGAATTCGGTATTAATCGATCCATTTCGACAGCCACTTCGGGTGGTGTCACGGAATCCTGCTTCCCCCAAATGATACAGGTAGGTGCTTTAATTTTATGAAGTTCGGTCTCCATGTTGTGTTTAATTGCGCTGCGTGCCAGCATCACGGTTTTAATCCCCTTGCCTCGGTCGTTTACGATAGAGAAGACTTCGTCCACAAGTTCGTCCGTGGCCACCTCTGGGTCATAAAACACTTCTTGCGCTTTTGCCTTCATGTAGTCTCGGTCGCTTTTTCGAGGAAAGCTATCGCCAAAGGATCTTTCGTAGAGCCCGGAACTTCCCGTAAGAACAAGATGCTTTACAAGATCGGGTCTAGAGAGTGTGAGTATTAAACCCACATGTCCTCCCATGGAGTTTCCCACTACGGTGGCAGGTTCCCCTACTTGTTCTTCAATAAATTTCGCAACGTATTTCGCGATACTTGTCAAATTGGTGTTAAGTACGGGCAGATCGTAAATGGGTAGTTCGGGAAAGTAAACTTTAAATCCTCTTGAAGAAAAGTAAGATATGAGACTTGTGAAATTACTCAGTCCACCCATCAGACCCTGCAACAGGACGATAGGATGACCCTCGCCTTCCATAATATAGGAGAATTTTTTTTCTTTTTTGGTTTTAAATAACATATAACGCTTGATAGCTAAAGCAAAAGTACAAATTTAAGAAAACATATGACGATAAAATCATACCGATTAAAAATAAGAAAAAAGCTCTAAAGTAAATTACCCTTTTTTAATAATATTTCTCCAATTTCCACTTTTGGTATAAGGTCTTTTAAATCAAAGGCTTAGTTCTTGAGTTAAAAGTTATAAACATTAAGTCAAAAAGTGGGAAAAAGTGGGAGCTTTTGGAAATAATTATATAAATTTGTCCCAAATGAAGAATTTTATTGGCACATACGAATGCAAAATTGATGACAAAGGTCGTCTGAAAGTGCCTTCATCGCTTGCAAAGCAGATGGAGGGATTTGAAGGAGAGACCTTTGTCATTAAACGCTCTGTGTTTCAAAATTGTCTGGAAGTTTACCCTTTAACCTACTGGGATAAGTTGATGGGCAAAATTAATAAACTGAATCGTTTTGTGAAAAAGAATGCAGATTTCATCCGAATGTTTACTGCTGGCGTAAAAACCGTGCAGTTGGATAGTGCAGGAAGAATCCAAATATCAAAAGACTTGACTGTATTTGCAGGACTTCGAAAAGAAGTGGTTGTAACCAGTGCGGGTGAGCTTTTTGAGGTTTGGGATAAGCAGGCCTATGAAGAGGTGATTTCCACTACCCAAGAAGATTTCGCAAATCTTGCACAAGAGGTAATGGGAGATCAAGGTATAGAAGATATTGAATTAGAATAAAGCGCTTAGAACCACGAAAAAGATGGAAAACGAATACCATAGTCCAGTGCTTTTAAAGCAAAGTGTCGATGAGTTAGTCACTGACCCTGATGGAGTTTATATAGACTGCACTTTTGGTGGTGGGGGGCATTCGCGTGAAATCTTGGCCCGCCTTTCTTCAAAAGGAAAACTTTATAGTTTTGATCAGGATTTGGATGCTCTTGCCAATCGAATTTCGGACGATCGATTTACCCTCGTGAATCAAAACTTTCGATTTCTTGAAAACGCCATGCTAATGTATGGTGTTTCACAAGTAAGTGGTGTTCTAGCAGATTTAGGAGTTTCCTCCCATCAATTTGATGAAGGAAAACGCGGTTTTTCGATTCGAAGCGAAGCTCCGTTAGACATGAGAATGAATGTGATGCAGAGTCTAGATGCGAAGAAAGTAATCAACGAATACGAAGAGGAAGCTCTAGCGGATCTCTTCTACAATTACGGGGAACTAAGAGACGCAAGAAAGTTAGCACGTGTCATCGTGAACCAAAGAAAAGGGAAATCCATTGAAACGACTGAGGACCTTAAGGCACTATTTGCCTTCATTCCTGCGTTTAAGCAGAATAAGTTCTTCGCTCAAGTATTTCAAGCGATTCGAATTGAAGTGAACCAAGAATTAGACGCTTTAAAAGAGATGCTTCTTCAAGCGCACCGCGTGCTAAAGCCGCAAGGTCGCCTTGTTGTAATTTCTTACCATTCTCTTGAAGATCGGTTAGTAAAACGATTTTTGAAGAATGGAAAATTTGAAGGAGAGCCTGTGAGAGATGTGTATGGAAATTACGATAAAGTATTTGAGCTGTTGAGAAATAAAGCGGTTGTGCCTTCTGAGGAAGAAATTGAATCCAACTCGAGAGCACGAAGCGCAAAGATGCGCACAGGAATTAAATTATAAACAAAAAGGACAGTTTCAACTGACATTTAAGTAAAATATGGCCAAAAAGCGCGTTTATCAGTCCAAGAAAAAACTAACCTTCATAGACATTGTCAAGGGGAATTTTCTCAATAGGGATGAAATTAAAGCGCATTATAAGTATTTTTTGTTGCTCTTCTTTCTTTTGATCAGTATGATTTATAGCAACCATCTTGTAAATCAGAAAATTGAGAAAGTAAATGCGCTAAAGGAAGCTAGTGAAGAATACAAATCACGAAACGCCTATGCGCAGAGCAGACTTATTAAAGTGAAGATGGAATCAGAATTAGGAAAAGAAATGATAACAGACTCTTTAATGACCCTAGAGAGTCACCCACATAAATTACTAATAAAACTCGACTCAACCCATGCAGAGAAATAATGAGTACGACATTAAACGCAAAAGAACCTTACGGTGGGGGTATTTCTTCGCCCTCGTTGCTATTGCTACTTTTGTCGTCTTTCTCTTTCGGATCATTGTTCTTCAAAACACCAATGTGGAGGAGATTAAAGAGGATTATATTAGCAAGAACTATCGGGAAGCCGTCTTAAAAGCAGCTCGTGGAAATCTCTATGCGGCGGACGGCTCGATTCTGGCAACCACCGTCATGCGATACGACATTTATCTTGATTTCAAAGTGATCCGGGATACGACTTACAGTAATAATATTGGTCCTTTAACGGATTCTTTAAGTCTCATGTTTGGAAAGCCGAGAACCTATTTTCGTCAAAAGTTTGATGCGCAGCGTAAGAAAGAAAATCAATATTTCAGTCTGGTGAAAGGACTCGATTTCGATGAGTACGATCGGATTCGCAAGTTCCCTCTTTTTGAGAAAGGGAAGAACCGTGGCGGTTTTATTGTGGATCGAAATTACCGTCGTGAACTTGCCACATCAGAAATTGGAGCAGGAACCATTGGAATGGACAATGGAAAGTATCAGTCTGGGCTAGAGGGAGCATTTTCAAAGTTCCTTAGTGGAAAGGACGGTAAACGTTTAGAACAACGAATTAATTCGTCACAGTGGAAACCCATTGATTATTGGAAAGTTCATGAGCCCGTCGATGGACAGGACGTGTACACGACATTGGATCTTAGAATCCAAGACATTGCAAATTCAGCGCTGGAAAAGCAGCTAATTGAATTTGATGCGGATCACGGAAGTGTGATTGTCATGGAAGTGAAAACCGGGAAGGTTCGTGCAATGGTAAATCTGCGACGAACAGAACCCGGAGTTTATGTAGATGCTTATAACTATGCACTAAAAGATGCCACTGAACCAGGTTCCACCTTTAAAGCGGTGTCTCTTTTAGCGGCGATGGATGATGGATTTATAGACGAAGAAACAACTGTTGACGTGGGCAATGGCTCTTGGGTGTATGCAGGACAGCCCGTTAGTGACGATCATGGTGGGGGCATTTACGATATAAGCGAAGTGCTTGCAAAATCTAGCAACGTAGGTTCAGCAAAACTCATCACTAAGTTTTATGGCGACAATCCTGAAGTATTCCTTGACCATTTGCGTCGTTGGAAACTCTTTGATAAAATGGACATTGAACTGCCAGGCATTACCAAACCTTTTATTCAAACCCCTCAGAGTGATCGTTGGAGCAAAGGGGCATTGGCTTCTATTTCGTTTGGCTACGCAGTTCGATTAAATACATTGCAACTTGCAACCTTTTATAATGGAATTGCCAACGGAGGCAAAATGGTAAAACCTTTGTTTATTGATAAAGTGATGAAAGATGGGCATGTTTTCTTTGAGGCTCAGCCCGAGGTCATGGTAAATAAGATGGCCTCTCAGAAAGCCATTCACATGATGACTTCCGCACTTACGAAAGCCGTCGAAAAGGGAACCGCTCGAAGCATATTTACACCGAATCTAAGTATGGCAGGAAAAACAGGAACGGCAAGGTTTGAATATTGGAAACCGGGACCGAGTAAATACCAAGCCTCTTTTGGAGGGTTTTACCCGGCGGACAATCCCAAGTACACCTGCTTTGTCGTTGTAAATCAACCGGACAAGTCGAAAAGTTACTACGGGAGTACTGTAGCAGCTCCTGTATTTAAAGAAATTGCGGGAAAAACCTTTCTTAAAACACCGCAAAACATTGAGAAGGAACTTCTTGTGGATAAGAAAGTGGACTTAAGCAAATTAACACGTGTCGAACCCAAAGTGGCCGTTCGTGGAGGCGTGATGCCAAGTGTAGTAGGATTAATTGGAAAAAATGTGATCCCTGCGTTGGAAAACCAAGGGTATCGAGTGGATTATAAAGGGGTAGGTCGAATTAAAGAGCAGTTCCCGTTAGAAGGAAGAGCCCTAAACAAAGACCAAAGAATTTATTTGACGCTTCAAAATTAGAGTATTAGAATGACCATGACTTTACAAAATTTATTAAATGGAATTTCCGTTGTAGACCTAAAGGGACCCACGTCCTTGGAGGTGAAAAGTCTTGGGTTTGATAGCCGAACCGTAGGTCCAAACTCTGTTTATGTGGCGCTAAGAGGACAGGCTGTAGACGGTCATTCCTTCATTGATCAGGCAATTTACGAAGGAGCAAAAGGGGTGGTTTGTGAAGAGATTCCAGCGAAAGTAGAAGAATCTGTTTGTTACATACTAGTCAAAGACAGCGCCGAAACCCTAGCCCTTTTAGCCTCTAACTTCTATGGGAATCCTTCCTCGAAGTTAACCCTTGTAGGAGTCACAGGGACCAACGGAAAAACCTCGGTGGCAACCTTGCTTCACGAAGTTTTTTCCCAAATGCTATATCCTTGTCTTCTGCTTTCTACAGTAGAGAATAGAATTGGTAACAAGGTGATAAAGGCAACCCATACAACCCCGGATGTGGTAACAGTCAATCGACTCTTATCGCAAGCTGTGGAGGAAGGTTGCGAGTTTGCATTTATGGAAGTCAGTTCGCATGGGATCGACCAAAAGAGAACGTTTGGGCTCAATTTCAAAATTGCAGCCTTTACCAACATTACGCATGACCATCTGGATTATCACCAAACCTTTGCAAACTATATTAAAGCAAAGCAAAAACTTTTTGATACGCTCGGCTCGAATTCTATTGCCCTATTCAATGCAGATGATAAGAACGGGTCGATTATGGTTCAAAATACGAAAGCCAAAAGAGTTTCTTTTGGGCTTAAAAACATAGCAGACTACCAGGCTAAAATTTTAGAAGCGGACTTTAATGGAATGCTTTTATCGTTTGAGGGAAGGGAAGTGTGGACGACACTCACAGGAAAATTTAATGCTTCAAACCTTTTACTAGTGTACAGTATTGCAGCAGAACTGGGTTTAGACAAGCAAGCAATTCTTCAGGCTATCTCTACACTTAAAAGGGTAAATGGACGTTTTGAAACGTTAAGATCCCCCCAAGGGATTTATTTTGTGGTGGATTACGCACATACACCTGATGCTTTAGAAAATGTTCTTTTGAGCATAAATGAAATTCGGACCAAGAACGAAAGACTCATTACCGTCTTTGGGTGTGGTGGCGATCGAGACAAAACCAAGCGTCCTGAAATGGGAAAAATTGCCACTCGAAATTCAACTCTTGCCATTCTTACCTCAGACAATCCACGAACCGAGGATCCCGAACTCATTCTAAAGGATATTGAAGCAGGAATTGAACCGCAGAATTACAGTAAGTACACGGTCATTCAAGACCGAAAACAAGCTATAAAAATGGCTATAAAATTTGCCGAGCCAGGAGATATTGTTCTGGTGGCAGGCAAAGGACATGAAACCTATCAAGATGTTTCTGGAGTGAAGCATCATTTTGATGACAAGGAAGTGATTTCCGAGCTAATAAAAATTATGGATAAATAAATAAGGCGTATGTTATATTATTTGTACGAATACCTTACCGCTAACGGAATTCATATTCCGGGACTTAATCTACTGAAATACATCTCGTTTCGGGCTTCGATTTCGGTGTTGACTTCGCTATTTATTGCTTTGGTTTTTGGTAAGAAGATCATCAATTTCCTTCGCCGTCGCCAGATGGGGGAGCTGGTTAGAGACCTTGGACTAGAAGGGCAAAAACAGAAGGAAGGTACTCCTACGATGGGGGGACTTATTATTATCGTAGCTACCGTCATACCTGTTCTGCTTTTTACACAAGTCTTTAATGTCTACATTCTTCTGCTTCTGATTTCAGTGGTTTGGATGGGTGCAATTGGCTTTGTAGATGATTATTTGAAGAAAATTAAAAAGAACAAAGACGGCCTAAGTGGGAAGTTCAAAGTCATTGGACAAGTGGGACTTGGACTGATCGTAGGGGTAACTATGTTTTTTCACCCGGATGTGACGGTCAAACGTAAATATGCGGATGCGCAGATCTTAAACCGTAACAATGTGGAGCAAAACTTTATGCCCACAGAAAAATCAACCGTATCCACAGTTCCTTTTGTGAAAAACAATGAGTTTGATTACACTGGGATGCTTTTTTGGATGGACGAAGCAGATGCTCAAAAATGGGCATGGCTTGTCTTTATTCCCATTGTGATTTTTATTGTCACAGCAGTATCGAATGGCGCCAATATAACCGATGGAATTGACGGCCTCGCGGCCGGCACCAGTGCGGTCATCTTATTAACTTTAGCATTCTTAGCGTATTTGTCGGGGAATATCATTTTTGCGGACTATTTGAATATCATGTTCTTACCCAATATGGGGGAAACCACGATTTTTGCCATTGCCATGGTCGGAGCGGTGATCGGATTTTTCTGGTACAACACCTATCCAGCGCAGGTATTTATGGGAGACACAGGAAGTTTGATGATTGGGGGAGTGATTGCTGTGCTTGCCGTGATCTTAAGAAAGGAATTATTAATTCCCGTATTGTGTGGGATTTTCGTCCTTGAAAACCTATCAGTCGTCTTGCAGGTTTCGGTCTTTAAATACCGAAAAAGAAAGTATGGGTTAGAATATGCACAAAACAATCGATTCTTTAAAATGAGTCCTTTGCACCACCACTATCAGAAAAGTGGATACCATGAAAGTAAAATTGTGAATCGAATGATAATCATTGGAGTGATTCTCGCCGTCGTTTGTTTAATCACACTAAAAATAAGATAACGAGATGAGAGTTGTAGTTTTAGGAGGAGGAGAAAGCGGTTTTGGAGCTGCGTACTTAGCCAAGAAGAAGGGCCTGGAAGTATTTCTTTCAGACCAGGGTGAAATACGTGAAAACTATAAGAAACTTTTAATTGAAAATCAGATCGATTTTGAGGAAGGACAGCATACGGAAGAAAAGATTTTAAATGCGGATTGGATTGTGAAAAGTCCAGGTATCCCCAAAAAGGCAGAGATTGTTTTCAAAATCAATCAGAAGGGAATTCGGCTGTCTTCAGAAATCGAATTTGCTTCCGAGTATACAAAGGCTAAAATCATTGCGATCACGGGGAGCAACGGCAAGACGACCACGACCTCGCTAGTTTACCATCTACTTAAAAATGATGGTTTCAATGTAGGCCTTGGAGGCAATATAGGAAGTAGTTTTGCGCGTCAAGTCGCTGAACAAAATTACGACTACTATGTTCTGGAAGTGAGTTCGTTTCAGTTGGATGATATACAGAACTTTAGACCCTTTATATCTCTGCTTTTGAATCTCTCTAAAGACCATTTGGATCAGTACAACTACAATTACGAAGAGTATGCACTAGCCAAATTTAGAATTGCAGAGAACCAACAGAACGACAACTTTTTCATCTACAATAGAGACGATGAAATGAGTCTTAACTTACTTGAGAAACTGTCAGTGAAAGCCAGAATGCTTCCTTTCTCCATGAAGGAAGTTCTTTCCGAGGGTGCCTATACGCAAGGGGACAAGATGGTTGTGAAATTCCAAGACGAATTTTCGATTAAGATTGAGGATTTATCCCTTATGGGGAATCACAATGTAGCCAATAGCCTTGCCGCGTCCCTTGCGGGGAAAGTACTTAATATAAGCAATGAAAGTATCCGCAATTCCCTAATGAGCTTTCAAGCCGTAGAACATAGACTTGAGGAGGTCACCGTTCAAAAAGGAGTGCGCTATATCAACGACTCCAAAGCTACCAATGTGAATGCTACCTATTATGCTTTAGAAAGCATGAAGAATCCCACGATCTGGATTGTAGGCGGTACAGACAAAGGGAACGACTATACAGAGATTGAGAATCTCGTAAAGCAGAAAGTAAAGGCGGTGGTCTGCATGGGATTAGACAACCAAAAGATCATTGACTTTTTCAAAGATAAAATGGAGTTCATTTACGATACCTCTAGTATGAAACAAGCGATGGCCATTTGCAAATCGCTTGCAGAACCTGGAGATACCGTTTTGCTTTCGCCTTGTTGTGCGAGCTACGATTTGTTTGATAATTATCAAGATCGGGGCAATCAATTTAAAGAAGAAGCGTTGAAAACAAATAACAAGTAAGAAATGCACGAGCCAGAAACCGAAAACAAATTTGAATATCTAAAGGGCGATAAAGTTCTTTGGATTGTGATAATTTTGATTTCAGCCTTTTCGATTTTCCCCGTGTATTCTGCAAGTTCAAACTTGGAATACATTGTGAACTCAGGGACGACGACGAGTCATTTGACCCGTCATGTACTCTTTGTGGTGGGTGGACTTGTGCTCATGAGAGCCATAGGACTTTTCAAATACGAGCATATAGGGAAATTAAGTGCCTTTTTACTAGGCATTATGGTTATACTTTTGGTCTTTACAATTTTAAGCGGTAATACCATTGACGGAGCCAGTGCAGCACGGTGGCTAAAGATCCCAGGAACCTCACTTTCGTTTCAACCCTCGTCAATCGCCTACTTAATGCTAATCATTTATTTGTGTCGTTATTTGACCAAGAAGATTCATAGGGACCGTCGTTGGTACGAGAACGTTCTCTATATTTTTGGCCCTATTCTACTTGTCTTTCTACTTGTAGCAAGAGACAATGGGTCGACGGCCTTAATGATCTTAATGGTGTCCATTGGGGTACTTGTGATTGGGCAATTGCATTGGAAATACATTGCAGGCTTTATATCCTCGTCTGTAGTTCTGGGAATGCTTTTTATTATGGTGGCCTTGAACACCAATTTAATGGGTGGGAATAGGGTCCACACTTGGATGAGTAGAATTGAAACATTTACCTCCTCAAAAACGGATGTCGATATGGACACCGAAGAGATGAAAACCAAGAATTACCAAGTCATGCAAGCCAAAGCGGCCATAGTTCATGGCGGTCTGACGGGTATGGGTCCGGGTAAAAGTGCACTCAAGCAAATGCTTCCTCAAAGCGCCTCGGACTTTATATTCGCCATTATTGTTGAAGAATATGGGTTTATAGGAGCCACCGCACTCATTGTCCTCTACCTCATTATGATCATCCGGATTGTGATGATTGCCAGTAAGATGCCTGCTTTTTTTGGTTCTTTATTAGTGCTGGCGGTAGGGCTGATGATCTTTGTGCAATTGAGTGTTAATATAGCCGTGGCTATTAATTTAATACCCGTGACAGGGCAGCCCTTGCCTTTGATAAGTTATGGAGGAACCTCCATGTTAGTGACCTATTTGCAATTAGGACTGGTCTTAAATGTAAGTGCCCGAATTCAGGTTTATGATGAAGAAGGCATTGGAAAGAAACAAAGTGTTGAAGAAATCAATGACATTGCATAGAATGGAAAAGAAAATGAAAGTCATATTAAGCGGTGGTGGAACAGGAGGGCATATCTTTCCTGCGATCGCAATTGCTGAGGAAATCAAAAAACGCTTTCCTCAGGCTGAATTTTTATTTCTTGGCGCCAATGGAAAAATGGAGATGGAAAAGGTGCCACAGCTTGGGTATCGCATTGAAGGGCTTGATATTGTTGGCTTTAATCGGGGAAATTTACTCTCCAATTTTAAACTTCCATTCCAACTCTATTCTAGTATTGAAAAAGCAAAATCAATTGTAAGAAAGTTCAATCCTGATTTTGCTGTGGGAACGGGAGGGTTTGCAAGTGGACCTGCGCTCTATGCCGCGACAAGACTCGGGGTACCCACTTTTATTCAGGAGCAAAATGCGCATGCAGGAGTAACCAATAAGATCCTTAGCAAAAGTGCTTCTCTTATTTTTACTGCCTATCCAAATGTGAAGGGCTTTCCCGAAGAGAAAACTCGATTTTTAGGCAACCCGATTCGAGAAAATATTTTAAATGGACTCGAAGAAAGTAGCTTAGCCAAACAGAAGCTTGGGCTTGACCCAAGCAAGCTTACCCTTTTATCTGTGGGAGGTTCCCTTGGTTCTCATGCGATTAACCAAGCATGGCTTGAACACCTGCCTTTGCTTCTAGAAAAGGATTATCAATTGATTTGGCAAACGGGTAAAGCGGAATTTCAAACCATTGAGAAGCAAACTCGTCACTTCACAAGTCGAAACTTGCAAGTGGTCGAGTTTATAAAAGGCATGGAACTAGCCTACTCCGCAGCGGATGTAATCGTCTCTAGAGCAGGAGCCATTGCCATTTCTGAACTTGCAGTGGTTGGGAAACCGATGATTTTGATTCCCTTCCCTTTTGCCGCGGAAGACCATCAAACTGCAAATGCACGACGACTGGTAGAGAAGAATGCAGCTCTCATGGTAAAAGACAGTGAGATGAAAGAAGAGTTTTGGCCCACCTTGCTAGATCTCTGTGAAAAGGAGCAGGTAAGAGAAGAAATGAGTAAGAATTTGGAGTTTTTCGCAAAGAGAACGGCCGCAAAAGATATTGTAGATACAATTTTGACTAAAGTAAATAGAGCATAGAAATGAAATTAACTGAGAAATATAACGTCGTCTATTTTGTAGGCATTGGAGGCATCGGAATGAGTGCCTTGGCTCGCTATTTCCAGGCTTCAAATATTCGGGTATTAGGCTATGACAAAACCTCAACAGGGCTCACTGAGAAACTAACAGAAGAGGGAATGGAAATCTCATTCGAGGATGAAATTTCCCCTGCGATTCGTGCACTAGAAAAGGAATCAACCCTTGTTATTTATACCCCAGCAATTAAGTCTTTACAAATCTTAGACTATTTTGAAAAAAGTGGGTTTGAGGTCATCAAGCGTGCGAAAGCACTTGGTTTAATTACAAAGGCTACTGAGTCGTTAGCGATTGCAGGAACCCACGGAAAAACGACAACTTCCACTCTAGTGGCTCATTTATGCAAAGAGGCAAATTTGCCATTTTCTTGTTTCCTTGGGGGAATCTCAGAAAACTTTAAGTCTAATTTTTATTATAATGGGGATCAAATTAGCGTGGTTGAGGCTGACGAATTTGACCGTAGTTTTCTAAGTCTCTCCCCGGACTGGGCTATCATCACATCAAATGATGCCGATCATTTGGATATCTATGGAGACCGCAAAGCTATGGAACAAGGATTTTGTGAATTTGCAAACTTGCTTCCAAACGATCAGCAGTTGTTTGTAAGAAAAGGAGTAGAGGTAGATCGTAGCTGCCTACGCTATGCTGTCAACGAAGAGGCAGATTTTTACTCAGATAATTTGAGAATCAAGGAGGGTCTAATGCATTTTGATTTTCATCACAAGGAACAAACTTGGGAATTCTCTTGGAGCATCCCGGGAACGCATAATGTAGAAAATGCAACGGCCGCGATCGCTCTTTTGTTTAAGATGGGAGTGGATATTGAGGTTTTGAATAAGGGACTTCAAAGCTTCAAAGGAATTAAAAGACGCTATACATTAACTCATTTTGCCTCTGGAAAGCATTATATAGACGATTATGCGCATCACCCGACGGAACTCAATGCAGTGCTTAGTTCGATTCGAACTTTTTATCCTGATAAAAAAGTACTTGTGGTGTTTCAGCCCCATTTATATAGCAGAACCCGAGATTTTGAATCGGAATTTGCAAAGAGCTTAGAGAATAGTGATTCTTTACTTCTACTGGATATTTATCCGGCAAGAGAAAGAGCGGAAGATTTTCCGGGGGTTAGCTCAAAGGCTTTACTCGAAAAGATTCAGCATTTGGATAAACAGCAATGTTCATTAGAAGAAGCATTAGAAATAATAAAAACAAAAGAATTTGATATTCTAGTCACTGTAGGGGCTGGAAACATTGATCGCTTGTTTGATCCCATCACCAAGTGGATGGAAAAGAGTCAGGCAAAAGCATAAAGGAATAGAGAAGCGGTTATGAAGAACAAGTGGAGAATTTTAAAGATATTTTGTACAGTCGTCCTTTTTGGATTTCTGCTTAGTTTTTCTTTGAAACGATTTGGAGAAGCTCCCATGAAAAAGGTATCTGTGAATCTGATTGAAACGCCAGGAACTGCAAAAGTTTACTTTATAGATGAGAAGAATGTAAAGGACTTCATTAAGGCGGCAAATCCAAAAGGAGTGGTCGGTGAAATTGACATTCCTCAACTGGAGAAGCAGGTTAATTTTTTTCCGTCCGTGGATAGCGCCAATGTGTATTTGAACTTAAATGGGAACCTTAATATAGACATTCTGCAACGAGTACCTGCATTTCGAATGCAAAGACAGGGACAAGATTTTTATGTGGACACAAAAGGGGAGGAGTTTCCAATTTCAAAGGTTTATTCACACCCTGTTCTTTTGGTTTCAGGGGATATAAAACGCAGTGAGTATAAAGAAATTGCTAAACTGATTGAGCTAGTAAAGCAAGATTCCTTTGCAAAGAATTACTTCATTGGTATTCAAAAGCAAAAAGACAGCTATTTTCTTCTGACTAGTGAAGGCAACTTCAAAGTAGAAATAGGAGATTTGGATAATTTGGAACTCAAACTAAAGGGCTTCAAGTCTTTCGTAGAAAAATTTTTAGTGTACCAGAACCAAGAGAAATACAATAAGATTTCGGTTCGGTACGACAATCAGATCGTCACCAGTTTAAACCCGCATTATAAGCCTAACGACAGCATTCTAAGAGCAAGGATGAAAGAGTTTGAGAAAGCGCCAGAGATTGCGCGAAAGAAGGCTTTAGCCGAAGCAGCATTACGTAGTACACAAAGGAAGAATTAAAATAAGAAACAAAATCAAATCAGCATACAAATGGAAAATCAAGAGTATTCAGTAGGATTAGACATTGGGACCACCAAAATTGTGGCCATTGTCGGTCGTCGAAATACCCATGGGAAAATTGAGGTACTAGGGGTAGGCAAGGCCAAAAGTCTTGGAGTGCATAAGGGAATTGTGAACAACATTTCTCAAACGATTAGTTCAATTAAAACAGCGATTGAAGAAGCGCAAAAAAGTTCAGGTGTGGCCATCTCTAAAGTCACAGTGGGCATTGCAGGCAAACACATTCGCTCTTTGCAACACTCGGACTATATCATGCGAGAACATCCCGACCAATACATCACGGAGGAAGATATCGAGGTTCTTAAAGAGCAAGTGAAAAAGCTCGTGATGCTTCCGGGTGAAGAAATTATCCATGTTTTACCCCAAGAATATAAAGTGGATTCTGAGGGTGAAATTCAAGAGCCGATTGGAATGCACGGGAAACGACTAGAAGCTAATTTCCATGTGGTCGTAGGACAAATGGGAAGTATTCGCAATATCGCCCGATGCGTACGAGAGGCGGGCCTTGAAATGGAAGCCTTAACGCTCGAGCCACTTGCTTCGTCGGAAGCGGTGCTGACCAAAGAAGAAAAAGAAGCCGGTGTGGCTATTGTCGATATAGGAGGGGGTACCACGGACATTGCTATTTTCAAAGACAACATTATTCGTCATACCTGCGTAATTCCTTACGGAGGTGGAATCATTACAGACGATATTAAAGAAGGATGCTCAATTATTGAAAAGCATGCAGAGCAGCTGAAAGTGAAGTTTGGTTCTGCCGTTCCAGAAATGGAGAAGGATACCACCTTCGTCACAATTCCTGGATTGCACGGTAGAGCGGACAAAGAAATTTCTTTAAAGACACTCGCGCAAGTGATTAATGCTCGGGTAGAGGAAATTCTAGAAATGGTGAATACGGAACTAAAGGCCTACGGAGCGTTTGAACAGAAGAAAAAACTGATTGCAGGAATTGTTCTTACAGGTGGCGGATCCAACCTAAAGCACATTCGACAGCTTACCAATTACACGACAGGGTTTGATTCTCGTCTGGGGTGCGCAAACGAATACGTATCAAACGATAAGAATCAATTTTTGAAAGGTCCGGAATATGCGACGGCCATTGGACTCCTTATGGAGAGTTTGAAAATTAGAGACAAAAAGAATTTTACAGGAAAGGATTTAGACTCTGATCAGGAGATGGATACAAACGAAATGCATCCAGACAGTCAATCACTTGAAGGAGAAGAATCTTTAGATGCAATCGAATTAGAGCAATCAAATGAGTCGGTGCAAAGTAAGCGCCGAGGACTTACGCTAGGGCAAAAGATCATGGAAAGCGTAAAGAAATTTTTTGAAGAAGTAGAATAACAAAAACAACAGATATGGAAAATTTAAGCACACAAGGATTTTCATTTGATTTACCGAAAGGAAATTCTTCTATCATAAAAGTAATTGGTGTCGGAGGGGGCGGAAACAATGCCTTAAAGCACATGTATGAAACAGGAATTCATGGGGTCGACTTTGTAATTTGCAACACAGATTCTCAAACTTTAGACAACAACCCTGTTGCGAACAAAGTACAATTAGGAATTTCAACAACAGAAGGACTTGGGGCAGGTGCAGATCCAGAAGTCGGAGAAAAATCTGCCATTGAGAGTATAGACGAAATTAAAGCTTCTTTAGGTCAAAATACCAAAATGGTATTTATTACCGCTGGAATGGGAGGTGGAACCGGGACGGGTGCCGCGCCTGTAATTGCAAAAGTAGCAAAAGAGATGGGCATTTTGACCATCGGAATCGTGACCGTACCGTTTAGTTTTGAAGGAAAGCGTCGTTTAGAACAAGCGGAAATCGGACTAGACAAATTGAGAAATAATGTGGATTCACTTATTGTGATCAACAACGATAAATTAAGACAGCAATTTGGAGATTTAGGCTTCAAGCAAGGTTTCGCGAAGGCCGATGAGGTCTTGACTAACGCTGCAAAAGGAATGGCGGAAGTTATCACGGGGTACTTTGATGTAAACATTGACTTTAGAGATGCGAAATCAGTCCTTCAAAATTCAGGTACAGCCTTAATGTCAACGGGTAGAGCTCAAGGGGACAACAAGGCAGAAGAAGCAGTGAAGATCGCCCTCGACTCACCTTTGCTTAATGACAATAAAATCACAGGAGCGAAAAATGTATTGCTACTGATTCGAAGTGGAGCGCAAGAAGTTACCATGGATGAAATCGGAGTAATTATGGATCACATTCAAAAAGAAGCAGGCCATACAGCCGATATTATCTTTGGAGTCGGAACGGATGAAGAATTAGGTGATTCTGTCAGTGTTCTTGTCATCGCGACGGGATTTGCGAAGGACAATAGAAAGTACGATGGACCAACAGAAACCATTAAAATTGCTTTGGATGATCCTCGAAGAGAAATGATTTCCAAGGAATCTCCGTTTAAAACGAAGGCAGAAAGAGACTCAGCTCCTGAGCCTACGAAAAAAAATCTTTTTCGATTAGACGATGAGGAGGATCCTGGCATTCAGTTTCGTGCAGTAACTCCAGGCAACAGACCTCAAAGTGCTGCCCCTATTCCTAAAATGGAAACAGAGGTTCAGATTGACACCTTTTCAGAAAACCCTTACGAATCCGAAGGATTTCAATTTGGGGATGAGTCAGAAGAATCAGAGCAAAGAGAATTAGATCTTTTTAGTTATAGTGGAATGGAGAATGATCTTGAACCGGAATCTTTCAGCTTTGAGGTTGAAGAACCGATTGAAAAGAAAGCGCCTGTTCAAGCGGAAAAGAAATCCTTCGAATTTGAGCCTGAAATAGAGGAAAAAGAAGAGATTGCTTTTCAAGTCGAATCCAAAGTACAGCCTGAAGAAAAACGAGAAGTCGAACCTGAGCAAAAGCAAACACAGCCTGCGAAAGAGCTAGAGGAGAAAAAAGTAGAAACGAGTTCAAGCGAAGAGTTTACTTTTATTGCGAAGCCAACCAATATGGAAAAGGTGAACGAAAGAAGAAATAAACTTAAAGAATTCAATTCTCGTTACCAAAACATTACGGAGAACGATGATTTTGAAACGATCCCAGCCTTTAGAAGAAAAAACATCTCCATTGGTGAGCAGAATGCTTCGGATCAAACGATCAGTACGTTTCTCTCCGAAAACGAAGGAAGGACTCAGCTAAAAGAAAACCGTTTTTTAAATAAAGACGTGGATTAAAAGGCAGGTTGTTTTTACCTTCTATAAATTTTAACCAAAAACAAAAACAATGAGTTTAGAACTTGTCATTAATGAGGCGATTAAAGCCGCAATGAAAGATAAAGATAAAGTTGCACTCGATTCTTTACGCGCAGTGAAAGCACAAATCATGCTTTTGAAAACCGAAGCAAAAGGAGCAGAGGTGAGTAGTGAGCAGGAAATTGCAATTCTTCAGCGAATGATTAAGCAACGTAAAGATTCGTTTGAGCAATTTACAGCACAAAACCGCAAGGATTTGGCTGAAGTAGAAGAAGCACAGATGAAAGTGATCGAAGCCTTTTTACCAGAGCAACTTTCTGAAGCAGATTTAGAAGTTGCCATCCGCGCTATTATTGTGGAAGTTGGGGCAGAATCTATAAAAGATCTAGGGAAAGTAATGGGCAAAGCCTCTACGGACCTAGCTGGGCAATCGGACGGGAAAAGTATTTCCCAGATGGCCAAAAAGTTACTTTCGTAGTAGCTGTACGCAGAAAGGCGTACCCATAAGTAGGATATTCAACCTTTGCATATCGATTTGATTTGAAGTCTCGGACCTTTGGTTCGAGGCTTTTTTGTTTGGACAATTTGTCCAGTTTGCAGAATTGGAATAGTTTTGATGACTTTTAGAGTAACAAAAACTAAATAATATTCTTTAACTTTGAATAGAATTTTTAATTATAAATAATATCGATATGTATCCAGAAGAATTAGTAATGCCGATGAAGGCTGAACTTACTGATAGAGGTTTTCAGGACCTTACAACAGCAGAGCAAGTAACTGAGGCCCTTAAGAAAGAAGGAACGACGCTTGTCATGGTGAACTCCGTATGTGGTTGTGCTGCAGGAGCAGCAAGGCCAGGGGTTGTAAACTCTCTTACAGGAGAGAAAAAACCAGATCAATTGGTGACTGTGTTTGCGGGATTTGATAATGACGCCGTGTCAGAAGCAAGAAGACATTTTGCGCCGTTTCCACCAAGTTCTCCAAGTGTTGCCCTTTTCAAAGACGGTGAACTTGTGCACATGTTAGAAAGACATCACATTGAAGGAAATCCTGCAGGAGCAATCGCTGCAAATCTTCAAGCAGCTTACGACGAGTACTGCTAGGAGATTAAATACCTAAGAAAAAAACGAAGCCGGCAAGATTAAATCTCGCCGGTTTTGTTTTGATCTAATTCGCCGAGTCTTTGCATTACGACGAGGGAAAATATTTTGCTTTTTTCAAGCCAGATTTGGTAAAAAGCTTTTGCATTCTGTGCCCACTCTTCCCTTGGCTCTGTCTTATTTTGAAGAAAGAAGAAGTGAGCCATCACTTCGAAATATCCAATCTGATGCGATTCAGGTTTGGTCTGTATTTCTGCCATTATCTCTTCGAAAGATTTTTCACCTAGCTCCTTTTTTGAACATTTAAAGACATTTCGAATTTGGGTGTCCAGGGCTAGTTCTTCTTCTTGTGGAACTCCTTCGTTGTTTCCTAGGAGTAGCCTGGCGAGCGCTTCGCTCAACTGCTGAACCATTCGTAGTATGTAATCTTTATCGTGTATCATAATTTTTAACCAAAGAATAAATAAGCAAGAGAAATCGCCGTAAGGATTCCAACTAAGTCGGCAAGAAGCATCGCTCCCACCGTATAGCGTACATTGCGGATTCCGACGGCACCATAATAAACCGCAATTACGTAAAATGTGGTATCTGAACTGCCTTGTAAGACACCTGCAAGTCGGGAAGCAAAACTATCCGGACCAAAAGTAGTCATGGTATCTACCATCATTCCACGAGCTCCTGATCCCGAAAGAGGTTTGATCAGTGCTGTAGGAAGTCCGTCAATAAAGCGAGTATCTAAGGAAGCGTAGTTTGCGACCCATTTCATTCCATCGATGATAATTTCAAAGACACCCGAAGTTCGAAGCAAAGAAATGGCAATTAACATCCCTACGAGGTAAGGAATAATCTTAACACAGGTCCAGAATCCATCTTTTGCACCCTCAATAAACGCATCGAAGATGTCGATCTTTTTGTAAAGTCCGCCCAGCACGATAGCAAAGAAAATGAAGAGAATTAAACCGTTGCTTAAGACGGCACTAAATACACCTAATTCATCCTTGTTCAGCTGCACCAAGTACACCACCAAAAGAGCAATTAAGGCCGAAATTCCCCCCACGTACATTAAGATAATGGGTTGGAACATGTTTATTTTTTGCTTGATGGAAACGATGGTCATAGCTGCCAAAGTGGCTGCAAAAGTCGCAATTAGGCAAGGTAGAAATATATCCGTAGGGGTCGCGGATCCCATGGAAGCACGAATCGCAATGATGGACACAGGAATAAGCGTAAGCCCACTCGCATGCAAACATAAAAACATGATTTGCGCATTGCTTGCTTTTTCTTTGGAGGGATTTAGGGTCTGTAAACTTTCCATCGCTTTAAGACCAAAGGGGGTCGCTGCATTGTCTAGCCCAAGAAGGTTTGCACTGAAATTTAACATCATATGACCAAAGGAAGGGTGGTTTTTAGGGATTTCAGGGAATAGCTTCGAGAAGAAAGGCTGTATTAATCGGGAGAGTAGATTAATTCCTCCTGCTTTCTCCGCAATGCTCATGAAGCCCATGAACAGTGTCATAATCCCAATGAGTCCAATACAAATGGTGACGGCCGTCTCCGAGGTGCCAATTACACCGTCTGTCTCTTGAATTCGGTATACTTGTACTTCTTGCGATTGGCTGTCGACTTTGTACCCAATATGATCCTTTTCATAGTTCTCATTGGAGGACAATTGATTTTGAATCTCTGGACTAAGCTGCTGTAAGGGCATACTAGAGATTTGCACAGTGTCACCGCCTTGGCCCACCACCATATCATTGTAAATCGCTTTGTAATTGGGTGAAAAAAGGTATTTAACGCTAGCCACGAGGATGGCAACGATAATGAAGGCGGACCAGATTTTACTTAAAACCATTTAGTATAGATTTGGTTGTTTTTAAAAATACATTCCCTACCAAGCCCGTGGCGAGGTCAATAGAGACTCACTAGATATTCTTACAAGATCCTAGCAATAGGATAGTGGCGATAAGTCGCTTCAAAGTAAGGGGAGTGTTCATAAATCCAGTTAAGCTGCATGGCTGCGCTTTTTTTCATCTCTGGGTTGATCTGTTTTTCCAATTCAAATGCAGTTTTTAAGGCTTTGTCTTCTTTGAGAAGTTGCGCTGCCGTATCTTCAAATACATAATCTGAGAAATGCTCTTTGCGCATTAAGATTCCATCAAAGAAATTCCAATTAAAAAAGCTATCCACCGCTTCGGGCTCCAAGGTTTCAAGTAGATACTTTACGCCCGGTTGCTGTGTGGAGATCAAGAAATCGCCTTTTTGAAAACGAATTTGTTTTGTGCTCGCTTTCGTTTGGGTATTGTAGTGGTTGTAATGACCCTCGTACGGGTTTTTGGAGGTTTGATAGTCGCTTATTTCGTAAAGCTGCGCCACGAACGTACTGTCTTTGTCTAAGGGAGTCATTTGAATTTTATTGCGCTCCAAGTGCTCAATTACATTCCACTGAGATTTTGGAATTAGATAATACCTTGGAATTTGAATGTCCTTTGTAGATCGATAGGCATTATAGAATTTGATGTTTTTCGTAAATGGCTTTGTTCGGTCATAAAAAAGTCTAGGCATTCCCGAAACTTCACTTTTTATTTTGCGAGCTTCATATCCTTTAAACTCAATGGATTCCACTTTCGTAGGATCGATTTCCCATCCAATCGTGTAGGAGGATCCTGGCGTATATTGCTTCAGGTTCTGAAGCCTTTTTTCTTTAATCTTTTTGTAATGCTTTTCCGTATAATCGATATAGGAACGCATATTTTCATAAGTTACTTTTACGCGATCTGTGTAGGGTTTTAGCATGTGGGTTTCAGGCACGGTTCCAATGGTATTGAAGAGCGTTGTATAGCCAGTCGCGTAGCGAGGCGTATCCATAAATTGTTCATACCCCTGTTCAGGCGTTCCATTCCAAACATTCACATAAGGTATGGGATCGATTCCCTTGGATCGAAGGTGATTTGCGATCTCACGGTTCATTTCTTGATGATAATAGGAACCTAGAACGGTCCCAAGACGCTCTTTATTCGTTGCAATGTAAGTAAGGGTGTATTGGTAATCTGCTCCGTTAGAAACGTGGTTGTCAATAAATACATCTGGATTTAATTCTTGGTAAATTTCCTGAAAGCTTCGTGCGTTTTTACTGTCGGCTTTAATGAAGTCGCGGTTTAAGTCAAAGTTGCGAGCATTCCCACGAAATCCGTACTCTTCAGGACCGTTTTGGTTTGCTCTTGAGTAGGATCCCCGATTTAACATCCCTCCTATATTGTAGGATGCCACAAACGCTAACAATACATTTTTTGGTGCTTCAATTCGCCCTTCTGCGAGATCACGAAGTAGCATCATCGAAGCATCAATGCCGTCTGGTTCTCCCGGGTGAATCCCATTGTTTACCAAAAGGATTGCTTTTTTTGTAGATTTTTTTGGATTGAAGTTTCGGTCTTTACTGAAGAACAGAACTTCTAAAGGATAGCCACTGTCTGTTTTCCCATATTCTTTTTGAAGAATGGTGGAGTGATTTTTATCCAGTTTTTGGTAGAAATCACGCATTTCTTCATAAGTAGGGGACTGATTGCCATTGCCTTTTTCGAAGGGAGTAAGCTGGTTTTGCGCTACACACCAAGTACTCAGGACGCAAAGAAAGATTGAAAATTTCATAAAATGATAAGCCAATTTAGTAGAGTAAGTACGCTCGTTGAGGAAATTTACTTGGAAACGGTTTGTTCGTACGTAGGTCCGTAAAGTCCTGGAACGGGATGTCCAAGGGTGCGCAAATGGGCAACCATCTCCCCTCTATGGTGATAAAGGTGACTAAAGAGCATGCCACGAATCGTTCCAATTTTAGGGGACTCCGGGATTAACACGGTTTCACCATGGACCAATTTCCAAGGTTGAAGATAGGTCTGTTCATCCCAATTCTCAATGGCTAAGTTCGCTTTTGCTATTTGAGTATCTAGTGCTGAGCGTAGCTCGTCAATAGTAGCGTGGGTTCCCACGGGTTTTTCTATTTGAGAAATGTCAATGGAGTTCGAGTTGAAAACACCCTCGTACCAGCTGTAGATGCTAATGATATGAGAAGCAAGATCTCGCAGGGACCAAAGTTGAGGTTGTGCGCGATGCTCTAAGGCGCTTTCAGGCAGCGCGTTAAACAGTTCTTTGGTGCTATTGGCCTCATGCGAAAACTCACGAAGAAGGCCTGTTTTAAGGTTGTACATGGTATATTGCTAAAATTAAAGTGAAGTAAAGGTAAAAATTATTCAGCAAGGTACACCAGTTCGTCCGTAGTTTCTTGCGTTAGCGAGGTAAGAACTTGCGCCGATTTTGTTTTTTCAAGCAATTTTTCAACGAAAAATCCAGTTTCAAAAAATTGTCGATGAATTCCCGGAAGCATTTGTTCAAACAAGTGGAGCCCCACATGATTGTTATGGAGATCCATTTTGGTTTCAAGCGGATGGTTGGGGAAAAGATCCTCATGCATATCTGTAAATACCTTGGCATACCTGAGTGCCTTTTTACTAGAGGAAATCTTAGAGCAGTACATGGCAATAAGACACGTCCATAGGGCATGTCGAAATGCGTTGCCTACACCACTGGTTGAATTGGTTTTCGGGAAGAGTCGTTTTGTGATTGCAAACGTACGTAGCGTTGCATAGAATCCTAAAATGGAATAATGAGGGTAGCGAAGCCCAAGGCTAAACATGCGGACTAACTTCTTTAGGGAGAGACTTTTTATCGCACCGAATAAAATTATAATCGCACTTCTCATAAAATAAATCTCACCTGTGAAGGTGAGATTTTTGTATTAGTAGGTTGTTGAATTAAGCGTGTGTTAGCAAAGATAAGGTCTGTGCTATTTTGTTTTTTGCATCGTTTCGTTTCACGATGAAATCAACAAATCCCTTTTCTAGTAGAAACTCGGAGGTTTGGAATCCTTCTGGAAGGTCCTTTCCAATGGTTTCGCGGATGACACGAGGTCCAGCAAATCCAATTAGTGCTCCCGGTTCTGCCATAATGATGTCCGCAGTCATAGCGAACGAAGCTGTAATTCCTCCAAAAGTAGGGTCGCAGAGATAGGCGATATAAGGAAGTCCATGTTCTGAGAGTTGAGATAGTTTGGCTTGAACTTTAGCAAGCTGCATTAATGAAAATGCCGCTTCTTGCATTCTCGCACCTCCAGATTGGCAGATAATCATATAAGGCAATTTATGCTCTATACTGTAATCAATTGCCCGGCGAATCTTTTCTCCCATTGCAGATCCAAGTGAACCTCCGATAAAAGCAAAGTCCATACAGGAGATAACCATTTCTGAACCGTTTACCTTACCCACTGCATTGCGAATCGAATCTGTAAGTTTCGTTTTCGCTTTTACTTCTTTAAGACGGTCGGTGTAGGATTTTGTATCCTTAAAGTCAAGCATGTCCACACTTTCCACATCGGGATTCAATTCCTTGAATTTGTTGTGGTCAAAAAACATTTCAAAAAACTCTTCACTTCCTATTCGGACGTGAAATCCATCCTCAGGAGAAACATAGTTGTTTCTCTTCAATTCATCGTGTTCCACGATTTTACCAGACGGTGTTTTGTGCCAAAGACCTTTTGGAACGTCTTTTTTATCTTCGGTCGACGTTGTAATGTTTTTTGTTTTTCTCTTGAACCAGTCAAATGCCATGTTCGATAATATTTAATGCACAAAAGTAGTCAATAATTCTAAAATGACCTTACACCTTATTAGAATAAATACTTTGGTTTATTTTAATGTGTTTACGTTGTTTAGGTCTTCAAAAGCACGAACCAAACGTTTTGAGAACGTTTCTTCTCCTTTTCTTACCCATCCTCTTGGATCGTAGAATTTCTTATTCGGTTTGTCGGCTCCTTCTGGATTTCCGATTTGGGATCTTAAAAACTCTACATTGTCAACCATATAATCACGAATTCCTTCGGAATAAGCAAATTGAAGGTCCGTGTCAATATTCATTTTGATCACTCCGTAATCAATCGCTTCTCTAATTTCTTCTAAAGAAGATCCAGATCCACCATGGAATACGAAGTTTACTGGTTTTTTAGAGGTAGAAAATTTCTCCTCCACAAATTTTTGAGAGTTGTCAAGGATTTTTGGAGTTAATTTAACATTCCCAGGTTTGTATACTCCGTGTACATTCCCAAAGGCTGCAGCAACGGTAAAGTTATTAGAAATTGCTTTTAGTCTTTCATAAGCATAAGCAACTTCTTCAGGTTGGGTATAAAGTTTAGATGAATCTACTCCGGAATTGTCTACTCCGTCTTCTTCTCCGCCGGTTACGCCAAGTTCAATTTCCAAAGTCATATCCATTTTCGCCATTCTTTCGAAATACTTAGCAGAAATGTCAATGTTCTCCTCGATAGGCTCTTCCGATAAGTCTAACATGTGGGAAGAGTAGAGGGATTTCCCATATAATTTGTAGAACTCCTCGCTCGCATCCAAGAGTCCGTCGATCCATGGAAGTAATTTCTTGGCACAGTGGTCTGTATGTAAGATTACGGTAGCACCGTAAGCTTCCGCTAACGTATGGATATGTTTTGCCCCAGCAATTCCACCAAGGATTGCTGCCTTTTGAGCGTCATTGCTTAGTCCTTTTCCAGCGTTGAAGGCAGCCCCTCCGTTGGAGAATTGAATAATTACAGGAGAGTTCAACTTTGCAGCGGTCTCCATCGTAGCGTTCACGTTGCTCGAACCAATTACGTTTACGGCCGGCAAAGCAAATCTATTTTCTTTCGCGTATTGAAAAATATCGGTAACCATCTGTCCGGTTGCGACTCCTGCAGGAAACTGTCTACTCATTTGTTGTAGTTTTAAGGTTGAAAAATGGAATAATTAATCTTGTAAAGTTAATAATTTTTGTTGGATCGTCGAATTAATTTCTTTTGTCTTTGCCCCACAGTAGCTTTTGACGAATCGTTTCGTAGAAACTTAAGTTGGTAGGTTGAACAAGTGAAATTTTAAAATCCGCTTTTCGTATGATTAGCTCCGTGTCTGTGTCAATATGTATTAATCGAGAATCTAGGGACAAAGAGTATTGGGGGACGCGACTTTCTACTTTAAGCCTAAACTGGGCATCGTCTTTGACAATAAGAGGCCTTACATTCAGGTTGTGTGGTGCGATGGGTGTGATAACGAAGTTGTCATTTTCGGGTGCTATGATAGGGCCTCCACAACTTAAAGAGTACGCAGTCGATCCAGTGGGTGTAGAAATGATTACTCCGTCACCCCAGAAAACATTTAGAAACTCATCGTCAATAAAGGAATCGATTGTAATCATCGAGGTGGTCTCCTTTCTGGAAATGACAATGTCGTTTAAGGCAAATGGGAAGAATTCATCCGAATTGGGACAAACCACCTCGATTACGGAACGCCTTGAAATTTTATAACTGCCTTTTAGAATCGCATCCAGTTCTTTAAATACTTCCTCTTTTGTAAAACTGGCTAAGAATCCGAGTCGACCCGTATTCACTCCGACAACCGGGATTTCCAAATCCTGCACAAATAGTAAGGAGCTTACAAGCGTACCGTCCCCTCCAAAGGTGAAAAACAAATCGACCTTTCGGTCACTAAGGTCTTCCTTGCTATGGAAAGTGTCGAAATCTTTTGAAAACTGCATGGCCTCGGCCATTCCATGATATAAAACGGTGCCCACTCCTCGTTTGTCTAATTCAGAAATGAACTTGCTTAAGTACAGGAACGTATCGAGATCATTTTTTTGTGTGTAAATAGCTGCTTTCATCGATTAAACCTCTAAGTATTTTTGGAAAAAGCCAAAACGATCTTTGATGAGTTTGTCTTTCTGATCATCGTATTGTTTATGAATCACGGTGTAGCCATAGCGCTCAAAGGTTTCATCAATCGAGCTAAGCGTATCGCTTTTGATTTTCATGGTGATTTGCACCCCGTCCTCGAGGATAGCACTTACATAAAGGCCGTAAAGTTTCGAATTGTTTCCTTCCACGATTGTGGTGATCTCGGAAAAGGAATAATGGACCGTATTGGTCTGTACAATGAGAATGGCTCCGCTTTCGGAAAACAGCGGGTATTTTGAAAATTCATTAAACAAGTCATCACTTGAAATGTACCCCAAATACTTCTCGTTTTTTCCAATTACAGGAACAATGTTTGAATTAAAGATATAAAAGAGCTTTACGGTGTCTAAGATGCTGCCGTCATCATAGATCGCAAATTTTTCGAAGTGGAGATCTAATGAAGCAATCTTACCCTCAGGGCTTTCTTCCAGAAAGCTTTGACTTAATGCACCCACATAAACACCCCGGTCTTTAATGAATATATGAGAATGACCAAATTCCCGGGCGATCTCGCAGGCAGATTCAATAGAATCGTTCTTTGTAAAAGCGGGATAGTCCTTGGAAATGTATTCTTTTATAAACATTAGGCTAATTTAGGAAAAATATAAAAAGGGACCGTATTTTCAGACGGGATTTTGAGGCTCGAAAATTCTTCTTGGTTTGCATTGTAAAAAAGAGTTATCTTTGCGGTCTTTCATTTTTACTTTTTATTAGATTTATTGAACCGCCCTGTCCGTAAGGATCTTGCGGTTTTTTTTTGTGTTGTTTTTTCAGGTTTCTGCTCTTTTCTTACAATTCAACGCTCGTTTTGGGAGCCCTGTTGAATTGTTATTGCAGTTTTTTGAAAAATTCCCAAAGGATAATTCCGCCACAAATCGAAACATTGAGAGAATGCTTGGTTCCATACTGAGGGATTTCTAAAAAATGATCGTAAAGGGAAAGCGATTCTTCGCTTAATCCATCGACTTCATTGCCTAAAACAACCGCGTACGCCGTATTCTTCTTGATGGCAAAAGATTCCAAATTCTCACTGTGGGTTGTTTGTTCGATACCTATGCAGGTATAGCCTTTGCTTTTAAGGTCTTGCAATGCCTCAGAGATCGACGCAGCGTGTTCCCAGTCCACACTTTCAGTCGCCCCTAGAGCTGCTTTTTGTATTTCTCGATGCGGAGGTGTTGGGGTAATCCCACATAGAATAATTTTCTCGACAATAAATGCGTCCGCTGTTCGAAAAATAGATCCCACATTGTGCATGCTTCGTACATTGTCGAGCACCACGACCAAAGGAATTTTTTCTTTTTTCTTGAACGTCTCAACGTCAATTCGATTTAGCTCCTCTAGTTTGAGTTTTTTTGTGGATGACATTTTTGTATTTTTGACAAAATTAACAAAAACAACGGGTCCTAGCGACCGATGCATATAAAAAAACATGGCGAAGGAAAAGAAGCTCACCCCCTTAATGAGCCAATACAATGGGATCAAGGCGCGATACCCCGATGCTCTACTGCTTTTTAGGGTTGGTGATTTTTACGAAACCTTTGGAGAAGACGCGGTAAAAGCCTCTAAAATTTTAGGGATCGTTCTTACCAAGAGAAACAATGGCGATTCGCGAACCGAGCTTGCCGGCTTTCCTCATCACTCCATTGACACTTACCTTCCAAAATTGGTTCGAAGTGGACTTCGAGTGGCGATTTGTGACCAATTGGAGGACCCAAAATCGGTAAAAGGCATCGTTAAGAGAGGGGTGACGGAACTCGTGACACCGGGGGTTACGTTTAACGATCAAGTTTTGAACTCCAAGCGGAACAATTACCTTATGTCTATGCACCGAGTAAAAGACCAGTTTGGGTATGCACTTGTGGATATATCAACGGGTGAGTTCTTTATTGGAGAAGGGAAACTTGAGGAGCTAACCCATGTAGTAGATACATTCGATCCCAGCGAAATTATATTTCAAAGACTTAAGGAGCTTCCTGGCAATCTTTCGAGCAAGAATACATTTAAACTTGAGGACTGGGCATTTCAACTACCGTATGCTAGAGAAAAGTTAGCTTCCCATTTTAAAACCCAATCTCTTAAAGGGTTTGGTGTGGACCATCTAGAGATGGGAATTGTCGCTGCTGGTGCGATTTTCGCGTACCTTGTGGAGGATACACATCATTCACTCTTATCGCACATAACTACGCTTCAGAGCATCCCGCAAAATCATTACTTGGTCCTTGATAATTTCACCCTTCGAAATTTGGAAGTCGTAAATCCAAGCCAAAGAGAGGGAAAAAGTCTGTTAGAAATTATTGACCATACCGTCACCCCGATGGGGGGTCGTTTATTAAGACGTCAAATTATTTTGCCGCTACTCGATTTAAAGGCAATTAATCGCCGACTCTCGTTAATTGAGTTTTTTAATGAGAAGGAAACCCTTAAGTTTGACATTCTAGACGATTTGAAAACCATTTCCGATTTAGACCGGCTTTTAGGAAAATTGGCTTCCGGAAAGATTCTACCTAAAGAATTAGGCAATCTAAGTCAAAGCTTAAAGTGCATAGAGCTCATCGATCAAAAACTCAGTGAATTTAAAGAAGCTAAGGATCTACTAAATCCTCTGCATAACCTTAGCGAATTAATCGAGTACCTAGATTCTCATCTATATGAGGAATTGCCTGTGAGTCTTTCCAAGGGACATGTGATTAAGACGGGTGTCTCTAGTGAACTTGATCAACTTCGAGGCCTGCAAAGCAAAGGCAAAGGATTTCTGGATGAAATGTGCGCCCGTGAAATTGAAAGAACCGGAATCAGTTCCTTAAAAATTGATTTCAATAATGTTTTTGGCTATTACATTGAAGTGAGAAACATGCACAAAGACAAGGTGCCCAGCGAATGGGTTCGAAAGCAAACCTTGGTGAACGCAGAGCGGTTTATTACAGAAGAGTTAAAAGAGTATGAAACCCAGATTTTAGGGGCCCAAGATAAAATCTCTCAGTTAGAATTTGAACTTTATAGCGAAGTTTGTCAGCATGTCATGCAGTATATTATAGGGATTCAAGCCAACTCTCAAATCATTGCACGAATTGATGTGGGAATTGGACTTTCCGAGCTTGCGAGCGCTGAGAATTATACGCGACCGGTATTAAATGATTCGTTTTCGATTGATTTAAAGGAGGCGCGACATCCTATCATTGAAAAGGTCCTTCCACTGGGCGAAAAATACATTCCAAACGATTTGTATTTAGACAGGGAAACCCAGCAGATTATGATGGTAACCGGACCCAATATGGCCGGTAAATCTGCGATCCTTCGCCAAACAGCCCTGGTATGTTTGCTTGCACAAATTGGAAGTTTTGTTCCTGCGAAGCATGCAGAAATTGGAATACTAGACCGCATATTCACTCGCGTGGGAGCTTCAGATAATATTTCGGCCGGCGAATCTACGTTCATGGTTGAAATGAACGAGGCGGCTAGTATATTGAATAATAGGACCGAAAGGAGTCTGATTTTATTGGATGAAATCGGACGGGGAACCTCTACTTACGACGGGGTTTCAATCGCTTGGGCCATTGCTGAATTTCTTCATGAGGATAAAACAAAGGCCAAAACCCTTTTCGCTACGCACTATCATGAATTAAACGAGATGAGCAGTTCTTTTGCAAGAATTCAGAATTACCATGTTTCCATTCAGGAAAACAAAGGAAGTATTGTTTTCTTACGCAAGCTGCTTCGGGGAGGTAGTGAGCATAGTTTCGGGATTCATGTGGCCAAATTAGCAGGGATGCCCTCTCCTGTGATTCATCGCGCAAATGAAATTTTAAAAACACTTGAGAGCCGAAGAGCCACACCTGAAAAGAAAGGAAGGAAAGATCAAAAGGAAGATATGCAATTGTCGTTCTTCCAGTTGGACGATCCCGTTCTTGAAAACATTCGCGAAGAACTTACCAAGATTAACATTGATGAGTTAACTCCGATCGAAGCTCTAATGAAATTGAATTCGATTAAAAAAATGATTGGGAAGTAGAGGCTCTTTTTAGAGGTTGTTTAGCGCTTGGCTAATGAGCCAGCCTTCGCTCCAACAGGCCTGAAAATTAAACCCTCCTGTGATTGCATCAATGTTTAAGACTTCTCCCGCGATGTAAAGGCGGTCCTTCTTTTTTGAAGCCATCGTTTTAAAATCGATTTCTTTTAAATCCACACCGCCTGCAGAAACGAATTCATCTTTAAAAGTAGACTTGCCCTTCACCTGAAATTCACTTTCGCATAGGTTTTTCATAAGGGTATGAATTTGTGCGGTGGATAGATTGGCCAGCTGGTTTTCCTCTTTTATATGACAATAGTGAATCATGTGATTCCAGAAGCGATTGGTGACTTCAAAAAGCTTGCTTTGGGCAAGACTTTTTTTAGGATGCGCCTCTTTGTACTCCATGAACCGGGATTTCGCTTCCTCGAAAGAAAGGTTAATAAAGTTGACGACGATTTTGAAATCGTATTTTAAATCCGCGAGCTCTCTTGCATTCCATGCAGAGGCTTTAAGAATGCAGGGGCCAGAAAGTCCCCAATGGGTAATGAGCAATGGACCATTTTCTTCAGACTTTAGTTGAGGAAACCTAACTTCGGCCTGGGGAAAAGATGTGCCAGCGAGCCCTTCTAGTCTTGGGTCTTTAATGTTAAAGGTGAATAAGGACGGGACCTGCGGAACCAATTTATGATTCATCGATTCCAATAGTTTTAGTGATTTTGGTGAACTACCTGTCGCGAAAATAACATAATCGGCCTTAAATTCTCCTGCTGTACTTTGCACGCGGTAGAATCCGTCCTCATAATCAAGAGCTAGAACCGTGGTCTTGGTGCGGATTTCAAATCCTTTACCTTGGACCTCGTTTTTAAGACATTCTATAATAGATGAAGAAGAATTGGATATAGGAAACATTCTAGCGTCGTTTTCAATTTTGATTTCGACTCCTCTCTGAGAAAACCATTCCATGGTGTCTGCAGGCTGAAATTTGGAGAAAACACTTTTGAGCTCTTTTTTTCCTCTCGGATAGTACTCCACTAATTCTCTCGGATCGAATTCGGCATGCGATACGTTGCAGCGACCTCCCCCGGATATTTTTACCTTTTGTAATACTTCTTGATTTTGCTCCAGAATGGTCAGATGGTATTTGGAGGCATCAAGGTTAGCCGCTGAAAAAAATCCAGCTGCTCCTCCTCCAATTACGATCACGTGCTTTTTTTGCATGAGTACGATTAATTTTCAGCTGCAAAATTACAATTTTTCTAGCCGCTCATTTATGCGTAATTTTGAAGAATTAAATAGTATACTTATATGTCAACATACTTTTGTGATTTTAACGTGCGTTGGAGCGATATCGATGCCAACCGCCATTTGGCCAATTCGTCTTATATGCAGTATTGCGCACAGGCCCGGATGGCTTTTATGACTGAACGTAAGATGGGTTTAAAAGAATTAAACCGATGGGGCATTGGCCCTGTGATTCTAAACGAACAATTCTCCTTTTTTAAAGAAATTTACATGGGGCAGAAAGTGAAAGTTAGTTTGGAAATTGATGGAGTTTCAGAGGATGGAGGAATCTATCGGTTTTTGCACAAGTTTTATTTGGCGGATGGGACTCACTGTGCCAGTGCGGTAGCTCTGGGTGTATGGATTGATACAATGCTTAGAAAAAGCACCACACCTCCTTCTGATATTATGGAAGTGATGAATGAATTTAAATCAGAATCCACAAAAATCCTCACCAAAGACGATCTGAAGTCTCTCCCATTTCGTCCCGAAAACATAGATCCTTCACAGTTTAAATAAAGTATATCTCACAATTTAGAATTCAAGTTATAGCCTATGTTAGAAGAGAAAAATCCACAGCGCACACCGATTTCTGCTTTGGGAGAGTTTGGTTTAATTAAGCACCTCACAGACACAATCAGTTTAAAGAATGAGAGTTCAAAACGAGGCGTCGGAGACGATGCGGCCGTGATCGATCCTTTGAATCAGCAAGTACTGGTAAGTACCGACATGCTGATTGAAGGAGTTCACTTCAATTTGGGATATGTGCCTTTAAAGCATTTGGGGTATAAATCGGTGGTTGTAAATTTGAGTGATATTGCCGCAATGAATGCGACACCTACACAGATTGTGGTCGGCGTTGCGGTTTCCAATCGTTTTCCTGTGGAAGCATTGGAGGAGATTTACGAAGGTATTCGTCTCGCTTGTGAGCATTATAAGGTGGATTTAGTAGGGGGAGATACCACAAGTTCTACTTCCGGGCTAATTCTTAGTATCACAGCCATTGGGTTAAGCCCAGAGGATCAAATTGTGAAAAGAAGCGGGGCAAACGAAGGAGATTTACTTGTGGTAAGTGGTGATCTCGGAGGAGCCTACCTAGGTCTTCAAATTTTAGAGAGAGAACATTCTGTTTTCCTTGTCAATCCAAGCATGCAGCCTGAGATGCAAGGATATGAATACATTTTAGAGCGTCAACTAAAACCGGAAGCAAGAACGGATATAAAGGAAAAATTAGTTACTCTGGGTATTAAGCCGACTTCGATGATTGATGTGTCAGACGGACTGGCCTCCGAAATTTTGCATCTTTCCCAGCAATCTGGCGTGGGAATTAGACTTTACGAAGAGAAGATTCCTTTAGATCCAAACACGATTACGACGGCCGATGAGTTTAATCTTAATCCAGCCATGTGTGCCCTTAATGGAGGAGAAGACTATGAACTTCTTTTTACCATTGCCGCTACAGATTTCGATAAAATTCAAAATCATCCTGATTTTTCAATCATTGGACATGTTGTGGATGCGCCACAAGGAAATAAAATGGTACTTCGAGGAAGTAACGAATTGGCCGACTTGACGGCTCAAGGTTGGGATGCTTTTTTGAATGCGGAGGAATAAAGAGTCTACACCACTGCGGAATTATTCTGAGTTAGAAAATCCTTAAGCTCTACATTTGTTTTGTAAGGTTCGAGTTTAGGGATTTTGTATTGAGTGGAATCAAAGTAATGAAGGCTCCATTCTCCTCGATCGTATTCTAACCAAGAAAGATTTTCAATCCAATCTCCAGAATTAAGATAGCGGGTTTTTCCCATTTTCGTTTCCACAACCTTGTCGCAAGGCATGTGGATGTGACCGCAGATGACAAAATCGTACTGATTGTCAATCGCCAGTTCAATGGCTTTTTGTTCAAAATCGCCCACAAATTTGACCGCTTTTTTCACCGAATTCTTAATCTGTTTGGAAAGAGAGACTTTTTGTTTGCCCATCAATTTTAAAACCCAATTGATGGCTCGGTTGAGTAGGATGAGCCAATCGTACCCAATACCTCCTATTTTCGCAATTATCTTGGCACCCCCTTTCGTCGTATGATCGAAGATGTCTCCGTGGAAGATCCAATGCGTTTTCCCATGAATCTCAAGAAGGTACTTATTGGTCAGTTGTAGGTTTCCAAAGGAAATGTCGGCGTATTTTCTTAGGAATTCATCGTGATTTCCTGTAATGTAAATCACTTTGGTTCCTCGCTGCATCATCTTGAACAGTTCAGAAATGACGGCCATATGCGACGTTGGAAAATAGCGCTTGGAGAAGGCCCAACCGTCTATAATGTCTCCATTCAAAATGAGTAATTTGGGATGGATACTTTTCAAATAAGCTAAAAATTCCTTGGCATGACACCCGTAGGTTCCAAGATGAAGATCTGAGACGATAGCAATTTCAATTTCTCTTCGGTCCGCCATAATGCGTTTTTCCCAAAGATAAAGGGTAGATATGAATTGCGTATGAACTTAAAATTAAATTTAAACTCCCCTTAATTCAAGTGAAAGTAAGGGGAGTATGGACTCAATTTATTTCTCTGCTTGAGCGATGTTAATAATAACCTTAATTGCTTTTTGCATCGTTTCTATTGCCACGTATTCATAGGGTCCGTGGAAATTCATTCCTCCCGCAAAGATATTTGGGCAAGGAAGTCCCATGTAGGAAAGTTGTGCTCCGTCAGTACCTCCGCGGATGGCTTTAATTTTGGGTTCAACACCTGAGGCTTTCATAGCCTCAGCTGCAATATCGACAATGTGCATCTTGCCTTCAAATTGTTGTTTCATGTTTCGATACTGCTCCGTGATTTCGACCTGCGCAGTGTCGTCTCCATGCTTTGCATTGAACTCCTTCACGATGGATACAAGTAGGGATTTTCTCTGTTCAAATTTTTCACTGTCATGGTCACGGATAATGTATTGAAGTTTAGCTTCGGAGATGTCCGCTGTGATTTCCATAAGATGGAAAAATCCCTCATACCCCCTTGTCGTTCCAGGGATTTGATCTGCAGGAAGTAGCGCTGCAAACTCACTGGCCAGCAAAGCAGCATTCACCATCTTTCCATAGGCATATCCAGGGTGGACACTAAGTCCGTGGATCTTCACAACCGCTCCTGCAGCATTGAAGTTTTCATATTCAAGTTCTCCCGCTTCACTTCCGTCCATGGTGTAGGCCCATTTTGCTCCAAACTTTTCGACATCAAATTTATGAGCCCCTCTACCAATTTCTTCATCAGGAGTAAATCCAATGGCGATTTTTCCGTGTTTGATTTCGGGATGTGCTAACAGGTATTCAGCTGCAGTCACGATTTCCGCTACACCTGCTTTGTCGTCCGCCCCTAAAAGAGAGGTTCCGTCCGTAGTAATTAAGGTTTGACCTACATAGTTTTTCAAGCTCTCAAAGCGGTTAGGAGACAAAGTAAATCCTGTTTTCTCATTTAAAATAAGATCTTTTCCGTCGTAATTTTCCCAAATTTGAGGATTGACGTTCTCTCCATTAAAGTCGGGTGAAGTATCGTAGTGCGCAATAAATCCGATTGTCGGATCACTGTCATTTTCTTTATTGGAAGGCAGGGTGGCATAAATATACCCCTGTCCGTCTAGTTCTACATCGCTAAGTCCTAGTTCTTGAAGCTCTTGAAATATGTATTTTGCAATGGTCCACTGCTGAGGAGTTGAAGGACAAGATTCACTTTCAGGGTCACTGGTGGAGTATATTCTCACGTAATTCAGAAAACGGTCTTGAAGTTTAGACTTCCACTCAGGTGTAAAATTTATCGGTTGCATGCTTTAATAGAATATGTAATTGTAATTAAACAAAGGTAATAAATTAGCCCTAAACTCTTGCAAGGAGGTTTATGCCCCGTTTGGAGTGCGGTGATTTTTTGAGAGTAGATTTTGGACTTTGGTCAAAATGTTTATCTTTACGTAAACGCAAATACAAACACATGTTTCTTACTGAATGTCCAAGAGATGCCATGCAAGGATGGGGTGAATTTATTCCCACTGACACTAAAATTGACTACATAAATGAACTTATGAGTGTAGGTTTTGATGTTTTAGATTGCGCAAGCTTTGTATCCCCAAAGGCAATTCCCCAAATGGCGGACAGTGGAGAAGTAGTTGACCGAATAGACAAATCCAATTCGAAGACAAAACTTTCTGTGATCGTCGCGAATATACGCGGGTCTGAAAAAGCACTAAGCCATTCCAATGTCGATGTTTTAGGCTTCCCTTTCTCTATTTCGGAAACTTTTCAATTCCGAAACACAAACAAGAATCAAGAAGAAGCCTTTCGACAAATTGGAGAGATTTTTAAAATGGCAAATGCAGAAGGCAAAGAATTGAATTTGTACTTTTCGATGGCCTTTGGAAACCCTTATGGGGAAAAATGGAGATGGGAGGATGTGGATTATTGGGCCAAACGTTTTATTGAGTTAGGCATCACGAACATCCAACTCTCCGATACAACTGGAGTGGCTACAGTCGAGACCATAGATTTGTTATTCGACAAAATTCCAAGTTTAAATCCGGAGATTAATTTTGGTGCGCATTTTCACAATCGCTACGAGGACTCTTACGAAAAAATTAAAGCAGCCTACGATCGGGGTTGCTTGCGTTTTGACACTGCTATTAAAGGAATTGGAGGATGCCCAATGGCCAAAGACGATTTAGTCGGTAATCTTCCAACGGAGCAATTGATTAATTTTCTGCACAATAAAAATATTCCCCACGGTCTTAATTTACTGAATTTTGAAAGTGCCTATAACCGGGCAAAAGACGTGTTCCATTTTTAATACTTTAATGCAATGAAGAACACTACATTAATTTCAGCAAAGGAGTTGAAGGATAGGCTTTCTGATCCCTCACTTGTCTTATGGGACGCAAGAACAGGAGCGGGAGCCAAGGAGGAGTATTTGACAAGCCACCTAAGCGGAGCATTGTTTGTAGATTTAAATACAGATTTAAGTGCTGTAACGCAAGACCCTACAAAAGGGGGACGACATCCGCTTCCGCAAATTTCTGTGTTTTTAGAGACGGTGAGTCAGCTCGGAATAGGACGTGACTCGTTTGTCGTGATTTATGACACTAGTTTTGGCGCAAATGCGGCCGCAAGAGCTTGGTGGATGTTAAAAGCGATTGGCCTCGATGAGGTCTACGTACTAGACGGTGGATTTGCAGCAGGAGCATCTAAGGGAATCCCTCTGGGTTCAGGACCTCAGCAAGCAAAGCCTGCCGAAAGAATAGCGGCCACAGTATGGGGTCTTCCTGTGGTATCCCTTCTTGAGGTGAAAAAAGCAATAGATCAAAAAGAGCGAGTGGTAATTGACGTGAGAGAAGAGAGCCGTTTCCAAGGAGATTTTGAACCCATTGACCTAGTCGCAGGCCATATTCCAGGAGCCTTGAATGTTCCCTTTTCTGAAAATTTAGATGAGCACGGACTGTTTTTAGACAAAGAAATTTTAAGATCAAAATACGAATCAATTCTTGAGAAAGAGGAGAGTCATTCCCCTATTGTACATTGTGGTTCTGGTGTCACGGCCTGTCATACCATTTTGGCAATGAGTTATGCAGGACTTGAAGTCCCTACGCTCTATGTGGGATCATGGAGTGAGTGGAGTCGAAGCAGCGAGCCGCTTGCTACGCGTTAAAAAAACAAAAAAGAGGATGCTAAATCCTCTTTTTTTGTATGATTTTTTGTCTATATCTAGGCTAACGATTAGAATAAGATGCCAAGCTCGAATTTTGCTTCCTCGCTCATCATGTCTTTGTTCCATGCCGGTTCAAATGTCAAATCTAAATCTACATTTTTCACGCCAGGAACTCCTGCGACCTTTTCCTTCACTTCTTGGGGTAGGGATTCGGCAACTGGACAGTTCGGAGTGGTTAAAGTCATGATGACTTTCACTTCGCCTTCTTCTGAAATTTGGACATCATAAATAAGCCCTAATTCGTATATATCGACCGGAATCTCAGGATCGTAAACCGTCTTTAATGTTAAAATAATCTTTTCGCCTATACTAGCGACTTGTTCGTCTGTTAAACTCATTTAATTCTCTTAATAACGTTCTAAAATAGGTTCTTGCCTAAGTCGGCAAAATACGTTTGCCAAAGTTAAGACATCTTTTTCACAATATTTAATTATTCTAATTAAATCTTTGTCTATATGAAAGATAGACGAAACCATGGATCCGTCAATGTCGTCTTTTGGCGTGGGAAGACCTAATACATGAGAAAGAAGTTCTAAGGAAACGAAACTACGGTATTCTCCGAATTTCCAAAGTTCGAGCGTGTCTAGATGGGGGATTTCCCAAGGTTTTTTTCCAAAATTTTGGAACGCTTGGGGTGGCTGCATTCCATTGATTAGATAGCGCCGAGAAATCCATGGAAAATCAAATTCTTTTCCGTTGTGAGCGCAGAGAATTGTCCCACGCATGCCAGCGTGGTTAAAAAGTTCGCCGAATTCTTGAAGAAGGATGAGTTCGTCATTGTCAGCATAGCTTTTAATTTTCAAGCGGCCTGATTTTTCGACCATACCCACAGAGATACAGACAATTTTTCCAAACTCTGCGAAAATACCGGCCCGTTCAAAGTAGACTTCCGAGGAATCCTGACCTTCCAGAAGTTGGGATTTTGCTTTTTTGTTCCATAGGTACTTTTCTGTATCGGAAAGTTCTTCCCATTTTGGCTTTTGTGAGACAGTTTCTATGTCTAAAAATAGGATCTTTTCAATGGGAATTTGTTTTATCATAGGATGGGACTTTAGATACTAATGTAAAGTTAAGTTAACACTTTTACACTTCACGGCAAAGAAAAATATACTAACTTCGTTAATCAAAGAAGATAAAATTCTTACAATTTGTAAGTAGGTATTTGAAAAGCAGGGTAGGAATAATTCGTGAATGGCAGGTTCAAGAAACCTAAAAAGAATACTTTTTCTAAGCACAAAAACATATAAATAACATAGTATGGAAACAAACACAACGTCCTCAGGCTTCCAGGGTACAGATCGTTTGCTTTTTGGGATGATTCTTGGGGTGCTTGCTTTCTGGCTCTTCGCACAGACTACATTGAATATCAATGTGGAAATGGCGAAAGATCTTGGAATTCAGCAAAACACGATGAACATTGCCGTCTCAATTACCTCTTTATTTTCAGGAATTTTTATCGTGGTCATGGGAGGACTTGCAGACCGTGTGGGTAGAGTGAAAATGGTTCAGATAGGATTTATTCTAAGCATGCTGGGGTCCGCTCTCATTGCAATTACGCCGATAGGACCTTCTAGTTCTTATGTATTAATCAGCGGGAGGATTTTGCAAGGACTCTCCGGAGCTTGTTTAATGCCTGCCAGTCTTGCACTAGTGAAAGCTTATTGGCAAGGTCCTGCACGACAAAGAGCCATTAGTCTTTGGTCGATTGGTTCATGGGGAGGTTCAGGTTTTTGTGCTTTATTTGGCGGACTTGTGGCCTCTAATTTAGGATGGCGCTATATCTTTTGGAGTACCGTTATCATCTCCATCATTGGATTCTTAATGGTGAGAGGAACTCCGGAGAGCAAAACAGAAACGAACGGCTCCTATAAATTTGATTTCCTGGGCGTGGTCACTTTTATGATCGCGATTATAGCCTTTCAATTCTTCATATCGAATGGAAGTGATTGGGGCTGGATGAGTCCAAAGTCCTTAGGGCTACTTGGAGTATTTGTTCTTTTCGGTGTTGTGTTTTTCCGAGTTGAAATTAAGAATTCTTTAGCGTTCGTGGATTTTAAATTGTTTAAAAACCTTACGTATACAGGGGCAACAATTTCTAATTTTCTTTTAAATGCGTGCGCCGGAATTTTGATTATTTCCCTATCCCTCGTTCAATTGGGAGCAGGTTTAAGTTCTCAAGAGTCAGGTGTTTTAACCTTAGGATACGCAATCGCCATTGTCGCCTTTATCCGAGTCGGAGAAAAGTTGCTCCAACGTTTTGGAGCAAGAAAACCGATGCTTTGGGGAGCAAGTATTGTAGGGTTTTCCATTTTACTTCTGATGTTGACCTTTGTCATGACGGATACCTATAAAATTTTAGCCGTTGTAGCCTTCTCACTTTTCGGGGTGGGTCTTGCCTTTTATGCCACGCCTTCGACGGATGCGGCACTTTCCAATTTGCCTGATGATCAGGCAGGCGCAGGCTCGGGAATTTATAAAATGGCTTCTTCGTTAGGAGCGGCTATTGGAGTGGCGATTTCTGCAAGTGTGTTTACGGCACTTAGCGGGAATGAGGGCCCGATTGAATGGGTGAACAACTTGGTCGTTTTTCAGGGACGACAAGATAATTTAGCAATTCGCCAAGGCGCTAGTATCGCCTTAGGCGTAAATTTCATTATGGCAATTCTTGCCATAATTAGCATTCTGGTCACAATACCAAAAGGTAAAAAACAAATTGAATAGTATGGACACAATTGAAATTTTAAAAAGCAGACAGGCAGAGTTAAACCAGTGGATGGAAACCATGCACAAGTCGCCTGAGCTGTCCATGGTAGAAGAAAACACAGCGGATTTTATTGCAGAGAAATTGGAACAGTTTGAAGGGTATACGGTCACCAAGGGGATAGGGAAATACGGAATCGTGGCTTCTTTGAAAGTTGGAGATTCAAATAAATCCATAGGCTTACGAGCAGACTTTGATGCGCTTCCTATCCAGGAAGATAACAATCTCCCTTACAAAAGTCAGTTCGAAGGGAAGTCCCATTTGTGTGGGCATGATGGACACACCTCTATGCTTCTTGGAGCGGCAAAATACCTAGCTGAAACGAAGAATTTTAACGGAACGATCCATTTAATTTTTCAGCCGGGTGAAGAAACCATGGAGGGAGGAGTCGCAATGATCGAAGATGGGCTCTTTGAAAAATTTCCTATGGATGCTGTTTTTGGAATGCATAATATGCCGGGGCTAAAAGAAGGGACCTTTCATTTTGCAGATGGCGAGTTTATGGCTGCAGTTGACAATTGGGAGATCATCTTAGAGGGCAAAGGAGGACACGGTTCCATGCCTGAAAAAGCAATTGATCCTGTAGTGGCAGGAAGCGCCCTAGTAATGGCATTGCAAACGATTGTAAGTCGAAATATGAGTCCATGGAATAGCGCGGTGGTGACCATAGGAGCTTTCAATTCAGGAAATGCAGGAAATGTAATTCCGCAAACCGCTTCGTTAAAGATTTGTACGAGAACGATGCGCTCTGAGGATCGAGAAATGGTTTTAGCTAAGATTAAGTCCATCACGAAAGCGCAGGCAGAAAGTTTTGGAGTGACTTATGAAATCAAAGAAGGAGTGCCCGGTGCAGTGCTCGTGAATACGCCAGAAGAAACAGCGTTTGCTAAAGGAGTTGCAGAAAAGTATTTTGGCAATGAACGTGTGGAATATCCTTCCCCGCCGTATATGGGAAGTGAAGATTTCGCTTTTATGCTACAAAAGAAAAAGGGAAATTATTGCATGGTGGGCAATGGAGAAGGCTTTATGGTACATCATCCAAAATACCAGTTTAATCAAAGTATTTTACCAGTTGGCGCGAGCTATTGGATCCACCTCGTGGAAGAGTATCTAAAATAGATAAAGAATCACATTCCTTTCTAACTAGGCAATTTCAGAGACTCAAGTAGCGCCTGAACTTGCCTTTTTTGTTTTTCATATCGAATTTGGAGTGCAGATCCTTCTCCCATCCTGTTGTAGTAAATAAGGGCTTTTTCGGCAAATTGAATGCGGTTAAAATCAGGAGCATCAGGGATCAAAGGAAAGTGGGGATGGAATAGCATTTCGTAGTAGGCTTGCCATTCGCGTTCATTTTTATCCTCCACTGGATTTTCGCGGTCCTTTTGACGAACATGGAGCATCTCATGTGCAATCATATTGAGGATAAGGGAAAGATCGAAATGCAAAATATTTTGAGGCAAATACACCGTTTGCTTTCCTCCTATGGGGCCTTCGGCTGTGAGAAGAAGACTGTTTGGTGAGATTTCGCTTCGGAGCTCAAACCCATGAATGTTGCTGTGGCTTAATCCATAGGTTTCCACGAGGTATTCCACAGCCTCTTTTACTTTCTGCTCTTTTGAATAGGAAAGGATATTTTCTTTAATTGCCTTGTGATCCATGGTGTAAAATAACGAAAAATCTGCCGTCCAAAAGGCGGCAGATCTAAAAAATCATTTATGAAAAAAATTAAAACTCAATTTGAACTTCTAGTTTTTCGGCTAAAAGTTTTGAGATTTTGGTTTTTAGAGGTTCGATGTCGATGTTTTCCATCGCATCATTTGCAAAGGCATATAATAAAAGGGCCCGCGCTTCTTTGACAGAAATCCCGCGCTGTCTTAAATAGAACAGTGCATCTTTGTCTAACTGACCTACGGTACAGCCGTGGGAGCATTTTACATCGTCTGCAAAAATCTCTAATTGTGGCTTCGTGTCAATACTTGCTCCTTCAGAGAGTAAAATATTGTTATTCTGCTGGTAGGCATTGGTTTTTTGTGCGATTTTATCCACAAAAACCTTTCCATTAAAGACCCCGTGAGAACGATCGTTGTAGATTCCCTTGTAGTTTTGATAACTCTCACAGTTAGGCTGGTTGTGGTGTACCGCCGTGTGGTGATCTACAAGTTGGTCGTCTCCAATAAGGGTAATTCCGTTCATGAACGAATTAATATTAGAACCGTTTTGAATGAAATCCAAATTGTTTCTAATGATTTTCCCTCCGAAAGAGAATGTGTTTACTGTGGTGAGACTGTCACTTTCTTGTTGGGCAAACGTGTGGTCAATTAAATAGGAAGTAGCAGAGTCGTTTTGAACTTTGTGCCAATCCGCTTTTGCATTGGAGTAGGTGAAAATTTCCGTAACCGAATTGGTTAGGACGCTATGAGAGTCAAAGTTGTGATGACTTTCAATGACTTCGATTTCAGCACCTTGATCCACGATCAGTAGGTTTCTTGTGTTATAGAAAGTATGGGTAGGTTGATTGTCGGATAGATAGAATACGTGGATTGGTTTTTCAATCACGACGTTTTTCTGTACTTTCATGAAGAATCCATTGCGGAAATAAGCCATGTTCAAATTGGTAAACGCCAATTCTGGATTTGCAACTTTGCCAAAGTATTTCTCAAAAACTTCTTTGTAGTTCGCATCGTTTAAGGCGTGCTTAAAGGACATGAATTCCACATTTTCAATGGAGACTTTGGATAGTTCTTTATGCAACTTCCCGTTAATGAACACGATCCAGTCAAAGTTTTCTTCTCCTAGATGCAGTTCGCTTAATTGCTGCTCGGTGATATGATGTTCTTCCACAGGGAACATCGAGTACTCTTTTTCTGTAATTTCCTTTAGGTTCGTGTATTTATATTCCTCGTCTTTCTTAGTCGGAAAGCCTAGATCAAGGAATTTCGCAAGAGCCTCCTTTCTAGGTTCATCTAGAAAACGGTGCTCAAGAGTTTGTAGAAATTCAGGGTGGTTATTTTGAATTGATTCTAATAGTGGCATTCTTATATTTAGGTTTTACTGCCCCACGGGGCAAAAAATAAGTCGAGAGGTTGGCCTCCCAGGTTAAGATCTTAGTTTAGCAGCCAATCATAGCCTTTGTCTTCAAGTTCTAAGGCAAGAGATTTGTCACCCGTTTTGATGATTTTCCCATCGGCTAGAACATGAACAAAGTCAGGTTGGATATAATCTAAAAGTCTTTGGTAGTGCGTGATTAATAAAACTGCATTTCCCTCGTTTTTAAATGAATTTACCCCGTCTGCAACGATTCGCAAGGCATCGATATCGAGTCCCGAATCCGTTTCGTCCAGAATCGCAAGTTTGGGATTCAACATTAGCATTTGGAAAATTTCATTTCTTTTCTTTTCTCCACCTGAGAATCCGTCGTTTAACGAACGGCCTAAGAAATCTTTGCGAATATTTAGTTTTTCCGAGTTTTCTCTCACAAGAGCAAGGAGTTCTTTTGCAGGTAGATCCTCTAAACCATGCGCTTTACGAGTCTCGTTTAACGCAGCTTTGATAAAGTTTGTTACCGTCACACCAGGTATTTCCACCGGGTATTGGAAGGACATGAAAATTCCTTTGTGTGCCCGGTCTTCCGGTGCGTCCTCTAGAATACTGCTGTTTTCAAATTGGATATCTCCCTGCGTAACTTCGTAATCCTCTTTTCCTGCAATGACAGAAGAAAGAGTTGATTTTCCTGCTCCGTTAGGTCCCATGATTGCATGGACTTCTCCCGGTTTGATCTCTAGGTTGATTCCTTTTAGTATTTCAATGCCTTCCTCTTTAATCTCGGCATGTAGGTTGTTAATTTTAAGCATAATCTAATTTGCGTATTTGTGATGCCAATCGTGATGGCAGACTTTAAATTTAGGTTTTTAATCTGGGGATATTATCCTACAGATCCTTCTAGTGATATTTCAAGTAATTTTTGAGCTTCAATTGCAAATTCCATGGGAAGCTTGTTTAGTACTTCCTTACTGAATCCATTGACAATAAGTGCGATGGCCTTTTCTGTGTTAATTCCTCTTTGGTTGCAATAGAAAATCTGATCCTCTCCGATTTTGGAAGTGGTGGCCTCATGCTCAAGTTGCGCAGTTGGGTTTTTTATTTCAATATATGGGAAAGTGTGCGCGCCGCACTCATTGCCCATTAAGAGTGAATCACACTGTGAGAAGTTCCTCGCTCCTTTTGCGCTTGGCATCACCTTCACTAGTCCACGGTATGAGTTGTTCGATTTTCCAGCAGAAATCCCTTTGGAAATAATCGTGGATCTTGTGTTTTTACCTATGTGGATCATTTTGGTCCCAGTATCGGCATATTGATGATTGTTGGTCACAGCAATCGAGTAGAATTCTCCAATGGAGTTGTCTCCTTTAAGAATGCAGCTTGGGTATTTCCAAGTCACGGCAGATCCAGTTTCTACTTGGGTCCAAGAAATTTTTGCATTCTTTTCGCAAAGTCCACGTTTGGTTACAAAATTGTAAACCCCTCCTTTTCCTTGGTCGTCTCCTGGATACCAGTTTTGGACTGTGGAATATTTAATTTCGGCACCGTCCATTGCAATTAGCTCTACTACGGCAGCGTGCAATTGGTTTTCATCTCTCGATGGTGCAGTACATCCTTCCAGGTAAGATACATAGCTTCCTTCGTCTGCGATGACCAAAGTTCTTTCGAATTGGCCTGTTCCCGCTTGGTTAATTCTAAAGTAAGTAGAAAGTTCCATAGGGCATTTCACCCCTTTTGGAATGTAACAGAAACTACCGTCCGAAAATACAGCGGAGTTTAGGGCAGAATAGAAATTATCTCCTCTCGGAACTACTTTGCCTAGGTATTTTTTGACCAGTTCCGGATGTTCTCTGATGGCTTCCGAAATAGAGCAGAAAATAATCCCTTTTTCTTTTAGTGTCTTTTGAAAGGTGGTCTTTACAGATACGGAATCAATTACGATGTCCACAGCCACACCGGAAAGCCTTTTTTGCTCCTCGATGTTAATCCCTAGTTTTTCAAAGGTTTTCAGTAGTTCTGGATCTACTTCGTCAAGACTTTCTAATTCTGGCTTTTTCTTGGGCGCTGAATAGTATTTAATAGCTTGGAAGTCTGGAGATTCATGTTTGATGTTGGCCCAAGTAGGCTCAGTCATCTTAAGCCAAACTCGGTATGCGTCTAAACGCCATTCCGTCATCCAGCTTGGTTCTTCTTTCTTTTCCGAGATTAATCGAACAATGTCTTCATTCAGTCCGGTCGGGAAATCTTCATATTCAATGTCCGTATAAAAGCCCGCTTCGTACTCTTTGGTTTTGAGATCTTCTCTAAGATCGTCTTCTGTATATTTAGTCATAAGATTTACAATAGGTTATTCTTTAAAACGATTTGTTTTATAGAATTAGAGGCTGCACTTGGAGCCCTTTGCTTGCTATAAGCTAAAACTTTCTCCACAACCACAAGTTCTCGAGGCATTCGGATTGTTGAATACGAATCCTTTTCCATTGAGGCCACCTGAATACTCAAGTACGGTTCCCGCTAGGTAGAGGATAGATTTCTTATCAATGATTATTTTGATGCCGTTGTCTTCAAAAACCTGATCTAATTCTTCTTTCGAATGGTCGAATTTCAGGACATATTCAAGTCCTGAGCATCCCCCACTTTTCACGCCTACACGAATGTAGTCTACTAGTGCATCGAACCCATCATCGCTCATGAGTTGGATGGCTTTCTGTTTTGCTTGATCGCTTACTTTGATCATTGTTTTTATTTAGAATGATTTTAGATTACAAAAATACGAACTATTACATGGATTATCAAATTTAACTCCTTATTTTACCTATCATTCCCATTGACAGAGACTTTAAGAGGACTATTTTATCCTTTTTTAAGATATTGAAAAGCTTGAAGATTGGCCATGGATGGGATGTTCAAAAAGAAATGTGTTTTTTCAAGGGAGATTTTTTAACTTTTCTTAAAAATTCATATCCAACTTTAAATAATTTGAAATGCGAAAATTAATGCTTTCCTTACTTGTCACAGTAAGTTTTTTAGGCAGTGCGCAATCGATGCGATTTGTCTACGAGGCAAGGATGGTTCCTAATCTAGAAAAACCTGACCAAGTGGTGGTTGAAAACGTACTTCTCGATGTAGGGGAGGGTCAATCGGTATTTCAGTCAGAAAATTCGGTAAAGCGAGATTCTTTGATCCAGCGTGTGCGAGTGACTGGGACCATGGAAGCCTCTCAGTTCAGAGATCTAAACTCGAAAATAAACTACGTAGTAAAGAAAAATTTAAAAGATCAAGTTACCACCTACCAAGAACGAATTGGTCGTGATCAATACGCTTACCAGGAGGATCGTAAAATGGCTTGGGAAATCCAGGACGAAACGACTAAAGTGGGCGACTACTCTGCGCAAAAAGCAACCGTAGATTTTGGGGGAAGAAAATGGACCGCTTGGTTTACTACGGAAATCCCTTTTGCAGATGGACCTTATAAGTTTTCAGGTCTTCCAGGACTGATTGTAAAAGTAGAGGATGAATCGGGTGAGTATAGCTTTGATTTAAAAGAAAGCAAAGCTCTAAACGTGAGCGCAGCGAATAGCGCGGACACCAGTGGGTTTGGCAGAGGACGTCTAATCAACTTAAAGCGTTCTGATTTTGAAAAGCAAAAAGCAAGATTCCGCAAGGATCCTGTGGCTTTTATGGCCGCAGCTTCTGGACCCGGTCGAGGTCAAGGGAGAGGAGGGATGGATCCTAGCCGACAAAAGGAAATCCAAAATAGATTGCTTACCGAGATAAAGGATTCAAGCAACGGAATTGAAAAATAGATTTTAAGAAATTGAACGAAATAGAAAAGCCGCTTCATGAAAATGAAGCGGCTTTCTTGTGTCTCTTAAGAGATTTTTATTATTCTGCAGATTCACTTGCGGGTGCGTCAGTTGCACCTTCCGTTGTTTCTTCTTCTTCATCATCGTCTTGAGCAGCACCACCTTTAAGAGCAGTTCTGGACATTTTAACAGCCACAACAACTGCGTTGTCTGGATGCATAAAAGTGAAGTTAGAAGTTTTGATGTCACCTACATAAAGTTTGTTACCAATTTTAAGTGGAGTTACATCAACTACGATTTCGTCTGGTAGGTTTGCAGGTAGAGCCTTGATTTTCAGTTTTCTGAAAGATTGTCTTAGCGCACCCCCAGCAACAACCCCTTTAGAACGACCTGTTAATCTTACAGGTACTTCCATGATTACCGGTTTGTCGTCGGATAATCTGTAGAAGTCTACGTGTAAAATTTTGTCAGTAATTGGGTGAAACTGAATGTCCTGAAGAACTGCAGGGATGGTTTGACCGTCGATAACAAGTTCAGCTGTGTGTGCGTCTGGCGTGTAAACTAAGCCTTTGAATGCTTTTTCTTCAGAAGAAAAGTTCAAAGGTTCACCTCCACCATAAACAACACAAGGAACTAGTTCAGCATCACGTAAAGCTTTTGTAGACTTTTTGCCCACGCTTTCTCTTTTTGTGCCTTGAATTGTAATTGATTTCATTGTAAAAAAATTATTTTTTGAGTGGGCAAAGATAACTATTTTTTTGCTAAACTAAAAACCGCCCTCCAAGAAAAGGGAGGGCGGAGAGATTGGATTGTCGTTTGCGAATTAAATTATGAACTTTTCGCTGATGGATTGGTGCTCGTGTACCATTTTCATCACGTCTGCAAAGAGCTTTGCACTCGAGAGTACTTTGATTTTAGAGCTAAGTTCTGTTTTTACGGGAATGGTGTCCGTGACGATTACTTCTAAAAGAGGTGAATTTTCAATGTTTTCATAGGCTTTTCCGGAAAGGACTGCGTGGGTTGCCATCGCACGAACGGATTTCGCTCCGTTTTTCATTAAAATTTCTGCTGCCTTGCAAAGAGTTCCTGCTGTATCGATCATGTCGTCGATCAGGATCACGTTGCGGTCTTTCACGTCTCCAATAAGGAACATCTCTTCTATGACATTGGCCTTTTTTCTTTCTTTATAAGCAATAACCACTTCTGCTCCTAAGTGTCCCGCATAGTTTTTCGCTCTTTTCGCTCCTCCCATATCTGGAGAGGCAACGGTAAGACTATCTAGATTCAATGAAGTAATGTAATCTACGAAAATGGTAGAGGCGTAAAGATGATCCACTGGAATCTCAAAGAATCCTTGGATTTGGTCCGCATGCAAATCCATGGTCATGATGCGAGTGGCCCCTGCCGCGGTAAGTAGATTGGCTACTAATTTGGCTCCAATTGGTGCTCTTGGTTTGTCCTTTCGGTCTTGTCTTGCGAGTCCATAATAAGGAATAACGACCGTAATGCTTTTTGCGGACGCTCTTTTTGCCGCATCAATCATTAGAAGAAGTTCTAATAAATTGTCTGCAGGTGGAAATGTCGACCCAATTAAAAAGACACGTCCTCCTCGAACAGATTGATCAAGAACCGGTTCAAATTCCCCATCACTAAATTCTTGAAAATTGATTTTCCCTAGCGATTGACCATAAAATTCAGCCATCTTTTCTGCTAATTCTTTGCTTGTTCTTGTCGAAAATAAATAACTTAATTGCTCCGCCATTTTTAACTTTTTATTAGAGCACAAATTTAAACAAAATTTAATGTAACATGAATTTGGGACCGTTAAATGTTAGAGGTTATCTTTTTCACAGGGAAAATGGGACCACCCTTGTAAAGGCTAAAGGCAAATCCGATACAGTCAGAATAGATTCTTTTGCACTTAGAGAGCGCAAGTGAATTTATAATTAAAATTTTTATCATTGAATATCAAAAGGTTATGATTTTCTTTCAATTTCCCATGCAAGGTTTCTGTTTTTTTGACTTTATCCTAGTGAGTGCTCACTAAAACAATTTAAAATTATAAACTTTACGAAATGAAAAACAAAATGACTTGGATGCGTACCTTCGCTCTGTTTGCATTAATCGGACTAACTTTTGTCTCATGTCGCATGGACGACGATAACTTCGCTGAATTATTACCCGTTGAAGTGAGCGATGTACCCGGTGAATATAGTGGGAAAGCTGTCGCAAAGCAGGGACAATTTAGCAAAACCTACCTTGCAGCATTTACGGCAAGTGCAGATGCAATTGCAATTAAGGAGTTTCCAATGGACGAGATTGTAAAATCCATTCTGACGGATCCAATTAAAGTAAAAGAAGCTTTAGAGCAACTTGAGCCTATTCCATACACAATGGGGTATACAGGTGAATTGGCTTCTAGTAAGAAAGAAGTGATTCTAAAGTTAGCGGCACAATCTCTTCAATTTGATTTGCCTGTAGACGGACAAACCAAATCTGTGGTGGTTCACTTTAAACAAGAAGCCGCAGGTTCTTATTATGCCACTGAAATGGGAGCCGAACTTTACCTTGCATTTAATGCAGACAAAATTGAAGTAGATGGAGAAGTGCTAGCTTCTACCCAGGAGATTAGCTACTTGTTTGGAGGGCTAAAAAAATAGAATTCGATCTATAAATTAATACAAGGGTTGTACATTTGAACAATCCTTGTTTTTTTGCAGGGAAGTATCGGAATGAATAGCTATAGAGGATCGGAACAGGAATATATCGCCTCACTTCTTCAAAAGGAGCAAGTGGCGTGGAGAGAATGGTATCATTCAGTTTCTCCTGGCCTGATGTCGCTATGCATTCGTTATGTGAGAGACCGGGATCTTGCAAACGACGTGCTCCAAAATAGTTTTATAAAAATGTTTCATTCGATTTCTTCCTTCCAATTTCGTGGAGAAGGCTCGCTTAAGGCCTGGGCGTCACGAATTGTGATTAATGAAGCTCTTCGCGAGCTTAAATCTCGATCCGAGTGGCAAAGACTGCAGTTTGAAGAGGAGCTTGCTGAGCCCGAGATTATAGAACCAGAAGTAGAGAGTCTATCCCAGGAGGAAATATTGGAGTTTATATTGCAATTGCCTGACGGATACCGAACGGTTTTTAATTTGTTTGTATTTGAAAATTTAAGTCACAAGCAAATTGCAGAGCACTTAAACATTACAGAGAGTACATCTGCATCCCAACTTCACCGCGCTAAAAGTATTTTAGCGGAGAAGATAAAATTACGACAAAGTTTAGATAAAAAGATCTTATGAAACGCAACTGGTCACATACGCTTAGAGAGAAGATGGAAGGCCACGAGATGGCTCCAGACTCAGACGGATGGCAAAAAATAGAACAAAGTCTATTTGTTGAGCTTCCTGCTGAGGTTACTTCTATCCCGCTAGTGGGTAGCTCTGCCCGTATAGCGAGAAGACGAAAAGTTCAAAACTTAGCCATTGCCGCCAGTCTAGGGGGAATCCTAGTCTGCGGAGCACTGCTTTTTTCAACTTTAGACAGAAAGCAGCAAATTTCGCCAAACCGTTCCTTGACTCTGGAAGGAAATAAAGAGAAGCTCAAAACTTCAAATAAGGTTGAGAATATAGGGTTAAGAACAGAATCTGAGCCGGCAATAGTGAAGATTGAAAAGAGAGAGAAATCATTACTACGAAATTTAGATCCCTTCATAACTAGAGTAAATCAAAATCGTAAAGAAGTAGAAACGTATATAGACAGTCGGTCTCTATCCTCTTTTTCAGGGACGGGTATCCAAACGTATGGGATTCTAAGTGGAGCGAAAATAGTAGCAGACCCTTATCCGTATAAAAACTTTGCAGTGACTGCTAAGCAGAAACAATCCGATAGAATTTCTAGCTCAAATAAGAGGACCAAAGAGAGAAGAGGTTTTAGTTTTGGACCGATTGCAGGACAATTGGCTTCCAATTCTACGGCACAAAACCCAGGGTACTTAACCCTAAGCGGTGGAAGTGCCACACGAATGGCGATGGCGCAACTTGATGCGCCCTATGCTAACGTACTAGTGGAGAATTTAGCACAGAAAGCCAGCACCGAAATAAATCATCATACGCCTGTAACTTACGGACTCGCGGTTCAATACCCACTTACTTCGAAATGGAGTTTAAGTTCAGGTGTAAGTTATACGCTTTTACGTTCTGATCTAAAAGCCGGGACCGAAACCAGCTATTGGGAAAGCCGACAAGATTTACATTATATAGGAGTGCCTCTTTTTGTCAATTATGAGATTTCAGAGACTTCCAAAGTACGTACCTATGCCTATGGAGGAGGAGAAGTTAAAAAAGTAGTAGCTGCTAGTTCAAGAACCAAGTACGTAGTGAAGGATGAGCCTGAGACTTTCACGAAAGAAAAGCTTAGTGAAAAACCGCTTCAAGTATCTTTAAATGCCGGTGTGGGCCTTGAATACCGTTTACATAAAAACATTAGTCTATATGTGGAACCCGGTATTGAATACCATTTAAATGACAATTCAAGCATACAGTCCTTGTATAAGGATAAACCGGTTAATGTAAGTCTACGGACCGGACTTCGGTTTACAATCGGAAAACCCTAAGTAAATAGAAATTACAAATAGAAAAAACCAGAGCAATCGCTCTGGTTTTTTCTATTTGACTTTTAAAGTATCAATCCTAACTTAGGGGAAGGTAACTCCTGAATATTGGTTCACATTCACCAAAGGAAGGGAAGAGTTGTATTTTTTATTAATTGATTTAATAAATTCATTTGCAATAATTCCGTACCCACGTCCTGTTAGGTGAACCCCATCAAGAGAGAAGGTACCTCCAGTTACAAAAGTAGTGGTGTATTTTACGCCATCGAAAGTGATTCCTGAAGATCTTGCGAGTTCTAGCATTTTCGCATTTGCATCCACAAAGGCAAGTCCTTTCGCAGTCGCAGCAGAACTGATTACTTTGTTGAATGCGCTAGTGGCTTCAAGTACTTCGTCTTTCTCTACCGCCGTTAATACATGCTTATCTTGGAGTGGGAAAGTAACACCAAATTTATCAAATGGGGCTACAGCCAGTGGAGAAGAAGGGGTTGTTCCAATAACAGAGCTTGTCGTTAATGGGATTAAATCGGCACTGGTAGCGTGTCTTGCTTGACCGTAAAGTGCACCCATTAATCCTGCTTGTTGAGCTGGAATTCCATTCGCTACTAAGGCTCCTGTAATTTGCACAGACATATCGGTTAACGATTCGTCCTTCAAAAGAAGTGGGTTGTTGGACTGAGAAACCATTTTAATTCTAGATCCTTGCCCATAAGCCGATAAAATTTGACTTAATGGCCCAAACACTTGTTGGTTTAGTGCCGTAGCACTCGCTGCATCAAGCGGTACGGGATTGTACGGAACCGTTGTAAAGAATGGAATCGCGGTTACATTGGGTAGGTTTGCAACCACTCCTTTCGCTCCTTGCGAGGTTAAAGTGGCGATAAGTCCATTGTAAGCCTGAGTAAAGAGTGCGATGTCTGTAATTGGATTGCTTCCATCGCCACCTGAAGTTGCGTACCCTAACACATCGTTATTTCCAATCCATAAAGAAAAGAAAGTTGGATTTTGTGCCATGGCATCTCCAAGTACAGTCGTGGTCGCTGAGGATGCAAATCTCACAAAGTAAGGATTCGCAGTACCTGTTTGTAGACCTGCTGCACTTCCGTAACCGGGTGCAAGTAGGTGAAAGGATTTTGCACCGGGAACCCCCATGTTTTGGTAAGGTCCACTTCCATAAATGCTTGCAATTGTGTTGGAAGCGGTTTCACTTGCGACAACCGGTCCTAGTGAACCGTTCGCATCTACTGCAAGAACGAGTTTGTTGGCCACACCGATGGCTGGGATTCCTCCTAAGTTATCGGTCATCATTGGCTGCTTGAATTCTCCTCCTCCAGCTAATTTCATTTGCTGAGCAAGCATGCTAGGATAAGATTCATTTTGTCCGTCTACGTACAAAGCATTGTCTCTATATCCAGCAGTTAGGGAGTTTCCTAACGCTACATATTTGCTAAAGTCTGCATCTCCTTTGGATACGGAGATGGATTCCACGTCTTGGTCAAAGTCCGTCTCACAACTATAAGTAAGCATTAAAAAAGAGGCGGCAATTGCGGGTATAATAAGTTTCTTCATCGGTTTCTAATTATTTAATGTGTAGTTAAGACCTAAACCAAAATAATATGTTTTGGCTTTTGCTTGTCCTGCGAAGTGTGTATTCGGATTGTCAAACACTCTCGACTTCGGAAAGGACATGGCTCCCGCTAAGTCTACTCCAAGTCCGCCAAATTTAAGTCCTAAACCGGCTGTGAACACATGTGAATCAAACGAAGGGGTTTCTGGAATGAAATTTTCGTCCGTGTAAGGAGCTTCATCCCAGTACCATCCGGCGCGAGCTGCAATCATTGGATTAAATTTGTATTCGGTTCCGATTCGGAAGGTTTTCGTGTTGTGGAAATTCTTCGGAGTCGTAAGTACGGTCGGATCGTTCGGTTGATTTCCGACAGGGGCGTTGGCGAAATCAAGTGTTAAGCTTGAGTATTTGTCCCATCCTGTGTAATTAAAATCCGCAGAGATTTTCCATTTTTCAGTGGCTTGATAGGTGGCTCCAATCGTGTACTCATCCACAAGAGGTAGAGTTGCTTGGAATTGGTCTTCTCCATTCGCGTTTAATCCTAGATTTGGATAAAGTGCGGGAGAAATATCAAATGTAGCGGTTCCATTTTCAGCTTTCATATCCACGGGACCACGGTAGGCGATACTTAAATCTAATTTGTCTGTGGGACGAAGATAGAATCCAAGAGAGTATCCGCTTCCTTTTGCTTTTTTGTCGTTGATGTTAAGGCTGCCACCAAGTTGAGTTACGGCCTTATCCCAATCTACCTCTCCCGTTGCATGGATGTAGCTCACCCCAACAGATGCCCAAGGAGCTAACTTAACGGCCACCATAGGTTGAAAGAACATCGCTTTTAGAGACATTTTTTGAACTATCTCTCTGCCAGCCCACTCTTCTCCCCAATTGATGGTACTTCCAAATGGAGTTGTGAAACTAAATCCAATGGATAGGTTTTCAATGGGCTTATACGCCACAGCTGCATAAATAGGAGTTCCTATCGGGTTGTCGGTTTCAAACGATTCGTGGGTATTTGGGTTTTGATATGTAACGGAAGAAATCGCTCCGAATCCACCCGCTGCCACACTTAGCTTCGAGGGAATGAACGCGATACCGGCAGGGTTAAAGAATGCCACACTTGCATCCTCGACATGTGCGCTGGTATGTGCCATTGCCAATTGTTTCACCCCTTGAAGGGAAACTCTGAACCCTCCTGCATAGGCAGTCATACCTGCCAAAAGGGACATTGTAATGATTATTTTTTTCATAGATTGGTAATTATTGCTTTCAAATTTAGAACTAATTTGTATACGAATGTTAATTTTCGTTAATAAATTTAAACAAATTACTATTTAAAGCATGGGTTTAATTTTTATTTTCTAGAGTATTGAATTTACTTACTTGTCTAAGAGTCTATTATTTTTCTAAAATGGAATGGTTTTCGGGCATGTTTAACATTAAACAGAGCTAACCCAAATGGAGTTTCTTAGGAGGTGTACTATTACTGCGATTCCTTTTTGTCGAGAATAGGGAAAAGTGAGGGTCTTGTGTTTGAATTCAATCCTTCCTAGCGCTTTGACGAACAAGAGCAAGTCCTATGTTAAAAATTATCCTAAATTTGCAATTATTAAAATTAATCAAATATGAGTTGTGGATGTAAAACATCCGGCGATTCCGGTCATTCTTGCGGTACGAAATCTGCTAATGGCTGCGAAAGTGTGAATACTTGTGGCAATAGTTATAAATTAAGTGTATTTGATTGGCTCTCCGATGTGGGTAGTCCAAGTCAAAAGACCGTCAATGAACTTGTAGAGGTACGTTTTAAAAACGATCGAAAAAGTTTTTTTCGTAACACTCAAAATTTCCCACTCCATATAGGGAGTATTGTTACAGTGGAATCCAGTCCCGGACACGATGTAGGTGTAGTAAGCCTAACAGGAGAGTTAGTGAATATTCAAATGAAAAAGAAAAATTTTTCACCTGAACACGCCCTGAAAATTTACCGAGTTTCCAATCAAAAAGATGTGGAAACCTGGCAAGAAGCTAGAAAAAAAGAAGATGCAATCAAAACGCAAGCAAAAATTATTGCTTCACGTTTAGGACTTGCAATGAAAATAACAGACGTTGAATTTCAAGGCGATGGAGCGAAAGCGACCTTTTATTACACCGCCGATAGCCGCGTAGATTTTCGACTATTGATTAAAGAATATGCCTCCACTTTTCGAACCAAAATTGACATGAAACAAATTGGGTTCCGTCAAGAGGCTGCGAAAATCGGAGGAATTGGGTCTTGCGGTAGAGAACTATGCTGTTCTTCTTGGCTGACAGACTTTAGGTCTGTCAACACGAATGCAGCTCGTTATCAGCAGCTTAGTATCAATCCTCAGAAACTAGCGGGTCAGTGTGGAAAACTAAAATGTTGTTTGAATTATGAGTTGGAAAGCTATATGGATGCATTGTCAGATTTCCCTTCCTCCAATACAAGTTTAGACACCGAAAAGGGACGTGCATTTTGCATCAAAATAGATGTGTTTAAACGAAAAATGTGGTTTGCCTATGCGGAGAACCCAATGGCTTGGTATGATATTGATACCGCGAAAGTTAAGGAACAAATTCAACGCAATAAGAAAGGACAAAAAGCACAGCTTTTAGAAGAGTTAATGTCGACGGATGTGGTTTCTGAGAAGCCAGTGGATTTGATTCAAGAAAGCAAAATTGACCGTTTTGATTCACGAGGTCGTCAAAATAGCCGCAAAGGTCCCAATAAAAGCAGAAAAGACCAACCGAGAGATCGAAGATCAGGTGACGAATCGAAAGCGCAAAACAAAAAGGAGTCTGTAGGATCGGATGACAAAAAACCGAATAAGAATAGAAACCAATCAAATCCAAACAATCGCAAATCGGGGCCAAGATCTAAGTCAAACAGCCAGGGAAATTCCAATGAAAAAGTTTCGCAGCCAAAACCGAATGAGAAAATTTAATGCGATCTTTCTCCTGCTATTTGTAAGTGTATTAGGTAGTTGTGTGAATCCAAAAGAGGACATTCAAATTCATTCTTTGAACGGAATTTGGCCTGCATCTGAAACTCAAAGGTTTCATTTTGAAATAAAGGAGGCACAAAATCCGAAAAACATTATATTTGTTGTAAGAAACAATAGTGAATATCCCTACCAAGATCTAAATCTAAAGGTAGTAGCGCGCGTAGATTCGACAAAGGTGATTTTAACAGAGCGTGTGAACTTGCAGCTTGCAGAGTCAAATGGAGAATGGACAGGAAAAGGGTTTGGGGATACAAAAGAGGTATTGTTTACGTATAAAAGTCATTATAGATTTCCCCAAAATGGACTTTATACACTAGAAGTTTCTCCAGAAACTGTACGAGAAGCTCTAGACGGAATTGAAGATTTTGGGATTAAAATTCAAACTGCGCAATTGAAAGATGGAAAATAAAAAACAAACAGGTAACAAAAGTACCTTCCCATTGCCAAAGAAAAAGCCTCAGAAAGCTGCAACTCAAAGATGGATTAAGTTTATCTGGACGGCACTTGTGGTGGTAATCTTGGGTGTTTCTGCCGTTTTCTTTGCCGTATCGCAAGGATTTCTAGGCGATATGCCAGAGGTGACAGAGCTGGAAAATCCGGATATTTATGTTGCTTCTGAAATTATTTCCGCAGACGGAGTTGTGCTCGGAAAATTCGAAAAAGAGAAAACCGAGCCAGTTACCTTTCAAGAACTCCCCCCTTATTTGGTGTATGCCCTTCAGGCTAAAGAAGATGAGCGCTTCAAAGAACATTCAGGAATTGATGTAAAGTCCTTTGCTAGAGCGGTTTACTTTAGAGGAGAACGAGGAGGTGGATCCACCATTACACAACAGTTGGCCAAACTTTTATTTACGAAGAAGCCGTCATCGAACCCTCTATATCGGGTCGTGCAAAAGCTAAAAGAGTGGGTCGTAGCGGTAAGTTTGGAAAAACGATATACCAAGGAGGAAATTGTGACACTTTATTTTAATAAGTTTGATTTCACCTACAATGCAAACGGTATTGAAATGGCCTCTCGTGTCTATTTCAACAAGAAGACAAAAGATTTGACTCTTCCAGAAGCCGCGATGTTTGTCGCGATGCTTGAAGCTCCAATTGCAAACAATCCTTTACGAAATCCGGAACGTGCAAAACGCAGAAGAGATGTAGTTTTAGAGCAAATGCTTCAAACCGGTTATTTAGACCAGTCTACCTACCAACAGGCAATCGACACTCCGATCGTAACCGATTATCAGCCAATACGTTCTATTGATGAAGGTTACAGTGCCTACTATAAGTTTTTCCTTCGCAAAGAGATTGAAAAATATTTGAAAGAGCATGAGAAGAAGACGGGTAAGCCTTTAAACCTCTATAAGGACGGGTTGAAAATATACGTGACTCTTGATTCAAAAATGCAGCGCTTTGCCGAAGAGGCAATTAAGGAACACTTAACGGTTCTTCAAAAAAGTTTTGATGCAGAGCAAAAGGGCCGTAAAGCAAGACCGTTTTATTTGATTTCTGAAAAGGAAAGCGATAAAATTATGCTACAGGCGATGAAGAGAACGGGACGCTATAAACAATTAGCGGCTGCGGGCATCCCTGAAGACTCAATTATGCTAGAGTTTCAAAAACCAATTAAAACCACACGTTTCACGTGGAACGGGGAGGAAGAAGTGGAAATGTCCCCTTACGACTCAATCCGTTATCATAAACAAATTGCGCAGGCAGGACTTATGTCGATGACACCTGGTACTGGAGAGATTAAGGCCTGGGTTGGAGGAATTAACTGGCAGCATTTCCAATACGACCATATTAAGCAAGGGAAACGTCAGGTGGGATCCACATTCAAACCGTTTGTGTATGCCGCTGCCATTATGAATTTGGGAATGACCCCTTGTACTAAGATATCCAATGCAACGTTTGATGAAAGGGGCTACAGAGTGCAGGGGACTGGCGGTGAATTGACCCTTAGAAATGCTTTGGCATTTTCTCGAAATCCAGTTGCGGTACGCTTAATGGATATGACAGGAACGGACAAAGTAATTCAGCTTGCTCGTGATCTTGGCGTTACACAAGATATGCCCCGAGGGCAGCTTGCGGTTGCTTTAGGTTCTTCAGACATTACCATTTATGAAATGCTAGGAGCGTACAGTTCCTTTGCGAACTTTGGGAATTACATCCGTCCCGAAATGATTTGGAGAATTGAAGATGCGAATTCAAGAGTGATTAAGGAGGTTAAAAATGAAACCAAAGAGGTAATGAATGAACTCTACGCTTATACCATGATTGATTTGATGAAGGGGGTAGCCGAGTATGGAACCGCTTCAGGAGAGCTGGGAAGACGTGGAGTTTCAAAAGAGATAGAGATTGCTGCAAAAACAGGGACGACTCAGAATAACTCAGATGGATGGTTCATTGGGATGACTCCTAATTTGGCGACCGGTGTTTGGGTAGGATGGGAAGATAGAGCCACCCACTTCCGAAGTACGGGCGAAGGACAAGGGGCAAAAATGGCTTTGCCAATTTGGGCGATTTTTATGAAGAAGATTTGGGCCGAGAAATCCCTAGGGGTTTCCGCAGAGGATAAGTTTATTAAGCCCTCAAACTGGACAGGAGACTGTGGTGATTTGTCAGGATTAGGAGGATACGGTGATGAAGGAGGACTTCAAACCATTGAAGAAATTCGAAATCCGACTCCCGATCGATCTTCGCAGGAAAAGGCCCCTGTGAAGAAGGAAGAAAATCTCAACGAGAAATTAAATAAAGACTCCAACGTAGATTTCAATCAATAATACAAAAGGCCTTTTAAAAAGGCCTTTTTGTCGCTTTAAGAATATGTAATATGCGATTAGATAGGATTACTCAATTGTTTCGCAAACGGTTTCCAGGCGATGAGAGCTATGATTTAGCACAGCGCCAAACACCAAATGTACTGTATGCACTGGTGCGCCCAGATTCATTTCCAAAAGCAGAGTTACTCGATTTTAACGAAGAACTATCTCGTGAGATTGGGCTTGGTGGAATCGATGGCTCAAAAGACTGTGATTTTCTAAATTGCAATTTCATTCCTGAAAATCTTGAAACGTATGCGACAGCCTACAGTGGACATCAATTTGGTAATTGGGCGGGGCAGCTTGGGGATGGTCGTGCGATATATGTAGGAGAAATTGAAGACGACAGAAAGGAACTTACGGAACTTCAATGGAAGGGAGTAGGCGCAACCCCTTATTCTCGTAGTGCAGACGGCAGAGCGGTTCTACGCTCAACGGTGCGTGAATACCTAATGAGCGAAGCGATGCATTTTTTAGGAGTTCCAACTTCTCGATCCCTAAGTCTTACTTTGTCTGGCGAAATGGTGATGCGAGACAAGCTGTATTCCGGGCGCGTAAGGCCTGAAAAGGGTGCGTTTATGATGCGCGTCGCAAAGAATTTTTTTCGTTTTGGTCATTTGGAATTTCTCGCCTCGCAGGGAAGAGAAGATTTACTGAAGGACCTAGTTGATTTTTTGATCGAAAGAGAATCCAATGCTTTGGAGTTGCAACAGAGCTTAGATCCTTATTTAGCTTGGTTTAAACAGGTTATGCACAAAACAGCCGATTTGATGGTGCAATGGTACCGAGTGGGATTTACCCACGGAGTTATGAACACAGACAATATGTCGCTGGCTGGCATCACGATCGATTATGGGCCCTTTTCGATGCTAGATGAGTACGATCTAAATTTTACCCCAAACACAACGGATCTACCCGGAAGAAGATATGCATTTGGCCAGCAGGGCCATATTGCACAATGGAATCTATGGCAGCTTGCAAATTCAATTGCTCCCCTTGTACACGATACAAATGAACTTCAGAACGAGCTAGATGGGTTTTCGTCTTACTTTTGGCAGGAACATGATCAAATGCTGGCAAGAAAATTTGGCTTCGAGCAATTGGAAAAAGACGATTCGGATTTCTTTTCTGATTGGCAAAGTCTAATGCAGATCACAAGGGCCGATTATACACTGTTTTTTATTAAATTAGAATCTTTTGAGGGGTCAAAGGAACCAGTTTCTTTTTTCAAAGAAGTATTTTATGGGACTCTTTCCTCTACGCAAGAAGAAGAATTCAGCACTTTTATCGAAAAGTACCAAAAGCGTAAAATGAGGAACCTTATTTCTGATCAGGAGGCTTTGCTACTGATGCAAAAGAACAATCCCAAATTCACATTAAGAAATTACCTTCTCTACGAATGCATTGAGCAGCTTGAGACGGGAGATCGGACCTTATTTGAACAATTGAAATCCGCCTTGAAATCGCCCTATGAGCAGCTATATCCGGAGTTGAGTGCCAAACGACCTTCGGGATATGAAGATACCTTTGGATGTTCTACATTATCTTGTAGTTCCTAAAGGAAACAGTGTCGGATTATTTGTATTTTCACCGCTTATTCTATCTCCTTTGAAATTAATAAAAAAACTTTCTTTTGTTTTAAAAATGGTCTTCCCTTCCAATCGTATGGAATGGGCTGTTTTTTGTTTTTTTGTACTGGGTTACACAACCCTAGCAATGCCTATTGCACTTGACTATCGAATTGTTTTTGACAATCGCATTCCTTGGGATGCCTATTTTAGTTTTGACAATCGTGCGATTGTGATGACAGGCGGTGGATTTGAAAGGCATCCACTTGCAAATTATTATTTTAATTGGATTCGAGAGCTTGCTTTGTTTGTTTCGGGAGGAAAGATGGATTCGACGTTTCGATTCGTACTTTCTGGATGTAGTGTTTTCATGGTGAGTTTAACTCTGGTGCAAATTTTCAAGTATCTACGTGAGATCATTCAATTGCCAAACGTTTTGTCTTGTTTGCTATTGGTGTTTTTTTCCCTATTCGCAACGAATATCCTTCTAAGTTTCACACCGGAAACGTATACCTATAGTCTTTTTTTCTTGACGCTTTTTAATTACTATGCAGCGCGCAAATTAAGGAGTGGTAGGAAGTTCTCGATCGCTGCACTTACGATCTTTACAGTTACCATAGGGGGGCTTACGGTCACAAATGCAGCTAAAGTCTACATAGGGCTACTCTACGAGAAAGGACTCTTCAAATCCCTTAAATCCTTTGGAAATGCGGTGGCTCGGGGGGCAATCGCGGTAGGAGTCTTTGTTCTTTTGTTTTTGTACCGAATGAATTTTGACTACGGCCTTATTTTGTCAAAGACAACGGAGCAATACGAAAAGTTTTCAAAACCAAAAGTGACGCCTTTATGGGATATGATTTCTTCTTGGTTTTTAGGAGGTAATGTGCTTCTCTCAGGATTTATAACGCGGGATTATCACAATAAAAAAGCCTTTGAATACAAGGCTCTATTTATGGACGTATACACAAGTTGGGTTCCGTATCTATTTGTGGGAGTACTTTTTAGCTTGCTTGTTTGGTCCTGGATAAAAAACAGGAAAAACAAAATGGTTCAAATTCTTTTTTTCCTTTTCTTTTTCGACTTCCTTATTCACTGCGTTCTTAAGTTCGGATTGCATACCTCCTATATTTATGGAGGTCATTTCGTGATGGTGTATCCCTTGGTCTTAGGCTGGCTGCTCTATTCTTATCGAAAGCAAACCAGAATACTTACCAGTTTGATCATCACACTTATTCTTATGACTTTGTACTTAGCGCTTAATAATGCTTACAGAATGCAAGAATTCTTTGATTTTTTGAACCTCTATTACAGGTAGAATTACGCAAGAGGAAAGAAGCAGGAGTTATTTCGCTTCCACGCAAAAGACTCGGTATTGAACCGCTCGGGCAGATTTAAACTGACCTCTAATACGGCTTAAATCCGAGCTTGCCGTTTGTTTAGAGACGTAACTCCCAACTAATATACGGTAATTCGGTCGCAAAGACGCATCGGTCTCAACTTTAATGTTCGGGAAACGATTCCGGAAAAAAGATTTGATTTCGTTGGCTTCCTGGTTGCTTTTTGCCACCGCAATTTGGATTTTATACCCTAGAATTCTTGGGTTTTGACGACAAATTTCTGCTCTTGACAAAGGTTTAGAAAAATTGGATGAATCTCTCGAGTCTGCTATGTCTGAGGCGTTTTTAGACCCTGGCATTTGGGACGGGCGAGTACAATTGTCTTCCATTTTCGCCATCGTTTCACTGATACGCTTGTCCATAGATAACGTAAGAGTTGTGCCTTGCAAAGTGTCTGTCTTGGTTACGATTTGGCTCTTAACCAATCCAAGGTTAAGGGCAAAAAAGAATAGTGTATAGAGTAAATTGGTTTTCATCAAAGGTAATTTGGGCAAATTTACTATAAATAAAAATTATACCAAAAGCTATTATTTAGAATGGTTACAAATTAATAGGCTTCTCGGAATCTCTAATTTTTTCGGTTGTTAATGTAGTGTTAAAAAGCTTACTTTTGCAGAATTGAATGGATACTCATCAATTTTTACTAACCCAAGATTATTTAAATGATTAGTTGGAGAAAGCATTACAAGAGGGGTCTGGTAGCAATAGGTCTATTGTTTGCCACCGCCACTTCGGTCCACGCACAGGACGGTGATCCTAAAAATGGCGAAACACTTTTTAAAGCCAATTGTACCGCGTGTCACACATTAGACAAGAATTTGATTGGCCCAGCCTTAGGTGGGGTTGTCGAGCGACTGGAGAAAGAACAAGGTCTCGGTGTAGATTGGTTACACAAATGGATCAAAGACAATGAAGCACTTCGTAATTCAGGAGATGCCTACGCCAATAAGACCTTTGAGGATCATAATAAGATTGTTATGCTTCCCTTTCCGAATCTTTCGGACCAGGATATAGACGACATTCTTGCCTACACTTCAAATCCACCTGCACCAGAGCCTGCCGCAGAGGCAACCGCTGGAGCTTCGGATGAAAATTCACTAGCGCTTCTGAATGAAGCGAAGAAACAAAGTGAAAATTCAAAAATTCTACTGATTTCACTGATTGCTATTGTGGGTCTTTTGATCTGGTTGCTATTGAAGCTGAGACAGCTTGTGAAACTTAGCCAAACAGAAGAACTTGCAGGCCTTAATAAAACGAATGCATATACATTTGGTGGTCTCTACGAGAAGTATAGTTACGTAGGTAAGATCGCAATGGGTCTACTTGCCTTGCTAGCCTTCTACGGAGTTTGGAATGCACTAATGGGAATCGGGGTTTACAAAGGCTATCAGCCAGAACAACCCATCCATTTCTCGCACAAGATTCACGCTGGAGAAAACAAAATTGACTGTCAATTGTGTCACTCTTCCGCTAAATACGGGAAAGTCTCAGAGATTCCTTCCATGAATGTTTGTATGAACTGTCACCGTAATATTTCTGAATACACAGGAACGTATATGGAGCCAGGGAAGGACAAAGCGTTCTATGACGCTGAGATTCAAAAAATTTATGACGCAACAGGATGGGATCCAGGAAGTCAATCGTATAAAAACGAGAAAAAGCCAGTGGAGTGGGTTCGTATTCACAATATGCCTGATTTCGTATATTTTAATCACGCACAGCACGTAGTAGCTGGTGAGAAGACGATTATCAGTTCCCACAACAAAAAGAATCCAGACGATCAAATTGATGTCGTGTGTAAAGCTTGTCACGGACAGGTGGATACCATGAACGTCGTATCGATGGCAAATGATTTCACCATGGGTTGGTGTATTGAGTGCCATAGAACGACCGAAGTGGATATGGACAACGGCTATAACAAAGAATATTTCGCCAATCTTCACGATAAGTTGAAAAAACAATATCCGAAGAAAGAAGGTAAGATTACTGTAGATGCTATTGGTGGTCTTGAGTGTGGAAAATGTCATTATTAATAACGTTAAATTAGAAGTATAAATGGCTTCAAATAAAATACAATTCAGAAGTATTCATGAACTAAAGGACCCAACTTTAAACCATAAGTTGGCTCAGAAAGAGTTTCAGGATGAAATTCCTGTAGATGAAATTTTGGGTAAGTCGGATGATAGTTCAGGAACGTCCAGAAGAGATTTCCTTAAATTATTAGGATTCTCTACGGCAGCAGTGACCCTCGCAGCTTGTGAGGCTCCTGTGTTAAAAACGATTCCTTATGTGGTTAAGCCCCACGATATTATTCCCGGGGTTCCTAATTACTATGCAACCTCCTATTTTGATGGATCGGATTTTGCGAGTGTTCTGGTAAAAACAAGAGAAGGACGACCAATCAAAATTGAACCTAATGCGCTTGCCAAAGAGCTTGGTAAAACCAGTGCTAGAGTTCAAGCGGGAGTTCTTTCCCTTTACGATAACGACAAAGTAAAACAACCGAAAGTAGACGGGAAAGATGAAACGTATGATGCAGTAGACGATTACGTTCTTAATGCCCTAACCCAAAGTACAAGTATCGGGAAGAGAATCGTCTTGCTTTCTCACTCTTACCCTTCTCCAACCTTTAAAAAGTTGGTAGATGAGTTTAAAGTGAAATATCCAACTGCTGAATTGGTAACCTACGATGCACTGCCGCACGCTTCTGCTTTAGATGCAGCGCAGGAAGTCTACGGTCAAAGACACCTACCGGTGTACGATCTAAGCACAACCGAACTTGTCGTGTCTTTCCAAGCGGATTTCTTAGAAGATTATAATGGAGGAAGTTTAGAATCCTCTTATGCGACTGCGAAAAAGCCAGGCGCAAATATGTTGAGACACATTCAAGTAGAGTCTAACATGTCCCTAACAGGAGCTAACGCGGATGAACGAATTCGTTTAAAACCAAGTTCAGTTTACAAAGTGTTAGTGGACGTTTACAACGCACTTAATGGAAGTTCTGCCTCAGGGGATGCAGCGAAAATCGCAAAAGAACTTCAGGCTAAAGGAAGCAAAGCAGTTGTTTTTGCGGACGGAAGCAAAGGAGCTTATGTACTAGCTCACTTAATTAACCAAAAATTAGGTTCGGTTGCCTTTACAGGAAAGGCGAACTTATTGAAAGAGTACGATACAGCTCGTTACGAAGAATTCTTAACTTGGTTAGCAAACGGAGAAGTAGGAACACTAATTGTAAACAATGTAAACCCACTTTATTCTTCAAACAAAGCAGAGGCCTTCAAGAATGGAATTGCAAGAGTACCTCATATCATTGCAGTTGTTGATAAGAAAAATGAAATTTATAAGGCAGCGAAAGTAGTGATTCCACCGACACACTGGTTAGAATCTTGGGGAGATTTAACTCCTCAAACAGGAGCCTACTCGCTTATGCAACCTACCATTTCTAAAATCTACAAACCAAGACAGATTGAAGAATCTCTTTTAGTTTGGATTAATGGAAAAGGAAGTGAAAACAATAGCTTCTACAATTATTTAAAGGCAAATGCCTTAACTATTTTAGGAGGTAAAACTTTCAACAAAGCTCTTTACGGTGGATTTAATGAAGTAGAATTTGGCCCTACCTTAGCTTACGCTGGAGGAAATGCACAAGGTGCCATTTCAGAACTCCAAGCGTTCAAAGCTTCGGATATTGAACTTGCACTTTATACAGCCGTGGCTGTCGGAGACGGTACGCAAGGAAACAACCCTTGGCTTCAAGAATTACCTGATCCTGTCACAAGAATCTCTTGGGATAACTACCTAACGGTTTCTCCTAAAGATGCAGAACGTTTAGAATTCGATAACGATCTAAACGGAAGAATGCAGCTTGACGGTTCTCGTGTAAACGTGAAAGTGGGAAATGTAACTCTAGAGAATGTACCTGTCTTTGTTCAACCAGGACAGGCAGAGGGTTCTATGGGGCTTGCATTAGGATACGGTAAAACGGGTTCTGGAAAAGTAGCAGAAACAGGAATCAATGCCTATCCTCTTTTTGATGGAAAGAGCCGAGTGGTTTCAAATGTGAAGCTAGAGAAAGTAAAAGGAATGCATGAGTTTGCAGGAATGCAGCTTCAGAATACGCTAATGGGACGTTATGACATTGCACGCGAAGTGCCTTTAGAGTCGTTCCTTAACGTAGCATTTGATGATAAAATTAATGGGTGGAACAAGCCTTTAGAATACCATACTTTAACGGAATCCACTCCAGCAGGTAAAATCACTTTATGGGATGAGTTTGATGACACGGACGGTCCTCACTTCAACCTATCTGTGGATTTGAACTCCTGTACAGGTTGTGGAGCTTGTATCATCGCGTGTCAAGCGGAGAACAACGTTCCGGTTGTAGGAAAAGAAGAAATCAGAATGTCAAGAGACATGTACTGGCTTCGAATTGACCGCTACTATTCTGCGAGAGAAAAAATCACTCCTAAGCAACAAGTAGACAGAGGACTGAATGTACCGCAAGTCTATGACATTCTTATTGATCCGGCTGAAAATCCAGATGTGATTTTCCAACCGGTAATGTGTCAGCACTGTAACCACGCACCGTGTGAAACAGTTTGTCCAGTGGCGGCGACTTCTCACGGGAAGCAAGGTCAGAACCAAATGGCATACAACCGTTGTGTAGGAACAAGATATTGTGCAAACAACTGTCCATACAAAGTAAGACGTTTCAACTGGTTCAACTATGCCCAGAATGATAAGTTTGACTACAACATGAACAATGACCTTGGACGAATGGTTCTTAACCCAGATGTAGTTGTAAGAACTAGAGGGGTTATGGAAAAATGTTCAATGTGTATCCAAATGACGCAAACCACAATTCTAGAAGCGAAGAAAGAAGGAAGACGTATTGAAGACGGCGAATTCCAAACTGCTTGTTCTAAAGCTTGTGGAACTGGAGCTATGCAATTTGGGGATATGAACGACAAGAAGTCTAAAGTAAGAGAGCTATTTACAGACAATAGACGTTATACCCTTTTAGAAGAGATCGGAACGAAACCGAACGTATTCTATCACACGAAGGTGAGAAACAGAAAAGAAAACAAAGTTTAAATAATAATAAGGTAAAAAATGTCACATTACGAAGCCCCGATCAGGGAACCTTTAATTATTGGTCACAAAACTTATCACGATATCACAGAAGATATCGCACGACCTATTGAGGAAAGAGCTGGAAAGCTATGGTGGATTGCATTCTATTCAGCATTGGTACTTTTCGTATACGGATTCGGTTGCATCGCTTACACTATCGGAACCGGTATTGGAGCATGGGGACTTAATAGAACCATTAACTGGGGTTGGGATATTACCAACTTTGTATGGTGGGTTGGTATTGGTCACGCCGGAACGTTAATCTCTGCAGTACTATTGTTGTTTAGACAACGTTGGAGAATGTCCGTCAACCGTTCGGCGGAGGCGATGACTATTTTCGCCGTTGTTCAAGCTGCGATCTTCCCGGTAATTCACATGGGTAGAGTTTGGGTTGGATATTGGGTATTCCCTATTCCAAACCAGTACGGGTCCTTGTGGACTAACTTTAACTCACCACTGCTTTGGGACGTATTCGCGATTTCCACCTATTTCTCGGTTTCTTCGGTATTCTGGTTTATGGGTCTAATCCCTGACTTTGCCATGATCCGTGACCGCGCAAAAACACCTTGGACGAAAAAGATTTATACCTTCCTATCCTTTGGATGGGGTGGGAAAGCAAAACACTGGCAACGATTCGAAGAGCTTTCTTTGGTTCTTGCAGGACTTGCAACCCCACTTGTATTCTCTGTGCATACCACCGTATCCTTTGACTTTGCCACTTCGGTGATTAAAGGATGGCACTCGACTATTTATCCACCTTACTTCGTAGCTGGGGCGATCTTCTCAGGATTTGCAATGGTGCAAACGCTATTATTAGTTGCAAGAAAAGTTTGCCAGCTTGAAGATTACATTACCATCTACCATATCGAGATTATGAACATCGTAATTATCGTAACCGGAGGAATGGTAACCGTGGCTTATGCAGTTGAGTACTTCATCGCTTGGTATTCTGGAAGTAGATATGAAGATTTCGTATACTTAAGTCCAGGCGCTGCAACAGGTCCTTACTGGTGGGCATTCTGGGCACTGATTATTTGTAACTTAGTGGTACCAGCTTCGTTCTGGTTCAAGAAACTAAGAACAAACATCATGTGGACATTCTTTGTCGCACTAATCATTAACATAGGAATGTGGTTTGAACGTTTCGATATTATTGTAATTAACTTATCGAGAGACTATTTACCAAGTGCTTGGACCATGTTTAAGCCGACCATCATTGATGTGGGTGTGTATTTAGGAACCATCGGATTCTTTGGAGTACTCTTCTTATTGTATGCAAGAACCTTCCCGGTAATTGCACAAGCGGAGTTGAAAACGATTTTGAAAATGTCAGGTGAAACTTATAAAGCAAAAGAAGGAGATGAGCACCACTAAAATAATTTACGGTCTTTATGCGGATGATGACGATTTAATGGACGGCGTCAAAGCATGTAAAGAGAAAGGAATTGAAATTAATGAGGTCTATACCCCATTCCCTGTCCATGGTTTGGATAAGGCACTAGGACTTAAGAAGACTAGAATTTCTGATGCAGCGTTTATTTACGCTTTGTATGGAGTCCTTGTTGGTGCCCTTGTGACCTGGTATACAATGAACTATGACTGGCCAATGAACATCGGTGGGAAGCCTGCTATGTCTTGGTGGCATCAAATGCCAGCGTTTGTAGTCCCAATGTTTGAATTGATGGTCTTCTGCTCCGCGCACATGATGTCTTTAACGTTCTTAGTTAGAAACAAAATGTACCCAGGTGCGAAACCGCAGAATCCAGATCCAAGAACCACGGACGATAAATTCTTAATGGAATTTGTTGGTGGAGATGTTGAAAGAATTAAACAGCTTCTAATTGAAACAGGGGCTGAAGAAATTACAGTTAAAGATGCTTAGTATGAAAAAAACAATATTCAAAGCTACGGCAGCGATTGCTTTTACAAGTTTACTATTGAGCTCTTGTGGAAAAGGCAATCCACCTATGGTATACTTCCCGGATATGTATTTCCCAGTGGCTTACGATCCACTTCAGAAGGCAGAAGATCCGTACTCAGATCATGAGAATGAAATTCCTGCGTTTGCAAATGGGGCCACAGGCCTAACCGTAGTAGAAGGAACGGTTGCTCAGAATAAAGACGGTGTTTTTGAAGAAGAACTTCTTCCAAAAAATGTAGATGAGTACAATGCAAGGTACGATGCTTCCAAATCGGTAAGCGTATCTCCTCTTGATCCAGCGAATGCTCAGAAAGATATTGAAAGAGGGAAAGTCCTTTATGATAGAACTTGCGCAGCCTGTCACGGAGTCAATGGAGACGGACAAGGATCGATTGTAGAAAGTGGTGCATATTCAGGGGTGCCTAACTATAAGGACCGTGAAATTACAGTAGGTTCCGTACATTATGTGCTGACGCACGGTAGAAACGCAATGGGTTCCTTTGCAGGACAATTGATGCCAGGTGACCGATGGAGAGTTTCAATGTATGTAATGAATGCGTTTAAAGGAGGAATGTCTACGACAGCGGCAGCACCGGCAACTGTAGATTCCACCGCAACCAATTAATAAAAAGAAAGAAAATGTATAGTTTTTCACCAAAATTAAGATTAACTTCTATCATTCTTATCGTCGCAGGACTTGTCTTGTTCGCTGCGGGGTATTTTATTAACAAAAGCTATGACAGTGGAGTAGTCGAGCATATGATGGAGAATGTGCTTGCGGCAGGTCAAGATGCACCTACCCATTCAAGTGAGCTAGTAGGTCCACAAGATCACGAAGCCCACTTAGAACATGCAATGATGCAAGTGGCAAATCAGCCTTTAGCCTCGCTTCATTTGGTAGCAGTCTTGTTTTTTGCAGCCTCATGTTGTGCTTTGTTTTTCTATTCAATTCAGCACGTATCCCATGCAGGATGGTCCATTATTGTGACTCGTGTGATGGAAGCCGTGGCTTCTTTTATTCCATGGGTAGGAGCTTTTCTTGTTCTTATTATGATTCTTAATGTTTCGCATATTGGTCATTTGTTCCACTGGATGGATCCTTCATTGACCGATCCGACTTCTGCTCATTTTGATTCCATCTTATACGAAAAAAAGAAGTTTTTAAATGTGCCTTGGTACGCCATTAGAACCGTTCTTTATGTCGTTGTAGGAACTTTCTTTGCTTGGAAATTAAGAACCATGTCGAAAAAAGTAGACCAAACGAAATCAAGAACAGATTATCAAATGCTTTACCGTTGGAACGTAGGTTATATTGTTTTCTTTGGTTTTGCGTCTGTAGGTTGGGCTTGGGATTGGTTAATGTCTATTGACCCTCACTGGTATTCCACTATGTACGTATGGTATGCAATGGTAAGTGGTTTAGCCACTGCGATTGCGCTTATTATTCTTGTAAGTGTTTATCTTAAGAAAAAAGGATTTTTACCTGAATTCAACGATAACCATTTGCATGACTTAGGAAAATACCTCTTTGCTTCAAGTATGCTGTGGACCTATACATGGTTCTGTCAGTTTATGCTTTACTGGTATGCGAACGTACCAGAAGAAGTAAATTATTTCTTCGGTCGTTTTGAACACTATAAAGAAACGTTCTTTCCAATGCTAATTCTAAACTTCCTAGTGCCTTTATTGGTGCTTGTAGGATCAGGAATCAAAAGAAAGTATAAAGTAGTGACCGCTATTGCTGCTCTAGTGGTTGTAGGACACATCATGGATTATTTCAACATGGTAATGCCAGGTACGATAGGTCCTTATTGGAAGAATGCCGCTGTACTTCTTAGCGTTGTAGGAGCTGTTGTTTTCTTTGTTGGACTTTTCATCTTTGCTGTAATGAGTCAACTAGCAAAAATGAAATTGATTCCAGAAGGAAACCCTTTCGTACACGAATCCAAGATTTACGAGTACCCATTTTAATCGGAAATCATACTTAACATATTAATCCCGGCTTATTGCCGGGATTTTTTTATTTTTGTATAAAATACACTCTATGAAAAAAATATATTATCTTTTGATTTTCAGTTTGCTAGTGCTTTCAGGGTGCAAGAAGGAGTCCGTAGATGCCACGACAACGCAAAGTTTTCGTAGTAGCATTAACGACATGACTTCCAAACTCTCCACCTTGCAGCAAGTAAAGTTTAACGAAGCCCTGTATATTTTGAAGACCTTCGGTGTGGATGGCCAAAATGACATTCAAAAATTGGATGCCTTAGGAAAGAAGATTGACGGTTTAAAAGTTCCTGCGATCCTGGCCATGGCAGATCAAGTGGCAAAGGCCAATGACATAGCGTGGAGCAGTACCGGCCCTCCGTCCCTAGGAGAAATGAATATTTTTGGTTCGGTGGAACCCACTGAGTTTGATCCCAACGATATAAAAGCGAATGGACTTGAAATCACAACCATAGAGATTCAAAAAGACTCTGTTTTAGGTCCTAAGGCTCTTCAGGTAATTCCTCGTCTGGTAGACTCAAGTGGACGCCCAATAGAGTTTTCAGGAGCGGCTCTAGAAACGGTACTTGTGGTTTCAAGTGGAGGAAGTCGTTTAAGTACCTCGAAAAACCTTATGCTAGATAATGAGTTCAAAGGATTTACAATTCACTTTGGTTCTTTACCTAGTGAGAAAGTAGTTGGAAATAAGATTGATATTCAGATCACGGTGAAAACGACAAGCAATAGTTTTAAAATGGCAAAAGTGGGTGTATTAGTCAATCCAAATGCCTTAAGAGCGCCCGCTGTAGCAAGTACGGATGTAGATTCCCTTGGAGGCTCTTCCACTTTAGGTCAGGAGGGTACTCTTGGACAGAATGAGGTGGCAGTAGCCACGGGCGATCCCAAGACGACCGTCACTCGATTTTTGAACCAAGTGGGGACACAGAATTTAAGAGGGGCGTATGAAGTTTCGTCAAATCCAAATTGGGGTTCCTTTGAGTCGTTCTCTAATCCTAACACGGGATTTGGAGGATTCAAATCCATTCACGTGAAAAACATTTCGAGTGTATCCAATACAGGGAATAATGCCTCCGTAAATGCCACCTACGACGTGACGGACAAAGCCGGAAATACCACTGCACTGCAAGTGAGCTTTGGGCTTCGCCAAGTGGATGGACAATGGAAAATTAATAGTTACACGATTATACCTTAAAAATATGACCGGTTTAGAATTAAAAAAAGCCTTAGAGCAGACGATAGAAAATATACCTGATTTTCCGAAGAAGGGGATTCAGTTTAAGGACATTACACCAATCTTTTTGGATCCTAAGCTATACGAGGCAGTGATTGAGGAATTGGCTCAGTTTAGTAAGGGGAGAATCGACGCGGTATGTGGAATCGAAAGCCGAGGGTACTTGTTTGGAATTGCAATTGCTGTGAAGCTTGAAGTGCCATTTATCCTCATTCGCAAGAAAGGCAAACTTCCTCCGCCGTTTGTTTCAGAGAAGTACGAATTAGAATATGGATCCTCAGAGATTGAGATGCGTGAGGGGCAGCTTAAGCCAGGAATGAGAGTCTTAATTCATGATGACCTACTCGCTACAGGAGGAACTACTCGTGCAGCAGGCAGGCTCGTGGAGAAACAAGGAGCGACGGTATCCCAGTTCAGCTTTTTGATTAAATTAAAGGGTCTCGGTGCGGAGTATAAATTAGAATCTTTTCAGGCCGAACATCATTCTATACTGGAATATGATTAAATTGCAATAGGATGCTTTCGGTATAGAGCCGCTGCGCATTTTGAAGGAAATTATTATTTCTCATTAGAATTTTGTAAATCACTAGGAAACAATTAAATTTGCAGCTCACTAATTATATTATGGCAAATACAAAACGTACAAATAAGAAGAATACGGAAGGAAAGGAAACGGTTGAGTTTTTTAAAGACCTAGATCGTGAAGCATTGCAAACCGAACGCTTTTTAGAAAAGAATTCAAAAGTACTCTCCATTGTGTTTGGAGTGCTAGTTTTGGGAGTCTTAGGATACTTTGCATACCAACAGTTTGTCATTGTGCCAAAAAATGAAGAAGCAACGAAGAGTTATCTTTCTGCAATGGGCAATCTTGCTGAGGGGAAAACAGTGGAAGCCTTAGGAGGTAAGTCTGCTGCTAATCCAGGTTTTCTTGGAACCTATAAAAATTATGGGAACACCGACGCAGGTCGTTTAGCGGGATACAATGCAGGACTTCTAAAATTCAAAGAGGGGAAATTTCAAGAGGCGTACGATCTATTAGATCAGTTCTCTTCAGGGAATAAAGTACTCATGGCCCTTAAATATGGTGCCATGGCAGACGCGGCCTCTAATCTTAACAAAGCAGACGAATCACTTTCGCTTTTAGGAAAGGCAGCTAGCGCTTCTGATGACCCTTACACAACCTATTACTTTACAAGAAAAAAAGGAATCCTAGCTCTTGCGCTTAATAAAACGCAGGACGCAAAGACCGCATTTGAGACCATCGATAAAAAATATAAGGAATACGACAATGGATTGTCGGATGGCTATATTGAGATGGTGAAAAATAAATAAAAATACAACTTATGGCTACGGTAGATCTTTCGAATTACAAGCCACTCGCAATTTCAGATGCCGATGATTTTTCCATCGGCATCGTAGTTTCTGAGTGGAACGATTTTATTACTTTTCCGCTTCGTGACGGTGCAATTGAAGTGCTCACAAAAGAAGGAGTTCCCAAAGATAAGGTGGAGGTCTTTTATGTACCGGGAGCTTTCGAATTAACCTATGGAAGTATGCAACTTGCAAAGAGTGGAAAATACGATGCTATAATTGCCATTGGGTGCGTTATCCGAGGGGAAACCTCTCACTTCGACTATGTATGCTCTTCTGTTTCACAAGGCATTAAGGATTGTAATGTTCTAACGGATGTTCCTACTATATTTTGTGTACTCACTGACGATACAAAAGAGCAATCGATTGCTCGTAGTGGGGGAATTCATGGAAACAAAGGAATTGAATCGGGAGTGACTGCGTTAAAAATGATTGACTTTAATAGAAAGTTAAAGTAAAGAGACTAGAAAACGGAAAGTTGGAAGTTCGAACGGTATACGATTTGTAAGAATGTTCACAACGTAGAAAATTCAGGAGCATATACTTTAATTTTGTAAATTTAGTTTTCAAATGCACTCTGGTTTTAATTTAAAAGAAACATCATATGAAATGGACTCAAAATCGAAGTGGTAACGTAGAGGACCGTAGGGGCAGAGGTGTCGGAGGCGGCCTTTTGGGTGGAGGACTCGTTAGCTTAATTATCGCGGCTGTCGTTTTCTTTCTTGGAGGTGACCCTTCGGCTATTCTAGCGACGGGGGCGGGAAGTTCGTCCACGCAAACGGAACAACGTGAACTTACAGCGGAAGAAAAGAATGTCGGGGAGTTCATTGAAATGCTTACTGCTGAAAACGAACGAACTTGGAGTACGATATTTCAAGAAAATGGAATGCAATACCAGCCAGCGAAGGTGGTTTTGTTTACCGACGTGACCCAGTCAGGTTGTGGGACCGCTCAGGCCGCTATGGGACCGTTTTATTGCCCAGTCGATCAGGCCGTGTACATGGACCTTAGTTTCTTCAATGAATTAGAAAATCGATTTGGAGCAAAAGTAACGGAATTTTCAGTGGCTTATGTCCTTGCTCACGAGATGGGACATCACGTGCAGAATTTGTTAGGAACACTGGGAAAGACCGAAGAATTAAGAAGAAGTGGAAATTATTCACAGGCGGAGATGAACCGGGTTTCGGTTGCAACCGAACTTCAAGCCGATTTTTATGCGGGCTTATGGTCCAAGTATAGCAACCAACGAGAACAGTTTTTAGAACCCGGAGATATTGATGCGGCAATCAGTGCAGCAGAAGCCGTGGGTGATGACAATATCATGAATCGTTCCCAGGGCTATGTAAACCAAGAAAGCTTTACGCATGGTAGTTCCGCACAAAGAAAAGAGTGGTTTCTAAAAGGCTACAATTCAGGTGATATTAAACAAGGGAATACATTTGATCAACTGTTAAGATAACATTTTAGTTTCTTTTTTAGCTTCGATCCCTTTGTTAAAAGCAAGATTTAATTGCGTCTTTTATTTTAGATAGTATATTGGAGATTCGTTATGAAGAATATATGGGTGGTGGTTTTTGTTTTGTTTTGTGCCAGTGGATTCGCACAACAAAATGAGGCCTTTAAGGCGATTAAGTCCCAAGTGGACTATGAGCAGCAAATGCTTCAATACAAATACCAGATGGAGTATAAACGCGCTTCTTCGGAAGTGAAAGGTGTACTCGAAAACCAATGGAATTCTCTCATTGTGGAGTTCCAAGAGCATGTGAATACGGCCTATGTAGGCGCATTAATCCAAGTGAAAAATGAGGAAGATTTAGCGGAGTTGACCTCCTCATCTGCAAATAGTCAACTTTATTCCGCTCAGAACAGTCCGAAGAGACTGCTTCCCCCTACCTATTCAAACGGTATGCAAGGACTCCGCAAGGAAGTTACAAATCTCTTTTACTTTGACTCTGTAAAACCTCTAGCAGAGCCCTATCAGGCGCGAATTAGCTTTGTGGTGAACCCAAACGGGCGCATAAGTCGTGTCGAGGCGAAAGGTGAAGATCTTGGTCTTAACCGGCAAGCTCAAATCGCTTTTTATTTGCTTCCTGGACAGTTTGCTCCGGCACTTTTGGACAACCAACCTGTAGCTTACCGATTCGAATTACCCTTAATATTGAGCTTTTAACGAATGCAATCGAGCCGCCCTAACGAGAAGTGGATACTTCTTGTCCTACTAACTTTGATTTGGGGATCGTCCTTTATCTTAATCAAGAAATCACTTCTCTACTACACGCCCTATGAGATTGGAAGTTTACGCATTATCATCGCGTCTCTTCTCCTGCTTCCGTACGCATTATTGAATATGAAAAAGTTCCCTAAAAAGCACTTAAAATATTTGATCGTGGCTGCTGCATGTGGTAATTTTTTACCCATGTATCTATTTCCGATGGCAGAGACCCAAATTAGTAGCAGCATTGCTGGGATTATTAATTCTATGGTTCCCATCTTTGTCATCATTCTAGGGGGCTTGTTCTGGAGCACGAGTACCACACGAACTCAAATTCTGGGAACTCTGATTAGCTTTATAGGAGTAATTGTTCTCACATTAGGAGGCGCAGAATCAGGCGCTCTGAAAATAGTTCCTATTTTGCTTCTGCTTCTAGCCACTGTACTTTATGCGATCAACGGTTTAACCGTGAAAGCACATTTGGGAGACGTTGAACCCAAACTGCTTTCTGCCTATGTGTTTGGGATTGTTTTGTTTTTCCCTTCCTTGATATCATTGGGGTTTTCAGGTTTTTTCCAAGATTTTCACTCGACTCAGGAGAATTGGACAGGACTAATGTACGTGGGTCTTCTTGCGGTGTTTGGTACCGGACTCGCGATGATGCTAAACTATCGACTGCTCAGTGTATCTAGTGCTCTTTTTACCTCGACTGTGACTCTTCTTATGCCTATCGTAGCCATTGGGTGGGGTGTTCTTGACGGAGAGACCTTGAGTGTTTTTCAGCTAGTTGGAGCCCTTGTGATCATTGCAGGGCTACTGTTCTTACGTTCTGAACAAAAGAGCAAGCTAGAGAGCGTAAAAAAGTCCAGTCACGAAAAACGGCCCTCGTAAGAAAGGGCCGCTACTTTTATTTATAGGAATAATCCTATTTTTTCTTTGTTTTTACTTTTTTAACTACATCCTTAATGTAGGGATATCTTTTTTGCATATCAGGCACCAGAGAGGGATCGAGTACAATCGCGATCTCTAGAGCTTCCATTGCTCTGTCCTGCTGATCCAGATTGAAGAAACAGTTCGAAATTTGATAATATAATTCTGCATGCTGATGAAGGCTGATGGCCTTGGTCAAAACGCGAATCGCTTTGTCGTATTCCGAAAGTAGCATTAGTACTTCCGTGTAGGCGTACCAGTTGTAGAATTTATTGGGTTCTTTCTCTACCAAAAGTTCCAAACATTCTAAACTATCTTCAAACTGACCCGAATCGATGTATAAAAAGGCTAGTTTCTTTTGAAGGCTAAGATTCGTACCATTTAGAGCTGCGGCTTCGATTGCAAAATGAAGTGCTTCTTTTTTCGAGCCCATTTCCTCATAAAGTTCACTAAGTTCAATCATTGACATGTAGAACTGAGGGTCTTCAATAAGGGACTTTTGAAAATAAGTTAAAGCGTTCACATGGAACTTCTGCGCTTTGTAGCAAAGTCCAATTTTATAATAGGTATAGGCTTTCGTGTACTCAAGTTCGAGCATTTCTTCGTATACTTCAATTGCTTTTAGATAGTCTCCTAGTGCTTCGTAACAAGCCGCTTTGTTAGCGTATACCCCAATAGAGGAGCTGTTAATTGCAAGCAGGTAATCGAAGCCTTTAATCGCCTCGTGGTAGTTTTTTCGGTTGAAGTAAAATTGGCCGTACTCAAACCATGCGATTTCAGAGAAGGCAAATTCATCTAAATACTCGTTGATGAAAGAAGTGGCTTCCTCATACTTCTTTAATTCGACGAAGCATTGCATCGTATTTTCTAAAGAATAATCGTCAGTCGGGTCCGCTTTGAGTGCTTCGCGGTAATGCTTAAGGGCTTTTGAAGGATCTCCTAAATTCACAAATTCATCTGCAATAAAATTGTGAAGGAAATTCTCCTCTTCTCCTAAGGCAAGGGCAAGATTACAATACTCAATTGATTTTCGTGGGTTTCCTAGGTTGGAAAAGTACTTCGCACAACAAACCAAATAGTCTGTGTTTTCCATACAGGTGGCACGTAAATCGTCAATTATGGGACGAGCCTGCACATAGTTTTCTAGCTCCAGTAAGACTTCCAATTGCTTGGTTTTAATCTCAATGGAGTTGGGGTGAAGTTTGAGCGCAAAATTCACCGCTTTTTCAGCAAAGGAAATATCTCCTAGCTCAAGGTAGTAAACAATGATTTCGTCAAGTTCTTCCGTGTCGAAGTAAACTTGATCTTTGTTTTCTACCATTTCTTCGAACCGTTTGGCCAGTTCGTTTTCAAAAAATTCTTCCAATAGCTTTTCTCAAGTTATATCGATGTTGCAAATGTGGCTTCATAACTTCGATAGAACGTTTAAATTATACAAGGCTAAAATAGCAAATATCAGGCCTAAATTAGGGCTTTTATCTTCTCGATCATACGGTCTGCAAGTTCGTCTGCTTTCCTTTGGCTTGCCGCCTCAGTATAGATCCGAATGATGGGCTCTGTATTTGACTTGCGCAGGTGTGCCCAAGATTCTTCAAAATCAATTTTCACTCCGTCTATAGTGCTAATCTGCTCTCCCTCAAAGGCGTTTTCTACACGCTCGAGCAACTGATCTACGTTGATCTCTGGGGTGAGCTCCATTTTCTTTTTCCCCATAAAATAGGCGGGGTAAGAGGCGCGAAGTTCAGAGACTGAGATTTCTGATTCTGCAAGATGAGTTAAAAACAGGGCGGTTCCCACTAGGGAGTCCCGACCGTAATGCAACTCTGGGTAAATAATTCCGCCATTTCCTTCTCCTCCAATCACGGCGTTTTTCTCTTTCATTAGAGTGACCACGTTCACTTCCCCTACCGCGCTTGCAAAATAAGTAGATTGATGTCTGTGGGCGATATCGCGTAGTGCGCGACTTGAAGAAAGGTTTGATATCGCGGCACCTGGTTTGTGCTTAAGTAAGTAATCGGCGACCGCCACAAGAGTGTATTCTTCTCCAAACATCTCTCCCTTCTCGTCAATTATGGCGAGACGATCGACATCCGGATCGACAACGAGACCCAAATCTGCATTTTCGGTTTTCACGAGTTCGCAAATATCAGTAAGATGTTCTTTCAGCGGTTCTGGATTGTGAGGGAAATTGCCTGTGGGTTCACAATAGAGCGGTACGACCGTACAGCCTAATTGCTCTAAAAGCGGAACCATGGAGATTCCTCCTGTGGAGTTCACAGCATCCAATACGACTTTGAACTTTTTCTCTTTTATAAGTTGCTGATTGACCAGCGGTAAATCAAGGATTTTATCAATATGCAATTGAATGGCCCCTTCATAGGTCTCATATTTTCCAAGGTCATCGACCTCAGCGTAATCGAAAGCCTCATCCTGTGCAATTTGAAGAAGTTCTGTTCCATTTTCTCCGCTAATGAATTCTCCTTTTTCGTTCAGAAGTTTTAGAGCATTCCATTGCTTTGGATTGTGAGAAGCAGTGAGGATCATACCCCCGTCTGCTTTTAGTTCCGGAACCATCATTTCGACGGTGGGAGTTGTGGAAAGTCCTAAATCAATGACATCGATTCCAAGGCCTTGCAAAGTTGCACTCACAAGGGAGCTAACCATCGATCCTGAAATCCTTGCATCTCTCCCCACTACGATTTTAAGGTTTCGTTTTTGGTTTGAGTTTTGAAGCCAAGTTCCATAGGCAGAGGTGAATTTTACCACATCTAATGGGGTAAGGTTTTCATTTACAGGCCCTCCAATGGTGCCTCGAATTCCTGAAATACTTTTTATTAAGGACATATTGATTCCGTTTTATTCATGGGTTAACCTCTGCAAAATTAGTGAACTTTTTTGTTTTGGTCACTAGATGTTCCGTATTGCTTTGATGGATGGGCTACGAACAGCAACTGCTTTCGCAACCCGGTTTGTTTTTGTCTTTTTTAGACGAAAATTTACTTGCAAAAACCTTGTATAGTCGGTAGCATGCACCTAGTACTAAAACGGCAATAATTCCATATTGAATGAGTAATGAATAGTCCATTTTTCTTCTTTTATCGGGTTAACTTAAAAATTGATAAGCGGCCATTGCAGCAATATAGGCTAGCCCTGTCATGGCAATCACCTGGAGCAAGGTCCATTTCCAACTTTTTGTTTCTTGATACACTACTGCAATGGTTGAAACACACTGCATAGCAAAAGCATAATAGATAAGCACTGAAATTCCTGAGGCTAAGGTAAATACTTTTTCGCCATTTGGTTTTACATCATTACGCATTTTGTCTATAATTCGTTCGTCCGCTACGTCGTCATCGAGACTATAAAGCGTAGCCATTGTTCCCACAAATACTTCGCGAGCGGCAAAACTGGAGATAATGGATACTCCCATTTTCCAATCATAGCCTAAAGGTTCTACGACCGGTTCAATGACCCTACCCATTTTGGCAAGATAGGAATGATCCAAATGAACGTCCGTTTCGACGATTTTCCCTTCCGTTTGACTGGGTCCCATATAACTTAACGCCCAAAGAATGATACTTACAGCAAAAATTACTTTCCCAGCTCCGTTTATAAACTCCCAGACTTTAACACCGGTTAATTTCAAGTCGTATTTGAATTGAGGCATTTTGTAGGGGGGAAGATCCATAATCAAATAACTCTTCACGTTCTGTCTGATGATTTTCTTTAGTACAAAGGCAGACCCTAGGGCAGCCACAAAACCTAAAAGGTACATCGCAAGAAGAGCGACAGCTCGGTTACTGAATCCGAGTGCGTTTCCTTCTGGAATCACAATTGCTATAATGATACTGTAGACAGGGAGACGAGCTGCGCAGGTCATAAAAGGTGTTACAAGAATGGTGATCAGCCTCTCCTTGACATTCTCGATGTTTCGTGTGGATTTAATCGCAGGTATAGCGCAAGCAATCCCAGAAACAAGAGGAACTATACTTTTTCCATTGAGTCCAAAGGGACGTAAAAAACGGTCCATCAAAAAAACGACTCGGGCCATATACCCGGAATCTTCTAACAAGTATAAGAAGTACAGTAGGATTCCAATTTGAGGCGCAAAGATGATAATCCCTCCAATCCCTGGTAAAATCCCATTACTGAGCAAACTATTGAGGGGTCCTTCAGGCAAGACAGACGAGGTCCATTCTGCAAAAAGAACAAACAGTCCGTCTATCCAGTTCATCGGATATTCTGCCATATAGAACACCATTTGAAAGAGGAAAAGTAGGATGGCAAGAAAGAGCACGTATCCCCAGAACTTATGGACTAGAATTTTATCAAGTTTTTCCGTGAGAAGTTCTTTAAACTGCGGTTTTTTTGTAACCACTTCTTTCATAATGCCATCAATGGTCTGGTAACGACGAATCGTCTCTTGGGTTTGCAGTCTTTTTGGGACGATGCATTTCGCTTCGGTCTCATTTAGTTTTTCATGAACCGAATCTAGTTTTCCAAGGTATGTATCTGAAGACAAGAGAGTCCATACTTTGTACGGGTTTTTCTCTTCAGTCTGAGAAGCGATTTTATGAACGATTGCTTTTTGTTCAATGGGAATATTGAACTGAATGGAATTCGAACTTGTAAACTCGTTCTTATAGATGCTTTCTTTTATATCCTCAAGTCCAATCTTTTCTTTTGCATTGGTTTGTAATACCTTGACCTGAGTGATTTCTGCTAGTTTGTCAAAGTCGATGCGTATTCCACGTCGAAAGGCTTCGTCCAATTGGTTCACTACAAGTAGCACAGGCATTCCAAGATCCTGAATCTGTTGAAACAAAAGAAGACCTCTTTTCAGGTTCATCGCATCCATCATGTACACGATGCCGGAATACTGATGCTGTTCTTCAATTAAGTATTTAGAGAATATAGCTTCGTCCTCCGCCTCAGGATAGATGCTGTAGGCGCCTGGTAAATCTATGATTTCAACTTCTTCTCCCTTGTAGGAGTATCGCCCTGAATGACTCGCTACGGTAACCCCTGCATAATTACCTGTCTTTTGTTTTTTATTGCAAAGTGTATTAAATACAGTAGACTTTCCCACATTTGGGTTGCCCACTAGTAAAATTTGTTTGATGGGTTTTTTAGTTTGCATTACGATACTGTCTCTACAATGATAAATCTAGCTTCTTCCTGACGAAGTGCAATTCTACTTTTTTCTTCTCCAAATTCGATATACAGCGGACCGCTAAACGGAGCTTGGTACAGTATCTTGAATTGGGTGCTGGGCAGTAGTCCCATCTCAATTATTTTGGTTGGCATTTTCAAGGTGGCGTTGTCGTAATCTACTATGATTCCCAATTTGCTTTGGGGAAAACAACATAGCTTATTGGAGTCGTCTCTTTTCAATGGAATAGGGTTTTAAACAGATGCAAATATACGTTATTTACATTTAATCTAAATAAGGATTAGAACAATAGGGATTAAAACGAAATCGGAACCAATACGATTTGTATTAGTTCCGAATCACTATTTAATTAAAGGATATGAATCTATTTGGATGCTTTTTTTTGAGATATTTCAATCTGATTGTTATTCTCGTTCAAATGTTTTTTGAGCATTTCTTCTTGGTCTCTCATCATTTTTGCAATGGAAGTGCCGTCTGGCATTTTTGCGTCCGCAGGAATTTGAGAAAGGTGAGAACGGATGCTTCCGAAAGGATCTTTTTTGTATGCCTCATATAACTGATCGAACTTACTACGGCTCACGACCAAATCATTTCCTCTTCCTCCCATACTTTCTGTAAAGGTTTCTGCAAATGATTTTTCCTGGAAATCGGCTACGTTTTTGTTTCCTTTAAGTTCCCAAGAGTAATTGTTGTTCTCATCGCTTAGCTGCACGATTAATCCTGGAAGGCCATAGAATTTATAAGGTCCATCTTGAAAAGGGATGTCCGTGGAGAACCATGCGGTCCAGTTTCTACCTCCAAAGGTTGTGGTGGCTTTTTGCGTTTGGTATTCACCAATCGTTTTCTTTTCGTTCTGAATTTTCCAATCAAACTTTAGTGTTTCTTCGTAAGATACTTTGTCTTGAAGGATCTGATCGGTATACTTGAGACCCATGTCTGGATATGTTTTTGTAACCTTATAACTGAATTTAGGTTGTTTAAGCGTTTTGGAAAGATCTTTAAAGGTGCCTGATTTCTGCATCTGTTCCACTTCAATTTTTAGAATTGAATCTTGGGAAACCATTAAATAATCGCGGTACAAAGATTTTTCTGAGGTGATGTCTAAAATAGTCATTTCCTTTATTAAGGAGTCAGATTCCACACTCGGTTTGTAGGTCAATTCATAAAAGAAACGATTTGCACTGGTCTGCGCACTTAGTGAAAGCGTAAAGAAGAATAAACAAACGAAGACTATTTTTTTCATTGTTGAATTTTTATAATAAGTATTCGCTTATCGTGTTTTGTTACATCAGGAAACTGATCATTTGCTTCCTACTTATTTGAAAAGCTGCCAGAAACTAAGGTTCTAGCTGATACATTTCTTGAATAGACTCGTTTAGCACATGGTATAGTGTGCGCTGCTGTGGGGTTTGTAGCAAAGCTTCATGCATTTTAAGAACCCGAGTGTCGTTGCGAACTGCTGGGCCAGTTTGGGCGTTTTTAGGATCCAAATGGTTGATTTTTTCAAGGGTTTCTTGCATCAAAGGGACGAAGTATGCAAAAGGAAGGGATTGCGAGTCGGAAATTTCTTTTGCGCGGGCGTAAAGATGGTTAACGAAATTACAAGCGAACACTGCCGTTAAATGAATGTACTTACGTTTCTCGTAATCCGCTTTTTCGACAAATTGAGACAAGGACTTTGCAAGGTCTTCAAGGATCTCGAAATCGTGTACATTTTCTGTTTCAATAAAAATAGGCACCGTTTCGAAAGAGAGTTCCTTGGTTTTTGAAAAGGTTTGTAGTGGGTAAAAACAGGCCTTTCGATAGGGACCCACTAGACGATCCATAGGCATAGAGCCTGATGTGTGCGCTACAAGTGCATCAGGGTTCGTAATCCACTTTGAAACTTCTTCAATTGCCCGGTCACTTACACATATTAGATACAGATCCGCGGGGGCAAGTTCAGTTGTGGAGTAAGGTATTTTTGCACTTTCACCAATGGCCTCAAGTTCCTTTTGGTTGCGAGCGAAAATTTGAATTGCGGGTTTGTTTTGTTTTGAAAGCGCATGTGCAAAATGGTGTGCGACGTTTCCAGAGCCTATAATTACTATATCCATGATCCAAAGTTAGTTAATATTTCACTCTAGAAAGTGAGTTTTTTTGGGGAATTCCGCCGACAAGTCGGATTACTTGAAGATTATTTTTAACTTTAGACCTAATTTATAATCCAACCCACGAACGGAACTGATGAAGCTACAGGATCAGGAAATTATTGCGTTAATGACCAGCCCAAATGGTCAAGAAAAAGGACTTCGGGCATTGATGGACAATTATCAGAGTCGATTGTACTGGCACATAAGAAGGCTTGTGGTCGACCATGATTTGGCGCAAGATGTTCTACAAGACACTTTTATAAAGGTCTATGAGAATTTCCATCAGTTTAAACAAGAAAGTCAACTTTATACTTGGCTTTATAGAATTGCGACCAACCAGGCATTGCAGGAACTTAATAAAATGAAGCGCATGCAAAAATCGGATCACGATGCGGAGTATCATCTTCAAAATTTGGTAGCGCAAAATGCGGGACCCGATGCAGAAGATATACAAATTATCCTTCAACAAGCAATCCAGACGTTGCCAGAGAAGCAGAAGTTGGTCTTTACGTTAAGGTATTATGAAGAACTACCTTACGAAGAAATGAGCAAGATTTTGGATATGTCGGTAGGCACTTTAAAGACGAACTACCACTATGCAAAACAGAAAATTGAAGAGTATATCAAAGAAAATCACAAAGAGTAAGAAGTGAAGGGCGATTAGGCCAACCTTACTCCTATATAGAAACAGAGAACATGAACAATTTTAATTTAGAAGAATTGGAGCGCAAAGAAATCTACCAGGTTTCAGATTCCTTCTTTAAGGAAGTTCAAGACAAAGTGCTGCAAAATACAATCGAGTTAGAAGTGTCTAAAGAGAAGTCCCTTCCCACGAAAGGGAAAGTCATCCCACTTTCATTCAATTGGAGTTACGCGGCAGCGGCCCTAGTGGTTTTGCTTGGACTTGGCGTCATTCTAAAACTGAATTTAAACCCACAGGAGGAGAAGTTGCAAAGCCTGGTCACCACTAACAGTACGTCAGAGGTAAGCTCCACTGATGTAAAAGATCCCTCAAGTATAACCTTGGGAACCGATACCCAATCCATTGCACAGGTAGAAGAGAGTACTCTAGGAAGCCAATCTACTGAGTTAAGTAGAGGGGAAGAGTTAAGGACTGCGGTTCCGCAAAGATCCTCTACGAGGCCGACTGTAGTTTCCAAAACAGTTCGATCTGCTGCGATTGATCAAGTCGCTATGGAGCAAATTATCACCTCGCTTTCAAGCGCGGATTTAGCAGAGCTTTCAAGAGATGCAGAAATGGATGTATATCTTGACCTATATTAACAAATGACCCCTATGAAAAAAATAATTATTACTTCCCTACTCGCAGTCTTTGCGATAGGTTTGGTAAGTGCTCAAGAAAAATTGACGCAAGATTTCACAAACAAAAATACCCAAGAAAGAAAAGATATGATTCGCAAACTCTCTCCTGAGAAACGACGTGAACTTTATCGTAGTTTTCGAGAGGATGTACTCATTGAAGAGTTGAAAGTACAAAAGGAAAAACAGGCTGAATTTAAACGGGTTTATTCTGAATACCAAGAATCACAACGAAGAATTAAAGATCGTTTTGACAATGGATACAATCCGGATGCTTTGTCTGATTCAGAAGCAAAAATAAAACTGGAAGAAAGCTTTGATTACGGTCAAAAGCTAATTGAAAACCGTCGTGAGTATTCAAATAAAATGCAGCGTGTAATTCGACCTCAACAGGTTATCAAAATGTTTCGCGTAGAAGGACAAATGAGAGACCGTATGCTGAATCGTCGAATGGAAATAAGGGAGAACGCGAGTTCAAATCGTTCAGGGAATTCGAATTCAGCAAACTTTCAAAGTGAAAGTTCCTCTCGTCGTGGAGAAGCTCAATCCAGAAGTCTATCTAACGATCGGTAAATAAGAGTTGCCTTCGTGTTTTTGCACTATTCGACCCCTGCACAAAGTGTAGGGGTCGTTTCTTGACTGTAATTTTTCTCTTTGTAAAGTTTCGCGTGTGAGAAGAAAAACTGAAAGGTAATCAATTAAAAATCTTAAATTTGCACACTACTGAATGAATTAAATGAAGAACATTAGAAACTTTTGTATTATCGCCCATATTGACCATGGAAAATCGACTCTTGCAGACCGGCTGTTAGAATACACTGGGACCGTGACCCAAAGAGAGTTGCAGACGCAGACCTTGGACGATATGGATTTAGAAAGAGAGCGTGGTATCACCATTAAGTCACATGCAATCCAGATGGATTATGAGTTCGAAGGCGAGCGCTATATTTTAAATTTAATTGATACACCCGGACACGTCGATTTTTCGTACGAAGTTTCACGGTCCATTGCTGCTTGTGAGGGGGCACTTCTTATAGTAGATGCGGCGCAAAGTATTCAAGCGCAAACGATTTCTAATCTCTATCTCGCTTTAGAAAATGATTTGGAAATCATTCCTATACTAAACAAAATTGATTTGCCTTCTGCCAACCCAGAAGAAGTTACAGACGAAATTGTAACACTTCTTGGTTGTGAACCGAGCGATGTTTTACGAGTTTCAGGGAAAACAGGAGAAGGGGTTCGTGAACTATTAGAGCAAATTGTCAAGAGGATTTCTCCGCCAAAAGGAGATCCAGAGGCCCCATTGCAGGCGCTGATTTTTGACTCTGTCTATAATCCTTTCCGTGGTATTGAAGCTTATTTTAAAGTAGTAAATGGATCGATTAAGAAAGGCCAAAAAGTGAAATTCATGGCCACAGGGAAAACCTATGACGCCGACGAGGTGGGTACACTAAAACTTAAGCAAGCGGCCAAGACCGAAATAAAAACAGGAGACGTAGGGTATTTAATTTCCGGTATTAAAGATGCAAGAGAAGTTAAAGTAGGAGATACGGTAACTTCTGCGGACAACCCCGCAGCAAATTCAATCGAAGGGTTTGAGGAGGTGAAACCTATGGTGTTTGCTGGAATCTATCCAATTGAATCGGAGGACTTTGAAGAGCTTCGTAGCTCACTTGAAAAACTTCGCCTAAACGATGCCTCTTTAGTTTTTGAAGCAGAAAGTTCCGCTGCGTTAGGTTTTGGATTCCGATGTGGATTCCTAGGAATGCTGCACATGGAGATTGTACAAGAACGACTGGATCGGGAATTTGACATGAATGTGATTACAACCGTTCCCAACGTATCTTACCATGGGTATTCAAAGAAAGATCCCGAAGTTGCTATTTTAATAAACAACCCTTCGGAGATGGTGGATCCCAATTTATTCGATCGAGTTGAAGAGCCGTACATCAAAGCTTCGATCATTACCAAATCAGATTATGTTGGAGCTGTAATGACCTTGTGTATTGAAAAAAGAGGAGAAATTGTAAATCAAAGCTATCTTACAGCAGACCGAGTGGAACTGGTGTTTAATATGCCGTTGTCAGAAGTCGTCTTTGATTTTTATGACCGTTTGAAATCGGTATCGAAGGGATATGCCTCTTTTGATTACCACCCGATTGGATTTAGAGCCTCCAAGCTTGTAAAGATGGATATTCTAATTAACGGGGATATGGTGGACGCACTATCGTCTCTAATTCACGAAAGCAATGCTTATTACATTGGTAAAAAGATGTGTGAGAAGCTGCGTGAGTTGATTCCAAGACAGCAATTTGACATTGCCGTTCAAGCGGCCCTTGGAACCAAAGTAATTGCAAGAGAAACGATTAAAGCTCTTAGAAAAGACGTAACAGCAAAATGTTATGGGGGGGATATATCTAGAAAAAGAAAACTATTAGAAAAGCAAAAAGAGGGAAAGAAAAAGATGAAACAAATCGGACGTGTGGAGGTTCCTCAATCTGCGTTTATGGCCGTGCTCAAATTGAATGATTAGAGTTCTAGCAATGTAAAAAAAAGCAAGCTGCCTAATTTAGGCAGCTTGCTTTTTTTAGTGAGGGATTCCTTTTCGAAGGGCGCGGTTCGCATTGGATACCGCCTTTTTTTCTTTCCAGTCCATGTAGCGACTTTTGTACCTTTTTTTAAGGTAATTGTCAATTGTTCTTTGCACAGTTAAGTTCCAAAGTGAGTGAGCTTTAATTGCCCATGACTTGTCCCACGCACGAAGTGAAATAGAAAAACTTCCGTCGAGGTATTTCATCCAATGCCAGTATCCCGTCGGCATGAATAGGGTGTCGCCGTGCTCTAAAAAACATTCCACTCCTTCCACTCCGTCGAGTGCTGGGAATTTCTCAAAGTCTGGTTTTTCAATTTTATAATCTTCGAGGGCATAGGTTGCCATTGGTAGGGAGTAGAGTCTTTTTTTCCATTTGTAGTCAAAAAGGAGCACATGCTTTCTGCCTCCAAAATGCGTATGAAAGATGTGGGCCATGTCAATGTCGTAATGCAAAAAGGTCTCTGATCCTTTGCCTCCAAAGAACATATTTGGGTAGCTGTCTAAAAACCCACCCATCAATTCTTTTGGTGCGCGGTAGTCTTCTAGAATCTTGGGCGCATGTTTGATTGGGTCAAATAGGAACAGTCGAAGGTCTGTAGGTTCCTTTTTGATTAGATCAATATAGTCTGAAAATTTCATGTTTGCTGCAGAAGCATTAATAGGAGCGCTCGGATCTGCTTTTGCAGAATCGTAAAGTGGAACTTCCACATCTCCTACCATTTCTTTCATGTATTCCAAATTCCATTTCTGGAATGCGGGCCATTTGTGAGCCAGATTTTTTAGAATAACCGGCTTTTTAGGCTTTAAATAATGGGTGTAGAAATCTTCTTTTGAAATATCCTCCACCACGTCTATTGGTTTTAATATAAGACCCATCTTAAAAAATTAAAGCACAAAATTATTAAAATTGAAGATATGAAAGTTCATTTTAAGTTACAATTGCTTAATATTATCAATATAGGCCTCTAGTACTGTAACATTTGAGAACTCGTGTGGACTAATGTAATTAAATATACTATCATTATGAAGACAGTTTTCGCCTTTGTTTTTGTTTTTGGATTTTCGATTCTTGGAATGGCTCAAAACACCCTTACAGGTAAGGTGACCGATGAGGATGGAGGTGCAGTGCCTAGTGCATCCGTAACGGTCGAAGAGCCTGGAAAAGATGCCATTATTGCGTATGCGATTTCAAATTCGAAAGGCGAGTACAAAGTGAATTTTACCTCCAGTGCCTCCCAAGTGAACGTGAAAGTAAAAGCGTTTAACCAAAAGGCATTTTCACGTTTGGTGAAAAATGAATCTCAAACTTTAAACATTAGTCTTCAGAGTGAGGCGACAGAGATCAAAGAAGTAAAGCTAAAAACAAGATTGATTACCAAGCGAGGCGACACGATTTCTTATGATTTGAAAAATTTCGACAGCCAAGCCGACCGTACCTTAGCGGATGTACTTAAGAAGATTCCTGGAATTGAAGTGAATTCAAGCGGTGCAATCTTATACCAAGGAGAAGCCATTAATAAATTCTATGTCAATGGGAAAGATTTGATGGAAGGTGGATACGGCTCTGTGGTCAATGCTCTCCCAAAAGATGCGGTGCAAAAGATGGAAGTTCTTGAGAATCACCAACCCGTAAAAATCCTGCAAGATAAATTGCCAAGCGAAAGCGCTGCGATCAATATTAAGCTCAAAAACAAAGTGACCATGACGGGTCGTGGAGAAGTAGGTGTGGGTCTTTCGCCCTTTCTGTGGAATGTAAAGCTGACTCCAATGTTTTTCGGACAGAAGAACCAGTGGGTTGTCAACTACAAAACGAACAACACGGGAGAGTCCGTGGAAAACGAACGAAATATTCTCGCATTTGGAAGCCGTTGGGAAGGAAGACGAAACCAAGCCTCTCAAAGGAATTGGATAAGCGTCGATAGAGCCTCTGTACCCAATGTACCTGAAAAACGCTACCTATTAAATAATGTCCATTATTTTTCTGCCAACTTACTCACCAGTCCTTTTAAGAACAAAGATTGGGAACTTAAGGTGAATGCTAACTATGCAAACAATTCGATTGAAAGAGCCTCCAGTGTCGAAACGGTGTACGAGCCTTCTGAATTTTTCCCTGAAGGTGCAAAATCGAGTACGAACTTAACCAACAATTTCTACAGCAATGAGGCCAAAGGAGAAGTGATTATTACAAAGAACGCCAAAAAAGGCTTTTTCAAGAACACGACGACTTGGAATGGCTTCTGGAACGACGATAAGGGCAGTTCCCGAATCGTGGATTCCAGAACAGGGACGATCGGAATGGATGAATCCATGAACTCCCCAAGTGGAATGATTCAAAACTCTCTTAGCACCATCATTCCTTTCAAAGAAAAAATGATTAACCTTCAGAGTTATATCAGTTATCAAAAGGACAATCAGAAACTTTCTACTGTGTATGATAACTTCCACGATTTTGATGATTTCTTTGGTCGTAATTATGCCAGACTTGATCAAAACATAGACCTCAGTACGCTCAATGCGAATCATTCTGCATCGGTCGGATTTAGCATTAAGAATTTAACCATTACGCCAGAAGCAGGTCTTAATCTATCGTTTAATACGATGGAGTCTCAATTGTTTGGAGAAGGCAGCATGCTTGATACCGATTATCAGAATGACATGAAGTGGAATGAGATTAATCCTTACACTCAAGTGGGCTTAAACTATAAAAAAGGAGGACTGAACCTAAGTTTAACCCTACCGGTTAACTTCTACGGGATGGATTATAAAGACAACCGTACGGGAGAAAGTAGAGAAATCAGCAAAACCGTTTTTGAACCTAGCTTTTGGGGAAGTTATGACTTTGCTTCGTTCTGGAAAATTTGGGCCTTTGCAAATGTTAACTACAACTATGGTAATTTTGGTTCCTTATACACAGGGAATATTTTGACTTCTCCACGTAACATCGGAAACAATGATAATCTGTTGCCAGAGAATCGCAGTATTAATTTTTCACCAAGACTTGAATACCGTAATCCGCTAAACAATTTGTTTTTCAATATTCGCTATAGCTACAACGAGAATGAGAGCAACCTTATTGCAAAAACCACCATTTTCTCGTCAGGAGCGAACATTAGTGAACTTGCCTATTTCGATAATACAACGACCTCGCAAACAGAAAGTGCAGAGATTGGAAAATATTTCCCTGGAATCAAAACCAATTTGTCTTTGAATGCTTCCAATCGAGATTCAAACAATTACAGTATGCTTGTGAACAATCAGACGGGGAATACCGATATGATTGAAACCAAAGTGAATCGTCAAGCGGCGGGATTGAAATTAAACAATGCCATGTTTTCATGGATGAGTGTAGATTATATCATTTCCATGAATTGGAATAAAAATAAAAACGTATTTTACGAGTCAGAGACCAAAACTTCGGGATGGAATCATAGCCTTGCGGCATACTTCTACCCACTAGAGAACCATACCATTGGATTCTATTGGGATGATCTAACCACCGCGCAAATGGATGAGAGTTTCCGAAATTCGTTTTATGATGTGAGTTACCAATATACTTGGGCTAAGAAAAAAATTGACTTTGAACTTAAGTGGTTAAACATCGCAGATAAAAAGGTATACGAAACGATTTCTTACAACCCGAGCTTGATGTCTACAACCCGAAGTGCGATGGAAATTAGACCGAGTCAATTTCTTTTCACTGTAAAATTTAATTTTAAATAAAATTAGTATGAAATTATTTTCTCTGGTCTTTGTTTTATTTTCCCTGCTTCTAGGAGCGCAGTCACGTGCTTTATATGAATATAAATTTGCAAGTGATTCGACGAAACAAGATAGTATTCAGTCGGAATGGATGTATTTGGACATAAATAAAAATGGATCTAAATACTTCAGTAAGCAAACTTTTGAAAGCGATTCCATTTCCTATGCTTCTTTAAAGAAGCAGATTGAATCGGGTTCGAAAAGCATTAACATTGAAAAGAAAAACCCAGGGAAAGTGGATTACGAAGTAGAAAAGACCTATCCCGATTACCAAGTTTTTCTGAACACTGCCGTTGGGAGCGATCATTATCGTGTACCTGAAGATCGTGAGATGAAATGGGAGATTCTTCCTGAAAAAATGCAAATTGGAGAGTTTCTAGCCCAAAAAGCGACCACTCATTTTGCCGGAAGAGATTGGACCGCGTGGTTTACCATGGAAGTTCCGATTCAAGACGGACCTTATAAGTTCCATGGACTGCCAGGCCTTATTGTAAAAGTAGAGGATTTAAGCGGGTCTCACTTAATGGAATTGAAAGCATTTCAAAAACAAAATACGGATTCTGCACTAGGAGATATGGAGCTACCCAACGGAAGATCCATTCCATTTATCTCAAAAAAGAAACTTGACATCACTCGCACGCAGTACATAAAGCAGCTTCAAGCCTATCAAAAGGATCCCGTAAAAGGGATGCGTGAAATGCTTAGTCGTCCCAACACGACGGTTTCCGTAAGTTTCAACGGTTCCGCCACGAGCAATCCTAGTGAAATATTGCGAAGCATGGAAAAGAATGCGCGGGATAAAATGAAAGCCAATAACAATCCTATTGAATTAATTCCGTAGTGCAGTGGGGTTCGTAATTAATATTAATTATTTTTGTATCCTATTTAGCTAATCAAAGTAAATGTCCTATAAATACCAATTAAAACAAATAAAAGCTTTCGTGTTCGACGTGGACGGGGTTTTTACCGATGGAAGTGTTTTCTTGATGCCTGGTGGGCATCAATCCCGAGTCATGAATGTTTTAGACGGGTATGCGGTGATTAGGGCCTTGAAATTAGGATATAAAATAGGGGTCATTACTGGTGGGGACGATCCGATGGTAAGGCACCGTCTGAATTATTTGGGTATTACCGATTATTTCCCCAAATCTTCGAATAAATTAAATGATTTAGAGGTCTTTAAAAACAGGTATGATTTAGAGGATAGCCAGCTTTTAATGATGGGCGATGACATACCCGATCTATCAATTCTTCGAAAAGTGGCACTTGCCACCTGTCCTATCAATGCGGTTCCTGAGGTGAAGGCCATTTGTCAGTACATATCCCCTATCCAAGGAGGCAAAGGAGCGGTCAGAGATGTGATCGAACAAGTCCTTAAATCGAATTCTCAGTGGATTGAAGACGACACGCAATCGCGCTAACTTATGAGAAACTTATTATTAGGCTCCCAATCGCCAAGGCGAAGTGAGCTTCTTGCTGCTTTGGGTTTTGAATTCCAAACGGTTCGCATTGAATGCGAAGAAACGTATCCTCAAAACCTGGAGGTTTCAAAAATTGCGGAGTACCTCGCGATTGAGAAAAGCAAACATTTTTCTGAATTAAAATCCTCGGAGTTACTGCTTACTTGCGATACCATTGTGGCTCTAGGACAGCAGGTTTTAGGAAAGCCGAAGGATGCCACTCAGGCTATGGAAATGCTTTTGAAACTCTCTGATAAGACGCACACGGTGTATACGGGTGTTTGTTTACGAACGCTCGAAGAAACGCTTAGTTTTACGCAAAGTGCCCAAGTGGAATTTGAAGCCTTAGCTACTTCCGAGATTGATTTTTACATCGCAAATTTCAAGCCTTTTGACAAGGCGGGAAGTTATGGTATTCAAGAATGGATCGGAATGGCCAAAATCAAAAGCTTGACAGGAAGCTTCTACACCATTATGGGATTGCCCACCCACCGCGTATACCAAGAATTGGTATCGCAGGGGCTGAGTCCTAAATTCTAATTATTTTCTATGCCGGTCGAAGTTGAACCGTAAAGTGACGCATGATTGGCGCTTCTTGTGTGATTTCGTATCCTTTGGTGATCGAATCTCTGCGTTCAAATACATTTTTCAAAGCGATCGCAATGTATTCCATATGGTTGTCTGTATAAGTACGACGAGGAATGGCAAGGCGAAGGAACTCGGTTTTTGGATACCGGTTTTCTCTCGTTTGAGGGTCACGGTCGGCTAAAATTGCGCCAATTTCTACTCCGCGTATTCCTGCCTCCTTATATAGTTCCACACCTAAGGTTTGTGCTGGAAATTCTTCTCTAGGCACATTGGGTAAAAATTTTAAAGCATCCACAAAAACGGCATGCCCGCCAATTGGTTTTTGCACCGGGATTCCCATTTCAATGAGTCGATCGCCTAAATAGCGTACTTGAGCGATTCTACTTTCTAGGTATTCAAACTCGGTGGCTTCGTTTAAGCCTACGGCAAGAGCAGCCATGTCCCTTCCGCTCATTCCTCCATAAGTAATAAAACCTTCATAAATAATCGTGAACGTAGATGCTTTTTTGAAAAGATCCTCACTTCTTAGTGCAACAAAACCGCCAATGTTCACAAGCCCGTCCTTTTTGGAGCTCATGGTCATACCGTCTCCAAAAGAAAACATTTCAAGACAAATATCTTTGATTGATTTGTTCTTTTGGCCGGGCTCTCTTTCTTTAATGAAATAGGCATTTTCTGCAAAGCGTGCTCCGTCGAAAAACACAGGGATTTCGTATTGTTCGGATAGTGTACAAACTGCTTTTATATTTTCAAGGGAAACGGGCTGGCCTCCTGAAGTATTGCAAGTGACGGTAATTAAGCAGAACGGAATCTGAGACTTCGGATAGGATTGGTACACCTCTTCTAGTTTTTCGAGATCGATGTTTCCTTTGAAGGGATGTTCTAGCTCCGTGATAAAAGCCTCTGCAATTGTACAGTCAATTGCGCTTGCTTTTCGAAATTCAATATGCCCTTTGGTCGTGTCAAAGTGGGAATTTCCCGGTACGACATCATTTTCTTTTACCAATGCCGAAAAAAGCACGTTTTCTGCCGCTCGACCTTGATGGGTTGGCAAGAGATAGGGGTATCCGGTAATCTTTGTGACAGAGTCTTTTAAATCATGAAAGGAGCGTGAACCGGCGTAACTTTCATCCGCGCTCATTAAGGCAGCCCATTGCCGATCGCTCATGGCGCCTGTGCCACTGTCGGTCAATAAGTCCACAAAAACTTTGTGGCTTTCTAAATTAAATAAATTGAATTCAGCTTTGGCGATCCACTCTTCTCGTTGAGCCTCGGTGGACTGAGTGATTGGTTCAACCATTTTCATTTTATAGGGTTCCGCGTAGGGTAATTTCATTGGAGTATAATTAGAGTAATAAATGTAGTTTAAAATTTCAGAGTAAAAAAAGGGATCACTCCGGAGATTTAAAAACAGCATCGTTCGAATGGAATCCAGCCACGCCTCCACTCACTGCAAATTTCATTGCCGTTGCAGCACTCATTCCTTCCACCGGTTTTACGTTCTGCTGTTCGGTGATAATGACCCAACCTGAAATTGCGTAGGAATGGGGGAGGTAGACGGCAACTTTGCCATTCATGCCCACAGCTAGCAGATCTTTTTGGGTTAAAAAACCAATTCGCCAGATCTCCGGTGCGCTATTCACGCGAACCCAAACAGGCTGTGTGAATTTTTTCTTGTCTCCCACAAAGGAAGACATTAGATCTTTGGTCGGGGAGTATATGTGCTTAAAACCGGGCATTCGCTCAAGAACCGTGTCCATACGACCTAGTACGAGTCGGCCGAAAACGAATTTATTTCCAAGATATCCGATGAGTACAATGGAAATGAGAACCAGAAGAAAGGTAATGCCAGGGTAGAGCTTATTAGAAAGGTAGGGTACACTTTCTTCAATGGAGGAAATGATATACCAAAACACAAAAACGGTAAGGCCGAAAGGACCTATAATCATTAACCCCTGAAAAAAATTCTGGATCAGTTGGCTAAGCAGGTCTTTTCGTTTTTGGTTTTGCATCGAAAGGTTTATTTTAAGTTTTACCCGTGTATGGTTTGACTTTTTCCGTAGCTTTGAATAACCTTGGCCTCATGCTCCAGCCACTGTTCCCAGCGCTTATTGACTTTATCTGGATCGCCCAGTTCCCTTGCAAACGCAATAAAGGTAGCATAATGTCCTGCTTCAGAGATCATAAGTTGGTGGTAAAATTCTTGTAGTTGGGGATCGTGTTGTAGGGTTTCAGTGAGAACTTTGAAACGCTCACAGCTTCTGGCCTCAATAATAGCGGCAAACAGCATTCGGTCAATAATTAAATCTTGGCGACTCCCTTGAATCATGAATTTTGCCAAATCGTTTACGTAGTCGTCTTTTCTGGCTCTGCCGAGGACATAGCCTCTCTCCTTAATGATTTCATGCACAAGTCTTAAGTGCTCTAGCTCCTCCTGCGCAATGCTCAATAGTTCAGTTACGATTGTGGTATGTTCTGGAAGCATCGTGATCAGTGTAATGGCGTTAGAGGCCGCTTTTTGTTCACACCACGCATGATCTGTAAGAATCTCTTCAATATTTTCTTTGGCAAGGTTCGCCCACCTCGGATCGGTTGGCAATTTTAGTTTAAACATACTCTTTCATTTGTTCCTAGCGAGTCACTCAAATATAGTACTCTTTTCATAATAATGATACAAATTTATAAAATTCCTTTGTTTTGAAAAGGTTTGCCCTTAGTTGGCACTTCAATTGAACTGCAGATAAAGAATCAATAAACATAAATTATGAAAACCTCAACAACCTTTATTAAACGTAAGTATGAAAAGCTGAGTCTTTTAGCTATTATGTTCTTTGCAAGCATTTTTGCATTTGCACAAGAAACCACCGAACCACTAGATGTGGATGTCACGACTAGCACCAAGACGACCACGACAAGCACAGAATGGATGAGCAATCCACTTTACTGGGTGATTGGAGGTTTAGTCCTTATCATCCTGATTGCAGTTATAGTACGAGGAAATAATAGAGATTAAACTATTATTTCTCAATTCTTAGAAGCCATCCTTAGTTTTAGGGGTGGTTTTTTCTTTTAAGAATCGCAAGGCGTCCCAGCCGAGAGCGTCCACCTTTTTCAGCACTATGGCAAGGCCAAATGCAAGCGTTGCGTTAAGAAGGAAGATCAGAATCAAAAACACACCCCAAGGGAACTGATTTTGAAACGGAACCACAACAAAATAGATCAGCGAGGAACTAATCCCCTGGGCAAAATAGAAGAAGATTGCATTTTCACCAATATAGGTAACGAAATTATTTTTGTTAATTTTTAATCGATTGTAAAGGACAAACAAGGTGACAATTGAAAATAATGTCCAGACAATGTAGGGGATCTTTGGAGGGAATTTTTCTTTATTGATTCGATAAAAAATTTCCGTCCCATAGGATTGAAATAGCCAGAAAATCGCAGCGCCTACTCCTGTATACAATAGTACTACTGTAGAGCGAGAAAGCTTTTTGCCTTTAATTTGATGTGCACAAAGGAACATGGCCAAATAAATTGTGACGTACCCGACCTGACCTTTCGGGTAGTAATGTGGGAACAGATAAAAAAGCACCGTAAGTCCGAGGCAAAGTCCAATAATCCAGTTGATATGCCGGGGTAGATACCGTAAAATCAGGACCCCTAAAACCGTTAGTATAAAATAGACTTTAAGATACCAAAAGCTTCCCATGACGACAGGGAAGGTGTCCGCATTGGTGTAGCGATGGAGATACCAATTTCCTAGGTTTTGCCACTGAGGATACGTGGAAATGCTTCCAGGTGTGTACTTGAAACCAAAGGTGGAATAGAAATTTTGCAACCCTTCGAGCCCCACGGCCCATAGCCCCACCACTTTAAAAAGATAGTCGAGGAAAAACAGGAGCGTTACAAAAATCATAAAGGTGATTTGTAGCTTTAAGAGGCGAAATAAGGTTTTTTCAACTTTTCCGCTTGAGGTGAGTCCGCTGAGCGCATAAAATAGAGGGACGTCAATAAGGAGTGACAAAATGCGGACTTCCGTCGGGACATAATACTGTCCGGACCAAAAAACCGTATGAATGAAGATTACAGAAAGCGTGGCAAACCCTTTTGCAAAATCGATGTACAGATCTCGCTTCATAGTTGAAAATTGTTTAATCAAATATACAATTCTTCCAGCTATTTCTCTAGGTCTATTTTGTCTCCTTATTAAGGATAGATTTAGAGCGGAGCCCTCTAAAAAGTGAGGAATTCGAGCGAGTCACACTGTGAATTAATGAGTTTGGAAAAGCAAAGTAATTACTTAGTGGCTCGAATGGCCTATTTTTGTTGCTAAATTTTAGCAGTAACTCTTTGTGGTTCAGAAAAATTTCTTAATTTTGCAGACTCAAAAGAAGATTATTAACAAATAAAAATTATAGACAATGTTTGCAATTGTAGAGATAGCAGGGCTTCAGTACAAAGTTGAGCAAGACCAGAAGTTGTTTGTAAACCGTTTAAAAGGAGATAAAGGCGCGAAAGTTTCTTTCGACAAAGTTCTTCTAACTGTAAACGGAGCAACAACAGTTGGCGCCCCGGCTGTAGACGGTATCACAGTAGATGCTGAAATTTTAGACCACGTTCAAGCGGACAAGGTGATCATTTTCAAAAAGAAAAGAAGAAAAGGGTACGCTAAAAAGAACGGTCACAGACAACAATTGACTCAAATTCAAATTACAGGAATTACTGGATTTGAAGGGGCGAAAAAATCTGCAAAGAAAGAAAGCGCTAAGTCAGAAGTAAAAACTGTGAAAGCAGAAGCTAAAGTAGAAGCGAAAGGAGCGACCACGACTGCATCCAATGAAGATAGAGCAACCGTTAACTTTGGTGAAGATCATGAATTGAACTATCACTTAAAGAAAAACGAACTTTCTCAATCTAAAGACAACAGAGAAACTCTTATTACTCTTGGAAAGGAGCTTAAGAGCGAATTAGGTAAAAAAGTTCTTTCTCACGAAGAAGTAGATGCTTTAATCGAGAAGAACATTGCACAATTCAAAGAAGTAAAAAAATAACAAACCCTTTAAAACCTAGAATAAAATGGCACACAAAAAAGGAGTTGGTAGTTCCAAAAACGGTAGAGAGTCTCATTCCAAGAGATTAGGAGTGAAGATTTTCGGCGGACAAGACGCAATCGCTGGGAACATCATCGTAAGACAGAGAGGTACTCAACATCACCCAGGTGATAACGTGGGTATTGGAAAAGACCATACTTTATTTGCACTTATTGACGGTAAAGTAGTTTTCAGAAAGAAAGCAAACAACAGATCTTTCGTATCTGTAGATCCAAACGCATAAGAAAAGGCGTTTTATAACTCAAAACGACCAATCGAATTTCGATTGGTCGTTTTTATGTGCATTGTTTTTTAGGATTTTCCTCTTTTGCTTCCACAAGAGTATACAGAGAAAGATTCTTACAAACGAGCATCTACCAAATCTCGGTTTAGCTTTGCTTTGATATCAAAGACGACCGATGGACTATTCTTTAATGGTTCTAAATCCAGAGATAAGAATTCCTCGTGAGCTACTGCAAGAATAATTGCATCGTATTTTTTATCTCCTAAGCTTTGAAGCAAAGGAATACCATAATGGGCTCGAACTTCCTCCGGGTTTGCCCAAGGATCGTACAGGTCGATTTTCGCTCCATAGTCTTTCAGTTCCTTGTAAACATCTACAATTTTAGTGTTCCGAATGTCAGGACCGTTCTCTTTGAAGGTGGCTCCTAGAATCAAAACTGACGAATCTTTAATCGTCATGTTTTTTTGAATCATGAGTTTGACCACTTTCGAAGCAATGAACTCGGATACAGAATCGTTGACCCGGCGTCCTGATAGAATAACATTGGGATGGTACCCAAGTTGTACAGCCTTATGTGCTAAATAATAAGGATCCACTGAGATGCAATGACCTCCTACGAGACCGGGTTGGTAAGGCAAGAAGTTAAATTTTGTGCCTGCTGCCTCTAAAACATCCTGCGTATCAATTCCAACACGATCAAAGATAAGAGCAAGTTCGTTTACGAACGAGATGTTCACATCGCGCTGAGCATTTTCAATTGCCTTTGAGGCTTCGGCTACTTTTAGACTTGGAGCTTTATGAGTACCCGCTTTAATGATTGATCTGTAAAGCGTGTCTATTTCCTCTGCTGCCTCAGGGGTGGAACCCGAAGTTACTTTTTTAATGGTGGTAAGGGTGTTTATTTTGTCTCCAGGAACAATACGTTCGGGAGAATACCCGACGAAGAAATCTTCGTTGAATCTTAATTGTGATTGCGCTTCCAATAGAGGAATGCACTCCTCTTCCGTACAGCCTGGGTAAACCGTAGATTCATAAATTACAATGTCACCGGGTTTAAGCACTTTTCCAACGGATTTAGAGGCTTCAAGAAGCGGTCGTAAATCGGGCGCGTTAAAATCATTAATTGGTGTAGGTACCGTGACGATGTAGATTTGTGCAGATTTTAGATCATGCAGATCGCTGCTTGCTTGATACCCCTTTTGGAATTCGCTCGAACGGGCAAGATCCAAGCGATCTTTAAGATCGATTGGATCTGCCTCCAGAGTTTCATCCAGTCCTTGGTTTAGACTCTCTACACGTTTTTCGTTTATGTCATATCCGAGTACCGGATGCTGTTTTGCGAATTCTAATGCCAAAGGAAGGCCTACATATCCTTGACCAATGACGGCTATTTTTTTCTTCATTGTGTGGATTTGAATATTAACGAGTCAACCAACCTCCGTTTTTAACGGTCGCAATCGCAAAGGGTGAAATCCAAAACAGAGCAACCAGGTAAAATAGACTGTACGGATAAGCCCAGAGGGAATCTGCAAAATTATAACGTTTTGTGAAAAAGGCCATTTGGATGCTAGAGAATATAAAGGTACCTACTAGCGCAGAACTTAGGTAAATTAGCGGATGAGTTAAAACGAAGTATAACATAATGAGTGTGATTGGATACGTGAGAAGGATTTTCATCCATTGATTCACGAAAATAAGGCGAGCACCTGCCTTATTCTTAGCACGGAAATTTTTGAAAATGAATCGGTTCATCATCAAGGTTTCCCGTACATTACTTCTGCCCCAACGGGTAAACATCTTATGAAGATTTTTATAGCCTATGGGTGTATTTGTAAGGACATTTGCATTTCTCTGAAACTGCACATCGTATCCTTGCTCTAGAATGAAGTTCGTCATGGCGCGGTCTTCACCAATCGTGGCATAATTGCCCATAAACTTCTGGTTGATCCATTGTGAAAGAGAATGCAGTGCGGCATTTCTGCGGTAGGCAGAAAGAGCGCCAGGAGTACAAAGGACAAAGCCTAGGGAACTCTGCGCTGCACGCATAAATTCAAAACTGAATACAAAACTTACGTTTAGCATTTTAGGAATCGTTCCTTGGCCTTTGTTAAGCACCTTTACGTTTCCGGCCACTGCTCCGCAGTTCGGATTGGTCACAAACGGACTTACTAGGTTTCGTAAGGTGTCAGGTTCTACAACGGAATCACTGTCAATTGTAATAAATATTTCACCTGTTCCCGTAGTGAATCCCCGGTGAAGTGCATGACGTTTTCCTTTGTTTTCTGCCTGTTGTAAAGTTTTTACTCTGCCACCTAATTCATTTGCGGCTCTTTGAATCCAGTACCAGGTGTCGTCCTTGCTCCCATCATCGATAGCCATAATTTCAAGTTTGTCTGCAGGATAGTTGCTTTCGGTGATACTTTTAAGGGTATGGTAGACGAGAGAACCTTCGTTGTACGCGGGAACTAGAATGGTACACGTGGGAAGCTCGCTATCGCTAACAGAGGCCACAGGTTTGTATTTGAAGTACTGGTAGACAATGTAAAGAAGGAAGAGTAGTTGAAAGGCAAGGATGGACACAAGGAAAATTGCCACAAATTTACCTAGAGGGGTTTCCAGTCTTTTCAGATGAAACTCTTCATAGTAAGGTCTGAAATTGACCACTGCAAAGATTGCACTAAACATCAAAATTTGAACTCCAAGTAAGATTGTGAAATCTCGTTTGCGGAAAATTTTCTTCTTTTTTTCTAGTTGCGGTATGGGACCATTGAGCGTATATTTTTCAGTCATCTTTCTTTTGTTTTTAGATTTGTTAAAATCGCTATACAAAGAAAGTGGATAACAGGGAGGAAAAGGGGGGATTTCGCCCGATGTATGTCGAGCTCCTTATAGATGTTTCACTACTAAAGAGTGTTAAAGAATTTGATGTGTTTTAACAAGTTCGACCAATTCGACTAAAGAATTGAGGCCCAGTTTTTCCATAATTCGTTTCTTGAAAGTGGAAATGGTATTTTGTTTAAGAGCGAGTTCATTGGATATTTCGAGATTTCCATAGCCTTTGGCTAGCAACTCTGCAATTTGTAACTCTCTTGAAGAGAGTTGGTTGAGTGGGTTTAATAGGTTGGGGTTGTGCTGAGACAAGTTCATTAATGTACGAGTCAAAGGGGCAATGTATTCCCCTTTCTTTAGCATATTTTGAATCGCCTCTTCGATTTCGCTTTCGTTACTAAGTTTGTTAAGAAAACCGTTTGCACCTGCCTCTAAAAATTTCAGGGAATGATCACTCTCTTCAAAGCTAGAGAAGATAAGGATCTTAAGATTTGGATATTGCTCTCTTATTTCGGGTAGTATGGTGAGGCAATTTCCGTCAGGATATTGGGCGTCCATAATCGCAATGTCAACTACATTGTGGGAAAGGGTGTTTTTAATTTCTTTCAGGTTCGAGGCCTCTAATACGGTGAATGAGTCTAGGAGGTCACTAAGGATAAAACGAATGCCTTGGCGAACAATATGATGATCGTCTGCCAATAAGAAATTAAGGGTGGTTGTATTTAAATTCATTTTACAAGGTCAAGATTGAGCCGGAACTGTATCTCAGTTCCCTCTCCGAGTTTACTATCAGCAGAAATAGTGCCGCCAAATAAATCCACTATTTCTTTGCAAAGATTTAAACCAAGTCCAGCGCCTAAATTGTCAATTTCTTCCGATACGAGACCTTGGTAATAGGGTTGGAATATTTTCTTCAAGTCCGATTTTGAAATTCCGATTCCTGTGTCTTTCACAACCACATGCAGGGTAAGAGTCTTGTCGTTAAGGGGATTAGCTGCCGCTTTGATGGTGATTTTTCCATTTTCGGTGAACTTACTTGCATTCCCAAGAACGTTGGTTAAAATTTGATGAATTTTAATATTGTCCGCATGAACTCTCCACGAAGGATCGATGGTATTTAAAATTTCAAAAGTATTGTTACGAGATTCTATGTAGGGCTTAAATACATGCAACAGCGCACTAATTTCCTCATAAAGATTGAAGTCCACTTCTTTTAGTTCAATCTTTTGATTCTGGTTTTTGGTATATTCTAAAATTTGATTGGCTTGAATCAAAAGAGAGTTGTTAGTGAATTCAATGGATTTGAGGGCTTCCAGTACAGTGGGGTCCTCAGTCTTTCTCGCAATCCTAGAGGTGAATAAGTTGATGATTTTCAGGGGAGCGCGAATCTCGTGGCTCAGCATTCCTAGAACTCGGTTTTTGAAATTAAGACTGTTGCTAATCGTCTGGTTGGCAAGGCGAAGTTGCTTCTCGTAAAGAAAGGATTGTTTAGTATAGTAAAGAACCACAATCAGTACAAAGAAAATCATAACCAATAGTCCAAGCATCGTGTTTCTCCGAATTTTATTGTTCTTCGAATTTTGCTGGTCGTACTCCTTTTGCAACCCCAGGCTTACATCGCGAATTGTACTTTCGTATACGTCCATCAAGTCATTGCTTAGAATAATGAGATGGTCGTAGTTTTCATACAACTGGCTTGATTTTGAACTAGTGGTTTCAATTCGGCTCTCGTATTTCTTGATCTCTCTAAGATAATGATTGTTTACCGCCGTGACGGCACTGTCAAAATCTTTCTTAATTTTGGTGGTATCAAGTGTGCTTTCTGAGAACGTTTCGATGTATACAGTATCTCGCTTAACCTCTACGTTGCCGGTGATTGCATCTTTTAAGCGAGGAAGAAGCTTCTTTTTGGTCGCACTTGTGTCGGGAGTCGAACGATGAAATTCGACGTTAAAAGTTTGTTTAGGTTCCTCAATATTATAGTTTTCAATCGTGATGGGTTCACTTTTTTTCTCGGGCGATTTTGAATCTTGGTAGACCGTTTCAATTAATCTTTCCAGATCGGAAAGCTCTGCACTTTGTTTATTTTGGGTTTTGAGTCGTCCTCTAAGTGTGGACTTGAGGTCGGGGTGTGCATTAATGCTATCAATGTTCTTGGTGAGTTTACGTAGGGAAGTGAAGTAAGAATCCAAGTACTTCTTCTCGTTTCCACTGATGTATTTTTGCAAATTGTATTGCGTCACGATCAGTTCGGATCGTGAGCTTTGCATGAGCTGGGTCAGTCCTCGGGTTTCTACCAATTGCTTTCGTATAGTCTCTAATTTCTTTGAATTGAAGTATTCATTATAGAAGAACATCAAAATGATTCCTTGAATGAGTAACAAACAGGCTATAAGCGAATATTGAATTAAAGGTTTAAATTTTGCTGGCGATTTGTTCATTGGTAAATGTCAACTCTCAAATTTACAAAAAAGAGTCAAGTTCTAGTCGATTTTGTGACTGCTTAACATTTTGAGGAAACCTTTTTGAGGTCCAAAACGTATGCTAGGTGACAAGAATACACAAAAAAACACCTACGTGTTGTAGGTGTTTTTGCTCCTCCTCTTGGGCTCGAACCAAGGACCCTCTGATTAACAGTCAGATGCTCTAACCAACTGAGCTAAGGAGGAATGCTTTACTGTTTCTAAGCGTCTGCAAATATAATAGGTTTTTTAATTTTGCACAACTATTTTTGGAAAAAAAATTAAAATTTTCCAGTTATCCATTTAAATATATCGTTCCCGAAGATAAGCACCATCAGGCCAAGGAGGAAGATCACCCCGATCATTTGTGCGTTCTCTAAAACTTTCTGTGGCACGGGTTTTCCTGTAATGATTTCCCATAAAGTAAATACGACGTGACCTCCGTCAAGTCCTGGGATTGGGATTAAGTTTAAAAACGCTAACCACACCGAAAACATCGCGGTAAAGCTCCAAAAGAACTCCCAATTAATGGATTCTGGCATCTGCTTAATAATTCCGATAGGTCCAGAAACTTTTTTATATCCTTGTGTGGTGCTGTTGAAGACAATTTTGAATTGTTTGATTTGCATCACAAGCACGTCGATAGTACGTTCCAGACCTCTTGGGATCGCTTCAAAAAAGCCGTACGTTTTCTTTACGTTTGTTCGATCCAAAGCAGCTATGAAAGGGGCTAGGTCGGTTGAGAATCCTAATTTCCCTTCTTTGTCCACTCTTGCAGTCGTATTAAGGGTTTCATTGTTTCGAACAACACTTAATGTAATGTCTTGATTTTGTTTTGTGGATAATACTTCTGTGACTTGATCAAAGAAGGGAGTCGGCATCCCGTCAATGGCTACAATTTTATCCCCTTTTCTTAATTCTGATTTCTGAGCACCCCCATTCGGTGTGATGCTGTCTATAACGGTTGGGAACCGTTGAGAAAAATAAGCTTTGGCCTCGTTTGCTTTCAAAACATCCGCTACGCCATGTTCGTTTACTGGAAAAGTGACTTCTTGGCCCTCGCGAAGGACAGTAACCTCATCTGCGAAAAGCATGTTGACCATGGTCGTTTCAAATCGCTCTGCAGGTTTCCCATCAATAGCCAGGATTTTATCGCCAGTCATCAGACCCATTTTCTTTCCTTCGGTGGTCACTGAAATTCCATTTTCAAATTTCGTGTTGTCGTGGAAACTTTCTCCTTTGAAGTAAGAAAGGGAAGAGTAAATTAGCCAAGCAAGAAAAAAGTTAACGGTAACCCCTCCAAGCATAATGATAAGGCGTTGCCATGCCGGTTTACTTCTGAATTCCCATGGCTCTGCCGGTTTTTTAAGTTGTTCGGTGTCCATACTCTCGTCCACCATTCCTGCAATTTTCACGTATCCTCCTAAAGGCAACCATCCGATCCCGTATTCGGTACCGCCAATTTTCTTTTTTACTAGGGAAAACCAAGGGTCAAAAAAGAGGTAAAATTTCTCGACGCGAGTTTTAAAATATTTAGCCGGCAGGAAATGTCCTAATTCGTGGAGAACCACAAGTATTGAAATACTTAGGAAAAACTGAAATAATTGAGCTATAGTCATTAAATGTATTTAAATAATAAGTGGGGCAAAGGTAGTAATTATCAAAGGTCTGCCAAAACAAAAAGGTTCCCTTTAGAAGAGAACCTTGTATCTTTATTTTTGAATGGATTAGAAGTTGAAAGAAACCCCTAAACTACCGTTGTTACCAAATTCTCCGTAGATACCTACGTTTTGGTTGAAGAAGTAACGAACACCTAAGTGTGCGCCTAGACCAAAGTCTTTCCCTAGAACCCCAATGTTAACGCCTGGATAAACGTCCCATTGTTCTGGTAAGTTTAATGGCTCTTGTAAGTGGAATCCTACACGACCGAATACAAATAGGTTATTGTCTTCGTTATTGTCTTTGTACCCATCGAAATACACGTTTGCACCTGCACCAAGAGAAACAATACCTCCTAAACCGTAGTCATAACTACCTGTGATTCCGGTTCCGTAGCCCCATCCGTTTAGACCGACTTGCACTTTCTGATCTCCTTTTCCATTCCATGCTTGAGCAGAGACTGTGCTACCTATAAACAGCATTGAGCATACTAAAATAAGCTTTTTCATAATTTTTTTAATTTTAATTGTTCAAGTAAGCGAATTCAAATATGGAGCCAAAAATAAATTATTTGGTTCGGATATGTAAATTATTATAAATTTAAAAAAAGTTCTATATGAAATCAATGCATTTATTTGGTCTTAGCTTAGATATAAAGTGGCATGATCCGGCATATAATTTTAAAAACATAGAATCTCTGGTAGAGAACGTCGAGGTGGATTTAATTGTGCTTCCTGAAATGTTTTCCACTGGTTTTTCTATGTCACCTAAGCAAATCGCGGATAGAGACCGCTCGAGCTTAGAATGGATGAGAAAACTCGCCCGCGTAAAGAATGCAGCAGTTTGCGGCAGTGTGGCTATTGAGGAATCGAATAGTTATTTGAATCGAATGTATTTCGTAAATCCTGAGGGGAACTATGCGTACTATGACAAACGCCATCTTTTTTCCTTTTCGGGAGAAGACAAAATCTATACCCCTGGGAAGGAGCGTACAATTGTAGTTTATAAAGGAATTCGCTTTTTATTGCAGGTGTGTTACGATCTTCGTTTTCCTGTATTTTCCCGTTATAAGGAAGATTATGATGCGATCTTATACGTAGCCAATTGGCCAGAAAAGAGAGTCGATCATTGGCAAAGTTTACTCAACGCTCGCGCAATCGAAAATCAGTGCTATGTTTTGGGAGTGAATCGAACGGGAATGGATGGAAATGATTTGAACTATGTACCCAGTTCTTATCTTTATTTTGCTGACGGTAAGTCGATCGCAGAAGAAACGAAGGAAGGCATTACGGGCAATATTGATTTACAACGTTTGCAGAAATACCGGGAGCATTACAAATTTCTAGGGGATCGGGACCACTTTTCCATTGAGGACTAGGACTGCGTGGAATGTTTTTTAAGTAAAGATTCAAGGGTATTTACATCGTGAACTCCACTTTGTTTGTAAAGCAGTTCTGCATTTTTGAAAATCGCTAAAGTGGGAACACCCCGAACTCCGTATTCGGCGGCAATGCTTGGAAATTGATCTACGTCGATTTTTACAATTCTAGCTAGCTCTCCAATTCTATCCTTTACTTCTGTTAAGACGGAAGACTGTACTTTGCAAGGACCGCACCAGGTCGCAAAAAAGTCGATGAGCACGGGACGTTCCGAATCGATAAGTTCTTTGAATTTTTGTGACATAACAAAAGGGTTTCTAATTGTGTTTTTACAATATGTAAAATTGGCAACCTCGTACTTCGCAGTTATTTAAGCGAGATTCCCTCTAGTTGTTTAATGGAATTAAATCCTCCTTCGATTTCTTTATAATTTCGGATTCCTCTCGAATTGAGGATGCTACCTGCAATCATGCTACGGTATCCGCCAGCGCAATGAATGAAGAAGGGTTGGTTTAAATCCATTTTGCTAGCCCACTTAGAAATCTGATCTAATGGCGCATTAATAGCTCCTTCAATATGCTGGGCCTCAAACTCTTCTGGTTTTCGGACGTCAATAATTTTAACTTCCTGTTTTGATTCGTTTGCAAAACTTTGTGCAGTGACTCGTTCAATGGAATCTGATTCTTTCCCACTCGCTTTCCAGGTAGGGAATCCGTTATTTAAATATCCAATTACATTGTCAAAGCCGACTCTTGCTAGTCTTGTAATGGCCTCTTGCTCCATCCCATCTTCAGTTACAAGCAGTAGGGGTTGTTTTACATCCACTATCATTGCACCAACCCAGGGTGCAAAATCTCCTTTAAGTCCAATATTGATGGAGTTCGGGATGAATCCTTTATGAAACTCTGCGGCCGGTCTGGTGTCTAATATAAGAGCACTGCTTTGCTCCGCTGCACTTTCAAATTCACTCGGTTCTAAAGCTCTAAGACTATTGTTTAACACCTGATCAAAGCTGGCATAGCCCCCTTTGTTGAGTGCGACATTCATCCCAAAATATTGAGGAGGTGCTGAGAGTCCATCAAGGACCGCCTCTACAAAAGCTTCTTTGTTTGGCTGGTTTAGCGCGTAATTGGTTCTTTTTTGGTTCCCAAGGGTATCCACGGTTTCTTTTTGCATGTTTTTGCCACACGCAGAACCTGCACCATGTGCCGGATAAACAAGCAGTTCATCGGGAAGTGGAATGATTTTGTTTTGAAGGCTGTCGTAAAGCAATCCTGCAAGCTCTTCCTGGGATAGGTTTGCTGCTTTTTGAGCCAAATCAGGCCTTCCAACATCTCCTAGAAAAAGAGTGTCTCCTGAGAATATAGCATGGGGATTTTGGTCTTCGTCAAACAAAAGATAAGTGGTACTCTCCATGGTGTGTCCGGGTGTATGAAGCACCTTGATTTTCACTTTCCCAATTTCTAAGATCTCACCATCCTTTGCAATCGTAGCATCAAAAGTAGGATCTGCCGTGGGACCGTACACAATCGGAGCTCCTGTTTTTTCACTTAAATCTACGTGACCGGAGACGAAATCTGCATGGAAATGCGTTTCGAGAATGTACTTTAACTCAACTCCATCTTGGGACAAGCGTTCAAGATAGGGGTGGGTCTCCCTAAGTGGATCAATAATGACAGCTTCTCCTTCAGAGACAATATAATAAGCACCTTGAGCTAGGCATCCTGTGTAAATTTGTTCAATTTTCATCTTCTGTAAATTGTGTGTCGTTTTGCTATACATTGCAAATTTCGACTAATTATTTTAAATCCTCCCACGAAGTGGTTCATTGTTGCAATTGATGAAATCAATCACTGTACTTTGTCTTTTGTTTCTCGTTCCTATGTCTATAAGAATTTCAGCCTTCAAGGATCTTTCACTTCTTTTCCACGTGAGTTCTTTAGTGGAAAGTGGTTTCCATGCTTGTTTTATTTTAGGATAAGTTCTTTTACTATAATGAAGATCCCCATGGAAAGAACAACCCATCCAAAAAGCGGTTTTAGTTTTTTGGATTCTATGTTTTTTGCAAAGGCAACCCCGACCAAGATCCCTACGATAGAGAGTCCTGTGAAGATTAAAAGAAAAGGCCAATCGATATGCACCTTGTCTAATGAGGACACGAATCCAATAAGTGAGTTCACAGAAATAATAAATAACGAAGTACCTACTGCCTGTTTCATTGAAACCCCAACGAGCATAACCAGAGCCGGAACAATTAGAAATCCTCCTCCCGCGCCAATAAAACCCGTGATGATTCCCACGAGCAGTCCTTGCGAAGCAAGAAGTGTATAGTTCGACTCTTGGAACTTCCTACCTCTAGGCCTTTCCTTTTTTTGAATCATTTTAATCGCTGAGATAAGCATTAGTATCGCAAATAAGAGCAAAATAAACATCTCATTGGTAATGGTGATTCCCCAACGGTTGATAATGTACGGGGGCAGATGGGGAAGAACCACTCTTCTTGAAAAGAGGATTCCAAGGACGGAGGGGAGCCCAAATTGCAATGCAGTCGAAAACTGCACGTGTCCTTGTCGAACAAAACTAACAGAGCCAACTGAACTTGTAACCCCTACCACAAATAAGGAAAGCGTTGTCGCTGTAATTGCGTCTATTTCAAAAAGGTAAGCGAAGACGGGAACACTTAAAATACTGCCACCGCCCCCAATTAATCCCATGACGAGACCGATGACGATTGCAAAAAAATAACCTAAAATATGCATCTAGTACTTGGTTTTTGATCGATTTCAAAGGTAATACAATTTATTTTTTTTCCAATTTGTCACTAAGGAAAGGCATTATTTGTTTTTTTGCTCTAAAGAATTTCAAGAATTTCAAGGGACTGTTGACCTACCTCTAGGCGATCTCCGACTTTTTTGGTAGTAAATTCTCGGTAGACGGGGGCTTGGTCTGAGACCGATACAATCACGGTTTTGTTAATTTCTGTGCTAGGAATGGATACGCCAAGAAAATACCAATCTCCACTTGTTTTCACAAGCGCACCTTTCTCTAATCGATCATGAGACTGGTCCTTTTGCTCCAGCAAAAAATCCGCAGTTAATTTTGCTTCACGAAGCAGTTTTTCAAAACGAAGTTGCATATCCTTCGCTTCGGTTTGTCGAGAGAAGTCTTCGGGCTCTCTGGTTTCTTGTTCGTCAATATCAGAAGCGGTTTGGTATCGTTCTACCGAACTTTCTAAATTATCTATAATGGTTTTTTGCTTTTCAATCAAAGCTTCTATTAGTTCAGTCCGAGTCATAGGGATTAATTTGATGTTGTAACAAATCTAGGAAATTTATCTTAAAAAAAGGGTTGGTTTTGAGGACCAACCCTTTTTCGGCACAAGTGTATCTGGTTTTTAAAAATTTGTAGTAAATCCAACTCCTAGGGAACGGCCGGGAGCTAGAATTCTTTGGTTTGAATCGGAAGAAAGTGTCCTGCTTAAGTGCTCTGCATAGGCTACATTAAACACATTGCTCACGCTTGCAAAGATCGAAGTGGATTTAAAAATTGCATATTTGAAATCCAAGTCGAGCAAGGTGAAACTCGGTGTTTTTAGCTCAGAGAAAGAAGGGTCAATTCGATTTTGCGCTCCCGTATGTCTAAGGTTAGCACCGAGTTCCAATGGATAGAAATTTGCCGTTACGTTGAGTCGTAAATCGAGAGGTGAAATTTCAGCAAGGGGAATCTTTGTGGCAAGATTCTCGGCATAGGTGTAGGCAAGACCAAAGGAGCTATGGAAATGGCTATTAAGATGGTATTTGGCCACCAACTCGAAACCGGTTTTGAACGCTCGGTCTAAATTCACATACTGTCTCACGCCGGGACTTCTCATGGAGGATTTCGGAACGTCCAGATTGATTTTACCTGATATAAAGTCTGTTAGATAAGAGTAAAACCCTGAGGCTTGAATTGAAAATGCCTTATTTTGATAGGAAAGAATAAGATCCGTTTGAAAATTACTTTCAGGTTTTAATTTTGGGTTCCCGAGCATTTCATAATTGTCTAGGCCTTGAGGGAAACGATTGATGTAGCGTTCGGATAAACTGGCGCTACGCTCCGCCCTCCCGCTCCATAGGGCAAGGGAGAGGGCTGGACTTAATGCCCTAGTATACCCCACACTAAAACTATGGTTTAAATTGTCTGATTTTCCATCCCCATACAGAGCGATGAAAAGTTCCGAGAGCTCTTTCGCCTGTCCTTGGTCATAGTCCATTCGATAGGAAAGAGTCAGTTTGGAGTTTTCCCACCGGGTCTGAAACTCGTTAAACCAGCCCCATTGATCCAAAGTGGAATCTTGCCAGCTAGTACCATCCCTCTGCATGGAGTGACCCATCATGGGCATTGTCATTTCTTTGTTTTCAGCACTTTGGAATTTGAAATCCATACCCGTAAAGAACTTGCTGTTCTCGGTTTGAAAAGTCGCTTCCGTACGAGCTCCGTAGGTTTTTGCGAAGACTTTTGACACCATTGAGTGATCATAGGTCCCCATGGAATGGTCTACCCAGCTTCCGTACCCTGAGAAATCAAGAACTTTTAGTAATTTCTGGTCAAAATGAATTTTGTGTTCAAGTTGTGACATCCAAGTTTTGTCGTAAAGCAAATCCATGCTAAGGGCTGCGAATTCTACGTTTCTCGCTTGGTTCGTAGTAAGTTGAAGGGTGGTTTGCTGATGCTCATTCCAACGTAGGGTAGATTTGGATCCCACATTGTACCTAGTGAAACTAGAGGGGACTTCTGCGTCGTTGCCATCCTGGTAAGAATCAGCAGTTTGGTAACCCGCAAAGAGATTTGAGACCAATTTTTTTGATTGCAACGACACAGAGGCTTCGCTCTTAAATAAGCTTCCATTCGATTCGTATCCCGACGAAAATCGGCCACTCAGTGCAATAGAATCCTTAAAGGAGGGAGCGAGGGTCACAAAGTTGATGCTGCCCCCAAGCGCAGGACCGTACCGAAAATGATAAGGGCCTTTGTAGATTTGCGCTTCTTGAACCATGTTCATGTTTATTTGGCTGCTTGGAGGGTCCATTCGGCTTGGACAAGCGTTTAAAGCGCTAAGCCCACCATCGATCACGATGTTGAGCTGCTCGTATTTGAATCCGCGTAAAACGGGATCCATCCCGTACTGACCCGCTTTGCGAATGCCGCTAATTTCGGGCAATTGAGTTAGAAATCGACCGGCGTCATGGGTGAGTCGATCTGTGTCTCGAAGTGTAAGATCTTTTATTTTGGAGTCTCTATTTTGAGTTTTGCGGAGGGTAACGCGTTCAATAGAATGGATTTTGGTGGTGTCTAGGTCTATTGTATTTTGAGCTAATAGAAGAGTGTTGCTCGTAATGAAATAGATGCAAAACGCTACGAGGAAGCGATTTGAATAAGGTATTGACTTCATGATTTTGAATTTTTAAATGAGAAAACGGGCTAAGTCCCAAAATGGGAAGTAGCATGAAATAATCGGTTAAAAAATCAAAATTGTGGAGGCGCTGTGCGTACGCTAAAGAGTGGATTGCTAAATAGAGAAGGAGAATACCCAATCTTTTCGAGGGTTTGTCGAAATTTACTAGGAGGGCTTAAATCAATTGTACTTTCGGAGGGAAGTATGTGAAATTCAAATCCGATTTGCACGAGCCTAAAAAGGGAGTTTGAATTCTCACTTGCTTTTGTGAGTTCACATTTCCCATGGCACTCCAGTTCCGGACGGTCCTGATTCATACAGTGAAGCTCGTAAAAGCTTCGGTTGACCTGATAATCGACGAGCAGCAGGGAGTTTTGAAAGCTTGCTGCAAAGATCAGTAGGGACAATATGTGTAAGGATACCCATTTCATTTTGTCGTACAAAGGTAAATCTTTGAATCGGTGGAACCGCGGAGAATAGAGGGCAAATGAAGTGATATTCGTCACGTAGAAGAGGAAATAGAAGTCTCATTCCATTATTTTTTTGGCTCAGCGTTCTATTCTTTTCGCAAAATATCCTAAATTTAACCAAAACAAAAGAAACATCAGTGAATTATGGCAGATCGAACTAAATTCATAGAGGAGCTTCAAAAGCGCTATAGCCCCAAAAACGAGCATATTATTTTGGGAAAAGGAATGCTGGATACCCAGGTGGTTCCCGAGGTAAGCGTTAGTTTACCCTTAAAGACCATCAACCGACACGGTTTAATAGCAGGAGCTACAGGGACAGGAAAGACCAAAACGGTCCAAGTGTTCGCAGAGCAATTGTCGCATTTAGGAGTTCCGAGTTTAGTATTGGACATTAAAGGAGATTTTTCCGGAATTGCGCAAAGTGGAGTGAGGAACGATATTATTAACGACCGGTACGGAAAAACACTCTTAGAGTGGAATGCCCAGTCCTTTCCTGTGGAGCTTTTAAGTATATCGGGTGAGAAAGGGGTCAAACTTAGAGCAACCGTGACCGAATTTGGGCCCTTACTTCTTTCCAAAATATTAGATCTAAACGATACGCAGACTTCCATTATGTCTATCGTTTTTAAGTATTGTGACGACAAGGGTCTGCCCCTTATCGATTTAGACGATTTAAAGAAAGTATTGCAATACGTGACAAGCACACCTGAGGGCAAAGCGGAAGTGTCTGCCGATTACGGTTCGATATCCTCTGCCTCCTTAGGGGCCATTTTAAGAAGCATTGTGGCTTTAGAGCAGCAAGGAGCGGGCGAATTGTTTGGCGAGCCGAGTTTTGATGTTCAGGATCTTCTCCAAACCCGAGACGGGAAGGGGGTTGTAAATATTTTACGAGTGGCGGACATTCAAAGCAGACCCATGCTGTTTTCCACCTTTATGCTTTCTCTGTTTGCTGAAATCTACATGACATTCCCTGAAGAGGGAGATTCTGGAAAACCGAAACTGGTTTTATTTATAGATGAAGCGCACCTTATTTTCAAAGAAGCGTCAAAAGCCTTACTTTCGCAGATTGAATCCATGGTAAAGCTAATTCGCTCAAAAGGAGTCGGAATTTATTTTATCACTCAAATTCCGGGCGATGTGCCTCAAGAAGTTTTGTCTCAATTAGGGATGAAAATTCAGCACGCACTTCGGGGCTTTACGGCAAAAGACAGGAAGGAGATTAACAAAGCGGTTGAAAATTATCCCATCACGGAATTTTACGATGCGGGACAACTGATACAAAATCTTGGAATTGGAGAGGCATTTGTGACGGCACTGGATGAAAAGGGAATCCCAACGCCTCTTGTGCATACTTATTTGATCTCTCCGGAATCCCGAATGGATGTACTAAATGAAAGTGAAGTGACCGAGCTCACTTCAAATTCTTCGCTCGTAAGAAAATACGAGCAAACCTTAAACAAAGAGTCGGCTTCCGAACTTCTCACCAAGCGAATGGAAAAAGCGGTGGAAGAGGCGGAGCCAGAGGTAAGGAAAACCACGCGAAGTCCAAAACCAGAACCTGGTGTTTTGGAGAGTGTAATGAAAAGTAGAGCGGGACGAACCTTTACCACTACCTTAGCTCGGGAAGGAGCCAAGTTTGTTTTGGGTATGCTTGGGCTAGGAGGAAGGAAAAGATAATAAAAAACAATCAAGGTATTGCCATAGGGCATAAGTAGAGTGCAATGTATTCAATTATAGACATAGAAGGTAACGGCGGAGAATTTAGGAAAGAATGCATCATCGATATCGCCATATACAAATACGATGGACATCGAATTGTAGATCAATTCAGTTCGCTCGTGAATTCACCTAAGGAGATCACTCCTTTTGTACAGCGCTTAACAGGCATCACATCAAAAATGGTGAAAACAGCCCCCAAATTCCATGAACTTGCACGTCGTGTTGTGGAAATCACGGAAGGTACGACCCTCGTGGGGCATAATATTGATTTCGATTATCGAATGCTACGTCAGGAATTTAAACGTCTAGGGTATGATTACAAGATCAATACATTAGATACAATTCCACTTGCCAAAAAGCTAATTCCAGAGGCTGAGAGTTATTCCTTAGGCAAACTAGTGAAGTCCTTAGGGATTCCTCTGACGGATGCGCACCGCGCAGCAGGAGATGCAAGGGCCACGCTTGATTTGTTTAAGCTTTTGATTTCTAAAGATACAGAGCTTCAAATTATTCAGCAGCAGTTCGAGGAGGCGAATGCAAAAACGTATGTGAACAAGATAAAGCAATTAACTCAAGATGTTCCGAGTGAAAAGGGACTTATTTATTTTCAGAACGAGTCGGGTGCTATTTTATTCTCGGACTATGTGGAAGATCTCAATAAGTTCGCCAAAATCGTGTTCAATTCAAAAGCGAAACGCTACCAGTCTCTGCAGCAGGAGACCACTCAGATTCATTATGAACTTACCGCAAGTGCACTTTTAGCCAAACTAATGATGCAAAGCAGAGGGATTAAGAAAAAGGAATCGCTTACCTACGGGCTCTATGAAAAGTCAGGATCGCTAGAAGTGGAAAGAATTGCAACAAGTTCTTCCGGAGTTCCCCTTTTGAAGTTCAAGTCCTTTACCCAAGGCCTTAAAGCCTTAAGTTACATTCGAAGCAATCCCGAGTTTAAGTCGAAAGAAGAACTTAAGAACGTCCTCGATTTAAAAGAGAAGGACGGGATATGGACTTCAGCCGGTCGCAATTCTCAAGAATACACATTCTATATCGTTGAGCAGGGCAAAATTAAATTTTATGGATTTTACGAGTTTCATACTGTACTTAAGTCTCATGAGAAGTTAGAAAAACGCAGGATTCCTGTCAAAGAATGTTCCGCAGATCTTCAAAACGAAATGAAATTGTCACTGCTCAAACGAGAAATTCGACTAGAGCCTCTTCCTAAGTGATAATATAGAGGCAATTTGTTGTATTTCTCGACCCTATCGCCTAATTTTGACGCCATTATTCGTCTTTTTGACTTAAGGCAGGCTCTAGCGAACCTGCCTTCTTAATCTTATTAGTTATGACAAACCAAGCGCTTTTGGCGATCGCAGAAGAATTCTCGACTCCACTTTATGTATACGATCTAGAGCAGATTAAAATCCAGTTCGAAAAACTTCGCACTTCTTTTTCAAGCAAGACTAAGTTCTTTTATGCTGCGAAGGCATTAAGCAATATAAATATTCTTAAATACATTGAGAGTTTAGGAGCGAATTTAGACTGTGTTTCTATTAATGAAGTGAAACTTGGAGTAAAGGCGGGTTTTTCCTCGGACCGCATTCTTTTTACGCCCAATTGCGTCGATCTGAAAGAAATTGAAGAGGCGATGGCTCTAAACGTCCATATTAATATTGATAACATATCTATCCTAGAGCAATTTGGGAACAAGTACGGCGGGAGTTACCCGATATTTGTCCGTATCAATCCGCATATTTTTGCGGGCGGTAATTATAAGATTTCCACGGGGCATATTGATTCCAAATTTGGGATTTCTATCCACCAAATACGTCATATAGAAAGAATTGTCGAATCCACGAAAGTTTTAGTTGAAGGGTTGCACATGCACACGGGAAGTGAAATCAAAGACCCTGCTGTGTTTTTGCAACAACTCGACATTATGTTTGAACTTGCCGATCGATTTCCGAATTTAAAGTACTTCGATATGGGGAGTGGTTTTAAAGTGCCTTACCAAGAATCCGACATGGAAACCGATGTCAAGGATCTAGGGAAAAGAGTAGAAGAAGCAATGGAGACTTACCACAAAACAAGAGGGAAATCCTTCGAACTTTGGTTTGAACCTGGAAAGTACTTAGTGAGTGGCTCCGGACATTTTCTCGTGAGCGCGAGTGTGATTAAGCAAACAACAGCCACGGTTTTTGTTGGTGTGAATTCCGGATTCAATCATCTCATTAGACCTATGTTTTACGATTCCTATCATGAAATAGAGAATTTATCGAACCCTTCAGGACCTGAAAGGATTTATACAGTGGTGGGGAATATTTGCGAAACGGATACATTTGCCTGGGACCGCAAAATCAATGAAGTACGAGAATCGGACATTGTTGTTTTTAGAAATGCAGGCGCTTACGGCTTTGAAATGAGTTCCAATTTTAATTCCAGACTGAAACCGGCTGAGGTGATGGTGCATGAAGGAAAGCCTGTTTTGATTCGCAAAAGAGAAGTGTTCGAAGATTTGCTCATCAATCAAATTGAAGTACTTTAAAAAAAATTAGCCCCGTGATGGCTTCAATTCAACGTACCACAACGAAAAAAGAGAGGATTGTTAGACCCTCTCTTTTCATTTAAAGGGGGTTTTGCTTGGGGTCTAAATCCACTCCGCTATACCTGCCATTTTGGCAGAAAATTAGTATCTTTGCCTGCAAACTTTTAGTTTTATTCAAGTCTTTCTTGGAAAGTGCGATGAGGCTAAGATCAAAATATAGAACCTGTGCAGGAAAAATACATAGACGAAACAAAACAAGGCGAAGCCTACGCCATAGCGGAGAAATCAGGCAATACCAAAAAGCTTTTTTTAGAGAGTTATGGTTGTCAGATGAACTTCTCCGACAGTGAAATTGTCGCCTCTATTCTAAGAGATGAAGGCTACAATACTACGCTCAACTCAGAAGAAGCCGATTTAATTTTATTAAATACCTGCTCTATCCGAGAAAAAGCAGAGCAAACTGTGAGAATGCGACTCTCCCAATTTAAGCGTCAGAAAAAATTGAACCCTAGTTTAACCGTAGGGGTGTTAGGTTGTATGGCGGAACGTCTTAAAACAAAATTTCTTGAAGAAGAGAATTTGGTGGATCTCGTGGTCGGTCCAGACGCATACCGAGATTTACCCAACCTACTGAGAGAAACGGAAGGAGGTAGCGATGCCATTAATGTAATTCTTTCGAAAGAAGAAACGTATGCAGATATCTCTCCTGTTCGATTGGGTGGAAACGGAGTTACCGCATTTGTAACCATTACCCGAGGGTGCGATAACATGTGCACCTTCTGTGTGGTTCCTTTCACGAGAGGGAGAGAACGCAGTAGAGATCCTCATTCCATTTTAAAAGAATGTGAAGATCTTTATGCAAACGGATACAAAGAAGTAACACTATTAGGTCAGAATGTGGATAGCTACTTGTGGTACGGAGGAGGTCCTAAGAAAGATTTTAAAAAAGCCACAGACATGCAAAAAGCTACTGCGGTTGATTTTGCTCACTTGTTAGAACTTGTCGCGCAGAAAGTACCTGGAATGAGAATTCGTTTTGCCACCTCAAATCCTCAAGATATGGATATCGAAGTGTTCAAAATGATCGCGAAATACGATAACATTTGCAAATACGTGCATCTTCCCGTTCAAAGCGGTAGTAATGCCATTCTAAAAGCTATGAATCGCCAACATACTCGTGAGGAGTATCTGGAGCTCATTCGCAAAGCAAAAGAGCTTGTTCCGGAAATTGCATTTTCGCAAGATATGATGACAGGTTTTTGTGGAGAAACGCAAGAAGATCACGAGCAAACTCTTTCATTAATGAGAGAGGTGGAATACGATCACGGGTATATGTTCGCCTATTCAGAACGGCCAGGTACTCCTGCCCACAAAAAACTTGAGGATGATATTCCGGCCGATGTGAAGCAGCAAAGACTTGCCGAAATCATAAAACTTCAAGGGGAGCTGTCTAGAAAAAGAATGGAAGGATACGTAGGACGTTTCCATGAGATTCTAATTGAAGGCACCTCGAAAAAAGACGAAAATCAGTGGCGCGGTCGCAACACGCAAAATGCGGTTTGTGTCTTTGATAAACAAGAGGGTCAAAAGGTAGGAGATTTAGTCATGGTTTATGTGTATGGAAATACACAAGGAACGTTGTTAGGAAAACAAGAGCAAGCGCAGCTTGCGAATTAAAAGCAGTAGCAATCTATGAGCGATTTACAAGCCATCAAAAATAGATACGGAATCATAGGGAATTACCCGACTCTAAACCGTGCTTTGGAAAAGGCGATTCAGGTCGCACCCACTGACATTACCGTGCTTGTCATAGGGGAAAGTGGAGTGGGGAAAGAATTTATTCCAAAGATTATTCATTCGGAAAGCCGAAGAAAACACCAGCCCTACATTGTCGTAAACTGTGGAGCGATCCCTGAAGGCACAATTGACTCTGAGCTTTTTGGGCATGAGAAGGGTGCATTTACGGGAGCGACGACCACCCGAAAGGGCTATTTTGAAGTCGCAGACGGAGGGACGATCTTTTTGGATGAGGTGGGAGAGCTTCCGCTTCAAACGCAGGTAAGACTTCTTCGCGTTCTAGAAAGTGGAGAATTTATGAAGGTGGGTTCGTCTCAAGTGCAACAAACCAATGTTCGAATTGTGGCAGCCACAAACGTCAATATGATGAAAGCAATCACGGACGGAAGATTTCGGGAAGATTTGTATTACCGACTTAACACCGTACAGATTGACATTCCGCCGCTTCGCGAGCGGAAGGGAGACGTCCATTTATTATTCCGGAAATTCGCAGTCGATTTTGCAGAGAAATACAGAATGCCCGAGATCGAGCTTACGGCCGATGCGATTTCGTTTTTGGAGAGCAATACCTTCCCAGGAAACGTAAGGCAACTTCGGAACTTAGTAGAGCAAATGACGGTGGTTGAGCAAAAAAGAGAGATCGATTCGGTTCGTCTTGCCGAATATTTGCCTCAGTCCAATCACTTGCCGGCGGTCGTTCAAAAGAGTGAACTGAGTACAAATTCAGGATCGGATTTTCATAACGAACGTGAGATTATGTACAAAATTCTTTTTGACATGCGAAGCGATTTAAATGATTTAAAAGCGCTTACGTCCGAACTGATTAAAAGCAAAGAAAACACAAATTTCAGCAACCAAGAGCAAGACCTCATCAATCGCATATATACGCCCGAAACGGGAAATTCAAATTCCCTTTTGTATTTCGAAAATAGAAATACGCCTTCGTCTTCTAACCTAATGGCAGGGCCTGTTGAGCCGGAATATGAAGATGTGGAAGATGTCGAAATTGAAGAATCGAAACCTGTATCTTTGTCCTTGCAAAACAATGAAAAAGATCTTATTGTCAAGGCGTTAGAAAAGCACAAAGGAAGACGAAACAAAGCGGCAGAAGAGCTTGGGATTTCCCAGAGAACGCTCTACCGCAAGATTAAACAATACAACTTAGAAGACTAATACAATGAATATAGGGCATCGCACCTCTTTCTTAAATTTGGGACTGCGCTTCGCGCGGCCGAAAGCAAATCGTTTCGCTCTGTTTGGAATCGTATTGACTATGATTTTGTATAGCTGCACTGTGTATAATTTTAAAGGAAATACTTTGCATGAGGATGTGAAGACGATTCAAATTAAGGATTTTATAAACAGCGCCGCACTTATGAATCCAACCCTAGCGCAGCAGTTCACCATCGATATCAACAATCGATTCCTTCAAAGAACCACTCTGAAAGGGACGACTCAAAATCCACACCTGTTAATTGAAGGGGAGATTATCGATTACTCCATTTCGCCGACCACAATTTCCACACCGATCGGTACGCAAGCAGGTGGACAAATTCAAGCGGCGCAGAATAAACTCACCATCACCGTTCGGATTCATTACGAGAATAGCATTGAACCTGAGAAAGGTTTTGACCGAACCTATTCCGATGAATCAGTGTTTAGCAGTGACCTCGACATTAATGCAATCGAAGCCTCTCAAGTGAAGGTGGTGAACGAACGGATCATTAATAAAATTTTCAACGATATTATAGCAGACTGGTAATGATAAACGCAAGGGTAATTGAACTTTTAAAAAGTCCACCACAGATTAAGGAGCAGGATTTAAAACTAGTATCAAAAGAGATAGCAAAATATCCTTATGTGCAAAGTTTAAGAGCGCTTTATCTTTTGGGGACGCATATGTACAAAGCGGAGCAATATCCCTCCGTGCTGCATACAACCGCGGCATATACCACAGATAAAAAGATTCTTTACCATTTTATAAATAAGCAAGCGGCTCCTTCCGAGACAAAAGAAGAAGTGCTAGAACAAGAGGCGGTTGTCGAAAATAAGGAGGTGGCTACTTCCACTTTTGAAACCGTTTTACCTAAGGAAAAACGTACATTGCCTGTGGTCCACGTCAACGGCGAGAGAAACCGAATTCTCTTTGAAGGAGAAGAGAATTTCCTTTCACAGCAGGCCCCTAAAATTGATTGGGAGCAAACCCAGGAATCGGGAAAACTTAGCCATGTAGTGGCAGTAGAGATTCCCGCCTCCGATTCCACAGAGATAGAAGTTGAGAAGAGTCAAAAAGAAGTGGAAGTTTCCGCTGTGGAGATTGAAAAGGAGTTGGAGAAAGAAAAGGAAGAAGGTCCTATTGAAGGGGAAAATAATGCAGCAGATCTGTCGTTTCAAGGCGTAGATTCTTTCCTGCCAGAGGTTTCCATAATCGCAAAAGAGAGTCCAAGTGCATTTGCGCCCAAACAATCTAGCGATCGTCATCAGGACGAAATGCAAAGATTAATTGCAGAAGTTGAAGCAAAAATCAAAGCGAAGAAAAAAGTGGCTAAAGAGCCTGAGCCCAAAGAGGAATCACCCAGTGAATCAAATGAAATCAATTTCTCTCAAGTCTCACAGTTTGAATTTTCAAACGAAAAAGAATCGGATAAAGAACAAGCAAAAGATTCATTTTCTACGCAAGAGTCTGAAGTCAAAGCTTTGGATACGCCTGTGGTTTCCCATTCTCAAGGGTGGAAGCCTATGTCTTTGCCTACAAGGGTAGGTCCGTTAAAGTCGGCAGAGAAACCAAGGGAAGCAGAAGAGGAGACTGCGAATCAAAAGCACGACGTTATCGTTGAAAAACCAATAGTAGAAATCGAGGCCGTGGCGGAGCCAAAAATGGATGTTTCTACACTCAAGGAAGAGCCTTCGCAGGAATCTTTGCAAAATAGCAATGTTCCAGAGTTTATAAATACGTGGCAAAGCTGGCTTAAAATTGACCGCTCTCAAGGACCGGCTGAAAAATCTACTTTGCTCTCAATTGACCAAGTACGAAACAAAGCCATTGATACTTTTATTGAGAATCAACCTAAAATTTCAAAACTAAAAGAGGAATCCAGCTTCGTGATCAAAGAAAAGCCAGACGATATTTCTCACTTAATGACAGAAACCTTGGTTGGGCTATACGTAGAGCAGCGACTCTACAGTAAGGCAATTAGAGGGTATGAGGTATTGCAAGAAAAGCACCCAGAAAAGCATCGCGAATATGGGGAAAAGATTGAAGAGATAAAATCAAGAACAGGGAAATAAGATGAAAATGGATGTGAGTGTTGTAATTGGATTAATTATCCTAGGCCTCATTGCAGGCTATTTGAGCGGACTAGTAGGTATCGGTGGAGGAATCGTGATGGTGCCTGTTCTCGTAATTCTTTTTGGATTTACGCAGCACAAAGCGCAGGGGACTACCCTCGCTCTATTAATGATTCCTGTTGGTTTTTTCGGAGTCATGAATTATTACAAAGCTGGGAATGTGGATGTTAAAACGGCGTTGCTGCTGTGCGCGGGCTTTGTTTTAGGTAGCTTTTTCGGAAGTAAGATGGCGGTATCCTTATCGCAAGATACCCTGCGGAAGTTATTCGCAGTGCTTATGTTCGTGGTAGCCGTCAAAATGTTTTTCCAAAAATAATTCTCGTTCAATATCCATTTTGGCCTTAATCCAAATGCTTGGTATCAACGGATTCCACTTCTACCGTCGTAAGGGGCTTGCCCGATGTTTTCCTTTTTAATTTTGACCATATTTTTTTTCCGACCACTAAAACCACAACCACTAGAGCAATGGCTAAGAGGGCTGCAATTATGGGCGCAGCAAGCGCTAAAAAGGTCATTACCCCTGCTCCAGCAGTCTCTGTCGTGGCGACAACGGAATTTCCCAGTCCTGCAGTCGTGGCTGTAGATGCGGCCCGAGTTCCTGCAAAGCCGGAACTTATGGTAGCCGCAGTGCCTCCACCCGCAATTAATGCAAGTGCCCATAAGGGGAAGGTGCCTAAATCTGCAAATTGACTTGCAAAAAGAACCGAACCTGCAAGCGTGGCAAGGGGAATTGAGAGGGTGTCGAGCAAATGATCCACAAACGGAATGTAATAGGCGAAAATTTCGACTGCCATGGCAATGCCTGTCGCAATGAGTGTTGGCAGTCCAGAAAGCCATTCAAAGGAGTCATTGACAGGGATCCACCCTAGATAAGAACCTAAGCTCACCAAAAATAAGGGCAAAAAGACCCGAAATCCAGTGGCTGCGGCCAATCCAATACCTATGAAGCTGCCGATTAGATAGGGCGCGTACGGAATATTCTCTAACATCACTTGAAATTTAGTGGGTTATAGAAGTGAAATTACAAAAATAATCTGAATCAAAAATTGATTTTATTTGGCAGCGCAAAGTTTTTCAAGTTCAGCCTTGACTTCTTTATAATGAGTAGGTAAACTTGTAGAGGTCCAAAAAATCATGACGAAGCAATTGGCACCGAACCGCAAATGGAATTCTTCTTTGTGATGACGATACGCTTCTCGAAGTAGCCTTTTGATTCGGTTGCGATGGACCGCCTTTTTGAAATAGCGTTTGGAAACGGATACACCAATTTTAGGTTCTAGACTCAAAGGGTCATTCACAAAAGCCACTCGAAGATTCCCAGAAGATTTCCACTTGCCTTTTTCAAAGACCAGCGCCAAATCTTTCTTTTGCTTTAATTTTAAATTCGAACCGTACGAAAAACTTTTCATGAGCAGGTCTTAAGATTTGTTGACTACGTAATTTATCACTTCGGCTGCAGCACGAAGTCCGAATGCTGCCGGAATGAAGCTTATGGTTCCATAAAAGGATCGCTTAAAATGGGTTCCGTCTGTCAATTTAAGACTTTCTTCGTCTTGAAGCTCAGAAGAGAAAACACATTTAAATCCCTTGTCAAGATTTGCTTCTTTTTTAATTCGCTTTCGAATCTGCTTTGCGAGGTAACAATTGTAGGTTTTGCTGATGTCCTTGACTTGGATTTGACTAGCATCCATTTTGCCGCCAGCGCCCATACACGAGATGATTTTAATCTTGCGCCTGCGAGCTTGCTTTATCAATTCGACCTTCGGAGAAACACTATCAATGCAATCTAGTACATAATCAAAGGGAGTCGAATCTAAGACTCGAGCCATATCTTCGGGATTTAAAAATTGGGGGATCACCTCTAATTGAATCGAAGGATTGATGTCGATCATACGATCGGCTACAAGTTTCGCTTTGCTTTCGCCAATGCTGGAGTGAAGTGCAGGAAGTTGTCGATTAATATTGGTTATATCCACCGTATCGCCGTCCACTAGAGTTAGGTGGCCTACACCTGCGCGGGCTAGAAATTCCGCAGCAAACGAACCGACTCCACCCAGTCCTACAACCAGCAATTTTGCATTTCTAAGTTTTAGAATCCCTTCCTCTTTAATTAGTAATTCGGTGCGTTCTAGCCACGATTTATCCATGCGCTCTAATTGATTTTAAATTATCCTCTATCTCTTTTTTCAACTCTTCTACCTCTACATTCCGTAAAGAGGACGCTCTTTGGTATATTTCCTCTATGTCGGAAAGACTATTATCGGATTCCAAAAAGAAACGATCTCGGGGGATTTTAGAAAAGAGAGTTTGCAAAGATACATTGTGCAGCAGTGCATTTCCAAATGAAAGATAAAACCCTTTATCTAACAGTTCTTTAGCAAGAGTTTCCTTTTTATTAAAACCATGGATGATCCACGGTGTGGTTGCTCTTTTATGAAAATGCAACAGCATCGAAAATCGACGTACACAGTGGATGATCATAGGTTTTTTTAGAGTGTTACTGAGTTGAATTTGAGCTTCAAATGCCTTGTGCTGAAGGTCTTCGGGCGTCGAGCATAAGCCGTCTAAACCGGCTTCCCCAATTGCCCAGCAGTTGGGGTCAACCCCCATTTTCTCTATCCATTGAAATTCCTCGGTATAATCCGATTGTAAAGTTTTGGGATGCATTCCCACGGAAAATGGTCTTTGGACCGGCTTTTGAAAAGCGATCAAGTTTAGAATACCAACTTCTTGTTCTTTGTGGTGGTGGAAATCAAAAAATTCCATGGTTGCAACTAAATATTAATATGGAAATAGTGACACTTTTTATTACTTCCTTGACTTGCGGTTCTTACACTTGCAAATTTAAATATAATAGATTTAGAAGTTTTCTTTTTTAAGGGACAAGTTGCATGAAAATTTCCTATTTGGTTTTCAATGCGAGGATTATGTGGGTATTCATGCCCTATTCTTTTGGTAGAACTTAAAAAAATGTTAATTTTACTTAAAGCATTCTTATGAAGAAAAAGTTCACGGCAAAACAGATCAACATTTTAGAAGTGGCGGAAGAACTCATAGCGAAAAAAGGGTTCGATGGTACTTCCGTTCGGGACATATCTTCCAAAGCGAAAATTAACGTAGCGATGATTTCCTACTATTTTGGATCGAAGGAGAAAATGCTCGCCTATTTGTATCAGTACCGTGTGCTTCGTACTCGAGAAAATTTTGCAGAATTTGCACAGACCATTAAGGATGGAAAGCCTGAGATGCAAATGAAAGAGATCATCAGGTTCATTATAAGCCAGATGTTTAAGTATAATTATTTCCATGCTTTTGTAAAACAAGAGATTAGGCATACAGAGCTCGTCAAGGACGAGCTAATTGAATTCTACAATACGGCCACACAAAAAATCGATTTCGTGATTCAAAAAGGCATTGCTTCAGGTGTTTTCCATTTTGCTCCGAAGCCAGAAGACATTCTAACGCATATTATAGGCTCCGCCGTTTTTGCAATCCGAAATCGCTCATTTTTTCAATCCTATCTCAGTGGAAAAAGTGAAGATTTTCTGTCGAATGCAGAAGAAAAAGTGAAAATGAGTAATTATCAAATGATATTTTCTCTTTTAGGTTACCAGGGCGAATCCCAACGATAGTTAAAGTCTCTTAAAATGAAATCTTTTGGCAAAAAAATCCTATTTTTGCAGATTGTAAAAGGTGTCGTCAAAACACGATTTTAATTAATTTATGAAAAAAACATTCACCCTCCTACTATTGGTGTTTTTAATGACTGCTTGCAACAAGCAGTACGATGTTGCACTAAAAAGTGCTGACAAAGCTCTGATTTTAAAAACAGCGAACGATTATTTCGCCAATAAAAAGTGGACGCAAGCAATTGCATTGTACGAAAGGTTACCCAATCTAGTGGCCGGTACAGACGATGCCAAAACCGTGATTTTTAATACGGCCTACGCAAATTACTACGACAAGCAGTACAGAATTGCAGCCCATCACTTCAAAAATTACTCGGTTACCTTCCCTGAAGATGAAAAAGCAGAAGAAGCAGCCTATATGTCTGCACTCTGTTATTACAATGGTTCCTTAGACTATAATCTAGACCAAGCGAATACGGACTCAGCGATAAATGAACTGCAGAATTTTTTAAATCGTTATCCAGATTCTGAAAGAAGTAAGAACATCAATGAACTGATTGATGAGTTGACTTATAAATTAGAATATAAGGCTTATGAAAATGCAAGGCATTATTTCAAAATAGCGGAATACAAAGCGGCGGACGTTTCGTTCGAAAATGTTCTTGCCGATTTCCCTAGTACCAAACTTCGCAGTACTATCTATGAGTACATTCTTCGTTCGAAATATGAACTTGCTATGAATTCAGTGTATGATAAAAAGGAAGAGCGTTTAGAAAATGCCCTAGCCTATACGAGGTTCGTAGAGAAGGAACTACCTGATTCTTCACAGCTGAAAGTGGCTTTAAATCTACGTGAAAAGCTTCAAGAAGAAAGTGTACGATTCCAAAAAACGAAAGTTTTGGTTGAAACAGAACAGGCAAGATTGCTGGAGAAACAACGCGAGATGGAACTTGAGATAGAGCGACGTGACGCAGAAAAAGAAAAGAAAGAGGACTTGAAGGACGATGCGAAAGTTTTGCGCGGAAAAGATGCGAAAGAAAAGCAAACTCTTGAAAATCCGACACCGGAGCCGGATGCGACTTTTAAAATCCAAAGTAATTAACTATCTTTGCAGACTTCAACTAAATTAATTCACTGAAAATGAGTGTAAAAGATACCAACGCAGAATTAACAACTGTAACCTACGATAGAGACAAAATCGAAAAAGGAACCCATTCCATTTACGAAGCGATTGTCATTATGGGAAAAAGAGCGGAGCAGGTCAATGCTGAAATCCGTTCTGAATTGCACGGTAAACTCGATGAGTTTGCGGTTCATAATACGACTCTAGAAGAAGTATTTGAAAACAGAGAGCAAATTGAAATCTCAAAACATTACGAAAAATTACCAAAGCCTACTTCCATTGCGATTGCGGAATGGTTAGACGATGAAATTTATTCGAGAAAAACGGACTAAGGTCTTACTCGTACGGCAGTAAAAATTAATTAGAGTCACATCCTATAAATGGGTGTGACTCTAATTGTTTTAAGTTGATGCTCTTTTGAGAAGTTCTATTGCTGCAAAATCACTAACTTCGTTTTTCTAACTGGACTTATATGCCTTTAGCAGATAAAAAAATACTTTTGATCATTTCGGGCGGAATTGCCGCCTACAAAATGAATGAACTTGTACGTAGCTTCGTGAAAAATGGGTGCGAGGTAAAGGTCGTTTTGACCCCTGCTGCCAAAAACTTCGTTTCTGAACTTACCTTATCGACCTTGTCGAAGAATGAGGTGCTTAGTGAGTTTTATACTGCGCAAGGAGTTTGGAATAATCACGTGGAACTCGCCCTTTGGGCTGACCTGCTCTTAGTTGCACCCTGCACCGCAAATACACTTTCGAAAATGGTTCATGGTGCTTGTGACAACCTGGCTTTGGCCATCTATATGTCTGCCAAGTGTCCCGTTTTTATCGCACCTGCAATGGATTTGGATATGTATGTGCATCCTTCAACCGCTCAAAATTTAGACTTAGCACAGGACTATGGACATATCGTCATTCCGGCGAAGTTTGGGGAACTTGCAAGTGGGTTGGTGGGACAAGGTCGTCTAGAGGAGCCTGAGGAAATCCTAGTGCAAATTGAAACGTATCTATCCTCCTTCCAATCGAAGAAGGAGCTTTTCGGAAAAAAGATACTTATTACAGCAGGACCCACCTATGAGGCGATTGATCCCGTTCGCTTTATTGGCAACCACTCCAGTGGAAAAATGGGCTTCTCCCTTGCAAAGGAGGCTGCGCGGCGAGGCGCAGAGGTTTTTTTAATTTCAGGACCTAGTGCACTTGTGCTGGAGCATCCCCATATAAAAGTAGTTCGAGTTACGTCTGCTCGTGAAATGCGAGATGCTGTGTTCCAAGTTTATGATTCTGTTGACATAGCCATAGCTAGTGCCGCTGTTGCAGACTATGCTCCCAAGGAAGTAGCCTTAGAGAAAATTAAAAAGTCCGAAGATTCGATGAGTATTGAACTGGTTAAGAATCCGGACATTCTTTTCGAAATGGGGCAAAAAAAGAAATCACAGTTTCTGGTAGGGTTTGCCCTTGAAACTCAAAATGAGAGGCAAAACGCAAAAGGGAAACTTGAACGTAAGAATCTGGATATGATCGTTTTAAATTCTTTGCGAGATGAAGGTGCAGGGTTTAAAAGCGATACGAACAAGATTCGCATTCTAACGAAGGACCTCGAACGAGAGTTCGATCTCAAGTCCAAAGAGCACGTGTCGAAAGATATATTGGACTTTATCCAAAGCCAGCTTTCGTCCTAGTTTTCTAGATTCATATTTTTAAAAATTAGTAACTATTCTAGAAGCGGAGTAGAATTTCGCTTTTAGGGGATTAATTTGAAAGGAGCTGGCGGTAAAGTCTTACAATATTCTTATTTTTGTCCTATGCTAAAGAGAATTTCAATTCAAAATTTCGCGCTGATTGATTCCCTAGAACTCACCTTGGGAAATGGATTGCAAGTGATCACTGGAGAAACAGGGGCTGGGAAGTCCATTTTGCTCGGTGCTTTGCGTCTTATTTTGGGTGAGCGTGCGGATCTTAAATCTTCGATGAATGCTGATAAGAAAAGCATTGTAGAAGCAGAATTCGAAATTTCCTCTCAGCTAAAACCCTTTTTTGAAGCCAACGATTTGGATTTTGATTCACATACGATCGTTAGAAGGGAACTTCTTAGTGCAAGCAAATCACGAGCTTTCGTAAACGATCGCCCTGTGACGCTCGATGTTTTGAAAATGCTTTCAAGTCAACTCATTGATATTCATTCTCAGTTTGAGACCGCTTCTTTATTCACACAAGAATTTCAATTTAATCTCATTGATGGTCTTGCCGGAAACAGTGGGACGCTAGAAAGTTACCAAAGCAAATACGAGGGAGCGAAAACGCTTGAGAAAGAGCTTAAAAGACTAGAGAGTCAATATAAGGAGCTTACTCAAAGTGCGGATTATCGCACTTATTTGCTCACAGAATTGGAAGATTTACCACTAGATGAACTGGATTGGGCTGAGGTGCAAACCAAATTGCAAACCCAACAAAATGTGGGAATCATCGTTGAGAACTTACAATCGTTCTTTTCAAGGTTTGATGCCGAAGAGTTAGGGGTCCTTGATTCCATGCTCGATGCGAGAGCGAAGCTCTCCAAAGTAGCGGACCTATCTCATGAGTTTACAGCTCTTAGAGAGCGTCTCGAAAGTAATTTCGTAGAATTGAAAGATATTCTTTTTGAACTTCAAAATAAGGCAGAAGATCTAGAGTCAAGCCCTGAACTTCTCGCTGCTTTGCAAATACAGGTGGATAAGATTAACGCACTTTTTGTGAAACACGGGGTGGATTCCTTAGAGGGATTGCGAGAGGTGCGGGATAAATTGTCCGGAGAGCAAACGGGATTTCATGAACTCGAATCTTTTATTGAAACCACCAAAACAGAGCTTTCAAAGTCTCAGCAGGAGTTATCGACTCTTGCAAAAAAGCTCAGTGTTCAACGATTGAAATATACGGATGCATTTTCGAAGCAAATCTCCCAGACCTTAAGCAAGCTTGGGCTTGAAAAAGCGAGGATGGAATTCAATATTTCGGAAGCAGAATCTTTTGGCTCCTTTGGGAAGGATCACATTCAACTTCTTTTTCAAGCAAATTCGGGATTTGATTTAAAGCCTATCCATCTGGCCATCTCTGGGGGAGAACGCTCACGAGTCATGCTGGCCATAAAGAAAATTATGGCCCAATCGAGAGAGCTTCCTACCTTAATCCTCGACGAAATTGATACAGGTGTTTCTGGGAAAGTAGCGGAAGACATGGGGATCTTAATGAAAGAGATGTCAAGTGATTTGCAACTTATTCTCATCACCCATTTAGCACAAGTAGCCGCCAAGGGTCAAGACCACTATAAAGTTGTCAAAAGCGAGATTGAGGGCAAAACGACCTCTACGATCTTAAAATTAGATGACTCTCAAAAATTATCCGAAGTTGCCCAGCTCCTATCGGGTTCTAAAATTACCGATGCGGCCCTTGCGCAGGCGAAAGAACTTATGAAGTGAGATGTAACAAAAGGGGCGATTTTTCTACTTATGAAATAAATGCTCGTCTTTTATGTATATACGACTCCTTCGATTAGAAATTCTTAATTTTTTAAGAAATCCGCAGTTCGCAACGAATCTGGCTATGAAGATTCTAATGGGCTTTGGGATGGTATATTTTGGTCTGGTTTATTTGAGTACGCCTTTTATTCTGTATTATTATGCTACTCAAGAAATGCAGGTGGATCCACTGGTTTTATTTTGCCAGTTTTTCTTCTTTTACTGGGTGCTCGATCTAGCGATACGCTACTTTATGCAGCAGATGCCCACACAGAACATGAAGCCCTTTCTCACTCAAAATTTAAGCAAAACGTTTTTGGTTCGTTATACGATCTTTAAAACCTTTACTCATTTTTTCAATTGGGGGTACTTACTTTTTTTACTTCCCTTCGCAGGACTACTCATTTTTGAAGGAGGGTATTCGGTTATAGGAACCCTCGGCTTTACCCTCGGCATTCTTTTCATGTTCTACTTAAGTAATTTTTTGAATATATTACTCAATGGTAAAACGAGTATCTTAATAATCACAGTAGTCATTGCAGCCATTTTAGGGGCATTAGAGTACTTTCAAGTCTTTTCTGTACTCGCGATTTCTCAAACGGTTTTTCATAGTTTGTATTTGCAACCCTGGCTTTGTGTGATTCCGGTAATGCTTGCACTAGGCGCGGCCTATTTGGCCTATCAAACCATTAAAAAGACGTTTTATTTAGACCAAGGTTTAGAGCTCAAAGTGTCCGAAGGAAAAACGGAAAACATTCAGTTCCTCAATCGTTTTGGCGTCACAGGAACCTTTATTAATAACGATGTAAAGCTTTTGAAAAGGAGCAAAGCTGCGCGTTCCGCAGCGTTAATGGGAGTGGCCTTTTTGTTTTATGGCCTTTTGTTTTTTAACTCGGCCTACGAAACGGATTTCATGAAACTCTTTGCGGCCATTTTTGTGACCGGAGGCTTTATGTTTATGTTTGGACAGCGGGTTCCTTCTTGGGATAGTTCCTACTATCCTTTAATGATGACGCTAAATGTTCCTTACAAGCAGTATTTAAAAGGCAAGTGGGCGCTCTTAGTGACGGGAACTCTTGTTTCTTTAGTGCTCTCCTTCTTCTATTTGTTTTTCGGATTTGATTTGTGGCTCATTATTTTTGGAGCGGGACTCTATAATTTAGGAGTCAATTGTCACGTGACGCTACTTGCTGGAGCGTACAATAAAAAACCACTCGATCTTAATTCAAGCGGCAAGTCGTTTGGAGGGGGAAATACTTTCAATTTGAAGACCTTCCTTTTGATCGTGCCTCAGATGATTTTACCGATGGCGGTTTACGCGCTAATGAATCACTTTTTCAACCAATATTTGGCCGTCGCGGCTTTAGCAGGACTCGGTCTCATTGGGTTTTTACTTCGAGACTGGATTTTTGATATGATTGTAAAGGTTTATAAAAAAGAAAAATACACCACACTAGAAGCCTTTAAAAAAGTAGGGTAATTCCAAAAACTATTTGGCTAATAAAAAGAAAAAATACTATGATTTCAATACAGAATATTTCGAAAGTTTACGGAGATAGAAAAGTCCTTAATATTGAGAGTCTTGAAATTCCGAAAGGAGAGAGTTTTGGACTCGTGGGGAATAACGGTGCAGGAAAAACCACTCTATTCAGTCTTTTGCTTGATTTAATTGAACCCACCACTGGATCTATTTCAGTGGACGGATCGAAGGTCAACGAGACGGAGAGTTGGAAAACGAAAGTTTCTGCCTTTATCGACGATACGTTTCTAATTGGGTATTTGACACCTGAGGAATATTTTTACTTTTTAGGAGAATTGAGAGGGCAGTCGAAGGCTCAAGTCGATGAGTTTCTTGTTCAGTTTACAGATTTCTTTAATGGTGAAATTCTAAATGCAAAGAAATACGTCAGGGATCTCTCGAAAGGGAACCAAAAGAAGGTCGGAGTCATTGGTGCATTGATCGGAAATCCTGAGGTAATAGTGCTTGACGAACCTTTTGCGAATTTGGATCCTTCCACCCAGATTAAACTTAAAAATTTAATTCGGAATTGGTCTACGAAATCGAATGTGACTTTTCTTATTTCAAGTCACGATTTGGCCCATACGACCGAAGTAAGCAATCGGATAGTCTTACTCAATAAAGGAGAACTAGTGCGGGACATCAGAACCAGCCCGGAGACTTTAAAAGAGCTTGAAAGCTTTTTTACGGTCGGCGAAATGGAGACGCAGGCCCAAAGCCTATAACCTAATACTAAAAAATCCCTCTTCTGAGGGATTTTTTAATGGATCTTAAGCAAGTGTGGCTTCTTACACCATATCTTGTGGGCGAACCCACTTATCAAAATCTTCTGCACTTACTAAGCCTAAATTGATCGCTTCTTGTTTTAGTGTAGTTCCATTTTTATGGGCTGTTTTGGCGATTTTCGCTGCATTTTCATATCCGATGTGCGTGTTTAGAGCCGTCACGAGCATAAGGGAATTGTGTAAAAGTTGATCAATTCTTTCCTTGTTTGCCTCAATGCCTACGGCGCAATGTTCGTTAAACGAAAGGCACGCATCCGCCAGAAGTCTTGCGGATTGCAAGAAATTATAAGCCATAACCGGTTTAAATACGTTCAGCTCATAATTTCCTTGAGTTCCTGAAAATGAGATAGTCGTGTCATTGCCTAATACTTGAGCGCAAACCATCGTGAGTGCTTCGTTTTGTGTCGGGTTGACCTTCCCAGGCATAATGGAAGATCCGGGTTCATTCTCCGGAATGAAAAGCTCGCCGATCCCAGAACGGGGGCCAGAGGCAAGCATCCGAATGTCTTGGCCGATTTTGAAAAGAGACACTGCAAGTTGTTTTAGAGCTCCATGGCTTTCTACGATCGCATCGTGGGCGGCAAGGGCTTCAAATTTGTTAGGTGCACTAACAAAGGGCTGTCCCGTGAACTCTGCAATATACTGCGCTACTTTTTCGCTGTATCCTTTGGGTGTGTTGAGTCCGGTTCCCACTGCGGTTCCTCCTAAGGCAATTTCTTTAAGGTGCGCAAGGGTGTGCTTGATGGCTTTGATCGCATAGCCGAGTTGTGCGGCGTACCCTGAAAACTCCTGCCCCAAAGTAAGGGGCGTAGCATCCATTAGGTGGGTTCGGCCAATTTTGACAATTGAATTAAATTCTTTGGCTTTTGATTCGAGTGTGGTTTTAAGTTTTTCCACGGCGGGCAGGGTCGATTCCACTACTATTTTATAGGCTGCAATGTGCATCGCGGTGGGAAAGGTGTCGTTTGAACTTTGTGACTTGTTTACATCGTCGTTTGGGTGTACTATAGAGGTTTCTCCAAGTGTCCCTCCATTGAGAACGTGTGCTCGATTGGAAATGACTTCGTTCACATTCATGTTGCTCTGTGTCCCAGATCCTGTCTGCCAAATGACTAGTGGAAATTCATCCCACAATTTTTGCTCCAGGATTTCCTCACAAACGTTGCTGATTAGGTCTCTTTTTTCAGCCGATAAGACTCCCAAATCTGCATTGGTAAAGGCTGCTGCTTTTTTCAATATGGCAAAGGCCTCGATAATTTCTTTGGGCATGGAAGCGCTAGGCCCAATTTTAAAATTGGTTCTTGAGCGCTCCGTTTGAGCGCCCCAATACCGGTCTGCAGGCACTTGAACCGTGCCCATCGTATCATGTTCCGTACGGTAGTTCATTGTATATTGTATTAATTAAAGTATGATTTGATGATTTTAAAGTTACGAATTTTCTGTGGATTAGGCTCAAAAGGGAAAGTTCTTTGATCGAAAAATACATCTCCTAGTAAAGCTTACGAAGGCGGATTCTAATTTTCTAGACTCTATTAATTTGCTTATTTTTACGGCTCAAAATTAAAACCAATGGATTTTCAATACCAAGAACCGTATCCGATTCTAAAAGACGATACTCCTTACAAAAAACTAACCTCTAACTATGTTTCCACTCAAAAAGTGGGGGATCGCGAGATTTTGGTCGTGGACCCAAAGGGGCTCGAAATTTTGGCGGAAAACGCACTTGCCGATGTTTCCTTTATGCTTCGTAGTTCTCACCTGCAAAAGTTGAGGAATATTATTGAAGACCCAGAAGCAACGGATAACGATCGGTTTGTTGCCTACAACTTACTTCAGAATGCGGCTGTGGCCATAGAAGGAGCACTTCCTTCATGCCAAGATACCGGAACCGCGATTTGCATGGCTAAAAAAGGAGAGGATGTGTACACGGGCAGTGTGGATGCCGAGTGGATTTCCAAAGGAATTTTCAACACGTACCAAAGTCGTAACCTTCGTTATTCCCAAATTGTGCCTATTAACATGTTTGACGAGAAGAATTCAGGATCGAATCTCCCCGCTCAAATTGATATTTATGCAACCCAAGGTGCGAAGTATGAATTTTTGTTTCTGGCAAAAGGAGGAGGGTCTGCAAACAAAACTTTTTTATACCAAAAGACAAAATCACTTCTGAACGAAAAATCATTAGAGGAGTTCGTTTCCAAAGCGATTATGGATTTAGGGACAGCAGCGTGTCCCCCTTATCATTTGGCTTTTGTGATTGGAGGAACTTCCGCAGAAGCAAATTTGGCAGCCGTGAAAAAAGCAAGTGCTGGGTATTTTGATCATTTGCCTACAGAGGGAAATGATGGAGGTCAGGCGTTTCGAGATATTGAATGGGAAAAGAAGATTCAAGAGATTTGTCAAAAATCCGCAATTGGTGCTCAGTTTGGAGGGAAATACTTAACCCATGACGTCAGAGTAATTCGACTTCCTAGACATGCAGCCTCTTGTCCAGTGGGAATGGGGGTTTCCTGCTCTGCAGACCGAAACATCAAAGCGAAAATAACGGAGGATGGACTTTTTTTAGAACAACTAGAGGCGGATCCAAAACGCTTCCTTCCGCAAACCGCTCCCCATCTTGAAAAAGCCGTGGAGATTGATTTGAATCAGCCAATGGAAGAGATCCGAGCTGAATTGTCAAAGTATCCAGTCAAGACCCGCCTTAAATTAAGTGGAACACTTATTGTGGCCCGTGACATCGCACATGCAAAAATTAAAGAAATGCTCGATCGCGGAGAAGCGATGCCGGAGTATTTTAAGAACCATCCGGTTTACTACGCAGGTCCGGCAAAAACTCCAGAAGGACTTCCTTCCGGTAGTTTTGGACCCACAACGGCAGGTAGAATGGATGTTTACGTAGATGAATTCCAGTCTCATGGAGGAAGTATGGTGATGCTTGCAAAAGGAAATCGCAGTGACAGTGTTACAAATGCTTGCGGTAAGTACGGAGGATTTTATTTGGGGTCAATTGGAGGACCCGCGGCCATTCTAGCCAAAGAAAACATAAAATCGGTAGAAGTTATTGATTTTCCTGAACTCGGTATGGAAGCGGTACGGAAAATCGAAGTTAAAGATTTCCCAGCCTTTATCATTACGGATGACAAAGGGAACGATTTTTTTCAGTCTTTAACCCGCTGAGAAGTTTAGAATCAGAATAAACAATTAAAAAGAGGGGTTAGAATTTTAGTAATAGAATTAAAAATACTATTTTTGCTCAAAATCTAAAGAAATGTTAACAGTATTAGAATTGTGGCCATTTTACCAATTTATTTGGTTCGTGTTTTTTATAATCATGATGCTAATTGGATTCTGGTGTATCCTAATGTTCTTCGGACTGGTGATTCCGTTGTGGTTAACGGAAGGGCTAATGGAGTACTTTGGTAAAACGAAACCTTTTGATCCAGAAGAAATAAGACGTAAAACTTTGCCAGAACAAGGAGCAGAAGTTATCTATAGCAATCCAAAAGGGCGAGGTCCCTTTTTGCACGAAGGTCATCACTAGTGGATGATGGTGTAATTTGCTCTATAGCTGAGTGAATTGCATTTTCAAAGCAAAACTATATATATAAACCGATCCAATGGGTCGGTTTTTTTTGGGTCTAAACTTCAATGTTAAGTTTCGTTAACATATGATGAGTACCCTTGAGTATAATCGTAAATTTGCACCAAACTATTTTCATGGATTATTTCATTTTTGTGGTAGGAGCTCTACTGGTACTTGCCGTTATTGATTTAGTAGTGGGCGTAAGTAACGATGCGGTGAATTTTTTAAATTCCGCCATCGGGTCTAAAGTAGCCTCTTTTCGGACCATTATCTTAATTGCAATTGCGGGTGTAGTTATTGGCTCCGTTTTTTCAAGTGGAATTATGGAAATTGCTCGAAAGGGAATTTTCTATCCGCAGTACTTTACTTTTGACGTCCTTCTAATCGTATTTTTAGCCGTGATGCTCACGGATATTATTCTATTAGATGTCTTTAACAGTCTTGGTTTGCCGACCTCTACCACCGTCTCTATTATTTTCGAACTCTTAGGTGCCTCGCTTATGGCTGGGTTTTTACTTTCAATGTCGAAGAATGAGACCATAAGTGAGATATGGAAATACATTAATTTTGAAAGTACAAATAACATCATCTCCGGTATATTTCTCTCGGTTTTGATTGCGTTTACAGCCGGGGCTCTGATTCAGTACCTGGTTAGAATTTTGTTCACCTTTAATTTTGACAAAAAATTAGCCACCTACGGAGTGTTATTTTCCTCAATTGGAATCACTTCGATCGTCTATTTCCTCCTTATTAAAGGATTAAAAGGAACTACTCTATTAAACCAGGAGACCACCCTTTTAATTCAAGCGAATACCAGTGCTATTTTGGTGAGTATGTTTGTGTTAGCTTTGGTTGTACTTTACCTCTTGCAGCGATTCTATAAAGTGAACCCGCTAAAAGTTGTGGTCCTTTTAGGAACCTTCGCTCTTGCGATGGCTTTTGCTGGAAACGACTTAGTCAACTTTATTGGAGTTCCGATTTCAGGACTTTTAGCGTTTCAAGATTGGGCTAGTTCGGGAGTTCCTGCAAATGAGTATTTCATGGATTATTTGGCAGGCAACGATGTGATTGTACCTAATTATATGTTGTTAATAGCAGGGGTCATCATGGGTCTTACTATTTGGTTCAGTGCAAAGGCAAAGAACGTGACGGAAACGGAAGTAAGTCTCGGTCGACAAGACGAAGGAGACGAGCGATTTAAAGCGAATTTAATCTCACGTAGCATTGTGAACTCATCGCTGACGTTTGGGAAGATCTTTGGCGTTATTATTCCCCAGTCGATTACTAGACGCTATCGAAACACGATACAAGAAAAGAAATTAATTGAAGCAGCTGAATCGCAAGATGCTCCTTCGTTCGACTTAGTTCGGGCGGCTGTGAATTTGGTAATTGCCTCTAGTATCATTGCTTGGGCTACTTCGGAGAAACTCCCTTTGTCCACTACCTATGTTACCTTTATGGTCGCAATGGGAAGCTCCCTTGCAGACAATGCATGGGGAAGAGACAGCGCAGTATATAGAGTAGCAGGTGTACTTTCCGTGATTGGAGGTTGGTTTATTACGGCCTTAATTGCTTTTAGCGTTTCTGCTGTGTTTGCCTTAATTATGTACAAAGGGGGTAGAGAGGGAACCTATGCGCTTATGGGGGTTGTTTTTGCCTTTATTGTGGTATCCAATATTCGTTTCAGTAGGAAAGTGAAGGAGAAGAAGAGAAACGAGGATCGACTTAAGGTTTTAGGAGATAGTGACTTAAATACAGTTCAGAAGTACCAATCTATTGTAAGTTCGACAGTTTCTGAAATTGCAATCAACTACAACCTTATCTTAGATGGGCTTATCGAAGGGAATATCGCGAAATTAGAAAGTGCGAACAAATCCCTAGTCGATTTAGAGAAGCACGGACATCAAGTAAGAGTCAAAAGTATAAAATACATTAAGTCGTTAAGTATTAATGACAAGCAAACGGCGCAAGCCATTGTTCTAAGCAGTGATTTCATTCAAGACCTTGCTCAATCTACTAGGTCCTTAAGCAATGAGGCCCTCTATTTTGTGAAGAATCTGCATGTGGTTAGTGATTTAGAGTTTTTGAAAGACTTAAAGAAACTGGATTCAAGAATGGGTGAATTCTTCAATATCATTTTAGTTTCTCTAGAGCAAACGGCCGATGAGAATATTCATGACATCCGAGCGGAGAGAGATAAGGTGAGAGCTTATATCAATGAAAAATTGGATTATCAGATCGCCAACATTAACAGAACCAAGCCTTCCACAAAAGAAGGAGTGCTTCAAACGAACGTGTTTTTACAGAGTAGGGACATACAGGCGGTATTAATGCGTATTTCGAAAATGTTTATCAATCTCTATGAGAAGAGAATTGTTGAACCTAGCGAACCGGAAATTAAATCTTAGAATAAATTCCTATCAATCCACTCATTCGAGTGGATTGATAGTTTTAGAAAGAGTTTCTTAAAGCTCCCTCTATGGTTTTGCAAGTTTTCTTTATCTTTGCAGGCACAAAAAGTTATCCATGTCAAAATCCCTAATTCCTAAGCTTGAAGCAATCAAGCAACGCTACAATGAGGTCGCCGACCTTATCATCCAACCCGATGTGATCATGGATCAAAAACGCTATTCTCAGCTAAATAAGGAGTATAGCGATCTTGGTAAGATCGTGAAGGTATACGATGAATATAAATCCGCGCTTGATACCATCAAGGAATCAGATGAAATCATTGCGGACGGCAGCGACAAGGAATTTGTGGATTTGGCCAAAATGGAGAAATTAGAAGCCCAAGATAAGTTGCCAGAATTCGAAGAGGCATTAAAGGTCCTTCTGATTCCTAAAGATCCTACGGACGATAAAAATGTCATTGTGGAACTTCGTGCAGGAACGGGAGGAGACGAAGCCGCTATTTTTGTCGAAGATATTTATAGAATGTACGCAATGTACTTCAAAACCAAAGGGTGGAAGCATGAAATTACCGACTCTAACGAAGCTGCGAAAGGGTACAAGGAACTCATCATGAAAGTGGAGGGAGATGGTATTTACGGTATTATGAAATTTGAATCCGGTGTTCACCGGGTACAGCGTGTCCCTGAGACGGAATCTCAAGGGAGAGTGCATACCTCAGCAATTACCGTGGCCGTTTTGCCAGAAGCAGAAGAAGTAGACGTAGAGATTAATCCTGCCGATATCGAGATGCAAACTTCACGTTCCGGAGGGGCAGGAGGGCAAAATGTGAATAAGGTGGAAACCAAGGTGCAGTTAACCCATAAACCCTCGGGTCTTGTGGTCGTTTGCCAACAAGCTCGTTCTCAGTTAGCCAACCGGGAACTCGCAATGGAAATGCTAAGAGCAAAACTTTACGATATTGAACTTCAAAAGGTACAAGGCGATGTTGCTGCTCAGCGTAAATCCATGGTTTCGACCGGAGATAGATCTGCAAAGATTAAAACCTATAATTATCCTCAAGGTAGAGTCACCGACCACCGAGTTAACAAATCCATTTACAACCTGGACGCTTATATGAATGGGGATATTCAAGAAATGATTGATGCGGTCATCATGGCGGAAAATGCCGAGAAGATGAAAGGAGCTGAGGACGAGTATTAGAAGTTTGGTTTGTTATTTGTTACCTAATTAAAAAACACATAAACGATGAAAAAATTGGTTCTACTAGGTCTAATGGGAAGTCTATTCACTTTAGGCGCCTGCGTAAAAGAAAAAACAACGGTGATTCAACAAGACGGGGATACCACCACAATTGAACACGTCGGAATCGATAAGCTCAAAGTAGATTCAAGTGCAGAAAACTTGAAAGTGAAATCCCAAGAGGCAGCTGAGAAAGCTAAACTGAAATTGAACGAAGTAGGAGATGCCCTTAAAGAAGGATCTAAAGATCTCAGAAGAGAAGCGAAGAAAGTAACCGCAGATGCAGCCTCTGCAGTGGAAAAAGGAGCAAAGGACGTCAAAGAGTCGGTTTCCGACAAGTGATAAATTTAGAAATTAGAAAAAAGCATGTCTTATCCAAGGCATGTTTTTTTGTTCATACACTCTTGAAATCTCCCTTTCCTAGACCTTTTGGAGCCACTCGAAAAACCTCGTAAAAATTTGTAACTTTACTTTTTCAATTCAATTACCGTTATGCGCCGGAAAATTCAAAATCAAAATCCTGAATTTAAGATACTTACATTTCCAAAGACTCCCTTTCTTTTTGAAAAGGACGGATTGGAATTAAAATCTCATTACACAGAGGCGGACACGGATGCCTCTCTTACCTCTAGTGTAAGTGCAGGAGTGGCTCCTTACCTTCGAGGGCCCTATCCCACTATGTATGTACAAAAGCCGTGGACCATTCGTCAATATGCCGGTTTTTCCACAGCGAAGGAGTCCAATGCATTTTATTTAAAGAACCTCGCAGCTGGGCAAAAGGGGCTTTCGGTCGCCTTTGATTTAGCCACCCACCGAGGATACGATTCAGACCATCCTAGGGTCGAAGGAGATGTCGGTAAAGCCGGGGTAGCCATTGATTCGGTGGAAGATATGAAAGTTCTTTTTGATAAGATTCCACTGGATGAGATTTCTGTTTCTATGACAATGAATGGAGCAGTGCTGCCAATCTTGGCCTTTTATATCGTGGCTGCCGAGGAGCAGGGCGTGAGTCAAGAGAAGCTCTCAGGGACCATTCAGAACGATATATTGAAGGAATTCATGGTGAGGAACACCTATATCTATCCACCCAAGCCGTCCATGAAAATCATTGCGGATATTTTTGAGTATACCGCTCAAAACATTCCCAAGTTTAATTCGATTTCCATTTCAGGCTACCATATGCAGGAAGCAGGTGCTACGCCTGTTTTAGAAATGGCTTACACACTTGCAGATGGACTTGAGTATGTACGTACAGGGATTAAAGCAGGGATGTCAATCGATTCCTTCGCGCCTCGTCTCTCCTTTTTCTGGGCCGTAGGAATGAATCATTTTATGGAAATTGCTAAGATGCGAGCGGCCCGCTATTTATGGGCGGAGCTTCTCAAGCCCTTTGAACCTAAAAACCCTAAAAGTCTTGCACTTCGTACCCATTCTCAAACTTCCGGTTGGAGCCTTACGGAGCAAGAACCCTTTAATAATGTAACAAGAACTGCTATTGAAGCCCTGTCGGCAGCTTTAGGAGGTACGCAATCCTTGCATACCAATGCTTTGGATGAAGCCATTGCACTGCCCACAGATTATTCTGCAAAAATTGCAAGAAATACACAAATTATTCTCCAACAGGAGAGCGGTATTTGTGACGTGGTGGATCCCTGTGCGGGTAGTGACCTAGTCGAGGCTTTGACCAAGCAGATGATTACAGAAGGGATGAAGTATATTGAAGAAGTAGAATCGCAAGGTGGGATGACTAAAGCAATTGAACAAGGAATTCCAAAGATGAGAATCGAGGAAGCCGCTGCCCGCAAACAGGCCAAAATTGATTCCGGAGAGGAATTTATTATTGGAGTCAATTCCTTCAAATCTGAACTTGAACAACCCCGATTCGATATTCTTGATATCGACAATTCACAGGTCCGTAAAGAGCAAATTGAAAGACTAGAGAGTCTTAAAAGAAGTCGCGATGCACAAAAGGTAAGTGAGATCCTTCAAGAAATTGAACAGACTGCTAGTAACGGAAATGGAAATTTATTAGAACTTTGTATTGAAGCCGCCAGAAGGCGAGTGACCTTAGGTGAAATGAGTGATGCGATGGAAAAAAGTTTCGGTCGTTACAAAGCGAACATTAGAACGATTCAAGGAGTGTATGCGATGAGTGCAACTAAGAATGAATATTTCGCGAAAGCCCTCGCTTTATGCGAAACCTTTGAGAATAACTTTGGACGTCGTCCCCGTATTATGGTTGCGAAAATGGGACAAGACGGTCACGATCGGGGCGCAAAAGTAGTAGCGACTGCATTTGCCGACATGGGCTTTGATGTTGATGTCGCGCCTTTGTTTCAGACCCCAATGGAAGTAGCTCTTCAAGCCGTCGAGAATGATGTCCATGTATTGGGTATCTCCTCACTTGCGGCAGGGCATAAAACCCTCGTGCCTAAAGTCGTAGAAGAACTTAAAAAACTGGGAGCCACCGATATAAAAATCGTAGTTGGGGGGGTAATCCCCAAACAAGATTATGACTATTTGTATGAAAACGGGGCCGATTATATTTTTGGACCCGGTACAAGTCTTCCGCAGTCGGCTTGTCAGATTCTGGAAGGGTATTTAAAAGAATAAGCGATTAAAAACAAAAAAAGCGGACTTTGCCTCTAAGGAAAGTCCGCTTTTTTATTTTTTTCTAGTTCGTGTTAGAAACATACTCATATACAAGTTTCCCCTGCTCGTCGCTTAGTTTGGCTTTCGGTGCCATCGCATTCACGAGCCCTACCCACTGTTCATCCGTAAAAGATTTTGGTTCTGGCAGTGCGTGGCATTTGTGACAAGAGTTTTCAAAGATCGTTTTGCCTTCTGCAATTTGCTGCTCTTTTTTAAGTTTGCTTCCAGCCATGCCGCTCTGGGTACAAGAGGCGAGAACTAGCCCTAAAGTGAGGGTACCGAAGATCATTTTTTTCATAAAGAATTTTGTTAGTTGTTATTTTTGGTTAAATTTAAATAATTTACATGAGTAACCAAAGATCAGATGGAATTACGATGGAAAGTTAGAAAATTAATTTTAAAAGAGCCTTTTCATATTGCGTATGGGCAATTTGACTATCGGAATGCACTTCTTGTGGAACTTTCGGAGCAGGACGTCGTGGGATTTGGGGAATGTGTCGAAATTACTTATTACGGCATCGTCCTCTCTGATTTTGAAAAAGAATTGAGTCGAATCAGACGTTTAGTAAAACAAGTCTCTATGGTGACTCCGCAGGAGTTTTATTTGCTTTTAAAGAAGTGGGCTCAAAATTCCTTTTTACGTAGCGCTCTGGATTGTGCCTATTGGGATTTGTATGGAAAATTAGAGGGCAAATCTTTTGGTGAACTAAATTCGATTGTAGGTCCCCTCCCCATTTCCTCTTTAACCCTTAGTGGAGGAAGTTCGTGGGAGCAGGTGCAAAAGATTAGAAGCTCAGAGTGGAGTTTCTTTAAAGTAAAGTTTGTGGAATGGAATCCCTTACAATTGGTAGCTCTGTTAGAGGCAGGAAAAAAGATTGCCATTGATGCAAACACTAGTTTTGGACCTGAGGATTGCAAGCGGCTAGAGGCAAGTTTGAACGTTAAAAAACTAGTATATGTAGAGCAGCCCTTAAAAGTGGGCGATTATAAGGTTTTATCACGCAATTCAAAAGTGAACTGGATGGGCGATGAAGATTTTCAATCGATGGATCAATTGGCGGATTTGCAGCCCCATTATCCATCCTTAAATCTTAAGCTTATGAAATGCGGTGGTCTAACCCCGGCGCTTGAGGTGGTCAAAAAAGCAAAAGAGTACGGGTTTCGGGTGATGATTGGGTGCATGACAGAGTCCTCAGTAGGAATTTCCGCAGGGATTGCCTTGGCGCCCCTTTGTGATTATGCGGATCTTGATGGGGCCGAATTAATCGCAAATGATGATGCGGTTGGGAGTAAGGTTTATCAAGGTGAATTGCAATTAGAGAGATCGCCAGGACTAGGCATTCAAATGAAAACTTAATAAGGAAGAAAAGATGAACGAGATATCGGTACAGGAGTATTTAAAGGGAATTCGAGAGGGAGACAAAAGAATTTTGGCCAAGGCTATCACTTTGGTGGAGAGCAAGAAGCCAGAGCATCGAGCGAAGGCCGAAGACCTGTTAAGGGAAATCATGCCGTATACTGGGAATGCCATTCGAGTAGGCGTTACGGGGGTTCCAGGCGTTGGGAAATCCACCTTCATCGAAAGTTTTGGGCTTCTGGCGATAGAAAAAGGCAAGAAAGTGGCAGTCCTTGCGATCGACCCAAGTTCCACACTTAACAAAGGATCTATATTAGGAGATAAAACCAGGATGGAGGAGTTAAGCAAATCCGCCATGGCCTTTATCCGTCCTTCTCCTAGCTCTGGATTTTTGGGCGGCGTAGCAAACACTACTTTTGAAACAATGCTTTTGTGTGAAGCAGCTGGATACGACTATATATTGATTGAAACTGTGGGCGTGGGACAAAGCGAGGTGATGGTTTCTGAACTTAGCGATGTCTTTTTGTTTTTGAAAATTACCGGAGGTGGAGATGAATTGCAGGGGATCAAACGAGGCATTATGGAAATGGTCGATCTCATTTTTATCAACAAAGTGGAAAACGAAAATTTAGCCCTCGCCAAACAGACCAAACAGGAACTCTTGCGTGCACTTTATTTTATGCCGGAAAAAGAGCCCAATTGGAAGGTCCCAGTTCTTTTAGGGTCAGCGCTTGAAAAACAAGGACTTGATAAAGTGTTTAGTTCAATTGAAAAGTTCATTGATCAAAAGAAACAATCGGATCGCTTTGTTCAATGCAGGCAAGAGCAGGCAGAAAAAAGGTTTTTCTATTGGGTGAAACACTACCTTATAGAACGTACAGAAGCGGATGCCTATTTATCTGAAAATTACGCGCGGCACAAACAAAACGCATCCGAACTTAAGTCTACACCCAGTTCCGAAGCAAAAAGTTTTGTGAACTTACTCTTTAAATCTAATTCTTAGTTTCGTTTTTCATTAAGTACCCATCGTACGAAATAAGTTGACGATCGTTTGCTTCAATGGTTAGGTAGGCACGGCCGTTTGGATACACTTGCAAGACCATTCTTTGAACATGAGTCACATCCTGTGGGCGAAGAGTAATTACATTCACATTGCGTTTTCCAACAGATTCCTGGTAGCTGAACTTCTCGGAAGTAAATCGATAGCTTTGTTTGTCAGGATCGGTTGCAGGCGTGTACATGCGTCCAAAATAAGGAAGAGTAGAAGTAATCTTTCCTTTGGTCACTTCCATTGTATACCCGTAATCGAGGTCTAATAATCGAGAGCTCCCCTGCATAGTACCACTCATTACCCTTGAAATATCGCTCGAAGAAGGTACAGCTCTTTTTGCCATAAAGGTAAATTCTTTAGAGTCTAGCAAATTGTCAAGTGTTGTTTTATCAAGGTAATCTTGAGAGCTACAAGATTGGAGGATTGCCAATACGAAGACAAACGATAGGAGTATGTATTTTTTCATTTTTCAATATTTTATAGGTTTCTTACAAAATTCGTGCTCAAAGGCTACTAAAGGTACATTATTTTTGACAATTGGAACAAATATTGTAACCACGATATCTAATAACACTTAAAACTATGAAATTTATACAAGCAATTACAGTAGGTGCTGCATCTCTTTTGATGGTAGCCTGTACTACGAACCCCATTACGGGACGTCAATCCGTACAATTAGTGAGCGACGCACAAATTGCCAGTATGGCGGTTCAACAATACCAAGAAGTTTTGGCAAAATCCAAAGTTGTCAAAGGCACCACAGCCGCTAATCAAGTAAAGAATGTGGGTCTTCGACTGCAAAATGCAGCCAAGAACTATTATAATTCCATTGGGCGCTCGCAAGATTTAGCAGCTTTTAATTGGGAATATAATTTAATTCAAGATGCATCTGCAAACGCATGGTGTATGCCTGGAGGAAAAGTGGCCGTTTACAGTGGGATTTTACCCATTACGCAGAATGAAACCGGTTTAGCGGTGGTGTTAGGCCATGAAATATCCCATGCCTTGGCGGGTCACGGAAACGAGAGAATATCTCAAGCCATGATAGCGCAGTATGGAGGACAGATTCTTGGAAGTACCATTTCTAATGGGCAATTAGCGCAAGTTTTTGGCTCTATTTACCCAGTAGGAGCGCAAGTAGCCTTACTTAAGTACGGTAGAAAACAAGAATTAGAAGCGGATGAAATGGGACTTTACCTAATGTCAATGGCAGGATACGACCCCAGAGGAGCGACTCCTTTCTGGAACCGTATGGAGTCTATGACCACAAGCGGCAATAGACCTCCAGAATTCCTCTCTACTCACCCGAGTCCGGAGAATAGGAAATCACAAATAGCGGCACATTTGCCAAAAGCCCTTGAATATTATAAAAACGCAGGTGGTAAAATTTAAATCCATCTAATTAGAACCTAAACCTCTTCAAAATTTTACTAAATTTGAAGAGGTTTTAATTTATATACTATGAAAAGTCTAAGTCTCGTCGGTGTCATACTTTTAGTAATCGCCACATTTTTATTTTATCTGACCACTGATTTTGCCGTGGAACAAATCAAACTTTCCCATATTATGGGAATAATGGCTGGGATTGGGCTCGGGTTGATTTTCGGTGGAATGGTGGGCTATGTGAGCAAAGGAACGGCGCTCAAACAAGAACAGAAACGCCGCGAATTTAAACAACTGCAGAAAGAGAAATTAGAACTTGAACGCAAAGCACAAGAGCTTGCAAAAGAAAAAGAACTGCAGCAAAAAGCCCTGGAGCAAAAAGAAACTCCGAATGAAAATATAAATCCCCCAAATTATTATTAATTCAGGGGATTTAAATAGAGGTTCTTTGCTTCTTAGAATGCGTAACCAAGTCCTACCATAAATAAGCTTGGACGGTTGTCATAACGGACTGTGTAGCTTTCACCCGCAACGTTGTTGTTAATGAACTCACGCTGATCTTCGTTGAATGCACCTTCGTATTTTGCATTAATCAGTAGTTTACTCACTTTCACTTGCGCTCCAAATTGATACCCTACGGTAAAGTTTGATTCTGCATTTTCTTTAAAATCATTGTATTGGTTGTCTGTGCTAAGGTTGTAACTTGCTACAGGACCTGCGAATACACCTAGTTGATCTCCTAGTACATTTAACCCTACAAGAACCGGCAAATCCACACGATTGCTTTTAGCTTCAATGGTGGTATTGGTAGTTGGATCGGTGAATTCATTTTTGAACGTGGTGTAATAAAGCTCAGGCATAATAAACAGAGCCGTAGGCAAATCAATTTTTGCAGACAGTCCTACATTGAATCCTGTGTTATTCTTACCACTCGAATTGTATGCGTCGGTGGCAGAGTTTGAAATGTTTTCCCACGTTGGCTTGCCCGTTGGAAATAATAAATTGGCTTTAGCTGCAAGAGAGACTTGAGCAGAAAGCGTCACGGATAGACCGATTAAAGCGGCACTGACTAATTTCTTCATTGTTGTTCAGGTTTCGTTATTTGATTTTCGATTGAGGTTTTGTTGGTACTCAAAAAGTATTCTCTTAATTCCTTAAAGAGTTCAGAGGAGTAAACAAAATCAATTAGGTTTTTATTCCCTGCAGTGATCACATTGTTTTTATCACCCTCCCATTCCAAAATTCCTTCCCTTAGGTATACAATTTTCTCGCCAATAGTCATTACGGAATTCATATCGTGCGTATTTATGATGGTTGTCGTATTGTATTCCTTCGTGATTTCAAGAATCAAATCATCGATAACATTCGAAGTATAAGGGTCTAGCCCTGAATTGGGCTCGTCGCAAAATAAGTACTTTGGATTGTTGACAATAGCCCGTGCAATGGCCACCCTTTTTTGCATCCCTCCGGAAATTTCTGCAGGATATTTTCGCTGTGCGTTGTCTAGACGCACGAGTCCCATGACCTGAAAAGCTCTTCTTTTTTTCTCGCGGAAGGTTAAGTTTGTAAACATATCGAGTGGAAAGGTAATGTTTTGCTCCACCGTTAAGGAGTCAAACAGAGCGCTTCCCTGAAACAGAGTTCCAATTTCAGAGCGTAGGGTTTGTTTTTCGTCTCGCCCCATTTTCATAATGTCTCTCCCATCGAATAAGATCGTTCCGCTCGTAGGTTCATGAACATTGAGTAGCGACTTTAAAAAGACGGTTTTACCTGAACCACTTTGCCCTATGATTAAATTGACCTTTCCTGTATCAAAAGTAGTCGTGATACCTTTAAGTACCTCCGTACCGTCAAAGCGTTTCTTTAAGTTTTTAACCTCTATCATTAGCTTAAGATCATTTGGGTTAATATAAGCTCCGAGATGATAATAAAGACCATAGTCCAAACTACCGCCTGCGTACTTGCACGACCCACTTCCAAGGAACCTCCTTTTACATTGTATCCAAAATAGGCAGGCACTGTGGCTATAATAAATGCAAACACTATAGTTTTGGTGAAGGCATAATAATAAAAGAGAGTGGGCATATACATTTGGATTCCTGAGATATATTCTGCTGAAGTCCAGTTGTTTGTGAATTCACCTGCTAGATATCCTCCAAAGATACCCACGGTGATACTTAATGCAATAAGCAATGGGTTAAACAAAACGCAAGCAATTATTTTAGGAAGAATGAGAAAGTTCGCGGAATTAACCCCCATAATATCAAGGGCATCAATTTGTTCTGAGACTCTCATGGTTCCAATACTCGAGGCAATGTAGGATCCGACCTTTCCGGCAAGTACTAGGGCAATAATCGTTGGGGAGAATTCCAATACGAGAACCGCTTTTGTAGCATACCCCACAAAGCTTGCGGGAATTGGAAAGGACGAGGCGTTGAAGTTATTAAACATTTGTATCGCAACGACCGCGCCGACAAATATGGAGGTAAATACCACAAGACCAAAGGAGTTCACACCTAGGTCATGTATTTCTCGCATCAAAAGCCTCCAAAAGACGGCAGCTTTTTGGGGGCGGCGAATGCTTTTTCCCATAAGCATGAAATACTCGCCAAATGCGGTTAAAAACTTTTTAGTCATACTGCGAAAGTAATATTAATATTTTAATTATGCTCTACAACAGAGTAGAACCTTGTGCATGTCTTATCTAGGGAATATTTAAATATTTATGGGTCTGGACCGAGGCTTGCCACTGTGGGTTTTCCAAAATAAAGTCCGTTATTTTTGGATACATTTCCTCGCGTTTTCCCCATTCGCTTTGCAAATAAAGTCGGCAAATATCGGATACTTTTTCAGCCTGGCTTTGGGCAAACTTGAAATCATTTTGATTAAAAACGATCATCTTTAGTTCGCTTGCCTTTTGATAAATTTCCTCTAAGGGAAGACCTGTTTTTTTCGGTGAAAGCGTAATCCAATCGATCGTCCCACTTAGGGGATAGGCCCCAGAGGTTTCAATATGAACGGTACATCCTCGCTCTTTTAATTTTGCCGTTAAAAGATCAAGATTCCACATAAGGGGCTCTCCACCTGTTAAAACGATTGTTTTGCAGTGGTTTGCCGCCGTTTCTGCCACCTGTTCTACGTCGAGCAAGGGATGGATTTTCGGGTCCCAGCTCTCTTTCACGTCGCACCAATGGCACCCTACGTCACATCCTCCAAGACGGATAAAGTAAGCCGCCTTTCCTGTATGGGCACCCTCTCCTTGGATGGTGTAAAAATGCTCCATGACAGGGAGCATTTTACCCTCTTTTAGTAATTGTTCCTGATCGTCTATCATTTTGTATTGAAATATGGAAACCCATTTCCACTATATTATTTATCTAGTTCTTAGCCTCTACGTTTGTAGGCTAGCAAAGTGTTTTTCATCAGCATAGCTCGAGTCATGGGCCCAACGCCTCCTGGAACCGGTGTAATCCAGCTCGCCTTTTCTTTGCATCCTTCGTAATCTACGTCTCCTTCTAAATGAAATCCACGTTCTCCTGTATCTTCCACGCGCGTGATTCCGACATCAATAATCACAACCCCTTCCTTCACCATATCTTTTTTCAAGTATTTCGGAGCGCCAAGGGCAACCACAATAAGGTCTGCTTTGCGAGTGTATTCTTCTATGTTTTGGGTATGGCTATGTACAACCGTCACGGTTGCATCGCCAGGATCCCCTTTGCTGCTTAATAGAATGCTCATGGGACGACCAACAATTCGACTTCTTCCAATGACCACACAATTTTTTCCTTTTGTACTTACATTGTAACGCTCTAGTAAAGTCATGATCCCGTAGGGGGTTGCGGGTAAGAATGCCTCCATTTCTAGGGCCATTCTACCAAAGTTTTCCGGATGAAAGCCGTCTACATCTTTTGTGGGATCAATCGCATTAATGATAAGTTCTTGATCAATTCCTTTTGGCAAAGGAAGTTGTACGATAAACCCATCGATCGCAGGATCTTGGTTTAGCTTTTCAATTTCTGCAAGTAGTTCGGACTCAGTCACTGTGTCCGAGAGGCGAATTAAAGTGGACTCGAACCCTACCTCTTTACAGTCTTTCACTTTGCTATTTACATATGCTTTGCTTGCGCCATTCTCGCCCACAAGGATTGCTGCTAAATGCGGAGCACGGAGCTCCTGAGCTAAAATTTTATCTACCTCTACTTTGATTTCGCTTTTGATGTCTTTCGAAACTTTGAGTCCGTCTAGTATTTGAGCCATAATTCTGATTTTTGCAAAAAGATGTTTTATTGATTGTTTGCTTTGTAGTAATTAAGTAATCCGTTCGTGGAACTGTCAAGTCTAGTGGTCTTCTCCTTGCTCTGTAGTTCAGGAAGAATTCCTTTGGCAAGAACTTTCCCAAGTTCAACGCCAAACTGGTCAAAGCTAAACACATTCCAAATCACCCCTTGTACGAAGATTTTATGTTCATACAATGCAATTAGTTCGCCTAGAGTGAAAGGGGTTAGTTCCTTGAACAAAAGTGAGTTGGTGGGAATGTTTCCTTTAAATACTTTGAAATTTGCGAGGCTTTCAATTTGTTTTTCCTCTTGGCCGCTTTGTCGAAGTTCGGTTTCCACTTCCTCTTTTGTCTTACCAAAAGCCAAAGCTTGGGTCTGTGCAAAGTAATTTGCCATCAATTTAGGTTGATGATCGGAAACTGAGTTTAAAGACTCCACATAGCCAATGAAATCTGAAGGGATAAGTTCCGTGCCTTGATGGATTAATTGATAAAAGGCGTGTTGTCCATTGGTGCCGGGTTCGCCCCAAATAATGGGCCCCGTTTCATAGTCGACAAAATTGCCATTTCGATCCACACTTTTTCCATTGCTTTCCATGTCGCCTTGTTGTAAGTAGGCTGCAAAGCGATCTAAATATTGGGAATAAGGAAGAATCGCATACGATGATGCGTCGTAAAAATTGCGATACCAAATTCCTAGTAGCCCCATCAGAACAGGGACATTCTGATCTAAAGGTGCCGTTTTGAAGTGAGTGTCAGTTTTGTTGGCCCCTTTTAAAAGAGATTCAAAATTTTCATACCCTACAGCAAGTACAATGCTCAGTCCAATGGCGCTCCAAAGAGAATAACGACCTCCAACCCAATCCCAGAATTCAAAGATTGAATCTGCAGAGATTCCAAATTCTTGAACCGCTTTTGTATTGGTCGATAAAGCGACAAAATGCTTCGCAACATCACTTGTGGTCGCACCACTTTCTAGTAGCCATTGTTTTGCAGACTCTGCATTGGTCATGGTTTCTTGCGTCGTAAAGGTTTTTGAAGCGACAATAAACAAGGTCGTTTCTGGGTCTAAAGGTTTTAGTACTTCCGCAATGTGATTGCCATCCACGTTCGAAACAAAATGGATATTTAATCTCGTTTTGTAGTGTTTTAGTGCCGATACCACCATGACAGGCCCTAAATCGGATCCTCCGATGCCGATATTTACAACGTCCGTAATGGGTTGATGGGTATACCCTTTATGGTTCCCTGAAATTACATTTTCAGAAAACGATTTCATTTGGTCTAGAACCTTTTGGATTTGCGGTTTTATGTTCTGCTCGTCCACCAAAATAGGATCCGAAGAAAAATCTCGAAGGGCGGTATGAAGAACGGCTCGGTTCTCAGTCTCGTTGATTTTTTCTCCTGAAAACATTGCTTGAATGGACTTTTCTAAGTCGCATTCATTCGCTAATTGTAGAAGTAAATCTTTGGTTTTTTGGTCAATTAAATTCTTCGAGTAATCAAAGAGGAAATGATCGCTTGCAACAGAGAATGTCTCGAAACGAGTACTGTCTAAGGCAAACAAGGTGCGTAAATCAAAGTTTTGATCTGAAAAATGGGCTTGTAGGTCCTTCCATGCTTGGGTTTGAGAAGGGTTTATTTTTGAAAGCATAAGGTACTTTGTTAGTTGAATTGTATTTGAGGTGGTAAAATTACGCAAATTATCACCTTTTGCCTAGATTTTACGAAGGTGATATTGTAAAATCACCCCCCTTTCTTTTGTGATCATTCTAAGGGAGGCAAAGCCCAAGGTTCTGCGCCCTAAACTAAATTGCCAGTGCGTGAGGTCCTCACAGCAAAACAAAGTTTCTCCAAGGGCTTCTCGTACTGGCAAAATTATAAGACTTTTTCCTCTAGATAATGGCAATATCGATCACCTCGCTCATTTTCGTCACGTAATGGATTTTAAGATTTTTGAGGTAGTCTTTTTTGATTTCATCCACATCTTTTCGGTTGGCCTCGCAAAGTATGACTTCCCGAATTCCAGCGCGGTTCGCGGCAAGAAGTTTCTCTTTGATTCCACCCACAGGGAGTACTTTTCCTCTTAGTGTGATCTCTCCGGTCATGGCCATGTGAGGTTTCACTTTCTTGTTTTTGAAACTCGAGACCATTGAGGTTAACATCGCGATCCCAGCGGAGGGTCCGTCTTTTGGAGTAGCTCCTTCAGGAACGTGCACGTGTATGTTAAACGAACTGACATCTTCGTCTTTTAGGCCTAATTCCAAATGCTTTGCTTTAATGTATTCCAAAGCTATGGTCGCCGATTCTTTCATTACATTTCCTAAATTTCCCGTCATGGTCAAATTTCCTTTCCCGGCACTTAAAAGACTTTCAATAAAGAGAATATCTCCCCCGACACTGGTCCAAGCTAGCCCCGTGACAACTCCAGGAACTCCAGAGATTTCAGAAGCCGTTTTCTCCCTAGGTACACCCAGGATTTGATCAATTTGCTTCAAGGTTAATTTAGGCTCATATTCATTTTCCATGGCAATTTGCAAGGCAACCCAGCGTGCAATGGAAGCAATTCTTTTCTCTAATGTTCTTACTCCCGATTCAGAGGTGTGACTGTCAATTATATGCTTAAGCTCCCTGTTCCCTAGTCTAAAGGCCTTGGAATCCAGTCCTGAATTTTCTTGTTGCTTTTGGATAAGGTGTCTTTTGGCGATTTCTATCTTTTCTTCGGTTGTATATCCCGTGATTTCAATGATTTCCATCCGGTCTAACAAAGGAGATTGTATAGTGGAAAGCGTATTGGAAGTGGCGATAAACATCACTTTTGAAAGGTCGTATCCATATTCTAAGTAATTGTCATAGAAACTATGGTTTTGCTCTGGATCTAAAACCTCTAACAAGGCAGAACTTGGATCGCCTTGCACGCCTTGTCCTATCTTATCAATTTCGTCAAGGACGACCACAGGATTAGAGGTACCTGATTTTTTGATTGATTGTAAGATTCTCCCCGCCATTGCACCAATGTAGGTCTTACGGTGTCCCCGAATTTCACTTTCTTCATGTAAACCCCCAAGTGAGACACGTACATAGTTTCTTCCGAGCGCATTCGCGATGGATCTTCCTAAAGAGGTTTTTCCCACTCCTGGAGGGCCTGTAAGACAAAGGATTGGCGACTTCATATTGTCCTTTAATTTGAGAACTGCCATGTGCTCAAGGATTCTTTTTTTGATGTCTTCAAGACCAAAATGATCCCGGTCTAAAATTCGTTGCGCTTTTTTTATTTCAACCGAATCTTTTGAAAACGTATTCCATGGTAGATCGGTGAAAAAGTCTAAATAGTTGCGCTGTACATTGTAGTCTGGCGAATTGGGATGTTGACGGGACAAGCGATTAAGTTCTTTTTCAAAATGTTCCTCCACTTTTGAGTCCCAAGATAGTTTGCTTGCTTTTTCACGTAATTCCTCTGCATCGCTTTCTGCGCCGCCACCCAGTTCTTCTTGAATGGTGCGTATCTGCTGGTTTAAATAGTATTCTCTTTGTTGCTTGTCGAGGTCTTTGGAGGTTTTTTGATGGATTTGATTTCGAAGTTCCAATTTTCGAAATTCTTCATGCATATATGAATAGCAACGCTTTGCTCGTTTCATCAAACTTTTTTCCTCGAGAAGGCCCTGTTTGTTTTGCACACTGAAGTTACCATTTGTACAAATGAAATTCAATAGCTCTTCATGTTTCGTTAAATTGTTAATTGCAAAGTTGGCTGCATTCGGAATGTTCGGATCGAGCTGAATGATTTTGAGTGCAAGGGCTTTAATGTTGTCTAGAAGTGCTTCGTACTTATGACTATCTCTACTGGACGACTCATTCAGCTGTTCAATGTTCGCTGTCATGTAGGGCGTCTGTTGAACGTAATTTTTTATTTTAAAGCGAAGCATCCCTTTGGTGATCGCCGTAATATTTCCTTCGGGCAAAGTGATAATCTTGACGATTTTAGCAAGGGTTCCAATTTGATACAAATCAGAAGTTTCAGGATTCTCTAAATTGCTATTTTTTTGACTAATAATCCCAATAATGGTCCCGTTTTTTTGAGCGTCTTCTAGGAGTTTCTTGCTTTGTTCTCGTCCTGCTGTAATCGGGATGATCACCTGGGGAAACATCACGAGGTTTCTGACAGGAAGAATAGGGTATAGTTTCTGGGTGTCTAGTTGAGTTTTATCCTCGAAATCGATCATACTTAAGTCCTGTGCGAAAACAGTAAAATCATCCTCCAATAGTCCTTCTAAATTCATGTCTTCAAATTCGATCATAATATTATTGTAAATGACAAATTGTCATTGTTATTGCATTGTGCCGTAGCGGGGAAACCAAGGTTTGTCAGAAAACCGCTCGTGCATAGGTTTTAAAGAAGGACTGCTCAATTCTTATGCCATTAGTATGTCTAGGCGGATTGTAGACATATTTTCCAATTTTTCTAAATTCTCGGTATTTCGCGCAAAAACAAAGTGGAAATATTTTTTTTCTAATAGGTTAAAAATGTGTATTTTCGCACACTGATTAAAAAGTTTATATAGAATGGCAGTTTTAGGAGAAATTAGAAAAAGATCTTGGTTAATGATTGGGGTAATTGCACTTGCGCTTTTTGCGTTCTTAGTGACTCCAGATAGTATCGATCAAGTGTTCGGCAAGAATCCTAATATATTAGGACAAGTCAATGGCGACAAAATCACTAGAGACGAATACAATGACCAACTTTTACTACTTCAGCAGCAGGCGCAACAACAAGGGCAGCCTAGCACAGGACTCGAAGAGCAAGCGTGGCAAATGTTGGTTCAATCCAAATTGATCAAGCAGCAATTTGACAAGCTGGGGCTGGAGTTGAATGACGATTACTTCTGGAGCCAACTGAAATACGACCCTATGTTCGCACAAGTCCCTGACTACTTTGACGAAAAGGGGAACTTCAAATTACAAGAAGTTAAGCAGTATTATGAAGGACTCGAAGCGGCAGGACAAATTCAAGAACACAACCAGTGGCTAAAAATCAGACGCGGAGTTGAATACCGTATGATGGCTAGACAGTTGTTTGCGAATGTATCTTCCGGAATCACAGCGAGCAAAAAAGAAGTCGGTGAGATGATTTCTCAAAGAGATAAAGTGGCAGACATTGACTATGTTCAGATCGATTACGCAACGTATCTTCAAAAAAATCCAATTAAAGTTAGCACCCAAGATTTAGCAAACTACATCAAAGAGAGACCTAATACTTACAAATCTGAAGCAAGTCGCAACATTGGAGTCGTGTATTTCCCAGCGAAACCTACACTTCAGGACGACACGAAAGTGAAAGATGAAATTGAAAAGTTACTTAACAAAGGAACGGACGCTTCGGGCGGAACTGAAAACTTCATTAATACAACGCAGGACTCTATGTTCGTTATGCTGAATTCAGACTTGCCGTTCAATCCTACCTATTTCTCTAAAGAGCAATTACCACCAAGTATTTCAGATAAAGTTGCAAGTGCAGCCATTGGTCAGACCTTTGGACCGTACAAAGAGCAAAACCTTTATGTGGTTTCAAAATTACTAGATAAGAAAACTTCAGATTCTACCTTGTCTCGTCACATTCTAATCGCACACAGTGCGAGTCCAGCGGCGCAAGGAGTCAAAAGAACCAAAGAAGAGGCAAAGAAACTAGCGGATTCGATTGGTGCGATTGTACAAGCAAACCCAGGCAAATTTGCTGAGTTTGTGAATTTATCCGACGACCCAGGTTCTGCTGCGCAAGGGGGAAGTTTAGGATGGACTACACCGAACACTCCATTTGTTCCTGAATTCCAAGCTTATTTAGGCAGTCATGCAAAAGGTGCAACAGGCGTTGTCGAAACGCAATTTGGCTATCATATTATAAATATTCAAGATAAGAAAACAGGGGCGATGGGCTACAAGGTTGCTAACCTTGTGAAAACAATTAAGCCTTCTGAAGAAACGGAAAACGCAGTGGATAGAGACGCAAGACGCTTTATTCAACAAGTTCAAGGGAAATCTTTCAACGATTTTGCTAACCTAGCAAAGAAATCTAAGTTTGAATTTACGAATCCTAAAATGGTGAAACGTTTTGACGGACATGTTCAAGGATTAGGTACGGACAAAGACGAGGTAGTGATCTCTTGGGCATTTAACAAGAAAAGAGAGAAAGGAGAAACTGAGTATTTTGTTGTGGAGGGAACGGGAGATCGTATTGTGGCTTATTATAACGGGAAACAAGACCAAGGTCTAGCAGATCCTGAAACGGTAAGAGATCAGATTGAGCCGATCGTGAAAAACCAATTGGCTGCGAAGCAAATTATGGATAAAATCAAATCTGGTAACGTCACAGGTCTTGATCAAGCGGCCAAATTATTTGGAGCAACCAAAGCTTCTGCTAGCGTGAACCTTTTGAACCCTGTCGTGGGAATGGCAATGGAGCCTAGAGTTGCAGGAGCTGCATTCGGCGTTCAAAAAGGCAAATTGTCACAACCAGTAGAAGGAATCAGCGGTGTCTACCTAGTGGTGAAAAAATCGGAAACCATTAACAAACAACCAGGAGACGAAAAACAAATCGCCGAGGCTATTGCAGGTCAAAATGCGCAGATGTTCGGTCAACTCTTCATGAAGAGTTTAGTAGACAATGCAGACATTGACGATTATAGAATTGAGGTTTGGGATAAAACAGGCAAATAACAAATCCTTTTGTAGATCATAGAAAAAGCGGCAAGTAATGCCGCTTTTTTGGCTTTTCAATCCGCAATAAATCGAGTTTTTTTAATTTAAAATATCCTATATTTGTCACTCAAAATTTGAACTTGTGAAATTTTCTAAAGAATTAAAAGCAGGCTTAATTGCTGCTTTAGCAATCATAGGATTTGTAGTATTATTTCAGTTTATGAAAGGCAAAAGTCTTTTCGTGTCTGATAACGTTTTCTATGCGAAATACGATAACGTGGAAGGGCTTGAACCTTCCTCGCATGTCTCTATTAATGGACTTAAAGTTGGACAGGTGGATGAAATTGTTCCAGTGACTGGAAAAGATGGAAAACTTCATTTTGTCTTGAAAGTAATTGTGGACGATCAATTTAAATTTTCAAAAAACTCCACACTCGAGATCTTTGAACCTGGACTAATGTCTGGAAAGCAAGTTCGAGTGAATCTGGAGTACGGAGGAGAAGAGGCGAAGACAGGCGATACTTTAAGTGGAGGATATAAAGACTCTATGATGAACAGTATTTCCTCTCAAGTAGGGCCCGTGAAAGATCAATTGCAAACCGTCTTAAAAAGAGTGGATTCTCTAATGATAAATGCCAATTTAATGACTGGCGCGGAAAACCAGGCAGAAATTAAAGCTCTTCTTATTAATTTGAATCGTACGGTAGCGGCTTTTGAAAGGACTTCTGCGCAAGCGAATCAATTGCTTACCAACAACGATCCAAGAATCCAAAAGATTTTAGACAATGCAAATCTAGCGACCTTGAGTGCTCGCGATGCGATCGATCATTATGGGAATATTGCAGAGCAAATCGACACGGATAAGCTCAACAGTACCGTCGATGCGCTTAACAAAACGACCTCGCAGTTAAATAATGTTATTACTGGAATACAAAATGGTGAAGGTTCTCTTGGTAAATTGACAAAAGATGAGGAACTTTATCAAAATTTGAATAAAACAGCGGAAAACCTGAATGCTTTGGTGGAAGACATGAAAGCAAATCCGAAACGATATGTGAATTTTTCCGTATTTGGTAAAAACAGCAACTAAACCCCACGCCTATGATGTCGTATCTTGATAATATTCTATTTGGAATCTTACTTGTTTTAGGGATTGGACTTTTTGTTCGAAGTCTTCAAAAACTAGTGAGAAATATTAAACTCGGCAAAAAGGTGGATCGCTCGGATCGCCCAAAAGAGAGATGGGCATTAATGGCCAGGGTCGCTTTAGGGCAAAGCAAGATGGGTGCGCGTCCTGTGGCTGGAATCCTTCATATCCTTGTTTATGTGGGATTCGTGATTATCAATCTAGAGCTTATTGAAATTATTGTAGACGGTCTTTTTGGCACGCACCGATTTTTAGCCACTGTACTTGGCCTTTCTCTCTACGGAGTATTTACTGCAGTTTTAGAGGTCCTTGCCTTGCTTGTTTTGATTGCCGTAGTCGTCTTTTTTATTCGTAGAAATTTCTATGGCGTTCGCCGCCTCACCATGAAAGAATTGTTTGGATGGCCCAAAAGCGATGCAAATTGGATTCTTGTCATTGAGTTTGCGCTCATGCTGGCCTTTTTTACCATGAACGGTGCAGATCTTCGTATCCGAGAACTGAGCGGAGAACAAATTCTAGGGTATTTCCCTATTAGTGAAATGACGCTAAGCCCCCTGTTTAGTTCTTTAGGACTCTCCAGTGAAGCTCTTCATTTTGCAGAACGTGGAGCGTGGTGGTTCCATTTCGTAGGAGTGCTATTCTTTATGAACTATCTTTATTACTCTAAGCATTTGCATATTTTGTTTGCCTTTCCAAACACTTGGTTTGCTAAGCTCGAGCCGGTGGGAGAACTCAACAATTTGCCTGCCGTGACACGCGAGATTAAATTAATGATGGATCCCAATGCAGATCCCTATGCAGCTCAAGAGCCTAGTGCAGAGGCAGCGGAAGAAAAGTTTGGCGCTAGCGATGTGTTAGAACTCAATCAGGTGCAGCTGCTCAATGCGTATACATGTACAGAATGTGGACGATGCACAGACGTGTGTCCTGCCAATTTAACGGGCAAGAAACTTTCTCCGAGAAAGATCATGATGGATACAAGAGATAGGCTGGAAGAGGTCGGTAAAAATGTGGAGAAGAATGGCACATTTGTAGCGGACGGTAAAAAACTATTAGACGATTATATCACTCGAGAAGAATTGCGAGCATGTACTACGTGCAATGCTTGTGTACAAGCCTGTCCTGTTCTCATCGATCCTTTGTCCATTATTATTGATTTAAGACGATTTATGATCATGGAGGAATCTTCCGCTCCACAGGAATGGAATTTGATGATGGCCAATATCGAGAACAACGGTGCGCCTTGGCAGTACAATCAAGCAGACCGCTTAAACTGGGCGCAATAAACCGAGTGCTGCCTTTGTAAAGCGTGAGCTTTATGTAACAAAAACAAAAACTGAGTATGGATTTTAAAATAAAGACCATGGCCGAATACGCGGCCGAGGGAAAAGCGCCAGAGGTGCTCTTCTGGGTAGGTTGTGCAGGAAGTTTTGATGACCGAGCTAAGAAGATAACGCGTGCGTTTTGCAAAATACTAAATAAGATCAATGTAGAATTTGCCGTTTTAGGGCAAGAGGAAAGTTGTACAGGAGATCCTGCGAAAAGAGCAGGTAATGAATTCGTATTCCAGATGATGGCCATGACCAACATCGAGGTTTTGAATGCCTACGAAGTCAAAAAGATTGTGACCGCTTGCCCCCACTGTTTTAATACGATTAAGAATGAGTATCCAAGCTTGGGAGGACATTACGAAGTGATGCACCACACTCAATTTTTAAAGAATTTAATGAATGAGGGAAGGCTTAAAATTGAAGGGGGGCGATTCGAAGGAAAGAAAATTACCTTTCACGATCCTTGCTATTTAGGGAGAGCCAATGGAGAATATGAAGCTCCACGAGATCTCCTCTCTAAACTCGATGCAGAACTAGTGGAAATGAAGCGATGCAAGCAGAGCGGCCTTTGCTGTGGCGCTGGAGGAGGACAGATGTTTAAAGAGCCTGAAGCCGGGAAGAAAGACATCAATGTAGAGAGAACAGAGGAAGCATTGGAAGAAAAGCCGGATGTGATTGCCACAGGATGTCCGTTCTGCATGACCATGATGAGCGACGGTGTGAAGCATCTTAATAGTACTGTAGAGGTCAAAGATATTGCTGAGCTTTTAGCGGAGGCGGAAGACTTGTAAAGAAGGCAATAGTTTGTTTTTCACTAACTTTGCATAAATTAAAGAGATTAAAGAAATGAGAATAGAGGAATCTGAAGTCATTGAAACAAATGATTATCGAGTACTTATATATCCTGCTTCTAGACCTTTCTTACCAAAAGAAAGCAAACGGATTACGGAAAAGTTATATGATTTTTTAGGAACTTGGGCTGCCCACGGAAAACCACTATCGGCGTCATTTAAAATCGAAAAAAATCAGTTTCTTGTCATTGCTGTAGATGAGGAGAAAGAAATGGCCTCGGGATGTTCGATTGATACTTTAGGAGAGGCAATTCGGGAATTGGATCAGGAGTTTTCCCTTGGTTTTTTTGATCGAATGAAAGCCTCTTATGTCGACAACGGAGAAATTAAGACCCTGAAATTAGGCGAATTTAGATCCGGCCTGAAGGATGGAAGTATTTCGCACGAAATTGAAGTGTTTGACTTTTCAAAATCTAGTTACATTAGTTTTTTATCGGATTTTTTGCTTCCCCTTAGAAGAAGCTGGGCAGGAATCTACGTCGAATAGAGAGTACTTACGAGAATAATAGGGTTAAAGGCGAACGTCTTGATTCTAAAAATTAGTCCTTATTTATTATGAGGACTTTTTTTGGTCCTGATGGATGGAAAAGTGCACATTTGCGAATCAAGTTAATCCACTAGATATTTTCATAGCACTTAAAATAATGCTATTTTTGCTTAATGAACGTCAAAAAACACCTTTTTCTTCTCGTTTTCATACTTCTAGTGGCTTCTTGCCGTCAAGGAGAAGACGATGTACAAGCGATAGACCAAGTGCTTCGAATTTATGTACAAGACGAGGCGGGAAATGATTTGCTTGACAAGGAAGAAGAAACTTCTTTATTCAGTGTAAATTTAGTGGACTTGGATGCCAGTACGGCGAATGTACCCGTTAGCGTAATGAAGAAGAAGGACAGTCTGAAAGGGTATTATTATGAATACATTTCAGGGGCCGTACGCACACTAGAGTCGGAAGATGCCGAGGCTCAGTCTTATTATTCAACGTTGGGGATTCGCTTTCAAAATGAGCTCGATTCTGAAATAGACCAAGATACGCTTCGTTTCGATTATAGATTGACACCCAGACTCTTTTCTTTAGAGCAGGTTTGGCTCAATCAGGATCTTGTCTTTACAAGAGACGTGAATAAACAGAATGAACTTGTGATTAAAAGAGAGCTCACAATCACAAACTAGAATGGATTTAATAATATTATCACAATAAAAGGATGCTACAGATTAGTTTTATCAAAGAGAATAAAGCGCTCGTACTAGAGGGACTTAAAAAAAGAGGATTTAAGCAGTTGGATCTTGTGGAAACGGTGGTGAACTTGGACGATAAACGTAGAGCTGTTCAATTTGAGCTAGATGAGAATCTCGCGCAAAGCAGACGAATTTCAAATGAGATCGCGCAGTTTGTAAAAGAAGGGAATAAGGAGGGAATCCAAGAAGCTAAACAAAAAACTACAGCTTTTAAAGAAAAAAGTCAAGAGCTTAAAAAAGATTTAGAGTCTGTTGAGAAAGACCTTCTAGAAGGATTGTATTTGATTCCAAACATTCCCTACGAGAAAGTAAAGGCAGGTCTAACTCCAGAAGAGAATGAAGTAATCTTTCAAAGTGCAGAGGAGCAGTCGATGCCTAAAGAAGCACTTCCTCATTGGGAATTAGCAAAGAAGTACAACCTTATTGATTTTGAATTAGGAGTTAAGGTGGCAGGCGCTGGGTTTCCGGTCTATTTTGGGCAAGGAGCAAGGCTTCAACGCGCTCTGGTTCAATATTTTTTAGATAAGAATGTAGATGCAGGATACTTAGAAGTGAACCCACCTCATGTTGTGAATGAGGCCTCCGGATATGGAACTGGACAACTTCCCGATAAGGAAGGACAAATGTATTATATCGGAGCTGATGATTTATACCTGATTCCTACAGCGGAAGTTTCTGTTACCAACCTATATCGCGATGTGATCGTAGAGGAAAAGCAATTGCCTATCCTAAATACGGCGTTCTCTCAATGCTATCGTAGAGAAGCGGGTAGTTACGGATCTCATGTACGGGGACTGAATCGCCTTCATCAGTTCGAAAAAGTAGAATTAGTTAGAATTGAGCATCCTGAAAAGTCTTATGAGGCGTTAGAAGGAATGGTAGAGCATGTAAAATCGATTTTAGAAGATTTAGAGCTACCATACCGTATTCTTCGTCTTTGTGGGGGAGATATGGGCTTTACAGCGGCAATGACTTACGATTTTGAGGTTTGGAGTGCTGCTCAGGAGAAATGGTTAGAGGTGAGTTCGGTTTCGAATTTTGAAACCTTCCAAGCCAATCGTCTTAAATGCCGTTACAAATCAGGGGATTCTAAAGCGCAACTCGTGCATACGTTAAATGGTTCTGCGATGGCCTTACCTAGAATTATGGCGGCCTTGCTTGAAAACAACCAAACGGCCGAGGGAATTCGAATTCCAGAGAAGATTGCAAAATATACTCGCTTTGAATTCATAAAGTAAGTGGACTTGGCAAAAGGCCTATCGATTAAAAAAGCAAAGCCAGATTCGAAAGAATCTGGCTTTTGACTTTTATGTACACTATTTAATGACAAGTCGAATGATCTCCATGCTGGTGTTGTAAGGAGCCATTATGCTCTACTTGGAGCGCGCTAGATGGAGGCGAAAGATAGGGTATGCCTAATTCTAATGCTCTGATGATAAATAGAGAGCCCATGACAAGCATGAGGATAGGAACTAATTTTAAAACTCTAAGGCGAAAAGCCTGAGTCATGATTCCTCCTGCAAAGACCACCGCAAACATAAAGGGAAAGGTTCCAAGGCCAAAGAGAAACATAAAGGTTGCCCCTTGCCATACACCTCCTGCGGCCAAAGAAGCGGTAAGTGCCATATAAACCATTCCACATGGAAGCAGTCCATTTAGTAATCCCGTCGTAAATCTAGATTTGTAATCCGAACGTTGTAAAAGTTTGCCTAGGGCCATTTTCACTTTTAATAGGGGCTTATTTAGGAAAGAAATCTTACTAACGAAATCGTTTCCTCCAAAGGAAAATAGAGCCATGCAAATAAGAAGTACCCCCACTGCGATGGTTAAATACTTTTGGAATCCTGCCACTTGAAATCCTTGTCCAATCAGACCTAAGAAGGCTCCTAAAATACTATAGGTAACTACCCGTCCAAAATTATACGTGAAGTTCTGCAATTGAAATCGAATCGCTTCATTTTTGGTGAGCCCCATGGACAAAGCAATCGGACCGCACATACCTATGCAGTGAAATCCCGAAGCAAAGCCAAGGCCTAAGGCTGTCAAAATTAGAGCTATTTCCATAGAACATCGTAATCCACTTGATACGGAACCGTTTTCGATTTCCACGCAATTTTTAAGGTGTAAGAGCCTGGAAAAAGAATTTGTTTCGGAATGTGAATTTTTCTTCCACTTTGAAATTGAAGATCTTTTTCTACATCTAGGTTCGCATCGTCGGTTCGAAATAAGTGAAAATTGACACTATTTTGATCCACGGATATACTTGCTGGGAATTCGAGAGTAATGCCTTGACTATTTTGGTTGTAAATCGGTTTCTCAGTTAGCAAATCTGCTTTGTTTTTCGCGTCAATAACTTCCTGGTAGCGGAGTTCATCCTCGTAATAATCGCGTGATACCATTTCTGCATTTTGCCATCCACGCCCATATATAAAGACGAGCGATAAGATGAAGATCATAAAGGCTCCTAATGCGACCACAACGCCATGTCCCCATGTAAAATTCTTTAGCATAGTTGTCTTTTAAAATTGTAATTTAAACGGTCCTTCAAAATAGGTTTCAAACGAATCTAAAAGTTCCCCCTGTTCGTTGTAAACCCCGATGGTTACATTTTGTTTCGACAGGTTAATGTTCTTTTCTGGGAAACTTACATTCACAGTTCCTTTCGAAATTTCATTTTTCTTTAATTTAATTTTGCCTGTGTTACTAAAGGTAATGGTTCCTTCTTTTGGTTCCACCACTTTAATAGTAACCACTTGGTCCTTATTGGATTTATTTAGGAAGGTGTAGTTGTAGATATTTGTTATTTTCCCATCGCGAAGGAAGAATGTAGATCCGGCCGGTTTGATAAATTTGGCCTCCATGGTTCCACGGTTGTTTAATAAGAATCCTAGGAATCCAAAGAGAAGAACCAGGACAAGGGAGTAAGCTTTCATCTTCCCAGTGAATACAAACGGTCTTTCCTGTTCAATTTCATCTTCTGTTGCATAACGGATAAGTCCTTTCGGAAGACCTACTTTTACCATGACCTCATCACAGGCATCGATACAAGCTGTACAGTTCACACATTCTAATTGCTGTCCGTTACGGATGTCTATCCCGGTAGGACAAACGACCACACATTGGTTACAATCTATACAGTCTCCTTTGCCTTCTGCTTTTCGATCTTCGCCATTACGCCATTTGGAACGATTTTCTCCTCTTTTAAAGTCGTAGTAAACGTTGATAGTTTGCTTGTCAATAAGGACTCCTTGCAAACGACCGTATGGACACACGAGCGTACAAACTTGTTCTCTAAGCCATGCAAACACAAAGAAGAAAGCAAGGGCGAATAGAATCATGACGATGAAGTTCGTCGGGTAAACCATCGGTCCTTCTAGCATGATATCATAAACCCTCTGGTAACCCACGATGTACATATACATTATATGGGTGACAATAAGTGAGATAATAAGGAATATGGTCCATTTTAGTCCTTTCTTCCAAATTTTCTCTGCGTTCCAAGGTTGATTTTCTAGTCTTATCTGTTTGTTTCGGTCTCCTTCGATTGCGTATTCAATTTTGCGAAATATCATTTCCATAAAGATGGTCTGTGGACAAATCCATCCGCAAAAGATTCGACCAAATACAACCGTAAATAAAATGATAAACACAATAGAGGCAATGGCTCCTATCGCTAGAATAAAGAAGTCCTGGGGATAAAAAGGTTGTCCTAAAATATAGAACTCACGATCTAAAATGTTTAGTAAAAGGACTGGGTTTCCATTGATCGTTAAAAAAGGGAGGATAAAGAAGATCGCAAGCAAAAGGATACTTACTAAAAGTCGATAATTAGTGTATCTTCCTTTAGGCTTACGTGGGAAAACCCATTTTCTTTTTCCGGTTTGGTCCATCGTGTTGACTGAGTCACGGAATGTTTCTGGATCCAGTACTTGACCCTGTCCACCACGATAGCTATAATCTTCTTCTGGGATTGCCATAATCTATATATTTAAAAAAGAACATAGCTTACTACAAGGTGGTGTAGTAAACTATGTTCTTTGTAAGAATTCAAATTGAATTATTTTTGCCAGTTCGCCTCGTCTCCTTGTGGAGCTGCACCACCTTCGGCGACGGTTATTGGCTTTTGTTCTTGGTTAATGTGATAAATGTAAGATGCTACTTTTTCAATGTCATTCCCTGATAACTGTCCGTTTGCTCCAAAAGGAACCATGGTTGGGTTGTTTGGAGAACCGTTCCATACTACGTGGAATACGTTTTTAAATAATGTTTGCTCCGGTTGGTTGATCCAGTGGTTGTCCGTTAAGTTGGGTCCAATTCCACCACGGCCTCCATCCATATGGCAAGATACGCAACTTGTTTTGAAGATCTCTTCTCCTTCTGCTACATAATCTGCATTGTATACAGCACTTTCGATTGTAGCCTGAGGGGCTGTTTTAAGGTATTCTTCAACCGAGGCAATTTGAGCCTTGTATTCGTCGTCGTATTCTTTAATTGGATCTGCAAAATCAGTGAAGAAGAAAGCAAGCATGTACACCACACAATAAACCACTCCAAAATAGAATAAGCCTAACCACCATCTTGGTAGCTGGTTGTCTAGCTCCATAATTCCATCGAATCCGTGGTCGATAAGAATGTCTTTTTCTTCCTTCGCAGATTGCTTTGCAAAGGCCGCTTTCCAAAGACTCTTGAAGTAAGGAGTTTTCTTAGTTTCAAGATATTGAGCTTTTGCTTCAGGAGATAATTCTTTAAACGTGTTGTTCTCAATTAAGTCTCCTAGAGCAGAGTGGATGAGTGCCAAGATGATACTGATCACTAGCGTCCCCCAATAGTAGGGTGAAGAGAGGAATGCAGTACTCTGTACAAACATGTAATAGAGTACAAAGGTGATCGCAAGGATTACGACTATATTAATAATAGCGGGAGTTCTTTGTTTCATGACGGTTAATTTTTTAAATCAAAGGGTTGGTCATCGTCTTCTAGTGGCGCATGTGCCTGTTCATCGTAGTATTTCTTTGAACGACTGAAGACATACATAATCAATCCAACAAAAAACATCAAAAATAGCAGTAGCGCAAGAGTTTGGTAAAACCCTGTATACTGTTCACTAGAGACGATGTCTTTTAAGTTTTGTGGGATCATGACTTTTTAATACTTAGATTAAATTAGTTATTACTTGCTGTTTGTACTTGCGTGGTTTTAATGTCTGTACCCAAACGTTGTAGGTAAGCAATCAGAGCCACGATTTCTTTTTTCTCAAGTTCTCCTTCAGGTCTAGACGCATATGCCTGTTTCAAATCCGGAGCTTCGCTTAAGATCTGAGAGACGATGTGCTTCGCTTGATTATCTACCCAAGCATCAGCAGTGTCGATTTGAGCGCTTGTGTACGGAACATCAAACACGTCTTTCATTAGGTTTAACTTGTTGATGGTTTGAGAGCGATCTAAATCGTTCGCGATTAACCATGGATAACGAGGCATAATGGATCCTGCCGAAGTAGATCTTGGGTTGTACATGTGTTTGTAGTGCCAAGAACTTGGGTTCTTTCCTCCTTGACGGTGTAAATCCGGTCCTGTACGTTTTGATCCCCAAAGGAAAGGTCTGTCGTAGACAAATTCTCCTGCTTTTGAGTATTGACCATTCTTTCCGTTGAATCGTACGACTTCGTCTCGGAACGGTCTAATCATTTGTGAGTGACAAGCGTTACATCCTTCACGGATATAGAGATCTCGACCTTCGAGTTCAAGTGGGGTGTATGGTTTTACAGCCGAAATTGTAGGTACGTTTTCTTTCACAGTTAACGTAGGGATGATCTGTACGGCTCCTCCAATAGCGACTGCAACAAAGGATAAGATTGTAAGGTAAACCGGCATTCTTTCTAACCAAAGGTGAGCACCTTCTCCTTGTTTTCTTTCTTTTCCAATGCGAGCAAGTGCCGGAGCTTCTGCAGGTACGTTCTTTTGGAATGAACCTTTTCTTACAGTAGCAATTACGTTCACTACCATTAGGATGGCCCCTGAAATGTAGAGAGATCCTCCCACAAATCGCATGATATAGTAAGGGATGATTGCTGTTACCGTATCCAACCAGTTTTTCCAAAGTAGAGTACCGTCTGGATTAAATTGTTTCCACATTAGTCCTTGGGTGAATCCTGCAATGTAAAGAGGAACAGCATAGAAAATAATCCCTAAGGTTCCAAGCCAAAAGTGCCAGTTGGCAAGTTTGGTAGACCAAAGTTTCGTTCTCCAAAGGATTGGAATTACGTAATAGATCATACCGAAGGTCATAAACCCGTTCCAGCCTAGTGCTCCTAAGTGAACGTGTCCGATAACCCAGTCTGTAAAGTGACCGATTTTATTTAAAGTTTTTGTGGCTAGAATTGGGCCTTCAAAAGTAGCCATCCCGTAACAAGTTACGGCCACAACAAAGAATTTCAAGATAGGTTCTTCCCTTACTTTGTCCCATGCACCTCTTAACGTTAAGAGACCATTAAGCATCCCTCCCCAAGACGGTGCGATAAGCATAATAGAGAATCCGGTCGCAAGTGCTTGCGCCCATGCTGGAAGTGCAGTGTATTGAAGGTGGTGAGGTCCTGCCCAAATGTAAACGAAAATGAGTGACCAAAAGTGAATGATCGACAGTTTGTAAGAAAACACGGGACGGTTCGCTGCCTTCGGAAGGAAGTAGTACATAAGTCCTAAAACCGGGGTTGTTAAGATAAAGGCCACCGCATTATGTCCATACCACCATTGTACTAGGGCATCTTTTACTCCTGCGTAAGCAGAATACGATTTCCACATGGTAAGTGGTACTTCAAGATTGTTGAAGATATGAAGCATAGCCACAGCAACCCAAGTTCCTAAATAGAACCAAATTGCTACGTATAAGTGACGTACTCTTCTTCTTGCAATCGTTCCAAACATGTTGAGTCCAAACAAAACCCAAGAGATGGTGATTAAGATATCGATTGGCCATTCGTGCTCTGCGTATTCTTTCGAAGTATTAATCCCCATAAAGAAAGTGATTATTGCAGCCACGATCATCAGTTGCCAAGTCCAAAAATGAGCCCACGAAATAAAATCGCTGTACATTCTTGCCTTAAGTAGTCTTTGAATTGAGTAGTACGCTCCTGCAAACACACCGTTACATACAAATGCAAAGATCACTAAGGAGGTGTGAATCATTCTGATTCTTCCGAACCCGAATGCACCGTTAGAATTGATTAAGCCTTCAATGTTTCCCGCGGCGAGACTTTTTATGGTTGGGTCGTCGGTCCCTAAGAAAAATTCAGGGAGCTCGGGATAGAATAGCATTAAGGCAGCAGTAAGACCAAACAAGAACCCTAAGACACCAAATCCGATGGTGGCGTATAGGAATGCGCGGACAATGCTGTTGTCATAACTAAACTTTTGTGTTTCCATATAATTAATTACTTTTTTCGTCGGTTGTTTCTGTATTTTCCTCTGGAGTTTTTATTTTTTTCTCCGGCTTTATTTCATCTTCAAAGAGTATCCTTACTGCAGGTGATTCGTCGTCTTCAAACTGGCCTCGACGGGCATTAATAATGAAGATTATCAAAAAAACCACTGCCAAAGATACACTGCAAATGATCATCAAATATAGTATATCCATTTCTTAGGCAAATTTAATTTTTTAGGATCGTCAAATTTATGGAAAAATAATGATAAAAGTCATTTCGTGTTAAATTTTGTTAATTTAAAACCCTTCTAAATAGCAGCCTTTCCTACAATCCTATATCTTAAAATATTTTAAGCTACGCATCCAAGTGGCTAGGGAGGTGAATGCCACGACGGTTATGGAGCTTATTGGCATTAAAATAGCGGCAACCAAAGGAGACATGTATCCTAAAATTGCAATCGTGACCCCTATCACATTGTAAAGTAAGCTGATCGCAAAGGTGAACTTCACAATCCTCATTGCATCTTTGGAAAGACTTAAAAAATGATGAAGGGTTGGAATCTTTTCTCCCGCCATAATTACATCGGACGAAGGAGTGAAAGAGTTCGTGTCGTCTGCCACTGCAATTCCAATGTCACTTTGTTTTAAAGCACCGGCATCATTCAGTCCATCCCCAATCATAGCGACATTTTGACCTTCCTCTTGCAAATCTTTGATGTAATTTAACTTGCTTTCTGGATCTTGATTAAAAGCCATTCCCATCGCAGTGGGAATGGTTTGCTTCAGTTTGTTTTTCTCAGATTCGTTATCTCCACTAAGCACATGCAAGTTGAAGGACTCTAAATGTTGGAAAAGTAGAGTTAGTCCTGATCGATACTCGTTCTTAAATATAAATTTCCCTAAATACTCATTGTCTTTGCTGATGTGTACCGCCGTTTCTAGGTTCGTCGACTTCTGAGAGTTGTATGATGCGGAACCAATTTTATAGTGGTGGCCTCTTACCACTGCACTATAGCCTTTTCCGGGTTGGTCGATAAAGTTCTCGATCGGAAAATACAAATCAGGCTCTTCTAGAAAAGTGTAAAGAGTTTTAGACAAAGGATGGTTTGAGTTTTTCAGTAGAGACTTGAGATTCTGTACATCCCAGGAGGTGATTGGACTGCCTTCGTAAAGGATTTGAGATTCGTCGTTGTGGGTGATGGTTCCTGTTTTGTCAAATACCAGCGTTTGAATTTTGGCTAGTTTTTCAATCGTCAGTGTGTCTTTGACATAGAACTTGTTTCTCCCCAAAATCCGCATGATATGCCCAAGGGTAAAAGGTGCAGACAGAGCCAGAGCACATGGACATGCTACAATCAAGATGGCAGAAACCACTTGGAACATCTTTTCCATATCGACCTGAGACCAGTAGATACCGGCAAGTACGGTGATCCCTAAGATTACGATGGTGAAGTACTTGCTTATGGTGTTGGTAAGGTTGTCGAGTCCAGTTTCTTTTTTCTTAAAGGCTTCTTTGTTCCAAAGTTGAGTTAGATAACTTTGGTCCACATTCTTGATCACTTCCAGTTCCAGCACGGCGCCCACTTGCTTTCCTCCGGCATAGATGCGGTCGCCTGCCTCCTTTGGGACTGCGTTGCTTTCTCCGGTAATGAAACTATTGTCAATGTGTCCCTCCCCACGAATTAGAATGGCATCTACAGGGATGATTTCTTGGTTTCGAACCATGATTCGGTCCCCAATGGAGAGTTCCGACAGTAAAATGCTTTCTTGCTGGCCCTGCGAATCTAATCGGGTCACGGCAATGGGGTAAAAGGATTTATAGTCCCGATCGTAAGAAAGGGAACTGTATGTACGCTTTTGAAATATTTTCCCGAGTAACATGAAAAATAAAAGTCCACACAAGGTGTCGAAGTATCCGGGGCCATAGTCAGTAAGGGTCTCGTAAATGCTTCGACCATAAAGAACTAGGATTCCGAGTACAATCGGTACATCAATGTTGATGATCTTGTTTTTCAGTCCGTAATAAGCAGATTTAAAATAATCAGAAGCCGAGTAAAACACGACCGGAGTAGCAAGAAGGAACATGATGAATCGAAAGAGATTCTTGTACTGCTGCATCCAATAGTCTGTGGTACCGAGAACGATTTCTACGTACTCTGGGAAACTAAAAAGCATCCCGTTGCCAAATGCAAAGCCCGCAATGGCTAATTTGATTAGAAGGGATTTGTCGGATTTTTCAACAATGCGATCTGCTGTTTCTAAGTTGATGACAGGCTTGTAGCCTAAATTGGCTAAAAATTTAGCAAGTTCACTTAGGGGTAATTTTTCAGGATCGAAATAGATTTGCAAAGTCTTTCTGGTGAAATGCACTTGTGAGTACGAGATCCCAGGATTCAAACTCGATAAGCTCTCCAGGAGCCAAATGCAAGAAGAACAGTGAATGACAGGAATTTTGAAAGTGACTATCGTGGTCTTATCGTCTGAGAAATCCACCACACGATCAAAGATTTCAGGTGTGTCTAAGTAGTTGTATTGGTCTAGATTGTCTTCAGGACGGATTCCAGAACTTTTGTTCAGCTCATAGAAATTTCCTAATTGATTGAAACTTAAAATTTCATAAACGGACTGGCATCCATGACAGCAAAACACCTTCTCATCGAAAGCTATCCGCTCCTTTTTAATTCCGTCGCCACAATGATAACAATATTCCACTTTCATTTTGCCTAGACCTGCAAAATTATGATAAAAATAATTGCCCTTGGTGGTAAATTTACCTATTTTTGCTGATAAATGTCATTGGTATGTCGATTGAGAAACTAGAGCTTATAGATCGGAATTTTTTGAACGTTTTTAAGGAAGAGTCCTTTCGCGAAGTACTCTCTGATGAAGACTTCAAAAAGTATATGGAGGCAAAGAAAGAAATCCACATCCATAAGGGACAATTGCTATTTGAAGAAGATCAAAACGCTCACGGTGTTTATTTTATCAAAGTAGGTACTGTGAAGCTCTCTAAGTCTGGGGTGTATGGGAAGGATCAGATCCTTCGCTTTATTAAAGAGGGAGATTTGATCGGATATAGATCTCTATTAATTGAAGAGAATTTTCAAGCGAAAGCAGAGGCTATGTCAGAAGTAACTGCTGTATTTGTACCAGGCGATGTATTTCTTCATATGCTAAAAGTAGATTCAAAGCTGTCTTTTGCAATGCTTCAAAAGTTTGCATACGAACTAGGCGAGTCTTCTAATACAGTAACGTATCTTGCCCAAAAGACAGTTAGGGAACGTCTGGCGGAAGTGCTTCTACTGCTGGAACAGAAACTTGGAACTGATCCTGAAGGATTTATCAAAATTGCTCTCACCCGCGAGGAAGTTGCGAATTTAATTGGCACAGCCACAGAAAGTGCAATACGTCTCATTTCTGAATTTAAAAGCGATCAATTGATTGAAACAGAGGGGAGAAATATTAAAATACTAAATCATGATAAGCTCATTAAACTAGGGCATGTGAACCTATAGGATGAGTAAATAACAGGCCCTAAATTAGGATAAGCATAATTCATAAGCTTATCGGTTCTGTTTTTCTAAATACAAAAACCAAAGAAGTCTATGTCGGTTCATTCTGAAATTAAAAAAGTAACCACAGAGTCCTTGCGAAAAATGAAGTTCGACAAGGAAAAAATAACGATGCTTACCGCATACGATTTTACGACTGCCAAAATGGTGGATGCAGGAGGTGTGGATTCTATCTTGGTGGGAGACTCGGCAGCCAACGTGATGGCAGGTCATGAAACCACATTGCCCATTACACTCGATCAAATGATTTACCATACGCAATGCGTGGTGCGAGGTGTGGATAGAGCACTTATTGTGGCAGATTTGCCTTTTGGAAGCTACCAAAGTAACCCAGAGAAGGCCCTAGAGTCAGCCGTTCGAATGATGAAAGAGGGTGGAGCTCACGCAGTTAAAATTGAAGGAGGTGTAGAAATCGAAAAATCCATTCGTAAGATTGTGAATGCAGGAATTCCTGTGATGGCCCATTTAGGATTGACCCCTCAGTCTATTTACCAATTTGGAACCTATAAAGTTCGTGCAAAAGAAGATGAAGAAGCGGAAAAGCTACTAAGGGATGCAAAACTAGTAGAAGAACTAGGTTGTTTTGCTCTTGTTTTAGAAAAAATTCCCGCAGACCTTGCAAAAAAGGTCAGTGAGAGTATTTCCATTCCCACGATAGGGATTGGAGCCGGTCCAGATTGCGACGGTCAAGTGCTTGTTTACCAGGATATGGTGGGTATGAACCAAGGGTTTTCTCCTAAATTCTTGCGACGTTACCTAGATCTGTACACTCAAATATCGGGAGCTGTTTCCCAATTTGTCAGCGATGTGAAAACAGCTGATTTCCCTAACGAAAAAGAAAGTTATTAATGAATAATGTAAGTCAATTAAACAAACTGCAAGCTATCGTATCGGTAGGTGCACTTTTATGTCTGCTGACAGGATGGTTCAATTTTTTCAGTCCTGAAGTCAATGAGTTTTTATACCAAAAGCTCTTTTATGTGCTGATCGGAATTAGTTTTGTTCTCATGGCTCCGATTTTAACCAATCCAAAATTTGTGATTCCGATGTATATTGCAGCGGCATTGTGTGTGATTGGCATTTTTTTCCCAATCGAAAGTCGTTTGGCAGCTCTTAAAACCATTGGATTGTTTGCAGGAGTTTTAATTTCCTTATTTAATCGACCAAGAGTCCCAAAACGTTAAGGTGCAAAATAGTGCAGCGCAAATTAGTCCCGACCAAATTGCGTATGAGGACAATCATTTGCTTGTGATCAATAAGCATGTAGGTCAGTTGGTTCAAGGAGACAAGACTCAGGACGATTCCCTTATTGAACTTATCAAAAATTTTATCAAAGTACGCGATCATAAGCCTGGAAATGTGTTTTTAGGCTTGGTGCATCGTATCGATCGTCCTACCTCAGGATTAGTGATTTACGCCAAGACTTCCAAAGCTCTCTCAAGGCTAACTCAGATGGTGAAGAACCGAGAGATTCGCAAAACCTATTGGGCTGTGGTGCCTAAGGCAGGGATTGAAGATTCAGGCGAGCTTATTCACTATCTCAAAAAGAACGAAAAGAACAACAAGGCTATTGTTTTTCCTAGAGAAGCCCCTGGGGCAAAAGAAGCTATTCTCTCGTATCGTGTCCATACTCTACTTGCCAATTATATGCTATTGGAAGTAGACTTGAAAACGGGACGCCACCACCAAATTCGTGCGCAATTGTCAAAAATTGGAGTGCCTATAAAAGGGGACTTAAAGTACGGGTCTCCAAGATCGAACCCTGACGGTGGAATTCATTTGCATGCACGTCAATTGGAATTTGTCCATCCCGTCACAAAAGAACAGGTTACGATCACAGCAGAAGTTCCAAAAGGTGATCCCATTTGGCAAGCCTGCATCGAACGATAAGCTGAGAATATTAAAGAGTTAATAAAGAAAATGCCACGAGGAATTTCCTCGTGGCATTTTTCTATACGCTTAAGCTTTGAATGTTATCCTTTGCTTGCTTCTTCTGCGATCAAGTTTAAAGCAGAACCTGCTTTGAACCAACCGATTTGTTGTTCATTATACGTATGGTTTGCAACCACGATATCCTTGCTTCCGTCCTCATGAAGGAATTCAAGGGTAAGGGGTTTGCCTGCCGCAAATTCTTGTAAATCTACAAAGTTCACGGTGTCGTTTTCTTGAATTTTATCGTAATCTTCCTTGTTGTTGAAAGTGACTCCGAGCATTCCTTGCTTTTTAAGATTCGTTTCGTGAATACGAGCAAATGATTTTACAAGCACGGCTCTAACTCCTAGGTGACGAGGTTCCATGGCTGCGTGCTCACGGGAAGATCCTTCACCGTAGTTTTCGTCTCCAACCACTAAGGTAGGAATTCCAGCGGCTTTGTAAGCTCTTGCCACATTAGGTACTTCATCAAAAGAACCGTCAAGTTGGTTTTTCACTTTGTTCGTTTCCATGTTGTAAGCATTTACAGCTCCAATTAACATGTTGTTCGAAATGTTATCAAGGTGACCTCTATACTTAAGCCAAGGTCCTGCCATGGAAATGTGGTCTGTGGTACATTTACCGTACGCTTTGATAAGAACTTTAGCTCCTTCAATGTTTTTACCATCCCATGGAGTGAATGGAACCAAAAGTTGCAGTCTGTCAGACTCTGGATCTACATTCACTTGAACGGAAGACCCATCATGAGACGGAGCTTGGTATCCGTTATCTCCAACATCGAACCCTTTTGAAGGAAGTTCAATTCCTTTCGGTTCGTCTAACTTCACTTGCTCACCTTGTTCGTTCGTTAAGGTGTCGCTTAGAGGGTTGAAATCGAGACGTCCTGATATGGCAATGGCAGCCACCATTTCTGGAGAGGCTACAAAGGCATGAGTATTTGGGTTACCGTCTGCTCTTTTAGCAAAGTTACGGTTGAAAGAGTGAATAATTGAGTTCTTTTCTCCTTTTTCAGCGCCTTCACGGTCCCACTGCCCAATACATGGACCACAGGCATTCGTGAAGATTCTAGCATTTTCAAATTTGCGGAAGCTGTCTAGGAATCCATCCCGTTCTGCTGTGAATTTCACTTGTTCAGAACCTGGGTTCACTCCTAGGATTGCTTTCGGTTTTACTCCTTTTGCTACCGCATCTTCTACAATAGAAGCGGCGCGTGATAAATCCTCATACGAAGAGTTCGTACAAGATCCGATAAGAGCCCATTCTACATCTAATGGCCATCCGTTTGCTTCTGCTTTCTCCTTGAATTCAGAGACTGGTGTTGCCAAGTCCGGTGTGAACGGACCGTTTAGATGAGGTGTTAATTCGGAAAGATTGATTTCGATCACTTGATCGAAATATTGTTCTGGGTTCGCATATACTTCTGGGTCAGCGGTTAAATGCTCCTGGATTTGGTCAGCAGCGTCCACAACGTCCTGCCTTCCTGTTGCACTTAGGTAACGACGCATAGAATCGTCGTATCCAAATGTAGAAGTAGTCGCTCCAATTTCAGCACCCATGTTACAAATCGTTCCTTTTCCAGTAGCGGACATGCTCTGAGCTCCTTCACCGAAATACTCGACGATGCATCCTGTTCCTCCTTTCACAGTAAGGATACCAGCCACTTTAAGAATCACGTCTTTTGCTGCGGTCCAACCACTTAATTTCCCGGTTAATTTAACCCCAATTAATTTAGGCATTTTTAATTCCCATGGCATTCCTGCCATTACGTCGACGGCGTCTGCGCCTCCTACACCAATAGCCACCATTCCAAGACCACCGGCATTCACAGTATGGGAGTCGGTTCCAATCATCATTCCCCCAGGGAATGCATAATTTTCCAAAACTACCTGGTGAATAATACCTGCGCCTGGTTTCCAGAATCCAATTCCGTATTTATCACATACAGAACTTAAGAAGTTAAATACTTCTGAGTTTTTATTGATGGATTCTTGTAAGTCTTTTTCCGCTCCTACTTTCGCCTGAATAAGGTGATCGGCATGCGCCGTAGAAGGTACTGCAACTTTGCTTTTTCCAGCTTGCATAAATTGGAGTAATGCCATTTGCGCGGTCGCATCTTGCATTGCCACGCGATCTGGAGCAAAGTCTACATAAGAATTACCTCTTTCGTATGCCGTGCTGGTATCGCCTTCCCATAGGTGGGAGTATAGGATTTTTTCGGATAGGGTAAGCGGTTTTCCAACTGTTTTTCTCGCAGCTTCAATACGTTGCGGGTAACGCGCGTACACCTTTTTGATCATTTCAATGTCAAAAGTCATATTGCAAAATGTTTTTGATTTTAAAAATAATAGTTAAAGCCCAAATTTACGAAAAATTTAAGGGTTTGCTTTAGATTGCAATTTATATTCGTTATAAATTGGATATCAAAAATCTATTTTTCTATTTTCTAACAGAAGTGTTACCTTTGGCAAGCGTTTAGTGTAGTTAATTTTATGAAGTTATTAGTAAGAAACCTTATCCTTATTTTGGTTTTTATATCCCTAGGAATAAGTGGACAAAATACAAGCCCCAAATCGTCGAACGAGTCTCAAAAATCACAATATGAGAAAATTAACGATTCGATTCCGGGTTTGATTCCTCGCAAGACAGAGGGAAAATTCGGATATGTCAATCAAAGTGGCGAAATGGTGATACCGGCTCAATACAAGAATGTTGGTTTTTTCACGACCGATTGTAAGCTTTTAAATTCTCCCAACGAAAAGGTACGAGAATATGGATCGGATGCTTATGCTTCTGTTCGAACAGTGGAGAACGTGGATTACAGAATTGACAAATCGGGAAAAAAGGTCTACCGTTTTAAAGAGCAGGACCTTGGGAAATGTCCTTATGAATATAAGGCTCAATTATATCACTCTTATGTTCGTAGTGGGTTTTACGGGGTTATTGATCGTAGCAAATTTGAAAATGAGATGGACTATCGGCAGTATATAATCTATCCACAATTTCAGTATCTTCACATTATGGAAGGCGATGATTTGAAAAACCCGATGATTATTGCCACGTACGACAATAGATTTGGAGTTATTGACATTGAAGGAAATATAATTATTCCGTTTCGTTATGCCGACATAAAACGAAATTTCAGTTGGAAGCTTGCCCGTTTATTTGAGGTAAGTAAAGACGGAAAGGAGTATTATTTTGTAGATCGCTACAACAACAGGTATTAGAGATGGAAAGTCGAAGTCAACATCTTTTTCTCGAGAAATATCCAATAAATCCAAAGCATAAACGCCTTATATTAGGTACTTTTCATCCCTTGAGACTTGATCGTTTTCTTACTCCTTTTTTTTATGGCAATCGGAACAGTATTTGGGGTATTCTACGCGAGGCTTTTCCAAAGCAATTTGTGGCCAAAAGCCAAGAAGAGATTTCTTTAAATGAAATAGTATCGTTTCTGGAGAAAGGAGAAATTTCCATGAGTGACACAGTTTTAAGTTGTATTAGATTAAACAATTCTGCCCTGGACAGTGCAATGAGCGAAATCGAACTTAACGTAGATCTCTTGGAGCAAATTACAAACTCCGATATTAATCAAATTTTTTTCACTAGTAGTTTCGGGAAGAATAGTGCGTTTCGATTGTTTTATGAGGGGATATTAAAGCAGAAGATTAGCCGCGAGATGAGAGCCAAACGTGAGTTTTTGGATATGGACACTTTTGGTCGTCCAGTTCGTTACACTCTTTTGTTTTCTCCTTCTGGAAGTGCAATGCGCTCGATTGTTCAGAGTAAAGAATATAGAGAAGTTCAGGAGCTCTACAAGGATATGAAATCTCCAGTAAAGCAATTTCGAGTCGATCGGTACCGAGATGCTTTTTCCTTTGTAAATTAAGAAGTTAGCAAGGGGAAAGAGGGGCTTAGCATAAGTCATGAACTTAGGAAGAGTCTTTTTTGTTGGCTGACTCAAATTAAAATGGCTATATTTGCGCCAGAAGTAAAGGGGTGCTACCAAAGAGTGGCTGAGATTATACCCGATGAACCTGGAACAGATAATGCTGTTTAGGGAGCTGCTAAAATGCAATTTTGCAGTATTCACGTATAACTTTTCGACCCCTTTTATTCCTATAAATTTTAAACAATTTAAAAGAATGAAAGGATTATTTTTTTTAGGGCTAATGGTAAGCCCGCTTGCCTTTGGGCAACAAGTCAAAGAGGATTCAATTTCAGAATCTCTAATTCAAAGTGTTCATTTTACAAAGAGGCTGCCCGTCTCGAAAGAAATTCTCAATGTAGAGAAAGACTTAAGTCAGAAGAATTTAGGTCAGGATTTGCCAATTCTGCTCAAGAACCAGGTTTCTGTGGTTTCAAGTTCCGATGCAGGCAACGGAGTGGGGTATACTGGACTAAGAATCCGAGGTGTGAGCGGAACCTCCATCAATGTAATGATGAACGGGGTGCCTTATAATGATTCTGAATCTCAAGGTACATTCTTTGTCAACGTGCCGGATTTAACTAGTTCTGCCTCGGCAATTGTGATTCAAAGAGGAGTGGGAACCTCAACCAATGGAGTTTCTGCTTTTGGTGCCAGTGTAAATGTGATTTCAAAGGACCCTGCCGAAGAATTCTACGTGAGGTCAGACAATAGTTATGGGTCATTCAATACGTATAAATATTCTGCGGAAATAGGTTCTGGTCTTTTTTGGAAAGACCAACTCTCGGTTATGGGTCGATACACTAAAATTCACTCGGACGGCTATATCGATCGAGCGTTTTCCGATTTAGATTCTTACAACCTTTCTGCTCGTTTTCATAGAGGTTCAACTTCCTTGCGTATGCTAGCCTTCGGGGGCGCTGAAAAAACATATCAAGCCTGGAATGGAATTGACAAAGAGTCATGGAGAACCTATCCCAAGTTCAATTCATCGGGAGCTATATACAACGACGATTGGAGCGAAATTGTAGGGTTTTATGACAATGAGACAGACAATTATCGCCAAAATCACTATCAATTTTTATGGGATGAGAAGTTGAACGATTCTTGGAATTTGCAAACCACGTTGCATTACACAAAGGGAAAAGGGTACTACGAAAATTACAAACAAGGCAAAAGCTATGAAACCTATGGTCTCAGTCCTGTCAACGGCAATGCCTATTCCGATTTTATACGAAAAAAGTGGCTTGACAATGATTTTTATGGGGTGGCTTCGAACTTGTACGGGGATCTATCCGGAATCGATTTGCACTTTGGGCTTGTAGCCAATCAATATTTTGGACGCCATTTCGGAGAAGCAAAGGATTATTTGACTGCGAATTCCGTTTCCAACGAATACTATAGAAATCGTTCGGTAAAAAATGAAGTTTCAGGGTTTGGAAAGGCCATTGCTAAAGTAGGTAGATGGGAAGTTTTCGGGGACCTGCAGATGCGCTCCATCGTATACGACACAAAGATACTGCAGCCCGGTGATGAGGAAGGAGCGGATTTGAGGAAAAACTGGAATTTCTTTAATCCCAAAGTGGGACTTAATTACCCTATTCCAAGTGGGAAACTCTATCTATCCTATGCGAAAGCAAGCCGCGAACCCAGCAGGGACGATTTGTTTGCAAACCCAGAGGTCAAAGAAGAAACCTTGCATGATTTTGAATTAGGATGGGAATACGCTCTAGGTTCTTCCCTTTTGGTTTCTGCAAATCTCTACTATATGCACTATGTAAATCAACTGGTGTTAAGCGGACAAATCAACTCCATAGGGGAATTCATTCGTACGAATTCTGGAAAATCATTTCGAAGTGGGCTCGAAGTTTCTGCTCTTGCCAAGCTTTCGAAAAAATGGGAAATCAATTCCAATTTAACCCTTAGCCGTAACCGAAATGTTGATTTTAAGCTAGAGGATGAAAACGAGGTTGTCAATTTGGGCAATACGCCGATTTCCTTTTCGCCTGAGTTTATAGCAAATCTTTCGATTCGATTCAAACCCAATGATTCGCTTTTCTTTGAATTCCAAAATCAATTTGTCGGAAGTCAATACCTTGACAATACGCATACAGAGTCACTTCGAACAGACTCCTATTTTCTTAGTGATTTAAGTGCTCGGTACCGACTTGAGCTAGCTCGAAATGCAGTAGAATTTAAATTGCTACTGAATAATGTTTTCAATCAGAAATACATAAACAATGGGTATGTGTATGATTCTGAGCCCTTCTATTTTTCCCAAGCGGGCACGAATTTCCTATTTGGATTTAGCTATGAGTTTCGCTAGGAGATATTCTTTCGTTTGACTCTTCGTTCACGCTTGGTTGAAGTCCGTTAAAAATAGTAAATTTGCTGGCAATATGAAGCTTGAAACCCAAATTTTAGAGAAACTGAAAGCGGATCATTCCGTAGCGCTTGAAGGATTCGGAACGTTTTATTTAAAAAATTCCGAAGCCAAAATTCTGGAAAAAACCACGCGTATCCTTCCGCCGGCAAAAGAAATTGCGTTGGAATTTGATTACCAGCAGGCGGATAAAGGATTTTCGCAGGAATTAGCAGAAAGGAAGATGCTTTCTCTTCCTGAGGTGCAAAAAGAAGTCTCGACCCATACTCTGTATTGGAAAAATCAATTGAGCGAGGCTAAAGAATTAAGGCTGGAGGGACTTGGAACTTTTTATTCTGACGGAGGTGAGGTGCTCTTTAAAGGAGAACGACTTGAAATTAGCAGTCCTGACAATTTTGGTCTAGAAGAAATTGACTTAAAAAAACTCAAGGAAAAGAAAAGTTCGGATAGAGACAGTCTCACCGAATATAAAACTCAAAAATCGTTTGGATGGCTGCTTTTACTTCTAATACCTGCTGCAGGATTGGTGGTGCTCGCGCTAATGAATAGAGAGTTTTTGTTTGGAAAAGACTCGGTCCTTGAAACCCCGCCTCAAATTTCCAAACCGAGCCCAAAAAAAGATACAATCCCAACCGAATCTCCCAAGGCGGATAGGCCAAAGCTAGAGAGTACTCTATCCAAAAACAACTCCGGCATTAATCCCTAATATTATTACATGGTTAAAAGTAAAAAAGCAAGTGCATCGTTCACCGTAATGACGAACATTGTACTGCCAAACGAAACGAATTCCCTTCGAAACTTATTTGGTGGGGAATTGCTATCACGAATGGATCGATGTGCTTCGATTTCTGCAAGTAGACATTGTGAGCGTAGAGTGGTAACAGCCTCTGTGAATCACGTGTCGTTCAATCATCCAATTCCAGAAGGAGGAATCGTGGTACTTGAATCCAAAGTGTCAAGAGCGTTTTCGACTTCCATGGAGATTTACGTCGATGTTTGGCTTGACGATCCCATTTCTCAAAAGAAAATTCACACGAACGAAGGGATTTACACGTTTGTCGCTGTAGATGAATTCAATAAACCTGTGCCGATTCCTCAAATGGAGCCAGAGACCGAATTAGAGGTTTCCCGATTTGATGCGGCTCTTCGAAGAAAAGAACTTTCCTTAATTCTATCTGGCCGAATGAAACCGCAAGATTCCGTAGAGCTTAAAAAATTATTTAGTCAATCCTAAAGGGTATGCGAGTCTTACAGATTGACACCAACCATCCCTTAATTAAAAGTCAGTTAAGCGCAAAAGGGTTTGATATAGAGGAGGACACAACTTCAAGTTATGAACAGATCCTTTCCAAAATTGGAGCGTACGAAGGACTCATTATTCGAAGTAGAATTCCTTTGGATGCCCATTTCTTAACTTCTGCCTCTCATCTTAAGTTCATTGCAAGAGTGGGGGCTGGGATGGAGAACATTGATGTGGAGAAAGCAAAGGAACTAAACATCACGCTTATCAATTCTCCAGAAGGGAATCGCGATGCGGTAGCAGAACATGTGGTTGGCTCCTTGCTTCTTTTAGCCCACCGACTTAAAATAGCGTCGCTTGAGGTCGAAAGAGGAATTTGGCTTCGTGAAGAAAACCGAGGAGACGAACTGCTTGGGAAAACCTTTGGACTTATTGGGTATGGAAACATGGGCAAAGCCACAGCTCGGCGACTTTCAGGCTTTGGAATGCAGGTGATTTTTCACGACCTTAAGTCTGGAATTGAAGATCAGTACGCACAGCAAGTTTCTTTGAAAGAACTTCAACAAAGAGCAGATATCGTGAGTCTTCATGTTCCTTTCACAGAGCTTACCCACCACATGATCGATGAGGGTTTTATTGCAGCCATGCATAAACCTTTCTATTTGATCAACACAGCGAGAGGGAAAGCGGTTAAAACGAAAGATTTAGTTAACGCTCTAGAATCCGGAAAAGTAATTTGCGCCGCCTTAGATGTTTTGGAGCAGGAAAAAGCCTCCTTTGAGGATTTGGATTCAAGCGATTCTTCATTAGGGTATCTTACTAGTTCTCCGCGTGTTCTGCTAACCCCGCACATTGCAGGATGGACAATTCAGAGCAAGGAAAAATTAGCACAATTTATCGTGGATAAAATCTTAGCACAGTTTAGTTAACATTTCTTTATGATTTGAGTCTTATTAAAATTTCTTAAATTCTCTTATCTTGCGCTCGATTAAAGACGAAAAAGAGGAATAGATGAGAGTTTTTCAGAGGATGATGTGGTGGGTTCTTTTGCCCGCTTTACTACTAAGCTGTAAAGAAAATCAAAAAAGCAACGAATCAAGTTCAACGCATTCACTACCGAGCTTTAGCCATGTAAATTTAGAGGACGTATTTCATGCCAAAGACAACAAGGTTCCCCAGCAAGGAGAAATTGAACAAACCCTTGATCAGTATTATCAAAGAGTTTGGGAAAGAGGCAACCTGTGGGGAGGTTTTCTTGTAGCAAAAGGAGACAATATTCTGTACGAGAATTACCGAGGTTTTGCACAAGCGAATAAGGTGGAGCCCATTGACAAGCATACCGCACTTCATGTCGCTTCTGTAAGCAAATCCGTGACGGCGATGGCTGTACTCAGACTCGTCGAAGCGCAGAAGTTAACACTAGACCAAGATTTGAAAACGATTTTCCCTCAGTTTCCTTACTCGGGGATTACGGTGAAAATGCTTTTGAATCAACGGAGTGGGCTGCCGAAATACGAGTACGTAATCGAGCGCATTAAGCCGGAGCCTAAAGAATTGGCCAAAGAGTATTTGGACAACGAAGACATCCTAAATTTATTGATTCAGTACAAACCGGATTTGGCAAGAAAGCCTGACACCGGGTTTATGTATTGCAATACCAATTATGCACTCTTAGCCCTTGTCGTAGAAAAGGTGACCAAGACGAAGTTTCCCGAGGCCATGAAAGAAATGATTTTCGATCCCCTTGAAATGAAGGATTCTTATATTTTTCAGCAGAAGGATACCCTAACTGCGGCCAAGTCTTTTTATGCGAGAGGACCTAGTGTTCATCCATACGATCGTCTCGATCTAATTTACGGGGATAAAAATCTTTATACAACGCCTCGAGATCTTCTAAATTTTTCCAAAGCACTTTATGCGGAGAATTTTTTAAGCAAAGAGTTAATGGATGCGGTATTCTCTCCATACAGTAATGAAAGACCGGGTGTGAATAATTACGGGTTTGGCTTTCGAATGAAGATTTTTGATGAAAACAGCAAGCTCACGTACCACAACGGTTGGTGGCACGGAACGAATTCTGTGTTTGGGCACTTGCTTCAGTCCAAAGTCACGATTATAGCTATTGGGAATAAGTTTTCACAGCGCGTATACTCCGCACTTGCCCTATCTGCACTCTTTGAAAACTTCCCTTATGAAGCTGAAAAGTTGAAGAAAGATATTGCGCCTATTTCCCCTGGGAATAAGGACTCCCCGCAAGGCGGTTGAAAGTGAGCAATAATTGATTAAATTTGCCTAAAGTATTTGCATGAAAAAGCTGTTTTTCTTTTTAGGTTTAAGCCTTATTCTAACCTCCTGCGCTAGGGTAGGATCCCCCGTAGGAGGAGCGAAGGATTCGCTTGCACCTCGATTTATGGGGTCTAATATTGACACCACCCGAATTAACGTTCCGACTTCCCTTAAATCTCTTCAGCTTAATTTTGATGAATACGTGACGTTAAAGGACGTGCAACGAAACCTTACAATTTCTCCTCCCATTAAGATCAAGAGGATTCTACCTTCGATGTTAGGAAATAAATACGTCCTTATCGAATGGGAAGAACCCTTGCTAGAAAATACAACGTACAATCTGAATTTTGGAAATGCGATTACCGACCTAAACGAAGGGAATGTACTTTCTTATTTTAATTATGCATTTTCTACAGGAGATTATTTGGATGAAACCTATATCAGTGGAGAGGTAAAAGATGGGATGCTTAGAACGCGCGAGGAAGACGAGCTTCAGCCGACTCGAAAATCAGATTACGTGGTAGGTCTTTATCAAGAAAAAGACTCTATGGACTATCGAGCTAAGCCTTACTACATTACCAAAGCAGATCCAGACGGATACTATGAGCTAAACTACCTAACTCCAGGAATCTATCGATTGCTAGCTTTTGAAGACGAGAATCAAAATTCAGTCTTTGACGCAGGGGAAGAAAAGGTCGCTTTTCTAAAAGATACGATTGACTTGAAGGAAAGCATTTCAGGACTTCCCATTACGCTTTATCCAAGCAAGAAACCCATCCGATACAAAGAGACAAAAGAAACCCTAGGTGGATTTACTGTTTTCTTTGAAGGGGAGCCAAGGTCCGTTTCTGTTCAATTGGACAATCGGATAAAGGATTACAAAGTCACCTATAAGCCTTATTCGGATTCGCTCCATATCTGGTTCGATGCTCGTAAGGAAGACATTGGAATTACGCAAAGTGAAAATATTAAATTTTCCTATCAGGCAGACGATAAAACCGGGGAAGCCTCCTTATTCTATCGATTGAATCCACAAAATGAAATGACACTTTCCAATGCGAAAGGAAATGTAGTTCCACCGAATTCTCCTTTTGAAATTATCTCAAATTATCCCATTGATACTGTGAATTCGCAGAATTGGTCCTTAAAAGTGGACAGCATGACGACTCTAGAGTTTAAAGCACTTGTCGATGAGATCAATCCGAAAAAATTAAAGATCGATGCCCACTTTGAGAGCGGAAAAAAATACAGTTTAACACTTCCAAAAGAAAGTGTAAGTTCTTATTATATCTCCAATGAGAAGGCCTACCAATTTAATTTTGAAGTAGACAAGGAAGAAAATTACGGTACCTTAGTCCTTCAATTGCAGGGGGCACCGCAGTCTAAATTCTGGATTCAATTTCTTGATCAAAACGAAGTGGTCAAGTTCCAACGTTTGGTAGAAGGCTCCGAGCATAGGTTTACAGAAATACCACCCGCCACTTATCAATTGCGAATTTTAGTGGATCAAAATGGAAATGGAGTTTGGGATGCGGCTGACTTTGCGAACTTTGACTTTGCCGAACCCGTTTTTGTATTTCCGAAGCAAATCGAGATTCGAGGACTTTGGGAGAACCGAGAAAGTTGGGATTTAACGACCGGGTCAACTGAGACCCCGAACATTCCGGCTGACCCTCTCTTGGATCCCTCAGTGGAAAAGTCCACTACAGACTCACTTAAAGTCCCTATCGATTCCTTAGAGCAGAGAGTACAACCCTTATGAAAAAAACTCTACTAAACATTCTTTATTACGGTCTTATTGTCTTTGCACTAATTCAGTTTATTCCAGTAGACCGAACGAATCCTCCCGTGAAGGCTTCGGAAGATTTTGTACACGTTCTAAATACACCTAAAGAAGTTCGTAGCGTTCTTCGTACTTCTTGTTATGACTGTCATTCGAACGAAACTATCTATCCGAATGTCGCGTACGTGGCTCCTCTTTCTTGGTCTATCAAGCATAATGTAAACAAAGCGAGGACTCACCTTAATTTCTCCACCTGGGAGACGGCCAATCAAGATCTGAAAACGGACAGGCTCGAAAATTCAATTGAAGTGGTAAAAGCGAGTAAAATGCCTATTGCAGGGTATGTGGCTCAGCATCCAAAAGCCAGACTTGATGCAAGGCAAAGGAAATTACTTGTAGATTATTTCCAAGGTATACTGGAACAAACGCCATAATTGATTTATATGTAGGTGCTCAGGAATTCTTTTTGCGATTCAAAGGCCCACTTAGTAAGGTCTAATTGATGTAGATTCATCCATTCCACGGAATGAATTTCGCCCCGATCGATTGCAAATAGAGGCTTTTCTTTGACCCGATACTCTACGAAAAGATCCAGTGTGTGATAGAGTATCCCTTTGTACGGATACTCGTTGGGTCTCGACTTAAGAATTTTCAGAGAATTTAGATCCAGTTCGATTTTAAGTTCTTCACGCACTTCACGGGAGCAGGCTTCTTCTGCACTTTCGTTAGGATCGACAAACCCTCCGGGTAAATCTAGCAAACCTTTTCCGGGCTCCAAATTTCTTTTGGTTACTAAAATTTCATCTTCGCAGCGAATAAGGACCGCCACGGCGGCCGCACAATTATGATAGAGCGTAAATTGACATTGCGTACAACTCCAACGTTTTTCCCCATCCCAAGTAAGACTGCTGTTTCCACAATTCGGGCAATATTTAAACTCAGTCCCTCCTTTCATGATTTCGCATTTCTAGGATGGAAATCTAAAATCACTTGCCGTAATTCGTCTGTTTTTAGATGCGTGTATATTCCTGTGGTCGTAATGCTGGAATGACCAAGCATTTCTTGAATAAAGCGAAGGTCTGCACCGTTTTGCAGTAGGTGAGTGGCAAAAGAATGTCGAAAGGTGTGAGGGGATATTTTTTTATGAATTCCAGCCTTTTCGGCAAGTTCTTTAATGATGATAAATACAATCACTCTAGACATGGAAGATCCTCTGCTATTAAGGAAGAGATGATCTTCAAATTTTTTGTGGATTTTGTAGGTAGAGCGAACCTCATGAATGTAATTTTTAATGAGTTTGGCGGTGTACGCTGCCAATGGAACGAAGCGTACTTTGCTTCCTTTTCCCACCACTTTTAGATAGCCTTCTTTAAAATTAATGGCTGAAATTTTGAGATCAATTAATTCAGAAACACGTAGGCCACATCCGTACAAAACTTCAATAATGCAATAATTACGCTGTCCAAGTGGAGTTTGTTGTTCCACGGCCTGCATGATTTTTTCTACGTCTTCAAAGCTAAGTGTGTCGGGGAGATAGAGGCCTAGTTTGGGTCCCTCGAGGAGGGTGGCCGGGTTGTCTGATCGAAGTTCTTCTTCTAACAAATATTTAAAAAATGCTTTCGTGGAGGAGACCCAGCGAGCCTGGGTTCTCTCACTTAATTTTTCTTTTGATAAATGGTACAAAAACTCTTGAAGATGAGCATAGGTGATCGAATCCGGAGTAACTTGGAGCTCGGTCGTAGCAAAATCACTTAGCTTCTTTAAATCCCGAAGGTAGGCATCGACTGAATTGTCCGAAAATTGCCTTTCGAATCTTAAAAAATGCTCAAAATCGTTAAGTCTCTCTTCCCACTTCATTTACTCAGATTTAATAATTTCGCTTCGTTCAATTTGTAAAACTTCGACGCCGTGGCTTTTCAAAAAGGAAATGCCTTGGTTGTCGGAGTAGGCGTCCATGTAGACCACTCGGGAAATGCCCGACTGCAGGACTAGTTTACTGCATTCTTTGCAAGGAGATAAGGTAATGTAAAGCGTAGCACCTTTTGCAGATTGGGTCGAACTTGCGAGTTTAAGGATGGCATTCGCCTCGGCATGCAGCACATACCAGTGTGTATTTCCCTCACAATCTTCGCATTGATTTTCAGACCCCGAGGGTGTACCGTTATAACCGTCCGAAATGATCATACGGTCCTTCACCACCAATGCGCCCACTTTTTTGCGTTGGCAGTAGGAAAGTTTCGCCCATTCCTGTGCCATTTTAAGGTATGCAAGATCAAATTTGTTATAACTTACCATAGTTTCATTTCTATCCAAAGCTTCCTGTTTGAGAATATTTAAAATTTAGGTTTTCTTTTCTCTAAAAAGGCACTCACGCCTTCTTTTTTGTCGCTAAGTTCGAAGAGCACTCCAAACTGTTCGATTTCATAATCAAACCCCTCCGAGCTGTCCGATAAATTAACCGCTTTAATGGCTCTAGAGATTCCTTGGGGCGAGTTTTTCGCGATGGTCTGCGCAAGTGCGATCGTCTGAGGAAGCAAATCTTCCTGGGAAAAAACCTCATTCACGAGTCCAATTTCTTTTGCTTTTTCTGCGCTCACCATTTTGGCTGAAAAAATAAGTTCATTTGCATGTCCTTTTCCCACCAATTTCGGAAGTCTTTGCGTTCCACCGTACCCAGGAATAAGTCCAAGGGTTACTTCCGGGAGACCTAGTTTTGCATTGGTGGATGCGTATCGAATATGACAGGCCATGGCAAGTTCTAATCCTCCCCCTAGTGCAAAACCATTGACAGCCGCAAGGACGGGTTTGGAAAGATTTTCAATTTTATTGAATAGACGGTCTTGTCCTTTTTGCGCAAGTTCTTGTGCTTGCTTCGTAGTGAAATCACTAAACTCCTTGATGTCCGCTCCGGCGACAAAAGCTTTCTCGCCTTCGCCTGTGAGAATAACGACGCGACAATTCAAATCTTTATCGAGCTCATCCAGTGCAGCCGAAAGTTCTTCAATAGTTTGGGAATTTAGCGCGTTTAGACTTTGTGGGCGAGAGACCGTTAAAAGTGTGTAATGCTCGTTTTTTGATAGTTTTATTGTATCGTACGTACTCATGGAAATTCTGATTTTCGTTTGAACATGCAAATTAGTATTTTTTTCTCATATGAGGTGTGAATTTGCCTTGTAAATGAGCGAAATGAGTCTTTCCATTCCATCATGAATTGAGGGCGATAGCGTAATAAATGTCGAAAATAAAGAGCCTCGAGGGCGAGGCTCGAAGCGCTTCTTTTCGAGCTTAAATTGGGCGTGATTCCATAGAAAACAACTATATTTGCAAGTGCTAAAACATCCACAATGAATATTCAACAGTTAGAGTACCTAATCGCCGTAGATAAGTTTCGACATTTCGGAAAAGCCGCACAGGCGTGTTTTATAACGCAACCTACCTTAAGCGCGATGATTCAAAAGTTCGAAGACGAGTTAGACGTGAAGGTTTTTGACCGAACCACCCATCCTATACGTACGACCGATGTGGGCGTTGAAATCATTGTGCAAGCCAAGAAAGTAATTGATGCAGTCAATGAGCTACGAAGCAAAGCCGATTTATTAAACAATGTGTTAGGAGGGAAAATTACGCTTGGAATTATCCCCACGGTTTCTACCTACATTCTGCCTACAGAAATTTTTGACTTTCTTTCTACCCATGAAAAGATTGAAATGAAAGTGAAAGAAATGACCACGGATGGAATCATTAAAGGATTAAAGTCTGGTGAGTTAGATGCGGGAATTATTTCTACGCCCTACGAAGCTGCAAACGAATTCTATCATGAGTTTCTCTTTAACGAGGAATTAATGGTTTATTCAAGTTATTTGGATTCAAAGGAAGATTCCTTTGTGATTCCAGAGGAACTTGATGTAGAGAAAGTTTGGCTTTTAGAAGAAGGAAACTGTCTTCGAACTCAATTCGAGAACATATGTAAGTTGAAGGAGAACTCACTTAAGCCAAAGAATTTAGACTTCTTAGCCTCTAGCATCAATACTCTAGTGCAGATGGTGGATCGAGTGGGAGGTGTCACGGTGATACCCGAGCTAGCTCAAGGACAATTGTCCAGTGAACAAAAGCAGAAGTTGCATCGATTCAGAAAGCCTTTTCCGTATAGGGAAGTTAGTTTAATTTATTACAAGCCCACGTACAAGCAAAAAATTGTAGATGAGTTAGTCCAAGCGATCAAGTCTTCAGTGGAGCCAAAATTAAACTACAACAATGCGCCAGAAGAATTCGTAGGCATTCGACCTCAGTAAAAGAAAAGCCCGTTAGTTTTTTTGCAGAGTTGGAATATAGTCTGTAAATTTGCCCAGTGAAAGCAGAGGAAAAATTTGTACTGATTGCAACCTCGTAAAAAAATGCTAAAACAGATATTTTTCTATTTTAGTTTCTTTTGCAATTCTGCACTTTTTCTTACGTATAATCTTTAATATAAGAAACTTAATATGCCTTATTTATTTACATCTGAGTCTGTCTCTGAGGGGCATCCAGATAAAATTGCGGACCAAATATCAGACGCCTTGATCGATCATTTTCTAGCCTACGATCCGAGTTCGAAAGTGGCCTGTGAGACCTTAGTGACCACCGGTCAAGTGGTACTTGCCGGCGAAGTAAAATCAAGCACTTATCTTGATGTACAGTCTATCGCAAGAGACGTAATTAACCAAATTGGATACACGAAAGGAGAATATATGTTTGCAGGTGATTCTTGCGGTGTAATCTCCGCGATTCACGATCAATCGCCCGATATTAATCAGGGAGTGGATCGTGTAATTGAGGGTGAAGACTTTGAACTTAGAGCCAATGCGCAAGGTGCAGGAGACCAGGGAATGATGTTTGGGTATGCCACCAACGAAACAGCGCATTATATGCCACTCGCACTCGATTTGGCACACACCATTTTAAGAGAGTTGGCGATCCTTCGTAAGGAGGGAGTGATCCCTTATTTGCGTCCAGATTCAAAATCTCAGGTGACCATTGAATACTCCGACGATCACAAACCGATTCGAATTGATTCGATCGTCGTCTCAACGCAGCACGATGAATTTGGAGCAGACCAAGAAATGCTAGCTAAGATTCGAAAAGACATGATCGATATTTTGATACCGCGCGTGAAAGCAAATCAGAAACTAGCGGTTCAAGATTTATTCAATGACCAGATTAAATACCACATCAATCCTACCGGAAAATTCGTCATTGGAGGACCTCATGGAGATACAGGACTTACGGGTCGAAAAATCATTGTAGATACCTACGGAGGAAAAGGGGCTCACGGTGGAGGAGCTTTCTCAGGAAAGGACCCTTCTAAAGTGGACCGAAGCGCGGCCTATGCCACGCGACACATCGCAAAGAATTTAGTGGCTGCAGGAGTCGCGGACGAGGTTTTAGTACAGGTGTCTTATGCCATTGGAATTGCAGAGCCATGTGGTCTAAACATTACAACGAATGGAACGAGCAAGGTGGGACTAAGTGACAGCGAAATTGCGGCGAAAGTTCTTGAACTTTTTGATTTACGCCCTTATGCGATTGAGCAAAACTTAAAACTAAGAAATCCTATCTACCAAGAAACGGCGGCCTATGGCCACATGGGAAGAGAGCATTATATTGGAAACAAAACTTTCAACAAAGGAAAAAGCAACGAGCTTACCCTGGAAGGTCTGGAATTCTTTACTTGGGAAAAATTAGACCGCCAAGACGATATCAAAGCAAAATTTGGACTTTAGTCTAGTCTTTTTATCAAAATACTAATTGCAGCCTTCGAGAGTCTTTTCGAAGGCTGTTATTTCATAAGAGACTTCAGATAACTTTTTCTAAATTTGCTTAAATATATTTCCGAATGAAACGAGTGCTTTCCCTATTGTTTTTCGTGTTGCTTCTAAGCCCAATTGCAGCGCAACTTACGGTTCATAAAATGGCCCATGTGGGTTACGTATACCAAAACCAGAGTTTTGGAGAAGTAGGACTACGAGCCCTTATGTTAAGTAACGACGATGTACTTTACCGAGTGGGTGGATCTGCTCTAATCGGAGCTCATGAGGGAGAGGTGAAGGTTCTGCCTAAGTTGCAAACAGACGTTTTGCTTAATTTTCAAAAGGGAGTTGACTTTTACCATTCGTACTATTTTCTAGCCGGAGCAGAGTTTACCACAAAGTACATTGCTCCTAAAGTGGGATTTTCGCTTTTTGGGATTCTAGATCTTTCTGCGGGGTATGGATTTTCAATTGATGACAAGGGACTGGACGGCAAAAAGTTGGAAGGGCTAAATATTAACGTGGCGCTGAACTTACCTTTTGTAATGATAGGAGAGCTCCTTAATTAAGCACGAATTCTACTTTTCAACTCATTTCCTAACTTCGAGTGGTACCCTGCTTCTTCTACTTTCAAACAAGGGAACGTACATCTGCTTATTTTTATAAATTCATTCACGGTAAATCGTAGAGATTGAATCCTCAATCTTTTCGTTACGAATTGATTTTTAGTAAATTTGGACCTATGATTAACCATCTTTTTTTTGATCTAGACAACACCCTTTGGGACCATCGAAAGAATGCCGAATTGACTTTGGTGGGTCTATTTAAACAGGAGAATATTCAGCAGAAATACGGACTTCAATTTGACGAATTCTATAAAGAGTATTATACGGTAAATGAAGATTTATGGGCTAAGATCCGTAATGGAAGCATTGACAAAGCTTATTTAAGAAGCCATCGGTTTTTGGATACCTTTCGTGCTTTTGAAATTGACAATGCACCTCTAGCCGCCCTTTTCGAGAGTCGTTTTCTTGATGAGATTTTGCAGTACAACGAACTGGTTCCTGGAACCTTTGAACTACTCGAATACCTAAGCGAAAAGAAGTATACGATGCATATTCTATCGAATGGGTTTGAGGAAGTGACGGCTCGCAAATGCGAACTCTCAGGAATTAAATCTTATTTTAAGACCATTACGAGCGCGGATGAAATTGATATTAGAAAGCCAGACCCAAAACTTTTCCAATGGGCTTTCGAGAAGACGGACGCTAGAGTAGAGAATTCTATTTACATTGGAGACGATTGGATTGCAGACGTGGAGGGAGCGCTTAATTTTGGTATGCGTGCCATTTTCTTAGATGTTTTTGAAGACCGGTACACAGCGCCTGGAGTGGAGGTTGTTCGCTCTTTGCATGAAATCAAGGACCTTTTGTAGAGAGGCAAAATTTCACTAAAATTTTTAAAAATAAAATCCGCCTTTTTGCGGGTAAAAAGACGGATTTAAATACTAGAGTTTTGGCTATACGCCTAAACTTTCTCGAACTCTTTGCAGGGTTTCGTTTGCCACTGCTTTGGTTTTTTCAGCTCCTTTCAAAAGAATTTCGTCTAATTCTTCTAAGTGATTCATGTAATAATGAAACTTTTCTCGTTCTTGCTCGTAAGAAGTAAGGATAAGATTTAACAGTTCTTTCTTCGCGTGACCATAGCCGTAATTCCCAGCAAGGTATTTTGCACGGAGATCGTCGCTCTGCTCATTTGTCGCAATCAATTCGTATATCGCAAAGACTTTATCCGTGTCTGGATCCTTTGGATCTTCAAGCGGCGTGGAGTCCGTCTCAATGGACATGATTTGCTTTTTCAGCTCTTTTTCTGGTAAGAAGATGTTGATGATGTTTCCTCTTGATTTTGACATTTTATGTCCGTCTGTTCCCGGAACATATTTTGTGTTTTCTTGTAGCTCTGCTTTGGGAAGAACAAAGACCTCTCCCATTTGATTGTTGAATCTTGCGCCCATATCACGAGCCATTTCTAAATGCTGTAATTGGTCTTTTCCTACCGGAACAATTTCTGCATCGTAGAGTAAAATATCAGCCGCCATTAATACAGGATAGGTAAAGAGTCCGACGTTGACATCTTGAACTCGATCCGCTTTGTCTTTGAACGAATGCGCTAGAGTGAGTCTTTGGTAAGGAAAAAAGCAGGATAGGTGCCAAGCGAGTTCCGTCGCTTGAGGTACATCACTTTGGCGGTAGAAATGAGTTCGGTTGGGATCAAGTCCACAGGCAAGCCATGCGGCTGCAATTTCGTAGGTGTTTTGGCGAAGAACTTCCGCGTCTTTAATAAACGTTAGGGAGTGCAAATTCGCAATGAAAAGGAAAGAGTCGTTTTGTGGGTTTTTCGAGAGTTCAATGGCAGGAAAAATTGCGCCCAAAAGATTGCCTAAATGGGGGGTTCCTGTCGCTTGAATTCCAGTGAGTATTCTTGACATTTTATTATTTATTCAAAGGGACTAAATCGTAAAAATAGTTATTTAGGGAGTGATTTCCTAGAAATCCATTCCGTTTGGAAATGCTTTTTTACGGAAGGTTAACAAAAGAAGTGCACCAAGCGTAATAGCGGAATCGGCCACATTGAAAATGTATTTAAAAAATTCAATCTGTTTTCCTCCAATCAGCGGCCAGCTTTCGGGAACGTGCCAATCGACAAGGGGAAAGTGAAACATATCCACGACACACCCTTTCATGAAGGAAGAATATCCCTGTCCAAAAGGTACGGTTTCAGAGACGCCACCGTAATCAATCCATCTCTCAATACTAGTGTCGTATACCGTGCCACTGTCGAAGATCATTCCGTAAAACATTCCGTCGATTAAGTTTCCGATTGCACCCGCAAAAATCATTGCCATCGGGATGAGTAGGTAATTGGAATTCATTCCCTGTTTGATCCACTTACTAAAGAGATAGACCATACCTCCGATTAAAAAGAGACGTACAATGACAAGAAAGTATTTCCCAAGGAGTCCTCCAAAGTGAAAACCATAGGCCATACCCGGATTTTCTACAAAGGTAATTCGAAACCATTCGAGCCCTAGAACAGGACTGCTTTCTCCAAGTTGGAAATTAGTTTTGATATAAAACTTTGAAACTTGGTCAATGACCAAAATAATCAAAGTGATCAGTGCGATTTTTTTCATAATGAGTTTGAATGCGTATTTCTGTAAAACCTGGAAATAGTCCAGGTTTTTACAGAATGAAATTTTAGCGCTGCATGTTTTTCGCTTCAATACTCAATGTAGCATGCGGTACCGCTCTTAAGCGATCTTTTGGAATTAATTTTCCAGTCACGCGGCATACCCCGTAGGTTTTGTTTTCAATACGAATCAGCGCGTGCTTTAAATCACGGATGAATTTTTCTTGACGTCCGGCCAGAATTGCATTCTGCTCCTTGCTTAAGGTTTCCGCTCCCTCTTCAAATGCTTTGAAAGTAGGAGAGGTGTCATCCGTCCCGTTGTTCTGATCGTTGATAAAGCTCTCGTTGATAAGTCCTAAGTCTTTTTCTGCTTTATTTATTTTTGCGACAATGAGTTCTTTGAATTCTTTCAAATCTGCATCGCTGTAGCGTTGTCTTTCTTCTGCCATGGTTGCTTGATTTTTTTGTTAATAGGATGTTCTTTCCAAAAGACATCCCGCAATTATCCTTTTAATTTTTCCACTTCTACTTGAAATTGAATTTCGTCGATTTCAATTTGCTCAAAAATTGAGAGTGAATTTACAAATTCTATTTTATCCGACAATACTTCGGCGGAAATATATTCTGAGTTCGCCTGAAGCTCGCTCGTGAAAGGGCCGTCGGCTTTTAATTTTACAGAAATTCTATCCGTAAGATCAAAGTTTTTATCCTTCCTGATGTTCTGAATGCGGTTAATGAACTCCCTAGCAATACCTTCGGCCTTCAACTGCTCTGTTAGGGTTAAGTCTAGAGCGACTGTCAATTTCGCATCACTAGTAACGGTCCAGCCCGGAATGTCTTTGGTGGAAATTTCCACATCCTCAAGGTTGATTTCGTATCCTGAAACTAAAGTTTTTCCTTCGGTCTCAAGGGTCTGAATCTGCTCAGAGGTGAAGTCTTGAATTTCTTGTCCTACCTTTTTCATATCCTTTCCTAATTTAGGGCCTAAGGTTTTGAAATTAGGTTTAATCTGTTTGACAATGAGTTCGCCCGCCTCCTTCGGATCTATAAGTTCAAGCTCCTTGACGTTTACTTCCTGTTTGATTAGGTCGCTAACTGCTAAGATTTGAGATTTTGTTTTCGAATCCAAAACTGGAATCATCACCTTGGTTAGCGGTTGACGCACCTTTATGTTTTCCTTCTTACGAAGGGAGAATACCATTGAGGTAATGTTTTGGGCCAAATGTGTCTTTTCCACTAGATCCTGTTCCACTAAACTCGAATCGTATACCGGGAAATCCGTAAGGTGAATAGACTGCGCCTGATTTTTCCCTGTGACCTTGTTGAGGTCACGGTAAAGTCTGTCCATAAAGAAAGGAGAGATGGGTGCTGATAATTTAGCTACTGTTTCAAGACAAGTATAAAGGGTTTGGTAGGCTGAAATTTTATCGTTTGAATACTCACCTTTCCAGAAACGACGACGGCAAAGTCTTACATACCAGTTGCTTAAGTTATCGTTGACAAACGTATTGATTGCACGCGCCACTTTGGTCGGTTCGTAATCTTCGTAGTAGGACTTCACGTCTTTGATCAGAAGGTGAAGTTCAGATAAGATCCATCGATCAATCTCTGGACGGTCTGTGATTTCTTGTTCGCTATACTGAAATTTGTCTACATTGGCGTAGAGAGCAAAGAAGGAGTATGTATTGTAAAGAGTTCCAAAGAACTTACGTCTTACTTCTTCAATACCTTGAGGGTCGAATTTCAGATTTTCCCAAGGATTTGCATTGGAGATCATGTACCAACGCGTCGCATCGGGACCAAAATCTTCTAACGTTTTGAAAGGATCTACTCCATTGCCTAAACGTTTTGACATTTTTTGACCGTTTTTGTCGAGTACGAGTCCGTTTGATACAACGTTTTTATAGGCTACACTATCAAAGACTGCGGTGGAAATAGCGTGAAGTGTATAGAACCAACCTCGCGTTTGGTCTACGCCTTCTGCAATAAAATCAGCAGGGAATGCTTTTCTTTCGTCGATAAGCTCCCGGTTTTCAAAAGGGTAGTGCAATTGCGCATACGGCATAGAACCTGAGTCAAACCAAACATCAATCAGATCGCTTTCCCTTTTCATAGGGCTTCCACTTTCTGAAACAAGCGTAATTTGATCCACGTAATTTTTATGAAGATCTACTTTCAGGTAATTTTCTTCACTCATATCCCCAGAAACAAATTGACCCAGCGGATTCTCATTCATGAATCCTGCAGCAACGGATTTGTCGATTTCCTGTTTTAGTTCCTCAATGGAACCGATGATTTTTTCTTCTTTGGAATCCTCCGTTCTCCAGATAGGAAGCGGAATGCCCCAATAGCGAGAACGAGAAAGGTTCCAATCGTTCACGTTTTCTAACCAGTTTGCGAAACGTCCTTCTCCTGTACTCTTGGGTTTCCAATTGATTTGTGTATTTAATTCGACTAAACGCTCTTTCACAGCTGTCATTTTTACAAACCAAGAATCGAGTGGATAGTAGAGTACCGGTTTATCCGTTCTCCAACAGTGTGGGTAACTGTGGGTGTATTTTTCTACTTTGAACGCTTTTTTTTCTGTCTTAAGTAAAATGGCAAGTTCCACGTCCCAAGATTTTTCGGGCGCCTGGTTTTCATCGTAATACTCATTCTTAATGTATTTGCCTGCAAATACTTCAGGAACTTTAACTCCCTTTACAAAACGGCCTTGCAAGTCCACGAGCGGAACTAAATTGTCGTTTGTATCTCGAATAAGCATCGGTGGGATGCCATTTTGTTTTGCGACACGGCTATCGTCCGCACCAAAGGTAGGCGCGATATGCACGATTCCGGTACCGTCTTCCGTGGTTACGAAATCACCTTCAATAACTCGAAAGGCATCCTCAGGGTCATTTTCGGGACGGAACCAGGGGATGAGCTGGTGATAGCTTGTTCCAAGTAGGTCTTTCCCTTTGAACTCTGCCGAAATATGGAACGGGATGATTTTGTCCTCGCTCTTGTAGGCTTCAAGTTCTTCTAAGGAAGATTCCTTGAATTTTTTTCCTAAGTTTTTGGCAAGTAGAGATTTTGCCACAATAACCGTCAGGGGTTCGAAAGTATATTGATTAAAGGTTCTTACCAGTAAATAATCGATCTCCTTTCCTACGGCTAAAGCCGTGTTTGAAGGGAGTGTCCAAGGAGTGGTCGTCCAGGCCAGGATGTCTATGGGAGTCTCTTTTTGTAAATGGGAGAGACTTTCACTCAACTGTTTGACTCGGAACTGAGCCACAATCGTGGTGTCCGAGACATCCCTATAGGTTCCCGGTTGATTTAACTCATGGGAAGAAAGCCCCGTTCCTGCCTTAGGCGAATAGGGTTGAATGGTGTACCCTTTGTAAAGTAGGTCCTTGGAATATATGTTTTTAAGTAACCACCAAACGGTTTCCATGTATTTAGAGGTGTACGTGATATAAGGATCCTCCAAATCGACCCAATAGCCGATTTTTTGAGTCAAGTCATTCCATACATCCGTATAGCGCATCACCGCTTTTCGACAAGCCTCGTTGTAGTCTTCTACTGAGATTTTGACTCCAATATCTTCTTTGGTAATTCCAAGTTCTTTTTCTACACCAAGTTCAATCGGAAGTCCATGGGTGTCCCATCCCGCCTTTCGAAAGACTTTTTTGCCATTTTGCGTTTGAAAGCGGCAGAAAATATCTTTGATGGTTCTAGCCATGACATGGTGAATGCCGGGCAACCCATTGGCGGAGGGAGGACCTTCGTAAAATACAAATTCGGGTTGTCCGTCACGAATTTCAACCGATTTTTTGAACGTTTGCTCCTGGTCCCATGATTCTAAAATTCCACTTGCGATGGAAGTTAAATCAAGATTTTTATATTCGTTAAACTTCTTCATTGTCAATATTATCTGCATTGAATTTAAGTGTGCGAATATAAGGAATTTTAGTGAATTCTTAAGGGCTACGGGCTTGGTTTTTTGAAGGCAGCTTTAGGGTTTGTTTTTGGATTAAATTTTAGAATGAGAAAATAGGAAAGCAGCCCAAGGATAAGAGACATAAGCGTGGCGAGAATCAAACTTCCCACTACGTATTGAAGTAGGTGTTGCTTGGCTAATTCGATGCTAAGTTCAAACAAATCAAAGTTTTTGGTGGACCCCACGAAAGGACCCCCGATTAGCATAGACAAATACAAGATTAAGGGAATAGCAGGAGGGATTGTGATTTGGGAAGAAATGAAAGCAAGCGTTTTATTTCTTTTAAAAAGTGTACTAAGGCTAAGGGCTAGTACCGTATGCAGTCCCCAAAAAGGAGAAAAACCAATGAATACTCCCAAAGCGATGGATTGCGCTTTGTTTTTCGCACTGCCTTCGCTTTGAAGAATGTTTTCCTTGAAAAAGCGCCGTAAGCCTTTCTTTCTAAAATAACGATAGAAGACTTTCTGGCTTTGAATTGTATTTCTGATGAAATTTCTCAATTTTCGCAGTATTGGTACTGCGAATTTAGGGGTTTTAGGACATTTTACTCCAAAATAAAGTGGGAAATACATCCTTTCTTATGGAAATAAGAGGGCTCAAGTGTGAACTTGAAGGGCAATTGTCTAGTGAAAAACGGACAAATGTAAAAAAAACTCTACTTTTGCAAAAAATAATTGAGGATGTCAAAGAATTTAGTGATTGTCGAATCCCCAGCGAAAGCAAAAACCATTCAAAAGTATCTTGGTAGTGATTTTGAGGTGAAATCCAGTTTTGGACACATTAGAGATCTGCCTAAGAAAGGAATGGGTATTGACCTTGAAACCTTTACTCCCGATTACGAAGTTTCCCCAGATAAGAAAAAAATAGTAAGCGAATTAAAAGCTGCAGTAAAAAAAGCACAGATTGTTTGGCTCGCTTCGGATGAGGACCGCGAAGGAGAAGCGATTGCGTGGCATCTTGCGCAAGAACTAAAATTAAAAAGTGAAAATACAAGACGAATTGTCTTTCATGAAATTACAAAAAATGCGATTCTAAAAGCGGTAGAAAACCCAAGATCCATTGATCAAAATCTTGTAAACGCACAGCAAGCACGACGCGTGTTAGATAGAATTGTAGGATTTGAAATGTCCCCTGTTCTTTGGAAGAAAGTCAAAACTGGACTCTCTGCAGGACGTGTTCAGTCCGTTGCCGTACGATTAGTCGTCGAGAGAGAAAAAGAAATACGGGAATTTAATTCCGCCTCTTCTTATAAGTTGAGTGCAAATTTCTTAACCAAAGAAAAAGCTGAATTGCCCGCAAAGCTAAAAGGGGATTTTAAAAACGAAGAACTTGCCTCTGAATTTCTAGAGAAAGCAAAAGGAAGTGAATTCAAAGTACTTAATGTAGAAAAGAAACCGGGGACTCGCTCGGCCTCTGCTCCCTTCACCACTTCAACCCTTCAGCAGGAAGCTTCTTCTCGATTAGGGTACAATGTGACCTCGACGATGCGTCTTGCTCAAAGGCTATACGAAGAAGGATTTATCACCTACATGAGAACGGACAGTGTGAATCTATCGCAAGAAGCAATAAATGGAGCGAAAGCTCAAATTATATCCGAATTTGGAGAGGAGTATTCTAATCCTAGAAACTACACAACCAAATCAGCCTCGGCTCAAGAAGCTCACGAGGCGATTCGCCCTACGGACTTTTCTCTTAAAAGCATAGGAGATGCACAACTCAATAAATTATACCAATTAATTTATCGCAGAACACTTGCCTCGCAAATGTCAAATGCGAAAATTGAGAAAACAGTTATTGAAATTGGGGCTGTGGACGTGACACCCCATTTTGAAGCACAAGGCGAAGTAATCGTATTCGAAGGCTTTCTAAAAGCGTATGGAATTAACAAAAATGAGGATGAGGACGAAGACACGAATGACAAAATTCTTCCGCGAGTAAGCATTGGAGAGCTTCTTTCCTACACGCAAATAGCGGCCACTCAAAAATATACAAAACCTTCTGCGCGGTATACGGAAGCGGCTTTGGTTCGGAAATTAGAAGAACTTGGCATTGGTCGACCTTCTACCTATGCGCCGACGATTCAGACGATTCAAAACCGTGAATACGTCGACAAAAGAGAAATAGAACCGATGGAAAGAGAAGCCGTAAGGCTCACTCTTGAAAAAGAAATTTTTAGGGAAGTCCTAGTCGAGAAATACGGTGGAGATCGCAATAAATTTATTCCGACCGATATCGGGGAAGTGGTCAATGAATTTTTGACTCAAAACTTCGCGGAAATTTTGGATTATGGATTTACCGCGAGAGTGGAAAGAGAGTTTGACGAAATTGCCGGCGGACAAAAACCTTGGCAAACGATGATGGGGGAATTCTATCAGTTTTTCCATCCCAGAATTGAGAATGTAGAGGAAACCGCAGAACGCGCCACAGGCGAACGAAAATTAGGAGACGATCCGAAAACAGGCAAGCCGATTTACGCGCGAATGGGGCGTTACGGAGCTATGATTCAAATTGGTGAATCAGACGACGAAGAAAAACCGACGTTTGCAAGTTTGATGGCAAATCAAAACATAGCCACCATTACTCTTGAAGAAGCCTTAGAGCTATTCAAGCTTCCGTTCTCACTTCAACCGGTTGAGGGGAAAGAAGTTAGTGTAGCGGTAGGCCGATTCGGCCCTTATGTGAAATGGGGAGATACCTTTATAAGTATACCCAAAGGAGAAGATCCTTTGAGTATCGATCAGAAAAGAGCTACAGAGCTCATAGAGGAGAAAAAAGTTGCAGATGCGCCCGTTTCCACTTACAAAGGTGAACCCGTCACCAAAGGCAAAGGACGTTTTGGACCCTTCTTAAAGTACAAGGATCTGTATGTGAATGTACCCAAAAAGTATGATTTTGAGAATCTATCAAAAGACGATATCGAGGAATTAATTGCAGCAAAACTAGAAAAGGAAGCCAATCGTTATGTGCAGCAGTGGGAAGAAGAGAAGATTGCAATTGAAAACGGAAGATGGGGCGCTTTTATTAAGTTCGGAAAAGCAAACTTCAAGATTCCAAAGAACGATGAGGGCGAAAAATATTCTCAAGAAGAATTGAAAGAAGTCGATCTCGAGCAAGTGAAAAAATGGATCACCGAACAAGATCCAAGTGCATTCAAAGCTAAGAAAGCGGCTGCGAAGAAGCCGGCTGCAAAGAAACCCGCCGCCAAAAAGGCAGCTCCTAAAAAAACGGCGGCAAAGAAACCTTCCGCAGCGAAAGGAGGTACAAAAACAAAATAAGAAGAAAAACTACACCTAGCCTTCGGAGCCATAGCTCTGAGGGTTTTTATTAAAATTTCGACTTCGATCATTGCATGCTATGAATTACCAAGATTTTATTGCCGCACCTGGGGAAATTAGAACCAAAAAGTGGCAATTAGGAAGCCTTTTTCAAAATGAACTCGTTCAAGGAGGGATCGCATTACTCTTCGTCTCGGATTACAGGGGGGCAGGAAGAAAAGCGCATGCCCGTGATTTTCATTTTTTAAGAAAAGAGTTATTTCAGCTCTCGTCGCATGATTTTCAAGTGCCCATGTACGATTTTGGGGATTTAATTTCAGGGAAATCAAGCGAGGATACTAGTTATGTTTTGCAAGAAGTTTTATCCGCGTGCCATTATAATAAAACCATTCCCATTGTGATCGGGGGGAGTACTGATTTGAGCTTTTCGCTCTACAGTGCCCTTGATTTTCATCAAAAGCAGATTTCTTACTCGCAAATTTCAAACTATATCTCCCTTGAGAACGAAGAGGATACCATAAACGAAAGGAACTTTCTAAGTCGGATTTTCGCATCAAAGCACTTCGAAATCAAAAATTATCATCATTTAGGCTACCAAAGGCATTTAAGTCAACTAGACAGCGTCAGCCTTTTAAAAGAAGTGGATTTTCAAGAAGTTAGACTAGCCGAGATGATGAACGGGATGGAATCGATCGAACCGTATTTGCGTAGTTCAGATCTAGTGACCTTAAACTGTGATGCGGTAGAGAGTTTTAGTACGCCGTTCTCTATTCACCCACAGGTGAATGGACTGAACCGCCGCGAAGTGTGCGCCTTGATGAAGGAAGTAGGACTATCTCAGAATCTCAAAAGCGTAGGGCTGTTCAATTTGGAACTAGATTCACAAAGCGAGTTAAATCTTCAATTGGCTGCGCAAATGATTTGGTATTTAATTGAAGGGATCAACATCCAGTCCTCTCATCCTAAAAATCGCAGTTACGAGACATTTTGGGTGCTTACACCGCAAGGTGAGTATGCGTTCCATCGCGATACGTTTTCCTCACTTTGGTATTTTGGAAATGCGTCGGAAATGCATAGCAATTTAGCTTGCTCACAGAAAGATTATGACCTGGCGAAACGAGGAGAGCTAAGCCCTCGACTCGTACGGTTTTTGAATGAGCTATCCTAAGATGGGGAGTGTAAAATCTCCCTTATCTCGAAGTAAATAATTCCCTTGTGATTTTAAAGCCTCAAAATGAGGTCAATTTTATAAGAATTTAGTCTAATTTAACTATCTATTAAGAATTTCGTTAATGTAAAATTGTTTTATATTTGCACAAATTTGGAATTGGACTCTAACGACCCTTTCAAAGCAAAACTAGTAATTTGTAGATTGGTCCAGAAAGTAAAATCCTTTATAGAATTAGGATTTCCAAGATAGGTAAAGATTTAAGCAATAGATTGCAGGCCTGTAGAAGTAATATGAAGAGTTATAAAGACGAACTAAATCTGAATAAACTACCAAAACACGTAGCCATTATCATGGATGGCAATGGAAGGTGGGCAAAACAGCGCGGTGAGCAGCGTACCTTTGGACATCAAAGTGCGGTTCGAGCAGTTCGTGATGCAATAAACGCATGCAATGAAATTGGGATTCCCTACCTCACTCTCTACACCTTTTCTTCTGAAAATTGGAATCGTCCGAAGTCTGAAGTGAACAGCTTGATGAATCTTTTGTCAGAAACCCTTCTATTAGAAGCGGAAAACATATACACAAAAGGACTTAGGCTTCATGTGATTGGAGAAATTGAGAAATTGCCGGATCTCGTGAGAGACCAATTGGAAACCATGATGGAATTGACCAAAGAGAGCAAAAATGGCAATCTTATTCTTGCCTTAAGCTACGGGTCACAGAAAGAAATTTTAAACGCCGTTCAAGCGATAAGTGAAAAGGTTAAGCAAGGGGAATTGGATTCTAGTGAGATTACAGAGGCCGTTTTTGAAGACCATTTGTACACACGCTCGTTTCCTGCAGTAGACCTTTTAATAAGAACCAGTGGCGAGGTTCGCATTAGTAATTTTCTGTTATGGCAAATTGCCTATGCAGAACTTCAGTTTTTAGATATTTTTTGGCCCGACTTTGATCGAGAAGCCTTCTTTAAATGCATTTTGGATTACCAATGCAAAGAAAGAAGATACGGAAAGATCAGCGAACAGCTAGAAAGCGAGAAATAAAAGAGATATAGATTAGACTTAGATTATAAAGATGAGATTAAAATTCATACCCATCATCATGTTTGCGGCTTCGGCCTATTTTTATGGCCAAGAAACACCGCCCACCAGCGGTTCGCAGGAGCAAAATACTGCGGTAGCCGAGCAAGATCAACAGGGAGTTTATTTCCTGAAGGATATCGTGATTGACGGTGTAAAAAAATACTCCCCGGCTCAGATTCTGCGTTTTACAGGACTCAATAAGAATGAGAAGGTAGAAATTCCAGGACAGCGAATCAGTTCCGCAATCAAAAGACTCTGGGAGCAGAATATTTTCTCTGTCGTAGAAGTCTATGTGGAGAATATTGAGGGAGAACAAGTGGTTCTTCGATTTAAGCTTGAAGATCTAAAAGAACTTGGAGAAGTTAAGTTTGAAGGAAAAGGGGTGACAAAGTCTAAGCAAGAAAAATTTGTAAAGGACTACAATTTGAAACCCGGCACCAAAATCACTAGTGATTTGGTTTCCTCCATCAAATCAAAAATCCCATTGGAATATGTAGGCAAGGGGTATGCCGATGCGAAATTGACGATTCAAGACAAAGTCAATGCAAGCGATCCCGAACTTGTAGACTGGACCATCGAGGTGGACAGAGGTCGTCGTATCAAAATTGCCCACATTGAATTTGAGGGTAACGATAATGTTTCCGATGCGAAATTAAGAAAGAAGGGGTTTAAAGAAACCAAGCAAAAACGATTTGGAATCGGCGGTATTCTGAAGTCTTCTAAATTCATCAAGGAAAAATACGAGGAAGACAAAGTAAATCTAATCAACTACTACCAATCCTTAGGGTTTAGAGATGCGCAAATCGTGTCCGACTCTGTTTGGAGAAACCCGAAAAATGACATTGAAGTCAATGTAAAACTAAACGAAGGAAAAAAATATTACATTGGGGACATTTCTTTCTTAGGCAATACAACGTATTCCACAGAGGTATTAGAAAAACTCCTTGGATACAAAAGCGGCGACATCTATGATGCGGTCGGATTTAATAAGAAAGTGGGCGAAGACGGCGGTGCGGAAGACGACACCGACATCAAGTCCCTTTATTTAAATAATGGTTATTTATTCTCCCAGGTTGTACCGGTGGAGAAATCGGTTGTCGGAGATTCCATTAATTTGGAAATCCGTATTAACGAAGGTGAGAAAGCTTCTTGGAACCGAGTAACATGGTCGGGTAACACGACCACCCATGACCATGTAATTTTAAGATCACTCGAAACCAAGCCAGGCGATTTGTTCTCTAAATCGATGATTAAAAGAACCTATTTCACACTTGCTGGTCTTCCGTATTTTGACCCACAACAACTCGGTCAAAACATATCTCCCAACCCACAGGATAATTCTGTGGACATGCATTGGACGGTGGTTGAGAAAGGTTCATCCCAAGTTCAGTTGCAGGCAGGATATGGAGGGAACTCCTTTATTGGAACTCTTGGGTTAACTTTCAATAACTTCTCCCTTAGAAACTTCCTCCGATTTAAAGAATTTAAACCTGTACCGCAAGGGGATGGACAAACTTTCTCGGTGCAAGCACAAGCGGGACAGTATTTCCAGAATTATGGAATTAGCTTTACAGAGCCTTGGTTATTTGGAAGTAAACCTACGGCATTGTCTGTAGGAGTTAATTACTCGAAAGTAAATTATACTGATTCCTTCGGTATGGATCAGAAATTAGGTATTTTCTCTGCAAATGCGGGACTAAATAGAAGACTTAGCTGGCCAGACGATTGGTTCTCTTTATACACAGGAGTACAGTTCCAGTCTTATAATTTTGAAAATTATCCATTCCAGTTCGGGGAAACGACCGAATACTATGGAAACGCGAAGAACTTCACGTTCAATATTGGACTTTCTAGAAATTCTGCTGGTTTTGACCCTATCTTCCCGACCACGGGATCCAATATAGAGGCGACTGTGAAGTTTACACCGCCGTACTCTTTGTTAAGCGATAAAGATTACTCAAGCATGTCTCCGGTTGAAAAATACCAGTGGATGGAGTTCTATAAAGTGAAATTGAAAGCAGATACCTACAATACGGTCATCGGGAAACTGGTTTTACGTAGTACAGCGGAAATGGGCTTTATGAATGGATACAATAAAGAATTAGGGCCACCTCCATTTGAACGTTTTTACGTAGGAGGGACTGGACTTTTTGGAGGAAGATTTGATGGACGTGAGTTAATTCCACTTCGTGGATATGAAAACGCTTCGACGACCGGATATACGCCTTCCTCTCCATATGACATTACTCCTTACGGAGGGGCGACTATTTACAGCCGATTGTCCGCGGAACTCCGTTATCCAATTTCACTAAACCAAACTGCAAAGATCTATGCACTTGGATTTGTGGAAGGAGGGAACGCATGGAATTCATGGGGTACTTTTAATCCGTTCCAGCTTAAGCGCTCTGCTGGGGTAGGAATCCGGGTTTATATGGGTGCCTTTGGTTTGATCGGATTTGACTTCGCCTATGGATTTGATTCTCCTATTGGTACAAGCGAACCTTCAGGATGGCAGACTCACTTCCTAATGAATCAGTCTCTGTAATAATACGTTACGATTTAAAGGAGGGGCAAGGCATAGTTCTTGTTTATAGAGCATAGGACTCTTAAAAAGTATCCTAATAAAAATGAAAATTAATTAGTAAAAATTATTAGATTTGCGATCTTATTTGCCGGGAATTTAACTTTTAGGCAATCGCACAATCTAAAATCAGTAGAAGTAAATAACAACAATTAAAATAATTTAACGACCTATTATGAAAAAACTAAGTGTATTATTTGCGGCCGTAATGATGGTAATGTCTGTAGGGGTAGCAAAAGCTCAGAAGATAGCTTCATTAGATGTAGCAGCAGTTTTAAATTTAATGCCAGAGAAGAAGAAAGCAGATGATCAATTACTAGCACTTCGTAACTCTAAAGGAGCTGAGCTAGAAAAGCAAGCGAAAGCAGCAGACGATCTTTTTGAGAAATACAGCAAAGAAGCGCCGACGCAGACTCAACAGATTAACGAGCAACGTAACCAGGAGCTCGCCAAATTAAGAGGAAACCTAGAGCAATTGCAACAAGCAGCTCAGAAAGATTTAATGGATAAAACCAACGTCGCATACGCTCCAATTGAGAAAAAGTTCAACGATGCCGTAACGAAAGTAGCCAAAGCCAACGGATGGGATTTCGTCTTTGATGCAAATAACTCAGGTCTAATCTACAAAGCAGGAGCGGATGCAACTGCGCTCGTTAGAAAAGAGCTAGGACTATAATTTCTAATTATTAAAACGCAAAACCATCCTTTATAAGGGTGGTTTTTTTATTTTTGTCAAATGATAAACGAGATTTCCAGCAGTGTAAAGGTTCGCTTCTCCGACTGTGACCCCATCGGGCATTTAAATAATGTCAAATATTTAGAATACATGCTTAATGCGCGAGAGGATCACGTGGAAGAATTCTACGGCTTTACCTACGAACAATATATGAAGCAAACAGGTTGTACCTGGATTGCAATACAAAATGAGATTGCCTACTTGAAAGAGGTAAAATACAATTCAAAAGTTGTGATTTCGAGTAAAACGATAGAGGTACGAGATCGAATCTCAAAAGTGGAGATCCTCATGAAGAGTGAGGATGGACAAACCATTCATAGCGTTTTATGGATTACAGTGATTTACTTTAATCTTAAAACACGAAAATCGCAGGTTCATCCACCGGAGACGAGTGAGCTTTTTCACAAGTATTTGGTAGATTTACCCCAAAAGGATTTTCAGTCAAGAACCGAATTCTTACGAAAACAAAATAAGCATGCACAATAAAAGAAAAAAAATACTGGTTGCTGGAGGACGTGGACAGCTGGGTCAATGTTTAGAAAAGCTTTCTGCGCAGTATGAACTAGAGTACAAGTTCAAGTTCTGCAGTTCCAGTGATCTTGATATTACAAACAGTTCTAGTATCGAGGAAGTATTTGAGGATTTTAAACCTCATTACTGTATTAATGCGGCTGCATACACGGCCGTAGATTTAGCGGAAAGCGAAGAGGAGAGGGCTTTTTTAATCAATGCTCAAGGAGTCGAAAATCTTGCCCTTGCTTGCAAAGAGTATGGAGTAAAGCTTATTCACATCTCAACGGATTATGTTTTTGATGGGGATACTAACCTCTCCTACGAAGAAGATAATTTCACGAGTCCACTCGGAGTCTATGGAGCATCCAAACGCGAGGGAGAAATCCTGGCGCTTGAAGCCAATCCCCGAACTGTAATCCTGCGTACTTCCTGGCTCTACTCGGAATTTAGTAAGAATTTTGTAACCACCATGTTAAATCTTTTTGAACAAAAGAAAGAACTAGGTATTGTACACGATCAATTTGGACAACCCACAAATGCTAATGATTTAGCCCAGGCGATCATGGATATTATTTCTCATAGAGAAAAAGTCTATGGGATTTTCCATTTTTCGAATTATCCAGAAACTACATGGTTTGAATTTGCCTCGAAGATTGCGCAGCTCTCGAAAAGTGAGATACAGCTTAATCGAATTGACACCTCAAATTATCCCACTCCAGCTCCCAGACCAAAACGGAGCACCATGGCACTAGATAAGATTGAGAAAGTGTATGGCATTGAAGCGAAATATTGGGACGTAAGTTTAGAAGAGACTGTTGAACTATTAACTACGAAAGAATGATAAACAAGTTCCTCTTACTTAGTTTATTCTTAGGCGCTCAATTGGGGTTTGCTCAGCAAGTCACTTTAAGCAAGGCTGAGAAAATTAGTGATCGAACGGATAAGTTCCTATATAAGGTAGATTCCTCTGAGAAAGAGAAAGTCTATTTAGGCGAGTTGGAAATTCAAGAGTATGCAATGAGCGAAACGGATCTCTTTGATAAGGTCTATAAGAAGGCAAAAAGCATCGGAGCAAATGCCTTCGAACTGAAATCCTTGGAGACGATCGATCAAAGTCCCTACAAGCTTAATAGATCTCATTACTATTTGAATCTATATGAAGTGGCAAAAAAGCCGGTGCGAGACAATAAGGTCTATTTGATTTCCTCCTCAGACAAGCCTATCAAAATTAAGATCAATAATAAAGTCGTGGTCCTAGCACCTAAATCTTATATAGAATCGGAATTAGTGCCGGGTGATATGCAAAGTATTTCCGTAGGTAGGCTCTTAGGTTCCAAAATTAATCTCTCCTATAAGGAGGGGCAGCCGGTTCAATACTTCCTTATTTTGCCTGCAGGTGTTCGCGCCAATCATGCAAGTTCAGAAGGAGGACTTAATTTTAAATCGGGAGATATAGTAAATGTAGAAAGATCATTCGCAGAATTTCTTACTACCATTTACCCGAAACAAAATTAATTTTCTCTTTTGAGACGCGGGGGAAAATAGAAATTGGCGGGCTTTGCTATATTTCGTTTTACGCCCTAGAATCTCGATTTGTTGCCTACCACAGAAAGGCTCCAAAAAAGAAGGCGAAAATGTTGAAATTTTTCTCACTCAATTTCAAAAGGTTAGCACTTCCGTTAACAATTAATTCAAATATAATTTGGAGCACAAGGAAAAACCCCTATCTTTGCAATCCGAAATCGAAAGAACGTAGGAGCGCAGAAGTAAACGAGAAGGAAGATGTAGAAGGCGATAGAGGTTAGGAGTTTGGTTTTTATTAAGGCCGTAAGGGATTAAGAAAAACTTTTTAAAAAAAAACTTCAAAAACATTTTGTCAGTTAAAAAAAAGTTTATACTTTTGCACTCGCAAATCAGATGAAACGACAGAAGTAGTTTGAGTAGCGAGAGGAATAGAAGATCATTGAAAATACAATAACAACAACCAAGTAAGGAAAAAATATAAAACCAAAGCGAAGTCAAAACTTTGAGTAGGTCAAACAAACATACAATGGAGAGTTTGATCCTGGCTCAGGATGAACGCTAGCGGGAGGCCTAACACATGCAAGCCGAGCGGTAGAATATCTTCGGATATTTGAGAGCGGCGTACGGGTGAGGAACACGTGTGCAACCTGCCTTTATCTGGGAGATAGCCTTTCGAAAGAAAGATTAATATCCCATAATATATTGAATGGCATCATTTAATATTGAAAGCTCCGGCGGATAGAGATGGGCACGCGCAAGATTAGATAGTTGGTGAGGTAACGGCTCACCAAGTCTACGATCTTTAGGGGGCCTGAGAGGGTGATCCCCCACACTGGTACTGAGACACGGACCAGACTCCTACGGGAGGCAGCAGTGAGGAATATTGGACAATGGGTGAAAGCCTGATCCAGCCATCCCGCGTGAAGGATTAAGGTCCTATGGATTGTAAACTTCTTTTATACAGGGATAAACCTCTCCTCGTGAGGAGAGCTGAAGGTACTGTATGAATAAGCACCGGCTAACTCCGTGCCAGCAGCCGCGGTAATACGGAGGGTGCAAGCGTTATCCGGATTTATTGGGTTTAAAGGGTCCGTAGGCGGACCGGTAAGTCAGTGGTGAAATCCTACAGCTCAACTGTAGAACTGCCATTGATACTGTCGGTCTTGAGTGTAGTTGAGGTAGCTGGAATGAGTAGTGTAGCGGTGAAATGCATAGATATTACTCGGAACACCAATTGCGAAGGCAGGTTACCAAGTTACAACTGACGCTGATGGACGAAAGCGTGGGGAGCGAACAGGATTAGATACCCTGGTAGTCCACGCTGTAAACGATGCTAACTCGTTTTTGGATTTTCGGATTCAGAGACCAAGCGAAAGTGATAAGTTAGCCACCTGGGGAGTACGTTCGCAAGAATGAAACTCAAAGGAATTGACGGGGGCCCGCACAAGCGGTGGATTATGTGGTTTAATTCGATGATACGCGAGGAACCTTACCAAGACTTAAATGGGAATTGACAGATTTAGAAATAGATCCTTCTTCGGACAATTTTCAAGGTGCTGCATGGTTGTCGTCAGCTCGTGCCGTGAGGTGTTAGGTTAAGTCCTGCAACGAGCGCAACCCCTGTCACTAGTTGCTAACATTTAGTTGAGGACTCTAGTGAGACTGCCTACGCAAGTAGAGAGGAAGGTGGGGATGACGTCAAATCATCACGGCCCTTACGTCTTGGGCCACACACGTAATACAATGGCCGGTACAGAGGGCAGCTACACTGCGAAGTGATGCGAATCTCGAAAGCCGGTCTCAGTTCGGATTGGAGTCTGCAACTCGACTCTATGAAGCTGGAATCGCTAGTAATCGCGCATCAGCCATGGCGCGGTGAATACGTTCCCGGGCCTTGTACACACCGCCCGTCAAGCCATGGAAGTTTGGGGTACCTGAAGTCGGTGACCGTAATAGGAGCTGCCTAGGGTAAAACAAGTAACTAGGGCTAAGTCGTAACAAGGTAGCCGTACCGGAAGGTGCGGCTGGAACATCTCATTTTAGAGACAGTACGTCAGAAATAATTTTAGAGTACTTACTCAAAAGTTTTCGCTTTGGTTTTTTTTAATTATTTGGTTGTTATTATTTTATTCATAAACCCCTAGGATTAGTATCAGGGAACAGAGAGATTAAGAGGCTTTAGGGCATCTTTATAATGAAGTCTCGTAGCTCAGCTGGTTAGAGCGCTACACTGATAATGTAGAGGTCGGCAGTTCGAGCCTGCCCGAGACTACTAATTTAAGAAGGGGGAATTAGCTCAGCTGGCTAGAGCGCCTGCCTTGCACGCAGGAGGTCAAGGGTTCGACTCCCTTATTCTCCACGGTTTTTGAGACCGAGTTTAAAAGTTACGATTGGAGCCAAAAACAACAATTGTGTACTCGGATACTCAAGAAAGCGAAATAGATCATTGACATTAACGGTAAAGACATCACAAAGAGAAAACCGAGCACTTTTGAGTGCTTTAGGAAACTAAAAAAATAGGAAAGAAATCGTTAAGGGCGTATGGCGGATGCCTAGGCTTTCAGAGGCGAAGAAGGACGTGGTAAGCTGCGAAAAGCTGCGGGGATTGGCACACACGAATTGATCCGCAGATGTCCGAATGGGGCAACCCAATACATTGAAGATGTATTACTGCGTAAGCAGAGCAAACCCGGAGAACTGAAACATCTAAGTACCCGGAGGAAAAGAAATCGAAGAGATTCCGTAAGTAGTGGCGAGCGAACGCGGATTAGCCCAAAAGTTTTTATATGTTTAATAGAACGCTTTGGAAAGAGCGGCCATAGAGGGTGATAGCCCCGTATATGAAAGGCATATTTAAATGATAAATGAGTAAGGCGGGACACGAGAAATCCTGTCTGAATATGGGGGGACCATCCTCCAAGGCTAAATACTCCTGAAAGACCGATAGTGAACAAGTACTGTGAAGGAAAGGTGAAAAGCACTTCGAATAGAAGGGTGAAAGAGAACCTGAAACCGTACGCCTACAAGCGGTCGGAGCTCACAAGTTGAGTGACGGCGTGCCTTTTGCATAATGAGCCTACGAGTTAATTTTACTAGCGAGGTTAAGGACTTAAGGTCCGGAGCCGAAGCGAAAGCGAGTCTGAATAGGGCGCATAGTTAGTAGGATTAGACGCGAAACCTTGTGATCTACCCATGGGCAGGTTGAAGCTTTGGTAACACAAAGTGGAGGACCGAACCGGTTGACGTTGAAAAGTCTTCGGATGACCTGTGGGTAGGGGTGAAAGGCCAATCAAACTGGGAGATAGCTCGTACTCCCCGAAATGCATTTAGGTGCAGCGTTGATTTTAGTTTATTAGAGGTAGAGCTACTGATTGGATGCGGGGGTTTCATCGCCTACCAATTCCTGACAAACTCCGAATGCTAATAAATGATGATCAGCAGTGAGGGCATGGGTGCTAAGGTCCATGTCCGAGAGGGAAAGAACCCGGACCAACAGCTAAGGTCCCCAAATATATGCTAAGTTGAAATAACGCGGTTGGACTGCATTGACAGCTAGGATGTTGGCTTGGAAGCAGCCATTCATTTAAAGAGTGCGTAACAGCTCACTAGTCGAGCGGTCCGGCATGGATAATAATCGGGCATAAGCATATTACCGAAGCTATGGCAGTATTTATACTGGGTAGGGGAGCATTCTATCGGCGTTGAAGCAGTACTGCGAGGTATTGTGGAGCTTATAGAAAAGAAAATGTAGGCATAAGTAACGATAATGCAGGCGAGAAACCTGCACACCGAAAGACTAAGGGTTCCTCAGCCATGCTAATCAGCTGAGGGTTAGTCGGGACCTAACGCGAACCCGAAAGGGGTAGTGGATGGACAATGGGTTAATATTCCCATACTTGCTCACACTAAAAAGGGGACGGAGTGCCGTACCTGCTGGAGACTGACGGAATAGTCAAGGCCTAGCCTTCGGGCGAAGCTGCTGCAGGGAAAGTGCTTCCAAGAAAAGCCGAAGTGAAGCAACCCGTACCAAAACCGACACAGGTAGTCGAGGAGAGAATCCTAAGGTGCTCGAGTGAGTCGTGGCTAAGGAACTAGGCAAAATAGTCTCGTAACTTCGGAAGAAGGGACGCCTCCCTCAGGGGAGGCCTCAGTAAAGAGGCCCAGGCGACTGTTTATCAAAAACACAGGACTCTGCTAAATCGAAAGATGCTGTATAGGGTCTGACACCTGCCCGGTGCTGGAAGGTTAAGGAAGGAAGTTAGCGTAAGCGAAGCTTTTAACTGAAGCCCCAGTAAACGGCGGCCGTAACTATAACGGTCCTAAGGTAGCGAAATTCCTTGTCGGGTAAGTTCCGACCTGCACGAATGGTGTAACGATCTGGGCACTGTCTCAGCCACGAGCTCGGTGAAATTGTAGTATCGGTGAAGATGCCGATTACCCGCAATGGGACGAAAAGACCCTGTGAACCTTTACTATAACTTCGTATTGACTTTGAGTAAGCAATGTGTAGGATAGGTGGGAGACTTTGAAGCTGGCACGCTAGTGTCGGTGGAGTCATTGTTGAAATACCACCCTTTGCTTACTTGGAGCCTAACATCGAAAGATGGACACTGCGTGGTGGGTAGTTTGACTGGGGTGGTCGCCTCCAAAAGAGTAACGGAGGCTTTCAAAGGTACCCTCAGCACGCTTGGTAACCGTGCGTAGAGTGTAATGGCATAAGGGTGCTTGACTGTGAGACCTACAAGTCGATCAGGTGCGAAAGCAGGACATAGTGATCCGGTGGTTCCGTATGGAAGGGCCATCGCTCATAGGATAAAAGGTACTCCGGGGATAACAGGCTAGTCTCCCCCAAGAGCTCACATCGACGGGGAGGTTCGGCACCTCGATGTCGGCTCGTCACATCCTGGGGCTGGAGAAGGTCCCAAGGGTTGGGCTGTTCGCCCATTAAAGTGGCACGCGAGCTGGGTTCAGAACGTCGTGAGACAGTTCGGTCTCTATCTATTGCGGGCGTTAGATGTTTGAGAGGGCTTGAATCTAGTACGAGAGGACCGATTTGAACAAACCTCTGGTGTATCTGTTGTGCCGCCAGGCGCACCGCAGAGTAGCTACGTTTGGTACGGATAAGCACTGAAAGCATATAAGTGCGAAACCTGCCTCAAGATGAGACATCTTTTAAGGGTCGTTGGAGATGACGACGTTGATAGGCTACAGGTGTAAAGCTGGCAACAGCATAGCCGAGTAGTACTAATTACCCGTAGATTTATAGCCTATTTGGTCACTCAAAAGTGCAAGAAAGGTTTTTTCTTTGTGAGCGTTTTTATCGCTTTAATAAGGCTGACTTCATTTATCACATATAAATGGAGACAACCTACAATATTTAGGGTGGTTTTAGCAGAGGGGCTCACCTGTTCCCATTCCGAACACAGAAGTTAAGCCCTCTAGCGCCGATGGTACTGCTAACGCGGGAGAGTAGGTCGCCGCCAGTTTTTTTTTGAATCCTCAATCACATTGTGATTGGGGATTTTTTTATGTCTTTACTTCTCGAATGGAGAAGGCAGATCCCCTTGCAAGCAAGGGATCCAATCCCTAACATCCCATACAAAACAAAAAAAGCATCCGAGATGGGATGCTTTTGTGGGTGAAATCACAGAGGTATTACTCTATTTTGTTGTATTTCCTCATAAGGGTTTCGTAGAAGTTCTGAGGCAAGAGCCATTTGAGCGGAACTCCAATTCTCTGACCTAATTTACCGAAATAGTAATGGGCCTTCCAATTTTTCTTTTGGAGTAGAGACTCTATGTACTGAGCGACTTCTAAGGTCGTACTTCCTTTGTCGACGTGTGTATTCATCAGACCATATACTTTATTGAAAAGCTCTTCGTATGGCTTTGAAACGGAGCTTTTCACCCGGGAATCCGCTATATTGGTTTGGATGTCGCCCAGATGCAGACTGCAAATTTGGACGTTCCAGGGTCGTACTTCATATCGGATAGCTTCGGTAACGCGGTCTACAGCAGCTTTTGAAGCACTGTAAAAGCCGCGAAACGGAAGTCCCATTTCAGATCCAATACTTGAGATATTAATAATTTGTCCTGTTTTTCTTTCGCGCATACTAGGAAGGACAGCGGAAATCATTTCCACGGTTCCAATTAGGTTTAAGGCGAATAGGTTTTGTATTTCATTTTTTTGTGCGTCTTCAATGGCGCCGACCATTCCCATTCCAGCGTTGTTAATCAAAACATCTACTCTTTTTTCCTTTTCTAGGATATAGGAAAGGGCAGAAGCAATTTCAGCCTTTTGGGTTATATCGGTAGGGACCGTTTGAAACTGTGGGTTTTGAATGTCTTTACGACTTAGACCATAGACGGTGTGCCCTTGTGCGGAAAGATGCTCCGCTAGGGTCTTGCCAATTCCCGTGGAACTCCCCGTGATTACGATTACTTTATTCAATGTTATTTGTTTTGATAGGTTTTGTTACGTGCTTTAAATCGCTCCAAAATTTAGGATAAGACTTTTCAACCACCATAGGATCTAAAATTTTCAGATCCCCTTGCAATAGATATGGAGCAAAACTCATGGCCATTCGATGGTCGTCATAAGTCTCGATTTCGATGGAGGAGTCCGGGGATGTGTATTCCAAGGTCTCGATCGTTTCTTCTGTCACCTTCACAATACAACCTATTTTTTTTAGTTCTTGTTGAAGGGCTAGAAGTCGGTCTGTTTCTTTTATTTTTAAAGTCTTAAGTCCCGTAAAATAAAAGGGAATTTTTAAGATCGCAGCCGTCACACAAAGCGTTTGTGCAATGTCTGGACTGTCGTTTAAATCCGCAGTAATTGCCTCAGGGTAATGGATTAGCTCTGGCAGTAGACTGATTAGGGTTTCCTGAGTGTCAGTGACTGTGTTCACGCCGAAAAACTCCCAGTAATACCTCTTTAAGGCTGAATCTCCTTGATAGGAATGGCTTTTGAAACTACGAAGCTTAATAGGCTGTCTTGCAATGGCTGCCAGGGAGTAAAAATACGATGCTGAGGACCAGTCGCTTTCTACTTCTACAAACGTAGTGTTGGATAGCTTTTCTTCCAGTTTTAAGGGTTTTATATCAATTCTATTATCGGATATCTGAACCTCTATTCCAATGTTCTTTAGAAGTCTTCTGGTGAGTAGGAGATAGGGTTTGGAGGTGATTTCTCCTTCGAGTTCAATACGGATTCCATGAATCAGTTTCGCACCAATTAACATTAGAGAGGTAATGTACTGACTTGATATATCGGAAGCAATCCGAACTTTACTCTTTTGGATTTTGCGTCCTGTTATTTTTAAAGGTGGATACCCTTCTTTCTCAACGTATTCAATTTCGGCCCCGAGTTCACGTAGCGCTTCAACTAAAGGCCCTATTGGACGCTGTTTCATGCGTGCGGAGCCCGTTAAAATTTTTACTTCGCCTTCCTGAATTGCATAATAGGAGGTTAGAAAGCGCATCGCAGTCCCTGCGTGTCCAATGTTAATCGTTTGGTCCTCACTTTGAATTGCATTCATTAAAACCTGCGTGTCTTTCGAATCCGAAAGATTTTCCATTTTTACGTTTTGGAAAAGGGCATTTAATATAATGAGGCGATTGGAAACGCTTTTTGAGCCGCAAATTTGTACGGTTTGATTGGGTGTTAATGTGGAGTGTTTAAGTAACATACGCTCTAATAAGTAATGCTTTATTTTAATTTTGGATTGTTTTGATGTCTTTGCTCATCGCGTTTTGTCTTCAAAAGCATCTTGCGATCAAAAGCATCTTGGAGATTGATACCGGTTTGATTAGCGAGACATAAAGTGACAAAAAGAACGTCCGCAAGCTCTTCGCCTAAATCTTTTTCTTGATCACTGGGCTTTTCGCTTTGTTCTCCATAACGCCGGGCTATGATTCTAGCCACTTCTCCTACTTCTTCAGTAAGGATCGCCATGTTGGTAAGTTCACTAAAATAGCGTACCCCAATAGTCTCGATCCACTGATCTACCCTAGCTTGTAATTGTGTGATTTCCAATTCTTAAACTGTTTATTTTATCCTGAATATTTTCCTGCTTTTGTAAAGTAAGTTGCCATTTTAGTGATTAAATACACGGAGGTCGACTGGTAAAATTGCAGTTAGCTTACTTTGTCTTCAAATGTAATAAAATCGGTTTACTTTTGACTTAATTTTTATTGCAAATCATTTTGTGTAATTGAAAAAAAGTCTTAATTTTGCAGTCTAAATTTTAGCAGAGGAATATCCATTACTACTTCTGAAGCAAACCTTTAATTTTTTTTAAAATTTTTATTATGAAACAAGGAATTCACCCAGAAAATTATAGACTTGTTGTTTTCAAAGATATGAGTAACGACGAGATGTTTCTTTGCAAATCAACTGCAGAAACAAAAGACACAATTGAGTTCGAAGGATCTACATACCCATTGATCAAAATGGAGATCTCTTCTACATCTCACCCATTTTATACTGGGAAAGTGAAATTGGTTGACACGGCAGGTCGTGTAGACAAATTCATGAACAAATACAAAAAGTTCGCAAAGTAAGCGGATATTTACTTTTCTTTTTACCCACTGGGAAAAAGAAGTATTTAATTAACAAAGCTGTTCCAAAAGGAGCAGCTTTTTTTGTGGTTATTTTTGGTTAGAGTAGGTAGCAATAACAGAATTATCGTATTTTTGATACCAAGATAAGACGTTATTTATGATTCAATTAGTTTTTTCAGATGCCCAATATTGGGAGGATTTTCTTCCATTGACTTATACTAGGCCAGTGGCCTCGATGCGTTGTGGTATTTATACGTTTGCTGAACGTTGGCAAAAACTTTTAGATACAGATCGAGCAAGTTATGTGACTGAAGCGTATCTCGAGGCTAAGTTCCCAGCGCCGGAAATGGTAGAGAGTTTATTTATAGTTCCTAATTTTTTACCCACTCCGAGTGTACTTGAGCAAATCCGATCTTTGAGTTTGGGAGAAGCACTTGTTTATAAAAATGAACTTCTAGTGGCCAGAGTGAATATGAAGGATTTCTCTTTGAGCCAAATTGAGAAGATGACGGATATTACAGAAGATCTTTTGTTTTACTCGCAGCCGACGGATTTGTTTACCTTTAATAAGGAGGCCATCGATTTCGATTTTGAGCTTGTCACCAAGGGAAGAACCTCCGCACCTCTTTCTGAGACTTGTGGGTTTCTTGGAGATCCAAAGGATCTGTTTATTGAACCGGGTGCCGAGTTAGAGTTTGCAACATTAAATACAAGAAGCGGTAAAATTTATATTGGGAAGGATGCGGAAGTAATGGAAGGTTGTCATTTGCGCGGGCCTATTGTTTTGGGAGATCATTCTAAATTCAATTTAGGGGCAAAAGTGTATGGAGCCACTACGATTGGTCCTCATTGCAAAGTAGGAGGGGAAATTAATAATATCATTATTTTTGGCTACTCAAACAAAGGTCACGACGGTTTTGTCGGAAACTCTGTGATTGGCGAATGGTGTAATTTAGGAGCCGATACAAATTCCTCCAATTTAAAGAACAATTATGCGGAAGTGAAACTCTGGAGCTACCGAACCAAGCGCTTCGAAGGGACCGGACTTCAATTTGCGGGTCTTATCATGGCGGATCATTCAAAAACGGCAATTAATACGCAGCTAAATACAGGAACGGTTGTAGGCGTAGGGGCTAATATTTTTAAAAGTGGTTTCCCACCCAATTTAGTGGAGCATTTTTCCTGGGGTGGAATGAAAGGAGATCCTAAGTTTAGAATAGAAAAGGCCTACGAAGTAGCAGAGAAAGCAATGTCAAGACGAAAAATTCCTCTTTTGGAGAGCGACAAAGCAATTCTAAAATATGTATACGAGCAGCAGTAGAAGCGACTCTAGGAAACTAAATAATAAAATCCGTCTTTTTTTGACGGATTTTTTCGATTCGATGTAATACTTTAAGACTTGGTATTGTCTTACTATTAGAACCCAAAAATATGACTCAGTACGATTTTGAAGCGACCGTATTTACTCTCAAAGATGAGATGTATCGTTTTGCCAAAAAATTCGTGCGAAGCAGTGACGAAGCGCAAGATATTGTGCAAGATTTGATGATTAAATTTTGGCAAAAACGTGAGACTCTGCATGAATATCAAAATTTGAAATCGTTTGCTCTACGATGCGTCAAGAATGAATGCTTGAACAGGCTTAAGCATGAGGATGTAAAATTAGGGTTTGCAAGTTTTACCTTGCACCGAAGTGAACCCAGTAAAGCGGAGCCTAACAATTTGAAGGAGCAGATACTAAAGTTTATCGATCAGTTGCCTGAAAAACAGAAATTGGTTGTTCACCTAAAGGATGTAGAAGAATACGAAGTATCAGAAATATGTGAAGTGTTGCAAATGGAAGCCAATGCCGTGCGCGTAAACTTAAATAGGGCCCGAGAAAAGCTACGCTTCAAAATTACAGAACTGATGAATTATGAAAAAAGAGAACTATCCACAGACCTATAAAGATCTTTTAAAAGACTTAAAAGACGATTCACTTGAATGGGAATTCAAAGATTTTATAGAAGAGGCTCAAAGTGCGCCTAAGAAAGAATTAGTAGTTGGGAATTCAAGAAAGAGGAACTCTAGACCTTATTTTCTTGTGGCCGCAAGTGTGACACTGCTGGTAGCCTTAGGGGTGGGTTATTTTATGAAGTCCCCATCGGAAACAAAGGTGCAGTTTGCCGATAGACAAGTGAAGGAAGCGATCTTATCAGAAAAACAAAGTTTTGAATTGGAGAATCAAGCCCAAGCGAAGGTAGAGAAGAAGCAGGAGTCCCATTCAACACTAGATTCGATCGGAAAAAATAGGCAAGCCTCAAATGCGGAGCAGGAGGTACTCAATACGATATTGCCTACTAGAGGTCGACTAAAGAAACACGGGAAAGTCCGTTATGTACAAAATGAACCTAAAGAAGTGAAAACTTCGGAACCAAAGAAAAGCTCAAGTGGAGTGAAGGAAGAATACCAAGACAATTATGTTATAATTAATGGTCAGAAGATTGAAAATGAAGCCGAAGCCATTGATATTACAAAATACTCGTTAAGAATTTTGTCGGACAAAGTTTCCCAAACTGTAGCCAAGGCTGACGCCACATTTGAAAATGTTGAATTTTAATTACAAAGCAATGAAAAAAATAATACTTAGTTTTTTGTTCTTGGGATCTGTTCTCAATGTATTTGGACAAAAAACAAAAATCATAGAGCTCTTTGATCGGTATCAAAATACCGAGGGCATTACTTCGATCAAGATTGCCAAGCCTATGTTTAGTCTTTTAAGTCAATTGGATTTACAAGATGCGGAGCTGGAAACGATTCAACCGATGCTGGGCAAGATCGATGGTATTCGAATCCTAATTGTGGAACCCTCTGAAGGTAAGTCACAATCCCTTTCGAATCTGCGACAGGGTTTAATCTCTTCCATTCAAAATCTTCAATATGAGGAGCTTATCACGGTGAACAGCAATGACAGTAAAGTACGTTTCTTAGCCGCCGATACAAAAGGGGATACTTTAAATGATCTACTTTTAAGTGTCACCACGGGAGAAAATATGGTGTTCATGCTTCTCGATGGGAAGATTTCGATGGAAGATGTGAACAATTTAGCCACGAAAAGTCAGTCCTCTCTAAATTCAAGTCTTGAACAAAGCGAAAACCGTGGTTCAAATTCTAGTATTTTAACTCGAGAAGTTCGTAGGGTAGAAAAGTTTAATGGAATTAGTGCGAGCTCGGGTGTGAAGGTTTCATTTACCCAAAGCCCAGAGCAAAAGGTGACAGTCAGCGCAGATGGAGACAAATTGCAATATGTTAAGACAGAAGTAGCGAGTGGAATTTTGAGAGTTTTTATCGAATCTCCAAACAAGAAAGGAATTTCCTTTAAGAACTTGCACGTGGAAGTGTCCGCACCCAACGTAACGGATGTCAATGTAGCGGGAGGAGCAAATTTTAATGGTCTAAATCGTGTGTCAGGGAGAAATTTTGATTTAAAGATCTCTTCAGGTGCTCGTCTTTCCCTAGACCTTGATGCCACCGACAGTGTGAATTTGCACGCAAGCTCAGGCTCAAACGGAGCTTTAAATGTGAATACAAAGTCTCTCGATGTAAAGGCATCTAGCGGCGTGAACGTGTCCTTAAACGGGCTCGCTACAGCTGCCGCTTATGAAGTATCCAGTGCAGCAACAATCAATGCGCAGGACCTCAAATCGGAGGTCGTTAGATTAGATGTCTCTTCTGCGGGGAATTTGAAGATTAATGCTACGAAGAGTGTGGAGGGCGAGGTGAGTTCTAGTGGTTCGGTTAGATACCGTTCCAATCCAAAACCCGCTTCCCAAGTGAAATTAAAATCAGCAGGCAGTTATAAATCATTATAAGAACCACCATGAAAAATTTTAAATCCTTTTTTTTACTTGTTGTTTTCGGAGCGGTGCTACAATCGTGTATGGTTTCGAAAAAGCAAAACGCTAATTTTTTTAATGAAGATACTCCCGGTTTCGCCGATGCGAACTATGTCAAGGTAAATGTTCCTATGTGGCTTGCGAAGCCTGTCGTAAAAATTGCTCTGCGAGATGAGCCCGATGGGCCCGCAATGATTGCTCTTCTGAAGAAAATATCAGACGTTCAAATCTTTACTGTCCAAAACTCGAGTAAAGAGTTAAACCGTAGTTTCACTCGATTTATGAACCAAAGAGACATTGAACCCTGGGTTAGCGTTAAAAAATATTCTGAAACTATCGATTTTGGCGTGCAGCGAAGATCCAATCAAATTCGAAAATTTTTAATTGCGGTGAAATCCGATTCAGAACTTGTCTACATTGATGTAAGTGGAAAGTTTACGGAGAAGGATCTTTCGGATTTGATTAATTATTCCAGAAGTCACGATGCAACGGAAGCTATTTCTCGTACACGAAATTTATAAATTCCATGTTGATAGATAAAACCGAATTTCACGATTTGTGTTAATTTTCAGTAACATATTGGAGAAAATTTTTACTTTTCAAATAAAAGGTTTAATTTTGCACAGAAAGTAAAAGATGTCTATACATAACAAAATCGTGGAGACAGCCATCACTTTCGATGACGTTCTTCTTATTCCTTCTTATTCTGAAGTACTACCTAACCAGGTCTCTCTAAAATCAAGACTTTCTGATAAAATTACGCTTAATGTTCCCATCGTATCTGCTGCAATGGATACTGTGACAGAAGCGGACATGGCAATTGCTCTAGCTCGTATTGGAGGCTTAGGGTTTATTCATAAAAACATGAGCATTGAAGAGCAGGCGGGTCAAGTGAACCGCGTAAAACGTTCTGAGAATGGAATGATTGCGGATCCTGTTACTTTATCAAAAGACCATACTCTTGGAGAAGCAAGAGATTTAATGGCAAAATTCAAAATTTCTGGACTTCCGGTGGTAGACGGTGATAATACTTTAATTGGAATTATCACGAACCGTGATGTGAAATACCAAGAGAATCTTGATGCGAAAGTAGAGGAGTTAATGACCAAAGAGGATCTTATTACTTCTGACAAAGGCACTACTCTTGAAGACGCAAAAGAAATTCTACTCAAAAATAGAATCGAAAAATTACCGATCGTTGACGAGAAATTTAAACTCGTGGGTCTAATTACCATAAAAGACATTGACAATCAACTTGAATACCCGAATGCAAATAAGGACGAAAGTGGACGCTTACTAGTGGGCGCCGGAGTCGGAATCGGAGAAGATACCATTGCTCGTGTTCAAGCGCTAGTGGATGCAGGAGTGGATATTATCGCAGTCGATTCCGCCCATGGACATTCCAAAGGTGTACTAGATAAAGTAAAAGAAATTCGCTCTAATTTCCCTGAACTTGATATTGTAGGAGGAAATATTGTGACAGCTAAAGCAGCCGAAGATCTTATTGCAGCAGGAGCCAACGTTCTTAAAGTGGGAGTGGGCCCAGGTTCGATTTGTACAACCCGAGTAGTAGCCGGTGTTGGAGTTCCACAGCTTTCTGCGATCTACAATGTGTTTGAGTATGCAAAGACGAAAAATGTGGCGGTCATCGCAGACGGTGGGATTAAACTATCTGGAGACATTGTGAAAGCAATCGCTAGTGGTGCAGGTGCTGTGATGCTAGGTTCTTTGCTTGCAGGAACAGACGAAGCTCCCGGTGAGGAAATTATTTTCCAAGGCCGTAAGTTTAAGTCTTACCAAGGAATGGGAAGTCTTTCTGCCATGAAACGAGGCGGAAAAGAAAGATACTTCCAAAGCGAAGCGAAAAAATTTGTACCTGAAGGAATTGAAGGGAGAGTTCCCCACAAAGGAAAGATTGAAGACGTGGTGTTCCAATTAACAGGAGGAGTAAGAGCAGGAATGGGCTATTGCGGTGCGAAAGACATTGAGGCACTTCAAAACGATACGAAAATGGTCCAAATTACAGGGTCAGGTTTGAAAGAGTCGCATCCTCATGATGTAATCATTACGCAGGAAGCTCCAAATTATTCATTGTAAATGGAAAAGAAAAGCGCGGTCCTTCTCCTGGGACTATTTCTTCTTTTATTTAGTTTTTCTTGCGCCCCACGGTTGCAAGTTGTGAAGACAGAAGTAGAGCAAAAGCCTAAGGTTGTACCCAAGAATGTAGTTCGGACTGAATTTGAGATTTTGATGGAGCGAGATTCCATTGCCAAACATCAAACGGCAGCGGAATCATTGGATATTTTGTTAAATTCCAATGACAGTGAAAAGATTTCACTAATTGTCTACAACGAATCCAATTGCGATCTGATTTTAAGATTTACTGGGACCGAAACTTACAATTTGCCGATTTACAAAAGAGATAAAAATTTCATTGTACTTACGAAAGGAAACTACACCTTGAAAGGAAAACTTTGCCGCGCCTTTTACGATCGAAAAAAAGAGTTTAGGCAAAGCTCAACTTTGAGAATTATGGAAGGAAATTAAGTTCTTTCTTAAAGATAAAAAATACTGCATGCGACTCGTATGCAGTATTTTTTTTGACCTATAGGTTTCGGTTTAGGAATTAGGATCTCTGGTAGGATCCTTTGGTTTAGAAAGTAAGTCCTCTAGTTCTTGAGGATAATTTTTAAGTCGCCACTCACTCGCGAGCTTTCCTTTTTCAATTTTTTCATTTGAGTAGAGTTTAAAACTATGCTCGTGCTCATCGAGTAAATAGTCGTAGGGTCCAATGGGCGAGATCAGTTTTACAAGTACGGGAGAAATTTCGAGGGCAATAAAAAGACCCATGATGAAAAGCGAAGCAAGTGCCATGATCTTGGAATTTTCCCCGAGCTCGTCAAGAGCTTGAAGTCTCGCTGCAAATCCATTAAAGCCATCTTCAAAAACGTCTGTTTTTTTACGCTCTGTCTCTAAGTTTTGGTAGACCTTTGAAATTTCCTGATCCAAATAGTCGGTCCGCTGCGCTACACTCTTTTGGTAATTGTCTAAATCAATACGCCTTTGTTCCTTTAGTTCGGACTTACGTCTTGCATTGGGGCCGTATCCTTCTTTACCGGAGGTAAGTCCTGTTTTGGTTCCAAGGATTTCTTTTTCCAATTCGACAGAAGCAGAATCGTAGGAGGCTCTCAGGCTGGCCGTTTTTTCCGCAATTTGTTTCTTTTCCTCTTCGAATGGACTGTTTTGCTTAAGAATTCGTGCATTCATTTCGGATTGCAATTCGGCTTTGTTGCGCTGAATGATAGTGCTAAGTTGTTTGTTTACTTCTTTTTCAAAAACCTTTAGTTCCAATGGTTTTGAAATGACAATGCCCAGGAAAGTAGCGAGTAGTATTCTTGGCATCGCCATGAAAAACTGATTCCAAAATGTCCCTGTTTTTTTAATAGAAGAAACGATATAGCGGTCTAAATTAAAAATCATCAAACCCCAAAGCAGGCCAAATGCACTAGCGGCCCAAAAGTTATCAAAGACAGTGTAAAGAGCATATCCAGCTGAAAGCGTGGCGAACGCGGCCGTAAATAAGATAACTCCGCCAATGCCCGCAAATTTGTTCCATTCGCTTGGAGACTTTTTTAAGAGAATAAGGTTTCCTCCGGAGCATAGGATTAGAAATTTCTGAAACCAATTCATGGAATGGTTTGTAGGTTTTGTATTGTGATGTGGTTTGTTCATAACAAGTGTGACTAAAACTAATAAGTGCTATTTTTCACAACAATGTTACAGATAGTATTAGGTTTAACCAAGTAAAATGATTGTAAATTGTATTTACAATTCAAGAGAACTGAAAATTAGGTAGTTATTTGATTCGGTCAGGGTTTTGTTTTAGAAAACTATCCCATCCGCTATACGATTTGTCCACTTGAATCGCATTGGAATTGTAGTGATGGCAGACGGCGACGGCGAGTCCGTCGGAGGCATCTAGGTATTTCGTGGGAAATTCCTTTAGATTGAGTAAAGTCTTGAGCATGGCAGCTACTTGCTCTTTGCTGGCATTTCCATTGCCGGTGATCGCCATTTTGATTTTTTTTGGAGAATACTCTTTAATTGGAATATCACGATAAAGTGAGGCTGCCATTGCAACTCCCTGCGCTCGACCAAGTTTCAACATGGATTGCACGTTCTTCCCATAAAAGGGGGCTTCTAAGGCCACTTCGTCTGGATGGTATTCGTCGATAAGGGCCAAGGTTCTTTCGAAAATGTGCTTTAGTTTAGTTTCGTGATTTGGATATTTTTTAAGGATAAGTTCATGAATGGAGACAAGTTGAATCTTCTCCTTTTCCGCGGAGATGATTCCAAATCCCATGATGGTCGTTCCTGGGTCAATTCCTAGTATAATTCGCTGCGTGTTCACTGTACAAAAGTAAGGCTTTTATTATTTGAAATAGGGAGGTGTACTCTTTTTCAAACGATTTAGTTTACCCTGCAGAATTGAGGATCGAATTCACAAAAGCAGCACTTAGGTGAACACTGCTGTAGTAGCGTTTGAAAGAATGGATAAAATTAACTGATTTCCTTTTTAAATACCACTCAAGACTTTATCTTTGGAGAGTGTCTTTCATTAATTCAGTAATATGAACAAAGATCTGTTGCGGTTTGGTTTTGTATATGCAATTTTATTTTTGCTAATTTTTTCGTTTCTTTTTAATGCTTGCAGAACGGCGTACTATAGTCACCTTTCGTTCTATGAAAAGCAGCCTAATGAAAAGACCGACCAATTATTTAATCGCATTGCAAATCAAAGGTTGCTATATCCATTTTTTAAATATACGGGACTTGATACAGGGTATGGTTTTTTTTCACCTAATGTCTCAAGTGATTTTATGATTGTGCATGAAGTTTTCAGGGAGGGAGTAAAAAGCAATGACCTTTCTAATTCTGAGTTGAAAACGAAGGAGGGCTCTTTGCGATTCGCGAATTTAAACACTGTCTTTATGGACTATTTAGAGGGAAGACAGAAAGAAGAGAAAGGACAAGTGCTTACTCCTTCTCAAAAGTTGAAGCAAGACTATTTAAAACTAATCCTTAAACGTATTGGAGATCAAAGATTGGAATATGAAAGTGCAGATTCTGTAATAACAAAGCTTTTTCTATACCATTTCCCGACCTTAGAAAAGTATCCAATGATTCATCCTAAACTTATTCAGATTGAGCAGGTTTATTCCACAACTAATTAACAGCGTCCACCAGTATTTCTTTGGTTCGATACATGCGGGCAGGGCGGTCGCCTTTTTTAGAATTTCAATAGGACTTCTGATGTTTCTTCATTTTTTGTCGATTCAAAAGGATTTTGATTTCTTGTATGGTGCGAATGCAATTGTCCCTGCAGATATTCAGACCGTTTATTTGCATAGTTTATATTTGTATGACGATATCATCGGGTGGCTGACTTTAATTGCCCCCGATGTACAAGGGGCTGTATTCTTATTTAAAGCTCTTTATTTTGCGGCATGTTTGTTCATTGTGCTAGGGTTTGGTTCCCGATTTTGGGCAATTGCACTCCTGATTTTACAGATTGGATTAGTGAAGTCGGCCTACTATTTTTCATACGGCGCAGATTATTTCACCTCCCTATCTCTTTTATATATTGTTTTGCATCCCTCAGATCGCACTTTTTCAGTTTCTGCTATGCTTTTTAAAAGGAAGCCTACTCAAGATTATCCATTTTTTGCATTGCAAAGGTTGCATCTCAATTTTATCTATTTCATTTCGGGAGTTGAGAAACTTTCTGGAGTGAATTGGAGAAATGGGGAATCGGTTTGGAAAGCGCTACATTTGCCCAATTTTAGCAATGATTTCAACTTAAATATCGATCAATTAGGAGCATTTCCTATCCTTTTTATAGTAGCAGGGTGGCTCACGATTCTAATTGAAATGCTATATCCTGTTTTTATGAACTTTAAGGTAAGCCGAGGCGTAGGATTGATTGCAATTATTGCTTTGCATTTAGGGATTGCCTTATTTTTAAATTTATATTTTTTTTCCGCGATTATGATCGTCTGGAACCTTACAATTTACTTTATAGAAACGAATGAAACTAAACTACCCATTGAATCTTAAATTTAAGTTATTGCTTTTTGTAACCTTTTCTACAGTGTATCTCCATGCGCAGCAAGCGGATTCCCTGCAAACGGCGAAAATTGAAGAGGTGAAACTTACAAAGAGTCGAGTCGTGCAAATTACTCAGAAGGAGGATCGCTATTCTGTAGAGGTAAGTGGAACGGATTTTCAGGATCAAAGCAATTCTTGGGAAGCTCTAAAAACGATTTCTATTTTGCGTGTAGAAGATAATGAAGGAGTTTATCTATTTAACAAGACGATTCTTCTTGAAATTAATGGAGTCCTTATGCAGATGAGTTCTGCGGACATAGAAGACTATCTAAAAAACATTGATCCAAAAGACATTAAGACCATTGAAATTGTAAATGTTCCGAACGCTTCGTATGACTCCCAGGTTCAAGCTGTGGTTAACGTCATCCTGCATTCGAAGATAGATAATTATAAAATTGGAGTTTCTTCGATCGCAGGGCTACGTGAGAAGGCATTCACAAACAGCAGTATTTCTTCGAACGTTAATTATAAAAAATTAAGTGCATACGTTAGCTATGGATTTGATTTTTATCAACCAGTCAAAACCTCGGACTTCGAATACAAGATTTTTCATCCTAATGCCCCTAGTTTTGAAAATGAACTTAATTCACAAAGCAATAGAATCCTTCGAGTCCATCAACTCATATCCAATTTTAGTTGGGATTTATCTCCTAAATCAAAACTGGTACTCATGCAGGATCTAAACTTTTCCAACTCTGAAAATAACATATTTATAGAGAATCAGCCGCAGGCTTTGGATTTGGCCACGGATGCTCAAACGCTTAAGTTTTCACAGGTTTTCTACCATAAATTTAATAAGCGTAATGAACTGAAAGTGGGCGCACAACAAGCACTTCCTCAAACTGATTTCAAAAACAGTTCGATCGAACAACGTGTGGATACGAAAGTACCCATATTTAATTACTTCGCTGATTACACCAATACAAACGCTCTTGGCAAAACGATGCTAGGGATGAAAGTAAATCATATTAAATCAGAGAGTTTGAATTTTAACCAAGGAGTTTTTAATCCATTCCAGTATACGGAACAAACGATCGCATCCTTTGTAAATCAGAATGTTCAACTTTCACCGAGTAAAACTTTATCCGCTGGAGTTCGATTTGAAAGTACATTGGCGGAAGCGTTTGATTCAAATTCTCATTTATTAAATCGAGAGTATAATCATCTGCTTTACAACGTTGCTCTCCATTCTTATCATATGGAGAGTAAGAAAGGGAGTACAATATCTTTTAAGAAAGCGATTCAGCGACCAAATTACAGTTATCTAAATCGTTTTGAGGTTCAAAACGATGTCATTGGTTTCGTAGGAGATCAGGATATTAGGCCCACAAAATATTACATGGCCGGATATGAATATTTTCACAACACTTTTTTCTTCTCTGCTCAAGCAATGTACATTGAAGATTTCTTATCTACTTTTTATTCTAGCGCCAACAATAATTTAGTAACCACGTATCAGAATTTCAATACATCATACGTGGGAACACTAACAGGGGGATACAGTATGAATATTCTACCGTATTGGAATTCGAAGTTAACGATGGAAGGTGTCTACTTTAAGCTTAAGGATGATGAATTTAAAGGAATAATTAAAAGCACTACGCCTCGTTTCACCCTTAATTATAATAATAAATTAAAATTGGGAAAGACGACGAGTTTTGATGCTAATTTCACATGGGTTTCCAACTATAATGATGGAGTGATAAACCATTTATCTACAAGCAAAATGAATTTTATACTGACTAAGCGATTTAAGAATTTTGATGCGATTCTTTACTGTTATGATGTTTTTAAAGGGATGGGAGAAAGAGAGATCGTAGACAATTCCTTATTCTATGTCAATACAAATACCTATAATGATAACCGAGTCCTAGGCCTTTCCCTGCGGTGGAATGTTGTATCCAAAAAATTTAAGAGCCAGCCCGTCGACGAAATTTCCGATGAAACACTAGATCGACTATAAAAGTTGAGGTATCGAAATGCAAACTAATGCAACGAAATGAATTATGATTGCAACTCTGCGCTTAAAAAGAACCCCGTCTTCATAGATTTTTTGAAGTGATCTCGCTTCATTACTTGTACTTTTTAAGCAGCTCCACTATTTTCTGTTCATCCTCTTGATTCAAAGAAGAAGAGTTTGATGTGCTACTTACGCTGTTAAAAACTTTTGTTTTCACCTCGTTCTTTAAATATTTGAACCCGTTGTGCTCTTCAATTGAGATGGATTTAAGCCCGTCAATCTGTTCTGAATTCATTTTTAACAAATTAGAAACCGATAGTAAACGATCGGATTTGGTGCTAACGGTGCACATAGCGAGAAGAGAAAGTAGGGAAATGGCTATGAATTTTTTCATAAAAATGTTTTTTTAATTTGTGTGTGATTCATTAGTACGAGTCTAATATAACTCTTTTTTTTTCATCTGTTCTAGGGCAAGTTCAATCCGATCAGTTTGTTTTTTAATTTCTTTATGGTGCTTAAATATTGTCTGTTTACCTTGACGTTCATCGGCGTGATTAGAAAGGATAACGACTGAAGTTTGGGATTGAGGATAGTAGAGCAGGAGAGAAGCAGATCCCTTTACATACCCTGTATGGAAATAGCTCTCAGGCTGCCCACGGGATATCATGAGTCCATACCCATAGTAAATATCCCCTAAGATGGGATGTGTTGCCTTTGTGACTGAGCTTTGCATACGTTCTGCAGACGCTTGGCTCAACAAAGTCCCTGAATAAAGAGCTTGATTCCATTTGTGTAGGTCTTTCGCAGTCGATAGAATACCACCTGCCGCAAGACCAATTTGTTCATTTAAAAGTCTCTGTGGCATATTGGGAACGACGTGCACAGAATTGTATGGGCCCGTATATGCAGACGCGAAATTTTTCGGTATAGAATGGGAGGCAGGATAGGTATTATGAAGACCTACTTGAGAGAATAAGTGGGATTGCAACTTTTCAAGTTTTTGACTGGATACGGTTTCTAATAGCTGTCCAACAAAATTAATCCCCTTGTTAGAGTAATGGTATTGTTGACCGGGAATAGATACTAAATTAGGTGCGAAGTCAACGATTCCTGATGTGTGGTTTAGTAGTTGTGACACTTTGATTTGATTCCAACTCGGCTTTTTGAATTCGCTTAAGTAACTACTTACAGAATCTTCAAGATTTAGTTTTCCTTGGTCTACTAATTGGAGGGTTAACACGGCCGCAAACTGCTTGCTTACAGAAGCAATTGCGAATACAGAAGAATCCGAGATGGGGATTTTTTCTTTGAAATTTTCAAATCCTTTTGATTTTTGAAACAACAGTTCTCCATTTTGCATGATGGAAACGATACCATTAAAATCGCTTTTATTAAGAAGAGAATCTAGTTGAACCTGATAAAGCGCACGCTGAAAATCGACTAGAGTATAGTCTTTCGGTTTTTGAGTGGGTTTAAGGTCGGGTTTCTTCGATTCACAAGCGCCAAGTGTCAGTAAAAGTACGACAAAGTAGACTGTGGACTTTTGAAATAGTTTCATTTGTGTTTACTTTCTTTAAATGTACTAAAAATACAGTGAATCGAATAGCGTGGAGGGTATAAAGAAGCATCGTTTAAAGGCATGAGCTCATTTTCAACTAAAAAAGCTACCCCGAAGGATAGCTTTTAAGATTAAATATGCGAGTAAGGATTTACATGTTTCGTCGGTATTTTCCACCCACTTCAAATAGAGCATTGGTGATTTGGCCTAGAGAGCAATATTTACCCGCTTCCATCATTACCTCGAAGAGGTTTTGTTGATTAATGGCGGCGGTTTGCAGTTTTTCCAACCATTCTCCGGATTGAGATTCATTGGATTTTTGGTAGACCTCCAAATTCCCAATTTGGTGCTGCTTCTCTTCTTCTGTGGATCGAATCACTTCTCTTGGGAGAATCGTAGGAGATCCGTCCTTACCTAAGAAGGTGTTTACGCCAATGAGTGGGTATTCTCCTGTGTGCTTTAACCATTCGTAATGCATGGATTCTTCTTGGATTTTGGAACGTTGGTACATGGTTTCCATGGCACCGAGCACTCCACCTCTTTCCGTAATGCGGTCGAATTCAAGATAGACGGCTTGCTCTACCAAATCAGTCAATTCTTCTATAATGAAAGATCCTTGTAGTGGGTTTTCATTTTTGGCAAGGCCTAGTTCCTTGTTAATGATTAGCTGGATGGCCATTGCTCGACGTACAGACTCCTCTGTAGGAGTTGTGATCGCTTCGTCGTAGGCATTGGTATGCAAAGAGTTGCAATTGTCATAGATCGCATAGAGGGCCTGCAAGGTCGTACGGATGTCGTTGAAATCAATTTCCTGGGCGTGCAAAGAACGACCCGAGGTTTGAATGTGGTATTTTAGCATTTGTGAACGCTCATCTGCACCGTATTTTAACTTCATTGCCTTAGACCAAATGCGTCTCGCAACCCTACCAATGACGGCATATTCAGGATCGATTCCGTTGGAAAAGAAGAACGATAAGTTCGGGGCAAAAGCGTTAATATCCATCCCTCTAGAGAGATAATATTCAACGTAGGTAAATCCATTAGCTAAGGTAAAAGCCAATTGCGAAATTGGATTGGCGCCAGCTTCTGCAATATGATACCCTGATATGGAAACCGAATAGAAATTTCTCACCTTTTCGGTAATGAAGTACTCTTGTACGTCTCCCATTAATCGAAGTGCGAACTCTGTAGAGAAAATACAAGTGTTTTGCGCTTGGTCTTCTTTAAGTATGTCGGCCTGTACGGTTCCACGTACTTGCGCAATGGTTTGCGCCTTAATTAGCTCGTACTGCGTTTTCTCTAGTACTTCGTCCCCGGTGAGACCGAGAAGTTTCAATCCGAGTCCATTGTTGCCCTTTGGAATCGGACCTTCGTACGCCGGTCTTTTTAGTCCTTGGTCATCGAATTTGGCTTTTAATTTCTGTTCGACTACATCCCAAAGCCCATTTTCCTCGATGTACTTTTCACAATTCTGATCAATTGCTGCGTTCATGAAGAACGATAACAACATCGGTGCAGGACCGTTGATTGTCATTGAGACTGACGTGAGAGAATCGACGAGGTCAAATCCTGAGTATAATTTTTTAGCATCGTCAAGAGTAGCAATCGATACCCCTGCATTACCGATCTTTCCGTAAATGTCGGGAGGTAAAGCGGGATCTTGCCCGTAAAGCGTTACCGAGTCAAATGCAGTGGAAAGCCTTTTCGCTGGCATTTCGGCAGAAACGTAATGGAACCTTCGGTTGGTTCTCTCTGGACCGCCTTCTCCTGCAAACATTCTTGTCGGGTCTTCTCCTGTTCTTTTGAAAGGATAGATTCCTGCTGTGAAAGGGAATTTTCCAGGGACGTTCTCTTTTCCTTTCCACCAGATAAGATCTCCCCAGTCCTTAAATTTAGGAAGTGCAATTTTAGGAATATCAAGTCCGGATAAACTTTTTGACTTCGTCTCCACAGTGATGCCTTTGCCTCTAACAAGGTAAGTAAATGAGTCTTGGTCCATTTCCTTCTTAAAGGTGTCCCAGTTCTCTAAAAAGTCGCTGTTTTCAGGAAGTAAATTCTTTCTTGTTTTGTCTTGAAACGTTTGTAGTTTTTCTTTGGTTTCTGCATCGTCTGCAAGTAAAGATTTGGTCTCTTCTAAAACGTAAAGGTTTTTGGCAATCTCGGCCTGTTCTTGTAATTCCTTTTCGTAGCGATCGTTGTTCTCCACGATTTCGGAAAGGTAACGTACACGGCTTGGAGGAATCACTACAGAGTCCTGTACGTGATTGTGTTCGATGTAAGGACTGAATGTAGTGTCGTGCTTTTGATAGAGTTCGTCAATTTTCAAATTAAGCTTTTCAATGATGTCATTAAAGAGCTGGGTGATCCCCCAATCATTGAATTGACTAGCTTTGGTAGCATACACAGGCATCTGATCCAATTGCTTGTCAAACAGCACGTGATTGCGTTGGTACTGTTTCCTGACCGCTTGCAAAGCATCTAGAGCTCCGCGCTTATCGGATTTGTTTAAAGCAATGAAATCCGCATAATCAAGCATATCTATTTTCTCCAACTGTGTTGAGGCTCCATATTCGGGAGTCATAACGTAGAGTGAAACGTCTGCAATTTCTGTAATTTCAGATCCGCTTTGTCCAATCCCAGAGGTTTCAAGAATAATTAAATCCGGTCCTGCTATTTTAAGAACATCAATGGCAGAGTGGATATAAGGAGAAACGGATACATTGTTCTCTCTTGTGGCCATGGAACGCATGTACACACGGGAATCGTGGATTGAATTCATACGGATTCGGTCTCCTAGTAGGGCGCCGCCCGTTTTCTTTTTGGATGGGTCCACGGAAATGATGGCTATCTTTTGCTCTGGATTCGCTCGTAAAAATCGTCTTACAATTTCATCGGTTAGGGACGATTTTCCAGCGCCTCCTGTTCCCGTAATTCCTAAAATGGGAACTTGACATGTTTTTGCTCTTTCTTTAAGTGCTGAAACGAGATCCGCTTTTTGGTCGGAAAAATTCTCGACTGCGGAAATCATGTGAGCGATGGATTTTGAATCTTCGAATTGAAGTGAGTCAAGGTCTTTGACCTCTACCGATTCGCCTGTGGGGAAATCCGATTTTGATACCAGGTCGTCTATCATTCCTTGCAGACCGAGTTCCCGTCCGTCGTCCGGAGAATAAATACGATCGATTCCGTAGTCTGCTAGGTCTTTGATTTCACTCGGAAGGATTACTCCTCCACCCCCGCCAAAAATTTTCACCTGGGGTGATCCTTTTTCACGAAGCAGGTCGTAAATGTATTTAAAATACTCGTTATGGCCTCCTTGGTAAGATGTAAGGGCGATCGCATTCGCGTCTTCTTGAATTGCCGTGCTTACGACCTCTTGCGCAGACTTGTCGTGTCCAAGGTGAATGACTTCGCATCCTGTGGCTTGGATCATTCGGCGCATAATATTAATCGCAGCGTCGTGCCCATCAAAGAGGGAGGCTGCGGTCACGATTCTAACTTTATTTTTCGGTTGGTATTGCTTGTTTTCCATATATAATCTAAACGATTTGTCAATGCTTCAAAGATATGAATTCAGGAGTAAAGCCGCAATTTCCAGTTTCTATAGGATTCAAAACTGAGAATTTGAGTTGGAGCCTGTAGTAGAATAGTATTATCTTTGTAAAAATAAATCTATGCGAAATACGATTGCATGCCTATTCATTGGTACTGTGGTAAGTTTTCTATTTAACTATTATTTACTAGGGAATACGGAATTTAGTATTGCACTGTACAATGCATTTGCATTTGGATTGGGTTGGGCTATGGCCTACTTTGTAGATCGTCCGAGTTGGCCACTCGCAAAAAAACTAGGACTTTCCCTTGTTGGGATTGTGCTCCTTGTTGCACTTGGATTTATATTCTTTGATTTTGAAATTGCGGTTCCATCCGTAATTAAATTTTCGACCGTCTTTGTTGCCTACTATTTAATTGCTAGTTTTCGACCGAGCAAGTCGCTACGAAACTAATTCTGGGCTCCAAAAGGTATAGAAAGGGTAAGATGCTGCCGAGTTTTTCTCCTCACTTTTGAATTGAGATGCGGTATAGTGCTCCTCAAGAGGGTTGAAATGACCTAGAGTCTTAAATTTCAAGTTATTTCTTGAAATGCATTCAATAAAATATTTCCAATTTTAAAAAAATAGTGTACCTTTGCACACCCGTAAAGGGATAAATATGTTTAATCGTAAACGAAAAAGTGTGAATACATTAAGTTACAAAACCGTTTCAGCTAATAAGGCTACCGCTAATAAAGAATGGGTTGTGGTAGACGCTGAAGGACAGCCGTTAGGAAGACTAGCTTCGACGGTTGCAAAGATTTTGAGAGGTAAGCACAAAACAAACTTTACTCCCCACGTTGATTGTGGAGATAACGTAATTGTTTTGAACGCTGGTAAAATTACCCTTTCAGGAAACAAGTGGGCTGATAAGACCTACATCTGGCATACAGGTTATCCAGGTGGACAAAAGTCGCAGACAGCTGAAGAGCTATTAAAGAAAGATCCAATGAAAGTTTTGGAGAAGTCCGTAAAAGGAATGCTTCCAAAAAACAAATTGGGTTCTGCTATTTACAAGAACCTTTATCTATATGAAGGGACTGAACATAAGCACGAAGCTCAACAGCCGAAAACTATTAATGTTAACGAATTTAAATAATTAATATGTCTACAGTTCATAAAATTGGAAGAAGAAAAACTTCAGTAGCTAGAGTTTATGTGAAACCAGGTTCTGGTAATTTCATCGTAAACGGAAAAGATGCTAAAGAATACTTCTCTACAGATGTTATGGTTTACAAAGTGAACCAACCGTTTTTACTTACCGAAACTGCAGGACAGTACGACGTTACTGTGAATGTATTTGGTGGAGGAAATACCGGTCAAGCGGAAGCTGTTCGTTTAGGTGTATCTAGAGCTCTTTGCGAAATTAACGCAGAGTTCAGACTTGCTCTTAAACCTCACGGTCTTCTTACTAGAGACGCAAGAATGGTCGAAAGAAAGAAACCAGGACAGAAGAAAGCAAGAAAGAGATTCCAATTCTCTAAACGTTAATTTTCAAGCCTTAGCCCTTTGGGATTTTCCAAGAAGCCCTTTTGGTTTCCAATGGAAGTTTCAGAACCTAAGCAATTTATTTATTATTAATAAATGCCCCGTTTAGTTTAGCACCCAAACTTCACTCCCATCTAAAGTGTTGTTGATTGCAAAATAGCGGAATGTAAACTAAAAATAAGAAAGCGACATGGCAAAAGCAAATGTTAAAGACCTTTTAGAGGCAGGTGTACATTTCGGTCACATGACCAGAAAATGGAATCCAAATATGGCTCCATACATTTTTATGGAGAAGAACGGTATTCACATCGTAGACTTACATAAAACAGCAGTGAAATTAGACGAGGCGTGTAGCGCTTTAGAAAAAATCACTTCTGCAGGTAAAAAAGTTCTTTTCGTAGCAACTAAAAAACAAGCGAAAGAAGTCGTTGCAAAACATGCGGCGGAACTTAATATGCCTTATATTACAGAAAGATGGCCTGGAGGAATGTTAACGAATTTCGTTACCATTAGAAAGGCTGTTAAAAAGATGAACCACATTGATAAAATGAAGAAAGACGGTACTTTCGAAACTTTATCTAAAAAAGAAAGACTTCAAGTCGATAGACAAAGAGCCAATTTAGAAAAGAACTTAGGTTCAATTTCTGATATGGTGAGACTACCTTCTGCAGTTTTTGTAGTGGACATCATGAGAGAGCACATTGCGGTAACAGAAGCTAAAAAATTAGGTATTCCTGTGTTTGGTATCGTAGATACAAACTCTGATCCTAGAAAAGTTGACTTCGTTATTCCTGGAAATGATGATGCTTCTAAATCTATTGATATGCTTTTATCAGTAGTTGCAGATTCAATCAAAGAAGGGCAATCTCAAAGAAAAGCAGAGAAAGAAAAATCAAAAGAAGAAGGCGCAAAGGTTTCTGCAGATGCAGACACTGACTTTGATGCAAAGTAAGAATTTGATTTTCTGAGTATACGAAACCGTCTCAATATTTTTGAGACGGTTTTTTATTTGTTGATTTTGTCTAGACATTCCCAAAATAGAAAACCGCCTCAAAATCCAATTGAGGCGGCTTATTTTTCTTTAGTAGATAGAATTCGATCTAATGAATTTTAAATTTAATGTATGTAATGGTCTTTCCTTTGGCAGAAAATAACTGTTCGTAGTGAGTTTGGATTTCACGCAGTAAGGGCGTGTTGGGTTCGTATTCCGGTGCACCATAAATATCATGATGTGCGGTAAGGATTTCATGTCCTTGCCCCTGGAGTAGACCTAAAGTGTAGCCATGCAGAAATTCTGAATCGGTCTTCAAGTGCATGATACCGTCCTTCTTTAGAATTTTTTTGTAACGCTCCAAAAACTCAGGATGCGTCATGCGGTGCTTCGTTCTTCTGTATTTGATTTGAGGGTCTGGAAAAGTGATCCAGATTTCATCCACCTCATTTTGTTCGAAGAACCCATCAATAAGTTCAATTTGAGTTCTTAGAAAAACTGCGTTGGAGAGTCCAGTCTCGTATGCTTCCTTAGCACCAAACCAAAATCTAGCACCCTTAATATCGATTCCTATGAAGTTCTTATCTGGAAATGCCTTGGCTAGTCCTACGCTGTATTCACCTTTTCCGCAACCCAGCTCTAAAACGAGTGGATTGTCATTTTTGAAGACCTGCTCTCTCCATTTCCCTTTTAATTTATAGCCTTCTAGCGCTTCTTCTCTTGTGGGTTGGAATACATTTGGAAGAATTCTATTTTCGGCAAAACGTGCCTGTTTGTTTTTTTTACCCATGTTTTATTTTCGTATGCAAATTTAAGAAGATTGTGAAGATTTCTCATCAGTGAACTTCGATAAATTTGAATCTCTAAGCCTTTTCTGATAGATCGGCAGGTATTTTTCGATGTAGACTTTCGTGGATTCTAAATTGCCCGTCTCAATGAAAGGGATTAGATTGTCTGAGGAATAAACGAACTGAAGAAAATTATCAATCATGTTTGCAGGTATCTTCATCCGTGTAAAATAATCTTGACCCAGGTAGTTTTTGATGTCCTTAATTCCGGCCATCATTTTCTCGTAGTCATAGAGTCTTTGCTTTTTCTTACGATCCCCAGAGAAAAGCTCATAAACGCTTCCTAAATTGAAGGACAGTCCACCTCCTGAAAAACCTGCAATGGGATCGAGGGCAGGACCCTTTTGCGGTTTAGGGGTAGGGAGTCCTAGCATGTTTTGAATGGCCAATTTCTTTTCGCTCTCTTTTAAGCTAAGCACATCACGACGTAAGTTACCTGTAGGTTTCCAACCAATGACAACTTCTTGAATCGTATGGTACATGGGAGAGAGTTGTATGATATTTAATCCGGAACTCAAGGCGCGAGCATCCACGGTGATGTCTTTTCTTTCGGAGAGAATGGAAGTGAAACGAATTAAATCGCCAATTTTTGCCTCGATTTCAAATTCGCCGTTGTAATTGGAAAGTACCGAGTGTTGATCGTTTAGGTTCGTCACATACACTTGGTTTAAGTAGATCGCAGAGTTTTCCTGCATGAAGATCTGACCCTTGAACGTTTGCGCCTGCACCAAGGAAAAGGCAAATAGGAAAGAGAGAAGTAGGGTCTTGTACATTAGAACAGTTAGGGTTAATGGATGTCCTTTTAGATTGATTTTAAGCTCGAAAGTTAATTATAGAAACTCAAAAATTATCATTGTTGTCCGATAAAAGAGTAGCATAGTAATATTGGTCTAATCTATAGTAAGTTTGAATTACGACACACCAAAGTACTTTGGGTAAAATTACATATTTTTCGACAAAGTTAATTTTTTGACAGCTGAATTCTTTAATTGATATTTCAACATAGTAAGAAGATTAAAAAAATGCAATTCGGAGAGCTAAAAAATGAGATTAGGACTAAAGATTATCTGATAGACATGCTCTTCCGTTAATTTTCCTAAGGTCCTATCCACTGCAATGTCAGAGGTATTCTGCGATTAAACACAATAATCAAATGTAAATAAATCTTAGGGGTTCTATTAAGTGTTCAATTCTACTTCTCAAGGGTTCTAAACAATGACATACTAGAAATTCAAGACGAAAAAGAGGAACAAACCTTGAAATTAGTCTTCGAAATATGGTGTCGAATGACCGGTCCAGTAAAAGAAAAATTTGGCTAACTAACAAATTCGCTTGATATGATGGATAATATGATTACTATAAATTAAAAGATAAGTCACCAAATTAAATCTTCTTTAATTGCATCGAAATTTGACACTTAAATATAAAAAGCCATTAACTGATCATTGCGATTAGGCGTTAAGTTGCTATTTGATAGTCATGGGGAAATTGTATTGCGAAACTGAGCATTTTCATATGGTAGAGAATTGCTAAAATCAAATGCTGGATTTTCAGATTGATATTTTCATAAAGTTATTGATTTGTAAGTTTTCCGGACGTGACAGAATCAGTTCAAAGATGTTTCCTATTGAGTGAATGATCTATTTACGTATTAACCTAAAAAGCAACAAATATTATAAATTTATTATGCATCGCATATAATTAATCGTGAAATAGAACTGAAAGCATAAAATATTTTTCTAATTTTCCAATGTCAAAAGAATGTGGTATTTATTTAAAAAAACAAAATTGATTAAATTTAATTTAAAATAAAATCTTTATATTTGGATAAATTGTTAAAATATAGACATTATTGGTTAGTAGAAGCGATACGATAATTAAGTTAGAAAGATCAATCTTATTTATTGTAAGAAAAGATAGAATATTATTACACATTAACTTTAATCTCAGAGTTAAGATAAAGTTCCCGACTTAACTCTTTAAAAATTGGGAGTAATCATGTCATATTATGAAAAGGTATTTTTATTTAGCAGTTGTTTGCGTTGTCACCTTTTTGAGCTCAGGTACCACAAGTACTGATGTTAAAGGTGAAAGGTCAATCTCCGAAACAGAATTAAATTCTAAATTTTCGACAGTAGACAATGAAGTTTCTTTGTTCAGAAGGTCGTCTGAATTTGTCACTTTAAAAAAAATCTTTCAATTTAAAAGATGAAAATTTCAATTTTAGTGAAGTTAAGATGAATAACCACTTTAATGAAGAAAGTAAATTTTATACTATTGCTGTAGATGTTATGGGGAGAAAGGACTTAATGCATTTTATAAAGCTTCCAACCAATAATTATATGGTCGTTTATAATAAAATTAATGTAAATAAAGAAAGTTTAACGGGATATTCCGAACTCTACGATGAATCTAAAAATTTTTATATTGATTATAAAATTAAAAAAACACAAAACGGTTATGAAATGACTTTAAATGATGTTCTTACAAGTAAGAGATTAGGAATATTGAAAGCTGCAAATGTTGCTGCTGTTAGTTGTGTAGGTGAAACATATAAAAAAATGAAAGATGCATGTGATGCTGACGACGATTGCAAGCTTCTATGTGACGCTGCCGATATCTTTGCAGGTCAATGTACTGGAGCGATGATTGCCAGTGCTCTTTATATTTGCGCTACGAATTAATAAAACCACTTAAAACAAGACTTATGGATACATTATTTATGATATTTATTGGGTTAGGACTAATAATTTACGCTTGGGGATTCATTGCATTAGATTGGAAAGATAGAAATGCGACTTTATGGTTAATTGCAATCATTGCACTTCCTGTTATGGGTTCGCTGGCTTACCTTAGTTACAAACAAAGACGTAAATATCACAAAAGTTAATATAACAATGAGCTTATATAAAAATATAAAAATTATCATCTTATTTATTGGTATTTGCGTTAAAAGTCAACAAGTACAGGTTGAATATGTGCTAGAAGGTCTTGATATTAAAGATCCCACATTTAGTACTTTTAATCTAGATATTAAAGATAATTCATCTAAGTTCTATCCCATTTCTATGTGCGAGCCATTTGATGCAAATTCAGTTTATATGCAGGTGCATATGGAAGGGAATAAATTAACCATTCTTGATGGCACATCCCTTCCTTTAGAGGTTTCATTAAATTATGATTTTAAGTGGAGAATCTTAGATAATTCAAAAATTGAAAATAACTTAAAAGTACAGGAGGCTATTGGGGTTTTGAACGGTAAACAAATCAAAGCTTGGTTCACAAATGATATACCGCTAAATCAAGGTCCTTTTATATTTAATGGTCTTCCAGGTTTAATCACCGAAATTATAATCCCTGACAGAAATATTTCGTTCAAGTTTTCTTCAATTTCTGACGGGAATGAAAAATGTGATAAGTCTATTTATCAAACAGATAAACAAAGGAAGGAACTCACATTAAAACGGTACAAAGAAATATTCGATGGGATCAATTCTAATTATGATGCATTAATTAAAAAATTTGAAGAAATTGGGTTTGGAGCTGGCACGGCACCATTAAAGCAAAATTCCTCAGATATTAAAAAGTTCAATATGCTTCGTGAAATATTATGAGAGATTCAGATTGAAGCATTTTCAAGGTAGAGGAAACTTATATTTGAATAGGCCTTTGTAAATTTATTCGAAGAGGTGGAATTGAGCAACTTGATTTGAAATCGTTTATTAAAGAATTCAACAAATTGACGATGCCAACTCCTACCAAAAAATAACACTTAAGTATTTGGATTATGCTTATGTAGAAAATGCCTATTAAATACTATTGCATTTTCAAATTAGTTGGATTAGGAAGTCAAGTCTTAGATTCTTGCAAAATCCTGAAAAGGAATGGATTATTGACAAGACTAGAGGGGGACAATTTTGTCCTTGTGATGGTACCTTACTTCTGCGGTTTCAGCACAAGTGAAAAATTAAATTTTTTATTTTCAGATAGATATGACCTCATAAATCTAGATTTAATTTTTCGTTGGACAAGATGGGAAATTATCTACAATTGGTCCTTTCTTTTTTTTGCTATGCGTAGTATTCAAAGATAACAAAATAAAAACTCTGCCATTTTTGGCAGAGTTTTTATTTCTCGAAAATCTTCCGAATTTATCCTAATGCAATTCTTACAAATCCTAATACTTTTAGGTCTGCATTGATTGATTTTACATATGTGGCAACCGATTGGCTTCCGTCTTTGATATACGCTTGGTGAACAAGAGTATTGTCTTTGTAGAATCTCTGCATTTTACCTTTAAGAATATTGTCGATAATGTTTTCAGGTTTTCCTTCTTTCACAAGAAGTTCTCTTTCAATCTCTAATTCTTTTTCGATGGTATCTTGAGATACTTTTGTTTCGTCAAGTGCAATTGGGTTCATTGCAGCTACTTGCATAGAAACGGATTTCGCAACTTCTGCAGCTCCTTCTACATTCGCAGATAGAGAAGTGATCGCAGCGATTTTGTTTCCAGCGTGGATATAAGCTCCTAAGAATGGTCCTTCAATTCTTTCGAATGCACCAATTTCAATTTTTTCTCCGATGACACCGGTTTGTTCGATCAATTTGTCAGCAACGGTTAAACCATTGAATTCAGAGGCTAAGAATTCTTCTTTTGTAGAATAGAAGATTGCTTGTTCTGCTAATTCATTTGCTAGCAAGATGAACGCTTCGTTTTTAGCAACAAAGTCGGTTTCGCAATTCAATGAAATGACAGCACCAAGTGTTGCATCTTCGTTTACTTTAGCGATTACTGCACCTTCAGTAGACTCTCTGTCTGCTCTGTTTGCAGCTACTTTTTGTCCTTTTTTTCTTAAGATATCAATTGCCTTATCGAAGTCGCCTTCTGCTTCCACTAAAGCTTTTTTGCAATCCATCATTCCGGCACCGGTGGTGTTTCTTAATTTTGCTACGTCTGCAGCTACTGGTGTGTACATATGTTTACGGTTTTATTTTAAAAAATAAGTAAAATAGAGCTCTGTTTTAGAGCGTTGCAAAGATAAGAAATAATCTGCAAAAAGTATAGGCGCTTCAGGGGTTAATTTCAAGGTGTTAAAAACTTGTTTTTTTGGTTCTATAGAGCGCTCGACCCAGAAAAAGGCAAAGCCGAAGATTACTTCGGCTTTGAACAATTTATTTATTGAAGATTATCCCTTCCATTCTCCCATTTCTACGAACTTGTTTTGTCTTTGGTTCACAAGCTCTTTCGGAGTCATGTGTTTGTAATAAGCAAGGTTTTCAAGAACAGAGGATTTTAAATTTTGGTAAGCCAATTTGGGGTCGTATTGCGCTCCCCCTAGAGGTTCTTCTATAATTCCATCAATGATTTTATTTTTGAGCATATCTTTTGGAGTCAGCTTTAAAGCATTGGCCGCATCTTCTTTGTGCTCCCAATTTCTCCATAGGATAGAAGAGCAACTTTCCGGTGCGATAACTGAGTACCATGTATACTGTAACATAAACACTTTATTGCCCACTCCAATTCCTAAGGCTCCACCACTCGCACCTTCGCCAATGACATACGTGAGAATAGGCGTTTTAAGTTGAACCATTTCGTAAATATTCTTTGCGATCGCTTCTCCTTGTCCTCTTTCTTCCGCTTCTAGTCCAGGATAGGCTCCGGGCGTGTCAAGTAGAGTGATGACAGGAATGTTAAACTTCTCAGCTAGCTTCATTAAACGAAGTGCTTTGCGGTATCCTTCTGGATTGGGCATTCCGAAACGTCTTTGTTGACGTTCTTTGGTGGTGCGTCCCTTTTGGGTACCGATAATCATTACACTCTTGCCGTCAATCTTGGCGAGTCCACCCACCATAGCGAGGTCGTCTGCATACCCGCGGTCCCCGTGAAGTTCTAGAAAAGATCCTTCGTCTACAATTCCATTTATAAAGTCAAGTGAATAGGGGCGGTCTGGATGCCTAGATAGCTGTACCGTCTGCCACGGCGTTAGATTCTCGTAAATGTCTTTCTTTTTAGCAAGGATTTTTTCCTCGATTTGGCCACAAGCGACCTGAACATCTACACCGCTTTCTTCCCCTAAAAGGGCGCAAGCTTGGTATTGATCCATCAGTTCTTTTATAGGCTGTTCAAATTCTAAATATTCCATTTAAGTTGTACTCAATTTATCGTCAAATGTAAGAAATAATGCGGACTTTTCTATAGGGTATCGCAAGCATGCTGGATTCGAGCTCTGGTTTCTGCCTTCCCTAGGATCTCCATGATGTCTGGAACGTCGGGTCCTTTTAATTCACCCACAAGTGCCAAACGAAGTGGCATCATGAGTTTGCCCATGCCCACTTGCTGGGTTTCCGCGTAGGAATGCAATGCGACACTCAGGCTTTGGGAATCAAATTCAAGTCCCTCAAGTTCCTGGTGTAGTCCGCTAAGCAAAGTACGGCTTTGTTCGCCCCAAGCTTTTTTGCGTGCCTTTTCTTGGTATTCTGTAGGTTTTTCAAAAAAGAACTGACCGTTATAATAGATGTCTTTCACAAACGTCGCTCTCTCTCGCATAAGGTTAATTATTTTAAGAAGCTTATCATCTGGAAGTTCACTTTCATTGACTTCAGGTAGTGCCTTTAAGTAGGTAAGGATTTCTAACTCTGATTTGATCTGTAGATATTGATGGTTAAACCATTCTGCTTTTTCTTTGCTAAAACGTGCTCCTGCTTTGTGGACTTTTTCAAGATCAAATTCTTGGACAAGATCCTCTAAGGATAGTATCTCTTTATCATCGGCTGCAGACCATCCCAGCAGAGCAAGAAAATTGATAAAGGATTCGGGGAAATACCCTTCTTCACGGTAGCCTTTTGAGACCACACCGGTGGTGGGGTCCTTGAAGTCCATAGGGAAGACCGGGAATCCAAATTTATCTCCATCTCTCTTGCTAAGTTTTCCTTTGCCTTCTGGCTTTAGGATGAGAGATAGATGGGCGAATTTGGGCGCTTCCCAATTCATGGCTTCGTAGAGTAGGGTGTGGAGTCCTAAAGAGGGCAGCCATTCTTCTCCTCGAATTACGTGCGATATTTTCATTTCATGATCGTCAATAATATTTGCGAAGTGGTACGTGGGCATTCCATCGTTCTTCACAAGTACTTTGTCGTCCAATGTGTTTGTGTTGACCGCAAATCGACCTCGAATCATATCGTCTAGTTGCAAGATTCGGTCAACAGGCATTTTAAATCGAACGACATACGGAGTGTTTTGATCCAAAAGAGCTTGAACCTCCGTATCAGAAAGCGAAAGAGAATTCTTCAGTCGCGTTCTTGTAAAGTAATCGTAAGCGAAGACTTCCCCTCGACTTTCGTATTCACTACGAACGGCATCGAGTTCTTCTGGCGTGTCGAAAGCGATGTATGCGTAATCTGTTTTCAGAATTTCAGCGGTGTATTTATCGTATATTTCTCTACGTTCGCTTTGTCGGTAAGGACCATAAGGACCTCCGTGTTTTGGGCTTTCGTCTGGGATTAGACCGCACCATTCTAAGGCCTCGAGAATGTACTGCTCGGCACCGGGTACATAGCGAGTCGTATCTGTGTCTTCAATTCGAAGAACAAAATCGCCTCCCATTTTTTTCGCAAACAGGTAATCGTATAAAGCCGTTCGTACACCTCCTAAATGTAGCGGGCCTGTGGGACTTGGTGCAAATCGCACTCTTACTTTATTCATGAGAAATAATGTTAAGTTGCAAATTTACTAATTTAAGCTTGTAAAAAATTAGGTAGCTTTGCACAATTTCAATTTTTGCACATGAAAATTCACAAACAAAATAAATTTTTGTTTTACGTTAGGGGGTTTGTAACCGATCGTTTGCCCACTAGGACGGCAAGTGCTAAAATTTCAGGTCTTAAATTTGGCTTTTCTGAGAGCCAGCTTGCCACCATAGAGGAAAGGGTTGCGTATTACAATCGTATCGATAAGCCAAAGACGATTGAAGGGAAAACCCAGGTAAGAGATTTGTTGAAACCAAGAACCCCAAAGTCGTATTTTTTTGACACGTATCGCTATGCGCGATATTTTGGACTGGATCGGTTTATCGATTATGTGTTTGGAGATGTCATTGCAGTGCCTAATACACCCTCTGTGGTCAAGAGCCGACCCATCCAAGGGAACAATCAAAACAGTGTTCTTTTAAAGCTAAATCGAGCTAGGCACTTTATTCATGTGGAGAATGACAAGCCTTTTCTTGAGAAAAAGGATCTTCTCATCGGAAGATGCGCAATCTTCCAAGAGCATCGCTATGCATTTTTTAAGAAGTACTTTGCTCATCCTTTAACGGATTTAAGACAAGTGAATGGGAATGGAGGAAATCCGAATTGGGTAGGACCTAAAATTTCGATTAAAGACCATCTGGATTTTAAATTCATTCTTAGTCTAGAAGGGAATGATGTGGCAACCAATTTAAAATGGATCATGTCGTCAAATTCAATTGCGGTGATGCCTAGGCCCAAATACGAAACATGGTTTATGGAGGGCAAATTAATTGGGGGCGTGCATTATATTGAGATAAAAGACGATTATTCCGATTTAATTGAGAAGCTCACGTATTACATTGAAAATCCAGCGGAGTGCCTGCAGATCATAGAGAAAGCCCAGTTGCATAGTGCTCAATTCCAGAATTCTAAAAGTGAAGATTTGTGTAATCTTTTGGTTTTGCAGCGTTATTTTGAACGATGCTCGCCCAAGTCTAAAACAGGAAGTTTAATCGCCTCATAAGGAGGGAGCTCAAGAATGTAATGAATCCAGTTGGTGAAACTGTATTTTTGCTTTAGAGAAGAATCTAGGGTACGGTAAGGTCTTTTTAAAAACTCTTCCAGACCCTCAAAATTGGAATGCTCTTCCCAAACAAAGAAATTGTCGGGATGATAAAATTCGTATTTTTTGATCTCAGCATTATTCGTAATTAGTTTTTTCTCGTAGCCAATGGCTTCAAAAGTTCGGAAAGAAAGCCCGTCATGTCTCCCGTTTACGAAGTCAATTAGAACGCCGGCCTTCTTTACATTTTCCAGATTTTGATCAAAGCTTATAAAGGAATCTATAAACAGAGCGCCACAGTGTTTGTATTGCTGCACAACGGAACTGTTTTTAGTCAGAAGGTGGATTTTGGGAACAAATTCCGCGGACAGGATTCGTTCGATGATTTTCTCGATCGGATCCATTCTGTTTTTGAAATAACTTCCTACAAAATAAACCACCTTAGGATCTGCTTCTCCTTGGAAAGGGGAGTGGTAATCAAAATAAAAATTGGTTGTAGGAAGTACATTCTTTGTTTTTAATAGGTCTGCAGGATCAAAAACAAAAAACCGATCGAATAGGGGAATGTATCGCTTTACTTGGGGAAACAAATCAATGCCATCCCATTGGTAAGCGCACGTGGTTATGCAATGCGTTAAAGTCCATTTTAAAAACCCGATTGGAAAACAGTCAGGACGAATAAAAAGTGCAAAATCAGCTTTTTGCGGCAGATTGCTAATTTCTGTTTCAAACTTCGTTTCGAAAGGTTTAAACCTTAATCTGTTTTTGTAATCCCGGTCTTGAAATAAGGTCTTACGAATAAAATTAGTAAGTTTTTGAATCTTGCTTTTGTAGGTGAACTCCTGAGGAAAAGAAATATCGATCACCTTAAACCCTAAATAGTCTAAGTTCTTTTTGATTTCGTTACTTACATTGTAAGCAGTAGGGGCACCGAAAATGATTACTTTTTGTTTTTCCATTCTTCTCGAAGGGCGTCGTAAGTTTGATAGACGTATTTACTTTGTAGCTGTGCGATTTTTAGACCTATTTTCCCGTCCAGGAATCCTAATTTTAGAACATAGGTTTTAAAAAACCGAAAAGCAGTTTTGATCCCTTGTGTAAATGGATTGTATCGCTTTTGTTTTTGAAAAAGTTCTTTTCCTTTCAACTGCCCGTAATGGGCCATTTTAGCTTTGTAGGATTTTAGATCCCGTACAGAGTAATGCAGAAGTTTGTTGCGTAATACTCCGATCTCACCTTCTACATGAAGGGTTTCATGAACTAATTTTTCTGAAATGTAATGGCATTTGGATTTGCGGAACAATCGAAAATTCTTATCCTTTTGAGTGCCCGAATACCGAATAGGTTTGTTTTCAAAGAAAAACAATCGATAAAAATAATAGGCGTCTTTTCGATTTGGGCTTTGAAGTGTGTCTAGAATTTCAGCGCGTAAATTGGGTGCAATACGCTCGTCTGCATCGAGGAATAAGACCCAATCGTGCTTTGCCTCTGATAGGGCAAAATTACGTTGAGAAGAAAAATCTTGAAAGCAATGGCTAATCACCCTCGTTTTTGGGTGCTCCTTAGCGAATTGCACTGTTTTGTCAGAGCTGAAAGAATCAATGACCAAAATTTCATCGCATAAATCAAAAGAGTTTAAAACTTCTTTGATATTGTCTTCTTCGTTAAAGGTAATGATGAGGCCACTGATTTTTTCGCTCATTTTTAAATATTATGCTTTGAATTCGCGCACCGTCTTTTTAAGGATTTCCATGCATTCATCCAATTGTTTCTCTGTAATTACCAAAGGAGGTGCCAAACGGATGATGTTCCCGTGAGTAGGCTTTGCGAGTAGTCCATTTTCCTTCAGGGCTACACATAAATCCCATGCGGTGGAAGAGTCGGGAGTATCGTTGATCAATATGGCATTTAAGAGCCCTTTGCCCCTTACGGCGGTAAGCAAATCAGACTCCTCAACTAGTTTTTGAATTTCTGCTCTAAAATAGTCTCCTAAACTTTGCGCTCTCTCGGAAAGTTTTTCTTCTATAACCACCTCAAGTGCTGCTACCGCTACGGCGCAGGCAATTGGATTTCCTCCAAAGGTGCTTCCATGCTGTCCTGGATTGATTACTTCCATAATGGGATTATCAGCAAGTACAGCGGAAACTGGGTACATTCCGCCAGAAAGTGCCTTTCCTAAAACAAGGATGTCCGGTTGAACGTCCTCGTGATGGCAAGCAATTAGTTTCCCGGTTCTAGCAATACCCGTTTGGACTTCGTCTGCGATAAAAAGTACGTGGTGTTTTTTACAAAGTTCCGAAACAGCTTTTAAATATCCGTCTTTTGGCACATAAACTCCGGCTTCTCCTTGGATAGGTTCTACTAGAAAGGCGGCAATAGAATCACCCTGCTCGGAGAGCACTTTTTCCAAAGCCTCGATATTGTCGTAGGGTATCTTGAGAAATCCAGGTGTGAATGGACCGTAATTCGTGAAGGCATCTGGGTCGTTTGAAAACGAAACAATGGTTGTGGTGCGTCCATGGAAGTTGTTTTCACAAACCACGATTTTCGCTTGGTTTGGACTGATTCCTTTTTTCTCGTAAGCCCATTTCCTAGCTATTTTTACGGCCGTTTCCACGGCTTCTGCTCCGGAATTCATTGGGAGCACTTTGTCGTATCCAAATAGAGAGGTAATTGTTTTTTCATATGGACCCAGTTGATCGTTATAGAAAGCGCGAGAAGTAAGGGCAAGAGTTTGCGCCTGGTCTACTAGGGCTTTTACGATTTTAGGATGGGAGTGCCCTTGATTTACGGCAGAGTAAGCAGAGAGAAAATCGTAATATTTCTTTCCTTCTACATCCCAGACATACGGACCTTCCCCTTTTTCAAGAACCACCGGCAGGGGATGGTAATTGTGAGCACCGTATTGGTTTTCAAGATCGATGTAATACTGTGAATTCTTTTTTGAAGAAGTGTTTTGGGCCATGTGGTTCTATTTTTACAGATTATTTTTTATTGAATAGTAAACAAAAGGCCGGCTTCCTAAAAGGGATTGCCGGCCTATGTTCTAAAGTATGGAATGAAATTGCTTTGGGTTCACAGGGAACTCTTATTGCATTTCGTATTCTTTGCTCATCACAAAGGATTCCATGAATTTAGTGGTGTATTCGCCAGCTAAAAATGCAGGATCGTCCATAAGTTGACGATGGAAAGGGATGGTGGTTTTAATTCCTTCAATGTAAAACTCATCCAATGCACGCTTCATTTTAGCAATCGCTTCCTCTCGGGTTTGTGCGGTTGTAATAAGCTTTGCAATCATGGAATCGTAATTCGAAGGGATAGAGTAGCCTGAATACACATGTGTATCCATTCTTACTCCATGTCCACCTGGAATGTTTAGGCCCTTGATTTTCCCTGGACTTGGTCTGAATTCGTTATATGGATCTTCTGCGTTGATACGGCATTCGATGGAATGCAATTTTGGGAAGTGATTTTTCCCTTGGATTGGTGTTCCTGCCGCAAGTAAAATCTGTTCCTTAATCAAATCGTAATCAATTACTTGTTCCGTAATGGGATGTTCCACTTGGATACGCGTATTCATTTCCATGAAATAGAAATTTCTATGCTTATCAACCAGGAATTCAATCGTTCCCACTCCTTCATACGCAATGAATTCTGCAGCTTTAACGGCCGCATCTCCCATTTTGTTTCGCAATTCATCGGTCATAAAAGGAGAAGGCGTTTCTTCTACCAATTTTTGATTTCTTCTCTGAATAGAGCAGTCTCTTTCCGAAAGGTGACACGCTTTTCCGTATTGATCGCCCGCAATTTGAATTTCAATATGTCTTGGCTCTTCAATGAGTTTCTCCATGTACATTCCTCCGTTGCCAAAGGCGGCAACCGCTTCTTGAATTGCAGATTCCCAATGTTCTTTTAGGTCCTCCTCTTTCCATACTGCGCGCATTCCTTTTCCTCCACCGCCGGCAGTCGCTTTAATCATGACAGGATAGCCAGTCTCTTTTGCAATTCGAACGGCATCCTCGTAGGAATCAATTAGTCCGTCAGATCCAGGAACACAAGGAACCCCTGCTGCTTTCATGGTTGCTTTCGCATTTGCTTTGTCTCCCATCCTTTCAATTTGCTCTGGAGTCGCACCAATAAACTTGATGTTGTTTTTAGCGCAAATACGTGAGAAGTTAGCGTTTTCAGAAAGGAACCCATACCCAGGATGGATTGCATCGGCATTGGTGATTTCCGCTGCTGCAATAATATTGGGGATCTTCAAGTAGGAATCCTTGCTCATTGCAGGTCCGATGCAAACCGCTTCGTCCGCAAATCGTACATGCAAACTGTCTTTGTCTGCCGTGGAATAAACGGCGACCGTTTTGATTCCCATTTCTTTGCAAGTCCGAAGGATGCGCATGGCAATTTCTCCTCGGTTTGCGATAAGTATTTTTTTGAACATCTTTTTTGAATAATTTAAGTTAGTAATTTTCGATCTTTTTTAATTTCGATCGATAAAGTCTAAATGATTCCTTAAGATGGATCCACTAAAAATAAAGGTTGGTCGTATTCTACAGGAGTAGCATCGTCAACTAAAATTTTGACAATTTTTCCTGAAACTTCCGATTCAATTTGATTGAAAAGTTTCATAGCTTCAATGACGCAAACGACTTTACCTTCTGTTACGGAGTCTCCTACATTTACGAATACTTCTTTATCTGGAGAAGGTTTTCTGTAGAAGGTACCAATCATTGGCGATTTAATAGTGACATATTTACTGTCTTCATTGTTTGCAGCAGGCTCACTCGCGGGTGCACTGTTTGCAATTGGGGCTGGCGCTGCGGGTGCAGGGGCTGCCTGTTGATACATTTGCGGTTGCACTGCGTATCCTACATTTTCATTTCCACCAAGAGGAGTCTTGATAGTAATTTCGAAGTCTTTCGTTTTGTACTTCACTTCGGATACTTCCGATTTTGACACAAACTTGATCAGATTTTGTATGTCTTTAATGTCCATAACTTGTTATTTGAATATTGGCCAAAAATACAAAAAAACAACAAAAAACCACTCATTTTTAATAAAAATGAGTGGTTTTTGTATAAAATTGAAGAACTATCGGTTTAGCGACTAGTTTTCTTCTGTAGTTTCGGTTTCTTTTTCCATTACCACTTTACCTCTGTAGTAAAGCTTCCCTTCATGCCAGTGTGCTCTGTGGTATAAGTGCATTTCACCCGTGGTTGCGTCTTTCGCCAATTGAGGAACGACTGCTTTATAATGGGTTCTTCTCTTGTCTCTTCTTGTGCTGGATTGTCTTCTTTTTGGATGTGCCATTTCTAATTATTTTTTAATTGATGAGTGATGAGAGAGGATTATCGTATCTCATCTCATCTATTTAAAATATTTATTTTTAATTTTTGTCTTTCAATTTTTTGAGCGCTGCCCATCTAGGGTCTACTTCTTCCGGCTCACTTTCTTCTGTTTCCTTCTGCTCTGATTCTTTCGCTTCTTCTTCACCAAACAATGCATAACGCTCGACAAGCTCCCAATCTTCCTGCGCAATCGAAGGAGAGATTTTCTTCATTGGAATCGAAAGCACGACCATCTCGTATAAGATTTGCGCCATATTAAAGGCGTGGTCGCTCGATGGAATCGTAATGACTTCCTCGTTGCTATCGTCGTAGGTCTCACCGAAATTCACTAGTAATTTCAACTCAGGGTTGATTTCGTAGTCGAATATTTCGCCTGTTATGTCGCACTCTAAGGCGACTGGTCCGTGGACTTCGATCCAAAATTCAAGAAAAGTGGTGTGCTTTTCCATTAGGATTTCTGCTACTAATCTTGGATCAGTAAACTCTTGTTCCGCTTCATGTAGTTCAAAGAACGATTGATCTATCTCAAATTGGAACTTATGTTTTCCGTTTTTCAGTCCGGAAAAGACTACTTCGTAGTTTCTAAATTTGTCCATAAAATGAGGTTGCAAAAATATGCATTTTTTTTGATTTAGCAAATATATTTGGTGGCAAATACTCTTTTTGAGACCGAGGGCTTCGAATTTATTAATTTGTCTGCGCTGTAACCCGCCTTTTTACTGCCTTTGCAAGGATTAGTGACTAGGAACATCTTCGTCGATTCCATGGTCCTTATTTGTGCTTCTCGGTTTTAATCGGTTCGACATGAGGTCGTTATATTCATTTCTGTTCTTGAAGAGTTTTACGGCGGTGAAAACGGCTTCAGTGAAGCTACGTTCATCCGCAATGCCTTGCCCCGCAATGTCGTAAGCGACTCCATGGTCTGGTGAAGTTCGAATGAAAGGAAGTCCGGCCGTGTAATTAACACCCGTTTCGTAGGCAATGGTTTTGAAAGGAGCAAGTCCTTGATCGTGATACATTGCTAAGACGGCATCGTAGTGTTTGTATTTTTCAGGCTGAAAATAACTGTCTGCAGGAAAGGGACCAAAGGTTAAGATTCCATTCTCGAACATTTCGTTAATCGCAGGTTGAATGATTTCTATTTCTTCAGACCCAATGGTGCCACCGTCACCCGCGTGTGGGTTTAGTCCGAGTACTGCAATCTTGGGTTTTTGTATTTGGTAGTCCTCAATTAAACATTGGTTCAAAATACGAATTTGCTTTTTTAGTACCTCTTTGGATAGTTTTTGAGCCACCTCCGACAGGGGGATGTGATGAGTGGAAACGGCCACCTTTAGATCTTCCGTCACCAGGAACATTAGACCTTTTTTGTCCATTTGTGCTTCTAGGTACGGAGTGTGACCCGCATAGGCGAAACCGTGCTTAATCATTTCGTCCTTATTTATAGGAGCTGTAACAAGAACATCAATATCTCCTTCTTTCAAGGCGTGAGTTGCTGCCTCCAAGGAGTCAATGGCCATTTTTGTAGATTCATCGGTGGGGGTGCCTAGCTGGACGTTCACGTTGTCCTTCCATAGGTTTACCATATTTAATTTGCCTTCCTGTGCCTGGGAGGCTTCCGTGATGTAATTGAAATTGACTTGAAGCTTGAAAATGTTTTTCTGATACGTGAAAAGCTTTCCTGAGGCAAAAATGACCGGAGTGAAAAATTCGGTGATGTTTTTATCATTTAAAGTTTTCATGATAATTTCGGGGCCAATCCCATTAAAATCGCCTACCGATATACCGACTCGCACTTTTGGATATTTAGAACTCATAGTTTATTATTATCTTTGAAAAGAATTTGAAAGATACAAAATTAACAAAAAGTACGATATGTTCACGGGAATAATTGAAGGTCTTGGTCGAGTGGAGAAAATTCAAAGCAATGGGCGCAACGTGGATTTCACTCTGAGCTCCCCTTTTACAAGGGAGTTAAAGGTAGATCAAAGCGTGGCACATGACGGTTGTTGCCTAACCGTAGTAGCCATTGAGGAAGACCGCTATGTCGTGAATGCGATTGAGGAAACTCTTATGAAAACCAAGTTAGGAGAGTGGGAATTGGGCTCGCAGGTGAATTTAGAACGTTGTACTGTATTAGGGGGACGTCTTGATGGGCATATAGTGCAAGGTCACGTGGATCAAACCGGAACCGTTTTAGGAATAGAGGATGTGGAGGGTAGTTATTTGGTGCGGATTGGGTATGATGAATCCTTTGGATTTCTAACCGTGGCGCAAGGCTCTATCACAGTGAATGGAATAAGTCTGACCGTAGCTCGAAGCATGGATTCTGAGTTTTCTGTAGCTCTAATTCCTTATACGTGGGAGTTTACAAACATGCATGCATTAAAGGTTGGACAAAAGGTTAATCTTGAATTTGATATCATTGGAAAATACGTGACTAAATTAATTTCAAGACAGAATGCCATTAAGTAAATACAAAGGATATAGTTTACGAAATCGAGTTTTTTGGGGCTTTATGATCGTTTGTTTGATGAGTAGCTTCGCCTCATCCATCCTTTCCTTTGTTCTGTTGAAAAACAATGCGATTGAGCAGAATCTGACAGAGCAACAAGCAAAATCGGATGCCCTGATGGCTTCGCTGGACTACGCGGTAAGTCATCAGCAGTTATTTTCTGAAGATTTACCTCGAGTATTGAGCAACAAAATCTATGAGATCTCAGATATCAATAAAGCGGACATAATCATTTACGATCTTAAGGGACGATACCTTGTTTCCAATAAAGACAGTGAACGCGTCAAAAATGAGCGTCTGCCTCTGTCTATTTTAAATGACGTGCTGGCGGCAGATAGACGTGTGGATTTCACCACTTTTGACAACCGAATCAAGGCGAATGTCGTGTCGTCTTATATGATACTTAAGAACAATACATTAGAGCCTATAGGGATTGTTTATTTCCCTTATTACCATAGCGATTCTGCTTATTTAAATGTAATGTACAAGTATGCGAAGTATATTTTACTTGTTAATATTTTTATTATTCTTTTATCGTTGTGGCTCAGTTGGGGAATTTCAAAGAATTTAACCAATGCGTTAACCAAATTTTCAGGACTGATCAACAAGCTTACGCTTTTTGAAAAAGATCTGAAGCCGATTCGATATTATAAAAATGACGAATTAAGTTCTCTTGTAAAATCGTACAACAAAATGATTCTTAAAATTCAAGAGCAAAAGGAACGACTTTCTTTTACCGAGAAGGAAAGAGCTTGGCGAGAAATGGCAAAGCAAGTGGCTCATGAAGTGAAAAATCCTCTTACACCGATGAAGCTTACCATTCAGAATTTTCGTCGCAAATTTGATCCTAGTGATCCAGATATCGTGGAGAAAGTAGCGCGAATGAGCGATTCGGTGGTAGAACAAATTGATTTGGTCGCTACCGTCGCCTCTGCTTTCTCACAATTTGCGCAATTGCCGGATAAGCACGATGAGGTGTTTAGTCTTAACAAAGAGATTCATAGCATTATACGAATCTTTAATGACGATAATGTTTTCGTCCATGCCAATCGCGAGGATATTCAAGTGAAAATGGATAGAATCTATTTAAATCGAATCGTAACGAATTTAATCACCAATGCGAGGCAAGCTGCTGACGATGAAAGACGTTCCATTATTAATGTAGATTTGGAACAAATTCAAAAGCGTATCACCATTTCCGTTGAGGACAACGGAGTAGGGATTCCACAGGAAATGTTTGACCGAATATTCGAACCGAACTTCACTTCTAAAAATTCAGGGATGGGTCTAGGTTTAACCATGGTCCGGAAAATGGTGGAGGAATATAAGGGTGAGATCCATGTGAAATCAGAGCTTGGAAAGTTTAGCCGTTTTATTGTGACTTTACCTACGAATCTTTAATGAAGTCTTTCCGTTTTCAAAAGTTTGAGATTAAACAGTCGCGTGAGGTTTTTCGAGTGGGGACAGACGGGGTGTTACTTGGAGCATTAGTGAGTGTTGCCCAGAGTGAAAATGCCCTGGAAGTAGGCGTAGGTACTGGTCTTATTTCACTAATGCTTGCGCAGCGTAATTATGCATTGAAAATAGTGGGTATCGATATAGATCCGAAGGCAGCACTTCTCGCAAAAGAGAATTTTGAAGCTTCGAATTTCTCCGCGCGATTAAGCGTCCAGCACAAGGATTTCAAAGAATTATCTAAGGAGACGCTGTACGATTTGATTGTCTCAAATCCGCCTTATTTTTCACCTAATGACTCAATCAAGGACAGAGTTGCACGACAAACTGTACATCTTAATTTTCCAGAATTAATAGAAGGTGTCAGAAGGCATCTGTCTCCTAGTGGAACCTTTGGTGTGGTGATTCCAAGTCAATTCACTACCGATTTCACTGAGTCTGCTACGCTGGCAGGTCTGCACTTAGTGCGAATGATTTCGATTCAAGGAGTATCTGGCGGTCCTATTGTAAGGGTCGTTCTCGAATTTAAATTTCAAAAACAAAATCTCATCAAGGGAAATTTAACCGTCGAAGAAAAGCCACGCGTTTTTTCAAAGGAGTACCTGGAGCTCACAAAAGAGTTTCACTTATTTGATCGAAACTAAAACAGCTTTTTAATTCGAAAGAATGGCCTTAATAACGAAAAACCTTGAGCGTTAGGCTTCAAATAGTTCCGTAGTGTCCATCACACTTACTTCTCCATCTTCGCATTTGATTGCTTCGCCTGGGAAATTTTGAATCATGTGGTAGTCGTGAGTGGCCATAACCACAGCAGAATTGTTTTCCATTGCGACGCGCTTAAGAAGCGTCATGATTTCATTAGATGTCTCAGGGTCTAAGTTTCCCGTGGGTTCGTCAGCAAGAATTAGCTGAGGATGGTTAAGAAGGGCTCTGGCAATGGCAACACGCTGTTGTTCACCACCCGAAAGTTCGTGGGGCATTTTATGCTTTTTGCTTTTCATTCCCACACTGCTTAAGACCTCGTCAATTCGGTCTTGAATAGCACTGCTTTCTTTCCAGCCCGTAGCTTCAAGAACAAATTTCAAATTTTTCTCTACTGTTCGATCTGGGAGCAATTGAAAATCTTGGAATACGATCCCTAACTTTCTTCTTAAATCCGGGATTTGGGAAGTTTTCAGTTCTTCCAAGTTGTAACCCGCCACATTGCCTTGGCCTTGTTGCAATGGAATATGTCCATACAGAGTCTTTAAAAGGGAGCTTTTTCCAGATCCTGTTTTTCCAATTAGGTAGCAGAATCTTCCTTTTTTAATGTTCAGGTTGACGTCGCTTAAAACGGTAAAACTCTTTTGTGCAATTCTTGCACGTCTTAGACTAATAATATTGTCTCCGGATAGGTTACTGTGTGGCATTTTATTATTGGGGCTGAGGTTGGTAAACTTAGCTCGTCAAAAATAGAGAAAACTTCTAAATTTACTCTAGTTTTTAGGAAAAATTAACAACAAAAAATGCCTGAAAAATTTCTTTTTCAAGCATAAGTATGTGAATCGTAAAAGAATTATCTTTTAGCACGAACCGAGCTAACGCTCAAGCTCTTTCTACCTTTAGCTCTTCTTGCAGCTAAAACTCTTCTACCGTTTGGAGTAGACATTCTTTCTCTGAAACCGTGCTTGTTTCTTTTCTTTCTTTCTGATGGTTGGAATGTTCTTTTGCTCATTTCTAATATCTTTAGTGTAAAACTATCTCTTGATTTTCAGAATGCAAAAATACAAATTATTTTATACCCTACAAACTTTATTTGAAAAAAGAAAAGAATTCTAACCAGGCACTGGGGAGAGAGAGCTCGGGAGCACGAAACGAATAATAGGCTCTTTTTCTTGCCTTGCTTCCCTTAAATTTAGAATTAAGAAAATGTTACCTTTGCAAAAAACCTAGTCTATGTTTACACCCTCCGAGCTTCTCGATATTCATACTTTACTAACTCCCGAAAGGAAAATCGTGATTTTAACGCACTACAATCCAGATGGCGATGCCATCGGTTCTTCCTTAGGGCTTAAGCATTATTTACGAGCTCGTGGAATTGAATCTGAGGTGATTGTACCGAATGATTTCCCTAAGTTTTTGAAATGGATGCCGGAGGCGAAAAAGATAACCATTGCGGATTACAAACGCAAAAAAGCATGGGATCTTGTGGCGGAGGCAGACGTTTTGTTTATTCTTGATTTCAATGCTTCACATCGATTAGGCAATCTTGTGGGCCCTTGGCTTGACAGAGCAAAAGGAGTGAAAATTTTAATTGATCATCACCAGCAACCGGATGAATTTGATTTTGTGTATTCAGATACGAAGGTGCCAGCCACCTCGCAAATGATTTACCATTTTATTGAGGCCTTGGAGCAGGAAAGCTTGATTCAAGTCGAGGCTGCACAGTGTCTCTATTGCGGGATTATGACGGATACAGGAGGGTTTCGTTTCCGCTCAACGAGCGCAACCACCCACCGAATCGTTGCTGATTTAATAGACCACGGTGCAGATCCATCCTTGATTTCCAGTCAGACCTGGGACACCAATTCGGTATCTCGTTTAAAACTTCTGTCGCTCGTGTTGGGAAGATTGGAGATGGTAAAAGATGGACAAGTTGCCATTTTATACTTGACCCGTGAGGAATTGAAATCGTATGGGTTTGAGAAAGGGGATACCGAAGGATTTGTAAACTATGGGTTAAGTATTCTAGGATCGAGAATGGCGGTGTTTTTCATGGAAGATCTGTACGAAGACTTCATTAAGATTTCATTCCGATCGAAAGATGATGTGGATGTGAACAAATTTGCACGTGCTCATTTTAGTGGTGGAGGTCACATCAATGCGGCAGGCGGAAGATATGATGAAACCATTCAAAAGACCATTGAAAAATTCAAGAATTTAATCGTCTCCGAATCATGGGGCGATAGCGGTATTGGTTAAAAGTTCATGATTTATGACCTGCGCACAAACCTCAGGAATCTCTAAGTGACCGTTATGTCCGCAATCTAAAACATAGGCTTTGATATTGGCCTTTTGAGGGAGGTCCTTATAGAGTTTATCGGACTCAATCGCCTGATCGTGTCGGCCAAGAACAAACATGATTTTACAATCTAATTCTTCGATTACAGCTTTCCGATTAGGACGCTCCATCATTCCTTTTACGCTAGCGAGAACTCCCTCTACAGGAGTGGCGAGCGCCACCTCTTTTGCGAGTTGGATAGGACCCGATAAAGCCTTTAATTCAAACTGGCTAAACAAGGGTGGTATCCCTGCATTTGCGTAGGATTTGAAGTTTTCTGAAATAATTCTTAGACTTCTTGCACGTTGGTCTTTTTTGTCTTCACTGTCTTCAAAATAACTGGAAAAGAAAAGGGTTAAGCTTTTTAAGGATTGAGGGTAGAGTTCCGCAAAGGCAAGTGCTGCGTATCCACCCATCGAATGCCCAAGGAGGTGTACCCGTTTCCTTTGCAAATGAATCAGGACTTCCATCACGTCCTTAGCCATCTTGTCCATAAAGTTTACTTCGTGCAGAGGCTGAGAATCGCCATGACCCGGTAAATCGATACTTACGACTGTGAATTCCTTGCTTAAAAAGGGGGACATAAGTTGCCAAATCGCAGTGCTTTCCATGAACCCATGGAGCAAGACTAGAGTTTGAGGACCCTCCCCATGTTGAGTGAAATGTAGCATACGAAGTTTAGTTTTAAAAGTGAATATCAATATACTCTACAAAACCCTGGCCACCGACTTTGTCTTGTAAACGATAATAATTTTGTTTGCCTTCCTTAGCAAAAGTCATTTTCTTATTTCTTAGGTAGGATGAATTGGGAAAGGTTTGGCTAATTTCCCCTTCGAAATTTATATATTTAGCGGAAACCTTTTGAAGCTCCCCAGTAATCTTGAGGCTTTGTTTGCCCTGAGTGATGATCCCCGAGACTTTGTACCGATCTCTACCCACATTTTCAAGCTTGATAGGGCCTTTGAAGTTTGCCTCATCGCTTTGAAAGGATAGGGTAGCCTCCGAGTTAAGCTGTGGAAATTGGTTCTGTTTATTGCGCGCCTCTATTTGCTCATTCAGTTTTTGGCGCTCGATATTTAGGGAGTCAATGCGTTGGTTTTCTACCTCTATGGGGGACATCGTGTTTTTCTTTTCGCAGGCCACAAGTAGTAGGGCAACAGCAAAAAAGACAGGGACTCTATTTTTCATCTTTTTTTTCAAAGATAAAAAAAAGAGCACTAAATGATAGTACTCTTTTTTTTGCCAGTTTATTTATTTTGCTTGAAATATTGGACACCGCATTCCAAGAATTTTTTGAAATCCTCTTTTGGCATATAGCCAGAGATAGGATGGTTAATTACTTCGCCCTCTGGGGTGACCATCACATAATGAGGCTGTGAATTGTTATTGAAGTTAATCTGTTGAAATAAACTCCACCGATCCCCAATGGTTTTTATTTTCTTCATTTTTCCACCTCCCATGTCAATTCGGGTTTGCTGCTCTAAAGGAAGCTCTTCTTTGTCATCAATGTAGAGGGAAGCTAACACAACCTCGTTTTGTAGAATAGGAAGAATGTCGGGCTCAGTCCAAACGAATTCTTCCATTTTACGGCAGTTTTCACAGCCATACCCAGTGAAATCGATAAGAATAGGTTTGTTTTGCTCCTTCGCTAACTGGATTGCTTCAAAGTAATCATGCGCAGGGTGCATGCCTAGAATTCCATCACCTTCTTTATGTAAGTAACTCACATTTAATGGAGGAAGGATACCAGAAAGCATTTGCAGTTTTGGTCGTTCCGCAGGAATTAGGCCTTGAACGAGATAAATCAAAAATCCGATTCCAAGTACTCCAAATAGTTTTCGTCCAAGGGATATTTTTGGGTTCTTGTCATCGTGCGGGAATCGAATCTTACCAAATAGATACAGCACGAGGGCAAGGGTAATTAGGATCCACAGAACGATAAACAATTCTCTTTTCAAAAGGAAGGTTTTAGAAACCAAATCGGCTTTCGAAAGGAACTTTAAAGCAAGTCCTACTTCGATGAATCCTAAAACCACTTTTACTGTGTTCATCCATCCTCCTGATTTTGGAAGGCTTTGAAGTGCTTGTGGGAAAAGAGCCAGAAGTCCAAAGACAATAGCCCAAGCCAAACCAAAGCCTCCTAAGGCGAATGTAAGCAGCATGGGGACATCGGAGGAGCCTGTGACGGCACTTCCTAACAAGGAGCCTAAAATAGGACCCGTACAAGAAAAGGAAACAATCACAAGCGTTAGGGCCATAAAGAAAATCCCTATAAACCCGCCTGTTTCTTCTGCTTGGGAGGATTTATTGGCAATGGAACTAGGAAGCATAATTTCAAAATACCCAAAAAAGCTAAAGGCAAAAACCATGAAAATCACGAAGAAGGTCAAGTTAAGCCAGACCGAGGTGGATATTTGATTGAAAATATTACCTGCAATTCCGTCCACTAAGTGAAATGGTACACTTAAAAGGATGAAAATCAAAAATATAAAAAAACCGTAAATGCCTGCGTCTCTTCTGCCTTTCGCTTTGCTTTTCGCTCCTTTTGTGAAGAAAGAAACGGTCAGAGGGATCATTGGAAATACGCATGGGGTAAGAAGTGCGATCATTCCCCCAATGAAACCAAGGAGCAAATAGGTCCAATAGTTCTCGGAATAACTTTTTATTGCATTTCCACAATTCGTTAACGGATTTTTATAATCTAAAGTGCTTATTTTTAAATTTGTGGGATCCACTAGGGAAGCGGTGCTACTCGAAGGAACCGCAGAAGTAACCACCCCTTGATTTTGCACTAAACTATCGCTTTGGGCCTCAGCTAGCATTGTAGATTCGGGCTCTTGTGCTGAGATCGCATCAGAAGTGGAGGGCTGTAGTTTCTTTTCAAACTCGACAGTATTAGGCGCTAAGCAAACTCGGTCGTCACAAGTTTGGTATGTGAATTCCGCGACAATCGTGGCCGACTTGCTCGGGTTTTTAAGTTTGAACTTCTGTTTGAACAGCGCTTTGTTGGAATAGTATACGATTTGAGTTCCAAAGGCTTCGGAATATTCATCAAATTTTTTACCGACTTCCTTTACCCCTCCCACGAGTTCAATGCCTTGTGGCGAAGAAACGATAAGTTCCGTGGGAATGCCGGAGTCCGGAGGAAGATCTTTTGAATAAATGTGCCAGTTCGGTTCTAACGTGGCATCTAGCGTAGCTTCGTAGAGGTTGTCGCCAACAGATTCAATGTTAAATTTTAAATGGACAGGATCTTTAATTTGTCCTGAAACGGCTGTTAAAAGAAAGGTTAGTACAAGCGTTAACCAAGTTTTTAATTGCATTGTGGTAGTGTTGTGGATTTAATGTTCACTTTCTATCAAAAATGAATAAACGTTATGATGATGGTTTTCCGCGCTAAAGCGGCGATCTTGTCTGAAGGGTAAGACGCCTAAAATTTGATTTCGCGCATCGCATAAAATCCAAATTTTAGATTTTGCTAAAATAGATAATTTTTCGTCCTTAAAAAACTTTGAGATTTTCTTTTTGCCTATCATGCCTATAGGGTAGAAAAAATCACCTGTTTTTTTATGTCGAATTTTAAGAGGAAGCTCAATTTCATCGGCCTTAAATTGCCATTTTAAAGCTCCAAAAGATTCAAATTCGCTTTTTAGATGAGAAGGAAAGGAAATCTTTCCCTTTGAATCGGTAATTTGAAATTCCTGTTCATCGGTTTCAAGAATAGCAGGGTTTTTCGTTAAATGCAATTCTGTTCGGTTCAAGATTGCATGCTGTGAGCCCAGAGAAAACATACTTCCAGACTTGCTACTAAAGAGTTTTTGCATTTCCTCTTTGCTAGAAAAACCGATCGATTTCAAAACTTCGTATTGCAAGGCTTCTGGTTTCTCGACTAACGCTTGCAGGTCAAGGGATTGAAGTGCTCCTGAGCTACTATAGGATCCGTGTTGGGCTAAAAATTGCTCCCCTTCTTCTCGAAGGTATTCTTGTGCTAGTTCAATGATTTCAAGGCTTTTATGAAAATTCCCGAGGAAATTTTCATTGGTATCCTTTAAAGGAGGAATAATGTGGTGACGAATGCGATTTCGTAGATAATGGTCGGATTGATTGCTTTGGTCTTCGCGGTAGGCAACCTTGTTATGCTCAGCGAACTCATAGATTTGGTCTTTTGAAAAGGACAATAAAGGTCTTAAAATTCCATTCTGGTTTTTAGGTATTCCACTCAGTCCCTTTAATCCACTGCCCCTAGAGAGGTTGATTAAAAAAGTTTCAAGCTGATCCTCAATGTGATGCGCGGTCATAAGCAGCGGTAGGTTCCTTTCCTTTTGCACTTTTTTGAAAAAATCATAACGCAGTGTTCGCGCCCACAATTGAATGGAGCCCTCTGGTTTTTGGTCCTTTGGTCCCACCGAGTAAAAGTGAAAGGGGATCTGGTGGGTTTTGCAGAACTCTTCTACAAGGATTTGGTCCCGTTCTGACTGCTCCTCTCTTAAATGATAGTTCACATGAGCGATTTCAAACTGAAGTCCTGCCCTTAGACAAAGGCTGCTTAAAACCATCGAGTCCACCCCACCACTCACCGCCAATAAAAAGCGTTGAGCCTTCAAATTAGGAACTAATGTGAGTAGGGACTTCTCAAAAAGAGAAACTGTTAAAGGATTTGTTAAATAACTCATAAAGTCCGTTAAACAGGACAAAGATAGGATTTCTTTCGTTTACGAATTTGTAGATTTGCTCTTATTAAGTTAATTAAAACGAAAAACAGTATGAAAGTATTTAAATGGTTAAGCCTTGGTATGGTGGCTCTTATCTTAGGCAGCTGTATTAGTAGAAAGCAGTACGATGAACTCAATACAAACTACCAACAAGCCTCTGAGCAGCTAACTCAAAGTCAGCGCCACAACAAGGAACTCGAAGCTAAAAATCTGCAACTTGATAGTGAAAATAATTTACTAAAAGGTCAGCAAGATGCACTTAAATCTTCTCTCGATGCCTGTCTTTCCAATGCAGGAAAAGGTTCACAAAATATTGACAATTTAATTGGTCAAATTAATTCCTCTAACCAGTACATAAAACAACTTATTTCAAGCAATGCGAAAAACGATAGTTTAAATCTTGCTCTCTCGAATAAGTTAAAACGTTCTCTGGATAACATTGCGGATCAAGATGTACAGGTTAAAGTTCTGAAAGGCGTGGTTATGATTTCCCTTTCAGACAAAATGCTATACAATACAGGAGATTACCAAGTACTTCCCGAAGCTCGTGAAGTTTTAGGAAAAGTGGCTGCAGTCGTAAACGATTACGATACGTACTCGGTATTAATTGAAGGGAATACAGACAACGTTCCTTTAAACTCAATGAACCTTCCTAGAGACAATTGGGATTTATCGGCCCTTCGTGGAACTTCCATTGCGAAAATTCTCCAAAATGAGTTTGGTGTAGATCCAAGTCGTATGACGGCAGGTGGACGTAGTGAGTACAATCCTAAAACAACCAACGCCTCGGTTTCAGGACGTGCTGAAAACCGACGTACAGAGATTATCATAATGCCGAAACTCGACGAGTTTATGAAGTTAATGAATATTGCACCGAAGAACTAAAGGTTCTTTGCGTGCCTAATAAAGCCTACTCCTTTTTTAAGAGGGTAGGCTTTTTTGTGTGAAAAGTCGTAATTTTGAATCAAGATTTAGATTATGAGTTATTTTGAAGAAAACTTACCAGAAATGGATCGTTATTTGGAACAGCACGCCTCCAAGGAGCCTGCACTTTTAAACCGCCTACGCCGCGAGACATACCAGAAGACTACGCAGCCGCACATGATTTCAGGGTACCAACAGGGTCGTTTTCTTTCGATGATTTCACAACTAAAGCGACCCAAAACTATTCTAGAGGTGGGGACCTTTACCGGCTACGCAACTTTGTGTCTTGCGGAAGGCCTAGCTCCTGACGGAAAAATTGTGACTCTTGATATTAATGAAGATCTAGCATATCTTCCTAAATCCTATTTCGAGCAAAGCGAACTTGCAAATCGTATCGAGTTTCGCCTCGAAAATGCAATAAAGTACTTGAAGAATACAGACCAAACATTTGATTTGGTTTTTATTGATGCAGACAAAGAAAATTATGTGACCTACTTCGAACTAATAAAACCCAAACTAAATCCAGGGGCGATTCTATTGTTTGACAATGTGCTTTGGTACGGGAAAGTTCTTGAAACAGAACCCACGCTTAAATCGACTAGAGTGATTCAGCAACTAAACGATATGCTTGCTAAAGATGAGGGGTTTGAAAATCTTATTTTACCTTTGCGCGACGGAGTTCATGTGGCAATAAAAAAATAAAGTACCCTTCTTTTTGGGGACATGACAAAATCTATTTTTATGAGAAAGGCAATTTGTATGGAGAGCGTGGCTGCAATTCGCGAGGAAGATTCGATTGGAGTTGCAATGGTAAGTCAAGCCCTTTACGGGGAAACCATGACGGTGTTAGAAACCCGCAAACAAAGCGCTAAGATTGAGATGGACTATGACGGAGTTCAAGGTTGGATCGATCTGACACAAATTGCCATGTTAGATTCTGAAGATTTGCTCGAGAGTTCTTCGAGATGCCTCTCTAAAAGGTTTGCGCAATTAAAGAAAGGAGATTCCACACTTGTACTTTCCCTAGGATCAGAAATTGAATCTAACGACCCCGAGGACCTAGATTCAAATCGCTCGAGCATCGAAAATCTACTGATGGAGATGGTGGGAGCACCCTTTCTTGAGGGCGGGAGAAGTAGCTTTGGGTTAGACGGGTCGGCCTTCGTTCAGCTTATTTTTAAAGCCATGGGCTTGCGTTTACCAAGGTATGCAAAAGACCAAGCAGAGAGAGGTGAGGTGCTGTCCTTTGTGGGGGAAGCGCAGGCCGGGGATGTTGCTTTTTTTGAAAATGCGGAAGGGCAAATCGTGCATGCCGGCATTATGACGGAAAATCAGAAAATAATACATGTATACGGGCATGTGCGAATGGATTGCCTCGATTCCTCGGGAATCTTTAATTCCGAGCTCAATATGCATTCGCATAAACTTAGGTTCATCAAGAGAATTCTTGACTAAATTGAACAATTAATTGGATTTTTTTATGTCTATCCTCTATCCTTTTTTTATTCGGTTGCTTATTCTTGGGTTCAAAATTGGAGCTTTGTTTAATGCGAAATTAAGACTTGGACTTCGAGGCAGAAAAAAGAGCCTTGAAAAAGTTCGCTCACGCATCTCCTTAGAAGAACCTGTACTATGGATGCATGCCGCCAGTTTAGGGGAATATGAGCAAGGACTTCCTGTTCTTGAACTCCTCGAAAAACAGTATCCTCACTACAAAACTTTAATCACTTTTTTTTCCCCCTCCGGATACGAAGTCAAAGAAAGAAAAAATTCAAATCCGAATCGCGTTTTGTGCTATCTGCCTTTTGATTTAAAAGGTGAAATGACGCCGTTTGTAAATAGTCTAAATACCCAGATTTTTTTCACGGTGAAATACGATTATTGGTACGAGCTAATTAAGCAGTTAAATGCGCGCTCAACAAAACTTTTTGTTGTTTCTGCTCTTTTCTATAAAGATCAAGTATTTTTTAAACCCATCGGAAGGCCTTTAGTGGAAAGACTTGAAAAAGGGATTCACTGGTTTTTTCATCAAACCCCTCAGTCACTTTCCTTAGCCGATTCCTTAGGACTTACGCAGGGTTCTGTGAGTGGAGATACGCGATTTGATCGCGTAAAAGAAAATGTGCGACAAGCCGTTGAGATCCCTTATATTCCGGCGTTTAAAGGGGAACATCCCTTGCTTATTTTCGGGAGTAGCTGGGAGGCGGAGGAAGAAATAGCCTTTGAGATTAGTCAATCACACCCAGAAGCAAAGCTATTAATTGCACCCCACGATCTCGCCCGTTTAAAAAAGCTTCGCATGCGACTGCCAGAAGCACTTTTTTACTCAGAGATTACAAGTGAAAATAGTATAAAATGCCGAGATGCTCGCATTTTGGTTTTGGATTCGATTGGAATGCTTTCTAAAGTCTATGGGTATGGAGATCTTGCGGTGGTGGGAGGAGGATTTCATAGCAAGGGTCTTCACAATTGTTTGGAAGCAGCTGCCTTTGGTATTCCTGTGTTTTTTGGGAATCAATACAGAGAGAATCCGGAAGCGGATGCCTTAATTGAGGCTGAGGCTGCCCGATCGTTTTCTACTGTAGAGGAAGCCCAACAATTTATATCGAAGCTACTAAGGAACTCCGCTCAACTTCAGGCTATGGGACGAAATGCGGGCAAATTTGTCGGTGCTCAGCCTTCTAGTGCGACCCTTATTCTAGAAAAGATAGAAGAATTAGTTAATAACTCCCAGCCCTAAAAAGAGAGTCTATTTTTTCAATTCAAAATCTTAAATTTGTAGCTTGCACAATTCAAGTTTAATTTAATTTATAAAAGCATAATGTTCTACGATCATCAGGCCATTGAAAAAAAATGGCAAGACTATTGGCGTGATAACCAAACTTACAAACCCAGTGCGGATTTTCAAAAACCAAAATTTTATGCATTGGATATGTTCCCTTACCCGTCCGGTGCAGGGCTCCACGTAGGGCACCCGCTAGGTTATATTGCCTCCGATATCTATGCGCGTTACAAAAGACACCAAGGGTTTAACGTGCTCCATCCCATTGGATATGATTCCTTTGGGCTTCCGGCAGAGCAGTATGCAATTCAAACGGGGCAGCATCCCGCAATTACTACGGAGAATAATATTGAGCGTTACGAACAACAACTAAAGCGCTTAGGGTTTTCCTTTGATTGGAGCCGAGAACTTCGAACTTCGAACCCTGAGTACTACCGCTGGACACAATGGATCTTTATTGAACTTTTTCATTCTTGGTATAACCTAGATACAAACAAAGCGGAACCCATTCAGAGTCTGATTCAGCACTTTGAGCAGTTTGGGACAAGTACCCTAAATGCGGAACAGGGTGAGATTCTTAGCTTCACGGCTCAGGAATGGAACGAGGCTACAGAGCAAGACCAACAAGATATTTTACTAAATTATAGACTCGCTTACAGAGCAGAAACCACAGTAAATTGGTGTCCTGGACTTGGAACCGTGCTTGCCAACGATGAGGTGAAAGACGGCAAGTCAGAACGAGGCGGGTTCCCGGTTTATCAAAAGAAGATGATGCAGTGGAGTATGCGAATTACGGCGTACTCCGAACGTTTGCTTAGCGGTTTAGATTCGCTAGATTGGCCAGAGCCACTAAAGGATGCACAAACTTATTGGATTGGGAAATCGCAAGGGGCAAAGGTTCGATTTTCGTCTCAAAGCGGTGAGACCATTGAGGTCTTTACGACTCGACCCGATACTTTGTTTGGTGCGACCTTTATGGTTTTAGCCCCAGAGCATCCTTTGGTGGAGAAACTTACGACAGAGGAAAATAAGGAGCAAATTGAGCTGTACATAAGTCATACGCAGAAGAAAACGGAGAGAGACCGTATGACGGAAGTTAAAAATGTCAGTGGAGCCTTTACAGGCAGTTATGTGACGAACCCGTTTACGAGCGAATTAATGCCGATTTATATTTCTGATTACGTGCTTATGGGTTACGGTACGGGAGCGGTGATGGCTGTTCCTGCGCACGATGAAAGAGACCATCGTTTCGCAAAAGCCTTTGGACTTCCCATCGTAAGCGTGATTAAAAATGATCTCGATATAAATGAAGAATCTTTCGACTCGAAAGATTCGGTTTGTGAGAATTCACAGTTTTTGGATGGACTCGATTTTGAATCTGCGAAGACTCGAATGATTGAAGAGATTCAATCGCGGGGAATAGGTGAAGGAACGACAAACTATAGACAAAGAGATGCTATTTTCTCTAGACAGCGTTTCTGGGGAGAACCTGTTCCCATTTATTATAAGAAGGGACTTCCATATACTCTTCCAAAAGAAGCGCTTCCCCTAGCACTTCCTCAGGTGGATAAGTATTTGCCGACGCCCGAGGGCGATCCTCCCTTAGGAAACGCCAATTTCTTTGCTTGGGATGAAAAGGATCAGAAAGTGGTAGAAACGGATAGGATTGATCACGAGTCCGTTTTTCCTTTAGAGCTTTCCACAATGCCGGGATGGGCAGGAAGTTCTTGGTATTTCCTTCGCTATATGGACCCCTCGAACACAGAGGAATTTGTAGATCCAAAGCTTGCTAACTATTGGGGGCAGGTGGATTTGTATATTGGAGGAAGCGAGCATGCCACTGGGCATTTGCTTTATTCCCGCTTTTGGAATCTGTTTTTGTACGATCGTGGGTGGGTCGTAGCAGAGGAGCCGTTCAAAAAATTGATTAACCAAGGCATGATCCTTGGAATGAGCGCTTTTGTGTTTCGAATTGAAGGAACGAACCAGTTCGTTTCTAAAAATTTGGCTTCCCAGTATACCACGCAAAAACTGCATGTGGACGTTTCCCTTTTAAAGGGAACCAGCGATGAATTGGATCTTGAAAAATTCAAAGCGTGGAGAAAGGACTTTCACGATGCGGAGTTTTTATTGGAGGACGGGAAATACTGGACAGAAAGAGAGGTAGAAAAAATGTCCAAATCCAAATTCAATGTCGTGAATCCGGACGACATATGTGAAGAATACGGAGCAGATGCTCTAAGGCTTTACGAAATGTTCTTAGGACCTTTAGAACAAAGTAAGCCATGGAATACACAGGGGCTTTCTGGGGTCTTTGGATTCCTAAAGAAATTCTATAATTTGTATTTCACGGGAGACGACTTTAATGTAAGTGACGAGCAGCCGAGCAAGGAAGAATTTAAAATTCTTCACACCCTACTGAAAAAGGTTAATTATGATTTGGAGCACTTCTCTTTTAATACCTCTGTGTCCCAGTTTATGATTGCCGTGAACGAGCTGAATCGATTAAAATGCAACAAAAGGGACATACTAGGTCCTTTAGCTGTGATTATTTCGCCTTACGCTCCCCATTTATGTGAAGAGCTTTGGAGGTTGTTAGGAAATTCGACAAGCATTGAATTTGAAGCGTTCCCAGAATTGAACGAGGCTTATTTAATCGAGGACAAGATTGACTATCCGGTTAGTTTTAATGGTAAAATGCGATTCAAAATGTCTCTGGATGCAGAACTTAGCACTGAAGAGATTCAAAACCTTGTATTAGAAGATTCGAGAACACAAGGACAATTGGCTGGAAATTCACCCAAAAAAGTGATTATCGTTCCGAAAAAAATTATTAATATTGTAGTCTAATTATCAAATTATACAATAATAAAATGATAATTTCGAAAAAATAAAGTTTGATATTTTCAATTGTTTACAGCTTTCTCACAGAATAAAAAATATTCATAATTTTCCGCAATAAAATTGCTAATTTCTCAATGTTAATTTGAATTAACATAGAAAAAAAAATTGTGAACTTTGTGCGAAACTCTTGCATTAATAAAAAATTTGCCTTTATTTTACCGCTCGAAAAATTAAAATAATAACAATTATAATTTAGTTAAATATGGAAATGAATGTTTCAAACACAGAGGAGCAATTAGTTGCTAAAAAAGCAGGAGGGTTAAAACCTGCGTTAATTATTCCAATTCTATTCGTAATCGGAGTTTGTATCTATTGGTTCGTACTGGGTAGTACAAGTAACTTTGCACCCGATGCAAGAATTGACGGTGCTAGCTCCGTTGCCTTTACAGATATAGAAAGATCGGAATTACATCCACAAGGAGCTCTAGGAATTATTTACATGGGAGGTGTAATTATCCCAGTTCTAATTACTTTCATGCTTATTGTATTAGTATTTGCAATTGAGCGTGCAATTATGTTGAACAAAGCACAAGGTCAAGGGAACCTAGACCAATTCGTTTTGAAAATCAGAAGTCTCCTTAACGAAGGGAACATTGATGAAGCCATGGAAGAATGTGACAGACAAAGAGGTACTGTTGGAAATGTGGTAAAAGAAGGTCTTACTTCTTACAAAGCTTTATCTCATGATACCACGATGACAAAAGAGCAAAAAATGGTCGCTCTTAACAAGTCAATCGAAGAAGCAACCACTCTTGAGATGCCAATGCTTGAAAAGAACATGATGATTCTTTCTACATTAGGTACAGTGGCAACCCTAGTCGCTCTATTAGGAACGGTAATGGGGATGATCGCGGCATTTAGTGCTTTAGGTGATGGAGGAGGTACTCCAGACTCTGCAAAATTATCAGTAGGTATTTCTGAAGCCCTTATTAACACGGCTTTAGGTATTGGTACTTCTGCAGTAGCGATTATCTTCTACAACTATTTTACTTCTAAGATTGACGGACTGACATTCAAGATCGACGAGATCGCAATGTCTATCCAACAGTCATTTGCAGAACACCAATAAGAAGGTGTTTCGATTAGATCGCGCAAATGCGTCGATTTGATTTGCAGAATTTTTTAGAAGTTTAATAAATAATAAAGATATAATGGCGAGAGTCAAACCAAAGAGACATAATATACGGGTAGATATGACGGCCATGACCGATGTGTCGTTCTTACTACTTACGTTCTTTATCCTCACCGCCCAGTTTGCAAAACCGGACGTAGAGACTATCACGACGCCATCTTCAATTTCTGAAAAGCTGCTTCCCGATGCGAGTTTAATGACAGTATTAACCACCACGGACGGAAGGTTCTATTTTACTCCAGTAGAAAATGGAACAGAAAGATTACAGCTTTTGGATAATATGGCGAAGAAGTACGGAACTACGTTCACAAATGCAGAAAAAGCAACCTTTGCAAAAGTGCCAGCGGTAGGAGTGCCAATGAGCCAATTAAAAGGGTTCCTGAATTTATCTGAAGACGACCGAAAAGCTTTTAAAGCTCCAGGTATTCCGATGGACGATAATCAAAAAGAACTTATTGATTGGGTTCAACAAAGTTTAGCGGTTAATTCAGACTATAAATTGGCAATTAAAGGAGATACCAATACCAAGTATGACAGAGTGAAAAGTCTGTTTGAAGGGTTGAGAGATATTGATTATCTTAAGTTTTGGTTAATTACAAATCAGGAAGTAGCTAATTAAGAAAGAAATGGCAGAAGTACAAGTTAAAGATCAGAGTGGCAAGGGCGGCAAAGTTCGTTCTAAAAAGCAGCCACCACACGTAGACTTAACACCAATGGTGGATTTGGCCTTTCTTTTGATTACATTCTTTATGTTGGTGACAACCTTCAACAAACCGAATGTGATGGATTTAGGATTGCCTGCAAAACCAAAGGAGGATCAAAAGAGTCCCGATACTGAAATTAAATTGAGCAATTCAATTTCAATCATTATTGGTAAAGACAATAGAATCTTCTATCATCAGCAAGATCAAGCAGGATTGAATGCTTCAACCCTATTTGAAACGACTCTTGATAGAGAAGGAATTAGAAAAGTAATTCAGCAAGCAAAAGCTGGGGCAGAAGATGAAACCAAATTTACGGTGATTATCAAACCTACAGACGAGGCCTTATACAAGAATTTTGTTGACATGTTAGACGAAATGGCTATTACGAAGAGTGAACAGTACGGTATTACCGATATTCGAAGCTATGAGCAAGCCATTTACGATCAAAAAGTTGGCGTAAGTACTGCAGGTACAGCGCCAGCGGAAGGTCAACAATAATTATTTAATTGTAAATGAATATTTAAATGGCAGATGAAAATGTATACAAGGACAATCTAAGTTTAGATGAAATTGTATTTGAGAACAGAAATAAAACCTACGGTGCCTATGATCTTCGTAAGATTTATTCGAAGAACTTAACCAAAGCCTTCGTTTTAGGAACTGTGATATTCTGTGTGGGTGCTATTACGCCCGTTGTAGTCATGAAGATTAAGCAAATGAACGCTGTTGAAAAAACAGAGGTAAATGCGAATCTTATTGACATTCAACCGGAGGAAATGATAATAGAGCAACCGAAAGAGGAAGAACCACCTCCCCCACCTCCCCCAAAAGAAGAACCTAAGATTGAGGTGATTCAAAACGTGGTTCCAGAGCCGAAAAGAGCACCAAAGGTGGAAACACCGCCGCCGCCAATTACGAAGCAATTGGAAACGACTACTGGACTTCAGAATCAGGAGGGAGTGAAAGCACCAAGTTACACGCCACCTCCGCCGCCACCGTCCACAGGGACAAAGGCAGCTACGGTAGAAGCGAAACCAGCACCAAGTACAACGGAAGTTTATAGTGAAGTTGAACAGCAAGCTGAATTCCCTGGCGGGATTAACTCATTCCGTAACCGTGTAAGTAGTAACTTCGATACGTCTGCAATGTCAGGTGGAGAAGGAACTCTGAAAACGGAAATTACGTTTGTTGTAGAAAGAGATGGATCTCTTACGCAAGTAAAGGCAAATGGTCCAAACTCAGACTTCAACCGCGAAGCAGAAAGAACGGTGAAATCGATCCGTAACAAATGGAAACCAGCCAAAATTAATGGCCAGAACGTTCGTTATAGATTTAGATTGCCTTTAAGTATGAATTTTGAGTAGTCTCTACTAATAAATTGAAAAAAGAGAAGCACTGCTTCTCTTTTTTTTTATATTTTTGCTCCTATGGTGTTTAATTGGCTTTCTTTAGCAACTGGACTTTGTTACGTTATTTTAGGCGTATTTGTCATTATTTATAAATTTTTTGTCATTTACTTAGAGCCAAACGTGGCTTATGGTTTAGGTGCCATACTCATTGTGTATGGACTCTTTCGAACGTATCGTGGATTTAAAAAGCTTCAAAAAAGCAAAGATGAAATATAGTATAGTAGTTCTTTGCATTCTTTTAACGGCCCTAGGATGTAAAAAGAAGGAAAAGGTTGAGGAACCGCAAGTGAATAGTTACCATCAAGGAGAAATCACGATTCTTACGGACGATTCCTTTAAAAGTGTTACAGAAGCTCTAGCAGATGCTTATTCTATCAATTATTCCGATACGAAAGTAAAGGTTAGAGTAGAGAAAGAAGACCTTGCTTTCTTAGAGATCCTTCAGGGGCGATCCAAACTGGCTGTAATGTCAAGGATTCTTTCAAAAGAAGAAATCACGGAATACGAGCGTGCTCTCGATATTAAATACAAACCAGCGTATATAGCCGCGGATGCCGTGGTTTTTATAGTGGATAGGAACTCTACTAGAACAGAGATCACTCTGGATGAGATTGAAAAACAATTAGACTCTGATAAAAAGAATTTAATCTTCGACGGAACCAATTCTGGGAATTTAAATTTTGTGGCGCATTATTTTAAGAAAGCCCCAAAAGATCTTAAATTTTCCACTATTAGTGGAAATGAACAGGTGATTCGTGAATTAGCAAAACATAGGGATCGAATTGGAGTCATTAGCTTAAATACGATTAGTAGACCTTATTCGCCAGAGGCGCAGGAGCTTCGCTCTATGGTGAAGATTTTAAAAATCAACGACGGCAAAAGAAGTCTACTTCCAAGTCCGAAAGCAATTCAAAGTTTAGAATATCCTTTTACTCGACTCATTTATATGTTGAGTGGGGAGAATACCTTTGGAATGGCAAATGGACTTATGAGGTTTGCCTCCTCTCAAAAAGGGCAAATTGTAGTCAGCAAAGAAGGATTACAGCCTTATTTTATTTTCAAACGTGAGGTGGAAATGAGATAGCATACAATTTTGGAACGAAAATTGTGTAAATGAACTCGAAACTTTTTAAAAATAGAAATAGTAAATGAAAAATATGATTGTAATATCGAAGAAAATTGCGTTAGGTGCAGGAGTATTGCTTATGGCAAACATGACTTTTGGACAAACGCTTGAAGAGGGTATCGTGAATGTGGATAGTCACAAATACGCAAAGGCAAAAGAAATTTTTAACGCACTTATTGCAAACGAACCGAAAGAAGGGGCAAATTACTTCTACTTAGGAAATTCTTACCTTTCTCAGTTCGATCCAAACTTTGACACGGCTGCAGAGTACTTTAAAAAAGGTCTTGAGATCGATAGCAAGAGTCATTTGAATAAGATTGGTCTTGCTTCCATTAAGGTAGCAAAAGGTGATAAATCTGGCATCTCAGATATCCAGAAAGTAGTTTCGGATACGAGAGAAAAGGATGCTGAAGTTTTATATCGTGCTGCTGAAGCCTTAACTATGTTTGAAGTGTTAAATTCACCTGATTTAGCCATTGATTATTTGAACAAGGCGATTGATAGATCGAAAAGAGGAGTTCCAGCGAATTATTATTATGCACTCGGAGATGCTTACCGTTTGAAAAAAGATCCAGGTAGTGCCATGTCTGCTTATGACAAAGCATCTGCTGTGGCAAAAAATAAAGCTTCCGTCTTCACTAGAATGGCTACACTTTGGATGGCAGCAAACCAGTGGGAACAAGCAGAAACGAATATTAACAAAGCATTGGCTGTAGATCCAACCTATGCGCCGGCCTATAAAGCAAGTGCAGCTTTTAACTTTCGTTTTAGAAACAACGCGGCAGTTACAAAGAACCTAATTGATTATACGAAGTATGCAGACGAGGATCCTTATACTCAATTGGAAATTGCTAAATTGTATTTCATCAATGATGACTATGCGAACGCAAAAGAAGTCTTAAATAAGATTTTTGACAAAGTGGAAGACCCTATCAAATATAAGTTACGTGCTTATCTAGATTATGGTGCGGACAATAACATTGCAAGTGCACAAGAAAACTTAACCAAGTTTGTCACTACAGTTACCGACAAGTCTAGAATCCAACCTGCAGACGAAGGATTGCAAGGGTTATTGTATGCGGCAGAAAGTGCACAAACAGAAGATCCTGCACAAAAAGCAGACTTACTAGCGAAAGCGAAGCAAAAGATTGCCATTGCTAAAAAGGCAGAAGACCAAACAATGGATTGGGACGTGGAATTGATTAAAGCACAAGGCGGCGGTGGTGCAAACCAAGCGGCAGCGGATTCAGGACCCACTTCTCCTCAGATTCAAAGTTTAAAAGCGAAAGTCGCAAGCAACCCTCAGGATGCTGAATCCTTGGTGGCTTTAGGTGCTGCATACCAAGAAGTTCAAAACTGGGACGGAGCTGTAATTACTTGGGATCGAATGATTGCCTTATCTCCTGAGTGGGCTTATTCTTACTATGCAAAAGGAGTAGCTTACCAACAACTAGGAAGCCATGAACTTGCAGAGAGATCTTACCAAAATTACATTAACCTTGTCCTTGGGCAAACTCCAGAAGAACAAGCGCAAAGTAAAGAAACTTTATCGTATGCATACTATTTAGTGGCATTCTATAACCAAGATAAAGATGTGGCAAAAGCAAAAGACTATGCAGCAAAAGCCATCCAGATTAATCCGTCCTATACAGATGCGATTTCTCTTCAGACTGCTCTTTCTGAGAAAGAATAAAACTCATCACATAGTTTATCCCTCTTCCTTACGAAGAGGGATTTTTTTTTCTTAAATTTGACATATGAAAGTAGATGTTTTAGCATTTGGCGCCCATCCGGACGATGTCGAACTGGGATGTGGAGGAACCCTTTCTATGCTTGTGGAGCAGGGAAAGAAAGTGGTAATTGTGGACCTCACCAAGGGAGAGCTAGGAACTCGTGGGACGGACAAAACAAGAGCCGAGGAGGCTGCGAATGCTTTAAAAATACTGGGCATCTCAGAGCGCGTCAACTTAGGAATGCCGGATGGGTTTTTGGAAAACATAAAAGACTACCAACTAGAGATGGTCAAAATGATACGAAAGTTCCAACCCGAAATTGTTCTTGCGAATGCAATTGAGGATCGCCATCCAGACCATGCAAAAGGGGCTAAATTAGCGTCGGATGCTTGTTTCTTGTCAGGGCTTGTGAAAATAGAAACCAATCTTGATGATGTGGTGCAAAAGCCGTGGAGACCAAAGCAAGTTTTTCATTACATTCAGTGGAAAGAAATTATACCTGATTTCGTGATTGATATTACCTCTCAGATGGAAAAGAAAATTGAGGCGTGTCTCGCGTATAAGACGCAATTTTTTGATCCGGATTCAGATCAACCTATGACACCTATAGCGACTAAAGATTTTTTAGAAAGCCTTACCTATAGGGCTCAAAACCTTGGAAGACTCTCAGGTGTAGACTACGCGGAGGGCTTTACAAGCGAAAAATTACTAGGACTTAAAAATTTTGATAATATAATTTTGTAATTGTGGTAAAAGCATTATATTTGCACCCACAAAACGGTGGTTGTAGCTCAGTTGGTTAGAGCGTCGGATTGTGGTTCCGAAGGTCGTGGGTTCGAAACCCATCATCCACCCAAAAAAAAGCGTACTTAAATTCAAGTACGCTTTTTTATTTTAGGGATTGTCTAGAATCTTAGATACGATTCTTATAAATCCTCTGGTGTGTCGATGGTATAGGAACGAGGTTTGAAATCCTTTTCATGACGGTCAGAAATGACATCCTCTCCTTTTTCCCCAATAATGAAATCTGTTGATTCTGAAAACATTTCTTGGAAAGCTTTAAAGTCCTCTTTGTAAAGGTAAATTTTGTGCTTTTCGAAGCTCGCTTCTCCGTTCTCTCCAAAGTTCTTTTTACTTTCGGTAATCGTAAGATAGTAATCTCCTGCTTTCGTTTCGCGTACGTCGAAAAAGTATGTTCTTCTCCCTGCCTTTAACACCTTTGTGAATATTTCATTCTCGTGGCGCTCCTTGTAATCACTCATTGTCAGATGTTTTTTTAAAAAATGTAGTGAAGCAAATATAAAAGAATTCTTTTAATCTGAAAATATTTTTTTTGGTTGCATTCTTTAAGTAGAAAAACCCCTTTAGGCTTTAGTATAAAGCGGATTACTCCAGCGATGGTGTTAAATCTAGGATGTGATCTGCACGTCTTGCGCTGCTCTCACGATGGGTAATAAGGATCGAGGTACAGTTCTTTAAATCCCTTTCAATATTTTGAAGAATGTTTTGTTCGGTTTCTGTATCAAGGGCCGACAGGGAATCGTCAAAGATGATGATTTCCGGTTCTTTAATGAGAGCCCTGGCAATGCAAATTCTTTGCTTTTGCCCACCTGATAGCATGACGCCACGTTCTCCGACCAGGGTTTGGTATTGGTTTTTAAAACCGATGATGTTTTTATGGACGTCTGCTTTTATTGCATACTCTTCGATTTGCTCTTGGGTGGGATTATCCACTGCAAATCCAATGTTTTGAAAGATGGTGTCTGAAAACAGGTAGCTTTCTTGAGGGATTAATCCGATGTGATCTCGGTAGTTAGTTAAGTTGTGCTGCTTTAAATCTTTTCCATCGATTAAAATGATTCCTTCTGTGGGATCAATCAATCTAGCGAGCAGGAGTGCAATGGTCGTTTTTCCGCTTCCGGTTTTGCCCATGATCGCAAGGCTTTCGCCTGCTTTCACGTGAAAAGATAAGTTGTGAAGCGCTTCAATGCCCGTGTTTGGGTATGTATACGATACATTTCTAAATTCAATATCTCCTCGAATCGGATATTTTTCTGAATTTAAGTTGGTGATCTCTGACTTTTTCTCGAGAAACTCATTGATTCTGCTCATGGAAGCAGCTGCTCTTTGGTTAACCGAAACCACCCAGCCTACCATGGAGAAAGGCCAGATTAGAATGTTAATGTAAAGAAAAAAATCTGCAATCTTACCCACTGAGATTTCCCCTGCTAAATATTTTTGTCCTCCGACAAGAAGGATGACTACATTTAAAAGACCAATCACAAGCAAGATAATGGTGAAAAAGTACGCCTCTGTTTTTGCGAGGTCTAAGGCTTTGTCTTGGTAGTCTTTAACCTTAACTCCGTATTTTTGATCAATATATCTCTCCTTCGCAAAGTACTTTACCACACGAATACCCGAGAAACTGTCCTGTACAAAAGTGGAAATAGCAGATTGACTTTTCTGCATTACTTTTGATTTTTTATTGATGATTGAGCTAACCTTGTAGATGACAAAGGACAGAATAGGAAGGGGGATGAGGGTCCATAACGTCATTTGAACATCAGTTCGAAGCATATAGATGCTTGTTATGACAAGAAGTACAAGCAGGTTGACCACATACATCACGCCCGGTCCTAAATACATCCGTACGGCTACTACGTCTTCACTTAATCGATTCATTAAGTCTCCAATGGTCGAGGTCTTGAAATCTGTGAGGGACCATTCTTGGTAATGACGATAGATTTTGTTTTTTAATTCGAATTCAATGCGGCGTGAGGAGACAATGATCGTTTGTCTCATCATAAAGGTGAAGAATCCCGTTAAAAGGGAAGATCCCACAATGATGGCCACATAGATTAATACTTGTTTATTGAATCCTAAACTGCCCGTGCTGGAAATCTCATCCACAGATCTACCCACGAATTGAACTTTGAAAATATTAAAGAAGTTACTTGCAATGATAAAAAGAAAACCCCAAAACAAAAGCACGCGGTGCTTCCAGAAATAAGGGTTTAGGGTTTTAAGTGCGTTCATTTTCTTTACCTAGTTAGGAATGCAAAAATAAACAAAAATAAATGGTTCTTTCAGTCCCATTCCATAAAATCGGTAAGCCCTAAATAAAACGGCCCGTGTATTTGAGCAAATTGGATCCCAAACCCTCGTGGGAATTACTGGTCTAAAGACAAGAAAAATCCGCTTCTTTTTTCTATCTTTGCAAATTAAAAGTTCTTTGAATGTTAGGAAGAAGGCAAATTCGTGAAAAAGTAGTAGAAAACCTCTATTCATATCGGCAAAACCCGATTCAATATGAAATTTTGGAGAAAAATATGTTTTCTGAAATTGAAAAGATTTTCAATTTGTACGTATATCAATTGAATTTTTTGGTAGCACTCAAAAGTCTAGCAGAAAAGCAAATTGAAATTGGGAAAAACAAGTATATCAAGTCCGAAAATGATTTGAATCCCAATCAAAAATTTGTAAACAACCGTATACTTGGTCTTATTGAAGAGAATACAGAAAGATTGAATTTCACTTCGAAGCATCAAGAGTTGCAATGGGAGTTACACGACGATTTGCTTGTGAAAACCTTCCAAAGGATGACAGCAGGGAAGCGATACCAAGATTTCATGAGTTTGGATACGCATAGTTTTGAGGACGATCAAAAGTTCATTGGAAAACTATTCCTACGCTATGTCGCCGAAAATGAAGATTTTCACGATCGTTTAGAAGAAAAGGAAATGAGCTGGGCCGATGATTTTCATATTGCGAATTCTATGGTACAGAAAACCCTTGGGTTTTTAAAGCCAGATCAGCCAAGTCATACGCTTATAAAGATGCTAAAGGATGACCAAGATAAATCCTTTGCTCGTAAGATCCTATGGGAAGCGATAAACAAGTGGGAGCAGACAGAGCAGAAGATTAAAGACAGGCTGGAAAATTGGGATTTAGAACGGATTTCCTTGATGGATAAAATCATTATCGTTGCAGGAATCACAGAGTTCGATTATTTCAAAGCTACGCCTTCAAGGATAATTATCAATGAATACGTTGAAATTTCCAAAATTTATGGCTCAGAAAAATCCCATATATTTATAAATGGAATATTAGATAAATATTCAAAAGATACGAACCGAATAAATTAAGAAAAATGAAAAAAAGTATTTTAATTCCGATGGTATTATTTTTGGGTTTAGCTTCTTGTAAAAAAGACCAAACACCAGAACAATTAACAACAACCGCAGAATCTGAAGCTCAAGTGGCTGCGCCAGCAGGTCCTCTAACAAGCCTTGCTTTGTCAGAAGCGCATTGGGACTTTAAAGATGTGAAAAAAGGAGAATCTGTTGATCACGTATACGAGGTTACCAACACAGGGGAAAACCCACTCATTATCTCAGAAGTGGTTCCAGGTTGTGGTTGTACTGCGCCGGAATTTACTAAAGAACCAATTCTCCCTGGAGAAAAAGGGCAAGTAATGCTAAGATTTGACTCTTCAAGCTTTGACGGATTTCAAAACAAACAAGCACAAGTTTTTGCAAACGTAGAAAGTTCGCCAGTTATTATTTCTTTTACGGCTAACGTTACAAAACCTTAATTTATGTTGAATGTATTTTTACAAGCAGACCCAGGAGAAGGCTCTATGATGCCTACTTTGGTGATGTTCGGACTCTTCTTTGTTTTCATGTATTTTGTGATGCTACGCCCACAAATGAAAAAGCAAAAGAAGGAGCAAAATTTTCAAGGCTCTCTTAAAGTGGGACAGCGTATTGTAACCACTTCAGGAATGCACGGAAGAATTGCTCAAGTAGAGGAAGATGGAATCGTAATTGAGACGCTTTCCGGTAAACTTAAATTTGAAAAATCTGCCGTTTCTCGCGAATTTACTGCGGCTCGTTTCCCAGAGCCGGGAGATGTGAAAACGAAATAGATCGATCTATAGAAATTGAAAAGCCTGCGAAGAGTAACTCTTTGCAGGCTTTTTTTATTTTTCCTTTTTGAGGTGTCTACACCCCGCCAGGTTACATTTTCGGTTTAGAACTCATTCTAAATAGCAAAGTGCCACCTTGAGTCAATTGCTTGTGATTCACGAAAGGGGTTTCTATCTTTTTCCCGTTCCATAAGACTTCTTTCACATAGACATTCTTTTCCGATTGATTTTCAGTTTGAATATGCAAGGTTTTTCCATTTTCAAAGTTCAGTGTAGCCGATTTCACTAGAGGGCTACCCAGGGCATACTCGTCAGAACCTGGCAAGACGGGATAAAAACCAAGTGAGGAAAAGATATACCAAGCAGACATCTGTCCGGCATCGTCATTTCCGCAAAGGCCATCAGGTAGATCATTATACATCGTACGAAGAATTCCTCGCACACGCATTTGCGTTTTGTACGGTTGGTTCGTCCAGTTGTACAAATACGGGATGTGGTGACCGGGTTCATTCCCATGTACATAATTCCCTATGATTCCGTCTCGTGTAATATCCTCGTTTTTTTCGATGTACTTATCCGCAATTTCTGTGGTGAAGATCTCATCGAGGTGAGTGGCAAATTTGGTTTTGCCCCCCATCATGGAGATCATGTGAGGAATGTTTTGTGGAACATACAGTCCATAGTTGAAGGCATTTCCTTCAATGAATCCTTGCCCATGCGTGTCCATAGGATCAAACTCTTTTTTGAACTGACCATTGGCTAAACGCGGATGCATGAAGCCTGTCTCGGGATTGTAAACATTTTGGTAGCTTTCCGCTCTTTTTAAATAGGTTTGTTCGGCATTTTTATCACCTGCCAATTGCGCAATTTGGGCGATAGCCCAATCGTCATAGGCATATTCTAATGTTTTCGACACTGAAGCACTGCTTAGGTCTTCCGGCACATAACCGTATTTTAAATAGGACTCAATTCCGTCATAGTAGAAAAGATTTGAGGAATGGATTGCGGCATCTAGTACTCGTTTAGGGTCTAGGGTAGTTGTGCCTTTTTTAAGGGCGTCTGCTAGGGCAGATACAGAATGGTATCCAATCATACACCAGTTTTCATTGGCATAATGAGACCATATGGGCAAAGCCTTATGAACGCTTTGGTCATAATGAGCCATCATCGAATGCATCATATCGTTGTTACGAGCGGGTTGAATCAAATTGTACAAAGGATGCAATGCTCTGTACGTGTCCCAAAGGGAAAAAATACTATAGTTGGTAAAGCCATCGCTGGTATGCAAATTTTGGTCTAGCCCAAGATAAGTCCCATCGACGTCTTCGTAGACGATCGGCGAAAGCATAGTGTGGTAGAGTGCTGTGTAGAAGGTTCGCTTGTCTTGTGGAGTTAAACTAGTGACTTGCACTTTAGAGAGTTCTTTTTCCCACTTTTTTTCTGTGATTAATTTTTGTTTTTCAAAGTCCCATCCTGGAATTTCCTGTTCCAGGTTTTTGAGTGCACCGGCCGTGGATGTATTAGACAGAGCAAATTTAACTTTGAGCTCTGGATTCTCGTTCGTGTCAAAATTGAAGTAGGCTCGAATTTCTCTTCCTGCGAATTCAGGGAAATTTTCATTTTCATTGAATTTTCGATAAAAACCATTGTAGACAGGGGTGTCGTAGCGTTTTCTACCATAACTGGTAAAAGGTTGTGAAAATTTCATAGCAAAATACACTTTCCTGGTTCTTGCCCAGCCTGTCGTTTCTCGATAACCCACAACGGTGTTATCGTTCTCTACTCGAACAAAAGTCCAAACATTTTTTCCTTCAAAATTGTAGATATTGTGCATCAAATCTAGAATCAGATGCGCTTTATCGGTTTTAGGAAATGTATATTTATGGAATCCTACACGTTCTGAGGCGGTAAGTTCCGCTTTAATATTGTAGTCTTTCAAGTTTACGGTATAATAACCAGGACTTGCTTTTTCACTTCCTTTATCATACTGTGAATGGTAACCGCTTCGAGGCTTATCCACTTCGCCAGGTTCTAGTTGGAGCTCTCCTGTGGTGGGCATGACTAAGAAATCGCCCAAATCACTATGGCCCACGCCACTGAAATGGGTATGAGCAAAGCCAAAAATGGTTGAATCCTCGTATTGGTAACCCGCTGTATAGCGATACGTGAGTGGGTTGTACTTTCCGTCCAGAGCATAAGGCTGCTGGTTTGTACTTGGGGAGAGTTGGACCATGCCAAAGGGCGCTGCAGCACCTGGAAACGTATGTCCCATGGTTTTCGTTCCAATAAATGGATTTACATAAGATGTCAGTGATTGCGCTTGGATCATTAGGCTAACAAATAAAATGGGAAGTAATTTTATGAATTTCATTGAACAAATTTGGTCAAAAATAAGAAATCCCAGTCAATGACTGGGATTTCTTAGTGAATTATATTTCTTTATTCCGAAATTTTTAAATGCAGTTCCTCCAGCTGAAGATCCGATACAAGGCTCGGCGCATCAATCATTACATCTCGACCTGAATTGTTTTTTGGGAAGGCAATGTAATCTCTAATCACTTCGTTTCCATCTAAAATGGCCACTAATCTATCGAAGCCAAAGGCCAAACCTGCGTGAGGAGGGGCTCCATATTTAAAGGCATCCATTAAGAATCCGAACTGTGATTGTGCTTGTTCTTTAGTGAACCCTAGAAGATCAAACATTTTGCTTTGCAATTTTTGATCAAAGATTCGTACAGATCCCCCACCGATTTCATTTCCGTTAAGGACCAAATCGTACGCATTTGCTCTTGCCCTTTCGGGTGCAATTTCCAGAAGAGAAATGTCTTCCGCTTTTGGCGAGGTGAATGGATGGTGCATCGCATGGTAGCGATTGGATTCTTCGTCCCATTCTAGGAGTGGGAAATCCACTACCCATAGGGGGGAGAATTCATTCGACTTACGAAGACCAAGTTGATTTCCGAGCTCCATTCGAAGAGCGGACAGTTGGGTTCTTACTTTTTGGTGTTCGCCGCTTAGCACTAACATTAAATCTCCCGGTTTCGCACCGAACTTTTGGGCGATTTGTTTTAAATCCTCTGGAGTAAAGAATTTGTTGACAGACGAGGTTAAGGTTTCGTCCAATTGGTATTTAACCCAGACCATTCCTGTGGCTCCGATTTGGGGACGTTTGATCCATTCAACTAACGCATCAATTTGCTTACGTGTATACTCTGCGCATCCTTCTACGTTGATTCCTACAACAAGGGGAGCCTGGTCGAAGATCGGAAAATCTTTGCCTTTCATTTCTTCATTTAGTTCCACGAATTCCATCGCAAACCGGATGTCAGGTTTGTCATTTCCGTAACGGGTCATTGCCTCTTGGTAGGTCATTCTTGGAAAAGAACCGAAGGTTTTACCCGTAATGTCTTGAAGGAGCTTTGCTGTTAAGCCTTCGAATATTTCCAGTACTTCTTCCTGTTCAACAAAAGCCATCTCACAGTCGATTTGCGTGAATTCAGGTTGTCTGTCTGCACGTAAATCTTCATCTCGGAAGCATTTCACGATTTGGAAATAGCGGTCCATACCACCCACCATTAATAACTGCTTAAAAGTTTGAGGCGATTGAGGAAGTGCGTAAAATTGACCAGGGTTCATTCGGCTTGGGACGACAAAGTCTCTTGCACCCTCAGGAGTTGATTTAATAAGTACGGGAGTTTCCACCTCAATGAATTCTTTATCCGTAAGATAGTTTCTTACTTTTTGAGCCATCTGATGGCGGAAAATTAATTTGTTTTTAACCGGATTTCTTCGAATGTCTAAATAGCGGTACTTCATTCGAAGTTCCTCTCCTCCGTCCGTTTGATCTTCAATGGTAAAAGGGGGGAGTTCGGAGGCGTTTAAGATTTGCAATTCTTTTACTAAGATTTCAATCTCGCCGGTCGGGATCTTTGGATTTTTTGAGGCTCGTTCAATCACGGTGCCTTTAATTTGAATCACATACTCGCGGCCGAGTTTCTTTACACTCTCCATTAATTCCTCCGTAGAACGCTCCTGATCAAAAACCAATTGCGTGATGCCATATCGGTCTCTTAAATCGATCCAAACCATAAAACCTTTGTCTCGGATGGTTTGTACCCATCCGGATAGTGTTATTTCCTGGTTTAGATTCGTTAGAGTTAACTCTCCGTTAGTGTGCGTTCTGAACATAAATGTAGGTCTTAATTTAAAGGGACAAACTTCTAAAATAAAGTGAAAGTTTTCGCGGGCAAAGATACGGTATTTCGTGAGAATTGAGAAAATTGGAGTCCGGAAGATTCGCAAGCTCTCGAGGTGGGATTGGATTTTAGGACAGGAGGCAAAAGATATTCATTAAATATTTTGTAACTTTGGATAACAACCACAAAAACATTTTATATGGGAAAAGGAGATAAAAAAACAACCAAAGGAAAACGAATCGCAGGGAGTTATGGAAAGTCACGCCCAAGAAAAGCAAAAACAGCCACGGCTGAGGCAGTGGTAGAAAAAGTTGCAACACCGAAAGCTGAAAAGCCGAAGGCAGTGAAAAAGAAAAAAACCGAAGAATAATCTTCGGTTTTTTTTATTGGGTTTAGCCTCGTCCGAGAATACTTCCTAGTAGTCCTCCAAGTCCGCCTTTGTTTTGTTCTTTCGTATCGGATGCTAATACCCCTCCAAGCAAATCTTCTAATGGATTCGAGCTAGAGTTTTGTGTCGTAGATCCTAGAACTTGGCCTAAAATATCGTTCAGTGGATTGTTTCCTCCTTGAGCCTGTTGCTGAGCTTGACCTAAGATTCCACCGAGAAGGTCCCCAATGCCTCCTGAATCTACATGGTTCGATTGTTTTTGGTTTCCTATGTAGCCCATGATTACGGGGGCAAGCATCGATAGAATAGGGCCAATTTTGTCCATTGAAATCCCTGTGTTTTGAGAAAGTTGGTTTTCAACCTGTGTCTTTTGCGAGCCAAAAATATGGTCTAAAATAGAAGATCCTTCTTGTTCTCTTGCGTCAATCTGCGAAAGGTCATTTAAAATACTTCCGTCATGATCCTTGTCCAACGCATTGCTTAAAGACTCCGCTTCTGCTTTGTCCTTTGTCTTGTTTTTTAGATAGGAAATTACCACAGGTGCGGCTACAGCGAGAAGCGCAATAATTTGATTTTTAGAAATCCCGAATTTGTTTTCCGCGCGTTGCGCAACTTGATTCCCTGCATTTCCAGCGATTAGATCTAGTAAGCTCATAGTTGTTTTGGTATTTGATTATAAAAAGATATTAGCAAATATTGTACCTACCTTTCCAGAAGCATTAGGCTTTACCCCGCTTTATTTTTGAATATCGGTACATTTGAGCAGGCTTCGCCGAACATCATAGATTTTGCAATGGGTTTGAGTTTTTGAACGAGCTCTATGTATGCATTTTCTGGAATATCAAAATCACTGCATCCTTTAACGAGCATTCTTTTTCCTTCATACGTACTAAAGTCGGTGGATTCAATGGCTTCATGAAGTAGGAGGACTTCCAAATCTTTTTCGTTTCCAAAGATCACCTTCTTTGCGTGCCCTGTTAGTTTCGAGGCAATCAAAAAATAGGCCCATAAAGGGACAATCGCATCCACTGAATTGTATACATATACATAGGTGTCTTGGAATTCAGTGGGATCTAGATTTTCTACTTTCTCACGAAAATCTTTTTCTTTTAAGATTAATTCCTGAAATAAAAAATCTTTAATATCAAGTCCCACACGTTTTCCTACGGGCACCAGTGAAGCTATATCAAAGTTTATGAGTCCACTTTCAGCTATTTTGTTTTTGATTTCAAATGTTTCTTCCATCTCTTCAGTTTTTGAACTTGAGGGTGCTTTTTAAAGCGCCATCGAGTGTTTGTTGTGCCTGCAATTTCCATTAAACGGAACAAGGACCTTCTAAGCATCCTAATGCAGTGTGATTTTGAACTAAAAAAGTTCAGTTCATTTTCCTTCACAAAGATACAAAATCAAGAATGGAATGAGATATTCAGACTTTGCCTTTTGAGGTTTCAAAAAAGGAGCAGATTTTAAAGGTTGGCAGAAATAGGTTTTCGAGAAAGCACTCAAACAAAATTAATAGTATGGACTTGAAAAGTAGGCTCGGGGCTCAGTTTTACATAAATATCAAAAATTAGCAATAACTTTGAAACCTTAATTGTAAATTGCAATCGCGAGGTTCTTGCCATTTTTTTAGGGATTTTCGCCAACATCATAAATCATCAGATACTCATGAAATATTATATTATTGCGGGAGAAGCCTCAGGGGATTTGCACGGCTCTAATCTAATCAAGGCACTTATTCAAAAAGATTCCAATGCTGAGTTTCGATTTTGGGGCGGAGATCTTATGAAGCAAGCGGTTTGTGTTGAGCCCGTAAAGCATATTAAGGACCTTGCCTTTATGGGGTTTCTAGAAGTGGTTTTAAACCTCAAGACCATTTTAACCAACATTCGATTTTGCAAAAATGACATTAAGTCCTACATGCCTGATGTTCTTATCTTGATTGATTATCCTGGATTTAATCTGAGGATTGCAAAGTTTGCAAAAGAGTTAGGGATTCGCGTTGTCTATTATATTTCTCCCCAATTGTGGGCGTGGAAAGAAGGTCGGGTCAAATCCATTCGAAAAGATGTAGATCAAATGTTAGTGATCCTACCTTTCGAAAAAGAATTTTATGAAAAGCACGGTATTCAAGTGGAGTTCGTAGGTCATCCCTTGCTCGATGCAGTGGGGGAACTCGGGCCACTGGACCGAGTTTCTTTCTTAGAGCGCAATGGACTAGGACAAGAACCTATTGTTGCACTTCTGCCAGGATCAAGAGAGCAAGAAGTTCAGAAAATGCTTAAGACCATGCTCTCCGTTCGATCTCATTTTTTAAATTATCAGTTTGTAATAGCGGGTGCCCCAAGCCTTGCCCCAAGTTTCTATGAGCAATTCACAGATTCGAAAGTCCATTTTGTCTCTAATCAAACGTATGATTTGCTGAGAGTCTCGCAAGCTGCGCTAGTGACCTCAGGCACAGCCACCTTAGAGACGGCTCTTTTGAATGTGCCGCAAGTGGTGTGTTATCGAGGAAGTCGAGTTTCTTATGAAATTGCAAAACGATTGTTGAAAAATATTCAGTACATTAGTCTGGTCAACTTAATTATGGAAAGAGAGGTAGTTAAAGAACTAATTCAGAATGAATTGACCGAAAACCTTCTCGTCCTCGAGTTAAAGAAAGTGCTTAGCGGACCTAAGCGTGAGCAGGTTCTCAACGACTACCAAGAGCTTCGAGGACTTCTAGGAGGAAGTGGAGCTAGTGAAAAAGCAGCCGAACTAATCACTACGGCTGTAAACGGAAATTAGAAGGATCCGAGGACAATTTTAGTAGATATCTTTGCGATTTTTGATTGGTTTATCACTAAATTTCATTCTAAGTGCTTAAGTATTAAGGGTTACTATTTAGAAATATTATAAACTAGGCGATTGTGATTTTTCTCACTCGCTTTGACCTTAACAATTTTTTAACTTTGTCAAAATTCAAATTAACATTTTTATATGGGAGGTTTAACTAGTTCTACAATTGGTAGAAAGTATGCAATGGCATTGTCGGCAATGTTTTTGTTGATTTTTCTCATCATGCACTTGGCAGTCAACTTTTTGTCCGTTATAAGTGCCGATGCGTTTAATGAGGCATCGCACTTCATGGGAAATAATCCTTTAATTCAGTTCTTAATGCAGCCGATCTTATTGTTGGCCGTTTTGTTCCACTTCATTATGGGATTTGTTCTTGAAATCAAGAATCGAAAGGCAAGACCTGTTTCGTATGCAGTGAATGGAGCTTCCGCGAATTCCACATGGATGTCACGGAATATGATTATTTCTGGGGCGGTAGTCCTGGTGTTCTTAGGAGTTCATTTGCTTGATTTTTGGTTTCCTACGATTTCAAAAAATTACTTAGGGGCTGAAAGTACAGGTACCGACTTTGATCATTTAAGAGTTCAGTTCTCTGAATTATGGAGAGTGGTTCTTTATGTGGGTTCCTTTATTTTATTAGGTCTTCACTTAGCGCACGGATTCCAATCCTCATTCCAATCCATTGGTGCAAGGCATCCACAATACACGCCAGCCATCAAAGCCATAGGAAATTGGTACTCGATACTAATTCCAGCAGGATTCATCTTTGTTGCGGTATTTCATTTTTTAACATAATAATATCAAAGTAGATATGAATAAATTAGATTCAAAAGTTCCAGTAGGTCCGCTCGAGGACAAATGGACAAATCATAAAAATCATATGAACTTGGTCTCGCCAAACAACCGCGATAAAATTGATATTATTGTGGTCGGTACGGGTCTCGCAGGAGGGTCGGCCGCTGCGACTTTGGCAGAGCAAGGATACAATGTGAAAGCATTTTGCTACCAAGATTCTCCTCGTCGTGCACACTCAATTGCTGCACAGGGAGGTATCAATGCTGCGAAAAACTACCAAGGAGATGGGGATTCCATTTACCGTCTTTTTTACGATACTATTAAAGGGGGAGATTACCGTTCAAGAGAAGCAAACGTTTATCGTTTAGCGGAAGTTTCTGCCAATATTATTGACCAATGTGTCGCTCAAGGGGTTCCTTTTGGGAGAGAATACGGAGGTCAACTTGATAACCGCTCGTTCGGTGGGGTTCAAGTTAAAAGAACTTTTTACGCAAAAGGACAAACCGGTCAGCAACTTTTGCTTGGTGCTTACTCAGCCATGAGTCGCCAGATTGGAAAAGGTAGAATTAAGATGTATAACCGTCATGAAATGATGGACTTGGTCTTAGTGGATGGCAAAGCGAGAGGAATTATTACGCGGAACTTGGTGACAGGTGAAATTGAAAGACATTCTGCTCACGCGGTTGTCATTGCGTCGGGAGGATATGGTAATGTTTATTTCCTTTCTACGAACGCAATGGGTTCAAATGCTTCTGCTGCTTGGAAGATACATAAGAAGGGGGCTTACTTCGCAAATCCTTGCTATGTACAGATTCACCCGACATGTATTCCGGTGCACGGGACGCAACAATCTAAATTAACCTTAATGTCTGAGTCTTTACGTAACTCTGGACGTATTTGGGTACCGAAAAAGATTGAAGATGCCCAAGCGATTAGAGAAGGGAAACTGAAAGCCGAAAATATTAAAGCAGAAGATAGAGACTATTACTTAGAGCGCCGCTATCCTGCCTTTGGGAACTTAGTTCCAAGAGACGTAGCATCGCGTGCAGCGAAAGAACGTTGTGATGCAGGATTCGGAATTGAAAATAACGACACGAAAGAAGGGGTGTTCTTAGACTTTTCTACGGAAATAACGAAGAAAGGAAAAGAAGCTGCCATTGAAAAAAATATTCATAACCCGAGCGATCAACAGATTTATGATCTAGGAAAAGCCTGGGTAGAGGAGAAATATGGGAACTTATTTGTCATGTATGAAAAGATTACTGCAGACAACCCGTACGTAACCCCAATGAGAATTTACCCTGCCGTACACTACACCATGGGAGGTGTTTGGGTAGATTACAACTTGCAATCTACAATTCCAGGTTGCTTCGTTATTGGAGAAGCAAACTTCTCGGACCACGGTGCCAACCGCCTAGGAGCTTCGGCACTTATGCAAGGTCTCGCAGACGGTTATTTTGTTCTTCCTTATACGATTGCCGATTATTTGTCTGCAGACATTAGCACCGGTAAAATCCCAACTCAGACTGCAGATTTTGATGCAGCCGAGAAAGAAATACAAGATCGAATCGATTTCTTTATCAACAATAAGGGAACACACTCTGTAGATTATTTCCACAAGAAATTGGGTCACATTATGTGGAACAAAGTGGGTATGGCAAGAACGCCGGAAGGTTTGCAAGAAGCAATTCGAGAAATTGAAGAAGTACGAAACGAGTTCTGGAAAGATGTGAAGGTTCCCGGAGAAGCCAATTCGATGAACATGGAATTAGAAAAAGCTTTCCGTGTTGCGGACTTCTTAGAATTAGGACAACTAATGGCGAAAGACGCGTTAGAAAGAAAAGAATCTTGTGGAGGCCATTACAGAGTAGACCATTCTACCGCAGAGGGTGAGGCACAAAGAGATGACGAGAATTTTATGTATGCTGCTATTTGGGAGTATCAAGGCCAAGACATCAATGCAGAAATAATGCATAAGGAAGGGCTAGAATACGAGAACATCGAAGTAAAACAAAGAAGCTACAAATAAGTAAGATATGAAAGGATTAAAAACTTTTACCTTACGTAAGGTGAGCAGCGTGAAGACTTCATGGAATCCCGTAATAACTGGTAATTCATGTGGTCGTACTGAGAAATTTAATTCATCTCCTAAACAGTAAAGAAAATGAGTGCAAAAAAAGGACTTAATCTGACTCTGAAGATTTGGAGACAGAAGAACAATAAAACAAAAGGACAATTCGAAGTATATAAAATTTCTGATGTATCGACAGATTCATCCTTCCTAGAAATGCTCGATATCTTAAACGAGAATCTAGTGAATGACGGAAAAGAGCCGGTGGCTTTTGACCACGACTGTAGAGAAGGGATTTGTGGTATGTGCTCGTTATACATTAACGGCCGTCCCCACGGACCTGACACAGGAATTACAACTTGTCAGTTGCACATGAGGATGTTCAAAGATGGGGAAATCATTACAATCGAACCGTGGAGAAGTGCTGCGTTTCCTGTAATTAGAGACCTTGTAGTAGACCGTTCTGCATTCGACAGGATTATGGCTGCTGGAGGTTTTGTTTCCGTGAATACCTCTGGAAACACCCTTGATGCAAATGCAATTCCAGTTCCGAAAGAGGACGCAGACAAAGCGATGGATGCAGCAGCATGCATTGGTTGTGGCGCTTGTGTAGCAACTTGTAAAAATGGTTCTGCAATGTTATTTGTAGGGGCAAAAGTTTCTCAATTCGCACTCCTTCCTCAAGGACGTGTTGAGGCGAAAAGACGTGTTCTTCACATGGTAGAAACTATGGATGAAGAAGGATTTGGAAACTGTTCCAATACTGGGGCTTGTGAGGTGGAATGTCCAAAAGGAATTTCTCTTGAAGTCATTGCAAGAATGAACCGTGAATACATGGGTGCTCTTACAAACAAAGGATAAATTCAAACTATTTATATCGCATATCGTCCCACAGAAGTGGGACGATATTTTTTTTGGTTAAACTTTTCATAAATTCGTGAAATATATTTCGCTGAAACTAGGCAATAGCTTAATTTTGCGCAGTTTGAAAAGATTAATCATGAAACAATATTTGTTAGTATTTGCGATGGCGCTTTTTGCTGTCTCGTGTTCAAAAAAAGTAGAAATCAAAGGGAAATTGACCGGTGGATCCCCTTTAGAACGTGTTGAGATTATAGAAACCTCAAGTGTTAGTACACTTCCGCTGCTCAATATGGGCTTGGATGCCAAAGGAGAGTTTTCAGGCTCGTTTGAAGCCGAGAAAAATGGACTTTACGTCATTACCTATGGTGGAGCATCAAACGTAGTGTACCTTAAAAAAGGTCAGACCCTTGAAATTGAAGGAGTAGGTCTTAGCTTCCCAACGAACTATGTGATCAAGGGAGATGCTAAACCCAACAATGACTTCCTAAAAGATGCACAGACTGGATTTGAAACCTATGCACTTAAAATCAATATGGAAGAGTTAATTAAAAAGGACGAAGCTGCCTTCTTGAAAGATTTCAAATCCATAGAAGATTCTGTGTATTCTATTTTTGAGGCTAGTGCTAAAAAGCACAAAGCCGATTCGGATGTGTTAGACTTCAAAAAGCAAGAGGCGAAAGCAAGACTATTGGGTGTTTTAGACGGATATGCACAAATGCATGGACAAGCCACTCAGAAAGCGGATTTCAAAACCGGTGCTGAATTCAAGAAGGTTAAGGACCAGATGCTAAGCAATAGCGATCAAATGATTCGCGATTACCCTATGTTTAGAGAGTATCAATTGAATCAATTGAATGGTGATTTTCAGAAATACCGTGCAAGTTTGCCCGCCAAAGCACCAGGAGAAGAACTGGTTTCTGAAACGTTTGCAAACTATCTTGAAACAAGAAAAGATCTCTCTGCTACAGCAAAAGATTACTTTTTCTCCTACGTTTTAACTCAAGGAGACTTAAACTTCATGAATAGCAAAAATTACGATCGCATTACAGCTTTGATAGACAAAACGGTTAGCGATTCAAAGATTAAAACGGATTTGAAGAAACTTCAAGTGGTTTTAATGGGTCATAAAGAAGGACAAGCTCCAGAGCTTAAATTGATGGACAAAGAAGGGAAGAGCGTGGTTTTATCCGACCTTAAAACGAAACCTTCGTTTGTTGTCTTCTATGCGTCTTGGAATCCAGGGATTGCTGTTTCGACAGTTCCTGCAATCAAAGCCGTGACAGATACCTATGGCGACAAAGTGAATTATGTGTTTGTCAATTTGGACGATACGAAGGATCAATTCCAAAAAACAAGTACTGCTTTGTTTAAAGATTTCCCAGGGACTCAGTACTGGGTAGAAGGCGGTATTAACGCGAAAGCAGCGAAAGATTTCGGATTGTACGGATTTAAAATTCCAAGTTATGTGTTATTAGACAAAGACGGGAAGCTGTTCGCTAGACCTTTCTTCAGTCTACAAGATCCACAGTTTGGGGAATCCATGGAAAAGCTATCAGGTGTTAAGCAGCCTGCTCCAGAAGTTGCAACCGCTCCTTCTGCAGAGCCAGTATCCGGTGAAGAAGCTGCAAAATAAGAACGGGACAAATTATATAAAAACAAAAAACCTCGCAATTTGCGAGGTTTTTTTATCTAAAACCAGCGATATGCCCACATGTAAAGTGCAAGCATTTTTAAAATAATTAATCACGCAGTTCACAAAGACTTTGAGGACTTTCTGCAATGATGCTTCTATTCTACCAATTAATTACCAGATTTATATTGAATGGGTGCGCTGGCTGGTGGCGAGTCATTTATATAGAGTTGAGTTTGGAAGGCAATTATGTGTTTATTGTTACATCGGAAAAGCTTATTTTTGCCAAATGAAAAAAAGAACCCTTATTCTTGAAAACATTGCTTTAACTTCTGCAGGTGCCAAAGGAGTCGCCGTTGGAAAAACTCCTGAAGGAAAAACTGTTTTGGTTTCGGGCGCAGTGCCCGGTGACGTGGTTCATGCCAGAGTGAAGAAGTCTAAAAGTAAGTATTACGAAGCACAAGTACATGAGCTAGTTCAGGCTTCTCCAGATAGAGTGAAACCAAAATGCATTCATTTCGGAGTGTGTGGAGGATGCAAATGGCAAAATCTCTCGTACGAAAAGCAATTAGAGTATAAGGAGTCAGAAGTTCTTAATAATCTTCGTCGAATTGGTGGTGTTGATAATTTTGATGCTTTGCCGATATTGGGTTGCAATGAGCCCTATTACTATCGCAACAAGATGGAATTTTCCTTTTCAAATTCCCGTTGGCTTACCCAAGAGGAGATCGATTCGTCAGGGAATTTAGGTTCTCGCGATGCCTTAGGTTTCCATATTCCCGGAATGTGGAGTAAGATATTGAATCTAAGCGAATGCCACTTGCAAGAGGATCCCTCCAATGCAATTCGAATTGCCGTGCGCGACTTCGCAATAGAGCAAGGACTAGAGTTCTTTGATCCTCGAAATCAAGAAGGATTTTTAAGAACCCTAATGCTAAGACAAAATTCAAGTGGAGAGTGGATGGTTTTGTTCCAATTGTATAGAGAAGAACCTGAAAATCAAAAAGCCCTATTTGCTTATTTACTTGAAAAATTCCCAAAAATATCAACTTTACTCTTCGCAATAAATTCAAAGGGGAACGATTCCGTTTACGATCTAGACATCCAAACGTACTACGGTAGCGGTTTTCTAATGGAGCAAATGGACGGTCTTGAATTTAAGATTGGACCCAAATCTTTTTTTCAAACCAATTACAAACAAGCATTAGAGCTCTACCGTAAAACCTTAGAGTTTGCGGACCTAAAAGGTGACGAGGTGGTGTATGACCTCTATACAGGGACGGGGACCATCGCCCAGTACGTCGCCCGTTATGCAAAGCAAGTGATCGGTATTGAATCGGTGCCAGAAGCCATCGATGCTGCGAAAGCTCATGCAAAATTAAACGGCCTTGAGAACTGTAGTTTCTACTGCGGTGACATGAAAGAAGTATTCACCGATTCCTTTTTGGAGTCACACCCAAAAGCAGACGTGCTAATTACGGATCCACCTAGAGATGGGATGCACCAAAAAGTAGTAGAACAAATTCTCAAATTGTCTCCTGAGAGAATTGTCTATGTGAGTTGTAATTCTGCCACGCAGGCTAGAGATATTGCACTTATGAAAGACCATTATAAAGTAGTAAAAGTGCTGCCGGTTGACATGTTTCCTCAAACCCATCATGTTGAAAATATTGCCCTATTAGAAAGGCTTTGAGAACAATAATTTTGCTATCTTTAGCAAAATTTAAACTCCATGAAGAAAATCAGTATTTTCCTTTTCGTGATTGCATTGCACGTCTCCGGTGGACTAATGCAGGCACAAAGTGATTCTGCAAAGGTCAAGGCCGACTCCGCAAAAGCGAAAGCGGCAACTCCAGCGGCGGCTAAAGCGCCTGTGAAAATCAAGCCTTATAAAGACGTGATCACGGCCAAAGCCAAAAGCGATCAGGGCATTATTACCGTCCACAAAATTGACGACAAGTACTTCTTTGAAGTCCCAGATTCCGTTTTAAAAAAGGAATTCCTACTGGTTAGCAGACTGACCAAGGCAGCAGCCGGAATGAGAACAGGAACCACTGGATATGCAGGCGATCAAATTGCGCAGCATGTGGTATCTTTTGAAAAAGGACCTTCAGATAAGCTTTTCATTCGTTCCATCTCCTATGCGGATTACGTTCAGGATTCAACAGCATCGATGTACAATTCTGTAATTAGAAATAACACTCATGCAATTGTACATGCCTTTGATATCAAAGCCTATGGACCTACGAAGAAGTCTACGGTCGTGGAGATTACAGATTTAATCAATGCCGATAACGAACTAGTTAGTTTCTCGGCTTCAAGAAAGAACTCCTACCGTGTTGGAGCGTTACAAAAAGACAAATCCTTTACAAATTACGTAAAGTCATTCCCAACCAATATTGAAATTAATACGACCAAGACGTTTGCTAGAACCGCAGGGAGAGTAGACCCGAGCGTCAGTGCTGCGAACCGTCCAGTCATTAGTGGAAACTATACGGTTGAGATCAATTCTTCTCTGGTTCTTTTACCGGAAAATAAAATGCAGGCTCGTTATTTCGATCCGCGTGTTGGGTATTTCACGGTAGGGTATACAGATTTTGATTTAGATCCTCAAGGTGTGAAGCGTGTTTCTGTAATTAAAAGATGGAGACTCGAACCAAAACCACAAGACGTGGCACGGTACAACAAAGGAGAACTGGTTGAACCTGCAAAACAAATTGTATTCTATATAGATCCTGCAACCCCTAAAAAGTGGGTGCCTTACTTAATAGCTGGAGTTAACGATTGGCAAGTTGCTTTTGAACAGGCTGGATTTAAAAATGCCATTGTGGGCAAAGTGCCTAGCAGCAAAACCGATCCAGAATGGAGTTTGGAAGACGCAAGGTTTTCCGCAATCGTATATAAGCCTTCGGATGTACCCAATGCCTCAGGACCTTCTATTTCAGATCCAAGAACTGGTGAAATCATGGAGAGTCATATTAACTGGTATCACAACGTAATGTCTCTACTTAGAAACTGGTATTTTGTGCAAGCGGCACCAAACGATCCAAGAGCACGTACCATGGAATTTGACGACAAGTTGATGGGCGAGTTGATTCGATTTGTCTCTTCCCACGAAGTGGGGCATACCCTTGGTCTGCGTCACAATTTTGGATCATCTTCGACAGTTCCTGTAGAGAAGTTAAGAGACAAAAAGTGGTTAGAGAAAAATGGACATACCCCTTCCATCATGGACTATGCTCGATTCAATTACGTAGCACAACCGGAGGATAAAGTGGGAGATTTAGGTATTATGCCTAGAATTGGAGATTACGACAAATGGGCAATTGAGTGGGGTTACAGAAGATTCGACCAATTTAAAACTCCCGATGCAGAAAAAACTCATCTGAACAAATGGGTGATGAAAGAACTTGAGAACAAAAGACTTTGGTTCGGTACGGAATCCAATCCATTTGACCCAAGATCGCAAAGCGAGCAAGTAGGAGATAATGCAATGGTAGGAAGTAGCTACGGAATTAAGAACTTGCAAAGGATCATGAAAGACCTAGACAAATGGACTCGAGTGGACAATGAAGATTACTCGAATTTGTCGACCATGTATGATCAAGTTACAAGTCAATTTAACCGTTATTTAGGGCATGTCTCTAAATACGTTGGAGGGGAATTAGAAACTCCAAAAACCATTGAGCAGAGAGGTCCTGTCTACGAAGTGGTTTCAAAACAAGAACAGAAAGAAGCGCTTGGTTTCCTTAACGAACAGATCTTCAAAACGCCGGAATGGCTCATGAAGAAGGAAGTGTTTGAAAACACAAATAAATCTCCTGTGAGCGTGGTGGAAGGGCTTCAAAAGAATGTACTAAGTCGTATTTTAAGTCCGATGATTCTTCAAAAAATGTACACTTCTCAATCTGTGGATAAGAATGCATATTCCTTAGACGAATATATGCAAGATTTAAAAGGATACGTGTGGAATAGTTCCTCACCTGACTTATATGAGCGAAACTTACAACGTAACTATGTAAACACGTTAGTATCGCTTGTTTCTGCAAAACCTAGCGCAGCAAGTTCGGGAGCAAGAGGTTCCTCTTTCAGTATGTCCTCTAATTCTGATGTAACTGCAGTCGCTAGAGGTGTGCTTATGGAAATCCAAAAGGAAGCAAAAGGACGAGCAAGCTCTAGTGCTGACCGCATGCAGCGTTATCATTTTGCTGACCTCGATTATCAAATCGAAAAGGCGTTAGATCCGAAATAAGACTTTATATGAAATATATCTTTGGTTCCCTTCTAAGTTTGCTTTTCCTTTTTTCCTGTGGTTCTGATGACGACATCTGCGTCAGCGGAGAAGCCACACCTAGACTGAAAATCAAATTTAAGGAGGGTACTAAGGATTTGCAAGTATCTCGACTTATCTTAGATGTCGATTATGGCGACGGACCAAAGAATGTCATAGACATGCAGAGGGTGGATTCTATAATGGTTCCCCTACGAGTAGACAATCAGAATTTTACAGATTTGTACGTTCGGACCTCGCCCGAGGCGAGTGCAAGTAAAATTAGGATTTCATATACGTCGGAGTCTAAATACGTGTCACCCGCATGCGGAATAAAAAAATTATATCACGATTTAGAGAGTAAATTAGAAACTAGCGCTGAGGTTATACGACTTGAGCAAGCACAAACCACGGTTACCGATGAATTGCCTACGCACCTTTATCTTGTTTTTTAGTTTTGTATTTGTAGGTGTTTTTGCTCAGCAGCAAGACTCTTTGCAAATCAAAAAGAAATACCAACCCAATTTTATGGTAGGAGGAGATTTGCTTAATGCAGGCGTATCTTTCTTCTCCGATAGAAAAGTCTATCAAGGGTTTATTTCAACACATTTGAAGAAGGACCTTCACTTGATCGCCGAGTTGGGGTATGAGGATAATCTCTATGACAAGAATGGATATGAGGCCTATGCCAAAGGAGCTTATTTGAGAGCGGGTGGGTTTTACATGCTTATGAAAGACGCAGAGAATGAATTCAATGGATTTTATGCAGGACCTAAATTAGCCGCCTCTATGTATGAGCAGCATTACGTAAAAGTGCCCGTTCGAGGCAGCCAAGGAGGGGATTCTTTTGTGGGATTCGATCCTTCCAACCAGACCAGCGTTTGGATTGAAGGAGCCATTGGAGGAAGGGTTCAGCTCTTTAAAAGTTCGTTTTACGTCGATGTGAATTTACAGCCTCGCTATTTGATTTACAGCACGAAGCAAGAAGAAATTGTGCCTATGATTGTTCCCGGTTTTGGGAAGTCATCGTCCAATTTTAATGTAGGGTTCGCATGGAACATTGCCTATAAATTTTAGACGCTTCTAAATAGATAACAAACAAATCCCACCTTTACGGTGGGATTTGTTTGTTAGTAGGAGTCGAAGTGCTAATCTTGCTTGGCAAAAAGTTTTTCAAGCACGCTTGTGGTTTGTTCTTTTAGTTCTATTAGATCTTCATTATTGTAAATAATAAAGGAGGTTTTTCGAACCTTGTCTTTCTCTGCCATTTGCTGATCCATTACGTTTTCAACTTCGCGGTAAGTTTTGGAATCACGATCCATAACCCGTTTGATTCGTATATTGTCTTCGGCAGTCACTAGGATGCTTTTGTAACATTCTTTGTCCAGTCCTAATTCAAAGAGTAGGGCTGTTTCTTTGAATACATAAGGCCCCGATTGATTACGAGTCCAGTTTTCAAAATCTTTTTTCACTGCAGGGTGAATCAGATGGTTTAGGGAGGTGAGCAGCTGGGAGTTTTCAAATACAACACTTGAAACAAAAGCTCTGTTGTATTCTCCTTCTGTATTGTAGGACTCGGGGCCTAGTAGCTCAATGATTTTTGTTTTGAGTAGAGGATCAATATTTACGATCTCTTTTGCTCTTTGATCGGAATTGTAAACGGGATATCCCATTTGTTCAATATACTTTGCCACGGTGGTTTTTCCGGAGCCAATGCCTCCAGTTAAACCGATCACCTTCGGCTCGGGTTCAGGCGTACTCGTATCGCCTTCTTCTGAAATGTCCATAATTTTTTAATTAAAGTTCAAAGATAAAGAATTTGCTAAACGCGAGAAGATAGAATTAAAAGAAATGGTTGCTTTGGAGAAATTAATACCCAAAAACTTCATCAAAACTATAGGTTTGATCCAGTTTAACTCCTTTTTCTGTCATCTTCAGACTTGCAAGCTCATGGTAAGCATCATGTTCTAAAAACAAGAGATAGTCATTGTCGATGCACTGTTTTAAGAAACGATCTTTTTCTTCCATTGTGAGAAGAGGTCTCGTGTCGTAGCCCATGACATAAACAAGTGGAACGTGTCCAGCCGTAGGAATTAAATCCGCCGCAAAAACGATTGTTTTGCCTTGGTATTGAAGTACAGGTAGCATTTGTTTTTCTGTATGACCGTCCACGAAAATGACGTCCATCTTTAGTTCAGGCGCAAATCCATAATTCCCTTGGGAAGGTAAGGGGAGCATTTGAAGTTGTCCCGATTCTTGAATGGGAAGAATATTTTCACTTAAAAAGCTTGCTTTTTCTCTTGGGTTCGGGTTTACTGCCCAATCCCAATGGCTTTCATTGCTCCAATAGGTTGCGTTTTTAAATGAAGGACGATAACCGGTTTTCTCATCGTTCCATTCTATGGCGCCCCCGCAATGATCAAAATGCAGATGGGTTAAAAAGACATCCGTAATGTCGTCTTTCACAAAACCGTATTTCGCTAGATTTTTTTCAAGACTCTCGTCTCCAAAAAGCGAGTAATGACTGAAGAATTTTTCATTTTGTTTGTCTCCAAGACCACAGTCAATTAGAATAAGTTTTTTTCCGTCTTCGATTAAAAGGGATCGCATCCCCATGGAAATCAAATTTCGCTCATCTGCGGGATTAGTTCTTTCCCAAAGGGATTTAGGAACTACGCCAAACATGGCACCGCCGTCGAGTTTGAAATTTCCACATTGAATAGGATAGAGTTTCATATAGTTTGGAATTTGATTCTATTTTACTTGAATTAGATGCCTAAATTTAAGCAAATTAAGGCGAACTGGGATGCGCTTTTTACACAATTTACCCCTTTCTAGAAAAGAGATCCTGGATTAGAGGGAGGGTTTAGTTTCAAGTGCAAATAGGCTTTTTTGGTTACTTCTCGGCCTCGAGGGGTTCGAATGATGAATCCCTCTTGTATAAGAAAGGGTTCGTATACTTCTTCTAAAGTTTCTGGATTTTCTCCTAAGGAGGTGGCCAAAGCCGAAATACCCACCGGTTTGCTTTTGAAATTTTCAATCATGACGCGCATGATTTTATTGTCCATTTCATCAAGTCCATTTTCATCTACATTAAGGGAGTCTAAGGCAAATTTTGTGATTTTAAGTTCAATTTCGCCGTTGCCTTTAATTTCTGCAAAATCGCGCACTCTTCTCAAAAGTGCATTGGCAATACGGGGTGTTCCTCGACTACGTCTTGCGATCTCAATAGCTGCATCTTCATAGATTTTGATGCCGAGAACCCGAGCACTTCGTTGAATGATTGTAGAGAGGAGTTCCGTGTTATAATATTCAAGACGGTTTTGGATGCCAAATCGAGCAAGCATGGGTTTGGTGAGCATTCCACTTCGAGTCGTTGCGCCAATCAAAGTAAAAGGATTCAAAGCGATTTGCACGCTACGGGCATTCGGTCCCGTTTCTAATAAAATGTCAATTTTGTAGTCTTCCATGGCAGAATAAAGATATTCTTCCACGATGGGAGAGAGTCGGTGAATTTCGTCAATAAACAGTACGTCATTCTCTTCCAGGTTGGTTAATAGACCGGCAAGACTTCCAGGTTTGTCTAAAACAGGCCCAGAGCTGACCTTTAAGCTTACATCGAGCTCATGGGCGATAATGTGAGCCAAAGTTGTTTTCCCAAGCCCTGGAGGGCCGTGTAGCAAGACGTGGTCTAAAGCTCCGCCACGGTTTTTTGCGGCTGCGACAAAAACCTGCAAATTGTCTAATGTCCTCTGTTGACCTGCGAAATCATCAAAACTTTGAGGACGGATCGTCTCTTCTTGGGAGAGCTCCTCAAAAGAATAGTTTTCTTTATCAGGATGAAGGAAGTCTGGCATTTTAATATCGTTTTTGTCTTTTCAAATTTAAGCTTTTTTAAAGAATACAGCCCGAGGGTACAAAAACTTTGTTTCCGTAATTTCAAATGTTTAAATTTACCTTCATGAAATTAATAGGTCCATTTAAACAAATTATTACCTTAAGAGGTCTTCCTTTGCGCGGCGCGATTGCAGACCAAAGTCTTGAGGTCCTTTCCGATGCTGGTATCCTAATCGACAACGGGGTCATTAAAAAGCTCGGTGATTTTGAGTTACTTAAGAAGGAAGCGAGCAGTGTGGAGCAGGTGCAAGGGGACAAAATCCTTCTGCCTGGACTCGTCGATTGCCATACACATATTTGTTTTTCGGGAAACCGTGCAAATGATTTTGCAATGCGTAACGCAGGGCGTACGTATTTAGAGATCGCTCAAAGCGGAGGGGGAATTTGGAGCTCTGTGAAACATACACGGGAGGCTGACGAGAACGAGTTGTTAGAATCGATGCTTGAGCGTATTGAATACCTTCAATCGATTGGGGTAACCACCATAGAGATTAAATCTGGGTATGGTCTTGATTTAGAGCACGAATTAAAGATGCTTCGAGTGATTCAAAAGGCAAGGTCTCGAACAAGTCTTACACTGATCTCAACTTGTCTTGCAGCTCATATGAAGCCCAAAGATTACGAAGAAGACAATCATAACGGAAAATCGTATTTAGCTTATATTTTAGAGGAAATATTGCCGATCGTTAGAAAGGAAGATTTAGCGCGTAGAGTTGATATTTTTATTGAGAAATCAGCCTTTCAACCGGAGGAAAGTCTCGAATATCTAGAAAAAGCGAAAGCACTAGGATTTGAATTGACAGTGCATGCAGATCAGTTTACACCCGGAAGTTCTCAAATTGCGGTACAGGTCGGTGCAAAATCTGCAGATCACTTAGAGGCAAGCAGTCAGCAGGATATTGAGGTCTTAGCCAAGTCGAATACGGTAGCAGTGGCACTGCCCGGTGCTAGTTTAGGACTTGGAGAACCTTTCACCCCTGCTCGCAAGTTACTTGATGAGGGAGCAATACTCGCCATTGGAAGTGACTGGAACCCGGGGTCTGCACCGATGGGCAATTTGCTCACTCAGGCAAGTATTCTTGCCACTTACGAGAAGCTAAGTACAGCCGAGGTCCTCGCAGGAATTACTTTCCGTGCAGCGCACGCCTTAGGGCTGGAGGATCGTGGCCTTCTTGAAGAAGGAAAAAGAGCCGATTTTATTCTTTTTGACACCGACAATTATCAAAATATTTTATACCGCCAAGGGACACTTTCTCCAAGTGCCACCTTCGTAAACGGAGAACTACAATATGGGAAATTATAAGACCTTTTGGAACGGAAGAAACGACGGAGATAATCCGCTTGCGAAACGGTTGTTTCAAGCCGTGGATTTTACCTTGCCTAAGAATTCGACGGGCTATGCGCTTGTCGGATTCGAAGTTGACGAAGGGGTTTTGCGCAATCAAGGAAGAGTGGGAGCTCGCCACGCTCCTAACACGATTCGAACGGCTCTGGCTAATTTCCCGGTCACTAGTCATTCCTTGCTCCTCCATGATCTTGGCAACATCGATTGTGAGGATGGAGATTTAGAAAAGGCTCAAGCGAGGCTTAGCGAAAGGGTTGCACAAATCCTTCGTACAGGTTCAAAATCCATTGTGCTAGGTGGCGGGCATGAAATTACATTAGGGCATTTCAACGGAATTCGGTCTGCCTTCCCAGATAAGAAGATTGGAATTCTGAATCTAGATGCCCATTTCGACAATCGGCAGCCGGCAAGTAATGGGCTAGGGAGTTCTGGAACGGGATTTTGGCAAATTGCACAAAAGGAGCCGCTTCATTCACTCCACATCGGTATCCAGCGGAATTCCAATACGCTGGCACTTTTTGATACGGCACACACCCTTGGAATGCAGTATATTTTAGCAGAAGAACTCTATTTCGAAAATTTGCCTGCGCTAAAAGAAAGAATTGTGCAGTTCACAAGTGAAGCGGACATTCTCTATTTAACTATTTGCATGGATGTTTTTAACGCGGCCATTGCACCTGGCGTATCGGCACTCGCTTACAACGGGATCTTTGCTGAGGTTTGCGTGATGAGTATTTTGCGCGAAATTCTAAGTTCAAATAAGCTTGTTTCCATGGACGTGGCCGAAGTGAATCCTACTTACGATCCAGACCACCGCACCAGTCGTTTGGCGGCAAGTTTAGTCAACGAATGGTTTCTAGCGACAAGTTAACTAGCCTTATTTTTTGTAATTTTACGTTATGCAAGAAATTATTAATAAAAAACTTAAGTCTGCGAACAAAGCTTTTTTGGCGTGGAAGCAGATTGATTTTAAAGAAAGACAAGCTTTGCTTGAAAATTTATCAGCTTTGCTTTTAGAGCTGAAGCTTCAGTATGCAAAACTTATCACGAAAGAGATGCATAAGCCCATTTCGCAATCCCTTGCAGAGATCGAAAAATGTGCAGGCATGTCTCATTACTATGCGACACTTGGTCCTATACTCCAAACTCAGAACGTGAAGACGGAAATGAAGATTTCGGAGATTCATTTTGAACCTATGGGAGTAATCCTTGGGGTCATGCCGTGGAATTATCCTTTTTGGCAAGTGCTTCGCTTTGCAATTCCTACTATTTTAGCAGGAAATACAGTGGTTTTAAAGCACGCCTCCATCTGTGAAAAAAGTGGGGATGCAATTGAAAAGTTATTTAGAAAGGCAGGATTTCCTAAGGGAGTCTTTAGCCATCTTAAAATCGGACATCAAGAAGTCGAGGAGTTGATTCAGGATCCAATGATAAAGGCGGTATCCTTAACGGGAAGCGAAGGTGCAGGACGTGCCATTGCGAAAACAGCCGGAGAAAATTTAAAAAAATGTGTGCTAGAGCTCGGAGGAAGTGATCCTTTTATCGTTCTGGACGATGCGAATATCAAAAAGGCGGCAAAGGACGCGGCTTCGGCAAGATTGCAAAATTGTGGGCAAACCTGCGTAGCAGCCAAACGGTTTATTATTCATGAGAAGATTTACGAAAAATTCATAAAGCAGTTCGTTGCCGAGTATGCAAAATACCAGTCTGAGGATCCCGAATCAAAAGATACGGTGATGAGCGTAATGGCGAGGGCAGATTTAGCCTCAGATTTGGTGCGTCAATACAAGGCGGCGCTTAAAGGTGGCGCGAAAATCATAAGTCCACTCCAAAAGGTCGGAGAAATGGGCTTCGAACCAGGTTTGATTGAAGTCAACCCTGGGAATCCGATTGTAAGTGAAGAACTTTTTGGTCCTTTAGGGATGGTTTTTAAAGCGAAAAATGATAAAGATGCCCTGCGTATTGCAAACGATACGATGTTTGGACTTGCTAGTGCGGTGTATACAAAAGACAAAAAGCGGGCTCAATTTTTTGCAGAGGGACTTGAAGTAGGAAGTGTAGCCATTAATCAAATCTTCCGGTCCGATTGGCGAATGCCATTCGGGGGAAGAAAGAATTCAGGATATGGCGTGGAATTGTCAAGTGCAACCCTTCATGAATTTACGATTCGAAAGTCGGTCATTGGCAGCGTGTAGACGCGAGCACAATTAAAGGCAAAGGCATATAAAAACCCTGCAAAAGTGAATTTGCAGGGTTTTTAGTTTAGGCTTCGATTTAGATTTTAGTTAATCGAAGTGTGTTCGTTTTGCCTCCTTGTTCGGCTGGCGTCGCATTTAGATTGATTACGAAATCCTCCTCCTCGACGTAGGCTAATTCTTTTGCCATTTTGTTTACTTCTATAATGGTTTCATCGGTACCCGTTGAACCTTCGTAGTAATAAGCTCTTACACCCCATAAAAGGTTAAGCATCGTAATTACGCGTTTGTTTGCACTAAAGACGATAATGTTAGAGTTTGGTCTATGCGCAGAAATCTGGAACGCAGTATAGCCTGAGTACGTAAGAGTGATGATCGCTTGCACATCCGTTGTTTTTGCAATTCGCACTGCGGCTAAACAAATTCTATTGGTGATAAAGCGCGCGTCAATGCAATTGAATTCTTTTTCAATTGGACTTACTTTCGATTGGTAAAAATGCGTGTTTTCAATGTTCTTAACAATTTTACTCATGTTTTTCACAACGTCCACCGGATATTTCCCTACGGAAGTTTCACCGGAAAGCATAACCGCATCCGCACCGTCCAAAACCGAGTTGGCCACGTCGTTTACTTCTGCGCGGGTAGGAGTGAGGCTGCTGATCATCGTCTCCATCATTTGAGTCGCAATAATTACAGGCTTCGCAAAGCTTCTTGCTTTTTCAACTAGAAGTTTTTGAATGGCAGGAACTTCCTCCATAGGAACTTCTACACCTAAATCTCCACGAGCTACCATTAAGCCGTCGCATTCCAATAGGATCTGATCAATGTTTTTAACTCCTTCCGGTTTTTCAATTTTCGCAATAATTGGAGTTTTAAGCTTATTGGTCGGGTGGCTTGCAATTATTTTCTTTAAATCTATGATGTCCTGCGCATGTCTTACGAAGGAAAGAGCAATCCAATCTAATTCGAGGTCTAAGATGAAGTTCGCATCTTTGATGTCCTTTTCAGTTAATGCAGGAAGTGAAACATTTGTATTAGGAAGGTTTACTCCTTTTTTTGAACTTAGAGGTCCCCCTTGAATGGTTACGGCTTTGACCATATCCTTTTCATTGGTTTCTGTCACTTGGAGTACTAATTTTCCATCGTCAATCAGAATTCTCTCGCCAACCTTTACATCGCGCGGAAATTCTGTATAGGTCATGTATACTTGAGAAGAGTTTCCCTCTATGTTTTCGTTGGTAAAGGTTAGGATGTCTCCCGGATTCAAATAGGAGCCTTCTTTGACAACTCCCACACGTAATTTAGGTCCTTGCAAGTCACCTAGGATTCCCACAGAAGTACCAAGCTCTTTGTTGAGTTCACGAATGGACTGTACGTGGGTCTTAACTAGGTCGTAGTCTGCATGGGAAAAATTAATACGGAAGATGTCAACTCCCGCTTTTATAAGATCTGCCATCACTTCTTTTTTAGAAGAGGCTGGACCGAGCGTCGCTATGATTTTAGTTTTCTTTAGATGCTTATTCATAATATTGAATTAATTGAAAGAGTTCCTCGTTAGAACTCAATAGAAATTGCTGGATTGGAAACATAAGGTTTTCCGGCTGCAAAATTAAGGAAAAATCGGCATATGCATCGCTGGTTTTAATTAAGTAGTCCACTTCTTTATGATTTGGTAACAAAAAATTAATATGTTCCTCGTCTGAGAATAACTCAAGGACTTGTTTTTTTTGAATTTTTTGATAGGAAGAATTGGAAATAAATTGAAAACAAGTTTGCGTTTCCTGATGATAGGCTTCAAACCGATTGTGGTAATAGTCGTTGTATTCGGCGCATTTCACTAAATCTTTTATTCGTGTGAAATCCGAATCATTTGCTTTGTTGATGTGGTAGAATAGTTCGTGGTCTGGTAGGTGTTTTGTAAGAAGTACCAGCCCGAGAGTAAGATCGTCGTCGCGCTCAGATTCAAGAAAGAGTTTTTGAATTTTCAAGAATATGCTCTTTTTTATTTAGGGTGTAAAAAGCGCGTTGTGCGGCTTTTTCTTCTGCTTTTTTCTTCGAGGACTCGGTGGCGGTTGAAACTCTATCGCTTGTGAGCCAGACCGTGGTTCTAAAAACCGTGGTGTGATTGGGCTGCTCTTCTTCCGTGGTTTCGTAACGAAGGGCCAGCTTTTGCTTTTGAGACCACTCTAATAGGAGTCCCTTATAACTTACGATTTTATTTTCTAATTTACCAATTTCTTTTGGAGTCAAAAGTTTGTTGAGAATAATGGTTTGGCAAGCTTCATACCCGATGTCGAGATAAACAGCACCGATAAGCGCTTCAAACAGATTTCCTGCAATGTTTTCGCCCAGTGCGGAAGAAAATTTATTTTGGATCAGGCTCGTAAGCTTTAAATCGTCACCAATTTTATTCAAATTCTTACGGTTGACAATTTTGGATTTCATCTGCGTGAGATATCCTTCGTTTGCCTTGGGATAGGTTTCGAACAAATAACAAGAAATCACAGAACCTAAGATAGAATCGCCTAAAAACTCAAGACGCTCGTAGTTTTTTATTTTTTTTGAAGACATTTTTAATGTAAATGCCTCTTGATACACTTCTATTTGCCCTACAGGTTGTCCAATAATTTTGGATATACCCAAGCTAAGTGCAAGTTCTTTTTCAGAATAATTTCTGCTTTTTTTACCTAGGAATTTAGAAATGTACTTCTGTAACTCCACCTTTTCTGACCTTTAGATTCTTTTAAATAGTACACAGGCGTTATGTCCGCCAAATCCGAAAGTGTTGCTCATCGCGACATCCACATGTTTTTTAACCGCATGGTTAAAAGTGAAGTTTAGTCGCTCGTCGATTCTTTCGTCGTCAGTAAAGTGGTTAATGGTAGGAGGTACAATTCCGTGAATGATTGTGTGAATTGCAGCAATTGCCTCAACAACTCCTGCGGCGCCAAGCAAGTGCCCGGTCATCGATTTTGTAGAGTTGATTTGAATGTCAAATGCGTGCTCCCCTAATAGTTTTGAAATCGCATTGGATTCTGCGATGTCACCCAAGGGAGTAGAAGTTCCATGCATATTAATATGGTCTACTTCGTTCGCATCAACCTCTGCGTCTTCTAAACAGTTTTTCATCACAAGATAGGCTCCTAATCCTTCTGGGTGGGGAGCCGTCATGTGGTAGGCGTCGGCACTCATTCCTCCGCCTTTTAACTCGGCGTAGATGGTAGCCCCGCGTTTTACCGCATGCTCGTATTCTTCTAATATGATACTTCCTGCGCCTTCTCCTAAAACAAAACCATCACGGTCTTTGTCAAAAGGACGAGAGGCCGTAGTCGGACTGTCGTTACGGGTCGAGAGAGCCATCATAGCGTTGAATCCGCCAACCCCACTAGCCGTAACTGCAGCTTCAGAACCTCCACAGACGATCACGTCTGCTTTCCCTAATTGAATCAACATTTTTGAATCAATTAGAGCATTGGCTGAAGAAGCACAAGCTGAAACCGTGGTGTAATTTGGACCGTGAAATCCGTATTCCATTGAAATGTGACCCGGCGTAATGTCCGCAATCATTTTTGGAATGAAAAAAGGGTTGAATCGAGGAATGTCTGTGTTCGCCCATCCTAAGACTTCATGCTCGAAAGTTTCAAGGCCTCCAATACCTGAGCCCCAGATCACGCCCACTCGATTTCGATTCAATTCTCCATTAAGGATGCCAGAATGCTCAACAGCTTCACGTGCTGCTACTAAGCCGAGCTGAGTGTTTCTATCCATTTTTTTCGCCTCTTTCTTTTCAAAGTGGTCTAATGGGTTGAAATTCTTGATCTCGCAGGCAAATTTTGTTTTGAAATTTGTGGCATCAAAAAGAGTAATCGGAGCGGCACCGCTCTTACCTTGGGTAAGGCTTTCCCAGTATTCTTTCGCATTATTACCAATCGGTGTTAGTGCACCAAATCCTGTTACAACTACTCTTTTTAATTCCATAAATTTTTTAATTATCTAACGAATAGATTCAAATTATTTGTTTACCACTTCCTCAATGTATGCAATTGCATGACCTACAGTTGTGATTTTTTCAGCCTGATCGTCAGGAATCTGAATGTTGAATTCTTTTTCGAACTCCATGATAAGTTCCACTGTGTCTAATGAATCAGCTCCTAGATCGTTAGTGAAGCTAGCTTCTGGAGTTACTTCTGTTTCTTCAACGTCAAGCTTATCAGCGATGATAGCTTTTACTCTTGATGCAATGTCTGACATAATAATAGTATTTTTTAATTATTGTTTAATTGGTGCAAATATAAAAAAAACTTAATCAATTATCCTTTTTTTAGTATTTTTTAAGGAATTTGTAACGTGTCAAAAAAAGGTCTGCGATAGAAGCAGTCCGAAAAATTCGATTTCAAAGGATATTTCCTTATTTTTGCCATTCTAAGAATCAATACACTATGACGGATTTTGACAACGACGACGATGTTTTTACAGGCAAAGAGCATACACCCTTAAGAGCAGATGCTTTTGAAAAAACTCCTTTGGAAAAAGTGGAGCGGATTGAAATGCTTTTTGGACAAATCATGGAAACCCTTGGGTTAGATATGGAAGATGATTCCTTGAAGGATTCTCCCAAGAGAGTTGCCAAAATGTATGTAAATGAGATTTTCGGCGGGTTATTGCCTGAGAACAAGCCTCGAATTTCTACCTTCAGCAATAAATACAAGTATCGCCAAATGCTCGTGGAGAAAGACATTACGGTTTATTCCTTTTGTGAACATCATTTTCTACCGATTATTGGGCGAGCGCATGTAGCGTATATATCCAATGGAGAAGTCATTGGACTTTCCAAGATTAATCGAATTGTCGATTATTATGCGAAAAGACCCCAAGTTCAAGAACGTTTAACGATGCAGATCGTAGACGCCTTAAAACAAGCATTGGGAACAAAGGATGTGGCATGCATCATTGATGCAAAGCATCTCTGTGTGAATTGTCGTGGAATTAAAGACACCGCGAGTTCTACGATCACCGCTGAATTGAGCGGGATCTTCAGAACCAATCCAATTACGAGACAAGAATTTCTTCACTATGTGGGGAGCCATGCTAAAATTGACTAATACATAAATCAATGGAACTAAAAATATACAATTCTCTCACGGGACAGAAAGAAACATTTAAACCGATTTTAGATGGCAATATAGGAATGTATGTTTGTGGACCTACCGTCTACAGCAATGTGCATATGGGCAACGTAAGGACCTTTATGTCATTCGATTTTATCTACCGCACACTCCTTTATATAGGATACAAAGTACGGTACGTTAGAAACATTACGGATGCAGGGCATTTAACAGACGATGGAAATGTAGACAACGATCGGTTTGTAAAACAAAGTCGATTAGAAAAACTAGAACCAATGGAAATTGTACAGAAGTACACGGTCGATTTTCACAAAGTTTTGCAGCAGTTTAATTTGCTACCTCCTAACATTGAGCCAACCGCTACGGGCCATATTTTAGAGCAGTTAGAACTAACAAAGCTTTTGTTAGAAAAAGGATACGCTTATGAAACGGGAGGTTCGGTCTATTTTGATGTACATGCTTACAATGAAAAAGGGGGAAACTATGGAGAGCTAAGCAAGCGAAACATTGAAGAACTCTATGCCAATACCCGGATTCTAGACGGGCAGGACGAGAAGAAAAACCCACAAGATTTTGCACTTTGGAAAAGTGCTTCACCGGCGCACATCATGAAATGGCCTTCCCCATGGGGAGAAGGATTTCCAGGATGGCATTTGGAATGTACGGCAATGAGCACTAAATATTTAGGGGAGAAATTTGATATTCACGGAGGAGGGATGGACCTTAAATTTCCGCATCATGAATGTGAAATTGCACAAGGAACTGCTTGCAACGGGACCTCACCTGTGAATTATTGGATGCATGCAAACATGCTCACTTTAAACGGTCAAAAAATGAGTAAGTCGACGGGAAACACGATTTTACCCATGGAGTTGATTACGGGGGACAATACCTTTTTTGAAAAACCGTTTGCGCCCACCGTCGTTCGTTTCTTTTTCTTACAAGCTCACTATCGAAGTGTAGTTGATTTGTCAAACGAGGCTTTAGTGGCGAGTGAAAAAGGCTATCTTCGATTAATGGAAGCGCTTGAAGTCCTTCGAGACATCGATCCATCAGAGTCAGGCAAAGAATCGTTTGACGTGTCCGCTTGGAAACAGAAATGCGATCAGGCCCTACTGGATGATTTTAATTCTCCGATTTTAATTGCTCATTTGTTTGAGGCTGTAAAAGTGATTTTCGCAATTAAGGACGGGAAAGAAAGTCTTAGCCAAGATGATCTAGAGTTATTAAAAGCTTCGCTTCAGACCTTTGTGTTTGATGTGCTAGGTTTAGAAGAGATTGCAAAGCAGCATTCGGATAAGCTAGATTCAACTCTCCAAGTGTTAATTGACCTTCGCAATCAAGCAAGACAAGCAAAAAACTGGGCGCTTTCAGACGAAATTCGAGATAAGCTTCTTGCCGAAGGGATTGAACTTAAAGATTCACGCGAGGGAACTTCTTATATAATTAGCTAAGCAAAAGGAATTCCTTTTCAATACGAAAATGGAGCTTTGGTTTAACCGGGGCTCCATTTGTGTAAGGTGTTGAATGGCAAATAGTAAGCTGTAAAGTCGGAGTCTTTTTTTTGTCGAATTAAAGCAGGATAAATTGCTTTTATTTTTTTAAATTGCATCACAGTTAGATCCAGATGCGAGCGCAAGGAAAACGCTCTATGCAAAAGACTACCATGACGTAATTTAATGACTACTATTTGCCATGAAGATAATTTTTAATATTCATTTTAATACCCAAATTGGGGAGAGAATTCAACTTGTATTATTTGAGAAACAAGACGAGAAGTTAATTTACCCCTTGCAGTATACCGATAATGGGAATTGGAGTGTGGAGGTGGATTATTTCACAAGAGACCTTTGTTATCAATACCAACTGGTGACTGAGGACGGAACGGTTTTAAAAACAGAGTTTTCTTCTCATCAGCTGCAATTGGTTCATACCTATAGCGAATACAAAGTATACGATGTTTGGAATCTTAAGAATTTCCCTGAGAACTATCTAAACAATAAAATTCTAAAAAATACGCGTCGCGAATTTGAACCTGAAAAACTACAGATTCTAAAAAGACATACCCATTTGTTTCGAATCGAGGCTCCCATTTACAGAGCAAACCAGCGATTGGTTCTTTTAGGTAGCGCACCTGAATTAGGCTCTTGGGAATATTTAAAGACCGTGCCGATGGCTCAAACGGCTTACGGCGTTTGGGAGGTCGCCGTGGAGATTGCCCAAGAAAATTTTATTCAATATAAGTATGGGATTTTAGATGAAACCTCAGGAGATGTATTCGAGGTCGAATATGGCAAAAACCGCTGGGCACTTTCAAATCTTGAACCTCAGGTTCTGCAAATTCAAGCCGATCACTTTTTTCGTTTTAAAGCCGAGGATTTATACCATGCCGCAGGGGTTGCAGTGCCCGTCTTTTCTCTTCGTAGTGAGAAGGGGTTTGGAGTAGGAGAGTTCAGTGACTTGAAATTATTGGCAAAGTGGGCTGAAAAAACCAATCTCTCTGTGGTGCAGACTCTGCCGATTAACGATACGACGGCAAATTATACATGGACCGATTCCTATCCTTATGCCCCAATTTCTCTTTATGCTCTTCACCCAATCTACCTTAGTATTGAAGAATTGCCCTTTAGACTTGGTGAAGAAGAAGCACTTGAGTTTTTAGCGAAGAAAGCGGAACTAAATTCTTTCGATCTTGTGGATTATGAGCAGGTAATCGAAAGAAAATGGTACTTTATCACTCTTTTGTTCGAACAAAACAAACAGGAGATTTTGAAAGACAGAGGATTCAAAAAATTCCAGAATGAAAACAAGGACTGGCTCTATCCTTATGCCGCCTTTTGCATCCTTCGAGATCAAAATAAGACGCCCAACTTTGAAGAGTGGAAAACCCATAGAAAGTATGTGGCAGGTAAAATTGCTCCTTTGTTCCAGGCAGGTCATAAATTCTTTGACACTGCAATGCTTCACTTGTGGGTGCAGTACCAACTGCATTTGCAATTGACAGAAGCAGTGGACTATGCTCACTCCATTGGAATCTCTTTAAAAGGTGATCTTCCCATTGGGATTTATCGATTTTCTGTAGAAGCATGGACCGAGCCACAGCTTTATGGAATGGATTTCCAAGCGGGGGCGCCACCGGATCAGTTTACAGATGTTGGTCAAAACTGGGGCTTCCCTACTTACAATTGGGAAGCGATGAAAGACGACGGCTACCGCTGGTGGAAAAGTCGTTTTAAGGCCCTAGAGAAATACTTCGATGCCATGCGGATTGACCACATTCTTGGCTTCTTCCGGATTTGGCGCATGCCTATTTCTGCGACTCAGGGTATTTTAGGGTATTTCTATCCTGCCATTCCGGTGACGCTCGAAGAATTTCGCAGTCGAGGGATTGGGTTTGATTGGGACCGATTTATTCGTCCTTTTGTAAACGAGCAGATTCTTTGGGATTTGTTTGGTTCTGATAGCCGTAGCGTATCCGATTTCTTTATGAACTCACAGTCTAACGGCAGTTTTCAGTTTAAACCCGAATTTGATACGCAGCGAAAACTTAGCGATTTCTTTAAGGACAATCCGTGGGGGTGGATCGAGGAGAAGCTCCTTACTTTGTGCGCAAATGTCCTATTTCTGGAAGAGCGAAAGGAAGGGGAATCTGTGTTCCATCCTCGTTTTGCAGTAGAGAAGACCTCCTCATTTCAACATTTGGAGGGTCCTATTCAAGAGGCCATTAGAGAGCTGTATTCCGATTATTTTTTCCATCGTCAAGAAGCTCTGTGGTCCGCAAGTGCTATGGAAAAACTTCCCGCGATTTTAAATTCAACGGACATGCTGATTTGCGGAGAAGATTTAGGAATGGTGCCCAAATGCGTTCCTGAGGTAATGGATTCTCTGGCCATCACCGCATTGAAAGTGCAGCGTATGCCCTCGGAGGATATCCTTTGGTACGACCCAAAAAATGCGGGGTATATGAATGTCGTTACTGCCTCTTCTCATGATAGTTCCACCTTAAGACAATGGTGGAGCGAAGATTCTAATCTAACGCAAAAGTACTATAACGAACAGTTGAATCAATGGGGCAGCGCGCCCGATACTCTTGAGCCCGAATTGGCCGAAATCATCATGTTGCAACATTTGTATAACGAAGCGATGCTTTCGATTTTCCCTATACAAGAATTCTTTGCAACGGATTGTGAGCTACGCAGTCCAAATCAGGACCTTGAACGAATTAACGATCCCGCCCAGTTCCCACACTATTGGCGTTATAGGATGCATTTGACACTCGAATATCTTGGAGAACAAGACTCTTTTAATTCGAAAATAGCATTTTGGATTCAAGATTCAGGACGGAAATCTGTATAATTGAACTTATTATAATATTGATTATCAATATATAAGGAAAGAAGTTGAACTTGGGATTTAACTTCTTTTTTGTTTTTGTATCTATAAATACAGAGAAGGTCGAGATGAGCTTCTTGAATATTAACCAAATCACAAAGTAAAATGAAAAAAATATTACTAACCGTTGCCCTAGGCCTCTTTGGACTAAGCAGTGCACAATACTATCCATCCAATGGAGGGAATTCACAGTATGAAAGTGGATGGTATGGAGATGAGGACCATTATTTCGATGAGGATTACTATTATGAGTATCCTGACGATTATTATGTGGATGATTATTACCGTAGTTTTTACAATGACTATCGTCAAAGTATTACCCGCGTCAATTGGAATCGTTTGTTTCGAGAGCTTCGACTGAATTCATGGCAAGCGAATATGGTTATGGATCTAAACAGACAGTTTCCGGATTATTATTCTTGGAATTCCTACTACCGTAGTAACCCGAACCGTTGGTATTACGATCGATTCTATGCCTTAGAGCAGATTTTGGGTCCAAGAGCGTTCTCGATCTATCAGAGCTATTATTATAACGGACGAAGTCCCGTACAGTATTATGTAAATTTCTGGCGTAGCAACTACAGACCTAGGTATTACTCTTATTACGTTGTGCCACGTTACCGAAGTGTGAACATCAATTTGTATAAAATCAATCGTAAGAATTACCACCGAAATGTGGGTACTCAATACGGTTGGAACCAACCTAGGAATTCGAACGATGCTCGATTCAAATCGGGTTCAAATAACACCTTAAGGAATTCCTCTGTAAATAGTTCTAATGCGGTTTCGAGCCGAAATAGTGGATTCAAATCCTCGACGAGCGCTTCTTCCTCTTCGCAAAGAGCAAGTGGACTGAGAACGGGAACTGCTACAAGTGTGAGGACTGAACCAAGAAGAACCACGCAAGCCACCCCACAGAGAACGAGTGGACTTCGTACAAACACAGCGAGCACCAATTCGAATGTACGATCTTCTTCAAGTGCTCGAACTTCGAGACCGACGGTTACAAAAGCGCCAAGTAGACCCACAAGCAATCGGTCTGCAGGAGTACGAAGTTCTCAGAGAACGGCTAGCTCTTCCAAAGCGGCTAGTAGTTCAAGCGGATCTTCAAGCAGAACCAGTGGAATGAGAGGGTCCAGATAGAAAATATAGTTTAAGTTAATGTTACGATTAGGAAGGGTTTTAGGATCCTTCCTTTTCTTTTTTGTAGATTTACATGACCCCTGTGTCAATCCAAATAAAAACGATTGGTATGAGAATTTTGTATGCGGTTCAAGGGACCGGTAATGGGCATGTTAGCCGGGCTCGCGAGGTCATACCTCACTTGCAAAACCATGGTTCTGTAGATGTCTTACTTAGTGGTACACAGTCCGAAGTAGGTCTCCAGCAAGACATCACGTTTCGCATGAGTGGAATGGGCTTTGTGTTTGGAAAGAAAGGTGGTATAGACCTTGGAGAAACCTGGAAAGGTATGCACACCAGGCAACTGCTTTTAGACATCAAATCCTTACCCGTAGAATCGTATGATTTGGTTATAAGCGATTACGAACCCATCAGTGCCTGGGCCTGCAAGTATAGGGCAAAGAAATGCGTTGCTCTCTCCCATCAGGCAGCGTATAAGTCACCTCTCACTCCTCGTCTAAAGGGCTTTCATTGGGGAAGTTTGATTCTAGAACATTACGCGCCGACCACGGAATCCATCGGATTTCACTTTCAGTCCTACGATCGATTTATTCATACTCCTATTATTCGGAAAGAAATTAGGGACCTAGTTCCTGAAAATTTAGGACACTACACGGTTTATCTTCCCGCTTACAGTGATGCTTTTATAGAGAAGCTTTTAAGTTCACATGCGAGTGTGAGTTGGGAAGTGTTTTCAAAGCATGCAACCCAGGGGTATACAAAAGGCCATATCAAAATAATTCCCATAGACAATGAGGAATTTCAAAAATCTCTTTCGCTTTGTGAAGGATTTTTGACAGGAGGTGGATTTGAAGGACCGGCGGAAAGTTTGCATTTAGGAAAAAAACTTTTAAGTGTACCGATGAAAAACCAATACGAACAGCAGTGCAATTCTTTGGCACTAGAAGAAATGGGTGTCGAGGTCGTTTGGCGCGAATCCGAATTTGAGAAAAAATTAGCTCGCTGGATAAAATCGGATACTCGAATCCGAGTGGACTATCCTGATCAAACCTCAGAAATTGTGGCTGAGTTAATTCGAAAACATTCCGTTTGAAGTTTAACACAATATTATGATTTGACGCTTTAACCTTGATTCTCAAATCGTATCAAATAAGTATAAAAGGCCAAATATCTTACTAATCGTAAACAATAGAAAGATGAAAAAAATAATTATTAGTGCGCTTGTGGTTTCTGGTGGTTTAATGTTCGCGCAACAAACACAGGTTCCAAGTATGAAAGACAAGCAAAGTCGAGAAGTACAAATGAAAAAAGCAAAAGCAGATCACTATTTGAAAATGCAGAAGTCCCTTGATCTTTCCGCGGCTCAATTAGATAAAATCAAAGCCTTAAATGAAAAGCAAAATGCGGAGCGTATGGCGGAGAGAAGCAAAATGCAAGAAGTGCGTAAGCAAAGAATGCAAGAGTATAAAGCGAAACAGGAAGTAAAAAATAACGAAATGAAAGCCATCCTCTCCAAAGAGCAATATGCGAAATGGGAAGCAATGAAGGCAGAGAGAATGAATGCGCACAAAGCAAGAATGCAAAATAGAACCACTAAAAAAACAATGGATGGAAAAGGAGGATTCCATAAAAAAACCGTCTTTGTAGAAAAAGATATTGCAAAATAATCCAGTGTAAGTCGAACCTAATAAGTTCATAATTTTAGTTTTAATGGGAAGGGGCAGAAAGTGATTTCTGTCCCTTTTTTATATAGTAGTCGCAAATAGAAGTGGGTTTTTAGGCCCTGGAAAACTTTAGGATTTTTACAGTGGGTTGGGGTGAGGGAAAATACCACGAGAATTACTAACTTTAAACTTTCAAATATTAAATAAAATAGAAACTATGATAAGTGAAAAAATTGCCCAATTGCTAAACGCGCAAATTGCTAACGAACAGTACGCTGCGCAATACTACCTGTCCATGTCTGCTTGGTTTCACGCAAGAGATTTAGAGGGGATTGCAAACTATTTCCGAGTTCAGAGCAAAGAAGAATTGATGCATGCGGATAAAATCTTTGATTACATTCTGGATGTAGGTTGTGAGGTTCGAATGGAGGGAATAGAAAAGCCGCCTTTTGAATTTGACAATGAACAACAGGTTTTTGAATTTGCACTTGCGCACGAAAAATTGGTAACCAAAAGTATTTTTGAAATTGCAAAAGTGGCCACCGAAGAAAGCGATTTTGCAACGGTATCTTTTTTACAGTGGTTTATTAATGAACAAGTGGAGGAGGAAGCCTCTGCCGCTTTATTGGTTGCGAAAATTAAAAGAGTAAAAGACAATACCTCTGCACTTTATCTCTTCGATCAAGAATTAGCGCAAAGAGTTTTTGTAGACACCACTGTAGCTTAATAGGCAGGTGGAAAAATAAGAGTTCATTTCAGTTTTCTCAAGTGGGGGCTGAATGAACTCTTTTTTCTTATAGATATATGAGTTCGGTTCTCAGAACTCTCTCTCCGATATTCTCTAAAATGGTTTGGTAGTGCCTAAGCTGCTTCTCATGCGATGGGCTTGGTGATCCGGTTTTAAAATCGATTACAATGAGGCCGTCCTTGGTTTCGATAAGCCGATCCACTCGATAGGTTTTAGATTGTCCATTTTCCCGAACCATGATTTCTTTTTCGCTTCGGACCTTTGCATTTTCTTCAAAATACGGAGCATACTTAGGGTTGAGTACGATTGAGGAAAGTCTATCAGATATTTGTGTCTTTTCTTCTTGCGTAATGATTCCTTCCACCAAATAGCGGTTTAAAACGGGATCCAATTGGGAGCTATGCTCAATGCGTTCTAGAATTTCATGTACAAACAGTCCTACACGTACGGTATGATTTGTCGCCTGATAGTTTTTGGAAGGTGTTGCAATTTTGATGGTATGCGCTACGGACTTTGTTGAATTGAGAGTCTCAATTTTAAGCTCGTTTCTAGAGAGGGCTTTACTTTTTGATTGTTTCTTGTATGAGTTTTCCACCTCAGGGTAGAGGTCAATCTCGAGTAGGTTTTCTGGGTTTTTCGATTGAATGAACTCATGAATGCCCGAAAGAGTCCCATTAGTTCTATTCTTTTGAAGGTAAATGTAGAGCTGTTCTTCCGGTCGTGTGGTTGCCACATAGGTAAGACAAAGGCGGTCTATTTCATTTTTGTAAAAATTCTCCTCATTGAAGCTATTTATACTGGGATCATAAGGGAGGAGTGATTTTTCAAAATGTTTGAGGTTAACCGTTTTGAGCGGCCCTAAATTTTCAAGGGGAAACCACTGGAAGAATTTATCTGAACTTTTGTTCAACAAAGGAAGCAGCACAATGGGGAATTGAAGCCCCTTTGCTGAGTGAATTGTCATAAGCTTGATGGCGTCAATGCTTTCACTGGTTTGAATAGCTGTTTTATTTGCTTCTTGATCCCAGTACGTCAGGAAGTCGGAAAGACCCATGCCTTGGTTTTGCGTAAAAGCAAAAACCACTTCTAAAAAGTTTAGCAGATAGCTAGTCTCTTTTGAATCTAGTTCAAACTCATGAGTATAAGCTTCTATATAATTGTATAGATTTAGGGTGCTAAGGGGAGTGGAGTCTAAGTTTAAATGGTATTGTGTTTTTAAGTACTCTTTCAAATGAGACTCCTCTAGCGACAAAAGATGAAGGATTTCCGCTGAGAAATCTGACATCGTGATTCGGCCTAATTCATTTAAATGGTATAAGCAGCTGACAAGATACTGCTTGCTTTCGGGTTTGAGTTGCCAATTAAAAAATTGGATTAGAGCTTGCAGGGTAAGAGAACTACCAAGAGAAAGGCCATTGTCAGAAATGGTTTTAATCAAGGTGTTATCTCCTCTGTACTGTACCTCTAGGGATCCAAGCGCTTCCGATAGGGAAATAATATGAGCATTCTTAGTGCAAAGAATTGTGAAGTCAGAGAAAGAAAATCCATTGTCAAGTCCTTCTTGAATATCACGGTGCATTTTGAGGGCTAATTCCTCGAAAAACAGAGGAATGGTAGATTCTTCACTAAGACTTACTTTCACTCTTCCCCTTTCTTTTTTATGAGCCTTTTGCTGGGCCTGTGTCGAGAAAAGGAGTTGGTGCGCTGGTTTTAATCCTCTCGCGAGGAAATTGTAAAGTTCATTGTTGAAATTGACGATAGACTCCGCACTCCGGTAATTGGTGTCCAGTGATTTTAAGATGGGGAGATCGCGAATTCCTTCCTGCCCATTTGTGATTTCGAGCATAAGTTCACTGTCGCCTCCCCGAAATCGATAGATGCTTTGTTTCGGATCGCCTACCAAAGTAAACGAGTGGTTTTCGCTCGAGATGGCCTCGTCCCGTAAAGGGGAGATGTTGTTCCACTGAATCCGAGAGGTATCTTGAAACTCATCAAAGAAAAAATGATTGTATTGGGTTCCGATTTTTTCATAAATAAAAGCAGAAGGTTCACTTCGAATATGCTCTTGTATCATCAAATTGAATTTGGACAAAAGAACCAAATCGTTTTCTTTTTCAATATGAGCTAGTTGCTGCCGGATTTCCGAATTGACCTTCAGCCCAAGAAGCTCGTTTCTGATTTTTTCTTTTTTAAGAGATTGAATATAATGATCGATGATTTCAAGTCTATTTTCTTTTAATTTGGGAACAAGTAAGCCAATTTCCGCTTCCTTCGATTTTCCAGTCGCGGAGGCTAGTTTGTCAAAAGTCGCCACAGCCTTCTCTTCATCTCCAGGAAGAGGGAAAGTTGGCACTTTCTTCGTGAAAAACTGTTCACACTTCACAAAGAAGATCCCCAGTCCACTACTATTTCCCCTTGCAAAATCTTCTGTGTTTACGCCCTGATCTTCCATTAAAGAAAGTGAGGCTTTTGCGATTTCAGTGGCTTTATTCCGATGGGCTTTTTCTTCCGCACGTAGTTGTTTGTCAATCTGTTCATATGCATTCCAATCGAAATCTTTGTTCTTTTCTAATTCGCCTGCATGGATATCACTGTCGTAGATTTTCGCCTTTGCATAAAGTAATTCACTTAAGTTTGGATTTGTTTCTTCGTCCAACTGATTTTGAATATAGGTCAATATATGAGTTGAGAATTCTTTGTTTTCTCCGATTTGCTCCAGCATGAAATCGACCGCCTCTATTAAAAATGGTTCGCTTTTAATTTCAAGGTTAAACTGATGGGCAAGCCCAAGTTCGTAGGAGAAACTACGGATTAATTTTGCGTTGAACTTGTCTATAGTTCCAATACTAAGAAGGGAATAATGATGCAATACAAAATCTAAAATTTTCTGGCTTCTAAGATGCAGTTCCTCAAGACTCACTTTAATATGGGCCTCTTCAAGACTTTTCTGAATGTCTTTGAGTTCAGGACTTTGGGCGTAGGCTTCCGAGGTGAAGAGTTTGAGCCATTCAATGAGCCTGGCTTTCATTTCATTCGCCGCTTTGTTCGTAAAAGTGAGGGCTAAGATATGCTTAATGGCCTCTTGATTGTTTGGCTTTGCCAAACAAAGTGCAAGGAAGTTTTTAACGAGCGAATAGGTTTTTCCCGATCCCGCGGAGGCAGTAACGGCAATGTATTGTGAGTTTTTCATGGGGATGCAATTTACTTAAAATTTAAAGTGAGTAAAGATTTAAACAAGAGAAAAATAATTTCAATTTAATATATTTGGTCAGTTAAAAAAATAGTTTTATTTTTGCAATCCAAAATGAGATGTAAATTATGTTAATTATCCCAGTAAAAGACGGAGAGGCTATTGATAGAGCCCTGAAAAGATACAAAAGAAAATTTGATAAAACCGGAGTCGTTCGCTCACTTAGATCGAGACAACAGTTTGTTAAACCTTCTGTAACGAAAAGAGCAAAGAACGCGAAAGCTTCTTACAAGCAAAGAGCTGCTAGCCAAGAGGAGCAAGCTTAAGCTTCGTTTTTTTTAAACACATATTAAAATCACTTTCTAAATTGTATATTTGGAAAGTGATTTTTTTGTTTCATGATTGAGAAGTACCTAGAATATATAGAAGTGGAGAGGCGGTATTCTCCCCACACCTTAGAGAGCTATAAGAAAGATCTTCGGGATTTTCATTCTTTTGTACGAGAAACCGAAGGAGAGGAAGATTTGCGGAAGGTCGGTAAAAAGGTAGTTCGAAATTTTATGGTTTTCTTAAGTGAGAAAAAATTATCCAAAAGAAGTATTAACCGGAAACTTTCTAGTTTGCGTAGTTTTTATTTGTTTCTTTTAAAAATTCAGGAAATTGAGGTTTCCCCTTTGGAAAGTATCTCAAGTCTTAAATTCTATCCCGAAAAACAAATCCCCTTATCCCGAGAAGAAGTCTCTGATTTACAAAATATTGAGCATAACGGAGATTTAAAATTGGAATTTTTCTCAATGTTGGTCGAAGTTTTGTATCAAACAGGTATGCGTCGTATGGAGCTTTGCAATTTGAAGCACGAGGATGTTGATTTTTCAAAACTAGAGATTCGTGTGCATGGAAAAGGCAATAAAATGCGGGTGCTGCCTATCTCGAAGGAACTAGGTCAGCTACTAGAATCCTATGCAAAGGATAGGGAGGCTAACGTGGGGAGCAAGGTCTATTTTTTTCTTTCCCAAAAAGGGGAAAAACTAGGTGAGAAGTTTGTGTATCTAGGGGTAAAAAGCTACCTTAGTCTTGTCACTTCGAAAGAGAAAAAAAGTCCTCATATTTTAAGACATAGTTTTGCGACTCATGTTTTAGAAAATGGGGCTGAAATTTCTAGGGTGAAAAGTTTGTTGGGCCACGCAAGTTTAGCCTCTACCCAAGTTTACACTCACTCGGATATTGCGCAGCTTAAAAAAGTATTTGAAAAAGCGCATCCAAGAGCTAAGAAAAAGTAACGGACGTATCGTGATAATGTTTAATTTTAAAAATTCAAGTTTATGAAAATTTCAATTCAGGCGATAGGACTAACGCCACACGAACCATTAGAAGAGCATATCGATAAAAAACTTAGCAAATTAAGCACTTTCTATGATCAGATTTTGGAATGTCAAGTGCATTTGAAAGTTGAAAATACAACGTCAAAAGAAAACAAAACAACCGAAATCCGATTGGTGGTTCCTGGTGATGATATTGTGGTAAAGAAGACCGCAGTTAGTTTTGAAGAGAGTTTAGATCAGTGCGCTGATACAGCTAAAAAGCTGTTAATCAAGAAAAAAGAAATGGCTTAATTTTTTTTTAGAAAAAAGTGTCTAAATAATTTGTAGATTTCAAAAAAACAACCTTATATTTGCACTCGCAAAAAGAGAAAGCGTTCTTTTGAAATCTATTTGCCTCCATAGCTCAGCTGGCCAGAGCACGTGATTTGTAATCTCGGGGTCGTGGGTTCGAATCCCTCTGGAGGCTCGGATAAAATTTAAGATTGGGGAGATTCCAGAGCGGTCAAATGGGACTGACTGTAACTCAGTTGCTTCGGCTTCGCAGGTTCGAATCCTGCTCTCCCCACTTTTTTTTAATTAATGTTTGTAGATTTCAAATTATTAATTAAATTTGCAAACCGTTTACCAACAAACAATGCGGAAGTAGCTCAGTTGGTAGAGCGTCAGCCTTCCAAGCTGAATGTCGCGGGTTCGACCCCCGTCTTCCGCTCTAAAAAAAAATCACACCGCAGGGATGTGATTTTTTTATTTAGATTTTGCCGACGTAGCTCAGGGGTAGAGCGTTTCCTTGGTAAGGAAGAGGTCGTGAGTTCAAATCTCATCGTTGGCTCAAAGTAAAAAAGTCCTGATCAATCGTCAGGATTTTTCATTGCACCATTTTTGGGCGTGTTAGCGAAAGACGGCCAATTAAATCGAAGGATGTTTTTCTAAAAAGAAAAATTTTTGTAATTTTAGCCTTCGTTTTTAAGACTTCAAAGTAGGGTGCAACTAATTGAAACTGATATTGAAACAATTTTATATGAAAATGGTTTTAATATTTAAAAAATCATTATATTTGCACACCGAAATTTTAAAATTAATTAAATAAAATAATTTAAATCATGGCAAAGGAAACGTTTAATCGTAACAAACCACACTTAAACATTGGTACAATTGGTCACGTAGACCACGGTAAGACTACCTTGACTGCTGCTATTTCTAAAGTATTAGCAGATAAAGGTTTAGCTGACAAGAGAGACTTCTCTGCAATTGACTCTGCTCCAGAGGAAAAAGAAAGAGGTATTACTATTAATACTTCGCACATTGAATACGAAACAGAAAGTAGACACTACGCTCACGTAGACTGTCCAGGTCACGCCGACTATGTTAAGAACATGGTTACTGGTGCTGCTCAGATGGACGGTGCGATCCTTGTATGTGCTGCGACAGACGGACCGATGCCTCAAACAAGAGAGCACATCCTTCTTTGCCGTCAGGTAAACGTACCTAAAGTGGTTGTTTTCATGAACAAAGTAGATATGGTAGACGATCCAGAATTACTTGAGCTTGTTGAGCTTGAATTAAGAGATCTTCTTTCTTCTTACGAATACGATGGAGATAACTCTCCAGTGATCCAAGGTTCTGCATTAGGTGCACTTAACGGAGAAGCGAAATGGGTTGCAACTGTAGACGAATTAATGGATGCAGTAGATAGCTGGATTGAACTTCCTGTAAGAGACCAAGATAAACCATTCTTGATGCCGATTGAAGACGTATTCTCTATTACTGGTAGAGGTACTGTTGCAACAGGTAGAATTGAAGCAGGTGTAATCAACTCTGGTGAAGGTGTAGATATCGTAGGTATGGGAGATGAAAAATTAACATCGACTGTAACTGGGGTAGAAATGTTTAGAAAAATTCTTGACAGAGGTGAAGCTGGAGATAACGTAGGTCTTCTTTTAAGAGGTATTGAAAAAACCGACATTAAAAGAGGTATGGTTATTGCAAAAACAGGTTCTGTAACTCCACACAAAAAATTCAAAGCAGAGGTTTATATCCTTTCTAAAGAAGAAGGTGGACGTCACACTCCATTCCATAACAAATACCGTCCTCAGTTCTACGTAAGAACCACAGACGTAACAGGTGAGATCTTCTTACCAGAAGGTGTTGAAATGGTAATGCCAGGTGACAACTTAACTATCACTGTTGAATTGCTTCAACCAATCGCTCTTAACGTAGGTCTTAGATTTGCAATTAGAGAAGGAGGTAGAACAGTAGGTGCTGGTCAGGTTACTGAAATCACTGAATAGTCTAGTATTATATAAATGAGGTTCCGTAAGATCCTTACGGAACCTTTTCTACGGGCATCGTCCAATGGTAGGATACCGGTCTCCAAAACCGTTGATCAGGGTTCGAGTCCTTGTGCCCGTGCAAAACAGAATTATGAGTTCATTTGTAAGTTTTTTAAAAGGTTCATATACTGAATTTACGGAAAAAGTAGAGTGGCCAAAATGGCCAGAACTACAGTCTTCGACAATTGCAATTACAATTGGAACAGTGTTGTTGGCTATATTTTTATTTGGAGTAGATACTCTTTTCAGCGAGTTTATACAAAATGCTTTAGCTTTATTAATTAACCTGTTTAACTAGTATAATATAGGATGATGAGTGATTTAAAGTGGTATGTATTAAAAGCTGTTAGTGGTCAGGAGAACAAAGTTAAGACCTATATCGAGAATGAGATCCAACGTTTAGGATACGACGAGTACGTAGCACAAGTTGTAATTCCTATGGAAAAGGTGATTCAGATCAGAAATGGGAAAAAAGTTCCAAAAGAAAGACCTTATTATCCAGGCTATTTAATGGTGGAAGCCAACCTGATGGGTGAAATTCCACACGTTATTAAAAATATTCCAGGTGTGATTTCTTTCCTAAGTTTAACCAAGGGAGGAGATCCAGTTCCGATGCGTAAAGTAGAGGTGGATAGAATGTTAGGTCGTATTGATGAACTATCTGAATTTGCGTCTGACATGGCTATTCCTTATGTAATTGGAGAAAGCGTAAAAGTGATCGATGGTCCATTTAATGGATTCAATGGTACAGTGGAAAAGATTCTAGAAGACAAAAAGAAACTAGAAGTATCCGTTATGATTTTCGGAAGAAAGACACCAATGGAGCTGAATTTCATGCAAGTGGAGAAAGTATAGAATTAAGCTACTTTATTCAATCAAAGTATAAGAGCCGAAAGAAAATATCTTTCGGCTTTTTTAATCGTATGTTCTGTTATGTCTTGTTGGAAGCAGGATTCAAGACAGGATGTTCCCTAGGCTGGATAAATCTTTTTGAAATTTAGTGTGTTAGGTATTGGTCAGATGGATTTTTATTTATAATTTTGCAGTCCGAAATACCGATTTGCGAAGTGAGATAAGCAAGGGGTAGAATAATAAATGCTTCCAAACTCATTAATTATTCAAATTAAAACAAACAAATAAAATGGCTAAAAAAGTCTTTAAAATGGTAAAACTTCAGGTGAAAGGTGGCGCTGCCAATCCTTCTCCACCGGTAGGACCTGCATTAGGTTCCGCGGGTGTGAACATCATGGAGTTTTGTAAACAATTTAACGGAAGAACCCAAGACAAGCCAGGACAAGTTTTGCCTGTAGTAATTACAGTGTACGAAGACAAATCTTTTGAATTCGTAATCAAAACTCCTCCTGCTGCAATTCAATTACTTGAAGCTGCAAAACTTAAAAGCGGATCAGGTGAGCCTAACCGTAACAAAGTAGGGTCTGTCTCTTGGGACCAAGTTAAAAAAATTGCTGAAGATAAGATGACAGATTTAAACTGTTTCACAATGGATTCAGCTTTAACTATGGTAGCAGGTACTGCAAGATCCATGGGAATTAGAGTGACTGGAGCTAAACCTACGAACGCTTAAATCTTATTGAAATGGCAAAATTGACAAAGAAACAGAAAGAAGCTTTAAGTAAAGTAGAAAAAGCAAAAGCATATAGCCTAGAAGAGGCTTCTGCTCTAGTAAAAGAAGTAAACACAGCGAAGTTTGATGCTTCTGTAGATATCGCAGTTAGACTTGGAGTAGATCCTAGAAAAGCGAACCAAATGGTAAGAGGCGTCGTTTCTCTTCCGCACGGAACAGGAAAGGATGTAAAAGTTCTTGCATTAGTTACCCCAGACAAAGAAGCCGAAGCCAAAGAAGCGGGTGCGGATTATGTGGGACTTGACGAGTACTTAGATAAAATCAAAAGCGGTTGGACAGATGTAGACGTTATCGTTACGATGCCAGCTGTTATGGGTAAACTAGGTCCATTAGGTAGAATCCTAGGTCCAAGAGGTCTAATGCCGAACCCTAAGTCAGGTACTGTAACAATGGAAATTGGGAAAGCGGTTGCGGAAGTAAAAGCTGGTAAAATCGATTTCAAAGTAGATAAATACGGGATTGTTCACGCGGCAATCGGTAAAGTATCTTTTGATGCAGACAAGATTAGAGAAAATGCACAAGAATTAATTCAGACTTTAGTGAAGCTTAAGCCCACTGCGTCGAAAGGAATCTATGTACGAAGCATTTATCTTTCTTCTACCATGAGTCCAGGAATTGCAATTGATTCTAAATCTGTAAACTAAAATCTGAAGACATGACTAAAGAAGATAAAGTACTAGTAATACAAGAATTAAAAGACCTTTTACAAGACGCGAAAGTAGTCTATGTAGCAGATCTTGCAGGCTTGAATGCTCAGAAGTCCTCAGATTTCAGAAGACAAGCATTTAAGAACAATATTACAGTAAAGGTGGTGAAGAACACCCTTTTACAAAAAGCAATGGAGCAATTGGACGTAGATTTCTCAGAAATGTACGGTTCATTCAAAGGGAACTCTGTTTTGATGCTTTCGGAGACTGCAAATGCACCTGCGAAATTGATCAAAGATTTCAGAAAGAAAGAAGAGAAACCTGCTCTTAAATCTGCTTACTTGCAAGAAACAGTTTATGTTGGAGACGAGAACCTTGAGACTCTAGCAAGCATCAAATCGAAAGAAGAAATGCTTGGAGAAATCATCGGACTTCTTCAATCTCCAATCCAAAGATTGGTTTCTGCATTGCAGAATAAGTCAGAAGGTTCTACTGAAGAAACTTCTGAAGCTCAGGATGCTCCTGTTGAGGAGCCAGCAGCTTCTGAAGCAACAGAAGGAGAAGCGCCTGCTGCGGAATAAAACACACTCAAAAAATTATAATCGTTCAACACTAAAAACATTATTACAATGTCAGATTTAAAAAATTTAGCGGAAACGCTAGTAAACCTAACGGTAAAAGACGTAAATGAATTAGCTACTATCCTTAAGGATGAGTACGGAATCGAACCTGCTGCAGCTGCTGTTGTAGTTTCAGGAGGTGCTGCTGGTGGAGATGCTGCAGAAGAAAAGACTGAATTTGATGTCATTCTTAAAGCTGCAGGTGCTTCTAAATTAGCAGTTGTAAAACTAGTTAAAGATTTAACTGGTGCAGGTCTTAAAGACGCGAAAGATATGGTTGATGGAGCTCCTACTGCAATTAAAGAAGGAATCTCTAAAGACGAAGCAGAAGCGCTTAAGAAACAACTTGAAGAAGCTGGTGCTGAAGTAGAATTGAAATAATTCAATCTTTGCAAGAATAGAAAGTCCGCAAGCAATTGCGGACTTTTTGTGTTTTCTAGGGTTTGTCTATTGATTCGGGAGTGCTTAAAGGACTCGTGAATCCTTGGAGGAAGGAATGAGCAATCTGCCTTGCAATCTCTTTCGGAGTTTGTTGCGTATGGCCTGACCAATAGGGAATACTTTCCAAAATGGAAATGAGGATTTGCGCTTGGTAGTCTTGTGGAAAGTAATCAGGATTGTTTTCCCGGGCAATGACAAACTTGTTTAAATGGGTCAAGTGGTCTACATAGGCTTCATGAACTTCTAAGAATTCCACACGGTGGACGCGTTGGAGTTGGTTGCGATAGCGTGAAAAGATTTTGAATTCATAAGCGTACTTCGTTGTGTGCTCTATGTGCTTTTCAATGAACAGTTCAAATTGATCGAACGGGTGAGCGTCAGTGTTCTTAAGTTTAATTAGGAGTTCTTGTAAGCGGTGGCTAACTCTTTGGCAGATCCAGAGTAAGATTTGTTTTTTAGATTCGATGTGGTTGTAAAGTGAGGCTGGCTTCATGTCCATTGCAGAGGCAATGTCATTCATCGAGGTTTCCGTGAAGCCGTTTTGGCCAAACAAATGAAGTGATTTCTCTACGATGGTTTCTTGTTTGGGAGTTAGATTCATTGCTTTTTATTCTAGTGGCTGTAGCCATTGAGTAGACGTGTGGAAAGTTGCCCCGCGATAAGATGGAAGTCGAAAGGCTTGTAACTACTGTCTAACCATTTGGGAAGTTGGTTACTAATCTGCATCACAATAAGAGAAAACAAATTGGGATTGAAGAATTGGTCCCGGTTTGCTTTAGGGATGATTTGATTGGCTAAGGATTCAAAGGTTCCAAGGTAGAACTGAATATAATGGGAGAACTTCTGATTTGCTTCTGTGTCCGCAATTTCCCAGTAACGCAGGGCAGTCTCATATAGTTCGTAGTGGTTGTACACCGTTTCGAGATGTCTTTTAAGGAAGAAGTTGAACTTTTCCAGATCTGTTCCATCGAATTCTTGTAACTCTAATGGGATTGTATTGAAATGCAAGGCCAATTCATCACAAAGCCAAACCAATATTTCGTCTTTCTTACAAATGAAATTATACAAGGCCGGTGCGGTTACCCCCATTTTTTTCGCAATATCGCGTAAGGTGGTCTCTTTATAGCCCTTCTGGCGAAATAGTTTAATGGAAGTTTTGAGAATCTGTGTTTTCTTTTTGTCCATAATCAAGATGTCCTGCGTTAAACCTAACCAAACAAATATACAGAATTTTAATATACGAAAAAGATTCAGAAACTAACGGTCGTTAATATGGTATTTTGGCAACAATGGCTTTTTCGGGGATAGAGTTAACTGTAGTGTCGTTATTCTATAATATAATTCTCAAATAAAATAATAATATTTGAGAAATTATATATACCTTTGCATAAGCAAATTTAAATATTTGCAACACAAATGATGAAAAGAAAAGAAGATCCAGTGATCTTCTTTTTTTATTTGAATAGGTGTCGATTCCCATGCGGTGGCCTATTGCCAAGTTTTGGGATTGTGTCTCCACTCAATTCCTTTGTAAGTACTTGGAAGTTATTGGTTTTTCTTTGTACATTTGCAGTCCTTTTGAAGTTATCCGTTGTTCCGAAAGTTTTAATAGCAAGTGCTTAAATCCTCTCTTACCTTAAAGTAGGAGGGCTATTTGTATTTGCAATATTTTCAAGCAACCAAACTTTTTTAGGAATTAAAAGATATTTTGCACTACACCGTGAAAAGATATATCGGCGTTGCAGTAAGAATACAAAAGATTGAGGACGAATCACTTATTGTAACGGATAACACTCAAATCCTTTCTCTTTATTCTAATATTTTTTTTGAAGATCAAAATATTTTTTAACCAACCTTTTTTTATTACTTTATGAGTAAATCAAAAGCAACTAAAAGCTCTGTTAGCTTGCCAGCAGGTGAGAGAGTTAACTTTAGTTCTTCCCAAGGCAGAATCGTAACGCCTGATTTCCTAGATGTGCAGTTAGCATCGTTCAAGGATTTCTTTCAGTTAGATACCCTGCCAGAAGCTAGAGTGAATGAGGGTCTTTATAAGACTTTCCAGGAAAACTTTCCGATTACAGATTCGAGAAATCAATTTGTACTTGAATTTTTAGATTACCTGGTAGATTCCCCTCGTTATTCTATTAACGAATGTGTGGAGAGAGGGTTAACGTATTCCGTGCCTCTTAAAGCTAGATTGAAATTGTACTGTACGGATCCCGAACACGAAGATTTCCAAACTGTAATTCAAGATGTGTATTTAGGGCCTGTACCTTACATGACCCCTTCAGGATCTTTTATTATTAACGGTGCGGAACGTGTAATTGTAACTCAATTGCACCGTTCGCCAGGGGTTTTCTTTGGTCAAACTTACCATGCCAACGGTACGAAATTGTATTACTCCAGAATTATTCCTTTCAAAGGATCTTGGATGGAGTTTACAACGGATATCAACAACGTAATGTATGCGTACATTGACCGTAAGAAAAAACTACCTTTAACTACACTATTAAGAGCGATTGGATATGAGTCTGATAAAGAAATTCTTCAGATTTTCGATCTTGCCGAAGAAGTGAAAGTTTCTAAAGCCGCTTTAAAGAAAGTAGAAGGACGTACCCTAGCCGCTAGAGTACTAAATACATGGTTCGAAGATTTCGTGGATGAAGATACAGGAGAAGTAGTATCGATCGAGAGAAATGAAATTATTCTAGAACGTGAAACAGTTCTTGAAAAAGAGCACATTGATATCATTCTTGAAGCCGGCGTAAAAACGATTTTGGTACACAATGAAAATTCAAATGAATTCTCAATCATTCAAAATACGTTACAGAAAGACCCTACCAATTCAGAAAAAGAAGCGGTAGAATACATCTACCGTCAATTAAGAAATGCAGACCCGCCCGACGAGGAGACAGCAAGAGGAATTATTGAAAAATTATTCTTCTCTGAACAAAGATACTCCCTAGGAGAAGTAGGTCGTTATAGACTAAATAAAAAATTAGGTCTTAATATTCCAGAAGGTACGGAAGTGCTAACGAAGGAAGATATTATTGCCATTGTAGGTCACCTTATCGAACTTGCCAATTCTAAAACTGAAGTGGACGATATTGACCACTTATCTAACCGTAGAATTAAAACCGTTGGAGAACAGCTTGCAGGCCAATTTGGCGTCGGGCTTTCTCGTATTGCTCGTACCATTCGTGAAAGAATGAACGTTCGTGACAACGAAATCTTTACCCCAGTAGATTTGGTGAATGCCAAAACCCTTACTTCGGTGATTAATTCATTCTTTGGAACCAACCAGCTTTCTCAGTTTATGGACCAAACCAATCCCCTTTCGGAGGTTACCCATAAAAGAAGATTGTCTGCCCTAGGGCCTGGTGGTTTATCAAGAGAAAGAGCCGGATTTGAGGTAAGAGACGTTCACCATACACACTACGGAAGAATTTGTCCAATTGAAACGCCTGAAGGGCCGAACATTGGTCTTATTTCCTCTTTAGGGTTGTATGCGAAAATTAACTCTCTTGGATTTATTGAAACGCCATACCGTCAAGTAACGAACGGAAAGGTTGATCTTTCTTCTGCTCCTATTTATTTAAATGCAGAGGACGAAGAAGACAAAGTTATTGCGCAGGCAAACGTGGAATTAAAAGCAGACGGAACAATCGATACGGATCGTGTGATTGCTCGTTTGGATGGAGATTACCCGGTTGTTGAGCCAGGACAAGTGGATTTAATTGATGTGGCACCGAACCAGATTTCTGGAATTTCTGCCTCGTTAATTCCATTCCTTGAACACGATGATGCGAACCGTGCCCTAATGGGATCTAACATGATGCGTCAGGCGGTTCCTCTATTGAAACCAGAAGCTCCTGTCGTAGGAACAGGACTAGAGAAGCAAGTTGCAAAAGATTCAAGAATCTTAATCAACGCGGACGGTCCAGGTACAGTAGAATATGTAGATGCAGATAAAATTGTAATTCGTTACGATCGAAGTGAAAACGAAGATCTTGTGAGCTTCGAATCCGGAACGAAAACATACAACTTAACGAAGTTTAGAAAAACCAACCAAAGTACAACCATTACACTTAGACCTAACGTAAGAGTAGGAGATGTAGTAGAAGAGGGGCAAGTGCTTTGCGACGGATATGCAACCGAGAACGGAGAACTTGCACTTGGACGTAACTTAACCGTAGCGTTCATGCCTTGGAAAGGGTATAACTTCGAGGATGCGATTGTAATTAACGAAAAGGTAGTTCGTGAGGACTGGTTTACTTCGATCCACGTGGACGAGTATACGCTTGAAGTAAGAGATACCAAATTAGGTATGGAAGAACTGACAGCTGATATTCCAAACGTCTCAGAAGAGGCAACAAAAGATCTTGATGAAAACGGTATGATCCGTATTGGAGCGGAAGTAAAACCAGGAGATATCATGATTGGTAAGATTACACCGAAAGGAGAATCCGATCCAACACCTGAAGAAAAATTACTTCGTGCCATTTTTGGAGACAAAGCAGGCGATGTAAAAGACGCCTCCCTGAAAGCAGACTCATCCCTAAGAGGAGTTGTAATCAACAAAAAGCTTTTCTCTAGAAATATCAAAGATAAAAAGAAGAGACAAGAAGAGAAACTGAGGTTAGAAGAGATTGAGAACGGGTACAAAGTGAAATTCGATGAACTTCGCGCCACTCTGATCGAAAAACTAGGAACTCTTGTAAATGGAAAAACTTCTCAAGGAGTGAATAACGATTTGAGCGAAGAAATCATTGCAAAAGGAGTTAAATTCTCGACTAAGCTTCTTCAAAGTGTAGAAGATTATGTAAACGTGAGCGGTGCAGATTGGACCGTAGATTCTGAGAAAAACGATCTAATTAAGCAATTAATTCACAACTATAAAATTAAGTTTAATGACATTACAGGGGTTAAAAACCGTGAGAAATTTGCAATTTCTATCGGGGATGAACTTCCAGCAGGGATCATGAAACTGGCTAAAGTTTATATTGCGAAGAAGAGAAAGCTTAATGTAGGGGATAAAATGGCAGGACGTCACGGGAACAAAGGGATTGTCTCTCGTATCGTAAGAGAAGAAGACATGCCGTTCCTTGAAGACGGAACTCCAGTTGATATCGTACTGAACCCACTTGGGGTACCTTCACGTATGAATATTGGACAGATCTACGAAACCGTTCTTGGTTGGGCAGGACAAAAGTTAGGACTTAAATTTGCGACGCCAATTTTTGACGGTGCAAGTCTTGAGGATATTACGAAGTACACTGAACAAGCTGGACTTCCAGCCTATGGAAATACGTATTTGTACGATGGGGGAACTGGAGAGCGTTTCACGCAGCCAGCCACCGTGGGAATCATCTATATGCTTAAGTTAGGACACATGGTAGACGATAAGATGCACGCAAGATCCATTGGACCATACTCTCTTATTACGCAGCAACCACTTGGTGGTAAAGCACAGTTCGGAGGACAGAGATTTGGTGAGATGGAGGTTTGGGCATTGGAAGCCTTTGGAGCTTCGAATATCCTTCGCGAAATTCTTACAGTGAAGTCGGATGACGTAATTGGTAGAGCGAAAACCTACGAGGCAATTGCCAAAGGGGAAGCCATGCCAGAACCAGGAATACCTGAATCATTCAATGTATTGCTACATGAATTGCAAGGGCTAGGACTGGATATAAGACTTGAAGAATAATTTTAAATTTTAACTACGGCCGATTTTTCGGATAGAAAAGTCGGAAGAGAATAGTCAAAAATTAAAATCTAAAATCTAAAATCGAACAAATGTCAAATAAAAATAAATCAAGTAGATTTACCAAAATCACAATCGGTCTGGCTTCACCCGAATCGATCCTCCAAGAATCAAGAGGTGAGATTTTAAAGCCAGAAACGATCAATTACCGGACGCATAAGCCAGAACGTGATGGACTTTTCTGTGAAAAGATTTTTGGTCCAATCAAAGACTACGAATGTGCATGTGGTAAATACAAACGTATCCGTTACAAAGGAATTGTTTGTGATCGATGCGGGGTTGAAGTGACGGAGAAAAAAGTACGTAGAGAGCGAATTGGCCATATTAATTTAGTAGTCCCTGTTGCGCACATCTGGTATTTCCGTTCCCTTCCAAATAAAATTGGATACCTTCTTGGACTTCCGTCTAAGAAATTAGACATGATTATTTACTATGAACGTTACGTAGTAATTCAACAAGGGATTGCTAAGAATGCGGATGGATCTGATTTCGAAGACAAGCAATTCTTAACAGAAGAAGAATATCTTGATATCTTAGAGACCCTTCCCCCAGATAACAATTACCTAGATGACGCGGACCCTAATAAGTTTATCGCGAAAATGGGTGCAGAGGCTGTTGAGGAACTTCTAAGAAGAATTGATCTGGATGCTTTGTCTTTTGATTTGAGACACAAAGCTCACAACGAAGGTTCTAAACAAAGGCGTACAGAAGCTTTAAAGAGACTGAACGTGGTCGAAGCTTTAAGAGGTGCAAATACAAGAATGATCAACCGTCCAGAATGGATGATCATGAGAGTGCTTCCTGTGATTCCACCAGAATTAAGACCTTTGGTGCCGCTAGACGGAGGGCGTTTTGCGACTTCCGATCTAAACGACCTTTATAGAAGAGTTATTATTAGAAATAACCGTCTAAAAAGGCTTCTAGAAATTAAAGCTCCAGAAGTAATCTTAAGAAACGAAAAAAGAATGCTGCAAGAAGCGGTGGATTCTTTATTCGATAACACAAGAAAATCTTCAGCGGTAAAATCAGAGTCTAACAGACCTTTAAAATCCCTTTCTGATTCCTTAAAAGGAAAACAAGGACGTTTCCGTCAAAACCTTTTAGGAAAAAGGGTGGATTATTCTGCTCGTTCTGTAATCGTCGTAGGTCCAAATCTGCAACTGCACGAATGTGGACTTCCAAAAGACATGGCAGCCGAACTTTACAAACCGTTTATCATTAGAAAACTAATTGAGAGAGGTATTGTAAAAACAGTAAAATCTGCAAAACGTATCATTGATCGTAAAGAGCCAGTGGTATATGATATCCTTGAAAACGTAATGAAAGGTCACCCTGTGCTACTTAACCGTGCACCGACTCTTCACCGTTTAGGTATTCAAGCCTTCCAACCTAAGATGATTGAAGGAAAAGCCATTCAATTGCACCCGCTAGTAACAACGGCCTTCAACGCCGACTTTGACGGGGACCAGATGGCGGTTCACTTACCTCTTGGACCGGAAGCTATTTTAGAAGCTCAACTTCTTATGCTTGGGTCTCAGAACATTCTGAATCCAGCAAACGGTTCTCCTATTACAGTACCGTCTCAGGACATGGTTCTTGGTCTATATTTCATGACGAAAGAACTAGCTTCCACAAAAGAGAAACCTGTAAAAGGTGAAGGTCTTGCCTTCTATTCATCGGAAGAAGCAGAAATTGCCTACAACGAAGGAAAAGTTTCGTTAAATGCGAAAGTAAGATGTCGTGTACCGGTGAAAGAAGAAGATCAACTTGTGACTCGATTAACAGAAACTACCGTAGGTCGTATTTTGTTTAATCAAATTGTGCCAAAAGAAGTTGGTTTTGTGAATGAACTTTTAACGAAGAAATCTTTAAGAAACGTAATTGGTCGTATTCTTGACGAAACTGATTTCCCAACCACCGTTCAATTCCTTGACGATATGAAGGACCTTGGATATGCGAATGCATTTAAAGGAGGTCTATCCTTCTCCCTTGGAGATATCGTAATTCCAGAGGAAAAGAAAACCATGATTGCGCAAGCCGTGGAGAACGTGGATGAAATTAAGGCCAACTACAACATGGGTCTTATTACGGATACAGAACGTTACAACCAGGTAATTGACGTATGGACCAATACAAATGCGGGACTTACAGAAATGATTATGAGCCGAATGAAGAGCGATCAAGGCGGATTCAATTCCGTTTACATGATGCTTGACTCCGGTGCGAGGGGATCGAAAGAACAGATTCGTCAGCTTTCAGGAATGAGAGGACTTATGGCGAAACCTCAGAAAGCAGGATCTACAGGAGCGGAAATTATTGAAAACCCGATTGTAGCAAACTTTAAGGAAGGACTTTCAATTCTAGAATACTTTATCTCAACTCACGGTGCTCGTAAGGGTCTTGCGGATACCGCACTAAAAACAGCGGATGCTGGGTACTTAACAAGAAGACTCGTGGACGTTGCGCAGGACGTAATTGTTACTGAGGTTGATTGTGGTACGTTAAGAGGAACTGAAGTTTCTGCATTGAAAAAGAACGACGAAATCGTAGAACGTATTTCAGAGCGTGTTTTAGGTAGAGTATCTCTACACGATGTTTATCATCCAGAAACAGACGAACTGATTGCCAATGCGGATGAAATTATTACGGAACCGATCGCAAAAGGAATCGAAGCCGCAGGGATCGATGCCGTTGAGGTTCGTTCTCCATTAACTTGTGAAGCAAAAAGAGGAATCTGTGCGAAATGTTACGGACGAAATCTTGCTACCGGTAAAGCCATTCATATGGGAGAAGCCGTAGGAGTTATCGCAGCACAATCCATTGGGGAACCAGGTACACAGTTGACCTTAAGAACTTTCCACCAGGGGGGAACTGCAGGGAACGTGTCCGAAAATCCTTCTATCGTTGCGAAAAGAGACGGTATCGTAGAAATGGACGAAGTAAGAACTGTTACTTCTGAAAATGAATTTGGAGAAAAGCACGAAGTGGTAGTATCGCGTTCCACGGAACTGCGTTTGGTTGCTGACAGTGCGATTCGTACGCCATTAATGGTCGCGAACCTTCCTTACGGTGCTTCTTTAACGGTAACGCCAGGTGCGAAAGTGAAAAAAGGAGATGTTCTAGCCAAGTGGGATCCGTATAATGCGGTAATCATTGCAGAATCTGCAGGGAAAGTAGAGTATGAAGATATTATTCAAGGTATTTCATTCCAACTTGAGATTGACGAACAAACCGGATTCGAAGAAAAAGTAATTTCTGAATCTAGAAATAAAAAGGCAGTACCAACTCTTCGAGTAGTAGATACGAAAGGAGAAGAACTTAAAGCGTATAACCTTCCTGCAGGAGCCCACCTTATGGTGAACGACGGTGAGAAGATTAAAGCAGGTAAAGTCCTAATCAAGATTCCTAGAAAATCAGCAAAATCTGGGGATATTACAGGTGGTTTACCAAGGGTGACCGAACTTTTTGAAGCAAGAAATCCATCGAATCCAGCCGTAGTAACGGAAATCGACGGGGTTGTTTCCTATGGTAAGATCAAAAGAGGGAACCGAGAACTGATCGTAGAGGCGAAAACAGGAGAACGTAGAATTTACTTAGTGAAACTTTCCAACCAGATCTTGGTGCAGGAGAATGACTTTGTACGTGCAGGTTCACCACTTTCCGACGGATCGGTGACACCAGACGATATCCTTAAGATCAAAGGCCCAACCGCAGTTCAAGAATACTTAGTGAATGAAATTCAAGAAGTATATCGTCTGCAAGGGGTGAAGATCGATGACAAACATTTCGAGATTATCGTGAGACAAATGATGACCAAAGTTTCTATCGTGGATGGTGGTGACACTCAATTCCTAGAAGGAGCTTTAGAGCATAAATTTGATTTCTTAGAAGAGAACAACCGTATCTTTGGTATGAAAGTCGTGACGGAAGCAGGAGATTCGAAAGAATTTAAGCCAGGTCAGATGATTACCGCAAGAGAATTAAGAGACGAGAATTCGAAGCTAAAACGTGAAGATCTTGAACTCGTTGAAGTGAGAGAAGCTCTTCCTGCGACCGCAACTCCTGTTCTTCAGGGGATTACGAGAGCGGCATTGCAAACCAAATCTTTCATGTCGGCAGCTTCCTTCCAGGAAACGACCAAAGTTCTTAACGAAGCGGCAGTTTCTGGTAAGGTAGACGCATTAAATGGTCTTAAAGAAAACGTTATTGTAGGGCATAGAATCCCTGCAGGTACTGGACTTAAAGAGTATCAAAATGTGATTGTCGGATCTAAGAAAGAATTCGAAGATTTAAATTAAATTTAATAAGTTTCAAGTTTCAGGTTTCGGGTTAAATGTTAACTTTGTAAACCTGAAACTTTGAAATTTAAACTTAACAAAAAATAGAAAATGGACAACAATCAAAATCCACAAGACGGAAATGTAAACATTCAACTAAACGAGATGGTAGCACAAGGTGTATATTGTAACCTAGCGCTTGTAAACCATTCTCCTTCGGAGTTTGTTCTTGATTTTATTCAATTAATGCCAGGTGTTCAACAAGCAAACGTAAGATCAAGAGTGATTCTTGCTCCTTTGCATGCAAAAAGAGTTCTTGCTGCTTTGCAACAGAATATCACTAGCTACGAACAACAATACGGTGAGATCAAAGAAGTAGAGCCTTTCGTAGTTGGACAAAACAACAACGTACAAGCATAAGAGACTTTCTTTTATCCCTATATTTAGAATGCCTGCAAATTATTTGCAGGCATTCTATTTTTAATATGACGGCGTTAATAAGCAGTCGCGTCTTAGGATATTCTTAAATCTAAAAGTTTTTCAGATTCAAGATATCCTTCTAAATAATCGCTTTCGACTACAGGACCCACACCCTCTGGCGTGCCTGTAAAGAGTAAATCTCCGACGCGTAAAGTGAAAAACTTTGAGGCGTATGCGATCAGTTCATCTACTTCAAAAAGCATCGAGCTTGTATTTCCCTTTTGAACTTGCTGTCCATTTTTCAAAAGTGAAAAATTCAGATCAGTAAGTGCGTAATTTTCTTTCTTAAAGAAGGTGCTGACCACCGCCGAACCGTCAAAGCCTTTGGAAATTTCCCACGGCAGCCCTTTGGCTTTTAATTCACTTTGAAGGTCTCTGGCCGTAAAGTCAATTCCAAGTCCAATTTCTTCATAATGTTTATGTGCGTTCTCCTGTTGAATGTATTTACCCACTTTTGAAATTTTCACCACCACTTCTAGTTCGTAATGAAGATCCTTTGTGAACTCTGGAATGTAGAATTCATTTCCTTTTAAAAGCGCAGTGTCTGGTTTAAGGAATAATACAGGCTGGGTAGGCACTTCATTTCCAAGTTCCTTTGCGTGGTTTTTGTAGTTTCTTCCAACACAGATTATTTTCATTTGAATTGGTTTTAGAATTTAGCTTTTAATTGAATGGCGGTTAAAGTCTTTTTTGTGTAAAGTGGAAAGTCCGCATTTTGAATCCAACCGTAATACCCAATATCCCTTTGGAATACTTCCTTTACGCGTTGTCCTTTGTATTTGCCAAAGGTAAAGATCTCCTGTTCATCCTTGTCGTATGCAATAAATCCTGCCAAGTCTGCAAACTTATGGTAGGATGAGAATTCGCTGATGCCTGCGATTTCATTAGAGAGTTCGTCGTATTTTGCCACTTGGGCGTCTAAAATTTCAAAAGTTGCAAGCGTATCTGCTTCTGCTGAGTGTGCGTTCTCTAGGGTTTTTCCACAGTAAAATTTATAGGCGGCCGCGAGATTTCGTGGTTCCATCTTATGGAAAATAGTTTGGGCATCCACGAGTCTCATTTTGGTCAAATCTACATCCATTTCGCACCGTAGAAGCTCCTCCATTAGTAGGGGAACATCAAAGCGATTCGAATTGAAACCTCCAAGATCGCACCCAGAGATCATCTCTGCAATGGCAGGGGCAAGTTCTTTAAATATGGGAGATTCCTTCACCCTTTCGTCTGAGATGCCATGCACTTCCGTGGCTTCTTTAGGAATCGGCATTTGAGGATTGACAAGCCAGGTTTTTGATTCTCTGGACCCATCTGGATTCACTTTTAAGATGCAAATTTCAACGATTCGGTCTTTACTGATGTTGATTCCAGTGGTTTCCAGATCAAAGATGCATAGGGGTTTATGTAGTTTTAGATTCATAAATTGTTTTTAAAATGGAATAGGTAGTACCTAGTTCATGGTTTTCTGAAAGGCTAGCGACAAGACAATATAGTAAACTACAATCAGTGGAATTCCTACTGTTTTAAAAAGTAGAAGTAGGGCAATGCTTCCCAATAGTAGTAGTATTTTAGGAAGATTGTCTCCTAGAGTAAAAGATTTAAATTTTAAAGCAAACATTTTGATAGGGCTGACAAGCAAATAGGAACTAAGAGCAGTTAGTCCTACCAAAATCCAAGGAGCGTTCAGCGCATCTAGAAAGGAATTTTGAGTTTGGAAGGTATAGTACAGTCCAAATATCAAGAGGGTATTTGTCGGCGTGTTTAAGCCCACGAAATGATAGCTTTGGGAATCGTCCAAATTAAAAATCGCAAGCCGTAAGCAGGACATTAAGGTGATGAAAAACCCAAAATAGGAAAGCTCAAAAACAACGTCACTACCTAGCGTAAGTGTGTAACCTTCCAATAATTTATACATCGCAACCCCAGGTAAAAAGCCAAAACTTACCATGTCAGCAAGAGAATCAAGTTGCACTCCCAATTCGGAATTTGCCTTTAGAAGCCTTGCGACAAAGCCGTCGAAAAAATCAAATAGCAAAGAAAGCAAAATGCAGATTGCCGTAATCTCGTACTGACCTTGAAACAAATGTACAATTCCAATGCAACCTGAGAAAAGATTGGCTAGAGTGAAGCCATTGGCTAAATTATTTTTGATGAAATTCATAGTGATGAGTTGGTTTTCAAATTTAAGCTTCTTAGCTGAAAAACGATTCCAATTAAAGCAAAAAAAGCGGTGACCACAGTAAATAATAAAGAGGCCGACACACTTTGTGTTACATCCAAATGAAAATAAGTGGAGGCCTTTAAAAAGAGCATCTCACGAATTCCAATTCCCGCAAACGAAATCAGACTAAGCACAGAGCTCGCTAAAAACAGGAGTGCATAGGGTAAGAAGTTTGTAGTAACTCCCAGACACTTAAGCAGAAGAATGAAACTAATTGCCTGCAAGGTTTGGATCCCAAGTGAAAAAAGAAGTCCTTTTGCAAAGAGAGATTGAAAGGAAGGGAAGAACTGTTTTAAAATATAATAGTAGACTATAAGCCCTACGATTAGCAGCAAGAGAAGGAAAACCCAGTACGTTTTGAAGAGCAGTAGAGTAATGAAAATACCAAGTCCTAGTAGTGCTACGAGCCCACTAATTCGATCATTTAACACACTAAAGGTGAGTTTTTTCAAATTCCATTGGAACTTTTTGTTTAAGAGATAGACCTTATAGGCATCGCCACCGATTCCACCCGGGATGAAAAAATTATAGAACATGCCAAGAAAATAGAGCTCTAGGTTGCTTCTGAAAGAAAGGGAAAAGCCATGGGCTTTAAAGTAATAATCGAGGCGTTTCGCGGACAAAATTTGAGAAGCTAGAAACAAAAGTGCTCCTAAGAAAAGGTACTCATATTCAATTTTTGTCCACAAGGAAAGTAGGTCGTGAAGAGGGATTTTTTTGAGTACTAAAAAGAGTAGACCGAGGCTTATAAGCAGCTTTAAGGCCGTACTTAACTTCTTATTGATTCTAATTGCCCTCAAACTGTGTGATTTTACGAATGTTAAAAGGACGTTTTCTTTGCGACTCATAGTAGGTCTTCATTAGCATATCCACCACGATTCCTGTGGTGAAAAACTGGATCCCAATAAACACCAGTAAAACTCCTAAAATAAGCAAAGGCCTAGTCCCGATTTCATTGCCTAGAATTTTAAGAATTACAAGATAAATGTTGATGAGCATTCCAAGAGTAAAGGCAAGAAGTCCAATGTTGCCAAATAGATAGATTGGTTTAGATAGGTATTTTTGATTGAAAAGGACTAGAAGTAGATCGTTAATGACCTTGAACGTACGATTCATTCCGTATTTCGATTCGCCATGAATTCGCGGGTGATGTTTCACCGGCATTTCAGCTATTTTTGCCCCGTTTAGGTGCGCCATTAAACTAATAAAGCGATGGTTTTCACCGTATAGGTTTAATTCTTTTGCGGTTTCTTTTGTAAAAACTTTTAGAGCACATCCTTGATCTGAAATGGACAGTTTCGTTGTGTTCTTGATAATGAAATTCGCAATTTTAGAAGGAATTGTGCGCAAGGAGGAATCCTTTCTCTTTTGTCTTTTTCCGACCACTAGATCGTAATCACCATTTTCTAAGAGCTCAATCATAGCAGGTATATCGCTTGGGTCGTTTTGTAAATCTCCGTCAAGCGTAATAATGTAATCTCCAGAGGCGAAATCGAATCCGGCCATCATTGCAGAACTTTGGCCATAATTCTTTCTGAGTTCAATCAAAACTACGTTTGGATCTTTCTTGTCCTTAATTTCTTTCACTGTCTGGTCGGTAGAGAAATCATCAATTAGAATGAGCTCGTAACGATAAGGACCCATCGCTTGTCTAATTTTGTCTATAAGTAGACCTGCATTGCCCTTTTCATTGTACATGGGAATAACGAGTGAGTATAGTAGCGCTGGATTCATGGTTTGATTTTGATTGATTAAATTTGTAGGTTTAAAGAAGCACAAAAATACTAAAAAACTAGTAGTTCTATGAATTCAAACGTTCAACTCAGCCAAGCTCAACTTACGATTCTCTATTTGGGATTTGCGCTGGTGTATATTTTGGGTCTATTTGTTCCCTTGATGCAAAACGATTCCGCGCAACATGCATCTATGGCCATGAAAATGGTTCTTAATGGAGACTACCTAAATATCTACAAAGGAGAGCTTCCTTATTTGGATAAACCGCACATGCATTTTTGGCTGGCAGCAGCTTCCATGAAGCTTTTTGGAATTAGTGAAATTGCGTATCGAATTCCTGCGTTGCTCTGTTTGGTCCTAGGGGCCTATTCAAGTAAGAAATTAGCAGAACTCCTTTATAGTTCTCCTCAAGTAGGACACTGGGCCGCGTTGATTTTTCTCTCTGCGCAGGGTATTATTCTCTCTGCGCACGATGTGCGTACCGATGCGGTACTCACCGGTTTTGTCGTCTTTTCCATTTGGCAGTTTGTAGTAGCAATCCGATCCCAGACTCTAAGCAGCTATCTTTTGGCGGGTTTTGGAGCAGCCATTGCTTTCTCATCCAAAGGTCTAATGACCCTAGTCATCATTTCCTTCTGTGTATTCGCCTACCTTCTCTATAGCAGAGAATGGAAACGATTTTTTACGCCTAAATTGATTATAGCTGCCTTGGCTTTTTTCCTGGGCTTAAGCCCCATCCTTTATGCGTACTACCATCAATTTGGTCGAGAAGGAATTGAATTTATCCTTTTAGGACAAAGTGTTTCTCGAATGACTGGGGACGGTTTTGCTCCGAATAATTCCGATTATATTTTCTTTTTCCATACGCTACTGTGGGTGTTTTTACCTTTTTCTCTCGCATTATATTTTGGTGTTTTTGAACGAACCAAAGAAATGATAAAAGAAAAATTCAGAAAGAAAGGAGGAGTGGAATTTCTAACCTTAGGTGGGTTTTGGCTCGTGATGTTCGTTTTTAGCTTTTCAAAATTCAAACTTCCTCATTACCTAAACGGGTTAATTCCTATCCTTGCAATTTTAACGGCCTCTTATTTGAGTCAGCTATCTTTGACGTCCAAAGACAGAAAAATTCGAATTCTTTGGTCGATACAACTGGTGGTTATTTTCTCTTCTATTCTTCTTGTTTCATGGCTTTCCATTGAGTTTACGGGGATAGAAAATACCGTTTTATGGATAGTAGGAGCTATTTTGTTTGCAATATTGCTCTTTCGAGTCTTTTCGGTTCAACCTCTATTCAAAAAGTATCTGTTTTGCTCTTTGCTTTTTTCTATCGCATTAAATGTGTATTTAAACGGTCAATTTTATCCTGTCCTCACGAAATACCAAGGGAGTTATAGTCTCGCCAAGTATGTGAATCAAAGTGAGTTCGACTCCAAGAAGGTTTTTATGTTAGAAGGGAGTGAATATTGGGCGTTTGATTTTTACACAAAACAAAATACAAAGCGTATCGAAAGCGAAAAATTGAAAACAGGAGATCTACTTATCATTGATCAGAAGTCTTTAGATGGATTCAACAGGCAGTACCATGTCCTTAAAACAGAAAATGATTACCGAATTACAAGATTAAATTTGAAGTTTCTTTCCTCCAAAACGAGGGCTCAAAAACTTTCAAAAATGTATTTAGTGCGGATTCAGTAACGAAATCTATTCTTGGATTCTTTGAATTTCCATTTCTGATAGAAAAGACCTTATGAGGTGAATAATAAAATAGTTGGAGTTTAACTTTTTTTAATTACTTTTATCAAACTTATACAAACCTTAACAAATTATTAATATTGTCATGAAAAAAATGTTTTTTGCTTTTATAGCTTTGTTTTTTGCCACTTTATCATTCGCTCAAATTGAGGGGAAATGGAAAACAATAGACGACGAAACCGGTGTGGCGAAGTCCGTCGTTGAAATTTATAAGAAATCCAACGGCCAGTACTATGGGAAAATTTCTCAACTACTGGGCAAAGTGGAAAATAAAAACTGCGTAAAATGCAGCGACGATCGTAAAAATAAGCCGTTAGAAGGACTCGAAATTATTCGTGGACTTAAGAAGTCAGGTTCTGAATTCACAGGAGGTACGATCACGGACCCTAAAACAGGGAAAACCTACAAATGTACTATTACAAGAGACGGTGATAAGCTGAACGTAAGAGGGTATATTGGGTTCTCACTAATCGGACGTACACAAACTTGGCACAAGGTGAAGTAAGCGACATGTTTCGTTAAACAAAAAAATGCGCCCTTTTCTAGGAGCGCATTTTTTGTGGATTAAAATTGACGAACCAAAAGCTTCCTTTTATTGGTTCTAGTGCGGTTGGACTTACGATAGGACGAACCTCATTCAAAATGGAGGAGGGTTGGCCGTTTATATAATTTAATTCACTAAATTTGTCGGCAGAAAAACAATACGAGACATGGCAGAATATACTTTTAGAGAAGTGATTGCGCAGGCAATGAGCGAAGAAATGCGTAAGGATGAATCCATTTACTTAATGGGTGAAGAGGTGGCAGAATACAACGGAGCTTACAAGGCTTCCAAAGGAATGCTTGAGGAATTCGGAGAAAAACGTATTATTGATACGCCGATTGCAGAACTTGGATTTACAGGTATTTCCGTAGGTGCTGCAATGAACGGAAATCGTCCCATTGTGGAATTTATGACTTTCAACTTCTCGCTAGTAGGGATTGATCAAATTATAAACAACGCTGCAAAAATCAGACAAATGAGCGGGGGTCAGTGGAACTGTCCAATCGTTTTTAGAGGACCTACGGCTTCGGCCGGTCAATTGGGAGCAACCCACTCTCAAGCTTTTGAAAGTTGGTATGCAAACTGTCCAGGACTTAAAGTCGTTGTGCCTTCGAATCCGTATGATGCGAAGGGGCTTTTAAAAACAGCCATTCAAGATAACGATCCGGTGATTTTTATGGAATCAGAACAGATGTACGGAGATAAAATGGAAATCCCAGAAGAAGAGTACTACTTACCTATCGGGAAGGCGGATATAAAAAGAGAAGGAACGGATGTAACCCTTGTCTCTTTTGGTAAAATCATGAAACTTGCCATGCAAGCAGCAGAAGATTTAGCAAAAGAAGGAATTTCAGTAGAAGTAATTGATCTTCGAACTGTACGTCCACTTGATTATGATACCGTTTTGGCTTCTGTAAAGAAAACCAATCGTTTGGTTGTTTTAGAAGAAGCATGGCCGTTCGGTTCAGTCGCTTCCGAAATCACTTATATGGTACAACAGAAAGCGTTTGATTACCTCGATGCTCCAGTGAAACGTATCACGACTCCAGATGCACCTGCGCCTTACTCCGCAGCTCTTTTCTCAGAATGGTTCCCGAAACTAGAGAATGTAAAAGAAGAGCTTAAAAAAGCAATGTACATTAAAGCATAAAATAGATAAAAACTCTCGAAAGAGAGTTTTTTCATTTATACAATGATATTTTTTACAATCGTAAAAAGTTTACCTTTGCCAAAATTTTTTCAAAATGTCACAAAATGCTACCAGTCAATCGTTTGATGTAAAGAAATTGTCCTTTATAGGGGTGATTGTCTCTCTGGGTATTGTGTTCGGAGATATTGGTACCTCGCCATTGTACGTGATGAAGGCGATTGTGAATGCCTTTCAATTTGCCGATTCGGCCTTGCCTTTAGACGAATACATTGAAGGGGCTCTTTCGTGCATTATTTGGACTCTTACCCTGCAGACAACGATCAAGTATGTGATTATTGCCCTAAGAGCTGATAACAAAGGAGAGGGAGGTATTTTGGCACTCTATTCCCTAGTGAAAAGACTGAAGAAACCTTGGCTTTATATAATAGCCTTGATTGGAGCTGCCACCCTGGTAGCAGACAGTGTGATTACGCCCTCATTAACCATCATGTCAGCGGTTGAAGGTTTAAAAATATACAATGTAAATACACCGGTAGTTCTGATCACTTGTGTGATTTTGCTAGTCGTTTTTTTAATGCAGCAGTTTGGAACGAGTCTAATAGGAAAGTTTTTCGGTCCGATTATGGTCGTTTGGTTCTTAGCACTTGGCGGATTTGGACTATTGCATCTCTTTGATCATATCGAAATTCTAAAAGCATTTAATCCGTATTATGCCTACCAACTCATCACGCATTCGCCAAGTGCAATTGTGATTATGGGCGCGGTGTTCTTATGTACGACGGGGGCCGAGGCTTTGTATTCAGACTTAGGCCATTGTGGAAAGAAAAACATTCAAATAAGCTGGGTTTTTGTAAAAATCATGTTAATCTTAAATTACCTAGGTCAAGGGGCTTGGCTTTTAGACAATATTCATGAGACGCAATCCGGCATGAATCCTTTCTTTGGAATTATGCCTTCTTACCTTGTACTTCCTGGTGTTATATTGGCAACCGCCGCAGCAGTGATTGCAAGTCAGGCGGTGATTACAGGTTCATTCACCATGTTTTCGGAAGCCATGTCCATTAACTTTTGGCCGAACCAGAAGATTGAGTACCCCTCCGGTGTGAAAGGCCAAATGTACATCCCAAAGATCAATTGGACTTTGCTATTGATGTGTATCGTCGTTGTGCTATTCTTTAAAGAATCCAGTAAGATGGAGGCGGCCTATGGTCTTACCATTACCATTACGATGCTCATGACCACCTGTCTTTTGCTATTTTGGTTACGTCGCAATCGAATCAGTAAAATTTTAATTGTGTTGTTTGCTACAGTTTACCTTTCCATTGAGCTTGGATTCTTCTATGCGAACGTGATCAAGTTTTTCGACGGAGGTTGGCTCACTGTTGTGTTAGGGGGATTGATTGGAGTTGGAATGTACGCATGGTACAATGGAAGACAGATTAAAAATAAGTTTATCAAATTTGTGAAGCTAGGAGAATATGCTCCTGTCATTAAGGATTTGAAGTTAGACGAAACGATTCCCAAATACGCAACCAATTTAGCCTTTCTAAGTCGAGCAAAAAGAGCAGATGAAATAGAATCTAAAATCATCTATTCGATCCTTCGCAAGCAGCCGAAAAGAGCAGACCATTATTTTTTCCTGAATATCATTAACCAGGAAGATCCCTATACATTCAAGTATGCGGTAGAAGAGGTGGTTCCCGGAACCATTTATAGTGTGAATTTTTATTTAGGGTTTAAGATTGAGCGTCGTATCAATGATTATTTTGATAGTGTTCTGGCGGATTTGATGGAACAAGGCATGATCCCTTCGAGAAGTGCGCATCCCTCCCTTCGAGGTCATAATATCCCCCCAGATCTTCGGTATGTGATTATCGATAATACCTATATCAACGATACCCTACTTACCGTGAAGGAGAAGATTACACTCAATATTTATAATTTTGTAAAATCGATTGGGAGTGATGATTTCAAAGCGTGGGGAGTCTCTCCACACAACGCGGTAGTCGAGTCTGCGCCTCTTTTGAATCAAAAGGTACGAATTAAAAAGATAAGCCAAATCAATTCAAAAAATCTTTAAAATAGGAACGAGAGCCTAAACCTTTCAGTTGGTTTTGAAGCCGGCTCCTTAGAGCTACTCTCAATTTAATTTAATAGATTTGTAGACAATTATTATTAATGGACGCAAAGCAAACAGACTCGAACAAACAAGTTATCAAAGAAGTTTTAAAACAATATCTTCAAGATAAAGGGTTTCGAAATACGCCGGAACGTTATACGATCTTAGAGGAGATTTACAATATGGATCACCACTTTAATGTAGATGATTTGTATTTGCTAATGATGCAGAAAAAGTACCATGTGTCCAAGGCTACAATTTACAATACCATTGAAATCTTTTTAGACGCTGGACTTATTCGAAAGCATCAGTTTGGAGAGAAGACTTTAACGTCTTCTTCCTATGAGAAGTCTTATTTTGACAAACAACATGACCATCTTGTCATATACAAACAGAATTCTGACCGCGAAATTGCTGAAATAATCGAGTTTTGTGACCCACGTATTCAGGGGATTAAAGAGGCCATTGAAGAAGCTTTTGGAGTTGCCATTGACTCACATTCTCTCTATTTCTACGGTAGGAAAAAAGAATAATGCAAAAAGGGCTCCTTTTTATTTTACTTATCTGTGCCCAGTTCTTTACCGCGCAGATTACTACCCAGCCAAAGACTCCTTTGGTGAAAGACCCTTTTTTTACCAAGCCCTCGCAGCAAACGGTGAGTACCGAGAATGTGCAGCTTGTCCATTCGGATCGTTTTCAGGTAGACCAAAAGAAATTTGAGGGCAATCCTTTTTTTACGGGGAATGTCAAGTTTTCCCACAAAGGATCTATTCTGACGGCGGATGAGGTCATCTTGTATCAGGACGAAAATTTCGTAAAAGCCATTGGTAATGTTCGTCTTGAGAACGCAGACGGATCCGTGATTACCGCTAAGGAAATGGAGTACGATGGGAATACGGAGAGAGGAATCGCAAGAAAAAATGTGGTTTTGACGGATCCGAAACAAACTATCAAGACGGAAACTCTTTACTATGATCGTCGAATTAACCAGGCCTATTTTAATACCGGAGGTACGATTATTAGTGACCAAAGTATCATGTATACCAATGCTGCCACCTACGATGTATCTACAAAAATCATTGATTTCACTGGGAATGTGAAAATTGACAATCCTGAGTATACGGTAGAGGGAAGCAATATCAAACAATATCAAAACACCAATACGGCTGAGTTTTTTGGACCTACCCGTGTGATTAATAAGGAAAACCCTTCTAATTATGTGTACACAGAGCAGGGAAGGTATTTAATGAACAGCAAGGAAGTTTATCTAAATAAAAATTCGAGAATCCATTACAATGGAAAAGTCCTTACGGGGGACACCATGTATTATAATCAATTGACAGGTTTTGGACGTGCGAAAGAGAATGTAACGCTGGACGATCCACAAGAGAATCGCTATATCAAAGGAGGGTATGGAGAAATATACGAAAAGAAGGACTCGGCAATGGTTACCGAAAGCCCGTACGCGGTTAAGATTTTAAAAGAGGATTCCATGTACTTTTCCGCAGATCGAATTTTAGCTTATCAAAAATTAGATTCCACCGGCATTAAAAAAAGTTATTTACGCGCCTTCCATAAGGGACGAATGTTTAAGTCGAATGCGCAGGCAAGAGCTGACTCGATCTCATTTGATGAAACGGACGGAGTTCTTCATCTGAATGGAAATCCGATCCTATGGAGTGGGGCTAAACAAGTGACAGGTGATAAGATTGAGGCTTATTTCAATACCCAAAGCGAAGAAATTGACTCCATAAAGGTCCTTGGAAATGGATTTGCGATTAGCAAAGCAGATTCTCTAAATCTAAAAGATGAGTTCAACCAAATTAAAGGACGAATCCTTACCGTGTACTACGAAAATAATGAGGTGAAATTGGCACAAGCGTTAGGCAACGCCCAAGCCATTACCTATGCGGATTCTGAGGATGAAAAGACCAAAGAGATGGAACGTCTAGGCGTTGTGCTTTCTACGTGTGGAACCATTGAAGTATTGTTTGCAGATAGACAGGTTCAGGTGATTTCCTGCAATGTAGGAGCGAGATCTGACACCTATCCCATGTCCTTTATTTCAAAGGAGAAGCGGTTTTTTCCTGACTTTAATTGGAACACAAAAGATCGATTAAAAACGTGGAAGGATATCTTTGTGGATTCTCCGAACTACGAGCCTATTCAATACGAATCGGATGATTCTCTCTATGAACAGGCACAACTACGCCGACGAGACGAAAATGCGAAAAACCAACCCAAGGTGGAGAAGCGCACTCGTAAATAAGTCTGCTGAATGATTCGTCTCCTAATTTCAGAATTTTCATAGTCATTTTTAGAGCAATATTTCCGAAATTTGCATCATGCAAAAAGAATTTTTCAAGTACCAAGCACAAACAACTCCTTTTGCCTCTGGCTTTGAGGTGGAGCGCGCCGAAGGTTCCTATATTTACGACACAAACGAAAATAAATACCTTGATTTTGTGGCGGGTGTTTCTGCCAATACCTTAGGACATTCTCATCCCAAAATTGTCGAGGCCATCAAAATGCAAGCGGATAAATATTTGCATGTCATGGTCTACGGGGAGTATGCACAGCAAATGCCGGTTCAACTATGCGAACTCCTTGCACACTCCACGCCAGAACCTCTAGAAGTGACCTATTTGGTCAATTCTGGAGCTGAAGCAATAGAAGGTAGCTTAAAACTTGCCAAGCGCTACACGGGAAGAGAAGAAATTGTTTCTTTCAAAAATTCATATCATGGGAATACCCACGGAGCGCTTTCTGTTTCTGGGAATGAATATCACAAAAGAGAGTTTAGACCCTTACTCCCACTCGTGCAGTTTATTGAATTTAACCGCCTAGAAGATCTCACTAAAATCACGGAAAGCACCGCCTGTGTTTTACTTGAAACGATTCAAGGAGCTGCGGGATTTTTGCTGCCAGAGCCCGCGTATTTGAGACAATTAAAAGAGCGCTGCGAAGAAGTGGGTGCCCTTTTAATCCTAGATGAAATCCAGCCTGGATTTGGACGTACGGGGAAGCTTTTTAGTTTTGAACATTATGGAATTGTGCCAGATATCCTTGCTATGGGCAAAGGAATGGGAGGAGGAGTGCCGGTTGGTGCCTTTATGAGTTCAAAAGAAATCATGAAGTCTCTTACGCATTCTCCGAAACTTGGACATATTACCACCTTTGGAGGAAATCCTCTTATTGCCGCGGCATGCCATGCAACGTTAAGTGAAGTTCTCACCAGTGGTCTGATGGATGAGGTGCACTCCAAAGAATCGCTATTTCGAAGTCTGCTCGTGCACCCAAAAATTAAAAATGTAAACGGGCGTGGACTTATGCTCGCAGTCAATTTACAAGATCCCGACTTTACCCTACGTGTTGCGAAAACTTGTATGGAACTTGGACTCATCGTTTTTTGGCAATTGTATCGCAATGAGTACCTTAGGATTTCTCCACCCTTAACGATTTCAGAAAGTGAAATTAAAGAGGGCTGTAAGATCCTACTTCAAGCTCTTGATCAAACGGCAGATTCAACCCTATAAAAATCATCTTTTTTCTATTGTGTAAATAAGAAATTAATTTATATATTGCGGCACATTAGAAAACATAGAATATGGCCAAGCAGAAAGTGCAGTATGAATATCCAATGCACTGTCTTTCCGAAATTTTGTACGAATACCTTGCGAGTGCTGAAGGGCTTTCCGAGTGGTTTGCAGATGAAGTGATTGAAAGAGGGGATGATTTTTATTTTAGTTGGGGTGGCGGTCCTGCAGAGAAGGCTACGCTAATAAGATATAAACCAGAGAGTTTCGTACGTTTCCGTTGGGAAGAAGATGAGGATACAAAGAACTATTTCGAGATGACCATTGTGATTGACGAGATCACTGAAGATTTGGCTTTGAATATCACGGATTTCTGCGAGAAAGGAGACGAGGATGAGAATCGCCTTTATTGGGAGAACTTAATCGAAAATTTGCAGATCAAATTAGGAGCTGCATAAGAATATATTTTTCCTTCACTGAGTTGCAGAGGAAGTAAGAAACGAGATGAACGAGTGATTCGTTCATTTTTTTTTGGTCTATTCTTTCGGTAAACCTCTTTAAAATGCTTAATTTTGTTCGCTTTATTTAGATAAATATGAATGATATGGGTCTTTCTACGTCCACGCCTTCGCGTGCTTTTTTATACGGAGATGCAGTAAGTGTTTCTTTTTTTGTGCGAAATTCAAAACTTGTCTTTGCAGAAGAGAGTTATTTTTTTCTGATGGCCTCGATGCGAAAAATGCGAATGAGAATTCCTTTAAGTTATACGCTTGAATTTTTCCAGGAACTCTTTCAAAACGAATTGCTCAAGGAAGATTCTAAAGAAGGCATTATTCATTTTATGGTCTACCGCGAAACGGGTGATGGGCCCCTTGAAAAGGCAGATGTAAAATATTGGTTTGGCTTTTCACCGCTTCCGGAGCTGATCTCGCTTCAACAGCCCCTTAAGATGGATCTGATTAAAGAGATTAATGTAAATACAAATCTCTTAAGCAACATTCGAGTCCATTGCAGCGAGAACATTTATGGGCAAATTTACGCTCTTGAAAATGACTTAGACGATGTGATTTTATTAAATCCCAACAAACGCATTGCACGCTCTACTTTAGGCAATCTATTGCTATTGAATGACGAAGTGATACGGGTGCCTAAACAGACTGAAGGGGCGTATATCTCTCCTTTAATGGAGGCCTTTGTAACTTTTATCCATAAAAACAATCTTGCTCAAATTGAACAGGCAGAACTGGTCGCATTTGAAAGTCAGAAAGCAGAAGAAATTCTTATGATTTCAGAAGAGAAAGGAATTTTCAGTGTAGGCAAGATTCGAAACAAGGAATTTTCAAATCTGCGTTTTAAAGAATGGATTCAGAAATGGAAAGAATCGATGCTTGACTAAAGGATAAATGTTTTATTTCATGGCAGTACTTTGCGTTCGTCCTTAATTGACAAACCCAACAAACAACCATTTAGTAAGTCATTTGCCGGGTTTTTAAACTTTGCTTAAAAGTCTCTCAAAGAAGTCTCAAAACGGATACTTACTCTGATTTTTATACTACAAAGTAAGCCATATTTTCTCTTAAAAAGTCCCCATAGGATTGCTAAAAAAATGTTAATGTTTAGTAAGTCAATTCATGGAGATGTCCTCAGGTGCATTGGCCCACAAAAGGTAATCTCCTCCTAGCTTTTGCATCAGTTTTTTCCACAAATTATCGTCGTATCTGGCGGTGTAATCTAAATTAGGCACATCGACAGGAGTCCAAGCTTTGCGCGCAATTTCAGATTCGAGTTGTCCAGCAAACCATCCGGAATATCCTGCGAAGAACTTGATATTGAGTAAGTCGATTTCTTCATCGAGAACTCCTTTAATAATAGATTTATAGTTTTCAGTGGCATAGTAGTTCTCGTTAATCCAGATACTGTCCTCTTGTTCTGTTTGTCCTTTAATGATAAAGAATTTTCGATCCGGTTCCACAGGACCCCCCTCGAACCAGACTGAATTTTTCGTGACCTCTGAGGAATCCGTTATGAAAAATGATTCGTCTTTTTTCTTGTTTAATATTAGCCCAAATGCCCCGTCAGAGGTATGTTCTAGTAAGAGGACCAAAGATCGGGAAAAAACATCCCCGCTTAGATCGGGCGTGGAAATTAATATTTTACCTTTGTAGGAGTAACTCATAGTCAAATGTAAAAAATAATATGGAAAATCTACACGATTGGCGTCAGAATTATAAAAGATCCGAGCTGTTGGAGACTGAATTAGAAAAGAACCCTATGCAGCAATTCAAGACTTGGTTTTTGGAAGCGCAAAGCCTTGAGAGTCTTTCGGAGCCTAATGCTATGGCTGTATCGAGTCTTGAATCGGATGGGACCCTTAGGACTCGAATGGTCTTACTTAAAGAGTATACCTGGGAGGGATTTGTGTTCTACACGAATTACAACAGTAGGAAAGGACATGCCATACAGGAGCATCCTCAAATAAGTCTGCATTTTTTTTGGCCGGCAATGGAAAGGCAAGTGCTAATTAGTGCAAGGGCAGAAAAAGTAGCGGAAAGTCAAAGTGATGGCTATTTCTCTCAACGACCCAAAGGAAGTCAATTGGGGGCTTTGGTATCGAATCAGAGCTCCGTTATTCCGGATCGGGATTACTTGGAGAACCAAATGCACAAGTTGGAACAGCAGTATGAAGGAAAGCAAGTGGAAAGGCCTAGCTATTGGGGTGGGTATTTAGCAAAACCTTATGAAATGGAATTCTGGCAAGGACGTCCTAACCGATTGCATGATCGTATTCTTTACCGGCTAGATGAGCATTGCGATTGGGTACAAGAACGATTAGCCCCCTAAATTCTTATAGAATTAAAACAAAAAGAAGCGAACCCCGAAAGAGTTCGCTTCTTTGCTTTGAATCGAAATTGATTATTTCTTCTTTTGACCAGAAACCGCAGTGGCTAAATCCGCTCCTGCTTTGAATTTTGCTACTTTTTTCGCTGCAATTTTGATCGGTTTTTTTGTTGCAGGGTTGATTCCTTGTCTTGCAGCTCTTTCCGCTACAGAAAATGTACCGAAACCTACTAGGGAAACTTTCCCATCCTTTTTCTTAAGGGTAGATTGTACATTAGACATGAATGATTCTAAGGCTGCTTTCGCAGACACTTTTGTAATTCCGGCATCTTTTGCCATCGCGTCGATTAGTTCAGACTTGTTCATAACGATATTTTGTTTTAAAGTTAGTTGTTACTAGAGCAAATATAATACAATTTTCATATTGTGCAAATTTTTTTGAAAAATTTCATCAAAATTGTATTTTTCGCATGGTAAAGAATGAAACTTGATAATTCAAGCCTCCCTGCTAAATGCGTGTTTTATGGTACTAAAATTATGCCAAAGACCCTATTGTTCAGTGTTTTCAATATTACTTGTGATTGGATATTTGAATTGCGAATTATTAAATATAGGGCATACTATGAAGCTATTTTTCCTAAAGTTTGTGATAATCATAACAAAATAAGATAATTTATGCAGTATGGGTAATGTTAGCTTCTCTTATTTGCCTTGTATTCAATTGGTTATTTTTAAAAGGTTTTTAGAATTAAATTAATAAATTTGCGGCTATGTTAATTGAACTATTTAAATCGAAAATTCATCGCGTGAGGGTTACGGCCTCCGATCTCGATTATATTGGGAGTATTACGATAGACGAAGCACTTTTGGAAGCTTCGGGTATCATAGTCGGAGAACGAGTCTACATTGTAAATGTAAACAACGGAGAGCGCTTTGATACTTATGTGATCAAAGGGAAAAGGAATTCCGGTGAGATTTGTCTTAATGGTCCTGCAGCCAGAAAAGTACAGAAGAACGATATAGTGATCATCATTGCCTATGCGCAAATGACACCGGAGGAAGCAAAGACTTTTCAGCCTAAGATTATTTTTCCAAACGAACAGAACAATCTGTTAACCTAAACGAACAGACAAGTTGGAAACGAAAAGAAAAACTCCGCTATTAAAAACCTTGGTGACCATCGGTATCTCTGTGGCAGTCGCTGTTTTTTTTCTTTGGCTTGCCTTTCGAGGTCTTGATATTCACGCGATTCAAGGGTATTTTGCTGAAGCTAATTATTTGTGGGTTTTATTTGCCGCCGTGTTTGGACTGTTGGCGTATTGGATTCGAGCCATCCGATGGAATCTCCTCCTTGAGCCAATGGGGTATAGAATCTCCAATTCCAATGCCTTGTGGACAATTTCTTTTGGTTATTTAATGAACCTTACGGTGCCTAGAAGTGGAGAACTAGCACGTTCCACCGCACTGTACGGAGTAGAAAAGGTACCCGTGGACCAGTCCTTTGGTACCATTATACTTGAGCGAGTAATCGATCTGCTTTGCATGATGCTTTTCCTGTGTTTAGCCCTGATTTTAAAATACGATGCAATTCAATCGTTTTTCAACTATGCATTTAGCCAGCAAGGTGCAGAATCTAGCTCAAGCGGCTACTGGATCCTGGTGATCGGCTTGATCTTGGTTTCTGGAGCAGTTTTGTTTTTCAGTCTTCGCAGTAAATTGCAAGCAATTGCATTTTTCAGCAAATTGTATGGGATCGTAGATGGACTTATCGAGGGCATGACAAGTATTTTTCGCCTGAGAAGACCAGGACTCTTTCTTCTTTATTCTCTTGCAATTTGGATTTGCTATTATCTCGCCGCGTACATTGTGTGTTTTGCGTTACCAGAAACGGCAGGGTTTTCGCCCGCCGACGGACTCTTTATTATCGTGATTGGGACCCTTGGGATGATTGTTCCTGCCAGCGGTGGGATCGGTGCTTTTCACCTCGCCGTAAAATTGGGTATTGGGGCCTTGTTTGTAAGTGCGGGAGGTTCCTTCGAGAAAGGTGCAGAAATTGGATTAGCGTACGCGTTTATCTCCCATACCCTTCAACTCGTGATTATGGCTGTAATGGGTTTCATTTCCATTCCTTTGCTGGCGAAAGCGAGAAGCAAAAGTCCAGCGCTAGCAAAATAGAATTCTACTACCACTGGACTTTCGTTCTAGTTCGTTCCAAATGCTCTTTTTAGTAGGCTTTCTACTTTAGGTTCTCGACCTCGAAACCTTTTGTATAAGACCATCGGGTCAATGGAGCCTCCTGCAGAAAGCAGTTTTTTGTATTTTGCTGCCGTTTCTGGGTCAAACAATCCTTTTTCTTTGAAGAGATCAAAGGCATCGGCTTCGAGAACTTCTGCCCACTTGTAAGAGTAGTACCCTGCGGCATATCCGCCTTGGAAAATATGCGCAAATGCAGGGCTCATAGCCGTTTTCTCGTGCGTTGGGTACAGGTTTGTGCCTAGCGTTGCATTGGTTTCAAATGTTTTGACATCGTCTACCGGACTCGAAAGCGAATGGTAGGCAAGATCTAAAAGTCCAAATCCTACTTGTCGCAAAGTTTGATAGCCCTCCATAAAACTTTTGCTTTTGGCTAGCTTCTGGATTTGATCTAAAGGAAGGGGTTCCCCTGTCTTATAATGTTTGGCAAACGATTGAAGAAATTCCGGTTCATAACAATAGTTTTCCAAGAATTGAGAAGGAAGTTCTACAAAATCCCATTTGACTGAGGTTCCCGACAAATTAGGGTAATGGGTGTCGGCCAGAATGCCGTGAATCGCATGCCCAAATTCATGAAAAAGTGTAGTGAGTTCTTGAAAGGTAAGTAAGCTAGGAGTCGTTTGTGTAGGTTTTGTGAAATTGCAGACCACAGAAATGTGTGGCCTTTGCTCTCTAGCTCCCTTTTTAAATTGACTCTTGTAACTCGTCATCCAAGCGCCAGAGCGCTTTTCCTTACGAGGGTGAAAATCTGTATAAAGGATTGCTTTTTCTTTTCCGTTTTCGCTAACTAGATACGTTTGAACATCGGGATGGTACAGCGGAATGTCTTTTATGAGTTCAATTTTAAGTCCAAACAGACGATGAGCAAGATCAAATACGGCCTCAAGCGAACTTTGTAAGGGGAAGTAATCACGAAGCTCTTCTTCGTTTATTTCCAATTCCTTTTGTCTTCTTTTCTCGACATAGTAGGCGTGATCCCATGCTTCCAGAGGCTCAATTCCATCCTCTTTCGCATAGGATTTTAAAATTTCAATTTCTTTTTCAGCATACGGTGTTGCCTTGGTTAGCAGCTCGTGCAAAAAGCTTGAAACTTCTTTTGGGCTTTTCGCCATACGTTCCTCAAGAACGTATTGGGCAAACGAATCATACCCTAAGAGTTTAGCTTTCTCTTCTCGTAAGGCGGTTATTTCCTTGATTAAGCTTTGGTTGTCGTAAATTCCATCGTCAAATGATTTGGCTGAATTGGCAAAATAGAGTTCTTTTCTTAATTCACGGTCTTTTAGGTAAGTCATCGCAGGTACATAACTTGGGTACTGCAGGGTTATCGTATATCCTGTTTCTTCTCGTTCCTTAGCTTCAATCGCATAGGGCTCAATTTGACTTTTCGACAAGCCTTCAAGAGCAGATTCTTCTTGAAGATTCTTTGAGTAGGCATGGGTTGAGGCCAATAGGTTTTCCCCAAATTTTAGGGACTTTTGCCCAAGATCTTTGTTGATGTTTTCTAGCTTCTTTTTATCTGAGTGGGATAAGAGCGCTCCCCCTCGAACAAAGTCCTTGTAGGTTTTGTCCAAGAGCGTGGTCTGTTCTGGGTCAAGCGTACGCGTTTGCTTTGCATCATAGACAGTTTGAATTCGCTTAAACAACGTTTCGTTATGCGATATTTTAGCAGAAAACTCTGTGAGTAGGACAGAGACGCTCTGAGCGGTCTTCTGCAGTTCTTCAGAGGTCTGAGCGGAATTTAAATTAAAAAAGATTGAGGAAATCACCTCAAGTTTTTCCCCACTGAAGCTAAGCGCCTCGAGCGTGTTGGAAAACGTAGGAGATTCCGGGTTTTGCGCAATTTGATCAATTTCTTTTTCTGCAATTTTTACCTCGGCTTGAAACGCAGGTAAGAAATCACTGGTTTCAATTAAATCAAAAGGTGCGGTCTCATATGGGGTTTTGAATATTTCTAGTAAAGGATTTGTCATAAGTTCGATTCATTTGGATCAAATTTAAGAAAATATTGACAGGAATCCTTCCGATTTAAATCCAAATTCAAATTTTAGGAGGGGCAAGGAGCTAGTTAAGGAGGGGAGGATCCCCGAGAAAAATTAACCAAGAGAACCTTAACAAAAAGCGAACCTTATTTGTTGAATTCAATCTGTCGGAAGGGTTTGCACAAAATTGGTTAAATTCACAAGTTCAAACCTAAAGTAAAAACGATGAAATATACAGAAGGAATGCTTCAAAAAGAGGCACTAAAAGGAAAAGTAATTCTTGTGACAGGAGGAGGGAGTGGCCTTGGAAAGGCGATGAGTAGGTATTTTCTAACCCTGGGAGCGAAAGTCATAATTACTTCCCGTAACTTAGAAAAACTGGAGAAGACAGCCCTTGAACTTGAGCACGAAACGGGTGGAAACGTTCTCGCCTTAAAATGCGATGTCCGAAATTACGACGAAGTGGAGAAAATGCAACAGGACGCTGTGAAAGGCTTTGGACAAATTGATGTCCTGGTCAACAATGCAGCGGGTAACTTTATTTCTCCTACAGAGCGCCTTACCCACAGCGCATTTGATTCGATAGTAGACATCGTGCTCAAAGGCACCAAAAACTGCACCTTATCGGTTGGAAAGTATTGGATTGAGAATAAGATCCCCGGAACCGTATTAAATATTGTCACCACCTATGCATGGACAGGATCGGCGTATGTCGTACCATCTGCCTGCGCGAAAGCAGGCGTTCTTGCGATGACTCGAAGCCTGGCGGTGGAATGGGCAAAATACCAAATTCGCTTTAATGCAATTGCACCGGGCCCTTTCCCGACCCAAGGGGCTTGGGAACGTCTACTTCCCGGAGATTTAGCGGATAAATTTGATATGCGTAAAAAAGTTCCGCTTCGTAGGGTAGGAGAACATCAAGAGCTTGCTAATTTAGCGGCCTATTTGGTTTCCGATTATTCAGCCTATATGAATGGGGAAGTGGTCACTTTGGATGGAGGAGAGTGGCTCCAAGGAGCAGGTGAGTTCAATATGCTGGAACAATTGCCTACCGAAATGTGGGACATGTTAGAAGCGATGGTGAAGGCGAAAAAGAACGGATAAGGATTTCTAGGATAAGGATTTGGTGAAATTCGGCAAAATTCACTTAATTTGTAATGCGATAAATAACATTAAAACTATGATAATTCAACCAAGAACAAGAGGGTTTATTTGTCTGACTGCGCATCCAGAGGGAGCTTTGGAAACGCTTAAGAATCAGATTAAGTACGTGAAGTCGAAGGGTAAAATTGAAGGGGGACCCAAAAAAGTTTTGGTCATTGGGGCTTCCACTGGATTTGGAATTGCCTCACGCGTGACGGCCGCATTCGGCTCGGATGCAGCGACCATTGGTGTGTTCTTTGAAAAACCAGCCTCTGAAGGAAAGTTAGGAACAGCAGGTTGGTACAATACAGCCGCCTTTGAACAGGAAGCGAAGAAGGCAGGTCTTTACGCCAAGAGTATTAACGGCGATGCATTTTCCGATGAAATCAAAAAACAAACCATTGATTTGATCAAGAAGGATTTAGGGCAGGTCGATTTGGTAGTCTATAGTCTAGCCTCTCCAAGACGTACCCATCCCAAGTCAGGAGTAAGTTACTCCTCTGTACTTAAGCCCATCGGAGCTCCTTTTACTAATAAAACGGTTGATTTTCATACGGGAGTCGTAACTGATATTACCATTGCACCCGTGGAAGACTCAGTAGATATTGACAATACAGTTGCTGTCATGGGAGGAGAAGATTGGAAATTCTGGATGGAAGATTTAAATGCAGCAGGCGTTTTAGCCGAAGGGGTGAAAACGGTTGCTTATTCTTATATAGGTCCTGAACTTACGTATCCAATTTACCGCAACGGAACCATTGGACAGGCGAAAAACGATTTAGAAGCAAGCGTCGAGTATCTTAACGAACTTCTGAAGAATCTTAACGGTAGTTCTTATGTTTCTGTGAACAAAGCTTTAGTTACGCAGTCTAGTTCTGCAATTCCTGTGGTACCACTTTACATTTCATTACTCTTCAAAGCGATGAAAGAGAAAGGGGTTCATGAGGGAACCATTGAGCAAATTCAAAGGTTATTTGCCGAAAGACTTTATACAAAGGACGGCGTGGTACCTTTAGATTCTGAGGGCCGCATTCGAATCGATGATTTAGAAATGGCAAGTGATATCCAAGACGAGGTCGCAAAACGTTGGGCAGAGGTTAGCACCGAAAACCTAAGTGAGATTAGCGACATTGAAGGATACCGAACTGATTTTTTCAATTTGTTTGGATTTGAAGTGCCAGGCATAGATTACGAGCAAGACACGAACGAAAATGTTGCGATTCCAAGCATATCGGAAGCTTAAATTAACCCAAAAACTTCTCCCTAGCGGAGAAGTTTTTCCTTAAGGCATAACTTATGAGATACAGATTTTTATGGACTTTTCTTCTGGTGGCGAATCTAACATGGGCGCAAGAACTAGAGGTCATGACGTATAATATTCGGCTTTCGATAGAGTCCGATGCAGAAAATGCATGGTCAAAACGCGCAGCAGATCTTGTGGATCTATTGAATTATTATGAGCCGGATATACTAGGCGTGCAAGAAGCTTTACCTGAACAAATGGATTACATCCAAAAAGGCCTCCCTTCCTATCGCTATGTGGGTGTGGGTCGTGACGATGGAAAGAGAAAAGGAGAATTTTCAGCACTCTTTTATGATGCCTCCAAATTTAAACTTTTGCAAAGCGGTACATTTTGGCTGTCGCCCACACCAAAGGTTCCCTCCAAAGGATGGGATGCGGCGTATCCCAGAATTTGTTCCTACGGACTCTTTAAGTCTAAAGAGCATGGGAAGTCATTTTGGGCATTGAATGTCCATTTTGATCATGTCGGAAATACCGCTCGTGAGGAATCGGCAAAGTTGATTCTTGAAAAGATTCGTCAATTGAATACGAAGGGATATCCTGTAGTGTTAACCGGTGATTTTAATCTAGAAAGTGATACGGCTCCCATTGCGCTGCTTTCAAAAGAACTCAGTGATTCTTTTCTTCACTCTGAGAAAAAGCCCTACGGTCCTGAAGGAACCTTTACAGGCTTTGATACGAAGGAGCCTGCAAAGGTGAGAATCGATTATATCTTCTCTCGAGGGTTTAAAACTTTAAACTACCGAGTAATTGAGGATCGAAGAGAGAATTTCTTATATCCCTCCGACCATTTTCCGGTGGTAAGCACACTTCTTTTTTCAGGGAAATAAACCCATTAAAAAACGCTCGAAATGGTTCGAGCGTTTTTTGTTGAGCAAGTTGCATTACTGTTCGGTAGGTCGAAAGATAAGACCACTTTCTTCAAAATAATCGAGCGTGATTCTCTCCCCGTCCTTAATGGTGCCCGCAAGGAGTTCTTTGGAAAGTCGATTCAAAACTTCCTGCTGCAATACTCGTTTTAGAGGTCTTGCACCAAACGCAGGATCGTACCCTTTGTTTAAGATGTAATCCACTGCATCCTCGGTTGCCGTAAGGTATATACCTTTTCGCTCCAAAATTTGATTCAGCCCTCTAAGTTGATACTGAACAATTTTTCCAATTTCTTGTCGGTTCAGAGGTTGGAAAAGAACGATCTCGTCAATCCGATTCAAGAATTCAGGCCTTAACGTTTGTTTTAAAAGGCTAAAGACTTCGTCTTTGGTTTTCTCAAGCACTTGCTCGTGGTTTTGTTGATCTAGCGTGGCAAAGTTTTCTTGAATGAGGGGCGAACCTAAATTCGAAGTCATGATGATAATCGCATTTTTAAAGTTGACCACCCGTCCTTTGTTGTCGGTAAGTCTTCCATCATCCAGTACTTGCAAAAGAGTATTAAAGACGTCAGGGTGCGCTTTTTCAATTTCATCAAGGAGTACGACAGAGTAGGGTCTTCTTCTCACAGCCTCTGTAAGCTGACCGCCTTCGTCGTAGCCGACGTAGCCTGGAGGCGCTCCCACGAGTCTTGACACCGAATGGCGCTCTTGGTACTCACTCATGTCAATTCTTGTCAAGTTACTTTCGTCATCAAAGAGTAATTCGGCCAGAGCTTTGGCTAATTCTGTTTTCCCAACCCCGGTAGAACCTAAGAAAAGAAAACTTCCGATTGGCCTTTTTTCATCGTTAAGTCCTGCTCTGTTTCTACGAATGGCATCCGCAACGGCCTCAATGGCTTCGTGTTGTCCTACCACACGCTTGTGCAGTTCGTCCTCTAGGTGCAAAAGTTTTTCTCGTTCGCTTTGCAAAAGTTTTGTCACAGGAATGCCGGTCCACTTGGAAATCACCTCGGAGATGTTTTCTGCTGTCACTTCCTCTTTAATGAGTTCATTTTGGTGGTTTTGCATTTCGAGCTCCAAGGTTTTAAGTTCCTCTTCTTTTTCTCGCAATTGACCGTATTGAATCTCCGCGACTTTTCCGTAGTCTCCAACCCGAGCCGCACGTTCGGCTTCTAATTTCAAGGTTTCAATTTCTTTTTTGATACCTGTGAGATCTTCGGATTTTTGTTTCTCTGCCAACCATTTTGCATTGATTTCGTTACGTTCATCGCTTAGCTTAGCAATGTCCTCTTTCAAGTGTTGAATTTGTATCTCATTACTCTCTCTAGAAATGGCTGCAAGTTCAATTTCCATTTGCATTAGTTTTCTGTCTAAGACATCCAACTGCTCAGGTTTTGAATTGATTTCCATTCGCAGCTTTGCAGAGGCTTCATCAATTAAATCGATAGCCTTGTCCGGTAGAAATCGATCCGAAATATACCGCTGAGATTGTTCGACAGCGGCAATAATCGCTTCGTCTTTAATTCGAACCTTATGATGGGCTTCGTATTTGTCTTTAATCCCTCTCAGAATGGAGATAGCCGACTCGGTGTCCGGTTCTTGAACAAGAACTTTTTGAAACCTTCGCTCTAAGGCTTTGTCTTTTTCAAAGTGCTTTTGGTACTCGTTAAGGGTGGTGGCTCCCACAGCTCTTAATTCTCCTCTTGCCAGTGCAGGCTTAAGTATATTGGCGGCGTCCATAGCGCCTTCGCCACCCCCTGCGCCAACAAGTGTGTGAATCTCATCGATGAACAGAATGATCTGTCCGTCAGACTTAGTGACTTCGTTTACCACATTTTTGAGTCTTTCTTCAAATTCTCCCTTGTATTTTGCACCCGCGATTAACGCGCCCATATCCAGCGAAAATAGGGTTTTGTCCATCAAGTTTTCAGGTACATCGCCGTTGATGATTCGGTGAGCAATCCCTTCGGCAATGGCTGTTTTACCTACGCCAGGTTCCCCAATTAGAATCGGGTTGTTTTTGGTTCTTCGCGAAAGTATTTGAAGGACTCTTCTTATTTCTTCGTCTCGTCCAATTACCGGGTCTAATTTGCCTTCGCTGGCTAGCTGGTTTAAATTTTTCGCGTATTTGCTTAGACTTTGGTAGGAATCTTCCGCACTTGCGGAATTGGCCGTGGTGCCTTTTCTTAATTCTTTAATGGCACCTTCGAGAAGAGATTTTCGAACGCCCATGTCTTTTAGTAAACTTGAGACACTGGAATTCACCTCCAAAAGGGCTAACCATAAATGTTCTAGGGTCGCAAATTCGTCTCCCATTTTTTTGGCAAGGTTGGCCGCCTCCATCAAGATTTTTGTCGTCGTATTAGAAAGGTATTGACTGCCTCCTTCCACTTTCGCAATCGATTCTAAGCTTTCTCTATTTCTTTGTTTCAAAAGAGTTAATTCCACTTCTGATTTTTTCATAAGAAAAGAAGAAATGGAATCCTCGATTTGCAAAATGCCCTCAAGCAAATGCTGAGGCTCTATACTTTGGTGTCCAAATTCCATCGCGATCTGCTGCGCCTTTTGAATCGCTTCTTGGGATTTGACGGTAAATTGGTTTAAATTCATTTGGTATTGGTGTTGTTTGCAAAGACTCCATCAAAAAGCGTTCAAATTAAATAATGTGGTCATTTTTACCGTATTTTAAAATTGATTTGCAAGTTTTTAGGCCTTTTTTACCGAAATTTCCTTGTAATTATTTTCCGTAAACAGCCTGAGATTCTCTGTATTGCCACCACCCTGTTTTGCCAAAATGGATGCAGAGAATCCACAGATCGAGCTGGTGGTTGAAGACATTCACAGTCGATTGACCGTCTGTTTTCTATGCCCATCGCTTGTGGAAGCAGGAGCAAAGTAGAAATCTTTATTTCGTATAAAAAGCTGACTGTAAGGAGGTTGTTTTGAAACGGGCAGATTAGGTTTTTTTTTTATATTTGTTTAGTTCCTCAAAGGAACTGAATTTACCTATTATGCATCATTTTCATTCTCTAAAAGTGACCCAAGTGTCACGGCAGGCAAACGACTGCATTCACCTATCGCTTGAAGTGCCAAGTTCACTTGCGCCTCTTTATCGATTCAAACAAGGTCAATACCTGACCCTTCGAATTCTTCAAGACGGGGAGGATCTTCGTCGATCCTATTCGATTGTCAATGCACCGTCTGAAAACAACTCGGAGCTCGAAGTTCTTATCAAACATTTAGATGAGGGGAGAGTTTCTGGGTTTTTGAATACGCATCTAAAAGTAGGTGATTCCTTGGAAGTTATGCCTCCTTTAGGGCATTTTTATACCCATTATCATCCGAGCAACCAGAAACATTATATTGGGATTGCTGCGGGAAGTGGAATTTCACCGGTGCTTTCCAATTTGAAAGAAGCACTTTATCAAGAGCCTGAATCGCGTGCATTCCTTTTTTTTAGCAACAGAAGCTATGATCATATTTTATTTAAAGAACAACTTGAGCAGCTAGAAAAGCAATTTGAAGGTCGGCTAAAAGTAGTTTACCTTCTGTCTCGAGAGCGTCACTTGGAGGGCGAATTGTTCGAGGGTCGGATCACCTCCTCAAAATTAGGAGCGCTGCTTGAAAAATACGACGAGATTCCAATTTCTGAGAGTACCTATTTTCTTTGTGGACCCAGTGAAATGATTAAAGACATTTCTACCTATTTAAAAACGGAGAAGAAAGTACCTTCCTTGCAAGTGCTTTATGAATACTATACACCTCCTGACGAAGAAGGGAGTTCAGAGATGAGTGAGGAATTCAAAGCCATTGCTAATATTGAGAGTATGGTCACCGTTATTATAGATGACGATGAGTATTCCTTTCATCTTAATTCAAAGAAAAACAGTATCTTAGACCAGGCTTTAAAAGATCAACTGCCCGTGCCGTTCGCGTGTAAAGGAGGCGTTTGTTGCACTTGCAAAGCCCAGGTATTGGAAGGGGAAGTCTTTATGGAAAAGAATTTCGCCCTTACCGAGCAAGAGGTGGAAAACGGGTTTGTTCTCACCTGTCAAGCGCATCCCGTCACAAACGTTGTGATGTTAAATTACGACGTGTAGTAAGTTTAACGATAAAAGAAGTCTAATCATGAGCGAGTGGAAATTTGCATCCCTAATTGAAGTGGATAAAGAATACAAAGTCGAGGGGTTGAATATTTGGAACCATTATTGGCATTGCACCGATAGAAAAATTGAAGTTTGGGGTCCTACCGAAGGGCAGCCTTACTTTTTTAATGAATACGAGATACGAGGAGATTACAAAACCATCACCTTTGTCGTGGGCGAGTTTGTCGACGGAAAATTGGGTTTGTACGTGAAGGACGATTGGAGTATCGCGTAATAAAATGAAACGAAGATGGATTTAGAACGATTTGTACATTATGTACAGGAAGAAAATAAAGTGGAACCCAAGGATGTCATGCCGGAAGATTATCGCAAATTACTCGTGCGGCAAATTTCGCAACATGCGCATTCGGAAGTGGTGGGAATGCTGCCAGAGGCCAATTGGATATCCCGGGCACCTAGCTTACGACGAAAAATGGCACTTTTGGCCAAAATTCAAGACGAGGCAGGTCATGGACTATATCTTTATGCAGCAAGCGAAACTCTAAACGATGGCTCCCTTCGAGCAGACAGGGATTCTACTTATTTGGACATGCTTAGTGGGAAAGCAAAATACTCGAGTATTTTTAATTATCCAACTTTAAGTTGGGCGGATATAGGCGCCATTGGTTGGCTGGTAGACGGTGCAGCCATCATGAATCAAGTCATGCTGATGGGGAATTCCTATGGTCCCTACGCAAGAGCCATGGTCAGGATTTGTAAGGAGGAATCTTTTCACCAAAGACAAGGCTATGAAATCTTAATGACTTTATGCCGAGGAACCAAGGAGCAAAAGCACATGGCCCAAGAGGCGCTGAATCGCTTTTGGTGGCCCGCGCTAATGATGTTTGGACCAAACGATAAGGATTCGACAAATTCACAAAAATCAATGAATTACCGCGTGAAACGCGAAAGCAACGATGATTTAAGGCAGCGTTTTGTCGATGTCACGGTGCCCCAGGCTGAATTCTTAGGTCTTGTGATTCCGGATCCGTCCCTTTCCCTAAACGAAGAGTCAGGGCATTATGAATTTTCTGAATTGCCTTGGGATGAATTTACGGAAGTCTTAATGGGCAATGGACCGTGCAACAAAAAGCGCCTAGAAACCAAACAAAAAGCATGGAATGAGAATGCGTGGCTGCGAGAAGCCGCGAGCGAGTTTTCAAAAAAGCAGAACAGCTAGTAATATCAATATTGAAAAAAGTTTACGATGAGTCAGTTAGATGTATGGGAAGTGTTTATTCAAACTAAGCCCGGACTTTCGCATAAACACGCCGGCACCGTACAGGCGGCAAGCGTGGAAATGGCATTGCAAAATGCGCGCGATGTATATACAAGAAGAAAAGAAGGGACTTCCCTATGGGTGGTTCCAAGTAAGTATGTTTTTACCAGTGAAGGCGTAGACAAAGAATCCTTTTTCGATCCTGCAGACGATAAATTATACCGTCATCCGACCTTTTATCAAATCCCGAACGATGTAAAAAACATGTAATTACGTAAGAATGAGGGATTTTAACCCTTCGAATTCTTACGCTAAATGAAAACAATGAAGAACTATTTATTAAAGCTTGCAGACGATACCCTTATCATGGGACAAAGACTCGCCGAATGGTGTGGGAAGGGTCCCTATTTGGAAGAGGACATTGCCCTGACAAATATTGCCCTGGACTATTTAGGACAAAGCAATCATCTTTACTCGTACGCGTCGGAACTCAATGGAAACGGAAAGACTCCGGATGACCTCGCTTTTTTGAGATATGAGAACCAGTATCTAAACGCTCAGTTCGTAGAGCTTCCCAATGGCGACTACGCACAAACGATTTTGAAGGTTTATTTTTTTGCTCTGTATCAGAAAGAACTCTATACGGCTCTTTTGTCAAGCGAAGACGCCAGCTTAGCTGGAATCGCTGAGAAATCCCTGAAAGAAGTCCGCTACCATTATTCTCACGCCCGTATGTGGCTCGAGATTATGCAACAGGGAACCTCAGAAAGTAAGAAACGATTGGCTCAGGCGCTAGAGAATCTTTGGGAATATACGGGAGGACTGTTTGATGAGACGCAAGGAGAACAAAATCTTTCTGATTTGAACTTAGCGGCCGATCGCCACAAATTGAAATCCAATTGGTCGCTTGAACTTGCTAAGGATTTTAGTACATTGGGACTGGAGGTTCCGGAGAATGAATTTATGCAAAAAGGAAGTCGGAAGGGAGTCCATACGGAGCATTTCGGCTATATCTTATGTGAACTCCAATACATGCAAAGAGCCTATCCGGGTTGTGAATGGTAATCCACCTTAAATGAAGTTTGAATCCATGAAGATGACGCCCCAACATATTACGACTCTACTTGAGGAGATTCCAGATCCAGAAATTCCGGTGATTAGTATTGTCGATCTGGGAATCGTTCGGCGCGTTTCAATTTCCTCGGACACGCACGTAGAAATAGAGATTACCCCCACCTATTCCGCCTGTCCAGCGATGTTTACCATTAAGGAGGATATTGAAGCTTTGTTTAAGTGTCATGGAATCTTAGCGGAGGTGAAAAATGTCATCTCGCCCGCTTGGACTACGGATTGGATTAGCGACCGAGGACGAGAAAAATTATTAGAATATGGAATTCTTCCACCTGAAAAAGGAGCTGAATTATCTCATTTGCATACAAGCAAACCTTGTCCAAGATGCTCTTCGAGAAATACCGAGCAACTCAGTCGATATGGATCGACCTTGTGCAAAGCGACCTATCAATGTTTAGATTGCTTAGAGCCATTTGATTATTTTAAATGCCATTAGCGAGACCTTGTACGGGATCGGATTCCTTCAAGTTGAGCTACAAATATTAAATTTCATTACTATGACATTTTCACAAATTAGAACTGAGACTCATTTTGAAGGGAAGCTTTTGCTTTTGGTCTTAGACCAGCCGCAAAGCTATAACAGTCTTACCATGCAAATGCTTCAAGAACTTAAGCATGCGGTCCAAGAAGCCAGCAAAAGCGATCAGATTCGTTGCATTGCCGTCAAGGGAGAGGGAAAAGCATTTTGTGCTGGGCAAAACTTAAAAGAAGCATTAAGTTTTGGTGACATAAAAAACGAAAGAAGCGTTCAGCGCTTTATAATTGAATATTACAATCCACTTGTCAAAGAAATTGCGCAGTGCAAAAAGCCGATTGTGGCTCTTGTGGATGGTGCTGCCGTAGGTGCTGGAGCCAGTTTGTCTATCCTATGTGATTTTTCACTTTGTAGCAAAGCGGCCTATTTTTCCTTTGCTTTTGTGAAAATCGGGTTAATACCCGATACAGCAGCCACCTATTATTTGCCCAAACTGGTAGGTCCACAGATGGCTAGTTATTTAGCCTTTACAGGTAAAAAAATAGATGCAGATTACGCACTTAGCTTAGGGCTCACACAAGAAGTTTTTGAAGAGGACGAGTTTGAACTGAAATCCATGGAAATTTTAGAGTCCCTTTGCAATCTTCCAACCAAAGCAATTGGGCTTACAAAAAAGGCATTTCATGAATCCTTTGAGAATAAATTAAAAGAACAATTAGACGTAGAGGGTATTTTGCAACAAGTCGCGGCCGAGTCCGAGGATTTTAGTGAAGGAGTCAACGCATTTATAAACAAAAGAGAACCTGATTTTAAAGGAAGGTAAAAGGTAAGAATGAGGAAATTTGAAAAAGTGGGCGTCGTCGGCGCAGGGGCCATGGGAATTGGAATTGTACAGGTAGCTCTTGCCGCAGGGAGTAAAGTTTTTATGTACGACACGAGTCCAGATCAAATGCAAAAATCCATCGAAGGATTGGATCGTCAATTAGGCCGTATGGTCGAAAAAGGCAAGCTAGAAGAAGAGAGCAAAAAGCAAATGCTCCAAAGACTTCAGCAAGTATCTGAATTGTCCGAATTAAAATCTTGTGACCTGATCATCGAAGCGATTGTGGAGAATGCGCAGATCAAAAAAGAAGTTTTCAAAACACTGGAACATGAAGTGGCTACCTCCTGCATACTCGCAAGCAATACCTCCTCGATTTCCATTACCTCCTTAAGTTCGGTTTTGCAACATCCAGAGAGGTTTGTAGGTATCCATTTTTTCAACCCTGCTCCTCTAATGCCACTCGTGGAAATTATACCGGGTTTACTAACCGAGCCCACGCTAGCGGATGAGCTCGTTGAGACCTTAAGAAGTTGGGGGAAGGAGCCTGTGATTGCAAAAGATCTTCCGGGTTTCATTGTCAACCGCATTGCAAGACCTTTTTACGGAGAGGCCCTTCGCCTTGTGGAAGAAAACCTCGCAACGCCAGAGGAAATCGACTTTGTTATGAAGTCCAAAGGAGGATTTCGAATGGGACCTTTTGAACTGATGGATTTAATCGGGATTGATGTGAATTTTGCCGTGACGCAAAGTGTTTATCAGGATTTCTTTTACGATCCAAAATACAAACCCTCACTCTTGCAACAGCGCATGAGTGAAGCCAAGCGCTTAGGTCGCAAAACAGGAAGAGGCTTTTATTCATATCCACGAGAAGAGTCTTCATCGACCCTAAGTCTGGAGGGCTCAAAGGCAGAGGCTATCTTTCTTCGCATTTTGTCCATGCTCGTAAATGAAGCCCTTGAAGCCAAGCGTCTTCAAGTAGCAAGCGATGAAGATTTGGAACTGGCTATGCTTCGCGGCGTGAACTATCCCAAAGGACTCCTCGCTTGGGGAAAAGAAATTGGGTATAAAACCTTGCACGATACTCTTAATCAATTGTACATTCGGTATCAAGAAGAACGTTACCGTTCGAGTCCCTTGCTTCAAGATCTTGCAAAATTACACTAACACTTACTTACACTTTTCACTATGTCAAGTTCATTAGAAAATGCTACGAAAATGCTCGCTCAAGATTTCTTTTCCCAATGGTTGGGGATTGAACTCCTAGAAGTGCGAGATCATTATTGCCTACTTGAAATGCCAATTCGAAGCGAGATGATTAACGGACTTCGTACCGTGCATGGAGGCGTTACTTTTTCTCTTGCTGACAGTGCTCTTGCTCTTTCGTCCAACAATTTGAACGAAGCAAGTGTTGCACTTAGTTGCCATATTAATTTTACGCAACAAGTAAAGCTCGGGGATGTGCTTAGAGCAGAAAGTAGGCAAATTCACGAAACAAGAAAGACGGGTATCTATGAAATTGAAGTAAAAAACCAAAACCAAGTACTCGTGGCGAGTTTTCGAGGAACCGTGTATAAAATTGGAAAGAAAGTTTCAGAATTATAAGAAGAGAAAAAATGAAATTAAAAAATTATATCAAAGACCAATGGGTTGAGGGAGCAGGCGAAGGTATTGAACTTCTTAGCGCTGTGGATGGTGAATTAATCGCAATTTCCGATACGGATGGGATTGATTTTGAAGAGGCCTTGGAGTTTTCACGCCATGCCGGATACCGAAATTTGTCTCGATTAAGTTTTTACCAAAGAGGAGAAATGCTGAAAAAGATTGCAATCTATCTTTTGGATCGCAAGAAAAAGTATTATGAACTGTCCTACAAGACCGGAGCCACCCATGCGGATTCTTGGGTAGACATTGAAGGCGGTATTGGAACCTTTTTCACCTATTCAGGACTTGCAAAGAGAATGCTGCCCAATACACCTTTTTGGGTAGATGGAGAAGTGCAAAAGACTTCTGCCAATGGGACTCATTTAGGAACCCATATTTTAACTCCAAGTGAAGGGGTTTCGGTTCAGATCAATGCGTACAATTTCCCCGTTTGGGGAATGCTGGAAAAACTCTCAACTTCTCTTTTGGCGGGAGTTCCGAGTGTAGTAAAACCTGCAACACCGGGTTGTTATTTAACCCATGCGGTTTTCTCAGATATAATTGAAAGTGGAGTCCTCCCTAAGGGAGCCTTGCAGCTCGTTTGTGGAGAGCCGGGTGCTATTTTAGAGCATGTTCAAGACGGAGACAGTGTTCTCTTTACGGGATCCGCCTCGACTGGGAAATACCTAAAGACTCTGCCGAGTATCTCTAGGCAGGCGGTAAGGTTTAATATGGAGGCCGATAGTTTAAATTGTTCGGTTCTTGGTTTGGACGCACAAGTAGGAACTCCAGAGTTTGAATTGTTTATTAAAGAGGTTCAAAGAGAAATGACGACCAAGGCCGGTCAAAAATGTACGGCCGTGAGACGGATTTTAGTTCCTGAGGAGCAACTTAAGTCCGTTCAAGAAGCCCTTACTCAGTCTCTCGATCGAGTCAAAATTGGAAACCCTCTGAACCGAGAAACGAGAATGGGAGCCCTAGTTGGAAAAGAGCAAAGACGCGAGGTTGAATCTCGAATTGAGCTCTTAAAAGAAAAAACAGAATTAATCTATGACGGAAAGCACAGTTTGCTAGATGCTGATTTTGATACGGGTGCATTTATGACCCCGAAAGTTTTCCTTAATGTAGATCCTTTTACAAATACGATTTCCCATGAAGTAGAAGCCTTTGGACCGGTTTCAACCCTCATGCCTTACAAGGATATCGACGAGGCGGTATCGCTAGCGAAAATGGGAAAAGGTAGTTTGGTGGGTTCCGTGGTCTCTCATAGCGAATCTTTTGTTAGTGAGATGGCTGTAAAAATGGCTTCGTCCCATGGACGAATCTATGTTTTGGATCGGGACAATGCAAAAGAGGCGACCGGACACGGATCTCCGCTTCCGACACTAAACCATGGAGGACCGGGCCGAGCGGGAGGAGGAGAAGAACTAGGAGGTTTGAATGGACTCCACTTTTTCCTTCAAAAAACGGCAATTCAAGGATCTCCGGATATGCTTCGTGCAATTACCAAAATCCATGCACCAGGAGCAAAACGAATGATGAGCGACAAGCATCCCTTTCAAAACTATTTTGAAGAGGTTCAGATTGGCGATTCTTTAGAAACTCAGGGCCGAACTGTGACTCAGGCCGATATTGTCAATTTTGCAAACGTATCCTGGGATCATTTTTACGCTCATACGGATCAAACAAGTTTGAGCGGAACGATCTTCGATCAAACCGTGGCGCACGGGTATTTTATTTTATCTGCAGCAGCAGGACTTTTCGTATCAGGGAAAAAAGGGCCGGTCATTGCCAATTATGGACTTGAGAATGCAAATTTCTTTAAGCCGGTGTACGCAGGAGATACCATCCAAGTGTATTTGACGGCTAAAGAAAAGGTTAACAGAGGCGTAAAAGGCCGAAATGTTCCGTCAGGAGTCGTTAAATGGCTTGTGGAAGTCGTGAATCAAAGAGAGGAAGTTGTTTGTGTAGCCACAATTTTAACTTTGGTGGCCAAAAAATCGCCGTTTGTTTCTCTGAATCGCGATGCAATCAAAGAGTTACTATCGGGTCTTTCTCCAGAGCGTGAGCCTTTATGGGGGGAAATGAAAGCCCAGCACATGTTAGAACATCTGGAAGAATTTTTAAGAATGTCAACCGGTGAAATTATAGCAGGAGATACGTCAGAATCCGAGGAAATGATTGAGGAGTTAAGAGATTGGCTTTACCGATTTAGTCCGATTCGTAAAGGCCTTAAATACCCGGGACTTCCACCAGAAGGTCTTGCTGAATTGAAATACAAAAACCTAGAACAGGCTAAAGAGAAATTTATGGAGGCTTTTACGGCGTATCAAATTTATTACAAAGAAAATCCTCAGGCGGAAAAGGGGCATCCGAAATTTGGACTCCTTAATAAGGAAATGTGGGAGCTTTTCCATCAAAAGCATTTCACTCATCATTTTTCCCAATTTGGACTCATTCCTGAAATTGAAATTCTATAGTCTCATTTTGAGAAATAAGTTATATATTACGTCTTAAATCAATTTATTTATGACTCAATCGATCACTTTTAAAGCTTACTTAGTTAGTTTCCTTTTGTGTTTTTGTTTTGCAGCTGCGCAGAAACCCTCGCTTAAAACCAACTACATTTATGTAGATGGGCAGAATTTGTATACACCAGACCATCAGAAGTTTTTAATTCAAGGAACCAATGTGGGAAACTGGCTGAACCCAGAAGGCTATATGTTTTTCTTTGAACAAGTGTCTTCTTACCGCCTAATTAATCAGGCCTTTAGTGAAATGGTAGGTCCTGAATTCACGAAAGAATTTTGGCTAAAATTCAAAAAGAATTACATCACTCAAGAGGATATTAAATACATTAAATCCACAGGAATGAATACCGTTCGTGTGCCCTTCCATTACAAGCAATTTACCGACGAGGATTATCTGGGACTGACGGGGAAGCAAGATGGTTTTGAAATTTTGGATGAGGTAATCCAATGGTGCAAGCAAAATGACCTCTATGTAATTTTAGATATGCACGTGGCTCCAGGGGGACAAACAGGAGATAATATAGACGATAGTTACGGGTATCCTTGGTTGTTTACTGAAAAAGCGTATCAAGATCAATTCGTAGACATCTGGAAGCAAATTGCCGCACGCTACCAAAACGAGACCAGCATTCTGGGCTATGATTTATTAAATGAACCTATTGCCCATTACTTCGAAAAGGATTATGGAGTCTTGAACACGGCGCTTGAACCTCTATACAAAAGAGCCGCTGCAGAAATTAGAAAAGTGGATAAGAACCATATTTTAATTCTGGGAGGCGCTCAGTGGAACAGTAATTTTTCAGTTTTTAAAGATTGGAAGTTTGACCGCAATTTAGTGTATACGCCCCATCGTTATTGGAGTGGAACGGACAAGAAAGACATTCAGGATTTTCTTGATTTCAGAGAGAAAGTGAACTTGCCCATGTTTATGGGAGAGACCGGAGAGAACACAGACGAATGGGTAGAGAAATTTCGAATCACACTTGAAGAGAACAATATAGGATGGACGTTTTGGCCCTATAAAAAGATGGTTCCCAAAGCAGGGATGGTGTACATTCCAAAACCGAAAGACTGGGACTTGATCGTAGAGTACACGAAAAAAGACAGAAGTTCCTTTGAGAAAATTCGCGAGGCAAGACCTGACCAAGAAAAGGTGAAAGCAGCGCTTAACGAACTTCTCGAGAATATGAAATTTAAAAATAACGTAAAACTGGAGGGCTATACTAAAGCACTCGGGATGAAACCCTAGAAACATGAAGCAAGAACCAAAAGGAACCGTTGAGGTTGAAATCAAAAATTCAATTGCCACAATTACATTTGCCACTGAGAAAAGCAACTCCTTACCTGGAGAGATTCTGCAAAACCTAGCCGAGGAAGTTTTAGAAGCAGCGTCCAAAAAGGAGGTAAAGGCAATATTGATTCAATCGGGGGGAGAGAAAGCATTTTGTGCAGGGGCTAGTTTTGAAGACCTACTTGCCGTGGAGGACTTAGAAAGTTCAAAACGGTTCTTCGAAGGATTTGCTAAAGTCCTTGATGCGATGCGTAGTTGCGGGAAAATCACGGTGGTTCGTGTGCAAGGAAAAACCACAGGGGGTGGTGTAGGCATCGCTTGTGGAGCTGATTATTGTTTTGCCACGAAACAGGCAAGTTTTGCTCTGACCGAAATCAATTTGGGAATTGGACCTTTTGTGATTGGACCTTATGTGGAAAGAAAAATAGGGAAGTCCCAGTTTGCTGCGATGGCGATTGATGCAGAATTTCGAGATGCGCAGTGGGGACTCTTGCATGGTGTTTACCACAAGATCTTCGATACGATCGAGCAAATGGATATGCATCTGAAAGGATTTTTAGAAACTTTAGCCTCTCGAAGCCCAGAGGCACTTTCGTTAATCAAGAAAGTTTCCTGGGAAAATACTGAGCATTTTAAAGACTTAACGCCTGAGCGGGTTCAGATGAGCGCTTCTTTAATCCTAGAACCCAGCGCTAAACAAAGTATCGAAGCCATTAAGATGCGTTTAAGAAAATAGACATAAACCCAATAGAGGCCAACCTATTATGTACAAGGAGTTAACGCATAAACGCTAGAAAGTTTAAAGCTCATTTTAATTGCAATTAAAATGAGCTTTTTTATAAATTAAATTCTTCTCTCTTCTTAATATGCTCTGTGCCAATCGGGTTGTAAGGAAAAGAAGGAATTTGATGCGTACGCATTAGATTGGAACAATTTTAGTTGTATCTTATTTAAGACCTATTTCAGTGTCCTCTCATGGGGGCTGTTTAGGGAGAAGTAGTCAACTAATCAAGTGAGAGAATGAAGAAATTTTGGATAGTAATTCCCATTTTCCTTTGGTCCTGTACCAAAGAATCAAAAATTGAAAGCACTTCTACTATGAAGGTAGATTCCACATCCATTTCGGACTCGGCTCAGGTTGAGGATTCGCTTTTAAAATTACCCGATTCTATTGTGAACAAGGCAGACGATGTACAGAGAGTTCTAGCAACGGGAGTCAATAGAGAGGAAACAGATCGACAAATAATTCGTTCTGCGGATGCGAAAATGCTTCCTTTTACAATAGGGGATCAAATTAAAAATGACAACCAACAGTTTGTTTTAAAACTAGCCCATATGCCTAAAGGCAAATTGAAAGTTCAGATTCAGACAAAAGAGAAGGATATGAACATTCGAGTCAACCAAGTTCGGTATCCTGACGGAACCCTCGATGGTCCTTTTGGACGGACAGCGGAGCTCGAAATTGCTAGTGAAGGTGAGGTTTGGTTAATGGTAGGAAAAAGCAATATGGCTTCTAGTTCACCACAAGGGAATTTTACAATTCACGTGGAGAACGAAACTCCCTAGAGGTTCAAATTTATAAAGAGGAGTGGCCCTTATTTTTTAGCTTTGTGCCGTTTTTTACTTTATTTTTGTATTTAATATTAAAAACATTTTTGTTATGAAATCATCTATTATATCCGCACTTGTAATCAGCGCAACTTTGGTGAGTTGCTCAACGGTTTCCTCGGTGCTGCAGAATACGCTGCCTTTTAATTCTTCTTTTACAGTCTCTAAAGGGTCCCCAGTGGCAACTCAGTTGTCGGCAGTAGGGGCAGGAACTGGACTGAACCAAATTATGGGAGTGAGTCAGAATGTAAAAGACATTCGTGCCAATACAGCAAAAGTCTCTGTCTCCGCCGGAGATCAGGGGATGGGAGTGTTTAAATCCGTCTCCGTTTATTTAATTTCTGGCAACAAAGAAGTATTGGTAGCTTCAAGAGATCAGATCTCTGACAATATTGGAACGACCTTAAGCCTTGATATTGCCAATAAGAATTTAGATGCGATTATGAAATCGGGTGGAACCATTCAACAAAGAATTGTGTATGTACTGAAAAGCAGTCCTACAAGTGATTTGAACATGAAGAGCTCACTTACCTTTAGCAGTGTTCCCGTAACGAACTAAGATTTTAGATGTTAATCGAAAGAAGCAGCCCCCACATTTTGGGGGCTGCTTCGTATTTAAAGATTATTGTTTTGTTTTCGAATCCATGACAATGGTCACTGGGCCGTCATTGAGCAGAGATACCTTCATGTCTGCACCAAATTCTCCGCTTTCAATTTTGAGCCCCGTTTTCTCTAGCTCGGATTGGAAATAGGCGAAGAGGGGTTTAGCAAGTGGAGGTTTCGCAGCATTAATAAAGGAAGGACGATTGCCTTTTTTGTATTCAGCGATGAGTGTGAATTGGCTCACACACAGGATTTCTCCCTCGATTTGTAAAATAGAGAGATTCATAAGGCCTTGGTCATCTGAAAAGATCCTCAAGTTTTTAATTTTGTTGACAAGATAATCCGCATCCTTTTCATTGTCAGATTCATCAATACCTACCAAAAGTAGAAGTCCTTGTTTAATGGCACCAATAATCTGATCGTTAACTTTCACTTCTGCATGGGAGACTCTTTGTATGACGATTTTCATTTTACAATTTAATTAAATAAGGTTAAGGATTCGTTGTCTGCATTGTATTGGTATCGGTATAATTTAGGATATACACTGGTTCCGGATAGGGGTTCGGCTGAAAATAAATTCCACTGTGCATGGTCTGCGGGACAAAGCAATTTGGAATTGTCCTCCACCACGAGCGTGGTGTGGTTCCCCGGACAAATATGGGGTGGATTTCGGTCGTAAACTCTAAATCCCCCGCTCGTTTTTACGACAATTAATCCACTACTTCCGGATTGCTGTTCATTAACATATACCCATCCTCCCACATTTCTTAGCGTTTGATAATTGGGGTGGTTTAGGCTAATGGTGACTTGAATGGTCGCACTCGGAAAGCAAGGGATTGGGTTCTCTGAATCTCTACAAGACTGCAGAACTAATAAACTGATAATCAGAAATGAGATCCCTTTAAATCTGATTTTGATTCTTGGAATTAGAAAAAAATACATTATATTTGTTCTTTAATACGAATGAAAAATATTGTCCGGGCTAGATGGTCGGATAATTTTTTTTTATCATTTTCAAAAATATAAAATTATGGCAACATACGTTACAAAAGAAGGCTTGAATAAAATGAAGGTAGAGCTGGAACAGTTAGAAAGTGTTGAAAGACCACGTGTTACGCAACAAATAGCGGAAGCGCGTGATAAAGGAGATTTGTCCGAAAATGCAGAATACGATGCAGCCAAAGAAGCGCAAGGCATGCTCGAGATGAAAATCTCAAAATTGAAAGACTTAATCGTTAGTTCAAAAGTTATTGACGAGACCCAATTAGATACCTCAAAGGTTTCCATTCTAACAACGGTTCGCTTATTCAATAAAGCGACGAAGAAAGAACAAAAATTCACCTTCGTGCCGGATAACGAAAGTGACCTAAAAACAGGTCGTATTTCGGTAAGTACACCGATTGCCAAAGGACTTTTAGGAAAGAAAGTGGGTGAAAGCGCACTGATTCAATTGCCAAATGGCAACGAACTTTCATTTGAGGTTTTAGAAATTACTTTGTAAATTGTAGCCTCAAAACGAATTTTAGGCTTAAGATCATTTTATGAGTTCCATTTTCACCAAGATAATCAACCGCGAAATTCCTGCCTACATTGTGGCAGAAGATGAGCATCACATTGCATTTTTAGATGCCATGCCACTTGTTGAAGGTCATACCTTAGTCATTCCTAAAAAAGAGGTCGATTTGATCTTTGATCTGGACAGCGAAAGTTATAAGGCTCTATGGAGTTTTTCTCAAGAGGTTGCAAAAAAAGTAGGCAAGGCAATTGACTGCGTACGAGTAGGAGTAGCGGTGGTTGGACTTGAAGTTCCCCACGCGCATATTCATTTAGTACCTTTGAATCAAATGTCCGATCTAAATTTCATGAACGAAAGGTTGCAATTATCTGCGGAGCAATACAAAAAGATTCAACAGCAAATTAAAGAAGCTTAATACAGATCGCTTCTCGATTAATTTCTAGGAAATCAAGCGAAATTTAGTTTCGAGAACCGAGTCTGGTTGTGGAATGCAGTCGGACGAGAAACAAAAACAAGGCGAGGCGTTGCTCTAGTGAGTCTAGGACCCTTGATGCCACACTCATTGAAAAACTCAGGGGGTAGGCAGTTCACACAACTAATCTTAAATAGATATAAAATTAATGAACCCGAACCAATGTTCATTCTGTGGAAGAAAACGAAGTGAAGTCCAAGTGCTAATTGCAGGACAAGATGGTTATATATGTGAAAGCTGTATTGAACAGGCCCATTCTATTGTAAAGGAGTCGGTTCATGGTGGCGGGACTTTTTCCACGACGAGTCTCGACGACTTAAAAAAACCAAAAGAAATCAAACTGTTTTTAGATCAATACGTAATTGGGCAAGACCAAGCGAAAAAGCAGCTTTCCATTGCCGTGTACAACCATTACAAAAGATTGCTCCATGCTGAGCAAAAGGACCGTGAGGTTGAGATCGAGAAGTCTAATATTATTATGGTTGGCGAAACAGGGACTGGAAAAACCCTATTGGCAAAAACCATTGCAAAAGAACTAAACGTTCCTTTTTGTATTGTGGATGCCACCATCCTTACAGAAGCAGGATATGTGGGAGAAGACATCGAGAGTATACTATCTAGATTACTAATGGTAGCGGATTACGATGTAGAAAAAGCAGAGAAAGGAATTGTGTTTATCGATGAGATTGATAAAATTGCAAGAAAATCAGACAATGCAAGCATCACTCGTGATGTTTCTGGTGAAGGCGTCCAACAGGGTCTGTTAAAGTTACTAGAGGGTAGTATTGTGAATGTACCGCCGCAAGGGGGTAGAAAGCATCCGGATCAAAAGTACATCCAAATCAATACTCAAAATATACTGTTTATTGCGGGAGGTGCGTTTGATGGAATTAAAGACATTATTGAAAGGCGACTTAATAAACAAGCGATTGGGTTTAGTTTGGATAAGCTTTCCAAATCAGAGGAAGATGAATATATTTTAAGTCAATTGACTGCTCTAGATTTAAGACGTTTCGGTCTGATTCCTGAACTTCTGGGTCGATTCCCTATCATTACGAATTTGGATAAACTTACCAAAGAAACAATGATTCGAATCATGAAAGAACCAAAAAGTTCCATTGTGAATCAATATGTAGAACTATTTAAAATGGACGGTATCGCTTTAGACTTTACAGACGGTGCTATAGAGCGCATCGTGGAGGAAACCATGGAGAAGGGACTCGGAGCGAGAGGACTTCGCGGAACGACAGAAAAAGTGTTAGAAGACTATATGTTCTCTATTGGCGAGCAAAAAACAATCAAATTGACCAAAAGCAACGTCCTTAAAGAAAAACCAGCTCGAAAGAAAGCCTAGAGAAATATCTACGCCTATTTATTTTTAGCTCATCTATTAAACTTACGGAGGAATCCGTAAGTTTTTTTGTATTTTTAACCCATGAAACAATTTGGATTACTCGTTGCTATTTTTGCGACTTCAATAGCCTATGGGCAATTTAATGTGAAAGTAAGCGCAAGTGGAGACTTTGCGCCTAAAGAAGCCTATTTTTACACAGTCAATGGCTCAAAAGATGTCCTCGTTTCCAAAGTAGTAAAAAGCGGAAATAACTGGATTCTTAAGTATCCGAACCACTATGTAGGAATGATGAAGGCCTATTTTCCAGAGATTAATTTTACCTTGAATTTTATTTCTGAGAATAAGGACGTGAGTATGAATTTGGATCCTGTGAAAGGACGCCTTCCCCAAGTTGTTTATGAAGACGCGCCTAACCAAGCGATGAGTCAAATTCTTAATTACCAGCGCAAGATCGAAAGTATTCTGCCGGCTCTTCTCCAAATGCAAGGGTTTTACACTTCGAATGAACCATTTTATAAGGCCATTAGTAGCGAAATTATCACCCTTTCGAAAGGGAAACCGGATGTAACGAATTTTCCATTCGTAAATTATTATTCAGAGAATTATGATCGATATGTGGACGATGCTCCTCAAGAAGGGAAAGCGGATGCGCAGCAGATTGTTCAGTTTTTTGTCAACTCAAATGAACTACTCGAAACTTCCACTTTAATGCGTCCCGTGCTTGTTAATTATTTGAATCTGTTTGATGCAAAGGGTGCAGAGAAAGCAATTGATGATTTATTAGCTGCACTTGATATTGAAAGCCCAAGAGGCCAAACGGTCCTATCCGAAGTGATTGATATCTTTGGAGCCTACAATATGCTAGATATGAAAGAAGTGTTTTTGGCGAAGGCGAAAAATCTGAAATGTACTTTGAATGAAAGACTTTCCTCTACACTTGAAATCAACCAAAATACAGCGATTGGGTCTGTAATGGAAGACTATAAATTTAATTCCCCGACGCATACCCAGGCAAAATCGATTCACGATTTAAAAGCAAAAAGGAAAGTAATTGTCTTTTGGTCCTCGAGTTGCCAGCATTGTGAAACCGATCTTCCTAAATTTATACCTTATTATAAGAAGTTCCAAGAGAATAATTTTGAAATCATTGGACTTTCACTTGACACAGAAGACAAAGCCTACCAGTCAAGAGCCACAGCTTATCCATGGGTAAACGATACAGAATTAAGAGGATGGTACAGTAGTTTTGCGGAAAAATACAATGTTTCTGCAACGCCAACTTACTTTGTATTAGACGAAAACAATAAGATAATTGGTAAGCCTGATTACGCGATGGATGTTGTTGAATTTTTAGGGGTAAATTAGTTTGCGATTTTTCAAAATATGCTTATATTTGCACCACTCAAATGGCGAGGTAGCTCAGTTGGTTAGAGCGCAGGATTCATAACCCTGAGGTCACGGGTTCAATTCCCGTCTTCGCTACTTAAAAGGACAATTGGAATTGATTTTCACTTGTCCTTTTTTTTTGAAGTGAATTTTTAGTACAAATTAAATTTTACAGGGAATTACAGAGTTTTACGTATCTGGAGTAAACTCTGGAGCGCTTTTAGCATAAATTTTCGCTTACCTCTTTTGCTATTTCGATGCCTACCGATACACGCTGGCTAGTTTAGGCAAACGCTCCGCGGTATTGTTTTTCATATCCAACATTTCTCAATTTCAAATTAGCCTTCAAATCACAGTCTCTTACAAACGATCCCTTTCGTTACCATTTCTATTTATTTCAATTGATTTTCACAAAACATCTCAGCAAAGATTAGGATTTGTAGATTATTTTTTTTGTAAGTAAGTTGTACTAAAATTATCAATTTTACTATCCATAATTTTAATTAAGCTTATTATTGTAATTTAGATCGATATTGGATTTAGTAATTCCTACTTAGAACAATTACGTAATCATTAACTAATTTGTAAATTCATTAGTAATTATTATTCATTTTAAAATTTAAAGTGCTACTATTGCATACACAAACCTCAAAATAATTTAATGATATGAAAAACAAAGCATCACTTTTAATGCTCTCCACTGCTCTGCTAGTGGGCTGTACAACTGAACGTGAGGAGCAAAATCCTATGCCTTTGGATGCATCATCCAGCGCCAAAGTTCTGGACGCACCGACAGGAAACGTTGTTGATAATTCAAGTCGCCCAATTGCGGGACAGTACATTGTCGTGCTTCATGATGGAGTGCTTAACAAAAGTGGAATTTCCTTTGCGAAATCGAAAAATGAAAAACGAGCCAATTACCTTCAAAAAACGGGAGAACTCACCGCTAGTATGAAGAAAAGTAATGGGCTGAAATTAGGAATTGACAACGGTAAAATCACCACGTCATTCGGTTACGCACTCGAAGGTTTTGTTGCAAAAAACTTAACTGATGCTGAAGTTCAATCCTTAAGAAATGACCCACGTGTAAAAAGCGTTGAGCAAGATTATCTAATTGCCCTTGGAAAGCCAACTAAACCTGGAGGTGGCGAAACAACACCGACCGGTCAAGAAACGCCATGGGGGATTACCCGTATTGGAGGTTTCGGTGATGGCACCGGGAAAACGGCTTGGGTAATCGATTCTGGGATCGATTTAGACCACCCAGATCTAAACGTGGACACAAATCGAAGCGTATCGTTCACTGGGGATAATGATCCGAACGACGGGAACGGTCACGGCACTCACGTGGCTGGAACCATCGCTGCACTAAATAACAATATTGGAGTCGTGGGTGTCGCCGCAGGGGCAAATGTCGTAGCTCTTAAGGTGCTTGGAAATGACGGAAGTGGAAGTTTCTCATGGACGGTCCAAGCTTTGGATTTTGTAGCCGCAAGCGGATCGGCCGGTGATGTGATTAACATGAGCTTAGGGCCAAATTCACGGTACACTGATAATGCGGTGGACAATGCTACCGTAAATGTAGCTTCAAAAGGAATTAAAGTTGCAATCGCTGCCGGGAACAGCTATGACGACGCCAACTACTATTCTCCAGCCAGAGCCACACACGCCAACATTTACACAATTTCGGCCAGCACGCCGAACGATTACTGGGCTTACTTCTCAAACTACGGTACAGTAGTAGATTACGCAGCACCGGGGTACAACATCAAATCCACTTGGTTAAACGGCAGCTACAATACCATTAGTGGGACTTCGATGGCCTCTCCTCACGCTGCAGGAATGCTTTTATTAGGCACACCAAAAGCAGGAGGTGCGGTTAAATCAGCCTATTGGGAATATACCAAAAAAGGAGGAGGGACCTTAACGGGTAACTATTCTGGAACGAATACATATTCTCTATCAATTTACCGAGGGGACCAAGACGGTAAAATAGATCAAATCATGGTACGATAACATTCATATTAATTCTAGAGAAGGGAGATGGCTTTAGGCCATCTCCCTTTATTTATAATCTACGAAGGCAATTGTTTCAATATTACAACGTGGAATCTTGAATTTGAAGAGTCCATCACTGCAATTAACAGGCAGCTTGAATATTTGAACTTTTGGTTTTAGCCAATATATATACCGTATAGATCCTCTGCGAAATGGACTACTAAACTAAATTCTTCAGAATTGTAAAATCGTTTTTGATCCGATTGGGTTGTTAATCCCAAATCTCCTTTTCTGTATTGGCTTAAAGTAATTCACTAAGTTGTTCTAAAAGTGACATTTAATAATAATTCTACTGTCAAATACACTGGAGGATGCTTATTGAACAGGCGTCATAGAGCGGAACTCAGTGCAATATGGAATTTCTAAAATAATTTATTAAAATATTGTAAACTGAAAATATTTTATTATCTTTACCTCGCTTTTGAAGGCTAGTCTAGAGAAAGCAATAAATTTTTTTTCATCATTTGTGTTTTTAGAATCGTATCGTAAGGTACGATTCTTTTGTTTTAGGGCTCTAGGCTCCTGTACTTCACTAGGAGATTTAGGAAGTAACTGTAGGTGATTCGTCCTTCTTGCTGGTTTGATTTTAGAAATAGATCGTTGGTCCATTGAAAGAAATCATCCGAGATTCCTTCGTGTTCAACATTGAATTTATTAGCCGCATCGGCGTCTCTTCGCATACCCTCAGAATACATTTTGATTTTTTCTTCAACAAATTTAGGATCGTGGGAAGAAAGACTCCAAAGCAGATTGCGTAGCACGAAATAATTAGTACTGTATTTTAAATCCAAATTTTTTGAATCACGCCCTAGTAGGTAACCAACGAAATTTGCTTCTTGCTCACGGGCGTAGCCTAGTTGGTGTGCACTTTCATGCGCAAGAGTAAAGGGAATCGTGGTGTTCGGAAGTTTGGCGTTGTACTGCGCTTCCGCTGTAAAAGGATTGTAATAACCAAGGATACCGGTATAACTCATTAGTGAACCAAATAAGCTTGGCTTGAAAAGGAGAACATTAGTAGGATCTTTGGTGGGTAAGATGGCAGGAAGAACTCTTTGTTTGCTTAGAATTTCAATTTGGATGGAGTGGAGGTTGGTTATTTTAAAAACGCCTGAGCTATCTTCACTTACTTGATTTCGTAGATCCACGCATTTTTCTAAGTACTCGTTTGCCAACTGTTTTAATTCGGTCACGGTGGGCTCAGAAAGTTCACTATCACTATAGATAGGCTTTTGAAAATAAAGTTGTCCCCAAAAGATCTGGTAAATTAAATAGAGGCAATTCAGTAAGAGTAATAGCCGAGAAAAGGTTTGGATCCTTGATTCTTTCGAAAAGAGCTTACTTATTAGATAGAATAGATAAATTCCTAGCAATATATAAAGGACATCTCCTAAGGAAAAGGGAAAGACATTGAAGAGCCACTGGTGACCTTCTTTTTGCCATTCGAAAAGTTCGTGCACTACGCCATTTGCCCAACTAACCTGAGATAAGGTATAGAACAAAAGAAATTGGGCTAGTAAAGTACTGGCCCAAATTCGTATTGATCTATATTTTGCTTTGGTCTGCATTGCTTACCACACGAGAGCACTTGCCCCCAAAATGGCGGCGTCTGCTTCATTTAAATTGCTTAATTCAATTCGTACTTTGTTTTTAAATACTTGCAGTAAATTGTCTTCCATTGCCTGTTTAGTAGGTTGAAGTAGCAGGTCTCCCGCTTTGGTTAGTCCTCCGAAAAGAACAATGACTTCCGGTGCTGAAAACAAAATAAAAGTAGCTAAAGCTTCTCCCAGAATGGTTCCAGTGAAATGGAATACTTCATTTGCGAGTTCATCTCCTTGCTCTGCACATTTAAAAACGGCCTCGCTCGTAAGATCGTCCATCGAGTAGCTTCTTAAAATGCTAGGCTTTTCGGGATGATCCTGTAGCATTTGAATGGTTGTATCTCTTACACCAGTGGCAGAAGCGTACGCTTCGAGAGAGCCTCGGAGTCCTGTGCCTTTGTGAAGTCTGCCGTTGTTTCGGACAATTACGTGTCCCAGTTCTCCGGCAAATCCATTATGACCCAAAACGATTTTCCCATCAATCACGATCCCACTACCGACACCTGTGCCAAGGGTTATAGAAATAAAGTTCTTACATCCTTTGGTAGCTCCGTATTGCATTTCTCCAACGGCTGCTGCGTTGGCATCGTTTGTCATTTTTGTGCTGAGTCCAAATTTAGCTTTTAGGAGTTCCGCCATGGGAATAATGCCTTTCCATTTTAGATTGGCGGCATATTCGATGGTACCTGCATAATAATTTGCATTAGGAGCTCCCATGCCGATACCGACAAAGTTATCGACGCCTCCATGCTTCTCAATCATAGGTTCAAGTTTTGAGGCTAAATCCTCAATGAACCCATCCACACTTTCACGGGCGTTGGTCTTGATTCGATCTTGCACCAAGATTTTTCCTTTGCGATCTACAATACCAAATTTGGTATTGGTTCCTCCCACATCGATTCCAATTGCGTATTGTGCTTTCATACTTAGTTTGCTTTAACCACAGTGTTAATTTCGGTGTTCACGTTTTTAGATCCCACAAGAGCATAGAATAAGATGTATCCCAGTGCAATTACGGCGAGCCAGTAGCTGGATGGAAAGCTCCCTGTGGTGTCTACAAGATATCCTTGCACGTAAGGCAGTACTCCACCTCCAAAAACCATCATCATAAAGAGACCGGAACCTTTTGCGGTGTATTTCCCAAGACCTTTGGTTGCAAGGTTGAAAATGCCTGGCCACATAACGGAAAGAAATAGACCGCAAAGTATTATTAGTAAGATGCTCACTGGAACTTCAGTCATTACGAACGACCCTGTTGCGCTTGAAAAAGCAGGAAGTAGGGCTTTGGTTTCTGTGCCTAGGAAGATTGATAGTGTTAAAAAGCTAATGGCCAGTAAGGAAACTGTGGTTAGCATTTGCTTACTGGAAAATATTTTTCCTAATGCTCCTCCAATTAATCGACCAACAAGCATTAATAGCCAGTAGGTCCCAACGATAGAGCCAGCTACACCTGCGTCAAAATTAAGGCCATTAATTAAGTAGTTTAAGGTTGTATTTGAGATAGAAACTTCCACTCCTACATATAGGAAAATCGCTAGCATTCCAAGAATGAAGTGACGGAAGGAGAGTGGACTATGTGAATCTTTTTCTTTGTTCCCTTCCACAATGTGAGGCTCTGGAATTCGTACAGCGCTTAAAACCACAAATACAAGCAAGAAAATCCCCATGGAAAGGTAAAGCAGTGGATTGGCATCGGCGATTTTTGGAGACACGACATTTCCTAAAACGATTCCTCCTAGCATAGGAGCAAGCGTTCCACCCAGAGAGTTGGTAGCACCACCAAAATTCAAACGCTGATTTGCGCCTTCTTCAGATCCTAAAACGGAAAGCATAGGGTTCACTACAGCATTTAATAGACACATCGAAAATCCGGAAATAAATGCACCAAATAAATACAAGTAAAAATTTTCTGCAGTTCCTGCTAAGAAAAGGATGAGAACTCCTGTGAATCCAATTCCTAATGCCGTCATTGCTGTTTTTTTATAGCCGAAACGTTCAAGCATAGTTCCTGCGGGAACCCCCATAAATAGATAGGCCAAGAAGACCATGGCATTGGCCAGCTGAGATTGTGCGTTGCTAAGTGTGAATTGTCCTTTCAAAATTTCAGCCATTGGGTTTTGCAAACCGGTAACGAAGGAAATGATGAAAAATAACAAGAACATCATAATTATAGGCAATGTATAATTAGGACGGGTAGTGTTTGAGTTCATAGTATTCTTTTTAATTAATTGAAACAAATATAATTAAATATTTGTCTTATTTGGAGGCCAACAAGGTTTTTTTTATCTCACTATGAGACATTAATTTGAGTTCAGATACCGAATGGTTCGGATTTAGAATTTCGTTTCTTACAATATGGATTTTCCCGGGGTACCCTTTGTTCCAAGCAAACGGAAAATGATCTCCTAGTTTTAAGAAGGTATAGACCACAATGGGAAACTTATGTTTCGTGGAAAGAACAAAGGCTCCATCTTTAAACGTGTCAAGAATCACATTAGGGTCCTCAGAGACGCCCCCTTCAGGAAAGATAACAATGTTCTGTCCATGGTTCATTTTTTGAGCTGCTTTTTGAAAGACGGCAGCTCTACTTCTTGGTGAATTTCGATCCACCAGGATACAGATGCGCTTATAGATGATGCTAAATAGTGGAATTTTGGCAAGTTCCGCTTTGCCTATAAAACAAACAGGGTGCTTGGGGTGCAAAATAACCATCAGCAAAACATCCATAATAGAGGTGTGGTTGGAAATGAAAATATAGTGCTCCTTGTCACTAAGCTTCTGCTGCGTTTTCGATATGAGCTTGTAAGAAAACCCCATTCCATAAAATACAATGTGGCACCAAAGTCTAATAAACTTGTAAGCATATTTGAAATGAGACTCCCTAAGGGAAAGTAAAAGAACCGGAATCCCAAGAATCAAAATGAACAGGAAAGAAAGGAAGATAAACCAAAGTCTCCATAGGACATTTGCGATTGTTTTCATTTAGTAAAATTTAAATAGGACTCTTTAACCCTTAAATACAATCCTTTTCTTAACGGAGTAATTTAGAATGGAAACCAAAATGATTGCAGATATTTTGCTGAGCATTTCCGCACTAAATGTAAAGAAACCCAAATTAAACGATTCGTTTTGATAAATGAAATTGTAAAACAGCTGGAACACAAGTAAACTCAGGAGCATGGTAAGGACTGAAATGGCCATGAAGTACAAAAACTCACGAGATTTCGAATGCTTTCCTCTTGTAAATACGAACCAGATACTGAAGAAATAATTAGAGACAATCCCAAGGGTGGTAGAAAAAAGATTACTGAGAGGATAACTGATTCCCTTAAAATTAGTTTCCTGCACAAACACTTTGGGTAGCTCCACACTAAAAAGTTTAAAAGAGCTGATTTCAATTAAGGCGCTTAGTGCACCTGCTACCATGAAAAACACAATTTGTTTATGCGATAGAATGAATTGCTTCATAGAGATATTTGTAATGTGCCAAATTTAAAACAAATGTTAAAGAAAGATAAATTTAACACAAAATATTTTTCCTATTCAAAATTAAATATATCTTTATTCTATAATTGAGATATCCTATTTTGCTAAAAACAAGTAGGTTATCCTTGAATTTAAAGCTCTATAAAGGGATCTATACCTTTTAAATAGACCTTGTTTTAACCCTTCAATCGGCATTATCATGAACAATACACCGTCGTACAGAAAATTTAAGCCGCAACAAAAGCGCATCGAAGAGTTAGAAAAATCTTCCCCTCGTTTTAAGCGTATTTATTCCGAGTTCCAAATTATGTCTGAAGAACTGTGGAATTTAGAGACTGCCGAAGGTCCAAGTGTTCCCGATGATTTTGTAAATGCTGTGAAGTTACAAACTTCCTATTTAGAAGATGAAATCGACGATTGGTTAATTGATCGAGCTTTGGAAGAGTAGGGCTACTTTCTTACAAATTTTTCCTAATTTAGCCTCTTGTAAATTTTTTAACTATGATTGTTATTGTTGACGGAGGTTCTACAAAATGCGATTGGGTACTTTTAGATGATAAAGGAGACCTTTTTGCCAAGACCGAAACGATCGGTTTCAATCCTAATATTATTGATTCTTCGCAGATTCCTCAGGAACTTTTAAAAAATGAACTTCTCCATGAACATCGTTTTAGGGTTAAGCATTTGTTTTTCTATGGATCCGGCTGTGGCGTAGAACAAAACCGTCAAAAAGTGTCGGAGGCCTTTTCTACGGTCTTCACAAATTCGAAACTACATGTGAAGGAGGATTTAACGGCTGCTGCCTATGCTGCCTATAACGGTTCGCCTGCGATAGTTTGTATTTTAGGAACAGGATCAAATGCTTGTTATTTTGATGGAGAAATCATAAAAAGAGAGCTGCCCTCGCTTGGATTTTTGATCGGCGATGAAGGGAGTGGGTGTGCACTAGGAAAGATTTTAGTAAGAAATTACTTTATGAAAAAAATGCCAGAGGAACTGCGTAAAGAATTTCAAGCACAATACAATTTGGATATAGAATCTCTAATTGCAAATATGTATCATAGCCCTAGAGCGAATGCTTATCTTGCAGAGTTCAGTAAATTTATTGTGCCTAGGAAGAATCATCCCTATTTACAGCATTTGGTTTATGAGGAACTAAAAAACTATCTAGAGTATCAAGTGATCCCGTACGAGGAGAGCAAAACATCAGAAATTAATTTTATAGGATCCATTGCGTATTACTACGAAGATATTTTAAGAGCGGCCGCAGCAGATCTTCATTTAAATGTTGGAAAAATCGTACAAAAGCCCATCGAAAGTCTGGTAGATTACCATCGAGAATACATTCTACCTGAATTATAAAGAATACTTAATATTATATAAATACAGAAACATGCCAACCAATACACAGCGCGACGAAAAGAATTTTAATCAAGCAGCGCTCGATTACCATAAAGCAGAACCCAAAGGGAAAATAGAAGTGATTCCTTCTAAGCCCCATTCTTCAGCTCGTGATTTGTCTCTTGCCTACTCACCAGGGGTAGCTATCCCATGTCTAGAAATAGAAAAGAACCCGCAAACCGTTTATGATTACACAGGCAAAGGAAACCTTGTTGCTGTTATTTCCAATGGGACGGCAGTTCTTGGTCTAGGTGATATTGGAGCAGAGGCCTCCAAACCGGTGATGGAAGGGAAGGGTTTACTTTTTAAAATTTTCGCGGATATTAACGTGTTTGATATTGAGATTGATGAAAAGGATCCAGACAAGTTTATCGAAATTGTGAAAGGAATTGCTCCGACATTCGGAGGAATTAACCTAGAGGATATCAAAGCGCCTGAAGCTTTTTATATTGAACAACGTCTAAAGGAAGAATTAAATATTCCTTTAATGCACGACGACCAACACGGAACGGCTATTATTTCAGCTGCTGCACTTCTAAATGCATTAGAACTTGCAGAGAAATCCATTGAAACCGTGAAAATGGTAGTGAACGGTGCAGGTGCTGCGGCAATTGCTTGTTCGAAACTCTATGTGGCTTTAGGTCTTAAGAAAGAAAACATTCTTATGTGCGACAGCAAAGGGGTGATAAATGAAAGGAGAGACAATTTAACACCAGAAAAACTAGATTTTGTGGCTAAGACAGATCGAAATACTCTGGAAGAAGCCTTGAACGGTGCCGATGTGTTTGTCGGACTTTCCAAAGGAAACGTAATGACACCGGAGATGTTATTGTCTATGGCAGAAAATCCTATTGTTTTTGGACTTGCAAATCCAACTCCTGAAATAGATTATAACCTTGCGATTGAGACAAGAAAGGATGTGATCATGGCGACGGGTCGTAGCGATTACCCTAATCAAGTTAACAATGTTCTTGGATTTCCCTATATATTTAGAGGGGCTCTCGATGTGCAATCGAGTTGTATCAACGAGGAGATGAAGCTGGCCGCCGTAAAAGCCATTGCAGATTTAGCAAAGGAATCGGTACCCGAAGCTGTTGTCTTAGCTTACAACTTGACCAATTTGCAGTTTGGGCGTGAATATTTCATTCCGAAGCCTTTTGACAACCGTCTTATAACCAAAGTTTCTGTGGCTGTAGCCAAAGCGGCGATGGAAAGTGGGGTAGCTGCAAAACCGATTGTGGACTTTGATGAGTACGAAAATAGATTGTTAGACCGAATGGGTAGAGATGAGCGCCTAATTCGAATGATGCAGAATAGAGCCAGATCGAACCCGAAAAGAGTCACTTTAGGAAATGCAGAGGAATACAATGTACTTAAAGCAGCACAGATTCTATACGAAGAAGGAATTGCAAAACCGATACTTTTGGGTGATAAGAAATACATTTTAACTCAGATGGAAAAATTCGGCATTAATCTGGATTTACCAATTGTAGATCCATCGGATGCAGACCAAGAAGAAAACCGAAAAAGATACCGCGAGACCCTTTGGAAACTTCGTCAAAGAAAAGGTATGAATGAATACAAAGCAAAACGACTCGTTAGGCAACGTGATTATTTTGGTCCTTTAATGCTTACCCATGGAGATACCGATGCTTTAATTGTGGGCTTTTCTAAAAATTACTCCTCTAATATTAGACCTATACTTCAGGTGGTCGAAAAAGAAAGTGGTGTCAATAAGATTGCCTCTATGATGATGATTCTTACAGGAAAGAAAACCCCTATGTTTTTTGCAGACACGTCAATTACTCCGAATCCAAGTGCTGAAGATTTAGTGAATATTGCGAAAATGTCGGAAATAACAGTGAAATCATTTGCGATCGAACCGCGTATTGCCATGCTTGCATATGAGAATTTCTCAGGCGTTTCTGAAACTTCGAAAAAAGTGGCTAAAGCAGTGAGCATTTTGCACGAAAAATTTCCTAAAATGATTGTGGACGGAGAGATCCAACCTGATTTCGCGATGAATGCAGACCATTTAGCAGATTATCCCTTCTCTAAACTCGGGACTACACCAGCCAATACTTTTGTTTTCCCTAATTTGGAGAGTGCGAACCTATCTTATAAGATTATAAGAGGGATGAACAAAGCACAAGTCGTAGGCCCAATCTTGATGGGACTTAAACAACCGGTGCATGTGGTTCAGATGAGATCAAGTGTCGAGGAAATTGTAAACCTAGCAACCGTGGCTGTATTAGATGCGCAACGACGAGAAGAACAGAGCAAAACGAAATAAGAAAAGAAAATGATTTATTCGCTAAGAGGAAAAGTACAAGAACTCACCCCTACGTCCGTGGTTATGGAACTCTCAGGCGTGGGCTATTATGCTGGAGTAAGTCTTCAAACTTCCAAAGAATTGGCATTAGGAAAGGAGACCTTTCTATTCATTCAGCAAATTATTCGGGAAGATGCCAATCTCTTGTTCGGATTTCATACTCTACAGGAAAAGCAAATGTTCAATCATCTTATAAGCGTATCCGGTGTGGGACCTTCCTCCGCTATAATCATGCTTTCTTCGCTTTCTTTAGCTGAAGTTGCAGCTGCTATTCAATCAGGGAATAGTGCACAGCTGCAAAAGGTGAAAGGGATAGGGGTGAAAACAGCGCAGCGTATCATTGTTGATTTACGTGATAAAGTGGGCCACGTCGATCTGGAAAGTATAGAGGTTGGCAGTATTTCGTCAAGGGCAGCGAAAGATGAGGCATTGTCTGCACTTGAAGTTCTTGGAATTCCAAAAAGAACCTCAGAGAAAATTGCGGATAAGCTATTGAAACAAGAGCCTGAGATGGCGGTTGAGGATCTGGTAAAGCAAATCTTAAAGAGTCTTTAAGACGAAAATAAGTTTACGCCTTATTTGATTTTTTAGCATGCAAAATACATCACTATAATTTGTCGCATATAGATAATTAAAGTAAATTTGAAATCGATAATTAAATACTGGGAAAATGAATACACCATCAGAACTAAAGTACACAAAAGACCACGAGTGGGTTAAAATTGAAGGAAGCGTTGCGACCATCGGGATTACTGACTTCGCCCAAGGAGAACTTGGCGATATCGTATTCGTCGATGTGGATACCTTGGACGATGAACTTTCTGCAGGCGATGTGTTTGGAAGTGTGGAGGCAGTGAAGACTGTATCTGATCTTTTCTTACCTATGTCAGGAACCGTTTCAGAGTTTAACTCTCAATTAGAAGATCAACCTGAACTATTGAATTCTGACCCGTACGGGGACGGATGGATAATTAAGTTAACCATTGCAGACGATGTAGACAAATCTGAACTTCTAACTGCAGAAGAATACCAAGCTACACTTGGATAAGGTTTCAAAATTATTTAGTAAGATATTGCCCATTTATTGGGCATTTCTTACTTATATGCTTTTGCGTCCTGGGGTGGAGAACCCTGTCCAATGGTTTCTGTTCCCGGGAATAGACAAGGTGATTCATATGCTTGTCTTTTCTATGCTTGCTTTCTGTTTTCTTTGCGCCTTCCCAAAAATTAAATCCTTCACCTTTCTTCAGGTAATGATTCTATATGCTCTGCTCACAGAGATTTTGCAAGATGAGATGGGACTAGGGCGTTCACTTGAGTTTTATGATTTAGTCGCAGACTCTGTGGGGGTGTTACTAGGCGCTTTTGTTTTTCAAAAAGTAAAGTCAATTTCTTTTAGACTAAAATAGTCTAAGCTAGGAATGGCAATTTCATTTTAACTCTACTTCCATTTCTAATTCATGAAAGACGGCACACTATAATACTATACTATATAGTAAGCCTTCGCTACTACTTCTAAACGTTTCTATTTTTTATATCCCTTTTCGTACAAAAGGAAATAAATTTCTCTAAACCTTTTGGTTCATTTTAAACTTTCTGCTTTCAAACCTGCACAAATACGAAGTAATTCTGTCTCAAATATGGGTTTAAAACACGCGTTTCACCTTTTGAATCTAGAAAAACATAGCGGTTTGACAGTCTGAAATACATTGTGGATAACTTCGTATAGGCAATAAAGAGTTGGTTGTCAGATCCTTTTAGAGGATGGTTCTCCACATCAAAAAATTGATGACGATTTTACTTGTTTGGCGTGGATTGTTTGACCTATCTTTGCAGTCACTTAACAGTGGAGCAGAAGTTATTTGAATGATGAAAAACAATCTAAAAATTTTATAAAATAAATTTGCAGATATGAAAATAACCCCTATCTTTGCAATCCGAAATCGAAAGAACGTAGGAGCGCAGAAGTAAACGAGAAGGAAGATGTAGAAGGTGATAGAGGTTAGAAGTTTGGTTTTTATTAAGGCCGTAAGGGATTAAGAAAAACTTTTTAAAAAAAAACTTCAAAAACATTTTGTCAGTTAAAAAAAAGTTTATACTTTTGCACTCGCAAATCAGATGAAACGACAGAAGTAGTTTGAGTAGCGAGAGGAATAGAAGATCATTGAAAATACAATAACAACAACCAAGTAAGGAAAAAATATAAAACCAAAGCGAAGTCAAAACTTTGAGTAGGTCAAACAAACATACAATGGAGAGTTTGATCCTGGCTCAGGATGAACGCTAGCGGGAGGCCTAACACATGCAAGCCGAGCGGTAGAATATCTTCGGATATTTGAGAGCGGCGTACGGGTGAGGAACACGTGTGCAACCTGCCTTTATCTGGGAGATAGCCTTTCGAAAGAAAGATTAATATCCCATAATATATTGAATGGCATCATTTAATATTGAAAGCTCCGGCGGATAGAGATGGGCACGCGCAAGATTAGATAGTTGGTGAGGTAACGGCTCACCAAGTCTACGATCTTTAGGGGGCCTGAGAGGGTGATCCCCCACACTGGTACTGAGACACGGACCAGACTCCTACGGGAGGCAGCAGTGAGGAATATTGGACAATGGGTGAAAGCCTGATCCAGCCATCCCGCGTGAAGGATTAAGGTCCTATGGATTGTAAACTTCTTTTATACAGGGATAAACCTCTCCTCGTGAGGAGAGCTGAAGGTACTGTATGAATAAGCACCGGCTAACTCCGTGCCAGCAGCCGCGGTAATACGGAGGGTGCAAGCGTTATCCGGATTTATTGGGTTTAAAGGGTCCGTAGGCGGACCGGTAAGTCAGTGGTGAAATCCTACAGCTCAACTGTAGAACTGCCATTGATACTGTCGGTCTTGAGTGTAGTTGAGGTAGCTGGAATGAGTAGTGTAGCGGTGAAATGCATAGATATTACTCGGAACACCAATTGCGAAGGCAGGTTACCAAGTTACAACTGACGCTGATGGACGAAAGCGTGGGGAGCGAACAGGATTAGATACCCTGGTAGTCCACGCTGTAAACGATGCTAACTCGTTTTTGGATTTTCGGATTCAGAGACCAAGCGAAAGTGATAAGTTAGCCACCTGGGGAGTACGTTCGCAAGAATGAAACTCAAAGGAATTGACGGGGGCCCGCACAAGCGGTGGATTATGTGGTTTAATTCGATGATACGCGAGGAACCTTACCAAGACTTAAATGGGAATTGACAGATTTAGAAATAGATCCTTCTTCGGACAATTTTCAAGGTGCTGCATGGTTGTCGTCAGCTCGTGCCGTGAGGTGTTAGGTTAAGTCCTGCAACGAGCGCAACCCCTGTCACTAGTTGCTAACATTTAGTTGAGGACTCTAGTGAGACTGCCTACGCAAGTAGAGAGGAAGGTGGGGATGACGTCAAATCATCACGGCCCTTACGTCTTGGGCCACACACGTAATACAATGGCCGGTACAGAGGGCAGCTACACTGCGAAGTGATGCGAATCTCGAAAGCCGGTCTCAGTTCGGATTGGAGTCTGCAACTCGACTCTATGAAGCTGGAATCGCTAGTAATCGCGCATCAGCCATGGCGCGGTGAATACGTTCCCGGGCCTTGTACACACCGCCCGTCAAGCCATGGAAGTTTGGGGTACCTGAAGTCGGTGACCGTAATAGGAGCTGCCTAGGGTAAAACAAGTAACTAGGGCTAAGTCGTAACAAGGTAGCCGTACCGGAAGGTGCGGCTGGAACATCTCATTTTAGAGACAGTACGTCAGAAATAATTTTAGAGTACTTACTCAAAAGTTTTCGCTTTGGTTTTTTTTAATTATTTGGTTGTTATTATTTTATTCATAAACCCCTAGGATTAGTATCAGGGAACAGAGAGATTAAGAGGCTTTAGGGCATCTTTATAATGAAGTCTCGTAGCTCAGCTGGTTAGAGCGCTACACTGATAATGTAGAGGTCGGCAGTTCGAGCCTGCCCGAGACTACTAATTTAAGAAGGGGGAATTAGCTCAGCTGGCTAGAGCGCCTGCCTTGCACGCAGGAGGTCAAGGGTTCGACTCCCTTATTCTCCACGGTTTTTGAGACCGAGTTTAAAAGTTACGATTGGAGCCAAAAACAACAATTGTGTACTCGGATACTCAAGAAAGCGAAATAGATCATTGACATTAACGGTAAAGACATCACAAAGAGAAAACCGAGCACTTTTGAGTGCTTTAGGAAACTAAAAAAATAGGAAAGAAATCGTTAAGGGCGTATGGCGGATGCCTAGGCTTTCAGAGGCGAAGAAGGACGTGGTAAGCTGCGAAAAGCTGCGGGGATTGGCACACACGAATTGATCCGCAGATGTCCGAATGGGGCAACCCAATACATTGAAGATGTATTACTGCGTAAGCAGAGCAAACCCGGAGAACTGAAACATCTAAGTACCCGGAGGAAAAGAAATCGAAGAGATTCCGTAAGTAGTGGCGAGCGAACGCGGATTAGCCCAAAAGTTTTTATATGTTTAATAGAACGCTTTGGAAAGAGCGGCCATAGAGGGTGATAGCCCCGTATATGAAAGGCATATTTAAATGATAAATGAGTAAGGCGGGACACGAGAAATCCTGTCTGAATATGGGGGGACCATCCTCCAAGGCTAAATACTCCTGAAAGACCGATAGTGAACAAGTACTGTGAAGGAAAGGTGAAAAGCACTTCGAATAGAAGGGTGAAAGAGAACCTGAAACCGTACGCCTACAAGCGGTCGGAGCTCACAAGTTGAGTGACGGCGTGCCTTTTGCATAATGAGCCTACGAGTTAATTTTACTAGCGAGGTTAAGGACTTAAGGTCCGGAGCCGAAGCGAAAGCGAGTCTGAATAGGGCGCATAGTTAGTAGGATTAGACGCGAAACCTTGTGATCTACCCATGGGCAGGTTGAAGCTTTGGTAACACAAAGTGGAGGACCGAACCGGTTGACGTTGAAAAGTCTTCGGATGACCTGTGGGTAGGGGTGAAAGGCCAATCAAACTGGGAGATAGCTCGTACTCCCCGAAATGCATTTAGGTGCAGCGTTGATTTTAGTTTATTAGAGGTAGAGCTACTGATTGGATGCGGGGGTTTCATCGCCTACCAATTCCTGACAAACTCCGAATGCTAATAAATGATGATCAGCAGTGAGGGCATGGGTGCTAAGGTCCATGTCCGAGAGGGAAAGAACCCGGACCAACAGCTAAGGTCCCCAAATATATGCTAAGTTGAAATAACGCGGTTGGACTGCATTGACAGCTAGGATGTTGGCTTGGAAGCAGCCATTCATTTAAAGAGTGCGTAACAGCTCACTAGTCGAGCGGTCCGGCATGGATAATAATCGGGCATAAGCATATTACCGAAGCTATGGCAGTATTTATACTGGGTAGGGGAGCATTCTATCGGCGTTGAAGCAGTACTGCGAGGTATTGTGGAGCTTATAGAAAAGAAAATGTAGGCATAAGTAACGATAATGCAGGCGAGAAACCTGCACACCGAAAGACTAAGGGTTCCTCAGCCATGCTAATCAGCTGAGGGTTAGTCGGGACCTAACGCGAACCCGAAAGGGGTAGTGGATGGACAATGGGTTAATATTCCCATACTTGCTCACACTAAAAAGGGGACGGAGTGCCGTACCTGCTGGAGACTGACGGAATAGTCAAGGCCTAGCCTTCGGGCGAAGCTGCTGCAGGGAAAGTGCTTCCAAGAAAAGCCGAAGTGAAGCAACCCGTACCAAAACCGACACAGGTAGTCGAGGAGAGAATCCTAAGGTGCTCGAGTGAGTCGTGGCTAAGGAACTAGGCAAAATAGTCTCGTAACTTCGGAAGAAGGGACGCCTCCCTCAGGGGAGGCCTCAGTAAAGAGGCCCAGGCGACTGTTTATCAAAAACACAGGACTCTGCTAAATCGAAAGATGCTGTATAGGGTCTGACACCTGCCCGGTGCTGGAAGGTTAAGGAAGGAAGTTAGCGTAAGCGAAGCTTTTAACTGAAGCCCCAGTAAACGGCGGCCGTAACTATAACGGTCCTAAGGTAGCGAAATTCCTTGTCGGGTAAGTTCCGACCTGCACGAATGGTGTAACGATCTGGGCACTGTCTCAGCCACGAGCTCGGTGAAATTGTAGTATCGGTGAAGATGCCGATTACCCGCAATGGGACGAAAAGACCCTGTGAACCTTTACTATAACTTCGTATTGACTTTGAGTAAGCAATGTGTAGGATAGGTGGGAGACTTTGAAGCTGGCACGCTAGTGTCGGTGGAGTCATTGTTGAAATACCACCCTTTGCTTACTTGGAGCCTAACATCGAAAGATGGACACTGCGTGGTGGGTAGTTTGACTGGGGTGGTCGCCTCCAAAAGAGTAACGGAGGCTTTCAAAGGTACCCTCAGCACGCTTGGTAACCGTGCGTAGAGTGTAATGGCATAAGGGTGCTTGACTGTGAGACCTACAAGTCGATCAGGTGCGAAAGCAGGACATAGTGATCCGGTGGTTCCGTATGGAAGGGCCATCGCTCATAGGATAAAAGGTACTCCGGGGATAACAGGCTAGTCTCCCCCAAGAGCTCACATCGACGGGGAGGTTCGGCACCTCGATGTCGGCTCGTCACATCCTGGGGCTGGAGAAGGTCCCAAGGGTTGGGCTGTTCGCCCATTAAAGTGGCACGCGAGCTGGGTTCAGAACGTCGTGAGACAGTTCGGTCTCTATCTATTGCGGGCGTTAGATGTTTGAGAGGGCTTGAATCTAGTACGAGAGGACCGATTTGAACAAACCTCTGGTGTATCTGTTGTGCCGCCAGGCGCACCGCAGAGTAGCTACGTTTGGTACGGATAAGCACTGAAAGCATATAAGTGCGAAACCTGCCTCAAGATGAGACATCTTTTAAGGGTCGTTGGAGATGACGACGTTGATAGGCTACAGGTGTAAAGCTGGCAACAGCATAGCCGAGTAGTACTAATTACCCGTAGATTTATAGCCTATTTGGTCACTCAAAAGTGCAAGAAAGGTTTTTTCTTTGTGAGCGTTTTTATCGCTTTAATAAGGCTGACTTCATTTATCACATATAAATGGAGACAACCTACAATATTTAGGGTGGTTTTAGCAGAGGGGCTCACCTGTTCCCATTCCGAACACAGAAGTTAAGCCCTCTAGCGCCGATGGTACTGCTAACGCGGGAGAGTAGGTCGCCGCCAGTTTTTTTTTGAATCCTCAATCACATTGTGATTGGGGATTTTTTTATGTCTTTACTTCTCGAATGGAGAAGGCAGATCCCCTTGCAAGCAAGGGATCCAATCCCTAACATCCCATACAAAACAAAAAAAGCATCCGAGATGGGATGCTTTTGTGGGTGAAAGGGTAGATTCTAATCGCTAGGTTAGACTTGAAGCACCCCCATGTTAAAGGATTCTTGTATAGGCGCTCTATTGGCCGCTTCAATTCCCATTGAAATCCACTTTCGTGTATCTTCGGGATTGATGATTGCATCGGTCCAAAGCCTTGCTGCCGCATATGTGGCTTTCGTCTGCTGTTCGTAGCGCTTTGAAATCGATTCTTGAATTTCATTTTGTTTTTCTTCTGTAATTTCGATGCCTTGTTTTTTAAGGGTAGAAGCTTCGATTTGGGCTAAAACTTTCGCAGCCTGGGATCCACCCATGACCGCTAGATCTGCCCATGGCCATGCGACAATAAGTCGAGGATCATAAGCTTTACCACACATGGCATAATTTCCGGCCCCATAAGAGTTTCCTGTAATCACCGTGAATTTTGGCACAACGCTATTGGCTACTGCATTGACCATTTTTGCCCCGTCTTTGATGATTCCTCCATGTTCAGATTTTGATCCGACCATAAAACCTGTGACATCTTGAAGGAAGAGGAGTGGTATTTTACGTTGATTGCAATTCGCGATAAAGCGCGTGGCTTTGTCCGCCGAGTCAGAGTAAATGACTCCTCCAAATTGGGTTTCGCCTTTGCCGTTTTTGACAAGTTTTCTTTGGTTGGCTACAATGCCTACGGCCCAGCCATCAATTCTTGCGGTCGCACAGATAATCGTTTTTCCATAATCAGGTTTGTATTCTAGTAGGGTGTCTTTGTCTGTTAGACAACTTAGAATGTCAAATGTATCGTACTGTTCGGTCCTTAGATTCGGCATGATGCCAAATAGATCGCTTGGATCTCTACTTGGTAATTGAGGTTCAATTCTATTGAAGCCCGCCTTTTGAGATTCGCCAAGAGTCCCCATAATGGTTCGGATTCTGTCTAAGGCATCTTTGTCGTCTTTTGCTTTAAAGTCTGTAACGCCTGAAATTTCACAGTGTGTACTTGCTCCTCCTAAGGTTTCATTGTCAATTGATTCTCCGATAGCGGCTTTGACTAAGTAACTTCCTGCTAGGAAGATAGAGCCAGTTTTATCGACGATCATGGCTTCGTCGCTCATAATAGGAAGATAGGCTCCTCCAGCAACGCAACTTCCCATTACAGCGGAGATTTGAATAATTCCCATGGAACTCATTTTTGCATTGTTGCGAAAAATTCTGCCAAAATGTTCTTTGTCAGGAAAGATTTCATCCTGCATAGGTAAATATACACCTGCGGAATCGACAAGATAAATGATGGGAAGACGATTTTCCATGGCAATTTCTTGTGCTCTTAGATTCTTTTTTCCTGTGATTGGAAACCATGCACCTGCTTTTACCGTCGCATCGTTTGCCACAACTAGGCATTGACGATTTGCGACATATCCCATTACAACTACAACCCCTCCACTGGGGCAGCCGCCACTTTCTTCGTACATCTCAAAGCCTGCAAAGGCTCCAATTTCTATGGATTTTGAATTAGGATCTAAAAGATACTCAATACGTTCACGCGCTGTCATTTTCCCTTCCGCATGTAGTTTTTCAATTCTTTTCTCCCCGCCACCCTTTTTTATATGTGCGTAAAGACGGTTGATTTCTGCAAGTACTAATTTATTTTGATCCTCACGTTTATTGAATTCTAGGTCCATTTTAAAAATTTATTATAGCCTTAAATATAAGACTTTTCATTCAATCGAAAAAAGGCTTACATTTGTTTTCGTTTTCAAAACTTTTGGAACTATTTTGGGGTGAGAATGCGAAGGGAGAACGATTGCATTATTTTCTAATTACATACAGAGGACGTTTTATATGAAGAATTCGGCGCTTTTTCGGTTGCACTTAATTGTGTTTTTGTGGGGGTTTACGGCAATACTTGGAAAGTTGATTCATGCCAATGCGCAAGTGCTAGTTTTTTATCGAATGCTTTTAGCTGCTGTATTTCTCTATGTCTTCTTACGAATTTTTCGTAAGCAAAGTCTTTCCATTTCAAAAAAATTATTCTTTCAATTGGCGGGTGTAGGTACCTTCATGGGTCTGCATTGGCTCTTCTTTTTCTACTCGATTAAAGTATCCAATGTTTCCATTGCCTTAAGTTGTTTATCACTCTCCACTCTTTTTGCTGCTCTACTAGAGCCTCTTGTATTTAAACGAAAGATGGATCTTTCAGAAATTATAATGGGGGTGGTTATTGTAGCATGTATGTATCTTATTTTCAGTACTGAGTTTCAGTACAAAGAGGGAATTTTCTTCGGAATCTTGACTGCGCTCTTTGGAACTATCTTTTCGGTCTTTAATGGAAAGCTGTACGGTAAAACTTCCTCCGGGAATATTATTTTCTATGAAATCCTGTGCGGCTGGGCTGTATTGTCTGTTATTTTTCTATTTACGGGACAGCTTGGTGATATGGGGAATATTTCCACACGTGATTTGATATTAGTTACTATTTTGGCAGGTTTCTTTACAGCCTTTCCTATGTTTGAGTCCATCAAATTAATGAAGTATATTACTCCTTTTACTTTGGTGTTGACTGTGAATTTAGAACCTGTTTATGGGATTATTTTAGCCTATTTCATCTTTGGTGATTCAGAACATATGAGTCCTATCTTTTATGTCGCATCGCTTGTTATGATTTTATCCATAGTTGTAAATGGAATTATTAAGACCCGAAGAACTCTCAAACTGGCTAAGCAAAACGACGGCGAACTTATTGAATCGTAAAGGTGTGGTAAGGGCATCTTGATCTTTTGTACGGGATTTTCAAATGCTGTTTTAAATGAAATGACTTACCCTGAATTCAGTTTTTTTTTCTAAATTTGGATTTAAACCTTTGATGTTATGAAAATTCTTCTTTCTTTAAGTTTTGTATTTCTTAGTTTGCTTCTTGGTGCTCAAAACTTAGCAGACTATAAATACGTGTATGTACCTGTGAAATTCAACGATTTCAAAACAAACAATGCTTATAATTTAAACAAGATTTTACAAAGTAAACTTGAGGATAAGAACTATAGTACATCTCAGGAGGAACCCTCGATTTTGGCATCTCAGATTGGAAACGATCTATGCCAAGTTGTATCTGCAGAGCTTGTCGATACGAGCAATATGTTTAGAAACAAAGTTAGTTTAGTGTTTAAAGATTGCAAGGGCCGAGTCGTAAGCTCATTTAAGGCGGAGTCTCGCATTAAAGAATTCCACAAAGGATTTCAAGATGCGCTTTTGCAAGCCATTGCTCAAGTGCCCGTATCGACAGGAAGTGGCGTGAATATTAAGGCGTCTAGTCCTGCTATGAAGGAGGTGGTAAAGGAAACTCCTAAGCAGGTGATTGTGGAGCAAAAGCAGGTGGCCTCAGCCCCTGCGAAAGCGCAAGAGACTACGAGCACTGAAGTGGTTGAAACTATCCAAACAAAAGTGGAAGCTAGTTCTGGATTCCAAGTATTTACTTGGAAAGGAGTGGACTACACAAAAGTGAATCTTGGAGCTGGCCATTTTATTTTAACCCAGCCAAAAAATACGGCGCCTTTTGCGGACTTTAAAGAGTCTGCTAAAACAGGTATTTACCACGTAACTCTAGGGGATGCCTCTACGGCTATAGGATATAGCGAAGGGGAGAATTTCGTGATTGAGATGCGTGATTCTAAAGGAAATTTTACAAAAGAAGTGTTTGTTGGGAAGTAAGAAACTCCTTAGGATTCATTTGGGTGGAAATGAGTCCAAACAAGGGATGCCTTTTGTTTTCCTATGATCGATTCTAAGGTCTGTTGAGAAGCTTCTTTAACCCGTTTCACCGATTTTAACGACTGAAGTAATTGCAAAGTTGTTTTCTCTCCCACGCCTTTAATTTGATCGAGTTCGGTCAAAATGGTGGAGTTCTTTCGGCGAGCTCGATGGTGTTTCACCCCGAATCGGTGAGATTCATCACGAACACGTTGCAAAACCTTTAGAGTCTCTGATTTCTTATCCAAATACAAAGGCACAGGATCGTGCGGGAAGTAAATTTCTTCAAGTCTTTTTGCAATCCCAATCACGGTGATTTTGTGGCTGATTCCAAGCAGAGAAAGACTTTTCATAGCAGAGGATAGCTGGCCTTTACCTCCATCAATTAAGATCAACTGTGGCAAACTTTGGCCCTCGTCCAAAAGTCGTTTGTAGCGTCTGTAAACTACTTCTTCCATGGTGGCATAATCGTCAGGACCTTCCACGGTTTTAGGATGAAAAATTCGATAGTCCGCTTTGCTGGGCTTTCCGTCTTTGAATACAACACAGGCAGACACTGGATTTGTTCCTTGAATATTTGAGTTGTCAAACCCCTCGATATGACGGGGTTCTTTTGGCATTTTCAGGAGCTTTTGCATCTCGGCCATAATCCGATCGGTATGGCGCTGGGGATCGACAATTTGAACTTGCTTAAGTTTCTCCACCCGGTATTCTTTTGCATTTTTTTCCGAGAGCTCAACAAGTCGTTTTTTATCTCCAACTTTGGGTACAATTAATTTGATGCCCGGAAACTCAACTGCAAGATGAAACGGCAAATAAATTTCTTTGGAATCAGATTTAAATCGTTTGCGAATTTCAATAATTGCCTCTTCTAATATTTCTTCGTCTGGTTCTTCAAGTACTTTTTTGATCTCCGTGGTATAGCTTTGAATAATGTTTCCATTTTTAATTTTAAAATAGTTGACAAAGGCTTCGCTTTGGTCACTAATCATCGCAAAAACATCAACATCATCAATGTGTGGATTGACCACCGTGTGCTTTGCTTGATAGTCTTCAAGTTGCGCAAGACGATCTTTGACCAATTGGGCGCTTTCAAATTCTAGATTTTGCGCAAATCCGATCATCTCTTGCTGGAGGTACTCTTTTGCTTTTCGGAAATCTCCTTTTACGATGCCGCGAATGGCCTCAATCTTGTCATCGTAACTTTCTTTAGACTCAAGACCTTCACAGGGTCCTTTGCAGTTCTTGATGTGGTATTCCAGGCAAACTCGGTATTTCCCTTCTGCAACCTTTTCTGGAGAAAGATTGAGGCTGCATGAACGAATTTGATAGAGATTTTTAATCGTGTCCAATAGGACTTTTGCAGGACGAACCTTGGCGTAAGGTCCATAATACTCGGATCCATCTTTAATGCGATTCCTTGTCAGGAATACTCGAGGGAATGCTTCGTTTTTTATACAAATCCAAGGGTAGGTTTTATCGTCCTTCATTAGGACGTTGTAAATAGGACGATGCTCTTTAATGAGATTGTTTTCTAAAAGTAGCGCATCGTATTCACTCGGAACAATTGTGGTTTCTAAACGGTGAATCTTCCCCACCATAATTTTCGTTCGATATCCGGAAAGAGTCTTGTTGAAATAGGAGAGTACTCTTTTTTTTAAATTCTTCGCTTTGCCCACATACAAGAGTTGGTCGTTTACGTCGTAATATCGGTAAACACCTGGGTCTGTCGGTAGGGTCTTAAGTTGTAATTCTAATGCGCTGTCCACCCTACAAAAGTACTAATTTCAAGTGGATATCCTTCGCTTTGTGGGGAGTAGTATTTCTAGCGGGAGAAAAAGAAGTAGATTTTTGCAAGCCTAGGGATTGCGCTAATTTCATTCCGCTAGGAAGATGCAAGTTTTAAGAAAAGTTGTAAATTAGTCAAAAATTACCCTATGATATACGGAACCGATATCCTTTCCTTAGAGGATGTACTTGCCATTGCAGAGAAACCGAAATTGGCGAAATTAAATAAGGCCGCTAAAGTAAGAATTCTCGCTTCGGAAAAGAATGTGCGAAAAATTGTAGATTCCGATCAAACGGTCTACGGAATAAATACGGGATTTGGTCCATTGTGCGATGTGAAAATATCTGACGAAGAAACAGCTCAACTTCAATATAATTTAATTATTTCCCACGCCGTAGGCGTAGGAAAGCCGATCGATAAAAAATTATCAAAACTGATGATGATTTCGAAGATTCATGCTCTTTCCAAAGGGTATTCGGGGGTGAGTTTGAAGATGATTGAGCGTCTGATTCTTATGGTGGAGAAAGATTTAATTCCCGTAGTGCCAGAACAAGGATCGGTAGGAGCCTCCGGTGATTTGGCTCCTTTGTCTCATATGGTGCTTCCCCTTTTGGGACTCGGCGAAATTTGGGAAAATGGTGTGCCTGTGGACAGTGCAAGAGTTTTAAAGAAGCATAAACTAGAACCTTTGGATTTGGGACCAAAAGAAGGGCTAGGACTTATCAATGGGACCCAGTTCATTCTTGCTCATGCTCTAGTAGGCTTGGAGAATATGGCCTATTTACTAGATCTTGCAGATCTTGCAGCTGCCATGTCACTTGAAGCTTACCGAGGCTCTGCAAGTCCCTTCAAAAAAGAACTTCATGAGATAAGACCTTTTGCAGGAAGTAAAAAAGTAGCGCAAAGAATGGTCAAATTATTGAAAAATTCAGATAACCTTAAGTCCCACGAATTCTGTGATCGAGTGCAAGATCCTTATTCTATGCGTTGCGTACCGCAGGTACATGGTGCTTCTAGAAATGCATTTGAACATTTGAAACAATTGGCTGAAATCGAATTAAATTCTGTTACCGACAATCCGATTGTACTTAGTGCAGAGGAAAGTATTTCAGGTGGAAATTTCCATGGGCAATTGCTTGCCATGCCACTTGATTATGCCACCCTTGCTGCAGCAGAATTAGGGAATATTTCAGACAGACGTTCCTATTTGCTTTTAGAAGGGAAATTTGGACTTCCAAGATTATTAACGGAAAGCTCGGGATTGAATTCAGGGTTTATGATTCCACAGTATACCTCGGCAGCACTTGTGAGTGAAAACAAATCACTTTGTTTCCCAGCTTCAGCAGACAGTATTCCTACCAGCTTAGGTCAGGAGGACCACGTTTCCATGGGAAGTATTTCAGGACGAAAATTCAACCAAGTTCTTGAGAATCTTGTGTCCATATTAGCAGTCGAATTAATGTTCGCAGCGCAAGGACTTGAGTTTAGACGCCCTGCAAAATGTTCAAAAATTGTAGAGAAAAATTACGACCTAATTCGCACGCAAGTGGACAAATTAGAAGACGATCGACTAATAGGTAAGGATATTCTATCCATCGCTACTTTGATTCGAGAAAGAAAATTCGAAGTGAACTAATCGCTTAAAAATTTCCAATTTTAACGCTTGTCATGCTTAAGCTTCCGCCTATGAGCTCGTCGTTAAAAAGAGAAACCGCTTCTTTTTTGCCTTTAAGCCCTAAAGAGTAAATCAGAGGTAAATAATGATCTGGACTTGGCACTGCATATTGAAGGGCGGTGCCTTGTTTTTGATAGGAAATCAGGGGGTCAAAATTCCCATCCAAAATCCATTCGTTTGTTTTTTGATGGGCCTCAATTGCCCAATCCCAACCCGCTCCTACGGTGTTGATGTTTCGCCAATCGATTAGGCGTAAATTATGAACAATGTTGCCACTTCCAATAATCAAAATGCCGCTATTTCTTAATTTGGAGAGTCTTTGGGCTAAATCAAAATGATAGGCTGCATCTTTTGTGTAGTCAATACTCAACTGGATTACAGGGATGTCTGCTTTAGGGTACATGTGACGAAGTACACTCCACGCCCCATGGTCAAGTCCCCAGGATTCGTCTAACTGCACTGAGGCAGGAAGAAGTAGTTCTTTGGTTTGGTCCGCTAAACCGGGACTGCCTTTCGCAGGATATTGAACATCAAATAAAGCTTGTGGAAAACCTCCAAAATCGTGAATGGTTTTGGGTAGTTCCATGGCTGTGACGAATGTTCCCCTTGTGAACCAATGTGCTGAAATGCATAAAATTGCTTTGGGTGTTGGGATTTCACTCGCTACTTGACGAAATCCTTGCACAAATTGATTTTCTTCGATTGCGTTCATTGGGGATCCATGTCCTAGAAAAAGGACGGGCATTTGCTCGGTCGGTTTAAAATCGGAAGCAAGGCGCTCTAGGTCTTGTAAATTCATAAGGCAAGATTTGAAAATGAAAAGAGTTCATCTGTGTGACCACAAGATGAACTCCAAAAACTATACTATGAAAAATTTATGCTTTCACGAACTGAAGTTCTCCTGCGATTTTCACGTCGTCACTAACCATAACGCCTCCTGCTTCTAGGGCAGCGTTCCAGTTAAGACCAAATTCGCTTCGTTTGATTTTTCCATCAAAGGAGAAACCTGCTTTTGTATTTCCCCAAGGGTCTACACCTACTCCTCCAAATTCTACGTCAAGAGTAATAGGTTTTGTAACACCGTTAATGGTTAATTCTCCTGTCACTTCGTCATTCAATTTGTTGGTTTGGAAGGTGATGGTTGGGAATTGTTCTGCGTTGAAGAAATCAGCACTTTTTAAGTGGGTGTCACGGTCTGCACTCTTGGTGTTAACGGAGTCCGTTTTGATTTCTGCTTTTGCATTTACATTTTTAAATTGATCGTCTTCGCTTTCTAGTTCGACGTTAAAATCTGTGAATTGTCCTTTCACGTTTGAAATCATAAGGTGTCTTACTTTAAAAGTGATTTCACTGTGTGCAAGGTCTAAGTTCCATTTTGTTGACATAATAATATTTTTTAATTGTTAATGTGTGTTTTGATAGTGCAAAGATACCCCAGGAAATTCCCTCGTTGCATTGATGTAGGATAAGAAAGTAAAGTTAGGGTATTTTATTTCCGATTTCGAATTTGGAATGTCAAAGTTTTGTTAAATTCTTTACCTGAGAAGTATAAGTATAAATTTGTTTTTTTTTTGATGTGGAGTAGAACTTGGAATGGAGTAGAGACCCAATAGGGCTGAAGACAAAGGAATACGCTAATGGAGCTCGACTTATATGAAAATTCTGAAACTAGAGTTTGCTCGATAGCGCTATGAGAATACATCTCATTTTCCCAATATTCGATCGTTATAAGGTAGGGTGTTCAAAGAATTTTATTTTCAAAAGGGCTTGAATTCATCTCCTCACAAAGTGTCTCAAAGCAAGGCTCGAAAGGTATATTTCATTATCTTTGCCTTGAATCCGATGGAGATTTAATTAAATAGATACGGCATTTAACAGCCGCTAGAAATACCAAAACATACCATGATGCACAAGCCCATTGAAGGATTTTCAAGACTCAGCAAATCCCAGAAAATAGAGTGGATTGTCCAAGAATATTTAAGCGGAGACACTCGTTATGAGGAGGTCTTAACTCAATATTGGAACCCGGATACGGACCTTCAAAAACTACACGAGGAATTTTCAGAAAATACACTGACAAATTTTTACATGCCTTATGGAATCGCACCCAATTTTTTGATTGATGGGAAGCTTTTTGCATTGCCGATGGCCGTAGAAGAAAGTTCTGTCGTTGCGGCCGCTTCGAAAGCTGCCAAATTCTGGCTTCAGAAGGGTGGGTTCAAAACCACGATTGTGAATACCAAAAAACTAGGTCACACTCATTTCATTTTTAAAGCCGAGACCCATAAAATCCAGCATTTTTTCAATTTTAGATTGAAGAAGAAACTCTTTGAAGCCACCGAGGCCATTACCTACAATATGCGCGCGCGAGGAGGGGGGATTCTCAACATTCGATTGGTTGATAAGACCGCAGATATGGAGAATTACTACCAGATCAAAGCGAGTTTTGATACAGTGGATTCCATGGGTGCTAATTTTATTAATTCTTGCCTAGAGCAGTTTGGAAAAACACTCCGAGAAGAGGTGCAAAACGAAGATAGCTTTACGAGCGAAGAAAAAGAATCACTTCAAGTGGTTATGAATATTCTTTCGAACTATACACCGGATTGTTTGGTACGGGCTGAAGTAAGCTGTCAAATAGATGAAATCAACGACGATAGTGGGATCTCCAACGAAGAGTTCGCGTGGAAATTTAAGCAGGCGGTTACCATTGCCGAGTTAGAACCCTTTCGGGCGACCACTCATAACAAGGGGATTATGAACGGGGTCGATGCCGTAGTCATTGCCACTGGAAATGATTTTCGAGCCACGGAAGCTTGTGCTCACGCCTACGCAGCAAGGGACGGGCAGTACCGATCGCTTTCCCACTGCACCGTGGAGGACGGAGTTTTTCGATTTTGGATTGATTTGCCCGTTTCTGTAGGCGTTGTAGGTGGGCTTACAAATTTACATCCTTTAGTAAAGTTTTCCTTTGCACTTCTTGGAAAACCCTCAGCACAGGAATTAATGAGTATCTTAGCGGTCTCTGGACTTGCCCAGAATTTTGCAGCTTTACGCTCGCTAATTACCACTGGGATTCAAAAGGGACATATGAAGATGCACCTTTTTAATATTTTGAACCAGCTAAATGCTACGCAGGAGGAGAAAGACTATTTCGTGACGTATTTTAAGACCAAAACCGTGACCCACCACGAAGTAATTTCCCAATTGAACCAATTGCGAGGGGGTACAGAATAATAGAATTTAGCAGAAAACAATAAAATTAAATCTGGAATATTATGAAAACAGCAACCCTAGTGATCGGTGCAATTTATGGACTCCTGTCTGTAATCCTTGGCGCATTTGGTGCTCATGCCTTTCGCAAGATCTTATCTGTAGAAAAATTAGCTAGTTTTGAGACCGGAGTTCGGTACCAAATGTATGCGGCTTTTTTCCTACTTGTCGTCGGTTTTATTTTGAAGTTCGACACGGGTGTGGATAAATGGATCTCCTGGTTTATGATCTTAGGAACCCTTCTTTTCTCATTTAGCATCTATGCCCTAAGCTTCCAAGAATACTGGGGGGTGAATTTAAAATTCTTAGGACCTATTACACCGCTAGGAGGATTGTTTATGATTCTCAGCTGGGGTCTTTTGATCTATCATTTTTTGAAAGTAAAACTTTAGGAGGAGTTGTTTTACGAGCGGGACACACGTAGGAAATCTCTATCCCTTTGTGCTTTTTACCCGTCGGAATTTGCAGGGGTAAAAAAATCTATTTTTCCCACGCCCCAACTCTTAACTTTTTCGTAAATTTGTGCGACTTAAGAATTTAAATCTAATTAAAATATTATGAATCTTCACGAGTATCAGTCTAAAGAGATTTTAGCAAAGTATGGCGTTGCAATTCAGCGCGGTTTTGTGGCAGACAATGTCGAGCAAGCTCTAGACGCTGCAGGTAAACTTAAAGAAATGAACGGCAACGAAGGCTGGGTTGTTAAGGCTCAAGTTCACGCTGGCGGACGTGGTAAAGGTGGCGGTGTTAAGTTTTCCCCTAACTTGGAGAAACTTAAAGAAAATGCACAGAATATTCTAGGCATGCAGCTTGTGACTCCACAAACTTCGGCCGAAGGAAAATTAGTAAACTCAGTGCTAGTTGCAGAAGACGTTTATTATCCAGGCGAGACGGAAACCAAAGAGTTTTACGTTTCCATCCTTTTAGACAGAGCTCAAGGCAAAAACACAGTGGTTTATTCTACCGAAGGGGGAATGGATATTGAACAAGTTGCGGAAGAGACTCCTCATTTAATTCACAAAGAAATCGTAGATCCAGCTTTAGGTCTTCAAGGGTTCCAGGCTCGTAAGATTGCCTTCAACCTTGGTCTAGAAGGAAATGCGTTCAAAGAATTTGTGAAATTCATATCCAGTCTATACAATGCGTATGTAGGGATTGACGCTTCTTTGTTTGAAATCAACCCGGTTTTAAAAACCTCAGACAATAAAATCATTGCGGTAGATGCAAAAGTGACTTTGGATGACAATTCTTTGTTCCGTCATAAAGACTTAGCGGAATTAAGAGACAAAAGAGAAGAAGATCCAATGGACGTAGAAGCAGGCGAAGCAGGACTTAACTTCGTTAAATTAGACGGAGACGTTGCTTGTATGGTGAACGGTGCAGGTCTAGCCATGGCGACCATGGACATTATTAAGCTTTCAGGCGGTAACCCTGCAAACTTCCTGGATGTTGGGGGGACAGCAGATGCGGCAAGAGTGAAAATCGCTTTCGATATCATCCTTAAAGATCCAAACGTAAAAGCAATTTTAATTAATATCTTCGGAGGTATCGTACGATGCGACCGTGTTGCACAAGGAGTTGTAGATGCTTACAAAGCGATTGGAGAATTCCCAGTTCCGCTAATCGTAAGATTGCAAGGAACCAATGCAGAAGAAGCGAAACAATTAATTGACCAAGCAGGTCTACCTATTCACTCTGCAATTACACTTGAAGAAGCGGCAAACAAAGTGAAAGAAGTTCTTGCGAAGTAAGAAGCAGAACTATAATTTAAAAAGCGGCCTTCCAATTTTGGAAGGCCGCTTTTTGATTTAATTCTTTTCGTGAAAAGACAAGGTTAGCTGATGTAAGGAAGCGCTGGGATGGATGTTTCAATGCCTTCCTGGTCCAGCCGTTTTTTAAGTTGTAAAATGGATTCACTTTTTACATTTAAAATACTCTCTCCTTTTTTCATGGTAAACCGAACCTCAATGCTATAGATTCCAAGTCGCTGGTCCATGACAAAGACATCAATGTTTTTATTGGTATCAACAAACGTGAATTTCTTTGTTTCGTCTAAAAGGGATTGTTTTGCTTTTTGTAGATCTTGAGTATTAGGGATTTCAAGTCCAATCGAAAGGACTCTGTATTCTGAGGCACTATAGTTGACAAACGGAGCGCTAAAGATTAGTTGGTTAGGGATGTATACTTTGCGTCCATCGTCCGCAATGAGTTTCGTGGTCAGAAATCCGATTTCCACAACGGTTCCCGATATCCCGTTGATTGTGACGTAATCGCCAATCTTAAAGGCCTTGTCGATGTTGACTAGCATTCCCGAGAACATCGACGAGACGATGTCTTTAAGTGCGACCCCTGCAATGATCCCGGCAACCCCTAAACTTCCTAAAAGTTTCATGAAAAAGCCATTGAGTCCCATGATCTCTAAGGTGATAAAGGTCGCAATCAGTAAGATGAAGAAACGAAAAACTCCCACTAGACTGACGATTGTATCTTTGTCACGGGTGCGTGGAAAGAGTTTGTGCACCACTTTCACGGTGATTTTTGCAAAGTACTTACTTCCAAAAGCAAAAGTGGAAAACACAACAATACCTACAATTAAGTTGGGTGTGAATTCGGCGAACCGGATACGCCAGTCTTCTAACACGTGGTACACAAGTTCAATATAGGCTTTGCTTTCTTCCATAGAGGGTAATTAATTTAATAGTTTGTGAGGCTCAAAAATACAAGATTTTTTGCAAATAGCAGTCCACACTTCTTGGCGATATGGTCGAATTTCCATTCGAGCTCTCGCCTCTTTGGGAAGGAATTCCTGGGCATTCGCCCCTAGGTACCTTTTCTACTTATTGCGGATAAAAAGCAGCCCAATGGCAATATAGACCGCGCTTACTAGAAGGTAACTAAGGCCATTTTGAGCACTTGCAGTTCCGATCAGAACAATGGCAATGCCTAGCAGCGCAAAGACCGCTATAATTGATTTTAGAGGTCGTTGATTGGAAATGACTCCTTCTCGAAGGAGTTTGAACAATGCCACAAACAAGGCACCGTTTACCATGTAAATGAATGCAATCGGAATTGCAGAAATGTCATAGTTTAACTCGGTGAATACCCTATGGGTATTGGTGAAGAAGTAAGCAAGGATATAAAAGATAATCCCTACATACGCAAAGTAGGCACTACGAACAGGCATCCCTGTATTCGAGTTTAGTTTTCCCAAGTTCAAAAATTTCTTGGATGCTTTTAAATTAAAGAATTGAAAAGGGACGCGGATTGAGGCTAGCATCAGGCCGTTTGCTGTTCCCAATACGGAAATAATAATAAAGAGCTGCATGAGCCAAGAGGCGGCATTGGATCCAAATTTTTTCGAGTACTCGATAATATAGGTGTCCTTATATTCCATTATAGACTCGGGACTCATTCGCAGAACGATTCCAAGGTAGTAAAGGACATAAACCACAAGTACGAGAGATGTTCCTATAATAAGAGCTTTTGGCAGGTTCTTTCGCGCATTTTTCACTTCCCCTGAAATTTGTGTAGCAATGTACCAACCGTCAAAGGCAAATGCAATTGGAATGAAACTGGCCGCGACCAGCGTCCAAAAACTACTTCCGCTCGACAGCGAAGATGAGCTCGAAAGAGCGCTGACAGCAGAAACGTCTTGCGACTCCGGAAGCATGCTTAAAACTCCAAAAGAGGCAATCAGAAGCAAGGGGATTAGTTTTAAAACGGTCGTGAGTTGCTGAAAAAGACCGCTAGACTTGGGCCGGTAGATATTAAATAGAAAGAAGACAAAAGAACATAAGAACCCTACCGCACTGTAATGCAAAAAACTCGGGGTAAAGGAATAGAATTCCGCAATAAAATGCGAGATGTAGATTCCTGAAACGGTGAATAAAACCGCGGTGAGCAGCGGGTAGAATAAACTGAGGTAGATCCAGCCCACAAGCGCTGAGGCTTTCGAGCCGAAGCGATACTCAACATAGCTTAAGATTCCTCCATCTTTAGGAATTAGCTGCGCGTAATTGGCCATCGTAATTGAGGCAAAAATCACACTGATTCCCACGATGAAAAACCCAAGGAGCCCAGCTAGTGCGCTGCCTTCTGTAGCGAAAAGAACATCGTCTACTTTAAAGAAGATTCCCGAGCCAATTACTTGACCAACCACCATGGAAATGGCAGTGAAAAGACCGTATTTTGCGACTAATTGTTTTTGATTTTCCATCGTTAGTGAGTAGTCATTAGAAGTAAGTTTTAACCAAGTTCTTGGAGTTCAAGCCATCTTAATTCAATCTCCTCAAGTTCCTGGGTCAACGATTCAAGAGATTTACTGAGCGTTGCTATCTCTTGGTATTCGCTCTGCACATTTAATTTCTCTAGCAACAGGGCTCTCTGCGATTCAATTTCGGGCATTCGCTTTTCAATTTGCTTCAGCTCTTGCGATTCTTTGAAGGATAGTTTTCGTTTTGATTCCGTGTTTTGTGGTTTTGCCTCGGCGACTACAGCACTAGGCTTTGTACTTTCAACTTGTTGTTTTCTCTCCTGTTCTTTTTCACTGAGAGATTCTCTGTACTCAGAGAAGTTTCCACTATAGTCTTTGATTTTTCCTCCTCCTTCAAAGGCAAGAACGTGGTCCACAATCCGATCCATAAAGTATCGGTCGTGAGAAACAATTACGAGTGTGCCTTGGAAATTCTGAAGAAAGTTCTCCAGTACACTTAAAGTGGGAAGGTCCAAATCGTTGGTGGGCTCGTCAAAGATTAAGAAGTTAGGATTCTGAAACAATACCTGCATTAGGTGGAGTCTTCTTTTCTCTCCGCCCGAAAGTTTTGAAATCGGCGAGTACTGGGTTTGGTCATCAAATAGAAAGAGTCGAAGAAACTGTGAAGCGCTTATGGTTTTGCCTCCGGCAATGGGAAAGTTTTCCGAAATGTCCTTGATGTAATCAATGACGCGCTGCTCTTCGTTGTAAGTAAGACCTTTTTGAGAGAAGTAGCCGAATTTAAGTGTCTCTCCAGTTTCAATTTGACCTCCGTCCATAGGTTCCAATCCTTGGATGATATTGAGCAGGGTAGATTTACCGGCTCCGTTTTTTCCGACAATACCTACTTTTTCACCTCTTTGAAATTGATAGCTAAAATCTTTAATCAAAACCTTATCCCCATAGGCTTTGTCAATGTTTTTAAGTTCAAGTATTTTCTGTCCCAAACGTTTCATCTCAAATTGAAGTTCGAGAGATTGTTTGGTGACGGCCGATTTTGCCACTTTTTGCGTATCGTAAAAGGCATCGATACGGGATTTTGATTTGGTTGTACGAGCCTTGGGTTGGCGTCTCATCCATTCCAATTCCTTGCGATACAAATTGTTTGCCTTATCGATGGTGGAGGAAAGGTTTTCCTCCCGAATCATTCTGTTTTCTAAGTACGTAGCGTAGCTACCTTGGTGCACGTAAAGGTTTTGGTCTTCCATTTCCCAAATGGTCTCACACACGGTGTCTAAAAAATACCGGTCGTGGGTGACAAGCAAAAGGGTGATTTTCGCTTTCGAAAGATAGTTTTCGAGCCACTCGACCATTTCGACATCCAAATGGTTAGTCGGCTCATCCATAATTAGTAGGACGTGGCGGTGCTCGGCTCGGGTTTCGGTTAGGAGTTTGGCAAGTGCCACACGTTTCACCTGTCCTCCCGAAAGAGTTCCCATTTTTGCTTCGAGATGGGTGATCTTAAGTTGAGAAAGAATTTGCGTCATTTCCGATTCGAGATCCCATGCTTTGTGAATTTCCATTTCTGCAAGGGCTTCTTCCATGGCGTTAGGGTCAGAAGAAACTAGGGCCTTTTGATAATTTCGAAGAGCCAAGATGGGTTTGCTTTCTAGACTCATCATAAATTCCTCGACACTTAGGTTGGGGTCAAAGTCTATTTCTTGGTCAAAAAGGACGATTTGAATGTCTTTCGAGATTTTAACTTCCCCCGAATCTGGAATTTCTAGACCCATCAGGATTTTCAGCAGTGTGGATTTTCCACTACCATTCTTGGCCACAATCGCAATCTTATCCCCTTCGTTGATGTGAAAGGTCAGATCTTGGAATAATGATTTGATACCGTAAGATTTGGAGAGATTCTCCACCGAAACATAATTCATAGTGCTTTTCGCTTAATAAGGTCTAGAACGGGCAAAAGTACGCAAATTCCTTGTTATTTCCCCTTTGCTTGCCAAGGGATAAAAAAGGCATTTCAAGGGATTAAAATTAAGGTATTGTCAGTTCCTTCATAGACCCAAGGGAACCGTTATACACATTTAGGTCCACTTTGGTGTTGATGCCGTTTATGATTCCGTTTTCCGTGAATTGCCACATCGACCAGGAGTGGCTTTCATGAGGCTGAAGCACATCGTTATAGTTGGCAAGCCAAACCGGATACGAGGAGAAATCCTGTGCCAGGTATTCGTTGTAATAATGGTAATATGTGTACAGAATAGGTTTAACCTGGTAGCGTTCCTGGACAATGTCTAGAAAAAGTTGCAGGTTTTTTTTGAGATTTTTCTTGGAAATCTTTCGAGGTGCTTTTTCAATGTCCAGCACAGGCGCAAGGTCTCCTTTTGCGAGTTGCACCGATTCTAAAAATTGAGCGGCTTGCTTAATGGGGTCCTCGTCAGGGCGATAGAAATGGTATGCCCCTCTTAATTTGTTTTGTTTCCCGGCACTTTTCCAGAATTCTTCAAACTTCTCATCCTTGCCGCTAGTTCCCATTGAGGCTCGAAGGATGATGAAGTCAATGGGAATCGTTCCGTGACCAATGCTAAGACTGTCCCACTGAATATCCTTAGGGTTTTGGTAATGTGAAAGATCAATTCCAAAGGTTTTGTCTGCGTAATGGGCAGTGATTCGCTCGATACGCTGCTGCTCACTTGGCTTGTTCTTTAAAAGTTTGTGCTCCTTAGGACGAAGATAAGTAACTACATACAGCGTGATTTTTTCTTTAAGCATATAGCCCGTTCCTAGGAGAAGCGAAGCAAAAAGCATCAGCAAAATTTTGCTTCTTGCATGGCGCCGGTGTTTTCGACGACTGTGGAGGGATCGAGATTTGGATTTAGGGTTCTTCTTTTTCGCCATGGACTTGCAAAATTAGGTTATTTTGAGAGGGGATTTGAAGCTCGGCTCTACTTTTTTTTGAATTCAAAAAGTCTACTTTCCAAAAGAGATCTAAGGCCTATTCGATTATAATTGAGTAAATTTGTAGTATGGAAACAAGAGAAAAGATTGTAGTCATAGGGGGTGGCTTTGCAGGATTACAGCTTGCAAAGTCCCTCAATAATAAAAACAAGAAAGTGATTTTGATTGACAAGGTGAACCATCATATGTTTCAGCCGCTATTTTATCAGGTCGCTTGTGGGAGAATTGAACCCTCCAATATTTCCTTTCCATTTCGTAAAATTTTCCAACGATCGCGCAATACGCAGTTTCGAATGACAAGCGTGCAGCAAATTGTGCCGGAGGAAAACCGAGTGATTACGGAGGATGCGGAGTTTCACTACGATAAACTTATCATTGCCACGGGATGCAAAACGAATTTCTTTGGGAATGATAAAATGGAGTCCCTGACCTTTGGGATGAAAAATACGCAAGAAGCGATTGCAATTCGAAATCATGTGCTGCTTACTTTTGAGAAGCTCATTATGGAAAGAAGTCGATCTGATGATGGCAATTGGAATCTCGTGATTGTAGGTAGTGGGGCGACGGGAGTTGAACTTGCCGGAGCCTTTGTAGAGATGAAAAGAGAGATTTTACCTCGGGATTATCCCAATATGAATTTCGATTCTTTAAATGTAATTTTAATTAGTGCGACCGATAAGCCTCTAAGTGTGATGAGCGATCATGCGCAAGACAAATCTGAGGAATACTTGAAAAACCTAGGTGTAAAACTTTTAAGCGGGGAAAAAGTAGTGGATTACGACGGAGACCGCGTCTATATGGAAAGTGGCCTCGAGATTCCAAGCAACAATGTGATCTGGGCGGCAGGCGTTGTAGGCAATGTCCTTGAAGGATTAGCGCCTGAGTCGATGGTACGCAATCGCTATGTGACCGACCGTTACAATCGAGTGAAAGGATATGATAATATATTTGCGATCGGGGACATTGCCTACATGGAAACTCCACTTTACCCTCAGGGGCATCCGCAGGTTGCCAATGTTGCTATAAATCAAGGGAAAAGACTTGGAAAAAATATATTGAAAAAGGACGAAAGTTCTTGGGTGGAATACGAATACATTGACAGAGGAAGTATGGCCACGATCGGTAAGCACCGTGCGGTGGTCGATCTTCCCAAGTTTAAATTCTCAGGCTTTTTTGCTTGGTACTTATGGATGTTCCTGCATTTGATGCTTATTTTATCCGTTCGAAATAAAATTGCTATATTTTTCAATTGGATGTGGAGCTATATTAACAAAGACAGCTCTTTAAGACTCATTATAATCCCCAACAAAAACAATCGAACTGAACAATGAGAATTGATATTATAAGTGTACTTCCCGAACTCATGGAAAGCCCATTCCAAACTTCGATCCTGAAACGTGCTGTTGAGAAAGGACTCGTGGAGGTGCATTTTCACCAATTGCGAGATTGGAGCGTAGGGAAGCATAAACAAGTGGACGATATGCCCTACGGGGGCGGAGCAGGTATGGTCATGATGGTCGAGCCTTTAGACAAATGCATAACGGAGCTTAAGTCGCAGCGAGAATACGATGAGGTCATCTATTTGACTCCAGATGGAAAGACTCTAAAGCAGTCCTTATCTAACCATCTATCACTCAAAAAAAATCTTATTTTTCTTTGTGGACACTACAAAGGAGTCGATCAGAGGGTTAGAGATCTTCATATTACGATGGAAATTTCCATTGGAGATTATGTCTTAACTGGTGGGGAACTTGCCGCCTGCGTTTTAGCGGACAGTATTATTCGTTTGGTGCCCGGAGTTTTAAACGATGAGCAAAGTGCCCTTAGTGATAGTTTTCAAGACGATCTCTTGGCACCTCCAATTTATACGCGTCCGGAGGAGTACAAAGGATTAAAAGTTCCTTCCATTTTAGTTAGTGGACACAATGCGAAAATTGAGCAGTGGCGTCATGACGAGGCTCTGCGCATCACGGCGGAAAAACGTCCGGATTTACTTGAATAATACGCAAACGAATTAACCTTTGGTTGTTTAAATACTGATTTTAATGAACGCCTCTAGCTCACTAGAAAATTTAGATAAAGCCTTTGTCATGTTTTACAATGTGGAGAATCTTTTTCCGCCGGATCCTGTGGCAAGGAATAAATTCGACCCACGAATCTCTGGGCTTCCAAATTGGAACAAAGAGCGTTTTGAAACGAAACTCAAAAAGCTAGCGAGCGTTTTTGAATTGGTGCAAACTGAATGTGGGCAGATGCCTTTGTTTGTGGGGCTAAGTGAGGTGCAGGGCAAAGAGCCCTTAAAAGCACTTTTGCAGTATGAGCCTTTTACGGATTCTTTTGATTATGTACTCTACGAAAGCTTGGACGAACGGGGTGTTGATGTAGCACTTTTGTATGATCGATCTCAAGTGGAGATTTTAGAATCGAGACCGATGGTTTATTTTTTTGAAATTCCCGATAAGGATCCTGAGAACTATGATACGACACGTGACATCTTGTATTGCAAGGTCAAATACAAGGAGCAAATTGTAAATGTATACGTTCTGCATCTGCCTTCGAAAAGAGAGGATCAAATCAATGCACCAAAAAGAGAATTTATTCTTACTGATCTTGCCAAAGCAATGGAAAGTCATCGCTTAGAGGGAGAGTCCATCCTTGTTATGGGTGATTTTAATGAAGACCCAACGAGCCAAGTGATCGATCATTTGCGCTTTGAGAAAGCGGGAGAAGAAGTGGTTAAAAATCCCTTTCTCGAGCTTTACCAATCAGGTAATTATTCAACCTTTCACCAGAAACAAGGCCTACTTTTTGATCAAATATTACTCTCCACCTCGTTTTTTGGAGAGTCTAGGCAAAAGTTAAAATTTTCGAAAGCAAGTGTTTTTAACCATGCGAAAATCTCGAATTGGGATCGGAAGTTTTCGGGAAGACCCTACCGCACTTATGCGGGACGTCGCTACCTCGGGGGGTACAGCGATCACTTTCCCGTCCTCGTAGAATTTAACGTATCCTAAAAAAATCGACACGATGAAAACCAATACAGAAAAAGAATACGATTTAGATGCCACTGATAGGCGGATTATTGAGCAGTTGACCAATTCGGAAAAAAGCTCTCTTGCTGTAATTGCAAAACAAATTGGAATTTCCACGACAGCGGTGCACCAACGAATTAAAAAACTTGAGTTTGCGGGCATTATTGAATCCTCGGTGTCTCTAATCAATCCCAAAAAATTGGGATATAAGGTTGTTTGCTACATTGGTGTGTATTTGGAAAAGCCAAGTCACTACAAAGATTGTGTTGCCGCATTGCAGCACGTGGACGAGGTAGTGGAAGCGCATTATACGACAGGGAATTACACGATATTTCTGAAAGTGTACTGCCGTGATAATGACCATTTGATGCGCCTTTTAAATCAACTTCAAAAACTTAAAGGCGTAACAAGAACCGAAACTTTAATATCTTTGGAACAAAGTATTAACCGACAACTTAAAGTATAAAACCATGAATATAGCTACTTATTTAGATTCCACATACCTTAAAACGCCTGCGCAATCAGGACTAACCCAAAAGCAAACCCAAGAGATTGTTCTTGCACTTGCAAAGGAAGCAGTGCAGCATGAGCTGTTTGCTGTAATGATCCGTCCTGAGTTCGTGAAGGAAGTGAAAGAATACCTTGTTTCCAAGTCTAGTAAGGTGCAGGTCGGGACCGTGATAGGATTCCACGAGGGGGATTATTCGATCGAGGAGAAATTGAAAGAAGCAAAAAAGGCAATCGATGACGGGGCAGACGAGCTCGATTTCGTGATCAACTACAACGAATACATAAATGGGAATGTGGATTTGGTAAGCCGTGAATTTATCGAAGGGTCCAAACTCGCGCTAGGCCAAAGTAAAATCGTAAAATGGATTATTGAAATAGCCGCCCTTACTTCCACTCAGGTCGCGAAGCTTACGTCTTTGCTTTCTTCTTTAGCTCAGAGTCATTTTTCAGAATCGGAAAGAGCTCAGATTTTTGTAAAATCCTCAACTGGGTTTTTCAAAACGCCGAATGGAGAGCCTAACGGAGCCACCGTCGAGGGAATCAAGCTGATGAAAGAAAACGCTGGAGATTTGCCTATTAAAGCTGCAGGAGGCGTTCGCAGTTCGCAGGAGGCAAAAGAAATGATTGAACTTGGAGTCACCAGAATCGGAACCTCCTCCGCCTTAGCTCTATTAGAAGGGAAAAAGGGAGAAGCAGGTTATTAACCTCCTATACCTGATTTAAATCTGTTTTCTAAGACGCTCTCAAAAGGAAAGCTCTCGTATTTTATCCGTAAATTTGCCGTCGAAATGAGAGCGATTTAGCCCTCTTATTAATTTAGTATCATGATAGTATATTCAAGAAATAGAAGACTTCGCACATCGGAGTCCCTAAGACAACTCGTGCAACAAACGGTATTAGGTGTAAACGATCTCGTTTTACCCATGTTTGTGATGGAAGGGAAAGACAAAATCGAACCCATCGATTCTATGCCAGGGGTTTTTAGGCGAAGCCTCGATCTTACCGTAAAGGAATGCCAAGAGATTTACAGTATGGGAATCAAAGGGATTAACCTTTATATGAAAGTTTCTGAGAATCTTAAAGACAATACAGGTAAGGAGTCTTGGAATGAGAACGGTTTGATGCAAACTTCCATCAAAGCCATTAAAGATGCGGTTCCAGGTCTTGTGATTATGCCGGACGTAGCGCTCGATCCCTATTCGATTTATGGACATGACGGAATTGTAAACCAGGGGAAAATTGATAACGATGCAACTAACGATGCGCTCGTGAAAATGTCCCTATCTCTGGCCAAGGCAGGAGCCGATGTCCTTGCGCCTAGCGATATGATGGATGTAAGAGTGGCCATGATTCGAGGAGCCCTTGAGGAAAATTCCTACCCTGAGGTTGGAATTTTGAGTTATGCTGCAAAATATGCAAGTGCGTTTTACGGTCCGTTTCGTAGTGCATTAGATAGTGCACCAAAAGAATCTGCGCTGGTTCCAAAGGACAAGAAGACCTACCAAATGGATTTTGCGAACTCCAGAGAAGCACTTGATGAGGTTTTGAAAGACGTGGACGAAGGGGCAGACATCATTATGATTAAGCCAGGGATGCCTTATTTGGACATTGTTTCCAAAGTGCGTGATAGCATTGACCTTCCGATCGCAGTATACCACGTGAGTGGAGAATATGCCATGCTCAAGGCAGCCGCACAGAACGGCTGGATTGACAATGACAAAGCTTTACTAGAAAGTTTAACATGCATCAAAAGAGCAGGTGCCGATATGATATTCACCTATGCAGCAAAAGAAGTAGCCACTCTTTTACTGGCTTAAAATTACCATTGGTAGAAAATAAGAAGTAAACATTTTTTAGTTTGCTTCTTTTTTTTTGTCTTAATGTTTTCTTTCTCCTTTGCCACGTGGAAATTTGCAGGCATTCTCCCTCTTAACTAGTCGCATTTCGCCTCATCAAGAAGTAGAGACAACCAGAACTAAGTGTCAAATTACGGGCAGCTGGCGTTAAGGAAGATAGTGCCCACTATTCACAAAATAATTATATTTGTAGCTATGATTTTACGAGGGGAAAATTTAGTAAAGGAATACGGACCGAAAAGAGTGGTCAAAGGGGTCTCGGTAGAGGTAGCTCAAGGAGAAATTGTGGGGCTGTTAGGACCTAACGGTGCTGGAAAAACGACTACTTTCTACATGACCGTGGGACTTGTAAAACCTACTGCGGGAACGATTTTCTTAGACGACAAAAACATCACTTCGGATGCCATGTATAAACGGGCTCAAAAGGGAATTGGATATCTGGCTCAGGAGGCGTCTGTGTTTCGTAAACTTTCTGTAGAAGAAAATATTTTAGGAGTTTTGCAATTAACTAAACTTTCTAAAAAAGAGCAGCAGTATAAATGCGATGAACTGATTGAAGAGTTTTCCTTAGAGCATGTAAGAACCAACCGAGGGGATTTACTCTCCGGAGGAGAGCGACGACGCACAGAAATCGCAAGATGTCTTGCGACGAGTCCTAATTTTATTCTTTTAGACGAACCCTTTGCCGGGGTTGACCCCATTGCCGTTGAAGACATTCAAAAGATTGTGAGAAGTCTAACAGAAAAAAACATTGGGATCTTAATCACAGACCACAATGTGCAGCAGACTCTTGCCATTACGCATAAGACCTATATTATGTTTGAAGGAAGGATTCTTAAAGAGGGGCTTCCGTCGGACTTGGCGCACGATCCCCAAGTTAGAGAAGCGTATTTAGGGGAAAACTTTGTTTACCAAAGTATTGAAGACAAACCGAAGAAAAAAGCGTTCGGATATCATATTTGGGCTGGGAATTTTGCAGATCGAGTAGAATTCCAAAATTTCGTGGATTCTCATTATAAAAACGAGGAAAACCTGCGACTCGTCCAAGGTTTTGAAGATATTTCTTTTGCTTCTTTAGCCAATAAAGACTTTGAACATATCTTTAAAAACGTAGTAGATCGCGAGGCAAACAACTCCTTTTTGTTTCAAAAAATCAACCTTCCTTCCTCCTCCTATTTAGAAAATGAAATTCAAAGAGCGAAAAATCTGTCCTCTGCCCAATTGCATTATTTGACTACTTTTTCCTCTGAATTCTCTTAAGGCAGTGAGCTTTAGCATTGTTTTTGCTTGGCAAAGAAGGTGGTAAAACCTTTTCGAAAAACAATTACTGTATTAGGGATCTATAAGCAGGTGCAGCCGTTTATTCGACCGTATCGTTTTATGATCATCGGTACCCTTTTTCTGACACTAATCGGAGCTCTGATGGCACAGGTGAATGCGCTTGTGCTCAAATATACTGTGGACCAAGTGGAAGCGCTTTTAAAGCTGCCAAGCCCCATGGTGGAAGGAATTCATGTTTTGGTGGTCATTTCCGCAATCTTGTTAGGGAAGGAACTAGCCAATATCTTTATTAATTTCGGACAGAAATTCTACGGTGAAAAAATCAGAATTAATACGAGCTCGGTTTTAGCACAAACCGTAATAGATAAGATTCTAACCTACCGCGTCTCCTTTTTCAATGATGAAAATCATCAATCCGGGAAACTACAAACTCGAATCGATCGAGGAATTGAGAGCTTAACTCGATTGGTTCAAAATTTCTTTATTGACATTTTGCCTCTTTTCGCGAATGCGGCCATCGCTTTGGTGGTGATGTACATGCAAAATATATACGTAGGACTTGTTTCGAGTGTCGTGGTTCCAATCTACTTTTTTGTAAGTGCGAAGCAAGCCAAACGCTTGAGTGGGGTGCGAAGACAGCTTCGAAATCAAAGAGAGAAAAAGAACTCAGGACTTCTTAACCTTATTAATTCCATCATGGTGATTAAAAGCTTTGTTCAAGAAGGCTTTGAAGGCAAAAAGCAGTATGATTTGCAAATGCAATTAATGGAGAGTCAGCTGTATACTCGAAAAACCAACTTTATATACGACGGACTTAAAACTTTTATTGAACAGTTTGGTTTGGTGATGGTTATTTTACTCACTGTGTACCTAGTTTTAAATCAACAAATGACTCTGGGGGCGATCATGCTTCATATTATGCTCTTTAGCAATGTTTCCGCTCCGATTCGTCAATTGCATCGAATTTACGACGATATGAACGATGCGGTTATCTACGCAGAAGGATATTTTGAGATTCTAAATGCGGACGAGGAGACAGAATTTAGTGGTTCTCAAACGCCAGCGATTAAAGGAGATTTTGAGCTGAAGAACGTGGATTTCACCTATCCAAGTGGAGCGCAAGCGCTAAAAGAGGTTTCCATGAAAATTCAAAGCGGCAAAACTACGGCTCTCGTGGGATTAAGTGGAGCTGGAAAATCAACCGTGATCAATTTATTATGTAAATTTTATTTGCCGACCTCGGGAAAAATTTGTCTAGATTCTGTGGGGTTAGATCAATACGACAATGCCCATTTGCGAAATGAAATTGGGCTGGTGCTTCAACGCAACCATATTTTTCAAGGCTCAATTGAGGACAATATACGGTATGGGGCAGTGGATGCCACGTTAGAAGAGGTCCAGAATGCCGCAAAGAAGGCGTACTTGCATGACCAAATCATGGAACTCCCTCAAGGATATGCCCACGATGCGACGCAACTTTCCGGGGGACAACAACAGCGAATCGCTATTGCGCGACTTTTTTTGAAAGACCCACCCATTATCCTTTTGGATGAACCAACAGCGAGCCTAGATGCCATTGCGACTCAGCAGATTAAAAACTCGCTCGATGCCATTAAAAAAGGACGTACGGTCGTGATTATATCCCATTCCTTGTCTCAGATTTTAGATTCGGATCAAATCTATGTGATGGAAAAAGGTCGCGTGGTGGAATCCGGCTCTCATCACGAACTACTAGAAAACCATGGTACATACAAAAAGATCTTTGATGCTTCTGCACGAAGTCTTAATTTAGATAAATTAGTCGAATCCTATAAGGAATAGCTTTGTTTTTGCTACATTTGAAGCTTGCCACTACCTAAGGGTTTTGGTAGCGATCAGTTAGGATTAGAAGTTACTGCATATGAAAATTTACACAAAAACAGGTGACAAAGGCCAAACGGCTCTTTACGGAGGAACCCGAGTTTCGAAGTCGGATCCAAGGGTCGAAAGTTACGGCACCATCGACGAGTTAAACGCGTTTGTAGGTCTTGCCAAATCAGAAATCCAAAACGAGGAATTGCTTAAACAATTGTCTAAGATTCAGTTCGATTTATTTACTGTAGGATCAGAATCGGCCACCCCTGTGGATAAATTATTTTTGGCAAATGGAAAGTCAAGACTGCCTCTTGTGATTTCGGATAAAGAAATTGAAGAATTAGAGCAGTGGATGGATAAGCTAGATGAAAATCTGAGGCCACTAGAATATTTTATTCTTCCCTCTGGCGACAAAGGAGCTTGTGCACTCCATGTTGCACGAACCATTTGTCGTCGTGCAGAACGGAATTTGGTGGAACTAAGCCAAACAGAAGAGGTACGACTTGAACTCATAAAGTACTTAAACCGACTTTCCGATTATCTTTTTATCGCGGCCCGCTTTGTAGCGCATGAATCGGGACAAAGTGAGTCGTACTGGAATCCTAACAATCGCTAAGTCGTGGAAAAGAAAGCCCTTTTGTTTATCAATGGTGAGCCCCCACAGAGCATTCCTTCTTTAGAGGAGTATCATCTTGTAGCTTGTACGGACGGTGCCTATTTTTATTTGCCCGGTCTAAAGGTGAATCCTTCCGATCTTGATTTTATATCGGGGGATTTTGATTCTAGACCCATCGATTCGCAATCGGAATTTTTTGATAAACATATTTATACTCCAGACCAAGAACATACAGACTTTTATAAAGCCTTGGAAATCTTGCAAGGAAGAGACGTAGTAAAGGTCGATGTGTACGGAGGAAGTGGCGGAGAGATGGACCACTTTTTAGGCAACCTTTCGGTGGCATATCAATTTAAGGAGAAGTTAGAGATTCGTTTTTTTGATTCTTATTCGACGTACTGCTTTATTCCACCTTTCTATGAAGTAGAAGTGGACAAAGGACAACTTGTTTCTCTTTACCCTTTTCCTGAGGCGCATGGAATTCAAACTACAGGACTCCATTGGGAGCTAAAGAAAGAGTCACTTTCCATTTTAGGGCGAATAGGAACTAGAAATTTTGCAGAAGAATCAAAAATATCGATTGAATATTCGACAGGGGATCTCTTACTTTTCCTCGGCAATGAGTATGGGAATCAACCCAAAATCTAAATTTTGAGGGCACTTCGAATTTTAGATATTTATATCGCTTTTTTTTCGCAATTTTGCACAAGAAATTAACCCCAAATAGGCTTTTTAAAAAGACATGAAAATAAAGTATTCGGAACTAATCGATCAGACACTTTTCTTCCCTACGGAAGAGTTTAATGTTTCTGAAAATAACCTTTCCTTTCACGACATTCCTTTAATGGACGTGATTGAACAGTTTGGTACCCCTTTAAAGATTAGTTATTTGCCCAAGATTTCATACAATATCCAAAGGGCGAAAGGTTGGTTCAAGGAAGCCTTCGAAAAACATGAATATCGAAAAGGATATCGCTATTGTTACTGTACAAAAAGTAGCCATTTTAACTTTGTCTTAGAAGAGGCATTGAAAAATGATATTTCCATTGAAACATCCTCTGCATACGACATGGATATCGTAAAGGCACTCTATGAAAATAAAAAAACAGACAAATCCATTGAAGTAATCTGCAACGGTTTTAAAACGGACGATTATCTCCAAAAAATTTCAGAAATGATTAATAGTGGGTTTCAACACATTACGCCCATTCTGGACAATTACCGTGAACTGGATAAACTAACGGAAAGTATTGATTCCACGTTTAATATTGGAATCCGAATTGCCTCGGAAGAGGAACCTAAGTTTGAATTTTATACCTCAAGACTCGGCATTGGGTACAAGGATATCATCCCGTATTATTCTCAGAAAATTGCAGAGCATCCTAATGCAAGGTTGAAAATGCTGCACTTTTTCATCAATACAGGAATAAAAGATACGGCCTACTATTGGAACGAGCTTTACAAATGTCTGCGAGTTTACGCAAGACTGAAAAAGATTGCTCCTGAAGTAGACTCCTTAAATATTGGAGGTGGATTTCCAATTAAAACGTCTTTAAATTTTGATTATGACTACCAATATATGGTGGAGGAAATTGTTTTTCAAATCAAGAAGTTTTGTGAGGAAGAAGGAGTAGAAGAGCCAAATATTTATACCGAATTTGGAAGTTTCACAGTTGGGGAAAGCGGCGCGAATTTGTACAAGATCATTTCTCAAAAAAGACAGAACGATAGAGAGAGATGGAATATGATTGATTCCTCTTTTATGACCACTCTTCCTGACACGTGGGCTATTTCAAGACATTTTATTATGCTTCCCCTTAACCGTTGGGATGACTCGTATGAGAGAGTGTTTTTAGGCGGGCTGACCTGCGATTCAGACGATTATTACAATTCTGAACAGCATACAAATGCGATCTATCTACCTGTTTTTAGTGACACCAAACCACTTTATATCGGGTTTTTCCATACAGGAGCCTACCAAGAAACCATTGGCGGGTATGGAGGAGTGCATCACTGCCTAATGCCTCAACCAAGACACGTGCTGATTCAGAAAGACGAAAATGGAGAGTTTCAGTATGAGATTTTCCGTGAAAAACAAGAGCCGCAAGATGTTTTAAAACTTCTTGGGTATTAAATAGAGAGCTGCAAATGCAGCTCTTTTTTATGCAAAGTGCGGAGTGATTTTCTCCAAGCGCAATTCTTCAAAATCGCTAACCACGAGTTTGGCATGGGTATAGTCTTGCCCTTCGCTGTGAGGGCTTTTAAAAGCAGCACAAAAGATTCCTGCTCGCTGACTCGCAAGGATTCCATTGGTGGAGTCTTCAATTACCATGCAATTGGATTTTTCTTCTTTGGCCATTTGAGCAGCCTTTTCGAAAATCTCAGGATGAGGTTTTGAAGCTTTTAAATCCGCACCACTTATTTTTCCTTGGAAATAACTCTCGAGATTGAAGCGCTCAAATACCCAATTGATTGTGTTCATGTGAGCAGAGGAAGCCAAAATTAAGGTGAGGCCATTCTCATGATAATGCTGAATTAAGCTTTTGACTCCAGGAAGTAAATCGAAATGGGGATCATGGTCGAAAAGATTTTTGAAATAGGCCCGCTTTAAAGCTGCGATTTCATTCCACGAATGGTCTAAGTTGAAATTGGCAATTAGACTTTCACAGACTTTCTGCGTGGAACAGCCGGTAAAGGATGAATATAGCTCCGGGCTTACCTCGATGTTTAACTCTTCAAAGGTTTTGTAGTAGGCTTTGCGATGCAGGGGCTCTGTGTCTACAATCACACCGTCCATGTCAAAAAGAATTGCTTTTAATGGCATTTAATTTGGTTTGCAGCAAATTTACGATTTTGAAAATTCTTATCTTTGCCAAGCTTATCAATTAACTTGAAACAAATGAATACATACGCAGGAATTCCAGAAGAAAATGCAGCGAAAGAAACTTCTAAAGTGATGCTTTTAACCGTTCCGTACGATGGCACGTCCACTTGGGGCAAAGGGGCAGACAAAGGCCCAGAACTTTTTCTAGATGCTTCAGAAAATATGGAACTTTACGATATAGAAACGGGAACCGAACCTTTCCTACATGGGGTCTGGATGGCTGGAGAAATTACGGAAAATTCAACGCCAGAGAAGATGACGCAGGCAGTGTATGAAAGAACCAAAGAGCTTTTGAAGCAAGAGGATAAACTCTTCACCTTATTTGGGGGTGAACACTCGGTATCTATTGGTTCCATCAAAGCGGTAGGGGAGAGATTCGAGAACCTAACGGTACTACAACTCGATGCCCACACCGATTTAAGGCCCGAATTTCATGGCTCAGCTTGTAACCATGCTTGCGCAGTTTACCAAGCAAGCAAGGACCACAATTTGGTTCAAGTTGGGATTCGTTCGATGGATCAAGAAGAAATGGTCCATGTACCGAAAGGACAATGTTTTTGGGCTCATGAAATCCACAGCGATGAAAATTGGATCGAAAAGGTTTTAGAGAAAGTATCAGGGAATGTCTATATTACGATTGACCTAGATGCCTTTGACCCGTCCATTGCGCCCTCCACAGGAACGCCAGAACCGGGTGGACTCGAATGGTATCCTACACTAGAGCTGTTGAAAAAAGTGTTTGAAAAATGCAATGTAGTGGCTTTTGATATTGTTGAACTTATGGAAAGTACATACTCTAAACCGACAGCCTTCCTTGCCGCAAAGCTTTATTATAAAATGCTTGCTTATTACCATTTGACAAAATAGACCGAGTGTTAACATTATAAAAAGCCCTAGAGATCCGCGCTCTAGGGCTTTTTTAGTTAAAATAAACTTGAAATTAAAACTGTTAACGGCACCACGAAATGGCAAAAAAGAAAATCGAAAGGGAAAGATTTAAGAAAAGTTTAATAGAAACGAGTGATTCGGCACAGTATTTATTGTTTACTTTTGAGTAACATTAAATCAATAATACTATGAAAAAGACATTTGCAATGGCCGCCCTTGCGATTTGTGTATCGATGGCTTCCATTTCCTGTAAAAAGAAAGTAACAGATCAAGAACTTCAAACCCAAGCAACAACGGTGGTTTCAGCGAATCCAACCGCAACCGTTCAAGTCAATGAAGGTGTCGCCCACCTCGGGGGTTCTTTCGCCGACCAAGAATCTAAAGATGCAATGATTGCGTCGCTAAAGGCGATTCCTGGAATTAAAGAAGTAATGGATATGGCAGTTGTGGCAGCTCCAGTGGTTGTAAACTCCGTAGATCCGGTTGTTCTTCAGAAAGTACAAGATGCAACAAAAGATTTCCCTTCTGTCACTGTTGAGGTTGTAAACGGACAACTGACCCTTTCTGGACAAGTTTCTTCAGCGCAAGCAAGAAAGATTAAAGAATCTGTAGACGCTTTAAATGTAGGTGCCTACAATAACAATTTAACTGTAAAATAGAGTAGAATATGAGCACATTACAAGACAAATATGCCACCGTGGTTTCGGCTGCTCAAACGGCAGGTGTTTCCAATTTGCAAGTTCAAGAACAAAATGGAATTCTATATATCAGCGGTACCGCAGGTACTACTGCTGTGAAAGACGAGGTGTGGAACGCCTTGGGCGTAATCGATCCCTCTTATACCGCTTCGGATATCAATATTGATGTACAAGTCTCTGGACTAAGCGCAGGGGTTAACCTTACGGTTGCCACGGAAGAATCCAATCTTAACGTAAGACAGAAACCATCGACGGATGCTGCAGTAGTTGGAAAAGCGGCAAAAGGTGAACTCGTTACCTTGGTCGAGCAGAGCTCAGACGATTGGTGGAAAATTAGAACTTCCGCAGGAGTGGAAGGCTATGCATACGCACGCTATCTAAAAGCCTAAATTTAATTTCAAATGATTTTCTTAATTCCTCTTTTGTTTAAAGAGGAATTTTTTATTTTTCTATTAACGAAGTGGTCCTCAGGTTCTTGATAGGTCTTAAGGGGTGTAAATTGTCCTCAAGTCTCATAGGGTGCTAGTTTGGTAAAAAAAACTATATTTGTAAATCTTTGAAAAATAAACCTATGAAAGGACAAAATAAACTCTTTTTCGCCATCATTATTGCCCTTATTTTGGGGATTGTGGCGGGCGCGATTGTGCATTTTCGTTATCCAGAAAACGCCGTTGGATTTTCTGACAACATTAAACTTTTAGGCACCATATTCATTCGTTTGGTGCAGATGATTATTGCCCCCTTAGTCTTTACTACCCTTGTGGTAGGAATTGCGAAGATGAGTGATATGAAAATGATCGGACGCGTCGGGACCAAAGCGATGCTTTGGTTTTTAACAGCCTCTTTGGTGTCCCTAGTTATTGGTCTTGTCTTTGTGAACTGGCTAGCTCCAGGAAATGTAATTGAACTTGATTTAACCGACACCTCTTCTGCTGGAGAACTCCTTAGTACGACGAAAAGTTTCAGCATGGCAGATTTCGTGAACCATGTAGTCCCGAAAAGTTTGTTTGAAGCCTTTGCAACTAATGAGGTTCTTCAGATTGTAGTCTTCTCGGTTATGTTTGGGGTAGCTCTTGCCAACATGGGAGAAGCTTATACGAAACCTATAGTCAATGGACTTAATGTCATTGCGAATGCCGTATTAAAGATGGTAGGGTACATTATGTGGGTAGCTCCTCTAGGTGTATTTGGTGCCATTGCCGCAATTGTAGCCACCAAAGGATTTGATATTTTCACAGTCTATGCCGTGTATTTGCGAGATTTCTTCTTCGCCTTACTCGTTCTTTGGCTGGTGCTATGTCTTGTGGGGTATATGATCCTTGGTAATCGACTCTTCGAATTACTTCGTCGCATCAAAGAGCCCTTATTAATTGCCTTTTCAACCACAAGCTCGGAGGCCGTATTTCCAAAGTTAGTGGAGGAGTTAGAGCGCTTTGGGTGTAACAATCGAATTGTTTCGTTCACTTTGCCTCTGGGATATTCCTTCAATTTGGACGGAAGTATGATGTACATGACTTTCGCCTCTATATTTATTGCGCAGATTTATGGGATTGAAATGACACTTGGCGAACAGATTGTCATGTTACTTGTGCTCATGCTTACTTCGAAAGGTATTGCAGGGGTTCCCAGAGCCAGTCTCGTGATTATTGTGGCCACGTGTTCCATGTTTGGAATTCCTCCAGAAGGAATTGCCCTAATACTGCCGATTGACCATTTTTGTGACATGGGGAGAAGTATGACCAATGTCCTTGGAAATGCACTTTCTACGGCCGCCGTATCTAAGTGGGAAGGACAACTTGATAACCATGGAGGAGACCTCTAAATAGCAGCCTTTGGCATGCGATAAGACTTAAGAAACTAAGAAAGGAGATGAAGAAATATTTTGGCGCTTCCATTACCCTTGGGTTTGCGCTTTTTGCAATGTTTTTTGGGGCGGGAAATTTAATTCTCCCGCCTTTTATAGGACTTCAATCCGGGCAAGAATGGCCCATGGCGATTGCAGGATTTTTTACTACTGGAATAATTGCGCCTTTCTTAGGGGTGCTAACAGTCGTACTCTACGGAAATAACTTTACGGACCTAGGGAGACGAATTCACCCTATGGTGGTGAGTTTGCTCGGGCTTTTGATCATGCTGTGCATCGGGCCTTTGGTTGCAATTCCCAGAACAGGTGCGACTACATTTGAGGTCGGAGTCCTCCCTATTGTGCCGGGTTTTAATAAGTATGTTTTTGCCGTTTTGTTTTTTGCAATCGTGTACTTTTTTTCTTCGTCCAAATCCAAAATTGTTGATATTATTGGAAACGTACTGACGCCTCTACTCATCCTCAGTTTAGGTTTACTAGTCCTGGTTGGGATGGTGAGTCCCTTTGCTCCAAGTGTAGAGACTCAACTAAGTCAAACCAAATCGTTTGTGTCTGCTTTTCATGAAGGGTATCAAACCTTAGATGTACTTGCCTCCGTGATTTTCGCGGGAATTATCATTGCAGCTGCGAAACAAAAAGGATTTGTTTCTCCGCTTGCAAAATTTCGGGTTACCCTCAGTGCAGGTCTTATTTCCATGCTAGCACTTCTCTTTATTTATGGAGGACTGATTTTTTTAGGAGCCCATTCGGGTATTTCCCTATCTGAGAATCTTTCAAGAACGGAACTTCTATTGCAGATCTCAACGGACCTATTGGGTTCCAGTGGTACTTATGTGATTTCTGTTGCAGTTGCTTTTGCTTGTCTTACCACAGCGATAGCCCTTAGTTCAGCGATGGGAGGTTTTGCTGAAGATTTCACTAAAGGAACGATTCCTTATCGTATAGGGGTGCTTGCGACTTGTTTAGTGTCGGCCTTCTTTTCGGTTCAAGGAGTCGACGAAATTATTGAATATGCCGTAGTTATTTTAGGCTTTGTTTATCCAATTACCTTTACGCTGATTCTAACCCTTTTGCTTTTTGGGAAATTTGTCTTTTCGAAACTCCCATATCTTGTCGCCATAGGAGTCTCCACGATTTTAGCTTTGCTTGCGGTGCTGCAGCACTTGGGATTGTTTTCTGAGTCTATCGAATCTTTTAGATCCTCTCTTCCTTTGTTTGAACACAGTTTAGAGTGGGTTATCCCTTCCTTTACCGCTTTTTTAATTGCTTTGTTATTCCGTGGTAAAAATCAAAAATCGAGCTCTCACGAGCAGCATGATTGATATCAGCCTCTCTTAATTTTACTGATTCTAAATTGTGGATTAAATTCCGTAATTTTGTGGTATTAGAAAGTGTAAATATGCCAACAAAAATACAAGTTCAAGACTTCCTCAATGAGATCGAAGTTGATGATTTAGTTACCAATTTGCAAGTGATGGGAGACGATGTTTATATCGACATGAAAGCGCATTCTCCCGCGATGCATGAGAAGAAAAAATTAGAAGTTGCCATGAAGCAGGCCTTTGCTTCTCAATTTGGCGAAAACCTCTCATTAAATTTAAAGATCTCCTCACCAGAGCCCTCTGAGGTTCAACAGAGCCAGATTAAAGGAAAAACCATTCCAGGTATTCAAAATATTATTGCAATAGCCTCTGGGAAAGGGGGAGTAGGGAAATCTACTGTGGCAGCCAATCTAGCCGTCACTTTAGCCAAGATGGGCTTTAAGGTAGGTTTACTAGATGCAGATATTTACGGTCCTTCCGTTCCCACTATGCTTGACACAGAAGGTCAGAAACCAATTTCTGTCGAGGTGAATGGGAAAAATTTAATGAAGCCTGTGGAAAATTATGGCGTGAAGATGCTTTCCATTGGTTATTTTTCTGGGGCGAACCAAGCTGTGGTTTGGAGAGGCCCTATGGCTTCAAAAGCGTTAAATCAAATGATTCGGGATGCCTATTGGGGAGAGCTAGATTTCCTATTAGTGGATCTTCCTCCGGGAACAGGAGATATTCACCTTTCCATCATTCAAGAAGTACCTGTAACAGGCGCTGTGATTGTGAGTACTCCTCAACATGTCGCACTTGCAGATGTAAGAAAGGGAATTGCTATGTTTACAATGGAAAGTATCAATATTCCAGTCCTTGGTTTGATTGAAAATATGTCTTACTTTACACCGGAAGAATTGCCAGACAATAAATACTATATCTTTGGAAATCAAGGAGCACAGTATTTAGCACAAGATTTAAATATTCCGATTTTAGGGGAAATACCTTTGATTCAAAGTATTAGAGAAGCCGGTGACGTCGGAAGACCTGCTGCGTTGCAAGAAGGCTCAAAAATAGAAGAGGTTTATATTAAAACTGCGCAAGCTATGATCGAGAGTCTAGTGGAGCGGAATACCAATTTACCTCCAACCGAAGCGGTGAAAATCACCACCATGGCGGGGTGTTCACCAAAGAAATAAAACAGACACAATGAAAGAAAATAGAGTTCATGAACAAACAGTGACCAAGGTGCTTGAAGCACTGGAAAGCATTCGTCCGTTTCTTAATGGTGACGGAGGCGATATCGAACTAGTCGATGTAGAAGGCGAGAAAGTGATTGTAAAATTGCATGGGAACTGCAACGGTTGTCCGATGAGCTTTTCGACTATGAAATTAGGCGTGGAAAATACAATTAAGCAATTTGCCCCTGAAATTAAAGAAGTCGTTAATATTGCGGATTAAGTCTAGAAAAAAAGTAATATATGGAGCTGCAAGCGTTATTCGCTAGCAGCTCCGTTCGTTTTTGGCCCTGCATTTCGACCTGCTTCTAAAAGAGGAAGGTTTCCTTCGGTAGGAATGTAAATGACCGTTTTGTCATTGAGGTTGTTTTGTTGGCGAACCCACAGGTACTGGATGTATTTGTCCGATAGGGCACCGTTTTCAATTTTGATTGCAGCAGAGGCTCCTTTTGCACGTTCGACTTCCGCTTGTGCATTTAGTTTTTCGGCTTCAAGATTTGCTTTCGCTTCTTCAATTTTGATTCTTCGGTTTTGTTCAGCCTTTGCGAATTCCGCTTTCCCAGCCATTTCTTGAGACCAGACTCTGTACATTGGATAGGCCCATAGAATGGCTAATATAAATACAACAGCAAGGATAGCGGGTAATATAAGGGTAGATAAAGGCGTTTTCTTCATGGGATTTATTTTTTTATTTAATGGACGCTGCTTATTTGCAGCCTGGATAAAGATAGTTATTTCTGATCAGTTTGTAAATTTTCATAAATACTATGAATTAATCCGTCAGCCACAGAAATCTTAGGGACGTAAATCTTATTGATGTGACTCCAATTCATCACTTTGTTGAATATTTCTAAGGCAGGAACTAGAACATCGGCTCGGTCCTCTCGAAGATGGTATTGGCTCATTCGCTCTTGCACCGAGAGAGCAGAGAGTTCTTTGTAGTATTTTTTTAGAGTTTGAGCCGAAAGCGGTTTCGAATCTTTTGTTTTACTAAGGGAAAAAAGTTTATTGATGTTTCCTCCGGAACCAATTGCTACTTTTGGTTTGTCAGACAGGATGCTACTTTTAATGGCAGTTTTCATTTCATCCCACTGCTCTTTTTCCACCAGACCGTTCAGAAGTCGGATGGTGCCTATGTTAAAAGAACGTTTATAAAGAAGTTCCCCGTTCTCAAAATACATAAGTTCAGTGGAACCTCCTCCCACGTCAATGTATAAATAGCCAAAATGGGTATCGAGTGTCTCTGCAATATGATTTTCGTAGATTAAGCTTGCTTCCTCGTCTCCGGAAATGATTTCAATTCCAATGCCAGAGGATTCTTTGACTTTTTCAATGATCTGTTCGCCGTTGCGCGCATCGCGCATCGCACTCGTGGCACAAGCTCGGTAATGCTCCACTCCATACATATTCATCAGTTGCGAAAAAATCTTCATGCAGTTTAAGATCATTTTCTCTCGCTCCTCTCGGATTTCTCCGTAGGAAAAGACATCCATTCCAAGACGTAGAGGAATGCGCAGTAGATTTAGTTTAACATATTCTGCTTTTCCTTCGTTTTCAGTAGAAAGAACTTCATTAATTAAGAGTCTAGCGGCATTACTTCCTATGTCTATGGCGGCAATCTTCATTGGGTCTGGATTTTATACAAAAGTAGAGAATTCGTGGTTAGCTTTTCTTTTTCAATGGAAGACAGTCTTAAATTATTTCTTTTTAAGTGAGTGTATCGGTTGGGAGTTTGGCTTTCAGATACTTGTAGATTTCAATTTGTGAACGAAAAGGTTTGTCGTCTGTAGTTTTGTATTTGTTTTTTAATTTGTTGTCTAAAATTCGGCTTTTCACATTGTCTTTAAGTTGAATTTCCAAGATGTTTTTGATTTCTTGTTTTAAAGTTTTGTCTTTGATCGGGACCGCCGCTTCAATACGATAGTCGAGGTTTCTTGTCATCCAATCGGCAGAGGAAAGGTAAACATCTTCCGATCCTTTGTTGAAAAAATACATGAGACGAGAATGCTCAAGGTATTCGTCTACGATGCTTATGGCTTCAATAGGTTTTACAAATTCCTTTTGATTCACAGGGCAGTAGATTCCCCTTACAATCAGCTTTATCACGACCCCCAGTTTCGCAGCCTCGTAAAGATGTTGTATGATTTCACGGTCGCTAAGGGAATTGACCTTCACAATGATAAGGGCTTTTCGACCTGCTTTCGCCTCGGAAATTTCGCGGGCAATATGCCACTCAATCTTTTCACGCATGTATTTGGGACAAACGAGTAATTTTTTGCAATTTTTTAGAGAGAGCTCCAAATCAGACTTTGGTTTTTTTAATACCTCGAAAACTTTGTTGATGTCTGCCATGATTGTTCGATCAGAAGTCATTAAAAGGTTGTCGGAGTAAATTTTAGCAGTTTTTTCATGCAGATTCCCTGTACTAATAAAACCATACTGATAAGTCTTATTGTTTAATCGTTTTTTGATCACGCATAATTTAGCGTGGACTTTCTTGTTTGGAATGCCAAGCAGTACCTTGATCCCTTCTAGTTCTAGTCTTTCTTTCCATTTCAAATTGTTTTCTTCATCAAAACGAGCACGAAGTTCAAGCATAATGGTTACTTGCTTGCCATTACGCGCTGCGTTAATTAGGGCGTTGACAATTTTGGAATTGGTTGCGAGACGGTAGGCTGTAATTTGAATCGTCTGGACATGGGGATCCATTGCAGATTCTCTTAAAAGATCAATGACGGGCGTGAAGCTATGATAAGGAAATGTAAAAAGAACGTCCTTTTTTAACACTACTTCCGTTACCCTTTGTCCCAATGCGAATTCAGGATGAGTAAAACTCGTTCTTTGCTCCGGAGTTTTCACGGCTGGAAAGACCGCAGGGAAATCCATGAAGTGCTTAAAGTTGTGAATTTTTTTCCCTGGAATAATGCTGTCTTTCGAAGTCAAATGAAGCTTACGAATCAAAAACTCTAACAGCGCTTTGTCCATATCCTGGTCAAACACAAAACGAGTGGGTTTGCCTTTTCTTCTAGACTTCACCGCTTTGTCAATTTTTTCAGCTAGGGTCGTTTTAATATCGTTGTCCAAATCAAATTCGGCATCCTTTGTGACTTTGAAACAATGCGCTTCAAATTCGTCAAATCCAAAATAGGAGAAAATGTGCGGGAGGTTTGCAATGATTACATCCTCTAGCAGCATTACATCCTGATGTCCTTTTTTGGAAGGCAGGAGTGTGAAACGGCCCAGCATACGAGAAGGCACCTCTATAATTGCATAATGGCTTTGGTATTGATGTTTTTTCTTTCGCATCGCAATGCCGATGTATAAGCTTTTGTCGCGTAAATAAGGCATCGTTGTGTTTTCATTTAACAGAATTGGAATTACGTTGCTTTCCACTTCCTGATCAAAATAGACCGCGACAAATTCTTTCTGCGACTTGCTGAGCTCATGGGGAGACTTAATGTATACACCCTCTTGGGCCATTTCTTTTTGGATCTCTTCCCAGGTGCGGTCAAAGGCTCTTTGTTGATCAATTACAATTTCATTGATTTTGGAGAGTATCTTGGAAGGAGGCTGGAAAAAGGAATCCGTAATGAATTTGTCCTTAAAATCCATGGCTCGTTTAAGACCTGCAACACGGACCCGGAAAAATTCATCTAGGTTGTTTGAAAAGATTCCTAGAAATCGAATTCGTAGCGGTAAAGGGACACTCGGATCGTTCGCTTCTTGCATGACTCTTTCGTTAAAAGCGAGCCAGGTGATGTCCCGAGGATTAAATGGTGCCGACATGGGTGTTCTTTTGTCAAAAATAAGAAATTTTATGCTCGAAAAGATGATATATATGGGCTAAGTCACAAGGTTTCGTAAAAAAAATCTTCCTACCTTTGAATTCCACTAACCCTATATCTTATGGCTTTTTTAATCGACGATTGTATTGAAAATGCAGCCTTATGTGAAGAGAGGATATACCGAAAAAAGGACCTTATCCTAAAGGAAGGCGACTGCTCGGACTGCTTTTATTATTTAATGGAAGGAGAGCTCTTCGTTTTTAACTTAACACAAGATGGAAAGGAGTTTTTGCAGCACCGCGTAAGCGAGGGGAGTTTTTTCGCGGAGCCCGCAGTTCTTCTTCAAAAGCCATTTCCGGGTCATGTGGAGGTGTACTCACAAAGTGCCCGTGTACTTCGGTTAAAAAGAACACTCTTTTTAGAGTACCTTCAAAGTAGACCCGATCAAATGCTTTTCTTTACCATGTCGGTGGCGGAGAAATCCCTTCGTAAAAGTCTAACGATGAAGAATCTCGTGTTTTTAAACCCCGAAGAACAGATTTACAACCATCTGCTTGACTATAAGAAAGAGCACTTCGGTGAGGAAGCAAGCAAAACCAGGGTCGATTTGACGCGCAAAGAACTTTCGCTCATGACGGGACTTCGAATTGAGACGGTCATTCGGACTGTCAAAAGAATGGAGAGAAGCGGCCGACTTGCAATTGTAAAAGGAAAAATATTTGTCTAAAGTCTACCGATAGGATTTCACAGTATCTCATCAAAAAGAAGCAATAAAAACAAATTCAACTATGAAAAATCAAGTGTTCTGGTTAAAGTTCTCTATTCTGAATCTTTTTCTGGTCGCTGTATTGGGCACTATAATGCGCTATAAGATTGCATTTTCTTTGCCTCAATTGGACCAAAAATTTCTTCAAGAGGCCCATTCTCATTTTGCATTCTACGGATGGATAACCCAAGTACTCTACGTACTGATGTTGATTTACATTCAAAAGCATTTGGCTTTAGCCAAGCTTCGAAAGTACCGAGTGCTCCTTGTATTGAATGCGATCGGCGCTCTTTTAATGATCCCGACTTTCCTCTACGCAGGGTACTATTGGCTCTCTATAGTGGCCTGTAGCATTTGTCTTTTCACGGGCTTTGCATTCCTTGCTTTTCTTTTAAAGGATTTTTGGAAGGACCCTTCTCTTGTAGTTCGATGGTTTAAGGTCGGTCTGGGCCTCGCCGCTTTTTCCTCGCTTGGTATTTTTTATTTGAGCTTTAGCAAAGCGACGGGACTTGTTGATCAGGAACTTTATTTAGCTTCTAGTTATTTTTATCTGCATTTTCAGTACAACGGCTGTTTTCTATTTGTGGCAATAGGTCTTTTCTTAGAGTCCTTAAAGAGAATTGGCGTAGAAATTTCGTCCAAGGAGAACCACCTGATTTTCTACCCGATGCTTCTCGGTGCTGTTTTTGGATTTGGACTCTCCATCTTGTGGATGGATTTAGATTCTACCCTGTATGCTCTTATCGTTTTGTCTGCAGTGGCGCAGACGTATGGAGCTTTTCGACTCCTGCGATTAGTGAAATTAAATTGGTCTAAACTAGTTTTGGCTTATTCGCCTATGCACCGTTTTACTCTTTGGTATGTAGGGTTTGCTTTTGCAGTGAAAATCTTATTGCAACTCTTTTCCGTGGTGCCTCAAATCAGTCAATTTGCCTTTGGTTTTCGAAACGTTGTGATCGCCTACCTTCATTTGGTTTTGTTGATGTGCATTTCCATGTTTTTAGTCAATCAGATTCTAGCCACCAACCGGTTTTTTATGACGAAAAGAGTCACTCGATCACTTCAATGTGTTCTTCTTTTCATCTTCCTCAATCAGACAGTTTTAGGACTGACGGGAGTCTTCTCGGTGAAGTACATTGGGATCCCATTTACAGCTCCTATTTTGGTTGCAATCTCTATCGGGATTTGTCTTAGTGTTCTTGCCCTTCTTTTAAGCCTAAAAGCAAGACCAGTCTTGAAAATAGTCCCCTGAAAAAAGAGACTGTTTTAGGGGGTTTAGAGGAATTCAAATAAGTTATTTAGCTCCATCGATCTCACGCATATACTCAAGGAGCTGCCTCGCTTCTGTGTCCGCAAGAGCCTGATTTGGCATTCTAACAAGACAGAGTTCTAGCTGTTTTTGCAATTCGGGATCGACATCGAGCATAGGGTCAGGGTTGGAAATAAAATTTAGAATCCAATGGGGAGTCTGTCTTTTTGTGATCCCTTTCCAGCCTGGACCAACGAGTTTTTCATCCGTTGTTTTATGGCAAGTCATGCATTTTACATCTGCAATGCCTTTGCCTTTTGCAGCGAGTTGAGGATCAAATGTGCTTAAATCTACGTTGCTAACATCGTACTGTCCAATTCCTCTCGTCGGATCGTACGAGTTCGCCCCTGATGATTTTTCCGTTTTTGAGGTCGTTTGGGAACCCGCTGGAATCGAACTTTCTTTTTTATCACTGCCGCAAGAAATTAGGGCAAATGCTAGTAACGATAATTCGAGTAATCGGCGTCTTTTCATAATAAATTTCGTTGGTTCGTCTCAAATTTAGTGAATTTTTCAATAGAAGGTTTATGACCCCGGTCATAGGTGTAAAATGATTTTTGTTAGCTGTCATTGCATTCATTTAATTTCTATCTTTGCAATCAAACATACGTAAAACCTATAACTAATACTTTAATTTAAAAGACTATGAAAAAGATCGCAATGCTAGTTTTAATGGGCGCAGTGGTAATTGCTTGTTCCAAAAAGGGAGAAGATTCAGGAGTAGAATCCAATGTGATGCTTGAGGAACCTGTCGCTTCAGCGGACGCAGCTCCAGCGCAAGATGAAGGCCTTACTTTGATTCAAGGTATGGACTGCCTAACCTGCCACAAAGAGGACGCAACCCTAATTGGACCTTCTTATAAAGATGTCGCTGCGAAGTATACGGACGCAGACAAAGACGTTCTCGCAAAACACATTATTGAGGGAAGTGTAGGAGTTTGGGGACAAATCCCAATGACCCCTCACGCAGGACTTAGCCAAGAGAATGCAATTAAGATGGTAGAATACATCTTGACCCTTAAATAGATAAAATTTGATATCCATAAAACGGCCAAAGTTTTTCTTTGGCCGTTTTGTTGTTTTTAGGCAAAAAGGTAGAGTGCTCGTTAGGGAGCAGGATTTTGGTTCTCTAGCTTGAAGCAAAGAATGTCCTAATCCTAGAGTCAGGCGTAAAACTTAGGGTAGAATTCAAGTGTGATTTCAACCGTTTGTGTTATTTTCTCTGTCAATTTGTCATATTTTTTAGCTTGGTATATTTTTAGAGATTGAGACCTTGAAAATTTAATTTAACAAAAAAATATACAGACAATGAGTAAAATAATCGGTATTGACCTTGGGACTACGAACTCTTGCGTTGCAGTAATGGAAGGAAAAGACCCCGTGGTTATTCCTAACGCAGAGGGAAAAAGAACAACGCCATCCATTGTAGCATTCACAGAGGATGGAGAAAGAAAAGTAGGGGATCCTGCCAAAAGACAAGCAGTGACGAACCCAACAAAAACCATTAGTTCAATCAAGCGTTACATGGGAACGCATTTCTCTAATTTAGAAGGAGAAGACACACACGTGCCGTACGACCTTGTCAAAGGAGCGAACGATTCTGTGAAAGTGAAAATTGACGACAGAGAATACACACCACAAGAAATTTCTGCAATGACTCTTCAAAAAATGAAGAAGACAGCAGAAGATTATCTTGGACAGGAAGTGAGTAGAGCGGTGATTACCGTTCCCGCTTACTTTAACGATGCACAAAGACAAGCGACCAAAGAAGCAGGTGAAATTGCAGGACTTACAGTTGAGAGAATTATCAACGAACCTACAGCTGCTGCTTTAGCCTATGGTCTTGATAAGAACCACAAAGATCAAAAAATTGCGGTCTACGATTTAGGAGGTGGAACTTTTGATATTTCAATCCTAGATTTAGGAGATGGAGTATTTGAAGTGTTGTCTACAAACGGAGATACACATTTAGGTGGGGATGACTTTGATAACGTGATTATCAATTGGCTTGCCTCCGAATTTAAAGCAGAAGAGGGAGTTGATCTAAAAGCAGATCCGATTGCTTTACAAAGACTGAAAGAAGCCTCTGAAAAAGCGAAAATTGAAGTTTCAGCCTCTACCCAGACAGAAATAAATCTTCCTTATATTACAGCCACGGCTAGTGGTCCTAAACACTTAGTGAAAACCTTAACTAGAGCGAAATTCGAACAACTTTCTGAAGATCTAGTAAGACGCTCTATGGAACCTTGTAAAAAAGCTCTATCCGATGCTGGACTTTCAGCGAGTGATATTGACGAGGTGATCTTAGTAGGGGGTTCTACTAGAATTCCTAAAATTCAGGAAGAAGTAGAAAAATTCTTTGGTAAAAAACCTTCAAAAGGAGTGAACCCGGATGAGGTTGTAGCGATTGGTGCTGCCATTCAAGGGGGAGTACTTACAGGAGATGTAAAAGATGTACTTCTTTTAGATGTGACTCCACTTTCTTTGGGAATTGAAACGATGGGTTCTGTTTTCACGAAACTAATTGAGGCCAACACTACGATTCCAACAAAGAAATCGGAAGTGTTCTCAACCGCTTCAGACAACCAACCTGCGGTAAGTATTAGAGTAGGTCAAGGCGAGCGCCCAATGTTTAACGATAACAAAGAAATTGGTCGTTTTGATTTGCAAGATATTCCACCTGCACCTAGAGGAGTTCCTCAGATTGAAGTAACCTTTGATATTGATGCGAACGGGATTCTAAGTGTATCTGCAAAAGACAAAGGCACTGGAAAAGAGCAAACAATTAAAATCCAGGCTAGCTCAGGTTTATCAGAAGACGAAATTGAAAGAATGAAGAAAGAGGCTCAGGAAAACTCAGCTGCAGACTCGAAACGTAAAGAAGAAGCCGAAGCGATTAATAAAGCGGATGCACTTATCTTCCAAACGGAAAAGCAACTGAAAGAATTCGGAGACAAATTATCAGCAGATAAAAAAGCGGGAATTGAGACGGCTTTAACAGAGTTGAAAGCGGCTTATGAAACCAAAGATCTAGAGTCTATTAAGACGAAGACGGAAGCTTTAGATGCTGCATGGACAGCAGCTTCTGAAGAGTTATACAGTGCACAGGCTGCTGCTTCAGGGCAAGGTGCGGATTCACAACAAGACCAAGGGCCTGCTTCTGATGATGTGCAAGATGCAGATTTCGAAGAAGTCAAATAATTAGTAATTATCATCGATTAATATCGATTGAAATATAAAATGAAATCGCTGCAAACGTATGGTTTGCAGCGATTTTTTTTGTTTATCAAGGGTCAAACAGTTTTAGGTTGCGGTTATTACTGCGGAGTTTCCACTCAATGACGAGTAATAAACTAAACTTATATTTTAACGGTATGAGCGTTTGACAATCAGGCATATCGGCAGTTAATCGGTGTTTATCTTTTTCAATCCAGTAGCGATCTTGGAAGAATGGTAAATTTTAAAGGTTTGCAGCAAATAGTAAACTCGAAAAATTATACCTATTACATTCCAGGAAAACACTTTTTAGCATCTATGGAGGTGCACCAACAAGTGCGCTTATCAGTGGAGTTCGATTCTTTATCTGGAGAGTTGAGGAATTTGTCAGATGCTCTACCTGATGAGTTAAAACAAAAAATCAAAAAATTTAGGAAAACGTACTAATCCTGCAGTTGTGAGCAGAACATCCTTGATATTTGTAGTACTAAAGTATTGAGTTCGGTAGATGTTATTTCTAAATAAGACGTTGGAGAAAATCTAGCAGTTCATTTTAATAATGAGTTTGGCAGCACCATTACAAGCCTGGGGACGGAACTGTTAGTGGGTAAAATGCATTTTTTGTTATTATGAAGAGATTTAGAGCTTTGGAATTAGAAGGAATTAGATACTTTTGCATTTCAACAAAAATCTAAGAAATGTTTTCAAAAATTATAGTACACCGTGTAGGTAATAAAATTAATGGGGAAGGTCTACGTATTTCCTCTGAAGAGTTGGAAGTAGAGGAAGGCATCAAGGAGTCGCTTACTGATTTTTTCTTAAAAGGGTTTAAAAGTGATGAGCAGTTTCAATTCTATAGCGATACCTACTTGAATCAAAATCCCATTTATCAGGCAGTTAACCAGATATTTGAGGATCCTAGTGTGTTTTTGACTGAAAGTGAGAACATTGCGACCCATTTGTTTGAAATCACGCAAAATCCAAGAGTGCAAGGAGGAGATTTGTTTGTGTGCTATTTTGAACCAGAAGAAGGAGATGAAACTTCGGTGGCAAAAGTGGGCCTTTTTAAAACAGAAACCAAACTTCCCTTTTTGAAAATTGAACCCTCAGAGGAGTCATTTGATCTTAACAAGGATTACGGAATTGGACTTACAAAACTTGACAAAGGTTGTGTGATTTATAATGTAGATTCAGATCTTGGATACGCAGTCTCGGTAATAGACCAAAACAAGAATGGAGATGAGTATTATTGGTTTGAAGATTTTTTGAAAGTGAAGCAAAGAAATGATGCCTATTTTCATACACAAGAGACCTTAGCTGTCTATAAAGATTTTATAACCAAACAACTGCCCCAAGAGTTTGAAATTTCTAAGGCAGACCAGGCTGATTTTTTAAACAAATCCATTTCCTTTTTTAAAGATAGAGATCAGTTCGAGTTCGAGGACTTTACATCCAACGTTTTAGAGGATCAGAATGTAATCGAAAGTTTTGTCAATTACAAAACCGACTATGAGCAAGATATGCAAGTTTCCATTGCGGAAGATTTTGTAATAAATGAATCCGCGGTTAAAAAGAATGCTAGATATTTTAAGAGTGTTATCAAACTCGATAAGAATTTTCACATATACGTGCATGGAGATCGCAAGTTAATTGAAACGGGACAAGACGAAAAAGGAAAATACTATCGACTTTATTTTGAAGAAGAAAAATAGGTTGTTTTTTTAAGGGCTGGCCTGAAATTAAAATATGTCGCTTGGAATTGTGTAAAATCGAACTTATTTGTAAATTTGAATACTTTACAAATCTCTCTTTTGTGAGAATCAATTCGAAATTTAAAATCTATTAAAAATCAAATAAAATTATGAAAGTAACCGTCGTAGGAGCAGGCGCTGTAGGAGCTAGTTGTGCAGAATATATTGCCATGAAGAATTTTTGTTCGGAAGTCGTCGTAGTCGATATTAAGGAAGGATTTGCGGAAGGAAAGGCTATGGATTTAATGCAAACTGCCTCACTGAACGGATTTGACACAAAAATTGTGGGAACCACAGGGGATTATAGCAAAACTGCAAATTCAGATATTGCTGTAATTACTTCAGGAATTCCACGCAAACCAGGAATGACACGTGAGGAACTCATCGGAATCAATGCTGGAATCGTAAGTGAGGTTACTAAAAATCTAGTAGCGCATTCCCCAAATGTGATTATTATTATCGTATCCAATCCAATGGACACCATGGCATATCTTGTCCATAAAACATCAGGACTTCCTAAAAACCGTATTATTGGGATGGGAGGAGCTCTGGATAGCGCAAGATTCAAGTATAGGTTAGCAGAAGCGTTAGAGGCGCCAATTTCCGATGTAGACGGAATGGTGATTGCTGCACATAGCGACACGGGTATGCTTCCTTTGATAAGTAAAGCAACAAGAAATGGAGTCCCAGTAAATGAGTTCTTAACCCAAGATCAGATTGATTACGTGGTAGAAGAAACCAAAGTGGGCGGTGCGACATTAACCAAATTGTTAGGTACTTCTGCATGGTATGCGCCAGGGGCTGCAGTTTCCGTCATGGTACAAGCGATTGCTTGCGATCAGAAAAAGATGATTCCTTGTTCCCTTCTTTTAGAGGGCGAATACGGGCAAAATGACATTTGTTTAGGCGTACCGGCTATCATCGGAAAAAATGGAGTAGAAGAAATTGTCAATATTCCACTTAGCGACAAAGAAAAAGAGAAATTTAATGCCGCTGCTGAGGCTGTTAAAGCAGTCAATAACGATCTTAAATTTTAATAAAAGATATCATGATCTTGAACCTCGCTTATGCGAGGTTTTTTTAGGCCTATACCACCAAGATCTTATCAAAGAGCGGTTCAATATCCAGATTATTAAATCTCCATAGGTAAGAATTTTATCTTAATTGGAATTTAAGCAGCGTAAAGATCGGGCTTATGGAATATTAATAAAATGTGAATTTTTTTCGTTGGGCCTTTAAATCGTCTATTTATAGTAAATTTGTCTAAAATATTAAAGCATGCGTAATAATTTGAGATTATTATTTCTTGGCTTGTTCATAAGCCTTAGTCTAGGCGCGCAAACGGCGACGTCTTCCAAGAATCAAACCCCTAAACTTGTGGTCGGACTTGTGGTCGACCAAATGAGATGGGATTATCTAAATCGCTACCAAGATCATTATGGGAATGAGGGTTTTAATCGTATGATTCGTGAGGGGTATAACTTTAGCAATGTAATGATTGATTACATTCCTACGGTCACCGCTATTGGACATACTTCTGTGTATACTGGATCCGTTCCTTCGATTCATGGAATTGCCGGAAATGACTGGCTTGATCGTGAGACCGGAGAGAGTGTCTATTGCACTACCGATACGCAAGTAAAAGGTGTGGGGGCAAGTTCAAACAAAATTGGAAGCCATTCGCCAATTAATTTGAATAGTAGCACGATCACAGATCAATTGGGTATTGCCACTAGCTTTCGTTCAAAAGTGGTTGGAGTATCGTTAAAGGACCGCGCCTCCATTTTGCCGGCCGGACATAATCCCTTAGGAGCCTTTTGGTTTGATGAAGGGAATGGACATTTTGTGACGAGTTCCTATTATATGAATGAACTCCCTAAATGGCTACAAGACTTTAATGCTAAAAACCATGCTAGATCTCTCGTTTCTAAAGGATGGGATTTGGTTTTAAATCCAAAAGAGTATAAAGAAAGTACACGAGATGATGTTCCATGGGAAGGACTTTTAGGAAGTGCGACTACTCCTACTTTCCCGTATAAAAATTTACTTGCTGATTTTGATAAAGACAAAAATGTAATACGCAGTACACCCTTTGGAAATACCCTTACATTTATGGCTGCTACAGCGGCTGTGGATGGGTATGGACTTGGAAAAGATGCAGATCCTGATTTCTTGGTTGTAAACCTTGCCTCCACGGATTATGTGGGGCATAAGTTTGGACCCAATTCCATTGAAGTTCAAGACACTTATATCAGGCTAGATCGTGACTTAGCTGAATTCTTCAAGGCTTTAGATCAGAAAGTGGGCAAAGGAAATTACCTGGTCTTTTTGACCGCCGACCATGGAGCGGCTCATTCTGAAGGTTACATGAAAGAAAACAAGCTGAAAAGTGGCTTTTTTGCCCCAGAACTTATCGCAGATTTAGAAAAGGAGTTGAAAAAGGAATTTGGAAAGCAAGATTTAGTTTTAGGTTTTCAAAACTACCAAGTGTACTTAAATAAAAAAACAATTAAGTCTGCAGATCTAGAATACGATGATGTGGCAAACCATGTGGTCGACTGGCTGAATCAGGAGAAAGGTGTTCTCTACGCAGTTGAGCTAAGGGAACTTCCAGAGGCAGCAATTCCAGAACCGATAAAGACTCGAATGATCAATGGGTATCATTGGCAGCGGAGTGGCGATATTCAGATTATTCCACAAGATGGTCTTTTGCCTTCCTATTCAAAAACAGGGACAACACATACTGTTTGGAACTCTTATGATTCGCACATACCTCTACTCTTCATGGGAACTGGGGTCAAAAAAGGGTCTAGCTCAAAGCCTTATCATATGTCCGATATTGCTCCTACGTTAGCGCAGATGTTAAAAATAGAAAATCCAAGTGGAACTATTGGGAATCCTATTTCAGAACTATTAGATTAGGGTAATCTTCTCGCGTTATTGCGCCTGATAAACAAAAATTCCGAGTCTATTCGACTCGGAATTTTTTGTCGAATGAAGGTGACGTGTAGGCGTAATGTGCAACATTCCATTCCTTCGCTCGATTGTTTAAATATCGCGTAAAAAAAATCAACGAGGCATTTAGTCTCGTTGATTGTATAGTAGATAGACAGTGGGTTAATTTGCTTTCGGCGGATAATTTGCCATCATTTCTTCGATGATTTGTGGGATCTGTTTTTGCTTTTGTTTTGGAGAATCCACGGAGATTCCGTCGCCGATTCCTTGCCAAACCAATCTCTGGGTTTTTGCATCGATTAGATCAATGACAAGGCCCCCGCGGTTGTAATTGGTGCTCCAAGTTCTTTGCATTCCAAAGCCCCAGCCCCAAGGGCTACCCCAACCGTATAGGCCGTAAGGGTTTGAAGTGTGGATGTCATTTACATTTTTATGCCTTGCCTTTACATTTATGATAAGTTCAGGATTTTGTGAAGGTGTAAGTCCTTTGGTTTGAAGTTGCTTCGAGATTTCATTCAAAACTCGGTCTTTGTCAATGTCATTTAATTTCAAATCTTGAATCCGAAGTTGGTAAGTACGGTATTGATTGAAATTGGTAGTTTCTGCATAATCAGAGCGAACTTGGAAGGGGCTACAAGAGGCCACTACTAAACTCGCCGCTATGAATAAAAGGAACGTGTATTTTTTCATTTTGATTTGTTTTTATCTTGGTTTTTTTTAAAGGTATCCGTTTTCTTGTCGTAGCCATAGGGGCAATGCTTGCATCCGTTTTTACAACAAAACCCTCTTTTCAAATGGTAGTTTTCCGTAAAAACTCTGTATCCTTGCTCGTTATAATAATAGTCTTCATTTTCTTTGATAGGTAGACGAGACATAAGTTAAATTTTAAACTACATTTTTTTTGATTAGTTTTGAACTATGGTTGTGGTCTGTTCAATACTTCTCAAAAATACGAAAATAAATGGCATCACGCTATTTCCATTTGTGATTTTGCGCTCTAAACAGGATTTAGAAGATTCTGTGTTGCTTAATCATGAACGAATTCATCTGCGGCAACAACTTGAACTTCTGGTCGTTTTTTTTTACCTATGGTATGTGATTGAATACTATTATTGGTTTTATAAATTGAAAAATGGTCCTCAAGCGTATAGGCGTATTTCTTTTGAAAGAGAAGCGTACGCTATGGAGCACGATAGGGAATATCTTCAAAAACGAAAACTTTGGAGCTTTTACAAGTTTCGAAAAATATAGGACTTTGGTGGTTTTTAGTAGGCAGTAAGTCCAATTCATTCGGAAAAATATTCTTTTTTCACGATGGATTTATTTTTGCGCTATCAAAAATTAAGCCAATTTTTATTATCTTTGTCCTCAACAGATGTATCTATGAAAAAGAGTACCCTAAACGACATTCTACAAGAGTACAAGAAAGTACTTCATCATGACCTTACCGTGTACGGATGGGTTAAAGCTTTTCGTTCTAACCGTTTTATCGCATTGAATGACGGTTCGACACTCAACAATTTGCAAATCGTAGTGAATCCAGAACTCGGGTTCAGCGAAGATTTAATCAAGAAAATTAATATTGGATCTTCTCTAAAGATCACAGGTGAAGTGGTGGAAAGCCAAGGAGCCGGTCAAAACGTTGAGATCATCGCAAAAAAAATTGAAATTTTAGGCGACAATTTCTATGAGGAATTGCAAAAGACGATCCTACAGCCCAAAAAACACTCTCTTGAGAAATTAAGGGAAGAAGCGCATTTGCGATTTAGAACCAATTTGTTTAGCGCAGTATTCAGAGTAAGAAGTGCAGTGAGCTTTGCTATACATGAGTATTTCAATAGAAATCAGTTTAGTTATATTAATACGCCTATAATTACGGGAGCAGACGCAGAAGGTGCGGGAGAAATGTTTGGCGTCACGGCGCTAGATTTAAACGACCTTCCAAAAGACGATGCAGGACAAGTCGATTTTGAACAAGACTTTTTTGGTCGCAAGACTTCACTGACGGTTTCGGGTCAACTTGAGGCAGAAACAGCGATGATGGGGCTGGGCCGTGTTTACACTTTTGGACCTACTTTTAGGGCTGAAAACTCCAATACTACTCGGCATTTAGCGGAATTCTGGATGGTGGAACCAGAGGTTGCATTCAACAATCTTGAGGACAACATTGATTTAGCCGAAGATTTCCTGAAATATGTAATCAAGTACGTATTAGAGAACTGCAAGGAAGACTTAGCTTTTCTAGACAAACGTTTTTCAGAGGATCAAAAGCAAAAGCCTGAGAAGGACCGTGCAAAGGAAGGACTCATTGAAAAATTAGAAAATGTAATTGAGAAGAGATTTAAAAGGGTTTCCTACACAGAGGCCATTGAAATTCTACTAAACTCAAAAGAAAATAAGAAGGGTAAATTCCAATACCCGGTCGAGGGTTGGGGTGCCGATTTAAAAAGTGAGCACGAACGATTCCTAGTGGAAAAGCATTTTGGATGCCCAGTAGTCCTTTTCGATTATCCGAAAGAAATCAAAGCGTTCTATATGCGCCTGAATGAAGAGGAGAAAACGGTGGCTGCAATGGATGTTCTATTCCCAGGCATAGGCGAAATCATTGGGGGATCCCAAAGAGAAGAACGTCTTGAAGTGCTTAAGAAAAAGATGGAGGAAATGGAAGTGGATCAGCAGGAGCTTTATTGGTATTTAGATACTCGAAAGTTTGGATCCGTTCCCCACGCTGGATTTGGATTGGGTCTTGAAAGACTCGTTCTATTTGTGACCGGAATGACCAATATTAGAGATGTGATTCCGTTCCCTAGGACCCCAAAAAGCGCAGAATTTTAATAATTATATAAAATATTTCGGAAAGCCTATAGAATCCCCCGATAGAATAGCCGTTATTTTTGTAGCTTGAACTGATATATGTTAAAACAAAATTTACAACTTAAACTAGGCCAGAAACTGGCTCCTCAACAGATTCAATTGATGAAACTGATTCAGCTTCATACACTTGAATTTGAAGAAGAGTTGGAGCGAGAGTTGGAGGAAAATCCTGCCCTTGAAAGGACGAGTGAAGAGGAAAAGGAAGGGGACGATTTTGAGGACGGTGCGGAGTATGAAGAGGAAGGGACCGAGACAATCGATACGGATTTTGATGTGAATGAATATCTTTTCGACGATGAACCCTCCTATAAAACCGCTTCAAGCAATTATTCAGCGGATGACGAAGAATTTGACAATGAAAGTCTTCTCACGGAAGGGCAGACCCTGTACGATTACTTGATCGAACAGATTCGCCTAATTAATATCGGAGAAAATGAACTAAAAATAGGGGAATATATAATTGGCAACCTAGATACAGACGGCTATTTAAGACGTGAAATTAAGGCGATTGTAGACGATCTGGCTTTTTCTCAAGGGATCTACACGACCAAAGAAGAGGTTGAAAATATCCTGGAGAACTATTTGCAAAAACTAGATCCTCCGGGAGTGGCGGCAAGAAGCCTGCAGGAATGTCTTCTGCTTCAAATTGAAAAGAAAGTCACACGCGATAAGTCTGTTAGTTTAGCTGCAAATATCCTTCGCAATCAATTTGATGCTCTGACCAATAAGCACTATAGCAAGATCATGCAGAAGTACGATGTGGAAGAGGAGGATCTCAAAGATGCGTTAGAGGAAATATCAAAACTTTCTCCCAAAGTTGGTGGGAATTTTGATACCCAAACAATCACAATCAACCAGGAAATCATTCCGGATTTTGTAATTCAAATCAAGGAACTAGCCAAAGGAAAATTCGAAGTAGTTCCTTTGCTTAATAGCAAAAATGCACCTACTCTAAGGGTTTCTGATGAATACAAGGAGATTCTCTCTACGTATTCCCATGACAAAACTTCGAGTGAGCACAAGCAAGCAGCACTGTTTATTAAACAAAAGCTAGACGCTGCAAAATGGTATATTGATGCTATTAACCAAAGGCAGAATACACTGCTTCAAACCATTACTGCGATTGTGAAATTGCAGAAGGAATACTTTTTGACTGGAGATGATAAATCCCTTAAACCCATGATTCTGAAAGATGTCGCTGACATCACTGGGTTTGATATATCGACCATTTCGCGGGTTGTGAAAAGTAAATATGCAGATACGCCCAATGGTATTGTCTATCTAAAAGATCTTTTCTCAGATTCGTTAACCAACGACGATGGTGAAGAGGTTTCTACCAAAGAGATAAAGATGCACTTGCAGGAAGTGATTGATAATGAAAACAAAAGAAAGCCTTATACGGACGATGCGCTGGTCGGTTTGTTAAAAGAAAAGGGGTATAATATTGCTCGTAGAACGATTGCTAAATATCGTGAACAGTTAAGTATTCCCGTAGCTAGATTAAGAAAGGAATTGTAGCATTCTGCTTTCTAACAAAGAAAAGCATCTTATGCGAAATTAAAATAGGCGTACTTTTTAAAGTACGCCTATTTTAATTTTCGTTTGTATTTTCAATCTGCTGAAGTTGTTTTAAGTTTCTACCTAAGCGACCCATTAATATGCCATAAACCAGACGGTAGTACCCCCAGATTAGAACCACACTCAGGATCGTTGAGACGATCATACCTGTAGCAAGTCCATAAAGAGTCGGACTGTCTATTTGAACGTTTTCTTGGTATAAAAGAGCAAAGAGGAAAGTAATAATCATTCCAATAAACAGGACGATTAATAAAATGTTTACCAGTATAAATAAATTCACTGTTTTTCGAAATGCTACAATTTGTAGTATGAATTTTTTTAGATTTTCCTCAACTTTGATTTTTTTGTATGCCCTGTAGAAGCGCACCACAAACAGGCTGCTCACGAGGAGACTTGACACTTTCATTACCGTATACAACACCGAGAATATTTCGCGGTACTGATCGGGATTTTCAATTCCTAATTTTCCAATGGTTTTCATGAAATCACCCAAATCGTCTCCACTTAGGATGTAATACAAAGCGATGGCAATAAAAAGGGTGAACTCTGCGATGCTTATATAATAAATGTATTTCACATAATTACGTGACTTCTTATTGAGCATTTCAAGGATTTCTGGCGCTCCGTATTTTTGAGTAAGTGGCTGTGTTTGCCACTGCTCTTTCAGGCTATCAAGATCAAATTCAGGCATGCTTTTCCATCAATTCTTTAAGTGTCTTTTTTAGACGGTTCATTTTGACCCGAGCGTTTACTTCGGAGATACCTAACGTTTCTGCAATTTCTCGGTAGGGCTGATCGTCCAAGTACATGACAACGATGGCTCGTTCTACTCTTGGAAGTAATTTAATTACTTTGTAGAGTAGGGCTATCTGAGATTGTTTCTCATCGTTGTCTTCTTCCAGATAATCTCTTTGGTGGTATTCCATGAGTTCATCTGTCTTCGGCGATTTTGTTTTCTTTCGAAATAGCGTAATAGCGGTATTCAGTGCGACGCGATACATCCATGTCGAAATTTTACTTTGTCCTTTAAATGTGTCGTAGCTTCTCCATAATTGTAACACAATTTCTTGGAAAAGGTCTTCTTCGTCTTCCAAAGAGTTTGTATAGAGGCGTGAGACTTTGATAATCAAACCTTGATTATCTTTTATTAATTTGGAAAAGATTTGCTCTTTTTCGCCCACCTCGCGTCGTTTTGATGGCGAAGATATTAAAATCTTAGCATAAAATAGAAGGCTCTATTTAGTTTTATTAAATTTTTGTTTGCTACCCAATAGAGGCTTTGTGCGCGGGGGCTATTGAATTCGGCTGGCAAAATAGGACGAAGTTGTGGGAAATGTTTTAATTTTGAAACCTATATGGAACTGCCATTGAATACCGCTCCTATTGTTGAGCTTCCGATAAAAAAGGAGGTGCGCCTCTTTTTGAAAAGAGAGGATCAGATAGATCCTGAGATTTCGGGGAATAAATTCTGGAAACTTTTCTATCCCATCAAAACTTTACTGGAAAATGAAACAAAAAAACCGGTAATCTATACCTTTGGAGGTGCTTATTCCAATCATATTGCCGCAATTTCTGCGATGGGAAAACGCTTTGGTTTTGCCACCCATGGAATTGTGCGTGGAGAGGAGTTAAAAGACAGTTGGATGCAAAATCCCACTCTTCGTTTTGCCCACCAAAATGGAATGGAATTTAGTTTTGTTTCGAGAGAGGTTTACCGAGAGAAAGGACAAATTGTGCAACTTGTGAAAGCCCTAGCGAAAGATGCAATTTTAATCCCGGAAGGAGGCACGAGTGAATTGGCAGTGGAAGGCTTTAAATATGTTCTAGGGGTTGAAACTCAAAGTTTTGATTATATTTGTGCGCCCGTAGGCACGGGGGGAACCCTTGCAGGGCTTTCCAAATTTGCGGGTCCAAATCAGAAAATCCTAGGGTTTAAGGTCGTTAAGGATGGAAGCTTGGATGCGATTATTAGTCGTCTTTCAGGACGAGAGAATTTTGAATTGATCGAGGCGGCGGAAGCCGGATATGGAAAAATGTCGGTCGAACTCATTGAGTTTGTGAATGCATTTTCGAGTCAGTTTTCGGTGGCGATAGACCCTCTTTATATGGGGAAGATGATGCAGAGTTTACTCGGGTTAATCGAGAAAGATTATTTCCCAAAAGGAACCAGGATCTTAGCCATTCACACGGGTGGTCTGCAAGGAATTGCAGGCGCAAATGAATTTTTGCAATCAAAGGGCAGAGTGTTAATTCAACCTGTAGAGAATTAGAGCAAAACTAATTTAGTTTAAATAGATAAGACATGAAAAAGAGCTTGGTTGCTTTTACGCTTTTAATAATTACATTTTTGAATGGTCAAAGTTGGAAGACAGAAGATCAATACATCCAAAAATTCGCACCCTATGCGGTGGAGGAAATGGAGAAGTACCAAATTCCCGCGTCAATAACCTTAGCTCAAGGTCTATTAGAAACCGGAGGAGGCCAGAGCCGTCTCGCGCAAATGGGCAACAATCATTTTGGAATTAAATGCAAGGAAGAGTGGACTGGGAAAACCATGTCCCATACGGACGATGCGCCCAATGAATGCTTTCGAGTGTATGAAGATCCGCGTGAATCCTACGAAGATCATTCTAAATTTTTACGGTTTCGAAAATACTATCAGAATCTTTTCACGCTAGACATGCAAGATTACAAAGCATGGGCCCATGGACTTAAAAAAGCAGGGTACGCAACGAATCCTAGGTATGCTTATATTTTAATTGATAAGATTGAAAAATTAAAACTGTACGAATTCGATCGTACAAGTTCGAAAGAGACTTACTTTACACTTCTAAAGCTATATCCGGAACTGCGGGAGGATAAGATTTTCATGGCGCAATTAGATCAAACCAATGCGAAAACGGAACCTGTCACCTTAACTGTTCCTTATAAGCAAGTTTCTTATGCGCAAAGAGTGGAGGATGTTCAGCAGTTGCGTTCGGAAGCGGAACTCCTTCAAGGAATTCTCATTAAAACCCATCCCAATTCTCGAAAGAAATTTGTTATCATTCCTGCCACCACTACCGTTGCATTTATCAGCAATAAATTTAATATTGGAGAGAAGCAGATTATGAAATGGAACGAGCTTTCTGGTCCAGAGCTACAGAAAAACGATGTTTTGTTCCTAGAAGCCAAATCTTCCAAAGCCCTAGTTGCAACCTACGAGGTACAAGTAGGTGAAACCATGCATGACATCGCTCAGAAATTTGGCGTGAAGCTCTCCCAACTTTATTCTAAAAATAGAATGTCTTACGGCGAACAGCCCCGTGTAGGCCAGCTGATTTATCTCCAAAAGCGCAAGCCGAGACGCTAAGTCTCCTTCTAATTTCGTAAATTTGCACACCTTGAACGAAGAGATTTTTTCGTTCTTAAATTGATTTATTATGGTATACCAAAGAAGTTCAGAACTCTTCGATGAGGCGAAAAAATACATTCCTGGCGGGGTGAATTCACCCGTACGTGCCTTCAAATCCGTAGGGGGAGTACCCGTGTTTATGAAGTCGGCGAAGGGAGCCTATTTAACTGACGAAGACAACCGAGTATATATTGATTATATTAATTCTTGGGGGCCCGCAATTCTAGGGCATACACATCCTAAAGTTTTAGAAGCGATTCAACAGCAGGCTGAAAGTGGTTTTTCGTTTGGTACTCCCACCGAACTTGAAACTCAAATCGCGAAATTGATCGTCTCCAAAGTACCCAATATAGACCAAGTTCGTATGGTTTCTTCAGGGACTGAGGCTTGCATGAGCGCCGTGAGGTTAGCTCGAGGATGTACTGGGAGAGATAAAATTGTAAAATTTGAAGGATGTTACCACGGTCATTCGGATTCGTTCCTAATTAAAGCAGGAAGTGGAGCTGCGACCTTCGGGAATCCGAATTCTCCAGGAGTGACGAAAGGAACAGCGAAAGACACTCTACTTGCAAAGTATAATGACTTAGAGGGCGTAAAGTCACTTTTTGAAAAAGAAGGAAGCGATATTGCCGCAATCATTATTGAACCGGTAGCGGGGAATATGGGATGTGTTCTACCCGAAGACAATTTCTTGCAAGCCCTTAGAGACCTATGCGACCAACACGGTGCACTTTTGATTTTTGATGAAGTAATGACAGGCTTTCGTCTTGCTTTCGGGGGAGCGCAACAGGTTTTTGGTGTTCGTGCAGACCTCGTCACGTTTGGAAAAGTAATAGGAGGAGGAATGCCGGTGGGCGCTTTCGCAGGGCCGAATAAAATTATGGATCATCTTGCACCTAAGGGTGCCGTTTATCAGGCCGGTACGTTGAGTGGGAACCCTTTAGCGATGAGAGCCGGGCTAGTGACTTTAGAACAAATTCTAGGAGACGAGAAGTTTTATACAAGAATTAACCGTACAGCTGAAATTTTAGACCGTGAAATTTCCATTATTTTAAATGAAAAAGGGATCTCTCATCTGATCAACCGCAAAGGCTCTATGATGTCTTTGTTCTTCGAAACCTCAGAGGTGAAAGATTTCGATCAGGCGGCTCAAGCGAATCACGAGATGTTCAATGAATTCTTTCACCATTTATTGAGCCACGGTATTTATTTACCACCGAGTGGTTTTGAAACTTGGTTTATTTCCGATGCAATAAAAGAACAAGAACTTGAAAAAACATTAGAGGTCATAAGTAAGTTTAAATCGTAAACTTAGAGTAGGTAATAAGAGCCTAGAATAAGGACCACATTAAGGATCACAAGGGGAAGCAGCAAGTTTTGTAGCTTCCTCTTTTTTGTTATGACAAAGAAAAGAAACACGAGTCCAAGTAGTAGTAGAGTGGGGAGCGCGGGATAGGTGCGAAACGATTCGGCACATTCTCCTTTCCAAAGTAAAGCAAGGGCAGTCTGCGCTCCACACCCATAGCACTCAATGCCTAGGTAAGTTTTATAGGGACAACTCCAGAAAAAATCTTCTAATTTCATCCTCGTTTAGCTCGTTCGTATTGCACTGGAAAACTGCAGTTTTCATTGTACTCCATGGCCGTTTGGCTTGCGAGATATGGGTTTCGAAGGATTTCTCGACCTACAAAAATAAGGTCTGCTTTGTCTTGGATTAAAATCTCTTCTGCTTGCAATGCATTGTGAATAAGTCCCACGGCTCCTGTTTTAATCGATGCCTCACTTCGAATGGCTTCTGCAAAGGGTACCTGGTAAGAATCAAATACGGAAATTCTAGCCCCCTGAATATTCCCACCACTTGAGACATCAATTAAATCCACCCCTTTCGATTTCAGAATTTTGGAAAGGGCAATGCTTTGCGATACATCCCAACCCTCTTGCGCATATTCATCCGCAGATAGCCGAACAAGAAGGGGATGCTTCTGATCTAGCAAAGGAGTGATTTGGTCTATAATTTCAAGTAGAAAACGAATCCGGTTCTCAAAGGAGCCACCGTACTGATCCGATCTTTGATTGGACAAAGGCGAGAGGAATTGATGAATCAAATATCCATGAGCACCGTGAATTTCAAGAAGGTCAAACCCCGCGTCAAGCGCACGCTCTGCTGCTTTTTTAAAGGCCTGAACGATCTCTTTGATCTCCTGTTCATTTAATTCGTGTGGAATCTGTTCCGAGTCTTTATAGGGGATTTGAGAAGGTGCGACAGGAATCCAGCCCTCGGAAGCAGGCAATTGAACACCTTCCCAAGTGGAGGCTTTTCTTCCCGCATGCGCAAGTTGGATGCCTACTTTTGAATTCGAATTTTTATGAATAAAAGAAACGATTTTTTCTAGCTCTACTTTTTGCTTATCGTTCCAAAGCCCAAGGCATTTATGAGTTATCCTACCTTCTGGTAAAACGCCGGTCGCCTCCATAATTAAAAGTCCTGTACCTCCCATGGCTCTAGATCCATAATGAACAAAATGGAAATCATTGGGCATTCCATGCTCACAACTGTACATGCACATGGGAGACATCACCCAGCGATTTTCCAATTCTAAATTTCGTAGCTTTAAGGGAGTGAAAAGTTTCATTCGTACTATTTTTTGATTGTATAAGAGGTAAAATTAACCTTTTTTCGTTCATTAACCTAGGCTTGGGCTTTACTCTCGAAGAAAAAGTCCTACATTTACTCCCACTTTATAGATGTTTTAGATGAACAAAGAATTGACCATCGACTATGAATATTTCGATTCCGTTGAGCAGCTAGATGCGATGGAACAGAAACTTTACGAAGCGGCCCAAAAAGCTCGCAAAAACGCGTATGCCCCTTATTCTAAATTCCTAGTGGGCTGTGCACTTTTACTCGAAAATGGAGAGATTGTTTTGGGGAATAACCAAGAGAATGCTGCGTATCCCTCTGGCCTTTGTGCAGAACGTACAGCCATCTTTTGGACTTCGGCAAACTATCCGAGTGAAAGAATTCTTAAATTGTTTGTCATCGGCGGTCCAGAAAGGTCTGTAGAGAATCCTGTACTTGCCCCTCCATGCGGCGCTTGTCGACAAAGCATTCTTGAATATGAAAGCAAGCAGGAACAAGAGATTGAAGTGTATTTTGCGTCCACTACTGGAGAGGTCTGCAAAACACGCTCCATTCGGGATTTGCTTCCGTTTTCATTTGACTCCAGCTTCCTATAATTTTTTAAAGTAAGACTCTTTCTTTATTCGTATCTTCGCCTCGTTCCTAGAACAGGGAATGGTGTGCAATTCACCAACTGTCCCCGCAACTGTAAATCACCGTCGTCTAATTTTTAGAAGAGCCATTTTTACATCCCGTAAGGAGAAGGCCTAAAAATGTGAAAGTCAGGAAACCTATCTAAGAGCACTCGAATTATTATCGCTTTCGGAGGAAAAGCCTGAATATCCCTTGCATTACGGCAAAGGACTTAGACTTTATTTTTTCCGGTAAGTAAACTTTAACCAAAATTTTTCAATTATGAGAAAACGATTAATTTTTGTTGGAGCGCTGCTTGTCGTACAATCAGTAGTGCATGCCCAACAACAACCCGCAATTGGCGAAATTCAAGAGGTAACAATTGCAGGTAAACAGAAGCAGCAACTTTATGCTACCGGTAAGAACGTGATGCTTTTAACTTCCCAAGATTTACAGCGCTTTAAGGGAAGTGACTTAGGCGAGGTACTTCAAAGTGTGAGCGGCATTCAACTCACTGGTGCCTCGAACAACTCGCAAGAACCCAAATTCCCAAAAGTGCGAGGAGGTAAACTTGCCAATGTACTCATCCTAATCGATGGAGTACCCCTAAAAGATGTGACAGGAAACGACTATACCGCTACGGATCTTCGTCTGATTCCTTTGGAGACCATAGAAAGTATCGAAGTTCTTAACGGGTCTTCTTCCGTTCTGTATGGATCGAATGCGACCGTATCGGTTATTAATATTCGAACGCTTGAAAGCGCTCAGAAAAAACTGCAGGGAGTCGCAGGTTTAAAAGGAGGTTCATTTGGTCATTTTGGTCAACAGCTAGCTCTTCGTGGGAAACTAGGGGCTTGGAGCTACAATCTGAATGGAACAAATGAGAAACAGGACGGACTTTCTTCTGCAAAAGGAGAGGGGTTTGATAAAGATGGAAGCGAAAGACAAAGTCTGGGGGCTCGAATCGGCTATGACAGAGATTCTTTTGGATTCTATGCGCAAGGCAATATGTCTCATCATTTCCACGAGGATGATCAGGGGGCCTTTTCGGATGGTAAAGGAAGAGGAGACGACTCCCAACAATTCGTGGGTGTTGGAGGGTATTACAAATACAAAGGTGGACAACTCGTGCTCAATTCACGTTTGTCTGGCTCTGAAAGAACAATTCAGAATTGGAATTCGGACCACTACCGTGATGAGTATTTTTACAAGGGTGAGAATAGCTTTGTAGAACTTTTAAATCACTATACATTTAATCAGCACATTTCTCTAAGTGCAGGAGTTTCCTACGAGACTCAGAAAATGGGATCCAAAGCTCTTCCTTGGGGTGGAGAATCGATGGAAGACGTCCTTGTTTTGAAAGAAACGAAGGTTTCGAATTTTGATGTCTTTGCCAATGCCAATTTAAACTGGGGTTTGTTCCATTTGGACCTAGGCGCCCGAAACACCCACCATTCTGAATTTGGAAATCATTTGGTATACAGTGTAAATCCATTTGTCCTCAAAGAATTTGGTTCAAACTATTATAAAATAGGATATTCTTACGCCACTGCATTCATTGCACCTACGCTCTACCAATTTTATGGAAGCTTACCCTATACAGTAGAAAACAAAGAACTCGTACCGGAAACCAATTCCACGCACGAGGTGAATTTTAGTGTAGGTCGCAAGGACCAGTCTCTTGTATTAAACGGATCTTTCTTTATGCGAAACGAACAAGATGTTTTCGCCTACGTGAACAATCCTGATTTCACAGGACAATTTATTAATGTGAATGAAAACAAAGTGAACGGATTTGAATTGGGATTTGACACCAAATGGCAACAGAAATGGAGACTAGGTGCCAATTTCAGTTTTGTTGAGAAAGAAAATGAGCTTACTCGTTTGCGTCAACCTAAACAGAGGGTAAATTCCTATATCCAGTACGATCCTTTTGAAAGCACTTCACTAGCTCTCTCGCATCAATTCGTTTCCTCCCGCAGTGACTCCTACTGGGATGATCAAAGTGCAAGTGTGAAAGATGTGAATTTGGAAAGCTACCACGTGTTTCGCTTAAGCGCGAATCAGAAGATCACGAAGGCCTTACAAGCGAATTTAAATATTGGAAATCTTTTTAATAAGTCCTACACGGACGTTGCAGGCTACACGACGCTTCCTCGTTCCTACATGCTAGGGGTTGAATATCAATTTTAAGAAGTATAAAGAAGAACAACAAAACCACCAGAATCAAATGATTTGGTGGTTTTGTTTGTTTTATTTCTGTTTTACATTTAGTTTTTCAGCTTCCTTAATCACATAGGAAATCGCCTGGGATTTTTCATTTTCAATTTCACCCTCTAAAATAGCTTCTTTGACTTTCTCCTTTAGGATTCCAATTTCACGTCCGGGGGATAGATTGAAAAGTGCCATGATTTCTTCTCCAGAAACAGGAGGTTGAAAATTTCGAATCTGATCTTTCTCTTCGACTTCCTTGATTTTGCTAGCCACGTAATCAAAATTCTTTTTAAAGTTACGCTGTTTTTTTGAATTTTTGGTGGTGATATCGGCTTTGCATAAAGTGAATAGATCCTCCATATCTTCCCCCGCATCAAATAGCAAACGTCTAAGGGCACTGTCAGAAGTATCGTCGGTAACCAGTGAAATAGGTCGAGAGGATAGTTTGACAAGTTTTTGCACATATTTCATGTCTGAACCTAGTGGAAGTTTAAGTCTTTGAAAGAGCGTTCTTACCATTTTTGAACCTAGGTATTCATGGCCATGAAAAGTCCAGCCTATTCCATCGACGAATTTTTTAGTGGGTGCTTTTCCCACATCGTGGAAAAGAGCGGCATAGCGCAAATATAAATTCTCTGTGAACAAGGAAATGTTGTCCACTACCTCAAGGGTATGGTAGAAGTTGTCTTTATGGGTTTGTCCCTCAATTTCTTCTACTCCTTTTAGCGCAACAAGTTCGGGAATAATTAGGTTTAATAAACCCGTTTCTTCCATAAGGCGTAGGCCAAGGGACGGTTTCTGTGAAAGCATTATTTTATTGAATTCCACCATGACCCTTTCCATGGAGACTATTTTTATTCGCTCTGCTTGCGTCGTAATGGCGGCTAGGGATTTGGGTTCTATCGTGAAATTCAAGGTAGAAGCAAATCGGAGCGCACGCATCATTCGAAGGGGGTCGTCACTATAGGTTTGCTCAGGTTCTAAAGGGGTTCGAAGGATTTTGTTTTCAAGATCTTCAATGCCAAAGAATGGATCAATGAGCTCTCCGAAAGACTCAGGATTAAGCGAGATCGCCATGGCATTGATGGTGAAGTCGCGACGCATCTGATCGTCTTTTAAACTGCCAGATTCGACATTGGGATTGCGGCTGTTTTCCGTATAACTTTCCTTTCTTGCGCCAACAAATTCAAGTTCAAGCCCCTTGTGCTTGAACATAGCCGTTCCATAGGTTTTAAAAAGTGAAACCTTAAGATTGGGTCCAAGTTCCGATGCCACGGCCGTGGCAAGTTCTAAACCAGAGCCTTCCGTGACAAAATCAATATCTGTAGGTGTGTCTCTTTTTAATAAAAGATCACGCACATAGCCTCCCACAATATAGGCGGATTGGCCCCGTTGCTCGGCGATTTGCGAGATCGTTTTGAAAAGCTTGAAATTTTTATTTTGTACTAAATTGAGTTTCATATTGACAAAAATCCTTGGATTTAGTAAGGACAATGGGTGCTCCAGGTGTGGCAAAGTTCCCTTCCTGGCAAAGATACGAATCCTTTAGAAAATTACTCACGTATCACGTGGATTCGATTGTCACTCCAAATGCGAATGATGGAAGAACCTGAAAACGTAGAAACGCGATCTTGGTCCTGATTGACAACAAAGTCAACATTAGAGACAATGTCTTTATGGATGTCCGAAAACTGCAGAGGACTTTTGTCGCCACTTAAATTGGCTGAAGTGGAAACCAAAGGGCAATTTATTTTTGAGATTAGTTTTTTCAAATAGGGCTCTTTGGTTAAGCGAATACCTATGCTCCCGTCGGGTGCCAAAAGCTCTTTTGGAAGGCCCTTCGGCTGGTCGTAGACTAGGGTCAGTGGTTTCTCCGCAAGATCGATGAGTTCCCAAGCAATGGAGGGTACTTCCACGAGGTCCATCAATCTTTTCTCGTTTTCCACTAGGATGATCATGGATTTGCTCTTTTCTCTAGACTTAATCTCGTAGATGCGAAGAATGGCTTCTAGACTAGTAGCTTTGCAGCCTAAACCCCAAATTGTATCGGTGGGGTAAAGAATGACCCCGTCGTTATTTAAAACCTCAATTACTTGTTCCATGGTGCCTTTTGAAAATAGCGAGTTTTAAGAATTTCATGATGATGCAAATGATGGCCTAACAGGAGTTTGCCAAGTTGTTCGACTTGGATTTCGTGGCCGTTTGCTACGCCGGAAAAATGCAGACTCTCTTTTGGGAGTGCTTGAAAAAATAGGAAAGTAGATTTTCGTACACACTTAAATTCTTCTAGCATCTCAGAGAGAGGGCGAGCATTTGCCGCCGCATTTTGGGCATAAAGTTCCTCGTCCCATCCTTGCAGTGGCTGCGTATCCTTACGTGAAAAGCGTAGGGCACGGTAAAGGAAAATCCTTTCGGCATCGATAAGATGTTGCAAGACTTCTTTGATACTCCATTTGCCATCTTGGTATTGAAACAGGGCCTGCTGGTCGGAAAGTGGACTAAGCAAGTCTAGCGTTTTTTGTTTAGAAAGAAGGAGTTGTTGCTGCCAATTTTCACTGGAGGTTAAAGAAATATAGTTCTCTAAATATTGAGTAAAGTCTGTCATGGTACTAAAATTAGATCAAAAAAGAACGGCAAGGCCGTTCTTTTTACTTTAAAAGGATAAAGCGTTTTCTAAGTCGCTTAGCAAATCATCTGCATCTTCAATACCGACACTTAGTCGCACGAGATCGTCTGTAATACCTAATTCTTGTCTTTTTTCTGCAGGAATCGAGGCATGGGTCATGGTGCTAGGGTGGTTGGCTAGAGATTCCACACCGCCAAGACTTTCTGCTAGGGTGAAAACCTTGATAGATTCTAAAAATTTCACAGCCTGCTGTTTGTCATTGGATTTAAAAGTAAAGGAGACCATTCCGCCAAAACCATTCATTTGATTTTGAGCAAGATCGTACTGAGGATTTGATTTCAGTCCGGGGTAAAATACCTTGTCTACTTTGGGATGCTGCGCTAAGAATTCGGCGACTTTCATTCCGTTTTCGCTATGACGTTCCATTCTAAGGGAAAGCGTTTTGATTCCTCGCAAAACTAAATAGGAATCGTGAGGTCCTAAAATCCCTCCGCTTGCAAATTGGATGAAATGCAGTTCTTCTCCAAGCTCTTTGGTCTTGGTAATTAAGGCTCCAGCGATCACATCGGAGTGCCCTCCTAGATACTTGGTAGCCGAATGCATTACAATGTCGGCACCCAGATCAAGTGGGCGCTGAATGTAAGGCGTAGCAAAGGTATTGTCCACGGCTACCAAAATATTTTTGCCTTTCACAAGAGCTGCCACTTTTTTAATGTCCACTAACTTCATTAGCGGATTGGTGGGAGTCTCGAGCCAAACAAGCTTTGTGTTTTCTTGAATCACTGAGTCTAAATTCTCTGCGTTCTCGAAGCTTACAAAAGAAAACTCTAGTTGGTATTTAGAAAACAATTTTGTGAACAATCGATAAGTGCCGCCGTATAAATCATCCACAGCCACAATGTGATCGCCTGGATTTAAAAGTTTTAACACGGCATCGATGGCAGCAAGTCCTGAACCGAAGGCTAGACCCGTGTGGCCATTTTCAATGCTTGCAAGAGAATCTTCTAAGGCCTGTCTTGTGGGATTTGCGCCTCGTGAGTATTCATATCCTGCTTTTAATTTTCCAGGAGTTTCCTGGGCAAAAGTGGAGGTTAAGAAAACGGGTACATTTACCGACCCGGTATGCGGTTCATGCTGTTGACCGCCATGAATAACTTTGGTATTAAATTTCATCGTTCTTTACATTTTAATTGCTGATTTGTTGGCGAATTCTTCGGCCATTTCTTCCATCCATGCGGCTACGTCTTCCTCACCAGAAGCTCTCGAATACGTACTAGCAAGTGAAATTAGAACCTGATGGATAAACATCTTCATTTGATCAAGCGGCATATCTTTCGTCCACAGATCGATCCGCAAAGCCTCCATCGTACGATCGTCCCAAACTGAGATCATTGTCGCTTTGGTTGGCTGTTTTTCAACTCCGCCGTCTTGGGCATTCCATAAGATGGATTCTGGCACGTTGTTTTCGTCTAGTTCTACATCAAGTGTGATTTGCGTCTTTTTCATTTTATTAAAATTCTCTGCTAAGCATTTGCTTAGGGATTAGTGAGAGTAAGTGGGCTTGCTTGGGAAATGTGGATTTTTTATTTCTGTCCATTAGTTTAATCAAAATGAGAATCAAGAGATTCAAAATTTCTGATTAAAAAAATAAGACATCCCACCCAATCTCTGCATGTCATTTGTTATCTTTACCACGTAATATAATTTACAAAATTAAGTAAAATAAAAGGACTTGCCTCGTCGCAAGGTTCGAAGTTCAAATAAAAAAGATGCAAAGCGAAAAAATAATTAATCGGATCGTGGACTGGCTAAAAGAGTACGCTCATAATGCGGGTGTGAAAGGCTATGTGGTTGGTATTTCAGGGGGAGTGGACTCCGCCGTAGTTTCTGCACTATGCGCAAGAACGGGACTTGAACTTTTGCTTTTAGAAATTCCCATTCGTCAGAAAGAGTCTGAGGTGAACCGAGCTTGGGAGCATATAGAAGATTTAAAGAAGAAATATAGTCATGTGCAAGCTTTGAAAGTGGACTTAACCGATCCCTTTGAGAATTTGGAGGGCACGCTTGAATCGAATCTTCCGGTAAGCGACAACCGCCTAGCCTTAGCCAATACCCGATCGAGGTTAAGAATGCTAACGCTTTATTATTATGGACAAACTCAAGGGTTGCTCGTCTGTGGTACAGGAAACAAAGTGGAAGATTTTGGCATCGGTTTTTATACCAAATACGGAGATGGAGGTGTGGATGTCTCTCCCATAGGAGATCTTTATAAAACAGAAGTCTACAACTTGGCGCGAGAATTGGATTTGGTAGATTCAATTCAAAATGCCATTCCCACTGATGGGCTATGGGACGTGGAGCGTACCGATGAGGACCAAATTGGAGCTACTTACAAGGAGCTTGAAGCCATTCAAAAAGAATGGGGAGAAAAGTCGCAAGACGATTATCAGGGACGAATGCTCGAAGTCTACCAGATTTTTAAGCGCATGAATTCTCAAGCGCAACATAAAATGAATCCAATTCCTGTTTGCGATATCCCGGAACAGTGGAGAGATTAAAATAAATTGACAAATGAAATCAGATCGAAATAAAAAAATACTTTTTTTCTTTATCGGAGCCATGACCATGTTCATCGCCCTGTTTTTTATTAATTCTGGAGATTTTCGAGATCTTACAGGCCAAAGTAGTGGGACGATAATTGTGCCCGACGCAAGCCCACAGCAAATTGAACCCGTTCAAAGCGCGATGGAAAATAAGGATGTTGTTTTAAAATCCAACGAGGACATAAAGGAATTAACCCGGCAAGACCTAGTGATTTCTTATGTGAAAGAAAATGGGCAGCTGCCCTCTTATTATCTCACGAAATCGCAAGCAAAACATAAAGGGTGGATTGCCAGCGAGGGAAACCTTTGTGAAATTTTACCTGGACAGGCCATCGGAGGAGACATATTTGGCAACCGCGAAAAACTCTTGCCGATTGAAAATACCTACATGGAAGCAGATGTAAACTACAACTGTGGCCAAAGAGGGAAGGATCGGATTGTCTTTACCAAGAAAGGAGAGGTTTGGTTAAGCAAAGACCATTACAGATCATTTCAAAAACAATAAGCCAAAAATCTTTTTTAAGTTATGGACACAAACCAAGTCTTTATCGACTTCAGCATCATTGGAGAAGAAAGTGAATTCTATAGTCAATTGAAGGAAAAACTAACTCTTCCAGATTATTTTGGGGACAATTTAGATGCACTCCACGATTCCATTTCAAGCGAGGTAAAGCTTCCTCTTCATATTGAGTTTGTCAACATGAGTGTGGATCAGCTTGAGACGTTTGAAGGGCTTATTGAGACGCTTGAAGATCTGGAGGAGGAAGTAGATGACTTCGAGTTTTCCTATTTTTTGGAGCAGTATTCGGACGAAGACTAGCTTTAAAGAGAATTCTTTTTTAAGTTTAGAATGGAGGGAAGATCGAAAGGGTTTTCCCTATTTGTTTTGGCTTTAAATTGAGCCTTTATCCAAAGGCACAAAAAAAGCCGCCAGATTGCTCCAACGGCTAAACCATTTGAATTATAACAGTTTGATTAAAGTCCAGACCAACCGGTAGCCCAAGTTGGTGTTGCAGAACCTGCACCTGCGCCCGTTGCGCTTGCATTCACGCCAATGGTTAATGCAGGAATGTCCATAGATATTCCAAGTGAAGTTTTAGCAGAAGCTTCTTTTCCAATGTTCACATATTTTACGTTGGTAATTTTGCTACCTCCTAGGAAATGACTTAAGGTAGAGTCGTGTTCAAAGTTGAATCCTGTGCTCCATCCGTCTAGTACGATGTTGTCAAAGGTTCCATGGCTACCTACTCTTAATTTAATTCCATCAGATTCTCCAACTCCTGCAAATCCAATAAAGGTTGCATTTTTGATAGTAGGATTTGATCTTGGATCCGCATCGTTGTTGTTAGAATTGTTGTCCGCTTCAATCCCACGGTTTCCGATTTTATCTGCTCTTCTTTTGGTATAGATCCCCGTAGCAGTACCGTTCCATCCTTCTGTCCAGTCAAAGGCATCGTCCTCGTTGTAAACAGAGACAATATTCGATACATTCACAGTTCCTCCGAAGAATTCGATTCCATCATCAGATCCGTTGATTAAAGATACGTTGTCGATTTTGGTTCCGTTACCTACTCCGAAAAGAGAAAGTCCGTTAAATTCTTTTTCAGCGGTAAATAAAGCTCCTGCATATTCGATTCTCACATAGGTCAATGAACCTGAGTTATCCGAAGCATTGGTTCCTCCGTACTGTGTATTTCCAACTTCTGCCGTCGCTATAGTTCCTTTGTTGATTGGTGCTCTGCCGCTTAAAACGATACCTCCCCAGCTTCCTGGTGTTTTTGCACTTGACGTGAAGACAATCGGTTGTGTCGCTGTACCGTTTGCGAAAATCTGTCCTCCTTGCTCAACGGTTAGGTATGCTGCAGTTCCAGCGGTTGCATTGAATTGAGTTCCTGCAGGAATGACAAGTTTTCCACCTTCTTTTACGTGAATAGCTCCTGTAATTGTATAGGTTTGGCTAGCGTCTAGCGTTACTGTTTCTCCTGATTTAACTTCTCCTTTAAAGTCACTTGGATTCGTTGCAATCCCTGTTGGGGGAGCAATTACGGGATCGTTTGAATTGTCACAAGATTGAAGGGCAAGACCTGAGGCAATTAGTGCGCCAAGGGTCCATACTTTTAGTTGATTTTTTTTCATTACTTTAAAATTTTGATTTATTAATTATTTGTTTGATTGATTGTATTAAAGGGGGGTTAGAATTCATAAGAAACGCCTGCGCCTAGAGAAATTCCTGTTTTGAACTCTCGGATGGTGTGGTCTACCGTCGTGTTTCTTTGGATTCTCGAGAAAGTAGGGTTTAATAGGTTTTTCCCACTAAAGGTTAATCCAATTCCATTGTTGAATTTAATTTTAGCGACCGCATCCAGAGTATTGATTGACTTGTCGATTTGGTTTCCAAGTCCTTCATAACCTAAAGCGTAGACATTGTCAGAAATATGAGAGTAGGATACTACAAAGTCAAGAGTTTCACCACGGTTTCCTTTTTGTTGCCATCCTAGATTTACGTTGGCAAGGAAATCAGAAGCGCCGGTCATGTTGTCTTGGTCTTTAATGAAGTTCACGGCAACAGTTGTGTTTTCCCTGCTCACTTTGGCCGCATCAAGATCTTGCGTGGTGTGGAGGTAGGTGGCATTGGCAAAAGCATACAACCTCGTTCCATTTCTTTCATACAAATCCTTACGGATTTCTACTTCGGAACCGAAGATTTTCCCCGTATCTCCTACGTTAACAAAAGAGGATAAGTTCGCCGAAGAGGCTACCGTCACTCTCGCAATTGGATTTTGAATGAGTTTCGCAAAAGCAGTAATTGAAATTAACTCACTTTTCTTAGGAAACATTTCCCATTTCAAATCCACGTTGTAATTGTCAGAAGGATAGAGATCGATATTTCCATAGCTAGAATCGTCAATGTCTTCATATTCAAACGGGGCTAGTTCCAGCAATAGTGGGGATGTGTAGGTTTTGGAAGCGGAAAATCGTAAGTTCTGCGTATCGTTTAGGACATACTTTAAGTTAAGTGCAGGTAAGATTTTTGTGTAGTTTTTTTGAACTTCACCTCCGTTGGAAAAGATTGCGGTGTTGTAAACCATGTGCTGGTCCAGGTGATCCACTCTAACTCCCAATTGTCCAGTGAAACGATCACTTATTTCATAGTCTAAATTGGCATATCCAGCATTGTTGAATACTTCTGATTGGTAAAACTGAGGAATAAGAGCCGCCTGCCCATTGTGTAGGATGTCTCCCCTAAAGGTAACAATGTCAAAATAAGCGCCAGTCTGGTAATTCCCTAGATTGAAAAACGAGTCGTAATTGCCAGGGTCAACATAGTAGTTGAAAGGTGCAAGCTTCACTCGGAAGTTGTACTGCGTAGCTTGGAAATCACTGTCCTGATATTTTGTATTGTATCCTAAGGATACCTTTGCTCTGTCGCTAAGCTGGTAGTCAAGTGATAGGTTTCCAACGTAGTCAGACTGAATTAAGGAGTCAAAGTATCGGTGATTTACACCTGGGTTACTACTCGCGAAATAGCTTTGGGAGCTTGCGCGATCAAATACAGATACGTTTTGTTGACGGTCTGGATGTTTACTGTCTAGGTTGTTATATCCTAAATTCCAATTCAATTTTAAATCGTCTGCTAGCGCATGCTCGCCTCTAAGTTGGAGAACAAGAAGGTCGTTGACTTTCGTAGCCGCACGACGCATCTGCGTATAGCCTGTGGTTTCGGAAGGATCGTCCAAGAAATCTCGGTTGTGTCCTTCATAGAATCCTAATTTTTGGTCTGTTGTGTGGATGTAATTCCCTGTGAAATTAACAGAGTTTCTCGAATTCATACGGTAGTTCAAATTGATAAGGCCCGTAGTGTTTGTCGTATATTTGAATTCTTCGCTTCGAGAGTAAAGTTTGTTGGAGGAAGTGCCACTATCGTATGAGCCTCCGAAAGTACCTTGAGCATATTGATGATCATTTTCAAAAGCACCATATCCAAAGACGGAAAGTCTGCCCTCTGATCCTATTTTGAAGTTGCGACCAAAGTCGACAGCCAATGAGGAATTGATAGGGGTGAAGGTTTCCTGGTTTTGAGTTCCTTTTGTAAAGGCAAATCCTTGGGCTAAAACAGCATTATCAGTAGGCTTGGTCGCGCCATTCCAGCCAAAGAAATTAAGTCCTTGTGCTTTGTAGAATGTATTTTGCTTAAGCGTTGAGAGGTTTGCAGAGCTGGAAAGGCTTACTTTAAAATAAGGTTTTCCCGTATGAATTTTAGATACTATATCGACAGTGGCTCCAGAGACATCGCCCCAAAGTTTCGGATGATAGACCTTGTCTAGGGAAAGGTAATCAATCATGTCCGTTTTCAAAATGCTCAAATCGATGTTTTTGAAAGAGGGATCGTTTGAAGGAATCGAAAGTCCGTTGATGGTCGTTGCATTGCTACGGTCTCCTAGTCCACGGATGAAGATCTGTCCAGATCCTTGTTGTTTTTGAGTTCCTGTTGCTTTGGTTACCGCAAGGGAAACATCCCCAATTCCTTGTTTCTCTAATTGTAGGGAGCCTACACGTTCGATGACTTCTAAAGAGCGTCGTTGGGTTTGAATAAGGTTTGCTTCTGCGCCTTTGTTCGTGGTTCCACGGATCACAACCCCTTCAATTTTCTTTTCGGTTCTGATTGTGTCCTGGGTTTGTGCAAACCCGTAAGTAAAGGAGGCGGATAGAAAAAACGCCGCGATACTTATTGTACTTCTTTTCATTGCTTTTCGTTTCTGTTATAATTCGCCACAAAGGAACTCAACTTGGAGGTCTGAGGCGGTTTACGAATGTTTAAATAATCTTTAATAAACCTTTACGAGATTTAGGGCAATGTTAAGTTTCTGTAAACACACGGCGAGGCCAGTGTCCCAACTCAATGAAATTAGCTAACTTTACCTCTTTAATACATCACCGCTTTAAAAATGAGCCGAAAAAAAATTCTTTTAATTGACGACGAGCACGATATTTTGGAAATTCTATCGTATAATTTAGAAAAGGAAGGCTTCGAGGTCTTTGCTTGCGATAACGGTACCGAAGGGATTGAAAAGGCGCGGGAAATTAATCCAGATTTAATTTTACTTGACGTGATGATGCCGGAGAAAGACGGGATCGAAACCTGCCAAGAACTTCGAAAAATCAAATCATTAGAGTCGACCTTAATTGTATTTTTGTCAGCACGAGGAGAGGAGTTCTCCCAACTAGCAGGTTACCAAGCTGGCGCAAACGATTATGTCGTCAAAGTCATAAAACCAAAGATTCTTATTTCAAAAATTAATGCTCTTTTGCAACTCACAAGCAAAAGTGAGGAGGTGAATAATGTACTGGAAGTAGGGGATTTAATTATTGACAAGGATAACTTCCGAGTCACGCAAGAAGGAAGAGTATTTCTACTCCCTAAGAAAGAATTTGATCTGCTATACCTTCTGGCTTCTAACACACAAAAGGTTTTTAAGCGAGAAGAAATATTGGAGAAAGTTTGGGGAAATGATGTGATCGTTGGGGAACGTACTATTGATGTGCACATTCGCCGACTACGCGAAAAATTAGGTGACCGCCGTATCCAAACCCTAAAAGGAATTGGATATAAGTTAGTGGTCTAATTTAAATTTCAACTTCTGTTTTGAACCGTCTCTCCTCCATCGCGGCCCTTTTCATGACGTTAGCTATTACGGCTATCGTGCTGATGTATGATTACTATAAAGGTGCCTATGATGGTCCTAACGATAATATTCTGCTTTTTATTATCAGTATTTTGCTCATATTCTTTATCACCTATGTAGGTGTGGATTATTTGGTTCGTTACTATTCTCGGAAGCAAATTCAAAAAATGGCCACAGAGCTTCCGAAGGATTTTTTTGCCGATCCAAATAACATTGGATTTAAAGAGCTTTCGGAAAAGCTCAATCGCAGCGCGAGTGAACTCGATATGATTAACGAGATGGAAACCTACCGAAAGGAATATATCGGAAATGTTTCGCACGAACTTAAGACCCCGCTATTCTCTATTCAAGGATACATTGAGACCTTGATTGATGGTGCCGTAGAGAACTTAAGTATTCGCGATAAGTATTTAACCCGTGTAGGGAAATCAGTAGAGCGACTCTTGACCATTGTGAATGATTTAGACATGATTAACCGTTTTGAGGCGGGAGAGATAAAGTTAAAGGTGTCTAAATTTGAAATCCATAGCTTAACGCGTGAAGTCTTTGATATGCTTGATTTAGATGCCCAGTCGCGCAATGCGAAATTAAGTATTACAGGAGCCTTACCCCAGGTCTATGTGCTCGCCGATAAGCAAAAAATCGAGCAGGTGCTGATCAATTTAATCTCCAATGCGATTCATTACGCAAATCGCCAAAAACCTCAAATTAGTGTCCGTACGACCGTTTTAAAAAGCAAAGTTTTAATCGAGGTCGAGGACAATGGGATGGGAATCAAGCCGGAGGCTCTTCCTCGTATTTTTGAAAGGTTTTACCGCGTCGAATCCAGCCGAAATCGCCGCGAAGGCGGTAGCGGACTTGGACTTGCAATCGTGAAGCATATCTTGGAGGCTCATAACGAGTCGATTCACGTGGAAAGCGTATATCTAGAGGGCACTAAGTTTGGCTTCTTTCTCGAAAAAGCCCCGGTGTAGGGTCGGAATTTAATTCTTTTTTTTGAATTTATTTTTACAAAATTCTCCAAAAGGATTTTGCAATTGTTATATATTTGCAGCTCTAATCAGAGCAAACGAATCAATAAAAATTAAAGTGCTGAAAAGACTATGGTTTACAAAATCCGTATTATTTTAGATACAAGGGAAGACATCTTTCGCGATATTGAAATCAAAGGGAAACAAACTCTATGGAACTTGCATTTAGGAATCAAAAGTGCATTTTCTCTTCAAGGCGAAGAGCTGTCCAATTTCAACTTATTAGAATCCGACGGGACTGTTTATAAAAGCGTTCCTTTAGAAGACATGAGTGATTTAGGTGACGGGGAAATTATGTCTGATATCTACGTAAGTGAAGCCTTTGAAACAGCGGGCGATAAAGTACAGTTTCAATATGGACTCTTAGATTTATGGGAGTTTTTCTTGGAACTCATTGAAATTAACGAGGAGAAACCTTCGGTTAACTACCCCATAACGGTATTTCGATTTGGAAATGTGCCTCTCAAAGCCCCGAGTAAGCAGGGTCCAGCCAAAGCAAAAGGAAGTCCGAAGGTAGGTGGAGAAGACGATGAATTCGGTTTTGACGATGATTTTGGGGATGCCGATTTTGATGACGATTCGCTCGACTTTGAAGACGATGAAGCTGAGGGGTATTCTGATTCCTCTTTTGAGGAGGATTTGGATTAAGAGGCCTATAAACACAAGCATAAATAAAGCTGCACTTTTTTAAAGAGTGCAGCTTTTTAATTGGGTAACTTTCGCTTCAAATCCGTAGATTTGCGCGTTAAGCTTTGGCCGGATTGCGCCAAGAAGAAGCAATTAAGCGACTTAAACTTAATAAATGTATTATGAATAAATTGATCCTTTTTGCTGCACTAAGCCTTTTGCTTTTAAGCTGCAACAGCCCTAAAAACAGTATGACCATGAGTGAGACACCAAGTGAGTGGAAACACACAACTACGATTTATGAAGTAAATATTAGACAATATACTCCTGAGGGGACCTTTAAAGCCTTTGAAAAGCATCTTCCACGACTAAAGGATATGGGTGTGAAGACGCTTTGGTTCATGCCAATTACTCCCATTGCGCAGGAGCAAAAGAAGGGAACTTTAGGAAGCCAATACGCAGCAGCCGATTACACGTCGATTAATCCTGAATTTGGGAGTCTTGAAGATTTTAAGCATCTCGTGGATGAGGCGCATTCCATGGGTTTTAAAGTAATTATCGATTGGGTAGCAAACCACACAGGTTGGGACCATACGTGGACTAAAACTCATCCCGAATATTATTTGATAGATCCTAAAACGGATACGTTTCAAATCGCTTCCGGTATGGAGGATATTATTGAGTTAGATTATAGCAAACCTCAGTTGAGAAGAGCAATGATCGATGCAATGAAGTTTTGGGTAGAGAACACGGGCATTGATGGGTTCCGATGCGACCTCGCATCCTGGGTTGAAGTGGATTTTTGGCAGGAGGCTAGAGCGGAACTAGATCAGGTAAGACCTCTTTTCTGGCTTGGAGAGTTTGATGAATTAGACACGCCTGAATATGGAAAAGTTTTTGATGCCAGTTACATTTGGAATTGGATGCACAAAACAAAAGATTTTAACGAGAAAGACTTACCTCTAAGTGAGCTGAAATCACTTTTACAGCGCTACTCTGATATTGGAGATAACTCTATGCGGGCCTGGTTCACATCCAACCATGATGAAAATACTTGGAACGGAACAGAATACGAAAAATACGGTGTTTTTGCCAAACCGCTTGCCGTCTTCTCAGTCACATGGAACGGAGTTCCGTTAATTTACAACGGACAAGAGTTACCACTTAAAACCAAAAGATTAGAGTTTTTCGAGAAAGATCCAATTCCTTGGACTTCTCAGCCCGAACTACATAGCTTTTATAAAACGCTATTAGAGTTGAAAGCTTCGAATCCTGCACTTCGCGGGGGAGATCCAAAAGTGAAAACCTTTTGGTTAAACACGACGCAGGAAGAGAAAGTCCTAGCGTATTTAAGAGTGAATGGGGAAAAAGAGGTTCTTACGCTTTTAAATTTTTCTAAGGAACCGGTTCAGTTCGAACTCGAGGATCCAAATGTGAAGGGAACATTTACGAATGTATTTGATAAAAGCCAAAAGGAACTTACTGGAAAAGTCAAGTTCGATTTACCGGTCTCTGGTTACCTTGTTTTCGAAAGGTAAATTAATCATACAAAGCAAAAAAGAAAGCCGTTTCGATACCTACTATCGGGACGGCTTTCACTTTAAAGAGGAATCCTGCTTCGACTCCAATTTCAAACTCAAATTTTAATTGAAATACTTATGGTAAGTGCTCATCGATATTTTTAAGCTATTAAGAGCATTTTCTCCCTGCTCTTGATCTGTGCTTCCAGCGAGCGCTTCCAAGCCATGCATATGCTCTGTAAGCCATACATGAAGAACCTCGTGAGATTTCCCCTCCATCGTGCAACTTTTGATGAGTTCTTCGTTGGCCTCATTCATTTCTTTCCCAAGTTGAGAATAGGATTTTTCTGAGGCATTAAAATCTGCAAGCAGGGTCTCTTGCTTTTGGATGAAGGGAAGCATTTCAGGGTTGGTTTCCCAGCGATCTGTGCCGTTTAATTCAAGTTTGGCTTGCTGTTCAATTGTCCTTAGATCCTGGAAGGAATCTTGTGCATGAGACATCGCCGCTTCATGCATGTGCTCAGAGGAGGTGGATTCTGTTTTTTGACAAGCGTTAAGCGTAAAGAATGCACTAATCGCTAGTAGAAATAGTTTTTTCATGGGGATTTGTTTTTAGGTTATAACTAGGATAAAGTTACAAATTTTAAGTGAGGAATCCCTTCAAATTCGCAGTACTTCTTGACGTAAAATGGCCTTTCCAATCTGGAAAGGCCATTTCTTCTTTTATGTAAGCCAATTAGCTTGCAAACTGCATGGCAAAGAGATCAGGGTAGACTCCTAAAGCAATGAGCACAGCAATTACAAATAAGGCCACGATTTTGTACGTCAAAGAGGAGGTCTCGGAAGTCTTGAAAGTAGTTTCTTTAAAGAAGAACATTGCCATAATCAATCGAAGGTAATAGGCAATCGAAACGGCAGATCCTAGAATGGCGACAAGCACCAAAAAGACTGCGCCATCCATGGCTTGAGCAAAGAGACTAAATTTCCCCATAAACCCTGCCGTTAATGGCACTCCTGCCATCGAAAGTAGGGAAACAGTCGCAACCACGGCTAGGATAGGTTCGGTTTTCGCCAAGCCTTTAAAGGCGTTGTACGAGGTCTCTCTTTTTAGTTTTTCGACCCAGATTAGACAGAGCATTACCCCTACCGATGCAATTGCATAAACAAATAGGTAGAAAGCCAAATTATAAGTAGAGAGAGAGTTGAGCCCATAAAAAATGAGTGCTATATACCCGGCGTGGGAAACAGAAGAGTAGGCAAGCATTCTTTTTGCATTGGTCTGAGCAAGACCCATGGTGTTGGCCAGTAACAAGGTGATGATCACCATAATTCCTAAAATATTGAACCATTGATCGTAGACTCCAATAAAGGCAATGGTCATCAATCTAAAGAGGGCATAGAATCCTGCAATTTTAACGACACTCATCATAAAAGTGGTGACGAGCGAAGGAGAACCTTGGTAAACGTCCGGACTCCACATATGAAAAGGAGCGAGTGCAACTTTGAATCCCATCGCTGCAATCATCATTATCACGCCCATGATAAGCATTAAGTTCGAAGGATATTCAATTGCATATTGGTGAATCTGATAGAGATCAAAGCTTCCGGAAGTTCCGTAAATTAAAGCAATACCAAAGAGTAGGAATCCGGTTGCAAAACAACCCATTAAAAAATATTTAACCGAGGCTTCGTTGGATCGTAAGTTGGTTTTGCTTGCTCCCGCCAGAACATAAAGTGGAATGGAGAGAATTTCAATTCCTAAGAATATAGTAACTAAGTTTTGATACCCAAAGAGTACAATAGCTCCACAAACCGAAAATAGCATCAATGCATATAGCTCAGATTGATGAGAGCGGTGGTTGTTAAAGGAGAAACCTCCTAAGAAGAAGATTAATAGGGTAATGACTAGGGTAAGTTTTGTAAACAGGGCCGTATTGGCTCCGTATTCGTACATCGAATGGTACTTAAGAAAGAACGAAGGTTCCGGTAAATAACTTACATAGAGGGCGACTAGAAGTCCCGCGATTCCAAGGTAACGTGCATATTTTCCTTGGTTAAAAACTCCAGAAAATAGGGCTGCAATTGCGCTTATGAAAACAATAATTAATACACTCATTTTATACTTATTAGTTTACCATGGATTGGTAGATAAACGTCAATGAACTTCCGACCAAATCAAGGATGGGTCCGGGTACGACACCAAAGAAAATCACGCACCCTGCAAGGGTAGCCATGACGATGAATTCAGAGGTGGATAAATCTTTTGTACTCTCCAGGATAGAAGGGTCTCCTGAATTTAACATCGTATGACCGTAGGCTCTAAAGAGATATGCCGCAGCTAAAATAATCGTGATTCCCGCAATAATGGCTGCTAGGACATTGTAATCAAAGATGGATTTTAGTAGAATAAATTCTCCGATAAAACCATTGGTCAAGGGTAGTCCTACTGATCCAAGTAGCACAATCATAAAGAGCACCGCAAACTTAGGGGCCGTTTTGGCAAGGCCACCCATTTGGCGAATGTCTCTGGTTTGGAATCGTTTAATTAAGATGTCCGCACAGTAGAACAGTCCCACGATATTGAATCCGTGAGCAAAAGCCTGCACCAAAGCTCCTTCTCCTCCTTCAATTGTCCACGTACCCTTAAGTACGAGTAGGGCTGAGGCAAAAATACCTGCGACCATCAGGCCGACGTGAGAGAACGAGGAATATGTGAAAATTCGTTTGATGTCAGTTTGTATGAGAGCAATTAAGGCACCGTGGAGGACTCCTACGATGGCAAGAACCAGAACGATGGTTCCGGATATACCTGCAACTGCGTCCGGCGCGATCGGGAGTAGATAACGTAAAATACCGTAAATCGCCATTTTAAGCATGATCCCAGAAAGAAGCATGGTTCCCTGAGTGGGAGAATAGGTATAGGTGTCGGGTTGCCATGTATGAAACGGAAAAACCGGTAATTTGACGGCAAAAGCAAAGAAAATAAACCAAAAAACGACGGTTTGCTGATTTAAGTTCAGAGCTGCATTGTACATGTCGGTTAAGGCAAACGAAGGAGAGTAGAGGTACACGTAGATAAATCCACCAAGCATAAACAAAGAGCCCACAAAAGTGTACACGAAGAATTTCGTGGTAAACTTAAGCTTTTTGTCCTCTTGACCCCAAAGACCCGCGATGAGCCAAATCGGAATTAAAGTAACTTCCCAAAAGATGTAGAATAAAAGTCCGTCCAACGATGTGAACACACCAACGAGTCCGAACTGCATCAATAGGATTAATGCATAGAAGCTAGAGCGGTACGGATTTTTTTCATTGAACGAAGAATAAATAATCAGCGGCACCAAAATGTTGGTAAGTAAGAGCAACAGCATAGACATACCATCGATCCCGAAATGTAGGGTACTCTTTACAAATTGCAGCCACGGGTAGTTAATTTCATGCTGCAATACTTGGTTCACCGTTAAAGACGAGTCCAGACCACTAAAGGTGCACAAGGTCACAATTAATTGAACGATGGAAAGGCCTAAGGCAATAAACTTACTGCTTTTTCCTTTCAAGAAAAACAGAACGATAGCGCCTAATAGGGGCAGCAGTAATAATGCTAATAAATGATACGACATTACTATTGTAATATAAAGTTAACGATCAAAATAAGTCCGACGGCAAGAGCCATCACGAGTACGTAGTTCTCTACGTTTCCGTTTTGTAGACGTTTCATGGATTTTCCACTTTCTTCGGCACCTTCTCCTACGAAATCTACCGCTTTGTCCAGGATGGAAACATCAAACATTTTACCTGCACGACCCAGTCCCTCGACCGTGCGTACAATTAGGGCATTGTATAGCTCATCTATGTATAGTTTCCGAGCAGAGAGTTTCTCCCAGCCTGTGTATTTTGAATCTTCTAAGGCTAGTTTATTCTTCGTTACATACAGGTGTCTAACGACCATCCATACAATAAAGAACATGGCGATAGTAAGGGCTAGAAGAATCAGTTCAGTGGTATGACTCAGTCCCTGTAAATTTGCCTGAATTTGGCTTTTGACCGTATCGGTTAAAACGGGGCTAAGCCAGTGCTCTAGGTTTGCAAATTTACCCTCAGCAATGAGATGCGGTAGGTTTAAGAATCCACCCACTACAGATAGGACCGCTAAGACCACAAGAGGTAAAGTCATATTCAAAGGACTTTCGTGAAGATGCGCTTCTTGTTCCTTTGTTCCTCTAAAGCTTCCATGGAAGGTCAAGTAATAAAGACGGAACATATAGGCAGCGGTCATCGCTGCAATGGCGAAGAGTAGTACCCAATAAAGTGGACTTTTCGCCCAAGTAGCCACAAGGATTTCATCTTTGGAAATCATTCCTGAGAAAAGAGGCATTCCAGAAATAGCAAACGTACCGATTAAGAAGGTAATGTGCGTGATTTTAATTTTGTCTTTAAGTCCTCCCATTAGGCGCATGTCTTGCTCTCCGCTCATCGCGTGAATTACGGAACCTGAACCTAAGAATAAAAGGGCTTTAAAAAAGGCATGTGTCATTAGATGGAACATAGCAGCAGAGTAAGCTCCGACTCCTAAGGCAACGACCATAAATCCAAGTTGTGAAACTGTGGAATAGGCTAGAACCTTTTTGATATCATTTTGTCTCAATGCGTAGAACGCGGCAAGTAACGCGGTGAGAAGTCCTATGAAAAGGATTCCATCCATTACAGTAGGGGCAAGGACATACAGAAAGTTTGAACGAACCACTAGGTAGATTCCGGCAGTTACCATCGTTGCAGCATGGATTAGAGCCGAAACCGGGGTAGGTCCTGCCATCGCATCGGGTAACCATGTGTAAAGAGGAACTTGAGCGGATTTACCTACGGCACCTATAAACAATGAGGCACAAATGAATATGATTACACCTGAATCGAGTTGAAATAGGGATGCATTTTGAGCCACCGATAGGTAATCAAGTGCATTGGTATGTTGGGCAATCATGAAAATACCCATTAGAAGACCTAAGTCTCCAATACGGTTCATTATAAAGGCTTTTCGTGCCGCTTTCCCAAATTCTTTGTTTTCGTACCAGAATCCAATGAGTAGGTAAGAACAAAGTCCTACGCCTTCCCATCCAATGAATAGAATTACATAATTGGATCCCATGACAAGCAGCAGCATCATAAAGATAAACAGGTTCAAATACGCGAAAAAGCGATGAAACCCTTTGTCTGTATGCATGTATCCGATAGAATACAAGTGGATAAGAGATCCAATTCCTGTGATGATTAAGATCATCATTAAGGAAAGTTGATCTATTTGAAAGCTAAAATTAATTTGCATTCCATGAATGGTAAACCACTCAAAAGCGCGTACAATCACAGGCGCTGAGTCCGCTTGGAAGTTTAAAAAGAGATACCCCGCTATTAAAAAGGAACCTAAAACCATGAGTGAGGCAAGGGTGCCCACAACTATTTTGGGTAAGTTTTTTCCAAAGAGTCCGTTAAAAACAAACCCAATGAGAGGTAATAAAACGATTGCGTAAACCAAATTTTCCATTGTTTGTTATCCTCTTAGTTTGTTAAAGATGCTTATGTCTACCGATTTTGTATTTCGATACAACATAGAAATAATGGCGAGTCCCACAGCTACTTCGGCAGCGGCTACAACCATGATGAAAAACACTAGTATTTGACCGTGTCCGTCTCCACTATAACTAGAGAAGGCTGCAAGCAAAAGATTTACTGAGTTTAGCATCAGCTCTACACATCCTAAAATAATGATGGCATTTTTTCTCAGAAGCACTCCTGTAACTCCTAAGCAAAAAAGCAGTGTGCATAGAACTATGAAATAGTTCAGTGGCACGGTTTGAATAAATGTATTAACGTCTCCCATAACTTATAATTCTCTTTTACCGATTAATACCGCTCCTACAATCCCAGCTAGGATTAAAATAGAGGCCAATTCAAAAGGCAGTACATATTCATTAAATAGCAATCGACCTAGGTTTTTTGTAAGTCCTACCGTGTAGTCAGTTCCTTCGGCCGCATAAATGTTTTCACTCACACCTCTAAATGCGCCTAGCATTCCAATAAGCAGGATTCCTCCTGCAAAGACCCCAATAAATTTAAGAGTATTTTGCTTTTTACTTTCGTCCATCTCATTTAAATTAAGCATCATAAGTATGTAGAGGAACAAGACCATAATGGCGCCTGCATACACGATGATTTGAACGATCCCTAAAAATTGTGCGTTTAGAAGCACATACATACCAGCAATAGAGAACATTGTAACGATTAAAGAAAGAACCGCGTACATTGGACTTTTAGCAAAGACAAAGTAGAAGGCACTCGCTAGGGCAATTGCTGCCACTAAGAAAAATAAAAACTGTTCCATTACTTGACGGCCTTTTTTTGAAGTTCACTTTGACGCTCCGTGATATCAATGCGATTGTTGATATCCTCCACTAGTTTCTCTTTGCCATAGATAAAAGATCCACGGTTCAATTCCACATCAACGAGTCGATCGGTTAAATAGATGGCAGATTTTGGACAGGCCTCTTCACACATACCACAAAAGATACATCGCAGCATGTTGATTTCATAAACCGAAGCATATTTTTCTTCGCGGTAAAGATTTTTTTCGTCCTGGGTACGTTCACTGGCTGTCATCGTAATGGCTTCTGCTGGGCAGGCCACAGCGCAAAGACCACAAGCGGTACAACGTTCTCTTCCCTGTTCGTCTCTTTTCAGGACATGAAGACCTCTCCATACTTTCGCACGAGGCTTTTCTACCTCAGGATATGAAAAGACTTTTCCCTTTGGACCTTCAATTGCGTGGCGCAGCGTTATTGCCATTCCTTTTACAATTTCCGGGAGGTATAGCTTCTCCATAAAAGTCATTTCCTTATTGGAAACTACTTTGGATCTGTTTGTTAATTTCATCTGATTCTATTTTGGTTTGGATCCTGAGGCTTTCTCCCTTAGATCTACAAAATGTTATTTTTTTTTAAGCGCCTGCAAGTAAAATTACAGCTCCTGTTACAACAAGGTTTAAAAGGGCAAGTGGGATTAATGATTTCCATCCCAGGTGCATCAATTGATCGTAGCGGAATCTTGGAATGGTCCAACGAATCCACATGAAGATCATAATACCAATCACAGATTTTGCGAGAATGGATACGATGCTTAAGATTCCCGCGACGTTTTCACCCCAATTTTGAGTGACCCATTCTATTCCGGGATAATTAAATCCTCCGAAGAATAAGGTGGCAATTAAAGCGTTGGAAATGAACATGTTTACGTATTCTCCAAACATGTACATCCCAAAGTTCATCGAGGAGTATTCCGTCATGTACCCGTTAACAAGTTCGGATTCACATTCTGGCAAATCAAAAGGATGTCGATTGGTTTCTGCCATAGCCGCTACAAAAAATATAATAAAGGCTAAGGGTTGATAAAAGATATTCCAATTAAGGCCGTCCACGGAAAAAAGTCCCCAAAGCTTTCCAGTCCCTTGATCCGTTACTATTTTCATTAGATCTAAACTTCCACTCATCATAATAATGGAGAGAAGAGATAGTCCCATGGCGAGCTCATAAGAGATCATCTGTGAAGAAGCACGAATGGCACCTATAAGAGAATATTTGTTATTCGAGGCCCAACCTCCAATCATCATTCCGTAGACGCCAATGGAAACCATTCCAATCAGAAACAGAACTCCGACATCAATGTTAGCGACTTGCAAGGCAAAGGAATCTCCCCCGATGTTTAGTGTTTTCCCCCAAGGGATAACCGCTCCTGTAATTAGGGCGATAAACATGGTAATAGAAGGTCCTAAGATGAAAAGAAAGCGTTCTGCATTTTGCGGAATAAAGCCTTCTTTAAAGAAGAGTTTTCCTCCGTCTGCTAAAGGTTGCAAGAGTCCAAAGGGACCCGCACGGTTAGGGCCAATTCGGTCTTGTAAAATAGCGGCCAACTTTCTTTCTCCCCAAGTAGAATATGCTGCAATCCCCAAGGAAAGTGCAAAGAGACTGACGACTAGTATGATCTTAAAGGTGATTAAATCCATAGTTCTGTACTTTACTTACCAATTAATTATCAATTGGATTTTTTTCTTTTTTCTATTTACGTGTGAGAGGAGGAGTTCTTGTCTTCTGCACTAAGTTCTTTTGCTCCTGGATTGTCTAACAAAAGATGTTCGTCTTGCGGTTTTTGGTAATGGTTGAGTGAAATTACCGAATGACGATCGATAGCTCTAGGTCCTTCTACCTTCCAAAACTTAAGGTCTTTTTTCTCAAAACGACACGTGTTGCAGATCCATTCTTCGCTTTCGCCATACTGATTCTGTCTAGCCGTCACACGGATTACTTCTTCTCCCTTCATCCACAATACTACATTTCCAGAGCATTTCTCACAATCACATGATGCATCCATAGGTTTGGTAAACCAAACGCGTGAAGCAAAGCGCGAGGTACGGTCCGTTAAGGCTCCTACTGGACAAACATCAATCACGTTTCCGTAAAAATCATTGTCTAAGGCCTTGTTTAGATAGGTCGATATTTCTGCATGCTCGCCACGGAATAGAATTCCGTGTTCTCTTCCCTCCGTTAATTGGTTTGCAGCAAGTACACAACGTGCACAAAGGATGCAGCGGTTCATGTGCAGTTTGATGTTAGGTCCAATGTCCTCGGGTTCAAACGTGCGTCTTTCAAATTCAGTTCGAGAGTGTGAGACTCCATGTTCATAGCCTAAATCTTGCAAGTGGCATTCTCCGGCCTGATCGCAAACAGGACAGTCCAAAGGGTGATTAACAAGGAGGAATTCGGTTACTGCACTTCGAGCCTCTTGGGTTCTTTCCGACGTTAGGTTTTTAATTTCCATCCCATCCATGACGGTGGTTCTACAACTGGCAACCAGTTTGGGCATGGGTCTAGGATCTGCATCGGAGCCTTTGGAGACTTCTACTAAACAGGTTCTACAACGCCCTCCACTGCTTTCAAGGGGCTTATAATAACACATCGCCGGAGGCACGGATTTGCCGCCAATGAGTCTGGCCGCTTCTAAAATAGTGGTTCCAGGATCTACCTCGACACTTTGTCCGTCTACGGTGATTTTGAATTTTTTAACTTCTTCGCTCATTATAGTTGAATTCTAAAATGAATTAATTATTATTTTACTTTAAAAATATAGCCAACCCCAAAATTAAGTTGCCCAAACATAAAGTCTTGTGAGGCTTTATCGGGTTTGTTGTTTAAGGTGGTTTTTATATCGGGCATATTAATATAACCGACTTTGCCTTCTACTCTGGCCATCCATCGTTTCCAAAAGATGACATTGATATTGGTTCTCGCATCAAGACCGAAACCTGCCACGTGAAAACGATCGCTTCTTTCGTTTCCGAACAATTTTACGTTACTCTTGGGCATTAGCATTCCAATTCCACCCCCGTAACTCCATAAGATATCAATCTTTTCCTTTTTGAGGATTGGTTTGTATTTCTCCAAACCTAAATTGATGTAATTTAACCCGTCTGTATGTTCAAAGGTTAAAAATTCGCTGTCGCTTAAATTAACCTCTCCATTTTGCACTTTTGCCGCATATACAGGATCTGTGATTTCTCCTTTGAATCCTACGGTTTGGTCTTGGTCCATCACATATTTCATGTGGTCTTGAGCAATCACAAGCGCCAAATCATCCTTGAGGAAATATCCCAATCTAAAATTAAATTGAGGAATGGAAATTTTTCCGGGATTGATATAATCTAAACTTAACTTCGAAGGACGATCGTGCGCCACGACATTTTCTAAAGTGAAGTTATAGTCTGCTCCTTTGAATCGAATGTCAGAATCGGTAAATCCTGCTCGATTCCACCCCCAAAAGACAAACATTTGTCCTTTTTTGGATAAAGGTTGAATCTCGAGATCCAATTCTTTTTGGTTTTGCAGAGTGTCGGTTTCTTGGGCATAAGCAAAATGCACAGCTCCAAAAAGAATTACAAAAATTTGAAAGATCTTCTTCATTTTATTCGGCACTTGCCGCTACTGGAATTGGATCTGCATAATTTGCAAGTCCATAATTTTTTGTTAGGGCTTCCGGATTGTTTATATGCCATTCGAATTCGTCTCTAAAATGACGGATTGCAGCTGCAACAGGCCATGCGGCTGCATCGCCTAGAGGGCAAATCGTATTTCCTTCAATTTTTCTTTGAATATCCCAAAGAAGATCGATGTCCTCCATGGTTCCTTGTCCTTGTTCAATTTTCTTAAGTATTTTATACATCCATGGAGTTCCTTCACGGCACGGTGTGCACTGTCCACAACTCTCATGGGCATAGAACCGGGATAGGGTCATGGTATGCTCTACGATGCACTGATCTTCGTCCAGTACTTCAAATCCTCCTGACCCCATGGAAGTACCCGTCGCAAATCCGCCGTCCGCAAGAGATTCGTAATTCATGAGTCTGGGTTCGCCGTTGATGGTTTTCAAAAGTAGATTGGCTGGAAGAATAGGAACGGAGGATCCACCAGGGATGCAGGCTTTTAGTTTTTTTCCATCCTTAATGCCCCCACAGTATTCCTCTGAATAGATGAATTCTTCTACTGAAAGGTTCATGTCGATTTCGTAGACTCCGGGTTTGTTTATATTTCCACAAGCTGAAATCAGCTTGGTTCCCGTGGAACGTCCCACTCCAATTTTCGCGTATTCCGCGCCGCTCATTTCAATAACAGGAACAACGGCTGCAATGGACTCCACATTGTTTACTACAGTCGGTCTTTCCCAAAGGCCTTTCACAGCCGGGAAAGGAGGTTTCAGTCTTGGATTTCCTCTTTTTCCTTCTAAGGATTCTAAAAGGGCAGTCTCTTCTCCACAAATGTAAGCTCCTGCTCCTCTTTGAACATAGATTTCCAAATCAAATCCAGAACCTAAAATGTTTTTGCCCAGGAATCCTGCCGCTTTCGCCTCGTCTATTGCCTGTTCTAAAATGTCAGGTATCCAAGAGTATTCTCCACGAATGTAGATATAGGAAACGTTGGCCCCCAGACAGTAGGAGGAGATAACCATTCCTTCGATCAGTAGGTGAGGTAGAAATTCCATGAGGTATCGGTCCTTAAAGGTGCCGGGCTCAGATTCGTCTGCATTAACCACAAGGTGTCTTGGAACTCCTTCGGGCTTAGCCAAAAAGCTCCATTTTAAGCCGGTTGGAAATCCGGCTCCTCCACGTCCACGCAGTCCCGAAGTTTTTACTTCTTCGAGAATTTGCTCTTGGGTCATTTTGAAGGCTTTTTCAGCCGCTTCGTAGCCTCCGTGCTCGCGGTAGACGTCGAAGTTTCTAATTCCTTCTATATGTGCGTTTTTAAGTAAAAGTTTTTTACCCATTTCTCCTTCTATAAATTAATCCAAAGCGAGGGCTCCCTGTCTGCATAGAGCAAGAATCTCATCCACTTTTTCAGTAGTTAAATTTTCATGATAAAACTTGCCAAGCTGAAGCATTGGGGCATACCCACATGCACCTAAGCATTCGACAGGCTTAAGAGTAAACATTCCATCCGACGTAGTTTCTCCGTCTTTAATTTGCAGGGTGGTACGGATGTGGTCTAAAATTTTCTCACTTCCTCTTGTTAAACAAGGACCTGTTCTGCATACTTCGAGTACATACTTACCCATTGGATTCATATTGAACATCGTGTAAAAAGTGGCAACTTCGTACACCTCAATCGGTTTGATTTGAAGTAAACTTGCCACGTAGTCCATTACAGGAACATCCAACCATCCGCCAAATTCTTTTTGGGCAAGATGCAAAATTGGAATCAATCCCGATTTTTGTCTCCCTTCAGGGTAACGGGCAATTATTTTATGAACCTTTTCTAAAGATTCGGGTTTAAAAGCAATTGTTTCGCTCATGGTATAGAATTCTATAGTGTTTTACTTTGGAGTCAAAGACTTTGTTTTTCAAAGCAAAACGGTTTTCAAATACGTCGTTTTATTAGGCGTCAAGTTCTCCGGCAATGACATTCATTGAACACATAGTGACAATGGCATCCGAAATCATTTGACCTTTAATCATTTCAGGGTAAGCTTGGTAAAAGATAAAGCAAGGACGTCTAAAGTGAAGTCTGTAAGGGCTTCTGCCGCCGTCGCTCACAAGATAAAATCCAAGTTCTCCATTTCCTCCCTCTACACAGTGGTATACCTCGCCTTTAGGAACTTCTGTTTCTCCCATGACAATTTTGAAATGGTAGATAAGAGCCTCCATGCTGTTGTAGACTTCTGCTTTTTCTGGAAGATAAAATTCAGGTACATCTTCATGGAAGTTTCCTTCCGGTAGATTTTTATAAGCTTGTTCAATGATTTTTAAACTTTCCCAGACCTCGTGTTGCCTTACCATGAATCGGTCATACGTATCACCTGCGGAACCTATCGGCACCATAAAGTCAAAATCTTCATACGAAGAATAAGGAGAGTTTACACGTACATCGTAATCGACACCAGCCGCTCTTAAGTTGGGGCCCGTAAATCCATAGCTTAAGGCACGTTCTGCCGAAATGGGTCCGGTTCCAATGGTTCGGTCCATGAAGATTCTATTTCTTTCGTTCAAGGCACAAAATTCACCCCAAATTTTTGGGAATTTTTTTAACCAAGTCTGAAGAAGTTCGTGGAATTTAGGAGTGAAATCTCTTTCAAAACCACCAATTCTACCCATGTTAGTGGTCATCCTTGCTCCGCAAATTTGCTCGTACATTTCGTAGATGGCTTCACGCTCTCTAAAGAGGTAGGTAAGTCCAGTGATCGCTCCTGCATCCATTGCAGTAACCCCATTGCAAACCATATGGTCTGCAATTCGGGCGAGTTCCATCATAATCACTCGCATGTAATCGACACGTTTGGATACTTTGCATCCAATTAGTTTCTCCACCGTCATGTGCCAACCTATATTGTTAATAGGTGCCGAACAATAATTCATTCGGTCGGTGAGGGTCGTGATTTGTGCGAAATTCCGTCGTTCTGAAATTTTTTCAAACGCGCGGTGAATATACCCAACGGTTTGTTCACCGTGGACAATTCGTTCCCCGTCCATTGTAAGCACGTTTTCAAAGATACCGTGCGTTGCCGGGTGAGTAGGTCCGAGGTTCAGCGTATAGAGTTGACCGTCTATTTGTTCCTTGGCATCGAATTGGTTAATTATATTGGAGAGTTGATTGTCTTTCATAATAGGCTCTTGTTAATGGGTAGGCATTATCTACCAAACATGTTATCGTCCTTGTCGCTTCGGGTTCCGTCTTCGAGACGGTATTCTTTTAGCATAGGGTGGTATCCCAAATCCTCCATGTTTAAGATCACGCGAAGGTCAGGGTGACCTGAGAATTTGATTCCAAAAAAATCATAGGTCTCTCTTTCCATCCAGTTGGCTCCTGCGTAAAGATCAGTAAGGGTTTCAAACTCGGCACCTTCTTTTTTGGTAAAGGATTTAAGTCGTAAACGAAAGTTTTCCTTCATGTTATGAAGATGGTAAATTACACCCAGCTCATTGTCGGTATCCTCTGGATAGTGAATGCCCGTAATGTCCGTTAAAAAGTTAATCTCGAGCGAAGAATCGCGTAAAAAATGGACGATTTTTTTTAAATCCCCTTTCTTTACTACTAGCGTTAACATACCGTAGGGTTCACTAAAGGAGAGTATGCTATCTTGAAATTCTCTTTGCAGAGCTTCTAAAACGAATTCGTTATTCATGTTGTTTCTTTATTTGCGCAGGCTTCCCTAAAGAGGTCTGCTTTATTGTGCCCTCAAATAGTTTAGTTGATTCCGTACGATTCTAATAAAGCTTTGTACTGGTCCGAATCTCTTCTTCGAATGCTTTCACTTTCTGCCAAGGCTTGTACCTGCATGACTCCTTCAATGATTTGCTCTGGTCTCGGAGGACAACCGGGTACATAGACATCCACAGGAATGATCTTGTCGATTCCTTGTAACACAGAATATGTGTCAAAAATTCCTCCGCTAGAGGCGCATGCACCTACTGCTACAACCCATCTAGGTTCTGCCATCTGAGTGTATACTTGCTTAAGCACGGGGCCTAATTTCTTAGAAATAGTTCCACAGACCATTAGCATATCCGCGTGGCGTGGAGAAAAGGAGTTACGTTCCATACCAAAACGACTTCCGTCGTAAGTGGGGTTCAGAAACGCCATGTATTCAATTCCACAACAAGAGGTCGCAAAGGGAAGAGGCCAAAGGGAGTGTTTTCTTGCAAGTCCCACCACACTACTAAGCTGGGTAGCGAAGAAACCTTCTCCTTCAAGTCCTTCCGGTGGAGTTGCGTCCATTCGAATTACGGGTTTGTTATCTGACATAATGTTTGTTTTAATAATTAATGTTTACCGGTCCCAATCTAAGGCCCCACGTTTCCAAACGTAAAGAAAGGCCAAGAAGAAAATAGAGACAAACGTAAGTACGGCTAAAAAGCCTTCGATTCCAAACTCGCGGAAATTCACCGCGTAAGGATAAAAGAATACGATTTCTATGTCGAAAAGAACGAATAGAACCGCGGTTAAGAAATATTTAACAGAAAAGGGTGTTCTTGCATTTCCTTCGACATCCACACCGCATTCGAAACTTTCGTTTTTCTTCGTATTGCCCTTTACTTGTTTGGGTCCAAGAAAATGGGTGCCGAGAAGAGATAAGAGCACGAAACTAAGTCCTATCAATCCTTGGAAGAGTATAGGGATATAATTTTCAGGTAAATTCATAGCAACTGCATTAAATAGTAGATGCAAATTTAATGAATTAATGATAGAAAAAAAATAAGAGGTATAGAAAAGACTTTTTAAATGAACAGAGGGTGTTCAATTTAGAATTGTTATAAATAACTAATCTTTTTTGTTTTTTTTCAACTTTGTGATCAAAACGAATGCGAGAATAGCGATGTATAAAAACAGCACGCTCGTGGCTAAAATGTTGATCGCCGCATTGGTTCTTGGATCCTCCACCTCGAAAAAGAGGTTGTATGCAATGTAAAGTATGACCAGAGCAGCATATACGAGAAGGTGCTTTTTCATCTAGGAAAGTTTTTTGCTATATGTCCTTCTTCGTTTGTGGTTAACGGGATGGTAATCTTGCCACAAAACTTGAATGTTTTTGTTTTCTTCTAGTTCAGGATTGGTTTCTAAGAATTTGATTCCTTTCGTTTTGAACGATTTGTAAATTTCTGTAAAAATAATGGAGGTGATTCCTCGTCTTTGGTATTCAGGGTGGATGCCAATTAAGTAAAAGTTGGCTCGTTCGTTTTTGCGTCCTGCGGAAAGAAAATGCATCCATCCGAAAGGCCACATTTTCCCTTTTGATTTTTGCAATGCTCTGGAATAGGAGGGCATTGTGATAGCAAATGCAACCAATTTCCCACTTGAATCGCAAACACAGACTACATAATCTTTGTGGATGAAATTGAAATACTTCTCCTTGTACATTTTGATCTGCTCAGGAGAGATAGGAGTATAGGTAGATAAATTTCGATACGTTTCGTCAAGAAGTTCAAACATGGGCTCCACTAAAGGAATCAGCTCTTTTTTGGATTGGAATTCTAAAACTTTTAAACCGTATTTTTCCATGACAAGGTTGTAAAAACGGACTACCTTGTCGGGAAGGATTTCCGGAAAAGTTAGTTCGTATTCAACCCATTCTTTTTCTTTTAGAAGGCCGTGGCTCTCCAAATGTTGAGGGTAGTATTCGAAATTATAGAGACCAATCATAGTGGCTAGACGGTCAAATCCCATGGTAAGCATTCCTGCTTTGTCAAGGTTTGTGATCCCCATTGGGCCTTCAATTGTGTTTATTCCCTTTTGCCTCGCGTATTGAGCAGCGGTGTCAAGCAATGCTTTTGATACCTCAAGATCATCAATGAAATCCAGCCATCCGAAACGCACTTTTTCTACCCCCAATTCTTTTCTCTCTTTGTGGTTGATCATCACGGCAATACGACCTACGACTTTACCGTTTTTTAAGGCAATGAACTGCTTAGCTTCTGCGTATGCGAGGGCCGGATTTTGGGCGGGATCCCAGATTGATTTTTCATCCTGAATTAAAGAAGGAACGAAATTTGGGTTATTTCGATATAAATCCATTGGGAATTGAATGAATTTCATCAAGTCATCTTCAGATTTAACTTCTTGTACAGAGAGTTGTGGCATTTTTCTAGATTGAATTGGCAAAGATAATTATTAATTTTTTAGTGGACGTATTTGGCACGGTTTTTCCTTCTTTTTTAGTATATTCGGCATTCGAAAATAATGAAGCAATACAATAAGAAATATGGGTAGTTATTATTTGATTATAGGGCTGGTGTTTATTGTCAGCATGATTGTGCAAAATAAGCTAAAATCTAAGTTTGCACACTACAGTAAGGTTCATTTGCAAAACGGACTTTCTGGAAAAGAAATTGCAGAGAAAATGCTTCGAGACAGTGGAATTCACGACGTGCAAGTGATCTCTGTGCCGGGTCAATTGACAGACCATTATAATCCGCAGAACAAAACAATCAATCTCTCCGAAGGCGTTTATATGCAACGTAATGCGGCTGCAGCGGCGGTCGCTGCCCATGAAACTGGCCATGCGGTTCAGCACGCGACGGCTTATGCAATGCTTACTCTTCGCTCTAAAATGGTACCCATGGTAAACATATCCTCAAGACTACTTCAGTTTGTCCTGATGGCTGGACTTGTGGTTCTTGCGATGAGCGGAAACAAAACCGTACTTCTAGTCGGAGTAATTTTGTTTGCGGTAACTACTGCTTTTGCATTTGTGACGTTGCCTGTGGAGTATGATGCAAGCAATCGCGCTTTGGCCTGGCTGAAAAGCAGTGGAACCTTAGCGAACAAAACGGAATACGAAGGAGCTGAAGATTCCCTTAAGTGGGCCGCAAGAACCTATGTGGTTGCTGCCTTAGGCTCTCTTGCTCAACTGATTTATTTTGCCTCTCTGCTTTTTGGCGGAAGAAGTAATGATTAGAAAAAAAATTATACTGAATTTAGAGAAGTTCCTCTATCTCAAATTGAACAGACGGCATTTCAGCAAATTGGTTTGAAATGTCGTCTTTTTGTGAAGTTTTGATTCTAGCCATGATCTGGCAGCTTTGGTCTGCATCAAATTGAAGAACTTTTGCTTGCAGTTTGTTTAAGACTGTAAATATTACATTTTGAGTAGCGAATGGAAATGTGATTTGTATAAGGGATTCCAATTCCTTAGTGACGACTTTGCATTCTTCTAGAGTTAAAATAGCCGACTCCTTATAAGCCTTGACAAGACCAGAGACGCCCAGTTTTGTTCCTCCGTAGTAACGTACGACGACGAGGACAACATTGGTTAGCTCCGTGGAGAGCAATTGGTTGTAAATAGGAAGTCCTGCACTTCCAGAGGGTTCGCCGTCATCGTTCGCGCGGTGGTTTTGTCCCTCAAGTCCAAGACGATATGCATAACAATGGTGAGTCGCTTTCGGATGGACCGCTTTAATTTCACTGAGGGCCTTTTGTACTTCTTCTTCGTTTTCAACAGGAAACAAATAACCAATGAATTTACTTCCTCTCTCTTTTGTTAAAATATTTTCGACCTTTGAGGCTGCTGTTTTAAACTCCGTGATCATACTGCGAAAATAAGAAAACTTTTGACCAAAGAAAACTGCCCTTAAAAAGGGCAGAGAAAGGCTAAATCATTTATTAACTAACTTGGTGTTTTTATAGCCTGGTTTTTGTTTCGCACGGTCGTGCAAAGTGTATTATTTAGCCGCTAAAACCTTGGCTTGAAATTGTTTCCAAATGGTAAGAGAAGGTTCTATACGAAGTAAATTCGCACGTTGCAAATCTTCTGTAAAATCATTTTCATTTTCAAAACGCAAATAGATTTTTTCGAATGTTGATTTGCGATGCGAGTAGGCATGCATAAAGTCTAGATTGTTGTCCCAATGTTGCATGTCATGGTTGCGCATCCAGGTAACGAAATCAAAGTTGCTTTTTCGTTTGACACTTCGGCTTCTTCTTAGTAATGTGTAAATCATGGTGGCTGTTTTTTTTTAAATAGTGCTTGGTTTTTTAAGGTATCGCTCAAAGAAACTCATTTTGATCTGGATCAGACCTAATCGTTCAAGATCATGAAGGAATTGCATTTCGTTTTGGGTGTTGACCTCGATGTTTAGCTCCATAGCAAAATGCCTCATGCATTCTCCGTTGCTAATAAGCTCGGGAAAATCCTTTGTTCGTAATTTCTTAACTAGTTCAAAAGGAGTCGAGTATCGTATCGTTTTTGAACTGTTCAAAAAGGTGCAGGTCATCAGCAATTCTCTTTTACAAGTAGTTCAAATGTACGCAGGAATTGGGGACAGCTCTTAAAATAGAAGGGGACAAAGGGGGGACATTATGTCAAAACCCGCTTCTAAGGCTGTACACTCGGGTAACAAAAAAAAATAATACTTAGGGCTTTATAAAATAATGCTTCGTCTAGTAAAATTGATTATTTTACATAGCTAAAACTAAGCCATTAAATACCAACGAACATGTTTAGAATTTTGTTGCTATTCCTACTCGCGGGAACCCCTCTTTTTTCACAGAGTTTGCACATTCTGAATCAGGTGAGTTATTCAACCAAAGATTTGGAGCGTTTAATTAAAGAAAAAAAGGCTACACCTTGCGAAGACCAGAAGAATAAGACCTATTATAAGAATCTTGCGGATTCAAATCAACCCCATTTGCAAGTTCTTTCTTTGCTCTTTAGAGCGGATGACTTCTCGCAATGCTACGATCGGATAAATTCACAAAGTGAGGTTTTGTTTCACGAGGCGATTGGAAAAAGTCAAAATATTTCTGATGAATTGTGGATTTATTCCCAGCTCGAATACGCAAATTACCTCTATCGTTATCGCAATATGTCCAAGGCGCTAATGTATTATCTTACTATTGATCGGACAATAAAGAAAGGGGAATTGAAAGATCCCATCCGATATCGGTACACTTTAAGATCTTTAGGCTATTTTTATGGGACGATCGGGGCGAGTAGAGAGGAACTTCATTATTTGAATGAGGCACTTATGCTTTCTTCCAACGATTGGAAAGAGCGTGCCGCAGTGCTCGATGCATTAGGAAACTATTATTTGAATTCGGGAGAATTAGGCAAAGCAGAGTCGTTTTTTGAAGATGCCAAAAGAGTCGCTTTAAAATCTAAGCAGGAAATTCGATATGCCAAAGTCCTAGGAAATTTAGCAAGAGTGGAAATGAAGCGACAGAATTTTCCTCGGGCTATGAATTTGTTAGAAGAAGACATTGCCATCTCAATTCGTTTTAAGGAGTCGATGAATTTGATGTTCGCCCGAACGATACTGGCCCAACTGTATTTCGAGTTAGGTGATTTAGAAAAGGCAGAGCAAAACTTAGAACTAGCCACTTTGGTGTATAAATCGAAGCCTTATTATGCGACCAATGGACTTGATATAGAAAAATTAAAGCTTCGTGTATACGAAGAGATAGGCCAAGAAGACAAGCAATTAAAAACGTATAAAGTCATATCCCAGTTGGAGAAATTCGTCGAGACGTTGGATGGAGACAAAGCGCTGGACAACACTCATCTTTTGCTTCAAAAACTAAATTTGCAAAGTGCCATCAGTGAGTCGGAACAAAAGAAGGTTTTGCTGAAACGAACGATTTTCTTCTATAGTGTCATTATTGCCCTCATGTCCCTTTTGGCTATGTATATTGTGAAATACCAAAGGAATAAGGTGAAGAACGAGCGGCTAGTTTATGATGATAAAGTGAAAAGTTTAGAATTAATAAACCTTCAGACCGAAACAGAACTTTTTAAAGCAAACCAGAATCTTACTTTGCACGGTCGGTATTTAAAAAACAAGAACATACACGTCATTAACTTACGTCGTGAACTTCAAAATGAACATAATTCGAAAAATGAACTCTTAGTAGACCGTCAAAAGAAAATTGATAGTTTGCTAAGTACCCACCTTATGACCCATGAAAATTGGGAAATGTTCAAGCAAGAATTTATGATCGTACATAAAGGGTTTTACAAGGACATCGAAACGGATTTTCCAGATTTAACCGAGTCGAATAAAAGATTTGTATTTCTACGTAAATTAGGTCTGTCTTCACGAGAAATCTCGCAGCTTCTTGGTGTGACCCAAGAGGCAGTGAAAAAATCAGCTCAACGACTTAAAAAGAAACTAGGGGAGCGATATGCTCTACTAGAGAAGCTTATAAAAGAGAACTAATCGTTTCTGTATTCGGTCAAAAGGTTTGTGCCTAGGGTCCACTTTTGGGTGGATGAATGATTTATCTGCGGCGCAGGAGTCCCTTTTTCTAAATAGAGTCCAGCGTTTTGAATCTTATAGGCTGTATCCCATAAACCGAGCTCTAGGAATTGTCTATGCATTTGGGCTCCCCCTTCGACTAGAACCGATTGGATACCCCGTCGATGAAGTTCCTTCAACAGGTTCGGAATTAAATTTGAAGAATCTATTTTCACGTATTCGATCTGGCCGAGTAATTGGTCTTTTTTGGAGTTGAACACAAGAGTAGGTGCTTCGAGATTAAAAAGTGGAGATTCTGTAGATAGTTTTAAATCCAAATCAAGAACCACTCGAATGGGATTTTGACCCTCTATGTGCCGTACCGTTAAACTGGGCCGATCCCTTTCTGCTGTGCGGGTGCCCACAAGGATGGCATGTTCCTGATGCCGTAGCAAATGTACCCATTGATTGAGCTGTGAATTAGAAATGGGAGTGGGTTTTAAATGATCATCGAGAAAACCGTCTGCCGATTCTGCCCATTTCAAAGTGATATAAGGTCTTTTTTTGATTTGGGAAGTAAAAAAGCGTTTGTTTAGCTCCTTCGCTTTTTCTTCTAGGACTCCTACGCACACCTCAATTCCCGCTTCTTTTAAAAGAGCGACGCCCTTTCCATCGACCTTTTCGCTGGGGTCTAAAACAGCGATCACCACTCTTTTAAACCCAAGTTCTTTTAGTCTTAGTGCGCAGGGCGGTGTAAGCCCAAAATGACTGCAAGGTTCTAACGAAACATAGATCGTGGAGTCCCTTAGAATGGATAAATTTTTAATTTGACGAATGGCATTGATTTCGGCGTGTGGTGATCCGGCTTTTTGGTGAAACCCTTCCCCTATAATTTTGTCATTGTGCGTAATTACGGCCCCAACAATTGGGTTAGGGTAGGTGTCTCCTAGCGCTTTTCGGGCAAGCTCCAAGCATCGGGTCATGTAGGCTTGATCGGTCATGATAGTAATTCAAAAAAGCAACCCTTGGAAAAGGGACGCCATCGTAGTTGTTATTCTCCTGTGATGATATGATGGAGGCTTGCTTTAAGTCGTTCCAATTGTTCTTTTTTCTCGTCAAGCTTTTCGTACGTGTCTTTTAGTAAAAGATTGTCGCGTCCTGGGGACTTGAAGAAACTTAGGTTCGTCTCTAAATTGGTCACTTGTGTTTCTAGGTCGGCAATTTGATTTTTAATCTTTCTTGCTTTGTCCGTTAATTGGCTCTCGGATAGATTCTCATCCTTCAGATCGTATTCATTTAAGTTGTTTAACTTTAACTTTTCACGTAGCAATTTGTTGAACTGACTATGAATATAAAGTCGGTCTTTCGGAACCTTGCCTAAGGCGTTCCAGCGAGCTTTAATGTCTTCTATTTTTGCCTCACTGTCCACGTGGTTTGTCACCGAGGAGAGTTCGTCCATTAACAATTTCTTCTCTTTGAAATTGTCTAGCCAGTTGTCCTGAGCAGCAGGGCTTTTTGTGCGGAAATTGGTGAAGAAGATATTGCAAGCCTCACGGAAGTCATTCCAAGTAGACTGCACGGTATGGCGCGGGGTAGGTCCAATGCGCTTCCATTCACTTTGTAAGTTTTTGAATAGGGGTACCATCTTGTCCCAATCCTCCGAATTCATATTTTGCTTGGCCGTTTCAATCAGCGATAATTTTTTCGCTAGGTTTTCTTGCTGGGCACTCTTAATGGTTTTAAAAAACTTGTTTTTTGCTGAATTGAATTGACGTACTGCTTCTTTAAACTCGGACCAAGTTTCGTTTACATTCTCTTTTGGAACGGATCCTATTTTCAAGAAAGTAGATCGTATTTGTTCTACCTTACTCAAGGTATCTTTGAAGTTTATATTGTTGTCTGGAACAATGGTAGTAGTGATTCCTTTAATTTGAGCGATCAGCTCAAGTTTCTTTTTTAAGTTGTCATCATGCAGCGCATCCATTTGGGTGTGAAGTTCCACGCGTCGATCATGGATCTGATTGGAAATGGCTCGGAATTCATTCCATGTAGATTCACGGAACTCTTCTGCGACAGGTTCGCCCTCTTCTTTCCATAATTTATGCAGATACTGAAGCTCATTGAGTGCTTTTTGAACCGGTTCTTTTAGTAGATCTTTTGCGCGCTCAATGATGTGCTGACGCTTTTCAAGGTTGTGCACATATTCTTGCTCTAAATATTCTTTGTTCAGGTCCAAAACCTGATAAAATTGATTCAAATGATAGTAATAATCGTTATTCAGTAATTTGAATTGAGATTTTGCCACTTGCCCAGCATCATTCCAATCTTTTTTGATGGAGCGAATTTCATGAAAAAGGTTAATTCCAGGTTCGCTTGATGTGTATAGATTTTTAAGTCTCTCTAGAATGGCTTGTCGCTGAGTTAGATTTTCTTCGAACTGTTTTTCTTGGTCTTTCACCCATTCTACGTGTTTTTCTTTGAAAATGGAGGTGAGGGCTGAGAGTTTTGATTGAAAAGGGTGTTCATAATCAAAATCGGATTCAAGACTTCCGTCGGCAAGGAACTGCTTTCGTTTTTGATCTGTTTCAAACGATATTTTTTTAATAGACCAGTCTTTTAATTGATTGAATTCGCGAATTCTCTCTCCTGCATCGGGAAGGTTCACCAGTTTTTCTAGGTCGCTCAGAAGGTGCTCGACCGAGTCCGATTCGTGAGATCCAATTTTTTTTCTGTTGTCAATAGGATCTTGCTTTTTAATTTTGGAGGCCGGAGCGTCTTTTTCTTCTTCACGATCAATTTCTGAAAGTACTTTCTCCTCAGGAATTTCAAGGGAAGGAAGCGTTTCTGCATTTTGGGCATTGGCAGTGGGCTGAGTCATGATCTCGGTATGCGAGGTACTTGGGGAATCCGGGGCTACCTGTTCGGTAAGCTGCTGTTGTTTTTTAGGGTCGATTTCCGAAAGTACCTTTTCCTTTGGAATCTCGAACGGTTCTTGCTGCTCCATGTTTTGGCTCGGATCTAAATTTTGAGGCGTGTGCTCGATCGGATTTGTATTGTTTTCGGGGTTTGTCGCATTGGAATCCTGCATACTCATAACTTCTGACTTTATGTTAGTGGTCTCTTTCACGCGCCGTGTGTGAATAGCCCGTTAAATATAAACATTTTTTCGATTTGTTTCGTAGTTGGGCTTATTTTCGCTCACGGAAGGGACTTATTCCATAGAGTCCAAGCTTTTTCTGCTTGTTGTTCCAGCATGAAATAGCCATTTAAGCATTTTGCTCCTTGATCGCTTGCTTTTTTAATAAACTGCGTATATTCTGGATTGTAAATAAGATCGATAACCAAATGCTTAGTTCCTAGCGCTTCAAAGGGGAAGGGAACACTGTTTTCTAGGTCTGGATAGGTACCCACGGGAGTGCATTGCACAATGAGAGTGGCTGACTCCACTTGACTTTTGGTCAAGGATTCAAAGTTTTGAGACGATTTGCGTTCAATAACTTGGTAAGGGATTTCAAGTTTATCTAGAACGTATTTAACCGCTTTCGCGGCACCTCCATTGCCTAGGATTAAGGCGGAATTATGGTGCTTTTTGCGATGCAATTCAAGCGTTTTTTCAAAACCGTAAGCATCGGTATTGTATCCGACCCATTGCCCGCCCGTTATTTTTACTGTGTTTACAGCACCGATTTCCTTCGCTTCTGGGCTTAGCCCATCAAGAAAGGGAATGATTTGTTCTTTGTATGGAATGGTGACGTTAAACCCTTTTAGGTTTTCCTTTTGAATTCGCTCTTTGATATGGCTTAAGTCTTCCAGGTCTAGTAGGAAATAATTGTAATTTTTCAAAAATAACTTTCTAAACTTTTGGGTAAAATACTTTTGTGAAAAAGAATAAGAGATTCCCTTTCCTACGAGTCCGTAATTTGCCTGTAATTCCATAAATCAAATATACATAATTTCACACGTATTTGCGCGAAGAGAATGGTTTCAATGCTTTTTTTGGAACCTTTGGCTTGGGGCTGAAGTTAATCTGCTGGGAAGGGATCTTTCTTGATTTTTGAAAACAACCAAGAAACCAAAAGACCAAATACAAGGGCGACTCCCGCGACTATAAAATAATTTTCGAGGGTGATTCTCACTGGGAATGGAAGTTCTATGCCAGCTTTGAAAAGTCCTGTTTGCATTTGAATCACACACAGAATAGTCCCAATAGCTAGTCCTAAGAGGATTCCAATCACAACAATAAGTACTCCTGTATAGAAATATATTTTACGTAGATGCGCTCTTGGAAAGCCTAGAGAAATTAAAGACATGGCTTGCCTTTTCTTATCGAGTTGAAGAATGATGATCGCACCTGCCAAGTTGAAAGTAGTAATCAATATAACAAGAGAAAAGATTAGATAGATCATAAGCTTCTCTGTGTTGATCATTTTCCAAAAGGCTGCGTTTTCTTCGTTTTTCGTATTTATTTGGTATTCGCTACCCATTTGTTTTTTAAGGGCTGCTTTTACACTTGAGGCCCGGGTTGGATCGTGGAGTTTGGCGACAATTTTATAAGCACTTTCATTGGAAGTTCCTAAAAGAGATTGAGCAAGACTTATAGGGGCAATAATGTAATTGTCCAATTGATCGTTTCCTGGGAATACCCCCGTGGCAATAATTTCTTGTTTTTCAAAAATGTCCGCCTCCGAATTGATGAGTCCAACTCCTGGTTTGGGCATATAGATGAACGCAGGTTTTAGCGTCTCTCCCACAGGAATGGCTAGGCGGTTGTCCAAATTGTTTTCTAAGATAACTTCGTTCCCTTTTCGGAGATCCGGCAGTTTTCCAAAGAAAATTCGTTTGTCTATGGGATTTACTTTTGTGTAATTTGAATCGACCGCTCGTAAGTAGGCTATTTCGCCTACACCCCCGTAGTTGAGGTAGACTTTTTCTTCTATCAATTTGGAATAGGCTTCTACTTCTTTTTGTTTTTCTAAGAGTTTCGTAATTAAAACGGGATCCTTAAGCTGTTTTTCCGAAGAACTTGAGATGGTAATGTCCGCATGCAAATCTGAAATAAGCGCTTTGTTGAGGTCTTCTAGTCCAGTAAAGACCGATACAATTATGAACATGGAGGCTACAGCGGTCATCATTGCAAAAGCAGCAAGCCACGTAATAAACGTAACTGCAGTTGAGCCTTTTTTCGCTATTAAATAGCGTTTTGCAATGTAGTATGCTGTACTTGCCACCTTTCCTTATAGTGTGGGATTGTCTCCTTCGCCCTTTAATTCTTTCTCAATTCTTTCCACGTCGTCAAGTGAAGTGTCTAAGTAGAATTGAAGGTCTGGAATAATACGTACCTGTTTTCCCATTTTCTTCCCTAAGAAATTTCGATATTGAGACTTGTTCTCTTCGATTTCTTTCATAATCGCTTTACGGTAATCGTTCGGGAATATACTTAAATAGATTTTTGCAATACTTAAATCTGCAGAAACTTTTACATCCGAAACACTTACAAGAAAACTTTGTTTGCTCTCAGAGGCTTGTTTTCTAAATAATTCGGAAAAATCTTCCTGAATGATTTGGGCGACTTTTCTTTGTCTGTTACTTTCGTTCATGGCGCAAATTTACTACTTTTGTTTGAATATTCTCTCGCTTGGGCTGCACTCTATTGTAAGTGTTGGTCAAGGAGCATTAAGAACTTAGATACCATGAAAATTGAACATTTAGGAATTGCCGTGAAATCGCTTAAAGAATCCGATTCACTATTCGAAAGACTCCTTGGGAAGGGTAGTTACAAAAAAGAAGAAGTGGAAAGGGAGGGAGTGATTACTTCTTTTTATCAAATAGGAGAGAGTAAAATCGAACTTTTAGAATCCACCCAACCTGAGTCTGCAATTTCAAAATTTATTGAGAAACGAGGGGAAGGGATCCATCATCTTGCCTTTGGAGTGGAGAATATCGAGGCTGAGGTTGAAAGGCTGAAAAAAGAAGGTTTTGAATTCGTTTCGGAAGAACCAAAGAAAGGTGCAGATAATAAGCTTGTTGTATTTCTTCATCCCAAATCAACCGGAGGAGTGCTCGTTGAATTGTGTCAAGAAATTAAATAATTCTTTCAAAAGTCGATGGAAAGTGTTATTTTTGCAATCCAACAAAAGTAATATATTACTAAGGTCCTATAGCTCAGTTGGTTAGAGCACCTGACTCATAATCAGGTGGTCCCTGGTTCGAGCCCAGGTGGGACCACTACATGAAAATCAAGCACTTACAGCACTGTAAGTGCTTTTTTTTTAAGGTCTCAATTTTCAGTAGGACTATATAGACCGGAAATGAGTATTGTCCTTCAAGTGACAAAAAGAACTTTATTTAATAAATCAAAAATTAGTAATTTATCAACTGAATGAAGAATCGAAATAGTTCAAAACTTAACACTACTGATTTCTGGTTGATTTTCTTGCCGGAATTTCTCAGAAAGTACTTGATGAAACGACTGCACGTATGAGATTAGCTGCAGGTGTTGATGATGCAATGATAGACTGAAATATCTCGAAAATCCAGCTAACCAAAAATTGGGGCAAAAGAATAAAGCCATTGCGAATTGGTTAAGTGGTACGTAAAATGTCACTACGAATATTCTAGAAGAAATTGGGCAAGTCTTAGAATTTAATCTTATGTAAGCGAGATTAATACACGCGCTTTGGGTTTCTTTGAGAATAGGTGTTTAACTTCTATGGCAATTGCGATTTTGTTTGTAACTATGATAAGCTAGAGAACCTAAATCTGGAAGGCCAATAATTGCAATTAACCACAGTGTTGCATTTCTAGCTTTCTAATCTAATTCAATGAATACCAAGCATATATAAGTAGTCCCATCCCAATGATTTCTTCAGTAAGGGATTGTTTAATTTCCTTTTTTTTCTTTGTGAGGCAACTTATCTTGAACTATTAAAGCATATAAAAAAAACCAGCCTATGACAGCTGGTTCAATTGATATGAAATTGTGAAGTGATTTTTATTTTAGATCAAATGAAACTTCCGAACGAATGTCTTCGGAGGATGCACCGATAAGGGCTTTGAATGTCCCTGGCTCTGCGACCCATTCGTGTTCTTTGTCGTCAAAAAAGCTTAAGGCGGATTTGTCAAGCGTAAAAGTGATCGTTTTCTGCTCGCCGGGTTGAAGCTGTACCTTTTCAAATCCTTTTAGTTCCTTAATTGGACGGGGAAGGGAGGATTTAAGGTCAGAGATATATAGCTGTACAATTTCTGATCCTGCTCTTTTCCCAGTGTTCTTAACAGTAGTTGTTACCGTAAAAGTTTCGTTTTGAGTGAAGCTTTTTTTGTCAACCGTAGCATTCCCATATTGGAATTTAGTGTAACTAAGGCCATGTCCAAAAGGAAATAGAGGTCGAATATGCTCTTTGTCATGCCATCTATACCCCACAAATAAGCCTTCATTGTACTGGATTGTATCGTCTCCAGGGAATTCGCCTAAGGCGTGCGCTGAATTGTCGGACAGTTTAACAGGGAAAGTAAAGGGCAATTTTCCGCTAGGGTTCACATCTCCGAAAAGAACAGCCGCGAGGGCGTTTCCTGCTTCTGTCCCTAAAAACCATCCTTGTACGATGGAGTTTACCTCATTTACCCAAGGCATAGCCACAGCGTTCCCAGAGATATTTACATAAACTAGATTCTTATTTGCTTTGGCAAGTTTCGCAAGAAGTTCGTTTTGCCCATAAGGCAATTCTAGTTCTTTGCGGTCGAATCCTTCGCTGTCTTGGTAATCGCTTTTGTTAAGTCCACCAACGAAAATAACGACGTCAGATTCTTTGGCCAGATCGATTGCTTCTTTAGTTAGTTGTTCTACAGAGCGGTCGTCCTTTAGGTTCTGCCCTGAAACCACGCCGTTGTAATCTCCAGTGGGATCTCCTACGTAGCCACGAGCGTACGTTACTGTAGCATTCGAGCCTACACGGTTTTTGATTCCATCCAGAGGGAGAACTTCGTATTTTACTTTAAGTGATGAACTTCCTCCTCCTACAGTCATCATTTTGATTGCATTTTCTCCAATGACGGCAATTTTTTTGGAGGATTTTAGATCTAGTGGCAAGAGGTTGTTCTTGTTTTTCAGAAGTACGATTCCTTCCTCAGCAATTTTCTTACTTGCCTCGGCATGCTCCTCTGTGCCAAAAGATCCGAACGGTTTGTTTTGGTCCATTGTGGTTTTAAAGGACAGTCTAAGGACATTTCTAACTTTCGTATCCAATTCTTCTGTGCCCACTTTTCCTGATCTAATTAAATCAAGGTAAGGTTTTGCGAGGTAATAATTATCGTATGCATTGGTTTGCCCCATGGTAAGACCGTCCGTCCAGGTTCCAAATTCAAGGTCAAGACCATTATAAATTGCTTCTTTTGTATCGTGAGCTCCGCCCCAGTCTGCGACCACTGCCCCTTTGTAATTCCATTCTTTTCTTAGAATGTCAATCAAAAGGTATTTGTTGTGGGAAGCGTGTTGTCCCTTGTATTTATTGTAGGCCCCCATAATAGTCCAGGAATCTCCCTCTTGGACAGCCGCTTTAAAGGCTGGAAGATAGATTTCGTAAAGTGCTCTGTCGCTTACAATGACATCGTATCCATGGCGATTGGTTTCTTGGTTGTTAAGCGCAAAATGTTTTACACTTGTGGCTACGCCGTTCGATTGTACCCCTTTAATGTAAGGCACCACCATTTGGGAAGCTAGAAAAGGGTCTTCGCCTAGGTATTCAAAATTCCTACCGTTCAAAGGCGTACGGTAAATGTTTACCCCAGGTCCTAGCAAAACGTCTTTTTTACGGTAACGAGCTTCTTCCCCCAGTGATTTCCCATAAAGCAAAGAAAGGTCTTTATTCCACCCTGCGGCTAGGGCGGTTAAGGCAGGGAATGCAATGCAGGAATCAGTGGTCCAACCGGCTTGTTCCCATTCATCCCATAAAACTTCTGGACGAATTCCGTGCGGACCGTCCGTCATCCATAGCTCTGGAATACCAAGGCGTGGCACGCCGGCAGAACTAAATTTGGATTGGGCATGAATGATACCGATTTTTTCTTCGAGCGTCATTCTTGAGAGCGCATCTTCTACACGTTTTTCGATAGGTTGCGAGGAATCCAGGTAAATTGGAGATTGCTGTGCACCTACACCTACTAAGAACCCGACCGCAAAGCATAGCGTCAATAATCGTTTTTTCATGAAATTATCGTTAAAAAGTTTGAGTGTCAATAAATTTAAGAAGTTTTAATGTCTAATTTTGAGATATTAAAGATATAAAATATTAAGATATAAAATGGTAAATATTATTTTCTTGATAATCAGTGGTATATGATGTTTTTAAATAGCAGCTTTCAGCTGAATACATCAGAAGACAGTCGAGTTTTGCGGAATTGTTCCAAAAGATGTTCAAAAGGAAAGCGTATCGCTTTCGTTGAGGATCAAAAATTCGTCGTAAATTGCAAAGATGTACGCTGAAAATAGTTTAAACTAATGCAGATTATCCCCTTGCTTCTAGGCCACTTTCATGTGGATTTAAATGGCGAATTTTCTATTTTAAGTTCGAATTCCCCAAGGTCCGGACTTAGGATGGCAGTCCAGCCTTTTTTAATTAGAACAAAGCTAGATTTAATTCTTATTGATTTGGGGGTGCAATTGCAGGATTCTTCCTCCGCTCTACTTCTGCAAGCGTTGGAAATGCAGGGCATAAATCCAAGTGAAGTGACCAAAGTCTTACTTTCTCATTTGCATAAAGATCACGTAATGGGTCTAGGGCATTTTGCCCATGGAGAGTTTGAGATGCACTTCAAAAAGGCCGAGATTTATGTATCACGAGGTGGTTTAGAGAATGCGCTGCAAAGTAAGGACCGTACTTCCTATATTTTACCATTATTAAAAGCTCTAAAGGAATCAGACCAAGTGCGGTTTTTAGAAGAACCAAAAGGTTGGATCACTAAGGAAATCTATTATGAGATTTCAGGGGGGCATACGCAGTATCATCAAGAATTTTGGATCGTCTCTCCCTCGCAAATTGTTTTTTACGGCGGAGACAATTTGCCTCAGTATAGCTATTGGAGACGCAAAGTGGCGTATAAGTCGGATTACGATGGGAAAACCGCGAGCGATCTGCGAGAAAGATGGAAAGCGCAAGCCCATGAAAAGAAGTGGACGGTCCTTTTTTATCACGATTTAAAAAAGCCGGTCGTATCCCTTTGAAAATAAGGTTTCCAAAGGGAGGGTGTATTCTTGCTTCAGTTCGTCAAACTGGAAAATCGGACGTCCGTTTCTTCTTTTTTGTTCTACCCCGCCACACGAGATAGCCGGTAATGGGCAAACTCGCACATATCAAACTTGAAATTAGGGCAAGAATTTTTCCAAAGACACCAAGGATAGCACCCACGTGGATGTCATAATTGGCAGCAATATATTTTTCGCCGAAGTTTCGGGTCTCATAGGGTCTATTCAGCAGTAAACGTCCTGAATTCTGGTCAAAAAAAACTTCACTGTAATTGTAATATTTTTGAGCGTATCCACGAACATAAACCGCAAGGTTGTTCTCGGGGTCTTCATGATCAAATGGATGGGCATGTCCTAGGTCAAAAGAGTAGGCACTTGCCTCTGGATACATTTGATCGATCTGGCTTGCGACTCGATCAAATACATGCTCAGTCGTATCTAACGGTTTGTCTAGGGATTTCAAATGCGAGTAATCCGGATAGGCAGTGCTACCACCTGAAAAGGCGAAGTAGAGGGCAGCTTGAATAAAGTAAAAGCTATAGAATAGGCCTGTTATGGTCACGACAAGGGCAATGAATGAGGCATAAAAACCTAAAATACTGTGAAGATCATAGTTTTTACGTCGCCAGTTCTTCATGTTTTTCCATTGAAACCAAAACCGCTGCTTACGTGCTGCTTTGTTTTTCGGCCACCATAATATAATACCGGAAATAAGCATAAACAAAAAGCAGATTACGGGGATTCCAACCACATATTTGCCCCAGTCGGAATTTAGCATATAACTCCAGTGGATGGATTTTACTAGGGCGAAGAAATTCATTTTCTCGTCCTGTACAGAAAGTACCTTTCCTGAATAGGGGTTTATATAGACGGATTTGTAAATAGGGTATTCATCAAAATAATTCCAAGCCTCAGGATTGCGTTCGAAGTAAAAGAATTTGTAGGACTTGCTTTTGTTAATTGGGATTTCCACCCAATGGAGAGGGTAGGGCTCCCCCACTTGCAATTCAATTTGTTTCTCTAAGTTGACAATAGGTAGTGGGTTTTTAGAGGTATAGTTTTCTTCCCCATGGTAGGTGATCTCTTGCCGCTGCACTTTTTCAAAGTCTTCTTTGAAAACATAGAGCGCTCCGGTAAGGCTGATAATAAGGATGAGCGCTCCAATGGTGAGACCGAAGTATAAATGCAAGCGCTTGATAGTGGATTTAAATCGACTTTTTTTCTTTTTAGAGGTTCGAGGATTCATTCGTTTTTGTTTTTCGGAGAAATAGTTTGCTTTTGGGAACGGTGGAAGTTTGAAAAATTCTGGATGGTTTAACCATCCAGAATCAACGTGAAAATTAAAACCTAAAAGTTAAAGCCTAAGGAAAGCGAAAGCGTTCTCAGTTTTTGCGGGCTAACCGTACTCCACCCTGAATAGTAGTGCTCGTTTGTAAAGTTGTCAAGTTTCAAAGCGATGCTATAGCGCTCTGGAAAATATCCTACCATTGCATTTAAAACCGTGTAACTTGGAAGGGTAAACCTACCAGTCGTGGTTCGATTTAAAGTGTGTTGTTCGCTTGCATAGTTTAACCCTGCCCCAAACGAAAGGTATTGAAGTGAGCCGGCTGGAATTTTGTAATGGGCCCAGAAATTAGCGAGAAGCTCGGGTCCTGCTTCCTCAGGACGCTGATTGTCATAAGAAGGATCGCCACTAAGCTGAGTCGCATAGTTTTTACTAAATCCTCCAATTAAACTTAGTCCTTCGATAGGGTTTCCCACAGCGCTTAATTCGATTCCTTCGCTTAAGACTTCTCCTCCTTGTATAGAATTGTTAATGTTCTCTGGATCGGTCATAATCTTGTTGCTGACCTTAATGTGGTAATAGCTTAAAGTGAGGGATAATTTATTTTGAACCAGGTTTGCTTTTGCCCCAGCCTCCCATTGGTTTGCTCGCTCGGGATCAAATATTTTCAGACTCGGGGTACTTCCTCCAGGTGCAGTAACTTTCACTGGCGTCAGGTATTGAAACCCATTCATGTAGTTAGTGAATAGAGAAAGCTTGCCCAGAATGGGCTGGTACACGACTCCAAATTTGGGGGAAAATGAGGTTTGGTTTTCTATTTTATCCTCTGACCACTGGGTCGGTTTTCCACTAAAGTTATCCATACGCAGGGAAACCATAGCGGAAAGCTTTGGAGTTAAATTCAGCACATTTGAGAAGTAAATGCTTTTAATGTTTGTTTTTGCTTCTGCCGGAACCACCTTCGCATTGGCTAATGCCTGATCAGCGCCTTGTGTAGTTAGAATGCCAGTGTCCGTTTGGTTTTTTAAAGAGACCAATCCATACCCTACCCATTCTGAGTCGTTATTTATAACATTGGTGCCTAAGTAATCAAGTCCGACTACTAGACGATTTCGCATAGTGCCAATGGAGAAATCTCCAATGAAGTTTTGCTGGATTCCTGTGGCCAAAGTCTCACTGTTTGCCTTAGAGAGCATTCGACTGAATTGATCACCGTTCGAACTGTCCCATAAATAGTGATAGTATCCAAGGGCTTTGCTCGAGCTCGAAGAAACAAGCGTCTGCGAGGTCCAGTTCGGAGAAAGTTTGTAAATCATCTGGCTCTGTATGTTGAAACTAGGATTTTCAGTGGTCAAATTATTACTTGTGTAGGACTTTTTGTAATTCTTTTCAAAAAGATCCATAGAATGGAAGGAGAGCGGTGCATTGCGATTTAAAAAAACCATTGGGGCATTCGCGGACTCATTGCTTTTGAACTCGGTATTTACAAGAAATGTTAACCGCTCACTAGCTTTGTATTTTAGAGAGGGTGCGATAAAAAAGGAGCGAGTAAAACCAGCGTCTTGGAACGAATTCTCTTGATGGTATGCGGTGTTAAGACGTAGAAATAGTCCTTCTGCAAGGGAGGTGTTGATATCAGCGGTAACGCGATGCAGAGCATTGGTTCCTGTGATGTAATTGATGTTTCCCTTAAAGTTTTCTTCTGGTTTTTTCGTCTGAATGTTGATCAGTCCTCCGTAGGAAACAAGGCTTCCGCCGTAAAGGGTTCCAGAGGGTCCTTTTATAACGTCGATGTTTTCAATGTTCGCAGGGTCTAGTCCTCCGTTGTTAAAACTGGCCATTCCATTCACAAGACGGGATTGAGTGGAGAACCCACGCATAGTGTAGTATTCAGCTCCATCGCCACCGCGGGAAGTGCTTTCCCAGAGCCTTGTGATTCCGGTTGCATTCGAGAGAACACTTTTGAAATTGGTAGCCACTTGGTCTCGAAGCATCACTTTCGGTATGCTAATGTAGACTTGTGGATTTTCAATGTCTTTTAAATTGAGTTTTGAAACTGCAAACGCATTTTCATTTTTATAGGATTTGGTTTGGTTGATAATGACCTCGGTGATGTCTTGAACCTGTGTCGTGTCCACTTTTTGTGCTTGCGCTATGACAGCAAATAAAAGCAGAACGGGAAGAATTTTTTTTCTCATAAAGCTGAATAGTTTTCTTATTTCGGTGGCAAATTTAGAAATTAATTAGAATTATTCTAAATTAAAATAAGAAAATTTTAATTCGTTTTTATGTATTTTTTCTTTACATTTATGATATTATTTAATATATAAATCGTTTTTGATTATTGTAATGATGTCATCAATAAAGTTGCACGTAAAAAAACAACTCTTAGAAGGAGTCTAAGAGTTGCTCTTGAAAAAAATGAAAAAAACGAGTTATTAATTACTCGGTTGGGGGGCAGTACCAATTACAAAGCATTCACTGCGCTTATGACTTTCTCGTGTTGTACCGTACCTTCTACTTGACTCACTAAGACTCCATTTTCATCAAACACACTTATGATGTTGGAATGAGAGAACTCCATAGGAGATATTTCTTTATACTTCACGGCTAGCACGTTGGCTAAGTTGCGGATGCTTTCCTTATCGCTGGTTAAAAACTGCCAAGGTTCCTGATCCATTTTCTGGGTCTTTGCAAATTCTTTAAGCACTTCCGGTGTGTCGGTTTCGGGATCAATAGAAATCAAAACCATAGAAGTGGATTTTTGGTGTTTAGCGTCTATTCCATTGTAAATCTTTTTCATGTCTGCAATGAGAATGGGACAAGCGGTGGTGCATGAAGTGAAGATCATGGCGACCACGGTATTTTGGCCTTTTAAGTGTTCCAATTGGAAAGTCTCACCATTTTGATTCTGCCACTCTGAATCCAGTAAGAAAACGGAATTAGATTGCGGATCTATTTTAGTGTTGGAAGTTCCAGAGTCCTGGCAGGCTAGTAATAATAGGGAGGTGATAAATAATAGTAAGGTTCTCATAATTTAAGGGTTTATGTCTTTCGCACAGCGAAAGCCCAGGTTTGCAATTGAATAATCTGCTTTAAGACTTGCGCGAAACGCATAGCGCATAAATGCAGCATAGTTTAATACGTCGGCGGCAGAGGTTGCAGCTCCTGCGCAGAAGAGTCCTTTGTCGTCGTAAGCTCCTTTTCTTGAATCAGAAGTGGTCATGATGGAATTGTAATCGCTGGTCCATTCCCAAACAAGGTCAAATAGATTGTAGACGCCGTGGTAATTCGGGCGAGTTTTTTTGACTTCGCCTTTTTGACGGTATTTCTGATTGTAAAGTTCAATGAGATGTTCGGAGTATTTCGGTTTGGATCTTGCATTTTTTGACGTTTCGTCCGCCATCGCTACGTATTCCCATTCGTCCAGCGTAGGTAAGCGTTTGTTAGCACTCTTCGCGTAGGCGGAGGCCGCAAACCAAGAAACGTAAACCACGGGGGATTTTGGGTGGGTGTTTTTTGGTAGAGTTAAGTCGTCTGGCCAATCTTTAAGATAATCTTCATCCGCAAAAAGGGCTTTTACTTGGCTTTTTCTCCACTGTGGGTTTTTTCTAACAAACTCGAGGTATTCCTCGTGGGTTACTGCTCGCTCGTCAATTAGAAAGTCTTGAACCTCCACTAGTGTAGAATCAGCGCCATAGAAGGGCTCTAGAAGTCCTCCTTCTATTTTAACCATTTTTACCGCGGGATTAATTCCTTGGGAATGAGTGGCAGCACTGATTTCAGTAGCCTCTTTTTGCAAGGGTTTATGGCAGGAGAGAAAGACAAATGAGAAACCCATTAGCATGTAGCTCCATTTTGTAATTGTTTTCATTGGGTTTCTCATTTTGAGGTTAGTTAAATAGGGTATGAATGTTATTGTACTTTATGAAATACCTTTTGGTTTTCTTCGCCAGTCACGACAAGTTTTCCAATGGCTCCTTTGTTGAACGCTCTAAATATGGAGTGATCTACGAGTACATATTCGCCAGGAACTTCCACTTTAAATTCTACGATAGCAGCTCCACCTGCTGGTATGACAGTCGTTTGAACGTTTTCATTGATTTTAGATCCGCCCTCCATGTACACTCGGTCGAAAATTTCTCCAATGACGTGGAATGAACTTACTAGGTTTGGACCTGCGTTTCCTACGAAAAGTCTTACGGTTTCTCCTACTTTTGCTTGAAGAGCATTAGGGCCCATCAGTGCATTTTTCTTTCCGTTGAACACGACGTAAGTAGGGTTTTCGTCTATACCCTTATCTTGGTCAAAGTCTTGAAGTCCTTTTTCGTCTGTTTTTCCAGTCGTATAGAATTCACTTTGCATAATGTAGTACTCACGGTCTACTTCTCTCAGTCCACCTGCAGGTTCTACAAGTACGAGTCCGTACATTCCGTTAGCGATGTGCATTGGGACAGGAGCCATCGCACAGTGGTAAACGAATAATCCAGGTTGAAGCGCTTTGAAGTTAAAGATCGCGGTTTTCCCAGGTGCTACGTTAGTGGCTTCTGCTCCTCCTCCAGGACCATTGACAGCATGAAGGTCAATGTTGTGAGGCATTACACTGTTGCTGGCATTTTTAAGATGAAGTTCCACTTCGTCTCCAACTCTTAATCGAATAAAAGTGCCTGGAACGGTGTTGTTAAAAGTCCAGAACTTGTACGTTACTCCGTCCGCTAATTCCCCTTCAATTTCTGTGGCCTCTAAGTGGACGACTACTTTTTTGGCTTCACGATCTCCTACAGGAGCAGGAAGGGAAGGAGGGTTCGTAATGGCCTGCGTTTCTGGAGCTCCGGTCGCTTTGATTTCGAGTGCTTCCGTGGCAGTCATTTGGTTTGCGTCTTGCGCAATGTTTTGTTTGCAGGCCGCAAAAAGTAGGGCACTTGCACCGAGTAATAATAATGTCTTTTTCATAACGATTAATTTAATAGGACAAAGTTATCCGATTTAAGTAAGATTCTAAAGTTTTTGAATATGACTTTTGTCATTTTGTGCGGAAAGTTGGGGGTTAGCGGTTGTTTAGCTCCTCACGGCCTTGGTCTGAAACGAACTCCATATTCCATGCAGGCTCAAAGGTTAATTCGATTTCAATTTCCTCGCCTGGGAACTCGGCCTCCAGTGCATTGATTACGCCGGTTTTAATGGCATCCCCCATGGGGCAAAAACGAGAAGTAAGTGTCATGAGCACATGAACTGTGCTGGGAGCAAAAGTGATGTCGTAAACAAGTCCTAAATCCACAATATTTACATTAAGTTCAGGGTCTATAACATCATAGAGAGCATTGAGGGCTCGTTCGTCTTTTGGTAAGTTAGTTTGAGAACTCATCGGTGAGTAGTTATTATTAAATGGTTAAAAAGTTTACTTACGTTTACGAGATAAATTCCAGCGACACTTACCCATAGGATGAGTCCGAGTTGAACGATTAAGTGGATTTTAAAAAGTATCCCCAAACATAGGACCGTAAGGGCCGCAAGATAAAGAATAAATTGAAATTTTACGAGCTTCTCGCTATAAAGAGTTTTGGGGAGTGGGATGTTCTTTTTGCCGGATAAATGTTTATACTTTGAGTTCCAAACAATGAACGGAAGAGTCTTGAAAGTTTTGCCTAAAATAATTCCTGTGATCCAGCCCATGAAAAGGAGTGTACCGTAAAGCAGGGCAATCGAGGTAGAGCTCGTAAAGTAAATAACAGGAATGAGGGTTACGGAAAGTAGTAGAACCATCATGGAAACAAAAGTATGCTTCATTAGCAACTCAATCTTTTTTCGAAGTCTATTTTTAAATGCATCGTAAAGGTAAAGCATCCAAAAAATGATTCCCAGCAGGGCAATCGCTGCATAAAACAAAACCCTTAGGGTGATTCCAAAAAAGAACCCGTCCACTAGGAAAAGGACTAAGGCTAAATTTTGCAAAACAAAACTACCCAAAAGATAGCGGTCTTTCTGAGATTTACCGAGCAGAAACATAGGAACAAGTTTGGTGCTAACCCCAGTAATAAGTTGTAAAAACCATCCTGCAAGACCCGCGTGCGCGTGCAATTTTAAAAAGTCTAAATGACTTCTCGAAATATAGGGAAAGGCTAGGTTGTACGCGAGAAGTACGCCAACACTTGTTGTAAAGACAAGCCAAAATGCGGAACTTGCCATGAATAGGCGTTGAATGGAATACGTCCGGAAAAGCAATGCTGTTTTCAAAACATTGATGAGGTAGCATACGGCTGCAAGCACGACCAGGCTTCCACCAGAAACCATAAGCCATCCCGTGTGGTAATGCCAAAAGCTGCAGACCAGAATAAGTAGACCAAGTAAAAGAAGTGCCCAGGAACTTAGGGCCAATTTTTCACTGAAAAGGCTTCTTTCGCAAATAACGGGCAAAAGCTGATAGGATGCTCCAAAGATGATCATGGTTCCCCATCCCAGAGCGGCCATATGAACGATGGCTAGGAGATGTGGGGAGAAGTAATGTTCTAGGAAAACCCTGGAGGAGAATAGCATCATTACACAAAGCGTAAAGAAACAGAGGGCTCCTGCAATATAAAAGGGTGCGATTGCGACATTTTTGGGCGCTTTTGCAATGTTAATGTCTGCCATGGGAATGTTTGAAAATCATTTGAATGTCTGACTCTGATTTTTGAAGTACATGCACTTTGAAATTTTGTCCGCTTAATTCCTCTAGTAAATAAATGGGAATACGTTTGTGGTAAACAAAAAGCAAATGGGTTGGGGGAAGTTCTTTTAATTCACGAAGGATAGCTTCCATCGGACCTGGCATTTCTAGGGAGCGAACATCAATCTGCTTTTGCCTAGATAGGGGAGTATCTGCCAATAGAGCATCAAACGATTCGGGTGAATGGAACGTGAGATTCTCATTTGAATTTGACTCAGTCGTGCTCGTTTGAGGGGTAGAAGCCTGTGGGTTTGTAGGAGCATTCGAAAATCCTTCCGATTGCTTTAGGAAATAAGTATAGAAAAGGTCTTTGGACTTGGTTTCTACGTATCCATCTTGGGCCTTATGCTGCTTTAATAGATGAATTAAGGGAGTCGGAATAAATTTATTAATAACACACAGGATTTCTCCAGGAGCGATGGTTTTAAATTTGCCTAGAATTTCTTTTAAGGGATCACTTCCGTTTTCAATGATATCTCGAACATCGAAAAGGGTGATTTCGTTTTCGCTCGCAGAAAGTAGCCACTGGGGCTTTTGCGATATTTCGTTTGCCTGCTTTGGGTCTCCTAGGTCGAGGTCGAATCCCAAGGGCTGCAAGGCGGTTTTGAATTCTTCTAAACTGACGTTTCCCATTCGGCTAGCTTCTAAGAGGGTTACTCTAGAGGCCATGATTTTGCGAAGAATTGGGTTTTTGAGTCGAGTTAAAGGTTTGGAAAGTGAAGCGATGGCCTCGATCGCTTTGGGATCGAGGGCTATCACTTCTGCTATTTTTGTTGAAGGTAGAATTACTTTCATTGTAAAGTTTTATTTTTTGTCGATCTCCCAAAAGGGATCGTCGTAATTCTCTTCGGCATTATGCTCCTCCTGATCAAGGATTTTACCAATTCGAATTAAATCCTTGCGATGGAGAGATTTTTCAAGCGAAGGGAAAAGTTCTCTCTCTTCGTACCGGGTATGTGAGTGCACAAGACCGGCCAGTTCTTGAATTTTTTCACTTGGATCCTCATCCGATTTCTCGATTGCCTCCACAAGCCATTTGATTTCTTTATGCTCATGCAAAGCACGATTTACTAAAGAATCCGTGCTGTCGGTAAACAGAAGCCTCTCTTCGGTATCAAAATGGGGTACTATGTGGTTTTGATAAAACCACAAAACATACCTCTTGAGTCTTTCGACTTCGATTCCTTTTTTTGCGCCGGATCTTAGTTTCCAGCAAAAAAGAAGTGTGGCGTGATGCTCTCTAGAAATAGGTACAAGGTTCGAGTCTCTTTTAATAGGTCCCTCAATCATATGGATATTATTTTACGTTAAAATTAAGAATTTTTATTGGTAAAATGGAGCCATGAATTTATTCTGCACATTTAAATTGCACCGCTTTGTCCTTTAGTAGCTGGGCTTTCTTTAAATCTGCTTCCTTGTCGCTGGGTTGATCGTCGCTCGATTTAAGCGCCATTTTTACTTTGTACCATTCAGGACCTTTTTCTAGGTATTCCCAAGTGAAAATATCTCCACGTTCGGCAAGAAGTTCATAATAAAGTGGTTTAGGATCGTGGTCGTTTTCGATCACAAGGGTGTCCCCGCTAGTTAAGGCATCGAAATATTGAAAAACGGTAGGGTGTTTTTCTCTTGGAGCCAATTGGGTGACGTCTAGTACTTTTTCTGTTGACATAATAATAAAATTAAAAATTATACTTAAGTTAATATCAGGACTTTTATATCCTGTTTTAGATCAAATTTTTTTCGCTGGAAACCTTCAGGACATAGTAGTTTTCATTCTCTTTAAATTCCTTTAAGTAAGTGGATTGGTAGAGAAGGAAAATTTTTTCTCTAGCTCCTTTGTATTTGTGGTGGATAGGACAGGGAGAGCTTTCGCTGCATTCATATAGCCCGAGTCCACATCCTGTAAAAAGTTTTTCGCCGTCTATAGCTTTAATAATTTGTGCTAAATTGGTTTCAAGCTGATGATTAGCTAAATAGTAACCACCAGAGCGTCCTTTGGTGGACTGCACAAAATTCTCTCGACATAGTTGTTGGAGAATTTTTGCAATAAACAGCTCAGGGGAGTCTATATTTTGAGAGATTTCTTTAATGTTGATCTTCTCATTTTCATTGGAGTGTTTGGCTAGATATATAAGGGCTCTAAGAGCATATTCGCAGGTTTTTGAAAGCATATCGGTCTGGAATTGGATACAAATTTAGAAAATATTTTTAAATAAGACAAATTTATCCGATATAAAATATACTCTCTAGAATTTAGACATTTGTGAGGATCTATTATTAGGGAAAGGGATACCATAGGATTTGGCATAATAATTTCAAGAGATGAGGATATTTTTAAATTATGAAAATTCAACCCACTTTTCTTGTTGCCATAATGCTGATCGTTGGCCTTGGAACAAGTACAAAGATCTCCGCTCAAGAAAAGCCTATTCGACACGTATACGCTTACGATGCATCCAATGACCGAGATCTTGTTAAAGCGAAAACCGACCTGTTTTTATTAAATGTGCTCGCTTCTGAAAAATTCAAAATGACGACGAATTCAGCGGGGGATGATCACCTCGATGTGAATTTAATGGCACCCTACGACAAAGGAGAGATTTCGACCAGAGTGCGATATGATTTTCTAAAAGAGGGGTACGTAGTTTCTCTATCGAGTACAGAGATCCATGGAAAAGATAAATCCTTAATTCGAGTGAACGACCCGAAAAATGAACTGCACCAAAAGCTCTTAGATCAATTTGAGAGACTGTTTTTCACTACCTACGAAAAAGAGATCAAGAAGTCTTAGATCAGAGGAAGATAATCCCAATGGGAAAAAATTCAAAGTTCGAATTCTCTTGGTCCCCGTGACTTGAGGGGAAGAGTCAAAGCTGGAAGTAGCAAGAGTGCGCAGATTGCGGCAGCATAATTAATTTAATACCTTTGCTACCATAACCAATTGAAAAAAAGACATTTTTTGGACATGGCAAAAGCAAAAGCAAAAGATTCAAAAGACAAAAAAACCTCCACATCTACCAAAAAAACAGGGCAAGTTACCTCCGTGGGTGTTTTAGGCAGTGGGAGTTTTGCCACAGCAATCGTGAAAATGTTATCGGAGAATTGCACCGAGATTCATTGGTGTGTTCGCAATGAATATGTGAAGGGAGCTATAGAACAACGGGGACATAATCCTTCTTATCTAACTTCGGTTAGTTTCAATACGAAGCACTTGAAAGTGACAACCGATTTGAACGAGCTTGTATCCAATTGTGAGGTCATCATACTGGCAACCCCATCGATTTATTTAGCGCCTGCACTTGAAAACCTTACATGTGGCTATGAAGACAAAATTTTCGTGTCTGCCATCAAAGGAATTGTTCCGGAGCATAACGACATCGTGGCTCATTATCTTCGTGATAAATTTGAGATTGGATTTCGAAATCAAGCCGTGATTGCGGGACCGTGCCACGCTGAGGAAGTAGGAATGGAGAGACTATCCTACCTCACCATTGCAACGGTGGATCAGTCCACAGCAAACATTCTCGATCAACTATTTACCTCTCGTTTTATTAAAGTAAACCATTCCACAGATATTTTAGGCAATGAATACAGTGCCATATTAAAGAATGTCTATGCCATTGGTGCTGGGATTGCTAGCGGACTAGGCTATGGGGATAATTTTACGGCTGTGTTTGTTTCCAATGCCATCCGCGAAATGGAAGTGTTCTTAGAGTCTGTATATCAAGCCCCTCGAGATGTGAACGAAAGTGCTTATTTGGGCGACCTTTTGGTTACAGCTTATTCTCTTTTTTCAAGAAACCGAAATCTTGGAAATCTAATAGGCAAAGGGTATACCGTAAAATCAGCCATTCAGTCTATGCAGATGGTAGCGGAGGGATACTACGCGGCCAATTCTATTTTTGCAACTTCAAAGCAAAAAGGAATGAACACCCCGATTATAGATACTATTTACAACATTCTCTACGAAGAGAAAAGTGCTGAGAATCAAATAAAAAAATTAACTGCAATTCTTACGTAAAGTTGCATGATAATTGCTCAATTTCAGAAGAAATGAAAAAGAGATTCCTACGAATTGGGGAGGAGCTAATCCTTTTTAAAATTTCGTAGAGGATAAAACTGAAAAAAAACCAAAATGAAGTCAATTTCAAAGACCCCTAAATCAAAATACGACGTGGTGTTGATTGGTGGCGGTATCATGAGTACGACCCTTGCGGCACTTGTGCATGAACTAGAACCTGAACTTAATATTGCCATTTTTGAGCGTCTAGGACGCTTTGCAAAAGAAAGTTCTGCCGCCTGGAACAATGCGGGAACAGGACACTCTGCATTTTGTGAACTCAACTACACTCCCATGGACTCTCAGGGAAATGTGAATATATCCAAAGCTATTTCCATTGCAGAGCAATTCGAAATCTCTAAACAATTTTGGTCTTATTTAATTTCAAAAAATTACATCTCAGATCCGAAACAGTTTATTAAGTCTTGTCCTCATATGAGTTTAGTATTTGGGAAAGAGGACTCCGTTTTCTTGGAGAAGCGACACAAGGCGATGGTAAACTCTCCGCTGTTTGAAGAAATGGAATTTTCTTCGCAGTTTGAGACTTTAAAAAAGTGGATGCCGCTAATTATGGCCAATCGTCCAGAGAACGAGAAGCTTTCTGCGACCAAAATGGACTTAGGGACGGATGTTAATTTTGGATCCCTAACTCGTAAAATGGGACAATTTTTGATTCAGGATTCCAAGGTAGAAGTCTTTTTATACCATGAGGTAAAAGACATTGATCCTTTAAAAAACAACCAGTGGAAAGTGGAAGTGAAAGATCGCTTAAAGAATAAAAAACATGAGCTTACGGCTGACTTTGTGTTCATCGGTGCTGGTGGATATGCTTTGCCTTTATTAGATAGCTCGGATGTTAAAGAAAGTGAAGGCTATGGAGGTTTCCCCGTTTCTGGGGAATGGCTCGTTACGCATAACGAGGAGCTCATTCAGCAACACAAAGCAAAAGTGTATACATTGGCTTCTGTCGATGCGCCTCCGATGTCTGTTCCTCACTTAGACTTGCGGATTATAGATGGCAAGGAAGCGCTGTTATTTGGACCTTTTGCGGGGTTCTCCACAAAGTTTTTGAAAGAAGGCAGTTATTTGGATCTTCCGGAAAGTATCAATTTCAAGAACATTCGATCGCTTTTCGGCGCGTGGTGGCATAACCTTCCATTAACCAAGTATTTGATTCAGCAAGTAGCCATGACAAAAGCGCAAAAGATGAGTCATTTAAGACTCTTTATTACAGAGGCTAAAGACGAAGATTGGGAGATTAAAATTGCAGGACAGAGAGTTCAGATTATTAAAAAGGACGATAGGGAAGGAGGGAAACTGGAATTTGGAACGGAAGTCGTGGTTAATGAAAGTGGTTCAATTGCCTCTCTACTCGGTGCCTCTCCTGGTGCGTCCACTTCCGTGCACGCGATGCTGAAAGTGCTAGAGAAATGTTTCCCTGAGAAAGTAAAAGGGCCTTGGAAAGATAAGTTAGAAGAAATGATTCCTTCCTTTGGACAGTCCTTATCGGAAAATCCAGCACTACTTAAGCAGGTTCGGGATTTCTCAAAGGAGAAACTTGAACTTGAGTATTAAACAGAATTTACTGTTTTGAAACCTAGTATAGAAAAGCCGTTTTTAGAAAGGGACTTACTTGAGTCCCTTTCCCGCAGCATCCAGCAAGAAAAGCAAGTGATTCTGCATGTGCGCTATGCAAATACGGCTTTTTTTGGTAGTTTGATCCGCATTTGGAAGTCGAGTTACCTAGTAGAGCATGACACCGGAAATCGGAGCGAACTTATTCATGCTGAAAACATTAGTTTTTATCCCGTGTGGACCGAAATTCCACCTTTTGTTCATTATGAGTTCACTTTGGTTTTTTCAGGACTAAGCAAAGAATGCAATAAATTCGATTTTCTAGAACTTATACCCCAAAGCGGAGGCTTTGAAATTCCTAATATTAAACGCAATAAGTCCGATGTATATCGGGTAGAATTAATTGACTTATGAAACCAATTTTGTTTTTGCTTTTTGCACTTTTCATTTCTTGTACTACTAGCCAAACTGCTTATAGCAAGGAAATCGAGAAGGATGTACTCGCTTTTCAATCGGATTTAAATGAAGAATATTTAGATTCTGCCACCACGCCTCTGCGAGGTGAAAATTTTGATAAGTTTACCGCTCATCCCTTCTTTCCTGTGGATTTAAAGTATCGTGTGCTTGCAAAGATTTCCAAAGTGAAGGACGCAAAGCCATTTGAAATTCCGACCTCTTCCGGAAAAATAAAAGTATACCGTCCTTATGCCGTGGCCCAATTTGAAATTGAGGCACGAGAATTAGAATTAACTCTCTATCAAAGCATGGATCTTATGAAAAGAGAAGAATACAAAGACTATTTGTTTTTGCCTTTTAGGGATGGAACCAACGGGGATACCACCTACGGGGGTGGCAAATACATTGATTTAAGAATTCCAAAAGACGGAAAAAATCAAATCTTAATTGATTTCAATAAATCCTATCACCCCTACTGCGCATACAATGCATACGATTACAGTTGTCCCATTGTGCCGGAAGAAAATAAATTGCCGATCTCAATTAAGGCAGGGGTCATGTACGAGCCTGTATATTTTTAAGGGTCACCCTGTAATTTTTCAGAGATTAATCTTAAAATAACTCTTTTACAATCTCGAGCGACCGAGGAACTTTAAAGTTAGCGTGATGGTACTGATAGTAGACCATTAGCGTTTCTAAAAACTCCTTTCGAGTGGAGGTTGGAATTTTCACTTCGTAAGGCGACTCGCTTAAGAGAATTTGGCGGTATAAATCAGAAAGGTCTTTGTGAAATAAATGGTGGGTTTGCCTTTGCACGAATGCGCCTGATTCTGGATCCAGGTAAGGAAAATCATTTACGAGCGGGTAAAATCCTTGAATTTTAAGAATTCGTGCTAGAAAAATGAGATGACTTTGAAAGTTGCCGTGGCTTAATTCCCAATTGAATTTTTCAATTTCACGATACAGCGAAAGATTTTGAGATTCTTCGCGGAGGATTTGATTTAGGAAATCAGAGACAAAGAATACGACAGAAGAAGCTTTTATGTTTTCACTCCAATCGCTGGACTTGAGGCCTTCAATGTTCGACAATTGCTTCAGTGCCGAGTTTGATTTCGACGGAAAGACTGTGACTTGCAGTTCGTTTAGTGGAGTGAGATAGGCCTTTTTTTTGCTTTTAGGAGCGTAGGCTCCTCGCAAATAATAACTTTGATATCCCTCTGATAAACTGAATAGGTGCAATATTGCATCTTTATCAGAATATTTCAAGTAGGAAAGTAGATACCCTTTTTCAATGTGCATGGTTAGGATTCAGGGGAGCAAATGGGGGCTTATTTCAATTGTTTATTGTCTTTTACCCTACGAAGGAATCACTTGTGTGGTCAATAGGAATCACATTAGAGGCAATGGATTTTATTTTGTTTTTGGCGTCAAATATAAAATCGAGTCTTCCTAGCAAAAGTCCAGCAAACCCAACTTGGTTCACAAGTACTTTTTGATTCTCGAGGTTTTGATACTCTTTGGGACGCTCTAAAAACGTGTGTGTATGCCCTCCCAAAATTAAATCAATGCCGCTCGTTTTCTGGGCGAGTACCACATCGGAAACTTTCGGTTTTTCTCCATAATCAAAACCAAGGTGCGAGAGACAAATTACCAAATCGCATTTTTTCTCTTTTCGAAGTACTGCACTGTAATGGTGAGCCATTTCTATGGGATCCAAATATTTGGTTTCTGCATATTGTTTTTTCCCTACAAGTCCCTCGAGTTCAATTCCCAGTCCGAACACTCCTACGCGGATGCCTCCTTTATGGAATACTTGATACGGGGTGGTTCTTCCTTCCAATATTGTATCTGAAAAATCATAATTACTACATAAGAAAGGGAATTTTGCATTGGGAAGGACTTTTAGAAATCCATCGAGGCCGTTGTCAAAGTCATGATTGCCCATGGTGGAAGCATCATACCCCATCATTGACATTAATTTGAATTCGAGCTCACCTCCAAAAAGGTTGAAATAAGGTGTCCCTTGAAAAATATCTCCTGAATCCAAAACTAAAACTTGCGCCTGCTCGGCGCGGATTTTTTGAATAAGGGCAGCGCGGCGTGCGAACCCACCTTTGCCTGCGTTTCTACCTCCGGTTTGATCAAAAGGTTCTATTCTCGAATGCTGATCATTGGTATGCAGGATCGTGAGTCGTTTTTCTGAAGGCTGAAAAAGGTCTGCTGGGCTTTTTGCTTGCAATAAATGAGGGGCAACACTTAAAGCAAGTGCCGCCTTTCCGGATAGTTTTAGAAATTCTTTTCTTTGCATTAGTCCGTAGATTTCTTAGGGTTAAATTGTAATCGCAGATCTGTGGGTACTTTGATTTCAGGATTTTGCTTAATCAGATCAATGTATAGATCACGAAGTTTAATCCCTGTTAGCAGGGTTTCTCCTTTCTTAAAAAAATTCATATTGTCTCCTCCAAACGCTAAATAATCGGAAGTGGCGATATAATACGTTTGACTAGGATCAAGGGGCTTTCCATCCACGAGTGATTTTACAAGTTTGGAATTGGAAGTTTCAATATACAGATGGGAAACCGGATTGTTTGTTTGAGTGCTCGCATAGTACTCGAAAAGTTCCTTCATCGCATTTGCGTCCATTTTAACCACAACCAGTTCGTTTTCAAAGGGCATTACTTCAAAAACATGTTTTAAAAGCACGTCGCCTTTCCCGATGGATGTTCTTAATCCGCCGATATTGATAACAGCCGCATTCACAGCAATACCGTGGGATTTCCCCCATTGTTTTGCTCCTTCAAAGGTGTAATCAGCAAAGACATTTCCTAGAGAGCTATTTTCTCCAGTCTTGGTTAATTCTACCTCTGTATGTCCAATTTTGGCATTCATTTCTTGTTCGAGAGCGGATTTGTAGGGTGAAATGAATCGAACCATGGCCGAGTCGCTCGGTAAAGAGGAAGATATTTCTAAGTTTGGCTGTGTCTTTATTTCTTCCAGGGCAAGTGAACTTGTACAACTGCTTAGAAAGAAAGGGAGCAAATAAAAGAGCCAAATTTTGTTTTTCATAAACTTTAAGCTTTAGACAAAGATAGGGAAAGCGAAAGATTCTTAAGAATAAATTCCCGATTCTTTGCTTATTTATTCCTAAATTTGAATTCTAAACGAAGAAAAAAATGCATAGATTAAAAGGGGTAGGAGTGGCCCTTGTCACTCCTTTTAACGAAGATTTGTCGGTCGATCTAGATTCTCTCAGCCGACTCATTGAGTACAATATAGAAAACGGAACAAATTATTTGGTGGTACTTGGAACCACAGCAGAGGCTGCCACCTTGAGTTCCGAGGAAAAAAGAAGGGTTGTAGATCATATTGTTGAGGTCAATGCAGGGCGTCTACCACTGGTCTTAGGAATTGGAGGGAATAACACTCTTGCTGTTAGAGAGGAGATTGAATCCACTGATTTGTCTAGTTTTGAAGCCGTGTTATCCGTCTCTCCGTATTACAACAAACCAAACCAAGAAGGGCTGTATCAACACTACAAAGCACTTGCCTCGACAGGCAAGAACATCATTATTTACAACGTACCGAGTCGTACAGGACAAAACTTAGAAGCGGATACCACCCTTCGTTTAGCGCGTGAGTTCAAGAATTTAATCATGATTAAAGAAGCCTCTCCAAATATTTCTCAATATTTTGATATCATAAGGCAAAAACCAGAAGGATTTGAACTCGTATCCGGAGATGATGAATATACACTTCCCGTTACACTAGCCGGAGGAAATGGCGTTATATCCGTCATTGCACAAGGCTATCCAAAAGAATTTTCAACCCTTGTAAGTTTAGCAATGGAAGGTAAGGTAAAGGAGGCATATAAAATCCACAATAGCCTTGTAGAAATCACACGTCTCATATTTGCTGAGGGCAATCCTTGTGGGATAAAAACCGTCCTTGCAGAAAAAGGACTGGTTAAGAATTTTGTGAGATTGCCACTCGTAGAAGCATCAAGTTCGCTTCAAGCGGATATCAAAAAACAAATGGAGGGATTAGCGAGCTAATTTTTTCCCATTGGAAAAGACATGGAATTTAGGAAAGCTAATCTAAACGATATTGCCTTAATTCAAGAGTTAGCTCATGAATCTTGGCAAACTGCGTACAAGTCAATTCTAAGTGAGGAGCAAATACACTATATGCTTGAAACCATGTACAGCGAATCTGTACTTACGTCTCAGCTTGTAGCAAAGAACTATTGTTATTATTTAGTGTTGCGCAAGGATAAAGTTCCTGTAGGATTTCTTGGGTTTGAACACCATTATGAGCCATTGACTACCAAACTCCACCGTATTTATCTTTTGCCCTCGATGCAGGGCAAAGGTTATGGATCTAGGTCACTTGAGTTTCTAAAAGATAGAACAAAGAAGCATAACGATTCTCGAATTGTCTTAAACGTAAATAAGAATAATGTCGCAAAAGAGTATTACCAGCGCAATGGCTTTCAGGTTTACGAAGAGGGTGTTTATGACATTGGCAGCGGATTTGTGATGGACGACTATTTGATGGAATATACTTTTTGAGAATTGCACCACTTTTGAGTTTTGTGCAATGGAATTGTGAAAATTCTGATAGGAAATAGGGGATAATAGGGATTATGAATAAAAATTCACCTCTATAAAGAAGTATTTGTATATTTACTTAATCAAAATAGAGAAATAGGAATGAAAATGAATGTGAAGTTCGACTTTAACACCATTTGCAAAATGGTTCTAGAAGAGAAGCTAAGTTCGCTCGATATTAGGTACAAAATGTTGAATTTCGGTGAAATTGAACTCTTAGACAAAATCTCACCTCAAAAGCAGGAAGAATTAAAACAAGTGCTAAGCACGTACGGTATCGAAGTGATTGAAAACCAAAAAACACTTTTGGTACAAAAAATAAAAGATGCAATCGTGGAAATGATCTTCTCAGAAGAAGTAGTTCACGTGAAAGTGTCAGTCTATTTAGCAGACAAATTAGGACATAGCTACGGGTATATCTCGAATATTTTTTCGCAAGTGACCTATACGTCCATCGAAAATTTCATTATCCTTCAAAAAATTGAATATGCGAAACAGCTACTCATTTTGGAACAGTTGTCCTTAACGGATATAGCCCATCGACTCAATTATTCCAGTGTAGCCCATTTAAGTACACAGTTCAAAAATACCACTGGGATGACCCCCTCCCAATTTCAAAAGATCATTAACAAGCGTAGGGAAGCCGCCATTCAAAAATAGATTATGACAAAAGAGTACACTTATATTTTTCTAGCGGACGATGATGAAGATGATCGTTTGCTTTTCACAGATGCGTTTGAAGAATTGAAAATCACCACCAAAGTAAAAACCTTTAACGACGGTGCAGAACTGATGGACTATTTAAATGACGAAAATGCGATTTTGCCAGAGATTTTGTTTCTGGATTTAAATATGCCGAAAAAAAACGGGCTGGAATGCTTAGGAGAAATCAAGGCCTCCAATCGATTTTCGGATATGGCAGTGGCCATTTATTCTACCTCTTCTTCAGAGGATCATATAGAGGAAACATTCATAAAAGGAGCCAATATTTACATAAAAAAACCAAATGATTTTCAAGTTCTAAAAAAAGTTCTACTCGACGTAGTGACTATGAATTGGCAATTTCACACGTCAGGAATGAACAAAGATAATTTTTTACTTAGATTCTAAAAATGCCTATTCGCCTTGATCGTTCTTTATACTTACTTAGACTAATTTTTGTCGTTGCGACGGCCCTAATATTCTTTTTGATGGGGCTAACGTATAAGCATATGGATCAAATCGGGCAAACCAATTCTCAGGTAAATCGCTCGTTTGATATCTCCTTGAAATTAGAAGAACTTTTGTCAAGCGTCAATTCGATGGAGGTCGATCGGCGGAATTACATCTTGACTGGGCAGGAGCAATACAAGCGTAGTTTTTCTCTAAATGAAGACCGTATTCGAAAGTATACGCAGCGAATTGCAGTTCTCACCTATGAGAATGAGCACCAGTTTACAAACCTGGTGGATTTAAGAAGCTTGATTTTCTTAAATCTAAATCGATTAAAAGAGACCCTAAACCATAATGAGCAGAATGACGCGTCTACAAAGTTGTCTGATGTTTTAGAAGAGGGAAACTACATGAGGTCCCAGATCGTGGAGCAGATTGAAAAAATGCAGGTGCTGGAGCATAAGCATCTGGGCGAACTTCGTGAAGAGCTTCTTTTTAGTCAAAAATCCACTCCGATTTACCTTTACATTATTTCTCTTTTCTCCCTGGGTCTACTTGCTTTTGCTTTCTTTCGAATCAATAAAGATTTTAAAAATCAAAAGCTGATCAACCAGGAACTTCAGTTGTCTATCGATACTTTAGAGCTTGCGGAAACCGTAGGGAATAACGGAATTTGGACCCTTGATCTGTTTTCAGGAGCGCTAAAATTTTCAACCAATTTTTTTAAATTGCTCGGACTGCCTGAGTCTTCTAGACCAGGACTTGATCTATTCATTGGTCAGTTACACCCCGAGGATCAATCTTTTGTCGAGGAAAAAATAGAGGGTCTGAAATCAGGAAAAGAGGTGGATTCGTTTCGTTACCGCGTAGTGAACCCTGACGGACAGCAAAGGCAGTTTCAATCTTTAGGTCGTATTGTAAGAACCGGAAATAACCAACTGATCCTCCTTGTAATGACCACCGATGTGACGCGCGAAATTGAAGATCAATTAAAACTCGAAGGAATTAATTATGTTCTCACCGAGCGAAATAAAAATTTAAGTGTCGCAAACGAGACTTACTTAGAAGCGGAGAAAATTGGTTATTTTGGAACTTGGCAGTTCTTTTACGATGAAAAGGAATTCGTGTTTTCACAAAATTTAGTACGTCTCTTCGGCGTGGAACCCGATACATTTTCGCAGCAAATCAAGCATCTTCTTCCTTACGTTTATACGGAGGACCGAGAGCTTATTTCTCAAGTCATTCAAAAGATATACGAAGGCGACGAATTTGAACCTTTTGTGAGTCGTATTATGCCCAAAGACCATCCTCAAATGCGGTATCTTTCTACAACAGGCAAACGGATTTCAAATCCTTTCACGGGAGATTATCTACTTGTGATTACACAAGACATTACCGAGGAATTTTTAATCAAACTTGATCTCGAGCAAAACAATGTTGTTTTGGAGGCGAACAACAGTGAGCTCCAAGCATTCAATTACGCGGCGAGTCATGATTTGCAAGAACCCCTACGTAAAATTGAAACCTTCCTCTCTAGACTTCGCGATACCAATTACGAGAACTTAACGGAGAACGGCAAGCAGTACATGGATCGTACCCTTGTGGCAGCCAATCGCATGCGAAGTTTGATCGATGATTTGCTTCATTTTTCAAGATCCACTCGTTCAGAAGCGAGTTTTGAATTTACAGATCTGAATGTTTTGCTGCAAAATGCCCAGGAAGAGCTTGCCCATCTGGTGGAAGAAAAAAAAGCTGTGATTACCACAGAGCATTTGCCAACCTTAGATGTAATTCCGTTCCAAATCCAACAAATGTTTGTGAACCTAATTGGAAATTCCCTTAAGTATAGTAGTGAAAATCGCAAACCACTTATTGAAATTACCTGCACAAAAACCTCTTCCGCTCTAGAGCCTGTGATTCGCAATGAAGTCAAAACCAATTATTTTAAACTCGTTTTTAAAGACAATGGGATTGGCTTTGAAAATCAATATTCTGAGAAGATATTCACCTTGTTTAATCGCCTTCATTCGCGTGAAGACTACCGTGGAACTGGGATAGGACTTGCGATATGCAAGAAAGTTATTGAGAACCACAACGGCTATATTTATGCGCAGGGAGAGCCCGGAGAAGGTTCAATTTTCACAATACTACTTCCTGAGCAGGTCTGAAAATAAAACATTCTTCTGCTTAGTTCTCTTGTAATTTTCTTAGCGGAAGTGTCGAATTTCCCAAATATTGAAAGTTATTCTCAAAATTCTGTAAGGGAAATCCCCTTCTTTTTAATCACTTTTGTTTAGTTCAATGGGATCATTTTAGATTCTCTTAACCTCTGGCAGGGCAAGCAGTAGTCTTTTGAACGCTGGAAATCTCGAAGAATTTTTTTTTGGAATTTTTAGTACCCAATAAAAGTACAAAAACATGAAATTAGGGGATTTTGGCTGGGGAAATAACGATGAAAATCAGAAAAATATTCCTTTTTGGATAGCGGGTATTTTATTTTTGATTTGGTTTTTAGCTTACATGGTTTTTGATGTGGACAAGGAAATTCATTTTGTGTTTTTGCTAGCAGTACTGGTCCTTGTCTACAGGCTGGTTTCCGAATGTAGAAATACAAATTAAATCTTTAATACAACCTTAAACAATAAATGAATTATGAAAAAATTAAATTTAGTTAGCAAGCTGCAAATGTTTGCCTTCACGGTTTTGATGAGTGTGTACAGTTTTGCTCAGGAAGCTTCAGATTTGAAAGTAGATGTCGATATTGACAAACCTGGGGATGAATTGGCAAGCGGAGATTGGATGTCTAATCCTCTAGTATGGGTCATTGGAGCCCTTGTCTTAATTCTGATCATTGCACTTGTCGCAAGAGGGGGTGGAAATAAAAATTAGATCGTAATACGCCTTCACTTTAAATCTTATACTTAAATTGAAATTTGCACTTGGACTCTCGGCTCAAGTGCATTTTCTTTTTACGAGATTTTGCTCCATTTGGTTTTGTCTCGATAGTTCTTCAAGTAAAAGGCTTTCATCGATTGATTCGAAAGGCTCTGTAGCTGAGGGTCTTTTTTTAGTAAGGCTGAGACAAGTTCCTTGGTTTGTTTGATAATGGGATAGTCTTTCAAAAGGTCTAGTCTTTTAAAATCAACTACGCCACTTTGTTGCGTGCCTAACATATCCCCAGGACCTCTAATTTCTAAATCGACCTCCGATATTTTGAACCCATCGTTCGTTTGACAAAGGGTGGAAATTCGTTTGCGGCTTTCGCTGCTAAGTTTCTCAGAGCTCATTAAAATACAAAAACTTTGATCGGCGCCTCGTCCTACACGACCTCGCAACTGGTGTAGTTGCGAAAGTCCAAAGCGCTCCGTGCTCTCAATGACCATGACCGAAGCATTGGGTACATTGACTCCTACTTCAATCACGGTGGTAGCTACCATGATTTGACTTTCACCGCTTGCGAACACCTCCATAGCCTTTTCCTTTTCTTTGGGTAGGAGTTTTCCATGAAGCATGCTCACTTTATACTCTTTAAAATAGTCCGTGACAATCTGGTAGCCTTCTTGTAGGTTTTTATAGGCTAAGGTTTCGCTTTCTTCGATCAGGGGATAAACAAAATAGATTTGTCTTCCTTTTCGGATTTCATCTCGACAGAACTGGAATACACTTTGTCGGTCTTTTTCTTTGCGATGCACTGTAATAATGGGCTTTCGACCTGCTGGGAGTTCATCGATGACCGACACATCTAAGTCTGAGTAAAAGCTCATGGCAAGTGTTCGTGGAATTGGGGTTGCCGTCATTACTAAGATATGCGGCGCGATTTTATTCTTTGTCCAGAGCGTGGCGCGCTGCGCAACGCCAAAACGATGCTGCTCATCAATAATGCAAAGGCCTAGATTTTTGAATTGCACGGTTTGTTCAAAGACGGCATGCGTTCCAATTAGGATGCTTACGGTTTGTTCCCTTAAATCTTGGTGAATCACTTCTCGCTGTGCTTTCTTTGTACTTCCTGTAAGGAGGTGCACTTTAATTTCTGTGTTTTTAAGGAGCTCAGAAATTCCTATAAAATGTTGTTGAGCAAGGATTTCTGTAGGAGCGACAAGACAGCTTTGAAATCCATTGTCCATGGCCAGAAGCATGGAGAGAAGTGCGACGATGGTTTTTCCGGAACCTACATCTCCTTGCAAGAGACGGTTCATTTGTATGGGTCTTTTTAAATCAGAACGTATTTCTTTCAGAACCTTTTTTTGCGCGGAGGTGAGCTCAAAGGGCAAATGGTTTTTGTAAAAGTTATGGAAATGAGTGCCCACCTTTGTGAAGGCATGGCCTACTGCAGTGGTATCATGATGTTTCTTTTTCAGTCCATAGGACAGTTGAAAAAAGAAGGCTTCTTCAAATTTCAATCGATTGTCGGCCTTCAGCTGCCATTCTAGATCCGTAGGGAAGTGAATGTGCCGAAAGGCTTTTTCGCGCGATAGCAATTCGTAATGAGAAAGCACCTTTGTAGGAAGGTTTTCCTCCACAAGGGTGGGGAGTTCTTGGCAAATGGATTTAAGGATGCCTCGAAAGAACTTTTGAGTGATCCCTCGTTTGGTAAGCTTATCCGAACTTGGATAAATTGGAATTAAATAGGAAGGCCTGGATTGGCTCTCTTGAATTTCGATTTCAGGATGAGCCATGGAATAGCTTTGATTGAATTTGGATACTTTCCCAAAAATATAGAGTTCCTTTCCGATGGGTATTTGTTCTTTCAACCATTTGGAGTATTGAAACCAGATGAGTTCCATCGTGCCTGTAGAATCTTGAAATTTGGCCCGAAGTCTCTTGGCCCTACCCACACCCACTTCACTTAATTCCGAAACTTTTCCTTTCAGTTGTATTTCAGGAAGATTATCCGTGAGTTCCGAGATGAGGTAAATTTTGCTTTTGTCGATGTACCGAAGAGGATAATACTGAAGAAAATCTTCCACGCTTCGAAGCCCCAAAACAGAGTGCAATAGTTTTGCTCGTTCGGGGCCAATGCCTTTAAGGTATTCAATGGAAGTATCTAGAGTCAAGGGCATAGATTAAGGTTCGAATTTCGGAAATTTTACTTCAAGTACCAAAAGCCTTTGGCACTTAGAGAAAGTTAGAAAACGAAAACTAGGGAAGGACTAGTTCTTAATTTTAGATTTGATCTTCTTTCGGTAGTTTTCCCACTCTTCGCTGGAGGTGATTTTCAAATAATCTCCTCGACCAAAAAAGATCAAATAAGGTTCTAATTCTTTTGCATTCCATGAACCTTGAATAGTCGTGATGGGCATACTCTGTTCGTCGAGAAAAGCGATACTAGGCAAGGAGGTGATGTTCATAAACCTAGCAAAAGAATGGTACTTAGTAGGGTTCTTCTCGCGTGAATCCGCACCAGAAAAGTCTTTCCCGAAGACACTAAAGCTTTGCGTGCTGTGGATGTCAAATTTTACAGCATAATAATACTCACGGATATAGCTTTGAATCTCAAGCGAACCAAAGGTTTGCTTTTCAAGCATTTGGCAAGAATTGCAATCGGACTCATAGAATAGAATCAGAATCTTTTTGGGCACTTTTTGTTGAAGCTCAAATGCTTTTGTAATAGGAACCCAGTCCACTTGAGCATAGCTTTTTGCGAAGAAGAAAAATAAAACAAAAGCAAAGATTCGTACCATAGTTGTTTGGATAGAGTTTAGCTCTGAAAGTTAAAGGTCCTTAGCGGACTTCTTGCATTAATTTTTTAATTAAAGGAGAAATTAAAATAAGAACCACACCCGCAATGATCGCATATATTCCAAGCTGTTTGTATCCTTCAGTGTACGTAATCAATGCTTCATAGTTGGAGGCTCCCTCTTTTGCTTGAGACATTTTTGACCCAATGATTCCGGCCACATACTGACCATAAGCAGAGGCTAAGAACCACAGTCCCATCATCATCCCTTGCAAATTTTTGGTGGACAGTTTAGTCATAATGGAAAGCCCAATCGGAGAAAGGCAAAGTTCACCAAAAGTAATGATAAGTAGGGCAATGGCGAAGATGTTAAGAGAGGTGATGCCTTGTAGGTTGGCAAAGAATTTCGTTGCGTAAAGTGCGTAGAAACCTAATCCTAAGAAGAGGAATCCCAGTCCAAACTTCACAATCGTATTGGGTTCGAGTTTTCGTTTGCTGAGCCAAATCCAAAGAAGACCAGCCAGCGGTGCAAGCAGAATGATGTAGAAGGCTCCTCCCGAGTTGTTGACGCCGTTGGGATCAAGTCCTAATAAATCGTTGTTAAGGTTTTTTGCCGCAAAAATACTCAGCGAGCCTCCACTTTGTTCGTAGATTCCCCAGAAGATAATGGAGAATACAATAAAGATAAGGGCCGCCCAAAGTTTTTTACGTTCGGCTGGCGTTACTTTGCTCATTTCGTAAAATAAATAAAGCAGTGTAACAGGACCAATGATATACATGAATAGATCCGTGTACTGCGTTTTGGACACCATGGTCATAATTATAGGTATTAACACAAGGGTACCGAAGTACACTGCGTACTCATGCCATTTTTTAATCTTACGTTCCTTTAGTTCTGAATCCGGATGACCGGGTTGAAGACCAATGGTTCCAAGATTACGCTGAACAAAATGAAAATTCACAAGACTGATGACCATCACAATGGCGGCCAGCCCAAATGCGACGTTCCAACGTAGAGCCTCGGGGATCCATTGACTAAAGAGTTCTCCTTTTCCAATCGCAATGCATAAATAACCTCCTAGTAAGGCCCCGAGGTTGATTCCCGCATAAAAGAGTGAAAAACCTGCATCGGTTCGAGAGTCATTTGGACGGTAAAGTTTACCTACCATCGTGGAGATATTCGGCTTGAAAAACCCCGTACCGATAATGGTAAAGGCAATACCTAGAAAGAAATTATCGTGTGGATTGCTCGCTAAGATGGCACTTCCGGCGATCATCATAAGACCTCCCCAGAAGAGGGATTTACGAAAGCCTAGGATTTTGTCTGCAAAGAGACCTCCCACAAAGGTAAAGGCATAAACAAAGGCCTGCGTAGCTCCATACTGCAGTTGAGCAATGTCTTCTTTCATGAGAAGTTCCGTAATCATGAAGTAAGTAAGCATGCCTCGCATGCCGTAAAAACAAAACCTCTCCCACATTTCGGAAAAGAAGAGTCCCCAAATTTGTTTTGGATATTTGCCTTTGAAATCTTGTATTTGCTCTATTGATTGTACCATTTTAAAGAATAAGAAGGCGAAATTAGAAAAAACCACTGAATGTTCAGTGGTTTTAAGTTATTTATTTTCTATTTATTTTTAGTGAATTCCTTTCATGAATTTATTCAAAATAGGAGAAAGCAGTAGAAGTAAAACTCCCGAAGCAATCATTAGGTAGGTGATAAACGGATATAGATCAAATTGGTACTGAACCAGAATTTGCTCTAGTGTTGCTGCAAAATAGTTACCTAATGCAAAACTCGCCATCCATACTCCCATCATAATGGAAACGATTTTTCCCGGGGAAAGTTTTGTGACCATGGATAGTCCAATAGGAGAGAGGCAAAGTTCTCCTAAGGTAAGCAGAGCGTAGACCACCACAAGCCACATTGGGCTTACAAGGTTTCCGTTTTCTGCTTGGTTGCTCGCTTGGGTCATGATGAAAAACGCAATCGCACCAATAAACATAGCAATTGCAAATTTAACAGGAGTTCTTGGGTTTAGTTTAAACTTGTCTAGTTTCACCCATAGCAGGGAGAAAAGAGGTGCAAACGCCACAATTACAATTGGATTAATATTTTGAAACCAAGTGGTTGGAATCTCAAATCCACCCACCACACGGTTCGTGTTGTCTTGTGCAAATAGGTTGAAAGTACCTCCGGCCTGTTCGAAACCAGCCCAGAAAACAATGTTAAAGAAGGCAAGAATTAAAATAACAAATACTCTTGTCCATTCGGTAGTTCCGCTGGTTCCCTTGAAGATAGAGAGCCCAATGAATCCGGCACCAAGAATTCCAAATACCCAAATGATAATCGTGTGCATTAGGTCGTTCGTTTGGTTCCAAATGAACATCACAAGGAAGACAAACGCAACATTTGCGATCGTGTAGATGACAATGTCTCTCCAGTCCTTAGGTACTAAATTGACAAGTCCTTTTTCTTTGTATCCAGGAGGAAGCCCTTTGTCTCCAAGCGTGTTTCTTCTTGCGTAAAACCAAAGAACACCCACTAGCATTCCTAAACCAGCCGCTAAATATCCATAAGGCCAGCCTACTTTTTCGCCCAGGGTCCCTGCCACGAAAGGAGAAAGGAAAGCTCCAATGTTAATACCCATATAGAATATGGTGAAAGCACCGTCTTTTCTTGGATCAGAGTTATCATATAGATCTCCTACCACAGTGGAAATGTTGGGTTTGAAGAATCCGTTCCCTAAAATGAGAACACCAAGACCCAAATAAAATAAATGTTGACGGGATTCTAAATCGCTTACAAAGCCAGAGGCGGCACCTGCGGCAAGTAAAAATTGCCCGATGGCCATCACCAGCCCACCAATTACAATGGACTTTCTTTGTCCTAAAATTTTATCAGCGAACCAACCTCCGAGAATCGGAGTAAGGTAAACCAAGGCGGTGAATATACCGTAAATTTTAAGTGATTCTGCTCGGTCTAGTCCAAATCCACCAGTGGCTAATTCAGCAGTTAAGAAGATCGTTAATAACGCTCTCATTCCATAGTAAGAGAAGCGTTCCCACATTTCTGTGAAAAATAAGGTATAGAGCCCCTTGGGGTGACCTTTTTTGGCCTGTACTGTATCCATGTAGTTAATTGTTAATTTATGTTAAGCTTAGCAAATATACTTTTTTTTAGAAACCCAGCAACATTAAAAACAGAAAATCGCAGCCAAAAGCTGCGATTTTCAACATGTATGTTTAATGTGAACTTAGTTCACACCTCGTTCCTTCATGACTTTGTTTAATCCTTTGAGGATCGATAGTCCTAGGAGTGTGGCCAAAAGAAGAAGGCCGAAATTCACCCAAAAGAAATTTGCTTTGTCCTCGTAATTGTACCACAAACTAGCGAGTACTCCAGAGAGTTTGTTCCCGATCGAAGTGGAGAGGAAAAACCCTCCCATCATAAGGGCCGTGATTCGAGGAGGCGAGAGCTTGGAGACAAGGGAGAGTCCCATGGGCGAGAGACAGAGTTCTCCCACCGTGATCACACCATAGGCGGCTATAAGCCACCAAGCAGAGACCTTCTCCAGTCCATTCCCTCCGACATATACGGCACCCACCATGACTAGGCAGGATAGAGCGGAGATAAAGAGACCTAGAACAATCTTGGATGGAGTTGAAGGCTCTTTCCCCCTTCGTCGAAGGAACATAAAGAAACCAACCACCAGAGGTGTAAGAATGATGACCCAAAATGGATTGACCGATTGGAAAAGTTCTGTATTGAGTAGATAGACGTTCTGATCTTGATTCTGTTCGAGTTCAGATTTAAATTCAGGTGATATGTTGCGGAAATAGATGTCTTTTCCGGGTTCTTTAATGGCGTTGCCATTCTCATCCAATTGCGCACGATACTGATCGTCGTAGACCGTGGACTCTTGCGTGGCAAAGGTTTTGGTTTCCACCAAATATAGCGCTTCCAAAGGTTTTTCCACCGTTTCTGGTGCCGCACGCTCAGTGTAATAATTTGCCCATCGTGTCAAGGCTGTACCGTTCTGTTTGAATACCGCCCAGAACATGAGACTGACGGCAAAGATTGCAAGCAAAGCTCCGATGGGTCTTTTGTCTTCTGCATTGGCTTTTACATACAAACTGATGTAGAAGATGACCACAGGAATACAGGCGAAAATGAAGGCATCTGTACTATCGCTTCCGAAGATATTGCCTGGAATAATCCAGCCCACAAGTCCTGCTAAAATTGCCGGTACGAAGACTTTAAGTAAAACGGTAGAAAGTTTGGTGTCTCCTTCTTGGGCAGGTTTTAAAATATTTGCTTCTCGAATGTGCTTCATTCCGATCGTGAAGACGGTAAGTCCCACGAGCATTCCGACCCCTGCCGTAATAAACGCAGGTCCCCATCCGTATTTATTTCTCATATATGCGGCCACAAAGTTGCAAATTAAAGCTCCTATGTTAATTCCCATATAAAAAATATTGTATCCAGCGTCTTTGTTCTCTTTGTAGGGCTCATCGGAATAGAGATTTCCTAAAAGCGTAGAGATGGAAGGCTTAAAGAATCCATTTCCAAGAATAACAAGTCCTAAAGACGCGTAAAATAGGGGAAGACCCTGGAAAAGGCCCACGCCAATATATCCGGCTGCCATTAGAATTCCTCCAATGTAAATAGCTTTTACATATCCGAGCACCCGGTCCGCTAAAAATCCACCCAGGAAAGGGGTTAAATAGGTTAGGGCAATAAAAGTTCCAAAGATATCGTCGGCAGTTTTGTCAAGAAAAGCAAGTCCTCCGGTATCTTTAGGGTCGATCATGTAGAGGACAAATATCCCTAAAATCAAGTAGTATCCAAATCGCTCCCACATTTCCGTGAGAAATAAGTAGGGTAGGCCCTTGGGGTGTTTATTTTTTTTTGTTTCCATGTAAGGTTTCTATTAAAGTCTAAATGTATTTATGCAACTATAGGTTTTCGGTAATGAAATCAGTCATCATTTGATAAAGTTGAGGACGAGTGTTGCCTCCTGAAATGCCATGGTTTTTATCCGGGTAAGTCATGAATTGAAATTTCTTTTTCTCTTGAATTAAAGCTTCGGCAAACTCGATTGAGTTTTGGTAATGTACATTGTCGTCTGCCGTACCGTGGACCAAAAGGAATTTACCTTTCATAAGTTTCGCGAAATTAATAGGAGAGTTTTGGTCGTATCCGGAAGGGTTTTCCTGAGGGGTTCTCATGAATCTCTCCGTATACACCGTGTCGTAATAACGCCAGTTGGTCACCGGAGCCACAGCGATTCCTAATTTAAAGGTATCCGCCCCTTTGGTTAGCGCAAGGCTAGCCATGTAGCCTCCAAAGCTCCATCCAAAGATTCCGATGCGATCTTTGTCAATGTAAGACTGATTTCCAAGCCATTTTGCCGCGGCAATCTGATCTTCGATTTCGTACTTACCAAGCTCCATGTAGGTTACTTTTTTGAAGTCTGTTCCTTTTCCTCCCGTTCCTCTACCGTCCACGCAAGCTACGATGTAGCCTTGCTGCGCTAAATGGTTGAACCAGATTCCATTTCCTCCATCCCAAGAATCGGTTACTTGTTGAGAACCTGGACCTGAATATTGGAACATGAACAAAGGATACTTTTTTTGAGGATCGAAATCTTTTGGTTTGATGATCCATGCATTCATCTGATCTCCCACTTCATTCGGGATGGTGAAGTATTCTTTTGCCACCCAATTGTCCGCTTTTAATTTGGCAAGCATCTCAGAATTGTTTTCAAGTTCACGAACGGTTTTCCCTTCACTGTTTTTTAAGGTGAAGGTGTGAGGCGTCGTCGCACTTGAAGAAGTTTCGATGAAATAATTGAAATTCTTACTGAATTTTGCACTGTTTGAACCTGTCTTCGCAGAAAGGAGTTTGCTTTTCCCAGAATCAATATTCACTTTTGAAATTACGCTGTAAATACTTCCTGTCTCGTTTGTTTGAATATAAACCTCGCGTGACTTTGGATTGAACCCATAGTAGTTTTTTACTTGCCAATCTCCTTTTGTAATTTGTTTTTTTAAACTTCCGTCCGCATTGTACCAATACAAGTGTTGATTGCCATCGCGCTCGCTACCCCATATAAAGGAGTTATCATCTAAAAATTCGAGAGTGATGTTGTCCATTTCAATCCACTTCTCGTCGGATTCTGTAAAAAGCTTTTTCGCCTTGGCAGTTTTGGTATCGACGGAAATTACGTCTGCTGAATTTTGGGTTCTTTGCGAGGTGATTAAAATGACTTGGTCATTTCCCGCCGTTTGAATTACATTAGAAATATAATAGTTCTTAAAAGAAGATAGATCAATGGGAGCTAATGTTTTCGATTTTAAATTGTAGACATGGGCAGAAACCACTGAGTTGTTTTCCCCTGCTTTCGGGTATTTGAAGCGAAAATCGGTAGGGTATAGACTCTTACCGTAAATTTGCATGTTCATTTCTGGAACCTCCGTTTCGTCCGATTTTACGAAAACAAGGGCGGAAGAGTTCTGGGTCCATTCGTATTGTCGTGCATGGCCAAATTCTTCTTCGTACACCCAATCCGCAAGACCGTTAAGGATGCTGTTTTTCTTTCCATCGGTCGTAATTTGTACGATTTCCATGGATTTAAGATCTTGGTAATAAAGGTTGTTGTCCGCGATAAAAGCCACTTTGCTTGCGTCAGGAGAAAAAGTAGGCTCTTGTACAAAGTTCCCCTTGTTTAAAGGGAATGTCTTACCGGATGCCATGTCCTTAATTTCAAATTTACCAAGATAAGAATGACGGTAAACGCTTTGGCTTTGGGTGAGCAAAAGAATTTTGCTTTCGTCTTTAGAAAAACTGTAGCTTTGGAATCGCCCCTGGGCTATTTGCCCCTCTTTTTTAGCGGATTTGTATCCGTATTTGGATATCCCCCCCGCTTCAATGACCGCATATTGTTCCCCGCTTTTTAAAGAGGCAACGCCTGCGATTCCTTTCCCCCGGTATTCTCCGGAGTAAATTTTGTCTAGTGTAATCTGCTGCGCACCTAGATAGGTGAGCCCAGAAATAACAAGTACAGTTAGAATCGATACTATCTTTTTCATATGATTTTTTGATAAGCATCAAATATATTAAAATTTCCTAGAAAGATTTTAAGATTTTAAGATTTGTGTCGCTTGGCAAAGGAATTGGTGCTATTCTGAGTATATAATTGCAAAATCGTTGTTATGAAAAAGTTAAGTTCAGAAAGTCAAAAATTAAGAGAATATACCCTAGAGAATAAAACTATTTTCACTGGTTTTGCTTCGTTTGAGGATGCAAAGGTTTTTGCACAGGAAAAAGGAGGAGAAGTCGTAGAAGTTGGTTTTAGAGATGGAAATGACAATCCAGAGATTACAGATGAAGCGGGTTTAATGCGAGATAAATCTCATTTTAAAGTGGATGCAGGACCTGACTATCAATTTATTCATTCTGCCAATCCTGGATTTAGAGAGTACGCAGATGAATTGCAGAAATTCAAGTCGAATCAAATGGACCACAACAGTCCCGAGGAGAAGTATATGTCCAATGGAGAGGTGGAAATAGCTGAGGATCCTATTATAGTTCTTTACCGGGGTGAATTCGAATCCGTAACTTCTCGCGAACGTTCTAAGTATTTAAAACAGGCGAACGTATACGAAATAGGAGTGCAAAAACCTCTCGGATAATTAGGAAATTAAAAAAGAAAACTATAAAAAAGATCGACAAGCACTAGCCTGTCGATCTTTACTTTTGATATCCTTTATGTTAAGAGTTTTTGTAAAGCATTGAATAGTATTCGTCTGCCATACGGTCGCTTCCAAATTTGGTTTTCACCTGATCCATTGCTGTGTAAGTTAGGGCTCTCCAATTTTCTTTTTGCGTGTAATAAGCAGGAAGAATTTCATTTTCCAATAAATCGTAAAGGGAATTGAGGTCGTATTGATCCTGGTCATAAACACTCATAGTTTCGTAGTTCGCTTGGGGAGCTACAAAAGCATTTTCTCCTGAGATTGCAAATTCAGGAATCCAACCGTCGTCCGTGGATAAATTCACAGATCCATTCATAGAGGCAGTCATTCCTGAGGTTCCACTCGCTTCGCGAGGGACCCTTGGGTTGTTTAACCAAAGATCTGATCCTTGCTTTAAAAGTCGGCTAAGTGAAAGTTCATAGCCCGTTAATACGGCCATGTTTTTATGGTGAGTGCTCTGTTCCACTAAGTGATTGAATGTGGAAATTGCTGAGTAATCCATAGGATATGGTTTACCTGCCCAGATGATTTGAACGGGAAACTCAGGATGGTTTAATAATTTTTCAAATCTAGCCTTGTCATGAAGTAACAAATCAGGTCTTTTGTACCCTGCAAATCGTCTTGCCCATACAATGGTAAAGACTTTCGGGTCGAAAAGTTTTCCGCACTGGTCTGCGACTGTATCGAAGAGTCTCGATTTAAGGTAAGATTTTCGTTCATCAAAGGCCAGCGAGTCGTTCTGGTCTTTTGCCGCATAAAGTGGTTTGTCGGCCCAATAGGTATACTCTTGCGCATTCGTGATGGATTTGATTTCACATATTCCAGGGTATTTACCCCACATTTCGCGTGAAACGTGTCCATGCAATTGCGAAACTCCGTTCGCCATTCTTGCCATTTTAAGTGCGCATAGAGAGTGGTTGAACATTGATTCGTCCCCGTAGCCTTCAATGGCTTTCACTTCTTCTTTGGAAAATCCAGAGAAATAAGACATTGTATGGCACATCTCTAAGCTGTGCTTTTCATTGCCCGCTTCTTCTGGGGTATGGGTGGTGAATACTAACTTTTCTTTGACGGCTTCCCTATTTCCTCCGTACTTGCGTAACAAGTAAAACGCAGCAGGTAATCCATGCGCCTCGTTCAAATGATAGACTTCTCTTTCGAGATTCATCATATCTAGCATCTTGGCACCGCCTTTTCCAAGTAAAATGTATTGGGCTAGTTTTGTGGCCTCATTTGCATCGTAAAGTTTATGGCAAATGGTTTTGGACAAATGGTCGTTTTCAGGAACGTCCGTGGAAAGCAAAAACATGGGAGCTGTATGGAAGATTTCAGGATCTAAGTACCATACTTTTACCCAAACTGGGGCACTGTGAATATCAATCTGAAATTGAATTCCGGTGTCTTTTAAATAACTATACATTTTCCTTGTCCAGGTCGGCTGAAGGGTTTGGTCGTGGTTACGAGCTTGGTCATAGTACCCGAACTTCCACAGAATTCCAATTCCAACCACATCTTGTTTAAGGTTGTATACGCTTCGCATGTGGGAACCGGCTAAAAATCCAAGTCCACCCGAATATATTTTCAGTGACTGATCGATGGCAAATTCCATGGAAAAGTAAGCGACTTTTTTCGAATACTTAGGGTTGATGCTGTAAGGCATCTGAAAATTTTTAAAATCCATTTCTCTCTTTCTTTACTATTTGACGGGCAAAGATACCTTTTTTACGTGCGTAGAAAAGAAAGTCTTCGTCTAATTTAGCAATAGATGAGAAGAATTGGGTCGCACAAGATGGACTATGAGTAGGTGCGAAATACTCTTCTTGTGTTTTTTGAGGATGATGTAGGAATTGATAACTTTGTAGGAAAATGCAGAATGAACCCTATCCTTCACTTCAAAATGGAATTTCTTGCCCTCCTTTCGAAAGGGATACAACTTCATAAGCAATTCGCACCTGATCAAGGGAGGGTAGCGGCTCTAGAAAAAATTCAATCCGAAGTGGAAAAATGGGATTTGAGTCGCCAGGCGCAAAAGGTTAGGGAACTTCAATGTGCATGGGATGAATTGTCATTTTGCGATGCGAATTCTATTCTTTCTGTTCATGCACAAAAGGAATTCACCCGTTTAGAATCCCACATTAAGCTGCTTTTTAGTAACCTCAACAGCCCGCAAGGAGCCCCTCAATCAAATTCGTCACCGGTTTGCTACCTGGGAAGTAGTGAAATCAGAAAAAAATATTAGTCCACATCTACTTTTGATGCAGCTATGAAACAGGATAAAAATCAGGTTGAGGGAGTCGTAAAATAATTTATGTAAATTTGCATTCTGTAATTATGAGCAACAATACCTTTAAAACCGCTGCATATCATACACTTGGCTGTAAATTAAATTTTGCAGAAACCTCTACTATTGCCCGTGGACTCTCTGAGGCGGGATATGAAAAAGTGAGCTTTGATCAAAGTGCGGATGTTTATGTCATTAATACCTGTTCCGTCACGGAGACAGCAGACAAAGAATGCAAATTTCATGTGAAACGAGCCCTTAAATCAAACCCCGAGGGATTGGTTGTAGTGGTGGGCTGCTATGCGCAATTAAAACCTGGAGAAATTTCGAATATAGAAGGAGTGGATCTTGTACTAGGTGCAAGTGAAAAGTTCAACATTCCTAGTTATATTGAAGATTTGCAGAAATCCTCAGAGGCAGGCATTGTGCATTCTTGCGAGATTAGCGATGCTGATTTCTTTATTGGTAGCTATTCGATCGGCGACCGTACCCGGGCCTTTTTGAAAGTGCAAGACGGATGTGATTACAAATGTACTTACTGTACCATCCCCCTAGCTCGTGGTATTTCTAGATCGGATACTATCGAGAATATCGTGTTAAACGCAAAAGAAATTGCCTCCAGGGGTATTAAAGAAATCGTTTTGACAGGGGTGAATATCGGAGATTATGGGAAAGGTGAATTTGGAAACAAAACCCATGAGCACACCTTTTTGGATTTAATCACAAGGTTAAATGAGGTCGAGGGAATTGAGAGAATTCGAATCTCCTCCATTGAGCCTAATCTGTTAAAAGATCAAAGCATTGAGCTTGTCGCACACAGTGCTCGTTTTGTTCCACATTTCCACATTCCGCTTCAAAGTGGGAGCGATGATCTTCTTAAGAAAATGAAAAGACGCTATTTAACAAAATTATATAGCGAGAGAATAGAAAAAATCAGAGAAGTTTTACCTGATGCTGCCATTGGGGTCGATGTCATTGTCGGGTTTCCAGGGGAAACCCATGAACATTTTTTGGAAACCTACGAATATTTAAATTCACTTCCGATTTCCTACCTTCATGTCTTTACGTACTCAGAGAGAGAAAATACGGAAGCGGCAGGAATGCAGGGAGCTGTGCCTGTGGCGGAGAGGAAGAAAAGGAACAAGATGCTTCGCATTCTTTCGGAAAAAAAGAAAATGGCCTTTTACCAATCGCAGAAAGGCAAAACTCTTCCAGTTTTATGGGAACATGAGAACAAAGAGGGATTCATGTTTGGATTCACTGAAAATTATGTACGTGTATCTAAGCCGTACGATGCGAAAAAGGTGAATGAAATCGAGTATGTGACTTTGGGCGAATTAAAGTCCAACGGAACAATGGATGCGAGTGCTTTGTTTGAAACGTTTTTAGCCCAAGTTTAAACTTCTGCAGAGTGCCTTATTAGGGGTGTTTTCGCCGTTTATGGTTTTTTCATAAAACAGATCGTGTTTAATAGATTTTTTCAATTACCTTGTTTTTCTTCAGAGAAACAAGGTAAAAGCAGATATTCACTGTGTTTCGACTATTTAGATTCTGTGAATTTCGGGATTTCACTAATGGATTGAACGGATTGTTAAATTTTTATTAAATTTAGCAGACGTAATTAATGCTTAATTTTGACAAAAATTTCACAACATGAGAGATCAGTTTTTGAGGTGGGGAGCGGTCGTAGTAGTTGCCACATGGATTATTTCAATTACCCTTGGTGCCTATTTATGGATTCCTATATTGCTAAGTGTGCTGTATATCCTCGGTATTTACAATGCCATGCAGACCAAACATGCAATTTTAAGGAATTTCCCTGTTTTAGGCTATTTTAGGTATATTTTTGAGTCCATTTCTCCCGAAATGCAACAGTATTTTATCGAACGTGAAACCGATGGCAAGCCTTTTCCAAGACACCAAAGATCTTCTGCGTACAGAAGAGCTAAAAACATTAGTGACACCGTACCTTTTGGAACTCAGTTGGAGATTAACCATAGAAAATACGAAGGGATTAAACATTCGATTTATGCACAGCATCCGATGGAAGATTTGCCCAGAACTTTAATTGGGAACCATCAATGCGCGAAGCCTTATTCCGCTTCTTTGTTTAATATTTCAGCCATGAGTTTTGGATCTTTAAGTGACAGAGCTCAAAAAGCATTAAATCGTGGAGCAAGAAAAGGTCAGTTTTACCACAATACGGGTGAAGGAGGAATCTCTCCTTATCACCGTGAAGGTGGGGACCTCTGTTGGCAAATTGGAACGGGATACTTCGGATGCCGTGACGATGAGGGGAACTTTAATCCTGAGCTTTTTAAAAACTACTCCGCGATGGAGAATGTGAAGATGATTGAAATCAAATTGTCTCAAGGGGCTAAACCTGGTCACGGAGGAGTTCTTCCCGGAGTAAAAAATACACCGGAGATTGCAAGCATTAGACACGTAACCCCAGGGTTAACGATTATTTCTCCACCCTCACATTCTGCTTTTTCTGATGCTGCGGGTCTTTTAAAATTTGTGCAGCAGCTACGCGAACTTTCTGGTGGAAAACCGATTGGGTTTAAACTCTGCGTCGGAGACACAAGAGAATTTGAAGAAATTTGTGCGCAAATGAATGTGCTTAAAATTTATCCTGACTTTATTACAGTCGATGGAGCTGAAGGTGGAACCGGAGCCGCACCTCCCGAATTCTCCGATGGAGTAGGGATGCCTCTTGAGCCTTCCTTAATCTTTGTCAATAAGACCCTAAGAAATTTCAATGTGCGTGATAAGATGAAAGTAATCGCGAGTGGAAAAGTTCTTACTTCCTTAGATATTTTACGTGCTGTAGCACTAGGAGCAGACCTTTGTAACAATGCGAGAGGATTTATGTTTGCCTTGGGGTGCATTCAAGCCTTACGATGCAATACAAACAATTGTCCAACCGGGATTGCAACGCAGGACAAGATGCTAATTAAAGGACTTGATGTAACGGACAAGGCAGAGCGTGTTTACCATTTCCATAAGAACACCCTTCGTACTTGCAACGAACTAATTGCAGCAGCAGGACGTAAATCGTATAGCGATGTGGATGCCACCATGTTTATGCGAGGCGATGAATTCGAGCATATAGCGGATCATTATTTCCCTGACATTCTAAGTAATGTGAAAGAGGAAACTTCAAAATATTAATTCAATGGGAACTTCGGTTCCCATTTTTTTTGCTAGCCAGGGCAGTTGTTCGTAGAGAGCTTTCCTTAATTATCCTTTTCTAAATAGTTGATAAGAATAAATGTAGGAACTAATAAGCGATTCGGAAGGCGACTAGAATAGGTAGGGCTAAAGTTCAAAGGTGAGTAGCGGACTAGAGGGGTTTAAAATGACCATTTTTGCGCTTTTTCAAGGTGAGCTTAGGTTTGGATACAAAGTACTTTGCAAAGGCAATTTAGAGCTCTATTCGTTGGTTCCTGAGTTTTTATTTTAGTTTTGCTAATCGCAATAGAGCCGAGGGCAAAAAACAAGAGCAGTATTTCCTAAAAATACTGCTCTTGTTACTGCGTGAGATGGAGGCCCTTATTTTTCGTTGGCGGCTCTTTCTCTTGTATTGTAGATCTGGAAATTGAACACGAAGTTTCGGTTTCTCCAGTTAAGTCCTAGGTAAGGAAAATGGCTATCTCTTGCGAAGGCTGCTCTTGAAGGAACGATAATTACCCCTTGTAGGTTGTAAAGTTCAGAATCCTCCTTTGCAAAGCTTTTAAAAGCTTTTAGGCCTTCTTGGAATCCTTCGATTTCATAGTAGTCTTTTGTTTTGTCAGAGGCTTCAAGTACAGAAGGCTTCGCATAGTAGTATGCCGGGTCTTTGTCCGGAATCCCTGAACCATCGACTGTGTTGGCGAAAGGATAAGGCGTATGGAATTCAGCGCCATCTTCTCCATCAGAGAGGAAAGCATAAGTTCTTTGCATGATGCTTATCACGTCTGTGGTACCGATTTCTTTTCCAGTTACAGGTTGAGCTCCTTCTCTTACGATCACAATCACTCCTGATGGAAGCGTTTTGGGTTGCAATTCTGATAGCTTTTTATTGCCATCGTCGTCTGGAGTGGTCGCTACGAAAGCTTGGATCTTACCTTGCCCATCCAAATAATGGGTGTCCATATACTCCGCAATCGCCTTGTCGTCATTCGAATTTTGAGTACTCAAATTCTTTACCTCTTTGATTTTGTAGGGGTCTTGGTAATTGTCGTCGCACGAAACAAGTGCCGTTGCCACAATGCCTATATAGATAAAAATCTTTCTCATTTAATTTCTTAATTTTGATACGCAAAAGTATAAAAAATATGCGAATAGATAAATTCCTTTGGAGTGTGAGATTCTATAAAACGAGATCCATTGCCGCAGATGAAATCAAAAAAAACAGGGTATCGATTGTAGATCATGTGGTTAAGGCCTCAAGAGAGGTGAGAATTGGAGATCTAATTAAAGTCAGAAAGAATCAAATTGAGTATCAGATTAAGGTAATTGACCTGCCTAAAAGTCGAGTAGGGGCAAAATTAGTGGCTTCTTATGTGCAAGATAGGACCGAGCAAAAGCAATACGACCAATTGCAACTGCGAAAAATGGAGCAAAGTTATTACAGATCCCGTGGCGAAGGCCGCCCTACCAAGAAGGACCGACGTGAGATTGAAGATTACACTTCCTTGGACTCAGAAAACGAGATAGACAAATCCTATGATATGAGCGAGCAGGACTATTGGCAAGATTTTTTTAAAGAAGATCTAGACGAATAAGGATTTCCGTTATGATTTCTTCGGGATCTTTTGCGTTGGTGTTCAGTGTAAATTCACATTGTGAGTAAAAGGCATTTCGTTCGAAAAGATGCTTCGCGATGAATTCAGGAAGTTCTTCCTTGGGTATTCGAGCGACGAGAGGTCGTTTATCTTGTCCCCGAAGAAGCCTTTCGCACAATGTGGTAATACTGGCTTGCAGAAAAAAACTTCTCGTTTTCTCACGAATGAGTTTCATATTGTCATAATACGCAGGAGTTCCTCCGCCCAAACTTAAAACGAAAGGGGTTTGCTTCTCGTTCAAAAGAGATTCTAAAACGAGTCTTTCTTGTTTACGGAAGTAGATTTCGCCTTTTTTTTCAAAAATATCTGACACACTCATGCCCTGCGCTGAAGCAATCTCTTTGTCAAGATCGACCCGTTCAAAACCGGTTTTATCACTCAATAATTTGGAAATGTGTGATTTGCCGCTTCCCATGTATCCGGCTAGTGAAATGATCATGTTTTTATTTTATACAAATGTCTTAAAAAATTTTGAGTTTTTAAAAAAAGTTCTATCTTTGCACCACTTTTTAACAGACACATATCTGTTTGTACAAGTGGCCGACCTGGTAGCTCAGCTGGTAGAGCAATACACTTTTAATGTATGGGTCCTGGGTTCGAATCCCAGCCAGGTCACTTCAAAAAAAAACCGTAGTATTAACGGGTTTTTTTTTGCCTGTGTGGTGAAATTGGTAGACACGCCATCTTGAGGGGGTGGTTTCCTATGGATGTGCTGGTTCGAGTCCAGTCGCAGGCACACAGACTAATCACTTTTGAATTCAGACTTGTTTAAAGTCGTTTTCTTAAGACCTGGTAGCTCAGCTGGTAGAGCAATACACTTTTAATGTATGGGTCCTGGGTTCGAATCCCAGCCAGGTCACGAAATTTACTGGTAAAGTGAATTTTTTTCATATTAATATTTTGTGATTTGGTGTTCAAAAGCCTTCCTAACGGAAGGCTTTTGATATTTTTAAAGGAATGGTCTCTTACGCGAGGTGCATGTTGTCAATAAGGCGCACACCTCCAAGATTCACGGCAACAAAGGCGCGATAGGATCGATCTTTGTAGAAAAAGTCGGTCGGTTCTAATGTTTCTTCGTCCGCAATTCGAAAGTATTCCAAATCAAAGCCCTTTGCTTTCTTGAAGATTTCTTCCACTCTTTGATTGATTTCCTCGATGGAAACCACTCGAAACCATTGGTCCACTTTCACTAGGGTTTCATGAATTAGTTGTGCCGCAATGCGATCTTCCTTAGAAAGACGCTCATTGCGAGAGCTCATCGCGAGTCCACTTTTTTCACGCAAAATTGGAACCGCCATGATTTGGATAGGTATATTTTTCGTTTCGACTAGTCTTCGAATAATGGATAATTGTTGGTAATCTTTTTCTCCAAAATAAGCGCGGTTGGGTTTTACTTGAGAGAAAAGAGTTTCAACTACAGTGCCCACTCCATTGAAGTGACCCGGTCTAAATTCTCCTTCCATTTTGTTTTCGAGCCCTTCGAAATCATATGATTTGCTCTTTGGGCCGTCCGGATAGAGGTCCGTCACCTTCGGTAGGTATACGGCATCTACGTTTCCGCTTTGCTCTAGGAGGGCTAGATCCGCCTCTAGGGTTCTTGGGTAGGTTTCTAGATCTTTGGGGTTGTTAAACTGTGTTGGGTTTACAAAAATGGAACTTACGACCAAATCATTTTCTTCTCTCGCCGCTTTGTATAAGGACAAATGTCCCTCGTGAAGCGCTCCCATGGTTGGGGCGAACCCAATGTGTTTCCCCATTTCTTTATTCCGTTCGATGTACGCTCGAAGAGCGGATTTACTGCGAAGTATTTCCATTAGAATTTCGTATTGTTTCAAGGCAAAAATAGAAAAAAAAAGGGAGCGCCAAAATCTCTATTATTACATTTATCCATGGGAGTATCATAAATAATGTTAATATCTAAGACTTCGTTTAAATTTTTGTAATTTTGCACTACACTATAGCTCATAAAGAGAAGAGAAAGAAATTATGCCGAATCAGAAAATTTTATACGTGACCACCGAGATGTTTCCTTATCAAGAGGATAGCAACATGGCGGCCACGGTAAGCAAAATGGCGCTGAAAATGCACCAAGAGGGACATGATGTGCGAGTATTCATGCCACGCTTTGGACAAATCAGTGAGAGGAAATTCCAACTGCATGAAGTCATTCGCTTGTCAGGAATGAATGTAATCATTAACGACCTTGACCAGCCCCTCATTATCAAGGTGGCTTCTTTGCCAGGGGAAAGACTTCAAGTTTATTTTATTGACAACGAAGAGTACTTCAAAAGAAAGCAGCTTTACAGCACCGACGAAGGGGTACCCTTTGATGACAATGGAGAACGCGCTGTGTTTTTCGCAAGAGGAGTCATTGAGACGATCAAGAAACTCAACTGGGTTCCCGATGTGATCCACATCAACGGTTGGATGTCTTCTTTAATTCCCATCTATTTAAAAAATTTCTACAAAGACGATTATTATTTTAAAGACACTAAAATTGTAATTTCAGTCTATAATGAAGAAGTATTAGAATTAAATTCTTCCATAAAAGAAGTATTGGAATTCGATAAAATTCCGGATTTGTCAGTCGTGAGTGAACCGACGAGTCAGAAATTTGTATTAGATAGCATGGATTTTGCAGATGTCGTGGTGAAAGGGGATGAATTTTTAGAAGGAGACCTTGACAAAGCTTACCAAGCCTCAGAATCGAGCAAGGCTGATTTTGTAGAGGCTGAATCCATTGAAAAAGTATATTAAAAATATTTGAACTTAATAAATGACTGAAACTATTAAGAGTATCTTAAAAACTTCTGTATTATTTTTATCCGGAAGTTTTTTACTGTTTAGCTGTGAAGCCGAAGCCGACGATTTAGGCTCGCAATTTTTTGACGATACAGCCGCCAAAGGAATTACAAAGTCTTTTGACGTAATCGCATACAATATTAGCAACCAAGATTCCATCAGAACCGATGCCACCCGTATCACAAGCGCGACGCTTGGGGCATTTAAGGAAGGACAATTCGGGATGCAGCGTTCCAGTTATGTAACGCAAGCAAGACTTTCGAATTACAACCCAAGTTTTGGTACGAATGCGGTCATTGATTCGGTTGTGCTAGAGGTTAGACCCGTATTTCCAGTGGATTCGGTAAAAACCACCACAGACGAAGAATACATTTTCCCAGAAGGGAATGTAAAGGCCAAAAGGGTCGTCTCCACCTATCCTATCCGACTTTATGGAGATGAAAGTGCGACGATGACGTTAAATGTACATGAGGTCACTGACTTTTTAGGCGCTAGTAGTGACAAAGTTTCTTCTCGGAAAGCGGTGGGAACTGGAGCATTGCTTGGGTCCAAGACCATCAAAGGTACAGTCAGTGCAATTGATGTAACCAAAGACGAGGACGGTTCGGCTCTATACAAAAGAGAAGCAAGAATTCGAGTGCCTTTGGATAAAACGTATTTTGCAAATAAAATTTTCGCGAAGGAAGGACAAGCGGAACTTTCCGATGCATCTAACTTTATTCGTTATTTTAAAGGGGTTAAGTTATCCGTAGCGGAGTCTACTGGATTTATCATGAACATTACACCTGCCGAAACGCAGATCATTATCTATTACAGTAACGAACTCACGACTGATGGGAAGACAGAGCGTCGCAAAACGACTTTCCCTCTCGCTTTGGGTACAGAGAACGCAAGGTTTAACCTAATTGAAGCGGACCGCGCGGGAACTCCCTCACTAGCATACAATGGGACTTCTTCTCCTAATATCCAAACTGGAGATCCTCTGCTATACCCTCAAGGTATGGGAGGCGCCAATGTAGGAATTAGATTAAGCAATGAAAGTCTTTCTCAGATTCGCGAGCTTTACAAAGAAAACAAGATTAATATTCTCTCGGCTAAAGTGAGACTCTATACGGACGTATCAAGTTGGAATAACGACTTAACGAAGCCCAATATGTTTACGGCTAGTTATTACAATCCTAGTACGGGGAAGGCCGATCTCTCCACTTTTCTAAAGGAGGTGAGTGCATTTTCAGGACTTGGAGCTTTGTTTAATTTAGTAAAAGCAACGGATTTAGATAAAAATCCAGCTTACTATGACTTAACCATTACCCAAACCTTGAAAGATATCATTGAAAAATCAGACGAGGTCCAGGACATTTCCTTAGCGGTTGGTGATTATGAAATTAACAATTCAAATGGGAGTCTTTTAGGACCCTCCTTCACTTCAAGAGCGTATACCCCTTACCGTGTGGTCCTTGTGGGTAGCAATCCTTCTAGTGCTAAGCGTGCTCAATTAAATATTATTTACTCAACTAAATAACCCGAATCTATTATGTGTGGAATTGTAGGATATACAGGCTTTCAAGATGCTTATGATGTAGTGATTAACGGTCTACGTCGATTAGAGTACAGAGGATACGACAGTGCCGGAATTGTACTGGACGGAATAGGAACTGATTTTAACATTGCCAAAACCAAAGGTAAAGTAGATGACCTGGTTGCGATTTCTTCGGAATTGCAAGGAAAGGCTCATGTAGGGATGGGACATACGCGTTGGGCTACCCATGGAGTACCGAGCGATCGGAATTCGCATCCGCATATTTCCAACAATGGGAAAATAGCGCTGGTTCACAACGGAATTATCGAAAACTACGATACGCTGCGTACCATGCTAACGGAAAAAGGATTTGTTTTCCATTCCGAAACCGATACCGAAGTGCTTGTAAACCTGATCCAATACTTCATGGATATTAACAAGGAGTACGATTTGGCGACTTCGATTCGTTTTGCATTAAACGAAGTGTATGGAGCGTACGCAATTACGGTCATGCATGACGATTATCCAGGATTACTTGTGGTAGCGAGACTAGGATCTCCTCTTGCGATCGGACTAGGGGAAAAAGAATTTTTTATTGCTTCCGACGCCTCTCCATTCATTGAGTTTACGAAAGAAGCCATTTATTTGGAAGAAGGCCATATGGCTACCATTTCGTTAGAGAAAGGAGTAGAAATTAGAAGCATTGCAGACAATTCTATTATCGACCCTGCAGTACAAGAGCTTAAATTAAGCTTAGAGCAAATCGAGAAAGGAGGTTATGAGCATTTCATGCTAAAAGAAATTTTTGAACAGCCTAAATCGATTCAAGATACCATGAGAGGACGTCTTCTTGTAGACGAAGGAATCATTAAAATGGCAGGAATTTGGGATCATGTGGAGCGTTTTAACAACGCCAACCGAATTATAATTATTGCCTGTGGAACTTCCTGGCATGCCGGACTGGTAGGAGAGTATTTGATCGAAGAGTTTGCACGCGTTCCTGTAGAAGTAGAATACGCCTCTGAATTCCGTTACCGAAATCCAATCCTTACAGAAAAAGACGTGGTGATCGCGATTTCACAATCGGGTGAAACCGCCGATACGATGGCGGCTTTAAAACTTGCAAAAGAAAAAGGTGCTTTCATCTATGGAATTTGTAATGTCGTGGATTCTTCAATTGCAAGAATTACGGACGCTGGTTCTTATACCCACGCAGGTCCAGAGATTGGAGTCGCATCAACCAAAGCCTTTACAGCTCAACTTACAGTTCTTTCCCTAATTGCACTTAAATTAGGTAAACATAATGGGAATTTAAGCAACCAAGAATTCATGAGACTTATTACGGAATTGGAACAAATTCCTAAGAAGATTGAAGAAGTACTTGAGCTTACCCATGACCATGTGAAAGAAATTTCTAAGAGTTATGTCGATGCGACTAACTTCCTTTATTTAGGTCGTGGATACAATTACCCTTCCGCTTTGGAAGGAGCTCTTAAACTGAAAGAAATATCCTATATCCATGCAGAAGGATATCCGGCTGCAGAGATGAAGCACGGTCCGATTGCCTTAATTGACGAAAATATGCCGATTGTAATAATTGCTCCTAAGAAAGGGCATTATGACAAGATTGTGAGCAACGTACAAGAGATTAAAGCGAGAAAAGGACAAGTAATCGCAGTGGTTAACAAAGGAGATGTCCAAGTAGCGAGCGTAGCAGACCACGTGATTGAAATTCCGGAAACCTCGGAATGCTTCTCTCCAATTGTAGCGGCGGTACCGCTTCAACTTTTATCGTATTATGTAGCTGTTTATCGTGGGGCGAATGTGGATCAACCCCGAAACTTAGCCAAATCTGTAACGGTAGAATAAAGACTGTTTTTTTTTAGTTTGCTTTTCAAAAGCAAACTAAACTAGAATAAAAGCCACTCCGTTTTGAGTGGCTTTCTGTATTTATAGAACAAGCGTAGGCAACTCCTATAGGTCGCTGTTTCTAAATTAAAGTATCCTTATGAAAGAAATTGAGTATTTGATTGTTGGAGATGGGTACGGAGCCCTCTTTTTTGCACATCAACTTTTGAAACATGAAAAATCTTTTTTGCTTTTTTCAGAAGGTAAAAAAAGTGCCTCGCATATTTCAGCTGGAATTGTGAATCCAGTCGTATTGAAAAAGTTTACCACCTTTGATCGGGCGATGGAGCAAATTGAGGCGCTTCATCAAACCCTTGAGGAGATGGAAACCTACACTGGGGTTAATTACTTTGTCGACGAGCCCATTTCTCGAATCTTTCACGACCAGAAAGAGAGAGAGCTATGGGAGCGTAAGGCGCTTGATCCGCTTCTTGCTCCCTTTCTAAGCCTTGATTTCAGTACACTCGATGGGCTTTTAAATCCTTTCGGAGTGGGAAAGGTAAACCATTCTGGTCGCATTAGGGTGGAGGCCTTTTTCTCAGATTTAAGAAAGGTTTTACAAGATAAGAATGCACTGCTTGAAGAGCGGTTTGACTATGAGAGGCTAAATCCAGAAAAGAGGACTTATCGGGATATACCGTACAAATATGTCGTCTTTGCGGAAGGGATGGGAGTGAAAGAAAACCCTTATTTTAAGCAGATTCCTGTGAATCCCAACAAAGGTCACCAGATCAATGTTGAGCTGAAAGACTTGGAATCTCTATCTGTGGTGGTCAAAAAGAAGCATTTTTTATTTTTATCGGAGAAGAACCGCTTTTATTATGGTGGAACCTACGATCGGCATTCTGAGAGTTTAGAAGTTGAACCAACCGCAATTGAGCAGCTCACCAATGGGCTATCTGAATTCTATGAAGGTTCCATTCTATCTGTAGATCCTCATTTCGGATTTCGTCCCACCGTAAAGGACCGTAGACCAATTCTTGGAGGACACAAAGAACATGCGGCTTTGTTTGTACTCAATGGACTGGGAGCCCGAGGAGTTTTAAATGGAAATTTCTATGCAAAGCAGTTATTTGACCATATAGACAAAGAAAGCGCACTCTCATTTGAAGTGGATTTGAAAAGGTTCGATTTTTGATATCTAACGAGTATGCCCACATTGGATAGGGTCACACCGACCACGAAGAAGGTACTTCCTTTTATACTTGCCACTGCGATTTTTATGCAGATGCTGGATTCTACCATTCTAAATACATCGCTAAACTCAATTGCGATAGATCTAAATGAATCGCCTTTGCATATGCAAAATGCGATTATTAGTTATGTCTTAACCTTAGCGATCTTCATGCCTGTGAGTGGGTATTTGGCGGATCGTTTTGGAACCCGAAAGGTTTTTGTATTTGCCATTGTTCTGTTTGCATTGGGGTCGGTGTTTTGTGCTGTTTCCCAATCGTTGAACCAATTGGTCATCTCAAGAATTGTACAAGGATTAGGGGGTTCGTTAATGACGCCTGTGGGACGCCTTGCTCTAATTAAAACCTTTGAAAAGAATGAGTTACTCAAGGCTTTAAACTATGCCGTTATTCCAGCCTTAATTGGTCCAATTCTAGGTCCACTCGTGGGTGGGTATTTCGTGGATTATTTGTCCTGGCATTGGATCTTTCTAATTAACATTCCTATCGGAGTGCTAGGGGTGATACTTGGGCTTAAATACATGCCTGATTTTAAAAGCGTGGGAGGTCATTTTGATCTTAAAGGCTTTTTGATCTTTGGTGCAGCCTCCCTGCTTTTGTCCATTTCCCTAGAACTGTTTGGAACCCTTCAAAACATTACGCCCGTGTTACTGATTGTCATTCTCGGGTTTTTGATGTTTTATTTTTACTATAAGCATGCAATAAAGACGCCTGATCCTATCTTTCCTATGGATCTTTTTCAAATACGGACATTTCGCGTTGGCGTGGTAGGAAATCTTGCTACTCGATTGGGAATTAGTGCGATTCCCTTGTTGGTTCCCTTGCTCGTGCAGATTGCCTACGGGGAGAGCGCAGTGGTTTCGGGGTGGATTATTGCACCGATGGCTCTAACGGCCATGTTTGGAAAATCTGCCGTACTTCGAATCTTAAATAAATTGGGCTATCGTAAAACCCTTCGTATCAATACAATCATTATCGGAGTCTTAATTATGGCGCTAGCGATTCCTTCTATTACGGATTCGATTTACTGGTTTATTCCCCTGTTGGCCTTGCTAGGATTCTTTAATTCCATTCAATTCACCTCGATGAGCACCATTTCTTTAGCCGATTTAAGGGAAAGTCATACAAGTAGTGGAAATTCGCTCTTAGCCGTAAACCAACAACTTGCAATCGGATTTGGGATTGCCTTTGGACTGTTGGTGCTTCGCTTTTTTCAGAAAAATGTAAGTGAAGATGGGGAAAACATTCATCTAGCCTTTCGCTATACCTTCTTATTTGTGGGACTATTAACGGTGATCATGGGGAGCGTATTTAGGCGTCTGCATATTCTCGACGGGAATAATCTTCGAACGGAATAGTTAAAACAAGGAACCTCGTGTCCATTTGGTAAATTTTCCATACTTTTAATAGCAAATTCAATGTTGCTAATATTGATTCTATCAATTGCGATGTCGTGCTTTGATATGATATATCTAATTACCTTTACTTAAATTTAAATAGAATGATTATGGAAGACAAGAACAAAAAACTCACGCGACAGACCGGTGCACCCGTACCCGACAACCAAAATGTAATGACGGCTGGACCAAGAGGACCGATGCTCATGCAGGATTATTGGTTTTTAGAAAAGATGGCCAACTTTGACCGCGAAGTAATTCCGGAAAGAAGGATGCACGCAAAAGGGTCGGGTGCCTTTGGTACCTTTACCGTAACCCATGATATTTCTGAGTATTCAAAAGCCAGTATTTTCGGTGAGATAGGTAAGAAAACAGATATGTTTGCTCGTTTCTCCACCGTGGCAGGAGAAAGAGGCGCAGCGGATGCCGAGCGTGATATTCGTGGATTTGCTCTTAAATTTTACACAGACGAAGGAATTTGGGATTTGGTTGGAAACAACACGCCTGTCTTCTTTTTCCGGGATCCAATGAAATTTCCAGATTTGAATCATGCCGTGAAGAGAGACCCTAGAACAAACATGAGAAGTGCCAATGCGAATTGGGATTTCTGGACTTTACTTCCAGAGTCACTTCACCAGGTAACCATCGTAATGAGTGATCGTGGAATTCCCAATGGATTTAGACACATGCACGGATTTGGTAGTCATACCTATAGCTTCATCAATAAAGACAATGTAAGACATTGGGTTAAGTTCCATTTCCGTACGCAACAGGGAATTGAAAACCTAACGGATCAGGAGTCTGCAAACCTAATTGGGAATGACCGTGAATCTTCTCAAAGAGATTTGCTTGAAGCGATTGACCGTGGTGATTTTCCCAAATGGAAATTGTTTGTTCAGATCATGTCCGAAGAAGAAGCGAAAACATATCGTTTTCACCCGTTCGATTTAACCAAAGTATGGTCGAAAAAAGACTTTCCTCTAATTCCGGTCGGAGAATTTGAGTTAAACCGCAACCCAGAGAACTATTTTCAAGATGTGGAACAAGCGGCATTTAATCCAACCAATATTGTTCCTGGAATTGGATTCTCCCCAGACAAAATGCTGCAAGGTCGACTCTTTTCCTATGGAGATGCGCAGCGCTATCGTTTAGGTGTAAACCATTACCAAATTCCTGTAAATAAACCCAAATGTCCATACCATGCATTTCATCGCGATGGGGCCATGCGTGTAGACGGGAATTATGGATCCGCACTTCATTACAACCCGAATAGTTACGGGGAGTGGCAGGAAGATCCTTCTGCAAAAGAACCCCCTTTAGAGTTAAGTGGAGATGCGTATGCACACAACTTCAGAGACGACGATGAGGATTACTATACACAGCCTGGAGATCTGTTCCGGATTATTAAGGCAGACGGCAAAGCCGAGGTTCTCTTTAGTAACACGGCAGCTCAAGTGGGTGGTGCAGAGAAGTTTATCCAGATACGTCACATTCGTAACTGTTACAAAGCAGACCCTGAATACGGTACGGGTGTTGCAAATGCCTTAGGTCTTACAATGGAAGAGGTGGATTCGTTTGATATGACACCGTACGATAAGTGGGCTCCAAAACCTACGGATAAGTAAGCTTCATTTAATCTAAATTTTACACGTTCCGCTTTTTGAAGCGGAACGTTTTTTGTTTATTTGGGCATAGATGTGTTCGTTTTCAGAGTATTAGAAGAGGTGTGCAAGTGGAGATTTTCAATATAACCTAGCAGAAGGATGTATCGCCCCGTATTTTCTTGGAGAGTTCCTTCTTATCTTAGATCAAGCATATTCTATTCCATATTGCCTATTTTTGAGTAGTCGAAAGTGTTCCTTCTGGGGGAGTCCAAAAGTGGAAAGAGCAGTTCGCTAGTTTAACATTTGAAATAATAGAAAATCCATCCTTATGAAGACAGTAGAATTTGGTCTAATGACCTTTGCAGATGTAAAGCCCGAATCCAGTCCTAATGGCGGAGAAAATTCACACCAACGAATTCAAAACTTGCTCGAGGAAATCGTCCTTGCCGATAAGTTAGGCATTGATGTATTTGGTCTGGGTGAACATCATCGCGAGGATTATGCGGTCTCTTCTCCGACCACAGTGTTGGCTGCAGGTGCGGCGCTAACCTCCAAGATTAAACTATCAAGCGGAGTGACGGTTCTCAGTTCAGAGGATCCTGTTCGAGTGTACCAGCAATTTGCGACGCTCGATCTAATTTCGGGAGGTCGAGCTGAAATAATGGCAGGCAGAGGGTCTTTCACAGAGAGTTTTCCACTCTTTGGATATGATCTTGCAAACTATAATGAGCTTTTTGAAGAAAAACTAGATTTATTACTAAAGATTAATCAAAGTCCTATGGTGACTTGGAGTGGAACGCAGCGAAACAGTCTTTCGAATTTAGGCGTTTACCCTAGAGCTTTAAAAGGTGAGATTCCGATTTGGATTGCGGCTGGCGGTACCCCGAGTTCTGCCCTGCGAGCAGCGAAATTAAAACTGCCTTTGATGCTAGCCATTATTGGTGGAATGCCACAAAACTTTGTTCCGTTCGTGGATTATTACAAAAAATCTGCACTGGAAAGTGGAACTAAGGCGGAGGATTTGCAAGTAGGTATCAACAACCACGTCTTTATAGGCGAGGACGATGAAAAGATTGCTAAGGAATTTTTTCCTTATTATGCACAGATGATGGATCGTGTCGGGAAATCAAGAGGTTGGCAACCCATGAGCCGAGAGCAATTTGAGTTTATGCGAAGTGATCAAGGATCCTTGATGGTAGGAAGTGTAGAGAAAGTAGTGGACAAATTGGTCTATGAATACCAATTGTTTGGCTTTACGAGATTCTTTGCGCAGGCTTCTTTGGGGTTTGTACCGCATGAACTCACTCTAAAATCCATTGAACTCTTTGCTACACAAGTGATTCCGGAATTTAAGCGTCGAGTGAACCTCGCTTAATATTTTTTCCCATTAGTGCATTGGGTAATTAGTATCTTAGTTGCGGTAAATGGGATTTGAAAAAGATTGTGTCGGGTTTTCTACGTTAAACTTTAATTTAAAAAATTGAATATCATGTCAAACATTGGACTTATAATAGAAGAAAAAGCAGCCGATATTGGTAATTTTTTAGTGGGCAGGCTTTTGCCCTTTCGGGAGAAGCGAGCCGTTGGCCCCTTTGTGTTTATTGATCATATGGGACCAGCTAATTTGAGTGAATACCAAAATCTTGACGTAGGTCCGCATCCTCATATTGGACTCTCCACATTAACGTATTTAATGGAGGGCTCTATTCTGCATCGCGATAGTTTGGGAAGTGATATGGAAATTACTCCGGGTGCTGTCAATTGGATGACTGCAGGGAAAGGTGTGGTTCATTCCGAGCGTACACCGGAATACTTAAGGCATTCCGAGAAGAAGTTACATGGGTTTCAGATCTGGGTTGGGCTTCCAAAAGACAAGGAACAAATGCAGCCCGAATTCAGCCATACGGTAGCGAGTGAGATTCCTTCATGGACACAAGACGGTGCCGATTTTAAATTGATTGCAGGAGATGCGTTTGGACGGAAATCTCCAGTTCCTGTGTATAGCCCACTGTACTTTCTTGAAATCAAATCCAAAGAGAAAGTCAATATTGATATCGGAGAGCAGTTGTTTGGGGAAGTAGGGATGTATGTCGTAGAAGGCAGTGTTCATCTAGATTCCCAGCAAATGGGCACGAAGCAGCTCATCATTGCCAAAAATGCGACCCTTTGTGAATTTGAAATGGAGCCGGGTACGATCGTCCTTCTTTTTGGAGGAGAACCCTTTCCAGAAGAGAGATACATTTTTTGGAATTTTGTGAACTCAGACAAAGCGGTCATTGACCAGGCAAAAGTGGATTGGCATGAGCAGAACAAGGAGGCGTTTCCTTCCGTGGTGGGAGACGATGGGGACCATGTGCCGCTGCCCAAGTCGATTTTAAAGAACCGATAAATTAATTCAAATATAAATTCAAAAACTTATTACAATGGTAGAAATCAAACATCAAAACAATGAAAAAAATGGCATTTTCAAAATCTTTTACGAAGGTGAGAGAGCAGGAGAGATGACCTACACGTGGGCAGGTACTGATAAATTTATTATTGACCATACCGAAGTGGATACCAAATTTGGCGGGAAAGGTCTTGCCAAGCAACTTGTGGTAGCAGGTGTAAACTTCGCAAGAGAAAAAGGAGTAAAAGTAATTCCATTATGTCCTTATGCAAAAGCGACTATTGAAAAAAATGCTGATTTGCAAGACGTTTTGTCATAAGTATGTGCGAAATTGTAGTTTGAAAAGTGCCTAGAAAACATTAAATTTGTAAAAATTGGAAAAAACGGAAGAAATCTTGCGTTTGAATTCTATTCCTATTTTTCAATCTTTCAACTTCAAACTTAAAATCTCCCATGGCTCATTTACCTGAACTTATTACCGACCTTGCTCTAATACTTTTGGTGGGTGCGTTTGTTACGCTTCTGTTTAGAAAAATAAAGCAGCCCCTTGTACTAGGTTATATTATTGCGGGATTCCTAGTAGGTCCTCACTTTAATTTAGTGCCTACGGTCGTAGACGAAGCGAATATTGATACATTTGCCGAAATCGGTGTGATCATGCTTTTGTTTAGTCTTGGTCTGGAGTTTAGTTTTAAAAAGCTAATGAGCGTGGGAGGATCGGCCTCGATCACGGCTGTTGTAGAAATTCTTTTCATTGGTCTTGGGGGATATTTGACCGGTTATCTCTTAGGATGGAACCAAATGGATAGCCTCTTTTTAGGTGGTATGCTTGCCTCTTCTTCGACGACCATTATCTTAAAAGCGTTTGATGAACTGAATTTAAAGACAAAGCAATTTGCTCAAATTGTCTTTGGGGTTCTGATTGTGGAGGATATCATTGTAATTTTATTGATGGTTTTACTCTCCACCGTGGCGGTAACGCAACAGTTTGAAGGATCGGAGATTGTGTTCACGATTTTAAAACTTCTTTTCTTCCTAGTGCTTTGGTTCTTGGTCGGTATTTATTTGCTTCCTAGTTTCCTTAAACGAGCCAAAAAACTATTTGATGAAGAGACGACTATTATTTTTGCCGTTGGACTTTGTTTTGGAATGGTCATTTTAGCTACTCAGGTTGGGTTCTCTGCAGAACTTGGAGCTTTTGTTATGGGATCGATCATTGCCGAAACGACCATGGCTGAGAAAGTAGAGCATGTGACCAGACCAATCAAACAACTGTTTGGAACCGTATTTTTCGTTTCCGTAGGAATGATGATTGATCCGCAAGCGATTGTGGAGCATGCCATTCCAATTGTTGCTATTACTCTTCTTACGTTAGTTGGTAAGTTCTTCTTTAGTGCGCTGGGTGCTCTAATTTCAGGGCAGCCTCTCAAACAGTCTATTCAGATTGGGATGAGTATGGCACAGATTGGTGAATTTGCCTTCATTGTGGCAACTCTAGGGCTATCTCTTGGGGTGATTTCAGAGTTTCTATTCCCAATCGCAGTGGGTGTATCGGCCATTACCACCTTCACCACTCCGTACATGATGAAACTCGCGGATCCTTTCTATGATTTGATCATGAGAAGCTTGCCTGCAAAATGGGTGGAGAGAATCGAGAATTATTCTCGAGAAACGGAAAAAATGAATGCCAATCCAAAATGGCAAAATATCACAAAAGAATATCTGCGAATCATTTTGGTGAATACAATTATTCTAATCGGTATTATCCTGGTTTTCCGATTTACAGTCATCCCACTGGTAAACCAAAATGTGGCGGATCCTTTGTACCAAAATACGATCGTGATTGGTCTGGCAACTCTCGTTTCGGCGCCGTTCCTATCTGCGATTTTGACCAAACAGCCTAAGAGTGCGGCTGCCACGGATTTAAATTCTACGATTGTGGTTGCTCTTAACGTGATTCGATTCCTAGTGGGTGTCTTTTTAATTGGACTCTTTGTGGATCAGTTAACTTCGACAAAGTATGCGATTTTGGTTGCACTTCCTTTGGTTCTGCTTTTGCTTTGGTTCTTTTCTCAAAGAATTCAAGCCATTTATCAAAAGATCGAAAAGCAATTCATTAGTAACTTTAATGAGCGTGAGACTCAAGATTACTTGCAGAACAAGACGTTTTACGATATCAAGCAGAAAAACTTAGAGTTTAAAGAGAAATTAAAAACTTGGGATGCGCACATTGCTGTGATGGAAGTGCACCCTCTTGCCAAATTTATTGGGATTAAACTCAAAGAGTTATGCTGGAAAGAAAAATACGGAATTAACGTAGTATACATTCGACGTGGAGAAACTTTAATCAACCTACCGGGACGAGACAATCGTTTGCTTCCTTACGACAAAGTTGGGATTCTAGGTACGGATGAGCAGTTTCAATATTTTAAAGAAGTCTTTGACGAAAAATACGAAGAACTTGCCGATTTTGATGTAGATGACATTGCGCTTAAGAAAATTTTAATTACCGGATCTTGTAATTACGTGGGTAAGAGCATTCGAGAATCTAAAATTAGGGAAGATCTTATTGGGCAAGTGGTCGGATTGGAAAGGGAGGATGAACGTATATTGAATCCAGATTCGTCTCAAATAATTCGAGAAAATGACATGTTATGGATGGTTGGAAATATTAAAAAGCTTAGAGAATTCATTCAAAAAAGTGCAAATTCATAGAACCTTTAAGGGATATTCTTTTGTGAGTGTGCTTTAGAAGTGGCTAAAAAAACTATATTTGCTTCTCTAATTTCAATTGCATGAATCCAAGTATCGTTCTACTGAGTTTTGTTTTTGCCTATTTTATTGGTCTTCTGGTGATCGCGTATTTCACCAGTAGAAATTCAGACAACCAATCGTTTTTCATAGGAAATAGAAAAAGCAAGTGGTGGCTGGTGGCCTTTGGAATGATAGGCACGTCGCTCAGTGGCGTTACTTTTATCTCCGTTCCCGGAACGGTTGGAAAGATGACCTCTGGAGATTATGCGTTCGGTGGCTTTGAATACTATATGATGGTCATTGGTTTTTTCATTGGCTATTTCATTGTCGCTTTTATTCTGCTTCCCCTTTATTATAAGATGAACCTAACTTCCATTTACACGTATTTGGGACGAAGGTTTAATGTGGAAGCGCACAAGATTGGATCAATATTTTTCATCGTATCACGATCTATTGGAGCCACAGCAAGGCTTTATTTGGTTGTGAATGTGCTGCAAATTTTTCTACTCTCCCCATTAGGGGTTCCTTTTTGGGTGACTTCGGCCGTGATCCTACTCATGGTTTTATTGTACACCTTTGAGGGTGGAGTGAAGACCATTGTGATTACAGATACACTTCAGACTACCTTTATGATTGTAAGTTTAATTGCTTGCATTGTCTTTATTCTTTCCTCACTAGATTTAACTGCCACACAGGCTTACACGCAGTTAGCGGATCAACAGTTCACACATTTGATTAATACGGATGTGAACTCGAAAACATATTTTCTTAAAACGGTCGTAGGGGGTATGTTTATTACCATTGCGATGACGGGGCTTGATCAGGAAATGATGCAGAAAAACATTTCTGTAGACAATTTGCATAATTCCAAAAAGAACATGCTCACTTTTGCAGGAACCCTGCTATTTGTAAATCTAGCCTTTCTTTTCTTAGGGGGACTCCTTTATTTGTTCGCAATGGAAAATGGAGCCGTATATCAGCAGATCACCCAAGTAATTGAAGGGAAACAGAGTCTAGTGAATGTATTTGGTTTTCCAGACGCAAACGGTTCGATTACCAATATAATGGGAGACGATTTGTTTCCTGCACTTTCCCTTAACGGCTACTTTCCACTTGTGATTTCGGTCGTGTTTATCATCGGCTTGGTGTCTGCACTTTTTCCCTCTGCGGATGGAGCACTCACGGCCGTGACCAGTTCCTATTGTGTGGATCTACTCCGACTCGATGAGAACAATGCCATGAGCGAGAAACAGAAGAAGAATTTGAGAATTCGTATTCATCTTGTTTTTACCGTGGTATTTTTCCTTCTCATAATGGCGTTCAAAGCCATCAACGATAAATCAATCGTCTATTTAATTATGGAGGTTGCAGGCTACACCTACGGTCCTCTACTCGGACTCTTTGCTTTTGGGATTTTCACTAAATTATCGATTAACAAAAAAGGAAGAATCCTTGTGGTTACTTTAATTGCTCCCATGCTAACCTACGCAATTAACTACCTTGTGACTCATTTTTCCTCCTATCAAATTGGAGTTGAACTTATTGTCATCAACGGGCTTCTCACCTTTATTGGCCTTTGGCTTAGTTCTGATAGAAGAAGACCCGCCTTGCTTTAAATTTCCCCTACGATAATACTCTCCAGATGGAAGAGAGATTCTACGTGCAAACCCGTTTTTGAAATCCATGAAAAAGACGTAAATTCGCATGCAAGTAAATCTAAAGTAATGAGTAAAAGTATTGAAGAGTTAAAGTCTCTAACCACACAAATCAGAAGGGATATTGTGAGAATGGTTCATGCAGTTAATTCTGGGCACCCCGGAGGAAGCCTTGGCTGCGTGGAGTATTTTACAGCCCTTTATGGTAAAGTATTAAAGTACGAACTGCCTTTCCAAATGGAAGGAAAAAACGAAGATTTATTCTTCTTGTCCAATGGACACATTTCCCCCGTCTTTTATTCGACGCTTGCCAGATTCGGATTCTTTCCAGTCGATGAACTTCGCACGTTTAGAAAGTTAAACTCTAGACTTCAGGGACATCCTACCACGCATGAAGGACTTCCAGGGGTTCGTGTAGCGTCAGGTTCTCTAGGGCAAGGTCTCTCAGTGGCTGCAGGTGCCGCACTTGCTAAAAAATTGGACGGAGATAAGAGTTTGGTTTATACCCTTCATGGGGATGGAGAATTGCAAGAAGGTCAAATCTGGGAAGCTCTCATGTTTGCGGCTCACCATAAAATTGACAATTTAATTTCTACCATTGATTATAACAACCGTCAAATTGACGGCGATGTAGACGATGTAATGAGTTTAGGTGATCTTCATGCGAAACTTACGGCCTTTAATTGGGAAGTACTTGAAGAGAAAAATGGAAATGATCTCGAAAGTGTGATGGCGATACTAGTAAAGGCAAAATCCTTAACCGGAAATGGAAAACCTGTGGTTATTATCTTGCACACTGAAATGGGGCAAGGAATCGACTACATGATGGGTTCACATTCTTGGCACGGCAAGGCTCCAAACGACGAGCAGTTGGATTTAGGACTTAAGCAGTTGTATCTAGAGGCACCAAGTGATTATTAATAGCAAAGTAGAAGAGTAATGAAATATACATATACAGAGAAAAAAGATACAAGAAGTGGTTTTGGTGCAGGACTCGCACAATTAGCGGACGAAAATCCAAACGTCGTGGCTTTATGCGCCGACCTTATTGGTTCTTTGAAAATGGAGAAATTTATTGAGAAAGCCCCAGAACGTTTCTATCAGGTAGGAATTGCCGAAGCCAATATGATTGGAGTTGCTGCAGGACTTAGCATCAATGGAAAAATTCCATTTACAGGTACTTTTGCAAATTTTTCCACCTCAAGAGTTTACGACCAAATCCGTCAGTCCGTGGCGTATTCGGGAAAGAATGTGAAGATATGTGCTTCGCATGCGGGACTAACCTTAGGGGAAGACGGTGCCACACACCAAGTTTTAGAGGACATAGGGATGATGAAGATGCTACCGGGTATGGTCGTGATTAATCCATGTGATTACAACCAAACCAAAGCAGCCACTCTTGCGATTGCTGAGTATGAGGGTCCTGTGTATCTTCGTTTTGGCCGCCCTGCCGTGCCTGTGTTCTTGCCAGAAGACACTCCTTTTGAGATAGGAAAAGGTATCCTTCTTCAAGAAGGGACAGATGTAACCATCGTCGCTACAGGACATCTTGTGTGGGAATCTTTGGTTGCTGCAGAAGAATTAGAGAAGGAAGGAATTTCTTGCGAAGTGATTAATATCCATACCATCAAACCTCTTGACGAAGAGATTATTTTAAATTCGGTGGGGAAAACAGGAAAGATCGTCACAGCAGAAGAACATAATTATTTAGGAGGACTTGGAGAGTCTGTCGCAGGCATGCTTGCAAGAAGACGCCCCACTCCTCAAGAGTTTGTTGCAGTAAACGATTCCTTTGGAGAGTCTGCAACACCAAGCGAACTAATGAAAAAGTATGGAATTGATTCCTCTGCGGTACAAAGCGCAGTTAAGCGAGTACTCGCTAGAGGGTAATTCCAGGTCGTAAAAAGATAGAAAAGCCATCCCATGCTAAAGGCAAGGGATGGTTTTTTTTCTGCAGATTTTATTCTGTAACCACATAAAAAAGCACCCTTATAAAATAAGGGCGCTTTCATTCAAATTAAATATAGGAATCGTGGTTATTAGTTTCGTAGGGCTTTTTCTAATTCCAAAGCTTTTGGAAATAGAATGTTGTTTTCAATATGGATGTGTTTGTGTAGGTCGTCTTCAAATTCTTCTAGCATTCTAAAAGAAACTTGGTACGTGCTGCAAGCATCTTCTGGGAATTGATAATGGTTAGTTAACTCTGCAATTTTTCTAAAGCGTTCGCCTTCGATGTCGTGTTCGTGCATCATCATCTCGACTGGGTTTTCTACCGTACCAAAAGAAGGGGCCTGAAGCGACGCATGGTTTCTTTGGGAATCCATCATAGTGCGAATGAAAGGGAAGAGGATTTGCTCTTCTTTTTGCATATGGGATGTAAGTTCATTCGCAGACTGTTCAAACAGCTCAAAAACTTCAAAAAGTTCCGGATGTCTACCTCCGTGGACTTTGCAAATCTTATTAAGGAATTGAAGTAGGATAGGGGCTTTGTCCGTAATGTAGCGATGGTGGGTTTTCTCCACATAGTCTGCAAGGAGATCTAAGGGCCAAGATTTATAATCAATCGATTCGCTGCTTGAAGATCCCAAATGTTCCAGTTCGTTAACGACCTGACTCACGTCAGTGCCTTTAAGTTCGGTAGCCTCTTCTAAGGTTCTGTTGCCGTTACAGCAAAAATCAATTCCGTATTTTTTAAAGACCGCCGCTGCTCTGTAGTCTTGGGCGACGATTTGTCCGATGGTTTGGTCTAAAGTTGTCATATTGCTTTGTTTTGTAGTACAAAGATAGACAAATTTTTTAAACAGGACAAAACTATCCGAATTAATTTAAAAAATTTATATTCGAAGTCGGAAGAGCCCTTCTTCGGTTCGTACGGCAAGATCAGCTAGAGTGTATTTACAGGCCATATCAATGAGACGTTCTCGAACCAATCTAAATTCATTGTGCACAGGGCAAGGGTTTTGAGAAGAGCATTCTTTAAGTCCGAGTCCGCAGGTTACAAAGATTGAATCTCCATCGATGATGGTAATGATATCATAGATTCTGGTTTCTTGCATCTTTTCTGTAGAAAGATAGAACCCGCCTTGTTTTCCTCGGACAGACTGCATTACTTCCGCTTTGCACAATTGTTGAAGGATTTTAGCTGTAAAAGCCTCTGGCGCATCAATCGCATGGGCGATTTCTTTCACATTGACTCGGCTTTCACTAAGGTTTTGTTGAGCGATATAAATAGAAGCTTTAATTGCGTATTCGCAGGCTTTTGAGAACATAGTTAATATTTGAAAAATTGCCACTTAGGCACAATGGCTAAAAGTCCGATGCCCACAAACAAAAAGAGAGAGGTTACATCGGAATACAAAAACGTGTCAAGGTAATACAAATGGAAAACAAAGTGCATCAAGGTGGCAAATGGAAACAACACAACTCCTAACTTTCGATAAAAGTAAATTAAGACGACCGAAAGGACAATCAAAAGATCGACTGCAAAAATCAAGTAAAAATACCAGATCGGAATGGTGAGGTGGTGCTCAAGGGTTTGAACATACTGATCTACGTCAATTCCAATTCCAAACACAGCAAAAAAGAGCATGGCAAGTAGAGAGAGAATCAGGCCCATTCCTTTTTCGGGACTCTCGCCTTTGAAGTAGTTTTTTTCCATTTGGTAAAAATAAAAAAACTTATGATAGAATCATAAGTTTTTAGGTTGATACTGTCTATCGATCTTAAATGGAGATCGCTTTGATAAGACGGTTTTTGTCACTCATGTACTCTTCCATTGAAATCATACTTTCTGTTCTCATTACATCTTGGATGTCGTCGATTTGATAGATGATACGCTTCGCATCTTGCGTGTTTCTAGCTTTCAATTTGCAGAAAATATTGTATTTTCCAGAAATTACGCTCGCTTCCACCACATTTGGAATAAGAGAGAGTTGTTTCAGAACGTCTTGTGTTCTGTTAGACTTGTTCAGAAGGATTCCAATAAATGCAGTGAAATGATAATCTAATTTCGCATAATTGATGGTAAGGGAAGATCCTAATATAATTCCTGCATCTTCCATCTTCTTTACACGCACGTGGATCGTTCCTGCGGATACGTCCATTTGTTTTGCGATTTCTGTAAAAGGCATTCTAGTGTTCTCTACAAGGAAATCTAGAATCTTTTTGTCTACTTCGTCTAATTGATAGTTCATTATAGTAAGGCTTGTTTTGTTAAGGATATTGTATATATTTGCAAATTTACGAAAAAAAACGAAAAGTAAAAATTTGAACTTAGTATTAACAATATTTAACAAACAAACTGATAATTGTCATAATATAATTAGTCAGCTGTCTTAATTTTTGCAGAATCTATTATAGCTTTCAGACTGTCTCTTTTTTGTTTATTCTTTTTTCCTTTGAAGATGGTATTAAAGCTTTTGCTGTAAACCACACCAACTCCATAGGTTTGGTTTTCCCCAGTGCCGCCTGCATTTCCTGCCACGAGACCAATGTTTGAAGGTTTCGAATAGGCTCTTAAAAGTCGTGTACCGTCATTCTTTTTGCTCCAATCGTACTCAATAATACCTTCTCCAGACAAATAATTGTATTCGGCACCCTCAGATCCTTTGGAAAGCGGAACTCCAAGACCGGTTTTTACGGTCACACGGGGAGAAAGTGCAAAGCTTACACTTGCATTGGCTCGGTCTCCTGTGTTGGACCCGGTATCCCCTTTCAAATAATTTAAGTCGACTTGGACCTCGTTACTTATCGTGTTGAAAACGGAACCCAGCTGTTTAAATAGCATGTTGTATCCGGAATTCTCAAGTGTGCTACCCACATCGAGGTTGAATCCAGCAGCATTCTGCACATTGAAGGAATTCATTACAAGGACACTCCCGAATTGGATCACCTTTTCGTCCTCATTTCCCATTTTGCCAGCAAGTGTTTCTTTTAGCTGACTGGATAGATCCGGCGCGGAAAGACCTAGTTCCACTCGAGGATCGTTTAACGTGCCTCGAAGTCCAACGGAAAGAAGGACGTTTACAGGCGGCAAGGCACTTACGCCTAAGTATTGCCCTGTATTGGTGACAGCGCGTACGTAATTTGCTTGGATGTCTAAGGCTGGGGTCATGGCATTGCCATCCCATCGCATGCTACTGCCTTTTACGATTTGGAAGGTCCTCTCGAGAATGGCCTGAGAAACAAAGGTTCCACTGTCTACAAGGTAAGTTCCGTTCATCGAAATGGCTCCGTTAGGGAACATTCGGAATCGAAGAGGGTTGGCTGTTCCTCTAACGCTTATGTTTCCTACGTCTTCAGGTAAGTCCACATTTACTGTGGTTCCTTTGTCAATGGCAATGTTAAAATCAAGCGTCATGTTGGCTCCGCTTCTTTTTTTCTCTTCTAGAACAATGGCTCCTGAGGCATCTTCTTTTAAGAAGCGAAGCATTTTGAATTCGTCCACACCGGAGGTGGATCCTGCATTAAAAGTGAAAACACTATTGTTTAAAGCACGGAACGGTTCGTTTAAATCGGTAGCAATGTTCAACCCCGAGACCGGTCCTGATACATAGAGATTCCCTTGCCCGTATACCCGTCCCCAAAAGAGATCGAAGTCTTTTTGTTGTGTGTTGAGGACCATGAGATTGTCCGCCCTCATAATGAGGTTGACCGCCATGGAAGAGAGGGTCTCAAACTGAATTACCCCTGAGATGGTACCGCTTGAATTGTTTCGTCCGTCTCTTAATTGGATTTCGTTTAAAATCGCTTGACCTTTGGAAAGAGGGATTACGGTGTCTTCAAAGGAATAGTCCACCCCAATAAAATTCAGCTTAAGTCCAAAGTCACTAAGGGCAATGTCCCCACTGTAATCAATATCGTTGATAGGTCCTGAGATGCTTAGGACTCCAGTTGCATTTCCCCGTAAATTACCAAATACTCCTTTTACAAACTGCTGAGCAAAGGCAAGATCAAAATCCTTCATATCCATTTTTACATCGAGTGTAGGGGTTGGCGTGTTGTTGTTCACCGTTCCTATTAGGTGGAGGTTGTTGTCTCCAATGATGCCTGCGGATACGACTTTTGCTTCAATATCGAAAACATTTTCTTGAGTACTTTTTTTCGCATTCAAGGTAATGTTTCCCATGTCCTGTTCGTTCATAAAAATGTCGTCAATCTGCAGATCGACAAGAGGTTCGAGAACACTTTGGTTCATCACGATGTCAAAGGTTCCACTCGCAAGACCTTTGATATTTAAATCATTTCCATTTGCCTGCATTTCCAAAAGCTTAGAGAGCTGGAACTGGTCGAGTTTTCCTTGAATCTGGAAGTCTTTACCGGACTTGATTAAAGCCTGCGAAATAAGAAGTGAGCTCTGTTCGGAATAGACTCGGAGGTTGTGAATGGCGATGTTTCCACTCGCTTTTTCATATACAATCGAATGGTCGAGTTCCGGACTTGTATCAATGGACCAAGCCACGGTATTTACTTTTACTTCCGTGGGTTCAAATTTGAATAGGTAATCCCCTTGGTCTGTAGTGGACTGGTTTAGATTAATGACATACGATTTAAGGTCATTCTCCAATTCCATTTCGGGAGACCCGTGAAGGAAATGGGTCGACAAATGAAGGACTTTTTGGTCTTCGTTTCTTCCTGTAAAAGTGAAATCCCGTATGACGTTATTTTTGTAGAGAACTCGGTCGATGTTTGCAAAAAGCTGCTCTTCTAAATTTGCAGTGTTGATGCGAACCACAAGATTCTCGACCATTGCACTGTCCTTTTTAATTGGCTCACCTGTATCGGCTTGGGCAAGGGCTGGGTTGGCCGTGTCTAAAACCTGGTCTAGTTGAGCAATTTGCTCTTTATTCGTTAGAAGGTACTTAAGGCTTGAGGCTTCAATATTGAGAACCAAATCGTTTGAGTTTCCTTGGTAGGATCCTGAAACCGTAGCTCCGGTAGGGAGTTGTAAATTGGGTGCAAAGTAATTGACAAGACCTTGCTTTACGTCAAATTCTAAGTTGAAACTTTGCCCTTTGTACTGTTTGCCAGGAGGAGGTCCTACAAGAATTTTTTGTAGGCCGTTTTCAATCATGCCCGCTAAATCGGCAAGCTGATAGTCTCCTGCAATTCGGCCATTGACGGCTCCTGGAGCGGTAACTTCCACCACCCGATTTCCTGCTGTGAAGTAAGCTTTGACATTAGCATTTGGCACAAAATAAGATTTGCCCGCATTCGTGAATCGAAGGTTCTCGGCCGTGGCCGCAAGATCAAGATCGTTGAGGTTTGACAATGCCAATTTTGCATCGAGCTTCCCGCTGATCACCTGGTTTCCTTTGGAGCCCGTGAAGTAATTTAAATTTAGATGATCAATTTGCGCAATTACATCCGCTAGGAGTCGACTCGTTTTGAAATCAATTTTCCCGTTGACACTTGCTTTCGCATTAGGGTCGTCCACCCTTATGAGTCCATTGTAGGTTTTGCGGTTGAGCTGCCCATCAAGGACTAAGTTATGAATGGTTTTGTCTAAGATTTCAATTCTTGAAAGATTCGCTTTGGCATCGACGACCATTCGATTGAGATCAAAGCTTTCACCGACGAAGTTTATTTTTCCAGATATTAAACCCACTTCTGGCATCTTAGTGATGGCCTCGGCATTCAAATCATTGAGCTCTGCATATCCTCGATAGCGGGGAAGCTCGGTGCTGTAATTTTCAAGAAAGACATTCTGTAATTTGGCTTGTCCAATGCCTGTGATTAGATTTCCATTTGGGATGAAGATCTGTTCGGGTCTCACCCTTACCGCTCCCTTGTAGCGCAAACGACCAAAATCATCTGCAATGTTTTTGAGTTTGCTCGCGATAAAAGTGGGAAGCATCTGCTTTAGGCCCACATAAGTGAAATCAGTCGAAAGGTCATTCGATTCAATTTCAAAGGAGCCTTGCATTAAATTTTTAAGGCGCATGGTAGAGGTAGCGATGCTAACGTCTCGGTCTCCAATGATAAAGTTTTCTAAATGGAAGTTGTTAAGAGGACCCGTCATTTTCCCCGAAATATTCACGGGTTTATAATTATCCCACTGGGTCATAAAGTAACTTAGATCATATCCACTTAGTTGACTTCCTCGTTTGAGGTTCACATCCCATCGTACTTTGGTGCTAAAGTCTTGAAAGGAGCCCTGATTTAGGTTGAGTTTAATGTCACCTTGCAGTAAACTATGGTCTGTATTAAAGGTCAAGTCAGTAAGGGAAAGAAAATCGTTTGTAAGTGCAATTTGGGTGGAAAAGGTATCTATGTAATGCGTCTTCCCATAGCGGGTCGTGTAGAAATTAAGGTTATTAACCTGCGCTGATACGTTCGGTCCGTTGACTTTCACTTTAGGAGCCGTTAAATTTAATTGGGTGGCTCGGAGCCAAGTCCCTTCTTCCCCCGGTTTGTTTTGGTTGACAATGGATACTTTGGAATTGACAAGCTCTACTCGTGAGTCTAATTGAAAGGGTGGCTTTAGAGGGTCAGAGGGTTTGCCTGAGTCAAAATTCCCAACGTATTTAATGAAGTTAGAGATGCTATCGCCTTTGTAGGTTATGATTTTAATATCCGCGTTGGTGAGTTGAAGGGAATTGAAGCTAAGGGCATTGTTTTTTCCTACGTTTGTAACAAGTGCAATCCAATTGGAGTTGGCTCGAAACTCGCGCACCTTTATAAATTCGAGACCTCTCGTGTCCTCGATTCGCAATCCTCGTATAGTGACATCGCCAAAATAGTCTACCTCAATGCTTTGCGTGGTCATCTTGGCTTTGAAATCTTGATTGAGAACTTTAAGTGCCTGGTTTGCCGCCCATTGTTTGGTCACATTCAAATTGATGGCAATGAGCAGCAATGCTGCGAGGCCAAGTCCAATCCAAAATACGTACAATAGAAGTTTAGCCCACCATTTATAGTCTGTGACGTCTTTTGCAGCTTGCTCCGCAAATTCGCCGACTACTTCGGCGGGGTTTTCCACCACGTCTTTTGCAAGGTCACTCACATCTTTCACAGCATCCTTGGCCGCATCGCCTACTTTTTCAGGTAAGGATTTGTTTTTGTTTTCGAAATTTTCGTTCTCGTTTTTATTCTCTAAATTTGCCATATAATGAGCGAATCAACTATAATTTTGGGTATCGAATCCTCCTGTGACGACACGTCTGCAGCGGTGATTAAGGGTAATAAAATACTTTCTAACATTGCGGCCACTCAAGCAATTCACAACGAATACGGTGGAGTGGTTCCCGAGCTCGCTTCGCGTGCCCATCAACAAAATATAATCCCCACGGTTCAAAAATCACTGCTTGAAGCAAATATACAACAAAATGCAATTTCAGCCATCGGATTTACACGAGGGCCTGGACTACTTGGATCTCTACTGGTAGGAACGTCTTTTGCTAAATCTTTGGCCATGAGTTTGAGGGTTCCACTTATCGAGGTAAACCACCTGCAGGCACATATCCTTGCCCATTTTATCGAAGATGCAAATAGTGTGCCTCCTAAATTTCCTTTTTTATGTCTTACCGTAAGTGGAGGGCATACGATGATTGTCCTCGTGAAAGATTATTTCAAAATGGAAATTTTAGGAAAATCCATTGACGATGCCGCGGGAGAAGCTTTTGATAAAATTGGCAAATTGTTGGATTTAGATTATCCTGCAGGGCCTATTGTCGATAGGTTAGCGAAGTCTGGAAATGAGAATGCTTTTGAATTTAGCAAACCCAAAGTGCCTGGCTACGATTATTCCTTTAGTGGGATTAAAACTTCTGTTTTGTATTTTGTTCAAAAGCAGCGTAAGCTAAATCCAGATTTTACGACGCAGCATTTAAATGATTTGTGCGCTAGTGTTCAAAAAACCATTGTAGATACCCTCATGACGAAGCTTGAAAAAGCAGCTTTTGATTTTGGAATCAATGAAATTGCAATTGCGGGAGGCGTTTCTGCCAATTCCGCTCTTCGAAGTGCAATGCTTACCACTGGGGAACAAAAAGGTTGGAATGTTTACATTCCTAAATTTGAGTACACCACGGACAATGCAGCAATGATTGCCATGGTGGCCAAACTTAAATACGATTTAGGTGAATTCTCGCCACTCGATATCAGTGCAAGTGCGAGATACGATATAGAACAAGATTTTGAATAATTACAAAAGGTAAGCCCGCAGAATTCAACTATGAGATTATTTTATGGCCAAGTTCTACCGCAAGTAGAAATTTATCCTGAGGAACAGCAACACCTTGTGAAAGTTCTTCGTATCAAACAAGGTGAGGAAGTATTTGTCACCGACGGAAACGGGAATTTAGCCAAGGGATTGGTTTTATTCGAAGGTAAAAAGGTGAGAATTGACGTTTTAGAAATAAGAACAGAACTTTCGAATTTCCCGCTCAAAATTCATCTGGCAATCGCTCCTACAAAGAACATAGACCGAATTGAATTTTTCACGGAGAAGGCAACTGAACTTGGTATAAGTGAGATTACCTTTCTTTCCACGGAGAAAACGGAAAGAAGGAATCTTAATTTTGAACGGTTAGTAAAGCAGTCAATTGCGGCCTCGAAACAATCGCTGCGTTTTCATTTCCCAAAGCTTAATCCACTCACAACATTGTCTGAATTCATTTCGACGTGCGATCCAAGTTCAACTTACGTTGCCCATTGTGATCCTAGTTTTAGTCGTTTGGAATTAAAGGAGCTACCTGTAGAGGAAAGTCAAACCTTTTTAATCGGTCCGGAAGGAGATTTTAGTCCAAATGAAATTGAGAACTTAATTCAAAAAGGAGTTAGGGCGGTTTCCTTAGGGCCACAGCGTCTTAGGACCGAGACTGCAGGTGTTTTTCTTGCCGCTTGGAACTATAGTAAATTTTTCTAAATCGGAGTGGACCTTAGGAGTACTTCTTTAGATACTGCTGGTAAATTTCCTTGCCACTGGGAATTGTATTGATTGCCCACCGGATTTTTAACTCTAGCTGTTTTTCCTGTGAAAGCGTGGTGGGAAGGTTGGAGCGAAGTAATTTTTGCTTCAATTCATAAAGGCATATGCCAGCTGCAACCGAAACATTATAGCTTTTTGTAAACCCGAACATGGGAATAGAGAGTGTCCGATCGCTCAGAGCAAGAGCTTCTTTAGAAACCCCTTTTAGTTCGGTACCAAACAAAAGCGCAACAGGAGCTGTGATTTCAAAATCGGGAAGCTCCACTGCATTGTTTTCAAGAGAAACCGCCACAAGCTCATAGCCACGATCTTTGATTTCTTGAAGAGAGCTAAGGTCTGCTTTCATTTTTTCGACCTCGACCCATGTTTCTGCGCCTTTGGTCACGGTCAGGTTTGGATTAAACTCATTACGCTCTTCAAGTGCTACGATTTTATGGAATCCACAGGCCTCGACGCTTCGTACAATGGCGGCCGCATTCCGGAATTGGTAAACGTCCTGCACGACGGGAAGAATAAAGTCGGAACTTTCTTTGGAATAATGTTCTATTTTTTCTAAACGGGCCGGGGTTAGAAATTCTTTTAAATAGTCGAAGCTGCGTTGAAGTTTTTCCATTTCATTTTCAAATCGATGCAAATTAACGTATTTTTACGCTTATGAAACGTAAAGTCCTTTTAATATATACGGGAGGTACCATAGGGATGGAAAAAGACTACGGTACAGGGAGTTTAAAGCCCTTTAATTTTGAGAATATTTTTTCAAAAATTCCAGAGATGCAGCTTCTTGAATGCGAGGTTAGCGTACAGCCCTTTGACAAGCCGCTGGACTCTTCTGATATGGGACCTGACGAATGGCAAAGAATTGCAAAGTACATTGGGGATAATTACGATCAGTACGATGGGTTTCTCGTATTGCACGGAACAGATACCATGGCCTACACCGCCTCAGCGCTTAGTTTTATGTTAAAAGGACTACGGAAACCTGTTATTTTAACAGGTTCGCAACTGCCCATAGGGGATCTTCGGACCGATGCAAAAGAAAACTTTTTAACGGGACTAAATTATGCAAGTCTTTATGAAAACGACGAGGCCGTCATTCAAGAGGTAGCGATCTATTTTGAATACAAACTTTTGCGTGGATCTAGAACCCTAAAGCATTCTGCAGAATATTTTGATGCTTATTTAAGTCCAAATTACCCAATTTTAGGACAAAGCGGGGTGCACCTTCATTTCGCAAAAGAGGCACTTTTTCGTTCGAGCCCAGAGGTGCCATTTGAAGTAGATTATCACCTATCTCCCCATGTTTTATTTTGGCGTGTTTTCCCGGGTATGTCCATGGTTCACCTGCGTGAGCTTCCCAAAGTGAGAGTGCTAATATTGCAAGTGTATGGGTCTGGAACCATCTCGAATTCAGCACATACAGAGAAAGTGTTGCAAAAGCTTAGAGACCAAGGAACAGAAATTGTGGTCATAAGCCAATGTGTTTCCGGCGCCATTTCCTTCGGGAAATATGAGAATAGTTCAGTTTTTACGAGAGTAGGTGCCATTAGTGGAAAAGACATGACTTCAGAAGCGGCCATCACAAAGGCAATGCATTTGATGGACAATCCAAAGTTCAATCAGGATTTTGCAACTCTATTTAAAGCGAGCATGTGTGGGGAAATTTCCTAGGGAAGTTTGGATTCAAAAAGCAGGGTATAGATTTCCTTCTTTGAAATAAATAGTGTATTTTTGCCATCTTGAAAATAGAGAGGTGCTCGAGTGGCTGAAGAGGCCAACCTGGAAAGTTGGTATGCGGGTGACTGTATCGAGGGTTCGAATCCCTTCCTCTCTGCAGAAAAAGTCTGTAAATCAGACAGTTTGTATAATCAGGAACGGTAGTTCCTGATTTTTTATTTATATACAATCTTCCTTTTTATTTTTTTCTATTGATAAATAATTTTTTGATATTCCAAGTCTTAATTATAATTCAATATTCTAACACAATTTATTAATTCAATAACCTCATTAATTTTCGACGGTAGAACTATGCTTAAGTATTCCTTTAGAATTTCTGCCACCTTTTTGTGTTCCAAATACGTACAGAATTTGATTTTAAAGTGTTATGTTTGAATTACAAATGTGATTGTATGAAAATAATTTATGTCTTGGTTGTGCTGGCATACTTAATGACTATCCGCGAAGTTGATAATCCTAATAATTATACATTAACGGGTGCTGGTTGGAGTGGTATGTACAGTGACTTTAACGATTTAAGCCAAGAGAGGGAAGCACTATCTATTGTTGCAGGCAAGTGGAATATAAAATTGGAAAGTATTGGATGCTCTATTACTAAGGAAAATCAATGGAAATTGATAAAAAATAATTTTGAAGCGGAAAAAAATCTAAAAAAGAAATTTGGATACAATTGGCTTGAAGAATTCAAAAAAGAAGTTCATGCCGAACACAGTCGAATGAGATTATCCAAAAACAATTAGTTATCAAATCGTCCGAGAAAATTACCACATCAATTTAACTCTGCTCTACATAAAATATTTATCTGCTTTTTAGATTGCGAAATCTAAATGCTGAAGTTCGCAATGAGGTAATAAATTGCCCAAGCACCAAATAGCAGAATAACTACCCAAAGCCAAACCGGAATCACTCTGGGATTTTCACTTCCTTTAATTATAAAACTTTGTTTTTTTCCTGTATCGTACGCGTTAATCATTAGCGGGATAACACCATTAACCGTTTCGTTTTTCTTAAGTCCCTCAATATTAATGATTGGACCATTTCGAACAGTAAAGGGAATGGTTTTGATTCCCTCGCTAGTCGCAAATTGACTGATGATTTTTAGTTGGTGCTCTCCATCGGTAAGTTTGGTGGTGTCTAAATTGAAAACAATAGGCGTTTGCAATTCTGCCACCGGATGTGGATTGTCGTCCACATAGAGGAACACCTTCGCGTTATGGGAGTTGTTTGTATCCATCTTAGTAGTTTAAGACATTTTTTTTAATATGAGAAGAGCTTTTCTCTCCAGGTACTATCAGGTATTTCGCAGAATAGAATAAAGTAGCAAGTGTGATAAGTGAAATAACCGCCACAATTATCCAATCCATTGTACCTTGCGGTCCACTACCGTGAGTTAAGTTTTTGGTGATGGCAGGTTGTTGTAAATCGCAAGCTTCACATGCGAGCGCCATTACAGGAGCGAGCAAGGTAAATAGGAGACTATATATTAATCGTTTCATATTACTTTATTTTGTCTAAGATGGTTTGAACTTCTTCTTTGGTCACTTTGGTACTGTTATTTCCCCAACTTGCACGTTCGTGGTTGATAATGGCAGCAATTTCATTTGCTTTAAGCCCCGCGTTAGTTCCTACAGCGGGCATCTCTGCATATGCAGGCGCAAGCCCATTGTAGCCCTTCATGATGATCGTCACATAAAGTTCCAAATCATCGCCAGTCACCACGGGATCCCCCTTCAAAGGAGGGAAGGCTCCGGGGATGCCTTCTCCATTAGCTTGGTGGCAACTCGCGCAATGCGTGGAGTACAGAGCATCACCGTCTGGGAGATCGTCCCCTGCGCCGCCGCCGGAAGCCTGTGCTTTTTCTTCTTTTTTATATAAGAATTCTTTAGCAGGAATAGTAACAGGTAAATCCGATTGTTTTAGATAAAGCAGATAAGCGACGAGGTCTCTGGCATCGTGTTTTGCTACTAATTTGTGATTTGATTTTCTAAATTCCTCTGGAATGTTGACTTCTTTGTCGTTGGGTCCTAAATATTCCTTGTACTCAAATAACCAGGGGTAGGCAGGCATGACGGATTGGGGTACAACAGATCTAGGGTTGTAAAGGTGGGCATACTGCCAATCTTCACTTGGTTGTCTTTGTCCAATGTTGGTGAGGTCCGGTCCTGTACGTTCCGTACCCATTAAGGTTGCCGTATTTTGGAAGAAATTTAGTCGTTTGTTCCGAGCGTAATCCGCCGCAATACTTGGACGGGAGCCAAAGGGTTGATCCATATCCACATTACGAACTTGCTGCGTGTGACAAGCCACACATCCTTCGCTAATATAGACTGCTTTTCCCCGTGATTCTGCCTCCGTCATTGCTTTTGAGGTTGTGAGCGGTTTATAGGTTCTTTGGTTGTCTAAGGCAGGAAGTAAACAGACAAAGAGTGTGAGTCCAAAGAAAAATAAAATGGCCGCCGTAAATAGTTTTTTATGATTATTGTAAAATTCCATTAGAGAGCGCTTTTATTGGATTGAATAATATCTAATACTTCTTGAGGAGATTCGGGAAGAACCACTTCTTTTTTAGGTTTAATCATACGGTAGAAATTGTATGCAAATAAGAGATGCGAAATCCACATCATGGTTCCTCCAATGGCCCGCCATAACCAATAAGGCATCATATGAACGACCGAATCAAGGAATGGGGCTTTGTCAATCCACATGAGTCCTCTTGTTGTAGATCCAATCATGAGCGATACCGTATAGAGGAGTAAACCAATTAGAGCCATCCAAAAATGCAGACCTACAGTTAAACTAGGAGGTTCGTAGGTGGTCATTCTAGGTACGAGCGTGTAAGAGAAGGACCATAACATAAAGGTGATGATTCCATACATGGTCAAATGGGAGTGAGCGACTGTAAAGTCGGTAAAATGCCACATTAAATTGGTTTCTCTAAATGCTTCTGCTGTTCCCTGGAGGGATCCAGAGAAATAAAAGATAATCGAGACAAGGTAAAAAGGTAAAACATAACTATACCGAATTCGGTGCCAGGATCCACGGATAGTAAAGAAGAAGTTGATACTTCCGGCCAACACGGGTATGACCATCCCGACGCTTGCGACAATGGCCACTGTTTGTAGCCACCATGGAATTGCGCTAAAGATAAAGTGGTGAGTCCCGATTAGGGTGTAAAATAAAATTTGAGTCCAAAAGGCCAATATACCTAAGCTATAGGAATAGATGGGACTGTTTAGCTCCTGGGGTAAGAAATAGTACATTAAACCTAGGTTGAAAAACATGAACCACATTCCAACTCCTTGATGCATATAATATCCCTGAACAATGGTTTCTCCTAGACCGTTTTGCCAGAAAGGCAAGTAAGCTACAAGCAGGATCGTAACCACAAACATCATGGCGGAGATTATATACCAATTGGACAAATAGATTTCAACCGTTTTTCGGCTTGCAACCGTTTTGTAATGATTGTACAGCGAAAGTAAAACTCCAACAGCAAAAAGAAGCATAATAGGCCAAACGTATTCTCTGTATTCACCTCCGCTATTGTTTATTCCAGCCATTAGGAAAAGGGATCCAAATAAAACCGCTGAGTTCAAGAGGATTAAAGTCCCGTAGCCTAGCTTTAAGTTATAGATTCGCGTGTTGCCCACGCGAGGTACGACGAAATAGGAAAGTCCAATCATGGCAATGGATGACCATCCCCAAAATACCATATTCGTGTGTACGGGTCGCAAGCGCCCAAAACTTAACCAACTTACATGGTCTGCGTCTGGGGCCACAAATTTGATTCCCAGGTACATTCCTACAGTGGTACCAATGATAAGCCATGTGATTGCACAACTTAAGTACCATAAAATCATCGTTTTTTCCTCCTTCGGGATTGAAATGATTAATTTTTCTTTTCGTTTGGTTTGTAGGAACCGAACGTCCTCCACTTCCTGACTTTCATTGATCAGGCCTCGTTCGTCTTTCACTTCTCTAATTGGAGAAAGTTCATTTCCTTGCAATTTGAATTCGAGTTCTTTTTTTCTCTGCTCAAGTTGCTCAATGTCTTTGGGACCAAAGGATTTAATTTTGGATTTAATTTTTTTAAGTTCATTCCGCCTTTTAAGGTTTGTGATCATACCGCTAACCCGGATTAACATCAGTATTAAGGCGAAAAGAATAGGGAGTAGAATCAGAAACAAGGTGATTTGAAGTCCTGTACTCGAAGTGAATAGATCCATGCAATCATAATTTGAAGTCAAATTTACGATGAGGCCCACTCAAATAATATGTTTGAAATCATGAAATAATTGCGAAATATTTCTTATTTTATGGGTTGAAAGAAGGGGGCTCGATTTTCTGCTTATTCTTACAGGTAAAGGAAATCACTTTTTCCTTCTCATTCTGCATTGCAACTAGGAATAAAATATGTAATTTAGGCTTACCATTAAGCTCCTACAGATGATTATTCCTGATTCTTTATTTCCACAATGCGGCGCTCAAGTAAAACGATATAATCCTGGTGATCTTATCTTTTCAGAAGGGCAGTACGCGCATTTCTTCTATCAACTTCAAGAAGGTAAAGTAAAACTGAACAATTACAATGAGGAAGGCACGGAGTTTTTACAAAATATTGTGCATGCCGGCGATTGTTTTGGGGAGTCTATCCTCTTTACTGCGCATGCTTACCCTATGAATGCAGAAGTTTTAGAAGAGTCTCTGGTCTTAAAAGTTCCTAAAGATTCTTTTTTCGAAATTCTTGCGAAAAAACCCGAAATCTGGATGAAATTAAGTCAACGGATGGCCGAAAGGCTTTATTTTAAGCAGGTCATGCTACAAAACAATGCCCTTCGAAGTCCTTCAAGCAAGCTCTTAGCTCTCTTGTTTTATTTTAAAAGTTTTAGCGACGAGCAGGAGCCCTTCTGTTTTAAAGTAAATTATACACGGCAACAATTGGCTTCGCTTACGGGGCTAAGTGTAGAAACTGTAATTCGTACGATTAAACAGCTAGAAAAAGAAAAGGAGCTACAAATTAAAAATAGCAAAGTCTATCTTTAATAGCTAACCAAGTGGACACTTACGCTACGACCACTTGGATCGTTTGCGTTTTTGAAAGATTCATCCCATTCTAAAGCTGCCGGCGTAGAACAAGCAACCGAAGCTGCAGAAGGGACTGTTTTGGCCGCAGATTCACTTGGGAAATGGGCTTCAAAAAATGCGCGATAGCGGTATTCCTCTTTGCTTTTTGGGGGTTGGATTGGATATCTTTCCTCTGCGAATTCCATCATTTCGTCCGTAATTTCATTTTGAGCCACTTGCTTTAGAGTGTCGATCCAAGCGTATCCCACGCCGTCACTAAACTGTTCTTTTTGTCGCCATAAAACCTCGTTAGGAAGTAGTCCTTCAAACGCCTTTCTTAGGATGTATTTTTCAATTTTACCTTCGGAAAGAGAAATCATTTTTTCCTGAGGATCCACTTCCATGGCAATGTCAATAAATTCTTTGTCTAGGAAGGGGGTGCGACCTTCTATGCTGAAGGCCATTAGTGATTTGTTTGCTCGTAGGCAGTCGTACTGATGAAGACCTTCAAGTTTAGAGACCGTTTCCTCATGAAAGGCCTGGGGACTGGGAGCTTTGTGAAAATACAAGTAACCGCCAAACAATTCGTCAGACCCTTCTCCTGAAAGAACCATTTTGATGCCTAGTTTGTTGATCTCTCGGGCGAGTAGGAACATGGGAGTAGAAGCTCTAATGGTGGTCACGTCATACGTTTCTAAGTGGTAGATTACTTCCGGAATTGCCTGTAATCCCTCTTCAAGAGTAAAATGAATTTCATGATGAATCGTGTGAATGTGATCGGCCACTTTTTGCGCGGCTATTAAATCTGGAGATCCTTTTAATCCAACTGCAAAGCTATGAATTTGGCTTTCCTTTTTGCCGGTTCTAATTCGCTCGTGTTTTGCAGCGAGTGCTGCAATTAGAGAGGAATCCAGTCCTCCTGAAAGGAGCACACCAAAGGGTACTTCACTCATGAGCTGTCGTTCAACCGCTTTGTCAAGCCCATGGGCTATGTCTTGCAAAGAAGATTTTCGTTGTGGCAATTGGGAGAAAATTTTCCACGTAGGACGATACCACTCCTTAGGCTCCATGCCTTCGGCACTGTATAGATAATGTCCTGGTAAAAAATTTTTAATTTCAAGGCCTTTGTTCTCGAGCGCTTTGAGTTCGGATGCAATGTAAAGAGTCCCTTTTTCATCAGTTGCGCTGTAGAGTGGGCAGATTCCCATGGGGTCTCTTGCTATTAAAAAATCACCTGTGACACGGTCGTATAGGGCCAAAGCAAAAATGCCATTGATTTTTTCTAAGAAATTAGCCGCATAGCGCTGATAAAGCGCAAGAATCACTTCGGAGTCGCTTTGCGTCTGAAACTCGTAGTCTGGAAATTCTGCTTTAAGTTCTTTGTAGTTGTAGATTTCTCCATTGATCGCAAGGACGTAGCGCGAGTCTTTGCTGTATAGAGGTTGAGCTCCGGATTCTACATCCATGATGGCCAGTCTTTCATGCGCAAGGATGATGTGATCATCCTGAAAGAAACCGTTTGCGTCAGGACCCCGATGTCTGAGAATTTGAGACATTTTCATAACGGATTGTTTGTCCTTTTCGGTTGTTTGTGTTGCTTTAAAAAGTCCTGTAATTGCGCACATATTGTAAGAGTTTGTTTTGTGAATTTATATATAAAAATATTTTACAAATCTATACAATGTATTTAAATTCAAAACCTTTATTCTTGTTTTGGTTTATTTTATTACTAAAATTGTCTAATTAGGTGTAAAAAATTACAGCCGAATGTTTTGTGCTGGAATGAAAGTGAATTTTTTTCATTTGGAAGGGCCATGAAAAAAGCAGCTCTCCGAGGGAAAACTGCTTTTCATTGCTTTTGAGTGGTGGGGTTATAACCGCTCGATAAGAGCCATATAGAATCCATCATACCCTTGGCTTGGTAGGATTTTATGCTCTTTTTGTAATTTGTAATCGGTATTCTCCTTTAAGAATCGTTCTACCTGCTTTTCATTTTCGGACGGAAGGATAGAGCAGGTGGCATAGATCATTTTGCCTCCTTTTTTAATAATTTTACTGTAGTCGGAAAGGATTTGGAACTGTTCTCCTTTGATTCGGTCAATAAAGGCTTGGTCTATTTTCCACTTGCTATCTGGATTTCGTTTTAAAACGCCTAATCCTGAGCACGGAGCATCAATCAAGAGTCGGTCTGCTTTTTCGTGCAAACGTTTAATGACTTTGTTGTCAGAAATAACGCGGGTTTCAATGTTATGTGCACCCGCACGTTTTGCACGTCTTTTAAGTTCGGCTAGTTTCCACTCGTATATATCGAGTCCGATAATTTGTCCTTTGTTTTCCATTAAAGCAGCAAGGTGAAGGGTTTTTCCTCCTGCTCCTGCGCAAACATCAACCACTCGCATCCCTTCTTTAACCTCTAAGAAGTCCCCTATAAGTTGGGAACTTGCATCTTGAACTTCAAAAAGCCCTTCCTTAAAAGCGGAGGTTAAGAAGACATTCTTTTTTTCTTCAAGTTGCACAGCGTAGGGGTAGTTTTTAATAGAAAAACTTTCTACACCTTCTTCTTTCAATTCTGAAATAAGTCCTTTTACTGACGTTTTAAGGGTGTTTGCTCTAAGCACTGTAGGGGCCCTTTCGTTTAAAGCGGTCATTTCCCTTTCCCAATCCGGTCCTAATTCTAACTCCAAAGTTTGAACTAGCCATTCGGGGATAGAATGTTCAATGGCTTTTGAAGGCAATGTGTTTTTTTCTAGTTTTTTTAGAATGTCTGCAATCTTAATGCCTTCAAATTCTTCAAACTTTTTGTATTTCGTTTTGCTCCATAAGAGATACGCAATCATTAGTTTGTAAATGTTGCCAGGTTTTACCCCTTCTCCCATGTAATATTCAAGACGTTTCTTCCAACGTATAATGTTGTAAAATATTTCAGATACAACCGCGCGGTCTTGACTTCCCCATTTTTTATGGGCCTTTAGAAGGCGCTCGATTACTTTGTCTGCGTATTTATTTTTCTCAAAAAAGGTCTCATTTAGGGCGTCGTGTATCCCAATGGCCAAGTTGCGGTGTATAAGTTCCATTTTGCAAAAATACGGTTTTTACAGCAGTCTTGGTTAAGAATTTGAATATTAACTGAAAGCCAAATTCTAGAAGCGATCTAAGGCTTGTTCTTCGTTTTCGAAATTCTTATCTTTGACTAAAATAACAAATTATGAGTGAGTTAATCCAATGTCCAAAATGTGGGTCTGAATTTACCTACGAACAGGATAATTTGATGGTGTGTTCTCAATGTTTCACAGAGTGGGATCCCAATGAAGCCAATCAGGAAGATAAAATTCTAGATAGCAACGGGAATGAGCTAAAAGATGGAGATTCAGTGGTGGTGGTCAAGGACCTTCCTGTAAAAGGTGCACCCAAGCCTGTGAAAGCGGGTACAAAAGTGAAGAACATTCGTCTTCGTCCGGATAGCGACCATAACATTGATTGTAAAATTGACGGATTTGGCTCCATGGCACTAAAATCGGAGTTCGTAAAGAAAGCCTAAGTTAAGATTCTTTCAAACTAATGCAATAGCCGGCCTTAATTGATTTAAGTGCCGGCTACTTATTATAAGTGAATCTTGGTCAAAAAAAGGCAAATAGGAAGAGTAAGCTAAATAGATTTAGTTTGGCGTAGCCTAAACGGACCATTAGCGGTCTCTTCTTTTTTGTTCATTAGGTTAAAGGTAGGAATTTAGTGACTATGCAAACTCAATTTGAACCTCGCCTGTTAGTTTTGTTTTTGAGTACACGACAAGGGTCGTATTTTCTACTTTCACTTTGTTCCAGAAAAAACTACCTGAAAAACGACTTTCTAAAACACTTGCATTAAAGCCTTCCGGCGAAACCTGGATTTGTTCAGGAAAGTAAAAGGATTTTGGAAGTGAAAGTTTATGCTTTAAATCATCGGGAATAAGGTTGACCTCTCCTAAAAGCTTTGCTACATAGCTATTGTAGGGCTGGGAATAGGTTTCCATAGGACTGTCGTTTTGAATAAGTCGACCGTCCTCCAGAATAAGTACCTGGTCAAGCCATGGCATGATTTCTTGTAAGTTGTGCGTGGAAATTAGAACGGAAATATGGTTGTCCTCGACGTAGCGAAAAAGGCGCTCTCGAAGCTCAATTTTTCGAGAATAATCTAGGTTGCTAAAAGGTTCGTCGAGCAAAAGAAGTTTCGGCATGACCGACAAGGCTCTAGCGATTGCAACTCTTTGTTGTTGTCCACCGCTTAAGAACTGGGGTTTTACTTGAGCGAATTCTTGCATGCCCACCACATCGAGAAGTTCGTTTACTTTTTCTCTTTTCTCATTCAGATTGATGTTGGAGATGAATTTCCCCACATTGTCGTATACAGTAGAGTAGGGCATTAGATCGTAATGCTGAGCAACAAGTTTCATTTCTTTCTCGCCTGGGACAATATTCCCTTTCGGTCCTAAAAGTGTCTTTCCATCTAAGGAAATACTGCCGCTTTGCCAGTCTAAGAGACCATAGATGAGACTTAGTAAAGTTGATTTCCCGCAACCGCTTTCCCCAGCGAGTCCGATGATTTTTCCATGATCCACGGAAAGGTGGAGGTTGTTAAAAAGTTTTTGTTCGGGACGATAGGAGAAATCCAGATTTTTTATTTCTAATAGCATTATGCGAAGTTAATATAATGTTTTCGTAATCAAAAAATTTTTCATAGTTTAGCAATAACTCCTAACAATTTAATAATTCATGAAAAGATCGCTTGTATTCTCTCTATTATCCCTCTGTCTCGTATTGGGTTTTTTTGTTTCTTGTACAAAAGATAAGGCTATAGCCAGTGAGACGGGCACAGTGGTGACGGGTAACGAAGGGGTGGTTTACACACTTGACACGCTTAACAGTCGTATGGAATGGATTGGGTACAAAGTGTTTAAATCGCAAAACACCAGCCATTTTGGGAGTATAAAATTTGAAAGTGGAGAAATCACGGTTCATGAAGGAAAGTTAGAGAGCGGTAAATTTGTAGCCGATTTGAATTCTCTTGAGAATATTGATTTGAAAGACGATCCGGAACAACAACAAAAACTCGAAAATCATTTGAAATCTGCAGATTTCTTTGAAGTGGATAAATTTCCAACGGCCTCTTATGAGATAACCCAGGTAAGTGCAGTAGCGGAAGGGGATTACAACACGATTCTTGACGGGAATCTGACGATGAAAGGAATTACAAAACCGGTACAATTTCGTGCGAACGTAACCGTGAATGGAAATGAAGTAAGCATTGCCTCTGAGCCTACCGATATTAAAAGAGAAGATTTTGGTGTAAAATTTCAAGTACCGGCGCAAAACGGTATAATTAAAAATGAAGTAACGGTACAGTTGCTGGTTAAAGCCCTGGAGAAAGTTTAGTATGCTTTCCTTGGCCATTAGGAATAAGGTTTGAAAAATCGCAATTGTCCTAGTGTATTGGAAAATGAAATTGTATGTTGTCCTAGGTGGTTCTCACCGAAGTCAATTCAATTTAAGTGTTAATAAGTGAAAAGGAAAAGGTGCCCTGTGGCGCCTTTACTTTTTTTTTCGCCCATGAAATTGTAACTTTGCGTCCTTAAGAATGGAATAGCATGTTAGAACAAATCGATGAGTTGCTTTTAAAGGTACAGAGCTTTACCGCTACAACAGCCGAAGAAATCGAAAAATTCCGCATAGAATATAGTGGAAAAAAAGGAATACTAAACTCACTTTTTGATAAGTTTAAAGAAGTTCCAAATGACCAGAAGAAAGAATTTGGTCAAAAAATAAATGCGTTGAAAATGGCTGTCGCTCAGAAGCTTGAAGAACTTAAAGGGCAGACTCAAACTGAGGTGATCTCTGAGAAGGAAGACTGGTCCCGTCCAGGTCTACCGCTTGAGCTAGGAACGAGACATCCCATTAATTTAGTCAAAATGCGCATCATAGAAATCTTCAAATCCATTGGATTTGCCGTGTCGGACGGTCCCGAGATTGAAGATGACTGGCATAACTTTAGTGCCTTGAATTTACCTGAATACCACCCAGCAAGAGACATGCAGGATACCTTTTTTATTGAACAGGATCCTGATATTTTGCTAAGAACGCATACCTCTTCTGTGCAGATTCGATACATGGAATCAAATGAGCCGCCGATTCGCATTTTGTCTCCAGGAAGAGTCTTTAGAAACGAAGCAATTTCCTCTCGTTCGCACTGTATTTTCCATCAAATTGAAGGACTTTATATAGACAAGAAGGTGAGCTTTGCAGATTTAAAGCAAACGTTGCAATATTTTACGACTGAGCTCTTTGGAAAGTCAAAAATTAGATTGCGTCCCTCTTATTTCCCCTTTACAGAGCCAAGTGCTGAAGTGGATGTGTATTGGGGGCTTAACTCCGAGACCGATTACCGGATTACGAAAGGGACCGGTTGGCTTGAAATTATGGGCTGTGGAATGGTGGATCCTGCCGTTTTAACAAACGTAAACATTGATCCAGACCAATATTCTGGTTTTGCATTCGGTATGGGAATAGAACGGATCGTGATGTTACTTCATCAAATGGGTGATATCCGAATGTTCTTTGAGAATGACAAGCGAATGCTTGAGCAGTTTAAATCCTTGTAAGAATTCTTACATAGCTTAGATAAGATAGCCGTCCCGAATTGAAATCGAGACGGCTTTTCATTTAAATTTTGCCTCTAATTTGCCTTTCTCCATTGAAAAAAAAGGTATAGACCATCTTGTTCTCAATTTCATGGAAGGTTTCTGCTCCACAATCCTGAACATGCTTGAAGAAATTCGTCGTTGCTCGGCCCTCGGTCCATACGGTCTTCTCCCGCTTCCCATCTAATCCGCCAACATCTGTATGATAATCTATAGCCAATCGAAAAACAGCATTTAGTTAGTCATATAATGGTTTGGGTGCTAGGAAACCATTCATGGTATGGGTTCCACTTGGGAATATGCCTCTTAGGTCTGCAATATGTAGTTCGTAGGGCAGATACGGCGATTTTGTGATTAAGATTCTGTAAATTTTGAACGGATTGTCTTATAGAAAAATACCAGTAATGTCATCAGGCTTATTAACATCTTGAATAAAGCATCTTGATTGAACGTTTTTTGTGAAGTAAAATATGCGTAAATAATATACTCTATCAACAAAATTATAATAATACTGGCTACAAAAATTAAAGATCTCTTTGCCTTAAAACTAAAATACAGCGGAGTAGCAAATAAAATTATATCTACAAGTGGAAAAAACAAAACAATCCATAGGTAATAAAATAAATCTTGTCCGTTTTTAATATTATTAATTTGTAATAATTTAAATTCATTATTTACAACCATTAACAAAACGTAAAATATTAAATATTTTAAGATTATACTGATACAGATGTTTAGGAACGTAGGCTTTAACATATTAATTTCTTTTATAAAATCGTGATGGATAATAAGAAAAATCTCGTATTGGCTGTCCTCCTGTTCGTCCTTCTCCCATTGCTGGTGGAGAATAACCTGTAATTGGAGCAGTATGTGTTCCCACAAATGATGGTTGTTTATAGTTCATTAAAGTTGTTCCTGTATTATTCAGTTTTAATGTAGCCGAAGGAAATATGTTTGTATATGCATTTACAGATAAATTTCCGCTTCCTTTATCAAAACTAATATTTAGTTTTTGGGAAACATCTACAATCTTAAATCCCAAAGAATTTAACCCTGATTCTTCTAATTTAGGAACACTTGCGTGTTGTTCATAATTTATAGACATTCCAGATTTAGTAAAACTATTATTACTTCCACCTTCTCCTGGATAAAAATTCCTGCCTTCAAACAATCCAAAAGTTTTGCCTATTTCAGTTGTTTTTGTAGCAGATAGTCCTGTTAATTCTCCACTACTATTTTTACTTGCAGAAAGATTTATAGTTGTTGTTAATTTATCTCCTTTTGGAAGACTTCCTAGTGGACCATTATAATTATTCCCAATATAACTATTAAAAGTAAAAGAAAGATTTTTTCCTAAATACGTTTCGCCTGCTTTAGTCGTAGCTTGGTTGTTCGCTTTATTATCCCAATAAACACTTCCGTCTTTTCTTTGTACAAAATCCTCATTCGACATTCCTGTCGGATCTGTAAATCTTATTGGATTATTAAATCCGTAAGCGTACGCACTCCAGCTTGGTGTGGTTTCCGCCAGCGGATCCACAACACTCCATCTTCCTAGATCCGGCATGTAAAAACGTGCGCCGTAGTCATACATTCCTGTTACCTGTAGTTCCTTACCGTTGTACTTATAATTATAATCGGACGAAGCAATAT